>CBDEGI010000001.1:0-43729 GCA_965237575.1 Bryobacterales bacterium
ACGCAAGGCCAGCGCCAGAACGCTTTGCTCGCCTTCGGCGTCTGTCACTCAACCTTGCTTTTGTCGGCCCTGCCCGTCACCGGCGCGGGCGGCGCTTTCCTACCGCGTCAGGGTTTGGGCGTTTTCCGCCAATGGGGTATCCACTTGACTCAGGTAGCCCCTAGGCGTTGTGGTTTGGTCGATCCATGGACGCCAGCACACTGCACCCAGAATGCACCCTGGGGCGCCAGACGCCGGTCTGCAGGCAATTGGGCCACGAGGCTGCGTTTCGGGCCGATCAAGGATTACGCACGCGCCATGGCCATCGCAGGCTTGGAAACGTGGTGCTATCGGCAAGCCTTTCCGGGGGCCGCCAATGGCCAACCACAGTATGTTGTGGTCACCTGAGTCAAATGGATACCCCACTTCCGCCATTCGCGGGTGAGCGAAAAACGCTCACAAACCCTTAACTCTTTAGGAGGAAAAACATTATGGCAAACCAGAAACCCGTTGATGAAATCCGGATCGGTCGCGTCAAGGCTACGATTTGGCGCAATGGAACCGACGAACAGCCGAGGCACAATGTCACCTTTTCCCGCCTCTACAAAGACGGCGATCAATGGAAGAGCACGCAGAGCTTCGGGCGCAACGATTTGTTGGTGCTTGCGAAAGTGGCCGACTTCGCCCACACGCGCCTCTTCCAGCTTCCGGCAGAAGCAGAACTCCCGGAGGTTCAGGTGGACGAGTCCTAGCGGGCAACCGCGCCAGGGCGCGGCGGAGCCGTTCGCTTCGCCGCGCTTGTTCTTTTTCTTCCCGCTTCGATTGAGTGTTTGCTTGTGGTGCCTTTCCGCTCACAGCGGCCCGCCGTTGGCGGCGTCCCAGGGCAACTCTCGCGCCAGAACGCTTCGCTCGCTTTCAGCGTCTGTCACTCGCGTTGTCTTATCTGGTCCTTGCCCGTCGCCCCGCGCTCGCTCTAGTCTCCTACTCTGGTTTGTGGTTCTCCCTCTTCCCTTGGTGAAGGGAAAACACAGCAAACCATCGAAGGAGACACCATGAACCAAACCCAACGACTCATCGACAGCATCAGGGACGCCACGCACGACGCCGTGATCGTCGCTGGCATGTTCGCTATCCCGGTTCTCATCGCGCTCTGGATCGTCAACCGTATGCGCCACCCGGAGCGCGGCTTACTACACGCGCTTGTTATCGCCAGCGTGGGATTCGTTCTTGTGCCGTGCGTATCTAGCGCCGTCCTCATCCTCTGGGTCCGCACCGGCGGAGATTCCATCCAGGCTGCCTTCGTAAGCATGTTTGTCTTCGTGTTTGGCTTTTGGGGCTTTCGCCGCTGGTTGCGGAGCGCCCCACGAGCCGCGAAGCCAGCAAAGGCTCTTGTAGCCCCAGCGGTTGACCGCTGCCCCTCAATCCGGTCTAGCGGGTGAGGTAGCCGAGCTTCGCGCCGAGGTTGCCCGTTTACGGGCGGAGCGCCAGGATCGCGGCGGCGAAGATGTTGCGGAAATGTCTCGCCGCCCGATTCACTAGCTCCTTCAAAGCCCGTTTGTCCAACCCCTTCTACAGCCGACCCCCTTTCCCCTCGCCCTGGATGATTCCAGATCGGTCCTCGCCGTCAAGGGTACGCTTCGCCGCTTCGCGCCCTGGACCGCTGCGGGCCGATCTGAAGAGACGCGCTGTTCACGAGGGAAAAGGGGTGGTTCGGGCCGCGTTGGACGGGCCGAAAGGGAACCTTTCGGTCATACCAGCCGCCTTGAGCCGTAGCCGAGGGGCGCTGTCACCCGTAGGGCCGTAGCGCAGCGTAGGAGCCGCGCCAGCGGCTTGACTCGCCCCTTGGCGGAGGCTATCCGGGGTTTTTTAAGGCTTCTGATGATTCAGGGGCGTGAGGGATACCCTAGTGTAGTGCGTCAAGCAGATTGCACCTTATGCAGGGCGGCAACGTCCGCGCTTGACTTTCTCGAGGATGTCGGAGGCGGTCGCGGTCCAGATGAAGGGCGTGGGATGCTCGTTGTGCTGGGCGATGTAGTCGTCAATGGCGGCGACGAGCTCGTCCACGCTGCGAAACACGCCGCGGCGCAGGCGCTTGACGGTGAGATCGCGAAAGAATCGCTCGACCATGTTCAGCCACGACGCCGAGGTCGGGGTGAAATGAATGTGGAAGCGCGGGTGACGATCGAGCCAACGCTTCACAGCGGCATGCTTGTGGGTGGCATAGTTGTCCACGATGAGATGAAGCTGTTTGTCCTTGGGAGTGCGGCGGTCAATTAAGCGCAGGAAGCGCAACCATTCCTGGTGGCTGTGTCGGGGCATGCACTCGGCGATCACGCTGCCGTCAAGAGTGTTGAGCGCCGCAAACAGGGTGGTCGTGCCGTTGCGCTTGTAATCGTGGGTCATCGTTTGGCCGCGTCCCTTTTTGAGCGGCAGGCCGGGTTGGGTGCGATCGAGGGCTTGGATTTGGGACTTCTCATCGAGCGAGAGAACCAGAGCATGCTCAGGCGGATTGAGATAGAGTCCGACGATGTCGTCGAGTTTCTCGGCGAAACGCGGGTCATTGCTGAGCTTGAAGGTCTTGACGCGGTGGGGCTTGAGGCCATGGGCGCGCCAAATCCGTCCCACGGTGGAAGCGCTGACGCCGGCCGCGGCGGCCATGGTGCGGCGGCTCCAGTGGGTGGCGTTGGACGGTTTCTCGCGGGTGGTCTTGTGGATGATCTGCTGTACTTTCTGCTTCGAGACGGCAGGTGTACGACCGGGCCGTGGGGCGTCTTTTGCAATGCCGGCGATGCCGCTTTCGAGAAAGCGCGTGCGCCAGCGGGCCACCAACTGCCGCGAGACACCGAGCTGTGCGGCGATCTGCTTATTCTCAAGACCGTGGGCGGCCAGCAGGACAATCCTGGCTCGCAGGGCGAGACGAACGGCGACTTGGCGGCCGCGCGCGTAGCGGTCCAACTGCTTGCATTGCGCTGTGTTCAAAGTTACTGGTTGTGCTCTTCGCATCCCATGCCTCCTGTTAATAGAGACGATGGGAAGCCAATATAAGTTACATTATTTATGGTGCACTACACTAGCGTACAGCAAACGTCACTGCAGGACCAACTGTCGGGCGAGGTCGGCAGAGCCGGGCCGTTCCAGCTTGGTGTCCTCGGCCTTATAGACGACGCCCATACCGCCTTCACCGAGCTTCTCGGTGATGCGGTAGTGGGAGATGGTCTGGCCGATCATGCCGGTCCGATTCTACCCCGTTACGGATTGATGGTGATAACAACCGATCCGTCCATCAGACAGATTTTTTTCTTCCAGGGCGCTGCCCTATGGCGGTTCGGGACCGCCCCAACGACGTTCCGACGCGCTTCAGCGGGTGTAAGCTCATGCGTACCCGATATCGCGACAGCTAACCTCAACAGCCGGCGGGGATGGTGCCTTGCGAAGCCTTCCATGGGTATGCCAGCTACAAACCTGCCACCCCAGGTCCGAGGGTCAACGCTAGCCAGCAAGCGCGGACCCACCACGGCGTTTCATGTGAGCCAGCTTGAGGCGACTTTCCGATGATCCGTTCCCTGGCGTGCCCCTACCACCGTTCGGATGCGAACCGTTTGGTCCGGATCTTGGCGCGGCCTTCAAGCCTCCCACGTGAATAGACGCCCGAGGTCGAGGTTGCGCTCGTAAGGCTCGGGCGGCTCCGGCGCCCCGTAGGCGAGGATGGGAACGGTGGACTCGAAGCGCGAGCCGTGAGAGCGCACGCTGACCGCCTCGCGTGCTTTCTCCAGCGCGCCAAAGGCGACGTGCTGCTTTCCTAACAGGAAGATGTCGCCGATGCGGTCCCGATGCAGCCGGAACTTTTCGCTGGCCTCAGCGCGGCTGTAGATCTCGTTGATTCCTTCGGTTTGCTTGAGAATCCCGTGCGCCTTCTCGTAATCGGCCGGCTCCCGCAGGTAGATGTAGCAGGCGCCACCGAGGTTCTTGTGGTGCGTTACGTGGCGGTCCCGAATGATGGGGACGGCCTCGGCCTCGACGCCCTCGGCCGCGAGAACCTGCGCAAGGTCGATGCCCTCGTTTTTCACCGACATGCCGTGATCAGCCGTTAAATACACCTCAAGCTTCGGATGAGTATCGACGATTTCTCCCAGCAGTTGGTCGAGCATGTGCATGTGCCCGAGGGAGCGGGAGTCCTCCGGCGGATACGTATGCATCATGTAGTCGGTCGTCGCCAGGTAAACGAAATCGAAATCGAGTTCGTCCAGCATGTGAGCGGCCACGCGTAGCGACCAGTAGTTGACCTCCGGGGAGTAGATGTTCTCCGTGGGGCCGACCGCCGCCACAATCTCGGAAGAGGGCTCCTGGGCCGAGGTGGCCAGGGTCGCGCCGCGCGATAAAAGCTTCCGGATTTTCTCTTTGGAGGAGATCAGCCCGGCCTTCAGGCCGCGCTCGGTCGTTTTCTCCAAAATCGTCGGCCGCAGCAGGAAGTCCGGCGTCTCCATGAACACGCCCTGGCCCTGGGCGCGGTCAAAGTAGTAGTTGGTGGTGATGCCATGTTCGTCCGGGAAGCTCCCGGTCGCTACCGACGCGTTGTTGACGTTGGTGACCGAAGGGATCACGCCCGATCCTTCGCGATAGTTGCCCTCGCGGATCATGCGGTCGAGGTTGGGCGTGTCGCTGAGACGCAAGTAATCCGGGCCCAGGCCATCCACAACGACGTAGAGGACTTTTCGTCCCCCGGTAGCACGGTCGCCAACCCCTAGCGTAGAGCCGCCACCGCAGGCGGATACCAGACCAGCCCCGGCGAAAGCCAGAAGCTGACGGCGCGCGAACTCGCGGGAGAGCTTTGTCGAAGGGGCTTTCATCAGCACGGACCTCGATTCGGATTATAGCTTTGCTTCGATACGAGAGTCGCCGATCCGTCCGGGGGAAGAGTGTCCGGCAGGGGTCGGAGAAGCCTGAATCATTCCAAGCTGGCCATTACTGAACGGAACAAGAGATCCCGCCATTTATCCGCCGGACGCGCGGCTATGGCGATTGCTCCAAGCCTTGATCTAGGGTCCAAACAACGCTCCGTGGATCAACGCCGGTCCGGTTTCGCCGTGAGGCCAGGTCCCACGGTCGAAGTTAAAGCCGGGATAGCCGCTGTCCGGGTCTCGGGATTCTCGTCCAGAGTAAGTACTCCTCTTTCGTCGTTCAAGTTCAAAGCCCAGCCACCGTTGTCGTGGGTGATAACTATCCGTCCCGGCAAGTTGACTACCCGTATTTCTCTCGCAGCCGAGCCCCGCTTGAACATGGCTTGTCCTCAACACGACCTTTGTCGGGAACCGGAGTAGGCGGCTCGGCATTCCTGCTCTTGGCTACTGATCAGAGAGAAGATCGTGCGCAGCGACTGTCTTCGCCGAGAGCACGTTATCCTTGGGGGGACCTGAGAATCTAGACGCCGGCCCTAGTCATCCGTCGGCGTCAATGAATACCCGCCGTTCGGCGCATCGAAATATCCGTTGCCGTCGACATCGACGAAGATCGGGTTGGTGAACGAGAACGAGCTGAACTGAGTGAATGGTTTCGACCAGCGCTGATCGGACGTCGCCAGCACCAGATACCACGAGTCCCGTTCCGGCTTTACGATCATCTCAGCAGCGAAGTGCCAAGGCTTGTCTTCTTCCGGCGCTGAAACCGGATAGGTCTGCAGCAGCTCGCCGTTGCGGATTACCTCGACGCGCTCCACCGGAATCCAATGCGGCGCCTGCACTTCGATGCGTAGCGACACATTGCCGTCGAGATCCGAGACCACCGAACCGACCGGTTCGCCGTTCCCGGTGAATCGGATGAACGGCCCGCCAGAACCCGTGACGTTCCGCCTCTTGATGGCGGTGACGACCTCCTCGGGGTCGATCTCCCAGGGCTTGTCGGTATCGGAAACCACGTAGTTGCGCGGGTAGCCGGGCAGCTGCTCCGGGTAGCGGTGAGCGTCGCTATTGGCCACCCCGGCAGCGAGAATGCCTCGGTTCAGGAAGCCGTACCAGTCCGTGAGCTTCTGTTCGACCAAAGCAGTCCGCCCCATATGGCCGTCCTTCTTGTCGCCGCCTGAGTTATAGATCTCGAAGCTGTCGAAACCGCCGTCGAAGTACGGGTACCCGGCTTCGCCCGTCTCTGCGTTCAGGCGTTGGTCGAAATAGCCACTCGTCGGATTCGGCTCCCAGCGGCGCGGATGGTTGACTTGGATGATCTGCTCTCCCGGGTCCTGTCGAACGATCCGGAAGAACTCGGCCGGCGTCCGTATGGCGTGCCGAAACGTGCGGCTGCTCCAGCGGTCGGCACTCAGCGGAAAACTGTTGAAGTGACCGAAAGCCGTGTCGAGCTCCGAGCCGACGACAGACTTCATGAAGCGCTCCAAGTTTAGCGACTCGATGAAGGGAGCATAGTCCTTCAGGATGTTGTGGTCGGTGGCAGTCAACAGGTCGATACCTTCGGCGGCCGATACCATCGCCCCGTCGCGCATTTCGAACTGAAGATGGAGATGAAAATCCGACGAGATGAAGCCCGACGTGTCCACCACGCGAGCTAGCCGCGAATCGATGTGAGTCGTCTTGCCCTCCACGATCGAAATCTTGTGATGATTGAGGCTGTACTCGGTGCCGCGCGTGATGTAGACGTCGTACTCCCCGGTGGGAATTGTTTTCACTTCTCTACCGGAGGGAGTGACGATGAAGTTCTTGAAACGGCCGACAACCGGCTCTTCCTCGCGCCCGTCTGCATAAGCAAAGTACAGCCGGGCCGGGAGCGAGACGTGGGCGGAGGCATCGATGATCTGGAACGAGAGCTTGCCGACAGGCTTGCCGGTCTGGACAACGAAGGCCTCGTCGGGGTCGGAAGCATCGACGGGGATTCCGGCGGTGGATTCGCCTTCCCAAAGCAGAACGAGCAAGCCTGTGCTCAGCAAGAGGAAACCGGCGCGGAGCGCCAATGGCAGCGACATGGGGTTCATCGATCTTCCTCCTCTTGCTCCGAGAGCTTTCGACGCTCATGGTAGCAGCGCAAGGTTCCGATGGCATCAACTGTTGAAATACTCAGTCGGGGTATGCACTTGACTCCCGACGACCCCACACCTTGTGGTCGGCGACTGCGGCGACCGCACCCTCGAGGGGCCATCGGGCAGCGGTCGTGGGTCCTATAGCCGCCGCTCATTGCGCCCCGCGGGGGGACGGCAGCGGTTGACTTTGAAACCTGAAGGCGAAGCGCTCTTGAAACTCCCCAGCGTGCGCGAATAGTCCTCCAGAGCCCGGATACTAGACCTTGGGGCTTCGGGAGTCAAGTGCATACCCCAGATCCCCAAATCAAAAACCAAAGACCAAAACCATCCCTCGAAGGAATAAACCCTGAAAACAGAACCCCGGAGATAGCCTTCGTCAAGGGGGCGAGTCAAGCCGCCGGCGCGGCTCCTACGCTGCGCTACGGCCCTGCGGGTGACAGCGCCCCTCGGCTGCGGCTCAAGGCGGCTGGTATGGCCGTTTATCATACGCTTAGCAACTCGCCCTCGCGCCCCACGGCCCGAACCCCCCCTTTTCCCTCATAAACAGCCATCCCTTCGGATCGGCCCGCAGCAGTCCAGGGCGCGAAGCGGCGCAGCGGACCCTTGACGGCGAGGACCGATCCGAGATCATCCGCGACAAGGGAAAGGGGATTCAAGAGCGAGCGGGAAGCGCCGCTAGAGGAAACCCCAGGCGGGGCTTGCGCAGACGCCCGTCGAGACACTCTGTTAGTTGAGTTGCGAGCGCTCCTGCATATCCATCCGCACCCCCAGAACTCGAAGCGCCTCCATCTTCGCTTTTACCTCGGAAGGACCGATCACCCGGAGCGTGTCAAATAACTCTCTTAGACTCTCCGGTCCCAACCCACAAACGTGAAGAGCATCGGCGACCTGGGCGCAGTCGGGGCACAGTGTCTGTCCAGTCCCGATGTCTTCACCCTCGACGCCGCACAGCGTGATCGACTCGCTGCAGGACTCGCCCACCCAGTCCACGCGCAAGTGGCGATAACGTCCTTGGTTCTTCATGGCCTTTAGATATTACCTCAGTTGTGCTTTCCATCCGGGGCGGGGTTGTGGTGGTGGGGCGTCCCTTCCCGGCGCAGCGCCTGGATGACCGCCTCGCGGACGGCGTTGCAAAAAACTATCGCCAATTGAATCTCTCCTGCAATACCGTTTCGCAACCCCCAAGCCCTTGAAAACCAGTTCGGTGTCGGGTCGTTGCGAAACCGCTCGTTTGTGCAACTTGCACTCGTCGACGAGGGCCGCAAGAGCGTCATCTTCGACATCGCTGGATATCCACCCGGCGAACGCGTCAAGAACCAGATCGGGGCGCGCGAGGCTTTGCCCAAGCAGTACGGAGACGCGCCGTAGTACACCCTAGTTGTCGCGGGGGGTGACACGGACATCAAACCCGTGCCGGCAATCGAACTCGAGGCGCGGATTAGACGTGCGCACTCGCTGATCTGGGCCGGCGGACGCCGGGACATCCCCTTTCCCTCGTAAACAGCCACGTCTCCCGGATCGGCCCGCAGCCGTCCAGGGCGCGAAGCGGCGCAGCGAACCCTTGACGGCGAGGACCGATCTGCAATCATCCGTGGCGAGGGAAAGGGGGTTCAAGAAGACGAAACCGGGCGATCCTGAGACATGGCACGATAACATACTTTATCGTGCCATATCACGACCTCCCCGCCTGTATCTCGGTTTTGAGGGCGCTGACGTCTGCCTTGAGTTCGGCAATGTCCGGGGAATCGGGTACAGTCCATGATTGGCGCTGCCAGGACGGGAATCGCCGCGAGCTATCTTTCCGAGATCGAGCGCGGCATCAAATCCGGCTCTACTGCGTTGCTGTCCCGGATCGCCGACGCGTTTGGCATGACGCTCGATGTCTTAGTGAAGCTGAGTTGAGGGGCCAACACCGCAAGTGCATGCTGGGCAGTAGAAGAGGAGGGGGTTCAGAGCTGCCCGCCCGCGCAGTGGACGCAAACGGCGCAAGCACATTGGCGGCTATTGCGATCCCCGCCGTCTACCGTGCCGGGTGGAATTATCTCGCCGAACAGCGATGAGGTCAGGACCACTATCAAAATCGTCCATGAACAGACCTTTGGTTCCCAGACCCGCCGGGTTAGGTAAAAATGAGATCTGTCCCGGAACGCGCGTTAGCGTAAGGAGCACACGATCTGCTTGAGATTCTTCCCGTAGGGGTACGATGAGTGGGGCGAGTACGAGTAGATAAGACAAGAACGGAGCGAAGCATGACGAAGGAAGAGATGATCAAAAGCCTGAATGAAGATCTTGCTGGGGAACTAGGTGCGATCATCCAGTATCTGACGTATGCGGCGAAGGTTACCGGCCCCTACAGGCCGCAACTGGCACAGTTTTTTCTTGGCGAAGTGGCCGATGAGCAGATGCACGCGCAGTACCTAGCGAACAAGATCGTGGCTCTCGGTGGCGAGCCGACAACAACAGCCCGACCGGTTCCGGTAGCCGCAACGAACAAGGAGATGGTCGAGCAGGTTCTGGCAGCCGAGCAACAGGCGACGAAGGATTATACGGCACGGGCCAAGCAGGCAGAAGACCTAGGGGACAAGGGCTTGGCCGTTCAGCTCGAAGACATGGTGCGCGACGAATCCGCCCATTCAGAGGAGACTGAGCGGCTGCTTCGCGACTGGCCCCTATAGAAATAAGAGTCGAGGGTTGGGTGACCATCACCCTTTACGAAGGGCTGGTCACTTCTGTCGCCCCGTCCTACGTTACCGTACTGCTGGCGATGCTTTTCGTGCTCGACGGCAAACGGACACGGTACGGTGGGGCACGATGAGGCTGTCTCCCTACAAGGGTCATGACACGAAACGCACAAAATTGTCCGCTAAGAAGCTCACTTCTTGCGTCCTACCAGCAGGGTGTTTGGGCAATCCCGCCAGATACATTCAGCATGAAATGTAGCTTCGCGCATGGCAACGAGTTCGTCGTCGACTGGAAAGTAGGTGTCCTCCGCCGACCACTCGTCGAAGTGTTCATAGGCACGCTGTTCGTCGATGCCGTACGAAACCAGGTGGGCGGCCCATAGGCGGTAGGACCGCTCGCGCGCGACCGGGTGTGCGCTGATGGCCACGTCGGCGTTCACGAATACGCCGCCGGGGCGGAGCGCCCGGTAAATGCGTTCATACAGAGCGAGTTTCCGTTCGATGGTGGGAACGTGGTGCAGGGCCAGGGAAGCGGCCACGGCGTCACATTCGGGGAGCGGCGCATCGAACGAACGGCGGCGGAAACGCGCGCGGGTTCCAAATCGCTTGAGCCGGATGCGCGCTTGGGCCAGCATCTCCGGATCGATGTCGATAGCTTCAACGGAACCGACGCGTTCATGTTCCAGTATCGCTTCGGCCAAGGCGCCCGTTCCCGCGCCGAGGTCAAGCACCAGGGTTGGGCGGGCACCGGCGATTTCGTTTGCGGCCCTGGTCAATCCTTCTTCGTAGCCTGGGATGAACTTGCGGATGATATCGTCGTACGCATCAATCTCAAGGCGAAGATGGCTGCGGACGGAGTGACTCATAAGTTGATCGTAGGGCGATGGTTTAAATTCGCCCGGCTGACTCGGATTGAGGAGAGTAAAGGCCTCTATGAAGATACCAGCCGGCATCGGCACGTTGGAGGGGTGGAACGAAGCGCTTGCTTCGAAGGGCCTCCCGCTGGGGCCGGGTCGTGGCTCCGGACCCCACGTCTTGAACTTCGACGACGATGGTCCAACTCCTCTTCTCGGCATAGTCCCGCATCGTAGCGAACTGCAGGGGGAGTGTCTTCTGGTCGTGGGTGGAGACTCGAGCGTAGAGCCCGACACGAAGCGCTTTTGCCCCCTGTCCAAAAACCCCTTTGGGATCGGGGGTTGAAGCAGGCAGTGTTTTCAGGCGTTTGGACATGCGCTAACGGTATGTCCAAAAACTATACCTTTTGGCCATGACTGGGCAGTCGTTCCCGAGGCCCAAGCCCCGAAGAACGGGCGCTTCATAGCAGCGGAAGCGGTGCCGGGGATGTGGTGAGCGTCGGCGACGCGTTCGGGGAAACCTTCCTGTACTACTCGGCACGTAATCCCGCCAGCGGAATGATGCAGAACAAGGTGACTTTCGTCAAGAGGGTCGTGGCCTATGGCCTGCCGATCCTGGTCGCCGCCGGCTATTATCTGGACGAGGGTTTGTAGGCCGCAGGCTAAACGCCGACCATTAGGTATGGATAGGTCTAACGGAACGGCAACGCGTCCTTCTTTAGCCAGCGCGCGAGTGCCTTGCCGGGATCGATAATTTCCTCGATCGAGCCGTACCAATAGGCCTGCCAGTCAGTCTCCGGCAGGCCCGTGAACAGCATCAGGTTGAGCGGATAGGTGTCGCTGTCGGTGCAACGGCGAAAATCGTCCCGGAACAGGAATACCGGCTTCTCCCAGGCGATCGCCAAGCCCAGCTCGACCATAACCCCCTCGTCCGGGGGACAGCCGTTGACCACCGCGAACAGCCCGTCGGCCTTTCGCACGTCCCGGAGATCGGCCTGCCCGACCCGGTACGCCCAGCCCGGTCCCGCCCGGTCGATCTGGTTGTTGCGGGCGAACGGCTCCCAGACTTCGGCACCCAGCGACTCCAGAGTCACCACAAGTTCCTGCAACGGCCCCCCTCGCTGCTGTGGGGAGAAGCCGTACGGATTTGCCAAATACAGGGTCTTCTTCGAGGTCATGTTCGAGTACCTGCTCGTTTCGACGCTGGGCGAGCGCCAAGTTTCTGCTGCCCACTGGGCCGCGTCTCGAACTTGCTGTCAACGCCAAGTAGAAATGTCCTATTCGTTGCCAAGTAGAAATGTCCGGTTTTGGCCGGGTGGCTCGAGAGGCAGTGGTAGGGTAGTGGTTGTGGAGGGCCGGGTCGCGCCGGTGCTCCATGCCCAAGGCCGAGGCGACGGGGCTGGCTCCGAAGCAATCGGCTGAGTGACACGACCCCCTGGCGTCTCCGGCAGGGGGTTTTGTCTTGGGGCGCCCTCCGAGCCCGCTCTGCCCCGCTGGGAGTTGCGAATAGATTCCCGTCCCCATGGCGCTCAGCGCGCGCCCGTCGCGCCGGACGCTCCGCTTAGACGCCAGAGGCGTCCGACCGCGGTCGATTGCCACGCTCCCTCGGCGGTCGTCTTGACCGCCCCCCCGGAGAAGCTCCGCGTGACCGCCCCCGCTGGCAACCGACGGTGGACGCCGATGAGGGGGGGGCCGGCCCTCTTGCGGTTGCAAACGCTGCAAATCGTTGGGACCCAACGGCGGTAGAGCAACCGCGGCGGGCGATGGAAGGCTCAGTTGCAGGCTGGGCGGTCGGGGCGCCGCCGTGCGCTCGGTTGAAAGCGCCTTGGATTGCTGTCGGTCGGTCGGACCCAGCGGCCCGATCCGTTGAGCTTGGGCCAATCGAGGCAGCAGAGCAAGCGTTAGAAGAAGGAGAATCCGTGAGAAGTGTGAAATCCGAGACATCATGCTTCCTTCCAATCAGCCTGCCAATTCTCCCACATCCTCAAAGACAAGCTCCAAGCCCGACCTAACGCCCCTTGAGAAAGAACTAGCGCCGATCAGGCGGCCACGCTCCGCCCGGACGGTCGTGTTACGCGTGGCAAGCCGAGATCGATCGGAGTGCAGGCGGGACGCGATCAACCGAGGCCGAGCCGTCCGCGAAAGAGCAGCGCCCATACCAACAGCCAGAGCGCCACCGCTCCGGCGCTGATGCCGAATACCAACACCGGATTGTAGGCCAGCGCCAGCGGAATGGCGGCGCTGGTCCACAGCCCGCCGCCCATGAACGGCTCGTGCATGAGCTGCTTGTAGCCGAAGGCCGAGGTCGCATCGGTGTCGCCTTCGGGATCGACGACGCGCAACAGCAGGAGCCCGGTGGCGGTGACGCCCATGGACTGCCCCATCTCGGCGATCGAGCGCTCGAACCACGAATCCGCTGGCAGGAGGCGGCGTGCCAACCACATCACGCAGAAGACGTTCCACAGTACCCCGGCAGCGACCAGGATCGCCAAGGGCACGAGCCCTCCCAGCACCACCTCCACGTTGATGGTCGAGATCGCGGCCACCACCAGGAAATCCATGGCGGTGCCCGAGAGGCGCTGCATGAGGCGATGGTCGAGCGGATTGCGTTTAGTGAAGTTGGCGAAGAAGAGCTGCACCACCAAGCCACCGATCATGCACAGTGGAAAGAGGGGGAAAGTGTCGAAGAAGGCGCGGCCGTCGGTGCTCGGCGGTCGCACCAGGAGTTCGACCCGTACCAGGCCGCCGTGGATCAGGTAACCGATAAAGACACCGAGACCGATGATGGCAAGATGGAAGCCGAGGCTGTCGATTGACGCCGCCGACACGGTCTGGCTCCCGGCGCTCGGCCGCTCAGCTGGGTCGTAGACGCCGACGATACTGCTCTCGGGCATGTCCTCAATGCGTTTCAGCTGCCGGGTGTGGCCTCGGCGCGCCGCCCAGTTGACGAGCGCCATCCCGACAATGATGGCGAACAGGACGCCGCAGGTCGCCGAGGTGAGAGCCAGATCCCTGCCCTCGGGCCAAGCATAGGCATCGAAGACCGGTTCCAGACCAGCGGCCGTGCCGTGCCCTCCCTCGAAGCCGACCGGAATGATGGTGCCGATGGCCCCCGGAACGCCAAACACCGGCGTCAGTAACACGATCGCCACCCCGAGGCCCACGACGTACTGGCCCCAGGCGACGATCTGGCCGTACGCCAACTGCGGCCCGGCGATCCCCCAGATGCGTCTGATCGGCGGAATGAAGACGCCCAGGAAGAGGGCCGAGAACACGATGTTGATGAGGAATCCCGGCAGCTGATTCCACCCCGCCATCGTCGCTGCGGGCAGGGAGCCACCGATGGTCTGCACGAGCACCAGCCCGAGCAGGCCTCCGATCACCGAGGCCGGCAGGTAGAGCTTCTGGAACAGGCGGATCTCGACGCGCAGGAGCTTGCCGACCACCAGCAGGATGCACAGCGCGCTGAAGGAGAGGACGATATTCATAGGATTCGGATGCGAGTCATCGCGTCAGTCGTGCCGCACGGTGCGCGTCGATGGGCTCGACAAGGAGGCGGACCCGCTGCTGATCGCGAAGGCTCAGCGCCCGCGTGGGTTTCAGAACGCCGTCGCTGTACACCGCTTCGGTCCTCTGGGGCATCGAAGGTCTCGATTCAGGATACGACCAGCCCGGTTTCGGACGCAAGCAGGGGCGTCCTCTTGTTGTTTCGCGTGCTCAGTACGACGAGAGTCACTGTACCTGTTTTGTACCTGGACCTCGGCGTTTGAGCGTTTTTGGCGACTCTGGCGTTTCGGTTTTCCTAAAGTATTAGGAAATCTGGAGGGGGCCAGCTGCAAAGGCTCGCGGCTAGGGGTGAATTGCAGTTGTCCACAATGTTAGGCCTTCTGCTCGGTCGGCGCGATCTCGGGCTTGCCGTATTTGGCAAAGAGCATATTGAAACTCTCGCCGACTAGCGCCTGAAGCGTAGTCCCCTGCTCCACAGCCAGAATCTTGAGCTGGTCGCGAACTTCTTGGGGATAGTGAACGGTAATGGGTTTGGTCCCTGCCCTGCCCGGCTGCGCACCTGCGTCCCTGCCGGCCTCGCGCTTTGCAGCACGTACGGGCTGGGGACCGGCTTTGCGGCGGGTGCCGCCGCCCGCATCAACGAGTGCTGCTGACAAGTCTGCTTTGCTCATTTGCTGCTTCTCCATTTCGCCGCTTGGCTAGAAAGCTACTTATATACTTGTATACTTGTCTGATCTCCTCGGCGGCCTTGCCGCTCGGTTCGTGTTCGAGCGCGGCAAGGCCGCGAACGCCCGAATCACCGAAGGCGGCGCGGTGGCCGAGGGTAGGGGAGCACACGGGCAGGCCAAAGTCTGTCAGGGCTTGGCGCGTCTGGTCGGCGCGCGCGCCGCGGGCGGGCACAGCGTTGAGGACGACCAGGACAGGGGTGTGGCCAGCAAGAGCGATCAGCTCCCTACTGTTGGGCACGGTTTCCAGGTCGTAAATCTGGGGCCGGCAAGGAATGATGATCAAGTCGGCCGACCTAGCGGCAGCCAATGCAGATTGTTCGGACCGGGCAGGGGTGTCGATGATCGCCAGCTCAACGCCGCCTTGCCGGGCTTTCTCGAGCGCCTTGGGAAGCCGGGCGGGCTGAGCGTCGACAACGATCGGGGTATCAGCCTTGCGCCGGTCTGCCCAGTTGCAGGCGGTGGCCTGCGGGTCGAGGTCAATGATGACGGTCACCTTGGCCACTTGCTCGGCGGCCACGGCCAGCGACAACGCAAGCGTTGTCTTGCCGGTGCCGCCTTTCTGGGCAATCAGAGCGATGGTCCGCATGTGCCGGCTTCCGAGAAGTATACTTGTAGACTTTACTTCTGTCAGGGTTGTAGAAAACCCTACTAGTAAAGTGTACGACAGGTAGGGGGCAAAAAACAAGAGGGCAGGGAAATGTTTTTCTCAGATCACGGACGGGCGGTGCCTTCGCTGCTCATACTGCCGATGTTGCCAAAGTCGTCACCTTGCCCTTCTCGACGCAGCAGGTTTCATTGATGGCAGGCGTATTACGGCTGTTTTCTTTAAGATCGAAATCCGTTCCACGATGTTGCGCGTGACCTTCTTGTACCGCCGGTTATAGAGTCGGGTGGTGCGCGGGTCGGCGTGGCCTGCGAACGGCACGCCCTGGCTGAGCAGGTCGGTGATGACGGCGGCGCGGAAGGAGTGGGGCGAACGCGTCGGGGCAGGGAACCGTCCTTGAGGCGGCGCTTCATCATGTGGCTGATGTCGTTGGCGTGGAGGGCGTTGTGGGTGAGCTGGCTGATCTTGCTGATCGCCGTGCGGGACGGAGGGGTATCGTTGGGTGCCTCTTGCAGGCCTGCCGCCTCGAGGTAGTCAGCGAGGGCTTGCTGCAGGTCGCCCCGGCCGGGGATCTGGCTGGCCTGCGGGACGGAGATTTCCGGAGTCTTGCCCTCGAGGGATGGCGTGGCGGCCGCCTTGCACCCGAGAGCGCGGGGTTGAGCAGGATGCCTTCGCGTCGCACGATGGCGGGCAAGGACGGCATTCTGGCGGGTGTTTTGGGGGAGGGGAACGAGGGCTTGGGGATGGTCGGGCGTGTTGGGTCAGGGGGCGGTTCTTTTAGTGAATGATAATATCCGTTATCATGCGTGATCAACCCCCTCTCCCGCCGCTCCCGGGCAGGCCATAATGCCGGATCGCTCCCTAACGTATAGTAGAAGAGGAGCTTCCCCCATGACCTCCCAACCAGCCTGGTTTCATCGACTTGACGAAATCCTCAGCGCCCTGCGGTCCATCGAATCCACCCACCTCGACCGCCAGGCGGTTGAGAAACTCTTCCGTGTGCGTCAGCGCCGCGCAAGACAGAGTTTCTCAAGGGCCTGCGGGTCGGTAACGCCGCAGCGGTGTCGCGGGAGGCTCTCATCGCGAGTCTGGAGCAGACGGCGGCCAGCGGGGTTTTCCAGTGGGAAGGGAATCGCCGCGCCCGCCTGGTGGAGGATCTCGACCGCTTGCGCCGACAGCTGGCGGCGCGGCGTGGGCGCATTCCGGCTGCGGCCGATGTTCGCGAGCGCCTCCTCGAGGATCCTTTCCGCCGGCATTCGGTTGCACCGTTCAACTGATCCCTAGAGGGTTGGATAATGCAAAATCTTCTCCACCGCACCATCGAAACAGGCCACGAGTATCTGAGTCCACGGGATGAGGTAGCCCCCGACGTGCTAGGGGCTCTGCGTCCGCTGGTTGCACAGGCTCTAGCTACCGGCGCTGTGGTTGCCATTGATGCCGAGTGGAGTTTGGGTTGCCGCGACCATCAGGGGCGGCTACGGGCCGGGCTGTGGTATGGAGCGGTTGGCCCCGAACCCCACATTCTGATGACGGTAACTCGATCGGCTGGCCTGAACCCGCCACCTCACGACCCCGAGCGGCAGAGCGCTCGCCGGCATGCTGGCCGTGTTTGCGGAGTTCGAACGGGATATTTTGCGGGACCGGGTGAAGGCCGGAATCGACCAAGCAAGAAAGGACGGGAAACCGCATGGGCGGCCAATGACAGCCGGCAAGCTGCTGCCGGAAATGAAACAGCTTCGCAAGGGTGGGCTCAGTAAGCGGGAAATCGCCAAGCGCCTCGGGGTCAGCCGTACCTCAGTGATCCGCTGGCTCCGCCCCAAGAAGCGCTCCTAGCGCCTTAGCGTGCAATTCTTGACCAATGGAGAAGTGACCCCTATTTCAGTGACCATCGTCCACTGCCGGCCTTGATGACGAAGAAAGAGCAGGCGAGCATGTCATGTTTTCCCTCCTTCGGCAGCCTGCGGAAAACTTCCTCTCCGACATGATTTCTGGTACTCTATATTCGTCTTTTGATCGCCATATGAATCTATGCGCAAGCCGTCCAAGCCGGAGCGTCTCTACGTCGATTTCGACGGCTTCTTTGCGGCCTGTGAGGAGCAGGCAGACCCCCTCCTGTTCAGCCGTCCTGTCGGAGTCATACCGTTTCGAGATGCACGCAACAGCTGTGTGATAGCCTCCAACGCGAAGGCCAAGAGATTCGGCGTCAAGACCGGGATTGCGATTGCCGAGGCTCGCCGGCTGTGTCCCCAGCTAGCTCTCGTGCCGCAGCGGCCCGATCTGTACGTGCGGACACAGCAGCGGGTCGTCGTGGCGGTGCTCTCCGTATTGCCGATCGATGTCATTTGCTCGATCGACGAGCTTGCCGCCGTTTTGGGAAAGCGGGACTGTCCCGAAGAAATCGCGGGACGCATCAAGCAGCGCGTGCGTGAAGCCGTTGGGGAGCACATCACCTGCTCCATCGGTTGCGCACCGAACAGATGGCTGGCCAAGATCGCCGCGGACCTCGATAAGCCGGATGGGCTGACAGTGCTGGGTTCCAGCGACCTGCCGGGTCCTCTGCTCAATATCGAGCTGGAGGAATTGCCCGGTGTCGGCAGGCTCATGCGCGCGCGTCTGGAGCAGGCCGGGCTCTCGACGGTCAAGGATTTGTGGAACAGCGACCCTGGCCGGCTGTGCTCGATCTGGGGCAATGTGGCCGGCGCGCGGTTCTGGTACGCGCTCCATGGCTACGATGTGGAACCGCCGCCGACCCGGCGCAGCTCGATCGGCCACGGGCGGGTCTTGCCCCCGGAGCAGCGCAGCGTTCAGACCGCCCGGGGGCCGGCGAGGGAACTGGTCGTGAAGGCGGCCCGGCGCTTGCGGCGGGAGGGATTCGTCGCCCAGCGTCTCACTGTGTCGGCCAGCTGTCTCGGTGCGCCGCGCTGGACGGCTTCGACGGCGATCGCCAAGGCGAACGATGACCTGGCTTGCCTCGGCGCTCTGGCCGTTCTCTGGGCCGAGCTCGACGGGGCGCGTCCCCATGCCACCCTGTTCCGCATCACGGTGTCATTCGACCGCTTCATGCTGTCAGGTGAAGTGCAGCTCGAGCTGCCTTTTGGAGAGCCGGACAACCGGCAGCGCATGGCGGGTCTTAGCGCGGCCGTCGATGCGATCAACGGCCGCTATGGACGCACCGTCGTCGGCTACGGACAGTGCGGCGCTCAGGACGGCTACGTCGGGGCCAAGATCGCCTATGGACGCATTCCCGAGTGGGAGGATTTCCGGTAGTGCCGCTGCAGTTGGGTGATTATGCCGAGGGAGACTGGTTTCTCATCGCAGTATGTGGGGCCTGCGGCCGCGAGGCGATCCTGGAGCCGACTGAGATCCTGGCCCGGGCAAGAACAGAAAAAGTGCATCGCGGCATGCGCCTGAGTGAGCTCGAGGCTCTCCTGCGCTGCCGAGACTGCCTCGCTAGAAGGGCGCGTCTCGAAGAAGTCGCCAGAATTCCTAAGCAGGCCTTCGTCGCAGGAATGATCTGAGGCAGCGACGCCGATCTGCGTATTAGAACTTACCCGAACAGGCTCCTAGGTCGCGGGATCTCGACTTGCGTTCCCGATGTCCCTCAGATCCGGCGTCCACCAGGTCGGGCGGCGCTGTCGTCAACGAGTTGACAAGCTGCGGTTTTGGGCATAGGCTTGGCATATGTAAAGGAGATGAACCGAACATGCCAACATCAGCCCGACAAGCACGCCTGTTTCGCAATGGCCGCAATCAGGCGGTTCGCATCCCTCGGGACTTCGAACTGGCGACGGACGAAGTGACCATCTATCGCGAAGACCACCGTCTGGTCATTGAACCGGTCGAGCGGTCGCCTTCGCTCGCCGAGATTCTGTCCAGTCTGGCACCCCTGGATGAACACTTCGCAAGCGTCGATGACCCGCCGGCGAAGCCTGAAGAAATCTTTTAACGTGGCCGAACTGCGGTACATGCTGGACACCAACGTCGTGTCCAACCTGGTTCGCCGCCCCGACGGCGAAGTTGCGCAACGGGTGGCCGCGCTCGCGCCGGGAAGCTTCGCCATCAGCGTCATCGTGGCGGCCGAACTTCGATACGGTGCTGAGCGCCGCGGCTCGGCGCGCTTGACGAAGCAGTTGGGAGCCGTCTTATCGGCGATCGAGGTACTCCCTCTGAAGGAACCTGCGGATCGGCTTTACGGAGTGATCCGGAGCGAACTGGAGCGGATCGGTCTCCCCATAGGCCACAACGACCTGCTGATCGCGGCCCATGCAAGAGCGGCTGGCGCTATTTTGGTCACGAACAACGTGGGGGAATTTACCCGCGTACCCGGCCTCACGGTCGAGAACTGGCAGCACAGTGTGTGAACCGGAGGTCTTCCAGTGAATGAGTTGCACGCCCTCAAGAACACCGAGCAGTTCGAGCCCAACCCACGGGAGGCCGCCGACAAGCTTGTCGCGACCCGTAGGCTCGCCCTCAGCGAGTCGCAACACGCCGCCATATCGCCCAAGAACAATCGGCCATCGCCCTTCGAAACCAGACCCGGAAGCTCTTTCAAATGATCACAGGCAACATCAAAACCCAAATCGACCGCATCTGAGACTCATTCTGGTCCGGCGGCATCTCGAACCCGTTGGAGGTGATGGAGCAGATCACCTACCTGCTGTTCCTCCGTCGGCTCGACGACATGCACACGCTGGAGGAGAACAAGGCCAATCGGCTCAAGAAGCCGATGGAACGGCGGGTCTTCCCGGAAGGCAAGGACGCCAAGGGTCAGGGTCGGTCCTACGAGGACTTCCGCTGGTCGCGCTTCAAGCACTTCGCCCCGGCCGAGATGTTCACGGTGGTCGGGGAACACGTCTTCCCATATCTGCGTACCGACCTGGCCCGGCAGCTTGGCGGCGCCGAGTCCACCTACGCGCACCACATGAAGGACGCGCGCTTCACCATCCCGACTCCGGCGCTGCTGGCCAAGGTGGTGGACCTGCTCGACAAGGTGCCGATGGAGGAGCGCGACACCAAGGGCGACATCTACGAGTACATGCTCGGCAAGATCGCCACCGCCGGACAGAACGGGCAGTTCCGCACGCCGCGCCACATCATCCGGCTGATGGTGGAACTCACCGCGCCCCAGCCCACCGACGTCGTCTGCGACCCGGCCTGCGGTACGTCGGGCTTCCTGGTCGCGGCGGGCGAGTACCTGCGCGAGCGCCATCCGAACCTGCTGCACGACGCGAAACTGCGCGAGCACTGGTTCTACGATGTCACCGCCGACGGCTGGAGTCTCGACGACAAGCGCACGCCGCTGATGTCCGAGGACAAGCTCGGGGCCGTGCCGCGTACAGCGCTTGGCGCGGCCGAGCACGCGAAGAACAACCTGCCCGACGTGCTCGCGCGCTGGGCTGAGCGCGCGGGCAGCGAGCGTGAGCGCCCGCGCACCGCGCAGAGCTTCTGCGTGCCCAAGGCCGACATCGCCGAGCTGGCGAAGATCGAGGAAGAGATCCAGCGGGGGATCAAGGAGCTGGAGGGGATGCTGGGATGAGCGCAATGCAGCACGTTGCGCTTCGAAACGTGGCTCAGATTGAGCGCGACATTGTCGATCCGTCGGCGATCGAGGATGGAACTCTCTATGTGGGCTTGGAGAACATCGAATCCGGTGGCCGTTTCGTGGGGGTGCGCCCTGTTGATGCCGGTGAGCTTCTGAGCAGCAAGTTCTCGTTCACCCCGCGTCATCTCCTCTATGGGAAGCTCCGTCCATACCTCGCCAAGATTGCTCGGCCCGAGTTCGATGGCATCTGCAGTACAGACATTCTGCCAGTGCTGCCCGGTCCCAACCTTGACCGGAGCTACCTTGCTTGGCTGCTACTCAGCCCTCATATGGTGGCTCAAGCAAGCTCGCGGGCGACGGGCGCGAACCTTCCGCGGCTCTCAGACCTCCCGTGGAAAAGTGTGATGGCATGATGGAAGCGTGGTCGATGCTTGTGCGGCTAGTCGCGCGAACCCTGGCGCTATTCGTGCTCTGGTTATTCAGCGGTGTGACGGTCGCCTTAGGCCAAACGCCGGACTTCACTGGTATTTCGCTGGCCGACCGGCAAGCGATGGAACAAACCTGCCGAGGCGAACTGCTTGTGAGCGGACCGGCGGCCAACCTGCGCTGCCTCTCAAATCAGATCGAGCAAATCCGGCGCGTCACGGCAGCTCCGGACTTCACTGGTATTGCGGCGGCCGACCGGCAAGCGATGGAACAAACCTGCCGGGGCGAACTGCTTGTGAGCGGACCGGCGGCCAACCTGCGCTGCCTCTCAAATCAGATCGAGCAAATCCGGCGCGTCACGGCAGCTCCGGACTTCACTGGTATTGCGGCGGCCGACCGGCAAGCGATGGAACAAACCTGCCGGGGCGAACTGCTTGTGAGCGGACCGGCGGCCAACCTGCGCTGCCTCTCAAATCAGATCGAGCAAATCCGGCGCGTCACGGCAGCTCCGGACTTCACTGGTATTGCGACGGCCGACCGGCAAGCGATGGAACAAACCTGCCGGGGCGAACTGCTTGTGAGCGGACCGGCGGCCAACCTGCGCTGCCTCTCAAATCAGATCGAGCAAATCCGGCAACTAGCCGACGCTATCACACAACCGCCGAAGGGGGGCGTTGACTTATCCCCCACCACCCGTACTCAAGTCGTGCCGGAAGAGACGACGGGCGCGAGGCAATCAACCGCGCTGGTCCCCGAAGAGAACACCGCGCTGTCTTCCTCAACACCTCTTCCTTTTGGCTTGCCGACAGGATCAGCCGTTCCACAGGCAGCCGAACCGCTACCTGCAGCGACTAGGCGTCCAGTTGCGTCCGACGATAGTTCTGGAGTCTGGGTTGTTTTGGCCGTCCTCGCTTTGATCTGGTTCTTTGTGGCGTCGAAGGCCAAGCCCTGTTCGAACTGTTCGGCGTCTACAAGCGATCCGAGCGGTGTTTGTGATTCGTGCCGGGCTGAGCGAGATAGACAGCAGCGTGCTGAAGCCGATGGAGAAAAGCGCAGGAAGGAGGAGACTTCTCGGAAACAACAGGAGGAGGAACGTCGGCGCCACGAAGAGGAAGCGCGACGTACGTTTGATCCGTATGTGGTTTTGGGCGTACCGAGGCTCGCCAGTCAAGATGAGATGAAGCGTGCTTATCGAGAGATGATGACCAAGTATCATCCTGATAAAGTGTCGCATTTGGGAAGCGAGTTTCGAGAGATGGCGAGAGTGAGAGCCGAGGCTATCAACCGAGCCTACGAGATGCTAAGGAGCTAGCAGGTGTGCGAGTGGCCTGCTCGAATGGAGGAGAGGCGTCGCCGTCTCCAGAGGCGATCCCACACCCTCGCGCCGAGAGCGGCTGCCCTGAGAGCGGAAACAAGTTCAACGTGGCCGACCACAATCCTAGGAACGAGACCTGGATTTGAGAGGGGTGCTGGAGTTGAGCCACGCCGACTGTATCGAGCACGACCCAGGAGATTCTGGCAGCGATTGCGTAACGGGTGGAGAACTCAGGAACGACACCACTGAATTTCCACCACTTGACGGGACACTACCAACCCGGATATTTCATCTGGTTCGGATGCCCATGGTCCAGTGCAAGAAGCAGAAGATTGCAAGACGCCTCCTGTGGCGTGAGCCACGCTTAAAATCGCCCATTTCTGATTATGGAAACCGCAGTCGTCGCTGTGGTTCGCGCTGAAATGCGCCAGCTCGTGCGCGATCGAATCGAGACAGTTCCGCTTCAGCCCATCTTCGCGTTCTTGAAGTGTGCGGCGGAAGGCGATCCGGCCCGTCACCTGAGTCCACCACGGCACCGTGTCCGGCAGCGGAGGCCCGTTCCAAGACTATAATGGTGGTATATCTCTATCCATAATTCGCACCCAAATCAGTCCGGCCGAGTTTGAACGAAGGCTGATAACGTCAGCAGCTTAACTAAACCGTCTACGAAACTGGATCAAGCCCAAAGCCAACTGGAGCCGACGCACCGTTGGGTGGAGCATTAGAGACCCATGGCCAGAAAATCATCCCGCGAGAAACGGTTGAAGTTCTTTAGCCTCGGAAACACACACTGTCCCATCTGCCTCGTTCAGTTCACCGAGGAGAACATGAAGACGGGACGAGGCGTAACGCTGGAACACGCTCCTCCCAAAACAATGGGCGGGCGAGAAGTGTGCCTCACGTGCGAATCCTGCAACAGGCGCGCAAGCGCAACTTCGGACCAAGCCGTTAAGAGGAGCCAGAGCCCGCCCGAACTGCAGTTCGACACAAGCGGAACTAAGCGCAGCGCACGGTTCTGGCCGGATGGTATTCCGCCTTCCAGCATGCCTTATGGCTTCGGCAGTGGCCCGGCTGCGAAGGAGGCGCAAAGAGAACTCAGTAAAGAGACGATAGTCGCGGTGACGGGGCCGATTCAGTTCGACAAGCCGACGACGATCAAAGAGGTTTCTGTGTCGCTGAAAATGCCGAACACACGGCACGTGGAATTGAGCTATCTGCGTTCTGCGTATTTATTGGTGTTCTCCCTGTTGGGAAGAAGCGGTTATGAGTACGCCCAAAGTGAGGCGGTCCGGCCAATACGGAAGCAGATCATGAACCCAGACGACGAGTATGGCCCTTCGCTCGTGCGGGCGTTCTCGTCTGAGAAACCGCTAGGGAACATGACAACTCTGCGCAATAACGAAAGGCCGTTCTTCTGGTCGGTAAGGTTCGATGATGGTGCGTGTGTGTTCTTGCCGCACGGCGGTTCGGAGAACCACTACCGGCAGGTTGCCGAGCTACCCGAAAAACAAACCATCTGCGGATGGGAGTGGGAGCTGCGGAAGTTTGGGAGCGCCTACGTTGATCGACGTCGTCTATTTCGACAATCCAAAACAGGCGAGGATGGCCTGTTTGGAAGAGAGTATGTGACGGTATCGAACGGTGGGTGCGAACAGCGTTGGATAGTCGTGAATGAGGTGAGGGACGCCATGCCGGTAGGGCCCAAGACGTGGCCGACCACGGCACCGTCGAGCAGGCGTTCAACTCAAGAGAGCGACGCATAAGCAATTGTTCGCAGGCTGGTGTTGTTTCTTGCTTTCTTTTCGTCGGATCGGCCGGCTGCTCGGCGCGACGCTGCATGCGTTTCCCGTGGGCGAGGACGAGCCGGCGGCCGACGCGGCGCTGGAGCGGCGCGCCCGGGTACTCGCGGATGAGGGCCGCCGGCCCTACGTCATTCACTCCGCCCCCGGGCATCCGCCGCTCGGCGGGCTCGGCTACGTCCTGGCTGCCGAAGAGGTGACAGCGCAGGCCCGGGCGCTCGGTGTCGGGTTCGACGCGGTGGTCTGCGCCTCGGGCAGCGCGCTCACCCACGCTGGCGTCCTGGTGGGCCTGCGGGCGCTGGGCGAGGCGGCGCCCGGCGACAGGGCGACCGGGTCGCGAAGGTGGCGGCCGAGCTGGCTGGCCTGATCGAGCGTCCGGCGGCGTTCGAAGGGTAGCGCCCAGAATCGTGCGAGTGGCCGCCAAGCCGACCCACACGCGAATTCATTGCGGTGGCAGCCTTCGGGCGGCAACTCCGAGAATCGGACGCGCTACGCAGCCCCACGCCGCGCCGTTTTCGCCCACCGTGTTGCCAGCAGCGTATTTCTTGGCCTGAAGATAAACTTCGTCCAGGCCGAGCGCGTCTTCCCGGATCGTGCCGTCGATCCCGCCGTCGCCCGAACGTCCAGTTACCCGGCCCATCGCGGCATCGCCGCCGCCATAGCCCATGGCAATCAGCAGGTCCACCACCACCCGTTCGAGAAACGCAGGTTCCGCCTGACGAACCCGGTCCAGCACGTCCGCCTCTAGCGCCTCGCGCAGTTGCCGGGCCGCTTCGTCCAACGCTTCCTCCGGCGTATCGACCGCATCGTCCGGCGGCGCAGATGCGCTATCAGCACTCGCCAACGGAGTGCTCTTTCCGGTCCGCCACTCTACATAAACTGAACCAGGATTTCCATTTTGGCCCTGGCACGGCCACAGTATACACCCGCTCCGCTCCGAACAGCACGTCCTTTCACGCTGAACCCTGCACATCACCTCTGCTGGTAGTCGCCAGAGCTGGTTCGACCGCTCACAGTCGTTGATTGAGCGGGCTGAACGGCGCTCCGGCCGACACTGCTCCTTGCGAAACCTTTTGGAGCCAAAAGCTGTTGATCCTCACTCCGGCAATGCTACCCACTCGACAGCGGCAGCGCCCAGATCTTGTGCAGCATGTCGCCGAACAGCCGCCGGTTCAGATGTCCCTCCGCCAATAAGAGCCAGTAATACCGCGCGTGCTTGACCAGCCGACCGCCGGTCTTCATCAACCTGTGTTGCAAGCTCGTCAGCGACCAACTCTTGATTCGCTGCGGAAGCCCCAGCCGCCGCCAAAGATTGCCCAGGTTGTAGGCCAGCACGCTCAGTTGCAACCGCACTTCGTTGGCCCGAAATCGATGGCACGACAATCGCGTCCAGTGCGTCGCCTGCTTTCCTTCCTTGATCCACTGTTCCGCCGTGCCGCGCTTGTTGTAGAAGCGCACCACCGAGCGGCTCGGCAAGCTCATGCTCGTCACGATGAATCCGACGCGCGGGAACAGCTCGCCCTGGTGATGCCCGACCTTAGCGACGATCCGCCTCGCCTGCGACCAACTCTCCGCCTGATAGCGAAAACTCTTGTAGCGCACCAAGGGCTTGCGGGAAGGCCTTCCCGGCGGGCGAAACAGGATGTCTTCGATCTCCAGCTCCAGGCTCTTGTTGGCCGGAATGCGAATGGCGTACTGTACTCCGCGTTCCTCCGAAGCCTCATAAACTTCCGGCTTCGCAAAGGCCGCATCGCCCCGGAAGGCGACCTGCTTGCCCGCAGCCTGTTGGCGCTCAATCTCCGGCAACAATAGCTCATCCCAGTCCTCGGCGCTGTGCACGTTGCCGGGACGCAGCTTGGCAGCGAGGCAATCACCATGACCGTTGAACAAAAGCAACGGGTGGTAGCAGACCGACTCGAAGTGTCCGTTGTAGGCACTGCCTTCCTGTTGGCCATGGACCGGACTCTCGGTGGAGTCCAGGTCCAGAACGACCCGCTCGGCGTCGTCGAACGCTTCCGCTTGCCCGACCAGCTCTCGGTTCAGCGCCATCAGCCCCAGCAGGTTCTCTTCGCTCGCCAGCATCTCCGTCTCGAAGCCGTGCAGCGTCGAGGTCAAGGCCGCACCGCGATCCCAGATCTTCTGCGAACCGATCAGCCGAAACGTCGGATCGATCGAAACCCGCTCGGCGTCGTTGAGGTCCTCGTAGCCGGCGAGTCGGCTGTAAACCGACTGCCGCAACAGATCAGCGAGCGTGAACTGCTTGTTTGTGCCTTGCCGGGAGTCGCTGAGATGCTCGTCAATCAGTTCTCCGAGACCGAGCCGTTCGTCCAGTTCGCGAACCAAAATCAGGCCACCGTCGGAAGTGACGTGCGATCCCTGGAAATCGACTTTGAGAAGTCCATTGAAACTTAGCTGGAATGGCTTGGTTTGTTTTTCACCCATTGGGTGTTGGCCTCCATGGCGTCCTCATCGGGCTCTAGCCCCTATGAATAAAGACGCTCAAGGCCGCTGGAAGGTCGGGATGTCAAACATCAAATTGAAAATGCGGGTTAAGAGATCTAAGCGGGTGTCAGCGACGAAACACAAGTCGGACTCATAGTTCACATGGTCCGCGAGAATCACATGAACCGCGCTTGAAAAGAACTTGCCAAGAGTGTGCTCTTTGACGAACGGATAGATCTTGGCCCCGAGAGCCGTGGCGATATCTTGGTGGCGATACGAAGGTGGGGGGGCCATGACGAGATCTCCATCAACGATCTCCGTACGACCGGCGTCCTCGGGCAGGTCTTTGATGTCATCCCAGGTGAGTTTCTTGGCGATGACCGGCATGAGCACTCTCGACCTGATTCTAGCACCGGGGCGCGACGATTCCATGCCGAGCCGGCGCCGTCGGAGGGTTCTTGCAAAGACGCCAAGTCGCCAAGAAGACTCTTCGCGGTCTTTGCGACTTTGCGTGAGACCGTCTTATCCACCGTCGGAAGCTAAAACGTAAGCTTGAAGTACACCTCAACCTCTGTCGCCACTTCCACCGGCTCGCCGTTGAGCAGCGTCGGATTATAGCGCCATTGTTTGACCGCATCGACGGCCGCCGGCACCAACAGAGCCGGCCCTCCGATGACATCCAGTGACTGCACGCTCCCGTCTATGGCAATCACGGCATGGAGATTGACCGTCCCCTCCGTACCGGATTGCCTTGCCAGAGGAGGATAGACGGGCGCCACCTTGTCAGAGAGGCGGGCGGTTTGGACGGCTCTCCCGACGCGGATTCGTTTGGCGGTTGGCGTTGCTCCGGGGGAGATCTGGTCAGGGGGCAGGAAGATGCGGATTCTCGCCCCGGCTTCACCCTCCGCGTCGGCACGGGGGAATCGGATGATTAAGCGGAGGTGCTCGTCAACCGACTGCACGGCTTGGCGAATTTCGGCTACGCGATAGGGGGATATCGCGTCGCCAACCTGGATGGGCAAGACCACGATCAACTCTTCTCGCCGAACGTCGGACACGCCGGCTACGTCGATCCTCTCCAGGGTCCAGGTCTTGTCGCTCCGTTGTTCCGCATCGCGTAGGGCCTTGGAACGCTCATCGCCTTCCTCGGGAAGCTCGAAACGAAAGGTCACGATGCTCTTCGAAGACCTCTGGGCCTGCTCGGAGTAGTGCCACTGCAAGACCGAGCGCAGGGCTTCGGCTCGCAGCTCATCCGGGCCGCTGATCACGTGGGCGTCGTAGACGTTGCCGTTCTCATCGACGCTGACTTGAAGAGAGACCTGCCCTTCGATTTCTTTTTCACGAGCCGCTCTGGGGTATCGAATGGCGGGCCGATGAAGCAGGTGATCGCCGCCCTGCTCGATCGCGATCGGCGACCCGCCGCCGTCAGTGATGTCGATTACGCGAGGCGGTGCGCCCGCTGCGCCGCCACCGGCCGGTTGCTGAGGCTCGGCGTGGAGCGGGAACTGTCCTACCGACAGCCAAGTGGTAAGAGCAAGAGCCATAACGGTTAAGGCAAGGCATGAAACGAGCTTTCTGTTCGACATGGTGATCTCCTCCAAGAGCGATGCGACACGCAGATTTAGATGACGTTTTCTGAGGAACAAGGGAGCCGGGGCAAGGTCGAGTTGCGCGCCTCCACCCGACATGGTCAACAGCGCCTCCATATAGGGCTCTCGTGATTCGGTCCGCGCGAGGACCTCACGGTCGACGACCTGTTCGCGGGTGAGTTGGATCCGGCTGATCAACCACCAGATGGCGGGATGAAACCACAAGAGCGCCCGGATCAGTTCCTCGGCCACGGTGAATGCCCAGTCGCGACGCCGTACGTGCAGCAGTTCGTGGCACGCGATTCCCCGCTGAACCTCGCTACTCAGTTCCAGGAGCCGGACCGGAAAGAGAACGACCGGCCGCAGAAGGCCGAACGTGACCGGTCCTTTGACTTGAGAGGACACTCTCACATCAGCCCGCACGCCGACGGACTCGCGCATCTCCTTGATCGCAGCCGGCAGCGGATCGAGAGGCAGCGATCTCAAGCGGTAGCGTCGCAATCGCACCAACCCAAGAGCCAGCCATAGTAGGCGAGCCGCCGAGCCACAAGCGAGAACCACCAGGACCCAGTCAGCCACGGACCAGGCGGAGACCGCGCCTTCCGTCGTCACAGCATGATCGGAGACGACGGCTACCGGAATCGCCGAGTCCACGGACGCAGCCGCCGGGACCGACCGCCAAGGTTGCAAGACGGGAAGCAGCAGGCAGAGCACGAGTAGTGCCTGCCAGTTGGCCAGGCGAAACCGGGGAACGCGCAGCCGCAGGAGCCAGGGCAACGCCGTACCAACGAAAACCACCGCAAGCACTTGCAGGCTGTAGGACCAGAGATTGTCGAGCCAGGGAGCATCGGTCATTTCGATTTCCTCAGTAGTCGCCTGACTTGGCGCAGATTGTCCTCGGAGAGGTCTCCCTCCTCGGCCAAGTGCACCAACAGAGGCTCCGCCGAGCCGTTGAAAACGCGGTTGACGAAGTCGCTCACCATCGCCCGGATGACCTGCCGCTTCGGCTTAGCGGGGCGATAGACGTAGGCTCGCTCCCGGTCCGACTTCTTCAGGTGGCCCTTCTGCTCGAGAATGCGCATCATCGTCATCACGGTGGTGTAGGCGATCTTACGGCGCGAGTTAAGGGTTTCGTAAACGTCACGGACGGTCGCGGACTTCCGATCCCAGACCACCTTCATGATCTCGAGCTCGAGGTCGGTGAGAGTTTCTCGCTTCGGCTTCATACTAACTAGTTAGTACTACATGATTCATAGTTTGTCAAGGCTTTTCTTGCTGGACGTGTCAGCCGTCGGCTCGCCGGAGCCTAGCGCGCCGTTACCGGCAGACCTAGCTAGCCCCGCGCACACCAGGGCGATGTATCATGTACACCGTGAAGCAGAGGATGCGATGAACCGAAGAACCTTTCTCAAGACGTCTGCGGCGGGGATGGTCGGCGCGGCCGGTCCCTGGGTTGGCGTCGGGTCGCCGGCTTCGGGCCGCAAGAAGATCGCCGCGCTGTCGACGACCTACCACGTGCGCTCGCATAGCGACAACTTCATCACGCGCTTTCTGGAAGGCTACTGGATCAACGACAAGTATCACCAGCCGCCTTGCGACGTGGCATCGCTGTTCGTCGAGCAGGAGCACGACGGCGACATCAGCACCCGGCTGGCGAAGACCTGGGGCGTCGAGAAAGTGCCGACGATCCAGGACGCGCTCACCCTTGGCGGCAAAGATCTCGCAGTGGACGGCGTTCTGCTCATCGGCGAGCACGGCGCCTATCCGACCAACGTCAAGAACCAAAAGCTCTACCCACGCTACCGCTTCATGGACGAGATCGTGAGCGTCTTCCGGCGCTCGGGACGCGCAGTGCCGGTCTTCAACGACAAGCATCTCTCCTACGACTGGAAGCAGGCGAAGCAGATGTACGACTGGTCGAAGGAGTTGGACTTTCCACTGATGGCGGGCTCGTCGGTGTCGGTGACGTTCCGGCGCCCGGAACTCGACTTCCCGCTCGAAACGGATCTAGAAGAAGCCCTGGCGGTGGGTGGAGGCTGGGTGGGCGATGGCGGACTCTTCCACATCCTCGAAACACTGCAATGCTTCACCGAGCGGAGAAAGGGTGGCGAGAGCGGCGTCAAAGCCGTGCAGCTACTTACCGACGACGCAGTTTGGAAAGCCGCGGACGAGGGACTCTGGAGCCGCAGCCTGCTAGACGCCGCGCTCTCTCGCGGGCAGAAGGTCACGCCGGGCCCGGTCGAGGAGAAAGCTGCCAGGCCGGTCGCGTGTCTGGTCGAATACAACGACGGTTTTCGCGGTACGGCGCTGGGTCTGGGCGGCAAGGCGGGCGAGTACCTCGCGGCAGTGAAGATCAAGGGCGACCCCGAGCCGAAGTCGACCCTGTGCTACATCCCGATCGAGAACTCGAACAACTTCAGCCCGCTGGTTGACTCGATCGGCCGGATGTTCACGCAGGGCACGCTCGACTACGCGGTCGAGCGAACGTTGCTGACCAGCGGCGCTCTCTCGTTCCTGATGGAGTCGTGGCATCGCGGGCAGGTGCGCATCGACACGCCGATGCTTGACGTCCGCTACCGGGGGCCGGAGAAATCCTACTACGCGCACGGGATGGGGTCGTGACATGAGAGCGCCTGGAATCTACGCCAACGATACGGACCTGTTCGATCTCGTCGATCGCCGCGCCCGGATCGTCAAGATCGCGGGAGGGTTCGGCTTCACCGAAGGCCCGGTCTACAGCCGGATCGGCTTTCTGCTGTTCAGCGACTTGCGAAGCGAGAAGATCCACAAGTGGACGGTCCCGGGCTGGGAGAACGAACCCGAGGGCGGCACGCTCACGGTCTTCCGCGAGAAGTCCAATCGCGCCAACGGACTGACGTTTGATCATCAGGGACGGCTGCTGGCGTGCGAGACCGGCCCGGGCCGCGTCACCCGCACCGAGAAAAACGGATCGATCACTGTCCTCGCCGAGCGTTACGGTGACAAGCGCCTGAGTTCGCCCAACGACCTGGTCTACAACATCGACGGCTCGATCTACTTCAGCGACATGCCGCGGCGCAACGTCCCCGACGCCAACGAACGCACCAACGTCCCGGCCGTCTATCGCATCACACGCACCCAGATCCCCGGCACGCAGCTCCCGGGAGCAAGCAAGCTCGAGACAGTGTCCAAGGAATGCGAGCGCTCCAATGGTGTTGCGCTGGGTCCGAAGCAGAACCTGCTCTACATCGCCGACGCGGGCCGCAAGAACCTCCGCGTGCAGCCGATCAACGATGACGGAACACTGGGGACGGGGCGCATCTTTGCGGAGTTCGAGTCCGATGAGCCCGGCGGGCCGGACGGCCTCAAGACCGATGAGCTGGGCAACGTGTACTCGACCGGTCCGGGTGGCTTGTGGGTCTTCAGCCCGGCCGGCAAGCACTTGGGCACGATCGTTACGCCCGAGCGGCCGTCGAACTGCTGCTGGGGCCGCGGCGGCCTCTATCTCACCGCGCGCACCTCGGTTTACCACGTCAGGACGAGAGTCCTCGGGACGAGGACCTTCTAGCCCTCTAGCACCTTGATCTGCGGCGGGCGCGACGCGTTCGCTAAGATGAAAAAGCCTCGCCGGTTTCCCCCGCTGCCCCATGGCATCCCCGGCTTCCAACCCTTCCACACTGACCGAGTTGCGGCATGAGCCGTGGCTCCAGCGCGAAGACGCGGCTGCGCTTTTCGCTCGAATTCGCCGAACGTCGGAGGCAATTTGTTCTCCGCTCGAGACGGAGGACTACGTCGTCCAAACGATGGACGACGTGAGCCCGCCCAAATGGAACTTGGCTCACACAAGCTGGTTCTTTGAGACGTTTCTGCTGCGCGAGTTCTTGCCCGCCTACCACGAGTTCCATCCGCAATACGGGTATTTATTCAACTCCTACTACGAAGCGGTAGGGCAGCGGCACCCGCGTCCGCAGCGAGGTCTCGTGTCACGCCCGACGGTGGCGGAAGTCTACGCCTATCGCGCGCATGTCGATCATGCGATGAAGGAGCTCGTGCTCTCGGCGGATGACGGCAACTGGGAGCGCATCGCTCCGCTGCTCGAACTGGGGCTGCATCACGAAGAACAACACCAAGAGCTGTTGCTGACCGACCTCAAGCACATCCTGGCGACGAATCCGCTGCGGCTGGCGTACCAAAGCCGCGACCAAGAGGCCCCGAAAAGCGCGCCTCCCATGAACTGGGTTCCCTACTCGGGTGGGCTGGTGGAGATCGGTTTCGACGGCACTGGATTCAGTTACGACAACGAGGGCCCGCGGCACAGCGTCTACCTGGAGCCATACCGGCTTGGCTCGCGGTTAGTGACCAACGGCGAGTACTTGGAATTCATAGAGTCAGGCGGCTATGAACAGCCGCAGTACTGGCTCTCGGAAGGCTGGGCCACGGTGCAGGAGCAAGGCTGGCGAGCCCCGCTCTACTGGGAGAAGGTGGACGGGCGATGGTGGATGATGACGCTCTCCGGCTTCCGTGAGGTTGGCGAGGCTGAGCCGGTCTGTCACGTGAGCTACTTCGAGGCCGATGCCTATGCCCGGTGGCGCGAGAAGCGGTTGCCGACCGAGGCCGAATGGGAAGCGGCGGCCTTCGCTGAGCCGATCGAAGGCAATCTGTTTGAGACAGGGGCGCTTCATCCCGTGGCTGCGGCCGGCGGCGCGAGCGTCGATCAACTGTACGGTGACGTGTGGGAATGGACGCAGAGCCCCTATGTGGCCTACCCGGGCTTTCGGCCCGCACCGGGGGCCGTCGGCGAGTATAACGGCAAGTTCATGTGCAACCAGTACGTGCTGCGCGGCGGGTCATGCGCCACGTCGCAACGGCACATTCGGCCCACTTATCGCAATTTCTTTCCACCCCCGGCCCGGTGGCAGTTCACGGGCATCCGCTTGGCATCCGACTGACAGCTTACAAACACCCCACAAGATGGAAATCACGGTCGGTGTCGAGTTCCACGATTTCCATCCCGAGTTAGGCGACTTCCGCCAAGAAGTCTGCGCGGGCCTGAGCCGGGAGCCCAAGCAGATCCCTCCGAAGTTCTTCTATGACAAACGCGGCTCGGAGCTGTTTGAAGAGATCTGCAACCTGGAAGAGTACTACCCGACGCGAACGGAGACCGAGATTCTCACGCAACGGGCGCCCGACATCGCCGCTCGGTTGGGTCCCCGCAGCCGGCTGATCGAGTACGGAAGCGGCAACAGCCGGAAGGTGCGCATCCTGCTCGATGCGATGCAGGGGCGCTTGTCGTATGTGGCGATCGACATTTCCAAGCAGCACCTGATGGATTCCGCTTCCGAGTTGGCCGCGGCTTATCCGGAGTTGGAGGTGATCGCGGTCTGCGCTGACTATTCGAAACCGTTCCCGCTCCCCAAGCCCCGCAGGTACGCGGTGGACCAAAGCGCGGTGTTCTTCCCCGGGTCGACGATCGGCAACTTCAGTCCCGAGCAGGCGTTGGAGTTCCTGCGAAACACAGCGGCGCTCGTCGGCGCGGGTGGATCGCTGCTGATTGGCGTCGATCTAAAGAAGGACCCGGCGCGGCTCGACGCTGCCTACAACGACGCGCGGGGTGTCACGGCGGAGTTCAACTTGAATCTGCTGACCCGAATGAATCGTGAGCTGGAGGCGGATTTTGATGTCTCAGCGTTCCGACATCAGGCCTTCTACGATGCCGGCCGCGGCCGAGTCGAGATGCACCTGGTGAGCCTCAAAGACCAGACCGTCGGCTTGAACGGTTCCAGCATCCGTTTCCGCGAAGGAGAGACGATTCATACCGAAAACTCGTACAAGTTCAGCATTGAAGAGTTTCACGGCCTGGCGGCGCGGGCGGGTTTCGAGCCTGTAGAGGTTTGGACGGACCCGGACCGGCTGTTCAGCTTGCACTACTTGACGGTGGCCGGCTAGCTTAGCAGCGCGTGGCGAAATCGAGGACGGCGCTGCCCGAAATGTAGGGGCACGGCATGCCGTGCCCGCCTGCTCGAGCCGCCGCAGAACACCCTTCAAAGCCGGTTTCGCAGCTTCGGAAACTCACGCACGATCATCACCGCCACGTACAAGCCCGCCGCGACACAAATCGCACACGAGACCACGATCAGTACTACCACTAGCGAGCCTCCCTTCGCCGGCTACGATGGACCACCGTCCAGAATGCCACTTGGTTCGCCACGAGGCCCGCGACTAACGACGGCACGCCGTAGGGAACAGCCAAGCCCCATTCCCAGATAGCTGCCGCAATCGCTCCGGCCGCCATCGCCGCGATGCCGCTCGCCTTCGGGACCTTGGGCCACAGCAACCCAATCACCAACGGCGCAACGACCGTCGGCGCCCACATCGTATAGACGATCAACAACGCCTGCACCAGGCCCGGTACAAGCAGGGCAAACGTCACGGCGATGGCTCCGATCACCCCCACGGCGTATTGGCTATATCTGAGGAGAGTTGCGTCGGTCGCGTCGGGGCGCGCCATCTGATAGAGGTCGATCGAGAAGGCCACCGAGGCGCTGTGCAGGCAGCTATCCTGCGAACTCATGATGATGCCGAAGATGCCGGCCAGCACCAGACCCAGGACGCCGACGGGCAAATACATCTCCATCGTTTTCAGGAACACCGTGTCGCCGCTCGCGCCCGGCATCGACGCCGCCCCGATCACACCGATCGTGACGACGACGAACATCCACGGGAACCCAAACAGCCCGGCGGTCGTGAAGCCGCTTCCCGCCTGCTCGGGGTCTTTGGCCGCTAGCGCGCGCACGCAATAAGGCGGCAGCAGAATCTCACCGAAGAAGAAGGCGATCATCAGCCCGATCAACTCGCCGGGCGCGTAGCCACCGTGCCAGGTGAGGTGAAACTCGGGAATGGCGGCGGCCAGAGCGCCGAAGTCGAACAGGTAGCCGGAAAAGAAAATCACGCAGGGAATCGTCACCGCCAGCACCGCGAACTGGATAGCGTCGGTCAGCATGACGGTCTTCACGCCGCCCCAGGCCGCGTAGAAGATGACCGGGAGCGTCCCGACAATGATCACCGTCTCGGCCGGGATCCCAGTGAACGTAGCGACGACCTCGCCAAAGGCCCGCGCGATCAGCCCCACTACGAAGGCGTTGAACAGGAACGACAGCCCGCCGGTGGCCCATCGCGCCGCCGGGCCATAGATCTCGCCCATCACGTGGCCGACGCTGTGGCAGCCGGAGAACTCTCGCAGCTTCGGGGCGATCCATTTGCCGACCAAGACCGTTTGCAGCGGCACCATCACCGAAATCAGATACCAGACGTACCCGTGCTCGGCGGCATTGCCCGCGATGCCCAGCGTATACGCGGGACCGATATAGGTGGCGCTCAGCGTGGCGAATACCATCGCGCGCGGCATGTCGCGGGAAGCGACGGTGAAATCCTTGAGCAGGCGCGTGCGCCGGGCCTTGACCGTGATCAAGACCAACACGCCGACGTACGCGGCCACAACCGTCCAATCGATCCAGTGCATTGCGGGGAGCCGTCAAAGTAGCCTTTCGACGGTGGTAAGTCAAGCAAGTGCAAGCAGCCGAGCACTCAAGTGAGCACGGCGGCTAAGTCTCGACAGCATATGCTTCAATACGGGGGAACCGTCAACCTGTCGCCATGCAGTACCGAACCGTCCGTCCCGCCATTCCCACCATGTCCGAGACCGAAGCGCGCGCGGCCCTGGACGATGTGACGCTCGACGAGGTCGAGACGCGCGTTCTCGCCTGCCTTGTGGAGAAGGAATCGACCACGCCGGACTACTATCCGCTCACGCTCAACTCCCTCACGAGTGCCTGTAACCAGAAATCGAGCCGCGACCCCGTGGTCTCCTACACCGAAGACACGGTTTCCCAGGCGCTCGAGCGGTTGCGCGGGAAGGACCTGGCTTCCCTCATCCGCAGTTCCGACGGACGCGTGCCACGCCACCGCCACCAGTTCCTCGAAGGCTTTCAACTCAACCGGCGCGAAGGGGCCGTCTTGTGCGTGCTGATGCTGCGGGGGCCGCAAACGCCTGGCGAGATCCGCCAACGCAGTGAGAGGATCTACGCGTTTGAGTCGCTGGCGGAAGTGCAGGAGGCGCTCGACTTCCTCGATCGAAACGAGCCGCGCCGGCTCGTCGCACCGCTCCCGCGTACGCCGGGAACCAAGGAGACGCGCTACGCCCACCTGCTCTCGGGCGAACCGCCGGCCACGGCGGTGTCGGCTCCTGCGTCGCCGGCTGAACCCCAAAACGTGGCGGCGGCAGGGTCAACCGGCCGGGTTGAGGAGATCGAGAGCGAACTGCAAGCCGTGAAGGCGGAGCTACAGGCATTGCGGCGGGAGTTCGAAGCGTTTCGCAAGAACTTCGAGTGAGCGTTGCTTCAAGCCCGGTCTTCAAGCCCCGTCTTCAAGCAAGCACAAGCTGGATGGTGCGTTGTTCGGCGTCGAGCTGTGTAACGCGGAACGAATGCACTTCGCCACGGGAGAGCTTGGTGGGCGGGGCTGTCGTCGCGTCGCCGGTCGAACCGGAACCGCTTTTCCAAGCGGTTTGCAGCATCTCGCCCAGAGACGAAACGTCAGCCTTCGGTGTCGAGGCCGCCGGATCAGCGGCTTCCGGCGGGGCTTCCGGAGCCGGAGCTTCCTCGATGTGGCAGACCGCTTTGACCCCGCCCAAGTCCACCTGAACAGTGGCGCCCTTGACGGAGGTCACGCGGCCGGTGACCGTATCGCCGACCTTACAGGTCGTTAGGAAGTCGTCGGTTTCGTCGGGCTCGAGTTGCTTGATGCCCAGTTTGAGACGGCGCTGCTCACGGTCGATCTCCAGCACCACGGCCCTGACTGTTTCGCCGGCCTTGAGGACTTCCTTCGGGTGGTTGAGTCGCTTCTCGGCCGTGATGTCGGAGATGTGCACCAGGCCCTCAATGCCGTCCAAAACCTCGACGAAGGCGCCGAACGTGGTGAGGTTGCGGACCGTCCCTTCCACGACGGTTCCCTTGGTCAACTCCTTCTCGGCCTTCTCCCAGGGGTCGCCCAGTGCTTGCTTGAGTCCGAGCCCGATCCGGCGCTCGCCGGGTTTGAGTTCGAGGACCACCACTTCGACCGCGTCGCCAACGTTCAACAAGTCGCTGGGGTGCTTGACGCGGCGCGCCCACGACATCTCGGAGACATGCACCAAGCCTTCGACACCCGGCTCCAACTCGACAAACGCGCCGAAGTCCTTGAGCCGTGTCACAACCCCCTTCACTCGATCACCGACGTTGCGCTTCCCGGCAATCAGAGTCCAAGGGTCGGGGGTAAGCTGCTTGAGGCCGACCGAGATGCGCTTGCCGTCCTCTTCGACTTTGAGTACCTGGACGTCGATCTCCTGACCCTCGGAGAGAACCGAGGCGACGTCCTTCACTCTGTTCCAAGCAAGATCGGAGACGTGTAGCAAACCGTCCACCCCCCCGAGGTCGACGAAGGCCCCGAAGTCGCGGATGGTTCGCACGACGCCTCGTACGGTAACGCTGGGCTCGAGCCGGCCGATGGCCTCTTTTCGCTTCTGCTCTTTCTCTTCTTCGAGCAGGACGCGGCGGTCGAGAATGATGTTCTCATCCTCCACATCGAGTTGGAGGATCATGGCGCTGATCTCCTGCCCGACCAATGCCTGCATAGCCTCCGCGTCGCGGGCGCCGCTGCGGGACGCCGGCAGAAAAGCACGCACGCCGACGCCGACCGCCAAGCCTCCCTTGATGACCTCGCTGACCGTTCCCGCGATGGGCGTGTGGTCCTCGAAAGCCATTTCGAACTGCGTCCAGTTCTTGGGCCGCTGGGCAATGATACGAGAGAGAGTCAGGTAGCCGTCCGGCGAGCGTCCTGTGATGGTGCAATCGACGGAATCGCTTAGAGCCAGGGCATCGTCGTCCTCCGAGCGGGCGGCGTCGGAAGGCAGAAACGCTTCGGATTTGCGACCGATATCGACGAAGTAGCCGTCGCCGCGCACACTGACCACCGTGCCGTGGAGAACGCCGCCCTCGCCCGACCGTTGCGGCTTCCGCCCGACGGGTTCGATTTCGTCGAGCAGCTCGGAGAAGTCAACCTCGTCCTCGAAAGTGGCGGCGACTTCTTCGGGGACCTCGGCTTCGTCGAGGGGGGCTCCAGGGGTTAGCGTTTCACTCATAAATCTATTCCCATTGTCCCACAGGGGTTCGGGTGGTCGAGGGGGGCGGCTGCGCCCCGCGGACCCGGCTCAGCCCCAGAGTCTCGGTGGAAGCTCGGCGGCGAGCCCCCCCACATCGTCACTAATTCGGCTACAAATGTTGCGGACAGTTGTACGACAATTGAGGCACTCCTATGCAACCTCCTCTCCAGCTCACGGTACGTCCGCGTTCCTTGACCTTAATCCTGTTCTGCACGCTCATAGCAGCCGGGCCGCTCACTGCCCAGTTCTCACTCGATGACCTCGTCTTCGAACCCGTCGCGATAGGGCTGGAACGGCCGATCTCCATCGCCCACGCCGGCGACGGCTCGGGCCGGCTGTTCATCGTGCTGCAGGCGGGCCGGATCGTGGTGCATGACGGCGAACGGGTTCTCGAAGAGCCATTCCTCGATATCTCCGACCAGGTGAGCTGTTGCGGCGAGCAGGGGCTTCTCGATATTGCATTCCACCCGGAGTTCACCGTCAACGGGCAGTTCTATGTCAACTACACCGACCTTGATGACGACACGATTGTCTCCCGCTTCCGGGTCTCGCCCGATCCAAACGTGGCCGACGCAACCTCGGAAGAATTGGTTCTGAAGATCGAGCAGGAGTTCCCCATCCACAACGGCGGGCAACTCAAGTTCGGCCCCGATGGCTACCTCCACATTGCCACCGGCGACGGTGGCCCGACGGCGGACCCCGAGAACAGAGCGCAAGACCTGTTGACGCTGCGCGGCAAGATTCTGCGGATCGACGTGGACGGCGAGCCGCCTTACTCGATTCCGTCCGACAATCCGTTCGCCGAGATCGACTCGGCCCTCGGTGAGATCTGGGTCTACGGCTTGCGCAACCCTTGGCGCTTCAGTTTCGACCGGGAAACAGGCGACATGTTCATTGGCGATGTGGGGCAGGCCGCCCGGGAGGAGATTGACTTCCAGTCGGCCGAGAGCGGGGGCGGAGAGAACTACGGCTGGCGCCTGATGGAAGGCAACGCCTGCTTTGATCCCGAAACTGGGGACATTCTCCCCGACGACGTGCCGGCGGAGACATGCAACGACGGGTCGCTTACCCTTCCGATCATCGAGTACGCTCATCGTGAAGGTAACTGCGGCGGGTCGGTCACGGCCGGCTACGTGTATCGTGGTGGGGAATTCCCCGAGCTTGATGGGGTCTATTTCTATGGCGACTTTTGTTCGGGTGAGGTCTGGGCCGCTGTTCGGGACCAGAAAGCGCTCAGGCCAAAAGGCCCCGCTCCGGAGACCCAGTGGTCCCTTGTTGGACCGCGCGAAACCGGTTTCTCCATCAGCACCTTCGGCGAGGACGAGCAGGGTCGGCTTTACATCGCGGACCTTCGCTCAAAGACAGTTTTCCGAATCAGGGCGGATCGCCCGCTGCCCGTCGTCACTCGGCTTACCCCCTTCAAGCAGATTGGCGGCGGCGATGACTTCGACCTCACGGTCGTCGGGTCCGGTTTTCTTGCCACCACCGAGCTGCGGTGGGACGGCGAGTCGCGCCCCACCAGGGTGGTCGATAACACGCGGCTGCAAGTCACCGTCCCGGCAGCCGATCTGGCCGTGGCCCGCACCGTCGAGATCGCCGCCTTCACGCCTCCGCCGCGGGGCGGTTTGTCGGACGCTGTCGAGTTTGTGATCGAGGAGGCTCCCGCGCTGGCCCCGATGATCTACGAGGGAGGCGCCGTGAGCGCGGCCACGTTTGAGCTGGGCGGTGCGGTAACGCCCGGGTCGATCTTCTCGGTCTTTGGAGCCGACATGGCGGGCTGGGCGGAGATCACGACGGCCAAGCCGCTACCTACCGCCCTTGGAGGGGCCGTGCTTGTATTCCGGCCGGCAGACACAGCGGCGCTCACCCCGCCCCGCGGCTTTGGGGCTGATGGCGAGGTGCGTGTCCCCTTGGTTTATGGGTCTGCCGGCCAGTTCAACGGGCAGGTTCCGTGGGAGCTGGCGGGCTTGGACGAAGCAGTGCTCACGGTTCAGGTGGGGCCGGCCGTCAGCGACCCCATCACGGTGCCGCTCGCAACCTACGCGCCGGGGTTGTTTACAGTCGACTTTTCAGGCGCGGGCCAGGCCGCTGTTTCCATCGCCAACACCGGAGGCATCATTCCGGCGCCGGCCGGCTCGATACCGGGCGCTTTCACCCGCCCGATTCGCCGGGGCGAGTTTCTAACCATCTGGTGCATCGGCCTCGGACCCGTAACCGACCCGCCGCCAAGCGGCGAGGAGGCCGGCATACCGGCGCCGATGACGACCACGCCGCCGACGGTCACCATCGGCGGCGTGGAAGGGCAGGTGCGCTTCTCGGGACTGTCGCCGGGCTTGGTAGGACTCTATCAGATCAACGTCCGAATCCCGGAAGGGGTACCGAGCGGCGACGCGGTACCGATGATTCTGACGATCGGCGGAGTAGCCTCTAACGTCGTAACGATCGCCATCGAGTAGGAGGCCTCGGTTCGGGCGGCGATTCAAAGCACTGGCTTGTAGCGCTCCATCAGGCCTTCGATCTCTTTGACCTCCTCGGGCCGAACCTCGACCAAAGGAGGCCGGACGGGACCTGCGGGTTTGCCCAAGATCTCCATCGCCTTCTTCATGACCGCGACTTCATAGCCTTTCCGCCGTTGCCGGATGGCGTACAGCGGAACGACGTAGTTTGACATCAGCCGCGACAGGGCGGCCGAGTCAACCATCGAAGCCCGCTCGTGGAGCTGCAGCGAGAGCCGCGGGGCGATGACGGCGATGCTCGATGTATACGTGCGGATGCCGATCGAATAGTAGCCCGGCACCATATCGTCGCCGATACCGCCGATCCAGTGCAGGCGGTCGCCGCAACGCGCCATGATGCGCTGGTAGGTGCGCAGATCGGCTTGTCCTTCTTTCCAGGCGATCAAGTTGGGAATCGCTTCGCATAAGCGCCACACCTCCCCGGCACTGAAAGCGGCCCAATCGCGGCTATAGATGAACAGCCCGAGCTTGGTCGCCTCGCCGATCGCCCGGTAGTAATTCAACATTCCCTCGCGGTCGGCGTTGGGGTAGTACGGAGGGAAGCAAAGGATGCCGTCCGCGCCCGCTTCCTCCGCCTTCTTGGCCATCTCGACAGCCTGGACCTGGTTGAATCCCACTCCCGCCAGCACCGGGATCTTGCCATTGACCTCTTCGATGGTCGACTTGATGATCTCGAAGTTCTCGTCGGGCGTCATCGAGTACATCTCGCCCGTCCCACCAGCCGCCACCGTGGCGCAAAACGGGAACTCGATCATCTCGGCAACGTTCGTGCGATGGCCTTCGATGTTGAGCGAAAGGTCGTCGTTGAACGGCGTGATCGGAAACGTGATCACGCCTCCAAGCCGGTTCTTGAGTTCCTCGGGGGTCATCATGGCGGGCAGATTCCTTTCGTTCGCAATCTGTTAGCTTAGGTGTCCGGTGCTGAGACGTGCAACTCTTTCGTTGGAGGACGGGGCTCTCCGTGGCGAACTACGCCTCGTCGTTCTCGTCCGCGCCGCACAGGGCCGTCCTTACCCCCGCATTTGTGGCCGGAGCCGATTCGTTGCCTTTAGGGCGGGACAAGTCGTATCATTACGGAGCTTCCGGCTTCAATTCGATACCGGCCTACTGAGATTCACGAAGTCGACGATGTGACTCAGCAGCGGTGGCCAGCGGCTGCATCCCAACGCTTTGGCAGCCGGCGGTCGCAGTGGGGCACAGTGGAGGCGTACCACGTCGATCGCGCCGACGATCACCGCAGCGGAAAACGGCCGCGTGCCTCGCACGAATCGGCCGTTTGATTTCCCTGGGAGATCCCCGTCTAGCACCCCGCGGTGGAAGTGCTGCTTTTCTACCAGCCCGACTGACACCCAGCGGTGTTGCCGCACGCCAAGCCGGCGGGCACGACAGGTCGTGCCCCTACGTCGTGCAGCAAGAGGCCGCTCCCGCCCTTCGGGGACTGTCACCCTTGATCTCACATTCACCGGAGGCTGCGCCGGGGCTGGCCTCTTCCGTAGGGGCTCTTCCGCCACGAAGGAGCCTCACACCCTGCGTGGACGTGGGGTGGCGACATGGAATCCCAAAGCGAAAGTATCGGCCAAGCAGACTGGAGAAAGACGATGACCAATCCAACACCTTTCACAACACTTCAAGGCCGGGCCGCAGTGTGGCTGACGGCGGCGGGCCTGATGGCCGCCGTTGCCGTTGCGCCTCTGTGGGCCCAGGACGTGCAGCCCGGGATCGACATATGGACCACCCCCGGCGGTGGGACCACCTTCCAGGAGTCGGCGATCCCCGCCGGCTTTTTTGACCCTGGCTCGGACCCGTTGGTGGGCAGGATCGAGTTCGAGGGAGTCCCGCTTCCGACCCTTCTCGGCCCCCCCCCTCTCCCCTACAGACACGATCGTGGAGCGGCTGGCCCCCGCGCGGTGCTCCCGGGCGTAGGAACGCAGGACACCATCCCGATCGAAATTGTAGCCCTCAGCCTGCAGAGCGCCCAGCCGATCACGGTGACCTACAACGGCGGGATGGACCCGGAGTTGTGGGACGTCCAGGTGTGCCTCTCCGACTCCGGGCAGCAGCAGGGCTCGATGACCATTCGCAAGACCCACGCCAACGGCGGAAATTTCGACTCCACACTGCCCGAAACTCCGAAGCTGATCTTCGTCCGCGAGGTTGACTCTGAGGTTCGCGTAATCGACCCGACTCCTCAGATCGACTTCCAGGCGACCGACGGCCGGTGGGTGCATAACCCTGATCCCTTGCTCCAGGTAGTCCGGGTTCCGCCGGGGGGTATTGTCGATGGCAACTGCGATGGCATCCCAGATCCGCCTCTCCCGGGCACTTCCAACTTCGCCCCCCGGCGTGTGGTCGTTGGGCGACGAGTGTGCCTTGCCCGGCGTGGGTCAGGTCAAGCGCCTGACCCCGGAGCAGGCCATGTTGGCCGCGCACGGCGTCATCATTGCCCAGCCGCCCGGGCCGGATGAGGACATCGACGGAATCAGCGACGATGCCGACAACTGCCCGGCTGATCCCAACCCGCTGCAGGAGGACGGGGACAACGACTCGATCGGTGA
>CBDEGI010000002.1:0-1007358 GCA_965237575.1 Bryobacterales bacterium
GCAACGGCCCAACGAGAAGCATCCACTGAGCCCTTCGAACTGCTGCTCACTGGCGGGCGCGTGCTTGATGGGACTGGCAACCCATGGTTCTATGCCGACGTTGGGATCCGGGATCGCAGAATCGTTGCCGTCGGGAAGCTACGAGGCGCCTCCGCCGGTCGAGTACTGGATGTATCAGGGAAGGTTGTGACTCCCGGGATTATCGATGTGCATTCGCACGGTGGGGGTCAGCGCGGCCTGACGAGTTCCGACCCACGCTATCGCGCAGCGCCAAACCTCGTAGCGCAAGGCGTTACGACGATCGTGGCGAATCAGGACGGCGGTTCTCCCTGGCCGATTCGAGACCAGCGGGCCAACATGGAGGCCGACGGCATCGGACCGAATGCACTACTCCTCATCGGGCACGGCAGGTTGCGTCGGGATGTCATGGGCGACGATTTCCGCCGGACTGCTACAGAGGCCGAGATCCGCAAGATGCAAGCTCTTGTGAGGCAGGGGATGGAAGAAGGAGCTTTCGGCATGAGCGGGGCATACGAGTACATTCCCATGATCTGGGCCAACACCGATGAGATCGTCGCTCTCGTTCGTGAGATCGCACCCTGGGACGGCATCTACATCGTGCACGAGCGTAGTAGCGGCCCGCAGCCCATGTGGTGGTGGCCGAGTCAAGACAAGCCGGGCGCGCCGACAATGCTGGACGCCGTAGTCGAGACGATCACCGTGGCAGAGCAGACCGGAGTGACATCGATACAGACCCATCTTAACCGGGATTTCCGTTTTGGCCATCCCGACACGGTCAGGGTACTCCCATCCGCGGCTCGGATGCAAGACCTTGGTTCTCCTCTCACGGTCGATGCCCCGTTCGCCCCCGATTCGGTCGCTGAATGCCGCTTCATCGCCGCGTTCCAACTCGCTGGGGGGCTTTTCGCCGATACTGCTCCCTAGTAGTTCGCTCTTCAGCAACTCGGCGTCTCTTGTCCGTCGCAGCCCGTCGCTAGCTACCCGCCTGGCACTGGTAGCGCCGCGAGCCGCCTGAGCATGTCACCGAACAGCCGCCGGTTCAGATGCCCCTCCGCCAGCAGCAGCCAGTAATAGCGGGCGTGCTTGACGAGCCGACCGCCCGTCTTCATTAACCTGTGTTGCAAGGTCGTCAGCGACCAACTCTTGATCCTGCTCGGCAGTCCCGAACCGCCGCCACAAGTTGCCCAGGGTGTAAGCCAGCACGCTCAGTTGCAGCCGGACCTCGTTCGCTCGAAAGCGATGGCACGACAGCCGCGTCCAGTTCGTGGCCTGCTTGCCTTCCTTGATCCACTGTTCGGCGGTGCCGCGTTTGTTGTAAAAGCACACCACCGAGCGGCTCGGCAAGGCCTTGTTGGTTACCAGGAAGCCGGGTCGCGCAAACAACTCGCCGGGATGAAGCTCGACCTTGGCGACGATCCGTCGGGGCTTGGACCAGCTCGCGGCTTGGTAGCGGAAGCTCTTGTAGCGCACCAGCGGCTTGGCGCTCGGCCTGCCCGGCGGACGGAACAGAATATCTTCGATCTCCAACTCCAGGTTCTTGTTGGCCGGCATGCGAATCACATAGTCCACGCCACGCTGCTCCAACGCTTCGTAAATCTCCGGCTTGGCGAAGGCTGCGTCGGCCCGGAACGTCACGTGTTTCCCTTCGGCCTGTTGGCGCTCGATCTCGGGCAGCAGGAGTTTGTTAGCAATTTAGAAAGTCTCTTGCCTTCAATGGGTTGCATTCCGGAGATGAATATCTATTAGTTTTTATAGGCATTTACGCTTGACATTCGCTGACATAGCCGTCACACTGACAGCCAGACCGAACGCATTCGCTTGCTGACATAGTGCTGACATGGAGGTGTCGAGTGAGGTTGACCGAGAAAGTCATCAAGGCTGTCGAGGCGCCGGCCGAGGGGTATTCGTTGACGTGGGACGACGACCTCGCGGGGTTCGGGCTGCGGACCACCGCGACCGGCGTCAAGGCGTTCATCTACAACTATCGTGCTCACAGCGGGCGGCAACGCCGAGCGACGATTGGCCGCTGGCCTGCGCTGACGGCGACCGCGGCGAGGGCGCAGGCGTCGAAGCTAAGGGCGAGGGTCGAAACCGGCAGCGACCCGCTCGCAGCGCAGCAGGCGCGCCGCGCCGAGCCTACCTTCGCGGAGCTGGTCGATGAGTTCGCCGAGCGGCACCTCAGCACGAAGCGTTCGGGCGGCGAGACCGAGCGCTATCTGAGGCGTTGCGGCGTGCCCGTTTTAGGGCCTCTCAAGGTGTCCGACGTGAAGCGTCGGGACGTCATCTCACTCGTCGAAGAGAAAGGCTCCATCGCCCCTGCCGCAGCGAATCGCTTGCTGACATCCTTATCGAGCATGTTTAATTGGGCCATTCGGCGTGACCTGGTGGAGCACAACCCGGCCTCGCTCGTGCAGCCGTTCCCAGAGCGTTCACGGGACCGCGTGTTATCCGAGGACGAGATACGGACGCTGTGGCAGCGTCTTGAGGACGCACCGCATCTGGGCGGCGCCCTGCGCGATGTCTTGCGCCTCATCTTAATAACCTTGGCCCGCCCCGGTGAGGCCGCCGGCATGTGTTGGGATGAGATTCAGACCGATTGGTGGGAAATTCCCAGCGGGCGCACAAAGAATCGCCGCTCCCACAGAGTTCCGCTCGGCTCGCTGGCTCGCGAGATTCTGGACCGCAGGCCGCGAGACGGCGAATTCGTTTTCCCCCACAGAGGCGGGGTGCTCAGCAGTCTAGCGGTCTCGAACGCCGTGATCCGCGCTCGCGCCGAACTTGGCGTAGTAGACTTCCGGGCGCACGATCTGCGCCGCAGCGGGGCTTCGCATCTCGCCGCGTTGGGTGTTGGACGCTTCGTCATAGAACGGCTCCTAAACCACTCCGACCAAACCGTCACCGGGCGCTATGATCGCTACGACTATACACGGGAGAAGCGCGCAGCCCTTGAGCAGTGGGACCGCAAGCTATCCGCGATCATCTCAGGCAAGGCGCAGCCGGCGAACAAGGTGGTGGCGATCGATGGTTAAGAAATTCGAAGGCAAAACACACGTTGAGTGCGTAGGCGACCTGCTTCGCTTTCTCGAACGGGACGCCAAGGAGCAGATCACCAAGGCAGGCTATCCAACCGATCGAGAAGAACTGGGTGAACGTCTCATTCACGAAATGAGAACCAGGCACAAATTTGCCGCCGATCGCGAACTCGAACAACTGAATCACGTCTGGACCCGAATGAAGGACTCGCTGAATCTACTCAACGCCCTGCACAGGGTCAGGGAGACTATCCACGACAACGGTCCGATTTCGGATTTCTCGGCCTTTTTTGCTCTACAGATGTACCACGCAGGGTGCTGTAGCTTCAGCGTGAACAACCCAGAGGGTAGGAAGCATGAAGTTCAAGGATACCAGTCACTCTTAGGCGCTAGCGAAGGCAGACTCAAGAGCCACGGTGGCAGAGACAAGACTGAGGCCCGTCATGCCAAATGGCAGGCTGAACTAGATGAACTTCACGCCAGGAGCCCCAAGCAGTCATGGACGCAGCTGTCAAACCGGGTCGGCGAGAAGTTCACTGTCACCGGCCAAGCCGTTCGTAAGGTCTGCAGGAACCCTCACAAAGAAAACGGCAACTGAAGCCCCTTGGTTACCACAACTGGTGGCCTAAGCTGATCTCGAACGAACCGTTGGAGGTCATGAATGGCTGCCACTAACATCAACATCCCGCAGGCTGATCTAGTTTCCGAGCGAGAGTTCGCCAACCTGGTGGGCAAGAGTCTTCGAACCGTTCGGCGCTGGCAGATCGAGCGCCGCGGGCCCCGCCGCACGGTTCTGGGTCGATCCGTCTTTTACTCTAGGCAGGCGATCGAAGATTTTTTGAGGCAGCATGAACAGGCCGATCATGCCTAGCCCAGCCAATTTGGTTGGGCACGACCTGGATGCGGCCAACGTTAGGACAACGTCCACGCTCCGACCCGTGGTACCCCCCTTAAGAAACGACTGGCGGACACTAACCGGATGCCCAAACGGCTGACCGGCTTCGATCCCGACGAGGACTTCGAGGACGCCCACTTGGATATCGATGCCATCCACGAGGCGCTGCGCTTCCTTGCTGAGCGGTGTGACAGAGCCACGACGACCGACGGTAAGGGCTTCTCGAAAAAGGACTGGCGGTTCGGCCACTCGCTGGCAGAGCGGGCCTTTCTGACCGTCGCGCAAGCCAGAGCTGGCAAGAAGATGCTCCGGAAAATATCACCGGCAGATACCCGACGAGCTGTCGGGCCGGATCTTTCCCTCATGAGCGCAATGACCACACCTCGGCCCATACCAGTTGCCGGGACTGGTGAATCCGCTCTGCCCGACGGTAGACGATCGCCACGAGATGAAACCGGGCTAGGCCGAGCCCAGAAGCCCGCCGTCCTTGGCTTGTCAAAACTGAGTCGGGACAGGAACTAAAAGGGGGACAGAAAAACCGAAGCCCGATGGGGGGACCATCGGGCCGGTTCATGCGAGGTAACTGTGCCAGATTATGATACCACGGACCCAACACCGGCAACGGTTCAGGTCGGCCCATTCAACGTGACCGATTCAGGCGTCTACTACCGAGAACCGAACGCCGCTGGGGCAGGTCATTGGATCTGCTCTCGGCTCGATGTGCTTGCTTTCGCCCGGAATCCGCAGGGGGAAGATTGGGGTCTCCTGGTGCACTTCCGGGACCCAGACGGCCAAGACCACAAACCGATTCTGCCGATGGAGACGCTGGCTGTCGCCCTAAGCAAAGAGAACCTGGCTCGCCAATTGCAGGCAGATAGCGCCCGAGGAGAGCCAGAAGGGCTACAGCGTGATCCCCTGCCCCGCCGACGGCGTACGGTACTTTGCGCGGGAGCCCATCCAGGAAGACCCTGGACAGTCACGTACCGCCAGAACATGCGTCGGCAGACCGCCAGAACATGCCTCGGCAGACTTGTCCGACTGAGGATGCTGGCATGAGCGCGGGTGGAATAGCGGCCAGCTGGCCGACCCTGCCGGATGATGCCGCCTACGCGGGATGGGCTGGCTACATCGCGAGGATGATCAGCCCGCACACCGAGGCCGACCCTTTGGCACTCCTCGTTCAGCTACTCATCTTCTTCGGCAGCGTCGTCGGTCGTGGCCCGCATTTCGTCGCGGAGGGAGCCCGCCACTATACCGTGGAGAACACCGTCCTCGTAGGCGAGACTTCCAAGAGTCGGAAGGGCTCGTCGCTGGCCCGCGTGAAAGAGGTTTTTACGTCCGCGGACCCCGAGTGGCTTTCGGGCCGAGTCGTGGGCGGGCTCTCATCAGGTGAGGGCTTGATCTGGGCGGTCCGAGATCCAGTGGCAGTGACAGGGGGAAAGGATGATCCGGGGGTTCCGGACAAGCGCCTGCTAGTCGTAGAGGGCGAATTCGCTTCGATGCTCAAGGTCATGTCCCGGCAGGGTAATACATTGTCCCCGGTCGTCCGGCAAGCTTGGGATTGCCCGTCTGTACTGCAAAGTTTGACGAAGAACTCCCCGGCGAAGGCCAGCAACCCACACATCAGCATCATCGGCCATATCACCCGAGACGAATTGCGACGCCGTTTGGATTCAACAGAGGCGGGCAACGGTTTCGGTAACAGGTTTCTGTGGGTCTGCGCGAGGCGCTCTAAGTTGCTCCCACTAGGCGGACACGTTCCTGAACCAACCCTATCAGAACTTCGCGGTTACGTCCTGGAAAGAGTACTGTTTGCCAGGACGGTAGGTGAAATGCAGTTCGACCAGGCGGCTCTCCAGCAGTGGTATAAGGTCTATCCATCGCTGTCTGAGGGAAAACCTGGCCTCCTTGGTGCCGTAACTGGCCGTGCTGAAGCTCATGTACGCCGACTGTCAATGCTGTATGCACTAATGGACCAAACCAACGTCATAACCGACCAAGCGCTGAAAGCATCGCTGGCGCTATGGGGTTACTGTGAGCGCTCGGCGCAATACATATTCGGCGACGCTCTGGGCAACACAACCGCCGATTCGATCCTAGGGAAACTCCGCCAATCCCCAGCCGGAATGACTCGGACAGATATTCGAGATCACTTCGCCCGGAACAAAACGACAACCGAAATCGATCAGGCGCTGCAACTCCTGGTGAATAACAGTTTGGTATATCCGACTAAGGTGGATACAGGAGGTCGCCCAGGAGAAAGATGGTTTGCCATTCCTGACAGCCATGGTCAGCCGTAAGTCTTTTGTCGTTTTGTCGTACGCGATGCTAATGGATGGGGTTCTGTCGGTATTGTCGTTTCTGTCGTACCGTGGCTGCCAGAACAGCCTTCTGTCGTTTATGTCGTACCCGCACACCACATACCCGGGCTTATGTCGTTTTTGTCGTACTCGACGAGACCCCTACAGAGGTCCTATTCCAGTCTCTACACTCCTACGACATAAACGACCTATACGACAAAAGAAAAGACCGAGCCATAACAGCCAACGGGAACACATAGAGTATCAGCGGTTATACGGACAACATGGCAAACCAACGGCTGTCACGATAGCACCAGCGAGTAAGTCAACCATGCCTGTCCAGGACCTGCTTCGAGCCGGAACATTCATTCTTATGCGGGCGGACTACCGACCTGCCACAAGTTACGGCCTCTATGTACTTGCCATCTCAGTTGCACGGCGGTGTTCCTCCCCGAGCCCAGGCGTATACCCATGCCGTGTGTGCTATTGCGACTAAATGGGGTATCCACTTGACTCAGGTAGCCCCTAGGCGTTGTGGTTTGGTCGATCCATGGACGCCAGCACACTGCACCCAGAATGCACCCTGGGGCGCCAGACGCCGGTCTGCAGGCAATTGGGCCACGAGGCTGCGTTTCGGGCCGATCAAGGATTACGCACGCGCCATGGCCATCGCAGGCTTGGAAACGTGGTGCTATCGGCAAGCCTTTCCGGGGGCCGCCAATGGCCAACCACAGTATGTTGTGGTCACCTGAGTCAAATGGATACCCCACTGCGACTATTACAACGGTTTCCAACAGGCCGTTGATATCCTGAGTGACTGCATGCCGGATAACTTGTGCTTGTGGCATCCCTACCGTAATCCAGGGGTCCAGGGAACGGAGGTCCTGAAGGAACTTCGACGGGAGAGTCCGAGTCTGGTCATCATCGACCCGCTTCAGGTGTGGTGGCCGCGAGGCGATGAACCGAAAACGGCCCGGCGGATAGTGAAGGCCCTCCGGAACTTCTGTGATGACGGTAACACCGTGGTGCTGGTTGACCGGCAGGCAGGCATCCCGCGGTTCGATGGGAGCGATCATCCGCTGATAGCCGGCAGTGATATCCAACTGACGCAGCAGCAGCTAACGCTATCCGACCAACATCAGGCTGCTTACGACAAGTTGCCGGTACTGTTTCGCTTCACGGACGCACAGTGGGCACTGGTGAAGGGCGCCGCTTCGGCAAAACGGTTTCTTGACAGAGTCCAATCATTAGGCTTGGTGGAGCGGGACGGAAGACTCTACCGCAAAGTGGCACCGTCGATCGGAGCGTCAAGACGCCAGAACCGAACGGGTCGGCTGCCGCTTCCGTTGCTGGGTAGGCCGGGAGTTATCGGTAATCAACCCGATGGATAAGCCAGATCACGATATGGGCTAGCACCAAAGCAAGGTACGACTAACCAGGGGAGGGGGGCTATGGTTATTTATAAATCTTATAGGGGCCTGGAACCATGGGCAGCTTTTTGTGTATAGTGGGGTATCCATTTGACTCAGGTGACCACAACATACTGTGGTTGGCCATTGGCGGCCCCCGGAAAGGCTTGCCGATAGCACCACGTTTCCAAGCCTGCGATGGCCATGGCGCGTGCGTAATCCTTGATCGGCCCGAAACGCAGCCTCGTGGCCCAATTGCCTGCAGACCGGCGTCTGGCGCCCCAGGGTGCATTCTGGGTGCAGTGTGCTGGCGTCCATGGATCGACCAAACCACAACGCCTAGGGGCTACCTGAGTCAAGTGGATACCCCATTTTGTGTATAATTGCCTTCTAGGGGGCCTAGGGGGCAATTCTAGGGTCATGGGCACTGGGAGTAATCAATCTATCGCTGATGGCAGACCGGCCTACCCTAGCGTAACCATTATTGGAGCATCTATATGGCGGCGAGACCTCTCACCGATGATCGTTACGGACGATAGACCCGACAGTGCGCACGTGTAGTTAGCACGGCTGGTCGGGCGTGACGCGAAATCCAGAGCCGACTTGCTCCACTGTCCAGCGACCCTGTTGGTTTGACACAACCCAACGATCCGGTCCGAGCTGCTGAACATGCCAGCCGGGGCCGTTAGCGGGGGGTGGATTGGGGCAGGGACGGGTCACGGGTGCTTGTTCGGGCCGATTCTCCGTCTTGTAACCGTATCCATAGCCTCCCGTACCACGGCACTTCCCCGCGTGCGGATTCCCTTTGGCCCAATCCGTGTCGTAGTCGATTTGGTTGCACGGCACGTGGTTTTGACGATAGACGGTCTCATGATCGGTGTAGGTTTTTCCCTGCAAGTGCTGATACACCGAATAAATTACCCGTATGTTTGAGGACGCATTTGATCCGTCACCTCCTCCTTGGTCACCGTTATTCCCCCCTGGACAGTTATCGATTGGACAATCAATCTTGCCCGAAAGACATAGCACACCGACTATCACCGCCCCGATGAATCCGAGCCCCAACACGGCGCGCCAGAATTTAACTACGAGAGCCAGGATTACCAATCCGACAATCGGGGTATGCACTTGACTCCCGACGACCCCACACCTTGTGGTCGGCGACTGCGGCGACCGCACCCTCGAGGGGCCATCGGGCAGCGGTCGTGGGTCCTATAGCCGCCGCTCATTGCGCCCCGCGGGGGGACGGCAGCGGTTGACTTTGAAACCTGAAGGCGAAGCGCTCTTTCCCCAGCGTGCGCGAATAGTCCTCCAGAGCCCGGATACTAGACCTTGGGGCTTCGGGAGTCAAGTGCATACCCCAGTCCTGTCAACTCCCCCTCGGTAGCTCGATAGAAGTGTCCCCTTGTGTTTCTTGTTCGTAGGAGAGATATCGTCGTCGTCGGGGCTGTGGAACTGTGGGAATCGCGTAGCGATTTCCAAGGGGCGGTGGGAAGGGTGGAAAACCATCCACCGCTCCTCGAACCCGGTACTGCTGCCTCGAGAGATTTTCCACGCTTTCCATCCGACCCGGCATTTCCACAGCCCTCTTATGTATTCGCAGCCCGTTTTTTCCGTAACACAGCTCGCCGCCAGGGGTGGTCCGCCGCCGGCTTGCGCCCGCCCCCCGGACGCTGCTGTGGTGCTGGCTTCGTCCGCAGCTGTGGCGTCGGCGTGGCGATCACGTCGTGCTCGATCTCGTGCCCGTCAAACCTCACCTGCAAGCTCTCATCGCGCCACTGTTGGACCGTCACCCGTGCCCCCGCCCCCACGCCCTGGTTGCGTTTCGGCTTCAACTGCAAACAACGATTCTCGAAACGCACCACCCGGTCGTTGCTCACCACGCGTTCGTACTCGCAACAGAACACGCCTCGCAGCTCGGTGCCGCGGGGGAGCGCCTGGTGAAAGTCCGCTGCCGCCGCCGGCTCACAGGCGAAGCGCTCGTTGTGCTCGGCCAGGTACTCCTCGTCGAGATAACGGTTCGCCGCCTCGTACTCGACGATCCCGCGCAGCCGCATCTTCTTGATCAGGCGGTCTTGGTGCGTGCCGTGATGGCGCTCCACTCGGCCCTTGGCTTGCGGCGAGGAAGCCGCCATGATCGTAATGCCGAGCTTGGCACACATGCGCCCGAACTGCGTCTCGGGCTTGATTCCTGCCAGCGCTTCCCGCGACGTCGGCTGGCGCTGGTAGACGTTTTTCCAGTCGCAGTACAACGCCTTGGGAACGCCGTGTTGACGCACCCAGGCTGCGAGCAGATCGGCCGCGGCCCAGGTCGTTTCCTGGTCCGAGAAACGGCACAGCGCCACACCGGTCGCGTCATCGACGAAGTTCATCAGACAGGCTTTCGGGCCGCGTTCTTCCAGCCAGTGGTGGTGCGAACCGTCGAGTTGAATCAGCTCGCCGAAGTGCGCTTTGCGTTGGCGCCGGGTGCGATGCGGTTGGCGCTTGCGACGGCGGCTCCACAGACCCGCGGCGAGCATCCAGCGCCGCAGTGTTTCGCGCGGCACTTCCAGGCCGTGGTCGGCTGCCAATTCCGACGCCAGCGTCGGCGAAGCCCCTCGCCCGCATAGTTCTCGCGCACCAACTCGAGAACCTGCTGGCGTCGCCTGATCGGCTGTTCGAAGCACGGCGACGTTCCGTGCACCAAAGCCTTGGCCCCGCCCGCACGGTCTCTTCAGAGATGGCGGTAGCTGACCTCCAGCACAATCCCCTCGTTTCACTCGGCTCAGCACTTCGCCGCGCCTCAACTCCTTGGTATCCACTCTCGGCTCCTTTCGGACTCAGAGTGACCACAACATACTGTGGTTGGCCATTGGCGGCCCCCGGAAAGGCTTGCCGATAGCACCACGTTTCCAAGCCTGCGATGGCCATGGCGCGTGCGTAATCCTTGATCGGCCCGAAACGCAGCCTCGTGGCCCAATTGCCTGCAGACCGGCGTCTGGCGCCCCAGGGTGCATTCTGGGTGCAGTGTGCTGGCGTCCATGGATCGACCAAACCACAACGCCTAGGGGCTACCTGAGTCAAGTGGATACCCCATTTGTCCATTAGGTGAAGAGGTCGATTCGACTGGATCTCGTCTAACTCCACTTAGCTGACGGCAATGAGACTAGTTCTAGTCGGTCTAGGATAGAGCAACCGGGGCCAAACCCCGGCGGAATCCGTTTGGCCCAGGATTTCCATTTTGACCGTCCCCGCACGGATAGAGTAACCGACTCACGGCCGCCATGCAACGGTTTCCGCACTACGGCCACCACCGTCTCGTGAGGAAAGGGAATGTAGTGCCCACGGTTCGGCCCGAGTGCCTGGAACTGGCCAAGGCGGACAAGCGGTTGCAGGGCTGGATGGAGAAGTTCGGTCTAAAACCCGTGACCGGGCCAAAGTGTCGGCGATCATCGGGACACAGGATCGGGAGTGGGACGACATCTAGACGGCCGATCGGCTCGGAGCTGGAGATACCTTGCTGCCGAGAGGGCTCCGGACGGCTGCCGCTGGGAACCGCAAGGCGGACTGCGACTTTTACGGATAGGGCGTTATACGTCCTTCTGGTGGGCGCTGACTCTACACTTGCTGACAAGGGAGGATCTATACGAGGGGTCCTACACAAGTCCCTTTTAATCAAGGAATTGCACGGGCGGCGACCCAAATTGAGCAGGACGTGACTTCGAGGGCTATTCGAAAACGGCCTGAACAAAGCGGGTGTGGGAGAACGGCCGTTCTGGCGATACCATCCGGACCGGGAGTAGACTGTCAATGCGATCTGATTTGTCAGGCTCGCAAGGCTGAAGTGCTATTAGGTTGACCCACATTCTTTGGGGAAGAGAACAGCGCGGACCGGACTGGCCTCCAGGCCAGGGATTTTCAAGGGAAAGGCGCTGAAGGTGTATTCGCCCGGCCCGACTTGCAGCAGGTTAAGGCAAACGAAAACGGGCAGTCCGCGACGTGCTACGGCCAAGTGAGACGGAAACGAATCGCAGGAGGGAGGGTCGAGACTGTAGTAGTCGAAGCCGACCGAAAGCGGCTCCCACGTCAGCAAGACTTCCGTTGCCTCCGGAGTTAGACAGTAGTAGTCGTTGTCGAAGGATTTTTTTCTGAGGAGTTCAGAATTCCGGGTCTTGAGAAGGATGTGGGTCCCAGGCCGGGGGCGAAGGGAACGAACAGTCGTCTCGTTGATGATCTTGCAGTCGCCCATGTCGAAGACATGAGCCGGGCCGTGGAAGTGTGAGAAAGGCAGTTGGTCCAGCGATGCGCCGTCCGGGAGGAAGTGAGACGGTGCGTCCACGTGGGTGCCGACGTGGCAGCCGATCTCCAGCGACGAGGCGGTGAGCGCCGCGCCGTCTGAAATCGACGACAGTCGATGCAACTTGGGAACTGGGTCGCCGGGATAGAGGACCAACTGGTCGTCGATCGGAAGAGTGAGATCAAGGGAGTTTCGCTGACAGCCATGGGTTTGGATAGGTTCACTCAATCGATGCTGCTTCGAAGCTGACGACCATTTCATTCTCCGTCGTGTAGCGCACCTGGATGGGACGGCAGCAGACCTCGCAATCCTCGACGTACGTCTGCTTTTTCACCGATGTGTCGAGCAGCATGGAGATCTGTTCCCAGCAATGAGGGCATGTGAAGAAGTGCTCCATGCGGTTCAGCCTAGAGGATTTGGACCAACCGGAAGTCTTGATCCACGTCCTAATCAACTCAGGTCGTCGGCTCTGCCGTTCTCTGATAAGGGGCAGTTGGGTGAGATTCGCGAGCTAGATCCACCCTGGTCGGCATCCGTTGATCCAGTGGCCTGGGTCGCCTGGATGATGCCTTCGCCGTCAGAACTAAGCCGCTCGCGCGGCGGACGCTGCGCGTGAGCGTTCCATCAGCAGTGGCGCCTGGTTGAGAGTAAGGTCGGGACACCAACGAAGGAGGTGTCCCAGTGACCCGTTTACGTCAGATGATGCTGGAGGAGCTCCAGCGTCGCAACTACGCCCAGACCACGATCAGGAACTACATGAGGACGGTCGAAGACTTTTCCAAGCACTTCGGCCGTCCTCCGGATCAGCTCGGCCTGGACGAGATTCGCACGTACCAAGCGTACTTGCTAACGGAGAGGAGGATGGGCGTCCGTACCGTCGGCCTGCACACTGCAGGCCTGCGGTTCTTCTTCTGCAAAACGTTAAGGCGGAACTATCCCGTCGAGGAGTTTCCCTACCCCAAGAAACCGCGAGAGCTGCCGATCATCCTGACCCAACAAGAAGCGGTGCGGCTGATCGAATCGGCCAGCAACCTGTTTCATCGCGCCATGTTGATGACGCTCTACTCGACCGGGATGCGTCGAGCAGAACTCTGCAACCTCAAGGTGGAAAACATCGACAGCGAGAGGATGCTCGTCCACATCCGTCACGGCAAAGGCGGCCGCGATCGGTCCGTGCCGCTGAGTCCGAAGCTGCTGGAGACCTTGCGCGAGTACTACCGCTGGATGAAACCCAAGACGTATCTGTTTCCCGGTGCCATCAGAAACTGGCGAGTCGACAAGCCAATCACTCCGAAGGTGCCCTGGTTGGCCTGCCGAGAGGCAGCGGAACGAGCGGGCATCGACAAACCCGTTCGCCCGCACTTGCTGCGGCACAGCTTCGCCACGCATCTGCTCGAACAAGGAGCCGACCTGCCGACGCTACAAGCGTTGCTCGGCCATGCCGAGCTGAAGGCCACGTCGATCTACCTGCATCTGTCCGAGCGGCATCTCAAAGCGGCGGGGACGCCGATCGATCAAGCGGAGTTCTCGAGTCCGGACCAGGTCAAGCGGTCCAAGAAGCTCCATAAGAAGAAGAGGTGAAACGGCCACCCTTCGAGGTGGCTGACATCATTCGCGCGGTAGGCAATCGATTCCAACAGCGGTTTCGACTCAACGGACTTCATCGCAAGATTCTGAGCGCCATCGAACGCTGTCGTACGGCGGCGTTGGGCGGACACCGCGACCGTTGTACCCGCTGTGGCTACGACGCGGCCATCTCCTACAACTCCTGCCGCAATCGCCATTGCCCCAAGTGTCAGGCTGGCGCGAGGGACCAGTGGCTCGCTGCACGCGAGGGTGAGCTGCTACCGGTGGCCTACGTTCACGTGGTCTTCACGATCCCTCGGCAGCTGGCGGACGTAGCGTTTCACAACAAGCGACTGCTGTACGGGTTGTTGTTCCGCACCTCTGCAGCGACTCTGCTGGAGTTTGCTGCCGACCCGAAACACCTGGGCGCTGAGATCGGTTTCCTCAGCGTGCTGCACAGCTGGGGTCAGACTCTCGTCCACCACCCGCACGTTCATTGCGTGGTCCCGGCCGGCGGTCTCTCGCCCGATCACAAGGCCTGGGTCCGTTCCCATCGCCGTTTCTTCCTGCCCGTGAAGGCGCTGAGCCGCGTCTTCCGCGGTAAGTTCGTCGACGCTCTCGAGCGCGCTTATCACAACAACGAACTCTGTTTGCCAGGCGCGCTGAAGCCGCTGCGGCAAGAAAAAGCGTTCCGCTCGTTCGTGCGCTCGCTCCACCAACAGGACTGGGTCGTTTACGCCAAGCCGCCCTTCGGTGGGCCACGCTACGTTCTCAACTACCTGGCCCGCTACACCCACCGCGTCGCGATCTCGAACCATCGCTTGGTCGCTTTCGCCGACGGCAAGGTCACCTTCCGCTGGAAAGACTACGCTCACGGCAACAAGCAACGACTGATGACGTTGACGGCCGAAGCGTTCCTTCGGAGGTTCCTGCAGCACGTGCTGCCGCCCCGCTTCGTGCGCATCCGCTTCTTCGGCTTCCTCTCCCCTCGCAAGCGAGGAGCCTTGTTGCCGCTGTGCCAGCAATTGCTGGCGACCGACGCCAGCTCCTCGGTTCCTGCCGTGCCGAGGGAGAAGCGTGAACCCGTCGCTTGGACCTGTCCGCTCTGCGGCGGCCCCATGATGCTGCTCGAGAGGCTCGACGCCTGGCAGCTGCAGCAAAAGGAAGGAAAATACTTTGACACGTCCTGAATTCACTCCCTGCCTGACTCAACTCACGCGTCGACCGACGCGCTGCGTCGAGGTGCGCCTCACTCACCGATGCGCCTACCCAAACTGCCATCGAGTCCGCCAGCGTCGCTTCTCGGATGTCTCCAGCCCTGTCGGAAAACAGCGTTTCTGTCCCCTCGTGGTAGTCCCCAACCCGAAACCACCGCGCCCGAAGGCACGAAAACCCGATTCAATCCCCATAGCCCTGCCAGCTTGACCGCGTCCGCCGCGCGAGCGGCTTCCTTCAAACGCCCTTATCCAAAGCAACCCGGCGATCGGCTTCCTCCCCCTCCCTGTGCCCTCATCCCGCCGGGTTCCTCCAGATAAGGTCCTAACGTCAGGGAGGATTTGGGCGCAAGAACCCTGCCGACTCTGTTGCCCAGCCCCTTGATTATTGGCCTCCGGTTGTGCGGGCCAGGCCGTACCCATACGACCCGCAAAGCAGAGAGAATCCCAACGGGAAAAAAGGGAAGAACATAGCGCCCACCGCGTCGTCAGCTCGCTCCCCGGCGAGTGCCTGGACGAGCGGAATCAAACTCAGAGCCAAGGCTACCGTGCCGATCATGAGACCCAAAACCAGGGTGTCCCATCTTCCCGTGACAACCCGCAAGCTGACATAAGCTAGCAGCGGAATGACAAGGGCCGCCAGATACACGGACGCCTGGTCGAGCACGCTCTTCAGCAAGGGGAAGCTCTCCCGCCACTCGGGGGGCACAACCGGATGCAAGACGATACTGAGAACGACTGCTGCTGCAAATGCGAGCGGGAAGGAAGCCGCCACGATGACTGCAGCCGACAGATATCGCCCGGCGGTGGCCCGCATCGAGACCCAACGGAACTTGTGGCCGAGCAAGACGCCCGCCGTCAAGCCTGGCAGGAGAAGGGCTGCGCTGGGGGCGAAGAACTGGACCCAGCCCCACCATTCGATGTGCCGCACCAAGACATTGAGGGCATAGGCAACGAGGGCACACGCGAAGAACAGAGCGAACACTCTTGGGGCGTTTTGGGGCGGCGCTACTTCCATCAGTGGCTTAGCTCCGGGATTCGACATCGGGGTCTGACCGGATAACAGTCTGACAGGAAGGAAGCAAGAGTGCCGTGGGCAAGCCTGGGCAAGCGGACACTTCACAAGTAGGAGGTCCCCGTGCCGCTCGCCCAAGCTAGAATGGTTGACCATAAGGAGTCAACGTCGGATAGGTACCGAGAACCAATTTCCCATTGAGGGATCCAGGCGTCAGAGCTTCTTCAACCGGTCGCCGACCGGGTCGAAAGCGAGGCCGATCAGTGGGCTGCCGGGACTCTGGGCCGATTCCGAGTGACATCGGTTGTTCACGCCACCAATGTTCGCAACGATAGAATAGGCCGATCTAGGTTGCCCAATCGTCTCGCACCGTGAGCAGTAACGGGTCCTGATGAAACTAAGAGGAGCCGAAACTCACATGAATCCTGATAAGCCGATCACACCTGAAGGCATCATGCAGCTCGGCCTCGCCTTCTGGGGCTCAAAGACGCTTCTTAGCGCGGTCGAACTCGACCTTTTCAGTCAACTCGCCGACGGCCCAGTCGAGGGAGCTGTGCTTGCCGAGCGGCTGGGACTGCACGAACGCGGTTGGCGCGACTTCTTTGACGCCCTGGTTGTCCTGGGCATGCTGCAGCGTCAAGACGGACGGTACTCCAACACGGCAGAGTCCGGCGAATTTCTTGTCCGTTCGCGGCCTGCCTACATCGGCGGTATGCTGCTGATGGCGAACGAACGACTCTATCCTTTTTGGGGCGCCCTCACCGAAGGGCTCAAAAGTGGCAAGCCCCAAAACGAACTCAAGACCGGTGGCGAAGGTCTGTTCGAAAAGATCTATGGGGACCCGGACAGCCTGAGACTTTTCCTTGGGTCCATGACCGGCCTCAGCATGGGAGCTGCCAGAGCGATCGCAGCAAAATTCCCCTGGGCTGAATACACGACCTTCATCGATGTGGGGGGCGCCCAAGGTTGTGTGCCCGTCCAGGTAGCCTTGGCGCATTCCCATCTGACCGGAGGCAACTTTGACTTGCCGGTCGTCCAACCCGTGTTTGAAGAATACGTGGCGGCCCACGGCTTGAGCGACCGGCTGAGATTTTGGGGAGGCAACTTTTTCGACGACCCTATACCGACGGCGGACGTCTTGATCATGGGCCACATCCTGCACGACTGGGACTTGGAGGAGAAGATGACCCTTCTCAAGAAAGCCTACGATGCCTTGCCGGACGGCGGGTCGCTGATTGTCTTCGAAGCTCTTATCGACGACCAGCGCGCCCGGAACGCCTTCGGGCTACTGATGAGCTTGAATATGCTGATCGAGACCCCCGGGGGCTTCGACTACACCGGCGCAGACTGCTCGGAGTGGATGAGTCAAGCAGGGTTTCGTTCAACAAGAGTGGAGCACTTGGCGGGACCGGATTCCATGGTCGTCGGTGTCAAGTAACCTGAGATCACTCATAACAGCGACGCGGTTAAGGGAGGCGGTGGTCTGAACAGACTTATCGTCTTGAACGAGGATCCGTTGGAGGATACTCAGAACACCAACACGATCAGATACCTGATGAAAAATGGGCTTCGAATCCGGCACCCGCGACCGCTCACGGCCTCTCGGCGGATCTAGAACCCTGGCCGACGCAACGGTCCGGACGAGAAGAATCTGTCTGTTGGACGGATCGGTTGTTCACGCCATCTAAGTTCTCATTTAACACGACACTGGAGGCGACACGGCAGACCGCGCGCTTCAGCTCCGCGTTGTTCAGGCGATCAAAAAGGACGGAGCCGTGAAGTCTCTGGCAAGGCGTTAGACTGATACGGGTGCGAGCCTGGAACATGAAGCTGAGAAATGCTCTTTCGGGGTATGCACTTGACTCCCGACGACCCCACACCTTGTGGTCGGCGACTGCGGCGACCGTACCCTCGAGGGGCCATCGGGCAGCGGTCGTGGGTCCTATAGCCGCCGCTCATTGCGCCCCGCGGGGGGACGGCAGCGGTTGACTTTGAAACCTGAAGGCGAAGCGCTCTTGAAACTCCCCAGCGTGCGCGAATAGTCCTCCAGAGCCCGGATACTAGACCTTGGGGCTTCGGGAGTCAAGTGCATACCCCAGATGCTCTTTTTCACTCCGGCAAGGACGGGTCCTGGCAGGATCTTGGGCTGTTGATCGCTCGGGTGGGTTTCTCGGGGACCCTGATCTGGCGTCACGGTGTTTCGAAGATTCCGGGCCTGTTGGCCGATCCAGTCGAGTTCCTCGACCCACTCGGCCTGGGACCAGCGGTGAGTCTCGCGTTGGCCACCTTTGCCGAGTGCGTCTGCGCCTTCGCGCTCGTTTTGGGCATCCTTAGCCGTTTCGCCTGCGTGCCGCTTGTGATCAACTTTGGGGTGATCGTCTTCGTCATGCACCAAGCTCAGGTCCCAGGCGGCCAGGGGGAGCTGGCGCTACTTTTCCTTGTCGCCTTCACGACGCTTCTCCTGACAGGGCCCGACCGCTACTCGCTCGACGAGCGACTCAGAGGAAACGGCAACACCAGCTAACGTCGGCCCGGACGCCGACAATACCTGCCGGAGGGTACGCGCCAAGGGGCACGAAGAAATGTCATAGTTCATGACATCGGTTGTTACCACCACCTATCGTTTCAAGGTAGAATCGGACCGGCATGGTCGGCCAGACCATAGCCCACTACCACATCATCGACAAGCTCGATGAAGGGGACATCTGGTCGCCAGGTGTCGTTCTGTACGAGATGGTCACAGGGCAGTCTCCTCGAAACCAACTAATCTAGAGGCACCATGTCATTGTTGAACCGCCGCCACGCCCTGAAGATGCTGACCACAACGGTTGCTGGTTTTGCTGCGGGGACGCCTCTGTGGGGTCAGGCCCGCTATCGTCAGCAAGCTCCAATCCGCCAGCCCAGGATTACCGACATTCAGGTCAAAGAGATCATCTCACCGTTCCACGATTACAACGCCAGAGCCCTCTTCCGGAGCCAATCCGATTACTCGGTTCGGACCGTCTATATCGTCCGGACGGACACCGGTCTGGAGGGCTACGGCGAGAAGTGGGACACCAAGACTCCCGAAGACTTGTCCTCTTACCTGGACACGACTCCTTTCGATTGGTTCGGTAGCACTCACAGTATGCCCATGAGCATGGCCCTGTACGATCTGATCGGCAAGATCCTGGGTATTCCTCTGTGGAAGCTGTTGGGTCCACAGGTTCGCAAGTGGGTTCCGGTGGCTGCCTGGACTGTCTCTCAGCCTCCCGAGGACATGGCTGAGGAGGTCCGGCAGGTCTCGGCCCGTGGTTACCGTTGGCCCAAGTACCACGTGGATGTGTTTCAGAACTCCATCGACCAGACCGCCGCCATGCAGGAGGCTGCGCCTCCCGGCTTCAAGATCCACTATGACTTCAACGCCGATTCTGAGCTGGCCATGGTGTATCCAGTCCTGCGGGAGCTGGAGAAGTTCCCGGTAGCCGGAGAAATCGAGGACCCCATCAATGTCGAGGACCATGAGGCCTGGAAAGCGTTACGGACCAAGTGTTCCCTGCCGTTGATCTTTCATTACGGACTCGATCCCACAGAGTTTTATGTCCGCCATGGACTCTGCGACGGCTTCGTCGCCTCCCGTTTTCCTGTAGGTACGAACATGAGACTGGCGGCCCTGGCCGAGAGCACCCGCATGCCCTTCATCCTTCAGCTGCCCGGTGGGAATCTCAGCATGGCCTTCCTGGCCCACCAGGCGGCCGTCTATAGGATGGCGACGCTTCCTGGGATTCCGCTGGCCAACCTCTGGAAAGACGACATCACCGTCGAGTCCATGCCTGTTGTCGCGGGAAGTGTCCAGGTCCCGGAAGGGCCCGGCCTGGGGTTGAAGCTGGACCGGCAGAAATACGAGAAGTATGCGGCCGCCTCCAGGCCCGATCCGGGACGGTTCCTTTTCCGGGTCCGCTACCACTTTTGGCCTTCGTGTGCCATGCGATCAAGCTAGCACGAAGGCGTCCCAAAAACAAACCTTGGTGCTCTCCCGCCCGCCAACTGCAACTCGTAGTCAGCAAGTCACTTACATCACGATCGAGTTTCGGGACAATACAACGGGGCTCCGCCCCTGTGCCCGCCGAAAACGGCCCAGATCCTAACTTAGAAAGTGGTACAACATTGGGGGGGCAGGTCAGTATCTACACCCGGTGGAGCGATTAGCCGCCGAGTCGGGTCCGCTTGATTCTTGTCTGGAACTCCCTTCGACGATCGTAAGCACCCGATTGGCAGCTGCACGCGAGACATGCTCTACAAGGTCGCTCGGCCAGTGGATTTCGAGAGCCGCGCTTTCGGATTTTCCAAGACCGAAATGGACCCGCAGATCGTTCTGCGACAGATAGCTGCCGCCGCTACGGATTTCGTCCATTTGGCGGCGACCACTTTCGGGCACGCAGTAGATACGGGCTCCAATAGCAGAGCGATTCGACTTCACGCCCACCAGTTTTATCTTGAGCCAGTTGTTCTCACCTGAAGCGTCGCAACGAAGCAACTGGGGGACGTCGTTGATGCAATTGACCACAACGTCGATGTCGCCGTCATTGTCGAAATCGCCGAAAGCGCAGCCGCGGGCGGGCACGGCCTCGAGAATTCCCGGGCCCGCTTCCAGCGAGACGTCAGCGAATTGCCCGTTTCCTAGATTTTGATAGAGCACTTTGCGCTGACGGTATCCGGTTTCAACTTCCACCTCATGCACCTCCGGGTACACGTGTCCGTTGGCAAGCAATATGTCCGCGAGGCCGTTATTGTCGATGTCCAAGAAGCCCGCTCCCCACCCCAGAAAACGCGTGTTTCGTCCCAGCCCGGACGAGTAGGTCGTCTCTTCGAAGACATTGTCGCCGAGATTCCGGTAAAGGTTTGAGTGATCCCCGGAAAAATTGGTCTTAACAATATCGAAGCACCCGTCACCGTTGTAGTCAGCTGCCGCCACTCCCATCCCGGCCTGGGCTTTCCCGTCCGCGCTGAACGCCACTCCAGCTTCGATACCGATGTCGCGGAATGTGCCGTCGCCGTTGTTGCGGTACAGAGCAGAAGGGCTGGAATCGTTCGCAACATAAATATCCGGCCAGCCATCGTTGTCGAAGTCGGAAACCAGCACCCCGAGACTGTATTTCCCCGGAGTATTGCAAATTCCGGCCGTCTCAGATACGTCTGTGAATGTGCCGTCTCCATTGTTGTGGAAGAGAATATTTCTACCGCTTTGAAGACCGGCTGGCCCGCACGCAACCTCCAAACCCTTATAAAGGCACAGGCCGTCCTCGGAAACGGGAACGGTCTCGGGATCAAAATCGACGTAGTTTGCAACGAAAAGATCCAGCCACCCGTCGCGGTCATAATCCAGAAAGGCGCAGCCGGTGTTCCACCGCGTCACCTTGTCTCCTCCCGCGCCGACGCCGGCTTTGGAAGTGACGTCGGTGAACGTGCCGTCCCCGTTATTGTGATAAAGAACGTTCTCGCCCCAGTAGGTAACGAAGAGATCGTCGTGCCCGTCGTTGTCGTAGTCGCCGATGCATACGCCCTGCCCCCAGCCGCTGCGCCCCAGCCCAGCTTTCATCGTGACGTCGGTAAACGTGCCGTCCCGATTGTTCTTGTATAGCCGGTTGGTGGGCTCCGATCCCTCCGGAAAATCAGTTTCGAATCGAGTCCCATCCACTAAGAAAATGTCGAGCCAGCCGTCGCTATCATAGTCGAAGAACGCTACCCCACATCCGGTGGTCTCAAGCAGGTAGCGGTTGCGTTTCTCGGCGCCGAATACTGTTCGCGTCCGCAGCCCGGCCTCCCGCGCAACGTTGATGAACCGCACGGGCAGGTTCTGTCCGAAAAGCAGTTGCTCAAGCGTGAATACAAGTCCCGAGCGCCAGATCGAACGAATCAATTCCCGACGCGTAAAGAGCCGTCTTTTAATCATCAGTCCACAACCTCACGACTAATTGGTGCTACGCTCATTCTAGATTCTAGGCCTTGAACTCCAAGGCGACTGTCTGTATAGCATTTCTCTACATCAAGACTCTCTTAGCTGATTGTATGTAATACGCAGGCTAGCCGCATTCAGTCTGTTCTGTCAAGCAACAGAGGGTCGGGTTGTCGGGGCGAAATGGTAGGGATCACTACTGTCCGGCTAATGAGTTGGCCAGTGGTCGCAAGTAGCTGGAGGAGGGTAAGTTAGGTCCTTCTCTCAACGTTTTCGATTTGAATTCCCTCTGGGCTTTGCGGCCCCGCTGGAAGACGGCCTTCGGAGCGGACAATGGTCCATGAACTCCGGCCGTGCCGTCTTCTCGCAGTTGATCGACCACCTTCCCGCTCACGAGTTTCATCGTTGCGTCCGCCGCTACGGCGAGGATCGGCGGCATCGTGGTTTCTCCTGCATGGATCAGTTTCTTGCGATGGCCTTCGCCCAACTGACACGCCGTGAGAGCCTTCGTGACATCGAAACCTGCCTGCGTTCGGTGGCACACCGGCTTTACCATTTGGGATTCCGGGGACACATCTCCCGTGCGACGTTGGCCGACGCCAACGAGACTCATAGCTGGCGCATGTGGGAAGACTTGGCGCAAGTGCTCATCGGCATCGCCCGTCCGATGTACGCTCACCAAGCCATCGGCGCCGATCTCGACGCCACCGTCTATGCCCTCGATTCCACCACCATCGACCTGTGTTTGTCGTTGTTCCCTTGGGCTCGCTTTCGCCGCACCAAAGCGGCGGTCAAACTGCACACGCTGCTCGACCTGCGCGGCTCGATCCCTACGTTTGTCCGCATTAGCCCAGCCCGCGGGCACGACGTCAACATCCTCGACGAACTCGCGCCGGAGGCCGGTTCGTTCTACGTCATGGACCGCGGCTATCTCGACTTCGCCCGGCTTTACACCTTCGTTCTTTGCTCGGCCTTCTATGTCGTGCGTTGCAAGAAGAACGTGCAACTCGACCGGCGCTACTCCCGCCCCGTGCCGTTGGAAAGCGGCCTCCTCTCCGACCACACCGTGGTCCTGCGCAACTATCAATCCGCACGCGTCTATCCCGATGCCTTGCGGCGCGTGCGGTTCCACGACGCCGCATCCGATCAGCGACTGGTGTTTCTCACCAACAACTTCGACCTGGCGGCACTGACGATCGCGCATCTCTACAAGGCCCGCTGGAAAGTCGAACTGTTCTTCAAATGGATCAAGCAGCATCTCCGCATCAAGGCCTTCTACGGTACCAGCGAGAACGCCGTCAAGACGCAGGTTTGGATTGCCATCGCAACCTATCTACTGGTGGCCATCCTGAAGAAGCGCCTAGGGCTGGAAGCCAGTCTCTACCAACTTCTACAGGTTCTCAGCATCACCGTATTCGAGAAAACGCCCATTTTACAGGCCTTTGAGCGCCCTGCCTCCAAAGTCGACATACCCCATCCTCCTAACCAAGGAAACGCCATCGAGCCGCTCGGGCTCCGTCATGCGGGCAATTCCAGTGCTCCGACGCGCATACTCCTCGGCCATATTGACCCGGTTGGTAAAGTCTGGAATGAATGTAAAGCTCGCGCGCGTGAAAGGCCAGAGCGGATCGATTCTTGCGGCCCGGTGGGTTTTCCACAACGCCTGATCCCACCAGGAGTGCTCGATGGTCATTGTGCGGGCCGGGGGTTTATCAAAGAAGAGCGGGTTCCCCGGGGAAAAGTTTGTGCCCATCCTGGGGCCCGTGTCGGGAACAAGACGGACCGCCGAGCTAAAACGGCGCCACGCATCCAGAACCTGACTCTCCGAACCGGGGCCGAAATCGCGCCTGGCAATTTGGGGAAGGAGTTCCTCAATCGGAGGGGCCTCCGTCCAGGAGCTCCAGGCGCGCAGTTCCGAAATGAAATTCGGCGTGTAGCCTTGTACTCCCACGGCAGCACCTCGATCTCGGGGTCGACACGGTGGCACTCCTCGGCCACAATTGCGACCGCCCGGCTCCAGTTCTTCGCCCATTCTCGGAGGTCGAGATTTCCGTGGCCGCCAGCGCCGAACCACGTGTCGTAGAAAAAGCCTTCCGTGAGCAGGACGTAACCGCGTATCTCGGGAAAGCGGCTGAGAATGTCACGCATCAAGTCTCGCAGTCCCGCCTCGCTTTCCCGATTACCCGTGAAGCGGTAGAGGATGGGAGTGTACACGGATATCCCATAACGGGATGCGCGCACTAGCAGATCCTTGATCCGCATCGGGTCCTGCCGACGCACCAGCACGTAGTGCGCGGACCCTTCGGCCCCATTGGGGTTGGCGTAGGGTGAGGCGTAGATCGCGTCATATCCGGCGTGTGCGACCTGGGACAGGTAGGCGTCCGGCCATTCCATCCAGCCGGGCCAGTTCATGACCATCCGGGTACGGTACAGGCTGCGGCGAGTGGACTGGAGGTTCCGCCGAAGAAAGGGCCCCTCGCGAAGATTCATGCGCGATTCAAGGTTGTACAGACCCTGAGCTGCGCCACGCTCGGCGAATCCGCAGACGACGACGCGTTCCTGCGAGAACTCCAGCGCATAGTCCTTGGGACCATGGAGAGCCGCGCCGCAACCCGGCAGCGTTCGCGCCGTTCCGGCCACAATTACGCGGTTGAGCTCGCGCCACCCATCCAAGGAGCTAAGAGACTCCATCTCGACCCGCACCTTCATCGCGATCTCGAGATAGTCACGGAAGTCCTCAGCCGCGGTGCGGAGGACGGAGTCGGCCTGCGAAGGAACCAGAAGCTTCCATCCTTCAGCCCCGATCTCAATCTCGGCGGGCGTCGCGCTCGCATTGGGATCGCGCCTCAGGCTGTGGACGGGGCCCTCTTTCAAAGTCTTGTGGTGTTGGTAAGGTTCCTCCAGAGGGAGGAGACGGAAGGCTTCGGCACTGAAATCGTCTGAAGTCCGGGGTTCATCGCGCTCGCACGATGAAAACAGCATCAGTATTGCGCTCAGGCCTATCCTCTGTCGTAGATTAACGCTCACAGCGCCCTCCCGATCGGCGCATTTCGGATTCGAGCAGACAAGCCTTGAGATGGCGATGAGGCGCACGACGTCCCCAGGAAGATCGAACCCACTGACCGTCGTGATGCGGCGGTGCACTCGTCGCTCAGATGGCCTGCGCCGTTGGCCATGAGCACGATCGCTAGCATTCCTTCAGCCGTCCGCGCGAGGAGCCGAGATGATCGAGCGTGTCGGCACCTGCCTGTGAGTGTTGCGTATAATTCGCATAGTGGGGTATCCATTTGACTCAGGTGACCACAACATACTGTGGTTGGCCATTGGCGGCCCCCGGAAAGGCTTGCCGATAGCACCACGTTTCCAAGCCTGCGATGGCCATGGCGCGTGCGTAATCCTTGATCGGCCCGAAACGCAGCCTCGTGGCCCAATTGCCTGCAGACCGGCGTCTGGCGCCCCAGGGTGCATTCTGGGTGCAGTGTGCTGGCGTCCATGGATCGACCAAACCACAACGCCTAGGGGCTACCTGAGTCAAGTGGATACCCCATTTTCGCATAATCAGGGTATGCACTTGACTCCCGAGACCCCAACATATAGCATGCGGGGCTGTGGAGGACTACCCGCGGACGCTGGAGGAGTTTGAGGGGCGTTTTGCCACTGAGCAGGCGTGTCGCGAGTATCTGATGCAACTGCGCTGGCCACAGGGTTTTGTGTGTCCCCGCTGTGGAGGGCGGAGAACTCGGCCCAGCCGGCGGGGCCTGCTGCGGTGTGGGCAATGCGATTATCAGGCTTCGGTGACGGCGGGCACGATTTTCCAGGACACGCGCCTGCCGCTGCGCACCTGGTTTCGGACCATGTGGTGGGTGACCAGCCAGAAAAACGGGGCGAGCGCACTGGGACTGCAAAGCATCTTGGGTCTGGGAAGCTACCGTACCGCCTGGGCGTTGCTGCACAAGCTGCGGCGCGCGATGGTGCGGCCCGGCCGAGAACGGCTCAGCGGTCGCGTGGAGGTCGACGAGACCTATGTGGGGGGCGCAGAAGAGGGACTGCGCGGACGGCAGACGCAGAAAAAAGCACTGCTAGCCATCGCCGCCGAGGAAGACGGCGCGGGGATAGGAAGGATCCGTATGAAGCGCATCCGCGGAGCGTCCAAGCAACAGCTGCACGGCTTCATCCAAGAGGCTGTCGAGCCCGACAGCACGATCCACACCGACGGCTGGGAAGGGTACGTCGGCCTGGAGGCGCTTGGCTATCGGCACGAGTACGACTTTCTGGCCGGTTCGAGCCAGTCGGCCTCCGAGCTGTTGCCCCACGTTCACCGGGTGGCTGCCCTGTTGAAGCGCTGGTTGATCGGGACGCACCAAGGCGCTGTGAGCCGTGAACACCTGGACTATTACCTGGATGAGTATACGTTTCGATTCAATCGACGACGCTCTCGTCACCGGGGAAAGCTCTTCTACCGGCTTGTACAACAGGCCGCGACCGTTGGGCCCACGACCTATTCAGAGATGGTCCAACACCTACGCGGCAGGCGGACCGGCCAACCACAAGATGTGGGGTAGTCGGGAGTGAAGTGCATACCCCGATCGCATAATATGTGTATGCCAAACACACGTCGGCGCTGTCAAGTAAAACAGAGCAGCGGCGGCGACGGAAGCGGCCGACAAGATGGGATACTACGAGGAGCGTTGCAAGGATTGTCGCTTCATGAGCGAGAATCCGATTGACGTCGGTCAGAACCATCGGGGGTGACTGTTATATCGCTTGTACAAGCCATGGCGAGCCGGCATCTCCATTCCGCTGCGCGACTGTGCTTAGTCGGTGTGCTAATGCTCGGGTCAACGCTCACCGCTTCGGGCGATCCGGCCCCTAGTGCCGAAGTCCGCCTGCACATACAGCGAGGCCTGGAGCTGGGGAAACAGGGCAGATGGACCGAAGCCATAGCCGAGCTTCGCCGGGCCGTCGCGCTGGAACCGAAATCGGCCGAGGCGCGTTACAGCCTCGGGGTCGCGCTGTTTTGGACCCGCCAGTATCCCGCCGCGCGCTTGGAGTTCGAGGAGACCCTCCGACTCTCTCCCAGGCTCGCGGAAGCGCACTTCTTCCTGGGTCGCGTGCTCGAGGAGGAAGGCGGAGACCTGGATCGGGCTGTCCGTCACTTAGAGAGAGCGATTGAGCACGGCGCGGACGGGGCCGAGGTCTACCGCAGCCTCGGAGTCGGGTTGCGTAGCCTGGGCGACTTTGGCGGTGCGATCCGGGCATTGCGGCAGGCGGCAAGCCTGCGTCCTGATCTGATGGACGTGCGAAACATGCTTGGGCTCACGCTCGTCGAGGTAGGAGACCTCGGCGGCGCTGTCGCTGTGTACGAGGAAGTGTTGGCGCGCAGTCCGGACTACGCGGCTGCGAAGAAAAACCTGGGTCTCGCTCTGATTCGGGCCGGCGACGTGCGCTCAGCCGAAAGGGTCTACCGGGAGCTGCTCGCGGCCGATAGCGACGACGCTGTTTCGGAGTACAACTTGGGGGTTTCGCTGCGTGAGCAGGACAGGATCGAGGAAGCCATTGAACGATTCCAGCGCGCGGTCCAACTAAGCCCGGACTGGGGCGACGTTTATATTGATCTAGGCAAGGCGTTTTGGCAGCTTGGGCAACTCGGAGAAGCCGCGGAGGCGCTGCGTCGCGGCGCCCCCCTAAGCCCCGCATCGGAAGCGGGTTGGCGGACGCTGGGTGGAGTACTCGTGGACCTGGGAAATCTGGAGGACGCGGCTAAGGCGTTGAGGACAGCGGTACGCAGGGAGCCGAATTCCCCAGAGGCGCACTACGCGCTCGCGCTGGTCCTCCGTCGTCAAGGAAAGCACGAGGACGCCGCTCGCGAAATGGATCTAGCGGACACCGCGCGTCGGGAGCGCGATTCGATCGACGCGGCGATTATTTCGACTCAAGGCGGAATCCGACAGCTCGAAAACGGTGACCTGGACCGGGCCGTCCAGCAGTTTCGCGCCGTGATTTCTCAAGCGCCGGGATTCGCGCCTGCCCACTATCACTTGAGCCTCGTGCTGCGAAAACTCGGCCGGGAGCAGGATGCCGCCGAAGCGCTTCGGGCTGCTGAAGCTCGCGACCCCGGCCTGCGCTTCTGTCGGTCGAGCCTGGGACTGAGGTCCTGGCTGCAGCGGCGTCCGAGCGCAAGATAGATGGCTGTTGTGGAGTGGACCCCTGAGGCGAGGCCAAGAAATTGGGGCTTCCGGGTTCTGAGTGGGTAGCTGGGGCGTGGGCGAGAGGTATAACCGAAAGTTGTGGATGAGTAGGAGGAGAGGGCGGCGTATCCTGACGGTTAGTTGAAGGACCGTTTCCTGAAAAGGAACAAGGAGGATACGCCATGAGTCAGTCTGAAACAGTCACCGCAAGGCAGTCAAGCCGAGCCCGCTGTGGTTTCCATCGAGGAGCGCTCGCCGCTCGATGAAACGCTGCGAGAAGGGGCCCGCCAAGACCGAATCCTCCCAGCCGCCCACGCTCAGAGCCTGCCCCCAAACGTTAAGACACAGATCCTCCCCGGAAGCGGCCACATGGTGCAAATGGAAGCCCCGCCAAGGTCAACCGCCTGGTCGTCGGCTTCTGGGAAAGGTGCCCGGGGTAGACAGCTTGGCGTCGAACCGGATGTCCCTACCATAAATCTCGCTGTGTCCAAAAACTCGATCGGGTCTCAAGTTGTTGTCTCTCAGAGAGTTGCGTCCGACGCTCCAGGCGGTGGAAAGCGTTCATCATCCGAGCGTTCAAAATTGCTGGTTTCCAGGGCCGGGGACCTCAGACGCAACTCCCTACTAAAAACTAGCCAAAAATATTGGAAGAGGGGTATTCGGTTGACTCAGGTAGCCCCCATATTTTGTGGTTTAGGGATTTTCTTGGGTTTCGTGACTGGGCGAACAATCATCTTGTAAGTCGCAGGCTCCACGGCTACTGCCTGCTGAACGAGCCGATAGAAGAGTTTGCCTCGGTACAACATCTTGTGGCTACCTTCTGGATTTGCGGCGGTTAAAACGGAAGGTGAACTCGTCGAGGTAGTAGTCCAGATGCTTGGGACTCACCGCGCCTTGATGGGTTCCCAACAGCCAGCGCTTGAGCAGCGACATGACGCGGTGGACGCCGGGCATCAATTCGGACGCGGATTTCTCCTGCCTGCTGACCACGGTGACCTCATGAATGAAGCCCTCCTTTTCCAACCCACAGTAACCGGGCCAGCCGTCGGTAAGCACCACGCTGCCCAGCTCGATGCACTCCTCCACGAAAGGCAACAGGCTCTGGCCCGAGGCATCCTCGATCCTCTTCATGCGAATCCGTCCGAGGCCCCTCCCCTCCTGTTGAGCGGCCACTGCGATCAACGCTTTGTTTTTCAGGTTTCGGCCCCGCAGGCCCTCTTCGAGTCCGCCCAGGTAGCTTTCATCGACTTCCACTCTCCCGGCCAGCAGATCTCGTCCCGGCCGCACCATCGCGCGCCGCATTTTGTGCAGCCACGTCCAGGCCGTTTCGTACCTGTTAAGCCCCAACACTCTTTGAAGCCCCAGAGCGCTGGCCCCGTTCTTTTGGGTGGTGACCCACCACATCGCACGAAACCACAACGGCAAAGGAGTACGCGTGTCCTGAAAGATCGTCCCCCGCGGTCACCGAGGTCTGGCGCCCACACGCCGCGCATTGCAGCAGCACTTTTCGCAAGGGCCACGATTTTCCACCCCCGTAACCCGGACAGCGGAAACCGTCGGGCCAGCGCAGCCGGAACAAATATTCCCGGCAGGCCTCCTCACTGCTGAAACGGGCCTCGAATTCCGTCAGGTTCCGAGGGTAGTCCTCCATCCTGCAGGCATACTACATCTTGGGGTTACCTGAGTCAACCGGATACCCCTCTATTGGAAATTTTGACTCCATCGGCCCCCTGTCGGATGATCTTGTTGTCAACCCAAGACGCCGAGGAGGACCGATGGAGACGTTTCTCAGGCTGTTTGGCAGCCTGCTCGCTTTGGTATACCACGGCTTCGACCGCATCGTCATCTTCGGCTATCTGCCGCTGCTGACGCGGCCCGAGCACGTGGTCCACTTCTTTCGCAACGTCCACAACGTCGGGGCGATCACTAAAGAGGTGCTCCGCAAACGAACCGACGACTACCGCGGTTGGGTCGAGTCCTTCGCTCGCAACCAGAGCATCCCCATCGAGTGGGCTGAGAAAGGGGTCCGCAAGGAAGACTACACCCGACCCGCCCTGCGGCGCATGGAGCGCCAAAAACGCTTTGGCGTCTACTTTATCCTCAAGAGCATGGAAGTCGGCAGCAGCTTTCGTTCCACAGTGCCCAAGTACCCCACCGACGATCCCGACTACCGCATCTTGAGCCGCCAGCGTTGCCGCTTCACGCACTACTACTTCTACAGCCGAGACGAAACACTCGGGCCGCTGCTGTTGTGCGTGGCTTCCTTCCTGCCTTTTCACACCACCTAGTACCTCAACGGTCATCACTTCATCGAACGAGAACTCCAGCGTCGCGGCGTGCGCTACCGCAAAAACGATAACTCCTTCCTAGCGACAGCCGACCCCGCAGCTCTGCAGGCCGCCGCCGACCGTCTCAGCGCCGCACGGATTCAGAAACGACTCGACTACTGGACTCTGGTGCTGGGCCCAAAGTTCTCTGCTAAAGACCGCCAAGCGGTGAACCTCAGCCGCCACTACTCGATCAACCAAGTGGAGTATTGCCGCAACTTCGTCTTCCGACGCAGCTTCCCGATCCACAAGATCTTCGAGCGCTCCTGCGAGTTGGGTCTGCTCCGTTTGAGTGCCGACAAAATCTCGCAGGTCTTCGGCTGGCGGGTGAACAAGAGAATCGGCGGCAAGCTCGAGACCGTGCTGGAGCAGATCGAACACGGCCATCATGTGCTGCGCGCCTACTCGAAGAATGCCGCCCTGCGCATGTATCAGAAGTGGACGACCTTCTTGCGGGTCGAAGTCTTGGCGGCCCCCGGAAAGGCTTGCCGACGCCGGCGGCCGGCCTAGCACCACGTTTCCAAGCCTGCGATGGCCATGGCGCGTGCGTAATCCTTGATCGGCCCGAAACGCAGCCTCGTGGCCCAATTGCCTGCAGACCGGCGTCTGGCGCCCCAGGGTGCATTCTGGGTGCAGTGTGCTGGCGTCCATGGATCGACCAAACCACAACGCCTAGGGGCTACCTGAGTCAAGTGGATACCCCACTTCGATGATTCTGGGATTGCACCGACTATTTTGGAACTGTATTCCGATTTTAGTCCGGAGGTTCGTGCAGTGGCTCAGGACACTCTGTCCAGCCGTCTCGCTTGGGCAAAGCTGTTATTGGAGTCAGTGGATGGAGGTCGTATCCCGCGCGAACATGTCTTAGGGCGGAAGCTATCTGCGATAAAACAATATCATGATGCTCGATGCAATGAGCTGATTGGGAAGTACTGGAGTGGGCCGGAAAGTAGCACTGAGCCCCGCGTCGAACAGCAGCAGAGCCTCTTCAAAGAGGGAGAACAGAATTATTTTTCAAGTTGCGCGTCCTGCCATTTGGCCAGCGGCGATGGAATGGGCAAGTCTCTGGTAGGTTCTAAGTGGGTGTTGGGGCGGAAAGAAGCTCTAGTCAGGATCGTCCTCCATGGGAAGGATGCCGACGGAGAAATTATGCCGCCCTTTGCTGCCGTGTTCAGTGACCAGGAGATTGCTTCTACCTTGACCTACGTCCGTCGACAGTGGGGAAATCAAGCTCCTTCCGTCAAGACTGAGACGGTCAGTTGGATTAGGAAGGCCACCGCAGATCGTAAGAAGCCGTGGAGTGAAGAGGAGTTGGCTGCATTACTACGGTAGATCACTACTGTCCGGTTAGCGGGCTAGCGATAAGCGGCAACGCACTACATTAACCCCGCATTTTCAATTTGATGTTTGACATCCCGACCTTCCAGCGGCCTTGAGCGTCTTTATTCATAGGGGCTAGAGCCCGATGAGGACGCCATGGAGGCCAACACCCAATGGGTGAAAAACAAGCCGCTCACCAAGCCATTCCAGCTAAGTTTCAATGGACTTCTCAAAGTCGATTTCCAGGGATCGCACGTCACTTCCGACGGTGGCCTGATTTTGGTTCGCGAACTGGACGAACGGCTCGGTCTCGGAGAACTGATTGACGAGCATCTCAGCGACTCCCGGCAAGGCACAAACAAGCAGTTCACGCTCGCTGATCTGTTGCGGCAGTCGGTTTACAGCCGACTCGCCGGCTACGAGGACCTCAACGACGCCGAGCGGGTTTCGATCGATCCGACGTTTCGGCTGATCGGTTCGCAGAAGATCTGGGATCGCGGTGCGGCCTTGACCTCGACGCTGCACGGCTTCGAGACGGAGATGCTGGCGAGCGAAGAGAACCTGCTGGGGCTGATGGCGCTGAACCGAGAGCTGGTCGGGCAAGCGGAAGCGTTCGACGACGCCGAGCGGGTCGTTCTGGACCTGGACTCCACCGAGAGTCCGGTCCATGGCCAACAGGAAGGCAGTGCCTACAACGGACACTTCGAGTCGGTCTGCTACCACCCGTTGCTTTTGTTCAACGGTCATGGTGATTGCCTCGCTGCCAAGCTGCGTCCAGGCAACGTGCACAGCGCCGAGGACTGGGATGAGCTCTTGTTGCCGGAGATCGAGCGCCAACAGGCTGCGGGCAAGCAGGTCGCCTTCCGGGGCGATGCGGCCTTTGCGAAGCCGGAAGTTTATGAGGCTTCGGAGGAACGCGGAGTACAGTACGCCATTCGCATTCCGGCCAACAAGAGCTTGGAGCTGGAGATCGAAGACATCCTGTTTCGCCCGCCGGGAAGGCCTTCCCGCAAGCCCTTGGTGCGCTACAAGAGTTTTCGCTATCAGGCGGAGAGTTGGTCGCAGGCGAGGCGGATCGTCGCTAAGGTCGAGCATCACCAGGGCGAGCTGTTCCCGCGCGTCGGATTCATCGTGACGAGCATGAGCTTGCCGAGCCGCTCGGTGGTGCGCTTCTACAACAAGCGCGGCACGGCGGAACAGTGGATCAAGGAAGGCAAGCAGGCGACGCACTGGACGCGATTGTCGTGCCATCGATTTCGAGCCAACGAAGTGCGGTTGCAACTGAGCGTGCTGGCCTACAACCTGGGCAATCTTTGGCGGCGGCTGGGGCTTCCGCAGCGAATCAAGAGTTGGTCGCTGACGAGCTTGCAACACAGGTTGATGAAGACCGGCGGTCGGCTGGTCAAGCACGCGCGGTATTACTGGCTCTTATTGGCGGAGGGACATCTGAACCGGCGGCTGTTCGGCGACATGCTGCACAAGATCTGGGCGCTGCCGCTGCCGAGTGGGTAGCATTGCCGGAGTGAGGATCAACAGCTTTTGGCTCCAAAAGGTTTCGCAAGGAGCAGTGTCGGCCGGAGCGCCGTTCAAGCCGCTCAATCAACGACTGTGAGCGGTCGAACCAGCTCTGGCGACTACCAGCAGAGGTGATGTGCAGGGTTCAGCGTGAAAGGACGTGCTGTTCGGAGCGGAGCGGGTGTATACTGTGGCCGTGCCAGGGCCAAAATGGAAATCCTGGTTAACAGCGGTTAGGCCCAGTTGTTCCGTGCCGCGATTTGAACGGTGGGGGAGACGAGCCTGGCGCCTACCGGCGGAGGTGTCAAGGGCGGAGCGAAACTAGTACTTAGTTGTGCAAGTTCATTGTAGCATGAGATCCTGGGGCATGCCCAGGAAAGCTACGCCCAACACCGGCGAGCCAATCAATTCTACCTCCGGCGCAAGCATGGTGAGGGACATGAGGTCAGCCAGGATCTGTTCTCTACCGGGTTCTGTCGGCGACTAGGCCATACTAAGTAATTGAATCAATGGGACATAAGGGACGTTATGTACCCTTTAGGGTAGCAGGCCGAGGGAGGCTGTCAAGGCCCTCCGAAGGTCACGGCCCTAAAACTATTTTGTAACGGATCCTAAGGTTTGGTAGAGCAGCTTTGAGCGCATCGATCTGTTCGTCGGACACTTGGTTCTTCCAGAGTTCGAGGTCCTGGAGGCTGGTGAGGCCTTTAAGCGGAGTCAGGTCCGTCACCTCCGTGTTGTAGAGGTCGAGCGACTGCAAGCTGGTGAGGCCTTTAAGTGGAGTCAGGTCCGTCACCTCCGTGTCCTGGAGGTCGAGCGACTGCAAGCTGGTGAGGCCTTTAAGCGGAGTCAGGTCCGTCACCTCCGTGTTCTCGACCTTGCCGCGAAAAACGCGCATGCCTGCTCAGCCGCACCTTCTGCTCGGTCACCTGATTGTCGTCAGCGCGGAGAGAGCCGTGGCGGCGACGGCGGTTCGATTGAGGAAGCTCCTACGGTTCATAGCATTCTCCGTTCAGCGTTCATCTCTGGGCCGGCGGCCTTCAGCGTAGAGCAAGGACGCCTGTCAAGTCAAAGAAACCGCTCGGTCAGATGCTGTTTCGGTCGCAACCGGGGAAACCAACCGGCCCGGAACACGTCTGAACCAGGATTTCCGATTTGGCTCCTCTGACGACACGAGTCTACACCCTCACCCGGCGAAGCACAACCATTTCTCCACCCGAAAGAGGCAGCGGCTGAGGCGGGACCGATCGAGCCCCCTTCTTGCCCCTCATGGGGGCTGATCCGCCGCTGCGAAGTCAATTTCGCAGACACCCCTCCGAGCTTCCGTCCTCAGTACACAGATTTCGCATTCGCCAAGTGCGGTGCTACCCGCCCGGCACAGGCAGCGCCCAGATCCTCCGCAGCATGTCGCCAAACAGCCGCCGGTTCAGATGTCCCCTCCGCGAACAAGAGCCAGTAATACCGCGCGTGTTTAATCAGCCGCCCGCCCGTCTTCATCAGCCGGTGCTGCAAGCTCGTCAGCGACCAGTTCTTGATTCGCTGCGGCAGCCCGAGCCGCCGCCAGAGATTGCCCAGGTTGTAGGCCAGCACGCTTAACTGCAAGCGCACTTCGTTCGCCCGGAAGCGATGGCACGACAGCCTGGTCCAACGCGTCGCCTGCTTACCTTCCTTGATCCACTGCTTGGCCGTGCCGCGCTTGTTGTAGAATCGCACGACCGAGCAGCTCGGCAGGGTGATGTGCGTGACGATGAAGCCGACCCGCGGGAAGAGTTCGCCGGGATGATACTCGACCTTTGCGACGATCCGTCACGGCTGCGTCCAGCTTGCCGTGCCGGCGTGCTCCTGATCCCAGGGTGATGTGCGAACAGTGGGCGGCCACCCCTCGGCTCGCTGGCGTCTGGGCATCTATGAGCCGTCGGGTTCAGCCCATGAGTGCGGCGCTACGTAGACATTCACTGCCGTTCGGACACCATTCGTCTGTTGACATAGTGATGACATATCTAGTTCTACGCCACTTATGAATTCAGATAACTTATTATATAACAACAGTTTATATTGGAACAGGCCTGGCTATTAGAACTGTGGCAACAATAGCTCATCCCAGTCGTCGGCGCTGTGCACGTTGCCTGGACGCAGCTTGGCAGCGAGGCAATCACCATGACCGTTGAACAAAAGCAACGGGTGGTAGCAGACCGACTCGAAGTGTCCGTTGTAGGCACTGCCTTCCTGTTGGCCATGGACCGGACTCTCGGTGGAGTCCATGTCCAGAACGACCCGCTCGGAGTCGTCCAACGCCTCCGCTTGCCCGACCAGCTCTCGGTTCAGCGCCATCAGCCCCAGCAGGTTTTCCTCGCTGGCCAGCAGCTCTGCCTCAAAACTTTGCCGTCGCGAGGTGAGCGCCCCACCGCGATCCCAGTTTTTCTTCGAGCCCAGCAAGCGAAACGTCGGATCGGCGGAGACACGAACGGCATCGTTGAGGTCCTCGTAGCCTGCGAGTCGGCTGTAGACCGACTGTCGCACCAGATCGGCCAGCGGGAACTTCTTGTTCGAGCCTTGTCGCGAATCCGTCAGATGCTCGTCGATCAGCTTGCCCACTCCGAGCCGCTCGTCCAGTTCTCGGACGAGAACAAGCCCGCCATCGGAGGTCACCCGCGAGCCTTGGAAATCGACCTTCAGAAATCCGTTGAACGATAGCTGAAATGCCCTCTGCTCTTTGTCACCCACTGGGTGTCGCCCTCCCGCTCTCTTGCGCTGCGCTCAAACCCGCATCTGTAAGGGCGCTGAGAGTGCCCGGTTGGTTAGCAGGCGACGGTCAAATCGGAAATCCGGGTCAAGACTGTTTAGAGCCAGGAAGGAAGCCTATCATGTCACGCCGCGAGGGTAGGTGGAACTATTTCTTAAGAACTCCGACGTATGTATTGACAGTCACGGTAGATCTCGCAACAAACCGCTCCTCTGGCACCGCTCCTCTGGCAAACGAAACCAAAAGGATGTAAACTACGGTCCCAGTCCGGGTCGCGGAAGAGAGTGCGTCCAGGACGGACCGCCAGAATTCCGACGTTAATGCGAAAACGGAAAAACGCTTCTCGGGGCTCCTTGACCGCCTGCGTCAGATCCGTCTGGATCTTGCTGAGCCTGGGCATCATGGGGGCTCTCTGGTGGGGTTCCGGCGCCGACACGCGCCGCTCGTCCCGGGCGGAGGCTGCCGCACGTCCCCCGCAGGCATCTGCGCCGCTGAAGATCGAGGCACCCTCCACCGCGGTAGCTGGCGAGCCGTTCGAGATTGCCGTCTCCCTCGAGGAAGGCCAGTCCGGCATGGTGCAATTTGAGTGTGAGAGTGACCCCGGCGCGGAACTGCCTGGGGCCCAGTCTCTCCCTGCCGGGGAAAAACAGTACCGCCGTCTTCCTGTCGTCCTCAAGAAACCTGGAATTCATCGGGTCGAGGCGAGGCTGCAGCAGAATTTCGGCGTTCGCCGGCTCAGCAACCCAATCGAGGTCCTGGCCAAGAAGCCGGTTTACAAGGTCTTCTGGGGCGAGCTTCATGCCCACACCCTGGGCAACCATACGATTCATGCCGCCTACAAGGATTTGATCGGCCGATACCGGGCTGACCTCGACCGGGCTTACGAGTACGCCAGAGAGGTCGAACGCCTGGACTTCTGTGCCCTGACCAACCACTATCAAGATCTCGGTGGGCTGATGGCGCTCTATCGTGACGTCGAGGTTTCTCCCTGGGAGCTCACACGGCAGGCTGTCATCGACAATCATCAGCCCGGCAGATTCGTGACCTTGCTGTCATACGAATGGCAGGGAACCGAAGGCGACCACAACATCTTCTATAAGGACGACCAGGGACGGATCAACCCGTTCAATCGCCTCCGCTTCGTGCTCGACGATCTGGAGAAGACCGAAGCGCTGATGATCCCTCACCAGGTTTCGCTGCCCACGCGCTGGATGTTTCACCGCCCCGAGGTTCAGCGGCACGTGGAGATCAGCAATCGGGGACGAAGCGCGGAATTCAAGATGGCGCTTCCGGGGCTTGCCCGCGGCTACCAGGTGGGTTTCGTGGGCGCCAGTGACGATCACACCAGCCACCCGGGAATCAACTCGATCACGGCCGTCCTGGCGGAGGATCTGACCCGCGAGGCCATATGGGAAGCACTCAAGGCGCGGCGCTGCTACGCAACCGACGGAGAGAAGATTCTTCTGGATGTGAAAGTTGATGGTCATCTGCCCGGCGAGACGTATGCCGCTGTTTCCGCTCCTCGGATTGAAGTGAGTGTCGCGGGAACCGACCGGATTCGAGAAGTTCACGTCGTCAGGAACGGCGAGACCGTCCACATTCACAAAGGACGGAGTTGGGAGGAGACCTTTACCTTCCACGATCGCGATTTCGTGCGTTCGGCCATGCCCCGGAATTCTTACCATGTGCGTGTCATCCAAGGTGAGCGAGAGATCGTCCGGAAACTTTCCCAGCCGAGGTTCGTCGCCAACAATCCATACGACGAGGGAGCCGAGTGGGCGTGGTCGTCTCCGGTCTGGGTAGAAGTCCCCGAAAAGCTGCTCCGGGGCTGGGCCCGCGAATCTCTAGCTGAGGATCGGGCGGGCCAGGTGGCGGACGCCCTCGCTGAACTGGCTGCCGCGTATGAGAAGGCTAGGGTGGACCCAGAAAGGAACCATGCGTCGCAGTCTTTTCTGGGGTTCAAGGAAAGCCACTTGGGAGATCCCACCATCCTGGCGGCGGTCTACAAAGATGGGAAGAACACCTACCACGGGGCTCGCTTCAACACGCTGGAACAAACGCCCAAGTGGGTGCCGGCCGGGATTCTGGACGTAACTCCCGATACCCACCCCGCTGCTAGCGGGCGATTGCGTATCCAGTGGAGTTCCGACGCGCTGAAGCGGAGAGCGGAAGCCCTGCGGGGCGCAGTGCGCAGCGGTGGCCGGGGCAAGAAAATTGCAGCGCACCTCGAGGCCGCCGCCCACTACCTCGATTTCTGCCGCAATTACTTCGCCGGCTTGCTGTACTATCACCTGGCAAGAAACTCCTGGCTGCGGGGATTGGCGGCTGACTTGGCGATCCGCGAATGGATTCAGGCCGCCCGAAAATCGGCTGAGGCGGCAGAGACGAGCCACCAGCAGTGGCTTTCGGTCTGTGATACGCACTGCGATGACAAGATTCCTTTTAACTTCATGAGACGGTCGCACCTGAAGGAGAACGCAGAACCGTTGCTGCTGGATGCTTTCGAATCCCTGGCAAAGTTGCAGGGCCGATCCACCTCGCAACTGTTGGGAATGGGCCACGTTTTCGGAGATGCGACTCCCTCTCACGGCCTCTGGGTGCATTCTGATGGTAATTCCGGCGGCGACGGGCCGGCCGTCCCGAAGAAGTCGTCGCAGTCGACGGACGGGGCAGGCTGGCGCTTGCCGGAGCGAGCGTCGGCGGATTTCCATATCGATGACACGTACGTGGCCTCGATGCACCAGTGGACAGCACGCCACCACGAGTTGGTCAGCGGGCTAAAGGGGCGGCATGGAACAGCGTTCCCGAAAGACTACGATCCGCACCGTACGGCTGAGATCTACATCCGCGTTACTTATGAGCATGTGGGTCAAGGAACCCTGGTGTTGGAATACCCCGGGATCGGAGGCAAGAGACTTGAGCCGCAGGGGCCACGCTTGCTCGGAGACGCAGCAAGGAAAACACACCTGTTCCACCTGGTGGATGGGGATTTCGCTTCCATAGATCCGGCGGCGTCTCATGTCAGGCTGACCGCTCTCGGGGGGCCTGTGACGCTGCGCTCGGTTCACTTCTATTCGCCGGCGGCCGCCAGAACGGAACCCAGCGGGCGGGCGACGGGTTTCACCGCGGAGAAGCAGAGATCGGGAGAAGTGCACGTCCGTTTCCGCCTCGACCGTCAGGCCGACCTCAATCTGGGTGTCTTCAACCGCGGGGAGGTAGTCGCCGTCCTTGCCGGCGGGATCCACCCGCCCGGCGTTCACGAATACTCCTGGAGCGTGGACAAGCAGGGCGCCGGTGAATACAAAGTCAGGCTCCAGGTGGGTTTTGCCGGCCTGCAGTTTCTAAGAAAGCTGGAGTCCCCGCCGGCCCTCCTCAACACTACCAAGCAGAGCACAGACAAGAAGAATAACCATCCCCTCTCGGATCCTTTCGGGAATACCTACCACCTGCTCCCATCCCGAACGCGTGCACTCAACTTCGATGTCTTTTACTTTGTGGAGATGAAAGACCGTCAAGGCAACCTAGTGTCAGAGTTTGCCATCCCTGCAAAAGCTAAAGCGGTCGGTCCTGATCCATGGTACGTTTTGCCGGGTAACCGAAACTGGCTTTCGCTGGGCCCGGAAGGGAATCTGCTTGTTTCCGCGGCAGATCAGACTTGGCCGAAGGACGATCCGGGGTACATTTTTTCCAAGGAAGAGCTTACACTGTGGGAGCCTCGCTACGCACAGGTTTTGGTGGAGTCCCTCGATCTCAGCGATCCACCGGTTGCGAGGAATTGATGGTATGCAGCCTCCGGCAAGCTCCGGGCCAACGCGGGTCTGGCTTCGATGCATCGCGGTCATTCCTCGGCATGTAGATTTTCTTCACAGAAGGAGTTGGTGATGTCTACTCTTTACCAATCGCAGGAGAACGAAGTTTCACGCAGGGGTTTTCTGCGGAGTGCCGGGACTACCGCCTTCGTGACGGGGACGGCAGCCTCTCTTGTCTCCGGATCGCTGGCGGCCGGCGCAGCCGCTGCTAAACACCAGGAGCCTCTCGACCCCGGCAAGAAGATCCGCATGGGCATTGTTGGGGGTGGGTTCGGGGCCTCCTTTCAGTGGCATCTCGATCCGAACTGTATCGTTCACGCGGTTAGCGACTTGCGGCCGGATCGCCGTGACCGGCTCATGCAGGTCTACAGTTGCAACCGCTCCTACGAGTCTCTGGAAAAGCTGCTGCTGGACAAGGAAATCGACGCCGTAGCGGTTTTCACGGGAGTCCCCGATCATGTGCGGCATTCTGTGGCGGTGATGGAAAGCGGCAAGCACGTGATTTGCGCGGTACCGGCATGCATGTCGCTGGAAGAGGCACGGAAGCTCAAGGAGACAAAAGAACGGACCGGGCTTAAGTACATGATGGCGGAAACAAGCTACTACCGTCATCACACCATTGCAGCCCGCGATCTGTTTCGCCAGGGGGAGTTTGGTGAAGTCTTTCACAGCCAGGTCGAATACCACCACCCCATGAGCGACAAGGAGCGCAACTACTACTGGTATTATCAGGGACAGAAGACTTGGCGTTACGGCTATGCGCCCATGATGTACCCTACCCACTCCACGGGTTTCCTGGTGGGTGTTACCGGCGAGCGGCTGACGGTGGTGTCGTGCCTCGGTTGGGTCAGCCCGGAACTATCCGAGTTTTACGGAAAGGGCAAGAACGCCTACGACAATCCTTATAACTGTCAAGTGGCTTTGTTCAAGACCGATCAAGGCCACATGTGTCGCAACGGCCAGTTCCACGAAGGGACCGCGCACGATGAGCGAGCCGAATGGTACGGCTCCAAGCTGACTTACTACATGCCGGGCTCAGGAGGCCGGCCATTCCGCATGGAAGGACCCGACGCGCCGAACTGGAAAGCGACGCCGATTCCCACGTTCTGGGAGCGGCTGCCGGCCCCGATGCGGGTGGAAACCGGACACGGTGGTTCTCACACGTTTCTGACCCATGAGTTTATCGCCGCCTTGGTTCAGGATCGTCAGCCGGCGGTCGATGTCTACGAGTCGCTGGCCATGACCGTGCCCGGCATCGTCGCCCAGGAGTCTTCCATCAAGGGCGGCGAGCAACTCAAGATTCCGAGCTTCGATCGAGATGTCTGATAGCACCGTGCCTCGATTCTGTGCCCGGGTGACTGTTGGCTGTCTGTTGCCCTTCCTCTCTTCCTTTTACCTTCTCGTGGCACAGAATGATCGGACCGGCTCTAGGCTTGATCCCGCAACGCTGGAGTTCTTTGAGAAGCAGGTTCGGCCAATTCTTGCCAATCGCTGCTACCCGTGCCATGGGCCTGGTACGGACCAGGGCCAGGCAGGACTACGCCTGGACTCGCTCACCGGCATGCTGCTGGGCGGCCGGTCAGGGCCGGCGATTGTACCTGGTGATCCCCGGAACAGCCTACTCATCCTCGCGATTAACCACGACACGTTCGTACAAATGCCCCCGAAAACGAAGCTGCCGCGGGCAGAGGTTCATACCTTGACCGAGTGGGTAAGGGGAGGGGCGCCGTGGCCGAACGCGGAAGTGCCGGTGCCGCGGCAGTCCGTCCGTCGCAGCGATCAGGTCGAGCTTACCGAAAAGGAGAAGTCCTTTTGGGCCTTCCAGACGGTGGTCGAGCCTGCGGTGCCGGCCGTCGAGGACCTTGGCTGGGTGCAAACGCCGATCGACCGTTTTGTGCTGGCGCAACTCGAGGCCAAGGGGCTACGCTCGTCGCCGGTCGCCGACAAGCGAATCCTGATTCGCCGCGCGACGATCGACCTGCACGGCTTGCCCCCGGCGCCCGAGGAAGTGGCGGCGTTTATGGCAGACGATTCAGCCGATGCTTTTGCCCGGTTGGTGGAGCGGCTGTTGGCATCTCCGCGCTATGGGGAACGTTACGGACGTCACTGGCTTGATGTCGCTCGGTACGCCGACAGCAACGGGATGGACGACAATCTCGCCTACGCGGATGCTTGGCGCTATCGCGACTACGTGATTGCCGCCTTCAACAAAGACAAGCCCTACGATCAGTTTGTCCGAGAGCAATTGGCCGGTGATCTCCTCGCCACTTGGGGTGACGAAAACCGCACGGAGTCTCTGATCGCGACCGGTTTTCTGATGATCGGGCCGAAGATGCTGGCGGAGGACGATCCCGTCAAGCAGCAGATGGATTTCGTTGACGAGCAGTTGGATACCACGGCCCGGGCGTTCATGGGCCTGACCATGGGCTGCGCCCGCTGCCACGATCACAAGTTCGACCCGCTGCGGATCGCAGACTACTATTCCCTCGCCGGTATTTTCAAGAGCGCCAAGACCATGATCTCGTATCGGGTCGATTCAAAGTGGAATGCCACCGCGTTAGACAGCCCGGATCTCGACGACCGACTGTCGGAACTGGAACGTGAGATTGATGCGCACGACGACGTCCTGGTCAACGGCAATCTGGAGAAGATGTCGTCGGAAGAACGAGAAGGACACGAGCAAAGTTTGGAGGCCGCCAAGAAGGAGTATGCCTCGATTCCCAAAGCGATGGCGGTGACGGAGGGCGAAGTCGCGGACTTGCCTATTTTCCTGCAAGGGAATCATCTGACGCCCGGCAAGTTGGTGCGCCGAGGGTTTCCGCAGGTTCTTGCCGGCGGACAGCAGGGACCGATCGGCGACAAACAAAGCGGGCGCATGGAGCTGGCAGAGTGGCTGACGCGCCCCGAGCATCCCCTAACCGCGCGGGTAGTGGTGAATCGGATTTGGAAATGGCACTTCGGCCAGGGAATTGTGCGTTCTCCAGACAACTTCGGTCGCTTGGGTGAGCGGCCGGACAACCAACCGCTGCTGGACTGGCTCGCGGTTCGGTTCGTCGAAAGTGGCTGGTCCGTCAAAGCCATGCACCGGCTCATTATGCTTTCCAGCACGTATCAAATGAGCACCACTTCTAACCATCGCGCCCTTGACATCGACCCCGAGAATCGGCGTCTGTGGCGGCACGACCGCCGTCGCATGGAAGCGGAAGTAATTCGTGATTCCTTGCTCGCCGTGAGTGGACAGCTCAACCTGACGATGGGCGGCACGTTGCTACCACACATGAACTTTGTGAATCTTTCGGGTAAGGATAAGGCACGCGACCCGGCCCTGTATGATTCCAAGCGTCGCAGTGTTTATTTACCGGTGCTTCGCAGTGCCTTATACGAGGTGTTCCAGTCCTTTGACTTTCCTGCGCCGGCCGTGATCAATGGGCAACGGAGCAGCACGACCGTCGCGTCTCAGGCGCTGTTCATGATGAACAGTCGATTGATGACGGAGGCTTCAAGCCACTTGGCGGAGCGATTGGTTTCTGAGCCGGCTTGGGATGACGAGCAGCGGATCGCTCGGGCGTATCAGCTGACCTTGTTACGTCCGCCTTCGCCGAAGGAAATACGGGCATGGATCGAGTTCTTGGCCGAATACGGCCGGACGCAACGCGGCGAAGGAGCGGAAGCCGTGTCACAATACCGGCAAGCGTGGCAGGGACTATGTCGGGTGCTGCTGTCGTCCAACGAGTTCGTTTATGTAGAGTGAATGCGGAGTTGACTTCGCCCGACTCCGCGGCGAGGAAGTTGCCATGCAAAGTCCAGCCAGATTCTTTCGTCGACAGATACCGATGTCGCGCCGGGAGCTGCTGCAGCAGATGGGGGCGGGATTTGGAACCCTGGCGTTGGCGGCCCTGCTGGCTGACGAGTGCTCTGCCGCCGGGACGAATCCGTTGGCCGCCAGAGCACCGCATTCTGCACCCTGCGCCAAGCGGGTGATCATGCTGTACATGTTCGGCGGGCCGTCTCACATTGACACGTTCGATCCCAAGCCGATCCTGTCGCGCGATAGCGGCAAACCGCTACCGTTTGACGCGCCCCGCGTGGTGTCGTTCCCGCAAAAGATGGGCAACCTGGTGGGCTCTCCCTTTCGCTTCCAGCAGCATGGGGAAAGCGGGGCTTGGGTGGGCGACCAGTTTCCTCACCTCGCCACTGTCATAGACGAGCTGACAATCATCCGCTCGATGCATTGTTCGAACCCGCGCCATGGCGGGGCCGTGCTGGAATGGCACACAGGCAGTGACACGTTTATTCGCCCCAGCATGGGCTCTTGGATTACCTACGGGCTAGGCAGTGAGAACCAAAATCTGCCAGGTTACATCACCATCTGTCAGGCTCTTTCTCAGGGGGGTGTGAATAATTATGCTTCGGCCTTCCTGCCGGCAGCATATCAGGGAACCCCGCTGGGCCATGGAGAAACTGAGGCAAAAGACGCCAAGATCCCGTTTATCGGTTCCGGGATGGCGCGTGCCCGCCGGCAGCGGCTGGAACTGGATATGCTCAGCCGGATGGGGCAGCGGCAATTGGAAAAGGTCGGACCGGACAGCGAGATGGAAAGCCGCATCGCCAGTTTCGAGTTGGCGTTTCGGATGCAGGCGGAAGCGCCCGAGGCGCAAGACCTTTCCGGCGAAAGTGAGGCCACGCGCCAACTCTACGGCCTCGATGATCCTGGTACCGAGGACTTTGGGCGGCAGTGTCTGCTGGCGCGTCGCTTTTCCGAGCGGGGCGTGCGCTTCGTGCAGTGCAACAGCAACGGCTGGGACCATCACAAGAAGCTCAAAGAAAACATGGTCAAGAGGTGCCGTTCGGTGGACAAGCCGATTGCTGGTTTGATCCAGGATCTCAAGGGGCGGGGCTTGCTGGATGAGACGCTCGTGATTTGGGGAGGCGAGTTCGGGCGGACCCCTACCGTCGAAGGGGCCGATGGGCGGGACCACAACCCGCACGGCTTCACCATGTGGCTAGCCGGCGGCGGGGTCAAGCCCGGCCTGACGTACGGCCGCACCGATGACTACGGCTACTATGCCGTCGAGAACAAAGTTCATTTCCACGACCTGCATGCCACCATCCTGCATTTGTTAGGGCTCGACCATCAGAAGCTCACCTATCGCTACGCAGGCCGGGATTTCCGCCTAACCGACATCCATGGTGAGATCGTTCGCGGGATACTGGCTTAATCGGAAAAGGAAGCCATCCGAGGTTGACGAGCGGTCGGCGTCGAGAGCAAAGCAGTCGCACACACCGTTCTTCCGGTCGGTGGGTTCGCAGAATTTTCCTGTACGGCAAGTAAGCCATGACGCATCTCGACTGGGTCATCGTGGCGGGCCTGATGGTCGTAGTGTTCGGCTTTGCCGGGGCGCGGGCGCGAAAAACCAGAACCAACGTGGACTGGTTCTTGGGCGGCCGCTCCCTGCCGTTCTGGATGGTGGGCGTTTCGATGTTCGCCACGAGCGTCGATGGCGGCGAATACGTCGCTATGAACGGGGCCACCTACCAGGACGGCCTGGTAATGATCAGCGGACTCGTCTTCGGCATTGGGGTCGGTGGCGTGGTCGCGGCCTTTCTTGTCGTGCCGTCCATGTACCGCACGGGGCTCATCACCAACGCCGAGTATCTCGAGGGCCGCTACGATCCCAGCTTGCGGATTATCAGCGCGTTGGTGCAGATCCAGTACCGCACGAGCACGCTGGCCACCGTCGCCGTCGCCTTACACTTGATTTTTACCGAGGTGGTACATCTTGACTCGCAAGCCGCCTGGTTTCTGGTTGTGATCGTGGCCGCCGGGACGAGCTTGTATTCAGCTTGGGGCGGCTTGAAGACCGTCGCCGCCGCCGACTTGTTGCTGAGCGCGATGATGCTAACGGCCATCGTCGGTTCTCTGGTTGGCCATCTGGCGAGAAGTCGGAGGTCTCCAGGGCGCCACCGAGGCCCTGGTGAGGCAGGAAGGCGCTGGCCAGGCCGAGACGCTATTGCGCATGGGCGGACAGCGTGCCGGACGAAGCCCCGCTGTCGTCGTGGTGATCGGCTGGTGCTTGATCGCCACGGGATATTTCGTCGTCAACCACACGCAGACCATGAAGATGTTTGGGGCCCGATCGCTGTGGGACATGAAGATGAGCGTCGTCGTCGGAAGCGGCCTGATCATTCTGTCGGGCTACTTCAGCTCCACACTGGGCATTTTTGGAAGGGCCCTGTTGCCTGAGCTGGCGCAGCCCGACGTCATCTACCCTCGGCTGGTCGATCAGTATCTCGGCAGCGGCGTCAAAGGAGTCGTCGTAGCCGGGGTGATTGCCTCGGCGGTGAGCACGTTTGAAGGTATCGGGGCGGCGCTTTCGGCCGTCTTCACACGCGACATCTACGGCCGGTTTCTCGTTACCGGGGCCAGGGAGGCCCACTATCTTGCCGTCAGCCGCGCCGCCACGATCCTCATCGTGGCCGTGTCGTTCGCTTACGTTCCGTTTATCCTCGGCTCGTCGAACATCATTGATTTCTTCGTACGTATTACCAGCGTCTTCGTCACCCCGTTGATGACCGTCTACCTGATGGGCGCGTTAACCCGGGTGCATCGACGTAGCGGGCTCGCGGGGCTGATCGCCGGTTCGATTTACGGACTCGCGGCGTCAAACCTGGGAGGCGGCGCCGACGTGCCCGGTCTGTTGCCTTTCTGGTTCACCGAGAGATTCGCCGCTTATTCGTGGAGCATGGGAATCACCGCGGCGGCGATGCTCGCTGCTTCGCTGCTGTGGGGCTGGACCAAAGATGCTCAGCAAGTGATTCGCCCGTCGGGCTGGCAGGCCCCGTCGCAGCAAGCGCTTCCGGAAAACATTTCATCGCCCTTCGCTATCCGCGGGCAGCGGGTTCCTTGGTGGGCCCAGCCGGCTTTGTGGGTCGCGCTCTTGCTGACCGCGTCGGGCACCATGGTGTTCGGTGTGTTGTGGTAAAGATAGCTTGTTGTGATCGCGACTCAGTTTGCCCCGAGCGTACTGAAGGAACTTTCGCACAGCCTTCCGTGTGACCACCCGTATGACCCGCGAAACGCCTTCGTCTCCTGTTTGCCAGATCCGCATGCTCCATGACTGCTATGTACCGATCATCTAGGCGTTATGTAGGGACTTTTTTGCAGGCGCTTTTTCTCCAGTTCGGCTGCTTCAAGTTTGCTGAAAGTTGCCAGGGCGCGCCTGGCCGGCTCGGCCTGGTCGGTGGCTTTGTAACCGGGATTTCCGTTTTGGCCATCCCGACGCGGTCAGGGTACTCCCATCCGCGGCTCGGATGCAAGACCTTGGTTCTCCTCTCACGGTCGATGCCCCGTTCGCCCCCGATTCGGTCGCTGAATGCCGCTTCATCGCCGCGTTCCAACTCGCTGGGGGGCTTTTCGCCGACACTGCTCCCTAGTAGTTCGCTCTTCAGCAACTCGGCGTCTCTTGTCCGTCGCAGCCCGTCGCTAGCTACCCGCCTGGCACTGGTAGCGCCGCGAGCCGCCTGAGCATGTCACCGAACAGCCGCCGGTTCAGATGCCCCTCCGCCAGCAGCAGCCAGTAATAGCGGGCGTGCTTGACGAGCCGACCGCCCGTCTTCATTAACCTGTGTTGCAAGGTCGTCAGCGACCAACTCTTGATCCTGCTCGGCAGTCCGAGCCGCCGCCACAAGTTGCCCAGGGTGTAAGCCAGCACGCTCAGTTGCAGCCGCACCTCGTTCGCTCGAAAGCGATGGCACGACAGCCGCGTCCAGCTCGTGGCCTGCTTGCCTTCCTTGATCCACTGTTCGGCGGTGCCGCGTTTGTTGTAAAAGCACACCACCGAGCGGCTCGGCAAGGCCTTGTTGGTTACCACCTGAATTATGCACTGCGGGGTGCACCGGGGTGCACCTGAGGAGGCCTGTGCCGCAAGGGACCATTGGGGGACCCCCGAAAACATGGGGTAAAAAGGTAGGCTGGCGAAGATTCCCGCTTCGCCAACCGACCCCAAGGAGGTCACCCAAATGGTTACCAAACGAAAACAGCATAGCTCCCCAAGGCCCGTCAAACAAGGCCGGGGCGCGAGGGCCTCGCGGCCCAATAAAATCGGGGCTTCCACGCCTTATCACTTCCGCGGCAAGAATCTGACTCCCTACGGCGGCTTGCTGCCCGTCGCCACCCTGCTCGAGAAACTCGACTTCCAAGCGCTGCTGGAAGAAACCATCACGACCAAACGAATCACCCGAGCCATGAGCCCCTACCAGTTTGTGCTGGCCCTCGTGCTCGGCCTCTATGTCGGCTTTGCGCAGCTCAACCAACTCCGCTTCATCGCTCGCGATCCCATCCTGACCGGCATCTTAAAAGTGACACGGCTGCCACCGCAGTCCACGCTGTGGCGCTTTCTGGCCTCGCTGCACCTCAACGTGGCCCAGCAGATTCTTTCCATCCAGCGCCAGCTGCGAGAACGAGTCTGGGCCGCGGCCCACGTGAAATTGGAGACGGTGACGCTGGACACCGACACCACCGTGCACACGCTCTACGGCCGCCAGATGGGCGGGCGCAAGAGCTACAACCCCAAGAACAAGGGCAAGCGCAGCTACCAGCCGATACTGACCTTCCTGGCCGAGACGCGCGAGTACCTGATGGGCGGGTTGCGCGGCGGCGACCGGCCCACGGGCCAACAGATCGCCGCCCACCTGAAGAGCGCTTTCCGGGCTTTGCCGGCCGGCGTGAAGAAGATCTTGGCGCGGGCCGATGCCGGCTTTTATTGCTGGGAGGCGGTGGCGGCCTACGAGCAAGCGCGTTGTCAGTTCGTCATCGTGGCGCGCAAGACGCGGCGACTGGTCGAGCAGTTGCAGCAAGCCGAATGGAAGCCCTCGCCCCACAGCGACGCTGAAGCGGAGTGCGAATTCCTCTACCAGCCGGAGGGCTGGGCCCATGCTTGCCGCTTTGTCGCGCTGCGGTATGAGAAGGAGCCGGAAACCGACGAGGTCGAGCAATATCAGTTGTTCGCCACCAGCAGCTATACCTACCGCGTGTTTGTGACCAATCTCGCCGAGCCAATCGCGGCGGTGGTGTGGTTTTACAACCAGCGGGCCGGGGCCGAGAACCTCATCAAAGAAGCCAACAACGACGCCGGGCTGGCGGCCCATCCTTCGCGCCGCTTTGACATGAACCGCAATCACTTTCAGTTGGTCATGCTGGCCTACAACCTCAACTGCTGGCTGCTGCTGTTCCAACGCGAAGCCGACGCCACCCCGGAGAAGCTGCGGCACACCACCCTGGCGACGGCGCGGCTGCGCTTTCTGTTCCTGGCGGCCAAGATCTGGCGACACGCCGGACGAACGGGCGTCAGCTACAGCGATCAGTACCAGGAGAAGGGCCTGTTTGAGCGGCTGATGCGACGGCTGCGGGCGATGGCGCCGCCGGGATCGAGCTTCGCGCCGGTGGTGGAGGGTGCGCTGAGTTGAGGGGCGCTATGCATAAAATTTTATGCACTCGCCGCAACGTACTGGGAACACGCCGCTTGCCAGCTCGCTTTTGCCCGCCGGGATCGGGAGGCGGCTCAAACGGGGAGGGAAACCGCAGAAAAGACGACTTGCGACATTATTGAGTTGACACCACTGCCGCTACCGCCACAACTCCATCGCCGATGGCTACGCCGAATCTGTGCATAATTCAGGTACCAGGAAGCCGGGTCGCGCAAACAACTCGCCGGGATGAAGCTCGACCTTGGCGACGATCCGTCGGGGCTTGGACCAGCTCGCGGCTTGGTAGCGGAAGCTCTTGTAGCGCACCAGCGGCTTGGCGCTCGGCCTGCCCGGCGGACGGAACAGAATATCTTCGATCTCCAACTCCAGGTTCTTGTTGGCCGGCATGCGAATCACATAGTCCACGCCACGCTGCTCCAACGCTTCGTAAATCTCCGGCTTGGCGAAGGCGGCGTCGGCCCGGAACGTCACGTGTTTCCCTTCGGCCTGTTGGCGCTCGATCTCGGGCAGCAGCAACTCGTCCCAGTCCTCGGCGCTGGAGACGTTGCCCGCTCGCAGTTTCGCCGCCAGACAATCGCCGTGCTGGTTGAACAGCAACAGCGGGTGCTAGCAGGTGGACTCGAAGTGCCCGTTGTAGGCACTGCCTTCCTGCTGACCGTGGACCTGCCTTCCTGCTGACCGTGGACCGGGCTCTCGGTGGAGTCCATATCGAGCACGACGCGCTCGGACTGGTCCTGCGCTTCGGCTTGAGCGACCAACTCGCGGTTCACCGCCATCAACCCAAGCAGGTTCTCTTCACTGGCCAGCAGCTCTGCCTCAAAACTTTGCCGTCGCGAGGTGAGCGCCCCACCGCGATCCCAGTTTTTCTTCGAGCCCAGCAAGCGAAACGTCGGATCGGCGGAGACACGAACGGCATCGTTGAGGTCCTCGTAGCCTGCGAGTCGGCTGTAGACCGACTGTCGCACCAGATCGGCCAGCGGGAACTTCTTGTTCGAGCCTTGTCGCGAATCCGTCAGATGCTCGTCGATCAGCTTGCCCACTCCGAGCCGCTCGTCCAGTTCTCGGACGAGAAGAAGCCCGCCATCGGAGGTCACCCGCGAGCCTTGGAAATCGACCTTCAGAAATCCGTTGAACGATAGCTGAAATGCCCTCTGCTCTTTGTCACCCACTGGGTGTCGCCCTCCCGCTCTCTTGTGCTGCGCTCAAACCCGCATCTGTAAGGGCGCTGAGAGTGCCCGGTTGGTTAGCAGGCGACGGTCAAATCGGAAATCCGGGTGTAAAGGCGTGCGAGCAGGTAAAAAACCCGTTTGTTGTCGGGCGCTAACCGTTCTGCCGTCTTGAGTTGGGCTAGCGCTCGATCGAAGCTCTGAAGGTCCAAGTAGACCTGTGCAAGCTTCAAACGGACTTCAAAATCTTCGGGCTTCTCCTCGGACACGCGTTCGAGAAACCGAATGGCCTGCTGCCCGTTTCCTTCATCGGCCAGCAGGTGCCCCATGGTCAGGTTGGCGAGGGTGTGTCCGGGGTCCAGCTTGAGTGCCATTTCCAGTGAGTGCTTCGCCGTGGTGGAATTCCCGAGTAAGGAATCGTCAGGGAATAACGTTTCCGTATTGAGGGCCTCGCGGAAGGAGGCCATAGTTCCAGTCTCCATGGAATTCTTCTCGCCGCAGTTGCAGCTCAGCCATCTGTTTGTCAGAGATCTTGATTCCTTTGGGATACAGATTCGTATCCAGTTGACTCTCCACTCGCAGGCCGTTCTTGGTGGTTGTGGCCGCGATCAGATTGATGATCACCTCGTGATTCACCAACGGCTTGCCACGCCAGTTCTGACTGATCGCCGAGAACAAGCGGTGCTCAATCTTGTTCCACTTGCTCGTGCCCGGCGGAAAGTGGCAGACCGCAATGCGCAACTCCGTTTCGTCGGCCAGCTTCTGTAATTCCCATTTCCAGAGTCGCACCCGCGCCCCATTGCTGCCGCCGGCATCGGCGGTGATCAGCAGTTTCCGAGCCCGCGGATAGCAGCGCCGACCCATCGAATACCACCAGCGCCGAATGCTCTCCACGGCAAAAGCCGAGGTGTCATGATCCGCTCCGACACTGACCCAGCCGCTGTTGCGCCCCAGGTCGTAGACGCCGTAGGGCGCTACTTTCCCCCACTCCTTGCTCGGGAAATCGTGTACGCCAACCCTTTCCGGTTCTCCTTGCGGCCGCCATTCCCGCCCGCCGTTCTTAAACTCGCCCACCCGTTCCTTCTTCTTCGTGTCCACCGAGATCACCGGCTGACTCTGCAACAGCTGCTGCTGCACCCGCTCATTGATGTATTCGAACTGGGCGTTGCGGTCGGGATGCTGCTTGCCTTCGAGCGTCTTGCGGTTCGCCTGCAGGCGGTAGCCCATGGCCCGCAGCAACTCCGCCACGGTCTGACGATTCGTCTGGCGCCCGCCTCGATTCAACTCTTCGGCCAGTTTGCGGACGCTCTTGCAGGTCCAGCGCAACGGCGATTGCGGGTCGCCTCGCGTGACCGGATCCAGCAATCTCTCCAACTCCTGCTGCAACTTCGGATCGCGTTCGATCGCTCTCTTGCGGCCGCCTCCCGTACGACGCACTCGGCCCACCGGCGGAGGCGAGACCGCCTGCTTCAACTCCGCTATCCCTTTTCGGATCACCGGCCGCGATACGCCGGTCGCTCTTGAAACCGCCGAAATCCCGCCCCGCCCGATGGCTGCACTTTCCGCCGCGACCATCAGCCGCCTGGAGCGCTCGTCGAGCACTGCCGCCAGAGCCGTGAAGCGAGACTTGATTCCTGCCAGGTCCGCCATCTCCCACAGGATAGCTCAAAACCACTTCCTAAATGGAAATGTTATTTGCTGACGACCCCTAATTGCTGTGCGTACCCGGTCCAGAAGTGGGCGCGGGCGGAGGCCGGGCTCAGTTTCGCCGCGAGTTGAAACTGTTCCAGCGCGTCCTGAAACCTCGACCGATTCCAGTACGCTTCCCCGAGCAGTAAACGAAAAAGGGTGCTGCTAGGATCAGCCTTCGTCTTGTCGACAAAGGTGTCAATGGCCTGGTCGAACTGGCCGCTTACCGCAAGCGCCTTAGCCAGGCTCTCCCAAGCTTCCGGAACGGGATTCAGCTCGGTCGCTTGGGTGAGCACTTCGACCGCTTTAGGGTTTTCTGTTTTCAGGTAAGCCTCGCCGAGTAGCTTCGCCAGCCCGTAAGAAGGCGGCAGCAGTGCATATGCCTGCTCCAACTCCACGAGAGCTTCCGAATCGCGCTGGTTTTCAGAGTGGACTGCTGCTTGCTGAAGATGAGCCATACCTTGTCGGTGACGCTCGCTGAGTGGGGGGCCCTGCGCCTGCGCTGCGTAGCTCAGGGAGACGAGGACGCAAGGAAGCCACGGTCTCATCGCAAACTCTGATTGGGGCTCAGAACCTGCCCCGCGCCTTCTTTAATCGTAAGAAACTGATCGGCGTCGACGCCCTGGAGCCGATCGATCTTACCGGAGGGCCAGAGAATCTTCACGAGATCTACCTTGTCTGCGCGGCCCAAACCAAAGTACAGCCTGGGATCGGAGCTTGACAGGTAACTCATGCCTCCCTTCGCTTGGGCGTACTGAACACGTCCGCCCGCGACCACCTTGATACGCGCGCCAATGCCGTCCCGGTTGCTGGTCACGCCGTGGAGGGAGAGGGCCAGCCAGTGGTGATCGTTAGCTAGATCGTTTCGGACGAGCTCGCCTCGCTGACCATTGTTGGACACGAGCAGATCGATGTCGCCGTCATTGTCGAAGTCACCTATCGCCAAGCCGCGGCCCACGGTGGGCTTGAAAAAAAAGAACCCAAGGTGTCACTAACATTACGAAACCGTCCTTGAACGTTGCGGAACAGCATCTTCTTTTCCGCATACTGGACCGCCGGTCGATAGTGGCTGACATTGTCAAGAACGTGTCCGTTGACGATCAAGAGATCCTGCTCGCCGTCGAGATCGAAATCGACGAAGCGCGTTCCGAAACCGCTGTTCAGAACCCCTGCGCGGCCCAAACCCGAAAGCATCGTGGCGTCCACAAAGTCCATGTCACCGCGATTCTGATACAGACGGTCAAGCTCGAAGTCTAGATGAGTGACGAAGATGTCGAGCAGGCCGTCCCCGTTGAAGTCGGCCGCATCGACTCCCATCCCGGCCTCAGCAGCTCCATCCTGGCTGTAACCGGTCCCCGATAGGAGCGTAACATCTTCAAACGTTCCGTCTTGCTTGTTGAGGTAGAGCAGATTACGAATGGAGTCGTTGGCAATAAAAATATCCACCCACCCATCGTTGTCAAAATCGGCCGCGACGACACCGAGGCCTTTCGCCCTTTCGCCTTCGAGGCCGGCTGCCTTGCTCACGACGGTAAAGGTGCCATCTTGATTGCTGTGGTAAAGCGTGGGGTGGACTCCGTCATAGTTTTGCGGGTGGCAATACATACGAGCCCCAGCCTCGCGCTCCCCGCAATAGGTATTACGGCCATAGTCGTAATCGAGATAGTTCGCGACGATCAAGTCAAGGTGACCGTCGTTGTCATAGTCAAACCAAGCAGCGGCACTACCCCACTGACCTCGGTTGGCGACGCCCGCGCGGTCAGTGACGTCCGTGAAGGTACCATCGCGATTGTTGTGGTAGAGAGTGGACGAGCCGTAGCCGCTGATGTACAAGTCCGGATAGCCGTCGTTGTCAAAATCGCCGGCGAAGGCTCCCATCCCGAAGCCGCGGTTGGATCCCACGCCAGCCTCCGCGGTGACCTCCGCAAACGTGCCGTCCCCGTTGGATCGATAGAGCGCGTTCTTGGGTGCCTTCTCCGGCCGGTACGAAGGCGTCGGGCCGCCGTTCACAAAAAAGACGTCCAGGAAACCGTCTTGGTTGTAATCCAAAAACGCACACCCGGAGCCCATGGTTTCGACTAAGTATTTCTCCTCCGATTTCGCGTTACTGTGCTCGAATCGTATGCCGGCCTCATCGGTTACATCGACAAACGACCCACTCGCGCAAGCTGCCACTGCCAACAGCATCCACGTCGGACGAACCAGAGACGCCCTGAAAGATCCCCTCTCCCTGTTCGGCCGATCGCCGGCGGGCTGCGCGAAACCAATCAGTCTCTTCACGTCGTGTACCTACTGACTCTCTCGAATTATGCTGACAGGATCCATGTTTAGATGTAGCGGCACGGTATGCCGTGCCCCTGGACTTTGGACCGTAGGCCTCCGTGGGTGGAGTCGCGCGAGTCCCCAGACCGACCGCCGTGTCTAATAACCTTAAGGGGGGCTATGTCCATCAATGGTCGATTGGCCTCCAGAGGGAGATGTTCGCCGGAACGGTACTCGATGTCGCGTATGTCGCCAATCGTGGTATCAGCACGGTGCATTCGTGGAATCCGAACTTCGTTGGTGCCGGACTAGGCCCGACAGCCTCCAGCCGCAGGTTCCCGCAGTTACAGAACATTAGCTACGTTAGTAATGTGGGGCAGTCCTGGTACGACTCGCTTCAGGTGAGAATGGAGCGGCGCTTCAATGGCGGTTTCAATTTCGTCGGTCCTTACACTTGGGGCAAGTCGAACACCATTGGCTGTGTCGTCGGCTCACAAAACGAATGTCAAGGCTTTCGCAACCCAACCAACTTTAGGTTGGACAAAGGTCCAGGGCCTGCCGATATTCGCCACCGGCTGGTCGTGAGTAGCGTTTTTGAGCTGCCGTTCGGCCAAGGAAAGCGCTTCGGGGGCAACGCCTCCCGAGCGGGCGACTTCATTCTTGGGGGGTGGCAGATTTCGGGCATCGCTACTTTCCAAAGCGGGAATCGCCTGACGCCCGCTCTGACCTTTAACAACAGCAACGCGGGCGGAAACCGGCCGGACCAGATCGGGGACCCGATGGCGAACGCTGCCAGGACCTTGGACAACTGGTTTGACCATACGGTTTTCGTCAATCCGCCAACGCTGCAGCAAGTTTTGGATTCCGGACAGGATCCGTACCGATCCATAGGCAATGCCGGGCGTGGGAGTATCGTCAGCCCGGGCCTCATCTGGGACATCGGGATCATGAAACGCTTCTCCTTGCCCTGGGAGGGCCATACGATACAGTGGCGAACGGAGATGTTCAATGCCTGGAATCACCCGAACTTTGGCAATCCGAATATATCGCTGCCGTTTGTCTCGGGTTCGACAGGCACGATTCGAAGCACCTCGGTGCCGAACCGTACGATTCAGCTTGCGCTGCGGTACGACTTCTGAAGCGAAAGCATCGATGAAAGGTTTGGCTCGGGAACCCGTTCGGCTCCCGAGCCATTCTTGTCAGAGGCGTCGAGACCGAGCCGTGATCGTCAGGGAGCAGTGCGAGGCGAGGCCAGCCGCCCCGAAGAAGACTATACTTTCAACATGCGGCTGAAGGCAGTTTTTCGCCGCGGGTGCGGGTGCTGCCTTAGCTGTGTCGGCGAACTCGGTTCCGACGCCATTCTTCGTCGATGCCACGGAAGCTTCCGGGCTCATCTTTCACCACCAAAACTCCAAGACGTCGCGCAAGTACCTCCCCGAGACGATGGCAGGCGGTGTCGCTGTTCTCGATGTCGACAGCGATGGCTGGATGGACGTCTTCTTCGTCAACGGTGCCGAGCTGACGGTGCCTCATCCGGATGGAGAAGAACCGAAGAAATCGGACCCCAAGTTCTGGAATCGCCTTTTCCGGAACAACACGGATGGAACATTCAGCGACGTGACGGTCGAATACGGCCTCCAAGGCCGCGGCTATGGAATGGGCGTTGCGGCGGGTGGTTACGACAACGACGGAGACGCGGATCTCCTCGTTGCAAATTTCGGCACCGAGGACCACCCGTCCTCAATTCTGTATCGCAATGAATCCGGCAAGAAGTTCGTTGACGTGACCGAGCGCTCGGGTATCGAGACCCAAGGCTGGACCAGCAGCGCCGGCTTCGTCGACTACGACCATGACGAATACCTGGACCTCTTCGTTTGCCGCTTCGTGAAGTGGAGCTTTGGTCCCGGATTTCCGATTTGACCGTTGCCTGCTAACCAACCGGGCACTCTCAGCGCCCTTACAGATGCGGGTTTGAGCGCAGCGCAAGAGAGCGGGAGGGCGACACCCAGTGGGTGACAAAGAGCAGAGGGCATTTCAGCTATCGTTCAACGGATTTCTGAAGGTCGATTTCCAAGGCTCGCGGGTGACCTCCGATGGCGGGCTTGTTCTCGTCCGAGAACTGGACGAGCGGCTCGGAGTGGGCAAGCTGATCGACGAGCATCTGACGGATTCGCGACAAGGCTCGAACAAGAAGTTCCCGCTGGCCGATCTGGTGCGACAGTCGGTCTACAGCCGACTCGCAGGCTACGAGGACCTCAACGATGCCGTTCGTGTCTCCGCCGATCCGACGTTTCGCTTGCTGGGCTCGAAGAAAAACTGGGATCGCGGTGGGGCGCTCACCTCGCGACGGCAAAGTTTTGAGGCAGAGCTGCTGGCCAGTGAAGAGAACCTGCTTGGGTTGATGGCGGTGAACCGCGAGTTGGTCGCTCAAGCCGAAGCGCAGGACCAGTCCGAGCGCGTCGTGCTCGATATGGACTCCACCGAGAGCCCGGTCCACGGTCAGCAGGAAGGCAGTGCCTACAACGGGCACTTCGAGTCCACCTGCTAGCACCCGCTGTTGCTGTTCAACCAGCACGGCGATTGTCTGGCGGCGAAACTGCGAGCGGGCAACGTCTCCAGCGCCGAGGACTGGGACGAGTTGCTGCTGCCCGAGATCGAGCGCCAACAGGCCGAAGGGAAACACGTGACGTTCCGGGCCGACGCCGCCTTCGCCAAGCCGGAGATTTACGAAGCGTTGGAGCAGCGTGGCGTGGACTATGTGATTCGCATGCCGGCCAACAAGAACCTGGAGTTGGAGATCGAAGATATTCTGTTCCGTCCGCCGGGCAGGCCGAGCGCCAAGCCGCTGGTGCGCTACAAGAGCTTCCGCTACCAAGCCGCGAGCTGGTCCAAGCCCCGACGGATCGTCGCCAAGGTCGAGCTTCATCCCGGCGAGTTGTTTGCGCGACCCGGCTTCCTGGTAACCAACAAGGCCTTGCCGAGCCGCTCGGTGGTGTGCTTTTACAACAAACGCGGCACCGCCGAACAGTGGATCAAGGAAGGCAAGCAGGCCACGAGCTGGACGCGGCTGTCGTGCCATCGCTTTCGAGCGAACGAGGTGCGGCTGCAACTGAGCGTGCTGGCTTACACCCTGGGCAACTTGTGGCGGCGGCTCGGACTGCCGAGCAGGATCAAGAGTTGGTCGCTGACGACCTTGCAACACAGGTTAATGAAGACGGGCGGTCGGCTCGTCAAGCACGCCCGCTATTACTGGCTGCTGCTGGCGGAGGGGCATCTGAACCGGCGGCTGTTCGGTGACATGCTCAGGCGGCTCGCGGCGCTACCAGTGCCAGGCGGGTAGCTAGCGACGGGCTGCGACGGACAAGAGACGCCGAGTTGCTGAAGAGCGAACTACTAGGGAGCAGTGTCGGCGAAAAGCCCCCCAGCGAGTTGGAACGCGGCGATGAAGCGGCATTCAGCGACCGAATCGGGGGCGAACGGGGCATCGACCGTGAGAGGAGAACCAAGGTCTTGCATCCGAGCCGCGGATGGGAGTACCCTGACCGCGTCGGGATGGCCAAAACGGAAATCCCGGTTGGTGTGGACCACGACTGTTGGCTCGATACGTCCGCCGGCCGGGCAGCAGGTAGGTCTTATTGCCATCCCGATGCGTTCGAGCCTAATTCGAATTACCTTTTCCGCAAATGGGGTATCCACTTGACTCAGGTAGCCCCAGGCGTTGTGGTTTGGTCGATCCATGGAGGCACACTAGGCACCCTCGGTTATTGGGCCACATCGGGCCGATCAAGGATTACGCACGCGTTCGCAGAAACCTAAGCCTTTCCGGGGGCCGCCAATGGAGTATTACTGAGTCTGGATTTCCGCAATAACGGTGATGGCACGTTCACAGATGTGAGCGCACCAGCCGGCATCCAGGCAGCCGAAGGCAAGGGCCTGGGCGTTGTGTTCGGGGACATCAACGACGACGGCCGCATCGATATTTCGGTCGCCAACGACTCGGTCCCGCAGTTACTGTTTCAGAATCAGGGTAACGGGAGCTTTGCTGAAATTGCGATGGATGCGGGGGTCGCCCTCGATGAGGATGGTCAGAACTTCGGCGGCATGGGCACTGATCTGGGAGATCTAAATGGCGATGGCCTGCCGGAGATCCTCACAACAACGATCTCCCTCCAGCGCTATGCCTATTACCTGAACCCAGGCGACTCCCTATTTGACTACGAGACCGTTCAAAGTAGGCTAGGGGCCATCACCAATTCGTACACGGGATGGGGCATGAAGTTCTTTGACTTTGATAACGACGGTCACAGAGATGTGTTTCTTGCGAACGGTCACGTTATGGACAATATCGGGCAGGCGGACCCCTCGCTCCAGTACCTGCAGCCGCCTCTGTTGCTTCGGTACAGCAATGGGCGATTCACCGACGTGTCGAAACAGGCCGGACCGACGTTCCAGCGCTCGTGGGCGAGCCGGGGAGCCGCCGTCGGAGATTTCGACAATGATGGCTACCTGGACATTGTCGTCACCAACTGTGGCGGACCGGCCTACCTGGCGAAAAATCAAAGTGACCGGCGCTCGAAACACAATTGGCTCGGCTTGAAGCTGCGAGGATGTCTGAGCAATCGTGACGGTATCGGTGCCAAGATCGTGGTCACGACGCCGGACGGGAACAAGCAATATGCAACCGCTTTGCGGACGGCGAGTTGTTTGTCTTCTCAAGATCCGAGGGTATTCTTCGGACTTGGCGAGCACACCGAGATTCCGCCGCTTCTGGTCCACTGGCCGAGCGGAACGAAGCAAACCGTTCCCGTTGATGAGGTCAACAGAATCATCGTAGTGGAGGAGCCTGGAGAATCATGTGGAAAAACGTAGGATGCGGGAATCGACTGGTATCGCTCCTGGGGATCTCGGTGGATCAGAAACGTCGGCTCTGGACAAGGCGATTCGGCGCTTTGGCTGCGCTGGTCATCGCATTTGTGATTAATAGTCCTGCAGCCGATCCGGATTGGCACAAGATGCTCTCTCAGCTCCGACCGTCGAAGAGATCTACCACGGCAAGCTCCGATTCGGCGTCGAAGAGATCCCGGCCAGGGATGGAGTGATCTTGCGGGCGGTCATCTATCGTCCGGACGTCGAAGGAAGATTTCCGGTGTTTCTCATCAACACCCCTTACGACAAGATGAGGGAACCGTATCTGGAGTGGGGGCAGTACTTCGCGGAACGAGGTTACGCTTCGGTCATCGCGGACGTACGGGGTCGATACGATTCCGATGGTGATAACTACCTCTACGGCCCGCACGACGGCCCCGATCTTTATGACATTCAGTCTTGGGCCGCCAAGCAACCCTGGTCGACGGGCAAGATCGGGACCACTGGCGGGTCTTATCTCGGCTTTGTGCAACTCGAAGCGGCCCTGGAGGGTAATCCGAACTACACCTGCATGGTGCCGATGGTGAGCCCGGACGATCACTACGATAACGTATACCCGTCCGGGGCCTTTCAGCTTTCCAACAGCGTTAACCTGGCGTGGATCCTTGGGAAGCACACCAACCAGAATCCTGACGCTGTTTTGGATTGGGACAAGGTTTACCGCCATCTGCCCCTGCGGACCCTCGACAAAGAAGCGCTCGGGCTTCGCGCGGAGTTCTGGTCTGATTGGCTGGACCATCCTACCCGCGATGACTATTGGCCCGGTCCCGGCCACCGCATCGCACCGGGAAAGAATGGTCCAGGCAAATATCACAAGATGAAGGTGCCTTCCTACAACATCTCCGGCTGGTATGACCAGGTCAGCCAAGCCACCATCAACAACTATCTGGGAATGGTCCGTCACGGCCCCGAACATCTGCGCGACAAACACAAGCTGCTCATGGGCCCCTGGACCCACGCCGTCAGTTTCGGAGTGACTCGCAAGCAAGGCGATCTGACGTTTCCTCCCGAAGCCGCGCCCGACATGAGAAAGATGGTTCTATGCTGGATGGATCACTGGCTCAAAGGAACTCAGAACGACTTTATGGATGAGCCTCCTGTCCAGATCTATGTGATGGGAGCGGATGAGTGGCGCTTGGAAAACGAGTGGCCATTGGCCCGGACATCCTACACGAAGTACTACCTGCACAGCCAGGGCCTCGCCAATAGCCTCCTCGGGAATGGCTCACTGTCGACCGAAAAGCCAGAAGGTGAGCCGCCGGATCATTTCAGCTACGACCCAGATGACCCGGTTCCCACCTTGGGCGGCAACGTTTCGATGAAGCCGGCGTCCTCCGGGCCCTATGATCAAGCAGCCATCGAGCGGCGCGACGACGTGTTGGTCTTCACAACGCCTCCACTGACCGAAGAGGTAGAAGTAACGGGTCCGGTCTTCGTCGAGTTGTACGCGTCGACCGACGTGACCGATACGGACTTCACGGGTAAACTGGTAGACGTCTGGCCGAACGGCTATGCGCAGATTTTATTGGAGGGTGTCCTGCGCGCACGGTACCGGGAGTCATTCGAAGAGGAGAAGCTGGTTACGCCGGGGAAGATCGAAAAGTATCTGATCGATCTTTGGTCGACAAGCAATCTATTTCGTCAAGGTCACCGAATTCGAGTCGAGATTTCAAGCAGCAACTTTCCAAAATATGACCGCAACCCGAACACCGGTCACCCGATCGGCGAAAACGCCGAGCGGAAAGTGGCGCACCAAACGATTTACCACGACTCGATGCACCCATCTCACATCCTTCTGCCGGTCATCCCGGCACGCTGAGACCATCGCCAAGCGAGCTTCACGGCGGTGCCGGCGTCGCGTCGCAAGCGGGTCCTACTGCGGCTGGGTTTCCACCAGGAGCCGAATTCCCCTGGGAGTACGTTTTGGCAGGCCTTTGTGGATCTCGAGTTCCTTCGCGGCCGACTCACGATTTCCGGTGCGTCTGTAGAGCGTCGCCAGAACATAGTTCGCCCGATCATGTTGCGGGTCCAGACGAATCGTTTTCTCTAACTCGGCAATCGATTCCTCGTACCTCTCTTCCCACTGCAGAGCCTTCCCGAGGGTGAAGTGCCGATCGCTCACGGCGGGCTCAATCTCGACAGCCTTTTGCAGCACTTCGATCGCCGGCGCCATCGAGGTGCGGTTGTCCGTCGCCAGCCTCAAGTGTCCCATGCCTTTCAAGTAATAGCCTGTCGCGCTGGCCGGCTGCAGTCCGATGAACTGCTCGCCGAGCGCGATCAGGGCCTTCGCATCTCTGTCTTGCTCATAGCACTCTCCGAGGGCTTTGTACGCCGGTTCGAACTCTTTGTCAACCGCGAGAATCTCTGTCAGTAGTTCGACACCCTCCGGCCTCCGCTCCTCCAAAGTATAAGCCAGGGCGAGCAGGAACTTGACACGTATCGACGAAGCGAATCGCGGGAGGCCAACTTCAAACATCTCCCGGGCAGCATCGAAGGCACGATAGTGAATCAGGAACTGGCCGACATCTACCAGAAACTCTTCATTGGTCGGTTCTAGCGTCAGCGCCTTCTGCAGATGTTGGAGTGCTGATTCGGGTTCCTCCAGCCTGGATTCAGTTCGCCCTAGCAGGTTGTTCCAGGCACTGCTGCTTTCCAACGCCGGGCGGACCGTTGAGAGAAGTGCTTTGGCGCTGGCGTACCGCTCCTGGGCAAACAGCTCTTGCGCCTTTTCGGCGGTGCCGGCAGCCGCGACCCGCCAGGCAGCTTCAATTTCCGTATCCTGTGGTGCAATCTCCAGAGCGCGGCTCAATGCCTGAAACGCTTCGTCGTTTTTTTGTAGGGTCAAGAGGGTCGATCCCACATTGAACCAAACCAATTCGTTGCCGGCATTGAGATCGGCGGCTTTCTCAAAAGCCGACAGCGCTTTGTCCGGGTTCCTGGTCTCGATCAGGTTCGCGCCGAGGTTGTTCCAGGCCTGCCAGTCGTGGGGACGCAGCTGAGCAACTTGCTGGAAGGAACGGGTCGCGCGATCCGGCCGGCCCAGGCGCGTTTCACAAATCGCGATCGCCTGGTAGGCCTGCGCAGTGCCTTGATTCTGTGCAACAACAGTGTTCAAGTCTTGCAGCGCCGTCGTGCACTGACCTTGCCGGAACGCCTGCAATCCACGCTGCAAGGCCGCTTCCCAGCCGGCCCCGAACAGCGTAGGCGAGGTGAGTAGGAGAAGCAGCAAGTGTCTCATGATTCTGTCAACTCACGAAATGCCGCTAGGCGCGATTGGCGCTACCGCTCCCTTTCGACTAGCCTGAACATCCCCCGGAACATTCTAGCAGCCATGCTAGGCCCTGGCGGGGCGCTTGATGAGCTATACCACCTCGTGGATCATGGTGTGATGAACACCGCGTCAGATTACTGGCAAGTGGGGTATCCACTTAACTCAGGTGACCCCAATATCTTGTGGTTTGGGCTCACGGGACTTCGGCGTCCCCATCGGCAACGATCGAGCGATACGGCGTTGGGTCGACGGCCACAGCCTGTTGCACCAGCCGGTAGAAGAGCTTGCCGCGGCTGCGTGAGCTGCGCCGGTTGAAACGGAACACGAACTCGTCGAGATAGTAGTCCAGGTGCTCGTGGCTGACCGCCCCTTGGTGCGTTCCCAGCAGCCAGCGCTTGAGCAGCGAAATCGCCTTGTGCACCAGCGGCAGCAATTCCGACGCCTGCTCACGGCGACCCTTTAGAAAGACGATGCGGTGCTGGTAGCCCTTCTTCTCCAGCGGCTCGTAGCCCAGCCAGCCGTCAGTGCGAACCACGCTGGCCGGCTCGACCGACTCCTCGACGAAGGGCATCAAACTGGACGCCCCGGCGTTCCGCACGCGCTGCATGCGAATGCGCCCCAGCCCGGCACCCCTTTCCTCCGCGGCTACTGCAATCAACGCTTTACGCTCGGTCTGCCGGCCGCGAACGCCCTCTTCCTCAGCGCCCCAGTAAGTCTCATCGACCTCGACTACGCCCGTCAACCGCTCCCGCCCGGGACGCACCATCGCCCGCCTCAGCTTATGCATCCAGGTCCAAGCGGTTTGGTAACTGCCCAGTCCCAAAACGCGCTGCAAACCCAGGGCGCTGACTCCGTTCTTCTGCGAGACGACGTGCCACATCGCCCGGAACCAGAGCCGCAGCGGCTTGCGTGTGTCTTGAAAGATCGTGCCGGCGGTTACGGACGTTTGCCGCCCGCAGCGGGCGCACTCGAACCACACTTTGCGCACCGGCCAGGCCCGCTCATGCCCGCAGCTCGGGCAGCGGAATCCGTCCGGCCAGCGCAAGGCGAACAGATAGTCGCGACAGGCCTCTTCGGTGGCGAAACGCGACTCGAACTCGAGCCAATCGCGCGGGTAATCCTCCACGAGGCCGTATACTACCTGAATTATGCACTGCGGGGTGCACCGGGGTGCACCTGAGGAGGCCTGTGCCGCAAGGGACCATTGGGGGACCCCCGAAAACATGGGGTAAAAAGGTAGGCTGGCGAAGATTCCCGCTTCGCCAACCGACCCCAAGGAGGTCACCCAAATGGTTACCAAACGAAAACAGCATAGCTCCCCAAGGCCCGTCAAACAAGGCCGGGGCGCGAGGGCCTCGCGGCCCAATAAAATCGGGGCTTCCACGCCTTATCACTTCCGCGGCAAGAATCTGACTCCCTACGGCGGCTTGCTGCCCGTCGCCACCCTGCTCGAGAAACTCGACTTCCAAGCGCTGCTGGAAGAAACCATCACGACCAAACGAATCACCCGAGCCATGAGCCCCTACCAGTTTGTGCTGGCCCTCGTGCTCGGGTATGTCGGCTTTGCGCGGCTCAACCAACTCCGCTTCATCGCTCGCGATCCCATCCTGACCGGCATCTTAAAAGTGACACGGCTGCCACCGCAGTCCAAAACTGGCCTCGCTGCACCTCAACGTGGCCCAGCAGATTCTTTCCATCCAGCGCCAGCTGCGAGAACGAGTCTGGGCCGCGGCCCACGTGAAATTGGAGACGGTGACGCTGGACACCGACACCACCGTGCACACGCTCTACGGCCGCCAGATGGGCGGGCGCAAGAGCTACAACCCCAAGAACAAGGGCAAGCGCAGCTACCAGCCGATACTGACCTTCCTGGCCGAGACGCGCGAGTACCTGATGGGCGGGTTGCGCGGCGGCGACCGGCCCACGGGCCAACAGATCGCCGCCCACCTGAAGAGCGCTTTCCGGGCTTTGCGGCCGGCGTGAAGAAGATCTTGGCGCGGGCCGATGCCGGCTTTTATTGCTGGGAGGCGGTGGCGGCCTACGAGCAAGCGCGTTGTCAGTTCGTCATCGTGGCGCGCAAGACGCGGCGACTGGTCGAGCAGTTGCAGCAAGCCGAATGGAAGCCCTCGCCCCACAGCGACGCTGAAGCGGAGTGCGAATTCCTCTACCAGCCGGAGGGCTGGGCCCATGCTTGCCGCTTTGTCGCGCTGCGGTATGAGAAGGAGCCGGAAACCGACGAGGTCGAGCAATATCAGTTGTTCGCCACCAGCAGCTATACCTAGCGTGTTTGTGACCAATCTCGCCGAGCCAATCGCGGCGGTGGTGTGGTTTTACAACCAGCGGGCCGGGGCCGAGAACCTCATCAAAGAAGCCAACAACGACGCCGGGCTGGCGGCCCATCCTTCGCGCCGCTTTGACATGAACCGCAATCACTTTCAGTTGGTCATGCTGGCCTACAACCTCAACTGCTGGCTGCTGCTGTTCCAACGCGAAGCCGACGCCACCCCGGAGAAGCTGCGGCACACCACCCTGGCGATCCGTTCCTCCGGCCAGCGGCAAGGCGTCAACAGCGATCAGTACCGCGACTGAGCGACGGCTCGATTCGGCTTGCGCGAAACTATGCGACTCGAACTCGAGCCACACGCCGCTTGAGCTCGCTTTTGCCCGCCGGGATCGGGAGGCGGCTCAAACGGGGAGGGAAACCGCAGAAAAGACGACGCGACATTATTGGTAATCCTCCACGAGGCCGTATACTACATCTTGGGATCACCTGAGTCAAGTGGATACCCCACTTACTGGCATTTCAGACGAACAGGGGGTATCAGGGAAGCGCAGAAAAGACTTACCGTATGCAACGGTTGGAGCGAACCGCGCAGGCGCATCGAATGTGAAGGCAGCCGAGAATCCGTTTTTCCGGAACCAACCCTGCCGCCATGCTCGCCGGGCCGGCCAGGCCGAAATGAAGATAATGGTGTAGGATTGGGTCAACAGACGGGCCTAGAGGACGCGGCACTCGTGCTGAGAAAAACTATCCTGACACTCACCCTAGCCTCAGTTTGCGGCTTGGCACTAGTGCGAGCCGCGGAACCCGGAACAACGCAGATCAATCCCGACGAACTTGAACTCTTCGAAAAACGAATCCGCCCGGTCCTGCTGGAAAACTGCTTGACGTGTCATGGCAGCGAGCAGGCGATGGCCGGGTTGCGCCTCGACTTTCGTGGCGGATGGGAGAAGGGCGGCCAGTCGGGACCGGCGATTGTACCGGGGCAGCCGGACCTGAGCCCGCTCATTCGAGCCATCCGTCATGACGGCTCGCAAGCAGCAATGCCTCTGGGAGGCAGCAAGCTGGGTGCCTCGGTGATCAGTGCCTTCGAGCAGTGGGTGAGCCGGGGAGCGCCCGATCCCCGCGATGCCCCCGCCGCCGCACCTGCGGTTGAACAGTCCTGGGAGGAAGTCTACCGGGACCGCAGCCGCTGGTGGAGTTTGCAGCCAGTCGTTCGGCCGCCAGTACCTGATGTCAGAAACGAGGAATGGTCGCATCATCCGGTGGATCGCTTCATCCTTGCCAAACTGGAGGAAGAAGGGTTGCAGCCCGCCCCCGGGGCAGACCGCAACACCTTGCTGCGCCGCCTGAGCTTCGTCCTGACCGGGTTGCCGCCTAGGGCTGAAGAAGTGGAGGCCTTCGCCGGCGATCAGGATGCCGGGGCGTATGCGCGCGTGGTGGATCGCCTGCTCGCCTCACCACATTTTGGAGAGCGCTGGGCGCGCCATTGGATGGATGTGGTGCGTTACACCGACAGCTACGGTTACGAATGGGACATCCCCGCCAAAGGGGCGTGGCGCTTTCGGGACTATCTGATTCGCGCCTTCAACGCTGATATCCCCTTCGACCAGCTCTTGCGCGAGCAGATCGCCGGCGACCTTCTGGCCCATCCACGAATCAACACCTCCGAGCAGATCAACGAGTCTTTAATCGGGCCGATGTTCTACCAGATGGGTGAAAAGCGTCACGGGGACAGCGTGGTCTTCAATGGCATCTATCAGGAGATGCTCGACAACAAGATCGATGCCTTTTCCAAAGCGTTTCAGGCGATGACGGTAGCCTGCGCGCGTTGCCACGACCACAAGCTGGACGCCGTCTCTCAGAAAGACTACTACGCGCTAGGCGGCGTGTTCCTAAGTTCGCGCTGGGTGGTCAACACGGTGGATACGCCCGATCGCAACAGCGAGGTTCTCGACGAGCTTTCAGCGCTGAAGGCGAAACTTCGCGCTCCTCTGGCGGCTTGGTGGTTGGAGGGAGCGCGGGACGTCCCCTTGTATCTGCGCGCCGCCCAGGCCAGCATCGATGGCGACGGCAAGGCAGGGGAACTGGCCAGAGGGCTTGACCCGGTGCGCCTGACCGCCTGGGAAGAACTACTCAAGTTCGAACCCGAGGCAGAGCCGGCTGAAGCCGACGAAAAGTCGTCCAAGGATGAAGAGCCGTCCGAAACCGCGGAGAGTGCGCCTGAGGAGGATCAGCGACCGACTTTGGAAGATCCGTTATTTCCCTGGTTCGAAGTCCATCGGTCAGCGCCCAAAGAAGGCGGAAGCATCAAAGGTACCTGGGCGAAGCTGGCTGAGGATTATTCCAGTACTCGTCGAGAGCGATCCCACAGCAATGCACAAGAGTTTTTGCTCCTGGCGGATTTTCGCCGGGGAGTCCCCGAGGGCTGGTCGGTGGACGGCGTCGGGCTGCGCGATGGTCCCGTATCGAACGGCGACTTCACGGTGGCGCTCGAAGGCCGGGCGGCCGTGGGAGCGCTGCTTCCCGCCGGCTTGTTTACGCACGCTCTCTCGCCCCGGCTCAATGGCGCTGTCCGTAGCCCCTACCTCAACTCTTTCAGCCAACCCTATGTCAACCTGGAGGTGGCCGGTGGCGACTACAGCACTCGCCGACTCTTGGCGGACAACGCGTTCCTGACAGAGCGGGAGTATGCCTACCTAGAGGAAGACAACCTGCATTGGGTGTGCCATACCACGACGGGGGCCGACAAGAGCGCTCGGGCGCGAACCGAGAAGGAGATGGCGGAAGTTCGCACCTTCGTCGAACTCACCACCAAAGCCTCTAACCCGTACTTCCCGCCCCGCGTCGGGCTCGGCGGATGCACCAAAGAAAAGGTGCGAGAGGACAGTTGTGGCGCGCAAGACCCGCGTAGTTGGTTCGGCATCACGCAGGCGTTCCTGGCGAAACAAGGCGACGTAACGGACTACGGGAAGGCCCAAGCTTGCCTTGAGTCGCCCGCCGACGAGTTGACGCAGTTCGACTCCCTCTTCGCCGGCGACGCCCCGGCCAACCTTCCTTCCGTGGCGTCTCGATACAAACAGTGGCTGACCGCCTCCCTGGAGGCCTGGGCGCAGGATCGGGCCGATGATGATGACGTCTTGTTGATCAACTGGATGCTCGACAGCGGGCTGCTACCGAACAACGTGGATGACCGTGAATTGATCCGGGACCTAGTGCTTTCCTACCGGGCGGCCGAGAAGCAGCTCGCTGAACCGCAGACGGTCAACGGCATGGCCGATCTCGATCCAGGCCGCGACTACCGCCTCAACATCCGCGGCGTTTACGAGGACCTGGGCGAGCAGGTGCCGCGGGGTTACGTCGAAGTCATCGCAGGCCGCCGGGAAGAAGGCCCACGCCCGGCGGGCAGTGGGCGCCTGGAGCTGGCCGAGATCATCGCGAGCCCAAACAACCCCCTGACCGCGCGAGTCTTTGTCAATCGCGTGTGGCACTGGGTGTTCGGAACCGGAATCGTCAAGACAGCCAACGATTTCGGCCATCTGGGCGACAGACCGTCTCACCCCGAGCTGCTCGACTATCTCGCTGGCCGGTTTGTCGAGGACGGCTGGTCGGTGAAGAAGCTTGTGCGGATGCTGGTGATGAGCGAAACGTTCCAGCAGTCGGGTCGGATCAGCGCTGCTGCCCGGGAAGCGGACCCTCGCAATCGGCTGCTTCACCACTATCCCCTGCGGCGCCTGGATGCCGAAGCCATCCGCGACTCACTGCTGGCTGTTTCCGGACGGCTGGACCGGCGGCTCTTCGGCCCCCCCATTAACCCCTACCGGTCAAACGAAGATGCGGCCAAGTGGCTTCTCTCAGGCCCACTCGACGGGCAGGGCCGCCGCTCGGTCTACCTCAAAATGACCATCATGGAACCGCCCAAGTTCCTCAGCACCTTCAACCAACCCAACCCGAAGATCCCGACCGGCGCCCGCGATGTCACCAACGTTCCCGTGCAGGCGCTTACGCTGCTCAACGACCCCTTTGCTGTTGGGCAGGCTGAGTTCTGGGCGCGGCAACTGATCGCTACATCTCACGAATCGCCGGAGCAGCGACTCGGGGTCATGTTTCAACGCGCCTTTGGCCGTGATCCCGATGAACAGGAACGGACACGCTGGATCAGCGCTGTTCACGACATTTCGGGCCTGTATCAAGATGTTCCCGAGAAGAAGCCGGCACCGGGCGGCCTCATGCATTCGCTTGACGTTTGGAAAGACATGGCGCACGCGATGTTCAATGCCAAGGAGTTTGTCTATGTCCGATAGCCGATGGACAGGCCGACGGCCCCTCACGCGCCGTGAGTGGCTGAGCACCGCTTCCAACGGGTTCGGCATGCTGGCTCTCTCGGCCTTGCTGGCCGAAGAAGCCAAGCTGCGAGGCTCGGCCGTGAAGTCGAGTGGCGATTCCCCGGCGACGGCTAAGAGCGTCATTTTCTGCTTCATGGACGGTGGTCCGAGTCATGTCGACACGTTTGATCCCAAGCCACTGTTGAAAGAACGGCAGGGCGAAGCCATCGGCGAATCGGCCGTCTCGACCAAGTCGCAGTCAACGGCCGACCGGGTTTGGCTGGGCAGTCCATGGCAGTTCCAGCAACGTGGATCGAGCGGACTTTGGGTGAGCGACTTGCTGCCGCACATCGCCGAAGTCGCGGACGAGCTCTGTGTGCTGCGCTCCATGGTCGGCCGGCAACCCCTGCATGGCCAACAGAACCTACTGCTGCACACGGGCCGGGTCACCGGCAGCGCCCCGAGCTTCGGATCGTGGGTGTCTTACGGCCTGAGCACCGAACGCGATAATCTTCCCAACTACGTCCTGCTCAACAACGACTGGATTCCGAACGGCGGCTGGGAAAACTTTGCCAGCGCCTTCCTGCCCGCGTCTCACGCGGCCACGATGCTACGAGCCAAGGGCGTGGCCATGGACAATATCACACCGTCCGATCTCCCCGCCATCCAGCGGCGCAAGCTCGACTTACTGCGCGAGCAGGACAGCGCGTTCGCTGCTGAAACAGGGAACGACTCGATCGAGTCGGCCATCAAGAACTACGAGACCGCGTTTCGCTTGCAGACCACGATTCCCGAGCTGGCCGACGTCAGCGGCGAGTCGACCGCAACTCGCCGCATGTATGGGCTCGAGACCGCAAATGATTACAAGAAGCACTACGCCTTGCAGTGCCTCCGTGCTCGCCGTTTGGTCGAGGCCGGCGTGCGCTTCGTGGAGATCACCTGCCCGCTCACCCACAAGAACAACTCGCCGTGGGATCAGCACAGCAACCTGAAGAAGTATCACGAAGAGAATGCCATGATCACTGAACAGTCGGTGGCCGCCCTGATCCAGGATCTGAAGCAGCGAGGCCTGCTTGACACCACGGTGGTCGTATGGGCGGGCGAGATGGGTCGCACGCCGCACACCCCGAAAATCAAAGACGGTGTCGGCCGCGACCATCATGTCAACGGCTACTCGATCTTCTTGACCGGAGGCGGCTTCAAGAAGGGGATGACCTACGGGACCACGGACGAGTTCGGCAACTCGGTCGTCGAGCACCCGATCTCAATCCACGACGTCCACGCCACGATCCTGCATCAACTCGGGCTGGACCACGAGAAGCTGACCTTCCGCTTCGGCGGCCGCGACGTCAGCTTGACCGACGTCCACGGCCACGTCATCCACGACATCCTGGCGTGAGCCGAATGGATTGGGTTTAGCTGGGCAGGGCGCCGCGACCGTACGTAATCGAAAACATCCCTTTTCTAACCTGCGACGGGCGCGTTGCCGGCCCTGTGTCGCGTTTCGATCCAAGTACCCAGGCACAACGTAAGAACAGCAAGGGGCAAGCCCACCAGGATTGGATCGATCCCAGAATCCCTCGATGGCGATCAAGGCGGCTCTGGCGCCCTTGCTTTCGATGATCGTATTTGTGGCGACCTTTGTGGGGGCGCGGGGGTCCGGGCCTACTCGATGGCCATGGTTACGTCGCCCTTGCTGACCACGCCACCAATCTCGATTGTCAGCGGCACGTCGGGGCCGGTGGGCGTGCCGGGCGGCATCTGGAAGACAACCTCGTTGATCGCCACCGAGGCCACCGATGCGCCCGAGAACAAAACGTTCTCGACCGGTACCTGCACGCCACCAATACGGATGGTCGGCTTCGTGACCGTGTTGTGCAGAACCACGTTCGATGCGGTGCAGACCCCGTCCGGATCACACGAGTTGCGGCCGTCTTGAATCGGCGGATCGACCGCTCCGAGCCCGTTGCACCAGATCGTCAGAAAGTCACCCTCTTCGGCCGGACGGCTGTTGCCGACCGTCCCAACCGGCGCGGCTAGGTCGGCGGTCCCTGCAAAAGTCACGATCGCTTGTCCTTCGCCGTTCTGCGTCAAGGTGAAGATGCCCGGCGAATGCTCGGCGATTGGGACCTCCCGCGGCTGACTCACTGCTTTCTCACCACCGCCGTTGTCGATCACCATCGTCGCTGTAGGTAGCGTGACCCCCATCGGTAGCTGCGCGATGATCAGGGTAGGCGTGACCAAGAACAGCCGCGCCTTGATGCCGTCGAACGTGACCATCACGCCGCCCAGCATCGTCGGCAGCGGGATCGAATCGGCTACGAACTCGCCCTCGGCGACAAAGCCCGTCCCGAAGATCGAGATCACCGACTTCGGCGTGACGGCGTGGCCCGGCTGGCCAAACGGAATGAAATCGGCCGTGTCGACCACGCCGTTCTCAAACGGAGTTGGAATCGGCAACGGGACGGCTGTGACGATCAGGGTTGCCAGGATTCGGCTTACGATCACACCGCCGCCGCGAACAAACAGGCTCGTGCCGTATGTGCCGGGATCGAGCCTTCCCGGATCGAAGACGGCCTGTACGGTGTCGGTCTCTCCGCTTGACTCCCCGTTCTCCGGATTTGTTGTCAGCCAACTCGCGGTGCTAGGGATCGCATAGCTCACCGTGCCGCCCAGAGCCTTCACTGTGAACGGCAGCGATACCGCGTCGCCACCCTGAGCCACCGTAGCCGTCAGTTGCCCCGGCGCAACCATCAGCGTTAGGACGGTGATCGTCACCGTGTCCATGGCCATCCCGCCGCGGCCGTCATCGACCGTCAGATTGACGATGTGTGTTCCACCCGGAACCGTGACGGTCGGGCTCACACCCGTTGCGGTCCCGAAAGGACCGGTCCAGGTGAGGGTCAAACTATCGCCGTCGGCGTCAGACGAGTCGGAGCCGTCGAGCGTGACGGGCACGCCGGCGGGTCCCGGCGCGACCAGCATCTGGTCGGGGCCCGCTTCAGCCACGGGGATCTGGTTGACGGTGATGACCACCGTGTCGGTGTCCGTCGCGCCCGTTCCGTCGTCGACGGTGAGCGTAATGACGTGTACCCCGGCAGGCAATGACACTGTCGGCATCACGCCCATCGCGGTACCGAACGAGTTGGTCCAAGTAAAGATGAGCGGAGCGCCACCGGGGTCGGAGGAACCGGAGCCGTCGAGTGTCACCATAGCTGTGTCGCCGGGTGCCACCGTCACCAACTGGTCCGGGCCGGCGTCAGCGCCGGGCGCCGGGGGCGGGCCATACTTGGCCACAAAGATGTCAGTAGAGCCAGCACTGGTGAGGGTGGTTTCGTTGGTCTCGCCCGGGCCAAAGGTGGCCGAAGGCTGTTGGAAGTAAACCCGTCACATAGCTAGTGCCCGCACCATCCACCGCTATGCCAGCGCCCACGTCATCACTTGTGCCGCCGGCCCGCCTGGCCCAGACCAGGTCACCGGAGGCCTCATACTTGGCCACAAAGACCTCGCCGAAAGAGCCCGCACTGGTGAGGATGGTTTCGTTGGTCTCCTCCGGGCCAAAGGTGGCCGAACTTTGGAAGAAACCCGTCACATAGCTGTTTCCCGAACCATCCACCGCTATGGCATTGCCAAGGGCACCACCGGTGACCCCGGCCCGCTTGGCCCAGACCAAGTCGCCGGACGAATCATACTTGGCCACAAAGAGGTCAGCGCCGGCCGCACTGGTCAAGGGTGGTTTCGTTGGTCTCCCCTGGGCCAAAGGTGGCCGAACCTAGGAAGTAACCCGTCACATAGCTAGTGCCCGCACCATCCACCGCTATGCCATTGCCCTCGTCAGTACTTGGGCCACCGGCCCGCCGGGCCCAGACCAAGTCGCCGGAGGCATCATACTTGACCACAAAGATCTCAAAACCACCCGCACTGGTCAGGGTGGTTTCGTTGGTCTCCCCCGGGCCAAAGGTGGCCGTATTTTCGAAGAAACCCGTCACATAGCTATTACCCGAACCATCCACCGCTATGGCATTGCCAAAGGCACCACCGGTGACCCCGGCCCGCTTGGCCCAGACGAAGTCGCCGGACGAATCATACGTGGCCACAAAGAGGTCAGCGCCGGCCGCACTGGTCAGGGTGGTTTCGTTCGTCTCCCCAGGCCCAAAGGTGACCGAACTAAAGAAGAAACCCGTCACATAGCTATTGCCCGAACCATCCACCGCTATGCCATCGCCCCCCTCGGCACTTGTGCCGCCGGCCCGTTTTGCCCAGACCAGGTCGCCTGAGGCATCATACTTGGCCACAAAAATGTCATCAGAATCAGCACTAGTCAGGGTGGTTTCGTTGGTCTCCGCCGGGCCAAAGGTGGCGGGATTACGGAAGCGACCCGTGACATAACTATTGCCCGAACCATCCACCGCTATGCCAAAGGCCTGGTCAAAACCTGTGCCGCCGGCGCGTTTTGCCCAGACCAGGTCGCCGGAGGGATCATGCTTCGCCACAAAGATGTCGTCAAGACCCACACTAATTAGGGTGGTTGCGTTGGTCTCCCCCGGGCCAAAGGTGGCCGAACCACTGAAGTTGCCCGTGAGATAGCTATTGCCCACAGCATCCACCGCTATGCCACTGCTCAGATCAAGACCTGAGCCGCCGGCCCGTTTGGCCCATACGAGATCCTGTGCCCGAAGTGCCTGGCTCATCTGCAGGCTCAAGCAGAGGCTGAGCGCGGCAATCAGAAGATATCTGGCTTTTTGCCGGTACATCGTCCCTGGCAGCGCCGGCGCCCACCTCCCAACGCAGAGTGTACCTGGGGCGGCGGCGGCGGGCCCGCGGTGCTCGCTGTTGTCCTCAGGGTGGCGTGTCCGCCGATCGTCGGATCCCACGGTCGTTTTCGGCAAGCGATCGCTCTTGCGCATCGTCGAGTCCTCGGGCTTGGTCTTGTGAGTGTAGCGCTTCGCTGTCTGTAGCAGCCCGTGGTAGAAGTGTGCTCTGGTGACTGTGCTCTGGTGACAGCCACCGAAGCGAGGCATTATACTTTGCCGCGCGCTGCTAGCGCCCGTGAATCGGGCGGAAACGAGTCAGGAATAGGCGTTTTCGAGACGCACGGATGAATCCGTGGGCTATGATTGTTCGGCCCTACGGGGCCGTGTGGCCTGAGCAGGTGTAGAAACTCCAGGCGGGCACGACATGTCGTGCCTTGCCGGTGCTTCGCCCGGCCGACAGGCAGGAGTGCCTGTCGCTACCTTTGTCGAGTTTCGATCCAAGTGCCCAAGCACAGGGTAAGAACAGCAATGGGCAAACCCACAAGGATCGGGTCGAGCTGCCAAATAATCACTACCGATCCGACTTCCTGAATAGCCCCGAAAATCTGCAACAGAGTCACAGTTGTGGCTCCCAAGATCATCGCTGCGAGGACTGTTTTGGGAGCTCTTCTGACAGCCGGGAACAAAACAAGAGCAACCAGCGCCGGCGCCACCGAAGATCCCATGATGCGTCCCCCCAGCCAAAACAGCTCTATCAGAAGAGGAACGAGGTAGTAAATTACAGCTGCCAGTAGCCCTACCAATACAACGTTGGCACGGTACACCCATAGTTGACGTCGGATGCTTGACTGCGGATTAATGAAGCGCTGGTAAACGTCGATCGTGAAGTTCGAAGCCAGGGTGTTGATCGTCGACGACAGCGTGGACATGCTCGCCGCGAGAACACTCACGACGATCAAGGTTGCCATCTGACCGCCCGTCGAGTCAAAAGCCACTCGGACGAACGTGTCTTCCGCTCTTACGGTGTCCCCGTGCAGCGCCAAGCCGAGCAGGCCGATCAATGGTGGAATGATATACCAGAGGATGCCGAGCACGCCGCCATACAGGAAGCCTTTCCTCGCCGTTTCGGGGCTGGAAGCGGCGAACCCTCGCTGGATAATGCCCTGGTATCCACAGGTAACCCCGATGCCGATAACAATCCACCCTAAGACTTGCAGGCCGCCCGCTCGGCCGAAGAGGTCGAGCAACGCCGGGTCCACGCGGCTGCCTAGTTCGGAGAGGCCCCCTACTTGGCTAACCCCCGAGTATAGAAGTCCTACGGTGCCGATCACAATAATGACGAACTGAATGGAGTCCGTTACCAGAACAGCCCACATCCCGCCCAAGAAAACATAGATCACCGTGACGCCCAGCCAAAGGGCTTGCGACTCGACGACCGAGATGTCCAGCAAGGCCGTGGTCACCACCGTCAGTGCCCCCAGCGTGCCCGCCGTGACGCCTAAATCACGAAGGATCACCAAGCAGAGTGACACCAGCCGATATTTAGGGCCGAAGTAGCGCTCAAACAACTCAGGGATTGTGATGATCCCGGTTGCTCGCAACCTGGGCACGATATAGTAGCCGATCCATACCGTGACAAATAAGAACGAGCCGCCGGCCCAATAACTGCTCAATCCAAAGTCTTTGCCTAGCGCGGAATTACCGACGAGGGTCGTGCCATTGATCCACGTTGCCGCCACCGAGAAGGCGATCAGCCATACGCCCGAGCGGCGTCCGGCAACCGCCATATCCTCGATGGTGGTCACCTTTCCGCGTCCGAGGATGCCGATCCCCAGCATCGCGGCGAGGTAGACGCCGATCAACCACCAGGATGCTTCCAGATTCTCCATCAGCTATCCCCGCAGCAGGACGCCCCAAATCCAGACGTAGAGGAAGCCGGAGAGCATCAGCAGAATCAAAACCAACCAGGGATTGAAGCGGGGCGTTGCCACCTGGTCCATGAGATCAAGCTCGGTCTCGTCGTATTGGCCGGTCTCGGCGGGCTTGGTTGAGTCACGTGTTTTCAATGCAGGTTCTCCTTGCGGTCGAACGACGGCTGCCGCATTCCTCACGGGCGGTGAAAGAATCGGTGTCCATGAACATCCGTGGAAGCCGCCCCTACGATCTTCCAGCACCTTTTTCACGGCCCCTCAGCTCAGAGTGTTCTACAATAGCGCGCCTGGGGTATGCACTTGACTCCTCTAGTATCCGGGCTCTGGAGGACTATTCGCGCACGCTGGGGAGTTTCAAGAGCGCTTCGCCTTCAGGTTTCAAAGTCAACCGCTGCCGTCCCCCCGCGGGGCGCAATGAGCGGCGGCTATAGGACCCACGACCGCTGCCCGATGGCCCCTCGAGGGTACGGTCGCCGCAGTCGCCGACCACAAGGTGTGGGGTCGTCGGGAGTCAAGTGCATACCCCGATAGCGCGCTAGGAGGAAATACGATTGATGCTCAGCAAACACCCGGCGCGATTCATCTTGGTTTCCCTGCTCACGGCAACGGCCCTGGGGGCTGTGTCACAACCCCAATACAAAGTCAAAATCGAACGCAACGTGAGGCCCGTGATGCGGGACGGCGTGGAAATCGGCGCGGTCGTCGTGCGCCCCGACGCGCCGGGCAAGTTCCCCGCCATCATGAACTACACGCCGTATCGCACGCTGAGCCGGGTCAAGTCCTCCTACGAAGAAGAGAAGTATAGCAACACCACGCACGGACCAGCCTATTTCGCCGAACGCGGCTATGCGGTCGTCTACTACGACGTCCGGGGTACCGGTAACTCCGGAGGTTCGAGCCAGGACATCTACCCGAAAAGGAGCAAAACGACGCCTACGACATGGTCGAATGGATTGCCGCCCAACCCTGGTGCGATGGCGGCGTCGGCATGTGGGGGTACTCCTATGGCGGTGTGGTGCAGTGGCAGGTCGGCATCAAGAACCCACCGCACCTTAAGACGCTGGTGGTGGGCTCTTCCAACGACGACGTTTATCTCGACTGGGTCTACCCCGGCGGGGCGCTACGACCCATGTTCGATACCTACTCCCCGCTGATGGCGGCTTTCAATTTCGCTCCACCCGACATCGACCACGTCGGTGAGAAGTGGACCGAGATTTGGGACGAGCGCCTCGCGAACAATCGTCCCTGGGGAATTGGGTACATTACCTTACCCTGTGCATGGGTCCTATTGGACCGATCGTTCACTCCAACCCGACTACAGCCGAGTGAAGGTACCCACGCTCCTCTGGGCCGGCTGGGCCGACGTCTACCCCACGCCGATCCTGCGTGCCTTTGCCAAGCTCGAAGTTCCGAAGAAAGCTCTCGTGGGACCTTGGGGGCACTGGTGGCCGGAGATGGCCGTGCCCGGCCCGCGCATCGACGGACGTTATGAGCTGCTCAAGTGGTACGACCACTGGCTCAAGGGCATGGATACCGGCGTGATGGATGAGCCTCCCGTGACCGTATTCGTGAAGGAGTACAAGGAACCGGAAGTTGCCATGTACATCGACGACAACGGGTTCTGGCGGAATGAGAACGAGTGGCCGCCGGCGCGAAACCAAGATACGCCGATGTACTTCCACGCCGATGGAAAGCTCAGCGAGGACTCTTCCGCATTGGCTCCGGAGCAGGCCGATGAGCACGCCTACGACCCCACGGTTGGGGCAACATCCGGCCTCTTCTGGGGCGGCGGCATCCTTCCCTGGGGCATGCCCGTCGACCAACGCGCTGATGAAGCGTTGTCGTTGACATACACCACGCCGCCGCTGGAGGAAGCCGTGGAGTCGATAGGCGGCGCCACGGCTGTCTTGCACGTCAGCTCATCGGCGGACAGCGCCTATTTCCATGTCAAGATCACGGATGTGGCGCCCGACGGCACGTCAAAGTGGATCGCCGACGAAGGACTCCTCACGTCGCATCGCGATTCCCATGCCGAGCCCGAACCCATCGAGCCCGGCAAAGTCTACGAGCTGCGAATCCCTCTCCAGTACTTCGCCTACGTGTTCCCCAAGGGGCATCGCATCCGCGTGGACGTAGCCAGCGCGGACTTCCAGAACGCCTGGCCGGTCGCGAAAAACGCCGTCAACAAGATCCACCACGGCGGCCGTTACCCGTCACATGTCATCTTGCCCATCACACCCGTCCAAGATCCAAAGCTGCCGCCGCCCGACTTCAAGCCATCGCCACGGCCCGCCCCCAAGCTGAAGGATCTGAACAACGTAGAGCATGAGATCACTCGCGACCTGGTGAACGATACGGTCACGGTTCACCTGACAGCGAAGTCGTCGGGGAAAACCGACGATGGCCGCAGGCAAACCCAGCGCCATGTCTCCTCCCATTACACCGTGTCAAAGTCCAACCCGGCGGAAGCTTCGATGCGGGCCGGATGCAAGCTCACGTTGGACGGCCCGGAGGGCGAGATCAAAGTCGAGTCAAGCGAAACGCTGGTCAACGACACCACCTCGTTCCGGTTCCTGACTCAAGTCGAGGTGACCGTCCAAGGCAAGACTCACTTCAACAAGAGCTGGCGGGTCTCCGTCCCGCGTCGACTCAACTGAGTGGAATGTCCCGGAGATCATGTGGCGACACCTCCAGGCTTGCCGAGAACCGATTCCTCGGTTCTCAGGTCCGCGGCCAACAGCAGGTGCTCGGTCGTTTGCCGTCCTGAGTCCCGAAGAATCGAGACTCGGCAAGGCTGGAGCCTTACGCTACATCCCGCCCGGGCATTCCTTCAAGACTTGACACTTTCGTTCAGATGGCGCTTAGATCAGACGGCTAGCACCGCCGTACCAGAGAATAGAACAGCCCAGTTGACAGAACCTTCCAACCGACAAGAGGGAGTGACGACATGTCGAGACAGGCGACGATCCGCCTCATCGCAACCGTCTTTGCCACGATCACGATGACGACACAGGCCGCTGTTTCCGAAGCGAAATACAAGGTAAAGATCATCCCCGACGTACGTGTCCCCATGGGCGATGGCGTGGAGCTTGCCGTGAAGATCACCCGCCCCGACGCCGAGGGCCAGTTCCCGGGGATCATGGAGTACAACCCCTACCGCCGCATCGCCAAGTCACTCCCGGACCACAACGACGAATATCCCCCGCCGGTTCCTTACCTGGCCGAGCGCGGATACGTCATCGTCCAGTTTGATGTCCGCGGAACCGGCAACTCGGGAGGTTACAGCACCGACATCTACTCCGACGAAGAGCGCCAAGACGCCTACGAGATGGTCGAGTGGATCGCCAAGCAACCTTGGTCTACCGGCAAGGTCGGCATGCTCGGCAAGTCCTACAGCGGAGTCGTGCAGTGGCACGTGGCCGTCCAAAACCCGCCTGCGCTGAAGGCCATCATCGTTCGTTCCGCGAATCACGATGTCTACGAGGATTGGACCAACCCCGGCGGGGCCATTCGCCCCTATATGTTCGAAAGCTATGGGCCTTTGATGACGGCCTATAACCTCGCCCCACCCGACACCGACATCGTCGGCGAAAGGTGGTCTGACCTTTGGCAGGAACGCTTGGAGAAGAGCCTACCGTGGAGCATCGGCTACATCAAGAACATCCTCCACGGTCCTTATTGGCAGCGGCGCTCGCTGCAGCCGGGCTACGATCGCGTCAAGTGCGCCGTGTTCGTGGTTGGCGGATGGGCCGACTGGTACGCGACGCCTCTGTTGAAGGCCTTTTCGAACCTCAACGCCCCGAAGAAGGCCTGGGTCGGACCCTGGGGCCATTACTATCCCGAGGAAAAGTTGGCGCTTCCCGGCCCACGCGTCGACGGCCGTTACGAGTATCTCAAGTGGTTCGATTACTGGCTCAAGGGGATGGACACGGGCGTCATGGATGAGCCGCCGGCTACCCTCTTTGTCCGCAAGTACAAAGACCCCGCCCCGATCTATCTGGAGGAAAACGGGTTCTGGCGTAACGAGAACGAATGGCCGTTGGCCCGGGCGAACAACACTCCCATGCATTTCCAGCCGGCCGGGGGACTGGCGCACGAGGCGCCGGAGGCGGCCGACGACGCACACGACAGTTACGAGTACCATCCGGCCGTTGGGCTCGCGGCCGGCCGCCACGGCCGGGGCAATATTACCCCCTGGGCTATGCCGCTCGACCAAGGAATCGATGAGGCCTATTCGCTCACCTATGCGACGCCGGTCTTGGAAGAAGACATGGAAGTCACAGGCGAGCCGGCCGCGACGCTATACGTCTCTTCCTCGGCCGACACCGCCTACTTCGTCGTCAAGCTCTGTGACGTCGCACCGGATGGCGCGTCGAAGCTCGTCACCGATGGCGGCCTGCTGGCGACTCATCGCGATTCTCACTCAGAGCCGAAACCCCTTGAGCCGGGCCAGGTCTACGAGCTGAAGTTTGGGCTGAAATCCACAGCCTACGTCTTCGAAAAAGGCCACCGCATCCGGGTTGACGTGTCCAGCTCAGACTTCCAGAACGCCTGGCCGACGGGCAAGCCTGCGGTGAATGCCGTCTACCGCGATGCCAAGCATCCTTCGCACCTGATGCTACCGGTCATACCGGCGCGGAACCCAACGCTACCCGCTCCCGAGTTCAAAGCGTCACCCCATCCCGACCCGAAGCTCAGCGATGTACCGCGGCCCGAGCACACCGTGACGCACGACCTCGTGAATCATACGATCACAACCAGCTTTGCCAGCCCGTCGGGAACGCCCGTCCGGGGAGTCAACCGGGCGAGCTTCACGGTCTCTCAAAAAGATCCGGCTGACGCGGTGATCCGATCGAGTTATGAGTTTCCGCTTCCGTTGCCCGGCTCCGACGTCAACGTCAGCGCCCAGTCTACCCTTGTCAGTGACGCGGTCACCTACCGGCACATGGTTGAGGTGGAGATCACCGTGAACGGAATGAGGCACTTCAACAAAAGCTGGTCCATCACGGTCCCCCGAAAGCTCAATTAAGACGCCGGGCAGAACGGGCCGCTCAGCGCGTTCCATGCAACGGACTAGAACTAGCTCACGGTTCGCGCGATAGCGCTGGCGTGCGGACAAGCTTCCAAACCTCTTTGTCCATCTTGCCCTTGTCACTGCCGCCCATCACCCATAGGGCGTTGTCGTGGACGAACACGCTGGCGGCATGGCGGGGCTTCCACGGAGTGTTCGGCAGCTCGTACCAATTCACGCCGTCGGCGGAATACCAAACGTCGTTCCGACTGACACCCGGCCTATTCGAGCCTTCGAGGACCCAAATGCGGTCATCGAAGACGGCGACCTCGTGGTACTGACGGGGCTCCCAGGGCGGTGCTTTGAGCTCAAGCGTCCAATGCACGCCGTCCGCCGAGCTCCAGATGTCGCTGTAGTACCGTCGGGAGGGGGTTTGCGGGGTGTCGTACGTCCCACCGCCCAGCATCCACATGCGGCCCTTGAAGACCACGTTGCCGCCGATCATGCCGCGGGCTGACCAATAGGGCTCCTTGGGCCGAACCGGAACCCAATGGACGCCGTCGGTGGTGTTCCAGACATCACGATAGAAGACCTCTGTCGCGGGCGCCATCTTGGGCATCGTTTGCCCCCCCCATGACCCAGATCTTGTCGTCGAAGACCAGTGTATAGTGCAAGGCCCGCGGCCCCCACGGGACGTCCCGTCCTTGGTTAACGTCAGTCCAGGTTCTCCCATCGCCCGAATTCCAAACGTCGTTCTGGTAGTGTCCCTGGTTCGCGTCACCGCCGACGATCCACATCTTGCCCTTGTAAACGACGTAACCGGCGGTGTGCCGCCCTTCCCAATCGCTCTTGGGATCGAACCGATCGTCCTGGAAGGTGTTCGGCTTGACCAACGTCCACCAGACGCCCTCGGCCGAGCGCCAGACCTCGTTGTTGCAGATTTTGGGGAAATGCACCTTGTCATAGGGATTCCAGCCGCCGAGCAGCCACAGGAAGTCGTTGAACACCAACGCCCCTGCGCCGTCCCGCGGAGCGTAGGCCGCGGTCGCGGTGACGTTGATCCATTGATAGTTCAGAACCTCTTGTGAGGGAACGATGGAGAATGGCGCCTGGGCCTGAGGGCCGGCGTCTAGCGGTGAGATCCGGAGGCGGCAGTCGGCTGAGACGAAGTTCGAGACCTTCCAGAGATGCCGGCCGGTGTTCGCTGTGTTGTTCGCAATCGCTTTCCAAAGCGTTCCACCGTCGGTGCTGTGCTCAATCCGAACTCTGCGAGCCGCATCGCCCTCCGGCGACTTCCATGTGATGTAGTGCAGGCTCCCAACACTCCAACGCTCACCAACTTTCGGCGAGGTCAGTCTCCATGTGGATGCGGATTCGGATGGGTCCGCGAGAGCCGGCTCACAGATTGCCGTGAATAAGGCGAGGCAGACGAAGATGAGGCTGATTCTCGCGGACACACCCGGCGTGTGAAAACTCGATGTTTGGGCGTTGCGCGTGTCCTTACCAGCGGTGGGGCGTGCCGATCCCGTAGGCTTGATGCGGGAACGCCTGCCAGGGCAGGCTTGCGGGCGTTCCACTCGATCCACCCAACTCGATCTTCAGGGCTCGATCTTCAGGCCCAGTTGTCACTTGCCGAAGCAGTACAGGCGTTCGGTTGTCCGGACGAAGATCTTGCCGTCTGACAGGGCCGGGGTGGCGAAGATCTCTTCTTTGAGATCGTTGACGGCAATCACCTCCCAGTCAGCACCGGGCTTCAGAACGGCGACTTTGCCGCCTTCACTGGCGAGGTAGATCTTCCCGTCCGCGGCCACCGGGGAAGCCGAATAGGGATCCAGGGCGTCCTTCACGCGACCTTGCTTGAGCATCTTCCCCGTCTCCGCGTCGATGGCGGCCAGGATGCCGCCATTCTTCACGTAGTAGAGGACCTTGTCGTAGATCAGCGGCGAAGGGATAACGAACTTGAAGCTCTTCTCGTAGCGCCAGAGTTCGCGGGTAAGGAGCGTCTCGCCATCGGCTCCCGGCTCCAAACGCATCGCCACCAACGGTGAGGGCCCGGCGTACCTGCTCTGAACCGCATCCCACTCCTCGCGGTCGAGAACGCCATCCTGGTTGCCGCGGAACTTCGCCATCCCCGTCAGCCAGACACTGCCTTCATACTCGTTCTCGGCGAGTTGGCCATCACCGTCCTTGTCCCGCTTCGAAAGTGGACCGTCAAAGGAGAGGGGCTTTCCGAAGTTGTAGCCGAAAGCATAGAGGGTGTCGCCCTTCAGAGTCGGACTGGCCACCATCGCCCCCGCCATGCTGGATTCGGTGAACGTGCGTTGGCCTGTTTTTAATTGGTGGGCGCCGAACATCCGGTCGCCGACGGTGAGGATCTGCGGGGCGCCGCCGGCGGGGCGGTAGAGCACGGGTGTCGACCAACTCTCGGATTCCATGCGGTTCGTTTTCCAGACCGTCTCGCCGTTCTTGAGGTCGAACGCGGCGATGAAGGAGTCGGCGAACTGATCGACCTGCACAATAATGAGGCCGTCCGCAACGATGGGCGAAATACCCAGCCCGTGTGAATTGCTGAACGGGCCCAGCGGGGCCTTCCAGCGAAGGTTGCCCGAAGCGTCGTAGGAGAGCAGGCCCCAGTCCTGGAAGAGAACATAGACATTCTCGCCGTCGGTCACCGGGGTGATAGCCGCGGGGTCGTTCAGCTTGTTGACCAGCGGTTTCCGCCGACGTTCGATCGACTTCTCCCAGAGCAGCTTGCCGCTCTTGCGGTCGAAGCACTGCGTATAGAGGCTCTCGTCGACGGAGGCCGTGAGAAACACGTGCCGAGCGGTTAGAACCGGCGACGACTTGGCGGGTCGAACCGCGGTTTGCCACAGAAGATTCTTTTCGGGGCCGAACTCTGTGGGAAAGCCGGTGTCCTCGGAAACGCCGGAGCCGTTGGGACCACGGAAGCGAGACCAGTTCTCGGCGTACGTGGTTGATGCTGCCAGGAAGAAGGCGAGTAAAAAGATAGCTGCGTTTTTTCGGTGGAGAAGCATAGTGTAACTCCCAGTCGTTCCTACAGGACTATCGCAGAGAGAACTCATCGTAAACGAGCAGGCGGGCGGGCACAGGGGCCCGCCCCTACAGTCTCGCTGGATACCGCCACATTCCACTGGTTCCGTCACCGCACCCGCGTGCGCGCTTACGACAACAACTCGTCCACCGGCGCGCCTGTCGTGTCGTCAATGGAGTTGGCGATCTTGATCGGCCGGCCGATGGGAGTCATGTATTCCTTGGTCCAGTCGATGCCGAAGGTCTTGTAGACGGTCGCAAACAGGTCTCCGACCATGACGCGCCGGTCAGTGATCTCCGCGCCGCGAACGTCGCTCGCACCGACCACGCGGCCGCACTGGATGCCGCCACCGCCTACCAGAGCCGACCAGCAGCGGGGCCAGTGATCCCGACCTCCGCTGGCATTGTACCCCGGGGTGCGTCCAAACTCTCCCATGACCGCCACCACCGTTGAATCATGGAGCCCCCGCGCGACAAGATCATCCAACAGCGTGGAGAGACCCTGATCCAGCGGTGGACAGAGCTTGTCGCGGTGGCCGTCGTCGTTGAAATAGTGGGTATCCCAGTTTGAATAGTGGTACCCGGCGGCGGTCACAAAGCGCACCCCCGACTCCACCAGCCGGCGGGCCAGCAACAAGCTTTGCCCGACAGAGTTGCGCCCGTAGTCCTCTTTGAGTTTAATGGGGTATCCACTTGACTCAGGTAGCCCCTAGGCGTTGTGGTTTGGTCGATCCATGGACGCCAGCACACTGCACCCAGAATGCACCCTGGGGCGCCAGACGCCGGTCTGCAGGCAATTGGGCCACGAGGCTGCGTTTCGGGCCGATCAAGGATTACGCACGCGCCATGGCCATCGCAGGCTTGGAAACGTGGTGCTATCGGCAAGCCTTTCCGGGGGCCGCCAATGGCCAACCACAGTATGTTGTGGTCACCTGAGTCAAATGGATACCCCACTTTGAGTTTTTCCGGCTCCTTCGAGAGGTCGAAGGCCTGGCGCACTTCCGGCGCCAGGATCATCTCCCACGCCTTTTGCGTGAAGGCGTCGAGCTTGGCGTGCTCAAGGCCCTCCGAGCGCTGACGGTAACCGCGATCAACGATCTGCCGGAATGCGAGCCGCTCGGAGATCGCGGCCGGCGCCAACGATTTCGGAAGGCTCAGGTCGGGTAGAGCAAAATTGTCCTTCGACGGATCCGGAACGCTCATGGGCTCGTATTCCGGCTCGAGGAAGGCGGCACGGAAGTAGTCCTGGTAGTGTGGCCGGTTATCAAAAGTGGGCACCAACACATAGGGCGGAAGCTTGTTGGTCGGGCCCATCTCTTTCGCGACGATCGAGCCCCAACAGGGGAACTTCATCGACGGGTTCGGGTTGTGGCCGGTGACGGAGTAGTGAGTGGCTTCCGGGTGGTCATCGCCGAAGCCTTTCATCGAACGGATGATCGAAATTCTGTCCATCCGCTTCGCCAGGCGGGGGAATAACTCGGAAATCTGGATTCCGGGCACATTGGTCGAGATGGGGCGAAACGCGCTGTCCGGTTTCGGATCGAATGTGTCTTTCTGGCTCGGTCCGCCTTCGAGCCAAACCAGAATCACCGATCGAGCTTTGCCTTCCGGTTTGCGGCCGGTTGACGCGGCCACGGCGCTCTCGATCAGCAGAGACTGACTCAGATGCATACCGAGAACACTCAACGATCCGGCCGTGATGAAATCGCGGCGGAGCCACTGCCCCTCGTTGGAAACAAAGCAGCCCATCTTTTTCATCCCATGGCCCCTTTCATCGATCGGTCCGCGCCGGAGGCGCGCTCAGTGGTTCTCCGCAAACTCGCGCGAAGTGAGGATGGCCCACTGAAGATTTCGCAGCGCCTCTTCGCGGCTCGTCGAGCTTGCCATCAGCCTCTTCAGGTCCGTTCGCTCCTGCTTGGTCGGGTACCTTGTCAGAGCGGCTAAGTACAGATCGTCGAGAATCTCGTTGTCCGAAGCGCCTGCGTAATGAAGCTCGAAGACCCTGCCGCCTTTCTTCCACAGCCTCTCGTTATAGGTGTCGCCGGCGAGCATGTGCAGCGCCTGGCCTAGATTCAACGCAACCCTGCGCTCGGGCAGCGCTGCGCGATTCGGCCGCCCATACAAATCAAGGAAGGGCGAGTTGTAAATATCCGCCTCTCGAAGCTGCACGGCTCGCGTCCCCTCCCGCACAGGACTGTTGGCGGGAATTTTGCCGCCCTGCGTCCTGAAAATTTCCGCCACGCCGGTCACATCCGCGATAGCGTCAAGCAGAATTTCCGCGTCCAACGGGCGCGGCAGGGCGTAGGCATAGTTTGCGCCGGCCCCCCGATTCGTCTCGCTCGCCGTTCCGGAGAGCTGATACGTTCGCGACGTCACGATCAAGCGGAACATGTGCTTGACGTCGTATCCGCTCTTGACAAACTCCTCGGCGAGGCCTCCGAGCAGTTCCGGATGGGTGGGCGGATTCGTCGAGCGCAGATCATCCACCGGGTCGACGATTCCTTGGCCGAAGAAGTAACCCCAGAAGCGGTTGACCGCGGCCTCGGCGAAGTACTCGTGGGAAGTCATCCATTTAGCCAGGTCCAGGCGAACACTCCGCTCATTTTTGTGGGACAACACGGTTCCATCGAGCAGCGTCGGCGGGACCTCTTGCTGCGTGCGGGGGTGCAGAATCCGATACTCACGCTGACCGACCACGTCCGCCCCGATCTCTTTGCCCATCGGGTAATCGAAGACCACGGAATCGTGACCTGACCAGCCGGTCCGGAACATGTGGCCGAAGAACGCAGTCAGACCCCAAAACTGGTCCTGCGTCCAGTCTTCGTAGGGATGATCGTGACACCGCGCGCAATCGAAACGGCGGCCAAGAAACACCTGGACCTGTTCGAGCATGGCGTCCGGCGGCAGTTTGATGACCTGCAGCGGCAGGTAGTGGCGAGAGGGGCCTCGGTAACCCTGGGCCGCGATGCGTTCGCGTGCCACCTCATCGAAAGGTCTGTTCGTCGCCACGTTCCCGCGGATCCACTCCCAGTAGTCGTGGCTCCACTTCGGGTTAACGCCGTTCTGATAGACCGACACCCGGAAAAGGTCCGCGAAGCGAAAGGTCCAGTAGTCAATGTAAGTGGGGTATCCATTTGACTCAGGTGACCACAACATACTGTGGTTGGCCATTGGCGGCCCCCGGAAAGGCTTGCCGATAGCACCACGTTTCCAAGCCTGCGATGGCCATGGCGCGTGCGTAATCCTTGATCGGCCCGAAACGCAGCCTCGTGGCCCAATTGCCTGCAGACCGGCGTCTGGCGCCCCAGGGTGCATTCTGGGTGCAGTGTGCTGGCGTCCATGGATCGACCAAACCACAACGCCTAGGGGCTACCTGAGTCAAGTGGATACCCCATTATGGAGTAAGTGGGGTATCCATTTGACTCAGGTGACCACAACATACTGTGGTTGGCCATTGGCGGCCCCCGGAAAGGCTTGCCGATAGCACCACGTTTCCAAGCCTGCGATGGCCATGGCGCGTGCGTAATCCTTGATCGGCCCGAAACGCAGCCTCGTGGCCCAATTGCCTGCAGACCGGCGTCTGGCGCCCCAGGGTGCATTCTGGGTGCAGTGTGCTGGCGTCCATGGATCGACCAAACCACAACGCCTAGGGGCTACCTGAGTCAAGTGGATACCCCATTCAATGTATTCAGGGGAGTCGAGAAGAATGTCGATGAGCTTCTCCCGTTTGCCGGGGTCCTTGTCGTCGAGAAACTCGCGGACCCGCTCGGGAGGGGGCAACGCGCCCGTCAAGTCGAGACAGATTCGTCGCAGGAACTCCTCGTCGCTCGACAATGCTGTGGGAACAATGTTGAACTTGCGGAGCTTGCTGAAAATGTGTCGGTCGATGAAGTTGAGGGGCTCGATGTCGGGATAGTCGCTCAGCTCTTTTCCAATCACGCCGACGCGAACGTTTGCCAATCGGCCGGAAGCACGGATTAGGGCGACCGTCTCCCCAGGTTGCCGCGCCTTGACCACTCCGGTGGACGACACTTCCGCGACTTCGGAGGCCTTGACCTCGTACAGGACCTGGCGGGTGAGGTCTTCCTCTGTTCCGTCGGTGTAGCGGCCGGTTACCAGAAACCGGTGCTCCTGGCCGGGTTTGAGAAAGACTTGTTCGGGGAAGACACGGAGTTCCTTCAATCGCGACGATCCGGACCCTTCCTCCTCGAGAGGAGCGCCGCTGCGAACCCAATCGAGAATCGTGTTGTAGTCATCCGAGCCCTTTTCCAGGCGCAGTCCGCCGCCGTGCGGAATCTGCATCGTCGGTTTCAAGAGAAGCAGACTCTTCTCGGGATTCGTCGTGTCGACGCGCGGGACCTTCGGCCCCCCGGATTCCGAACTCATGACCTGAAAAACGCCGCCCTCGACGATCCATCTGTAGTCTTCGTGAGGATGTCCCGCGTTGTCGGATAGGCGGAACCCGTTCTGACCCTTCACGCCGCCATGACAGGCCGCGCCGTTGCAGCCTCGTTTGGTCAGGATCCCTCCGATGTCACGCGCGAAACTAAGCGGCCTTTTCTTGTCCGACTGCCGGACACGGAAACGGGCCGTTGCCTCCCAGCCGCGCACGGCCGCCTTGATCTCAACCTCTCCATCCATGAGCGGGTGGAACACAGCGGACGCGTCGATACGTCCGACACTGTCGTTCGATAGAAAGAACTTCGCTTCCGAGGTCAGATCGACCCGCCGGCCGTCGTTCGCCGCGCCGATCACCACCAACTGCTGCGAGGCCTCCGCCCAGTTAAGCGTTCGTTGGGCCGGCGCCAACTCAATCGAGACAATTCCTGAGGATGAATCTGAGGAGACTCCGACCTGAGCGTTAAGCGAGAAAACGAGTCCCCACAGGCAGCCAACGACCCCCACCGCGGCCCAGCGGGTCCAGCGGCTTGCTCTTCCTGCGGTCGCTGGTCGAAGTTCGGGGGCGTTATCGCGTCGCTGCGACTCCCACTGCATTAGGCTGATCAATCTCCTCGGTCCGCGGTAAAACCATCACCGGCAACTCTTTCACCACAATGGGCCGGCCCATCTCTCCCTTGCGAACCGGGGTCGCCAAGACTCGAGCATGGGCCGGCGTTCGTGTAGCGGGTGCACCTTCGTCGGTTGCGAGCAGGAGGGTGGCTGTTCGGTTCTTCGCAAGGTAGCGTTCCACCTTGCCTTCACTCAATCGCGGCTGCTGGACCTTAAGGAACTTCACCTCCGTTGCCGGAAGCACGCTCACTCCCTCGGGCAAACCATCCACCGCAAGAGCGATGTAGCCGTCAAAGCCCTCTTCCTGGTCGGTAACGATGGAGAGCTTATGTATCTCCCCCGCCACCAGATTCAAGCGATCCTCGTCGATGTGGACCGCGCCCACATGCGGGACCTGTGGCCGGATCAAGATGCGGTAGGCGAAGCGGTCATCTCCGCGCTGCGTCGTGAGGTCACGAATCTCGATGGTGAATCTGCCATCGCGCCGAAAGTCGAAGACGGTCTTCGGCTCGAGCGTTTTCATGATGAACCCGCCGTTGGCATGGACCATCGAGCGAACGTTGGTGAAGACTTCGACCCCTGCTTCATCTACAACCTTCAGATACGGAACGAAGTCGGGAGGACCAGCGTCGGGAGTCTCTATTTCAATGGCGATCCCGTCGCCCCGTTTCGCCTCGAACCGTACACGGTCGATATCGCCGGGCCGCTCCACCGCCCCTTCGACAAAGGCCGGAAGCGAGACATCCACCGGCTCCGAATTCGACGACCCGGTATCGGCATTGGCAACGGCGATCTCCCCGCTAACCTCTTCGTCAGGTAGGTCGGCGGAGCGCGACCAAAGCATATCGATCGCGTTCGGCGGCAGCCGGCGCGCAAAGCGTCGCTCGTCCCACAGCGGTGGGACTGCCTGCTGAGAGAAGTAGCGAGTCCGGTGCTTTTCAGTCTCCCCATCGGCAGTTGGCCGAACCACTCGAAGCTGGTATACGTGATCCGGTCCCCCGCCACCCTTGAAGGGCTCGACGCGCAAAAGATATCGCCCGGCTTCGTGGAATTGGTAGGTAATCCGCGGCTCATTGGAACGGTCGGGGTAGTGAGTCGGCTCGTCGTTGTAGGCCAGGCGCGTCAGGCGAGCCGGGTTGTGCCAACTCCCCGTCGGTGCAAAGAGCGTCAGTACCGGGTCGGTCGCGGCGGAGCCGGAGTAGGCTTCAAACCGCAGCCGCTCTCCCGCGGAGGCCTCGAATTCGTAATAGTCGGCCTCGGCCTTCCGGCTGAACGTTCCGTTGACAACCACCGGAAACTCGTCCAACCGCTGTGCCAACTGAGGATCGGAATGCGGCTTCCCAACCTCCTCAATCACCGGATCGCGATTCACGCGGAACCGTAACGCGTCCGTCAAACCATTCGGCGTAACCAGGCGCATCCAGTACAAACCGGCCTCTGTCGAATCCTGAATGCGCAGCCGAAGCACGGCCTCGTACTTCCGGTCTGGCGCCCTTGGCTTCGCCTTCTTACCCTCGGCCGCCGGCTCGATGGGCTCGACACGCTCGATGTCGGCGCTCAACTTGTCGGTATCGAACCGAGCAGCGTAGGCGCCTTCCAGCGCGGTCCCTCGCACCTCCACAGTTAATTCTTTTCCGGGATTGCCTCCCATCGGAAATGCAGAAAGCAGCTTGGGTTCCGGGAGCGGCCCAGCCTGCGGCCGACCGAGAAAGACTCCGGGGGCGAGTGCGATCAGAAGCAAGCACCAAAGGCGCAGGCCAAACCGAAAAACGTCGGCGGTCCGACGAGTGGCAGGCGGGTTCGGAGCAACAACCCGGTGTGGGTGGCAAGCCGGCAGTACGGCTGTAGGAACCGCAAGCGATCTACTGCCCGGACCTCCCCTGTGTCTCCAAGCCATGATCATTGACGGGTCGTCGTTTAACCCAACATGAATGTATCACATGGGTCACGACTCCGTAATGTCCCGGTTCCGTAAGTGAAGCCCTCAAATCCTTACCTAAACCGGAACGAGGAAAGCAGTAGCGCCCGCCCCGCCGCAGCCGTGCCACCCACGACTTCAGAGGCGGGGACGGAAGTCCGCGCTTCCCGCACGGGCTAGACTCCTAGTGCGAACCGCCAAGCAGAGCCTCAAGCGTGAGCTTGCGCTTCGCCCTGGCAACGGCCAAAGCAGTCGTCTAGATCGGACGTACGCCCCGTACCCGAAATACGATCGCCGCACGCCCTCCGGCGGGGGTGCGGTCATCCAGGCGCCTCCCACCGACACCACCAGTGACATCAGCACAGCCCAGATGAACGGATCGAAACCGCCAAAACTCAAGGTTCCGAAAGCCGCATACTGAGCCACAAAGGAAAGAAAGCCCGTCAGCATGCCCGCCAGGCAACCAGCCTTGTTCATCCTGGGCCAGTAGATCCCGAGCAAAGTGGGCCATAGGAAGGTGGCCGCTAACCCGGTGCCCGAGAACACCACGATGTATTGCAGGTACTCCGGCGGGCGCAGCGCGAAACCCAGGGCGACCGCCGCCAGGACAAAAGTCGATGCGTGAGTCAGCCGGCGGGCGCCACGTTCCGAAATCTCATGCTTCACGTTGCGCTGATAGAGATCGCGCACGATCGCGCTGCTTGAAACGAGCAAGAACGAGCTAATCGTCGACATGATGGCCGCCAGCGGCGACGCCAGCACCAGTCCCGCGAGCAGCGGCGGGACGGTGGCCAGAATGACCGCGGGAATCGCGTGGTCGGGAGCTTCGAGGTCGGGGACCAAGACTCGGCTGACGACTCCGAGGGTCATAATGGCGGGAAGTGGGGTATCCATTTGACTCAGGTGACCACAACATACTGTGGTTGGCCATTGGCGGCCCCCGGAAAGGCTTGCCGATAGCACCACGTTTCCAAGCCTGCGATGGCCATGGCGCGTGCGTAATCCTTGATCGGCCCGAAACGCAGCCTCGTGGCCCAATTGCCTGCAGACCGGCGTCTGGCGCCCCAGGGTGCATTCTGGGTGCAGTGTGCTGGCGTCCATGGATCGACCAAACCACAACGCCTAGGGGCTACCTGAGTCAAGTGGATACCCCATATGGCGGGATACAGCAGCAGAATGTAGAGACCAATAAGAAACGAAGCTTTTTTCAAAGTCCGCGTGTCCTTGGCGGCTAGAAAACGCGTCATCAGGGAGGGCTGGGCCAGGTTCGCCAATGGCCAGATGAGAAAGAAAGAGATCGCCGCCGGCAACGGTAAGAACTGCTCTGCTCCCGGCGCACGCACCAAGTCGGGTGATTGCTCGACCAGGCTGTCGAACACGGCGGGCATACCACCAGCCTGCCGAACGGCGAAGAACACCGTGACCAGCACACCTGCCAGCATGACCAACGCCTGAAAGCTATCGGTCCATGCAACTGCTCGAAAGCCCCCGTAGGCGGTATAGAGGCTAACTGTCACGGCGAAGCCCAACGCTCCCCAAACGTAAGGGATACCCGCCACGGCCTCCACCAGGCGCGCACCCGCAATATACTGGGCCACCATATAAGCGGTGTAAAGGATGATGATGGCGATGCCGGAGATGGTGCCGATGGTATTGCTCTCGAAGCGGTCACGCAAAAGATCGGAAAAGGTCAGGGCGCCGGTCCGCCTCCCTAACTCCGCAACTCTTTTGCCGAGCACCCCCATACCTACGGTCGCGACCACCATCAGAGAGGAGATCCACAGAAGCAGGGTCCATCCGTAACGGTGTGCCAGCGAGGGCGCGCCGATGAACGTTCCGCCGCTGGCTGACGTGGCGATCCAGGTGAGCGCTAGCACCCAGGGTCCGATCTCCCGGCCGGCAACGAAGAAATCTTCGAGAAAGCGCCCCTTCTTGGCTCGGCGGTGTGCGAGATAGGCGAGCAGAAAGGTGACGCCCAGATAGAGGGCGAAGGCAAACCCGACTTGGGCCCTGTCCGAGGTCATGATGCCTGCGAGAACCCTCGCCCTTCACCGACAATCATCGCGGTCCGGCAAGGACCACTCTTTGCGGCACGACGATTGTTTGATTCCGCCCCTAGCTTGACGGAGAAGCGATGGTAGCAGAGTCGCCGAGGTCGGAAGTCAGGCTGCCGGCCATAGCAAACCGACTCAGCGGCGATCCCCCACACGGCCAACTGGGTAGTACACTAGACGGTTCCACCAACCAGCCATGCCTTCCAAACCCATGCAAGTCGATCTCGCGGGCAGAGGCGCGATCGTGACCGGAGGAGCCACCGGCATCGGCCGAGCGATCTCTCTGGGCCTGGCCCGCTGCGGAGCCTCAGTCGTCGTTGGCTACCACACCAGCGGGCAGGCTGCGGAAGAGCTCGTCGCCGAGATCAAAGAGCAACGCGGAACAGCGATCGCCACTCGGGCGGACGTGACCAGCGAGGCTGAGGTCCAGGGTTTGATCTCGGCCGCGAAAGACCACTTCGGCCGTCTCGATATCCTCGTCGCAAACGCAGGCGGGCCGACGGTGATGGGTCCGACCACGGAGCTGACGAAGGATCAGTGGGACCACGGGCTGGCCGTTAACTGTAGCTCGGTCTTCCTGTGCGTGAAGCATGCTATCCCGGCTTTGGAGGAGGGCACTGGCAGGATCGTCGTAAACTCCTCTATCAACGCCCGCACAGGAGGAGGCAGCAATCTCAGCTACGCGGCGCCCAAGGCCGCGGTCAACAATATGGTGCGCCAGTGGGCCAAGGAACTTGCCGGCCGCCGGATCACGGTCAATGCCATAGCACCGGGTGTGATCCGCACCCGTCTACAAGAGCGCTGGACCCCGCCGGAAGTCTACCGCAAACTGACTGACGAGCTGATCCCGCTGCGCCGGGACGGGCTGCCCGAAGATTGTGTCGGCCCTGTGCTGCTCCTCGCAAGCGACGACGGCAGCTACATCACCGGCCAGGTAATCGAGATCAACGGCGGTTTGTCGATGCCCTAGCGTGGCAAGGAGTTTCTCGCAAAGGCGCTAAGAACTGCCAAGGTCGCCAAGAGAAAGCTCTCAATATCAGGGGCCGCGAGATCGGCGGGCCTATGGGAGACTTCTCGTGGCTGACAAGTTCGGTGTCCGAAACGTCGACCCATGGGTAATGACTTGAAAGAGGCGGAGTCTTCGGCTGCCACTACGGCTGCGTCGGCGGGCCGCCCCACATCCATTCGTTATTTCATCCTGGCCATGGTGGCGCTGGCGGCGTCGACGGCTTACCTGACGCGCCACTGCATTGTTGTCGCCACTACGACCATTCAGGCCGAACTCGAGTTCACCACGGAGCAGATGGGCTGGATTCTGGCCGTCTTCAACATCGGTTATTTCGTTTTTCAGGTGCCAAGCGGAGCACTCGGCAACCGCTTGGGAACGCGGCTGTCTCTTCCTTCGCTGAGCGTGTTGTGGTCGATGGTTGCCGCTTGGACCGGTTCGGTTTCGGGCTACATCCCGATGATGGTCTCGCGGGCGGTTTTTGGCGCCGCGCAGGCAGGCCTGGTCCCCAATACGGCTAAGGTCCTCCACGATTGGATCCCGGTGAGTCGAAGGGGTTTCGCCGGGGCGACGATCGGGGCGGCCATGTCGATTGGCGCGGTGATTACGATGGGCCTCACGGCCGTCATGCTCGAGCATCTTCATTGGCGCACCGTGTACTACCTCTTCTCGCTCGTTGGAGTTGTATGGGCCCTCGGGTATTTCGTTTTCGCACGGACGAAGCCCGCTGACCATCCCTGGGTGAACCCACAGGAGTGTGCCCTGATCGCGGCCGGGCGGGGCGGCGACACCGAGCCGGGCAGCGTTCACAAGGAGTCTGGCAGCGCCGACGGAAGCAAGCCACCCCGGCTCACGGCTGAGGTTGCCCTCGCCGTGGCGACCTCGCTGAATATGTGGGCCATCTGCGGCCAGTCTTTCTTTCGATCAGCCGGCTATGGCTTGTTCATCAGTTGGTTCCCTACGTTTCTTGAGAAAGGCTACGGAGTCACACGGCTGGACTCCGGCCTGATGAACATGTCGCCGCTTCTCGCAACGATTGTCGGTACGCTGACCGGCGGCGTCATCGTGGATTGGTTGCTGAAGCGGACTCATTCGAAGCGACTCAGCCGTTGTGGTGTCGCTGCGGTGGCGCTAGGTCTGTGCGGGTTGTGCAGCTTGTTCGCGGCTGGGGCGTCCACCCCTGCACAGGTCGTGGCGGTCATCGCCGGCGCCGCCTTTTTTTCCGGACTGGCGTACTCGTCGACCTGGGCGATTACGATGGACGTGGCCGGAGACCAAACTCCCGTCGTGATCGGCGTGAATAACATGGCGAGCACCGGGGGCGCGTTCGCGATGGCGGCAGCGCTCGGGTACCTGATCGGAGACATTGAGCGCTCCGGCGGCGATTGGAACCAAGTCATCTACGTGTTTGCCGCGGTCCACGTCGCCGGTTCGTTGTGCTGGCTGGCGATCCGGCCGGAGGTGCCGGTGACGCGCCGGCATGGGAGTTTCTCGCCACGGCGTTAAGAACCGCCAAGGTCGCCAAGAGAAATCTCAGGGTGTCAGCCGCTACACTGTTCGCATCACACTCCCTTCCGCACCATTCACCATGCCTATCGAATGCGACATTCTCATCCGCAACGGCACGATCTATGACGGCGGCGGCGCACCGCCGTTTCATGGTGATGTCGCGCTTCAGGACGACCGGATCGCCGCGATCGGCACGTTGCCCGACGCACAAGCGGAAGTCGAGATCAATGCTCAGGGTCTCGCGGTCGCCCCCGGTTTCATCAACATCCTCAGCCACGCGCAGGAATCGCTCATCGTCGACGGGCGCTCACAAAGCGACATCCGGCAGGGCATCACGCTGGAAGTCATGGGCGAAGGCCGCTCGATGGGCCCCGTGAACGATCAGACCAGGGACGATCTCGGCTTCCGGGGTGGCGAGCTGCCCTTCGACTTCGAGTGGACCACGCTGGCGGGATACCTGGAGTACCTCGAGAGACGCGGTGTCTCGACCAACGTCGCTTCGTTTGTCGGTGCTACGACCCTACGCATTCACGAGTTGGGGCAAGAGGATCGGCGACCCAGCCCTGCTGAACTGGACCGCATGTGTGCCTTGGTGCGGCAAGCCATGGAAGAAGGTGCTGTTGGCATCTCTTCGGCATTGATGCAAGTGCCGGGGCCCTATGCTGATACCGCGGAGCTAACGGAGCTGGCCAAAGCGGCGACCGGCTACGACGGTCTGTACATCTCTCACTTGCGGTTTACAGGAGCACGCTTCCTCGACGCTATCGAAGAGCTGATCACGATATCTCGAGACGCCGGGATTCGAGGTGAGGTCTATCACTTCGGCGTCGTGGGCCGGGAGAACGTTCACTTGCTTGACCCGGCCGTCGAGCTTGTCGGCAAGGCCCGAGCCGACGGCCTCGAGATCACGGGCGACGTGTACCCCTACCATGCGGGTTGTGGCGGACTCACCGCCGCCATGCCTCCCTGGGTAGGCGAAGGTGGTCAGCAAGAGCGAGTCAAACGGCTCCAGGATCCAGAGATTCGCAAGCGGGTGGCCCGCGAGATGCTCGAGCCCTCGGATGAGTGGGAGAACCTGTACCGGGCGGTGGGTGGTCCCACCGGTTACATGGTGGTCGGTCTGAAGAGCCCCGAATTGAGGCACCTGAATGGGAAGACCGTCGCTCAAATCGGCGAGCTATGGCGCACCTCGCCCGAGGAGGCCGCCATGGACCTGATCGTAAGGGACAACACCCGGGTCATGTCCGTTGCCTACTCGATGAACCCTGAGAACGTGCGCAAGAAGATGGCCGTGCCCTGGTTGAGTTTTTGTACTGATTCGCCTTCGCTGGCCACCGAAGGCATCTTCATCCAATCGCATACCCACCCCCGTGCCTACGGCAGCTTTCCGCGCGTGTTGGCGAAGTACGTGCGGGAAGAGAACGTCTTGACGATCGAAGAAGCCATCCGCAAGATGACATCTCTGCCGGCGGAGACGCTTCGGCTCGACCGCCGCGGCATGTTGAAGGAGGGGCACTTCGCCGACATCGTCGTTTTCGATCCCGAGACCGCCCAAGACCACGCCACTTACGAGAATCCACACCAGTACTCCACGGGCATCCTCCACGTGATCGTCAACGGGGTCCCGGTGCTGCGAGACGGCGAGCACACTGGCGCAAAGCCCGGCCGAGTCGTTCGCGGGCCGGGCTGGAAGAACGGCTAGCGACCTCCGTGACCACTTCGTCGTGTCTTGAGGTAAGCCTCCTACGCGCCAACGGCCATTCACATTTATTCCCCCTTGCAGGCTTGACAGCCGCTCTTGAGGGGCGGAATAATAGCTGTTTACATACAGGGGATCGAGGGGATCGGCCCGACCGGGTAGATCCTGATCAAGAGCCTGGTGAAATCAGTCCGAGGTTCTCGAGCATGCGACGGAGGGTCCGCATGGGACGCTTCAGGGTCCTTTATGGGTACCTTCAAGATGGTGCGCTCTGTGAGAATCAGCAGAGCGAGGGGCAAACGCTTCAAAGCAGGTGGAACCCACTTCCCGGGATCCGCCGCGACAGGGGGAGTTCCATGAGAACGAGGGTGTCCGTTACGCTTTTCGCAGTTCTGTTTCTGCTGGGTGTTTCCCAGCTTTCCGCGCAGCTCGGTACACAGGGTTCCATTCTGGGCGTAGCCACTGACACGACAGGCGCCGTCATACCGGGCGCCGAGGTTGTGATCACGAACGTCGAAACGGGGCAAAGCCTCACAACGACCACCAACGAGGTGGGGATCTTCGAGGTCCTGGGCTTGAACCGAGGTATTTACAACGTCTCGGTGACGTTGGAAGGCTTCAAGACCTGGACGATCGAGAGCGCCGAGCTGATCGTCGGCCAACGGCTGCGGGTGAGTCCGGCGCTCGAGGTCGGCGACGTGACCGAGCAGATTACCGTCGAAAGCGCCGGCGTCGAGTTGATCCAGACCGAGAAAAGCTCCGTCACCGGCACGGTCGAGGCGCGCCAGATTACCGACCTGCCCATCAACGGACGAAACCCCGCCGAGCTGGTGAATTTGGTGCCGGGCATGCGCTACAGCGGCAGGGAGAACACCGGTGAACGGGGGAACGCGGCACAGGGCGCGGGTATTCCCTTGGAAAACACTGAGTTTCTGATTGACGGCCTCAGCGCCAACGCGTCGATGAACGAGCGGGGCATTACCATCCCGAATGTTGACACCATCGCCGAGTTCAGCGTCGAGACCAGCAGCTTCAGCGCCGAAAACGGCCGCAACCCGATTCAGATGATCATGGTGATCAAGTCGGGCACGAACGATTTCCACGGGGCGATATGGGAGTTTCTACGCAACGAGAGCCTCGACGCCCGCAACACCTTCGCGAACTCAACGCCGAAGTTTGTCCAAATGGGGTATCCACTTGACTCAGGTAGCCCCTAGGCGTTGTGGTTTGGTCGATCCATGGACGCCAGCACACTGCACCCAGAATGCACCCTGGGGCGCCAGACGCCGGTCTGCAGGCAATTGGGCCACGAGGCTGCGTTTCGGGCCGATCAAGGATTACGCACGCGCCATGGCCATCGCAGGCTTGGAAACGTGGTGCTATCGGCAAGCCTTTCCGGGGGCCGCCAATGGCCAACCACAGTATGTTGTGGTCACCTGAGTCAAATGGATACCCCACTTTGTCCAAAATCAATTTGGCGCCACCGCCGGCGGCCCCGTCGTTCGTAACCGCACCCACTTTTTCCTCTCCAACGAGTACACGCGCCGTCGGCGCGAAGATCTCTACAACAGCGCCACGATAGCGCCGGGGATGCTCCAAGGCGATTTCTCGAGCCTCTCGAAGACGATCACCGACCCCTTCACAGGCGATCTGTTTGTGAACAACCAGATCCCGCAGTCGATGTTCTCCGGTGCGTCGCAGTTTTTCTTCAATGACTTCCTCCTGCCGAACTCTCCCAACAACCGCTTCCGTCATGTGGAGCCACGACCGGACAACCTTTGGGAGTTCCTCGCGCGGATCGATCATCAGATCAGCGACAATCATCGCATCTACGGGCGCTGGATAGCGTCAAATCACGACCTTGTCGATCCCCAAGCTCGGCCAGACATCACCAACACCGACAAGTCGGATCAAGACAATATCGGCCTTCACTACAACTGGACCGTCAACCCCACGACCCTGCTGAACTTGAGCATGGGCTATCTGCGCAATATCAATAACTTCGACGGCTCCCACACGGGCGCCGATATCGGCAATCTCACCGAGCAGGCCGGTATCCGAGGATTTCAAACCGAGGGTCGAAGTGAACACGTGGGGCTGCCCTCGCTCAGCGTAACCGGCTATACGGCGTTCGCTTCGCCTCGGGACGGTTTCCACAAGACGTGGGGCTTTGACTCAAGAGCGACGCTGAATCTGGTTCGCGGCCGCCACACGCTCAGCATCGGCGTCCACCACAACAACCGCTCCACGGCAAGCCAGCACGATTCTTGCTGTGCCAGGGGGAACATGAGGTTCAACGGCCAATACACCGGGGACGGGTTCGCGGACTACGCTCTCGGATTGGTCAACCGCGCCCGTCGGAACTTTCCCATTCAGAGCTTCGGCATGTCCGATTCGCCCTATACGGCGCCCTTCTTCAACGACTCGTTCAAGGTGAACCGGAAGTTAACGCTCAATCTGGGTGTGCGGTTCGACTACTGGCATGCGAAGGCGGCCCTGCGCGGGAATCAGGCCACGTTTGATCCGCGTATTGGCAAAGCGATCGCCGGCGAGACCCCCGACGGGCAGGTTGATCTCACCGCACAGCCGGTTGCGACGGCTTTGGCTGAGTTCTCCAAAGACCATTGGGTGTCCGCTACCGAGGCGGGAGTGCCGCACGGTCTGTTCGACCCCAAGGGGGTGATCTCACCGCGTCTGGGCGTCGCTTGGCGGCCCACGGGCAACTCCGATCTGGTGGTCCGAGGCGGCTACGGCATCTTCCCGTTTGGAATCGGTAACGGGAACCGCGCCGCCTCCGCCATCATCGGCCCACCGTATTGGAACTTCGAGTCAGCGACCTTCTCGAGGACTTCCAACCAGAGTTGGGAGGACGCCTTCCCGGATGACCCGAGCGCCTTCCTCGCCCCGACGGTGGTGGGCCCGGCATGGGACATCGAGATCCAAACCACGCACGAATGGAATGCGTCGGTTCAGACAGCGATGCCGGGCAGCTCCGCTCTAACCGTCTCCTACGTTGGGAATCGCGTCAACAACTTCTGGAACAACGCCGGCAATTTCGTCAATGTTCCCCCTCCCGGTCAGTACGACAACCTCCAGGCGGCCGCGCCCTTCCCGTTCTTCAGCACCGGTCTGCGGGTCTACGAGGGCATCGGCCATACCTGGTACAACGGCCTCCATACCAAGTGGGAACGGCGTTTCACCGACGGATTCCTGTTTACCCTGGCCTACGCGTTGGGCAGGCACATGGAGCAAGCGGCGAGGGAGCCCCACGCCCCGGACAGTTACAACCGCGGTCGCAACAGCAACGATCGAACTCACATCTTTGCGTTCAACACCGTCTACGAAATGCCCATCGGGCGGGGCAGAAAACTCCTGTCCGACGCAAACCCGGTCGTGAACGCGATCTTGGGTGGCTGGCAGGCGACCGGGATCTACCGCTTTTGGTCGGGTTCTCCGCTCAGCATCGGGCAGCCGGGAGCCACGCTCGGTAACGGCAGGAGCACACGGGCGGATGTCTCGGGGAACGCGGAAGCTTCCAATCCGAGCACGGCTGCTTGGTTCAACAAAGACGCGTTCTCCAGACCCGCCGATTTCACCTTCGGCAATTCGGCGCTAGGGATACTCGATGGTCCCGGCGAGCACGTCCTTGACTTCGGTCTCATGAAGAACTTCTACATCCGCGAAGACAAGTTCGTGCAGTTCCGGTGGGAGATGTTCAACGCACCCAATCACGTCAACTTCAATAATCCCGTCACCAATGCCGGGCTTAGTACGACGGGTGTGATCTCCAGCGCCAAGTCCGCCCGCCAGATGCAGTTTGGGCTGAAGTTCATCTATTGAGCGCTAGCTCGGTCTTGATCTCAACAGTGTCGCCGCCCCGCGTCCGCGGGGCGGCTCCGCCTACGCCCCAGCTTCAGTTGGGTTTGGGAATCTCCGCCAGCCCGATGTGCTGATAGATGTTGCCCCCGTCCACCGTCCTGTTGTCTCTGGCGGAGTAGTACAACAGGTACCGGTCTTTGAGGCTCACAACCCAGGGCGTTGACACATACTTCGCGTCGAATGCCTCAGCATCGTCCCGCGCGGAGAACGCCGCGTTGTCGTGGCGTAGCGTCCAATCAGAGCCGTCTTGCGACGTTGCGCTGTAGAGGTGAAACCTCTCGAGCGATTCTTCGTAAGAGCCGTACCAAATATGAAAGGTCTCTTGCTCTTTTAGAACGTAGGGGTAGATCACGCCCTGATATGCTTTACCGGACGGGAGAATCACAGGCTCCTCGCCGCGCTCCCACTGGATACCGTCAGACGACGTGAACTCGTAGATGTATCCATACAAGACCATGTCGTCGGTATCGCGCGAAGGCCGGGAGTTCATCCACATGCGATAGCGGTTCGGACCTTCTTTGATGACCGAAGGTGATCGTCCGGACCAGTACAGCGGTTCCGGATGGACATTCCAGCTAATCCCGTCGGCGCTGGTGGCATAGCCCAGTGTTTGATCCATCCGCTCGGAATCAATGTACATACCGATAAACCACATCTTGTAGATTTGTTCCTCTTGGTCAAAGAGCACGTACGGCGTCTGGAAATCCGGCGCGAACGGGATGTCCTTGCCTCGCAGGACGGGGTTTCCTTGGTGCGCTTTCCAGTGGACACCGTCTTGTGACTCGGCGTAACCGATGTTCAAGACGCCGTGCTCGCGCTTATAGTCTCCCGCTGATCCCACGTACCACATCTTGAAAACGCCGTCCACAAACACCACGCTTGGGCTGTAGAGCATCGTCTTCGACCAGGCTTGCTTCGTCGTCTCGATCGAAAGAATCGGCTCGCCGCGCCGTTGCCAGGGCTGCGGGCGCAGTTCGAGTGAGTGGGCCTCACCCTCCGAAGAGGGACCCGCCGCGGACGAGGGGGGGCTTTCCTCGTATTGGGAGCAGCACAACACGAGCAGCAGCGGCACGATGGCAGCGAGTGCTGGGAGTCTTCGAACACGCATGATCCAATTCTCCAAGTGCGCCTCACCGGCAACGAGGAATTCCATTGCGATCGAACAGCCGGCGGCGTAGGTTCGGGAGGCACGGGCTTAGCCTACGCTGGGCAATGTGCGTAGTGTAGCCCTGCCTCGATAAGAAGTCCAGTCGCGGCGCCGCTATCGCCGCTATCGGCGACCACGACGGTGACAGCGATATTGATGTCATCGTCGGGAACATGAATGAGCCGCCCCAAGTCTTCGGAAACGATACCACCTCAAGCCATTGGAATTGGTCGCAAACGATCTCTAGATCCGATTCCTCGAGATGCTCCACCCGAGCGGTGCGGTAGAATTCAGGCCGTGACGAAAAGTACTCAACCCAGCACAGGCCGCCGAATCCTCCAGGCCGCCGCGGCTGGGTGACGAAACTGTGCAAGGTGTAGCGGATCTGGCTTACGGGCAAGCTCCGCGCGCAGTGGTATAGTCCCTAGACTCGGTGAAAGACTCCTGGACCATCGCGATTGTCACGGTCGTCGTTCTGTGCTTCATGGTGGTGCTTCTCACGCCCTACCAGGAGTTGACCTTCAGCGGCAAGAACGACTTCTTGCCGTTCTATGGCGGCGCGCGGCTGCTTGATACGGGTGATCTCTACAATCGTGAACGGCTCAACGAAGAGGCCATCAAGGCCAATGGCGTTTTCTCCGACCAGCACGGATACATCCGGCTGCCGTTTCATGCCGCCTTTCTGTGGCCTCTCAGCCGGCTGCCCTACCTGTCGGCGTATGTGATCTGGGAAGTCGCCATCTTGGCTGCCTTCGTGGCGTTTGTCGTTTTCTGGCACCCGCCCGGCGGACAGTTGAAGGTACTCTTGGCCGCGATGTCGCTTCCGGCATTCACCTCCATCGCCAACGGGCAAGACTGTACCTTCCTGCTCGTTTTCATTCTTGGAACAATGGTTCTCTACCGGCGAGGCAGCACGTTTTGGGCCGGCGCTGTATTGAGCCTTTGCGCGATCAAGTTTCACCTGTTCCTGCTGGTGCCGGTGTTGATTGTCGCCCGCCGGGAGTGGCGTCTCGCCGGGGGGCTGGCAAGCGGAGGGGCGGTGTTGGCTGCCGTTTCGTTTACCGTAGCCGGCTGGATTTGGCCGGCGCAGTTCGTGGAGTCGGCTCTGAATCCCGAGTTCTCGCCGAAGACGGACCAGATGGCTAACCTGCACGGTGTGATGGCGCAAATCCCCGGAGGAACTGTGCTCGAAATTTTGATTACGGCGATGGTAGTTGCCACGGTCTGGATGGTCTCCCGACGAATGAGCTTCGACTACGCCTTCTCGCTCATGCTGGCTGCGGGTTTCCTGCTGAGCATCCACGCCTACTTGCCCGACTTGGTGATCACGCTTCCAGCAGCCCTCACCCTGACCGCGATTTCAAACCGGCGTCTGGTCAAGGTTTCGGCCTTCCTTCTGTTGGCGCTACCCATGCATCTGGCCGTGTTGGCGGGGTTCCCCACGTCCGCGTTGGTGACGGCCGCGTTGATGGGATTGATCGGCGCGGCGGGCCTCGAGGCCTGGCGCTCGGAACGAGCCGACGTCGGCACGACATAGCGGTCCAACCACGCAACCCACTCCAAAAAAGACGCGTCACGTGGACCAACACCTGCCCGGCGTGGGCGGCCCGTGATAGGGTGATGTACTTGTTTGGGAGCGGGCGTTTTCCATCGGTCAGGGAACAGACTGGGAACAGGGGGTTGCAGTTGGCGGCGGAAGCGGGAGAGTACGGCCTACGTCATCGCGTCGGCTTGATCACGGGCGTTTCATTGTTCGTGGTCATCCTGTTGTCGCCGCGTCCCGAGGCCCTCACGCCGGAGGGTCAACGCATGGCCGCCGTCGGGGCCCTGATGGCGACGTGGTGGATTACCGAGGCAGTCCACATCGCGGTCACCGCGTTGCTGCCGGTCGCGCTCGTACCCCTGTTGGGCATCATGCCCAGCAGTCAGGTCGCCCCGCACTACGCGAACCACATTATCTTTCTGTTCATCGGCGGCTTCATCATCGCGCTGGCGATGGAGAAGTGGGACCTGCACCGCCGTATAGCCCTCCATACCATCGCGCGCGTCGGGACGGAGCCGGCGCGGCTGATGCTGGGATTCATGATCGCTACGGCCTTCCTCTCGATGTGGATTTCGAACACCGCGACGACCATGATGATGCTCCCGATCGCGATGGCGGTGGTGACGCAGTTGTCGGAGTTCGCCGAGATCGACGGCGAGAGGTCGGACGAGACCCCGGCGCGGGTCAAGACGACGTTCGGGTTGATGCTGCTGCTTGGCATCGCCTACTCAGCGAGCGTGGGCGGCCTCGGGACGATCATCGGATCGCCGACAACGGTTGCGTTCCTCGGGTTCGCGCAAACTCGCTTTCCCGACCAGCCGCCGATCGGCTTCATGGACTGGAGCCTGGTGTGCATTCCGCTCGTCGTGCTCTTCGTGCCGATCATGTGGGCCTACCTCTGCCGCTTCGGCGCCGATTTGCCGCTGAACCGAATCAGGTTTAGCGGCAGCCAGACGATCATCGAAAACGAACTGCGCAAACTAGGGCCGATGAAGCGCCCCGAAAAGATGGTGCTGGCCGTGTCGGCGACCACGGCGGTGTTGTGGATCTTCCGGCGGCCGTTGGAGTTGGGTGGAGTGACCATTCCCGGGTGGTCGAGCGCCTTCGCGAGCCCTTCAGACATCCATGACGCCACGGTGGCGATGACTATGGGCGTCGTGCTGTGCCTGCTGCCGACGGCGCGCTCCGGCGGAATCGAGTGGCGAGGCCGCCGAGAGCGCTTTGTGATGGACTGGCAGACGATCCAGAGCGGCATACCGTGGAGCATCGTCATACTTCTGGGCGGCGGGTTCGCACTGGCGGCGGGCATTCAGGAAACGGAACTGGCCCGTTGGCTCGGCTCGCAGATGTCGATGCTGCAGGGCACGCCCGTGTGGGTCTTGATTCCGATGACTTGCTTGCTCGCGGTCCTGTTGACCGAGACGACCTCGAACATCGCCACCGTCCTGATGATTTCGCCCGTGATCACCGAGACCGCGGTCGAGCTTGGCGTTCATCCTTACCTGCTGCTGATCCCGGCGGCGATCATGGCCTCGTTCGCTTTCATGCTGCCGGTGGCCACTCCACCGAACGCGATCGTTTTCGGCAGCGGGTGGGTGACCATACCGCAGATGTTCCGGGCGGGCGTAGCTCTGGATGCAATCGCGCTCGTGCTGGTCCCGGTACTGGTGTACCTACTGGGCTCGTTCGTCTTTCCGTTTCAGCTCTAGGGGGCCCGGCGGCGGGGCGGCGGCTGCTCACAGCTCTTCGGCGTTCGGCGCGCGCAGGCCGCTGGTGCTGGGTCGGTCGATGCTAGACTGGCGCTTCGGATGCTAATGCCACGGCAGCATCACCCGCCCAGAACCGATCGGACACGACGCAAGCTCCCTCGAAAGAAGAATCCTTCCCAGCGTGAGCCCTCCGGCCCCGCCCGCTCGCAGACCTCCCGCGGACTGCTATCTTCCCGATCAGCCAAGTTCGCCGCTGTCCTCCGCCTGTTGGGGCCCGAGACTGCGCGTGGCCGCTGGACGATGGTGGCGATTCTCTTGCTCGCCTTTTTGCTGCGTGTTACACGGCTGATGGAGATGTTCCCGGTCCTTGTGGATGAGAGCATCTACATGCATTGGGCGGAGATTATCGAGCATCAAGGGCAATGGTTCATCTCGCTCTTGGACGGCAAGCAGCCGTTGCAGTACTGGGTGCTGGCGGTGGTCCGCATGATCTTCGGCGGGGACCCGCTGCTCGAAGGGCGGCTCGTTTCGGTCGGGGTCGGCTTGCTCAGCACGGTTGGTGTGTTCGCCATCGGCAAGCGACTGGGGGGCGACACCGCGGGGCTCATCAGCGCCTCGCTGTACGCGGTGTTTCCCTTTGCGCTGCTCTACGACCGGCTGGCTTACACCGAAGCCTTCGTGAACCTCAACGGCATTGCCATCGCCCTTACAGCCCTGCTGGCGTTCGGCGAGCCGAAGAAGAGCTGGACGCCTGAAATCGCCGCCGGGCTCGCCCTAGGCCTAGCTCTCTTCACAAAACAGACCACGCTACTTTTCATCTATTTCCCCGTGATAGCGGGCTTGTGGCTCGGGCGTGGACAAGGCAGAAGCCTACTCGCTCGCTGGGGGCTCATGTATGGAATCGCGGGCGTCTTCGTTTTCGTAAACTGGGCCGCGATGCCCGAGGCCCCCACTCTCGATACGCATGACACCCTGCTCCATCACAAGCAGTTCTACGTTCCACTCGATGAACTCATGCGAAATCCCTTCAGGGCGGCGTCGAAGAACGCGCGTCTACTGATCGGCTACATCGGTTCCTACATGACGTGGCCCGTCGCGCTGGCGGGGTTGACCTCCCTGCTCTATCTCTCTTGGAGGAGGTCCTTCGTTCCGTGGGTGTTGATTTCAATCTCCGTGCCGCCGCTGGTGGTACAGTGCGTCATCCTGTCGCTGATGTACCCGACCCGCTGGGCGTTTCCGCATTTCTGGCCGTGGCTGGTGGTGATCGGCCTGGCAGCCTCGGATGTTCGGGACCGTTACCTTCGACGGCTCGACTCGGTCGCAACTCGGCGTGGCGTGGCCGCGGCAGCCGCGCTGTTCGTGGCCGGCCCGATGCTCTATCAGGCCCAAGGCATGATCCGCTCGCCACGCGAGTTTCTACACGCAAGCGATGTGACCGGCTTCCTTGGGTCCCACGCGCATGTGGGCTTTGGAAACCGTGAGGCGATCGAGTACTTGATCTCCCAGGCCCGGCAACGACCGCTCGTCCTGCTGACCGACGCGATCTGGGGTCCGCCGGCTGACGCCATGTTCCCCTACCTCAACATGCGTCATCGCATCCGCGTCTACGAGGCCTGGTGGATGCAACTCGCGCCCAACCACCCCATCCTACCGCCGGGCCCGGCCGACATCATGAGGTCACACTACGAACGAGTCAATGCAGGCGTGATCGACTTTTCGAAAGTCTCGCGCGTGTTCTACGTCACCGACACGTTCCACAAGACCAAGGCCGAGGTCCAGTTCCGGCAGCCGGGCGCGAAGCTCGTCGCCTCGTTCCCCAAACCCGACGACCGGCACTTCATTGACGTCTATCAACTGAAATAACGCTAGTGATTGCAGGTTTTGCAGCCCTCATGAGTCCGGGAGGGCGGTTGATACACTAGCGGGTCGGTGGCCCATGGCCCGCCAACCTCGACAAGCGCCTGAGCGGCGAAAAGCAAAAGCCAAGGCGAAGCAAGGCACGCCAAGGCGACCGCCGCGGGCGAGGGAAGCCGGCCTTACCGCTTTCTTCACCGGGCAGCGGCTGGTGCTCCTCGCCGTTCTATTGTTGGCCGCAGCCCTGCGCGCCTCCTACCTCATCGACGATTTCCCGATCATCACCGACGAGGCGATCTATCTTCGCTGGGGTGAGATCATCCAGAACCAGGGGCAATGGTTCGTCTCTCTTCTCGACGGAAAGCAGCCCTTCAGCTACTGGATCATCGCGCTGACGCGTTTCGTCTCGGATGGCGACCCTCTCTTCGCCGGGCGCATAATCTCGGTCTTCGCCGGTGTCCTCACGACACTAACAATCTACGCGATCGGCCGAGATCTCTCGGGAGCGCGGGCCGGGCTCGCCGGCGCTTTCCTCTATGCCGTTCTGCCCTGGGCGATGGTCTACGACCGTTTGGCCTACGGCGAGGCGCTGGTGAATCTATTCGGCGCGCTGATTGTCTACACCTCGGTCCGCGGTTTCCAATCGCAAACGGCCAACACCCGTTGGATGATTGTGGCCGGCTTGGCGCTCGGGCTTGGGTTCTTTACGAAGACGACCGCTCTGCTGTTCTCGTTTATTCCCGCGCTTTGTGGGTTGTGGCTGGCCCGGCGGCCGGTCGGGCGGCTTGCAAGAAGCTTGGCGATCATCTACGGCGTGGCCGTTGTCTTCCCGCTTGTCTCCGCTGTCTCGCAACCACCCGCGCCAACGTTTGAGAGCGGCAACATGATTCTGCACCAGACGAGCTTCTTCGTCACGCCCGCCGAACTATGGCAGAACCCCATGGTAAGGGCGCGGCAGAATGCCACCAAGATGTTCGAGTACGCGGGCCCCTACCTGACCTGGCCGACTACCCTGGCTGGTTTCGCCGCGTTGCTCTACCTGAGTTGGAAGCGCCACGCGGCGACCTGGGTGGTTGCCTCGATGGCGCTGGTACCGCTCGGTTTTCAGATATTCGTTCTCAAAATGTTCCCCAGTCGATATCCTTACCCCCATATCTGGCCCTGGCTACTGCTGACGGCCATGGGGTTGGCGCGCCTGTGGGACGAGTTGCAGAAGCGGAATCTTCCGCCTCGCGTCCCCGTCGCTGTCCTCGCCGCTGCCGGTTTCGTGATCGCGGGACCGATGGCGCTGCAATCACTCCAGGTATTGAAGGACCCGGCCGCCCATCTGCCTGAAGGGGACTCGGGGATGTTCTTCGGCTCCTATCCCCACGTCGGCCATCACGTCGGGCAGGCCGTGGATACCCTGCGCGGCGAGGCACGATCGAACGGTCCGCTCGTGCTGCTCACCGATGCCATCTGGGGCGTGCCCGCCGACGCCATGTTCGCCTACCTGAACGGCAAAGCCGGCATCCGTGTCTACGAAGCCTGGTGGACGCAACTCTCGGCCACGAACCCGATCTTGCCGCCGGGGCAAGTCGAGCTAATGAAGTCCCACCACGAGCGGGTCAAAGGGGGCGTACTCGACACCACCCGCCTAACGAGGGTCTTCTACGTGACTGACTCCGACTACGCAAGCGAGCGCGCCGTCAAGCACCGCCAACCGAATGCGCGGTTGATGTGGTCGTTTCCCAACCCCGAAGGCAGAAGTTCGCTCGATGTCTACCGGTTGAAGTAACGCCGAGCGGAGGCGGGCAACGCGTCTGCCGTGCCCGTCGAGTATCGCTGCGCGGTTCTTCGAACACAAGGCGAGTGAACAGCACAAGCGAGCCAATTCGATGATCTGGCTCGTGGGGAATCGCGAGCCGGCAGGACAAGAGGCTTACGCTATACCCCCCAGGAGGAATCTACCACTGTCTTGTCGAATTCGATGTCGTGCTCGGCCAACCGCAGTAACTCGAGCCGAATCGAATCGACCAGCGCATTCCAACTGGCTTCGAGCACATCGTCCGACACGCCGACCGTCGTCCAGTTGCTCTCGTGATCGCTCCACTCGACCAACACGCGTACCTTGGCCGCGGTACCGCGATTGGGTTCGAGCACGCGCACTTTGTAGTCCACCAGCCGAATATCGGCCACAGCCGGATAGGTGTGCGACAGGCATTTGCGCAGGCACTGCGCCATGGCGTCGAAGGGCCCCGATGCTTCGACCTCGGCCGAATGTATGCCGTCGCGGGCTCGCACCTTCATGTCGACCTTGCACTGCGTGCGCTTGCCGGCCTTCTTCTCGTTGACCAGCTTCATGTGCTCCAGCTCGAAGAAGAAGTGGTCCGGCTGCAGCACTTCGCGCACCAACAACTCGAAAGTGCCCTCGGCGGACTCGAGTTCGTAGCCTTCGAACTCAAGCTGCTTGATGCGGTCGAGCAACTGCCGGCGCGTGGAATCGTCGAGCTGCTTGTCGAGCCCCTTCTCTGCCAGCTTATAGGTAATGTTGCTGCGGCCCGAGAGGTCGCTGATCAGGACGCGTCGACGGTTGCCGACGCTCTCGGGATCGATGTGTTCGTACGTCGAAGCTTCTTTGAGCACGGCACTGACGTGGATGCCGCCCTTGTGCGCGAACGCGCTGCGGCCGACGAACGGACGGTCGTTGGGCAACGACAGGTTCGCCGTCTCGCTGACGAAATTCGCCACGCTGGTCAGGTGATCCAGCTTGTCCTGCCCGACGGTCGTGTGGCCGAGCTTCAACTCGAGAATTGGAATGATCGAGCACAGATTGGCGTTGCCGCAACGCTCGCCGTACCCGTTGATCGTTCCCTGCACGTGGGTCGCGCCCAACTCGACGGCCGCGATCGCATTGGCCGCGCCCAAATCCGAATCGTTGTGCGTGTGGATGCCGATCACGCCATCGAAGCGCTTGCGCACTTCCGAGAAAGCCGCCGCGAGCTTCTGCGGCACGTTTCCTCCATTCGTGTCGCACAACACCAGCACATCCGCGCCGGCCTTGTGGGCGGCTTCGAGCGTCCGCAGGGCGAAGTCAGGGTTCGCATCGTATCCGTCAAAGAAGTGCTCGGCGTCGTAGACGACCTCGCGGCCCTGTTGCTTGACGTAGGCGACCGTATCGGAGATCATCGCCAGATTCTGCTCTTCCGTTACACCCAGGGCGCGCTCGGTGTGGAGCTCCCAGCTCTTACCGAAGATCGTGACGACCGGGGTTTCGGCGGCCACCAGGGCCTGTACGTTAGGGTCGCTCTCGGGGGTGTTGCGGGAGTAACGTGTCGAGCCGAAAGCGGCGAGCCGCGAGTGCTTCAGATCGAGGCTCTTGGCACGATCGAAGAAGTCCTTGTCGCGGGGATTCGACCCCGGCCAGCCGCCTTCGATGTAGTCAATACCCAACTCGTCGAGCTTCCGGACGATCATCAGCTTGTCGTCAACCGAAAAGGAGATGTTCTCGCCCTGCGTGCCGTCACGCAGCGTTGTGTCGTAGGTGAAGACTCTCATGGGGGTTCTCCGAGTTGTGCTAATGCCCGCGCAGGAGCCAATCGCAGTCCCGGCCCGGTCATGAGTGATCTCGCAAACCTCGCGGACCGGGACAGCGCTTCGTTCTCTACTCGGCGGTGGCCTGCTTCTTTTTCTTCAAGAAACTCATCATCTCGCGCAACTCCGCACCCACCGTCTCGACCGTCTGGTCTTGCGCAGCCTTGCGCGTGGCGAGAAACTTCTGGCGCCCGGCTTTGTTCTCGTCAATCCACTCCCGCGCAAACTTCCCCGACTGCACGTCGGCCAGCACCTGCTTCATCGTGTCGCGCACGTGCTGGTCGATCACGCGCGGCCCCGATGTGTAGTCGCCGTACTCGGCCGTGTCGCTCACCGAGTAACGCATATAGCTGAGCCCGCCCTCATAGATGAGATCGACAATCAGCTTCAGCTCGTGCAAGCACTCGAAGTAGGCGATCTCGGGCTGATAGCCGGCCTCGACCAACGTCTCGAACCCGGCCCGGATCAACTCCGACGCTCCGCCGCAAAGCACCGCCTGCTCGCCGAACAAGTCGCTCTCGGTCTCTTCCTTGAAGGTCGTCTCGATCACGCCGGCCTTCAGGCAGCCCAGCGCCAGCGCGTACGCCAGTCCCAGTTCCCGCGCCTTGCCGGAAGCGTCCTGCTCGATGGCAAGAAGCCCCGGCACGCCGACGCCTTCGGTGAACAGCTCCCGAACCCGGTGCCCGGGCGCTTTCGGGGCCACCATCGAGACGTCGATATTCGCCGGCGGCTTGACCTCGTTGTAGTGAATATTGAAGCCGTGTGCGAACATCAGCGTGTCGCCGTCATTCAAGTTCGGCGCGATCTCGTTCTTGTAGAGATCACCCTGGATGTGGTCAGAGACAAGAATCATGATCACATCGGCGGCCTTCGACGCATCGGCCGTGGTCATCACTTTCAGACCCGCGGCTTCGGCTTGCGGCCACGAGCGGCTCCCTTCGTAGAGGCCGACGATGACGTTGATGCCGCTGTCTTTCAAGTTGAGGGCGTGGGCATGGCCCTGGCTGCCATAGCCGATGATGGCGACCGTCTTGTCGAGCAGGGGATCCAGGCTGCCGTCTTTTTCGTAGTAGATTGTTACTGCCATTCGGGTTCCTCGATTCTTCTTTCTTGAAAGTAAACGGGAACCGACTGCGATCACAGACGGTCCCCGGAGCGGGATTTAGGTTTCTACGGGTTCCTTGACCTTTTCGGTGATGCGTGATGCCTCTGCAAACGCCTTGCGCTCGCGGTCTTTCGACGAGCGGGCGATGGCCATCGCGCCGCTGCGCACCATCTCAACGTCGCCGTAGTTGTGCAGTAGCTCGATCAGCGCGTCCAGCTTCTCGCCGGCACCGGTGACCTCGAGCGTGTAGGAGGTCGGCGCGGCATCGACCACCTTGGCTCGGAAGATATCGGCTTCCTTCAATAGCGCCGGCCGCATGTCGGGCGAGACTTTTACCTTGATCAACGCCAACTCGCGGCACACCGCTTGCGAGTCGGTGAGGTCCACGGCCTCGACCACATTGACCAGCCGCTTGATCTGTTTGATCAGCAGCTCCTGCATGGCCGGATCGGCGTTCACGACGATCGTCATGTTGGAAAGCGTCGGGTCCAGCGTTTTAGCGACGGTTAAGCTCTCGATGTTGTAGCCGCGCGAGGTGAGAACGCCGGCAACGCGCATCAGCGCGCCCGGCTTGTTGTCCACGAGTAGTGAGATCAGTTGTTGCATCGGTCAGTCCCCCACCGCCACGGGCTTGGACGGTTCGAGAATCATTTCGTTGACGGCGCCGCCGGCCGGTACCATCGGGTAGACGTTCTCCTCGGGCGTGACCTTAACGTTCATCAGGTACGGTCCGGGCTCTTCGAGCGCCTCCTGCAAAACGCCACCGAGGTCTTGCGGTTTCTCGACCGTGCGGCCCTTGATGCCGAAGGCCGCCGCGAGTAGCTCGCAGTTGGGGAAGCGGTCCATCTCGACCGCGCAATAGCGCCGCTCGAAAAACAATTCCTGCCACTGCCGCACCATGCCGAGATAGCCGTTGTTCATGACGACGATCTTGATCGGCAAGCCGTAGCTCGCGATCGTGGCCAGCTCGGGCAGGCTCATCATGAAGCCGCCGTCGCCCACCAGGGCGACGACTAGCTTGTCGGGGTTGGCGAACTGCGCTCCCATCGCCGCCGGCAGGCCGAAGCCCATCGCGCCCAAACCGCCCGAGTTCACCCACAGCCGCGGCTGATTGAAGCGGATGCGTTGCGCCGCCCACATCTGGTGCTGGCCGACATCCACGGACACGATACTTTCGCCTTTCGTGATCTCGTCGATCTTCGCCATCAGATACTGTGGCTTGATCTCTTGATCGTCGTGCGCCGGCTCGAAGGGATGTTCGCGCTTCCACTCATCGATCCTCGACTGCCACGCGGCGCGCTTCTCCCGGTTCATCGCGCCCAGCGAGTCCTTGGTCTCGGCGAGGCGTTGGTTCAGCCGCTGCAGCACGCGCTTCACGTCGCCCTCGACCCCGATGTCGGCGCGGCGGTTCTTGTTGATTTCGGCCGGATCGATGTCAACGTGCAACACCCGTGCATGGGGTGCGAAGGCGTCCAGCCGGCCCGTTACGCGGTCGTCAAAGCGCACGCCCAAGCCAACCAGGGTGTCCGTTTCCGTAATCCCCATGTTGGCGGCGTAGCTGCCGTGCATGCCCAGCATGCTGATGAAGCGCGGATGGTGGCTCGGCAGCCCGCCCAACCCCATCACCGTGTGCGCTGCCGGCGCTTCCAGCAGGTCGACGAACTCCGCCAACTCCGCGGAAGCGGCCGAAGAGATCACGCCTCCCCCGGCGTATACATAGGGCCGCTCGGCCTCCCAGAGGAACTTGACGGCCTCTTCAATCTCCAACTCGTCCGGCTCGGTCCGCACGTGGAAGCCCCGCAACGGTTGCATCTCGCCAGCGGGGTGGTAGTGCGCTTTGCCTTGCAGGACGTTCTTCGTCACGTCCACCAGCACCGGACCCGGCCGGCCCGTGATCGCAACGTGGAACGCTTCGTGAATCACCTGCGGCAGCTCATCGATGTCCTTGACCAGGTAATTGTGCTTGGTGGCCGCCCGCGTGATGCCGAACGTGTCCGCTTCCTGGAAGGCGTCGCGGCCGATCAAGTGTTCCGGGACCTGCCCGGTAATCGCCACGATCGGGATCGAATCCATCAGGGCATCGACCAAGCCGGTGGTCAGGTTGGTCGCGCCCGGCCCCGACGTCGCCATGCAAACGCCCACCTTCCCGGTCGTGCGCGCGTATCCTTGGGCGGCAAAGCTGGCGTTTTCCTCGTGGCGCACCAGTACGTGCCGCAGCGGATGGTCATAGAGAACGTCGTAAATCGGCAGAGTCACCCCGCCGGGGTAGCCGAAAATAACTTCCGCGCCCTCTCGTTGAAGACTCTCTAGTAAGATTTGTGCTCCTGACAGTAACGACGACATAAACGCCTCGGTTTTCTTGGCTAGGGGTTTGTCCGCTGCTCCATCGATCCGTCAGATCCGTAAACGTTTCGCTTTGTCTGCTCAGGTCATCGTCTCGTTTCGGTGATGCCTGCGTGGGGCACAAAAAAAGTCACCTCCCGGTTTCTCTCGCCCCGGTCGGTGGCTTCTGAAACCGTTGTTCAGAAGCCCTCAGCCGGGGCTCGATACACCGACGATAATGATGGCGTTTTGAATGCGGAGGACGGCGAAGCGGGGTGAGGCGTTTTCAACGGCGGGAGGCGCCGATTCCGGTTGGGGTGAACCACCCGTCGGGTGGCGACACAGCGAACGGCAGCAGCGATGCATCGGATGCCGCTCCGACATCGCGGGCCGGCGGCCGGAATCAGCTTTCGCACTTTCCTTCATCTTCGCTCAGGAGCCCTTGGCCGAACCGTCCGAGAGCTTCCTCGGTCGGCTTCAAGGCCTTTGCATCTAGTCTACCCGTAACTCCACAAGGGGGTCAAGGCGTCGCTAGCGAAATCACCGCTTTGGCGGATCTGGTTGCTGCAAGTCGCACCACGTCGTGAGGACCCCGTGCCCGGGGGCCGCAACACGCCGCGCAGCCGCTCGTGCAGGGGCGGACCGCTGCGTCCGCCCAACATCGCCAACCGGCACTCCCGCCGTTTGGCCGGCGCAGTCTGGGGCTCCTTTCAACGTCCGAAGCACACTCCTTCCCACCTTGTCAAGTTTCCTGTATTTTTTTCTGAACCCAAATCTGCCCCGCCGCGTCTATAGAGGTGCAAGTACAAATCATCGGCTTTCGGGATTGTGGCCACAGCTCGACCGATCAAAAACAGCGATCCATGATCGACAAGGAGACAACCATGAAAAAGCAACTTCGCAGTCTCGTGTTACCGATCGTCTTGGGTCTGGTCGCGCTCCCGGCCGCCGTGGCCGCGAACCATGACGCCAAGGCTAATCCTTCCGACACGCAACGCCAAGTACGGCACGAGTTGGTGATGCTGCCGTTCCTCAGCGTTTTCGACAATCTGATGTACCAAGTCGACGGTTCCACCGTCATCCTCACCGGTCAGGTCTATCGGCCTTCGCTAAAGGCCTCGGCCGAGCGGGTCGTAGCCCGCGTGGAGGGTGTCGAAGCCGTCGAGAACCGGATCGAGATCCTGCCTACCTCGTTCCACGACGACCGCATTCGCGCCCGGACGCTGCGCGCAATCTACGGCCATCCCGTTCTGGACCGCAATGGGGCGGGCGCTTTGCCCTCGATCCGCATCGTCGTCAGGAACGGTGATGTGACGCTAGAAGGCGTGGTGAATCGCGAGATGGAAAAGACCGTCGCGACAATCCAGGCCAACAGCGTGCCGGGAGTCTTCTCGGTCACCAACAACCTGCGCGTCGAAGTCCCGAACAAGGGCTAAGCGCGGCGAAGAATGATCTCCTCAGATGAACCAGCCGGCCCGCGGCCTCCACGGTCGCGGGCCGTTTCTTTTTTAGCAACGCGCTCCACTCCTCCTACCCAGCACAACACCCTCGAACCGCCATTCAGAGCCGCAGGCGTGAGCCTGCGTTGACAAACTCCCAACTACGCTTCGGCCTCAGTACCCGCAACCCCCTCACGGACGAATTACCCAACGCCGTTCTGTGATAGATTAAGGCTCAACAGACGCCGATTTGGAGGTCGCTCCGGCGGCTTCCAGGACCCACCTTCCGCGGAGAGGTGGCTGAGTGGTCGAAAGCAGCGGTTTGCTAAACCGTCGTAGGGTTTAACGCTCTACCGGGGGTTCGAATCCCCCCCTCTCCGCCAGTTTCAACGAATTGCAGCCATCAACGTCCGACCGGCGCCCGGATCGGCTTCCCACTCGCGGCGCCCTCCACAAACTGGCCGTTCCGCAACGTGACGGCGCCATTCACAACAACGTGGTCGATACCCGTCGAGTATTGTGCCGGGTCTTGGTACGTCGCCCGGTCGATGATCGTCTCCGGATCGAAGACGACAAGGTCGGCGTCGGCGCCCACCTGGACCCGGCCCTTCTTGTTCATCGACGGAACCCGCTTCGAGAGCCGGTCGGCGGGAAGTACCGTCATCTTCTTGAGAGCGTCCATGAGGCCGAGCGCCTTTTGCTCGCGAACGTAGCGGCCGAGCACGCGAGCGTACGTTCCCCACGTTCTTGGGTGCGCCTTGCCATCGGTTAGCCACATCCCGTCGCTAGCAATCATCACCTGTGGGTCGGCCACCAAGTTCTTGACCGACTCTTCGCTGTAGCTCGCCGGGCTGATGATCAATCCGCCACTGGGCCGGTACTTCGCGAACGTCTCACGCGTCAGGTTCTCGCCAGTCTGAACCCAAGTGTGCTGTCCGATCTCTTCGTCCGACATCGTCTGCCAGTCGTCGTATGCATGCGAATCGATGTACGAGGAGCCGCGGTTATACGGGTAGCACTCTGTTGTCACATCGATGCCCTCGGCCTGGGCCTTGTGGATGCCGGCAAGATACGCTGGAGCACGGTCGCGGCCACTGCTATTGAGGTGGACAATGTGCAGTTGCGTGCCGTAGCGCCGCGCCGGCGTCAACACCTCTTCGAGATTGCCGACGTCTTGAGCGTTCGTGCGCATATGGACATAGCACGCGGCATTGGATTGCGACGCCACTTCAAAAATCGCCTCGATCTCCTCGGCCGTCGCACCGGGGGTGTATGCGATCAGCATGCCGATCCCAACCGCACCCTGCTCCAGTCCTTTTGTAAGCCGTTCCGTAAGCCCCTCGATCTGCTCAGCCGTCAACGGCTTTGTCACCCACGCGCCCGACAAGCGTGACTTGGAGAGTTTGCCGCCCATGGCTAGACGGCGCAAGTCGACATGGGAGATGGTCGAGCCAAAGTTCAACGGTGATTTGTGTTCGCGTTCGGTGTACCACGCCGCGATGTCTTCGACCCCAAGCTCCAATTCGAGCGCGGACGTCACTCCATCGTGAATCTTGGCCCGGTAGACCTCCTGGCTGTCCCCGTGTTGATGCAGGTCCACAAACCCAGGCGCGACCACTCTCCCCTCGGCATGGAGCGTTACCTTTCCAGCAATTTCATCCTCGGTAATCGCTGCGATCTCGCTGCCTTGGATTCCGACGTTGCGAACAGCGTCGAGTCCTGTTTCGGGGTCCATGACGCGGCCCCCCTGAATCACCAGATCGTACGTCACAGAACCGCATGACGAGAGGGCGACGACAAGCAAAGCGAAGAGTGCGTTTCTCATGGTGTCCATTATGTCCCCGTCGAGACCAACGGCTGCAGAGGATAGCTGGGGGCAAATTCCCCTTTCGTTGAGCTATCCGATGGTATCACCGACCGACCGTTGATTCAGCCCGGTTTGCGATTCCTCGGACGACGTACTGAGGGTGTTGGGTGGGCGTTCGCTAGTGCGATCCCGATATCCCGACAGTAAAGTGCGGAAGAGGGATTAACTGGCGTAGTTTGAGTAGCTTAGTCCTGCTCGCCGTCGCGGAACTCTTCGTAGCAGTTCTGCATGTGCTGTATACTGTGGCCGTGCCAGGACCGAAATGGAACGCCTGGTTCGTATCAGAATCGAGAGACCAGATCAAAGTCGATGTAGCAGAAGGTGCCGATTTGCTGGATGGACGGCACCAGGACTTAGACTCGAGCGACGGCGACCAGAGCCGGGACGCCAGCGAAGAGGCGCTCTATGCGGGCGACCCCGTCCGGGTCTACCTCCGGGAAATGGGTGCCGTACCGCTGCTGACCAGGCAGCGTGAGCTCGATTTGGCCCGTCGAATGGAACGGGGCAAGGATCAGATGCTGCGCGCCATCTCGCGCTCGCCCCTCATCGCCGCCGACGTCCTTGACATCTACGACCGCATCAAGCGGGGCGACCTGGAGTTGGAATCGGTTGTCAATATTGCTCACCGAGACGATACCGAGGCGCAACGGAACAGGAAACGCGCCGAAGCCCAGCAGAGGTTCACGCGTGTCACGCGGGCTCACAAGCAGGTCGTCTCGACGCAGCAGAAGCTGGACCGCACGCCGAAGAGAAACGTGCACGTCGCCCGGCGCCTGAAATGGAAGCGCAAGCGGCTGCTGGTGAAACTGTCCCGAACCATCCAGGACGTGCCTTTCTCGCGAGCCTACTGGGACAAGTTCAGCGAGGAACTCGAGAAGGTCCAAGCCAATCTGGCGCCTCTCTACTCCGAACTCGACCGTCTCAAAACTCAGAGCGCACGCAAGACGAACTCCAGCGTCGCCGTCCAGCGCGAGATCCGCCGCGAGATTCGAAAGGCCGAAGCCTCCTACAATCTGACGCTCAAGGACGTGCGACACACCAGGCGCCGCATCTGCGACGGTTTCTGCAAGTCCGAAAGAGCCAAGAAGGCGCTCGTGGAGGCCAACCTCCGCTTGGTCGTCTCCGTGGCGAAGAAATACGTTAACCGCGGGCTGCACCTCCTCGACCTTATCCAAGAAGGCAGTATCGGCCTGATTATTGCGGCTGGGAGGTTCGAGTACCGCCGGGGCTACAAGTTTTCCACCTACGCTACTTGGTGGATTCGTCAGTCTGTCACCCGAGCGATCGCCGATCAGTCCCGCACCATCCGCGTCCCGGTTCACATGAACGAACGCATATACAAGTTCGTGCGAGCCCAACGGGGACTTGAGAAAGAACTGGGTCGCACGCCGACGAACGAGGAGATCGGCGGCCGGATGGAGATCGCCGCCGAGAAAGTGCAGCAACTCAAAACCATCTCGCGCGATCCTGTCTCGCTCGAAACGCCGGTGGGCCGCGATGGTGAAACTGCCCTGGGAGACCTACTCGAAGACCGGTGGGTTGGCTCGCCCGTGGAGACGGTCATCGAATCGAACGTTCAGGAAGAAACAGCCGACGTGCTCAAGACCCTCTCTCCGAAAGAGGAAAGAGTCATTCGCATGCGGTTCGGCATTGGTTGCGACCGCGAGCATACGCTGGAAGAGATCGGTCAGGAGTTTGCCGTCACTCGTGAACGCATCCGGCAAATCGAGGCGAAAGCCTTGCGGGCCTTGCGTGGTCCCGACCGCGCTCGCCGGCTGCGGGCCTTGACGGCTGCCAAGCACTAGACAGCTCAATCGTAGCGTGGGCCCGTTCGCAAGAGCCTTCGGGCCTTCGGACTAGTGCGGCGCTCCATTACTTGGACTGCTCGCGTTGCGCGAGTTGGCTGATCGCTCGTTCCACTCTTGCTAGGGTCCCATCCAGCAGCCCTAGACACTCTTCCGTCTTCTCCTCGACGAGAAGGCGCCTCGCCTCTTTCAGCAATTCCTTTGCTTTCACGAGGTCCCCGTCAACCGTCATAGGCGTTACGTTAGCACCTCCTTGTCTCACGGTCCTGCGGCTGTGGTTGCACGCCCAAGGGAACGACTTGGTTGGTTGCAAAGTGCTGTCGAGTTCGAGTTCAATTACTCTGGCTTGCAGAGCATCAGTCAACCGCTACATAGTGGGAATGCGAGGATGAGGAAACCGCACAGAAGCCTGATGACGAGTCACCCACTTTCTGTCGCTGCCGAATCTGAATCTATGCTGGAGGCGGTTTATCTCTACCATGACCGTACGAAGCATCATGTGGACCGCTACGCTCGAGCGTTGGGTTACATGGACTGGGCCAGCCAGCCGAACCCCTTCCGACGCTTCGAGAGCGCCCAACTGATCCCGTTGCCCCTGCCTAAGATCGAAGCGGAACCAACCTACGACGCGATCTTGGCCGCAGCACCCACCCCTGCTCGGATCGGGATTGAAGCCATCAGCAACTTGTTCTTCTTCAGTCTGGCCCTGTCAGCCTGGAAACAGGTCGCAGGACTTGACGGCCAGGTCGGCTCACGATGGTCACTGCGTGTAAATCCTTCCAGCGGAAACCTGCACCCTACGGAAGGCTACCTGATCTCCGGCCCCGTGCCGGGGTTGGCCCCGTTTCCGGGGATCTACCACTACGCCCCTTTCGAGCATGGTCTGGAGTTGCGCCGCCGTTTGACCGACGCCGAGTGGCGGATCCTCTCACCGCTGCTTCCCCCGGGGGCCTGTCTCCTCGGACTGACATCCATCTATTGGCGGGAGTCCTGGAAGTACGGCGAGAGAGCTTTTCGCTACTGCCAGCATGACGTGGGGCACGCCATCGGAGCCGTTACGATCTCTGCAGGCAGCCTTGGATGGCGCACCTGCTTACTCGAACGGGTGAGCACTTCGGCTCTCGAACGCCTTCTGGGTATCGATCAGCAGCAGGGCATCGAAGCGGAGCACGGCGACTGCCTGCTCTTGCTTCATCCAGGAGGAGAGGGCGTCTCAGATTTCGCTCCGTCTGAGGCGCTGTTGGCAAAGCTTGCCGACGGAGAGTGGTTGGGAGAGCCGAACCACCTGAGTTCGGAGCATCACCCATGGCCGGTGATCGACGACGTATCGGAAGCCTGCACCTGGCCCGGCGCTGATCCGGTAGAGGACACGGAGGCCCCTTCGGGACTTCGCTTGCCTGACGAGCGGGGCCTTTCGGCCCACCGGCTGATTCGTCAGCGGCGCAGCGCCGTCGCTCTGGACGGACGGACTACGATCGCTTCCGAAACCTTCTATCGCATTCTGCGAAACGTCATGCCGGAAACGAATCCCATCCCGTTTGCCACGCTACCTTGGCGACCTACGGTTGCTCTCGTGTTGTTTGTGCACCGCGTCAGCGGCTTGGCCGAAGGGCTCTACGTGCTCGTGCGTCGCCGAGGGCAGTTGCAGTCCCTCCAGCGGAGCTTGGGCCCGGATCTAGTTTGGGAGAAGCCTGAGGGATGCCCCCCATCTCTTCCTCTCTATTTGCTCTTGACGGGTGATGAAAGAGCGATTGCTCGTAACGTGAGCTGCGGCCAGGAGATCGCAGCGGATGGAGTTTTCTCTGTTGGAATGCTGGCAGCCTTTGACGAAGCTCTTTCCGCGGCGGGCCCAGGTATGTACCCTCGCATGTTCTGGGAGACCGGCATCATCGGCCAGGTGCTCTATCTGGAAGCCGAAGCGGCTCGGATCCGGGCCACTGGCATCGGCTGCTTCTACGACGACGAGCTTCATCGGATCCTCGGGATCAAGGACCACTCCTGGCAGAGCCTCTACCACTTCACCATGGGCGGAGCTACAGAGGATCAGCGAATCCAGTCCTTTTATGCATATAGCCACCTCCCTGATGACCGCCGCGCTACAGCCGCCTCAAAGGGTTCGATAGTCTAGAACAGCTTTCAGCGGAAGGATATGTGTAGTTCGTTTCGAAGGGGCGGCGCAAGACGGCCGCCCGGATTCTTGCTGGACTGGTGTGACGAGTGCCTCTTGGGTGCGCGCCTAGTACGATTTGAGAGCGCCGGGTTCCATGATGAACGACGAGCAGGTCTTCCGACTCATCCTGATCTTGGGATTGGTCACCGTATGTCCGATCGGCATCTACCACCGACTGAAATCGCAGGCCAGCGGCGAACGACTCGATCGACGACAGGAAGGCATCTTCATCCTCGTCACTCTGCGGCCCATCGGTCTGGCGGGGATGCTCGGGCTCTTGGCCTACGTTATTGACCCGGCCTGGATGAGCTGGTCGCAGGTTGGGCTTCCGCTCTGGCTCCGTTGGTCCGGCGTCGGTATTGGCGTGAGTGCCGCCCTGCTACTGATCTGGGCATTCCGCAGTCTCGGCACCAATCTCACCGACACCGTCGTAACGAGGGCGGAGCACACGCTGGTCACGACCGGCCCTTATCGGTGGGTCCGCCATCCGTTCTATGTGGCAACTGCACTGGCAGTCATTGCCAATTCCCTCGTCACTGCCAACTGGTTCTTGGCCCTGACCGGTGGATTGACGGTCGCCCTCATCGTCGTCCGTACACGGACGGAACAAGAGAAGCTGGTCGAACGCTTCGGCGACGAGTATCGAACCTACATGGATCGCACGGGGAGGTTCTTCCCTCGGGTGCGCCGACAGGGCAAACCGCGTTCGACGGGCAGCTAGGCGTGGCAAGGGAGGTACGGGGGGGCCCGAAGCTCTGAGTCGTAGGCGCGGATGTTCGAGACGACCAGATGGCGCACAAAGAGTCCCAGATCTCCGGCGCCTCCGATCGACACCGTGTCCCGGATGGTTCCCCTCGACGTCAGATCGCGGATGACGCCATGCTCAATGTCGCCGTACTCGGCGACCGGTGTGATCATCACCCCGTCTTTGGCGCTGTTGTTCGTCTCGCCGTTTTCGACGACAAATCGCCCCCTACGAATCACGATAAGGGGCGCTCGCTGCTTCTGCTCGACCGAATCCGCGTTGCCCTCCAGCAGGAAGTCCCGGATACGGAATCCCTCCGCTAGCACCTCCAGGATCGGCGTCTTACCAAGACCGGGCTTGAGGCGAGCGTTGAGGCCGACCAGAGTGACCGGCTTGGTGATCCGAACGGTCGCCGTGATCTCGATCTGGCGGCCTCGATCGGCTAACAAGACGGAGTGCGGCGGCGCTTTGTCAATCGCGTCCGGAAGGTCGTCACCTTCGACATAGATCGTCTTCGGACGTTCCCCTGCCTGGGCGCTGACGCTCAGCGCGACAGCCGCGAGAATCGCGATGCCTGCACGCAAGGTTTTCATCGTCTCCTCCTAAAGGCCAAGCAGTTGAGACGAGTGTCCGCTGAACCCTGCCCAACGACAGATACCAAGGCCCATACTTAGCGCAGTAATATGAAACCGAGGAAATAAAGGATGGCGCCGTTCACGAGCCAGCCGATCAGGCAAACCCCGACAGCACGCCCGGTGCTGCTATAGTCAAGCGCTTGGCGCACGGCCACGACGAAGGCGGCGAGCATCCAAATGCCAGCTACAAAGAAGACGGGGACCGTCAGTCCCGGCACAATCCCCAAAATGCGGAGTATTCCCGGAGCGGCTGCGAAACCCGTCGTCCGTAGGAGCTCACCCCAATCAGCATGTGTTTGTGGTGTCGGAAGAATCCGTGTACCAATGAAGTAGGTCAGCCCCGCCCAGAGGAGCCAGCCCAAGAGGGCAGCCACCAGGCCGCCGACCAGGCCCGGTGTGCCCTCTCGACCGACAGCACCGATACCGGCCGCCACGCTGGAAAGTGCCACAACTCCCATCGCCTGGCCCATAGCCGTAGTGTCTGCCTCGACTTCTTCGTAGATGTGAGCATCGAGTTTTGCCGCGCCGATCACGCGTTGAGTAAAGGATGTCATGACAATCGTCTCCAAGAGATTCTAAGGTGCCGAAGCCTACCGCCATGCTATTAGCGGCTACTCCAACGGTTCAAGAAAGGTCTGTCCTTCAGCTTCATCGATCTCGTATACAGTGCAGATGTTGTTGTGGTCCGGCGCAACGGCCGCTTTCGCTTCCCGAAGAAACCTCTCGCGGCCCTCGTCGTCCCCGACCAGATGGGCGGCCAGGAACTTCAGCGCGACAGGTCGTTCGAGCTTTGTGTCCTCGGCCTTATAGACGACACCCATGCCGCCCTCGCCGAGCTTTTCTGTGATGCGGTAGTGGGAGGTGGTACGGCCGCCCATGCCGGTCCGATTCTACCTCTTAGCGGGTTACTGTCGCGAACAACCGATCCGTTGAACGATCCGATCGTAGCACGCACGGGCCGTTGATTCAGCTCGGCTTTCGACTCTGTCGGTGACGGTCTGGGGCGCTCCAGTCTGGCGGAAACTCATGCGAGCCGGATATCCCGATAGTAATCAAGTTCTCAACCACCCGTATTGACAGGTTAGGGATTCTCCGTCCAGCAACTCAGCGAGGATCAAGCGCCGGCCATGCGCCTGACGGGAGCGGGATCTTGAGGTTGTCGTGCCGCGGCGCGCTTGAGTCTCCGAACCACCAAACTCGCCGACGACGGGTCTGAGTTCCGCCTTGCTCAGACAGCCGCGGAACTGTTGGCCTAGACTCTCAAGCCCATCTTGTTCATGAGAGCGCCAAACCGTGCCTCTGCCCGCAACTCGTCAAACCTGGGATCCAAACGAACCGAGGTCAGCCTGGGGGTCCGGTCGAGATAGGCCTTCTCCAGCCATTCCAGCGCGTCCTCCTTTTTGCCGAGGCCCGCATAACCTACGGCAATGTCGATTGGGGGGATGTAGCGCTCCACGGACGTTTCCTTCAACTGATCCAATAGATCGGCAGCCTCATCAGTTGATCCACGGAGCGCATACCCGTGGGCGAGCGAACCTAGAACCACAGGAATGGGTCCGGCCGAAGCCTTGGCGCTTTCGAACGAATCAATGGCCTCATCGAACTGGGACTTCTGCTCGTAGGCCCACCCCATCACGAGGTGCGCCAAATAGAAATCGGAATCTAGTTCCAGCGCCTCGCTAGCCTGATCGATGGCCTCATCAAAGCGACGCCCCATATGCAAGGCCCAGCCGAGACATGTCGTGTGGAACGCCGACAGAGGATCCAGATCCCGCGCCTGTCGTAATTGATCGATGGACTCTTCCGCTCGTCCCAAGGGAAACAGAAGCACGATGCCGTACGATGCATGGGTAATCGCGTCGGCCGGGTTGAGTTCGATAGCCCGCCGGAATCCCTGCTCCGCCCCAGGCCAATCTTCCCATGTGTGCCCCAGGACGCCTGCCAGCACGCGATGCGCCGCGCCAAACGTATCATCGATCTCAACCGCCTTGGTCGCAGCGACCTTTGCTTTCTGCATGGCCTCTCGAGCCGGTAAGGCGCCCCACCAGCCCTGCAGGCGGTAGCAGTCGGAGATTCCGACGTAGGCGGGAGCAAAGTTCGGGTCTTTGGTAATTGCTTGTTCGAAGTTTTGAACGGCCCTATTCATGTCCTCCGTGGTTTGCTTATGCCATCGGTGGAGACCCTTGAGGTACAAATCATAGGCTTCGAGATTATCCGTATGTTTACTCACCAACGGCCGCTCTGCCGGGCCGATCAGGCGGATGCTCAAAGCCCTAACGATCGATTGAGCGATCTCCTCTTGCATCGCGAAGACGTCCTTTAGCTCTCGGTCGTAGCGTTGGGACCAGACATGGTATCCGCTGGGCGTGTTAATGAGTTGAGCGGTGATCCTCAGTTGGTCGCCGGCTTTCCGAACCGACCCTTCGACGACGGTCCTCACATTGAGCTCTTCACCAATCTTGCGGATGTCGCGATGCTGCCCCTTGAACGCGAATGCCGAGGTTCGCGCGACGACGCGCAATCCATCCACCTGCGTCAATGCGTTGATCAATTCCTCCGTGATTCCGTCGCAGAAGTATTCCTGCTCGTCCTCCGAACTGAAGTTCTCGAACGGCAGCACCGCGATGGCCTTCTCCTCAAGCCCGGCGGACGAGACGGAGGCCCCTGAAGCCATCGGGGCCGACATCGAGCTCGACTGCTTCTCTACCGGTGCGATGAAGCGATAGCCCCGTCGCGGTACTGTCTCCACGAAGCGAGGGTTTTCCGCCGAGTCGCCCAGCGCTTCCCGCAGCTTGCCCACCGCGGTATTCAGGCTTCCGTCGAAGTCGACGAACGTATCCGACGACCAAAGCCGCTCGCGCAACGCCTCCCTGGTAATCAACTCCCCTGGATGCTCCAGCAGGGCGGAGAGCATCTGGAACGGCTTTTCCTGCAGCCTGATCCTGACGCCCTTCTTGCGCAGTTCACCGGCGCGCAAGTCAACCTCGAACGACCCGAACCGGGCGACCCGCGTTGCCGGATGAGTGTCACTCATGGAGAAGCTCAGCCTTGAAGTCTAGCACCGAGCGGGCGTTTGCCACCTAGGGCCACTCCATCGCTTGAGATGTTCGCGTAAGTCTTTCTATTTCTGCCGAGTAGCCCGTGAGACACGGGTGACTCGCAGATAGGCTGCTGTCTATGGACCGTGCGGCGTTTCGATGCGATTCTCTCCATGACCGGTAACGATGAAGCCCATTAAAAACATCGACTCAGTCACTTCATCCGAACCGCCAATCCAAATCTCAGACAACGAGGAAAAGACAATGACCCATAGTGGGGTATCCATTTGACTCAGGTGACCACAACATACTGTGGTTGGCCATTGGCGGCCCCCGGAAAGGCTTGCCGATAGCACCACGTTTCCAAGCCTGCGATGGCCATGGCGCGTGCGTAATCCTTGATCGGCCCGAAACGCAGCCTCGTGGCCCAATTGCCTGCAGACCGGCGTCTGGCGCCCCAGGGTGCATTCTGGGTGCAGTGTGCTGGCGTCCATGGATCGACCAAACCACAACGCCTAGGGGCTACCTGAGTCAAGTGGATACCCCATTTGACCCATTACAGAACGAACACACGCAAGTCCACCATCGCCCATTGGGGGCTGGTCGCCGCCCTTGCTTTGACGCTCGCGGGTTCTCTGCCGCTGGGCGCCGTCCACGTGAACGCCAGTACTGGCATGACGCTCGCCGGAGCGCCGCTCGCCATCCACGGCTACGACGCCGTGGCCTACTTCGACGACGGGGCAGCTCGCATTGGCAAGGCAGCTCATACCGCAACCCACGGCAACACGGCATACCGTTTCGTCAGCGAAGCCAACAAGAAGAAGTTTGAAAGCAATCCAGCACGGTACGCCCCACAGTACGGCGGGTACTGCGCGTTTGGCGTCGCTGTCGGCGCGAAGTTCGATGGTGACCCTACCCTGTTCCGGATTGTGGACGACAAGCTGTACCTCAACCTGAATCCGGACAAGTGGGGTATCCATTTGACTCAGGTGACCACAACATACTGTGGTTGGCCATTGGCGGCCCCCGGAAAGGCTTGCCGATAGCACCACGTTTCCAAGCCTGCGATGGCCATGGCGCGTGCGTAATCCTTGATCGGCCCGAAACGCAGCCTCGTGGCCCAATTGCCTGCAGACCGGCGTCTGGCGCCCCAGGGTGCATTCTGGGTGCAGTGTGCTGGCGTCCATGGATCGACCAAACCACAACGCCTAGGGGCTACCTGAGTCAAGTGGATACCCCATATCCGGACATTCAAGCCACTTGGCAGAAAGACATCGCGGGTAACATCGTCAAGGCCGATGGGAACTGGACGCAGATCCGAGACAAAGCGCCCTCGGAGCTGAAGTAAGGGGGTCGGACTTGATAGCGTTGCCCCCTAACGCAAAACCATAGCAACTCGAAGGGAGAACAAAATGACGCATTCGAAAACAGCAAGCCAGATCTTCGGGGTGGCCTTTATCGCGGCCGGAATCCTAGGATTCATCCCCAACCCGATCGTGTCTCCCGATGGCATCTTCGCCGTGGACACGATGCACAATCTTCTCCACATCCTGGTCGGGGTCGGCTTCTTGGCCGGCGCGGCTATGGGAGCGCCGCTTCGCACGATCCAGGTGCTGGCGGCGGCGGGCGTGGTGCTAGCGATTCTCGGCTTCTTGACCACTGGAGACATGTTGCTCGGCATCGTCCACATTAATCACGCCGACCGTTGGCTGCACGCGGGACTGGCAGCGGCGATTGTCGCCTTGTGGGCTGGGTTGTCCCGGTTGGAGCGCCAGGCGGCCTGACCATCGGCGCTCCCGCTTCGATCACTACCGAATTGTTCGGTATACCAGCAGCCAGGTCTTAAAGAGAAACAGTCATGAGTCTGCCAAAACAAGATGGCGAATGGCTGATCGCCAACAAAATGAATACGACACTAAGAAAGGAGTGAGACCCATGAGTAATACACCTACAAACGTAAGCGAGTACGACCTGATCGCTAAGACCGTCCAGCACTACATCGATGGCGGCAGATCCGGCAAAGGCGACGACATGAAGCCCGCCTTCCACGAGGACGCGACGATCTTCGGTTATGCCGGTGCCGACTTGTTCGCCGGCCCTATCCAGCGGCTTTTTGACTGGGTTGACGAGAACGATCCAGCGACGGGGCTCCAAGCACGGATCGCCAGCATCGACCTCATTAACACGGTCGCCACCGTGCGGCTTGAACTCGACAACTGGACCGGCAGCCGGTACACCGACTTGTTCACGTTGCTCAGAGTCGACGGGGAGTGGAAGATCATGAACAAGGTCTTCCATCTGCACGCCTAACGGAGCAGCATGCACCTCTGGCGCCTCAGCCCGGGACAACAACTCGCGGCCGAGCGCCAGGGTGAACCCAGCACTACGACAACTGATCCTAAGGAGACTACCCATGACCAAGACTATTCTCATCACCGGCGCATCGACAGGCTTTGGCCGCGATACCGCCGAAACGCTTGCCCGCGCGGGCCACACGGTGTTTGCCTCGATGCGTGATCCGGAGGCCAAAAACCGTGCCCATGCGGATGCACTCCGAGGCCAGAACATCGAAGTCCTCGAGTTGGATGTCACCGATTCCCAATCCGTTGATCGTGCTGTCGCCGCCGTTGTGGCCAAGGCAGGTCGCATCGACGTTCTGATCAACAACGCCGGTGTTCTAACAGCAGGCGTATCCGAAGCGGTCACAGCGGAGCAAGCGACCGCGCTGTTCGACGTCAACGTCATCGGAGTACATCGGGTGACCCGCGCGGTGCTGCCACAACTCCGCCACCAACATGACGGCCTGATCATCAACATCAGCTCCGTTCTGGGGCGTGTCACCTTCCCCTTCGTAGGGCTTTATGGTGCGAGCAAGTTCGCGGTCGAGGCTCTGACCGATAGCTACCGCTACGAGGTCTCGCAGCTTGGAATCGACGTCGTTCTCGTGCAACCCAGCGCCTATCCCACACAGTTTTATGCCAAATCGACTCAGCCGGCAGACATGCGCCGGGTCGAGGAATACGGCGCCGTGGGGGAGATCCCTGGAGCCATATTTCAGAATCTGGCCAACATGCTGTCGGGGTCTGACGCACCGGACGCTCACGACATCGCCGAAGCGATCGCCAACCTGATCGTCACCCCTAAGGGCGCTCGACCAACTCGCACGGTCGTGGGCGCCAGCTATGGCGCGGATGCTGTGAACGACGCGACGGAACCAGTGCAAGCGGGCACGGTCGAGGCACTCGGCCTGAGCCATCTTGCGACGGGACCGACGGCGCTCCCGAAGAGTGCATGAGTGCCGGTGCCTCGTCGGTGTAACGTGCCGGGCCGGCCGCATGTGCCGGTCCGGTGACTCATGACGGCCGGGGCACGTCGGCCCTTGGCCACAAACCGGCAGACGGCCACCGCGGTGATTGCGATTGGGGATAACCTAGCCCGGTGTTGAGACGAATCATCCGTTAAAGATCCGACACACGAACGTGGGAGAACGCAAAGGTGGCAACAAACATGGTCATCGATACGATCCGCAACCCAATCGACTCCGGCTACGCGATCGCGTGCCTGGAGGTTTGGGGTGGCAACAAGGCAACACGGACGAGTGTGTCGCTTCCGGGCCTGGCGGGTTGGGTCTGCTCCGATCCGTTTGAGGGCTCGTCGGGCGGCGACGTCTACTACCTGTCGGACTGCAATGTTGGCGCCTTGTCGCGTGTCGTGCTGGCCGACGTGAGCGGGCACGGTCCGGCAGTGAGCGACGTGGCGGCTCGGCTCAAATCGGAGATGTATCGTCAAATCAACACCTGGGACCAGTCGCAGTTTGTTCGCGACCTCGGCGACACGCTTCGTCAGGATAAGCGCAGCACGAACTACGCGACAGCCGTCATCCTGAGCTACCTCCCTGCGAAACATCAGTTGACGCTGACCAACGCCGGGCATCCGGAGCCGCTTTGGTATCACGCCGACGACGACCGTTGGGAGCTTCTCACCGATGAGGTCGCGGCGACGGCGGGCGAGCTGTCGGGCTTGCCCCTGGGCCTGATTGCGGGCACCAGCTATCGGCAGAACACCTTCTCGCTTGGCTCCAAGGACATCGTCATTCTGTACACGGACTCGCTCATCGAGAGGCGCGTGCCCGGCGGGGACCCAGTGGGCCGCGAGAGGCTGTTGGAGGTAGCGCGCCAAGTTCCGACCGACTTTCCGGCGGCCATCGGGGAATCCCTGCTTCGGCATCTGCGGGGCACCGCGGCCAGTTCCACCCGGGCTGACGACGAGACGATCATTGTTCTGCAGCGTTCGGATGCGGCGGAGTCTTGCGCTGGCACTCGCGGGCCAGATCGTCTCGACCACACCGGCGGAGGGGCGCGTCTTGGGGCCTAGAGATGCCCCCCGACGGTTCGAAGAACGCGACGATCCAGCCTCCGCGGCCGAAGCGGGACGCGAGATTGTGACGGCGCCATTCGGGCGACGATCCAGAGGCCTTTGCAAGGGTAGCTCAGATACCTGGCGAGAACAACCGATCCGTTGAGCAAAGATTTGTTTCCTCAGAGGCGACCTCTGCCTGACGGACACACGCGGCCCCAACATGCCAAGATACGGATGCTTCATCCCGACCGCCCGTTATGTCCAAGCCCCTGGACCGCCGCCAGCTCCTGCGCTCCGCCCTCGCCGCCGCAAGCGGAGGCCTCACCCTCTCAGAGCGTGCATCCGCCGCTGGCCTCCGCAAGCTCGTCCTCATCGAACGATCCAGAATCTCCGGCAAGAGACACTACGGCATCCCGATCCTCATCAAACTCACCGATCCCGAACTCCGCGCCGTCGAGCAGGGTGGGCAGGTCGCGTCACCCGCTGGCGATACGCTCTTCTTCACTGCCGGCGATAGCAAAACGGACCTATCGCATGAGATCCGCGAATACCAACCCGATAGAGGACACCTTGAAGCGTGGGTCCGCATCCCCGAACTCCACTCCAACACGGACACGCAAATCTATCTGCAACAACGGTCGTCGCCGCAGGGCACCGACGCGCAATCTGTCTGGGACCGCCATTACAAGCTCGTCGTCCATCTCCCGGAAGGCCGAGGCCCCGTCGCCGACTCCTCGACTCAGCGGAACGCTGTCACGCGACGGGAGCAGGAAGCTAGCCCCTACTTCGTCGTCGGCCACTCCAACACGCTCTCATTCGCACATGAACTGACCGTCGAAGCCTGGATCAACGCCCGCGGGCCCTCTACGGACGGAATCCAAGCTCTCGTTTCCCAATGGAACTTCCAAGAATCGTTCGGGAAGTTCGAGGGCTATGACGCCGGCAACACATCGGGGCTCGTCACTAAGGGCTTCTTCGGCGCCGTTTTCGACGGACGCCACGTCTACTTCGCGCCGCAACACGACGGCGTTGCACGCCACGGCAAGGTGCTGCGTTACGACACACACCAACCGTTCAAGTCCTCAGAAGGCTGGGAAGCCTACGACGCAAGCCGCACCTCAGACCTCGACACCCGCGGCTACTACGGCGCGGTGTTTGACGGACACCACGTCTACTTCATCCCGCGCACCGACGGCAAAACCTATCACACCCGCTTCCTTCGTTACGATACGCGGGCGGGCTTCACCGATCTCAGCGCGTGGCAGGCCTACGACATCGGCTACACGCACTCGTACCAGTCCGCGGCTTTCGACGGACGCTACATTTACTTCACGCCCGGCTACGACGACGGCGGCGGCAGCGCCAAGGTGCTGCGGTACGACACGCACGGCAGTTTCACCGACGCCGGCAGCTACACACGTTACGACGCCGGCAACACGTCCGGGCTCAAGTCGGTGAACTATGACGGCGCGGCATTCGACGGACGCTACGTATACTTCGCGCCGCTCAATGCCGACGGCATCGTCTTGCGGCTCGACACGAAGAGTCCGTTCAAGAGCCGCGCCTCCTGGACTGCCGTCGATGTGCCCGCACTCTCCGGCCACAAGATGCACATGTGCGTCGGCGCGGTCTTCGACGGACATTACATCTACTACGTCCCCTACGCGCACAGCGTCGTCGTTCGCCATGACACACGCGGTGACTTCACCTCGGCCACAAGCTGGTCGTCGTTCGAAGCTGCGGGCACGTCAGGCCTTACCGCTCGCGGGTACGACGGCGGCATCTTCGACGGACGCTACGTCTACTTCCTACCCTTCTGGCAGGGCGGCGATGCAAAGACAGGCTTCCACGGCGAGCTGCTGCGCTACGACACGCAACGTCCCTTCGAAATCCGCTCGGCCTGGAGCGCCGTCGATGCGGGACACACGGATGGCCTCGCCACCGTCGGCTTCAACGGAGGAGCGTTCGACGGACGCTACCTTTACGGCGCCCCCTGGCGTGAAGGCACGCCCGAAGACGGCAAGATCGTCAGCCACGGCCGTGTGCTTCGGTATGACACGACGGGCGACCGCGCCGCCTTCAGCCTGCGTTACGCCGGCTACGGTCACAACGGAGGACTCTGCGCTGCGCAACCCGGCCCGACGTTCATCCTCAACACGGATCGTGGCACTTGCGTAGCCCGAGCCAACAAGATCCTACCCCGGGGGCGCCACCACTTGGCGGGCATCTATGACGGCCACCGCATTCGCCTTTACATCGACGGCTCACTCGCCGCCGAACACGCCTGCTCAGGCAAGCCGCAGGTCAGCGACGCCGACATCGCCATCGGGCGCCTGCTCGACGGCCTCGGTCACTTCGACGGCGAGATCACCGAAGTCCGTGTCTCCGACATCGCCCGCAGTGGCGACTGGCTCCGCACGCAGTACAATACCGACCGCTGACAACAAGGGAAGCCAAAAACAGAAAGGTCCCATGTCCCATACGCAACACGACCTTGCCTTACTTCTTTTGCCTATGGCTCCCCGCCGCCATCATCTCGCCAACCCTCTTCGCTTCAGAACCTGGATCCCAACCACCTCATCTGGCAGCCAGGGCAGAGCCGCTACCAGTCGGTCTGCACATCGGCTCCGCTGCCTTCGATCGAGACTGATTCCTGGCCCTTGGGGAGCGTGAGATTGGAGAGGGTTATGGTACCGTCCATCCCGTTGATCCGCAGTTGCTCTGCTTGCAGGTTTTGGAGCTTTGCGGTGGCCACTGCGTTTTGTTTGGCGGGTACATCGTCCGGTCCTTCGAAACCGAGATAGATAGCAGCGAAGCTGCCACCGGTGATCTCGAGGTCTTCGATCGGCCCGATGAAGGCTACCGCGCCGTCAGTCTCGACGTTCGTCAGCTTCATCTCGTGATAGCTGTTGTCGGGGAACCCTTCCCGAGGCGCGCAGCGGCCGTAGATGGCGAATTGCCCGCCGGTGCCGCGGACAGTGACGTTGCGCAACTCGACGTTTCTCGAGTGATCTTCCTTCCCTTCGACAAAGTGATTCCGCAGCCCAAGACCGTTGCCCGCGACGTTCTCGACGGTTGCATTCTCGACGAGGACGTTCTCCACACCATCCTCGATTTCGAAAGCATTGCCAGCGGCACGGGGCGCATCGCACGCCACGACATCGATGAATCGAATATCCCTGGTCTTCGCGCCAGAAAACTCGTTGGCGTCACCGCTGGCGTCGAAGCCATCCTCGGCGAAGTCAGTGATCACCACGTTGCGCGCCTCGGCGTCGACACACCCGCGTCCGAAGTCGAGCCCGACGAAGGGTCGCCGAATCGTAACGTCGGTAACGCGTGCGCCCCCGACAAACCGAAACTCGATTCCCCTCGCGCCCTCGGCCCCTTCTTGTGCATAGAAGTTTGCGTCGACGGTAAGCCCGCGGATCGCGACATCGCGAATCGGGTTGTCTTCGCTGCCACTCGCGAGGATGACGGTCGGGTCGCCTTCGCCCGCCGCGTTGTCGGCGAATCGTATTGTGGCGCCCTCGCCGACGATCTCGACGCCACTCCCACGGATGAGAAGTGTCTTGCTTATCAGGTACGGCGCTTCGGCCGGGGGCACCAGAACGCGCCCACCCGCAGCGCTTGCCTCATCGATAGCGGACTGGATCGCTTGGGTGCTGTCCGTCGTGCCGTCACCGACCGCGCCAAAGTCCGTCGCGTCGAAGTCTCCGGAGCTTCCTGAACCACAGGCGCCCAGCAAGAGGGCGAGCAGGCCAGCCATCCAAGCAATGCATAGGCGCCGGTGGTTCGCGCTGGACGCGAGGCGTGGCCTCGAATTGAACGAAGTGGGAACCTCTCTGTAGAGCACGACCCCAAATGACCCGCCTTCACCGAGCTTCCCGGTGATGCGGTAGTGGCTGATCGTTTGGCCGATCATCGACGGCTAGATTGTACCGCCGCACGATAACTGTTACGAACAACCGATGGCACTCGGAATCGGTTCAGAGTCTAGGTAGCCGTCTGACGGGACTCGATTTGGGTCCGCTCGGCGACCTGGTTCCAGGGGTTCCGACGGCTCATTCCTCAATGCGAAATCGTTTCTCGGTATCTACCTGACGGTGACGCTTGCAGCCAACATTCTAGCTTGGGCGGGCCGTACGACCGCCTGCGTCCGATCGTCCACAACCGCCAAATCCCTCCTGGCGGCGAAGTGCTGATCCAGGGGGGGGTCGAATAACAGCGATACCCGCCACGTACCGGCAAGATTCGGTGCAAGCTCGACCGGGGTTTAGTCAGGCTCTGGCTCATCCGAAGACCGTCGAACCCATAAAGATGAGCCGTCTTGCTGCCGGACCGCCGTTAGCCAGGAGAGAACGCCGCCGTAGTCGCGACCTTCCAGGACCCACCGATGGTCCTGAAGGAACTCGCTAGCTGGATGAGTAAATGACGAGGTGGTCGCGAGTATACCCTTGGTCGCTCCCTCATGTTCAGTGACTCCGTACAGTGCTCGGATGAGACTGATCCCAACCTTCTGTGACGGTTTGTAGCGTTTGCACTCGATCAGAAATCTCAGCGCCGCCTCTCCTCCGCGCACCGCTACGATGTCGTGCCCACCATCGTGCGTGCGCTTAGTAAGCTCCACATCGTAGCCGAACAGCTTCCAAAGCTCAGCGATCAACTCCTCAAACTGTCTTCCCGTAAGGCCAAAAACAACCTCCGGACGCAAGGATGTTTCATTGATGAGTCGCTGGAAGTCGAAGGTGACCTCTACGATCTCGGGCGGGCACAGCAGCTCAGCGGCAAATTCCAATCGGCTCTGGCTCACCACGCGAATGTGATTGTTTTCCCAGAGCATTACGACTTCATCTTTCATCCCCGCACTCTTCTGCAAGACTCTGGGCACTTGAAGCCGCCCCTGGTCGTCTAAGGTCTCCTCTGCGCCAAACCGATTGGCCTGAAATAGAATCTTGTCTTTAAGGACGCCGTCCGGCTCGTTGCCCTCTGGCGATGGATCCGACAACCTAGCCTCAACGACTTCCCATTCGCGGAGAGGGAATACCTTGACCGACTCACCGTCGAGACTCGTGACGAACAGTTGTCGATCTCTGTACTCCTTGTCGAGCCCATTGCTAACTGACCGTGGCAAGTTCAGCCGACCCTCCTCGTCCAAGAACGCTGTCTGAACACCTGTAAACATGTCGTAGTCCCGGATCGACGATGAGTTGCGAGGGGTGACGATTCTGCCGCCACAAGTGTACGTCTACGCTCAGCTCCGACGCAACGCTTGTAATCTTCGCGGATCAGGGGCGTTGAGCCGTAGAACCTCCTGCCGGCAGAAGTGCCTCGAAGCCCCGTCCGGGAATCAGGCGTACACGTGGAACTGTTGATCCAGCAGGATGGAGCGCCGATTCGGCCTTGGATCAATCCTTGCCGACAAGGGAGGATCTATCTGCGGAATCTCACGCAACTCCCTCTTTATCAGAGACTTGCACAGCCGGCGACCCGAATTGGGTACGACGTGACTTCAGGGCTCTTCGAAAACGGCCTGACCGAGGAGGGTGCTAGGGTTGCCAGCTGTCGCTGAGATAGAAACGAAGCAGAACCGGATGCATCAGACGGTTCACTTCTGTGGAGTGCGAGTCCAGCATTCCTTTGCCGAACGTTAGGGCACTGCGAAAAGCCTCGGGCGTCAAGTACCGCAGCCGATCTTGGGGAATCCCAAAATGATCGAGCCGCGCGATCTCGTTCCGAACGTCTCTGACCGCCTTCGGAGCATGCCATGCAAGAATCCAGCCCCAATCTCCGAAGCTCGGCACGTTGTCGTGGTAGGGGACCGTCTCATATCCGGCGCTGTCGAGGGTCCGGCGAACACACAAGAAAGATTCCTTTGAGTGATAGGGAGACGTGCTCTGAACCGCCATGATGCCGCCGTTGGATAGGATACGGCGCAGCTTCAAATAGAATTCGCGACTATAAAGCTTGGCAAGTTCGACGCTGTTGGGGTCAGGGAAGTCGACCACGATCACATCCCATGATCCTGATAAGTGCTGGACCATCTTGTCCGCGTCGACCGTGTATACGGATACCCGAGCTGCCTCCTCGAGGATAGGTTTTCCCGAATCGGGCAGAGTGTCGGTGTAGTCGTAGATGGGCCTCGTGGACGTCTCCGAAGCGACGCCGGAGGCACCCGCCGCCGCGACCCGCGCGTCCGCGAGGGCGCCTTGGTTGAGCTCATTGAGCACGTCATCGTCGCGTGCCAGCGCAATCATGTCGGGATCGATGTCGATGAGCCGAACCTCTTCCACGTCCGGATGCTTGAGCACCTCTCTTAGTGCGAGGCCGTCTCCTCCACCCAGAATCAGTATCCGATCGCGACGGGCGGCCAAACTCATAGCCGGGTGCACGAGCAGTTCGTGGTAAATGTGTTCGTCGCGGCTTGAGAACTGCAAATTGCCGTTGATATAAAGGCGGTAATCGACGGGCTTGACGCCGGCCGTCATCACGAGATGTTGGTACTTGGTCGTTTTGGAATAAACAATCGGCTGGTCATAGAACCTTTGCTCGAGAAGGAGGTTCCACACTCGGTTCTGGGTGTAACCGTAGCCGAGCGCCGAAGCAGTCAGTAGGATCAAGAGCAATGAAACAAACGGCCGTGCCACAGCCCGATGGCGCATGAAGTACAGGTAAGTAACCACCGCGACGACAAAGTTCACCCCCGCCACAAAGAAACTGATTTCGGTCAGTGGAAAATATTTCAGGAAGAAGTACACCCACACCAAGGCGCCGATGAAGCTGCCGATATAGTCCGTGCTGAGGACCGTCGCTATATTCGATTTGAGGGTGGGAACGTAGTGTCGATTGATGCGCAAGACCAGGGGGATCTCGAGGCCGATCAGAAAACCGATCGCCAGGACGAAGAAGTACTGCACCAAGGAGAAGTGGCTCTCCATCGTCGCGTAGGACGCGTACGCCGCGGTCGGGGCGAAGCCGCCCAGCAGCGCCAAGAGAACTTCGACCGCCAGGAATTTCTCGACCAAACGACGATCGCTGAGCCTCTGCTGCCAGTAGCCCGCTACGCCCATCATGAGCAACATGAGGGAGATGGTTACCGAGAATTGCTCGATGCTATTGCCGAGGATGTACGTGGCGACTGTGCTCAGGACGCATTCGAAGATGAATCCGCTCGCGCCGGTAAAGAACATCGAGAGAGCAAGCAGGGCGGTCGCGACGCGCGGATGGATTGTCGAAGCGGAGAGTGTTTGTGAATGAGACGTCTCCATCGGACCGGGCACAGAGTGCCAGCCATTCTACCACCCTGATCTCAGCCGGCGACCGGCAACTTGTTCTGTATACTGAGGTTCCTTTTTCGCCCCGACACCAGCGGCAATGGCAGACCGGCCCGGCATCTCGCGACGAAGACTGCTGCAAACGGCCGCCGTAGGTGGCGTGGCCACGGCAGGTGCGGCATTCCTTTTTCGCCCTGACCGCCCGATTGAAGGCTCGTTTGTCGATCGGGGCCACGTCGCGGGTCACCGTATTCGTGACTCGCAGTCTCCTCCCCCGCCTCGCGAGCGTGTGACCGCCCCTGTGGTCGTGGTCGGCGCCGGTATCGCCGGGCTTTCCGCTGCCTGGCGCATGCATAGGCTTGGGTTTGAGGATTTTGTCGTTCTCGAGCTGGAAGACCAAGCCGGCGGAAACTCCCGCTGGGGAGAGAACGAAGTCAGCGCCTATCCATGGGGCGCACACTACATACCGGTACCGGATAAGAGAATCCCACTGGTTCAGGAGCTGTTCGAAGAGCTAGGTGTGATCCAGGAGGGCCGCTGGGATACCGGGCACTTCTGCAAAGAGCCCCAGCAGCGGCTCTTCCTCGATGGCCACTGGCAGGAAGGGCTGGAACCGGGTCCTGATGCTTCGAAATCGGACCGTGATCAGTTCGATCGCTTTTGGGACCGCATGGATTACTACCGGCAAGGAGGCGAGTTTACGATCCCCATTCAGCGGCCTGGGCAAACCAAAGGCTTGGATCATATTTCGATGAAGACCTGGATGATCGAGCAGGGGTTTTTCTCGTCCAAACTGCGATGGTACGTGGACTATGCCTGTCGTGACGACTACGGCGTGTCTTACGTCGACACTTCGGCCTGGGCGGGTATCCACTACTTCGCGGCGCGCCCCAGGGAAGACATCGGAGTCCTGACCTGGACCGAGGGAAACGGTTGGATCGTCAAGCGGCTCTTGGAGAGGCTACACCCCTACCTGCGAACGTCGGCGTCGGTCCATCGGATCCTTCGGTCTGCCGGCGGCCTTGAGGTGTTGACCGAGCACATGGTCTACAGTTGCTCGGCTATCATCTTCGCGGCGCCGACCTTCTTGGCTCCCTACATCATTCCTGAGATCGGCCCTGATTTCCCCTCGATGGCCGGGCATGAATACTCACCTTGGTACACGGCCAATGTGACACTTGACTGTACTCCGCGCGAGAGTGGTGCTTCCCCAGCGTGGGAAAACATCCTGTACGACTCCCCCGGGCTCGGATATGTCGTTGCTACACACCAAGGTCGTGGGGCGGCCGGGGCGGAGACGGTGTGGACGTACTATCGGGCCCTGACGGAGGCTTCCCCCCGCCTGGGACGGACCGCCTTACTCGAGACCAATTGGGATGAACGCAAAGAAGAGATTCTGAGCGATCTCGAGCAGGCACACCCGGACATCCGCGATTGCGCGCGTCGGATTGATGTGATGCGACTGGGACACGCCATGATTCGTCCTGGCGTCGGATTCATAACCTCCGAAGCACGAAAACGGCTCGAAGAGTGGGACGGACTGATCCAGTTTGCCAGTTCGGATCTAAGCGGGATTTCGATCTTCGAAGAGGCGCAGTATCGCGGGGTGCGAGCGGCGGATCGGGTGCTCAAGCGCTTTGGTTTTCTGGATCTCGACTACACCTGATTATCAGAGTTCGTCCCAAGCGACTTCCTGGGGCAGGATTCGCCGCTGCGCGATGTAGAACAGTGACGTTCCCTGCTTGACCACGAAATCCGAGGCTGGATTGAGATCCACGTCGCCAACCGATTCGCCCGATGCCACGGCCACGAGCGTGGCGCCGAGGCGATCTTTGAACACTCTCTGGAGGGCGCCGAAAGTCCAGGTGCGGCTCGTATTCGAAACGTTCAAACGGTAGATCGTGTCGTCGGTCGAGTTGCTCAACAACGACGCGATCACCGTCGTCACCCCTGGGTCCTGAAGCGACTGAACCATGAGGGGAACCGAGAGTGGCGTGACACACTCGATGTTCGGGTCAATTCGCTTCAGATGCATCTCGTTTTCGGATTGGCGCAGCAGAGCTACGATGTGCGCGTGAGAGTTGACGCTGCGAGCCGCGAGGCTAACAACGATCGTCTCACTATCGTCGTGGCCGTGGATGAGAATGTGGGCCGCCCGCGGGACACAGGCGCGCTCCAGCACATCTTCCGACGCCAAGTCACCATTGACGAACTTCACATCGTCCTGTAGCGGGTTCTCTTCGGCCAGATAGGAGCAAAGGACGATCGAGAGGCCTTCCGCGCTCCTATCATGTCTCAACTCCCGGACGAGGCTCTCAGTTTCTCCCTTGTTGTAGCCGAAGATCACAAGGTGATCTGCTTCGTCTAGCTGCGTCAGCCCTCTCATGCGCCTCCTTCCAAAATCAATAACCGACTCGGCCAACTTTGCCACGGCGACCGCAATGACGCCGATGCCCAACAGCATGATGACCACCGCGGTCGCCCTTCCGCCAAGCGAGCCAGGGGCGATATCGCCGTAGCCCACAGTCGTAGCGGTCACAACGAACCACCAGGTATAATCCCGTATCGAAGCCAGCGGGCTATCAGGCCCCTCGAAGAAGGGCATCAGGGCCGCACCGAGCACGTAGAGTGTCAGCAGCAGAGTTCCGATCCATGCCCAGCCGGCCTTGTGGACGATGCGCAGCAGAGTGTCGCGAAGCCGGCGAAAACGAGCGCGAGCCGTCACTGACGCCCCCGGGCCGCTAAACCGCCACCAACGCGCCGATCATGATGGCTAGCGCAATCTGGGCGCAGACGGTCACTGAACAGGCGGCAAGGTTGCGATCACGCTCGACCTCGATCTTGAGGGTCGTATGCGGTAGGAAAGCCTTGTCGATCAATATCTGGAAGGGAATGAGCAGGGCCATCCCGACCAGCGCGCTGATGGCGAAGCCGGTGATTCCCTCCGTCCACCCAGTAAAGGGACCGGCGATAGCGAAGCTGAGGATGATACCCAACGTGGCCAGGGTGCCACCAAGCATCAACCCGGCGGCGGCGTTACCTTTCTGGATCTCGTCGACGATGTTGAATGGCGTCACCCAGTTGTAGATCAGCGCGAACAGGATCAGAGCCGCCTGCCCCATGAAGAAAAAGCCTGCGGCTGTGTACCACGCTCCACCCTCACCCTGAAACGAGCCAAATGCGATCAGGCCGGTAGCTGTATAGCTGCCCAACTCCGCGAATCCGACGGCGGTGTTGCGATTCTTGAGTTCTCGAGTGTTGTGCACATTGCGCAAGATGATCTTTTCAACAACGAACTCGGCCACGAACAGAAAGACAAGCAACAGGACACAGGAGAGCAGCAGTTCTCCTGTGTCTCGTAGCACTACTTCCCATCCTGCCGAGAAGCGACTGACCCCTCCGCTGACGACCCCGGCGAGACCGAAGCCGAAACCAATGCTCAAGCCACAGCGGCGCAGAGCCACCGCCAGATTGCTCTCTTCTTCGATTTGGTAGTCGGCGGTGTATTCTACGGAATCCCCTCCGTCGGCCGGAGCCACGGCGGCACGAAAGCGCGCGTCTCGGAGCTTCTTGGCCAGCAGAAGGATCAAGAAGACCAAAAGGGTGTCGACCGCGCCGTGAACCAAAGTCTCAATGAATTGCATCACGTCCTCGTATTACTTTCCACTGCCACCGAAGCCGCCCCCGCGACTCCCCGGTCCCGCTCCTCGAACGGACGCCGACACCCGCCGAAACCCTCCCGTTCGGCCAAAGGCGGAGTTCTGATACCTGGGAGAGGTTTGGGTGGTCTTACTTCTTGTTCCGTACAACGGTGCGGCCGCCGTGCCGCCATAGTAGGGGCGTGAACCCCGATAGCCGCCCGACCAAGTGGACCAAGTATTCCGACCGTAGTAGTAGGGCGTCCCGAACAGGCTCCGGTAGAGCAAATAGGGTCCTATCCAAGTCCAGACGCTCCCTCCCCGGCCGTCTGAGGCCCAGTGACCGTATCTTGGGTTCCCGACGTAGGCCATCCCGGGCGGGGCGGCGTGGGCCAGTTTTTCATCCTCGAAGCTGCCGTACGGTTTCGCCTCGACGTCCATGCCCAGGTTGTCGACGTTGGCGAGGAAGAGTGCTACGCTGACCGCAACGAGGGCGGTCTCGGAGGTCTCCCCGTTCTCTAGCACCATGTACTTGTGGTAGTAGTTCACCTTGTCGTCCTCGACCCAGTATTCGGCAGCGTTGTCGTTGCGGCTGGGCCAACTCTCTCGGGGATCGATCCGTAGGGTGTCCCATCGCCTCGGGTCGACATGCCTGTATAGCTTCAGTCCGCTACTAAACCAGCCGGCCTTCCACTGCCCTAGGCCCACGGCTGTGTTGCCGGTGAGGTTGTTGTACGTCTCCAGATCCACCTGACGCGGGCGATAGTCGTAGTGATGCACCCTCGGGGAGTTGAGCGAGTCATCCCAACTGTACCGCCGGATGATCACGGAGTACACAGCCTGCATGTCGATCAGCGTTTTGGAGTAGCTCCGCGAAAGCTCACCTAGCTTTGCAGTGACCTGCGCGCCGGACTCCTCGAATCTCGTGGCGTTCTCCGAGAGGATCTGACGGTTGTCGCCGATCAACGCGTAGTCGGCGTCATCGGACCCGACTTTGCCTGACTCGCCCCGGATCGCTTCGTGTGCCGTCTCGGATTGGTTCACAAGTGCCGTCAGGGGCTGGAGCAGTTTGCCGATGTCCTCTTTGCGAGCCGGAAACTCGCTGGCGGTCTGGGCCGCGATCTTGCCTACGGCCTGATTTTGACCCTTCTGCTTTTGCAAGTCTGCGTTGGCGCCGCGGATCAGCGCCGGCGCGTTCTCGCGGCTCTTCGTGATGAAATCGCCTCGCTCCTTCCACTGCAGCGACATCCCGCGAGCGCTGGCGGTCAACGGCGAGATCTTCTTGAGATTTTCGTTGAGAAGCTGCAGCTCTTTTTCATCGTCCCTTTCGAGGATCGGGGCGACGGTCTTCTGATAGAGAGTTTCCGCCGAGTCGAGCATCTTGCGGGCGGCGGTGAACTTCTGCGCCCAAGATTCTTTCTCGGCGTATCGCGCAAGGGGGCCGTATTGGGCCGACTCCTGGAACTGCCGGTACGCTTGCTCTTGCGCGTCCACCTCCTGCCTGGTCTGCCCAACTCGCTTGTGAATGGCTTCGGCGAGGCTGACGGTAACGTCCGGTAGGCCACCGCAGGCCGTCAGCAGAACCAGGAGAGTGGCTGTCAGATGTCTGCTCATATGGCGGATCGATCCACACACGCCCCGTCAGGCGGGGCCGCGGAAACTACTCCACGATTTCAACAGGCTGCCGCACCTCTTGGGTCGGGGACGTGCCGGGTCGCGTGCCCACGGTCCGGACCGCCGACGACCGCGTCCACACCAAGGAGTCTTCTGACGGATAAGAATGAACCGTCTCGATCTCGGCACCCGCGCCTCCAAGCCGCGCCCACAGCAGCGTCTCCGCGGGCTTCTCCAGCCGGACTTCGGTAGGAAACTCGAACGAGAGCCCGATTTCGTCCGGCCGTGTCTGTGCCTTGGCAACTCTGGTCTTAAGATCTCCCAGCAGGCTTTCAGCCGCGCCGCGGCACAGCAGTTCTCCGTTGAAGCGATACACGACGTTGTCCAACTCCAAATCCAGCGGTCCGCGGGCGGGCTTGTGCGACACGCAACTCCCGGGCCATGTCTGCAACACGGTGTCCGAGCATACCAGAACCTCGCTCAAGCAGCCAGCCCCCGCCCGAAAACGAATCATATGGCTGGCTCCAAGGATGTAGGCGTCGATCCGCATCCCGTTTACCGACGCGCGGCCTTGGCGCACTACGGTGAACAGAACCGGATCTACGAGGTTACTGAAGAGATGAAGCTGCAGGTCGCCGGCCGACCTGTCTTTGTAAACGACCTCAGCCACTTTTGCCGCCTCCGACCACCAAGACCTCGATGGCACTTGGATTCAAGTATTCACTCAAAACCACGTTGTGCTCATACCCGTCGTCTTCGTCGCCCCACTCTTCAATGCCGATAAACGCCTTGCTGCCCTCCTCGGCAAAGAGGTATTGGTGGAAGGGCGCGCCCTCCTCGCCGTCATCGCGGTAGAAGGTCACCGCGGAGTCTTCATGGTAGTGGAAGACCCTTGCCCCGTATCTCGCCACGCCTTCTTCATCTTCGGAGATCTGCCACAGCTCTTCCTTGCCTTTCAATCCGACCTGGGCGAAGCTGAGCTTCTCCCGCGATACGTAGACCGAAACCTCGTCTTCCTTCTCCCATTCGGTGTACTGCGTCTCGCCGTCGTGCAGGCAGCGGAGAACAAGCTCGGGCCAGCGATAGCCGCTTCGTTCATACACGTTGGTACTCTCGACGCGGTAGGACTTGCCTCCGAAGCGGATGTAGGCCCCGTTCTTGACGTCTTCGATGGAGTATTTGTGGCGATCGCCGGGCGGAACCGGCTTCGGCATTTGACGGATCGCCGCGAACTGGTCTTCATAGCGTTTGCGGCGGGCGGGATCGAGGAGGGTTGCCATGTTCGTGGTAAGGGCTGAGTAGCCGCGGCTTTATCGGTGTGGCTCAGAGACTCCGTCCTACGATGCCGGCTGCTCCGGCTTCTCCTCCGGTTCTGGCGGCGTCGCCCCGGGGAGTTGCGCCGGCGGAAGATCGCCTGCCGCTTGCAGCGCCTCGACCTTCGGCTCAAGCGCAGCCGACATCTTGTTCAACTCAGCGATGCCCGCTCTTGCTTTCTCGGTTCCAACGGCGCGGATCTCCTCCATCTTGTCCATCGCCTCAATCAGACTGTTGTGGGCTTTCTTCACGCTTTCAAGAGCGATCACGGGGTTGTTCTGCATTTCGCCGATCTCCGCCGTCTGTCGGCCGATCGCCGCCGCGTTGGCTTCAAGCATAGCCGCCGTGCTCTCCTGGACACTCTTCACAGCGGTGGCGATCTGCTTCTGACTCGCCAGAGCCGCCTGGATGGCCAAGCCGACGGTCAACAGGCTCTGCGTCACCATGACCGTGCGGTCGACCTGCTCGCAGAGCGTGTCGTTATTCTGGATAGTCATGTCGATCGAGGCGAAAAACTGCAGATTGACCTGCTCCATCGTGCGGAGGTCCTGGACCCGCATGGCGACCCGGTGCATCATCGCTTGCAGCTTCTGCCGCTCGGCCGGATCCGTTGCTTCCGGCAGCTTGTCTTCGATCTTCTGCCACAGCAGCTCTCCGATGTATGCGCTCTCCTGCACCCCACGCTGCGCCTGTCCCACCTGCTCATAAAGCTGTTCAAGTTCAGCGTTGTCCTGCAGCAACTTGTCCTTGCCGTGACGCAGCCCGTTCATGATGTGGTCAATCTGTGTTTGGACCGACTCGTACTTGACCGCAATCCTCTTGAGGACCGTGCCCACGCCGGGTACTTTGCCGACCCATTTTGCGATCCCGGTCGGCTGGCTGAGGACGTTGGGATTGATTTCGTCCATCGTGTGGCGCAGCTCGATCAGCGTCCTCGGGATCTCGGCGCCTTCGCCTTCGAGCTGACCGAGCATCGTGCCGACGCGCGTTTTCAGAAGGCCGATCTCCTTGGAAGCCTTCTGCTGCTCGCGCACGCCGAGAGCGCTCAGCCGCCGCCCGACCTGCCGGTTGCCGGCGTCCTTGTGAACCTCGCCGGCCAGCTGCAGCGCCGTTTCTTGCAGCCGGGTCTCGTCTTCGGACTCCAGCCCTTTGGGCTTCACCGGAGTCAGAGCGGCGGGCGGTGGCGGAGCCGCCTCGGCCGGGGTTGCCGGTTGTGTCGGGTTGCCTGCACTCATGGTGGATCGATCCTCCTCTTTCGGTCGCTAGGACTCTTGAACGAAACGGGCGCGCAAGAACGCCGCCTTGGCCCTGAAGTCTCCCCTCTTGTCGCCCTGAACCAGGTCCGCAACGTTGTCGACTTCTGCTTCCACTCCGTTCAAGCTCTTCAGCAGCTCTTGTTTCCGCTCGGCTCGATCGGCCTCAGACAAAGCCACGTAGGGTCGGACGACCTTGCTCAAATACTCCCTGGCCATCTGGTTGAGGGTCCACGCCAACTCATGTCCAGGATACCGCTCATTGAGCTCGGGAAGGAGATCGCGCAGCTTGTCAATGATGGTCTCCACCCGGAGAAGCACGTCCGAAGCAAGCCCTGCCTCGCGGATGTCAATGTTCAGTGCGACAAGGCGATCGAGCAGGGACATCAGCTCTTCGCGCGGATCGATCTTAGCCGGCACGTCCCGCACTTTGGTCTGACTGTCGAGATACCGGTAGGCCACAATCGCGACGACCGAGCCCACGACCGCGCTCACGGCGGCAACGACGATCAGCGGGAGCATCAGGTACACGCCCGCGCCGACGACTATCCCGGCACCGATCACCAACAGCCATTGCTTGGAGTTCATCTTCATAAGAGCCGTTTAGCGATCGTCATACTTCTGCTGCTTCGCACGCTCCAGCTATCCTTCTTCTCATTGCTTCTTCTTTCGTTTTCTGGCTCGGGCCGGTCGCTTGGTCGCTTCCGTGTTCTTCTTGAGCGCGTCTACGGCTTTCGTCAACCTACTGACTTTGCTCTGCAGCTTCTGCATCTCTGTTTGACGCGCCCATTTGAGGTCCTCCGCCATTTTGGATATTGCACTCTGTGCCTGATCAACCTCCTTGAGCACCTTCTTTCTGAAACGCGCACTCGATTGCTCGGCCTTGTCCAGGAGCTCGAGCACGGCCGTCTTGCGATCTGATCGATTGAGCTCGCCCTTCTGGATGAGATCATCGATGATCCTTTCAGCGCGCGCTTTCGTGATTTCGAACAAACCAATAGAAGCTAGCACCGTGTTCTTCAACACCGACATCGACTGGTCTCCTCGCGCGAGGGAATCTTCGAAGTCCCATTCGCCCGTTCATGGCGGTCATGCGGCATCATCGCGCTTTTGTTGGTCTTTGTCTCAGTGGAAGGCAGACGTCAAGGCGGAGCCTTCCCTCAGCCCGATTCCAGCCGACCTCAAGACTCGATCCTGTCCCTCTGTCAAGTGCCTGTAGTATACCCGAGCCTGACTGTCCCAGCCCACTGGCACACAAAACTCTGACTACACACGTCGCGCTTTGACGACCGCGACCGAGGAGACCCGACGGTCCTCCCCGCTTGCGTAGGGGCTGTGAAAAAGTCGATTTGCACAGCTTCGCCATACTGAAAACAAAAGACTTACCTACTGCAAAATCGGCTATTTTGGTATTTTTTCACAGCCCCTTACGCGCGCGGCTCTGAACCAAGGGTCACGTCTCGGCTGGCCACGTCCCGCGGCGCCTCCGGTATGCAGAGAAAGGCGGCGGCCCGCTCGCAGGCCGCCGTCGAAACGACCAGCAGGAATCGGCGAATAAGGCGGAACAACAAACTTACGGAGAACGGCCTCTCTCCAGTTCCGGGTGAACCAGCACACAGGATCTACGCGCGCGAGCCTAGTTCGCCAGCGGACCGAACCCCCGGAGCGCGCCCTGGAGCTGATCGTCGCTGAGGAGATCGAGCTGGGTGAGATACGGCCTCGTCGTCATTCAATACCAGATAGATCCCCGCTAACGTTAGGACCTTATCTGGAGGAACCCGGCGGGATGAGGGCACAGGGAGGGGGAGGAAGCCGATCGCCGGGTTGCTTTGGATAAGGGCGTTTGAAGGAAGCCGCTCGCGCGGCGGACGCGGTCAAGCTGGCAGGGCTATGGGGATTGAATCGGGTTTTCGTGCCTTCGGGCGCGGTGGTTTCGGGTTGGGGACTACCACGAGGGGACAGAAACGCTGTTTTCCGACAGGGCTGGAGACATCCGAGAAGCGACGCTGGCGGACTCGATGGCAGTTTGGGTAGGCGCATCGGTGAGTGAGGCGCACCTCGACGCAGCGCGTCGGTCGACGCGTGAGTTGAGTCAGGCAGGGAGTGAATTCAGGACGTGTCAAAGTATTTTCCTTCCTTTTGCTGCAGCTGCCAGGCGTCGAGCCTCTCGAGCAGCATCATGGGGCCGCCGCAGAGCGGACAGGTCCAAGCGACGGGTTCACGCTTCTCCCTCGGCACGGCAGGAACCGAGGAGCTGGCGTCGGTCGCCAGCAATTGCTGGCACAGCGGCAACAAGGCTCCTCGCTTGCGAGGGGAGAGGAAGCCGAAGAAGCGGATGCGCACGAAGCGGGGCGGCAGCACGTGCTGCAGGAACCTCCGAAGGAACGCTTCGGCCGTCAACGTCATCAGTCGTTGCTTGTTGCCGTGAGCGTAGTCTTTCCAGCGGAAGGTGACCTTGCCGTCGGCGAAAGCGACCAAGCGATGGTTCGAGATCGCGACGCGGTGGGTGTAGCGGGCCAGGTAGTTGAGAACGTAGCGTGGCCCACCGAAGGGCGGCTTGGCGTAAACGACCCAGTCCTGTTGGTGGAGCGAGCGCACGAACGAGCGGAACGCTTTTTCTTGCCGCAGCGGCTTCAGCGCGCCTGGCAAACAGAGTTCGTTGTTGTGATAAGCGCGCTCGAGAGCGTCGACGAACTTACCGCGGAAGACGCGGCTCAGCGCCTTCACGGGCAGGAAGAAACGGCGATGGGAACGGACCCAGGCCTTGTGATCGGGCGAGAGACCGCCGGCCGGGACCACGCAATGAACGTGCGGGTGGTGGACGAGAGTCTGACCCCAGCTGTGCAGCACGCTGAGGAAACCGATCTCAGCGCCCAGGTGTTTCGGGTCGGCAGCAAACTCCAGCAGAGTCGCTGCAGAGGTGCGGAACAACAACCCGTACAGCAGTCGCTTGTTGTGAAACGCTACGTCCGCCAGCTGCCGAGGGATCGTGAAGACCACGTGAACGTAGGCCACCGGTAGCAGCTCACCCTCGCGTGCAGCGAGCCACTGGTCCCTCGCGCCAGCCTGACACTTGGGGCAATGGCGATTGCGGCAGGAGTTGTAGGAGATGGCCGCGTCGTAGCCACAGCGGGTACAACGGTCGCGGTGTCCGCCCAACGCCGCCGTACGACAGCGTTCGATGGCGCTCAGAATCTTGCGATGAAGTCCGTTGAGTCGAAACCGCTGTTGGAATCGATTGCCTACCGCGCGAATGATGTCAGCCACCTCGAAGGGTGGCCGTTTCACCTCTTCTTCTTATGGAGCTTCTTGGACCGCTTGACCTGGTCCGGACTCGAGAACTCCGCTTGATCGATCGGCGTCCCCGCCGCTTTGAGATGCCGCTCGGACAGATGCAGGTAGATCGACGTGGCCTTCAGCTCGGCATGGCCGAGCAACGCTTGTAGCGTCGGCAGGTCGGCTCCTTGTTCGAGCAGATGCGTGGCGAAGCTGTGCCGCAGCAAGTGCGGGCGAACGGGTTTGTCGATGCCCGCTCGTTCCGCTGCCTCTCGGCAGGCCAACCAGGGCACCTTCGGAGTGATTGGCTTGTCGACTCGCCAGTTTCTGATGGCACCGGGAAACAGATACGTCTTGGGTTTCATCCAGCGGTAGTACTCGCGCAAGGTCTCCAGCAGCTTCGGACTCAGCGGCACGGACCGATCGCGGCCGCCTTTGCCGTGACGGATGTGGACGAGCATCCTCTCGCTGTCGATGTTTTCCACCTTGAGGTTGCAGAGTTCTGCTCGACGCATCCCGGTCGAGTAGAGCGTCATCAACATGGCGCGATGAAACAGGTTGCTGGCCGATTCGATCAGCCGCACCGCTTCTTGTTGGGTCAGGATGATCGGCAGCTCTCGCGGTTTCTTGGGGTAGGGAAACTCCTCGACGGGATAGTTCCGCCTTAACGTTTTGCAGAAGAAGAACCGCAGGCCTGCAGTGTGCAGGCCGACGGTACGGACGCCCATCCTCCTCTCCGTTAGCAAGTACGCTTGGTACGTGCGAATCTCGTCCAGGCCGAGCTGATCCGGAGGACGGCCGAAGTGCTTGGAAAAGTCTTCGACCGTCCTCATGTAGTTCCTGATCGTGGTCTGGGCGTAGTTGCGACGCTGGAGCTCCTCCAGCATCATCTGACGTAAACGGGTCACTGGGACACCTCCTTCGTTGGTGTCCCGACCTTACTCTCAACCAGGCGCCACTGCTGATGGAACGCTCACGCGCAGCGTCCGCCGCGCGAGCGGCTTAGTTCTGACGGCGAAGCGTTCACCCATCCCACGTCCAGCGCCGAACCATGCTTGCACAGCGTGCTGTCCGCTGCCACTCGACGACGGCTGTGGCGAACCAAACGGTCTGCGTGGGAACGGTGCCAGTGTGGATTCCCCGAGTCCGCCGTGACCCGGCTCGGCGGTGAAGCCCTGCTCGGGTACAACTGGGGGGGCCGACTCCGGGATTCCGAAAAATTGAAAGAGGGGTATTCGGTTGACTCAGGTAGCCCCCATATTTTGTGGAATGGGGTATCCACTTGACTCAGGTAGCCCCTAGGCGTTGTGGTTTGGTCGATCCATGGACGCCAGCACACTGCACCCAGAATGCACCCTGGGGCGCCAGACGCCGGTCTGCAGGCAATTGGGCCACGAGGCTGCGTTTCGGGCCGATCAAGGATTACGCACGCGCCATGGCCATCGCAGGCTTGGAAACGTGGTGCTATCGGCAAGCCTTTCCGGGGGCCGCCAATGGCCAACCACAGTATGTTGTGGTCACCTGAGTCAAATGGATACCCCACTTTTGTGGTTTAGGGATTTTCTTGGGTTTCGTGACTGGGCGAACAATCATCTTGTAAGTCGCAGGCTCCACGGCTACTGCCTGCTGAACGAGCCGATAGAAGAGTTTGCCTCGGTTTCTGGATTTGCGGCGGTTAAAACGGAAGGTGAACTCGTCGAGGTAGTAGTCCAGATGCTTGGGACTCACCGCGCCTTGATGGGTTCCCAACAGCCAGCGCTTGAGCAGCGACATGACGCGGTGGACGCCGGGCATCAATTCGGACGCGGATTTCTCCTGCCTGCTGACCACGGTGACCTCATGAATGAAGCCCTCCTTTTCCAACCCACAGTAACCGGGCCAGCCGTCGGTAAGCACCACGCTGCCCAGCTCGATGCACTCCTCCACGAAAGGCACCAGGCTCTGGCCCGAGGCATCCTCGATCCTCTTCATGCGAATCCGTCCGATGCCCCTCCCCTCCTGTTGAGCGGCCACTGCGATCAACGCTTTGTTTTTCAGGTTTCGGCCCCGCAGGCCCTCTTCGAGTCCGCCCAGGTAGCTTTCATCGACTTCCACTCTCCCGGCCAGCAGATCTCGTCCCGGCCGCACCATCGCGCGCCGCATTTTGTGCAGCCACGTCCAGGCCGTTTCGTACCTGTTAAGCCCCAACACTCTTTGAAGCCCCAGAGCGCTGGCCCCGTTCTTTTGGGTGGTGACCCACCACATCGCACGAAACCACAACGGCAACGGAGTGCGCGTGTCCTGAAAGATCGTCCCCGCGGTCACCGAGGTCTGGCGCCCACACGCCGCGCATGGCAGCAGCACTTTTCGCAAGGGCCACGATTTCCCACCCCCGCAACCCGGACAGCGGAAACCGTCGGGCCAGCGCAGCCGGAACAAATATTCCCGGCAGGCCTCCTCACTGCTGAAACGGGCCTCGAATTCCGTCAGGTTCAAGCCGCTCAATCCGAGGGTAGTCCTCCATCCTGCAGGCATACTACATCTTGGGGTTACCTGAGTTAACCGGATACCCCTCAATTGAAAAATTAAAAATCCGGCTGCGCGAGATCAAGCGGGGTCTGCTGGGACCGGGGGGCCTCGTGTGAGACAAAGGCTGCGTCCACACGGCATTGTGACGTGGATTGTGACGTAACTAGGTCTTGATCACTCAAATCCACGGAGTGACACCAAGTGTCACGGTGTGCTACAAGTACAGCGGCAGACCGCGCCAATAGGGCACCCCGTGATACTCAGTAGCGCTCAGGGAAGGCAAGCCCCCACACTTCGGGAGCAGGAGGTCCGGAGTTCAAATCTCCGCGCCCCGACCATTCCCTTCAGTGAGTTAGCGACTGTTGCTCGCTCGTCGCTAGCCGCATGTCCACACGAATGTCCGCACGGAACTCAATTCCGTGCTGCCTTTGCCGCTCGCGGACCGTGTGGTGCGAAAATAATACGTACCTCCATCTTTTCAAGGACTTGGGGCGGGTTCCGATATGCGATCCTGGCCCTCTATGTGGCTCTGTTCTGGTCCTATCCCAAGCCTCGTTCACCTCGTTTCTCGGCAACTCGTCTGCTGACAGACCTTGCTCACCTGGCAACGCTGAGCTTCCGGTCTCGAAGTGCTCTGGTCGCCGAGAATCTGTTCCTGCGGAAGCAGCTGGCTCTGTACCAGGAACGCGAAGTCAAGCCGCACCGCGCAGTCGATGCGACGAGATTGTTCCTGGTCGTTCTCAGCAAGGTCTTCGACTGGCGGAGCGCCCTCGTCATCGTCAAGCCCGACACTCTTATCCGCTGGCACCGCAAAGGATTTCGCCTGTTCTGGCGGTGGAAGTCGAGAACACGCGGACGACCGAAGCTCCTACGAGCTCTGATACGGACCATGGCTGCCGGCAATCCGATCTGGGGCGAAGCGCGAATTGCGGATGAATTGCTGCTCAAACTGGGGACTGAGCGTGTCACCACGCACCATTGGAAAGTACCTTCGGGATCAGCCTGCCGGTCGTACGCCCGATCCGGCCCAGCGCTGGCTCACGTTCGTCCGAAACCACGCTCAAGCTGTCGTGGCGTGTGACTTCCTCGTCGTGGTCACGGCCCCGTTTCCGTCTCCTCTACGTATTCGTCGTTGTGGAACTCGGCCGGCGGAGAATTCTGCATCACCATGTCACAACACATCCGACGGCCGAGTGGACCATGCAGCAATTCCGGGAGGCGATCCCGGCGGACCATTCTTATCGTTTCGTCATTCACGATCGGGACCGGATCTTCTCGAAGGAACTGGATGAGGTGGTAACTGCCATGGGAGTTCGCGTCCTTCGAACACCGGTACGAGCGCCTCTAGCGAACTCGATCTGTGAGCGCCTCATTGGAACGATTCGGCGGGAATGCTTGGATTTCATGATTCCGCTGGGTGAGCGCCATCTCAGACTCATCCTGCGCGAATGGATCCGGCACTACAATCGAGGCCGTCCTCACAGCAGCTTAGGTCCGGGCCTGCCAGAACCCGGCCCGAAAACGATTCCTCGGGCTGCTGACCGACACCGCCTTCCGCACGACGAAGTTGTCCGAGCGAGACCAATTCTCGGCGGTTTGCATCATGAATATTGGCTGGGGAAAATCGCAGCTTGAGGCCCGGACGGATTATTTGCGCAGCACAGTCAAGAATAGCCTGCCCGGAAAGGAAGTTGGTCGCTAGCCGCGATCTTGCTGAGGCTACAGCGAGTTCAGAAAAGCAAGCAGTGCCTGCTGATCTTCTGCGGTGAGCGCAAGGTAATTGTCGCGGGACCGCTCGGCCTCTGCGCCGTGACGCAGCAACGCTTCGAGCGCCGTGGCTGCACTGCCATCGTGAAGGAAGGGCCGCCGGAAGCGTAAGCCCCACAGCGCCGGGGTCCGGATCTCATTCGGTCGCGCAGCCTCCTGCTCGATGCCGTCGCCCGTACCGAGCTCGTGCAACAGAAGGTCTGAAAACAGCGCGACCGGCCGGCGATCGAAAACCGGGTTCGGATTCGCGGCGGTCATCAGCACCGGCACGTGGCACGACGCACAGCCGATCGAGTGAAAGACCGCCTCGCCCGCGCGAACCTGGCCATCGATCGGGCCTCGATCCAGCGGAGCCAGGAACTTCATAAACAACTCGAAGGCGTCGATCCCGCGCAACCCGGTCAGGGGCTCGATCCCGTCCTCGGGATCCGGAACCGGATCGCACAGTTTCAACGTCTCCGGATCCACTCCGTTGGCGACCTCCTCACGAAACAGGTCGTTGGTGATGCCCATTTCATTGCGGTAGGCATCGCCCGAGAAAGCGAGCAGCGTCGCGTGCTGGCTCTTCCACCCGAACCGTCCGACGCGGAGGTCGCCGGTAGCCACGTCAGTGATCAACGCCACGCGTCCGCTGATGCCGTCGCCGTCGCTGTCATCGGGGTCTTCGAGCGCGCGAATCGTTTCATCGGCAATCGCTTCGACCAGTCCGGCGCCGAACAGCGGGATCGGGATGCGCCGCGCGATCACGTTGGCCTCGGGAGGAATCTTCGGCTGGCACTCGTGGTTCGGTAAGGAGAAAAGATGGAACAGTGTCCCGCCGGAGAGCACCGTGAAGTTGCCGTTCTCGTCGAGATGCCCGGCACGCATCTCCGACACCGGTCCCACGCCTCCAATCGCCGGCGTACTGTGGCACTGCGAGCAACCCAGGCCGTTGAAGGCCGGTCCCAAGCCCTCACCCGCATCTTCGACCTCGACGAAATCATCGAGGCCGACGCGGAACAACTCGAATTCGTCGGCGGTGATACCCGGAAGAGGATTGCCGGGCTGAGACGGCCGCCCTTGCTCGGGGGCAGGCGGCACGACCGCCGCCTTTTCCGACAACTGCATCCGTGTGCGCGATAGCGGCAAGGACTGCTGGCCCGGCAAACAACCGGCCACCACCCCCGCCATCACCAGGAACCGAAGGACTCTCATTTCCTCACTCAACGCACAACGATACTGCCGCGCATGATCGTGTGGCCCGCGCCACAAGCCTTGGAGCATTCGAAAGGAAATCGGCCCTTCTTCTGCGCCCGGAACAGAATCCGCGCCTCACCCCCGCCGCGCTTCGGAACAACAACGTTGACGCCCGCTTCCCGGATACGAAAGCCGTGATTCGTGTCGAGACTCCGGATACGCAATTCCACGACCTCGCCCTGCTTCAACTTGATTTGGGAAGGCACGAAGGTGAATCGCTCAGCGACAATGCGAATGACTCGATCCGGCTCTTCCGTATTCTCCCCGGGCGTGGGCGGAGCTGCGAGGAAACCCGCCAGCACGAGCGCTAGACCTAATCCGGGTGCCAACCTCATCACTAGAACCACCACCCCACGCCAAGATTCAGCGAATCCCTCGGCTTGATGAACGAACTCTTATTGTTCATGAACGTGTAGTCGAATTTGAGCGCCACGTCCGGTTCGGGGTAGTAGGTCAGCCCCGTTACCCAGGCCGTCCGGTCGAACTCGTTCAGCGGCAGGAAGCCCGGCGCCATCTTGTTCTGCGTATCGAAATCCTCGTAGCGAGCGAACGCCACCAAGTCATGCCGGTACCAGCGAGGAAACAGGTGAAACGCGCCCTCTAGGTAGGCGCCCCGCATGCGTTCGGCGATGTTCGGGTTCACGCCGCTCGTCCGCTGCAGCAGCGCGTTGAGCTCCGCTGTCTGGTCCATCGTGACCTGGGCGAACTGCCCTCGAAAGTCGAAGCGAGACACGCTGGCCCGTCCGTCCACCTCGACGACGTTCACGCGAGGGTTGATACCCGGTGTCGCAAAGCCGGTCTTGCCGGTCCAGAAGCTGCCGCCAAGCGACATGCCCGGAAAGCCGTGGTACTCGAGCCGCCCCGTGTAAGCGGGGTTCTGCGTTGCTGACAGAAACCCCTTTTGCCGCCCGTCTCGAGCGCCTTCCTCGGCGTTGAACCGAGAGGAGTCCAGGGGCGCCATCGCATACGCTTTGTAGGCAAACCCATGACCCAAGTCGCCGAAAAAGCCCGCGCCGCTGTCGAACCAGGTCGTAGGGATGATCACTGTATCCACAAACGGCCGCTCGACGCCGTTGAAAGCGGGAGGCTCGTGACGCTCATTGATCAAACCCACCGGCGTCAGCATGATCCCCGTTCGGACGTTCAGCCACGGCTTCAGCAGGAAGTCGAGATACGCCTGCTCAAGCTCCAGCTCCCCGCTCACCCCGCCGCCTTCCACCAAGGCGTGCTCCAACTCGAGCTCCGACCAGAACTGGATGCGGTCGGAGAAGCTGTGTCCGAACAGCAGCACGAAACGGTGGAAGTCGAGGGTCCCCGGCTCGTCCCGCGGCTTGTTGAAGTGGTAGTCCATGTAGCCCGAAAACGGAAGCCTCGTTTCGGTAGAAGCAACTTCTTCGCCTTGAGGCGTTTCGGTTGGAAGCACCTGCGCCATGGGAAGCTCGGCCTGAGCCGCGGGTTCGTCCTCCCGGAGGGCCATCGCCGGTGGGGCCTCGCGTTCAGTGGTGACAGGCGGCTCCTCGGGAGCGCTCTCCTGGGTCGCGGGCCGCTCCCTCAGGAGCCTTTGAACCATGTCCTCGAGTTGCCGAACCCGTTCCTCGAGTTCCCCGATTCGGTTTTCTTGTTCAGGAGACTGAGCCCGTGCCGGAACCTGAGCCTGTGCCGGAGCGGACACAACTAGCCAGACCACCGTCAGCAATTGGACGCAACACCATCGCATAGTTAGCTTTACCTAATCACTAATCTATGTATACCAAGATCTTAAATTCGTCATCAAGAATCTACAATATAGTCGGGTCTACCTCAATCTGTCAAGCTGAGTCAACGGGGAGGCCGAAACCCTCTTCTACGGGGACCTCGTCCAAACCTCTCTCGCCTCTTGCCGCTGGTTGAGCCCCCCGGATACGGTCATTACTCTAAGATCACTACCAGAGCGCCCTCAAGCCACCGCGTGTCCCCTTTCTCCCATCTCGAAGAGCTCAAGGCGCGTGCCGCCTCGCTGCCCACGTCCGCCGGCGTCTACCTCTACAAGGACGCCCGTGGCCGGGTCATTTACGTGGGCAAGGCCAAAAGCTTGCGCGACCGCGTCCGTAGCTACTTCCTCGAAGAAAAGCTCGCCGACGCCAAGACTGGTAGCCTGCTCTCGGAAGCCCGCTCCGTCGACTACATCACCGTCGAGAACGAGAAGGAGGCGCTGGCGCTCGAGAACAACCTCATCAAGCAGAGCAAGCCCCGCTACAACATCCTCTTGCGCGACGACAAGACGTACCCATACATCAAGCTCACCAAAGAGCGCTTCCCGCGGGTCTACGTCACGCGGCGGCTGCGCAAGGACGGCGGCACCTACTTCGGTCCCTACTTCCCCAGCAACCTGGCGCATCGCTTGGTCCACTTCATCCATCGCTACTTCCGCATCCCCTCCTGCCGCGTCGACCTGACGCGCTACCACCCGCGCGCCTGTCTCGAGTACTACATCCATCGCTGTTGGGGACCCTGTGTCGAAGGCCTCACCACCGACGACGCCTACGGCCGCGCCGTCAAAGACGTGCGCACTTTCCTCGAGGGCCGCCACGGCGACCTCGTCAAAGACCTCCGCCGGCGCATGGCCGAAGCGTCCGAGAACACGGAGTTCGAGCAGGCCGCGGGTCTGCGCGACCTCATCACGACTGTCGAGGAGCTGAGGGAGCGGCAACAGATGGCCGCCGCCGAAGGACATGACATCGACATCTTCGGCATCCACGCCGAGCCCCCGCTGGTGGCGGTCAACGTCTTTCACGTGCGCAACGGTCGCGTCGTCGACCGCCGGGAACTCTATTGGGAAGACGCTCACCAATTCGACGCCGGAGAGTTCCTGGCGAGCGTAGTCAAGCAAAGCTATCTCGACACCGAGTACGTACCGTCGCTCGTTCACGTACCCGACGACTTCGAGGATCGCGCCGTGCTTGAGGAGGTGCTCTCTGAGAAGCGCGGACGCAAGGTGCAGATCGCGACCCCGCAACGCGGCTCAAAGAAGGCGATGCTCGACCTGGTCGAAACCAATGCCCGCCATGGCTTCGAGCAGCGCTTCCGCATCTCGCAGCCGAGAGCCAAGGTCATCATCGAGGCTCTGGTCGAATCGTTGAACCTGCCCGAGGCCCCCGAGCGCATCGAGTGCTTCGACGTCTCTCACATCCAGGGCAGCGACACCGTCGCCTCGATGGTGGTCTGGGAAAAGGGACAGATGAAGAAGTCCGACTACCGCAAGTTCGCGATCAAGACCGTCGAGGGCGTCGACGATTTCGCGTCCATGAGGGAAGTCGTCGGCCGCCGCTACCGCCGCCTCGAGGAAGAGGGCAAGCCTTTGCCCGGCCTGATCTTGATCGACGGTGGCATCGGACAGTTGCACGCCGCCGCCGCCGCGCTCGACGAGCTTGGCATCATCAACCAACCAGTGGCCGCGATCGCCAAGCGCGAGGAGACGATCTTCGTGCAGGGCCAAGAGGATGAACCGATCCAACTCGACCGTTTCTCGCCGGTCCTGCGATTGGTGCAGCGGATACGGGACGAAGCCCATCGCTTCGCCGTCAGCTTCCACCGGAAACGCCGCGACTCGCGCCGTCTGACTTCGGAACTCCTCGAGATCCCCGGCGTGGGCGAACACACCGCCCGCAAGCTATTGCGCAGCTTCGGCAGCCTGAAGCGCATTCGCGAAAGCAGCCTCGAAGACCTCAAAGGTGTCGTCACTCGCCCGCAGGCCCAGCGCATCCACCAGTTTTTCTCCAAACCCCCCGCCACGCGCCCCGAACCCACCGACACGTAGCAACACTTTACGTCCAGTACAGCGGTACAGCATCCCGAGTTTGGCGGCTTTCCCTTCCCGCAACCTGGCGCTGCCGAGACCCTGTCAAGCCGGTTTGCTTCGTGCCATGCCGGCACCACTGCCGACCGAACCTGATCCTGCGCGCCCCAATTCCTAGTCACCTCCGGCCAGCTCTGACTGGTCTAGCTGTTTCCCTCTTTTGTCAAACGTTCGAACGCTGATCTTCTTTCCTTGTTCAATGGTCACCTGCGTGAAGTTGTCTTCTTGCTGGAAGTCCCAGGCCTTGTAGTGCATGACATGGCCGTTGCCGATATCGAACGGATCCTTTTCCGTCTGCGAGTCGTGGATGTAGTTCAATGGGTCACCGTCGGCGAAAGGGAAAGGCCAGTAGAAGGCGGACGAGGTGATCGACCACGCCTTCAAATCCGTCTTCGTATTCTCCTTGAAGAAACTGATTTCAGCGACGTTCGAGCAATGGATATCTCCGCTGAGAAAGACGACGTTCTGCACGCCATGGTCGGTAATCGTTCGCAGCAACTGACGTCGAGTCTCAGGGAAAGCGGGCCACGAATCGCTCTTCCACTGCTTCGCGGACCTATCCTTACGAGCGACATCGTTCGGGACGAAAACACTCGCCGAAACAATGAATTTGGGGAGGTCGCCAATCTTGTCTTGTTGTTTTTTCAACCACTCGCAGATCTTGTCTTGTCTTGTTTTTTCAACCATATCAATTTGGCCTTTATACTGCTTGCCGTGGTGAGGTTGCGCGGGGATGCCCAAGAGGTGGTTGTCTTCCAAGACTTCGTCTTTGTCTTCCCGCATACGCTGCGTTCGGCCGTCGAGTACGAAAAAGGGGTAACCCGCGCACTCGAATTGGTAGAAGAGCTTCTGGCCGTGGTTGCGCGGGCAGTGGCTCCACTGATAGCTGCGGTAAGCGCTGATTGCAAGGTTGAACAGCGTGCGCTTGTCGCTATCCTTGACGCGCCCTTGGACCCAGTTGTCCTCGATCTCGTGGTCGTCGAGGATCATGTACTGAGGGATTGTACGCAGCAAACGCCGCGTGTTCGGCGCTCCGAAGGCAGTCAGGTACCGTTCGCGGAACTCTTTTTCCGTGTCAGCGAGCCCAAACGGAATATGGCGGTTCAACATGTCAGCGTAGATCTGATCCCCAGCCATGATCATTAAGCGGGGTGGCACGGCATCCTGGCCGTTGTGGAAGCGTTCGTATATGGCTTTGAAGATCAGGTCCGCGCGCTTCTTGCCCCACAGCAGACCGGGGTAGCGGCAAGAGCCGAAGATGAATGCGAGATCGCCGCCTGCGTCCTGTTTGGGGAATGTTCGCACCCGGGCTTCACACTGTTCGGCCGGCAATTGCTCGAGATCGTCGGCCCAGACCCCGGCTTTGGGCAGACGCTTTTTGATTTCGTCGAACTCGAGCTCAACCATCGAGTCCGTGCTGTCAAGGGCCAGTGAGCCGGTGCGAATGGCGTACTCGGTGTCCGGCTTGAGGTTATTGAAGTCGCTAACGCCGGTGCGGTCGTACTCGCGGCGAAGCCGGAAGTAAGTCACCGAGCTAGGCCTCACACGCTTGCCCTGGCACAGGCCGGCGACTCCGATGCTGCGGTGCTCGCCGGCGTCCGCGGCTCTGATCCAAACGCGCACGCTGGCATCGGTGGTGTGGCCGACGATCGGCCCGAGGCTGGGGGGTCTTAGCATGTTGCTCATTTCGAGTCTCCGTTCCGTCGATTTCGCTTTTCTTTGGATTTCACGATACCTAGAGCTTTGGTCCGCCTATTGTAGCTCAATAAGCCACGCAGTCAAGAACCTTTTTGACTCGGGTGATGTCAAGCTGCTTGTGTAAGGATGGCGATCAACTCGTCTTCAGGGTAAGAACCCTGTCGTGGCCCGTTCAAGCCACATTCTCTGCCGCGGGGCTCTGGGCCATGAGCGATCGACGCAGATCCGAAGATCCCCGTGGCGAACGAACCAACCCGGAAGTGACCGAAGCCTGGAAGGCTCGGAACCCTGGGTTTCGGCTTCGCCTTCATTGAGTACTAGCAGCCTGTTGTAAAAGTTCGACAAAGTTCTTTGTAGAACAAACAACCTGGTATAGAATTGTTTTATGGCGATGGGACGACGCAGCCGGCAGCAGCGCCAGAAACCCCTCTGGATCGCCACCACCAGTATGCGGCAGGAAGCCGACTCCCTACGGCGGCTTGCTGCCGGTGGACCTGCCCACCACAGCAGCACATCCGTTCTATGCCCACCACAGCAGCACATCCGTTCTATCACAGGCTGAACGAACTGCTCGACGAACACGGCTTCGACCGCTTCGTGGAAGGGCGCTGAAAGAAGTTCTATGCGCCCACCCTGGGGCGGCCGTCGCTGGCGCCGGGCCGCTACTTTCGCTGCCTGCTGATCGGCTACTTCGAAGGCCTCGACTCCGAACGCGGCATCGCCTGGCGCCTCGCCGATTCGCTGTCGCTGCGCCGCTTCTTGCGTATTGAGCTCGCCGAGACGACGCCCGACCCCTCGACGATCTCGCGCACCCGGCGGCGGATCGATCTGGAAACACACCGCGACGTGTTCACCTGGGTGTTGCAGCTGCGCGCCAAGGAAGGGCTGTTGCAGGGCAGCACGATCGGGGTCGATGCGACGACGCTGGAAGCGAACGCGGCGCTGCGTTCGATCGTGCGGCGGGCGAGCGGCGAGGGCTACGAAGAGTTTTTGCGACGACTCGCGGCGGAGGCGGGGATCGAGACGCCGACCAGAGAGCAGTTGGCGAAGCTCGACAAGAAACGCAAAAAGAAAGGCTCGAACCAACAGTGGCGGCACCCGCACGACCCGGACGCCAAGATCACGAAGATGAAAGACGGGCGCACGCACCTGGCCCACAAGGCCGAGCAGGCGGTGGACCTGGAGACGGGGGCGGTGCTGGCGGTGACGCTGGCCGCAGCCGACCGCGGCGACACGACCACGATCGCGGACACGATCACCGAAGCGGCCGAGCAAGTGGCTGCGGTGGCGGCGGACAACGAGGCCAACGAGAAACTGGCGGCGGACGGGGTGCGGGAAGTGATCGCCGACAAAGGCTATCACTCCAATGCGGTGCTGACGGATTTGGCGGCGTTGGAGCTTCGTTCGTACCTGAGTGAACCGGACCGCGGACGACGCTGCTGGCGGGACAAGCCACGAGAGCGCGAAGCGGTGTATGCGAACCGGCGGAGGATTCGGGGCGTGCGCGGCAAGCGGCTGCTGCGGCAGCGAGGCGAGAAAGTGGAGCGAGTATTTGCGCACTTGTTCGAAACCGGTGGGATGCGACGGACACACCTGCGGGGCCATCCCAATATTCTCAAGCGACTGTTGATTCATGTGGGCGGATTCAACCTGTCGCTGGCGCTGCGCCGGAAACTGGGCGCGGGCACGCCGCGAGGGCAGAAAGCGGCAGAAAAGGCCCTTGAGCGGCTCGGCAAACGCCTTTTCGAGCTGCTGAGGCCCCGCCGTTGGACTCGCCGCGACTTTCTGTGGCCGACGGCCCCGCGAGCCCTCCGGATCGAGCCGTCCGACCCGCTCCCCCTCGCTGCTTGACCCGGCTGGCAAACGCTACTTCTGCCACGGGCTGCTAGGCGGCGCGGCGTTCGTAGCGATGGTGCAGCCCGCCGACTTCCGGAAACTCCACCACTTTCCCAAGTTCCGAACCTTGCACCTCTCGCTCGATCGGCGCGTCCTTGGCCAACCCCAAGTGCGTTCTCGATCGATGGTAGTAGCCGAAATAGCTCGTCAAGATCCGTCTCAGATGTTTCCGGTTGAGCACAATGACATGGTCCAAACACTCCCGTCGGATCGATCCGATCAGACGCTCGGCGAAAGCATTCTGCCACGGACTTCGCGTGCCGTCAGCACTGCTACCAGAATGCGCGAACGGCGGACCCGGCTGTCAAGGCCGCGTGAGCCTCAAGCTCCTCAATCTAAACGGCTACGTAGTTTTGGCGAGGCACAGCCGCCTTCGCGTGAGCTACGGCCTCGGCCAAGGGATTAGACACCGTAAATCTGAGTAGTGTAGGTCAATCTCCTGATTGACTGCACGGCTTCGTCGGGCTTAGCGTCGCTGGTATAGGAAGGAATCTGTCCGCGGAGACGGCTGAAGGACGAGATTCTCCGCCCGATTTTATCTCTGAGTGCGATGAGATTCTTGAAGCTTCTCGCTGCTTCCTTGCTGGTCTGCGCCACGCCCGCAGCCGCGGCGGAGCCCCCCGTTCAGACCCTCTGCGTTCTCGACTTCAATCGGCTAGGCGACGATGCCAGCATGGACTGGCTCCAGGAAGGTCTCGCCGACATGATCATCGGCACCATGAATGGGCTCGGCCCGTATCAGGTCATCGAGCGGCAATACCTGAAGGAGATCCTCCGGGAACACGGTTTGGCGGCGCACGGGCTGGTCGATAGGGACACAGCGATTCGACAAGCCCGACTAGCCAAGGCCCAGCTCCTGCTGCTGGGAAGTTTTGCAAGGCAAGGCGATCGACTGACGATTCAAGCTCGGCTTATAAAAATCTCGGACCAGCAGATTCTTGCACGGGTCACTTGGACGGATCCCTACGCCAAAGTCCTCAGCGCTCCGCGGGACTTGAGCGAGAGACTTCTTGTGGCTCTGGGCAATCCTGTCGATCCGGCACAGCTTGAGGGCATCGAGAAAGAGATCCCGAGGACCATTGACGTTGCGAAATCCTACTACCAAGGCATCCGGGCCTTCGACAACGGCCACTACCCGGAAGCGTTGGCTCACTACCTCGACGCAGCCCGGCAAGCCGGCGATTTCATCAAGGTCTACCCGGCCGTACTCGAGATGTACTATCTGCTCGGCAGGAGCGAACATGCCGTCGTCTTTGCCCGGGAGCTGGCGCAACTCTACGAGAAGAGGGGTGACGTGCGAAGCGCTCTAGAGTACTACTTCGCCGCGGCCGAGCAATGTTTGGACCCTTTGAACAATCACAGACCGGGGATCCGCCTGTTGAACGAGCTTATGCGCCTCGTGAAACAGCATGAACACAAGACCAACGAGATGGAGGCGGCCAAGCGGTTCATCCTTGCCAGGATTGATGAGCTGCACGAAACGGGGAAATACGAATCGTTCGGAAAGATATTGGCGGATCGCAGTATTCGGTATCGGTTGTGGCCTGGTGATATTGAAGCCGAGCTGATGCGCAGAGCGGAAAAGCAAGCGCGCGGAGGGTACGCCGTATTCGAGGACGGCCAGTGGGTTAAGCGATCCGTCCCCAAGCCCTCGGTGCTCATGTGGAAGATGCGTGCGCAGCACACCCTGGCCCGAGCGTATGCCCAGACGGGAAGAATCGAACTAGCACTGGATCAGTATCGGGAGCGGCTCGAAGAGTACGAATTCCTGACCGAACACCCCCTCTACGAAGGGAGGCATCGTGATCCCATCAGGACGGAAGCCCATTTTATGTTGTTGCGCCACTACGCAAGAACGGGCAAGTTGGTCCGGGATCATGCTGTGAACAAGATCAACCGGCTCAATGTCGTCAGAGATGGGCTTGTGTTCCGGAGAGACTTCGAGGACCGCGGCCTCGATCCGCGGGCGAGGGTGGCTTCTCGATACGAAGAGCGAGGCCACGAATACTTCGATTTCGCAGCCCCTTCAGGCTCGCAGGTCGATTCCGTCACGCTACGGGCAAAGATCGAGGGCATCGGGTCGTTCGGGTTCAACCTCCCGGAGCCTGCCGGGTGGCCCCCACAGTTTTCCTTTTCCAAACGGTTTGAGGACTTCAAATTCTCCAGGCGAGGCGACTACGAGCGGACGGTTGTTTTGCCCTCAGGGACTGAATTCTTTTCGATCGGTACGGGCTGGGGGCGTGGCTTGTATTCGAATACGCCGGTCGAGGCACTCTACGACAAACTATTCGGGCCGAAGGATGGCCCAGACATCGTGCGCTGGGAGGTGTCGTTCGCGGTTTCTCCCAAACACCGCGCGACCGTCGCGACAAGATTCGGTGTACCGACACAGCTCGACCCCGCGGTTCAACAACTGATCGACCGTCACACGGCCGGCTGGGAAAGCAACTCCGTAATCCGAGAGGGACAGACCGCCTTCTATTCGGGCGATCCTTCCCTGGATGTGTACGCCGAGGACTGGCTCGTATATTCAATCGATGGCGGTATTCAGATCTTCCACCAACGCGACCCGCGGCTCAAGATTGACGTACCCATCACGATCAACACCAGGGAACGGGAGTTCGATGCGTCCTTGGTCCGAACCCATGACGGCCGGTACGCGATGCTTTGGGCGCGTGGAACCAGCAAGAGAAACGCGAGGCGCTTCGTGGCGTTCTCCGCGGATTTGCTGCGCTGGGCGACGCCGCAGCGCATGGTTTTCGAAGAAGCACGGAAGAATCTGGGCTACACCTATGCACGGGCGGAGCCGCCCGAGCGGACCTACAACGTCGTCCCCAGCCGCCGGGGCTACGTGATGTTACTGGCACAGGGCTTCGTGCGGCACTCGAAGGACTTGAGGAGTTGGGGCCCACCGCAGAAAGTCATCCCGCAAGACCTCTATCGGAATCGTCTCGTGAAGACCCGGGATGGGACTTTGTGGGCGGTTTACGAGAACTCCTCGGACGAGCTTCAGCCCTACACGCCGGACGACTGGCTCCACGGCTATTTCGTGGTCGACGGCAAGCGGTACAGACACGTCACGGAGCTGCGCGTCAGCCGCAGTGCGGATGGCGTTCACTGGGAGCGGGCCGGCAAAACCGTCTTTCCCGGTCAGCCCAGCGGCCTGTGGGCTTTCCCTGTTTCGGAAGGTCAGATTGGCATTGCCGTGGCCTTCAACAATCTCTTCGCAAAGTGGTTGACGGCGTCGCGTTTTGGGGGGCTGCGATGGATCGAGACCGAACTCGAGGTCATGCATCAATCAGAGGAAGCGGAGTTCTTCGCTGCTGACACAGTACTCACTTGTATCCGTCCCGTCTTCGATTTCGAGAAGCAGAAGGCGATGCTCTTGGCCACAAGCTCCCGAGCGCTTTACGAGAGGTTCAAGCAGTAGATGAAGTATTGGTGGGTCCAGATTCGTGTGTTGTTGCTAACGGCGGTGGCGGCGCATCTTGTCTGGGCAAGTGGGGTCTGGACAAGTGAGGTCTGGGCAAGTGAGCGGCCCGCTCGCATCTGGTTCTTGCCGTTTGACAATCCTAGCGCCGATGCATCTTTGAAATACCTGGAAGAAGCGCTGCCGGCGCTGCTAGCCGTCGCCGTGTCTCAAACCGACGAACACGCCGTCGTGGACCGACAGCACTTGACCCAAGTCCTGGCCGAGCAGTCTCTGACTCTCGAGGGTCTGACATCGCCCAGTGCTAGGCACGATGTCGGGAGGCTCCTTGAGGCAACCGTGATCATTAGTGGGAGCTTTGTCAAGCAGGGCCAAGAGCTTCTCGTCATGATTCGGGCGGCCGATGTTGAAACAGGAATCGTCACCGCAACTGCGGAAGCTCGTGGTCCTGTCGGTCAACTCGGTCCGTTAGTGAGTAAGCTCTACGGCAGATTAGCCCGGGACTTGGGCACGCGGCTACCCGATCTGCGCGCAGATCAGATCGACTCGGCGCCGCTGTCCAACCTGCATTTCATGCGCGGTCTTGGTTTCTATTTCAGCGCGCGCTACAACCAGGCCCTAGGGGAGTTCGTGCAGGCTGCCGAAGAGCAGGAGTTGAGCGTTATCTCCCGGCTGTGGCTGGCAAACGCCTACCTGGCCCAAGACCAGTTTGGTCATGCCTATCTAGAGTTGAGCAAGCTGATGCGCAGTGGATCGAGCAACCTCCGCCAGGACGAGGTCAAAGCCAAGATCTGCGTGCCTGCGAGAAACACCTGGGCGCCGAGGACGAGTGAAGATCATCGAGGAGCTGGCCATGAGGAAGTGAAGATCATCGAGGAGCTGGCCATGTTGCAAGCTCCCAGAAGGGAGTAGACGTGTCTCATGCCGGCGCCTAACGGTAACAAGGCCACCCGACCGATTACTCCATTGGGATTCGCTCGGAGCGTCTCCTTGTCGCGGCATTTCGCGCGACCGGTCAGGGGAGTCGTCACCTTCACGCTCGCTTCCTGCTTGGCTCTGGGCTCGGAGGCGACCCCTGCGTCGTTTGGCGGTCCTGCCCTGGTCATCGCTCGGCCGAGCCGACCCGAGCCTCTCCGGCTCTTTGGAGGCCAGACCGCTGCAGTGCCCGTCGTCGTCCACGCGCCTGAGGTCGAAGGGCTCACCCTCCGCGCACAGTTGGTGCAGTTGACTTCCAACCTCTCGGTTCCCATCGTTGCCGAGCTCGAAGTTCCACTCCCGTCGAACCCTTCGCCGCATTCGGCGATCGAGCTTGATCTATCCGTCCCGCTTCCCGCAGTCCAACGAGAGACAAACTTCGAACTCCGGGTTCGGTCACGCCGAGGTCACGACAAGCCTTGGCACGCGGCCGGCCGTATCGCGTTGCGGGTGTATCCCGGTGACCTGCTCGATTCGGTCCGCGTGTGGGCGAAGTCTCACCCGCTTCGCGTGAGGCACGGCAACGGGTCATTGCAGCGTTTCTTGCGCCAGCAGCGGATTCCCGTGGTCGCTGATGGCAAAGCTCAGGGTTTCGGTGACGGGCGGGGCGTATCTCTCTTTGCCGGAGAGTCGGCGCTTCGCGAGCATGAACGCTTCCCTTTACCGGAGGACGAAGCGATTGTCCTGTTCACGGAACGGGAGTCGGAACCCCCGCGCCTTTTCATCGAGCGTACCGACCGAGGAACGACCGTGAGCGTCGAGATGCGCCTTCTCAACCGCTTGGCCACCGACCCTCTGGCGCAGAAGATCTTTCTTGAGGTGTTCCAACTCCTCCACGAGGAGAGACCGTCAGTTAAAGGAGATATTCAATGAGATTACTGATTTTCGACCGAGCGCGTTGCGCTACGCCGTGGCTGTTAACACTTTCGCTCTTCTTAGCCCTTGGCCTTTCCGCGGCCGCAGCTCCACCCGCGGAGGAGCGACATCTGGCTATCGCAGTCCTCGATTTCCAGCCCGAGAGCAAAGATCTTGGGAAAACTGCGACGCAGGTGACGGAGCTCCTGATCTCCGAGCTCTCAAATCGTCCGAACTTGATTCTCGTGGAGCGCCAGCGACTGGGCGAAGTACTGAGTGAAATCGAGCTAGGCATCTCGGGCACCGTGCAGCCCGATACGGCGGCCAAGATCGGTGGCCTGATTGGTGCCAAGGCCCTCGTAACGGGACGGGTATTCTCCTCAGGTGACGACCTAGTTGCCATCGTGCGCACCATCGGCACAGAGACGGGCCGGGTCTATGCGGAAAGCGTAACCCTAGCGGCGGACGAGCCGGCCCACCGATACGCGGAGATTCTGGCCGAAAAGCTGTCCTCGCGTCTGAGTCGCTCCAAGGACAGTTTGCTCGCCCCTCCCACGACGAGCGAAGACCGCATGCGGCGTCTCGCTCGGTTGGCGCGGGGAAAGACGCTACCCTCCCTGTCTGTCTTGATCCCGGAGCGCCATTCCGGTCGTGCCGCGATGGACCCGGCAGCCGAAACCGAGATCTCGCGGATTCTTAGGTCGCTCGGCTTCCCGCTGCTCGATCCCAACTCCAACGCCCGTCCGGATATCCGGATCGCCGGAGAAGCGTTCAGCGAAGTGGGCTCCCGGCGGGGGAATCTGGTCTCGGCGAGCGGGCGTGTCGAGATCAAAGCAGTGGACCGCAAAACCCATGCTGTAGTTGCGGTGGATCGACAGACCGAGGTTGCCGTGGACCTGTCAGGAGAGATGGCCGGCAAAAAGGCGCTGCAACAGGCCTCGGCAAACCTCTCCGAGCGACTCGTGCGCGCTTTGCTACAGGCCCGCTAATCCGATAGCTTTAATCCACGCCACAAACCCCGTTCCTGATGGGAACGGTCCCACTGCTGACAAGTGCCTATAGTGGTGTTCGGGCTATGTCGGGGCGGTTGCCGACCGTTCGCCCACCTCGTGCCGCCTGCCCCAAGTCTCCGGTTGTTTCCGAGTGGGCGACCACTCGTCCAGAACGGGGACGTAACGATGGCCAACGACTCTGGGTGGCCACTTCTACGGTTAGGGCGTTCTACTTCCTTCTGGTACGCCTGGCTCTACGTTGGCCGACAAGAACGAAGCCGCTGGGCGCGGCGGACGCCTGCGGCGTGGGTGGCAAGGGAAGAGTACAGTCGGTCGCAGAGAAGGAGGTTCTCTGTGACGATACTCACCCAGCGGATGCGAGAAGAGCTCGTACGCCGCAACTACGCGGAAACAACCGTCGAGCAGTTTCGAGAATGCGCTCGAAAGAGGCTCGATCATCTCGGCCCGGACGACATGCGCCGCTACCAGGCGTACTTGCTCGAGAACAAGAAGCTCGTCGTCGGCACGGTCGTGCTGCACATCAGTGCGCTGCGATTCCTGTATGTCAAGGTGCTTGGCCGGTAGGCCGGCGCACAGCAGTATTGGGCGTCCGTATCGGTTCATCACTGCTCAGCGAGCTCATCTCTGGACCGCTTGCTCACGCGCGCGACGTGGTCCTGGACCAGCGGCGGATGGGGACTAGCTTCCCGAGCACAGTCTCGAAGAAGACTTAAGGCTCTTATTGGCTGGATCGTTGGCATCCAATGCTTGGTGCTTGTGTGTAGTTCGTATTCCTTTGGTACTTGACGGTTCTCGTGCAGCGCGTGCAGCGGGAGAGGAGGTGTTGCAGTGCGACAATTTTTCTGCTTAGTCGGCGCTTTCTATATGGCGAGCGTGTCTCCACAAGCATCCGCTCAGCCGGCGCGCTGGGAGACGCTTACCGATGAGGGGGTTCGAGCGCACGAGCAGGGACGCTACGTGGAGGCCGGAAGATTGCTGTCGGCTGCCCTTAAGGAAGCAGAGAACTTCAAACAGAACGACTCACGGGTTGTCGACAGCCTGAACAATCTGGCCGAACTCTACTACACCCACGGGAAATACGATCAAGCGGAGCCGTTGTACAAACGCGCTCTGTCGATCGCCGAGCAGGTTCTGTCAGCGGACGATCCCAAATTGGCCAGGAGCCTAAACAACCTGGGGACCCTCTACCAAACTCAGGGCAAGTACGTTGAGGCCGAGCCGCTTTACAGGCGGTCCTTGGCAATATGGAAGCAGGCCCTGGGTCCGCAAAATCCCAGTGTGGCTACCAGCCTGAACAACCTCGCGGAACCTGTACAGCGTTCAGGGGAAATACGCTGAAGCAGAACCGTTGTACTGGCAGGCGTTAGCCATCGAGCAGAAGGCTCGGGGGTCAAACCATCCGGACGTAGCGTCGAGCCTCAACAACCTCGCGGAGTTTTACCGCGCTCAAGGAAACTACTCTGAAGCAGAGCCGTTGTACAAACGGGCCCTCTCAATCCTGGAGAAAGCCTATGAGCTGGAGCATCCAAGCGGAGCCACCGTTCTGAACAACTTGGCGCTTCTCTACCGGCATGGTGGTAGGTACGCGGAGGCTGAGGCACTGTACAAGCACTCTTTGGCGATCGCGGAGAGGAGATTGGGACCCGAGCATCCTAGTGTGGCCTCTATGCTAACAATCTAGCGGAGCTGTACGACGCGCAGGGCAAGCAAGTTGAAGCGGAAGCACTGTACAAGCAATCTCTAGTTATTTCGGAAAAATTTTTGGGGCCCGAGCACCTGACGCCAAAGGTGTCCGACGTAACCTAGAAGAATTGAGAAACAGCAGCCGTTAGAAAGCAGTGCGAGCCGATGAAGCGGCGACTTTACGCAATCAGAAACTGATGTCCCACTGGGCGCGGTAACGGGTGGCGGCGAGATCGGGCTCTGAGGTCTGATCCAGTCCCAATCGCGAGACGTCGAAGGTGAGCTTATTGGCGTGGCCCCAGAAAAACCAGTTCACGGCAAACGTCAACTCCTCGAGCAGGTCGTCGGGCGCTGCCGTATTGTAGTCGACGAAGGCATAGCGGACCGCGGTCTCCAGTTGCTTGGGAACCCACGGCGCAACGTAGTGGAAGAAGTAGCCAGCCTGCGCGTAGCTCCCCCGCAAGTGCGTGGTCGTGAGGTTCTTATTGTCGACGATCCGCTTCCAATGAAACTCTTGCTGGAGCGAGAACCCCTTGTACTTGAGCGCCGTTTCCTGAAGATACTGGCGAAGCGAGTACTGTCCCGGCTCGCCGGGCTCGAACCCAATGATTTGACCTGCTCCCGAGCCGGAGAATCGGGTATAGCGACTGCGGTTGCTCAACGTGCCGAAAGCCAGGCTCGCGGCGGGCGTTTCGTGGTACTCGATGTCACTTTGTGAGTACGGCAGGTCGCTCTTGAGGAAGTTCCACTGGTAGCGAGCCATGAGCATCGGTGTTCCGTCGCTCTCGTCCACCGAACTGATGCCGCGGCCCGTGCCGGTGAAGATCCCGGCGTAATAGTGGGAATCCCCCCAGGTACCCTTCATGAGGCGTCCCGTGAACATCGCGCCCGGTTGACGATCAATTGTGAAAGGACGGTTGACGATGGAGCGTTCTGCGAACTGCTGCTTACCGGAAGAATCGACGCGCTCGCGGTTGTAGGTCGCCTTCCATTGGCCGACTTTCAACTGCAACCAATCCACGGGTGCGATCGTTATATCCCCGGTAAGGAAGCGGTTGTTGATCAAGTCGTGCTCGACGGCGTATTGGACCCAGGGCCGGAAGACCACGCCTTTCGCCTTAAACCGCGCCCGGCGAAAACGGAACTGTGTCAGCTCCTCCTTGTCGAACCCGGGGGCGTTGCGAGGCTCCGCATCGAAGGGATCGGAGTATCGGATCTGGCCACGCCAGTTAATTCTGGCGCTGTAGTTGCCGCGCCGGTCCTCGATGCCGAGCCCCTTGCGGCTGTACTTGATCTTGACTTTCCGACCCTCGTCGGCGGTGAGTGCTGACGGCTCTATGTCCCCTGCGTCACTCTTCTGAGCCTTTTTTTCAGACTGCCCGATTACCGGCGCGGCTTCGCCGGGCGGGTGCGAGCCCTGCGGCGCGCCGGCGGCGAGTGAGAGACTGGGAACGAGAAAGAGGATTCCCAATACTAGCGTCACACTACGGAATCGCCGCATCATGCAACCCCGCGGGAGCTTTGAGGTCTTCGCACACCCTTAGCGTAGCGGAGCCGTAACGTTTCGCGGGTGAAGACGAGGTTAAGAAGGGGCTAAGTTCCCGTTAACCGCGCTGCGCGGGACGTAAGCGGCTTTCCAGACGAGGCGGGGCATTGTCAAGTTAATGACCCCGAGGCGGCGTTGCCTTGGAGTGTGCCCGGATTTCTCGTCTTCAGCAGGCACGCGTCGCCGTCTTCCAGTCAGTGAACGCTCGCTCCCGAAGGAGTCGATGGTGAATCGCTCTTAGATGATGACGTGCGACTCGGAACAGGTTCTGAATCGGGCCGTGGACCGAGAGGAATCGTTGAACCTGTGCCGCTGATTTGAAGCGACGCATCTGGCGTTCCTGCTCCCGGGTGTGTTGGTGGGAGACTTCCGCTCTGTTATTTTCGTATTGCCCGGTTCGATGGGTGACGGATGGGAAGATCTCTCGGTGCGCAGCCGGATAGCTTCGCAGTTTGTCGGTGACAAGTTGCAGCGGTGGCCTCTCCTGGCGCTTCAAGACCTTGCGAAAGAAGCGCTTGGCAGCTCTCTTGTCTCGGTGGCGTGTGACCAGGATATCGAGGACATCGCCATCCTGGTCCACCGCCCTCCAAAGATAGTGACGTTCGCCGCGGATCGTGATGAACACCTCGTCCACGTGCCAGATGTCTCCGAGGCGACCCTGTCGCCTCCGCAGAGTGCGGGCGTACTCCGGTCCGAACTTCCGGCACCAGGATCGAATGGCTTCGTAGGATACGGTGATGCCACGCTCCGCGAGAAGGTCCTCCACGTCGCGGAAGCTCAGCGTGAACCGATGGTACAGCCAAACGGCATGGCTGATGATCTCGGGTGGAAAGCGGTGGCGTCGATACAGTGATCCCATCCATCGATTGTCGCCGACCGCCGTTAACTTGACATTGCCTCTCCCTGGCTTTTGCGATTGGAGTGACAGTGTCTTGCTGCTCGGCCTTTGGCAGGTCCCTACCTTGGGTGATGAGTTCGCCTACGAGTTCGTTGCGCTTGCGGCGTTGGGCCTCGATTGCCTCGGTTGGTCTCTGGCCGGCGACCTGCCTTTTGCGCTTCTTGCCCTCCCACCACTCCAGAAAAAAATATCCGGGGCGCTTGTCCCAGACGTAGCGCTCACCGTTCTTCTTGAGTGAAATGAACCGCCAGCTGTGGCGTCGGCGTGGCGACGCCGCTTGACTCGCGAATCTTCTTGATGATCCGAACTCGCTTGAGGTGGGCCACGGTGGGCTCCCTTGGTGTCTATTTTCGGTGAATCACAGACACCATCATGGTAGCGAGTTCTGTAATCGATTGCAACTAAAAAGGTTAGGAAAGATTGGCTGGGAGGCAGGGATTCGAACCCCGATAAACAGATCCAGAATCTGCCGTGTTACCGTTACACTACCTCCCAGCAGAGGGGCAACTCGAATTCAGTATAAGTGGGTTTTTGGAAGGGCCGCAACCGGGTGCCACGGTGCTGCGCGGCGCGGATACGACGCCGAGGCCGGACTCTTAGCTCCCCGGTTAGAGCAACCGGAAGTTCACTTCGATCGTCGCGGCGACCTTGACCGGCTTGCGCTCTTTCATGCCCGGGGCGAAGCGCCACTGTTGCACGGCCTCGACGGCCTTCTCGTCCAAGCCAAGTCCCAGGCTGCGGATGATCTTGACGTTGTGGGCGCGGCCGTCCTCCCACACCTGCACCGAGAGCACGACCGTGCCTTGGTACTTGGCCTTGCGGGCTTCTTCGGAGTACTCGGGCTCGACCTTCTTGATCAGGCGCGGAGCGCTGACACCGCCGCCGACGCGGAAGATGCCGCCCCCTGCACCACCGCCCTCACCCGGACCGTAGCCGCCGCCCCTTCCCGGACCGACGCCGGTGCCCCTCCCGCTGCCGATACCGCCGCCCGTGCCGGGTCCGGCCGAGGGAGGGCCGATCTTGCCCAGCGGGTCGCCGAAGACCGCCATGTCTACATTGGGAACCTGGAGCTGAGGCGGCCCCAGCAGCGTGGGCTCCACGGCCAGCTTCGGATTCTTGTTCATGATCACCGGGGTCGGAGGCGCGAACTGCTTCAAAGAAAACCGCGGCAGCTTGCCCTTGCTCTCCGGAAGCGGGGAGTTCTGTCCGCCGCCGCCGCCGCCCGACTTGCCGGAGTTCGGCGCAAACATCTTGATGTCAGCGAGGTAGGGCGAGATGTCAACGGGAACGATCAACGTCACCGATCCCTTCAGCGAGTCTTGGATCACCGGAGCCGCAAACACTGTAAACAGAAGCACCACAATCGTAACGTGAACCGCGAACGACGAGAGCACGCCCTTTTGCTTGTTGTCGTATGCGCCCCAGATGCTCTTCACTCGAACCGGCCGCGACGTCAGCCGCAGGGGCGGCAGCTTCCTGTCCCTCACGATCGTTTGAAGGTTATTCTTGAGCGTCCGGAACCACGGTTCGTGGACCGACTCGAGGATCTTCGGGCCAAGTTCCTCGTCGCCCTCTTGATGAGGCCGAAACGTCGGCAGCGGCGGAAGCTCCTCTTTCTTCGAGAACAGCTCCGTTACCTGCCGCTTGAACGAGACGTACCACGGCTCGTAGATCGACTCTATGAGCAGCGAACCGAGAGCGGACTCACCTGTGTCTGTTGCCTGCCGAGCACTCATGCTGATCGCGTCCCTGGTATCCAAATCTGAAGATAGATCTGTTAAATAGACGAAGCGCCAGATGCCCGCGTTTCGGAAAAATTCCGAACCGGTGCGGGGCCGCGCCTGACGGCAAACCCGCCCAGTATCATGGTAGCGATCGCGTGCCACGATCGCAAGACGGTTTCTCTACATCTATGTTAACCTATTCGGCCAGGACTACCCGTGTCTTGATCGGAGTTCGCGGATGCAACCGCTCCGCTACCCGCGCCTGGCTCGATCCCCGATGGCACTCCCCTCCGACGGTGCCGCAAGGCCCGGCAACCCGGCACTGCGCTAGACTGAGGCGAGCCGGGCTCGCGTAAACCGCGATCCACCACCCTGCCCGGCAGCACGACCACCATGCCCGCCCCCGAGGATCTCACCGCGGCGCCCAAGAACGCTTCGCCGGGGATGACCCCCTATCTGGTACTCGCGGCCGCCATCGTCCTGCTTGACCGCGCTACCAAGGCCGCCGTCGCGTCGGGAATGCAGCTCTATGAGAGCCGCGTCATCGTGTCGGACTTCTTCAACTTGGTCCATACGCGCAACACCGGCATCGCCTTCAGCTTGTTTTCCGACAGTTCGCCCGTCGTCAAGGGCGTGATTCTGCCTGTTGTCTCGACCCTGGCCGTGATCGGCATCGCCTATCTGTTCTGGCGCTCGGGTGCCGTCGAGCCGCGAACCCGAATCGGTCTCACGCTCATCCTCGCCGGGGCCGCCGGAAACCTCTACGACCGCTTCGCCTACGGCTATGTCACTGATTTCTTGGACTTTTACCTAGCCTCCCATCACTGGCCGAGCTTCAACGTGGCCGACAGCTCGATCACGATCGGCGCCGGCCTGCTGCTGCTCGACTCATTCCGGCGCGCGCCGAACCCGGAGGGCAGCCCGGAAAGCAACCCCGACAGCCGCTCCGAAAGGGAGGCGGCCTAGGCCCTCCATGTGTCCGCTGCTGTTTTCAGTCGGGCCCCTGTCGATCCCGACCTATGGCGTCTTGGTCGCGATCGGCTTCCTGGTGGGTCTGTATCTGGTCGGGCGTTTGTCCAAGAGGGCGGGGCTTGATCCGGACAGGATGACCAACCTGGGGCTCTGGGTGGTCCTGGCCGCCATCATTGGGGCCAAGGTGTTCATGGTGTTCGCGGACTTTGGAACGTATTGGCACGACCCCGGGCGCCTGTTCTCCCTTAGCTTACTTCGGGCCGGCGGTATCTTTTACGGTGGGCTTCTCGGGGCCTTGGGAGTAGCGGTCTGGTACTCGCGCAAGCACGGTTTGCCCGGTCTCCAGACCGCCGACATCTTCGCCCCCGCTGTCGCCGTGGGACACTCGATCGGCCGCCTGGGTTGCTTTGCCGCCGGTTGTTGCTGGGGCAAGCCGACCTCGCTGCCCTGGGGTGTGGCCTTCACCGATCCCGCGGCTCACGACTTCGTGGGCGTGCCGCTCAACGTCCACCTGCACCCCACGCAGCTTTACGAGGCGGGCGGCACCCTAGCGGTCGGACTGCTGCTACTGCGATTGATCGGCCGGCCGCACCGCCCGGGCGCCGTCTTCGCCTGGTACCTAGTGCTGTACTCCAGCTTCCGCCTGGGCGTCGAGTTTCTGCGGGCCGAAACCTCCCGCAACTTCCCTTTCGACGGGCCGCTCAGCGTGACGCAATGGGTCGCGGTGGTGTTGGTCGTGGCCGGAGCGGCCCTGCTGCTGTGGCACTCGTCCCAGCCGGCCGCTTCCCCGGCCCGCCAAACGAGCTAGGACGATGTCCGCCGGCGCCCCTCGTCTGTTCCTGATCGATACCTTCGGGCTGATCTTCCGCGCCTTCTACGGCCGCGCGCGCTCGGGCGCGCCGCTGATGCGCACGTCCGCGGGCCTGCCGACCGAAGCCATCTACATCTTCAACAACATGATGCGGAAGCTCATCGACACGCATCGGCCCGACTATCTGGCGGCCGTCTGGGAAGGCGCCGGGCCGACCTTCCGAGACGAGATCTTCGAAGACTACAAGGCCAACCGCGACGAAACGCCCGACGACCTGCTCCTGCAATTGCCCTACGTCGAACGCCTGCTCGAGTCGGTCAACGTTCCCGTTCTCGCCTGTGACGGCTATGAGGCCGATGACGTCATCGGTACCCTCGCCAAGCAGGCCGCCGGCCGCGACATCAACGTCTACGTTGTCTCGAGCGACAAGGATCTGACGCAACTCGTCAGCGACCACGTCTACATGCTCGACCCCATGAAGGGCGACCTGCTCTACGACCCCGACAAGGTCAAGGAAGTGCAGGGCGTCGCGCCGGAGCAGATCGTCGACCTGCTCGCGCTCAAGGGAGATTCGGTCGACAATATCCCCGGCGCCCCCGGTATCGGTGACAAAGGAGCGCGCGATTTGATCGAGACCTACGGCGGTGTCGAAGGCGCCATCGAGCACGCCGCCGAAGTCAAGCGCAAGACTTATCGCGAGAGCCTGCAACAGAACCGCGACCAGATCCTGATGAGCAAAGTGCTGGCGACCATCGCCCGCGACGCGCCGATCGAGCTTGATCTCGACTCGCTCGAGGTCGCCCGGCCGAATGTCGAAGCCCTCGCCGAGCTCTACCGCGAGTTGGAATTCAATAGCTTGCTGAGCCAACTCCAGGTGCCCAAAGGTCCGGCCGAGGTGCAGTACCGCACCTTGCAGTCGCCCGGCGAATTCGACGAGTGGTTCGAGCAGAACACGAAGAGCGCTCCCCGTGCGTCCGTTGCGTTCGTAGTCGACCTGACGGCGGGCGGCGAACTCGGGGCCGGCGAACTTGATAACAGGGGGGTGGCCTTCAGCGCCGCCGCCGGAGAAGCTGTACTCCTGCCCACGCCGCATCTCGACGCCGCCAAACCCTACCTCGAAGATCCCGCTAGGCCGAAGCGCGTTCACGACCTCAAGACGGCGATGCATCAGCTCGCACCCCGAGGCATCGAACCGGCCGGCGCCACCGACGACACGATGCTGGCAGCCTTCCTGCTCGACGCCAGCCGCAACGACTATTCGCTCGAAAAAGCAATCGCGCGCTACCTCGGCGTGGCGGTCGATTCCGACCTCTGCCGCACGGCCGATCTGGTGCGTCGGCTCGGTGAAACCTTCGATCGCGAGATCGACGCGCAGGACCTTCGCGATCTCTACCAAGACATCGAGCTGCCGCTGGCGCCGATCCTCGCCCGCATGGAGCGCGCCGGCGTCCTTCTCGATACGGACATCCTCGGCGGGCTCTCGCAAGACATGGAGCGCAAGCTCATCGCGCTCAGAGAGGAGATCTACAGCTTCGCCGGGATGACCTTCAACATCAACTCGCCCAAGCAATTGGCGAACGTACTGTTCGAAGATCTCGCCCTGCCGCCCCCGCCGCGCCGTGGCAAGACCCGGTCGCTCTCCACGGCGTCCGATGTTCTCGAGGGCCTTGTCGAGCACCACGAGGTCATCGCCCACATCCTCGAATACCGTCAGTTGATGAAGCTCAAAGGGACGTATGTCGACGCGCTACCCGCCTTGATCAATCCCGCCACCGGACGCCTCCACACCACCTTCAACCAGTGCGGGGCGGCTACCGGACGGCTCTCCTCCGCCAATCCGAATTTGCAAAACATCCCGATTCGCACCGAGCTGGGCCGCGAGATCCGTGCCGCTTTTATCGCGCGCCCCGGCTGGACGCTGCTGGCCGCCGACTACTCGCAGATCGAGTTGCGCATCCTGGCGCACATCTCCGCCGACCCGGTGCTGCTCAAGGCATTCCGCGGCGGCGAGGACATCCACACGCGCACCGCGGCGGAAGTGTTCGGCGTGCCGCCCTTGATGGTCGGGCCCGAGGAGCGCCGCAGCGCCAAGGCGGTCAACTTCGGCATCGTGTATGGGCTAAGCCCGTTCGGCCTCGCCAAGCAACTCGACATCTCCCAGGCCGACGCCCGCACTTACATCGACGCCTACTTCGAGCGCTACGCCGGCGTGAAGAAGTTCATGGCCAAGGCGGTCACCGACGCGCGCCGCCGCGGCCACACCCGCACCCTGCTGGGCCGTCTGCGGCCGATCCACGATCTCGACAGCCGCAACTCCAACGTGCGCGGATTCGCCGAGCGAACCGCCATCAACTCACCGATTCAGGGCTCCGCGGCCGATCTGATCAAGCTGGCGATGATCCGCATCGACGCCAAGCTACGCGACGAGGGCAGCCAAGCTCTGATGCTGTTGCAGGTCCACGACGAGCTGTTGTTCGAAGTCCCCGACGCCGAGGTCGCCCCGCTCGCCGCGATGGTCAAGCACGAGATGCAGCAAGTCTACGCCCTCAATGTGCCACTGGTCGCCGACGTGAAGACCGGCCCAAACTGGCGCGACATGAAACAGCCGTGAAATGTAGGGCACGGCATGCCGTGCCGTGCCCGCGCCGCGAATCGCCTGCCGACCCCGCACGCGCAGCGGTCCTCCGAACGACGCCTTGCTAAAATACAAACACCCGCCATTCAGCCACGGTAGCTCAGTTGGTAGAGCAGCGGTTTCGTAAACCGCAGGTCGTCGGTTCGAGTCCGACCCGTGGCTCCACTTTTTCAATAACTTAGCCTTTCACTCTCGCAGCGGATGCCGTCACTGGGCCCGCATTCGTGCCCTCTACGGTCCTCATGGGTACTTAGCCATTCCGTCTTCGCCGGGCCACGCTTGCCCGGTCCGCACGACTGAAAGTCCATGACCATCAGGCTTTGCCGGTGGCTGGGCTCACTGGGGTTCGGGCTCGGTTGTTTCCGCGGTACTGTGATAGCCTGCCGTTGATGCGACTTCTTGGCATGGGCCTCCTGGCCCTTTCGTCCGCGTTTTCCCAACAGCCCGACCTCGTCGTGGTCGAAAAGGTCTCCAACAGCGTGGGCTTCTATACCTCCGAGGGCCAACGCGTGGCCGGCGTCCCGGTCGGCAAACATCCCCACGAGATGGTCTTTTCGCCCGACGGGCGGCTGCTCTACGTCAGCGATAACGGCATCCTGTGGATGACCTATGCCGGCGAAGGCGGCAACACGATCTCGATCATCGACCTGGAGCAAAGAAAGAGGACCGGCGTCATCGATCTGGGCGACTATCGCCGCCCGCACGGCATGGACCTCGATCCGCGAACCGGCCGCATGGTCGTCACCATCGAAAACCCCGACGGCCTCTTGCTGATCGATCCCGCCGCGCGAAAGGTCCTACGCAAGTACGACGTCGAGGGCGCCGATCCGCACATGGTGATCCTCGGCCCGAAAGCCGAGTGGGCCTACGTCAGCAACACCGCGACGGCCGCGGTCGCCGCGGTACATCTAGAGACCGGCGACGTCAGTCTCATCCCCACCGGCAAGAGGCCCCAGGGCGCGGTGCGTTCCCATGACGGCAAGCTGCTCTACGTGACCAACTCCGAGAGCAGCGCCATCGCGATCATCGACATGCAAAAGAAAGAGAACGTCGGCAGCATCAAGACCAGCGGCGGCCCCGGACGCGTTGCGCTCACCCCTGACGGCAGGCAGCTCGTCTACAACATCCAAAGCGATCCGGCGGTGGGTTTCGCCGACATCGCTTCCGGCAAAGAGACAGCGCGCATTCCGCTGCCTGGACCGCCCCTATCGCTGACGCTCTCCGCCGACGGCCGGTGGGCTTACACCGGCGTGCAGTCGCTCGATAAGGTCTACATCATCGACGTCGCCTCCAAGAAAGTCGCGCGCGGGTTCGATACGCCGAGAAACTCCGGCCCCGACCCCGTTCTGCCGCTTCCTTAAAGAACGTAGAGGATGAGGACGCCGGACTTGACGCGCGCAAACTTCGATGCCGGCGAGGGCGCTCCCAAAGCACCGACGCCGGTGCCGATCGGGCCGATCTGACGGACGCGGTACTTCAAGAACCCTCACCATTTACCGGAAAGAAGATCCAACCATCAAAAGAAAAGTTCACCGGCTCCACGGACAAACCTCTGAGGGCTAAGGTCGAAGCACGAGCTCTCCGGCCCAGCCGCTTGAAAAAGCGTCTTTGGCTAAAGAAATGACAAAGGTGTGCCCTCAGAAAGTACCATCGGGCGGCCGATGTTCGTCATGTACTCCTTGGTGTGATCGACCCCGAGTTTGTTGTACAAGGTCGCGGTGAAGTCGGGCACTTCGACCGGGTTGTCCTTGACGAATCTCGCATCGTTGTCGGAGGAGCCCCAGACGCGGCCACCTTCGATGCCTCCGCCTCCGATGGTCAGCGAGAAACAATTCGGCCAGTGGTCGCGGCCGGTGTAGACGTTGATCTCGGGCGTGCGGCCGAACTCTCCTGTTACCAGCACGATGGTTGAGTCGAGCATGCCACGGTCGTGGAGGTCTTCGAGCAGAGTGGCGTAGGCACGGTCGAACTCGGGCAGGTAGTCGTTCGCCAAGTTTTCGAAGATGTTGGAGTGGTGGTCCCAGTTACCCCGCTTGACGGTGACGAAACGGACGCCCGCTTCGACCAGGCGGCGGGCCAGCAGGCAGCCCTGCCCCATTCCCGTGTGGCCGTACTGCTCCCGAAGCGTCTCCGGTTCCTGAGCGATGTCGAACGCCTTCTTTGCGAGTGGCGAGCGCATCAGCCCGAGTGCACGCTCGTAGTAGGAGTCAATCGAGTCAAAGGTGTTGCCGGTGTCCCATTGCGAGATCTTGGAGTCGACCAACCGCAACAGCGAGTAGCGGCTTTCCATCTGGGTCCAGTCAACGCCCATCGGCAGTTCGAGATCCCGGACGGAGTACTTTTCGACATTGGGGTCGCCCGCGCTGAACGGGTTATACTGCGGCCCCAGGAAACCGGATTGCTCCCTGCGCCTTGCGGATGGGATCGACACGTAGGTCGGCAGCTCGTTGCGCGGACCCAGTTCCTTGGTCACTACCGAACCGATCGAAGGATGCTTCATGGTCGGCAACGGCTTGTGGCCGGTCAACATGATGTCCGTGGCGCCCTCGTGGGAGCCGTCCTTGTGCGTCATCGAGCGGATGACGGTGAACTTGTCGGCCTGCTTCGCGGTGAGCGGCAAGTGCTCGCAGACCTGCAGTCCGGCGACGTTCGTCGGGATCGGCTTGAAGATGCTGCGATACTTCGCGCCCAGGTCGGGCTTGAGGTCAAACGTGTCGATGTGGCTCATCCCCCCGCCCAACAGCAGGTGAATGATCGAGAGATCCTTCTTGGGCGCCGCGTGGGCACGGAGCACGTCGCCCCACGACAGTAAGCCGAACGGTGCAATCGAGCCTATTTTGATGAACGAACGTCGGTCGAAGCGGCGCATGGCTTGTCCACTAATGGTTGTACAGATACTCCTTCGAATTCAAGATCGCCCACAACAGGTCTTGAAACACCTGGCGGCGCTCCTGCTCCGCCAACTTGGCCGTGATCGCCTCACGCTCGGCCGGACGCGGGTAGCGCGACAGCGACGTCAGGAAGATGCGAGCCAACTGCTGCTCGTCGTCGAGAGCGGGGTCGGGCTCCCACTTGGATACCTTTTCGTGGATGGTGTCTCCCGAGATCATGTGCAGCACTTGGGTGATGTCGGGCTGGTGGTCGCGCTCGCAAATGGTCTCGCGGTCCAGCCGCCCGAAGGTTTCGAGTATGTAGTGGGGCTTTCCTGAGTAGACCTGCATGGCGCGCGTACCCGGAGGATAGCCGTCGTATTTTTCCGGTATGCCCGTGATCTGCACGATGGTATCGAGGATCTGCTCGGCGAGGAGTCGTCGCATGTAATAGTGCGAGGAATTAATCCGGTCGGCGCGGTTGGAGTCGTTCGGCTCGGAGCTTAACTGATACGTACGCGAATTGAGAATCGCCCGGATCAAGTGACGCAGGTCATAGTCGTGGCTTGAGAGGTCCTCCGCCATCGCGTCGAGCAGCGCGGGATTGACCGGCGGATTCGTAACGCGGAAATCGTCCACTTCCTCGACCAATCCACGGCCCAGGTAGTGCTTCCAAACCCGGTTGACGATGGTTCGCGAGAAGAACGGGTTTTGCGGGTCGGTCATCCATCGCGCGAGGTCTTCGCGAACATCCTTTTCGGGTAGATCGGGCTCGAGGCCGCCGTCGAGATACTTGGGTAAAACAACCTGCTCGGTCGCGGGATGCTTGACGGGACGGGGCTTCATTACGAAATCGACCGGCTCCGGCGCCCAGTAGTGGCCGTTTTCGTCGTTCTGATAGACCTCCTTCTTGGCCATGCGAGCGAAGAAGGCGGCGAATCCGTAGAAGTCGTCTTGCGTCCATTTTTCCCACGGATGGTTGTGGCAGCGAGCACACTCGATGCGCACGCCAAGGAAGAGCTGGCTGATGTTGGTGGCGTGGTCCTCGGCTTCGGAGTGGCGGCTGATGTTGTAGAAGCTAGTGGGCCCGATGTTGCCGAACTCGAACAAGTGCGCGCCTTGGCTAAGCAGCACTTCGGTGACCAGTTGGTCGTAGGGCTTGTGGTCGAGGAACGATTGCTTCAGGTATTGGTAGACCAGCCGTGCGCCCTTGGCGCCTGCCTCGTGGGTTCCGGCGCGAAACATCTCCGTGAACTTCAGCGCCCAGAACTCTGCAAACTCAGGTCTCTCGAGCAAACCGTCGATGAGCTTGGCCCGCTTGTCGGGGTCGGTCGATTCGAGAAACTCCACGGCTTCTGTTTCGGTGGGAAGCAAGCCGATCGTATCGAGATAGACCCGGCGCAGGAATTGCTCGTCATCGGCCAGCCTGGAAGGTGAGATGTGGAGGCGCTCGAGTTTTGAGAAGACGTCTTCGTCGATGTAGTTGTTGCGCGGTGCGTCGGCCGCGTCTGAGGTCCGCAGTTCTTCCGGCTGCGGAACATAGAACTTGGCCGCCACGGCCCGGCCCAGCGTACGCACCATGACGGCCGTTTCGCCTGGCTGCAGTGCCTTGATCTTCCCGTCCGCTGAAACCTCGATGACATCCGGGTTGTTGGAAGAGTACTGCACGAGGTGGGTGACGTCGCGGCTTGTTCTGTCGGTGTAGGTCGCTGTTGCCACCAACTGTTGAGCGGCACCCACACCACCGAGGATGCGTTCTTCGGGATAGACGGTCAGAGATTCGATTCGGGGCGCGTCACCGCTGTCGTACTCGGCGCCATCGCGGATCCAATCGAGAATCGTGCGGTAGTCGAGCGAATCGACCGAGAAACGGACGCCCCCGCCGTGAGCGACCTCAAACGTCGGTTTCTGAAGCAGGAGACTCTTCTCGGGATTCTCGCGATCGATGCGGGGCTGAATCGCCTCGTAGTCCAGGTCGGGCTCGTATCCGAAGAGAGACAGCTTGAACCCGTTCTGACCGCTGATCGACCCGTGGCAGGACGAACCGGCGCATCCACCCATCGTGAAGATCGGCATGACGTCTTTGACGAAACTCACCTTGGGTTTTTCACCGGCTGACGCGACGAAAACCGGGACCGTAGCACTTCCTTCCTCGCACTCAACCCCCAGTGTGGCCTTCCCGTTGGCCAATGCGGTCAGAACGCCTTCGGGTGAGACGGAGGTGACATACGGGTTATCCAGTTGGAAGGAACAGCCACCGGTAACATCGCGGTCGTTCGCGCTGACGGTCAGTACCTGCGCAGCGCTGGCCCCGAGTAGGTGGACCGACGGAGGATAAACGGAGATGCCCACCGCCCAGGCGGGCGTGGCAACCGCGAGCAAGGTAAGGATTCTGGTGGATTGTCGCAAAGAACACCTAATGGTAAACGAGCAGCCGGGCGGGCGCGGGGGCCCGCCCCTACAGCCTCGTTGGATGCTTCGACGCCTAAGGAAGCACCACGACATTCCATCAGTTTTCATGCGACGTCTCTGTTGCGGCCCGCTTCTCGGCCGGCGCGATCACAATCGGATGGGACTTGCCGAGCTGCCTCCCCTCCGTTCTACCGATCAGGACGATCGACGCGGGGGCTCTCACCGAGGATGTGACCTTAAGCATCGCGACGGTGGTGCTCGGTTGGAGGACCGCCGGTTCGACGATGATTCCTGCGGGACCTTCTCCCACGATCTCGAGTGGGGATGTGCCCTCGTCCAAACGGTTGACGATGACGCGGATTTCGCCCGGCTCATCGGGTGGCACGGTCACTTCGTCCGGAGTCGCCAGCACTAGCGTGGGGGGATCGGCGACCGTCGCCAGCAGTCTTGCGGTTTGCGCGTCGCCCATGATTTTCCCGGTGCTTCTAAACCGGTACTGCGTATGGCCTTCGCGTTCGACCGTGCGGCCTTCCATCACTCCTCGCCCCCGGAAGCGGATCCGGCTCAAGCCGGCGGGAGCATCCGTGGCGACGTGGATCGGGATCTCCACTTTGGTGCCGTCCATGGTGTGCGCCTCGCCGCAGGTGTTTCGGAACGGTGTATTGACCGGCTGCACCACAACCTTCTCGGCGGTTACCCCTTCCGGCAGGTCTTCGGCCCAGACCTCGACCGGCGTGTTCCAGCCTTGCAGCCGCCGCAGCCAGACAGTCACCACGTTCTTTCGGCCGCGGTAGAAGGTCTCGTCGGTGCCAACGACCTTCACCTTGAACTCTGGCTCAGCGCGCTTCACGGTCAGACGATACGGGAAGTTGGGGTGGCCAAGAAACGCCGCGTCGCGGATCTTGGCCACGTAGCGGCCTGCTTTGGGGAGGTCGATCGCCAAGTGGGGGTCCATGTTCGCGGGATTCCTGCCGGTGTTGGTGGCGGGCTCGTCTTGATACGCAATCCGCTGGCCGGAGTCGTCGTAGACCTCGATGAGGGGATCGAACGGATAGTTGAGCTTCATCGACGCGACTGCGAGCAGGACCCTTTGCGGCGTGTCCACCCGAAATGAAAAATAGTCGGCGGCCTTGCGCTTGTCGATGACACCGTTAGCGACCACCGGCATGGTGACGGCATAAGGGTCGTCTCGCTGCCTCGCAGCGTCGCCCAGAACCGTGACCTCAGGGAACTCCGAAACCACGAACGGCACCGGCAGTGTTGCTCCATCAACGTGGAGTTGATGGACGCCGAGGGGCATGTCGTCGGGGATCTCCAGGCGAACCCTCGCTGCATTCGGGCTTCGCGAGAGAACCTGCCCGCGCGCTCGCCCCTCGCCAAGGACAACGCCGCTGAGCCCGGAGAGGTTGACTCCACTCAGCAAGATCTCGACCGGCTTGCCGCGCCGGCCTCCCATCGGCATGGCGTGGTCGACTTGCGGCATCTCGCCAGCGGTGAGCCGGTAATCGGATGTCTCGGATCCTTGCTCGCTGGTGCCGTAGAGGCGCAGGTAGTACGTTCCGTCGTAGCGAAAGGTGTGGACTAGATGAGCGTCCTTGAAAATATAGTAGTCATCGGAATAGGCGATCTCAACGCCGTTGCCATCGAGGAGGCCGATGACGGGATCGAGGCGGGACCCATTCCTGGTAGCGTTGACATCGAACGTAATCGTCTGGCCCGCCCGTGCTTCAAAACGAAAATAGTCGTAGTCTTTTCTCTCGACAATGCCGTTGATCAGGACCGGGAACTCGATCGCCTGCGCGTCGTCGCGATCGTTGTTGGGTTCCTGTTCAAAGGACTCAGGACGCGTGCTGACAGTAAACCAATTCAGAGTGGAGCCGTGGGGCGCGATCACACGGAAGTCGTGACGGCCGGGCTCGGCGGCCGCATCGATGTGAACGCGTGCTTCGATGCGGTTATGCGCGGCCTTGAGGATTTTCGCTTGAAGCTTCGGGGTGGCGAAACGGATCTCCGAAGTGTCTTGCAGGTCCGCGCCACGAATCGTGATTTCGACGCTGGTGCCTTGCCGGCCTCCATGCGGGAACACCCCGCTCACGGCGGGTCGGATCGAGGGGATTGGAGACTCGGCCAGGAGAGTGGGGGCCAAGGCTAGCAATACTAGCCGCTGGAACGCTGCTTTGCTGGGGAACACTTGCGTGAACACACACCCCTCGGCGCCACTATAGCACCCGATGGGGATTATTCATTGACAAGCGCCGTAGCGTGCAGCGTCGTCGTTTGGTGGCGCTCTCTGGCGATCGCAGGCCGCGCTTCGCACCGCCTGGATGCGAAACCAGTACAATGTCGGCCACCGACCCTCGGTGCGAGTCAGGTTCTGGAAGCCCATCGTCTTCGCCCCTGCTATGGAGATCTCTATGCGCCACGTTCGACAAAGTATCAGCACGGCCGTTGCTCTGCTGCTCGGCGGCATCGTTCTACCCACCTGTTTGCTTGCTCAGTCCATCGATGCGGCCAAACTGCACGACGAAGCGATCGTAGTGGACGGACACGTCCACATCATCACGCCCGTTTTCCACCAAAACATCGATCCGTGGAAGGTGCAGGAGACGGGCCTGTTCGACTACGCCCGCGCCAAGCAAGGTGGCCTCGACGTCGTCGTGCACACCGTCTACATCGAAGACCCCTACAACAACTACAACTACGCGGTGAAGCAGGCCTGCCGCCTGATCGAGGTCTTCTACCGCGTGCTCGACGCAAACGCCGACAAGATGGAGCTTGCCCTCACCTCCGCCGACGTGCGCCGCATCGTCGCCAAGGGAAAAATGGCCGCGATCCTGGCGCTGGAAGGTGGCTTTGACACCGAGGGCGATCTCGACGTGCTGCGGCTGTTCTACCGACTCGGCGTCCGCATGATTCAACCCATCAGCCACAACACGACCAACGCCTTTATGGACGCGGGTCTTGGGATCACAAAATGGGGAGGGCTCACCGACCAGGGCCGTAAGGTGATCTCTGAGATGAACCGGCTGGGGATCTTGATCGACCTCTCGCACGCCACCGACGAGGCGAAACTCCAGATCATCGAAGCTAGCCGCGCGCCCGTCGTCGGCAGCCACCACGGGCTGCGCCACTTCATCGAACACAAACGCAACCTCTCGAACGAAGTGCTCAAGGCCATGGCGGCCAAGGGCGGGCTGATGGGCCTGCACTCGAGTTCCGGGTACATCGGCGTGAAGCTCGCCGAATGGCGGAAGGCCCAGTCCGCCGGCCCTAGCGCAACCCCATCAGCAAGGCTACGCCACCTTATCGAGGGGTTCGAATTCCACCGCCCTGCCTATGAAGACTTCGGAGCCTACATCGCCAAGCTCGACGCCAAGATGCACGACAAATGGAACAGTGGCGGCTACGGCACCCCTTGGCAGGAATCACACCGGAAAGCCATTGAAGCCGGCCGGCCCTTGCCGACTGTAGGCGATTGGGCGGACCTGGTCGACTACGTCGTCGAGATGGTGGGCGACAGCCACATCGGGATCGGCCTCGATCTCATGAGCGGTCCGAACATGGTCGACTTTGACGCCACCGGATACGGCCGTCTCACCGAAGCCCTCGTCAAGAAGGGCTACAGCGAGCAACGCATCAAGAAGATCCTCGGCGAAAACTGGCTGCGGTTGTTCGACCAAGCCAAGGCGCCCTAGGACTCTGAGCCGGCGGCCTCGAACTTCACGGGCAACCCAAACTCTGTGGTCCAGGTCGTTTTCTCGTCGATCGGAACAACCTTCAGCGACCAACCGTAGCTCACCCGGCTGTCGTCGATGTCGCTGGGCCGCCCATCGGGCATGACGAAGCTTATCGAAGTGGCGGACCGCTTGTCTCCCACTGCGCGGTCGGCGGTGACGATCCGCTCGTCGGTCCACACGGTGGTCGTCGTGCCGGATTCGTCAGCCGAGGGCGCTGCTTCCATCCGGTAGAGCTGAAGCTCGAGCCGGAGCCTCATCCTGCGAGCGGCAGGAAAGGGGATCTCGAGGATGGCGTCGAACCGCTCGCCGGCCGGGATCGGGTTTTCGGCGATGCGGAGGGTGGACCGTCCCCGCGTCGCGAGCTGCCAGACCACCGAGAGCGCGCCGAAGAGCAAGAGTCCGGCCATGAGGTAAAGCCCAGCGGTCAGAGCCATGAGGAATCCCCGCGCCTCCACCTCCTCTCCGCGGAGCCCATGAGTCATCCCGAAGGCCCCGGCCAGAAACGCGAGCCCGGCAGCCACCAGAACCACCAGGTGCATCCCCTCGCCGCTCCCGACCTCGGTCGGCGCGTCCCGCGGAGGCCCGCGACGGATGCGCTTGAAGATATCCACGCTCGCGAGGAGGAGACCGAGCGTGATCAAGTCGAAGCACAGGACCATCCCGAACAGCAAGGGTCCTTCCTCGAGCGTGGCAGGCAAGCCGATGAAGGTCATCAACCCCAGGAATAGCGGCAAGATCACGAGGGCAGCCTTGACCCAGAACATAACCGCGGGCCGCTCCTCGTGCGTGGGATATCGGAACACGTCGCCTCCAAGCAAGTCTAGTACGACCCACCGCCCATCGCTGCTGAGTCGAGTCCCGAAGTTGAATCGTTCTGGGGAAAGTAGTAGCCCGACCTTCCGCTTCATGTAGCTGAACCAGAGAGTTCGGCGGCTGTGCCCGTCTGCCGTGATCACCGCCGCCCGCCGCAACACACTGGCCGGAAGGAACCCGATTTTCGGTGGGGAACAATTGTCATCGCCCTCCATATCCAGACGGCCCCTCATGGTTGCCCGATGGCGATGAGCGAATCTTTGGTGCGGAAATACAAGACACCGTCCGAGATTGCAGGTGTCGCTAGCACGGGCTCGTGCAGCTTGTTCGTTGCGAGCAACGAATACTCCTGGCCCGAACCGACAACATAGACGTCGCCGTCTTCATTTGCGAGGTAGATCTTCCCATCACCGGCCACGGGCGAGGCGGTGAAGGCCCCGGGCGCTAGGCGCTGACGATAAACAATCTCGCCGCTCTTGGGACGGAGACAGACCAAGATCCCATTCCAGCGACTCACGTAAAGGAGCCCTCCGAACAGCAGGGGCGTCTGCATGTAACTGCCCTGGCGGCGAACGACCCACGCCAGCCCCTCGGCACGATCGTTGGAAAGGGTCAGGGTGCCGCGCTGGCCGGACCTGACAGCGTAGACGGGCGACAAGTCCCCGTGTGAGTTCGTGAGAACGAACAACCCATCGGCATAGATCGGCGTGGGAACAGGAATGTCGCCTCCTCCGTCAACGCGCCACAGTTCCTCTCCGGTCTCGAAGTCATAGCTGCCGGCGTGCTTGTAGCCGTTGACCACTACCTGCGTCCTCTCACCCGTGTCCACGACCAACGGAGCACCCCAGGTAGGTACGTCGCGACGTTCGACACGCCAGCGCTGCTTTCCGTCTTTGAGCCGATGCACGGCAAGAAACCCTCCCTGCTGCACGTCCGCCAAGACCACAACCTGGCCGTCGTGAATGACGGGGGAGTTGCCAAACTCCCACTGAGCTTCCGGGACGCGAAAGTACCCCGCGTCGAGCACACCGAAGTCGTGGCTCCACAGGACGGTACCTTCCAGGTCCAGACAGTACAGGCCCTCCGAGCCAAAGAACACCACGAGACGCTCGCCGTCCGTGGCCATCGTTGTATTCGCGTGCGAGGACTTGAGGTGACGCTTCACCGCCGGAACACCGTGATGCAGGTCGCGCTCCCAGAGCAGATCCCCGTTGTGCTTGTCGTAGCAGAGGACTTTCCACGTGTGTTCGGATTGGTCGTCGACCGAGTCGATGTCCCCGTAACGGCCTGTACGAAGGTCTCCCGGGTCGGCGGTGCTGACGGCGGTGGTGAGGAAGAGCTTGTCACCCCAGATCACCGGACTGGAAAGGCCCAAGCCCGGGACTTCCGCGCGCCAGCGGATGTTCTCACCGGTCTTGACATCCCAGCGCAGCGGGAGGCTGTGACCCTCGGCCACACCGGCGGCCTGATGACCGCGGAACTGCGGCCAGTTGCCGTCGGTGGGTTGTGCGGCCGCGACAGAGACACCCAGAGCAATCAATAAGATGACAAGCGCATTCATTCTTTTTGCGAGACCAGGAAGGCTCAGCGTACCAGCGGCAGCGATCGTTCGGTGGCTGTCCTCGATCCCCGTCCTCGATCCCCCTCAGGCTACCTAGCGAGCAGACTGCGGATTGCCGAGATTTCCGTTCTGGTCTACTGGCCGCGTTCAGCCGCAATTCCCGCCATCGTTCTCAACCCGAGCAGCCCACACACACGGGCGCCAACCCCTCGGAAAAGCCTCCAACGCTTCCATACCTTGGTTGGATGACGAACTTGCCGCGTTTGTTGACGTAACCCCAGTTCTGCCCGGAGCTTGACGGTCCACAGTCACCGTTACACGCGGCAGCCAGTCCCTGTGAGAACGATCCGACACTCCAGCCTTGAAGTTCCAGGAGAGCTTTCCCGTTTGAGTCAATGAAAGCAATACCCGCGGTCGTCCGAACGAGAGCCAATCCCTCAGCGAAGTCGCCGGCTCGACGATCCGGCTGAGCCACGATTGCCAGTTTGCCGCTTCTGTCGATGTAGCCTTGATCTGTCGCGGCGAGGCCCTGGGAAAAGGGGTGCGCCCACGCAAATTGGGGCTCGATGAGAAATTGCCCCAAACGGTTAATGAACCCGTGTCGCCGTTCGTAAAGATTGTCAGTCCTATCCAAGCTGACCGCAGCGAGTCCCTCGCTAAATGGACCTGATCGACTAAACTGCAGCGGAATCACGAAATCACCGTTCTTGTTGATGTAGCCTTTGCGGGCTAGTTTGAGGTCCCGGTTACGACAAGGTCCTATGCATACCTCCGCGAGGCCCTCAGAGAACGGCCGCGCCCAGTTGAACCGCTCAGGGATAACCAGAGTGCCGAGTTTGCCGATGTAGCCAAATAGAGTTCCCGGCTCCCAATATCCCTCTGAGGGTGTCGATGTTACAACGGCAAGGCCGTCAGAAAATGACGATGCGGAACCATATTGTGGACTGATCACCAATCGCCCGGTGTTGTTGATATAGCCCCACTTGCCGTGGACCATCACGGCCGCTAGCCCTTCGGAGAACTCCTGCGCCGATTCAAACTCTGAAGGGATTTGGATGGTTCCAGACTGGTCTATGTAAGCCCATACCGCCGGGCGTGACGAAGCTGAACTGCAATCCCACAAGCTCATGGCAAGGAGGACCATCCATAGCATCACACATGACTCAGCCCTAGGCCAGGATTTCCATTTTGGCCGTCCCGGCAGTGACAGAGTAGCCGGTAGAGCGCTGTTAGGGAACGTTCTTCGCAGGTCCTCCCCGTTCGATCCTCCTGTTTACGCCAGTCAGGACGTTCAGACTGGGCATCGTCAAGACGATCCGGTGGACGATCCGGTGACGACGATCCGGTGACAGTCACCGATCGCCAGAGCCGTGACCGTAAGGGAGCGGTCCGGCACGAACTCTCACCCCCCGCAAAAAACCGTAGAGTCGAGAGAGAGTTCGGAGCCCGTAGCGCGGATCTCGGTTTTGAGATCCGCGGCCTTTCACCCAGCACAACTGCCCCGCTCAGTCACAGAAGTTCAAAATTTTTCTCACACGTTGATGTCAATCGACTTACCTTCAATCACCATCACCGGCTCACCCCGCCACTCCGACTCCCACGTGCTACTCTCCAGGTGAGGGCTGGTCACATGGTGGCCGGCCCTCATGCGTTTGTCAACATCGAGGCCTCGATGAAGCGCAAAACAGTGTGCGGTGGCTCCGGCGCAAGCCCGTTGAGAGAACGACTCAGCGGGTGGCAGCCGGCGGCTAGGCGGCCCAAAGTTTGTAGGAAAGGGCCGCGACGCCCCGGAATCGGTTCCGGCAAGTAAGGATTAGGTTTGGAATGTGGACGGTTGTCTTTGGCAAAGCCGCGGTGAACGCTCAAAGCCCTTGGATTCAGGGTGAGTAAGCCGGGCCGCGGACCTTTCTTACAACGGTCCGATAGCATTCGAGACCCCCTTCGCACTGCGCCCTAGTAAAATGGGGCGGCCTCGGGGGACTCCGCTCATAGAGCCGGAGCCCCCCAGAGGCGACAATCTGGACTTCGACTCACCGTGCAGGATACGTGTCTCTTCCCGGGGTCAGTGGCAATGGCTTCCAGAAGCCCTGCAGAGGCCTAGGAACAGAAGTAGTAGCCTCTTGTCCCCGACTTTGCGGAAGACTACTCAGCAAGTGTCAACCTAGCTCCCCAAGTGAGACGGAGGACGCCTCCGATCGCAGAACTGAATCTCAGATGTTCTCCTTGTCGATTGTTGAACTCAAGGATATATTTCCTAGGTGGAGCGCCCGGCTCACCACTCCTGCTGTAAGTTCGACAGACAGCATCTTTTCTATTTTCACTGATTTCACAGCTTACCCATGCACCGTCATATCGACTGCCAGCCCACTGAGCGGTTTCGAGGAGGCCCGGTGGCCTTGGTGGAGGGTCTGGATAGTATTCACACGTAATTAGAAACGGAAGTAACACTAAGAGCATTGCTCTCAAGCATCGATCAACACGCACTTTGCTATTCCTCGCATCCTTCGATGCCATTGCATCGAACTGTTGCTGTCGGTGTCTCGTCAGGAGGCTGTTGCTGAAAGTTAATTCTCCGCTGGGCTGACAGCTGGATGATCAAGAGATCGAGTGTTATGGGCGTCTGAATACCGCCTCCGGCGCTTTGAGTGTTGAAGAAATGACGAAGATCTAGGTTTACGCCTGGTGCTTCTAAAGTACTCAAACAGAAGAAGGTACTGTTCCTACCGAGGAGACTGAATGGAGAGAAGTGAGGGACAGGCTACTACTTTTGAGAGTACCATGGGCCTCCACTCATCAGGAACGCGGATCAGCACAGGGTCAGACTCTCCGGCATCCTTCGCATTCTCGACAGCTTGTGCGTAGTTATCACCGCTGGCAACGACGCGGGATTCGTCTTGCGAGAGCGCAACCGACGTGTTGGGAGCTGCACCGGCAAGGATCTTGACTCTTTCTTCAGCGGACATCACGCAATCCTCACTCCCCAGTCTAAATGCTACCGGAGTGCAACGGGGCTCAGCCTCACGCTACCGGAACCAGTCGTAGTTCAGGCCCAGTGAGCGGTCCTGGAGCGGCAGCTCCACTTTCTGTCCGCCCCGCTTGGCGGACTCCTTGAGCGCGATCTCGGTTTCGAGCGCCATGGCGACGCGGCGGCCGGAGTTCTTCGGCTCGTCCAGGCGGCCTTCCATGCAGGCGATGACGTCATCGAGGCAGTAGATCCCGCCGTAGGGCGGCAGGAACTGCGGTTCGGGCCACGGGGCGGGGACGCGCTGCTTGCCGGTGGGCGTCTCCATTTCGATGTCGAGCGCCCAAGCACGCTTGTAATCGAAGCGCATCTCTCCCTTGCTGCCATAGAGCCGAACACCCGGCGCTCCTTTGCGGAAGTGGACGACTTCGTCTTCAGTCGTCACCATCATGCCCTGCCCGCGGAACTCATCGCTGCCGGATTCGCACCGTGACTCGTCGCCATGACCCGTGACCCAAGCTGGCTTGCCGCGGAGGAAGTACGCCCAGTTCTGATGCTGCGCGAACGGCCCGCTCGCCTCGATGGAGTGCAACTCGCCGATCTCGCCCCCTCCGAGCAATTCCTTGGCCTTCGCGAAAGAAGGATGAGTCGTGGTGATGGAGCCGGCGTTGAGCGGAATGTTCTTCTCGGCGCAGGCCTGGACCATGCGGTCAGCCTCTTCGAGGGTGTGGGACATGGGCTTCTCGACGAAGATGCCCTTGGCTCCCGCCTTGACGGCCTCGACGGTTAGGAAGGAGCGACCCTTGGTGTTGGTGGCGATCGCGACGATGTCGAGGTGCGCTGTGGCATACATCTTTAGAGCGTCGTCGTAGAGTTCAACATTGCCATAGCGCTCTTTGAAGGCCTTCAGACGCTGTGGATCGAACTCCGCGGCGGCGACGAGCTTCACCTCGGGCCGCGCCCACAACGCCTCGGCGTACGACGTCGGGTTGCCCTCGTTGCCCGGGTGGTCGTGATGGTTGAACTTGCGGTGGATATCGAGCTTGGGTGTCGGCCGCACTTTGTCCTCGACCTCGAAGCGGTCGGGTATGCGGTCGGCCAAGTCGTAGAGGAGCCCCATCCAGCCAAGCCCGACGATCCCGCCACGGTATTTCGGCTCGGCCTCACGAGCAGCGGCCGCGGACGCCGCCGGATTGGCCACCATCGCGGCGGCACCGGTAATTGCTGTTCCCAAGAATCTTCTTCGAGACATCGTCCAGCCTCCTAGCCCGGCGCTACGGGTCTCTCACTGCTCTTGCCAGCCGACGCCGATCGAATTGAATCTTCGCATGCTTGCACCGCTTCTGCTTGGGCCGTTTCCTCAACTCAACCTAGGAGGCTCGCAAGGTGCAGTGATCTTGGAAGACGGGCACGGCATGCCGTGCCCCTACATGTGAACATGGATCCTGCCAGAGTAATTCGCAAGAGTCAGCAGTCGTCGACCACGTCGTTGAGATTGTAACGCTACCAATCGCGCGAACCTTCTCGCCGAAGGTGTCTGTTACGATATTCCCGGTCAGCCACATAGTGCGCAGATCCGCCAGAACCGAGTAGGAAAAACCGATGCCGCATCCCAGACCACTCCAGCTCCTCACCTCAACCGTCTTGGAGGCCCCATGCTGAAAGTGCTGAATGAACGAGCCGTCGAGCAGTACAAGCGGGATGGATACTACTTCCCGGTCAAGATGCTCGACGATGAGCAAGTCGCGGCCAACCGAACGCTTCTGGAGAATTTCGAAACCAGTCAAGGCAAACCCATTGGGGGAGCGCTGCGGAATAAATCTCATTTGCTGTTCACGTGGGTCGACGACCTGATGCGCCATCCGAAGATCCTCGATGCGGTCGAGGATCTGATTGGGGCCGATATCCTTTGCTGGAACACCTTCTTCTGGGTCAAGGAGCCCGGAAGCGAGAGTTTCGTCTCGTGGCATCAGGACCTGCGCTATTGGGGCCTCGACACCGACGACCTGGTCAGCGTGTGGCTGGCGCTATCCCCGGCAACGCTCGAGAGCGGATGCATGCGCGTACTGCCGGGCAGTCACCAAGGCGATCTCCTACCCCACAAAGATGAATTCAAGGAGAACAATCTCTTAACGCGCGGGCAGGAAATCTCGGTCGAGGTGGACGAAGCGAAGGCCGTGGCCATGCCGCTGCAACCGGGTGAGATGTCGATGCACAACGTACGGTTGGCTCATGCATCGGGTCCCAACCGGTCCACCGATCGGCGGATCGGCCTCTCGCTGCACTACATGCCCACGCGCACGAAACAGGTTGTCGGCGAGTGGGACAGTGCGGCTCTTGTCCGCGGCGAGGACCGGCACGGTCACTTTACGCTCGCGCCACGTCCCTCTAAGGACTTCGATCCAGCCGCGGTGGCGTTTCACGAGAAAGCTACCCAGGCCATTCGCGACGTGCTGTTCAAGGACGCCGCGAAAGTCCGTCCGACGCTCTGACTCGCCTGCAAGTCACCCTGCAAGGCGGACCGTTCAACTCACCCGCGAAGGAGAGCGACATGAAATTACACGGCGTCATGCCGGCGCTGATCACCCCGTTCGACTCTGACAATCGAGTGTCGGAGCCGATGCTGCGGCGCTTGGTGGATCACTATGCCGGAATCGGCATGCACGGGCTGTACGTCTGCGGCGGTACGGGCGAGGGCATTCTGCTGACGGTCGAGGAACGAAAAAGGGTCACCGAAATCGTGGTCGATGAGGCTCGCGGACGTCTTGCGGTAATCGTTCACGTGGGCGCAGTGGGCACCACGGACGCCGCCGAGTTGGCAGCACACGCCGGGCCGGCCGGCGCCGACGCCATTTCGAGTGTGCCGCCGTTTTACTATCGCGTCAGTACCGAAGCGATCTTCCAGCACTACTCCGCCATCGCGGAACGATCGAGCCTGCCTTTCCTGCTCTACAACATGCCCGCGTCGACCGGGGTCACCGTCACTCCCGACATGATGAAGCGCTTCCTGGATATCCCGACCGTTGCAGGGATGAAGTTCTCTTCCTACAACCTCTTTCAGATGCGCCAAATCCTGGAACTCGAGCCCGGCCGCATGACGGTGTTCTCGGGGAACGACGAGGTCTTCTTGGCGGCACTCGCAATGGGCGCCCAGGGAGCGATTGGTCTGACACTCAACTTCATGCCCAAGCTATTCCTCGATACGTATTCCCACTTCCAAGCAGGTCGCGTCGAAGCGGCTCAACAGAGCCAGTTCTTGGCGAATCGCGTCAAATGGGGTATCCACTTGACTCAGGTAGCCCCTAGGCGTTGTGGTTTGGTCGATCCATGGACGCCAGCACACTGCACCCAGAATGCACCCTGGGGCGCCAGACGCCGGTCTGCAGGCAATTGGGCCACGAGGCTGCGTTTCGGGGCCGATCAAGGATTACGCACGCGCCATGGCCATCGCAGGCTTGGAAACGTGGTGCTATCGGCAAGCCTTTCCGGGGGCCGCCAATGGCCAACCACAGTATGTTGTGGTCACCTGAGTCAAATGGATACCCCACTTCGCGTCATTGGGGTGATCCTTCAATACAACTCACTTTCGGCGGGCAAAGAGGTCATGCGCTTCAAAGGGTATGACTGCGGCTTTGGCCGTGGTCCGATCGAGAGACTCACAGAGGAGCAAAAGAGAGAGCTTCGCGAGCAACTGGAAGCAACGGGCTACTTTGACTCGGACGTCGGACTCTGACGGTACGGCCTGTCGATTGGTCTGACGGGTGGCTCGGGGCCCGCGATGATCGGGAGGAAGGGCACGCTGATACACTGTCGTCGAAACCTCTGCCTGTTTCTACCAAGGGTGCTGTGGTTTCGGAAGGAAGGGTCAACGTCATGAACAACGTCATGAACAGCGTCATGAAACCAGGAACTCACGCCAGTCTTTGGTGCTGTTGGTTGCCCTGATCGTGACGGGGACTGTTGTGACGGGGCCTTTATCGGGCCAGCAGGCCCCCGAGCTACACCAGCGGTTCGTCGCGATCGACAACGTTTGTGCCTGGCCGAACGTGACCCTCTTGAAGGACGGAACGTTGACGGCGACCATCTTCAATCAGCCGTCCCACGGGCGTGTGGAAGGCGATGTCGAAACCTGGATCAGCACCGACGGCGGCCTCTTGTGGGAGCGCAGCGGCGTCCCTGCGGTACACGAGCCGGGGACGAATCGTCTCAATGTCGCCGCCGGCAGGGCGCATGACGGCTCGCTCGTGGTGCTCTCCTCCGGAACGAGCAACATGGAACCTCGGGGCGGAAGCACAACCGATGGCCTCTGGGATTGGCTGCCGATCCTGGTTTCGCGGTCGTGGGACCGGGGACGAACCTGGCAACGCTCCTCTTCAGTGGAGTTGCCCGACGGCGTCGATTACATGATTCCTTTCGGCGACATCATTGCCGGCAACGTAATAGGCGATCAGTAGACGCCCATCTTCGAACTGGAGGCGCGGCGGGGTACCCGCAATCGCGCATGTCGAGATCGACGAGTCTGCGGGGGGAATCCCACGTGCGCCCGTAGTCTTCGCTGATCCGGAGGTCAATTCCGTAGTTGCCCGGGCTTCGGTTGCCGTAAGTTAGGGCAATCCGCCCGTCGGAGAGTCTGAGCAGATGGGCTGCTGAGGTGGAGGGAATGCCCAAGGTCCGCTCGTGACGCCAAGTGAAGCCATCGTCTTCGGAAGCGTGCACGTCAAGGTCCAGGTAGCCGAATCGGCGGGACACGGCCAACCAATGGCTATCCCCTGTATGAAGGATGGCCGCCTCGACATGGATGTCTTTGACGATCGGCGTCACTTCATCCCAGGTCATGCCCCCGTCTTTGCTGCGAATCACGTAGACATGGCCTTCGCGGCTGCGGCCGCTGCTTTCCGGAGTCCAATCATGGGTGTAGACTCCGGCCACGAAGTCGCCGTTTGCCGCAGTCAGAATGTCGCCGAAGGGCACCAAGCTGGACGTCACCCCGTTTGAAAGGGTCACCGAGGTCGGCATCGTTTCGGTGATCTGAGCGGCGTGATGGCCGGGAAATGCGAGATCGCCCGGCTCGTCTTCGGCATCCCTTCGTTTAAGATCCCCCGGGTCACGATCTTCATGAGACTTTCCCCACGATGATTGAAAGGGATTCCCTAGGTCACCCAAACCGTAGCGGACTGCGGTTGCCAGATGCAACCATCCGAGCGCCCCGATTCGGTCTTATGTCAGGATTGGCTTGACTACGTTGCCGTGCACGTCGGTGAGTCGAAAGTCCCGGCCGCTGTAGTGAGGTCAGTTTCGTGTGGTCCAGGCCGAGCAGGTGAAGAATGGTGGCGTGCAGGTCGTGAACATGCACGGGGTTTTCGACGGCCGTGTAGCCGAACTCGTCCGTGGCCCCGTAGGTCATGCCGCCCTTGACGCCGCCGCCCGCCAACAGGACCGTGAAGCCCAATGAGTTGTGGTTGCGCCCGTTGGTGAGTTGGGAGTTTCGCTGTAGCTCGACCGCCGGGGTGCGGCCGAATTCACTCCCCACGACGATGAGGGTCTCTTCGAAGAGGCCACGGGCCTTGAGGTCGGCAACAAGCGTTGCGATGGCGGGATCGGCCTCCGCGGCCAGGCGCTTGTGAGCCATGATGTCGCCGTGGCTGTCCCAGGGCTGGACCTTGCCGAAATAAACCTGCACCATGCGGACGCCGTGCTCCACCATGCGCCGCGCCATTAGGCAGGCGCGGCCGAAGTCGCTCTTGCCATAACCATCCCGTACCGCTCTCGGCTCCCTCGCGATGTCAAACACCTCGGGCGCCTGCATCTGCATGCGGAACGCAGTCTCCATCGTCTCGATCGACGCCTCGAGCTGCGAATCCCCTTCGCGCGAGGTCAGGTGCCTGCGATTCAGACGCTCGAGCAGGTCGAGTTGCCGGCGCTGCACGTCGTGACTGAAGCGCTTGTTTCGGATATATCGGATCAGCTTCTGCGGATCCTTCTCATCGGTGCGAATATGGGTTCCCTGGTAGACGGCCGGCAGGAAAGCCGACTCCCACAAGGGCGGTCCGACCGTGGGCACACCCGGACATAGAACGACAAATCCGGGAAGGTTGCGGTTCTCGGTGCCGAGCCCGTACGTGATCCACGATCCCATGGAAGGGCGGCCCGGCTGGAGCGCTCCGCAGTTCATCATGAACAGTCCCGGCTCGTGGTTGGGCACCCCCATGTGCATCGAGCGGATGACGCAAAAGTCATCGATGATTTCGCCCACCTGAGGGAACAGCTCGCTCACCTCGATCCCGCTTTGCCCGTACCTGTGGAAGTCAAACGGTGACTTCATCAGGGTCCCGACTCGGCCGTCGTCGGCGTCGGTCTTGGGCGTGCCTCCGGGCATCGGCTCACCGTCGTATTTGGCGAGCGCCGGCTTGGGGTCAAAGGTATCCACCTGCGACCAACCGCCGTTCATCATCAGAAAGATGACGTTCTTGACGCGGGGCTCGAAGTGGGGCGGTTTCGGGTCGAAGGGCCCGGTTGTCGCCGCCTTCAGGTTGGCCAGTCCCAGCGCGCCAAAGCCGCTCCCAAGCTGGGCCAATAGCTCGCGGCGGCTGAGTGAGCGCGGCAGGTGGGGGCTGTAAACGGCCATAGCGTCAATCCACGAAGGCGAACTCGTTGGAGCTTAGCAAGACCTGCGCGTACTGCGTCCATCCATCCTCGCCGGCGGAGGCGAGAAAGTCGAGACCGTCCTGCACGTCCGAGGCGGAGCCCTCACGGGCGTAGAGGAGCCGATGCGCCTCCTTGATCGACTTGGCGTCGCTCTCGCCCGTGCGGACACGCGCCGCCAGGGCTTCGGACTGATTCAGAATGAAGTCGCTGTTGAGGAAGAACAGGCGCTGCAGCGGCACGTTCGTGACGACGCGACGCGCGCTACTGGCGCTGGGGTTCGGGAAGTCGAAAAGGGAGAGTGTCTCATCCGGACGAAAGCGCTGCACTCTCCCGTAGACCGTCCGGCGCTGGTTGTCGGCGGACAACTCGGCGGAAGCGCCGCCCTGCTTTGGGTCGAGGCGTCCGGAAACGAACAACGTAGCGTCTCGCATGGCTTCTATATCGAGTCGGCGGCGGTTGGCGCGCCAGAAGAAGCGATTATCGGGGTCGGCCGTCTCGTTCGCCTTCGAGCGGTCACTGCGCGCCTGGTAGGTTTTGGAGAAGACGATCTCCCGAATGAGCGTCTTGATCGACCAGTTCCGGTCAACCAGACGCCAGGCCAGGTATTCGAGCAATTCCGGATTCGACGGCCTGGCTCCCGTCCGCCCGAAGTTGCTTGGCGTTCGCACCACGCCGCTTCCAAAGAGGTGCTGCCAAACACGGTTCGCCATGACACGCGCGGCCAGCGGATGCCCGACGATCGCTTCAGCCAGTTGCAGGCGCCCACTCCCGTTGCGGAGGGGCCTGGGTTCGGCGTCGCTCAGCACGGCCAGAAATCGTCGCGGAACTTCCTCCCCATCCACAAACGGGTTGCCGCGGGGATTCAACCTAGCGTTCCAAGGTTGCTTCCAATCCTCAATGCCAGGCAGGAAGGGATAGTGATCGGGCAGCTTCGCTTTTTTTTCTTTGAGCTCAGCTCGGAGCGACTCGAGGTGCTGCTTCCACTCGCCCTGCAGGAAGCGTTCGACCTCTTCCCCTTGATAGCGCAGGACAGGCTTACCCCTGCCGAGAACAGGGTTCCAAGCCAAGTAGCGGTCTCGCGCCATCTGCTTGGTATCGACGTCGTCGTATTTGAAACTGTCTCCCGAGGTGTATCCCTTGGGAAGCCGTGCTAGCTCCTTCTCCTCGCGATTCAGGCGGGCAACGAGGATTCGAGTCTCTTCTTGAATCTTCTCGTGTTCTTCGGCGAGCGAAACGACCAACGCTTGATAGTCGTCCGCGACCTGCCGGACTTCCGCCTCGGTGGCGGAGCCGTCCCGCAGCAACCGTTGCCAGGCATCCAAGTACGGATGTCCTTCGTGAGGCTTGTCAAGATATTTGACCCAGCGCTCCAGAGTCTTGCGGTCAAGCTTGCTCCGGCGGGCAACTTCGTCGACCTTGCAAGCCACCTCGTCCTCGTCGGTCTCACCCGCCGACAGAACCCGCCAGGAGGCGACCACGTAGTCGGAGGTGCGCCGAATGAAGATGCGAGTCAGGTCGTCGGCCTGCCGCTCGAGGAAGCCGTTGATCTTCTTCTCGAGATCCTTGATCTCTTTTTCTTGTCGTTCGTACTCCTCGATGACCTGCTCGGAGGCCAGCGGATAGCTCTTATAGTGAACGCTCGCGAAGACCCCGGCTAGGCCGTAATAGTCTTCCATCGAGATCGGGTCGTATTTGTGGTCGTGACATCTCGCACAGGCCGCCGTCAAACCAAGAAAGCCACGCGATACCATGTCCACTCGTTCATGCCGCTCGTCCGCGCGAGCCTGAGGAGGATGAGATATGCCGTAGTACCAGGGCCCAAGCCCAAACAGGCCCAGGCCGCCCAGCATCTCGCGATTGTCCCCCTGCATGAGATCAGCGGCAATCTGGGCCTTCACAAACACGTCGTACGGCATGTCCGAGTTGAAGGCCTCGATCACCCAGTCGCGGTAGCGCCAGGCCTGGGGGTATTCTGCGATTCCAACGCCGTGATAGTCATTCTCGCCGTAGCGGGCCACATCGAGCCAGTAACGGCCCCAGCGCTCGCCGAAGTGCGGAGAAGCGAGCAAGCCGTCAACGACTTTCGCAAAGGCCCGAGGGGAGTCGTCCGATAAGAAGGCGGTCACGTCCTGCGGAGTAGGGGGGAGGCCAATCAGATCGAAACTCACGCGGCGAAGCAAGGTCCTCTTCGCGGCCGGAGGATTGGGCTTCAGCCCGTTCTTCTGTAAGCTTGCCTTGACCAACCGGTCTATGGGCGAGGCTTGGTCAATCGGCGAGGCGGTGTCGACCAGCGGTTTCTTGATGGGCTGGAACGACCAGAAGGCCCGGTCTTCCTGGGTGATCACCGTCCCGTCAAGCCGCTCAGCTTCGTCCGGCACCTCTGGCCACATTGCGCCCTGCTGGATCCAAGCGGCCAAACTCTGAATCTCTTGCGGGCTCAACTGCCCGGACGGCGGCATCTTCAAAGTCGCGTGAGAATGCCGTACGGCTTGCACGAGCAGGCTGGACTCCGGATCCCCCGGGACGATGGCCGGCCCCTGGCTACCACCGCGCAACAGGCGGTCACGGGAGTCGACCCGCAGGCCGGACGTCTCCAATTCTCCATGGCAACTTGAACACTTCTCCGACAGCAGCGGCCGGATGGTGCGTTCGAAGAGTTGCGCAGAGTCTTGGCCCTGAGCGTGGGCGGCATGCAAAAAGACGAGGACGCAGAAAGGCGCCATCCACCGGAGAAGGAATAAGGCGGGAAGAAGGCTTCGCACTCGTGGCTCCGCCAACAGTATGGCACACCACCGGACAAGCGGCGATCCACTTCACCGTTTGGTGCAGCGATTTCGCAAAGCGGTCACGGCAGAACCTGAAGGTGGTTGATTCGGCGGCGTTTGGGGTGGGGATGGAGCCGGAGCCCTGTTTTGCACGGCCCTCGACCGCCCGCGCAGGGCTGATTGTGGAGACCGACGACAAGGCTCCGGGCGCCTGCGGGGCAGGTGCTGGGCCGGCGTGGAGCCTGCGACGAACGGCCCTGGGATCAACTCGAATCCAGCAGCTCCACCACCAACCCGTAGGCCAGTTGGCGCGCCACCGCACCAACACCCGGTGCACGCCGACCCTCCCGAGGCCGCACTTGACGGTGATAGAACACTTGCGTCAGCAAGTACGCCAGCAAACGAATCATCCTCAGCACCACCAGCGCTTGCGGATGGCTCTGGTGCACCGACGGCTGCTTGAGATGGGCCTCGGTCGTCATCGTCTGAAACAGACTCGTCTCGATCGACCAGCGGCTGCGACCGATCTGATGGAGGAACCAGGGCGGGATGGCCCCCCACTCGATGTTGCTGGCGTAAAAGTCGGTGCTTTCTTTTTGCTCGGCTTGCTGGACCGGTTGCTGCTCGACGATCGTGACGCGCCGCCGGGTCTGCTTGCGCTTGCACTCGACGACGCCCACCGTCCGGTTCGCCACCGGCCACTCCACGGCCGGCTCATGCCACAGCCAGCGTTGCTCCTCGGCGCTGTCTTCGCGCAGATCCTCCCCCCCAGCGGTGCGCCGCTCGGCCTCGGCCAACAGCCGGGGCTGGTTGTCTTTGAGGTTGATCACCCACTCCAGCCCCAACGCTTCCAGGGCCGTGACGAAGGGGGTTTCCAAGTACAGCGCGTCGGCCACCAGCAGGTCGAAAAAACGGCGGCCCAAGCGTTGCACCAACTCTTCGACCAGCGCCAGCCCGCACGCCACTTCCCCTTCGCCGGGTTTTTGAAAACGCAGGCCCAAGGGAACCGCGAAGCTCGAGCTGACCACCGAGACGACGACCACGCGATGGTAGTACTGCGTGCACTCGATGGTCTCGCCGTGGACTTTGCGTTCGACCGTTCGTGCCGAACAGCGCGAGCAGCAACGGCGATAGGAGCGAGCGATCTCGATGCCGTCGAGCGCGGCGACGACGCGACCGCGGGCCCACCTCGACCCCAACACACCATTCCGTTTCAGCCGCCGCGCCAGCCGACAGCCCAGCTCGAACAGCGCAGCCGGGTCCTGGCGCTCGAGGGTGTAACGCAGCGCGTCTTCGGAGAGCGGACCGATGCGTTTCCACAGCGCCCCCTGACGGCATTCGGCCTCGATCGCATGCAGGCCGGGCCACTGGCAGGCGCAACCCAAAAACACGGCATCAAAGAGGCGCGACAGGGCAATGCGCGGCGCCGAACGTCCGTCGGGCAAAGCCGCCACGGCGGCACGGAAGTCAAAGACCTTGTCGAGATAGGCCTCGAAGCGGCGGCGGCGCAGGCTAGGAGGTCTCCTTGTCGCGCAGCCAGCGGCGCAGATTCAGTTCGCAGATGCTGTCGACGATCTGGAGCAAGCGCTGCCGCAATCCGACGCGGCGACGCACCGACTCGACCCTCGCGGCGGGAATATGGAAGGTGCGCGGTTTGCCTTCGAAGCGCACCGAGAGCAGGAACTCTTGATGGAGTTGTTGGCCATCGGCACACTTACAGGTGGGCTTGCCGCAGCGGCGGCGGCGTTCGACGAACGAGCCGGGCAGCATCTCCCGCAGGGCGGAGAGGCTGCGCCTGAGGCGGCCGCGGCGGGCCAGATCGGGGTCGGAGGCCACAGGCTCCTTCTCTGACACTGATTATAGTGGCAGAAAGAGCGAAAGTCAAGCCCGTTGAAAGTTTTGCAAAAATGATCCCGCTAGGGCGAACCCCGCAAGCTCTACCAAACCGCCGCTTACCTAGCCTCATCCCCCACCCTTTGCGAAATCGCTGCACAGGACCCAGATCCGTACGTAAGGATTCTGACGATCACTCGATGCCCGGCCCGCCCCAACCGCGCCAACCACCACTTCCGAGCCGCGGATGGAAATCCGCGGTTGCCCGTCGTACCTGGCGTTGGAAAATCGAAGACATCTTGTTCGTCCGCCGGGAAGGCCCTCCCGCAAACCCTTGGTGCGCTACAAGAGTTTCCGCTGTCAGGCCGAGAGCTGGTCGAAGGCGCGGCGGGTCGTCGCCAAGGTCGAGCATCACCAGGGCGAGCTGTTCCCGCGCGTCGGATTCATTGTGACGAGCATGACCCTGCCCAGTCGCTCGGTGGTGCGGTTCTACAACAAGCGCGGCACGGCGGAGCAGTGGATCAAGGAAGGCAAACAGGCCACGCACTGGACGCGGCTGTCGTGCCATCGCTTTCGAGCGAACGAGGTGCGGCTGCAACTGAGCGTGCCGGCTTACACCCTGGGCAACCTGTGGCGGCGGCTGGGACTACCGCGACGGATCAAGAGCTGGTCACTGACGAGCCTCCAGCACCGTTTGATGAAGACCGGCGGCGAATTACGCCACCGGTTTTGACCTGAGAACTGACGAACGAAATGAAGGGCGCCTGACATATCAGCTTCGAATCCACTGGTGGGAGCAAAACAACGAGACCCATACCAAAAACATACAGAGGCACTTTACTAATTCGACCTTAAGTCATGTGGCAGCAGCATGGGCGATCGAAGGAAAGAGCCTTGTCGAAGCAGTCAGTGAGGCAGTGGAATGAGGGAGGGGCTGGGACCGGCCTACCAATCGATTTCAAAGGTATAGACGCGACAAAGGTCTTCTCGACGATCGTTAGCGTGGCGAAGAGCATTGCCTCCGCGGGGAAGGACGACTACCTCGATCGTGCGAAGCTCGAGATTGAGCTGAAGGAACAACACGGAGATTTGAAGTGGCGAATGTACCCTTGGTTCGATCGCAACAATGCGGAAAAAAAAGGTGGTTTTCTCAAGCTTGGATCCGCCCAGACACTCACGCGAGAAATCGCGGGAGAGGGGAAGCAGGAAAATAACCTGCAAGCCGACTTATGAGCTTTCCATCGCGCGTTGAGTCCATAACACGTCGAAGAACAATCTGAAGGGATCGAGACTGTCCCGGTTTCCGGTCCGCTGAGGCTAGCTGGCCGAGACAAGAATTGCTTGTGTCCCTGATCGCAGGTCGCCTAGCCTCATCGAAGCCAACACCGATCACTCATCGCTCTCTGTGTTACTGCCCGGCGCCTGCCGTCAGCACCTGGCGGACCACGCTGATCAGCCGACCGGGCGAGAACGGCTTCTCCACGAACCCGGCCAGCCCCTCGCCCACGAAACGGTTGGTCACCTCTTGCTCGTTGTATCCGCTCGACAGTTGTATCCGCTCGGCATTGTCAAGTTAACGGCAGTCGGCGACAATCGATCGATGGGATCACTGTATCGACGCCACCGCTTTCCGCCCGAGATCATCAGCCTGCATTGCTAGCCGCCGCCAGGGGTGACACGTTGCAGGCCCAGAGGGACTATGCCCTTTCATAGGCGTCGCCAAGGATGTCGTCGCCGTCGGCGCGGTTCTTCGAGAAGTCGAGCGCGGGGTTCTCGAAGATGGCGATGAGGTTGGTAAGCCGCTCCACCATCTCCTTGCCGCTGCCCAGCTTCGTCGGATCGTTGAAGTCCGGCATGTCGGACAGCTTGTTGGCGTCTTGCAGTGGAGCAATGATCTTCTTGTTGATCTGGTCGCCGATATCGCTCGTGCCCTTGAGCGCCACCATGTCCTTGAAGCTCGCACCGGGCGGGATGGTGATAGGGGAGAATCGGAAGAATCGGGACAGCCTCAATTATGACGCTCGACTTCCCACCCTAGTGCCACCTCCTGTTTCCTCGGCCGGCCAACAGACCGTAGCTGAAGGTCGGTGCCCGCCTCGGCTGCCAGCTCCGCAATGAACTCTTTACTTCCCAACGGCTTACCGGCGCGGGTGGCGGCTCGTAACTGCTCCATCCAGCCCTCGTCGAAGGCCGACCCCTCGTGCAACACCCCGTCCCAATCACCCAGCGGACTGGTCTCCCTCCACCGATCCAGGTCCAAGAGACCTGTTGCGTCACGTCCCGTGACATGCGCCCGCGCACTCGACCATGCGAAGTCCGTCGCCGTCGATTCTGCTCGGGCCGTAGGTATGGATCTGGGATACTAAGTTACGAGTCCAACATGAAACGAAGCTACGCAGGTTGGCTGGTGCGGATGCTGCTGCCGCTGCTAGGGGCTCTGGCCTGCTACGGGCAATCCCCGAAAGTCATTCAGGTTGACGTTGAACACGTCATCCACCCGCTGACGGTCGAAATCGTCTCGCAGGCCACCGCCCAGGCAAAGGAAGAAGGCGCAGCCGCTGTGTTGATCCGCTTGAACACGCCCGGCGGTTTACTCTCGGCTACGCAGGAGGTGATCCAAGCCATCGTTGCGTCCGAGGTGCCGGTGATCACCTACGTTGCGCCCAGCGGCGGCCGGGCGGCCTCGGCGGGCTTCATGATTTTGATCGCGGGCGACGTGGCCGCCATGGCCCCCGGTACCAACAGCGGGGCGGCGCATCCGGTGCTCATGGGCGGTGAGATGGACGAGATCATGAAGCAGAAGGTCGAGAACGACGCGGCGGCTTCTGTTCGCGCCATGGCTGACAAGCGCGGACGAAATCCCGAACTGGCCGAAAAAGCGGTGATCGAGAGCAAGTCATTTACCGAGCAAGAAGCTCTCGAGGCGAAGCTCATCGATCTGGTCGCCGACAATCCCGCCGCTCTTCTCGCGGCGCTCGACGGCAAAGCCATCACGCGTTTTGACGGGGACGAAGTGACGCTGTCGCTTACCGGAGCCAGCATTACGACCTTCGAGTTGAGCTACCGGCAGACGATCCTGCTGTCGCTAATCAATCCCAATCTGGCCTTCATCCTGCTGATTTTGGGCCTGGTGGGAATCTACGTGGAATTTACGCACCCGGGGTTGATCGTACCCGGTGTGGCGGGCGGGATTTTGGTCATTCTCGGCGCCATGGCGTTGACACTGTTGCCGATCAACTGGGCGGGCGCGGCGCTGATTTTGCTAGGGCTGGCCTGTTTCATCCTCGAAGCTACCATACCCTCGGGCGGCATTCTCGCCGGGGGAGGGGTGATCGCCATGGTCTTGGGGACCGTCATGCTGGTCGACACTGAGGTTCCAGAACTCTCCATCAGTTGGACGACGGCCATCGGTGTGACCTTGCCGTTTGCGGCGATCACGGTGTTCCTGTTGCAGCTTGCGGTCAAGTCGTTTCGCTACAAAGTTGCCACCGGCTCGGAAGGGATGGTCGGCGAGACGGGTGTGGCAAAGAGCGACGTACACGACGCCGGCCGCGTGTTCGTGCATGGAGAATGGTGGAACGCCCGCTCTGATGAACCGATCCGCGAGGGAGCGCCGATCGAGGTAGTGAGCATGGACGGGTTGCTGCTCACGGTGCAAGCGAAAAACAGCGGCCACGCGCAGCCCCCCGCGACGGATGCAAGTTCGGCGGACGCCGCTTAGTAGCCCGTTGAACAAGGGAAGGCGGGCACGGCATGCCGTGCCCCTACATCGCGACCTGACCGGCAGGCGAATCTAGGAGGACAACGATGGGATTCTTCAATGTGTACTGGCTGTTTCTCTTCATCATCATTCTGTATCTGATCAACTGCATCAAGATTCTGCCGGAGTACGAGCGCGGCGTCATCTTTCGTCTGGGGCGCCTGCTCCCGAGCCCGAAGGGGCCCGGCCTGGTGCTGGTGTTCGCGCCGATCGACCGGATCGTGCGCATCTCGCTGCGCGTCGAGACGATGGATGTGCCGCCGCAAGACGTCGTGACGCGCGACAACGTCACGGTCAAGGTGAGCGCGGTGGTCTTCTTCCGCGTGCTCGACCCGGCCAAGGCCGTCGTCGAGGTCTCTCATTACGTTCACGCGACATCGCAGCTCGCGCAGACGCGGTTGCGGGCGATTCTGGGCGAGGCGGATCTTGATGAGTTGCTCAGTCAAAGGGAGAAGCTGAACGCGCGTGTTCAGGCTACGCTCGACGAGCAGACGGAGCCCTGGGGAGTCAAAGTGCAGGCGGTCGAGGTCAAGAACGTCGACCTGCCCGAGCAGATGATCCGCGCCATTGCGCGCCAAGCCGAAGCCGAGCGTGAGCGGCGCGCCAAGGTGATCCACGCCGAGGGCGAGATGCAGGCCGCCGGGAAGTTGACGGAAGCGGCGAAGTTGCTTGCCAGTCAGCCGACTTCGGTTACGCTACGCTACCTCCAAACCCTGAACGAAATCGGCACCGAAAAGAACACTACCATTGTGTTCCCGTTGCCGATCGACCTGTTCCGCGGCCTCAGCCACTGGGCGGCCAAGCTGGGCGACGAGGCGGATGAAGGAAGCGGTCCTGGATCGCCCGGATGATCCGGGCAGGTGTAACTTAAAACAAAGTCGGGGTAGAATGTTAGGTATATGCCCCCCCGAGAACAGGAAGAGTTTGAGTTGGTACTCGGGAACAAGCAGCTCCTGAGTCTGTTTTTCGTTGTCGTCGTCCTGTTTGCGATCTTCTTCTCTTTCGGCTACACCGTCGGGTTTGGCCGAGGCCAGCACGAGCGCGCGGCCACGATCGCAGAGGCGGACACGGTTCCCAAGGAGTCCGAGGGTGTTCGGATTCCCGACGCGTTGCTCGAAGACGCTCTCAAGGAGCCGGTTGCTGCTCCGCAGAGGGCGGCGCCCGCGCCGGCTACGGTGCACAATGAGCCGGCACCCGCGCGTAGCGTTCGACCCGAGCCGGAGACGAGACCTAAACCACCGCCCACCGCTTCGCGGCCGAAACCGCAGCCGGCGGCCAGCGGCGGTAGTGGCGCGGCCGTTGCCCGGTCGATTCACATCCAGGTGGCAGCCATGCGGGTTCGCGCCGATGCCCAGATGCTGGTTAGTAAGCTGCGGGCCAAGAAGTATCCCGTGGTGCTCTATGACCAGGCGGGCGACGGCTGGCATCGTGTGGTGATCGGGCCGTTTCCCAATGACGCATCGGCTAAGGCGTCACAGAAGAAGCTCGCCGCCGACGGGTACAAGACGATCCTGCGGCGTCCGTAGCCGGAGGTGATCGCGCTGACGGAGCCGCGCCCGGTTCGGGCGTGGGACGCGGGGCTGACTCCCGCGGCTCTGGCCGTCTTGCTGTTGCATACATGCTGTCTCCGACCGACCCGCTGGTTTGGATTCAACCCGCCCCAGAGGCATACCGGGACGCGCGTCTGGACCCGCGCGTGGACGCACGTCTACCGCCGCGCCTACCCCCATGGCTCCGCAAGGGCCATACCAACTTCACGGCGCTTCACGATCTAAAGGTCGAGCTGCGGCAGCGGAACCTCCACACCGTTTGTGAGTCGGCGCGTTGTCCCAACATCCACGAGTGCTTCAGTCGCAAGGCGGCAACGTTCATGATCCTGGGCAACATCTGCACGCGTCGCTGCGGGTTTTGCGCTGTCCCGCAGGGCCTGCCTGAAGCGCTTGACCGGGATGAGCCGCAAAACGTCGCCGAGATGGCCGCGCGGATGGAGCTGCGCTACGTGGTCATCACCAGCGTCAACCGCGACGACCTGGCTGATGGAGGCTCGGTACACTTCGCGGAGACGGTACGCCAGGTACGCCGGGCGCTGCCGGCGGCACGGGTCGAAGTGCTCACGCCTGACTTTCTGGGCGATCACGACGCCGTCGCGCGTGTGCTCGATGCGGGCCCAGACGTTTTCAACCACAACATGGAGACCGTGGCGCGGCTCTATCGGCGCGTACGGCCGCAGGCGAACTACCGCCAATCGCTCGACGTGCTGGCCTTCGCGCGGCGGCACACGCCGAGCGTTCTGAGCAAGTCGGGCCTCATGGTCGGCTTGGGCGAAACGGCCGCCGAGGTCGAGCAACTGCTGCGCGATCTGCGCGATGCCGACACCGACATAGCGACGATCGGCCAGTACCTGCAGCCGACCCGGAGGCGCTTGCCGGTGGAGGAGTACATTCGGCCGGAGGTCTTCGACAGCTATCGCGCCTATGGCGAGTGGATCGGCTTCAAGTCGGTCTTCAGCGGCCCGTTGGTTCGTAGCTCCTACATGGCCGACGAAGTCAACGAGGACGCCGCCGGCCGCGATACTCCAGGCAGCGCCGCCGGAGCGGTCACTTGAGATTCCGGGGGCCCCTGCCCTCCTACCTCCTCGCTGCCGCCGCCGGGATCCTGCAAGTCCTGACCTTCCCGCGCTTTGGATTTTCATTCTTGGCCGCGGTTGCCGTGGCGCCGCTTCTCGTGGCGGTGGCGAGCGAACCACGTGCACGTACGAGATTTCTGCTCGGCTGGTTGGCCGGCGTCATCTTCTGGGGTGGGACCTGCTATTGGATCTACGACGTCATGCACCGCTACGCCCACCTGCCGGCCGTGGCGGCGGCAGCGATATTCGGTGGTTTTTTCATCTTCAAAGGCCTGCACTTGGGGGCGTTTTCACTGATCGCCGCGCCGCTGATGACGCGTTGGTGGGCAGTGCCGGCCGTGGCGGCGGCGTGGGTGGCGCTGGAAGGCAGCCATCAGTACTTGGCGTTCACGTGGCTTCAGCTAGGTAACGCCGGGATTGATTTGCCGTTGGTCGCTCGGGCCGCGCCCTATGCAGGGGTGTACGGGGTTTCGTTTCTGCTCGCGATGGTGAATGTTGCCCTGGCAATTCTCGTGTTGCGGCGGCGAGCAGTCCGTGAGTTGGCCTGGCTTGTTGTTCTGCCTGGCTTTCTGTTGTTGTCGCCGTTACCGAGCGAGGCCGAGGGACAAGAAACGGTCCGGCTTGTACAACCGAACTTCCACCCCGACGAGATCATCGAGCACGGGTGGGACCCGATTCGCCAAGCCACCCATTGGGAAACGATGGAGGTGCTCTCGACCACCGTTGCCGAGGCGATCGACCCGTCAACCCCGGCGCTCGTGGTTTGGCCCGAGTACTCGGCGCCGAGCTTTTATTCTCGTGACGCTCGCTTCCGGCACTACGTGGAGGGGATGGCGCGCAAGCTCGGCACGCCGCTGATTTTGAACTCGGTCGAGTACCTGCCGTCGAATGGACGCCGGCCGCTCAACAGCGCGATCACGCTCGACTCGCGCGGAGACTTCGTCTCGCGCTACAGCAAGATCTTTCGGGTGCCGTTCGGGGAGTTCGTGCCCTGGCCCTTTTCGTTGTTCATCGACAAGATTACTCTCGATGCAGGCGACTTCCTGGCGGGCGATGAGGTCGTCGTGAGCAAGCTCAACGGTCATCGTGTGGGTACGTTCATCTGCTACGAGTCGGTCTTCGCGCGCGGTGTGCGGCGGTTCACGGCGGGCGGCGCGGAGGTGCTCGTCAATATTTCGAACGATAGTTGGTACGGACACACCGCGGCGCGTCACCAGCACCTGTTGATCGCGCGGATGCGGGCGGTCGAGAACGCCCGATGGCTGTTGCGTGCAACAAACGACGGCATCACCTCGGTGATCGATCCGGCGGGACGGGTGACGGCGTCGCTGCCGTCGTTCGAGCAGAGTGTGTTGGTCGCCAAGTTTGATTACTCCTCGCAGGTCACGGGGTTTGTACGGTTTGGCGAGTGGTTTTGGGGGTTGACGGTGGTCGTGACGTTGGCGTTGGTTTTGGTTGGGCGAAGGCGATCCCCAAAGGCGTAGGTGCCCAACCCAGCACTCAGAGCCGCAGGCATGAGCCTGCGATGAAGTGCTTCTGCTTGCCACGGCGATCGCTGTTCGGCAACGACCTCTTCGGCCATAGCATCTCAACGCAGGCTCACGCCTGCGGCTCTAAGTGGCGACTCGAGCGGGTAAGCCTTGCCGGGCTCGGCGATTTTTCGGGTTTTCCGCGGACAGCCCGCTGCGCTAAAGTCAAGTGAATGCGCCGCTTCCCGCTGTGGCTGGTCCTGTTGGGGGTTGCCCCCGGCGTAGTCCTGCCTGTGTCGGCGCAGTTGGACGCCACGAAGCCGTTTGACGTTTGGGCGTTGCAGCGCATCGCGCGGGTTTCCGAGCCGCAACTCTCGCCTGACGGCTCGACCCTGGCCTTCGTCGTCGAGCGCGTCCTGCTGTCGGACAACCGCAAAGAGAAGCACATCTATACCGTGCCGCTCGAAGGGGGCGCGCCGAGCCAACTCACCTACGACGGCAAATCAAACCGCCGTCCGCGTTGGTCGCCGGATTCGACTCACATTGCGTTCGTCTCGGACCGCTCGGACTCGTCGCAGATCTGGATCATGGAGGCGGACGGCAGCCGTCCGCGGCAGGTCACCAACCTGGCGACCGAGGCCGGCGGAGTGCTGTTTGCGCCCGACGGGGAGCACGTGCTTTTCACGAGCCGCATCGTGCCGGAGTGCGGCGACGAATGGGAATGCAACAAGCGTGTACTTGAGGAGCGCGAGCAAGACCCGGTCAAGGCGCGAACCTACGACCGCCTGCTCTATCGCCGCTGGGATCACTGGGACGACGGCCGCCAGGGACATCTGTTCTTGATTGATCTCGAAGGCGGAGAGCCGCGCGACCTCACACCCCGCAGCCACGACATTCCGCCTTTCTCTTTGGGCGGCCCCGACGCCTACGATATCTCGCCTGACGGCCAGGAAGTCTGTTTCGCCATGGCGGTCGGCGAGGACCGGGCGACCAACACCAACCTCGATCTCTTCGTCGTCTCGATCGAGGGTGGCGAGCCGGTGTCGATCGTGAGCGGCCCGGCGGCGGAGACTTCGCCGCGGTACTCACCCGACGGTCGGTCGATCGCGTTTCGCGGGCAGGTACGTCCCGGTTACGAGTCGGACCGCTACCGCCTGATGGTCTACAGCCGACCGACATCGGAGGTCGCCAATCTCACCGAGAGCTTCGATCGTTGGGTCTCGGAAGTCGCATGGTCGCCCGACTCGTCGCGTCTTTTCTTCACCGCCGAAGATCGCGGCGGCGGGCCGATCTTTACCGTTCCGGCAGGCGGCGGCGGCCTGAAGTCGGTGGTGTTCGGTGACGCGCACCACGGCGACATTCAACTGACGCCCGATGGCCGCTCGATCGTATACAGCGTCCAGAGCGCCTCGCATCCGACGGAGGTTTTTCGCGGCTTTGCTTCCGGCGGGCCGGCCGTTCCACTGACGCGCCTCAACGATGACCTGATGAGCGAGTATGCGATCGATTCGCCGGAAGAGATTTCCTACGAGAGCATTGACGGCACGACCATTCACGGATTTCTCGTTAAGCCGCCGGGGTTCGACTTCGAGCGCAAGTACCCGTTGCTGCTGCTGATCCACGGCGGGCCGCAGGGGGCCTGGGGACAAAAGTGGAGCTACCGGTGGAACCCGCAGGTGTTCGCCGGGGCGGGTTACGTCGTGTTCATGCCGAACCCGCGCGGCTCGACCGGCTATGGACAAACGTTAACCGACGCCATCAACGGCGACTGGGGCGGGCTGGTCTACGAGGACATCATGGCGGGGCTGGACTACGTGTTGCGGCGGCCCTACGCCGATTCCGGGAAGCTGACGGCGGCGGGGGCGTCGTATGGCGGGTACATGATCAACTGGATGCTCGGCCGCACCGACCGCTTCCGGGCCTTCGTCTCGCACGCGGGGGTGTACGACCTGCCGAGCATGTTCGGGTCGACGGAAGAGCTGTGGTTCCCGATCTGGGAATTCAACGGCACGCCTTGGGAGAACCCGGAGATGTATCAGCGTTGGTCGCCGAGCCAATTCGCTAATCGCTTCAAGACGCCGACGCTGGTGATTCACGGTGAGAAGGACTATCGCGTGCCCGTGACGCAGGCGATGCAGCTTTTCACGGCTCTGCAGTTGCGCAAGGTGCCGTCAAAGTTTCTCCACTTCCCCGACGAGGGGCATTGGATACTCAAGCCGCGCAACAGCGTTCATTGGTATCAGAGCGTGATCGCGTGGCTGGACGAGTGGATCGCGCGGCCGCATCGGCCGGTGGAGCCACCGGTCTACCGTCGCGATATGGAACGGGAGGAGACGCCCCCGGCAGACGGCGGTCCCACGGCCGCAACCGACCGTGGAAACGATGTGGGTGCGGCGCGCGGCGCGCGGCCGTAGGCGCGGATCGCAAGAATACCTGCCGATACCGCGTCCTGCTCTTACTCCTTCGCCCGCACCGTTCCTGGCGTGGGTCTCGCCTGGCAGATCCGCGGCTGCCGGGCGGCGGCCTCCAGCCGGCTCGCAGCGGCCTGGACTACACTCACAGAGCCATGAAAGAAACCAGCTACTGGCAGCGAACCGACTCGTTCGATGAAAAGATGCGCTTGCTGACCGAGGCGTATCGCAACAAAGACTACCGCGTGGCGCGGTCGATCGGCGATTCGCTGCGGCACTCGTTGACCCTCGAGCAGCAACAGCAAGCCCCGCTTGGCGAGACGGTCCTCGGCGCAGAGTCAGACATGCCCGTCGCCGAGCTGCCGGCGCCGTGGCGGGATTGGGCGCGGGGCTGGTCGTACGTCCGAGTCTTGGCGCTTGACGAGACGGCGAACGCGACCCGCTCGGGCGAGCCGATCGAGTTGGTCGTGTCGGTTCTCGTGGATCGCGTATCGTCGCTGCGGCGCGAGGTGCGCGTCGCTCGGATCGACGGCTCGGTGCTGCGCGAGGTTCGCAGCCAGGTCGATGAAGAAGTCCGCCGCGGGGGCGAGCGTCAATGCCGCCTAACCTTTTTCGCCAACGCTCCGGCCCACCAGCGCTCCTATTGGCTCGTCTTTTACGGAAACCCCGACGCCGAGTTGCCTCGCTACCCCAGCGACCTCGAAATCAACGGCGAGGGCTTCCAACTCGACTTTGAGAACGAATACTTTCGCGGCAAGCTGTCTGAGCAAATGGGCCAACTCGAGCGCCTCACCTACAAGCGCGAGCACGGCCTCGAACTCTTCGCCGGCGGCGAGGGGCATGGCGAGCCGCCCGGCATCGACTGGGCGCACGACTACGTCACGTCGGGCAACTTCCAGAAACTGCGAGTGACGAACTGGCCCACCGTGCCCGACTACGAGGTCTTCCGGGGCCCGTTGTCTCTCACCGTACGACGCTGGGGCTTCCCGTACTCGACCGTGCATCCGCTGTTCTCGCCGGCCCGCATGAACGTGTTTGTCGAGTACCGCTTCTATGCCGGAACGCCGTGGTTCGTGAAGGTCGGGTCGATGCAGGTGATCAAAGACATCGAGATCGGCTACCTGCGCGACGACGAGTGGGTGTTTTCCGGCATGTCGTTCACCGACACGGTCTGGATGGGTCCCGACGGCAAGCTGCATCGCGGCGAGGTTGCGGACGGGCGGCAGGAAGACCTATGGTCGGTCGGCTTCATCAATCCGCAGACCGAGGACGCGTTTATCGTGCTCTTCCTCGATCACTCGGTCGAGAACCGCAACGACCTCAAGCACGGTGGCGCGCCGCTGTTCTATTACAAGTGGCACGGGCACGTTTGGAGCCGGGCGCTCTATCACGGCGAAACGTTGCGGGCCGGGACCGTGCTGCGCCAGCGGAACGCCTACTTGACGATGCCGTTCAGCGAGCAGGAAGGCCCCGGTATGGTGGAGGGTATGCGTCACCGGTTGATGAACCCGCTTGCGCCGTCGGTCGCCGACCTGCCTGCCGGCCTGAGCGCTACGGCCCCAAACGGACGGCTGGCGCGTCCGGGCGAGGCGGGCGACAGCCCGATCTCGAAGCGTCTGCTGTGGGACGCGCTTGCCACCTGCCAGGACGAGCAACTCTACGCGGCGCGTCCGAGCGTGCTCGACCTGGGGTTGGTGTACGACCTGCGGGTGCGCGGCGACGTCGTTCACGTGCTGATGGCGATGCCGCATCGCGGGCGGCCGCGACTCGGCTACTTCTCGTATGGCTCGGGTGGTAATTCGACGCCTGTGCGTACGCAGTTGTTGAAGGTGCCGGGCGTGCGAAAGGTGGTCGTTGAACAGACTTGGAACCCGCCTTGGGACGCCAACCGCCTGACCGATGAGGGGCGGCGGAAGTTGGGCATACCGTAGGGTGGTGTGCATGCTAGTTTTGGCATATAATGGAAGTTGTGCCGGAGCAGCCGCGACGACTCGTATGGCTCGTCGATACGCTCGATGTCCTGCGAGGCTTCGCTACCGGTGTGAGGCAGAAGATTGGCTTTGCCCTTTACCAAGCTCAGGTCGGTGACACGCACGAGACCGCCAAGCCCATGCACGGTTTCGGTGCGCCGGTATGGGAGGTCCGCGCTGACGATCGGAGCGGAACCTACCGGGTCGTGTATGTCGTTCACCTGCGCGACGCCGTCTACGTCTTGCACGCGTTTCAGAAGAAGTCGAAGTCAGGCGTATCGACCCCGAAGCGAGAGCTAGACCTAATCAAGCAACGACTCAAGCTGGCCCGGAAACTCGCGGACGAGGGAAAGGATTGACTATGGCCCATCGAGACCAAACACCGAGCAGTGGAAACGTCTTCGCCGACTTGGGCCTGCCGAAGCCCGATGATCTACTGGTGAAAGCGGAGTTGGCGGCGAGAATCATCCGTGAGATCGACCGGCGGCGGCTGACACAGATTGGTGCCGCCGGGGCACTCGGGATCGATCAACCGAAAGTCTCGGCGCTGAAGCAAGGCAAGCTCACCGGCTTCTCGATCGAGCGCCTGATGCGGCTTCTCTTGCGGCTCGGCCGGGACATCGAGATCAAAGTGAAAGAGAAGCCGAAGTCACGGACGTCGGCGCGGCTGCGCGTCGCATGAATGATGTAGCGTAAGCGAATGCCGCTGGAGCATTGCGGAGCTGACGCCCGCCCCTACGTGTCCGACGGTTCGCTGTCGAGGAAGCGGTTGGGGCGCAGGAAGAAGCCGATCGTCAGGGCGCCGTTGGGGCAGTGGGCGTCGTGGCGGCTGCCGGCGGGCCGCCAGACGTAATTCCCTGCGGTGACTTCGCCTTCATCGTCGACCAAACTGCCTTCCAGTACGTAGGTCTGCTCGATCTCGACGTGCTCATGGAGCGGCAGCCGCGCGCCCGGAGAGCAACGAAACAGCGCCGTGAGCAGGCCCGACTCCTTGTCCTCCATCAGGATCTTCATCTCGATCCCGTCGTACTTGGTGGGCGTCCAAGGAAGCTCGTCGACGCGAACGTAGCGCGAGGCCAGCGGCGCGAGGCCTTCGTGGTGGGCGTGGGGCGTCTCGGCAGGCATGATTGGCGCCAATCTTATCACAGCGCTCGGTCTCAGAACGGCCGCGTCGCCGAGCCGGATGCCCGCAGTGATCAGGGTGCCGAATTGAAGTACGAACAGCGCCGCCGCGAAACTGAACCCGCGACAGAGCAACGACCGCAGTCCGGTAAGAGGACACAGTATCATTAGTCGAGCCTCATCATGCCCCGAAATCTCTCCTCTGATCTGGCCAAGAAAGTTTGCTCCGCGGTGAACCGAGACCGTCTCGTTGAGACAGCCATCGGGCTCGTGGAGGTTCCCAGCCCTACGCGGAGTGCGGGAGCGGTCGCTGACCGCCTGGCCGAGATCCTGACCGGCGACGGCTTCGCGGTCGAGCGGCTCGTGGCCGACTGGCCCGACGCGCCCGCCGTCGTCACGCGTGTCGAGAGCGGCAGACCCGGGCCGGTGCTGCAGTTCGACGGACACCTCGATACCGTGCACCTCCCGTTCGTCCCACCGCGCCACGAGAACGGTTGCCTTTACGGCTCCGGTGCATCGGACATGAAGGGCGGGATCGCTGCGTTCGTCGAGGCCGCGCGGGCGCTGTGCGAGATCGGCGGGTTGCAGGCGGGCGGCGTGCTACTCACGGCGCACGATATGCACGAGGGCCCGTGGGGCGACCGACGTCAACTGCGCTCACTGATCAGCCAGGGTGTCCACGGCGACGCGGTGATGCTGCCGGAGTATTTCGCCGACAAGTTGCCACTCGCGGGGCGCGGCATGGCGATCTTCGAGATTCACATCCGGCGAGACGGCGAACCCGTTCACGAAGTGCTGCGCCCGGCCGGACTTCCCTCGGTCGTCAACGCGGGGGCCGATCTGGTCGTGAAGCTGCGTGACCTTGACGAGACGATGACCGGCACCGAGGCCGCGGGCATCGGGCGCGATTCGGTGTTCGTCGGTCAGATTGAGTCGGGCGAGATCTACAACCAGGCGCCGGTCGAGTGCCTGGTGCGCGGTACCCGGCGCTGGGTGACGCCCGGGACCGCGGCGGAGGTCGAGCAGGGCTTCCGCGAGCTACTCGAACAGCATGCCCAGGCCAGCGGTACGCGGATCGATCTTGACTACTCGTTGCAAGGCGATGCGTTCCGGATCGACGAGGGCGAAACGGCCGTGGCGGCGTTTCAAACAGCGCACACCGCGTTGACCGGCGCGCCATTGCCGGCCGGGGCCAAGCCGTTTCTCGACGATGGCAACTTGTTTTGCTCGATGGCGGGCGTGCCGGCCTTGACCCATGGCCCTGCGGCGACGGGCGCCCACACGCTGAACGAATGTGTGGCGGTGGATGAGTTGGTGCGGGTGGCGCGAGTGTATGCGCTGACGGCGTTGTCGTTTTGCGCTGAGACAAGCGACGGGTAGCGCGGGCTACTGGGGTTGCTTGCCACGCGGCACTTGAACCCATGTGTCGGTAAGAGTACCGACACGGCAGGTCTGGGGGCCCGCGCCACACCGGACGCGGCATGAATGCCCTGGCCGCGGCGTTGGGCGGTCCACGACTACCGCTGGTTCGACCTTGGAGTTGGAGGCTCTTTGGGGCATAATATCTACGGGTAGGGGTGGGATGCCGGTATGCGCTTGATTCCTCGCACAGTTCGGCTCGGGCTGGTGCTTTGCGCGGCTGCTTCTTTGGCCGTGGCGGCAAGCCCTGTCTTGGACTCCTCGCTGGAGAAGGCCGGGCCGGCGGTTGTCGAGATCTACGAGAACCTGGCTCCTCCTCCTCCGTCGACCCCCGAGGAAGCCCAGGCGGGTTGGAAGAAGAAGTACGTCCACCACAAGGCCCGCGACATCAGTTTGACCGGGCTGACGCCCACGTTTCGCTATACCGAGTCGGCCTTTGGCTTTCCACGGCTGCCAACCAAGTTCTCGAAGAACGCTCTGGTCTTGGATTACTCCGAGCCCTTCGCGCTGCGGGCGGGCATGACAGCCGCGCTGCCGGCTGGGAGCTACCAGTTCCGGCTTCGATCGAAGGGGTCGGCGCGGTTTGAGCTGGACGGCAAGATCCTCGCGACCACGAAACGCCAGAAGCCGAACCGGTCAAGCAACGACGAGTTGCCGCCGCCCCCTGAGTTTGTGGAACCTCCTCTTCGCCCGGCGAGTGTTCCCCATCAAGACGTGTTGGTGACCGTGGACCTAGATGGCGGGGAGCACCAGTTCACGCTCATCGCGCTGATCGGCGGTTATGGCTTGATTCCCGATCCGGCGGAGCTTTCGTTGAGCTACTCCCGTGACGGGGAAGTCGACCGACTGCTCGGGGGTGCTGACACGCCGTTGCTGACGAACGAGGGTTGGGAAGCCTACGAGGCCAAGGTCATTGCGCGTCACAGCCAGGGAGATGTGGCGCGGCGGCGCGCGGCCGATGATGCGGTCGAGGCCGCTTGGGGGGAGCGGCATGGTCGCGTGCGCGAGTGGCTGGCCACCGAGGCTCCGGTGGCGGTGCCCGGGGTTGCGTCCGAGGAGTCCGTCCACAACGACATCGACCGGTTCGTTCAAGTGAGGCTGGAAGAGGCAGGTGTCCGGCCCATGCCGCTGACGACGGACATCGAGTTTCTTCGCCGGCTGTCGCTTGATGTGATTGGAGTTATCCCCACGGCGGATGAGCTTCGGGCGTACATCGAGGACCCGCCCGAGCGGCGACGGCAACGGGCCATCGAGCGGTTGCTGAGCCACCCGGGTTGGGCCGACCACTGGGTCCCCTATTGGCAGGATGTGTTGGCCGAGAACCCCAGCATCCTGAAGCCGGATCTCAACAATAGCGGTCCGTTTCGATGGTGGCTGCATCAAGCCTTCAGCGACGACCTGCCGTTCGATCGCGTGGTGACCGAGCTGATCGAAATGGAGGGGAGCCTCTACCAGGGTGCGCCGCGTGGATTCGCGATGGCGAGCCTCAACGATGCACCGATGGCGGCGAAGGCCGATATTCTTTCGCAGGCGTTTCTGGGCCAGAAGTTGTCGTGCGCCCGCTGCCATGACGCTCCGTTCCACCCCTTTAAGCAGAAGGACTTATTCAGCGTCGCCGCGCTACTTGACGGCAACCCCATCGAGCTGCCCGAGGCCAGCACCGTGCCGGTCCGCGAAGGGGCGCGCAAGCCGTTCGTTCAGATCTCGCTGAAGCCGGGCGACCGGATTGATCCGCACTGGCCGTTTCAAGCTCTGAGCGGAAACGCCATCGTGGCCGAACCGCCGAGCAATACATCGGTGGCGAGCCGCCATCAATTGGCGAGCTTGATGGTTGACCCGCAGAACGAGCGTTTCGCCCAGGTGGTGGTCAACCGAGTTTGGAAACGCTACCTGGGGCGGGGATTGGTTGAGCCAGCGCACGATTGGTCCGAGGCGGAAGTCTCGCACCCGCGGCTGCTGCGGTATTTGTCACGGCAGTTCCTCGAGAGCGGCTATGACCTCAAGCATCTGGCGCGTTTGATCTTTTCGTCGAACGTGTATCAACGAAGGCCCGACCCGGCGGCAGCCGAGTCCGGCAGCGAGCGCGCCGCCTTGTTGGCGGGTCCGGTTCGGAGGCGGCTGAGTGCCGAGCAGTTGGTCGATTCGCTCCATGTGGCGGCGGGCAAGAGTCTCGATTGCGAGGAGCTGAATCTCAACCCCTTGGGCGACCGTCCGCTAAGGCAGTTCGTGAATATGGGGACGCCGCGGCGTGCTTGGGAGATGACGGCGCTGTCCAACGAGCGGGACCGTCCGTCGCTGGCGTTGCCGAGGGCCCAGGCGTTGGTGGACGTTTTGACGACGTTCGGTTGGCGCCAGGCACGGCAAGACCCAGCCACGGTGCGGGACGACGGGCCTTCGCCGATGCAGACGCTGATGCTGGCGAACGGTCCGATGGGTACGCGGATTACGCGGCTCTCCGACGACAGCGGTTTCACGCGGTTGGCGTTGGAAGACCGGCGGCTGGATGAGCTGGTCCGTGAGACCTATCTGCGGCTGCTGTCGCGTCCGCCAAGCCAGGACGAGACGAACGTTTTCGTCGATTACCTGCAACCGACCTACGCCGACCGCCGAGTGCCCGGGAGGACGCTGTCGGACGTCGATCTGTCGAAGAAGACAGACAAGAGAGTTTCCTGGGCCAACCACATGTCGGAGGAATCGAATCTGATTCGGATGGAAGAAGAACGAACCGTGCGGATGGGCGACGAGCCGACTGCGGCTCTGCAACCGGCCTTCCGTGAACGCTACGAAGATGTGGTTTGGACCTTGGCGAACTCGCCGGAGTTCAAGATTATTCCGTAGGCCGACAAGAGGATCATGCCATGACGAGTTGGAAAGGAACGCGACGAGATCTGTTGAAGACAACGGCCGCGGCCGGTGTCGGCATGGGGCTGGGGGCCGGAGCGTTGGCGGGAGCGGGCCGCGTCGGTGAGGGTCCGCGCGGCAAGGCCGACGCCTGCATCATGATCTGGCTGGGCGGCGGGGCCGGGCACATCGACACCTTTGATCCGAAACGCCGGGGCGACGCCGAGCGGAATGTAGCGGGGTCCTACTACGATTCGATTCCGACCGCGGTGAAAGGCGTGCGTGTTGCCGAGCACCTGCCGAGAACGGCGAAGCTGATGGACCGTTGCGCCATCCTGCGGACGGTCAGCCACGATCTGGTCGGCCCGCATGGCGCGGCATCGAACTTGATGCACACCGGCCGCAAGCCGAGCGGAACGTTGCAGTATCCCTCGATCGGGTCGGTGGTTTCGCACGAACTTGGTACGAAGTCTGACGACGTGCCGGCTTACGTGGTGATGGGCTACCCGAACATCATGCGCGACCCGGGCTTTCTGGGGGCGCGGCATGGGTATGTTTATCTGACGCAGACCGAGACCGGCCCGGGCGGGTTGACTCGGGCCCCGGACGTCGACCGCGCCCGGCAACAGCGGCGCGAGATGCTGCTGGGAACTCTGCGAAATCGTTTGGCGCGGGAGCATGCCGGTGACCCGGCCGTGCAATCCCAAATCGACGTCAACGAGCAGGGCTTTCGCATGGCGGGACCGCGCTTCATGAAGGTCTTCGACCTTGGTGAAGAGTCGACTTCGCTGCGCGAAGCGTATGGCGGGGAGTTTGGGCAGCGATGCTTATTGGCACGGCGGCTCGTCGGGTCCGGAGTGCGTTTCGTGGAAGTGTCGTTCAACCTGAACTTCCTGAACGGGTCCGGGTGGGATGTGCACCAGCAGGGCATCTTGAAGCAACATCTCCTCATTCGGGACCTGGACCAGGGCTTGGCGACTTTGATTCGGGACCTCGAGAAGCACCAACAGCTTGACCGCACTCTGATCGTTGTCTCAACCGAGTTCGGCCGGCCGCCTGAGTTCGACAGCCAAGGCGGGCGGGGTCACCAATCGATCGCATTCAGTTGCCTACTGGCGGGCGGCGGTCTTCGCACGGGTCAGGCTATTGGAGCGACCGACGAACTCGGTGAGGCGGCTGTCACAAAGCCGATTTCCGTGCCCGACTTTCACGCCACGATTCATGCCGCCCTGGGGATTGACCCGGCCAAGGTCCTCTATGCGGGCAAGCGGCCCGTGCCTATCACCGATCACGGTGAGGCGATTCAGCAAGTGTTTAGCTGATCGTACTCACTGCGTATCTAGATCGAAACAGCCCTCCTACGAGGTCGCCCGGCGGTTCCTTTCCGGCGTTCGATATCATGAGCAGGTTATGAGGGCGCTGAGCCTTGTCGCGATTGCTCTTCTCACCGCGGTCAACCTGGCGGCGATCGATATCTGTCCGCCGACAGCGGTGTACGAACCGTGCGAGATCACCATCGACCTGACCGATGCCGAGGCCGCCCAGCACCCCAACCCCTATGTGAGCGTCGAGCTGCGGGGCGAGTTTCGCTCGCCGAAGAGGGGCACGACCCACGTCATACCGGCCTTCTGGGACGGCGGGGCGCGCTTCAAGTTTCGCATCGCGCCCACCGCCGTTGGCCGCTGGGACTTTCGGCTGCTCTCGAACATCCCAAGTCTTGACCGCAAGGTTGAAAGCTTCGAGGCGACCGAGGCGCGTACGCCCGGTTTCGTGCGGGTCTTCAATCTGCGGTACTTCCGCTACGACCAGCTCAGCACGCCCCACCTATGGATGGGCGACACCTGCTACAAGTTCGCCACCATTCCGTTTGACACCTTTCGGCAGCTCGTCGACATCCGCGCGAAGCAGAAGTTCAATCACATGCGGGGCCTCGTGCTCGGCGACGACGCCAACGCCGCGCGCGTGCTGGCCGACCCCGATCACATCCAGCCCGGCCACTTTCAGGAAGTCGACCGCCGCGTCGCCTACATGAACAGCCAGGGGATCACGTACGATCTGATCCTCGCCGGCGACCGCAATCAACTCGTCGAGCTGCTTCCGAAACGCCGCCAGCGACAGCGCTATTTCCGCTACATTGTGGCGCGCTACGCGGCGATGAACATTACCTGGCAGGGCGTACAGGAGTTCGAGGAGTACAAAGACGGCGCCCGCGTGCTGCTTGAGATCAACGACTACTTGAAAAAGACGGACCCCTACCAACACCCGCGCTCGACGCACGCTGTGACGACCTCGGGTGGGCTGTCGGACCAGGGTTGGGTGGACTACATGGTGCACCAATCTTCGAGTACCGACCTCGCGGCCGTCGAGTACGAGATGTACCCCGTGCCTTTCGTCAACGCCGAGTTCGGGTACGAAGACAGCGGGGCCGGGAAGTCGCACCAGCACCACGTCGACGCCGATGAGTTCCGCCGCCGGCTGTGGCGCGCCGCCATGCACGGCCAGTACGTCACTTACGGCAACACCGGCACCTACGGCGGACGTAAGTTCGACGTCGACCTCAAGTACGCCGACTCGCCCGGCGCCCGGCAGATGACGCACTTCCATGACTTCTTCGCGCAAACGCGCTACTGGGATCTGGAGCCGTATCCGCGCGTGGCCGGCGGGCCCGCGCTGGCGTTGGAGTTGCTGCGCTACCGCAGCGACCTGATGGAGGGCGTCGAGTATATCGTCTACGTCGAGAAGCCGCGCCGCGTCGAGCTGCACGTCGCCAAGGGCAAGTACAACGTGAGCTGGTTCAATCCGATCGACGGAACCTGGATCGACCAGAAGGACGAGTTCAAGGGCGAGCGCTTCATCACGGAGGGGCCGCCCGATCCCTCGCACGATTGGGTGCTGTATGTGCGGCGCGAGGGCAAGAAGAACGGCATGCGCAAGTCGTACAAGCTGGAGTCGCGCCGGCCGAAACCCAAGGAGATCGAGCTGTTGCCGTCGGAGGTGCCCTACACGATCCAGTTCCCCACCGAAGAGGAGTTGGTCGCCGGACAGGAGTACGAATTCAACGCCACGCTCACCAAAGACACCCGCACGGCCAAGAGGATGCGCTGGATGTGGGCCGTCGAGGTGCCGGGTGCGAAGAACGGCTACCGTGTTCTGGGCGCCAAGCAGTTCGGACGCTTCAAGGTCCCCGAAGGGCTGACCCGACGCTATCCGACGACGTTGCTCGTTCGCTTGCTCGGGGTGGACGGTGCGCGCCGCCTGTTCGAAGCTTCCAAGACCTACCGGCTCGTTGGCGAGTAGCCGACGCCGCCCCCGAGTCTGCCCCTCTTACCCGCCTGATGATCGTTCTGGCTCTCGATACGACTAGCCGTTCGGGGAGCGTTGCCCTTGCCTCCGGCGACGAGATTCTCGAAGCGGAAGCCGTGGATGCGCCCGACGGTTTCGGACAGGTTGTCTATCAGGAGATCCGCGAGCTGTTGCAGAAGCACGGCGTTGGGCTCGCGCAGGTTGATTGCTACGCGGGGGCGACCGGGCCTGGCTCGTTTACGGGCATTCGCATCGGGTTGACGGCTGTCAAGGCGCTGGCGGAGGTGCATGGCAAGCCGGTCGTGGGGGTGTCGAACCTGCGGGCGATTGCATCGTGTGTGGCGGGTGCCTATCGGGTTCCGGTGATGGACGCGCGGCGGGGGGAGGTGTACGCCGCTGTTTACGACGGGGAGTTGCGGGTGGTTGTGCCGGAGGTGGTGACGAGTTGGGATGAGTTTTTGGACCTGTTGGGCGGGCGCGAGGTGACGTTTGCGGCTTTGAACTCCGCGCTGTTTGCGGAGGATGGGGTTGCGCCGTTGGCAGGGCAGGGAAGTCGGCGGGAGGTTGTGGCGGAACCGCTCGCCGGGGCGGTGGCGCGGCTTGCGGTTGTTGAGTGCCGGGAGGGCCGGGGGATTGCGCCCGAGGCGCTTGATGCCAATTATGTTCGCCGGCCTGATGCCGAGTTGAATTGGAAGGACCCCGCGGCGGGGGTGGGGCGTTGACGGGCGAACCGAGCTTGCCAAGTACGCTTCCGCAAACCAAACTCAGAGCCGCGGGCGTGAGTCCGCGTTGATCGTCCTCTAGTCGCCTCATCTGAGCGTTTTGAGAAGAAGAGGCGCCGATTCTTTCAAGAAGTGTCCATGCTCGACGCGGCACGAGAGCCTGGCGATTGCTCTTCAGAGCAGCTTCATCAGAAGCTCGAGGCCGATCAGCGCGGACTCACGCCCGCGGTTCTGAGTGTGATTTGTGGGATCGCGCTAGATCTGCGGTTGCGGGCCGGGTTCGCGGACGGGCGCTCGTTACGCGGCGGCACCAGGGTAGTGGGGCGAGTGACGGTAGCTCTCGGGGCGGGGAACTAGTTGGCCTCCCTTGAGGAAGGGCTCGCCGCGCTCTTGGAAGTGGTCGACCAGCCGTCCCCGCCACTTGCGTAGCTCGCCGCTGTGTTGCGCATCGCCGGCGAGGTTCCTCTCCTCGCCGGGATCGTGCGCCAAGTCGAAAAGCTGCTCCTCGCCGTCAAGCGCATGGTAGATGTACTTCGTCTTGCCGTCGGTCAGTGCGCTCCAATGGTTCTTGGGGCTGTAGCAGATGTTGTGTTCGAGGTCGATGTACCTGCGCCAATCCGCGCCCTTGCCGCGAACCAGATCGAGCAAGCTGCGGCCGTCGAGGGACGGCGGCGCTTCAACACCGGCCGCATCGAGGAAGGTCGGCAGCGCGTCGCGTAACTCGACCGGCTGCTCGAACACTTGGCCTCTCTCGGCCGCCGCCAGCCCCGTGGGCCAGCGCACCAACATCGGTACCCGCGCCGACGGCTCGTAGGCGTAACACTTGCGCCACATGTGATGGTCGCCGGTCATGTCACCGTGGTCTGAGAGAAACACGATCAGCGTTTCTTCATACATGCCGCGTTGGTGGAGCGCTTCGAGGATACGTCCGATCTGCTCGTCGATGAAGCGGATCGACCCGTAGTAGCCCTGCCGCGAGTGCCGAACCTGCGCCGCGCCGAGATCGCCGTGCCACAGCGATGGTTTGTCGCTGCTGCGCGGGCGGTAGCGCTCGGCCCATTTGCCGACGTGTGCGGCCGGGAGGTCGGCGGCCTTGAACTCTCGCATTACGCGGCCCGGCGGGTCATAGGGGCTATGCGGCCGCGCGAACGATACCTTCAAGAAGAACGGCTCGGGACGCTCGTACTTCTTGAGGAAGCGCACCGCCGACTCGCCGGTCCAGTGCGTCGGGTGCAGGCGTTCGGGCAGTACGTATTCCTTGGCGGGGTAGTCGTTCCAGCCGATGCCGGTGGCGTCGGGATCGAGATTCGGGGCCTGCGACCAGAACCACGACCGGTAGTCGCTGCGGAAGCCCGGCGTCTGCTCGCGGCCCGACTCGTCGAGCAGCGCGTGGTGGTAGCCGTGGGTATTGCGCTGGTGGTGAAAGTGGTTCTTGCCAATGCACTGCGTGTAGTAGCCCGCGTCGCTCAACACGCGCGGTTTCTCGAACGGGTAGCGCTCGGCCACGCGCGAATAGCCGACCATGCCGTGATGCCAGGGCGAGAGGCCGGTGAGCAATGCGGCGCGCGCCGGCGTGCAACTCGGCGTCGAGGAATAGGCGCAACGGAATCGCGCGCCCTCGGCGGCCAGGCGGTCGAGGTTAGGCGTCTTGATGGCGCGGTTGCCGTCGGCCCCGATGCAGTCGCCGCGCTGTTGATCGGTCATCAGGAAGAGGATGTTGGGGCGGTCTTTGCGCTGCTGCGCGGACGCCGCGGCTGCCGCGGCGCCGGCGGCACCGAGACGGAAGAGGTCGCGGCGGTTCAGTGCAGGCATGAAGTCAACTCCGATTTACAAGGCCCAACGTTTTCAAGGGGTCCAACGGATTGTAGTGGATTGCTCGGCGGCTATGTTTTTCAAGGTAGAATCGGGCTATCGTGATCGGTCAAACCATCTCGCACTACCGCATCACCGAGAAGCTCGGTGAGGGCGGGATGGGTGTGGTCTACAAGGCCGAGGACACGTCGCTGGACCGCCCCGTCGCTCTGAAGTTCCTCGCCCCGCACCTGGTCCAGGACACCGAGATCCGTAAGCGGTTCGAGCGTGAGGCCAAGGCTGCCGCTGCCCTGAACCATCCAAACATCTGCACCGTTCACGAGATTGCCGAGGCCAACGGTCGCACTTTCATTGCGATGGCCTTCCTCGAAGGCGAAGGGCTCGACAAGAAGATCGAGGCCGGCCCGCTCAAGCTGCAGGACGCCCTCGACATCGCGATCCAGACCGCCAAGGGGTTACAGGCGGCTCACGGCAAGAAGGTCGTCCACCGCGACATCAAGCCCGCCAACCTGATGATCGGTGACGACGGTCAGGTCACGGTTATGGATTTCGGCCTGGCCCTGCTGACGGACCGCTCCAAGCTCACTCGCATGGACGAAACGATGGGCACCGTGACCTACATGTCGCCCGAGCAGACCTATGGAGCCGAAATCGACCATCGCTCAGATGTCTGGTCCCTCGGTGTCGTCCTGTACGAAATGGTCACCGGCCAGGAGCCTTTCAAGGGCCACTACGACAAAGCGGTGATGTACTCCATCACCAACGAACAGCCGGAGCCGATGACGGGGCTGCGGACTGGCGTTCCGCTGGAACTGGAGTGGCTTGTCGGCAAGTGTCTGGCGAAGGCCGCCAACGAGCGGTACCAGAGCGCCGGCGAAGTGCTGGTTGACCTTTCAGCGCAGCACAAGAGGATCGAGTCGGGCCAGTCGGCAGTGCTCAAAACCGCCGTTGGTCAAGCGAGTCCACCACCACGCCCGACCCCGAAACGAAAGCGCGCGACAGTCTTTCTTGCTGCATTTGCTGCTCTGATCCTGCTGGCGGCCGCCTTCTTGGCAGGCACGAGCTTTAGCGGCGAAGCCCCGACGATTCCAACTTACAAGCGGCTTACATTCCGCCGTGGAACGGTCACTTCGGCCCGGTTTGCTCCCGGCAACACGATCGTCTACAGCGCGGCTTGGGAGGGCGGCCGCCGGGAACTCTATACGACACGCCCGGAGAGTTCGGAGTCGCGGTCGCTGAACATCCAAGATGCGGACGTCCTCGCGATATCGAAAACCGGCGAGATGGCCTTGGCGGCGCGGTCGCCGCGGCATCTGAGCGCTTCTTTTGGCGGCCCGGCGGAGTCCTATCCCGCTACTCTTCTGCAAGCTTCCTTGGCCGGGGGCGCACCCCGCGAAGTGTTAGACGATGTGGTGTTCGCGGACTGGACGCCGGACGGTGAGTTGGGTGTTGCCCGGATGATCGAGGGCCGAATCCGTGTTGAGTTGCCCGTCGGGAGGGTACTCTACGAAACGCCCGATCGAATAGCTAGCTTTCGGATTTCGCCGAGGGACGGCCGGATTGCCTTTTCCGAACGCCCCTTCGGGTTTGGAGGCGCTTGGGAAGTCGCGACGATCGACAAGAACGGCGACAAGACCGTTCTCGCCAGCCCCGCTAGCGGGGACAACCTTGTTCTTGCGTGGTCCCCCGATGCGGATGCGGTTTGGTATGAAACAGGCTGGCTGGGAGGCAAGACGATACGCACCCTCACGCCCTCGAGGGCAGATCGCGTCGTTCAGCGCGTTCCCGTCGACCTGCGGCTGCTCGATGTTTCCGAGGATGGCCGGGCGTTGGTGAGCCGCGTCAATTGGCGGGTCGGTATCAACTGCCTGGCGCCCGGGCAGACAGCCGAGCGGGACCTTTCTTGGTTCGACGCCTCGGAAGTGGAGTCCATGAGTTCTGATGGCAGAACGATCCTGTTCACGGAGTTCGGCGAGGGAGGCGGGACTGAACGCTGGGGGGTGTATCTGCGAGAGACTACGGGCGCGCCGGCGGTGCGGCTGGGCGATGGTCTAGCATTTGCTCTGTCCCCTGACGGGAAAATGGCGCTCACGATGTCGTTGGGAACTCCCCCCGAGGTAGTGCTGCTACCCACCGGCGCCGGAGAACCGATTCGCATTAGAAATGACGACATTACAAACTACGAGGCGATGGATTGGATGCCCGACGGCCGCCAGTTTGTTTTTTCGGGAAGCGCACCAGGCCAAGGCGTCCGCTGCTACATCCAAGGTGTCGATGGCGGCGAGCCGCGGCCCATCACGCCGGAGGGCTACCGCTTTTGGCTGGGGACTAAGGCGGTCTCCCCGAGCGGCGAATGGCTTGCCGCGGAGACGGACGGTCCCCCGTCCTTGTTCCCGATAGAGGGGGGCGACGAGCGAGAGATCCCTGGCGTCGAGCCGTTGGACAATTTCATCGCGTGGAGCGCCGATGGCCGCTCGATCTTCTTGAATGCTGCATCTGAAGTGCCCCGAAGGGTCTACAGGGTGGACCTCGTCACGGGGAAGAGGTCACTCTGGAAAACCCTTGCACCTGCCGACCGGGTCGGCGTGTTCTCAATTTGGTCAGTCCAGATCTCGGCCGACGAACAGTCCTACTGTTACAGCTACGGGCGAAACATCTCGGACCTTTATTTGGTGGAGGGGCTGCAGTAGCTCCGTTTAGCGCGGGCGCCCCGTTTTTCACCGGACCGGCACCGCCGCAAGCCTACGGCAGGGCGAAGGCTACGAGCTTGGCCAGGTACGCGTCGTTGTACTTGTTGCCGCCGCCAGCGGCGATGACGACGTACTGCTTTTTGGTCTTCTCGCTCCAATAGGTCATGGGGGTGGCGTGGCCGCTGGCGGGGAGGCGCGTCTCCCAAAGCTGCTCGCCGGTGTCTTTGTCGAAAGCGCGGAAGCGGCTGTCGTTGGTGGCGGCGATGAAGACCAGTCCGCCGGCCGTGTTGATCGAGCCGCCAAGGTTGGGGGCGCCGGTCTTCGGGACACCGCGCGCGGTCAGCTCGTCGAACTCACCCAGCACGACGCGCCAGACGAACTCACCCTTGTTGAGATCAATCGCTGTCAGATGGCCCCAGGGCGGTTGCTGGCAAGGGTATTGGTTCGAATCCCAGAAGCGCCCGTACTTGGTGCCGCGGCTCCGGAAAGGGACCTTCGAGCCCTCTGGACGAGGCACGATGCGGGTGAAGGCGCCTACGTCCATCGAGTTGACGTAGAGCACCTGGCGGGTGGCGTCGAAGGACGCGCCGCCCCAGTTCGGGCCGCCATTCGTGCCGGGAAACATGACCGTGAGCTTGCGGCGGATGGCGCGGTAGAGCGGCCGGTCGATGATGGCGTCTTTGGTCATCTCGAGACACTCGGCGCGCGACTCGGGCGTGACGTTGGTGAACTCGTCCTTCGTCATTGACTGGCGGGCGAAGGGCGGCGGCTTTACGGGAAACGGTTGCGTTGGCCACGACTCTTCCCCGGGAATGGCGCTCTTCTCGACCGGCCGCTCCTCGACCTCGAACAGCGGCTTCCCCGTGACACGGTCGAGTAGGAAGACGAAACCGGTCTTGGTGATCTGTGCGACGGCGGGGACCTCGCGGCCGTCGCGGGTGACAGTGACGAGGTTCGGCTGCGTGGGCAGGTCCCAGTCCCACAGGTCGTGGTGGATGGTCTGGAAGTGCCAGCGACGCTTGCCGGTGGCGCAGTCGAGCGCCACGACGCTGTCGCTGAACAGGTTGGCGCCCTTGCGGTCGCCGCCGTAGAAGTCGATCGACGGCGAGGTGAGCGGGACGAAGACCATGCCGCGCTCTTCATCGACGCTCATCGTCGACCAGGCGTTGGTGCCGCCGCGCTCTCTCCACGAGTCGCCTTCCCAGGTGTTGTGACCGTACTCGCCGGGACGCGGCACGGTGTGGAAGCGCCAGACGAGCTTGCCGGTACGGGCGTCAAATCCACGGATGTCGCCACTCGGCCCCTGCGGCTCGCCGTCGCTGACCCATCCGCCGACGACCAACACGTCGCCGCAGGGAGCCACGGGCGAGGTGACGCCGTAGCGCAGGTGGGGATACTTGTCGGTCAGCATGCCCTCTTGGAGGTTGACGATGCCGTCGACGCCGAAGTTGGGGTCGAGCTTATGCGTTTCGGTGTCGATGCTGAAGAGACGCCCGAGCTGATCGGCGAGCAGGATGCGCTTGCGTTGGCCGTCGGTCCAATAGGCGAGGCCGCGGTTGTGGTAGAGGTTGACGCGTTGGGTGACGTCGAACTTGGGGTCGAACTCCCAGAGCTGCGTACCGGTGTCGGGATCGAGCGCCAGCACGCGGTGGAACACGGTGACGACGTAAAGAACGCCGTCGACGAGCAGCGGCGTGGTCTCGAACGCCGAGCGGGTGGGAAGCTCGGTGCCGTCACTGGCGTCGCCGTTGTCGTGGATCCATGCGACCTTGAGCTTGCTGACGTTGCCTTTGTTGATCTGGTCAAGCGCTGAGTAGCGGGCGCCACCGGGGGTGCCACCGTAGGCGGGCCATTCCTGGGCGGGGGAAGACGCGACGGAAAGCAGTAAGGCGAACAACGAAAGAGCGGGCGTGAGAATCCGTCGGCGAGGACGGCCAGGGTGCTGCATGCAGCTTTGATACATGGGTCTGGGATACCAGTGGGCGTCAGGAAGTGTCAAGCGATGCCGCTTCAGCTCACACTGTCGAGGGTTCGCCGCCTAGCGTGGGGAGGCACTCTACTTGGGCACTGTGCTCACACGCTCGACAAACCCGTCGTAGGCTTCCGGGGAGCGGCCCTTCCACCACTCGATGTATTCGTTGGCCACGGTTTCGAGGTTTCCAAACACCTTGGGGTCTTTGTGCGCCTCGCGGATCGCCGGCAAGACGTCGCGCATGCGGACCCATACGAAAAGCAACTCTCGGCCGCTTTCGAAGAACAACTCCTTGTGCAGCACCCCGTTCGTAACGAACGAGGCCGCCATCTCCCAGTAGCTCACCACCATGCGGTAGTAGGCGTTGGTGTCCGAGCCCAGCGGGCACAGGGCCTGCAGGTCATCGAGCGTCTTGACGTGGAAGGACTTGAAGAACCAATCGCGCGCCTCGCGCAGTTTTTTCTCGCGCCGGGTTTCGTAGAGCCTGAGGATGAGGCTGACGTCGTCGTAGGTGCCGCAGGTTTTCATGGGTGTCGACTCCGGAAACATGGTCGTTGTGGTCGGCCGAGAAGGGGCAGCCCTACGGGAACAGGGCCAACTGTTTGTTATACTCGTTTTCTCGCGAACGCGCTAGAAGGAAGCACCATGGCTGAAGAGGACACCACCGCCACCGTCGAGGAACCGCCGGATCCCAACCTGCTCGCGACGCTCGGCGACGGCACCAAGGTCAAAGCGCGCAAGCCGCGGCAGCGAGCCTGCAACGAAGTCGCCAAGAAGGGCAAGATCTGCGCCGGTCACCTTAAGCGCTGGTATGAATTCGGCGACGAGGTGAGACAGCAGGCCGGCCCCGGCGGCGAGGTCTATCGCTGCGAGCGTTGCCAGACGCTCTACCTGCCGAATCAAGAGGAAGTTCCGCGTACCGGCACGCTGGCTTTCTGACCGCGAGTCTATCCGAAGGATCGTTCAGCGGATCGGTTTACCGGCCAAGTGCAGCTGTTAAGCGGGGCGGGCTTGGGCTGGACGGTTGCAATCACGCCCAGTCCGACAAACCGCGGTCTGCGCACTCTATGCAGTGGGACGCCCACGGCACTGCCTTCAGCCGCTTGACGGAAATCCGATCCCCACAATCAACGCACAACCCGAATTCCCCCGTCTCCACGCGGATCAATGCCTCGCTGATCTGGTGGAGTAACACTTGGTCCAGGTGACTACGCCTCGTATCGATCCACTCTTCGTGGCTGCGATCAGCCAACTCGGACTCGTCCAGGGATTCGGGCCCGCTGGAACCCTGTCCGGCCAAGCCGGCCAGTCCTTTCGAGGTGAGACGGTGTTGGATCTCGGCAGTCTTCGCATGAAGCTGGCGAGCGAGAGAATGGACCTGCCTAGAGTTGGTTTCGCTTGTTTGAACGATCATATTCAACCTCCCGATGCTGCGGGCAATCTTCACAAGGATTCTCAACTTGGATGGGTGAATCCGTCAATGAAGCAGCGGTACCGTTGTGAACGAGTTTTCAGTACTGGTGTGAGAGAGCTGCCAGTACCGGTTTCGGTACGACGATCGCCTTAGCGTCGTACCTGAGAGTCTCAGGGGCCTTCTAGCGGTGCGGTTGAAATGGGGCTCGTCCCGGCCCGGGCATGGGCCCGGGTTCCGGTCCGGTGCAAGATCAAGGCGGGAACCCGAAGGCCGTGATCCTGCACCAGAGCCGGTTGAGCCGGGGGGATTACCTGGCTCTTCGAACCGGTCGCCCCACGATGACGGATGGCCAATGCCCGCACATTTTATCCCGGCCGCGTCCGCGTCTGGAGTGTCGGTCGGAACATCCATCCTCTCGAAGGAAAACCGAAGCCCGAAAGGAAGATCGTTCTCTCGAAAAAATCCCCTCTGCTGAATGCCAGTATCCCGAAGTTCCCACCACGGGCGTTGGTCAGTGACTACGCCGTGGCATTTGAACGGTCACCCCGAAACCAGGCGGCTCCAGCAGAGGGAAAGGATTTCGAAAGGTGTGTGTCGATCACGAGTTCGGACGCCAAGGGAGCAATCGGTCCTCCGGTTCCGGCTGCGGCGGAAGTTGTTCGCCGTGAACGATTTACGAGGGTCCGGCCGGGCATTGCTGTGTCACCGCGCGCCTCGGCCGTGTCGCGATGACTCGGCGCCGCAGAAGACGGGGGACGGGCGGCTATGCATGCCGCGGGGTAGGAGGATGTCGGGAGCGGCCCGACATGCCCCTGGAGGCCCCCGGAGGACCCCCGGAGGAGACGACCTTGTGGTGGAGCGACCACAGGAGTACACTAAGGCCGCGAAGAGCGTTCAATCGAAATCTTCGCCAAAGGGGAAACTCATGAAAGCCAAAATCACTTTGAGCCTGGTCGCCGTAGCGCTCCTGCTCGGGGCATCGACGCCTGCGCTCGCCGCGGATACCGTGCTCAGAGTCGTGGTGGTTCAAACCGACGATGTTGCCGGGTATGTCGAGCAACTAGAGCAGGGCAAGGCGCTCCTGAAAAAGAACGGTAGCCCGGCCAAGCTTCGAATCTGGCGGGCCAGCTTTGCGGGTCCCGAGACCGGTTCGGTGGTCGTATCGATGGAGTTCGAGAGCTTGCAGGCCCTCGCAGCAGAAATGGCCAAGCTTGCCGACAATGCAGAGTTCCAGACCTGGCTCAAGGGGTTGGACGAAATCCGCAAGATCCTCTCCGATAGTATCTACCGGGAACTTTGAGGCTAGGATCCAGTCCCCTTGTAGAGAAACGCAGCCCGCCAGTTCTCTGGCGGGCTTCCTTTGTTAGGCGTCGTGATTGGTGGTATGCTCCAGGTCTCGCTATGCTTGAGGGGCGTGTTTTCAAAGTTCCCTTTGATTGATCCCAAAGCCCGTGAGCGCTCCCGAACCAGCCTCTCACCTTGCACGCCTCGAGGCCGAAAACACCCGTCTGCGCCGGGCGGTCGAGGAGCTTTCCGTCCTCAATGATGTCGCCACCGCGATCGCGTCGGCGTCGTCGCTTGAGGCCATCGTTGACCTGGTCGTGCAGAAGTGCGTCAAGCACCTCGCGGTTGACCAGGGCGCCGTGCTCATGTTCGGCAAGAAGGACGAGGCCGCGGCGCTGCACACCATGGTGCGGAAGGTTCAGACCGACCTGCGCCGCGACCCCTACCGGCTCAGCGAGCAGGTCGTCGGCTGGATGCTCAAGAACCAGGAGCCGCTGGTGATCAACGATGTCGCCGCCGACGAGCGCTTTCGCGAACCCACGCAGCAATCCACCGGCGTCGTCACCTCGTTGATGTGCGTCCCGCTGCGCCTCAAGGGACGTATGATCGGCGTGCTCAGCGTCTTCAACAAAAAAGGGAGTGGCTTCACCGAGAGCGACCAGCGCCTGGGGACCATCATCGCCGCGCAGTCGGCGCAAGTGATCGAGCACGCCCGGCTGGTGGAAGAAGAGAAGGCCCTGCAGGTCATGCAGCGGGAACTCGAGATGGCGCACGAGATCCAGCGCAACCTGCTGCCGAAAACCGTCCCCGATCTGCCGGGCTACGACCTGGCGGCGAAGACGGTTCCCGCGCGCAACGTCGGCGGCGACTACTACGATTTCTTGCCGTCCGGCGACGACCACCTGGCGCTGGTCCTGGGCGACGTGTCGGGCAAGAGCATGCCGGCGGCGCTGCTGATGGCCAACGTCCAGGCCACCATTCGCGGCCAGACCCTGCTCAATCCCGCGGCCGGCGACTGCATGACGCGGTCGAACCGGCTGCTTTACGACAGCACCGATTCGGACAAGTTCGTCACTTTTTTCTACGCCGTGCTCGACCCGGCCCGTCACGAGCTGCGCTACTCCAACGCCGGACACAACCCGCCGATGCTGCTCTCGAAAGGCGGCGAGCCGCGGCTGCTTGAGACAGGCGGACCGGTGCTCGGCGTGGTGCCGTCGTTCAGCTTTCCAGAGGCGACGGTGACGATCGATCCCGGCGACCTGCTGGTTATCTATTCCGACGGCTTCACCGAAGCGATGAACCGGCGCTTCGAAGAGTTCGGCGAAGATAGGCTGCTCGAGGCTACCCGCGCCGCCTGGGACCTGCCTGCTGCTGGAATCGTTGAAAGCATCTTCGACGCCGTCAACAAGCACGCGGGCGACGCCCCTCAGACCGACGACATGACGTTAATGGTGTTGCGGTATAGCGGACCGGCTGCTTAACCGCGGGCAAGCGGTTTCCGGACGAAGAGTGCCTCATCTTGCGCGGTAGCCTTCACGCGTTCGGATGACGGCGCCCTTCTCGTTGACGCCTAGTCTAGAGGCCTTCGAGTGGCGTCAGGTTCGTGCCGGACCGCTTGCTGAGGGGCTGTGAACAATCGGGGAGTCTACGGTTGACACTGCTGGGAGCCTCGCAGCAACTCATCGTGCAAGTTGAGGCATCCAACGACACAACCGAGCCGCGGGGTGGGAACCCGCGGTTCCCTCTGGGCGCAACCCGGTGCCGCCAACCACGAATCCAAACACTCGACCCGCACCCGCCCCCGGCTCCGCGGCAACAACAAGTGCTCTCGGTCCAGACGCGCCAGCAGCACCGGACCAAACCAGATGCGCCAGCCCTGCTCGTCCTGCTCCAATCCCACCGTCTCGCCCGCCAACACCTCACTGAGAAAGATCGCCTGGTTGCTCCAGTGAATATCGCCGTGTTCGTACACCCGCCGCCGCTCGTACCCGTCCGGATACTCCATCTCCGGCAACCGCGCCGGATACTCTCGCTCCGACGGTACATACACGCTCGCCGGCGTCGCCATCCCCAGCGCCTCGTGCGGCCGCTGTTCGTTGTACTCGCACTGGAAACGAGCAAAGGCCCGTTGCTGTCCCCGCGCCGTCGCTTTCGGCGGCCGGGCCGTCTCTTGTTTCAACGTGCGATGCATCCGCTCGTGCCGCCCGTTCTGCTCCGGATGGCCCGGCTCGATGCGTTCCGGCCTCACGCCCAATCGCAAGAACCACACGCTCAGCCGGCTCAGCCCGCCCACCGCCACCGACGCAAACGGCGGCCCGTTGTCGGAGCGCAACGCCCACGGCAGTCCGTACTTGCGAAAGGTCGCTTCCAACAACGGCCGCACGTGCTGGTAGTCGGGTCGTTCCACGGCTTGGCAGCGCAGCAGATAGCGGCTGGCCGTATCCGAGATCGTCAGCGGATCGCAGCGCACTCCGTCGCCGGTGCGGAAGTGTCCTTTGAAGTCGATGGCCCAGACCCGGTTGGGTGCCGTGGCGTCGCTCAGCGTCGAGCTCGGGGTGGCGTAGCGACGGCGGCGGCGTTGGTAGGTGAGCCCGTGGCGTTTGAGAATCGCGCCGATCGTGGACGGCGAGGGCCACGCGTGCTCGGGTTGTTGGCGTTGGAGAAAGGCATGCAGCTTGCGTTCGCCCCAGGTAGGCCGTTGCGCTCGCAGGGCGAGGATGGCGGCCTGCTCGTCGGCGCCGACGGCGTTGGGTTGATGGCGCGGGGCGCGGGAGCGATCGGCAAGACCGGCGACGCCCTCGCGATCGTAGCGCTCCAACCACTTGTAGCCGGTCTTGCGGCTGACGCCGTAGATGCGGCACAGATCGGCGACCGATTCGTCGCCGGCTTGGACTTCCCTCACGAAATTCACTCTTTCGTCGTGCACACGAGTCTCCTTCCAGGCCAAAACAGAATGTCCTCCTTCTGTTCTGGATTGTCTGAAATCTGTTACCCATGTGCTCGGGTAGATCTGTTACCTATGTCCTCGGGACGTACCGAAAGTAGCCCACGACGCAAGTCGTGGGACAAAGCCGCCAAACGATCTCCAGCCCCGGTAAGGGCCGCTAAGGGGCGTTTGAGGTTTTGGTGCTTCGGCCAAGGGTCCGGGGTTACCTATCGAACCGGCCGCATTGACCCGTCACTTGCGTTCCGGGCTCGGCTTCTTGGGTTCGCGCGGATTCGCGCCGAGAACTCCTGTGGTGGCGTGAAACCTGATTCGGATGCCGGCTACCGATCAGCCCAATGATTTGATCAGGCCGCGGCTGATTGTCCCCAGCATTTTTTCACAGCTCCTCACGGTCACGGCTCGGTTGCCTCACAGGTCCCTCGCCACGGGGTGGGGACGTGCAGGCTAGTAGCCCTTGGACTTGTCGACGACGTGGGTCAACGGCTCGCTGCGCGCGAAGCGCCCGATGTTGCCGGCAATCACGCCCAGCCGTCGCATGTTCGAGCCGTGCGACGCGGAGGCGATGTGCGGCGTGATGACGACGTTGTCGAACTGCCAGAGGGCGTCGTCTTTGGGCAGGGGCTCGGGGTCGGTCACGTCGAGGCCCGCACCGGCGAGCTTCTGGCTGTCGAGGGCTTTGACGAGCGCCTGTTTGTCATAGAGCCGGCCGCGCGAGACGGCGACGAAGTAAGCGCCACGCTTCATTAGATCGAACTGCCTAGCGGCGATCATCTTCTCGCTCCTGGGCGTCAGTGGCGCCGAGACAAACACGACGTCGGCCTTCGGCAGCACCTCGTCGAGCCGGTCCGGCGGAACGATCGTCGGCACGAACACCGACACTGGCAGGTCCTTGGGATCGACGCCGATGACGTTCATCCCAAACCCGTGCGCCCGTTGGGCGATCTGCGTTCCAATGCCGCCGACCCCGATAATCACTGCTGTCATGCCCGGCAACTCGGTCATCCCCTTCGGTGCGTCGGCCCGGCGCTTCCAGGCCCGCTCGCCGCTGCGGTTCGGGATGTATTCATGAAGGCCACGCGTCAAGGCCAGCAGCAGGGCGAAGGCGTGGTCGCCGATGGTCGGTCCTTGCACGACCTTGCAGTTCGTCAGCATCACGTCGCTGTCCCGGAATGCGGGCCAAAACGAATAGGCCTCCACTCCGGCGCTGGTGGTTTGCAGCCATTTGAGTTTCTTCGCCTTGGCGAACTGTTCCTTGCTGACGCCGCCGATGACCGCGTCGGCGTCCACGATCTCTCGGTTGAGATCGGCCTCGGTCTTGGCAACCACGACGTCGGCGTGGGTCCCGGCGGCTTTGCGGTACTGGGCGACGGCGGACTCGGTTGCCGCCCAGCCGCCGCCGACGGCCCGCAGGACGATCTTCTTGTCCGCGGCAGTTCCTAACGAGGCGAACAGCAGTAGAGAAATACAGATCCGTTTCATACGCTCCTCCACGATACTGGAATGAGAGATGTTGGAATGGCTTGGCTTACCCGATCAGCGCACCGGACCGTTCCTGCAAGTGCTTCCGAAAGCCCTCGGCGATGTCCAGCAACGCTCCGGACGCCTCACGAGCGCAACGGCGGCAACCGGGTTGTGTGCAATCTCCCACACGACGTGGTGGAAGTGCAAGTCGTCGTGGAAAAATTGTGCAACATTGTTGCCCTCGGCCGCCTTCTTCATTCGTTCACCGGCGGGTCGATGCGACTCTCCTCATGCTCCAGGAGAGCCATCGACGACCGTTCAGCGGTCCGCGCAGCCAGAATGAAAGCCCGGCGCGAGGCTTCGCCGGACTGGCGGCGTCTGAACCGGCTGGCGCATCGAGTAGAGAGAATCCGAGATTACGCGGGAACCGACGATCACTAGCAGCCCCCAGATGGCCGGCCGGAAGAAGCCGTCGAACGCTCCGCGCGTGGTCAGTAGCAACGGACCGAGTACGGTGGCCCACATCGCGAGCCGGGTCGGCCGGGAGGCGTCGAAACGGTCCGCCCATACCAGGGCCATGGCCAACAACAGAAAATAGGCTACTACGCCGGCTAGCCCGAAATTAATATACGGCTCCGCCACCGCCGAGAAGCCGATCCCGCCATAGTGGTTGTACTTCCACGGGGCGGCGAGGCGCGTCACCCAGTGTGTCGGTGGCAGGTCTTCGAGCGGGATATACGTCGCGCCTTGCCACTCCAGCGAAAAGTTAGGCACGACCCGCTGGAGCGCCAGCCAATAGGTCCGGCCCCAGCGGTAGGACTCGTTCTCCATCAGTCGCACCGTATGCACCAGAGGCTCTAGGCTTCCGCCCATCTCTTCGACCGCGGCGAGGGGCTTCACGGACACGATGGCTTCGCCGAGTGAGCGATTGGTCACGCTCGAATTGCGCATCGAGCGAACGATCGGAATCGCGATCAGCATCCCGGCCAGACCCAGGGCGTACACGTACTTGGGTAGATGGAATCCCCGTTTCTTCAGCACCGCCATACAGGTGATGAACGCGACGAGTGCGAAGCTGCGGAACCCGATGAAGAGAATCAACACCGTCCACAACAGTGTCAGCGCCATCACCCAGCGGGCGTGTTTCTTGGGTACGCAGGCGGCTGCGAGATACAGGCCGATGGGAGCGACGGTCAGGCTCGAGACAAAGAGGCGGGGGTCGTGTTCACGTACGAGCCGAAAGGTGTCGATATAGCTGGCCTGCAGGAATCGTTGGATCCCGATCGACCGTACGCCCCAAACAAACAACCCGAAACCGGCCGCCGCGATGATCAACCCGAAGTGGAATAGAACCGGATTGGAACGCAGCACCCGAGGGTTGCGCCCAGCGGCGGGCGCGCCACCACGACTGACGCTCAGGTACGCGCCGGCCTGATAGGCCAGTAGGGCGATGATCACCAGAACCAAGGCCGGGGTGACGCCAAACTTCACGAGCCAGTCCGGTGGGACGGACGAATTGATCCCCAGCGACCAGGGCACCACTAGGCCCAGATGGAAGATGCCGAACACGTAGAGGTAGATCATCGCCGGTGAAAGCCAGTCCAGACGCAGCGCACGCTGGCATACCCACGTGCAAAGGCCGAACACGGCCGCGGCACAGACCGAAGAGACCCCGTCATCTTGGAAGGTCTCCGCGGTCACGAGCAGACAAACGCCTGCCGGCAGCGAGAACCAGAACGGGAAAACAACGAGGCGGTTATTGCCGCGGGCCCTCACGCGGGGCGCGCGGGTGCGGTGGGCTCCCGCAGTTGTGGGAGCAGACCCTGGAGTGAACCCCGCATCAAACCTTTGTGGCGTCATAAGGATTCAGCGGGACAGTGTTTGCCCGGAAAGTGTCGGCCCGGAGTCTATCGGCCGTGAATCGAGCCCGGGAATCCTGCTTGGAATGATCGACGGGCGCCAACAGAGGCTTTACTTCGCGGCTTTTTCGGTCCGATGTCCGCGAGCGGGAGATCGGAGGAACTCAGTCGAGGCACAGGTCCCCTCACGCAGGGGCGGTCCTCGCCCCCCCCCCCCCGGAAGCCCAAACGTGTTCAATATACGACCCTTATTGGCCAAGACAGGCCGAACCCAGCTACACTGGAGTAGACCAGCGGGATGCCCCCGGTTGCACGACCCGCCCTTGATCTCCTGACTGGATCAGCGTGCGCCTCGGTATCTCCGCGAGCTGGATCTAGTAGAAGACCGCCGGTCCCGGACTGTTTGCGCGGCCGCGTTCGGTCGCCGGTCTTCGCGCCGCGACGGACGCATGTAGGAAGCCATGAATCTTCGATCCATCTTTAGTTTGTTCTCGCGGGACTTGGCGATCGATCTCGGGACGGCCAATACTCTGGTCTTCGTCCGAGGCAAGGGTGTGGTCGTCAACGAGCCCTCGATCGTAGCCATCAACAAGAGCACTAACGACGTGGAAGCGGTCGGCAAAGAAGCCAAGGAAATGATCGGGCGTACGCCGGGGAACATCGTCGCCATTCGGCCCATGAAGGACGGCGTTATCGCCGACTTCAAGTACACCGAGCGCATGCTCAGTTACTTCATTCAGAAGGCACACAACCGGAAGATGCTGGTGCATCCGCGGATCGTGATCGGCGTGCCGAGCGAAATTACGCCGGTCGAAAACCGTGCCGTGATGGACTCGGCCTATCGCGCCCATGCCAGCGAGGTGCACCTGGTAGAGCAGGCCATGGTCGCGGCCATCGGCGCGGGACTGCCGATTACCGAACCGTCGGGCAACATGGTGGTCGACATCGGCGGTGGCACGACCGACGTGGCGGTAATCTCGATGTCGGGCATTGTCTATTCGCGATCGGTCCGCGTCGCCGGCAACGAGATGGACGAGGCCATCATCAATTACCTTAAACGCAAATACAACCTGCTCGTCGGTGAGCGCACCGCCGAGCGGGTAAAGATCGAAGTGGGCTCGGCCTTCAAGCTCGATAAGCCCATCTCGATGGAGATCAAGGGCCGCAATCTGATCGAGGGCGTGCCCCGCACCGTGAGCGTCGACGACAGCGAGATCCGCGAGGCGTTGGCCGATTGCGTTGACACGATCATGAATGCCATCCGTGTCGCGCTGGAGAGGACTCCTCCGGAGTTGAGCGCCGACATCAGTGACCGGGGCATCGTCTTGACCGGCGGTGGAGCCTTGTTGCGCAACCTCGATGAGCGCATTCGCGACGAAACCGGGTTGCCGGTGTCGATCGCGGAGGATCCGCTGGCCTCGGTCGTTCTCGGAACCGGGCGCATGCTGAGCGACTTTCGCTTGCTGAGACGGATCTCTATCGAATAGAAAGCCCGCTGTCAGAAGACGCGGCTGCAACCGTCGTGACAGAGTTCATCGCCCGTTACCGCAATGCCTCTCTGCTGGTCGGGGTGGTATTTCTACAGCTCGTCCTGTTGGGATATCAGGTTCGTCGAGGCGAGGAAGGCCGTCTGTTGCGCGTCTGGACGGTTGGGGCGATGATGCCGTTCCAAGACTTGTTCTCCAGCAGCACGGAGCTGCTCGGCTCTTTTTGGGGAGACTATATCTGGCTGCTCGGCACGCGCGTCGAGAACGAGCAGTTGCAAGCCGAAAACGACCGGCTTCGGCTGCAGAAGCAGCAGCTCATGCGCGCCCTATCTCGATTTTCGCGCGAGGAGGAGTTGCTGGTCTATCAGGAACAGATCTCCTCGCAGACCATACTGGCGCAGGTGATCGGCACCGGCGCCAATCCCAACGCCAAGGAGTACTTCCTCGATAAAGGAACGCGTGACGGCGTGCGCGCGGGAATGCCCGTCATCACCGCCGACGGCATCGTTGGAAAGATCCAGGCCTCCTATGCGCCGTGGTCACTCGTGCTGTTGATCAACGATCTTGACTCGGGCGTGGGCGTGGTCCTTCGGGATTCGCAGCAGCAGGGCGTGATGAAAGGAACCGGGACGCACGAGTGTCTTCTCGAAAACGCCGACCCCGACGTCGAGGTTAAGCCGGGCGAGCCGGTATTCACCTCCGGCGATGACCGTATCTATCCCCGCGGGTTCCTGGTGGGAGAGGTGGCGCGCGTCGGCCCGGGCCCGGAGTACCAAGAGATCTACATCCGCCCGTTCTCCCGGCTCAGCCGGCTGAAGGAAGTACTCGTGGTGACGTTCGGCGTGCACCAGGACTTGCCGCGCTATCCCCGGCCGCAGCCCCCGGACGTATTGATGCCCCTGCCACCCTCGTCCGCGCCGGTAGAAACGACAGCCGCCGAGGATGACAGCGCGGACGGTGCCGAGGAAGCCCCGGCGTCGACGATGGAAGCCCCCTCCGAAGAGGCGCCTTCGGAAAGGCCTTTGACTCCTCTGACCGATGCCGACACCCTGCGTCAGCGCTACCAGGCCATCGGCCAAGCCCAACAGCATCGCTTCGGGGAGGGGGAACCGGGGACGCCGCCGCCTGATTTCAATTTGGGAATGAACGCGGATGCGACGCGGCCGCCCGGCGAGTCGGAAGCTCGGCCCGAGACCGAAGCCCGGAACGAGACCGCCCAAGAGTCCACCCAAGCCCCCTCTTCCACCGCAAGCCCCTGATTACGCTGTGAACACTCAGGCAAGCGCACCCCCTCCCACTACCGAGCGAGTTGCCCAGCGCCTCAGCGTGGGAGCGGCGGTCGCTCTGGTCGTCATCACCCTTCTTCTGCAAAGCTACTTGCCGCTCTACATCCCACTGGTTGGCTTTTTCGACCTTCCCCTGCTGTGCGTCATCTATTTGGCTTTGATGAGCCGCAACGTGCCACAAGGCATCTTGATTGGCGTGGTGGTGGGCCTGGCGCAGGATAGCCTGACACACGGCCCGATCGGGGTGTTTGGTATCATCAAGACGCTAATCGCTTATCTGGCCTCGTCGATCAGCTTGGTGATTGAAGCCGACTATCCTGGCGCCCGCAGCGTCCTCGTGGCGCTCTTTCTGCTAATTCATCAGCTGATTTACTGGATCATGCAGCGAGTATTGCTGGGGACGGACGCTTCGTTTAATCCAGCGTTGACCCTGGTTCTCGCGGCTGCCCATGCAGCGCTGTCGCTGATAGTGTTCCGTCTGTTCGACGGTTTGAAAAGGGCTGGTTGAGGGAGCCCCGTGAGTCTTTACCCCACCGGCCAACGCAAAAGCGGCGATGTGCAGATCGCCGTGTTTCAGTATTTCACTACGCTGGTCTTTCTGTGGCTGCTTTCGGGTTTCTGGCAGCTTCAGATCCAAAGTCCCGAGGTCTACGCCGACCGTGCCGAACGTAACCGCGTCAAGTCGCTGCCCGTACTGGCGCCTCGGGGAAAAATTCTCGACCGCGACGGGCGCGTGATCGTTGCCAACATCCCCAGCCACAAGGTACTGCTGTCACGGGCGGTACCGAACCGCAAGCACCTCGAAATCATCGCCGAGGGACTGAATATTCCTGTAGGCCCACTGACGGCGAAGCTCCATCGCCTCGGGACCTCGAAGACGCCCGAGTACCAATCCGCGATTCTCAAAGAGAACCTGACCCGCTCGGAGGTGGCCTTCGTCGAGGCCCACCGGCCGCAGTTTCGCGAACTGGAGCTGATTCGCTCCCAGCGACGCCTTTATCCCCGCGACGGCATGGCTTCGCATGTCGTCGGCTACATAAGCGAGATCAGCGACGACGAGCTTGACCAGGAGGAGTTCATCTTTTACGAGCCCGGGGCCGAGATCGGCAAGGCGGGCATCGAGCGGCAGTACAACGACATTCTCAGCGGCTCCAACGGCAGCCGGCTGGTCGAAGTGGACAGCCTCGGCCGCGAGCGAAAGCTGTTTGGAACGGTCGAGGCCAAAGCGGGACGCAGTATCCGGCTCACCTTGGATCTGGACCTCCAGGTGGTAGCGGAGCTGGCCATGGAAGGCCGCAAAGGCGCGGTGGTGGCTCTCGATCCGCGCAACGGCGAAGTGTTGGCCCTGGTCAGCCGCCCCAGCTACGATCCCAATATGTTTGTGGGAGGCATCCGGCCCGACGACTGGCGCAGCCTGATCCGGGACCCTGACAAGCCGATGCTGAACCGGGCCATTCAGGCGCAGTTGGCGCCGGGTTCGGTGTTCAAGCCGATTGTGGCTCTGGCGGCGCTGGAAGCGGGAGCCATAGACGAGAGCTTTCGAGTCACCTGTACGGGAGGCGCTTCGTTCTACGGCCGTTACTTCCGCTGCAACTTGAAGGGCGGTCACGGCAGCGTGAATCTGTCCGAGGCAATGGCGCGATCGTGCAACGTGTTTTTTCAGACTGTGGGCAACAAGCTGGGGATCGATCGCATTGCGGAGTATGCGGAACTGGTGGGGCTGGGCCGCAGGACGTTAGTCGACCTGCCTCACGAGCAAGAGGGTCTGGTACCGTCCGAGCGGTGGAAGCTGCGCTTCTTCCGAGAGAAGTGGTACGCCGGCGAAACTATCTCGGTGGCCATCGGACAAGGAGCGCTCACCGCCACACCGCTACAGATCGCATACGCAACCGGGGGGTTAGCCCTTGGAGGTGTCTGGCATCGGCCGCACCTGGTCTCTTATGACGATTGGAAGAGCGTTCGCCCGAGTTTCGAACCGCCGGATCCGACGGCCATTGAACTCAGCCCCCACCACGTGAAAACCATCGTTCGAGGAATGTGGGGCGTTGTGAATCAGGGAGGGACCGGCGTGCGGGCAAGGTTGGTAGGTCACGAGGTTTGCGGCAAGACGGGAACCGCACAGCGTGCCTCCCGACAGAAAACGGTCGCCAGCAATGATCCGAGTCTGAGAGCCTCGGCTTGGTTCGTGGGTTTCACCCCATGCCGCGAGCCGGAGATCGTCGTCACGGCGCTGTTTGAGGCTGGCGAACACGGCCACTTGGCCGCGCCGATCGTTCGCGACGTGATTAAGAGCCATCTCGACAAGAAGCGCCGTATCGAGTGGGCGCGGCGGGCCACTCTTCCACTGAAAGGGCAAGAGCGCGACTCGGCGGCCGGACCCGTCGCCTTGGCCCGCACCGGCCGGCCATGACAGGGCAACACTCAGCTCGCGATGCCGACTGGACATTGATCGGTCTCGCGGTCAGTCTGTCGGTTCTCGGCTTGATCGAGATCGCCAGCGCGACGCGCAACACGATCTGGCAGGATAGCCACTACCGTCAGGTCATCTGGGTCGTCCTTGGATTGTGTGTCATGTGGGTCGTCTCGACCGTCGACTACACCTGGTGGGTGGAGCACGTTCCCGCTTTCTATGTCGCCTGCCTGGTGCTGTTGGCCGCGGTAGCGCTATTCGGCCACATCGGCGGCGGCGCCCGGCGTTGGCTCGCTTTGCCTGGCGGAGCCAGCTTGCAGATCTCGGAGTTCGCCAAGGTGGTGCTAGTATTGTTGGTGGCGTACCTGCTGGGTGAGTCGCCGCGGGAACGAATCACCGCCTCGACCCACTTGCGCATGGCCGGGTTATTCCTGGTCATCATGGCGGTGGTTGCCGCTCAGCCGGACTTGAGCACGGCGCTAAGCTACCTGCCTATCCTCGGGATGGGCGTGTTCATGGCCGGGCTGCGCTGGAAACATCTGTTGTTGCTGGTCTTGGCGGGCGTGCTGGCCGCACCGCTGGCTTGGTACATGCTCTTGCCGTACCAAAAGGAAAGGGTAACTGCCTACCTCGATCCTGAGAGTGATCCGCGGGACAAGGGCTATCAGTCGATCCAATCGCAGATCGCCGTCGGTTCCGGTGAGGTATGGGGCAAGGGTTTCGCCCGCGGCACGCAGACTCAATTGCGGTTTCTGCCTACGCCGCATACGGATTTCATCTTTTCGGCATTCGCCGAAGAGAGTGGTTTTGCAGGAGTGGTAGTAGCGCTGACGCTATACTTGGCGGTGCTGATGAAGATCGTGAGCAACGCTCAAACGGCCCCGGACAATACAGGTATGTATATCTGCATGGGCGTGGCCGCTGTGTTCTTGTTTCACCTGATCGTCAATGTCGGGATGGTTGTCGGCAAGGTGCCGGTGACCGGCATTCCCCTGCCGCTGATGAGCTACGGCGGGTCGAATGCGATAGCGACGTTTATGTTGCTTGGGCTGGTGAACAACGTTCGCTTGCGCCGTTATACCAATTGAGCGCAGACCTCGTAGGAGCCGGCAAGGAGTACCGAGATCGGACGGGCGCAGAGTTCCCGTCCGCCGAGAGGATTCGAATTCACAAAGTGAGAACAGGGAACACAAGGCGCCCCCGCTGATGTTGAGGAGAGGGCGGTTCTCTACGGGAAAGGCGTTGAGCAGGCGGGTTGTACGAAGCCGCTCCGCCCGGTAACCGAAGACAGACAAGCTTGCGGGTCAGGCGCGGCGCCCCAGCGGGGCGCGCATCGTGGCCCGGCGGGTTTCTAGACGCTGCTACAGCGCCGGATTCTCGGGCTTTGTCAGAACCGCATTCTCTAGGCGGGCGCTCCCGTTCTCTGGGAGGTGTCCGATGTCTAAAGAACTGGTCGTTTCTTCGACCCCCCATCAAACTCGCCTCGCCCTGCTGGAAGATGACCGGCTGGTTGAGGTGTACGTTGAAAGAGAATCCCACCAAGGAGGGCTGGCCGGCAGTATCCACAAAGGCCGGGTGACGCGCGTCCTGCCCGGCATGCAGTCGGCGTTCGTCGATATCGGCCTCGACCGGGACGCGTTTCTCTACGTGTCGGACTTCTTCGAAGACCTCGATGAGGACGAGGAACCCGCGGGAGACAAGAAAGCGTGTCCCACGGTGGCGACTGTCGGGCCGTCCCCGGAGCCGCCCCCGGATACGGAGCCGTCCGCCGGCCGGCCACGCCGCAGGGAACGCGGAGACCGCCGTGGCCGCCGCGGCCGGAGAGGGCGCCCCGCGCGCCGGCCCGAGTCCGGGTTCCCGCAGTCGAAGTACGCGAAGGTTGACGACGACGGCGCGCCCGTTTCCGCGGAGGAGCCGCCCGAGGTCGAGCAGGTTGAGCCCACCGCCCTGCAGGCGGCCGCTGGGCCGGCCTCCGTGCCAGTCGCGGAGACGGTTGCCCAGCCCAAAGAGGACTTGGCGGTCTTGCCGGGCGAGTCACTGGCGAAATACTCCGACGTTGCTGGTCGCGACAATGGCGAGCCTCTTGCGGAGCTGGAACCCGAAAGCGCCGCGGGCGAGATGCCCGCCGAGGGCGAGGAGCCAATGGCCGCCCCCGAACCAGCCAAGGAACCCGCCGACTGGCCCGCCCGCGTCGACCTTGTTGAAGGCGATGCCGGCCAATTGGCGATGGATGTTGGCCAAGTCGCTCCCGATCCACCGGCCTCCGGCAACGGAGGTTCCGAAGGCGCGTTCGAGGGTGCAGCGGTCGCCGCCGCTCCGGTTCCCGAGCCGGAGCCCGTGTCCGTGGAAGAGACGGCAGACGAGCCGGTAGACACGGTGGACCCTGAGCTGCTCGCCGACGATGCTTCGGTCCTCGCAGCCGTCACCGCAATCGACTCCCAAGAAGAATCTCCGGAGGATTCCGTCGAGACGTTGGAGGAAGCTTCGCCGAGCACGGGCGACGGCAGCGAGGCTCTCGCCGAAGCCGTGGACGACGCTCTGACCGAGCAAGCCGGCGAGCCCGCGGAAGCCGACGCGGAAAACAGTGACACTATCGAGCCGGTAGCCGCGACCGAGGCGGCGCGAAGCGCAGATACGGACGGCGAAGCGCATCCCGCGCCCGGCCTTCCACTCCCCGACGACAACGAAGTGCCCACGCCGGAGACGGCGAGCGTGCGGGAACGCACGGGTTCATCACGCTCCTTGCGCCGCCGCGGCCGTGGGGGCCGCCGACGCGCGGGCCGCCGTAACGAGCCCGCGACGGTCGAAGCATCGGCCCAGGAAGCTTCCGCAGCGGCCCCGCCGGTTGACGGCGCCTCCGCCTCCAGAGACGGAACGGCTCAGTCAGGCCCGACCAGCATCAGCGACCTGCTGTCGAAAGGCAACGAGATCCTGGCCCAGATCGCCAAAGAGCCGCTGGGCAAGAAAGGCGCGCGCATCACCTCGCACATCGCCCTGCCCGGGCGCTTCTTGGTCTACATGCCGACGGTCGACCATGTCGGTGTATCGCGCAAGATCGCTTCGTTTGACGAGCGCCGCCGCCTGCGGACGATCGTTCAGGAGAATCGCACCGGCATGCCGGGTGGCTTCATCGTGCGCACGGCCGGTGATGGAGTCGAAGAGGAAGAGATCCGAGGCGACATGCTGTTCCTCTACAACCTCTGGCTCGACATCCGCCAAAAGGCCGAGCATCGCACCGGTCCGGGTCTCGTCCACCAAGACCTCGACATCGTCGAGCGCGTGCTGCGCGACCAGTTGGACGAAGACTTCAAGACGATCTGGGTCGATCACGAGGACGAGTACGAGCGCATCCTCCGATTCGTGGAGCGCTTCCAGTCGAGGCTGGTCTCGCGCGTCAAGCTCTACACCCGCCCGCGGCCGATGTTCGATGAGTTCAACATCAGCAAGGAGATCGAGAAAGCCTTGCGCCCGAAGGTGTGGCTCAAGTCGGGCGGCTACATCGTGATCAACCACACCGAAGCGCTCGTCGCGATCGACGTCAACACAGGCAAGTACGTCGGCAAGTCCCACCGGTTGGAGGACACGATCGTCAACACGAACCTCGAAGCGGCTAACGAGATCGTCCGACAGATGCGTTTGCGTGACCTAGGTGGCATCGTGGTCGTCGATTTCATCGACATGGAAGACCACAAGAACCGCGCCAAGGTCATCCAGGCGCTCGAGACGGCCCTGCGCCACGACCCGGCTCCCTCGAAATCGCTCGCTTTCAACGAGTTCGGGCTGGTAGCGATCACCCGCAAGCGCGTCAAACAGTCGCTCGAGCGCACGCTGTGTTCGCCGTGCTCGGCTTGCGCCGGGTCGGGCTTGTTGAAGTCGATCGAAAGCGTGATCTACGAAATCATGGACGAGGCGCGCGAGATGTCGCCCGACATGAAACCGCAGAAAGATGTCACGCTGCGAGTCAACCCCGAGGTGGCGCGCACGCTCAAATCCCGCAAGAACCGCTACTTGCAAGAGATCGAGGAACTACTGAAGAGCCACGTGCTGGTGCGGAGTGATCTTTCCCTAGAGCGCGAGCACTTTGACATCAATTAGGCCGATGTGCCGGGGGCGATGTAGGGGCATGCCGTGCCCGGCTGCCCCTTCGTCAAAGGCCCCGATAAGCCGCACTGCGGTGCCGGATTCGCTCGACGTCGACGACTCGTCTTGCCGCATCGACCCGATACGACGCGGTAGTCGCCGAAGCGAAGCCGAAATCTTCCAGCTGATACCTTCAGCTTCTTGGCACCCAGCGCGTAGGGGTCTTGTTCAAGCCTCGGGAGGCGTTTCGCGATTCGGAGGCGGAGCGGTAAGTTGTCCGAGATCCTTCTTTGCGGCTTCGGACAGCTCAACGGCCCACGATGTCATCGTCGCCGAAGTCCCTCAGTACTTCGCGAAGAGGGTGCCGCTTGTCGTTCTTGTGCTTTTCGCAGTAGAGGACGTCAGCTTCGTCCTCGGTCATCATGCGGGCCTCGGACTTGGCAGGGGTACGGGCCGATCGACGGCGTCGCGCGCCACTGGTGGTTTGCTGCGAAAGTGAGGAGGGCTTCGTGGTTCCTGCCAAGACTTCATTGTACCGCCCGGACCGGAAATCTAGCCGATGCCCGCTAGAAGGCCTGGAAGGGCCTGGAGCCTATTCTCCGGCTATCCCCATTCACGGGGCTTGCGCCCCGGGGCCGGCATTAAGGAAGACCTGGGCACGTTACGCCTGCCGTCAGTACACCGGGGTGCCGTACGGCACCAGCGTTTCCACGCGCTCGGTGTCATCGATGCGGGCGATCGTCCACTGGTCGGTGCGCTTCTCGAGGTAGAACTGCTGCGCCTCGTTGCGGTCGGCGTACACGTATTCCACGCGTACCTCCACCTCGCGCTCGGAGATTGTCTCGGGCTCGTACATCGCGAAGCCCTTGATGCGCTGATTGGTCTCGATGAGGTATTTCGCGAAGCCGTCACGCGTCATCTCATCAAGCGTCTGGCGCAAACGCCGCGCCATCGGTCCGCTGAAGCACGACAAATAGGCCTCGACATCGCCGTCGCCGGCGGCGTCCACCATGCGGTTGATCGTGTCGACCGGATCGACGGGTTTGGCGGGCTCGCTTGCAACGATCGCCGCCGCCCCGGTGTTGGGCAAGCTCCAGTCCAATTGTCTGCCTACCGCAATCAGAAAGGCGAGCCCGATGACGCCGATCGTCACGGCGCGGACCTTCTGCTGTTGGGTCATGGTTGCTGCTTGGTCATGGCGCGGGCGGGAAGGCGGTCGTCGCCGGGGGCAGGGTATCAGCTTCGCTCTTCTTCGACGAGGAGTCGCGCCGAACGATCGTCATGTCGAGGTCGCCCCGGCTGTCGACGATGGTCTTCTTGAGCCGCGGCAACACCTCTTCCATTGCTTCGAGGTACAGGCGGCTGCGCGTGATCTCGGGGTTCTTGCGGTACTCGCGCTCCAATTGCGTGAAGCGCGAGGCGTCGCCCTGAGACTGGTTGACCAGGCGTTGGCGATACCCCTCGCTCGCCTCCGCCAGTGTCTGTGCCTCGCCCCGCGCGCGCGGCAGCAGATCGTTCGCGTATCCTTGCGCTTCGTTGATGATACGGACCGAGTCCGCCCGCGCGCTGGCGACATCCCGGAAGGCGGCGGCCGTTTCCGGAGGCGGCGCGATGTATTCGATGTTGACGGTCGACAGCACGACGCCCAGGCCGTAATCGTCCGCCAGACCCTGCGCGTGCTGCCGGACGGTTTCTTGAATGGCCACCTTCTCGGTTGTCAGCACGTCGTCGACGTTGCGGGAGGCGATCTGGCGGGCCAGCTCGGCCTCGACGGCCGCACTGACAGTCCGGGCGACGTCGCGGGCGCGAAACAGGTAGTCGGCCGGCGTTGCCACGCTGTACTGAACGACGGTGCGGACTTGAATGAGATTCTGGTCGCCGCTTAGGAACTGGGATTCGAGCGGCTCGACCTGTCCCAGCGTTTGGTCGGCCGCGGTGCCGCCGATGAAGGCCCGTTGGCGTTGCAGCGTTCGGAGCTTGTGCACTTCGCTGATCGGGTACGGCCAGCGGTAGTGGATGCCCGGCAGAACGCGCTGTTCCACGATCCGGCCAAAGCGGGTCACGACGGCCTGCTGGTCGGCTCCCACCAGATAGATGCCGCTTAGCAGCCACAGCGCAACCAGACCAAGTGCGACGTTTGTCGCATTGAGTGGCGAGGTACGCCCCGCAGCGACATCGGGCTGCACAGGCGTTGGTTCGCGCGGCGCCGGCGGGGTCTCCAGCCTGGGTTCGATGGTCGTGCTCATCGGGTTCTCATCAAACGTAGGGGCACGGCATGCCGTGCCCGACGGCTGAAGCGGACGACTGGACTCGAACGCGGGCATAGCATGCTGTGCCCCTACTCTTCAATTCGCGCCTCAAGACCGCTCCGATGCCCTCCCTACACTTCACTGGTTTCCTCGCGTCAGGAGCCTCAGCAACTCCGAATCGGAACTCAGCACCACGGTCGTCTTATCGTCGAGCGCTTTCTTGTACGCTTCGAGCGTCCGCGTCAGTTTGTAAAGCTGCGGGTTGCGCGAGTAGGCTTCCCCGTAAATCCGCGCAGCCTCGGCATCGCCGCGGCCCTTGACCTCTTCCGCCTGCTTGTAGGCACGGGACAAAATCTCTTCCCGCTGGCGGTCGGCATCGGCGCGGATGCGCAAGGCCGCCTCTTCCCCCTCGGCGCGGTACTGGCGCGCGATGCGTTCGCGCTCGGCGCGCATGCGGCCGAAGACGCTCTGCTTGTTTTGCTCGGGCAGGTTGAGGCGTTTGATGCGCACGTCGGCCACGCGAATGCCGTACTCTTCAAGCGCGCGCGCGCCGGTCTGCTCAGTGAGCTGATCGAGCATGCTCTCGGTGCGAACCTGCCCCGGGTCGGGCGAGACGATGCTGTCGAGGTTGTGCTGTCCCAACGAGGCAGCCAGCCCCGCCCATACGATGTCGTGCAGCCGCATCTCGGCGGCTTCGGCGTTGCCGACCGTTTCCACGAACGTCTGGGGGTCGTCCACCTGCCACAGCACGTAGCTCTCGAGCACCAGGTTCTTCTTGTCTCGCGTGAGGAACTCCGACGGCGTGGGGTTGTAGACGCGCAGGCGGCGGTCGAAGTAGGTCGCCCACTGATGCGGCCACTTCATGTGCAGCCCGGAGTCGCTCACCGTGCGAACCGGCCGGCCGAATTCGGTGACCAGGGCATACTCGGTTTCCGCAACCGTGAAGCAGCTCGCGTAGAGCAGCAAGGCGAGAAGCAGCCCGCCGAGATACGGGGTGTACTTCCGCCAGTCCCCGGTCAAAAGGTTCCAGTCGAGCGAACGTCTGGGCGGATGATGGGGATGCCCGTGGCCGTGCCCATCGTCATGATCGTGGTCATGATCGTGACCGTCGTGAGAATGCATGTGATCGTGCATGGTCGTTCCCCTAATGCCCCTCACCCTCCGACCCGAACGGCATCGGCGGTTGGGCCATCGTCGCGCCCGGAGGCGCCAACAGTAGGTCGTCTTCGATCGAGTAGAGTGTCCGCCGGCCGCGGCCGTTGCCATCAAGGATCAGCTTCCGGCGGTTGGGCAGAATCTCTTCCATCGTTTCGAGGTACAGCCGCGTCGCGTTCGGACCGGGGGCGGTGCGATAGCCGGCCTCGAAGTTGCGAAAACGCGCGGCGTCGCCGCCGGCGCGATTCTCCCGTCCCACAGCAAAGGCCTCGGCGTTTGTCACGCGTGCAACCGCCCGCCCGCGCGCCAACGCAACCTGCTCGTTTCGATACCCTTCGGCGGCGTTGATGCGGCGGCTCTTCTCCTCCAGCGCGCCGGCCACTTCGCGGAACGCGTCCACCACTTCGACCGATGGGTGGACGTCCTGGAACCGCACCCGTAACACCCGTGCGCCTGTCCGGTAGTTTTGTAGGCGTCCGTTGAGCGTGTCGGCTGCCTGTCGCTCTAGGTCACGGCGGCGCGTGGTAAGCAGGTCGTCGAGCGGTGTGGAGTTGACGATGCGCTGAATGACCGACTCGGCGGCTACTTTTAGCGTCGTTTCGGCGTCGAGCTGCTCGAAGACGAACGCGTCGGGGCGTTCGAGGTCGTAATGGACGACGGCGGTCATCTCGATCATGTTCTGATCGCCGGTCAACATGAGCGCTTCGTCCGGCTTGCGCTCGAAGCGTCCCATGCGATGCTGCGCGTTCCACTCATAGGCCGGCGGCTCGAAAAATTCGCCGGCAACGCCTTCTTCCTCGGAAGCCAAGATCGTGCGGAAGCCCACCTCGACCGTTCGCACGCGGAGATTCGCGAGGCGCGTGAGGCTTTCGATCGGGGCAGGGAACTTGTAGTGAAGACCCGGCTGCCGGTCCGGCTCGATGCGGCGTCCGAAGCGCGTGATGATGCCGACCTCGCCCGGCTGCAGCTCGTAGACTCCGCTGAGCACCCACAGCACCGCCGCCACGATCAGCGCCGGTTTCATCAGGCCGCGCCGGCGCTCCCACAACCACGCGAAGCCGGAGGCCGGGTCGAGGTGGCCGAGCCAGTGGGTAAAGTCGCGCCACCAAGTCGTGAGCGACGTCCGGTCGAGCAGCCTGCCCAGGCGGCCCCGCTTCCCGCGCGTCCGCTCGACGCGCAACAGGCGCAGCGAGTTGACCATTACCAGCAACGAAGCGATTTGGTGCACTACCGCCGCGCCGATTGGTCCCAGCAAGCCGCGGCCGGCGGCTACCACGGCCACCACGTTGACAATGCCCGCGAAGATGATGATGTTCTGCCAGACGATCGTTACCGCGTGGCGGCTGACCTGCAGCAGCCGGGGCAGTTTCTCGAGGGTCTTGTTGAGGTCGACAACGTCCGCGGCCTCGGCGGCGATGTCGGCGCCCGAGCCCACGACCGCGACTCCCACGTCCGCTGCGGCCAGTGCCGGAGCATCGTTGACACCGTCTCCGACCATGGCTACCTTGCGGCCTTCGGACTGCAATTGCCGGATGCGCTCGAGCTTTTGCTCGGGCAGCAGCCCGGCTTCGACGTTCGCGATTCCGACTTCACGCGCAATCGCTTCGGCGGCGCGCTGGCGGTCGCCCGTCAGCAAAATCACCCGCTGGATGCCCATGTGCTCCAACGCATGCACCGCCTCCACCGCACCCTCGCGCGCCGAATCGCGCAGCAAAATCGCGCCGGCCAACTCGCTGTCGGACGACACCAGTACGGCCGTCGCGCCCGCCCGGTCCGCTTCTTCGAGGTAGGGTTTGACGTCGTGAATGCCGCTCTCGCTCAGGAATGCCTCATTGCCGGCGCGAATCAACCGTCCGCCGACGAGACTCTGCGCGCCGCGTCCGGGAATGATCTGCGCGTCGCTCGACGTTTCGAACTCGATGCCCTGCTCGCGCGCCGACTCGACGATGACTTTCGCTAGAGGGTGGTCCGAGCCGCTTTCGGCCGACGCCCCTAGCGAGACAACCTGCTCCTCGGTGAAGCCCTCGGCGGCGAGGGTCTTGACGATCCGGAAACGTCCCGACGTCAAGGTGCCGGTCTTGTCGAACACGACCGTATCGACGGCGGCGCCGGACTGCAGAATCGAGCCGCCGCGCACGAGAATGCCGCGCCGCGCCAACCCGCCGATGCCCGCCACCATCGCCGCCGGCGTTGCCAGGATCAGCGCACACGGGCAGCCCACGATCAACACCGCCACCATGCGCAGCCAGTCGGCCGTGAAGTAATAGGTGGCGCCCGCCGCCAGCAGCAGCGCCGGCAGGAAGTAACGCGCGTAGCGGTCGGCCTGGCGGACGACCGGCGCTTTGCGGGTCTTTGCGTCCTCGACTAGATGCACCACGCGCGCCAGGGTGCTGTCTTCGCCGGCGTGTGTCACGCGGATGTGAAGTAGGCCATGGCCGTTGAGCGTACCCGAGTAGACCTCGTCGGCCTCGGCCTTGTCGCGCGGAACCGACTCGCCCGTGATCGGGCTCTCATCGACGCTCGATTGGCCTGCTTCGATCAGCCCGTCGGCCGAGATACGCTCCCCGGCGCGCACGACCACGAGGTCGCCGGGCGTCAACTCCTCGACGGAGACTTCCAACTCCTCGCCCTCGCGAAGCACGCGCGCGCGGCGGGGCAAGCGCTCGACGAACTTGTGGATGGCGGCTTCGGTTCGTCCGGCCGCGTAGGCCTCGAGGCCCTCGCCCACCAGCATGATGAACATGGCCTCGGCGCCGACCAGGTATTCGCCGACGGACAGCGCTGCCACCGCGGCGATGCAGATCGCCAAGTCGGCCGAGATACGCTTCTCGAGCAGCTCGCCGATGGCGCGCTGGAAGGTCTTGTACCCGGCCAACAGCGTCAGGATGATCGCTGTATCGATGCCCAGGATGTAGCGGAACAGACCCGTGAAGTTGAGCAGCAGAAACAGCCCGACCGTGACGGTGAAGCCGATATACTTCACGCGCTCGCGCGGGTCTTTATTGATCGAATGGTCTTCGCTAACGACGTGCAACGCTGTTCAAGATAGCAGAATGCAACAGGCGGGAAGCGCAGACCGCTGGGGTTCCTGCCAGTCCTTGTGAACCGGGGGCCGCAACCTCGACAGTCAGTGAAACCGGCCTGCCGGATTGCCTGCCTGCGTGTCCCTCGCCCCCTGCGGCAGGCCGGTGGGTGAAGGCCAAGGCCGCACGCCCCACTGTCCGTCGCGGAGGAGTCGGACCGGGCCATGGTACTGACGAAGGGTCCGAACCAAGGTGGGGTAACCGGCGGCGGAGGATCGGGAGGGAAAGGGGTACGTCCCGAGGACATAGGTAACAGATCTACCCGAGCACATGGGTAACAGATTTCAGACAATCCAGAACAGAAGGAGGACATTCTGTTTTGGCCTGGAAGGAGACTCGTGTGCACGACGAAAGAGTGAATTTCGTGAGGGAAGTCCAAGCCGGCGACGAATCGGTCGCCGATCTGTGCCGCATCTACGGCGTCAGCCGCAAGACCGGCTACAAGTGGTTGGAGCGCTACGATCGCGAGGGCGTCGCCGGTCTTGCCGATCGCTCCCGCGCCCCGCGCCATCAACCCAACGCCGTCGGCGCCGACGAGCAGGCCGCCATCCTCGCCCTGCGAGCGCAACGGCCTACCTGGGGCGAACGCAAGCTGCATGCCTTTCTCCAACGCCAACAACCCGAGCACGCGTGGCCCTCGCCGTCCACGATCGGCGCGATTCTCAAACGCCACGGGCTCACCTACCAACGCCGCCGCCGTCGCTACGCCACCCCGAGCTCGACGCTGAGCGACGCCACGGCACCCAACCGGGTCTGGGCCATCGACTTCAAAGGACACTTCCGCACCGGCGACGGAGTGCGCTGCGATCCGCTGACGATCTCGGATACGGCCAGCCGCTATCTGCTGCGCTGCCAAGCCGTGGAACGACCCGACTACCAGCACGTGCGGCCGTTGTTGGAAGCGACCTTTCGCAAGTACGGACTGCCGTGGGCGTTGCGCTCCGACAACGGGCCGCCGTTTGCGTCGGTGGCGGTGGGCGGGCTGAGCCGGCTGAGCGTGTGGTTCTTGCGATTGGGCGTGAGGCCGGAACGCATCGAGCCGGGCCATCCGGAGCAGAACGGGCGGCACGAGCGGATGCATCGCACGTTGAAACAAGAGACGGCCCGGCCGCCGAAAGCGACGGCGCGGGGACAGCAACGGGCCTTTGCTCGTTTCCAGTGCGAGTACAACGAACAGCGGCCGCACGAGGCGCTGGGGATGGCGACGCCGGCGAGCGTGTATGTACCGTCGGAGCGAGAGTATCCGGCGCGGTTGCCGGAGATGGAGTATCCGGACGGGTACGAGCGGCGGCGGGTGTACGAACACGGCGATATTCACTGGAGCAACCAGGCGATCTTTCTCAGTGAGGTGTTGGCGGGCGAGACGGTGGGATTGGAGCAGGACGAGCAGGGCTGGCGCATCTGGTTTGGTCCGGTGCTGCTGGCGCGTCTGGACCGAGAGCACTTGTTGTTGCCGCGGAGCCGGGGGCGGGTGCGGGTCGAGTGTTTGGAGCGCGACGCCGCTCGCCCTACGGGCTCGCTGCCTCGCGCTCCAAACACGGCGTCGGGGGAGGCGGCAGAGAAAGAGCCCTCCCCTGGAGAAACATAGAAAAGTGTTACCCATGTGCTTGGGTTATTCTGTTACCCATGTCCCAGGACGTACAAGGCCCGGCCCCAGGAAAACGTCGGCGTGCCCTGGCACGGTCCGCCCGCAGAGGCGGGTCGCTGTGTCACGAGGGCTCGGCGGAGTGCGGTGAGGCGCTGCGTGGCAGCGTTCGCGCCGCCATCATCCGAGGTAGGAGCCGTAGGAGTCAACGCGCACGTACGGATCCGTGCGGGGGGATGCCGGGCAACCGGCATCCCTACCGCGACCTCTTCGTCCTCACGTGATCTTTGCAAACGTGCTAGGCTACCACTACCTTGCTGAAGTGCTCACAGGCGATAGGCGTGTAGGCATCACCGATCTCCCGCCGCTCCACAGACGCAACAAGCATCAGGCGTGTCGTACCTCCGGGTGCAGTCCAACTGCCCGGTTTAGGGTCAAGTTGAGAGCTTGTCCCGCTTCGGGGAAGTGGTCCTGACTGAGACTCGACGCATGAAGTGTCTAATCATTGCGGCCGGGAAGGGTGGTCGGCTACAGCAGAGGGGTGAGAGCAAACCCTCATCCCCATTCTTGGGGTCCCCTTGATCGACCGCGTCATTCGCTCCGCACAGGAGGCGGGAGCGGATGACTTCTATGTGGTCACCGGATGCCACGGGGAGCGCGTTTGCACCTTCCTAAGCCGTCTCAGTGACCGTGCAGGGATTCGTTTCACTCCCATCGTCAACGAGGACTGGGGCAAAGAAAACGGCCTTTCGGTGCTGACGGCGCGGCATTACCTGCGCGAATCCTTCTTGCTGCTGATGGCGGACCATCTCTTTCAAGACCCTCAGGCAGGCGGAGAATGCGCTGTTGGCCGATTTAGGGGACGAGCCCAATGACTCGCAGAATACAGATACACTGGGAGATTCTGAATGTCTGAGAGATCTCCAGACACCCGCGACGCTTATGATGCACACGGAACCGCATTCATGCAATTGCGGGGTCCTGCACTCCAACCCTTAGAGGAGCAACTCGCCAGTGACGTTCTTCGGATGGCACGCGAACATCAACCCGCCGCTGACGAGCCACTCCGTGTCATTGACGTCGGACTAGGATATGGAAAGTTTCTTGCGTGGTGGCAGAAACAAACGAATGTTCTAGTACTCGGCGGAGATAACTCAAGACAAATGTTGCGGCTTGCGGCTCAACGGAACGGCGGGGACCATAATCAGTTACAACAATTTGATGCGGCATCTCTACCGTTTGTGGATGAGTCGGTAAATGTGGTTTTTGCCCATGCTATCTACCATCACGTGGATCATCCTGTAGAGGCTTTCCGAGATGCACGTCGTGTGTTGAAGCCAGGCGGGATCTTTTACGTATTTGTGCGTCAAGGAGACTTCCGGGGTAGACGGCAAGAGGGTGTAGGGTCGATGTATTACCGATACTATGAGATGTCTGAGCTCAAACGTCTCCTGCAGGATGCCGGCTTTCAGGTGATTCGCATTGAGCCTGTCAAAGACCCATATCCTGACCGTGGAATAAATTTTATGGCCGCATTTGCAACAAGACCCGAAACTCCGGGAGGCGAACCTGCACGGGACGTTTCTCGTCGCGGTGAAGCTCGATGGAGCGGACCTCGGTGAAGCTCGATGGAGCGGACCTCAGCACCGCCAAGGGTCTTAGTCAGCCGCAGATCAACTCGGCACGGGGAGACAAGGACACGAAGCTTCCGGAGGAGTTTCAAAGGCCACCGAGCTGGCTGAACGAGCCACAGGTCGGATGAATCCTATCGGGTTAGACTACTAGTGCCGACATCTCGAGGCCGGTGCTCAGCGTAGGTGCGGCCAGCGTTGCCGGGACAGATATTACCAGGGTCGACCTTAGCCCAGACGAGCAGGCCGAAAAAATCAGAACGGTGGACGACGCCATCAAGTACGTGGAAAGCGGTGTCAAAAAGAAGTGAATGCCGTTCGTAACTGGCGGCGGATAGGAGGGAACTGGATTGTCGCGAAGGGTGGTGGTTACCGGGGCCGGTCTGCTGTCTCCGGTGGGGATCGGAACGGAAGAGACCTGGCAAGCCCTTCGCGAGGGCCGCAACGGCATCGGCCCCATCACACTGTTTGACCCCGAGGGCTTTTCCTGTCGGATCGCCGGCGAAGTGAAGGGCTTCGATCCCCTCGACTATGTGGGCAAGAGGGACCTCAAGAAGATGGGGCGATTCATCTTTTTTGCGATCGCCGGCGCGGAGTTCGCTCTCAAAGCTTCACGGCTTGCGATTACCCCTGCCGTCGCCGAGCGAGTGGGGGTCCATATTGGCAGCGGCATCGGCGGGTTCGACGTTATCGAACGGGAGCACCGCGCGCTGCTGAAGGGTGGGCCGAGCAGGATCTCGCCCTTCTTTATCCCTGCTAGTATCGTGAATTTGGCCGCGGGCCAGGTGTCGATCCGGACCGGCGCCAAGGGTCCGAATTCCGCCATCGCAACGGCCCGTACGACGGGCGCACACGCGGTGGGGGACTCGTTTCGCATCATCGCACGCGACGAAGCGGATGTAATGATTTGTGGTGGTACCGAGGCGGCCATCACGCCGATGGGTATCGGGGGGTTTGCGTCGATGAAGGCCCTCTCGACCCGCAACGATGATCCCGCGCACGCCTCCCGCCCCTGGGACACCGAGAGGGACGGTTTCATCGTCGGGGAAGGAGCCGGAATCCTCGTTTTGGAGGGCCTTGATTTTGCCGTGCGGCGGGGCGCGCCGATTCTGGCCGAGCTCGTCGGTTACGGCATGAGCGCCGACGCCCACCATATTACTTCTCCTCGAGGATGGAGATGGCGCTTGCCGCGCGATGATGAATGCCATCCAGGACGCCGGGATCTCGCCTGAGCAGATCAGTTACATCAATGCGCATGGAACCTCGACCTCGGTGGGCGATCGAGTCGAGTCGGAGGCCATCAAGAAAACGTTTGGCGATCACGCTTACAAACTGGCTGTAAGCTCGACCAAATCGATGACTGGGCACCTGTTAGGAGGTGCGGGAGGGCTCGAGGCCGGTATCGTAGCCTTGGCGCTACGTGATCAGGTTGCTCCTCCGACTATGAACCACTTCAACCCCGAACCCGAATGCGATCTCGACTTCGTTCCCAATCAGACGCGGGCCATGGAGATGGAGTACGTGTTGACGAACTCCTTCGGTTTCGGTGGCACCAACGGGGCGCTCATTCTCAAGCGCTACGCGGACCGCGATGGGAGCGGCTGACCCCTCACTCTACGCTGCGTGAAAAGGCGGGGTCGGCCGCCACCGCCGGTAACAAGAAAGCCAAGTTCGTAAGCGCCGCCGGTCACCGCGGCGGCCCATCTAGAGGCGCTGCTCTGTTCCTCCCTCCCGCCGCGCCTTGAGCGAAAACAACAGCGGTAGATCCAGCTCCTCGGCCGATAGCTCCCAGTAACCGTCGCTCGTTTCGCGCATTTGAGGGAATTGCTTGTAAACGGTTCGCGGGTACTCCTTGAACTCATAAACAACGAGCCCCGCCCTCTCCAGAGCCCCGAAGAGATCTGATAGAGACCAGATCCACGCCTCGGCCGCAAGGGTGGTGTGATCCGTGTCCGCGTAGTCCGGTTGGGGTTCCAGTTGCAGCGGTTCGGGACTGTGAAAATAGTCGTAGCGCCGGGCGACGTGACCTTCTTCGTCGGCTTGAAATAGGTAGGACGTCGGATGATTGTCGACGATATAGAAGAAGCCGTCCGGCTTCAAGGATCGCGCGATCGCACGAGCCCAGGCTTCGAGATCGCGCAGCCAGGTGATCGTCCCGTAGGAGGTGAAGACGATGTCGAACTCGCGGTCCAGCGCCGATCTCAGATCCAGCACATCGTGGTGTACGAACGCAGCGAGCGAGGCAAGATCCGCCTCCTTCGCCAATTCCCTGGCCCGCGCCACGGCAGTCGCGGAGAAGTCAATGCCTACGACTTCGGCACCCAACCGAGCCCAACTCAACGTATCCAGCCCGAAGTGGCACTGTAGATGGAGCAGCGACTTCCCGGCGACGTTCCCTACCGCCTCCGCTTCGATGCTATGCAGGCTCGACCGCCCGGCGCGAAACCCTTCCACATCGTAAAAGCAGCTCGCGGCGTGGACCGGGACGAGCGCGTCCCAGTACTTCCGATTCAACTCGCTGGTTTGTTTCAACGCTGTCGACACTCGGGTCTTCGGGCCGCGCCCGCGGCTCGGCTGGCTGCCATTCTTCCGGCTGCGCATCGCCCAGCATGCGGCGGAACAGCTAGTTGCCCATGCCCATGCCAATGCTTGGCCCGATGCCATTGACGGCTAGGATCTCGACGCGTTGCGGCAGCGGTCGCTCCAAGATGGCGCGCCTGAGAGCGGCCCTACGGTATCGAGTTCCGCCTGCAGCTCCGTGAACGATTCGCGAATCGCCTTGGCCGGCGGCGGTCCATTATCGTTCGACCGCCCCGATGTCGCAGCCCCCTCCCGCCGGCGCCTCGCTGTTGCGCTGGTCGATCGGGGCGCAGCCTGTAGTGCCGTTATCGACCAGTGGGCTATTCGCGTTGGGAACCATCGTACGAGTCGCCCCGCCGTTCAAGCCGAGAGCGCCAAGATCGGGGTCGCCGCCATTGAGAATGTCCGATGGTCCTTCGGCGAACGTACAACTCGCGTCGTCCTCGCCGAAGAAATTCCCGCCGCCCGACAAGAATGGACCGGAGCAGTCGTCGATCAATCCGTCATTGTCCGCGATCACCGTATTGGTTAGGCCGACCAGGGCGCTGTTCGTGCTCAGGATGCCACCGGTCTCGGCCAAGAACGATTGGTTGCCTGCGTTGCCTGCATTACCTGCGATGGTGACGTTGATAATCGAAAAACCGCTGCCGCTGACGTAAACTCCCGCGACACCCGGTCCTGAGTTCTCGGCGATCGTACTGTCCTCGATGCGGCCAGCGGCGCCGCCTGATGCATGCAACCCGCCTCCTTGGGTGGCCGAGCCGTTGCCCGCTATGGTCGAACGTAGGATGAGGTGATTCACCCCCCCCCGATGAGTCGGATGCCTCCGCCGTTACTGCCGCAGTTGTCGCGGACCTCGCTTTGGATCAGACTCAACGTCGGACCGTTGGTCGCGATGCCGCCGCCCCCACTCACTCCGCCGCCCGACACGCAACCGTCACCCGTCGAATCATTCTCTTCCACCACACAGTTCAGGACGTTGAGGATGCCGTTGCCTTGCGCGTAAATACCGCCGCCTAACCAGGCCGCGTTGTTGTTGCTGATGCGGCACTCGTCGAGCGTCACTCGGTAGCCGGCACCGTCGACGAAAACGCCGCCGCCGGCCTGGCCGCCGGGCCCGATTCCCGTCAGACCGCCGCCAGTCAGCGTCAGCGCCTCTACGAGGATATCGTCCGGCCCGGTAATCCTAAGGACGTTGCTGCCGGAACTGGTCTGCTGGACAACCGTAGCGTCGCGCCCGGCGCCCCGGATGATCACAGAGTCGTGCGTGAGGTTCAACGGGTCCCCGGTGAGCTCATGGACGCCCTCGGGGATAGTAATTCGGACCAACTCGCCTGCGGGGTGGGTATTCGTTTCTTCTATCGCGGCCCGCACCGAGCAGACGTTGCCACCGCCGCCGGCGCACGTGCCGTCGCCGGGATTGGCGTCGGACACATCTGCGATCGTGTTGACAACGTACTCCGTCTCGACCGCGCAACCCGCCAGCAGGCTAACCATTACCATCCCGGCGACGCGAAGAGCACCCAGCGGCTTCGAGGGGATGTGGTAGACGTTCTCGGGGGTCAGCGTGAACGGACCCTTAACGATTGATTCGATCACTTCCTGCATCATCTCCCCGCTTTTCACTCGTCCGCATAATCTCGATCGTAGGTGGCCCACAGTGGCCTGTCAGGCACAACTGGAACGCCAGTTTTGTTTGGCCCTTCCAGTTGCGCTTACCCGCAACCACTCCCACATAACACAAGATATGGTATGCGGACTACAGTCAGTACAATATCTTGAATAGTGGTCGTAACCCCAACATTTTTTTGAAGATAACGCTTGACAAACGGCTCAGAATCGGCGATCCTTGCAGTGGTCGATAGTGGTTAACAGTAGCCAAAATTGGACCAAAGTGGTTGACCCGAATCGTTCCTCCTCAGGCGATAGCGGTCTTCAAGCATGTTCAGAGGCATACAGACCGGGCGGGTGGACGAAAAAGGCAGACTCAAGCTGCCCGCCCTGGTCCGCCAAAAACTCGAGGAGCAATATCGGGACGCCACCATCTTCATCACCAGCCTTGACGGCGCTCGCGCGAAGTTGTTTCCTCTTCGCGAGTGGGAAACCGTTGAAGCTAGGTTATCTGAAAAATCGCCGGAGGGCAAGGAGTCTGACGGCGTCGTGAAGGACAAGATTCTGTTCCAGGCAAATCGGTTTGGGGCAGAAGAGACCTTGGACAACCAAGGCCGCATCCTTGTGCCCGCGGTTTTGCGGGAAGCCGCGGGCATGAGGGGCGAAGTCAAGATTCTATGGCAGTCCAATCACATGATCGTTTTGACTGCCGACAAGTTCGACGAGTCCGCCAAGGCGAATCAATTGACGGCCGAGGACCTACAGCATGCCGCCAACCTGGGAGTGTAGTGATTGGCGCACTATCCGGTTCTACTGCCCCAGGTTTTGGAGTATCTCAAGATCGATTCGGCCGGGACGTATGTGGATTGCACGTTGGGTGAGAGCCGTTACGCAGAGGCGATACTGGCACGCCTCCACTCGGGCCGGCTCATCGCGATCGACCGGGACGCCGACGCGATGGAGTCGGCCCGAGAGCGTCTTCACGCCTTTCGGGACAAGGTAACTTTGGTGCACGACAGCTACGGAGCCATTGCCGACATCGTAGGGGAAGCCCGCCCGGTGCAGGGCATCGTGGCCGACCTGGGCTTGTCGCGGGGGCAATTCGAAGCGGCCGAGCGGGGCTTCAGTTTCCAACGCGAAGGCCCGCTCGACATGCGCATGGACCAGAGCCAGGAGTTGACGGCCGAGCATATCGTCAATCACTACGACGAGAAGAGCCTGGCCGACTTGATATACGAATTCGGTGACGAACGAAGAAGCCGAAGAATCGCTAAAGCCATCGTTTGGGGGCGGCCCATTCGCGACACCGTCCATCTGGCCGACATCGTGAGAAAGGCCGTTCCCCGAACGACTCCCAGAGCGGCTTGCTGGCGGATCCATCCGGCCACGAGGACCTTCCAAGCCCTGCGCATCGCCGTTAACGGCGAGTTGGAAGAGCTGGAGCGACTCCTCGAAAACGCGCCACAGCTTCTCTCGCCCGGAGGGCGTTTCGTCATCATCAGCTTCCACTCGCATGAAGACCGGCGGGTGAAGCAGTCGTTTCGGCTGTGGGACGCGCGGAACATGCTGACGATCTTGACGCGGCGGGTCGTACGGCCCGGCGAAGCGGAACTCGAGGAAAACCCGGCCAGCCGCAGCGCCAAGCTGCGCGCCGCGGAAAGGACGCAGGAGACATGGCTCTCGCTCAACTAGTGGAACCGCGCTTGTCGAGGGGAGCGAGTCCCGCCGGCGTCATCGAGTTCGATCTCAACGCGTCCGAAAGCCGATTTGAACAAGGCCGGGCTAGAGGTCCATCCGCCCGCCGTACATCGGCCGGCTGGCCATCTACCGGCCGGACATCGACTGGCCGTGCGCGTGGCTTCGTCTACGACGGCGTGCCGGCGAGCCGTTCGGTACGGGCGGGCCTGTCGAAGCGCCCGACCGCCTTCCATCCATTGCCGATGGAGGATGTCTACTTCCACGTCAAGACGATCGACAACTCGCAAGTACGGCGGCTGCCCGACCCCAAGAGCAAGGCCATGTGGCTGCAACTGGTCGGCGCTGGCGTGCTGGGCCTGGCACTACTGGTGGTGGTGTTGGCGCCGCGGCCGCTGTTACGGGCATCCGGCTACCGGATAGAGACGCTTGCGCAGACGCGTCAGCAGATGGTGGAAGTGCAGGATCAATTGAAGGTTCGGCAGGCGGTGTTGAGCGACCTGCGCCGCGTCACGGCACTGGCGCCACGGCAGGGTCTCGCCGCCACCCCGCCGGAGAGGTTTGCCTGGCAGAACCGCACCATTGCCCCCGTGGAGGGACGGAGCGCGCTGGCTCAGAATCGCGGCCCTAGCGGGCCTTGACACAAAGTTCCGGTGAACTCCGCTTTCAGTCCGCCGTCTTAGGCAGCTATGCCGGTTTGGTTCTTTGATGGGAAGCGCCCGCCAAAGGCTCGGTCCCGTTTCCAGACGGAGCGCCCGACCGCCTGTGGCCGGGTTTGCCTCTCTGCTGCGTCGCTCTGAGCGTCACCCCCGCGTCCGGCTCATTCTCTTCGGCTTCGCCTGTACTCTCTGGATCGGCCTGATCCTGTTTCGCCTTTGGGACTTGCAGGTTCGGCGCACCGAGGGGTTCGTCCAGCAAGCACAAAAGCAGCAAGAGTCGGTTATCGAGATCGGCGCCAAGCGGGGTGAGATCTTCGACCGCTTCGGCGTCGAGCTGGCGCGCAGCACCCCGGTGGACTCGATCGGGGTGTTCCCCAGCAAAGTCGCGAACCCGCAGACCACGGCCGAGCTGCTCTCGGAAGTGCTCGGCATCGATCCGGACACTCTTGCCGACAAGCTGACGAAGACGCAGTTTCAGTGGGTCAAACGCTTGGCCGAGCCGGGCCAAGCCGAACGCGTGCGGGAGCTGCCCCTCGACGCTCTGCACTTCGAGAAAGAAAGCAAGCGCTACTACCCCAAGGGCACGGGCGCGTCCCACATTCTGGGCGCGGTCGGCGTCGATCATACCGGGCTCGCCGGGCTCGAACAGTACTACGAAAAGCAGTTGCGGGGCCGGCCGGGGAAGCGGCTCGTCCACCTCGACGCGCTGCGAAAGCGCTACGAAAGCCGCGTAACCCAGGAGCCCGTGCCTGGCCTTGACTTGGTGCTGACGATCGACCAGCGCATCCAGATGCTAGCCGAGCGGGAGCTGGCACGGGCGATCGACGAGACCCAAGCCATTGCCGGGACCATCGTCATTCTCGACCCAAACAACGGCGATCTGCTGGGCTTGGCTAGCTGGCCGATGTTCGACCCCAATGAGCCGGTGCGGGGTCAGGCCGATGTCGACCGCCGCCAGAACTACGCCGTCAGCCACATGATCGAGCCCGGCTCGACCTTCAAGCTCATCACCTTCGGCGCTGCTCTCGAAGAAGGGCTTGCCACGCCCGACGAATTAATCGACTGTCAGAATGGCGCCATCTATATCGGGTCCCGGCGTATCCGCGATCACAAGCCATTCGGCTTCCTTACCGTCGCCGACGTGCTGGCGCGTTCGAGCAACGTCGGGACGATCAAGCTGGGGCTACGGCTGCAACCTGACCGGTTGTACGAATACATCCGGCGATTTGGCTTCGGCTCGGCCACCAAGCTGCCTCTGCCGGGCGAGGCGGAGGGTTTGGTCCGGCCTCCCTCCGGCTGGAGCAGTACGTCGATCGGGTCCGTGTCGATTGGGCAGGAAGTTGGCGTGACCGCCGTGCAGCTTGGGCGCGCCGTCAGTGCCATCGCGAACGGTGGGCTTCTCGTCGACCTGCGGCTGATCGATAAGATGGTTCATCCCGACGGCCGCGGCGAAGAGCCCCCCTCAGGGCCGGCTAGGCGGATCCTAAGCCCCGAGACCGCCGCGACTCTGCGCGGCATGATGGAGCGAACCGCGCTGCAGGGCACGGCTCGGTTGGCGCAAACGCCCGGCTACCGCGTGGGCGGCAAGACCGGCACGGCCCAGAAGGTCGACGACGAAACCGGCACATACTCGCAGACGGCCTACGTGTCCAGTTTCGTCGGTTTCGCCCCGGTGAATGACCCGTCGATCGCGGTTGTAGTCGTTCTCGACTCGCCGGTTGGCAAGCATTACGGCGGCTTGGTCGCGGCGCCGGTCTTTCCGCGCGTGGCGACCGAGGCGCTGCGTTTCCGCGACGTGCCTTTACAGATGCCGCTCGCCCCGAAGCCGGCCAAACCGCCAAGCGTACCGCAAGAGTTGCTGGCGGATTTCCTGGGTGACAAGCAAGCCGCGGCGGAGGAGAGCGCGAGCGCGGCGCCGCTCGAGTACACCCCGGCCGGAGAGCGCGTGGTCGCCTTGGCGCCGGGAGCCCCGCTGCCACAGATGCAGCTCGCTCTGCACGTCCCGGCAACCCAGCCGTCGGCGGCACCCGCCCCTTCTGCGCAAGAGCCGGTCGAAGGGCGCGCAACGATGCCGGAGCCCGAAGTGCTCACCGAAGAGCTGTCGCCGCCGGAGCCGGTGGCTATCCGAGTGGCTGCGGGCGTGCTTCCCAGCTTCCAGGGCCGCTCGGTTCGCGAGGTCGTAAGCCAGTCCTCGGCGCTTGGGTTGCGGCTGCGGGTGCGCGGCCGCGGCACGGCGTTGCGCCAGTGGCCCGCGGCGGGGACGCCGATTCAATCCGGCCGGCCGGTCACGGTCGAGTTCCAACCCGAGGAGCTCCAGCCGCACGCGCGGGAGGCGCTGAGAGCGCAATGATGACACTGCGGCAGCTTCTGGGTCCCGCCGTCAAAGCCGGCCATCCTCTGGCGTCTCGCGAGGTCAAAGGCTTGCAATACGACTCACGGCAGCTCCGCCCCGGCGAACTCTTCTTCGCGTTTCCCGGCGAGCATGTGGATGGGCATCGGTTCGTCGAGCCGGCCCTGGCCGCCGGTGCCCTGGCAGTGGTCAGTGAGCGCGAAGCGCCGGCCAAGCTCCGCGGCAATTGGGTTCGCGTTCCACACGGTCGCCGGGCGCTGGCCCAAGCCGCTTTGGAGTTCTACGGCCGTCCCGACCGCCGCCTGAAGCTCACCGGCGTCACCGGCACCAACGGAAAGACGACCACCGTCTACTTGATCGATGCGATTCTCGACGCGGCGGGCTTGAAGACGGCCCGACTCGGCACGATCGAGCACAAGGTGGGCGACCGCCAAATCCGCGCCGTCAACACGACTCCGGAATCGCTCGATCTGGCGCGCTACCTTCAGGATCTCGATCAGCAGGGTGGAACGCATGCGACGCTCGAAGCCTCCTCGCACGCGCTCGAGTTGGGCCGCATCTTCGGCATGGATTTCCATACTGCCGTCTTCACCAACCTCTCGCGCGACCACCTCGACTTCCACTCCACGATGGAAAACTACGCCCGCGCCAAGCGGCATCTTGTGGAAGGCGCCGGCGGCTTGCCGCCCAAGGTAGTCGTCATCAACAAAGACGACCCCGTGGGCCAGGAGTTCTTGGAGACCGTCGACGCGCCCAAGCTGACCTTCGGCGTTCAGAACCCATCCGACGTGATGGCCGAGAACGTCGACGTAGGGCTGAACGAATTACACTTCCAAGCCAACACGCCGCGCGGCCGGCTGGAGGTTTACTCGGCTCTGAGCGGGGAGTTCAATGTCGCCAACTTGCTGGCCGCGATCGCCGCGGCGATCTCGCTCGACATCAGCCTTGGGACGATCGAAAGGGGCATCGCCGCCTGCCGCGCCATCCCCGGCCGGTTCGAGCAAATCGACGCCGGCCAGCCGTTTGTCGTGCTGGTCGACTACGCGCACACCGACGACGCGCTCCAGCGGCTGATTCGAGCGGCCCGCACACTGCTGATTCGATCCAAGAGCCGGGGTCGGGTGATCGCGATGTTCGGTTGCGGCGGCGACCGTGACCGCACCAAGCGCCCCGCCATGGGAGAAATTGCCGGCCGACTAAGCGACCGCGTAATTCTTACATCCGACAATCCGCGCAGTGAGAACCCGCTCGACATCATCAACGACATTCTGGTCGGGCTTCGGCGCGTGGACGCCGTACACGAGATCGAGCCGGACCGCGCGGCCGCGATCCGCCTGGCGCTGTCGCACGCGCAGAGCGGCGACATTGTTCTGCTGGCGGGCAAGGGACACGAGACCCACCAAACCATCGGCGACGAGACGGTCCCGTTCGATGACCGCGAAACGGCCCTTGGGGTGCTCCACGAGCTTGGGTATGGAGTGAATTCCCTCGCCCGGTGATAGTGAGTCGATGACGGAACCATGGAATGCGCCTGCCGCTCTCAGAAATCTCGGCGATCTTGGGAACGCCGCTCGTGCCGCCTGTGCCGCAACGACCACTCGGCGGCGAGGCGGTGGGCTACTCGATCGACTCGCGATCGGTCGCCCAGGGAGATCTCTTCTTCGCCATTCGGGGGCCTCGCTTTGACGGCCACGACTTCATCGGCGCGGCTCTCGAGGCCGGAGCCGTGGCGGCGGTCGCTTCCCGCGAGTGGGCCGATGCCCACGCGGACCCAGAGCGGATTCTGCCCGTCGGCGATCCCGCGGAAGCGTTGCGGATTCTGGCACGCGAGGCTCGCCGACGCTGGGGAGGTCCTGTCGTCGGCGTCACCGGAAGCAATGGCAAGACCACGACCAAAGACACGATCAGCACTCTGCTTGGCGCGCGCCACTGCGTCTCGAAATCCGAGGGCAATCTCAACAACGAGTTGGGACTACCCCTCTCGCTGTTGCGCATCGACGATGGCGCGGAGATCGCGGTGATGGAGATGGGCATGAATCATCGCGGGGAGATTTGCCGGCTGGCCGCGATCGCCGAGCCCACGGTGGGTGTCGTGACCAACGTCAGCGCCGCCCATCTTGAATACTTTTCGTCGGTCGATGAAATCGCGTCCGCCAAGCGTGAACTGATCGAGTCACTACCGCCGGAGGGCACGGCGGTCCTAAACGCAGACGACGAGCGCGTGCGCGCGTTCGGAGACGAGCACGAGGGGCCGTGCAGGACGTTCGGTTTCGACGAAGGGGCGGACTTCCGCGCCGTCAACGTGCAAATGCTTGGCGCGCGCGGCGCCGTGTTTGAGCTTCGTTCGCGGTTCAGTGAGGAACGCACGCGGTTCGAGAGCCCGCTGATGGGCCGGCACAATGTCCTCAACGTCCTCGCCGGCATCGCCACGGCATCGGTCTTCGGCGTCGAGCCCGCCGCGCTCGTCGGCCCCGTGCGCGTGCTTACCGCGTCGCGAATGCGCGGAGAACTCCTCGAGATCGGCGGCGTGCTGGTATTGAACGATTGCTACAACGCCAACCCGCTTGCGATGGCCTCGATGCTCGACGCCCTCGGCGCAACCGAGGCGAAGCGCCGCATCGCCGTGCTGGGCGAGATGCGCGAGCTTGGAGAAGGCACCGAAGAACTGCATCGAGAGGTGGGCCGGACCGCTGTGACCGAGGGCGTGGATTTCTTGGTCGGCGTAACCGGCCACGCCGAGCAGATGGTGCAAGCAGCGGTCGAGAGTGGTCTCTCGAAGCAGCAGGCCGCCTTTTTCGAGAAGCCCGAGGCCGCGGGTGAGTACCTGGCGGATTTGCTAATGCCCGGCGACGTAGCGTTGTTCAAGGCATCGCGGGGAGTCGAATTGGAGCAGGCGCTTCGCGTCGTCGAAGAGCGCCTGAGGTCCGCGACTCCGAGCAGAGAATCGAACGAGTGAACGAACGGCTCGCGGACTGAAAGCGCGGGCCGAAAGAAAGAACGAACGGGCAATGCTTTTTCATCTTCTCTACGAACAGCTCTTCGATTACTTCAGCCCGTTTCGCGTCTTCAGCTACATCACGACCCGCACCGCCTTCGCCAGCCTCACCGCTCTCGGCCTGGGACTGCTGCTCGGCCCGTGGCTGATTCGCCGCCTCCGCGAGTTCCAAGTCGGCCAGCCGATTCGCGAGGACGGTCCCGAATCGCATCGCTCCAAGGCCGGCACGCCCACCATGGGCGGCCTGTTAATCAACGTTTCAATTCTTGTCCCGACGCTGCTGTGGGCCAACCTGCGCAATACCTACATTTGGATCGCGCTGCTTGGCCTGCTCGGTTTCGGCGGCATCGGTTTTCTGGACGACTATTTGAAAATCCGGCGTGGCAAGAACCTCGGCCTCACCGCCCGGCGCAAGATCGCGCTGCAACTGCTGGTCACACTGGCGATTGTGGCGAGCCTGGCCTGGCTCTTTTCGCAGGGGGACTACGACCCACGGCTGGTGCTGCCATTCTTCAAAAACCTGCGGCCCAACTTGATCATCGAGTCGCTCATGGCGAGTCCGCTGACCTATCCGCTGAGCTTTTCGCTGCTGTTCGTGTTTCTGTTCCTCGTGCTGGCGGGATCGACGAACTCGGTCAACCTCACCGACGGCCTCGACGGGCTCGCGATCGGGCTAACGATCATCTCCGCCGGCGCGCTGACGGTGTTGGCCTACGTGGCGGGCCACCGCGAAATCGCCACGTATCTCGACATCGCCCGCGTTCCCCAAGCGGCCGAGTTGACGATCTTTTGCGGCGCGATGGTCGGGGCGAGCCTTGCCTTCTTGTGGTACAACGCGCACCCGGCCGAGATCTTCATGGGCGATGTCGGCTCGCTGGGCATCGGGGGCGCGCTCGGGACGGTGGCGGTGTTGATCAAGCAGGAGATCCTGCTGCTGTTCGTCGGCGGTGTTTTCGTCTTGGAAGCGCTGTCGGTGATCCTGCAAGTGGGCAGCTACAAGCTGCGCGGCAAGAGGATTTTCAAGATGGCGCCGCTGCATCATCATTTCGAGGCGCTGGGCTGGCCGGAGTCGAAGATCATTGCGCGTTTTTGGATCGCCGGCCTGGTGTGGGCGTTGTTGGCGTTGAGCACTCTGAAGCTGCGGTGAAACTGCGATGAAGCTGGAAGGACAAAGAGCATTGATCGTTGGGCTGGGAGTGTCCGGCCGGGAAGCGGCTCGCTTTCTCGCCGCGCGCGGCGCAAGCGTCACCGTCACTGAGCGGCAGCATGCCGCGGAACTGGCTCCCGCGGTCGAAGAGCTGAGCGATCTGAACGTTCGCTTCGCGTTGGGCGGTCACCCCGACTCGCTCTTCACCGAGCAGGACTTGATCATCCCGTCGCCCGGCGTCCCCTGGGACCTGCCTGCCCTCGCCGACGCCCGCCGCAAAGGCGTCGCCGTCATGGGCGAGTTGGAACTGGCGGCGGAGTTCCTGCGGGGCCCCGTCATCGGCGTGACCGGTACGAACGGCAAGACCACCACCACGTCGCTCATTGGCCACATCTTTCTCTCAGCCGGCTGGGAGGCGCGCACCGGGGGCAACCTCGGCACGCCGTTGCTGGCGATGGTCGACGGCTCGACTGACGAGCGCTGGAACATTCTCGAGCTATCGAGCTTCCAACTCGAAGCGACCACCAGCTTCCCGGTGCACATTGCCGTGGTGCTCAACGTCACGCCCGACCATCTTGACCGTCACGGGACGTTCGAGGCCTACGCCGACGCCAAGCAGCGCATCCTGCAAGCGCAGACGTCCGCCGACTACGTCGTGCTCAACGCTGACGACGACACCTGCCGCCGTTTCGCCGGCGCCGCGCCGGGCCAAGTGTGCTGGTTCAGCCGGACGCAGCCCAATCCGGCCATCGATCCCGCTCCGGGCCCCACTCCGGACCCCGCGGGCGCGCGCGTCGAGGGCGAATGGATCACCTTCGACGGCAAACCCGTTGTCGAGACTCGCCTGCCGATTCGCGGTGCGCACAATTTGGAGAACGCGCTGGCCGCCATCGCCGCAAGCCGTCTAGCCGGCCTGCCCACGGAGTCGATCGCGGCCGGCGTCAAGACCTTCCGCCCCGTCGAGCACCGGCTCGAGTTCGTTCGCAAGCTCGACGGCGTCGACTACTACAACGACTCGAAAGCCACCAACGTCGATGCCGCCTTGAAAGCCATCGAAGCGTTCGACGGCGGCCTCTGGGTCATCTTGGGAGGCAGCGACAAAGGCTCCGACTACGGCGAATTGAGCGCGCCGTTGCGCGAACGCGCGCGCGGCGCCCTGCTTATCGGACAGTCAGCGGAAAAACTTGACCACCAGCTCAACGGCTCCGTACCACGCGAACAACTCAACACTCTCGACCGCGCCGTCGATTACGCGCGCCGCCACGCCCGGTCCGGCGATACCGTTCTCCTGGCCCCGGCGTGCGCCAGCTTCGATCAATTTCGCAGCTACGAGCAACGCGGACGCGCTTTCAAGGAACTCGTGGCTGCTTTGCGGTAACGCCCATGCCGAAACAACTTCACTACGACCGGATTCTGTGCGGAACCGTGCTGACCCTCGTGTTCTTCGGCTTGGTCATGGTCTTCAGCGCCACGGCGGGCGGCGAGGACACCTCGTTTGAAAGGGTGTTGCGCCAGGTTGTCGCCGTGCTGCTCGGGCTGGCCGCCATGCGTGTGCTGATGTTTCTCGATTACCGCCGGCTGAACAACCCCAAGGTCATCGTTCTCGTGTTGGCGGTTGCGATTACCTTGCTTGTCGCCGTGTTGCTCGGAGCGCAGGCCGCGAACACCAACCGCTTCCTGCGCGTCTGGGGCGTATCGTTCCAGCCGTCGGAGTTGGCGAAGCTGGCGCTTGTGTTGTTCCTGGCTTTCGCGCTCGAAAAGCACGCCGGCCAATTGAACGAAAAGCGCACGTTCTTGCGCGTGATCTTCGTGCCTCTAGCGCTGTGTTTGCTCGTTGTGGCGGGACGTGACCTCGGCGGCGCCATCGTGTTGCTGTTGATCGCCGCGGTCATGCTGTGGGCGGCGGGATTGCGGCTCATCTATTTCGTGGTGGGAACGGCGTTGCTGGTTCCGGCGTTCTTCCTGGGCGTTTGGCTCGAGCCCTACCGCGTCCAGCGGCTGTTGACGTTCCTGAATCCCGAGTCCGATCCCACCGGTGCGGGTTTCCAGATCTTGCAAGCGCAGATCGCCGTTGGCAGCGGTGGTTTGTGGGGACAAGGCTTGATGGAAGGGCGTCAGAAGATGCGCTTTCTGCCGGAAGCGCACACCGATTTCATCTTCGCGCTGATCTGCGAAGAGGCCGGGTTCATCGTGGCATCGCTCGTCGTGTTGGCCTTCGGCCTGATCCTGTTGCGCGGCTTGCGAGCGGCGATGCAGGCGCCGGAAGGTTTCGGCCGCTTTCTAGCCATCGGTCTCACGGCGATGATCGTGTGCCAGGCGCTGGCCAACATCGGTGTTGTGCTGGCGCTGCTGCCGACCAAGGGCATGCCGCTGCCGTTTATCAGTTACGGAGGGTCGGCCATGTTGATGGCCCTAACGGCGTCGGGCGTGTTGCTCAACGTCAGCCAGCACGCGGAGTGAAACGGCGCTTGATGAGGGTTTGGGAATGCATGCGGCGAAGTTCTTGCTTGCAGCCGGAGGAACCGGTGGTCACGTCTTCCCTGGTATTGAAGTGGCCCGCCACCTCGCACGGCGCGGACACGAGTGTGTCTTCGTCGGCACGCGTCGCGGCCAGGAAAGCCGCCTCGTTCCCGACGCGGGATTCGCGATCGAATACGTGCGGACCGGCGCGCTCAAGGGCCTCTCGATCGTCGAGCGATTGCGCACGCTTGGGCGGATGCCGGCGGCACTGCTCGAAGCCGCGGCGATTCTCGACCACCACCATCCGCGGGCGGTGCTCAGCCTTGGAGGCTATGCCTCGGGACCGCTAATGCTGATGTCACTTATGCGAGAGACACCCATATTGATTCTCGACCCCAACGCACGGCCCGGCCTCGCAAATCGTCTGGCCGGCCGATTCGCTTCGCGTGCGCTTGTATGCCATCCGAAGGCACAACGCTACTTCCCGTTCGGTCGCGCGGAGGTCACCGGGATTCCCATCCGCGAGGAGTTTTTCTCCGTGCCGCGCCGCGAGGTGCGCCGTCCGTTCACCGTTCTCATTACGGGCGGCAGCCAGGGTGCGTGGCGGTTGAATCAGGCGCTGGTTGAATCGTTGCCGATCTGGAAGGGCAAGGGGCGGCTTGATGACATACGCTTCATCCACCAGACCGGCGCGCGGGAGTACAAGGAAGTCCAGGCCGCGTACACCTCGTACGAAGCCGACGCCAAAGTAGCGCCTTTCTTTGACAATATGCCTACTCTATTCGTCGAAGCCGACATCGTCATTTGCCGTGCCGGTGCCTCGGCGGTGGCGGAGTTGAACGCCGCCGGACGCGCCTCGGTGTTGGTGCCCTACCCCTTCGCCGCCGACCAGCATCAGCTCGCCAACGCCCGCAAGCAAGAGCAGGGTTTCGCGGCCCGCGTGGTGATGAACGATGAGGTGACGGGCAAGAAGCTGGTCGAAGAGATCGAAACCCTTTGGGAAAACCCGTCTGACCTTGCGAGAATGGAGGAAGCCGCCCGCAGCCAGGCCCGGCCTCGCGCCGCCGACCGTGCCGCCGACCTGATGGAAGAGCTGGCCGGCATCCCCAAGCAAGAGTACGCTTGAGCCAGAGTAGCGGAAACGAAACAGCACGCGCATGTTTTTTAACGACATCAATCTAAAGCACCGCCACATCCACTTCGTCGGGATCGGCGGCATCGGCATGAGCGGGATCGCCGAGATCCTGTTGAACCTCGGCTACACGATTAGCGGTTCGGACCTGAAGGGCTCGGGCGTCACCGAACGGCTCGCGGCCATGGGGGCGGCGATCTTCGAAGGCCACGCCGCCGCCAACATCGAGGGCGCCGATGCCGTCGTGATCAGTTCGGCCATCCCCGAGTCGAACCCCGAGCGCCGCGCCGCCCGCGACTCGCAAGTGCCGCTCATCCCCCGCGGCGAACTGCTTGCCGAGTTGATGCGGCTCAAGTACGGCATCGCGATCGCCGGCAGCCACGGCAAAACGACCACGACATCGATTACCGCGGCGGTGCTGAGCAAGGCGAAGAAAGACCCGACCGTTGTCGTCGGTGGCCGCGTCGACGCCATGGACTCGAACGCCCGCCTCGGCAAGGGCGACCTGCTGCTGGTCGAGGCCGACGAAAGCGACGGCTCGTTCCTGAAGCTCGCGCCGATCCAGGCCGTCATCACCTCGATCGACGAAGAGCACCTCGACCACTATCAGTCCTTTGAGGGTCTCGTCGATGCCTTCGTCGAGTTCGCCAACAAGGTCCCGTTCTACGGCTCGGCGATTCTGGCGATCGACGACCCGCACATCCGAGCTGTGCTGCCGCGTATCCGGCGGCGGGTGCGGACCTACGGCGTCTCCCCCGACGCCGACCTTGTCGCGACCGAGATGAATTGCGGTCCCGCGGGCAGCCGCTTCCGGCTGAGCTTTCGCGGCGACGATCTGGGCTGGTTCGAGGTGCGCGCGTTCGGGCATCATAACGTGCTGAATTCCATGGCTGCCGTGTTGGTTGGATTGGAGCTTGAAATCGAGCCCAACCGCATCCGCCAAGGTCTCGCGGCCTTCACCGGCGTTGACCGCCGCTTCCAGGTGCGGGGTAAAGAGGGCGGCGTCACGGTGATCGACGACTACGGCCACCATCCGACCGAGATCGCGGCCACTCTTTCGGCGGCGCGGGTGTGCGAGTTCAACCGCATTCACGTCGTCTTCCAGCCGCACCGCTATTCGCGCACGGCACAGTTGATGGACGGCTTCGCGAATTGCTTCGGCGATTGCGACGAGCTGTACGTTCTCGATATCTACAGCGCCGGCGAATCACCGATCCCGCGGGCCAATGGCGAGACGCTGACGCAGGCGATCGTCGATTCCGGTCACCCGGCGGCTCGCTACATTCCGTCGATGGAGGAGGCCGTCGAGCGGGCGGTCGAGGCCGCCAAGCCCGGGGACGCAATCCTCACGCTCGGCGCCGGCAATATCTCGCAGGCCGGCCCCAAGCTGCTCAATCGTCTCGCGTTGAGGGAAAGCAAGGTAACGACTGCCCGCTGAGGGGCCGCGAGAAGACCGTTCCGGGATGGTCCACGAGAGCAGGGAAGGGAAGTAGAAGCGAATGCCAGGTAAGCCTTCACAAGGACGGCGAAGCGCCCCGGACTCCTCCGGGTACTTGCGGCGCGACAAGCCGATTCGGGTACGGCGCGGCGCGGTCAGTTGGTTGCGTCCGATCGCCGGTTGGCTGTTCCTAGCCGTCCTCACGGCGGGGCTGGCGCTGGCCTCGGTGCGCTCGATCGACTATTTTCTCGACTCGAGTCCCCGCTTCCGGTTCGCCTCCGACTTGAGCGGCCTTCAAGTCACCGGGCTCAACCACGTCGCGCTTTCCGCCGTCGAGCAGGTTTTCATGGGCGACATGGGCGCGGGCCTCGGCCACGTGCCGCTCGATCGCCGTTACCGCGCTCTGCTCGAGATTCCGTGGGTCAAGGACGCGTATGTCCGTCGCGTGTGGTCGAACGAGATCCACGTCCACATCGACGAGCGGCAACCGGTCGCGTTCGTGAGGGTACAAGCAAGCGACGCGCAAGCAAGGGACGCGCAAGCAAGCGATGGGGCAAGCGAGGCCCTCAAGCTGATCGATGCCGCCGGCGTTTTCCTGCGCGTGCCGCCGGGGGCCGACTACTCTTTGCCGGTCAGCCGCGGTATCACGCCGGGTATGACGCTGGGTGAGCGCCGTTTGCGCCTCGGCCTTCTCGACACCCTGGTGAGCGACCTCGACAGCGGCGAGCCTGCGTATAGCTCTCAGCTTTCGGAGATTGACCTCTCCGACCCGCGCAATGCGCAAGTGACAACCGTCCGCGAGCAGCGGGCCGTAGACCTGCAAATGGGTGAAGAGCACTTCCGGCATCGCTTCGAGATCTTTCTCGAGTACATCGACTCTTGGAAAGAGGAGTACGGCGACATCCGCTCGGTCGACTTGCGGTTCGAAGGACAAGTCGCCGTTCAGCCCGCCAAACGCTGACGATGGGCAAGCACTACAACTACTTGGTCGGTCTCGACCTCGGCAGCTACAGCACACGTTGCGTGGTGGCACTCGAGGAAGGCTCGCGCCTGCGATTCATCAGCCATGGCCAGGCCCCGTCGCGAGGCTGGGCGCGGGGCGTCATTGCCGACCAAGACCCCGTGCTCGAGTCTCTCGAGACGGCCATCGGCGAGGCGGAACGTAACGGTGGCATGGTTGTCGAGGCGGCGGTGGTCGGCCTCGGCGGAGGCCACGTCACCAGTAACGTCTGCCACAGCTCGATCAACCTGCCCGCGCAAGAGAACGAGGTGCAGCAGAGCCACGTCGAGCAAGTGGTCCAAAAGGCCACGCAGGGTCCGCTGAGCACTGACCGCACCGCCGTGCAGGTCATCCCCTTGGAGTTTGTGGTGGACCGCCAGATTCAGGTCCGCAACCCGCGGGGCATGACGGCGCACCGTCTCGATGGCCACGTGCAGGTCATCTCCGCGGCGGCGCAAGCGCACAACAACATCCGCGCCGTCGTCAACCGTGCGGGCGTGGTCGTGGAAGAGACGATCTTTGAAGGCTTCGCCGCGGCCCATGCCGTGCTCGAAGAACAGGAGCGCGAGATGGGCGTCGCCGTGGCCGACCTCGGGGCCGGGTCGATCGACCTGGCCGCGTATCTCGACAACGATCTTTGTCTAGCCGCCGGCATCCCTGTGGGCGGCGAGCATTTCATCAACGACGTGGCGGAGGTCTTGCGCACGTCGCGCGAAGACGCCGAGCAGCTCATCGTGCAGTACGGCTGCGCGGTGGTCGATGACACGCCATCGAATGTTACTATCGAGGTGCCGGTACTTGGTGAGGACGAGCCCGTCAACCATCCGCGGCGCCTACTCAACCAGATTCTGCAGGCGCGCGCCGAGGAGGCTTTCGAGTTGGTCAACCGGGAACTGCGCCGGGTGCGGCTCGACGGCCACCTAATCGCGGGCCTAGTCCTGACCGGATCGTTGGCGGGGCTCGCCGGTGGCTGTGACGTGGCCGAGCGTGTTCTCGGCTGTAGCGCGCGTATCGGGTTGCCGCCGCGCATCGAAGACCTGCCTGACGAGCTCGACCATCCGGGTTGGGCCACGGCGGTGGGTCTGGTTCTGTATGCACAGCGTTTGCGGTTGCACCGCAAACGGCGGCGCGAACGGGCACGGGAGTAGCTCAACGCCATCTTCGAATGACGCCGGATCCAGGTTGAGAAAAAGGCCCATGAACGACAACGAAGGCGTGAAATTCACATTCGACGAAGATCCCGGTCCGAACGCGCGCATCAAAGTGTTCGGCGTCGGCGGCGCCGGTTGCAACGCCGTCAACCGCATGATCGAGGCGGGCGTCGAAGGCGTGACGTTCACGGCCATCAACACCGATGAGCAGGCCCTGCGCTCATCGAATGCTCCGATTAAGCTTCAGATCGGGTCGAAGCTCACCCGCGGCCGCGGAGCCGGATCGGACCCCGAGGTCGGCCGGGCCGCCGCGCTCGAAGACACCGAGCGGTTGATCGAGTTGCTGGGCGATTCCGACATGGTTTTCGTGACCGCCGGGTTGGGCGGCGGTACGGGCACGGGCGCCGCACCGATCGTCGCGTCCCTCGCGAACGAGCTGGGCGCTCTGACGGTCGCCGTCGTGACGAAGCCCTTTGCCTTTGAAGGGACTAGACGCATGTCGGTCGCCGAGAAGGGATTGGCCGACTTGGCGCAGGCCGTCGATACCGTCATCGCCATCCCCAATGAGCGGCTGATCGAGGTCGTCGAGCGCGGCACGAGCTTTTTCGAATCGTTTCGCATCGCCGACGACACCTTGCGTCAAGCGGTGCAGGGCATCAGCGACATCATCACCATCCCGGGCATCATCAATCGCGACTTCGCCGACGTGCGCGCCATCATGCACGGCATGGGCTATGCCGTAATGGGCACTGCCGTTGGCACCGGACCGAATGCCGCCGTCGAGGCCGCCCGCAATTGTATCTCGAGCCCGTTGCTCGAGGACGCGACCATTGAAGGCGCCCGTGGGCTGCTTATCAGCGTGACCGGCTCGTCGAAGCTCGGGTTGCACGAGGTGCATGAAGCGTCGTCGATCGTACAGAAGAGTGCCGACCCGGAGGCCAACATCATCTTCGGCGCGGTCCTCAATGAGGACCTGGGCGACGAGGTCAAGATCACCGTGATTGCGACGGGCTTCCGCAGCGAGAGCGTAGGCATTAGCCAGAAGATGTCCGATGCAGCCGCGTCGCGCCTGGAGATGAGGTCGAGCGCCCGGCAGGCGTCCGCCGCGGGCGGCGGCCGAGAGACTGCGTCCGGCGAGGCCCAAGCCAGAGAGCCCCTGCCGAGAGAACCGCTGTCAGCCGATCCCCGAGGCGCGCCGGGTTATGCCGCCGGGAGGGACGACTTTGCGGGGTCCGCGGCTGAGGATCCTACCGAACCCGAACACCACCGAGAGCCCGCCGACGACATCGACCCCGCCGATCTCGAAAAGCCCGCCTTCCTGCGCCGCTTCAGCCGCGACTAGTAGAGTGTCGCGAGTATCCAGAGCGACTGTAGGGGCGGGCCCCCGTGCCCGCCCGCATACTTCTTGCAGTCAAGTCTTCTTGGCGACAGCCCACTAGCCGGCCAAGTCCACGGGCCGGGGGTTTGTTCGTTGGCACCCCAGGCTCATAGTAAACGCAGCACCGCCGGGCAGCAGGCTCGACCGGGCAACCAAACCGTTCGGCTGGGGTTTCCGCTTGCCCGGAGGGGCTGAGACATGATAGCCCATGGCTTCAGCCATGGGTACACGGCGATCATCTCCGTGAAGCCCTGAAAGGGGCGATACAGCTTTCGTCGGAGACCTCTCTCACGCACGCAAGATTCGGTGCTCAACCGGTACCGACAAGGGGAGGGCAGGAGTCGCTTGTATCGCCCTTGCCACGGCTCATTGTGTTCCGTCGTTTTTCCCTGAAGCCGTGGGCTATCATGTTTGGCCCCTCCGGGGTCATGCCGGTCGTCGGTCCACACCCGTCATTAGCACGGTCTCATCTGGCAAATGTGGAAGCTCCACAGACCGGCGCCATAGTAGGCCTACACCCAGCGGCCCAGCCAATCCATACAATCCCCATAGCTACGTCTTAGCCCGGCTTCGTCCAACAACCCGTATCCACAAGGCGGCGGCCGGGAGCTGTTCGTCACTCTCTCTCGACTCTCTTCTCCCGCCGCACGGTCGATGTGGCCCTAAGGCGTTGTTTTCACCATCTAGGTGAATCACGGTAAAATCGGACCGGCATGATCGGCACTACCATCTCTCACTACCGCATCACCGAGAAGCTCGGTGAGGGCGGGATGGGTGTCGTCTACAAGGCCGAGGACCTGCGGCTGCAGCGCCCAGTGGCACTGAAGTTCCTGCCGCTAAACTCGCTGGCCAACGAGGAAGCCAAGGCCCGCTTCCTGCGGGAGGCTCGCGCGGCGGCGGCTTTACAACACCCCAACATTTGCACCGTCCATGAGATCGACGAGGCGGACGGTCGCATGTTCATCGCCATGGCCTAGCGGCTTTACAACACCCCAACATTTGCACCGTCCATGAGATCGACGAGGCGGACGGTCGCATGTTCATCGCCATGGCCTACCTCGAAGGTGACGACCTCACCAAGGGAATCGAGCGAGGCCGTCTGAGCGTGGAACGGCTGCTCGACATCGCCATGCAAGTAGCACGGGGGTTACAGGAGGCGCACAGCAAAGGCGTCGTCCACCGCGACATCAAGCCCGCCAACATCATGGACACCACAACCGGCCAAGCTGTGCTGATGGACTTTGGATTAGCGCAACTCGCCTCGGCGGCGTCAAAACTCAGCCGGGAAGGAACGCGGGTCGGTACGTCTCTCTATATGTCGCCGGAACAGACCACCGGCGAGAACCTCGATCACCGCACGGATATCTGGGCGCTGGGAGTGGTGCTTTACGAGATGGTCACCGGACAGACGCCGTTCCAAGGCCATTACGAGCAGGCGATTCTCTACTCGATCCTCCATGAAGAGCCGCCGGCCATCACGGCCCTGCGAACGAACATCGCGCCCGAGCTGGAACGCATTGTCAACAAATGCCTGGCCAAAAGAGCTCAGGAGCGCTACCAGTCCGTCAGCGATCTGCTTGCCGATCTGAGTGCGCTAAAGCGCGGCACGGAATCAGGCGGCGGCACGCGGCTCTCCTCGGGCGCAAAAGACACGCGGCCCTCGATCGCGGTGCTGCCGTTCGAGAACCGCAGCCGGGGCGACGAGGACGAATACTTCAGCGACGGCATCAGCGAGGACATCACGAGCGCCTTGGGGAAGGTGGAGCGTTTACGGGTGGCGCCCCGCAGCATGGCCTTCCAGTTCAAAGGGAAGCGCCCAACGCCTCGTGAAGTGGGAGCCACGCTCAACGTAGGTCATGTGCTCGAAGGCAGCGTGCGGCGATCCGGCAATCGCGTGCGGATCAACGTGGAATTGATCGCGATTGACGAGGGGTACCAGGTTTGGTCGGAACGCTACGACCGCGTGATGGAGGATGTCTTTGAGATCCAGGATGAGATCTCGGAGGCGATTGTCGAGAAGCTGAAAGTCAAGCTCGTAGGGCGCGAACAAGAGCTTCTTGCCAAGCGTTACACGGAAAATCTGCAGGCGTACAACTTGTGTCTGCGCGGGCGTTACTACTGGTACAGGCGCACGCCCGAGGCGTTCCAGAAGGCAATGGGGTTCTACCAACAGGCGCTCGCAGAGGACCCCGACTATGCACTCGCCCACTCCGGGCTCGCCGACTGCCACACCACGCTCGGGTTTTATGGCGTGCTGCCAATGAGGGAGACGATGCCCAGAGCAGAGGCAGCCGCGTCGAAAGCGCTTGAAATCGACGCTGATCTAGCTGCCGCGCACGCATCCATAGGAGCGGTTAGATCTCTTTACCGCTGGAACTGGGCGGCAGGAGAACGCGCGTTTCAGCGGGCGATTGAACTGGACTCCTCGTATCTATTGGCCCATATGTGGTACTCAGCCTTCGTCCTAGCTCCACTCGGGCGCCTGGACGAGGCCTATTCGGAGTGGAAGCGCGCTGCGGAATTGGATCCCGTCACGCCGGTCGTAAACGCAGGCCCCGGCATCATCCTTTTCCTCCAGCGACAATATGACCAGGCCATTGAGGAGATCCAGAAGATTTTGGAACTCGACCCGAACTACTTCTGGGCGCACTACCTGCTGGGGGAGGCGTACCTGCAGAAGGGTGAGTACGGCAAAGCGATCGGCGCGTTCGGTCGAGGGAACGTGCCCCAGTATCGGGATGGCCACCTGGGATACGCCTACGCGGTTTCAGGGCAACCGGAGAAGGCCCGAAAGCTGATAGAGGAACTACAAGCGGGTTCCCAGCCGGAGCATCTCGCGCCCTATCATCTCGCGATGATTTACTTCGGTCTTGGAGAGAAAGACAAAGCCTTCGACTGGCTGGACAAAGCCTGCGAACAGCACAGCACGCAGCTTTTTTGGATTAAGACTGTTCCCGACCTTGACAGTGTGCGCTCCGACCCGCGCTTTCAAGCCATTCTGCGCCGCATGAATCTGGCGGACTGAGCTGACGTGATGATCGGCCGAAGGATCTCGCACTGCCGCGCCACCGACGAGCAACGGCTCGACGACATCTTCGCAGCGGAGTGCCGGCGGGCCCGTAAGCCGACTGGTAACTCTACACCCAACGCCGCAGCCAGGGGATCCACCCCTTGCGCCCCAGCAGCTCGATGAGGTTTAGCAGAATCGCCAGGGCGAGCAAGCCCGGCCAAAGATTCATCCAGGTGGGGACGGAACGGCCGCCTGCCGAGAACACTTGCGATGGCTGGGGGTTGAACCGGCCTCCTGTTTGCGAGGCGATCCTTTCGAGCAGGGATACGTTTGAGCCGTAGTGCTCCAGCTCGTCATTCGCGCGATAGTGCGCGATCTCGGGGAACTGATCGAGATGCGAGGCGGGCCGGATGCGAAACAGCCCGGAGCGATTGCCGATCGCCACGCGCGCTTCGTACTCGCGGTCGGCGACGCGTTCCAGTGAGGCCGCCTCGCGGAAGTCGCCGCCCCCGGAAACGCCATCGCCGAGAATGTACAGATCCGGTAACGGGTCGGGAACCTCAAGACCCTGCCGTTCCGAGAGCCGGTAGCGGACGACGATCTCGTCTTGCGAGCCGTCGTAGCGGGTGGTCACTTCGGTCGCCGCCGAGCGCGGCAGCAAGTCGCGGAACAGGTTCGTCCATAAGCGATCAAAATCGGGCCGGCCGATCCAGTTCGTGGCCCAGCGCGCCTTGGCGTCGGAGGCGAACACAGCCGAGCGCCCCAGACCGTACTGCCAGCGCACGAGCAACGGGTCTTTTTTCTCCTCTTGGGTGACGGTGAGCAACGTCTCGGCGCGCGGCTTGGATTCGAACTTCACCCAGCCGAGCAGTGGTCCGGCGTCTTCGATCGACACGCCCTCGAGAATCTCGACGTCAACCGACTGCTCGGGCACGACCGACGCCTCCATGATCGAGGAGCCGGTGTGCTCCATCACGTCGCGAAGGACGATCCGCTCGAGGCTTGAAACGTCGATCAGAAAGTACGAGCGGCCCAGGGCCGACTCGGCGACGCGCTCGAGGTAAGCTCGGTTGACGTCTTGGCCCAGGCCGACGGTCGAGATCGTGATCTGCTGCTTGCCGGCCTCGCGCGCTAGTGTGATGCTGTCTCCCTCTTCGGAGATGCCGTCGGTGAGCAGCAGGATATGCTTATAGACCGACTCGGTCTGGCGGATGCTCTGATACGCCTCCTGCAGCGCCGGGGCGATCTGCGTCCCGCCGTCGGCGATGATGCCGGAGATGAGCTGCTTGACGGCTTCCGGCTCACGGTTGGGCCGCAGCGGGACGGCCCACTGGAACGAGTTGTCGAAGACCAACACGCCGACGCGGTCGATCGGACGCAGGTTGTCGACCACGCCGATCGCCGACTGCCGCGCGAGTTGCATCTTCTTACCTTCCATCGACGACGACTTGTCGAGCACCAACACGACCGAGGTGCCCTCGGGCGTACGCGGCGGAGCCAACTCGGCGGGCAGCATGCGGGCGAACGGGTCGTCGCGATTCTCCTGGGGCTCGACGTAGAGGTTCCTCTCGCCGGCAATCAGCACGAAGCCGCCGCCCTGTTGCACGAAGGTTTCGAGGCGCTCTTTTTCTTCGCGCGGCCAAGCCTCGATATCCTGGTTGTTCGCGGCTACGAGATGGTAGGCGCCCAATGCCTCGGGGAGGGACCGTTCGCGCCGGTCGACCGCGAAGCCCGCCGCATCGAGTACCTGCATTAGATGGCGGTCGCTTTCGGGCGGATCGGTCGAGAGAAGTAACGCGCGCGGCCGCTCGCAAGAGATGGCGCGGTCGAAACGCAGCTCTCCCAATTCAGGCGAATGCACGCGGCCCGTCAGCAGGGTGGCGCCTTCCACGTCGATCCGGGCGCGCACGTGCACGAGGTTCTCACCGCGTTGCAGCGTGACGTCGGAGCGTCCGATCGTCTTGCCCGCGGCGGTCAACTGCACGTTGGCGGCCGCGGCCTGGGGGCTTAGGATGGATAGCTCGATCGGCACGTTTTCCCCTACGAAAGCGCGTTCGGGGACCTCGACCGACAGGAAGCGTAGCTTCGGTTCGGCACGCCCTTCGAGAGGGAAGGTGTCGATCGGTACACCGAGCGTCCGCGCTTGCCAGACGGCCCGCTCCACCGCGCCCACGGTTTCGCGGCCGTCGGAAATCAGCACCAGCCGCGGCACACGGCCGGCCGGCAGTGCCGCCATGGCGTTGCGAATCCCCGCCTCCAGGTTGGTGCCGGCGGCCCGAGCCTGCGGCTGCGGTGCGGAGGCGGAGAAGTCGCGCGTGGCTTCATCGAACGAGAGCAACCGCAGCGCGTCCCGTCCGCGCGCGGCTTCGAGCGCGGCCACGGTCTCTCGCTGCTTCTCGATCTGCTCGTCCGGTACGCTGCCCGACGTATCGACCAAAGCTGCGACGGCGGTCTTGGTCTCGAATACCGTGAGCCGGGGCTGCGCCAGCGCCAGCAAGATCAATGCGAACACCGTGGCCTTGAGCAGCACCGCGATGCCGCGATGGGTCCGACGCCATTGCCAGAGCGCCCACGCGGCGGGCACGGCCAACAGCAGCAGGATCCATTCGCGACCGAACGTCAATGCACCGCCTGCCTTTCACGCACTTGCGCCTCGGTGTCTTCCAAGTCGAGCAGGATGGTCCGCGCGGCCTTCCCTCGACTCGACGGGACCGGGGGGCCGGCCGAAGCCGCCGCCGATCGCCCAAACAGATGCCAGTCCGCGGCCAACAAAACGAGCGCGGTGAAAGCCAGCCACGGCCACAGCTCGAAGCCCGGTCCGCTAACCGTGCGCGCCGGGGGTGGTACGCCGCGACGAACACGCGCCTGCGGCTCCCATCGTGCCGTGGCGATCTCGGGAAGGTTCAACGCAAACTGCAACTGCTGATAGGGACTGCGAACCTGCACCGTCCCCGGAAGCGCCGCGTAGAAACGAAGGCGGCCATTCGAGAGCGACCATGGCAGCACCGGATTCTCCGCGGACGACACCGTTACGTCTTCCTCGCGTTCTCCTTCGAGAACCGTCTCGATCAAACCGGGCGGCGCGGCCCGCAATTGGGTACTGAGGAACACGTCCGGCGAGAGCCAATGCAAAATCTTCGCGAATAACAGAGGCGTCAACAGTTGGTTCTCGACCCCGGCGTCGGAAGGGTGAAAGCCGACGACCACTGTTTTCGATCCGGGGCCTTTCGAACCTGAGACCGACCGCGCGACGATCACCGGGCCGGCAGCGGTTTCCGCAACGGCGGTGTCGTTCGGCCCCGCCTCGAAGACTGACGCTTGATCGAGCACGACGTCGCGGCTTTCGAGCCCTTGCGCCACCGGGTGCTCGGTCCAACGGATGATGCGCGCATCTTCGACCGTGCGAGCGACCGTAACCGGGGACCCGTCCGTAGGTGGCCGGAAGTAGATTCCGGCCGGGGCCGACGACGGCGCGACGCGGTCGAAGAGACGCAGCGCTGTGGATGGGGCGCTTGACGACTCGGCGGCTCGGTACTCACCCGGGCGGCGAAACACGGCGCGCACGCCGGGGGCGGCGGCAACCAGCGTGCGCCACAGCACGGGATTCTCCGAATACACCTCCACGGTTCTCTCCCGGTAGGCAGGCAGGTCGAGCCGCGCCTGATTGTTGAGCGCGAAGCCGTCGTCGGCCAACTCGGCGGTGAGCGGCCCGGCCCGGCGGGTTCGCAGGCTGAAGGTGATCTCGCCGCTCTCGCCGGGCGGCAGTTCCAGATTCTTGTGGCCGAGCGACTTATCCTCGAACGCGAAGTCCACTCGAACCGGGCGAGAGAGCGCGTCGTAGTTGTGGACCTCGGCCACGACCTGCCAGCGGGCGGGATCGGCTGCATCGCGCTGGGCCGTCAGCCGCCGGAGACCCACGTCGTCCGAGACCTCACCGGCCTCGATGAAACGCGGAAACGGAATCGCCGCCGTATCGACACGGCCCAACTCCGCCTGCTCAACGCGGCCGCTGCCGATGTAGGCCACTTCCCCCACTCTGTTGGACGAAGCCAGATCAGCCGCTCCACCCGCGCCGTCCGCGCCGACAGCCAACCGTAGGCTGCTCTGCGCCAACTCGAACGCACCCGCTAGGTCAACGGCGGTCCACCCCGCCTCGGCTTCGAGAATCGCCTGCTCGAGTTCCGCCCGATCGGCCGTGAAGCGCGTCGCCGGCGTCGGGTTGGCGTCGGCGTGGATGACCATCACCAGATCACCCCGAGGGATGGCCCGCAGATAAGCCCGCGCGCGCTGCCGGGCGGCGTCCATGAGGGTCGCGCCGCCGGTAGCAGGATTGGCAGTGGCAGGATCGCCGGCGGAATGGCTCGCCCTCATCAACGCCGAGGTCTCGAGAATCATGACATGATGTCGAGGCGGCTTGCCGGTCACGTCGAATCGCCAATCGGCGATGGCCAGCAGAAGCAGAAGCATCGCCAGCAATTGCAGCAACAGCGACCAGGGCTGTTGCAGCTTCTTGCGGCGGGTGGCCGTCGGGTAGACCGCGCGGCGGGGCCAGAAGCGCAGTGCCGAGACGATCTGCCTGCGTCGCGAGCGGTCGTAGAAATACAGCGCAACGAGAAACGTGCTCAAGGGGATGAGGACGCTCAAGAACTCGAGAAGCGTGAGGTTGAGCAATCCCATGAAAGTTGAGACCGGAAGTCTAGCAGTCCGTGGTGAAAGTCCCGTGGGTCGCGCGGCGGTCGCAAAGGTCCGCCGCCCAACGGGTTACGCGCCCCGGAAGGCAACCGGGTCGCCCCGCCTTGGCCCCGCTGCTCCCTTTCTCCATTGACCGCTCCCCACTCTCCAAGCGCGTAACGCGGCCCGCGTGACTTTCACCACGGGCTGCTAGTGCAGACCCACCGAACCGGCGCCCGCCAGCGCACCGTAGAGCGTGTCGGCCAAGTCGAGGTCCGTCGTCAGATGGATGTAGCGGCCACTGTTCCGCAACGCCGTGTATTCGATCGCGTCGCAATGTGCCCGGTAGGCCTCGGTGTACTCTCCGATCAGGCGCTCGTCGACGGTCAGTCGCACGGTCTCGCCTGATTCCGCATCCACCATATCGAATTCGCCGCGCCACGAGGGTTCGTCATCGTCGGGTCCCGCCACTTGGATTAGCAGCAACTCCTGGCCGAAGTCGCCCAGATACTGCAAAGCGCGCGGTACGTCGCCCTCGTCGAGAAAGTCGGAGAGAATGATCGACAGGCCGGGCACTGGGGACCGGGTCAGCAACTCGCGCACGGCGGACTCGAAGTCCGAGGCCCCGCCGGTCGCGAGACCACTGAGGAACCGCGAGGCCGGGGCGAAGCGGTGTCGTCCACCGCCGGCGCGAAAGTTCTCCCCCAAGCGGTTCGAGAACGGCTGGACCACGATCGACTCGAGGCGCACCAGGCCGACGTAGCAAAGCGCTGCGGCCAAGCGGCACGCGAACGCGAACTTCGGCTGGCCGGGTCCGCCGGGCGAGGCGCCGCAGGCCATCGACTCGCTCGTGTCGAGCAGCAGCCGTACGGGCGTGCGCGGCTCGGTGCGGAACATCTTCAAGAAGAGGCGCTCCAGCCGCAGGTACGCCCGCCAGTTCACCGAGCGCAGGTCGTCGCCTTGGTGGAACTGCCGATGGTCGAGGAACTCGTGTCCGACACCGGCGTAGCGTGACACGTTGTGCCCGCCCAGCAGCCCTTGAAACGACTGCCGCCAGCGGATGGCAAGCCGCTCAAGACGCTCCAACGTCTCGCGATCGAGCAATGGTGACGGCGCTTGCACGCCCTTCACTCTAGCAGCAGGGCATGGTTTGGAAGTACCCCTCGCGGCAGGGTTGTGGCTTCGTCTGACGGCGATGCCGCCGGTCGTTCAGCCGGGGTTCCGCCCCGGAGGGGCCGAGAGATCATAGCCCACCGCTGAAGCCACGCCCTAGACATTCTCCACGCGAGCCGCTACCGTCTAGTGGCATCCCCCTACCGACATCTCTGTGCCGCTACCCTCCAGACCCTCAATGTTCGCCATCATCGCGCCGGGCATCCTCATGGCCGCGACGGGCGTCGGGGCGGGAGATCTGCTGACGGCAAGCCTGGCCGGCTCGAAGGTCGGGCTGGCGTTGCTCTGGGCCGTGGTGGCAGGGGCAATCCTCAAGTTCACCCTCAACGAAGGCTTGGCCCGCTGGCAACTCGCTACCAACTCGACCCTGCTTGAAGGATGGGTGTGGAAGCTGGGCCGCTGGATCCAGTGGGTCTTTCTCGCCTATCTGCTTCTGTTCACGATGGTTACCGGCGGTGCGCTCGTCACCGCTTGCGGCTTGGCGGGCAGCGGCTTCTTCCCGCTCGGTGACGTCGACACGTCGAAGATCATCTGGGGGATCGCGCACAGCCTCGTGGGCTACGCGCTGGTGCGCTACGCAAGTTTCCGCGTGTTCGAGATTCTGATGTCGGTGTGCATCGGCGTCATGTTCGTCACCGTCGTGCTGACCGTGTTCTTGATGGGCCCCGACTGGCCCGCAATCGGCCGCGGCTTCATTCCTTCACTCCCGCCAGGCGGGACGGCCTGGCTGCTCGGCGTGATGGGCGGCGTGGGCGGTACGGTGACGCTACTCTCCTACGGCTATTGGATTCGCGAGCGCCCGCGCGAGGGACGCGAAGGTGTCCGCATCTGCCGCATCGACTTAACAGTCAGCTACGTGATGACGGCGCTATTCGGCATTTCGGTGGTCATTATCGGGTCGCGAATCGAAGTCACCGACCGCGGCGCCACATTGGCTTTGCAACTAGCCGATCAATTGGCTCTGGTCCTGGGACCGCCCGGCAGGGTGTTGTTCTTGCTTGGGTTCTGGGGCGCGGTCTTCTCGAGCCTGCTGGGCGTGTGGCAGAGCCTGCCCTACCTTTTCGCCGACTTCATGGAGCTGCGAGCCGGGTGGCAGCCGGGCCTGCGGCGCAACCCCGACCTGCGCTCGACCCCCGCCTACCGCTCGTATCTGACTGCGATCTCCGTGGTGTCGCTGATCTTTCTCTGGGCGCCGGTGAGCTACATCCAGTTGGCGTTCGGCGTCGTGGGCGCGTTCTTCTTGCCGCTGTTGGCACTGACGTTACTGATCATGAACAACCAGCGGCGCTGGGTGGGCTCTGACTTCCTCAGCGGCTGGATGCCGAATACAGTGTTGGTGGTGGGTTTGTTGTTCTTCGCCTACGTCGGCGGCCAGGGGGCTTACCAGAGAATCAGCGCCTGCTCAGCGGGGGCTGACACAAGTACGCTCCCCCATTCACTACTCAAAACTCAGTAAACTTCTTGAACTCCTGGTAGCGGGCATCGATCTCCTCGCGGTTCAGCGTCCGGAAGCGCCCCACGCCAAACTCCTCGCAGCAGAAACTCCCCATCACCGAGCCATAGATCATGGCCTTGCGTAGGTGGGCGTGCGTGGCGTGATCGAGGTCGCTGACGCCCTGCTCGGCGAGATACCCCATGAAGCCGCCCGCGAACGAGTCGCCCGCGCCGGTCGGGTCGAACACCGTCTCGAGCAGAAAGCCCGGCGCGATGAAATGCCCCTCCGGACGGAACAGGATCGCCCCGTACTCCCCGCGCTTGATGACAACCGTGTGGGGCCCCATGTCGAGGATCTTCTTCGCCGCGTTGCGCAAGTTGTATTCACCCGAGAGCTGCCGCGCCTCGCCGTCGTTGATGAGGATGAAATCCCACTGCTTGATCGCCTGCGCCAACTCGTCGGGGGCGCCTTCGATCCAGAAGTCCATCGTGTCGCCGCCGACAAAGCGCGGCTTTTTCATCTGGTCGCGCACCTGCTTCTGCAGCGATGGATGGATGTTGCCCAGAAACAGGTAGGGGTTCGCGCGATAGGTCGCGGGCAACTCCGGGTTGAACTCGGCGAAGACGTTTAACTCCGTGGTCAGAGTCTCGCGCTCATTCATGTCGGCGGAATATACGCCCGACCAATAGAACGTCTTGCCCGGGACCTTCACCAACCCATCGAGGTCGATACCACGTCCGGCCAGCAGTATTTCATCGGCGGGGTCGAAGTCGTCGCCGACAATGCCGACCAGTCCAACTTCGGCAAAGAAGGAGGCCGCCAGCGAAATGTAGGTGCAAGCGCCGCCCAACATGCGATCGATCTTGCCGTGAGGATTTTCGACTCCGTCATACGCAACGGATCCGACAACGGTTAGGGACATGAGAGTTCAGTAGTTTCCTTGGGTTTTTGCGGGTGAAACGGCGGAGCCGTACTGCGGGCGGGCAGGCCTGAGACCTCCACTACCCATCCACGTACTTCCCGATCAGCAGGCCATACTTTTCCCGCGAGGCGGGCGAGACAAGTTTTCGATCGGTCAGAATCGCGTTCTTCAAGGCCGACGCGTGCGGGCTCGGTCCCTCGGGGACTCGCTTGACCGCCTCCAACGCAACCGCCTGCGCGTGCTCGGCGTTCTGGTTCAAATACGAAATGACCTGCTCGACCGTCACGGCATCGTGATCAGGGTGCCAGCAGTCGTAGTCGGTCACCATGGCGATCGTAACGTACGACATCTCGGCTTCGCGCGCCAGCTTAGCCTCCTGCAAGTTCGTCATGCCGATCACGTCGAGGCCCCACGAGCGGTAGAGGTTCGATTCGGCCAAGGTCGAAAACGCCGGGCCTTCCATGCAGCAATACGTCCCGCCGCGATGAACCGTCACGCCCACCTCGCTGCAGGCCTGCTCCGCGACATCGGCCAGCGTGGAGCAAATGGGATGCGAAAACCCGATGTGAACGACCACATCGTCTTCGAAGAACGTGGAAACGCGCCCCCGTGTGCGATCGAAGAACTGGTCCGGAAGGCAGAAATCGAGCGGCTTGAGTTGTTCCCGCAACGACCCAACGGCGCTAAACGACAGCACCCATTGGACGCCCAGCTTCTTGAGGCCGTAGATATTAGCCCGAAAGTTGAGGTTCGACGGCATGATGCGGTGTCCCCGGCCGTGTCGCGCCAAGAAGGCGACCTTACGCCCCCCGAGCTCACCCAGCACGTAGGCATCCGACGGCGATCCCCAGGGCGTCTCGACGGTCTCTTCGTGGCGGTTCGTGAGCCCGGGGATGTTATAAAGCCCGCTGCCGCCGATAATTCCAATCTCCGCATCCATAAGGGGGTCATTCTAGCAAGGGGGCAGGGCGGGCCGTATCTCGCGCTTCCGCGCCCGCCCCTTATCCCTCACTCCGCTTTGCCGCCGATTGGCCATGTTGCCTTGGCGGTTTCTTTTGCTGGTCCAATATGGAATCATGAACTTGACCTCCATGGGCAACCGGCGAAGGCAGGATGGGTGTCGTCCAACCGAGCCGTGACCGTGAGGGAGCGGTCCGACGATGATCGGTCAAACCATCTCGCACCACAGGATCACCGAAAAACTAGGCGAAGGCGGGATGGGTATCGTCCAACCGAGCCGTGACCGTGAGGGAGCGGTCCGATGATGATCGGCCAAACCATCTCGCACTACAAGATTACCGGCAAGCTCGGTGAAGGCGGGATGGGTGTCGTTTACAAGGCCGAGGACATCAAGCTACGCCGCATCGTTGCTCTCAAGTTTCTTTCCACCGCCGCGCTGGGGGACGAAGATGAAAAAGCCCGCTTCTCTCGAGAAGCGCAGGCGGCCGCGATGCTCGATCATCCCAATATCGCCGCGGTCCACGACATCGAAGAAATGGATGGCCGGACGTTCATGGCTATGGCTTTCATCGATGGGCCGACGATTGGCGAAAAGGTCAAAGAGCGTCCACTCAAGATGGAAGAGGCGCTCGACATCGCGATCCAGATCTGCGAAGGGCTGAAGGAGGCCCACGAACAAGGCGTCACGCATCGCGATGTGAAGCCGGCGAACATTATGCTCACCCGCAAAGGCCGGGTGAAGATCACTGACTTTGGACTGGCTCACCTGGCGGGGCGATCGAAGCTCACGAAAAGCGGTACGACGTTGGGAACGCCGGCCTACATGTCTCCGGAACAGGCCTTAGGCGAGCCGACCGACCGCCGCTCGGACGTGTGGGGAGTCGCGATCGTGCTCTACGAGATGCTAGCGGGCCGTCCGCCGTTTGTCAGCGAGCATGAGCAAGCGATCATCTACTCGATCATCAACGAAGACCCCGAGCCGTTGACAGCCGTGCGCACCGGCCTGCCGACGGAGCTGGACCGCGTCATGTTCAAGGGCCTGGCTAAGAGGCCCGCGGAGCGCTACCAGCATGTGGACGACATGCTCGTGGACCTGCGCAGGTTGCAGAAGAAGCTGGAGGCGGACAGATCCGCAAGCCAAACCAGTCCGCCAGCCGTCACAGTCGGGACGCAATCTGTTGCGCCCGGCCGGTCCGAACCGGCCGCGGAAACGCGCGCTCAGCAGGCCTCACCCCTACACCCGGAAGCGGATTCCATTGACGAAACCGTCTTCCCCTACCACGTCATCGAACGCCTCAGCGAAAAAGACGACAGCGTAGTCTACCGCGCCGAAGACACCCAGCTCCACCGGTCGGTCGCGATTCGTGTTGTCCCTGAATTCGAGGCCCACAACCTTGAAAAGCGCCGCCAACTGCAGCGCCGCGGAATGTTCGGGATGGCGGCGTTGGCCGTACTGTCGCTGGCTTTTGGCGTTTCTCAGTGGCTCGGCAAACCCTCGGCAACCGAGGCGATGCCGCTGCGCAAGTTCTCGTTCACGCCGCCCGAGAAGCTGAGTCGACAGTGGGCTGACTTGCACGTAGCTGTTTCACCCAATGGCAGATACGTCGCCTTCGTCGCAGGCGATGCGCGGTCGGTGTGGATCCGCGACCTGGCCAACGAGCAGGCGCGTGAGATCCCAGGGACCGAGAACGCACAGTTCCCGTTCTGGTCGCCCGACAGCCAGTTCGTTGGGTTCGGCACGGACAAAGAGCTAAAAAAGATCTCTGTCGAAGGCGCGACTACGATCACCCTTCCCAGGGACCGAGAACGCACAGATTTTCGGTACTCTTTGTGAGTTGCCATTCCGGTACTCTTTCGGGGGCTCCTGGAGCCCGGACGGCGACTCGATCGTGTTCGCATCGGATAACCCCGTGAAGCTCTATGAAGTCCCGGCTCGCGGAGGGACCCCGAAGCTGCTCTTCGAGCCGGAAGACTCGGAGAAGGGGCCGCACGCCATCTTCCCGCATTTCCTGCCCCCCGAAGCAGCAGCGCGTAGTGTGGTGTTTGCAAAGGGGTCGCCCTCCAATACGGAGATCGTTCTCAAGAACCTCGAAACCGGAGAGCGGTCGTCCTTTGGTACCGGAGTCTTTCCTCGGTATTCCTCGACTGGACATATTGTCTACCAGACCAATGACAGAGACGGCGGGCTCTGGGCACTTCCCTTCTCGATCAAGACGCTACAGCCGACCGGCGAGGCGTTCCCGATTGCGCAAGATGTTGGGTCCCCGAGCATCGCCACCGACGGCACCTTGGTGTATGCCGACTTTGACGCGGGGGGTGGCCTTCAACAACTCGTTTGGATCGATCGAGAGGGCAGGAAGCTCGGGGAGATCGGCCAGCCGCAGGAGTCTATCGGTAATCCGGATCTTTCGCCGGACGAGCGGCGCGTCGCTGCCCCGGGGATCGAAGGCGACAACCGTGATATCTGGATCCACGATACGGATCGTCCCGTCAAGACCCGCTTCACATTCGATCGTGCCTGGGTTGCCGCCTGGACCCCTTCGGGCAAGGAGATCACCTTCACTTCGGCGCGGAGCGGGAACGCGGACCTGTTCACGAAGCCCGCCGACGGCAGCGGCGAGGCCGAGGTATTGGTTGGCACCCCTGTACGCGAAGGCACACCCGAGTGGTCGCTGGACGGCAGGTATCTAATCTACAACCCGCGTGAACCCGAAACCCAGCGGGACCTGGCGTATCGCGAACGGCAGCAGGACGGGAGTCTGGGCGAGGCCGTCGTGTTCCTCCAAACCGAGTTCGAAGACGCCGCGCCGAAGTTCTCGCCGGACGGCCGGTTCGTCGTGTATACGTCCGATGAGTCGGGGCGTTTTGAAGTCTACGTGCGAAGCTTCCCAGAAGGCACTGGGAGGCGGCAAATCTCGATCGGCGGCGGCACCCAGCCGCGCTGGAGCCGGGACGGGAAAGAGATCTTCTATGTCGAGCGTGACACCTTGATGGTGGTCGGTGTGACCACGACGCCGAGCTTTTCAACGGAATCCCCAGAGGTCTTGTTTGAGCACCCCGGCCTTTTTGCCGACCCTCAAGTGTCGCCGCAATACGACGTGGCGAACGACGGCCGGCGATTTGTGCTCCGAGAGACGCTCGAGGCCGACAAGCCCATCTCAATCCACGTCGTCCAAAACTGGTTCGCCGAGTTCAAAGACCGCCAAACCGGCGGGCAGTAAAACCGAGCCGTGACCGTCAGGAAGCGGTCCGAGACGAACCCGCCCCAACGCAATACTGCGATAGAGACCCACCGAGTGCCCAAGCGACAAGTGGCGACACCTCCAGGCTTGCCTACTCGGCCGCTCCACCCGTCCCCCGCCGGTTGATCATGAATGTTGCCGTGTCGTGCAGAAAGGGTCGCAAAACTTCCACGGCTTGCGGCGCCAGTTGTGATTCGTCGAGCGCGCGGTCCATCAACTCGACCCAGCGGTTGCGCGCCCGCTCGTCAATCGCAAAGGGGTTGTGCCGCATGCGCAGACGTGGGTGACCTCGCTGCTCGATGTACCGCGGCGGCCCGCCGAACCGGAAGATCAGAAAATCACCCAAGCGCTCTTCGGCCCCAGCCAAATCGTCAGCGGGATACATCGGCCCCAGGACATCGTCTCCCGGTACCTGCGAATAGAAGTTGCGAGTAAGCCGCCGAAAGCCCTCCTCGCCAATCATCTCGTAAACAGAAATCCCCATTCTAGCTTCGCCATCCTAGCGTCACTGCGCTGCGTGCATCACGCCCCGTTTCGTCGTAGTGTACTCAGAGCCGGGCTCTGTTCGGCGGCCATCCCTCCAGGTCGTCCAGGATGGATCTTGAACTTCAGGCCCTGATCAAGGTCTACAGAACAGCCAGATGTTCTTGCTCAGCCCCTACCACGGCGGACAGGGGAATCGCTCGGTCAAACGTCGCCAAGCGCCCGTCTCTTTGGACCGCCATTGAAAGCAGGTACAAGTCCGTCACCTGCTTGGGGCCTAAGATCCGCTCCGACCGGAATCGGTCTCTCTCGGTGATCGAAAAGTCGTCCGGCCAGAACGCGTGCCCCTGTTGGCGCGCCGCCTTTCGAAGAATCTGCATCGCGGCGGGTGTGGAAACGGAGTTGGGGTAGCCGGGTTGGGACAACACACGTACAAAGCCGTTCTGGGTTAGAGGACAAGACGCCCAGCCCGACGCGCGGTTTTTTCGCCACCAAGCGTGTGCCCGATCGTGATGGACGTGCCCTGGGTCGAAGAGCGCGATGAGTACGTTAACGTCAAACAGGATCCTCATTCTCCCGCATCTTCCTCGAGCAACTGGTCTACCTGGCGGACGGTAACGATGTTTCGCTGCCCGGGGAGCAACTCGAAACCATTGCGTACCACCGAGGTTTCGGCCGGCCGGCGCTGGAGCGCTGCCCGAGCCAGCTCGGAAAGCGCCTTGCCCGCACTCTTCTTTTCGACGGCCGCCAACTCCTTCGCCGCCAAGAGCACATCATCATCGATGTCTAGTGTGGTGCGCATACATCTGATGATAGCACATCACCTAACGTAGCCTGGAAAGCTCTCACGGTCGGTCCCACCACCGAACCCGCGAGGAGCACCCATTGCCGGCTGGCTCTTACCGATCGGTCATTGCGTATAGTGTGCCTGCCATGCGCAAACATACTCTCCTCGTCCTGTCCTTCCTGCTGGCCACCGCCCCTTTGTGATGCTGATCGATGCCCCGGCGTCTCATCGCGAGGGCCCGGTTTTGCTGAACGTGCTGCGTTACACCGATCTGCCTGAGGTAGCGGCGCTGCTCGCGCCCCCGAGGAGTACCGCTTCGCGCAGGGGATCGACACGCTGCACGGCAAGGCGGACTCCTTGTCGCTGACCATGAGCATCCAGGTGGCCCTCAACGGCCGGCACGACCATGCCTTCGCGTCGGGGCTATAACGAGGGAAGCTGTTGAAGGGAACATGCCTTGCCCACTCTCATCTGTGCTGACCGAGCATGGATAATGCCATTCGTAGGGGCGGGCTTCCCAAGCTGTAGTCTGCTTCTTCAGTGCGCTTCGCGATGTAGGGGCACGGCATGCCGTGCCCGCGGCGCCTAAGCCGGCGGCTGCTTCACTGTTATACCTGACCTGTTCTACTCGGCGATGTCGGGCTCGATCACGGCGACGCCCATCTTGTCGAATACGCGATGCAGCGCTTGCAGTTGCCGCCGGTTGCGGTAGGTGCCGACGATCGCTCCGCCCGAGCCCGCGAACTTGGCGGTCGCGCCGGCGTTGCGGGCGGCGTCGATCATCTCGCGATTCCCGCGGCTGACCTTGTACACCCGGGCCCGCAAGTCGAAGTTGGCGTCGACGAGTCGGCCGATCGTGTCGCGGTCCCCGTCGAGCAATGCCTGACGGCCCTGCTCGGCGATGCCTGCCCATTTCTTCATGGCGTTGACGACCTTCGTCTCTCCGCGGTTGAAGCGAGTCCGAATGTCGTTGTGGAACACCTCCGTCCCTTCGCTCAAGCTCGTGCGGTAGGCGACGTAGACGTTCGGGAGCAGCGACGGATCGAGGACCTCGTAGTCACCATAGCCTTGCTTCTTCATGAGGCGCTCGGCGAAGTCCATGTAGACGAGCCCTTCGTACACTTGGATCACCCGGTCCTGTAGACCCGCCGACACGCCTAACTCCTGGGTCTCGGTCTCGAGGGCCAGCCGCGCCTGAATCGGCGGCGGGATCGCGATGTCGAAGTACCGCATCAACGCGCGCAACGCGGCCGTGATGATGGCGCTCGACCCGCCCAGCCCCAGCCGCTGCGGAATCGTCGACTCGTACTCGATCGTGAAGTTACGATTCGGAAGCGCGATGCCCTGCTCGCCGCAGTAATCGCAGAAGCGCATCAGCAGGGCTTGGATGATCCGAATGCCGCCATAGTAGCCGCGCCATTGGGTCGTACGCCGCAAGTCTTCGAGGTTTTCCCACAGTGGGAAGTCCGCGTTCGAGGGCTTGATCTCGAGCCGGGCGCTCGGATAGAGCAGCACGCGCGCCCGAAAATTCCGCAAGATGAACGAAATGGTCTTGCCGTGATAGCCGTCGCTCGGGTTACCGAGAAAGCCGACACGGGCGTAGGCGTAAGTCTCAATCATCGGGATTGGCGGCTGCGGGTCCGGGATGATGGGCGTGCGGACACACGCCCGGCGGCTTCGGCCGTCGGCGCCAAACTCGGCGGCCGGCCTACGTGTTTCCTCCCGCAGCGAGGCTCAAGCGGCCGACTCGCGCATCGCGTCGTCGGATGGCAGCAGGGCCCACAAGATGACGTACGCGAACAGGCCCGGCATGAAAGGCAACAGCGAGGCGCCGGTCCAGCCGAGCCGCACCAGCGTGACGTCAACGTTGTAACGGCGCGCGACGCCTTCGCAGACGCCCGCGACTCGGCGGTCACTCGCCGAACGCCGCAACTTGCGGCGCACCACGTGCCCGGCCCAACGGCCCTCGTCTTCCATACCCCGGCCGCACTGCGGGCAGAAACGGTCACCTTCCTCCAGCGGGAAACGGCAGGTCGTGCAATACATACCTCCCTGAGGCTACCGCAAGGTTGGCCGCGAGGCAAGGGCCTATGTCGGATCGGCAGAATCTTCTCAGGGAAGCAACCCTGGCGCGATCGGTATGAGGCTCCGTGATCAAAACACCTTCTTCGAATCCAGCAGGATCGTCACGGGCCCTTCGTTGGTCAACTCCACCTGCATCATGGCCTGGAATACGCCGGTCGCGACCCGCAAGCCCTCCGCCCGCAGTCCCTCCACGTACGCCTGATACAAAGTGTCGGCCTTCTCCGGAGCCGCCTCGGCCGCCGGCCCTTACGGCAGTCGCCGAACAGAGTGAACTGCGAAACCACCAGCACCGCGCCGCCGGCATCGACCACCGAGGCATTCATCTTCCCCGCCGCATCTTGGAAGATCCGTAGCCCCGCGGTCTTCTTCACCAGGTACGCTGCGTCGGACTGATCGTCTTGCTTCTCGACACCCAACAACACGAGAAGCCCCAGGCCAATCGCCCCGACGCTCTCGCCGCCGACTCTCACGTCCGCCCGGCTCACCCGTTGAACGACCGCTCGCATCCGGTACTCCTCTCCCGCAAAAACTCCTCTCCCGCAAAACGTGCGGCGCAGCGTGCTCCACCCGTACGCGCCGGTCCAGAGCAGCTCAGCCGGCGCCCAGGGGGTCGAGGGCAATTGTAACAGCGAGACGTCGGCGCCCCGGTTGGGCGGACACAGCGGTCCGCCCCTACATTGGCAGCCGAGCCCGGCAGGCCGGTTGCGGATTACGGCCATCGTCAAGCCATTCCAGCGCGGATGGAGTCGACCAGTTCGTCGGTGATTTCAGGCGGATCGCCGCCGTCTTTGGACCTCGACCAACTGAAGCCGGGGCCGAAGAGTTCGAAGATCTCGTCGTTTTCATCGAACCAGCAGAAGAAGGTCATAGGCTTCAACTCGGGGTGGTAACGCCGCTCGAGGTCACCGACCTGACGCCGGAATGGGTGGTAGTAGAGTCGGGTCATTTTGCATCCTTTCTGAGTTTTGCGCTTTCGTCCTACCGTTCATTGGCCAGGGCCGAAACGCCTCACGGGTCCCTTGCGGCCGCGGATGTGGGCCGCGGCGCGGGCACGGCATGCCGTGCCCCTACGTTTTTCGGGTCATTTCTTTTCGTTGGGGGCGACTTCTTCGAGGTCGGCGATGCGGTCGGCCAGGTCGCCGTAGGCGCCCGAGCGGAAGGCGAAGTCGAGCGCGGTGCGGATGAGGGTGGCACGGCCGGTTTCGATGAGCTGGTCGGACTCGATCAGGTCGTACATGGCCCTGACCGCCTGGGTCGCCCCTTGTTGGAGGTGCGTCGAGGCTTGCCCGAGGGCCTCGTTGTGCAGTTGGCGGAGTCGTTTTTGGAACTGCTTGTCGTCTTGCAGCCAGCGGCGGATGGTGCGATCGTGGACGCCGACCTGGCGGGCGGCCGCTCTGAGGGTGGGGCAGGTGAGTAGGGCGGAGAGGGCCTGTTCCTGCGATGGTTTGAGCGCCGGTTCCTCCTGGTCGCTGGCTTCCCGGTCGCGGGAGGGTGAGGGCATCTCGAATAGCGGCCCGCGATGTCCGTTTTTGTACGCTTTTGTCCTGTTTTGCCCGCTCTCTACAGGGGCTGGTAACGATTTCTCGCTCATGGGTCACCTCGCATGGCACCGGTGCGGATCGGTGACCGGTTGGGGCAAGCGGTATCGTGCGCGGTGGGCAGGGTCGTCTGCCGTGGTGAAGTCTGCCGCTATTGCCTTGTTGGACTTGGAAGTTTGAGCCAACGTTTTCCTCGCCCCCAGTATACGGGCCGGTGGTGGGGCGGCAGGGTGGTTGGAGGGGTAAGTGGTTGAAGGGATGAGGGAAAAATTTTTTGAAAATCTGTGATTGAATAGGCGAAGGGAAGGGATTTGGTGGTGAGTCGGGTGGCCTGGTTTGCATTGAGGCGGATTTACCCCTTACTTGCGTTCGGGGCTCGGTTTCGTTTGGTGATACCTGTGTTTGTGAGATCGGATTTGTTCTAAACTGCTGGGCACGAGCCGGATATGGAAACGTTGCTCTACTTTGTCATTTGCCTTCCGCTGGTCGTCCTCGTGCTGGTCGCGTTTGCCCTGCTCAAGGGTGGCCAGAAGTATCTGGAGGAGATGGGTCTTCGCTTCTGGCATTGGCTTTTGAGGACGAAGGCTCCGCTAGACTCCCAAACCAAGGAGAGCAATGGTGCGCGACCACCCGATGCTCAGAAGGCTGCCACTGCGCCCGCTGCCGCGACGCAATCCTCTGCAGCAGGCGTTACACCCCAACTGCCGGACCCGGTGGCCGACTTCACCGGCCGCAAAGACCAGGCTGAGCAGCTCATCGTGCGGCTGCGTAAGCGTGAGGGCGCGGCGATCACGGCCATCGGCGGACAGGGCGGCGTGGGCAAGACCGAGCTGGCGTACTACGTGGCGCGGGAGGTGCGCGAGTTGTATCCCGGCGGGCAGGTGCTGGTGAATCTGCGCGGGCTCGATGCCGAGCCGGTGACGACGGAGCAGGCCATGGCCGGCGTGATCCTGGCCGTCGAGCCCGAGCAGAAGTTGCCCGACAAGCCCGAGCAGATCGCCGGGCTGTACTACGGGCTGCTGGGCGAGCGGGCGGTGCTGGTGCTGGCCGACAACGCCAAAGACAGCGAGCAGGTGAGGCCGCTCGTGCCGAAGCCGCCCTCGGCGCTGCTGGTCACCTCGCGGCAGACGGTGCAGGTGGCGGGCGTTGAGCGGGTGAGTCTCGAGGAGTTGCCAAGGCCCGAGTCGGTAGCGCTGCTGCGAGAAATCCTCGGCGACAAGCCCGCCGAAGACGGCGAGGTCGACCGTCTGGCCGAGCGCTGCGGCGACCTGCCGTTGGCGCTCCGCGTGGGGGGCAACCGGCTGGCCGCGTCGCCGGCGTTGTCAGTGGCGGCCTACCTGGAGCGGCTGGAAGCGAGGCGCTCGGGGCTACAGTTTGAAGGCCGCGACGTGACGGCAGTGTTGGCCGAGAGCGTCGAGGCGCTGGAGCGCGACACCCCGGAATTCGTGGGGCGCTGGCGATCGCTGGCGGTGTTTCCCGCACCGTTCGACCGGGCGGCGGCCGAGGCGGTGGGGGAGTTCGAGGACGGCGAGTTAGATACGTTGGTGGGCCGCAGCCTGGTGCTCTATGACACGAAGGATGAGCGCTTCCGGCTGCACGACCTGATGCGGGATCTGGCACGGGAGGGATGGGGCGAGGAAGGAGCGTACGACGCGGCCAAGCGGCATGCCGAGCATTACCTGACGGTTGCATCACAAGCGGACGACACGTACACGAGTGGTGGTGAGGGTGTGCTGGAGGGGCTGCGCCGGTTCGACCGCGAACGGGCCCACATCGAGGCGGGGCAAGCGTGGGCGGCAGAGCACGCCTCCTCGGACGATCGCGCGGCCACGCTGGCGGAAGAGTATCCCATGAGAGCCCCCAACGTGCTCGAGTTGCGCCAGCACCCACGCGAACGTATCCGCTGGCTGGAAGCCTCGGTGGAGGCCGCCCGCAAGCTGGGGCACAAAGACCGGGAAGGGATGGCACTGGGCAACCTGGGCCTGGCCTACGCCGCTTTGGGGGAGACGCGGCGGGCGATCGAGTACTTCGAGCAGGACTTGGCGATCGCGCGCGAGACGGGCGACCGGCGGGGCGAAGGGAGGGCGCTCAACAACCTGGGCCTAGCCTACGCCGATTTGGGGGAGACGCGGCGGGCGATCGAGTCCTACGAGCAGGTTTTGGCGATCACACGCGAGACGGGTGACAGGCGGGGCGAAGGGCAGGCGCTCAACAACCTGGGCCTGGCCTACGCCGATTTGGGGGAGACGCGGCGGGCGATCGAGTCCTACGAGCAGCGCTTGCCGATCGCGCGCGAGATTGGCGACCGGCGGGGCGAAGGGGCGGCGCTGGGCAACCTGGGCAATGCCTACGCCAATTTGGGGGAGACGCGGCGGGCGATCGAGTCCTACGAGCAGCAGTTGACGATCACGCGCGAGACGGGCGACCGGCGGGGCGAAGGGGCGGTGCTGGGAAACCTGGGCGTTGCCTACCGCCGGTTGGGGGAGACGCGGCGGGCGATCGGGTACTACGAGCAGCAGTTGGTGATCACGCGCGAGACGGGCGACCGGCGGGGCGAGGGGAATGCGCTGTGGAACATGAGCCTGGCGCTCGATAAGCTGGGCGAGCGGGCGAAGGCCGTCGAGCACGCCCGAGACGCGCTGGCGATCTTCGAGCAGATCGAAGACCCCAACGCCGGCAAGGTGCGGCGCACGTTGGAGGAGTGGGGGGCGGAATCGGAGGCAGGGGGTCAGGGGTAGGGCTGTTGAAGGTGGGGTGGCGCAGACGCCTACGTCTGCCGCATCGACACTCTTGTCGATGCTTGGGGTTGGCTTGCCGCGCGGAGCTGAACAGGGTGCCGGTAAGAGTTGGTGTCGGTAAGAGTACCGACACGGCAGGTCTGGGGACCTGCGCCACAGTTCAATACTAGCCTGGGGCGCGAGCCCCAGGAGGCAGAGCCCTCCAGAAACACTCCGGGGCCCTGGGACCGGCGTCCACGGACGCCGGTCCCAGGCCCCTCATCTTTAGAGGATGGGCACGTACCCCGGGTTCACACCCGGGGCTAGAATTAAGGCGCCGCTGCGCGGCCTGGGTGATTCGTGAATCGTGGTTCGTTGGGCGGTCGATTCGTGACGTACGTCCGCCCGGAGCCGCGTTCGCGGGTGCAATGTGAAGGGAGGACGTATGGGCACCCAGGCTAACCCCGAAGGGGTGGCCCAAATAACAGCCCTGGGCGTGAGCCCAGGGATCCCAACCCCCAACGCAATCGTACAAGCCCTGAAAGGGCGATTCATCATCCCTCGTGAATCGCGGTTCGCGAACCGTACGGTGAGGGGAGGCGTGGTGCGTATGCGCCGCCGGCGTGTGATATCGGGCGCGGTGTCAAGTGGAACAGGTTGAGTCGCCCCTTTCAGGGCTCGATGGGTTTTGAGGTCTTTCGTTCCCAGCGCTTACGCACTGGGCTGTGAATTGGGCCACCCCGGGGCCACGGCCTCGCCTTCGGCGAAGATCTATTCGGCCAATGGAGGCGAGGCGAAGTCCCGGTACATTTTTTCAATGTCGTCGACCGTGACGTCGCCTTCGTGAATCCCCACGCGGTAGCGGAAGGCGATGGCCTCGCCGTCGGGGATGGTGTAGCTGCCGTCCTTGGCGTCGTTGCCCGAGAAACTTCGGGCGGCGAAGGGGTTGGCGGAGGCGAGGCTGTAGCCGCGCGCGTGCCACCCGCTGGGATGGCGTAGGTTGTTCGGATGGTCGAACACGGCAACGCCGGTCTTGGTGCCGTCGAGGACCGCCGAGTAGTCGATCCAGCGGGCGCGCTTGCCCCAGATGTTTTCGGTGTCCTGTTGGCCCTCGGAGTTGATCAGCAGCGCACCCTGGTCTTGGCGGAAGGCGTCGGCCAGGCGAAAGCCAAAGCCGCCATCGTCGGTGTCGCCGAACGTGAGCGCGACGCCTTGGTAGGCGCGAATCGAGATGGCGGCAACAGAAGCAGCACTCCCAGGCACGGAATCCATCGCTTGCTTGTCATCGAATCAAATGCCCTCCCGGTTGCCCCCACCTGCGCTCGTTCTCGCGAGACGGGGAGTGGCTCGCGCAGGATAGATCGATGCGTCACCAGAATAACGGAGCCTTTCCGAGGCAGTGTGCGTCGAGTCTATTTCCGGAAACTAGCCGACAATGTTTTCTTTCGAAGACGAATCGCCGCCGGTGTCACCTCTACCCACTCATCGTCGCGGATAAACTCAATCGCCTGCTCCAGATTCAACGTACGGGGCGGGACAAGCCGAATGGCCTCTTCGGCGTTCGACGAGCGCATGTTCGTCAGCTTCTTTTCGCGGACGATATTCACGTTCAGGTCGTTATCACGGGCATTTTCGCCGATGATCATCCCCTCATAGACCTCCACCGTCGGGCGCAGGAAGATCTCGCCGCGCTCTTGCAGATTGTAGATCGCGAAACCGGTCACTTTGCCGGCGCGGTCGGAGACCAGGGAGCCGGTGAGGCGCGTCGGGATATCGCCCTGCCACGCAATGTATCCGGCGAAGAGGGAGTTGAGGATGGCGGTACCCTTGGTGTCGGTCAGTATCTCGCTGCGCAGCCCGATCAGGCCGCGAGAGGGGATCTCGTATTCGATGCGGACGCGTCCCGAGCCGTGATTGACCATCTTCGACGTTTTGGCTTTGCGCGAGCCGAGCTGCTCCATCACGACGCCGATGAACTCTTCGGGGCAATCGACGGTGAGATGCTCAAGAGGTTCGTGGAGCTTACCGTCGACCTGCTTGGTAAGGATCTCGGGCTTGCCGACCATCAGCTCGAAGCCTTCGCGGCGCATCGTTTCGACGAGTATGGCGAGTTGCAGCTCCCCGCGCCCGGAAACCCGGAACGACTCAGGGCCGTCGCCGTCTTCGACGCGGATCGAAACGTTGGTCAGCAGCTCTTTGTCGAGCCGGTCGCGGAGATTGCGGGACGTGACATAACGGCCTTCGCGGCCCGCGAACGGCGAGGTGTTGACGGCGAAGGTCATCGCGATCGTCGGCTCGTCGATCTGGATGTGAGCCAGCGGGCGCGGATCTTCCGGGTCGCTGACGGTTTCGCCGATCGTGATGCCCTCGACGCCGGCGATGGCGAGAACCTCGCCGGGCCGGGCTTCGGTTTCTTCGACTCGTTTCAGCCCTTCGAAGGAGTACATCTTGGTGATGCGTGTTTTCTCGACCGTGCCGTCGAGCTTGCAGATCGATACTTCGTCGCCCTGACGGAGCGTGCCGGCGAGGACCCGGCCGATGGCCATGCGTCCGAGGTAGTCGCTGTAGTCGAGATTGGCGACGAGCAACTGCAGCGGTGCATCGGGGTCCCCTTCGGGCGCCGGCAGGTGATCGACGATGGTTTCAAACAGAGCACGCAGATCGGATGACTCGTCGTTTGGGTCGCGTTTCGCGATACCGTCGCGGGCGACGGCGTAGAGGACCGGGAAGTCCAGTTGGTCTTCAGCGGCGTCAAGATCGATGAAAAGGTCGTAGACCTCGTCGACGACCTCTTCGATGCGGGCGTCGGGACGGTCGATCTTATTGATCACGACAATGGGGATGAGCCGCGCCTCAAGCGCCTTCATGAGCACGTAGCGGGTCTGCGGCAGCGGCCCTTCGCTGGCGTCGACGAGGAGCATGACGCCGTCGACGATTTTGAGCGCGCGCTCGACTTCGCCGCCGAAGTCGGCGTGGCCTGGCGTATCGACGATATTGATTTTGGTCTCGCCGAAGCGGACGCCGGTCGTTTTGGCGAGGATGGTGATGCCGCGCTCGCGCTCGAGCTCACCGGAGTCGAGGGCGCGGTCGGTGACCTGTTCTCGGGCCCCGAAAACGCCGCCTTGGCGGAACATGGCGTCGACGAGAGTGGTTTTGCCGTGGTCGACGTGCGCAATGATGGCGATGTTGCGGATGTGCCGGTTGTGCATGGGCGGCCTAAGAAGGAGGCGGAAAGAGCCGCCTCTCTCAGACTAGGGGGTCAGCTACAGAGCGGCAAGGGCCGGAGGAGGCCAGTGTCAGAGGGGGGCCGGCATCCGAGCTGAAGAGCCGTATGAAGTAACGCTCACGTACGGATCCGTGCGGGGGGCGTCGGGCAATCCGCGTCCCCGCCCCGACCGGATTCGCCTCGAATTCGCCGTTGGGACGTTAGCGCCCGTTCCAGCCGCGCCAGAATCCCCACTCGATCCAGCCAAGGATTCATCCAACCCGTAGTAATGCAGTACGCATTCGAAAAAGGTGGGCGGTGGTGTAGGTTGTGACGAGCCGGAGATAGAATCAGCCCTTTCCCCTGCAGCCATCGCACCAGCGACGGGGCTTGCTCGGCGTGAGCCCATTGATGGATCTGGTTCGTGCAGGAGATAGCGAGAGCGAAGCCAACCACCAGCGCGTGGGCAAATACTGAGAACCGATTAAACTCAGTAGGTCCCCCGGCCACCCATACGATGGCTAACATGGGTACCAGAGCGAGGCCGTTGTTCCCATTCAGCTTGAGAAAGCTGTGCCGCACAATGTCCTGCGGGTCGCCGTGGTGATGCCGGAAAGGCCTCGTAATTGCACCCAGCACCGGCGTCCTCTCGTCGACGACCGTGTCAAAGAGCCAGTGCATGACCCCAGACACCAGATCGGCGCTCACATACCCGATGCTCAAACCCGGCAGTACGAGCCACCAGCCGCCTTGAACCCATACCGCACTCACCACGCGGGCGCCCACCGCAACCAGCAAGGCACTGCACGCGACAATCCCACTGAGCCGACGAGTGTTCACCAGAACAGCCACCAGCGAACTGTCCATGCCCCCTACAATACACCAAAAGGTTCCTCCCTTCACGGTTCGACGGCGACCCCAACCGCTCCGTTTTGTGGATGGGCCGTAGACGGCATGAGGCTGTGAAAGCACGCTGCAAGACGAAAGCTAGAGCTGCCATGAGCAAGGAGTGCCGCAGTCTCCCGACAGTCTTATGGAAACTGATCCCAGGGGTGTTTCTGGTCGCGTTGTTGCCACTGCTACCGTGGGCCTGCGATGAGGAGGATGCATCCGAGTCAACACCGGTTGCAACCGGGTACAAGGTTCCGCGCCGCTTCGTCTACCCGGCTCAGTTTCCGCCAGGCAGACCCTACAGTCCCGGCGTTCTGGTGGGAGAGACGCTCTACATCGCCGGGCAGACGGACCTCGATCCCCAAACGGGCGAACAAGCAGACGAGGTCGAAGCCCAAGTCAAAAGGGCTATGGACAGAATAGGCTACGTTCTGCACGAAGCTGGAATGGACTATGGCAACGTGGTCACGTGTCACGTTTACCTCGCCGACATGGCCGACTATCAAACGATGAACAAGGTCTATGGGAGCTACTTTGAAGCAGGCTCCTACCCAGCGCGTACAACGCTCGAGATGCCGGGACTACCAGGTGGGGCTGAAATCGAAGTCAGTTGCATTGCTTACGCGGACCGATCCCGGATCCGAGTGGTAATGCCGCGGGATCGGTCAGCACCGGTGACCAAGAACCCCCTCAGCCAAGCGGTCTGGGCGGGCGACCGACTCTATCTGGCCGGCCGGGGTGGCCGCGATGACAACGGGAAATTCGGCGTCACGGTCGAGGCGCAAACCCAGAAGGCCATGGAGAAAGTCGGTTCGACCCTGGCGGACGCGGGCTTGACCTTCCAACACGTTGTCTTCGCCAATCCCTACTTTCTGACGCGAGAAAGCTACCCCAAGCTCAACTCCGTGTGGAAGACGTTCTTTGCATTGGGAACAGCCCCGAGTCGGGCCAGCTTCTGTATCTCGCGGTTGCCGGGGCCTGAGAGCCGAGTGCAGTTCGCGCTGGTCGCCACCGCTAGAGTCGCGACGAAGGGCCGTGTCATCCCCCACTACATGGGAACCAGCCCGACCAGTTCCGGGGGCGGAGTGCTGGACGGCGATACGCTGTGGACCTCGGGCAAGTCCGGTCGCGGTGAGACGCTGGAAGAACAGATGCAGGATTCGCTCGAGAAGATCCGTGACACCCTTCAACTCGCCGGCATGGACCTGGAACACGTCGTTCTGGCACACGTCTACCTGAAGGACGTTGAGAGCGACATGGCCCGCATGGACGCAGTGTTCCAGAAGAACTTCCCGCGGAACCCGCCTGCTCGAACAACCGTTCAGGTCATCCAAGAGCAGTTCGAACAAGTCGCGGTTGTAGCCGTTCGCTGACAGCCTTCAGGCGGCTTCGGCGCGAAGCGCTGGCAACGGATCGACAGTCGGCATCCCACTCAGGCTTCACAGCATCGCTCTAGTTCTGGACGCGATTCCGCGCGAACCCAAGAAACCGAGCCCGGAACGCAAGTGACGGGTAAATCCGCTCGGTTCGGCAGGTAATGGCGGCCCTTGTCCCGAGGCAACAAGAGATAGGTCACCACCGTCGAGCGGCTGAGGCGACCTGCCGCTTGTGCCGGCCCCCCGGCATTTTTTCACAGCCCCAAGGCTCTACGAACCAGGGTTCGCCGCTTGGCACGGCTTCGGTTAGGTAATTAGGGTGACGACAATTAGGGTGACAGTCCCCCTCGGCGCTGCTTATTAGCCTTCTCGGAGGAGAACCGCCGGATGTCGTCTTCGCTCAGCGCGGCGAAGTATTCCAGCAGCGAGCGGTGAATAAAGATGTAGCCGCCGCCGGCCCGGCGTAGGAAGATCAGGTCCTTCGCGGACTCCAGAAACCGCACGTAGTTGAGGGGTGCGTGACCGTATTTCCAGAGCAGGAAACGCAGGCTAAAGTGCTGCACGACAAAAGCACCCCCATTGCCCAGCCCGATTACTAGCCCGATTACTAGCCCGACGCCCAGCCCGACGCCCAACCCACCGAGCCCGGTGCCCAGCCCGACGCTCAGCCCGCCGAACAGCACGACGCACAGCACGACTACTACTAGCACGGAGAGCATGGCATTGCGCTGCGAGCGCCGCGTGCCTTCGTTTGGCGTGGAGCGGGTTGTAACCTCAGAACCGACAAAACCGCCGCCCAGCCCGATGACCAGCCCGCCACCCAGCCCGACGAACAGCCCGCCGCCCAGCCCGACGAACAGCCCGACGAACAGCCCGAAGACTAGCCCGAAGATCAGCCCGCCGACCAGCCCGACGACGAGCCCGACGAACAGCCCGCCGACCAGAGAGTCTTTGAAACCCGATCGCACACTTGACCAAGACCAGCGCAAAGCGTCCACTGGCCGTCTGACGCCCAGCCCGCCGCCCAGCCCTACGAACAGCCCGAAGACCAGCCCGCTGCCCAGCCCGAAGACCAGCCCGCCGCCCAGTCCGACGAACTGCCCGCTGCCCAGTCCGAAGACCAGCCCGAAGACCGGCCCGACGACCAACCCCGCAACGAGGCCACGAAGTAAGCGCGCCCATTGTTGGCGGGACCATGTTGAGAGCCAAACGGGACGGAGGTTCTCCAGATGGAACACGCTCTGGCTCTGGCTCACCAGCGAAGCGCCGAGCCACCTGAGCCAACCGAGCGTTTGCTCTCGCGAATAACGGCTCTGCTTGCCGCGCCGCTCAAACATGACCTCAACGTAACGGGAGAACACCTGCTGGTAGCGCGCTTCGAGACTGCCCTCCAATACCAGATCCGCAGGCGAAGCTCCTTGATAAGCCAAGGCCGCGATGCTGAGCATCAGCGGCGTGTCAAGCAATTCCCAAAGCTCCGTCTCGGTCTCCAAAGCCGTTAGCACCGCTTTCAGGGGCTCGCCCGCCTCTTCGAGATAGCCGCGCACTTCCTCGTGGCCCAAAGGCTGGACCCGTACCGCCACCGCTAACGACAAGCGCTTTGTCAGAGACGCGTAGTCGGCTTCGCGACTGCAGACGACCAAGGGTTGGTTGTGGTGGCTGTGGAATGTGTTGACAGCCTCCACGCACGCCTCGCGCTTGTCAGCCGCTACTTCGTCGAGGCCGTCGAGCAGCGGGAGAACGGCCTCGGTGGCGATCCACCCCTCAGCAATTTTGCGAGAAACGTTGTAACTTGACTGGAGCTCGTCTCTGAGCCAGTCGGCGAGCGGCAGTCCTTTGACGGCCCATGAGGAGAGGTTGAAAACAACCGGGATCTGGAGGCCTTTGTCCGTTTCGGCGCGATCGAGCAGCTCTTGGGCCAGCTCGAGCAAGAGCGTCGTCTTGCCTGATCCCGGCGCGCCGAGGATCAGCAGTTGGCCGATTTGTTGGTCGAACACCGAGCTGAGGCGCGTACCGGCAGGAAGTGTCTCGGGCTCCTGCTCGGCCTGCTGGACCACAACACTCAACGGTTCGACCGCGTCAGGCTTGGTTACAAGACCGAGATCGACCCGCGCCACCTTATACAGCGACCGGTCGAGAACGCCTTCGATCCAGTGATAGCGGACCCGCTCGATCATTCGATCGCGGTTGCCCTTGAGCTGCTTGCGCTTGAGCTGGTCGGCGGGAATCTCCTCGGCTTCCTTGACCCGCTCTTGCTGGACGAACCACCAGACCAGAACGCCGACCACGACGGCGAGTAGTAGCCATGGAAGCCAGGGGTACTGCTTGAGGAACTCAGCAGGGATCGTGTCTTTGGCAACGGCGCCGATCACCGACGCCAGCACGGCGCACAGCCCAACAACCAGCAAACTCGATGTGCGCCGGCGAGCCATGACGGATAACCATGATAAACGCAATGATAATGATCGTGAAGACCCTTGTTGTCCACAACGCGTAACCAGATTTTTGAAATCCAGCTCGCTGCAAGCCGATCCAAACCCGACTCACGGTGAAACGCAAGCCAGGCTGTCCGGATCACAGACCAGACCTGGGGGACAGATGATGTCTCCGCAAAGTATGCCTTGCGGTGGCGGCCGGTCGACGACAACCCCAACGTTCTCCAGTGTGTAGACGGCGACCACATCAAGGTGCTCCACGGCGGTCACATCGGGCTGCTCGTCGCTCTCGATCACGACGAACCCCTTGGCAAAGGGGGGAAACGGGATACTCGTGTTCGCAAACAGCCGCGCAATGTTCCTGCAGTCCACTTCGAGCGCTTCGTACCCTTGGAGCCTCTCGTCCACCGTCGCACTGATCGGTCCACGGCGGGACAGCCGATTCTGGGGGAGTGCAATGACGGCTCTTTTTGTGAAACTCACTTCCGTCTCATCAAGGTTGTGAATGTTGACGGCAGTCCGGTACGACCCCGGCGCGAGTGGGTGATCCTGCTGGGGAGAGCGGTAGCGGGTATTTCGCCACAGGCAAATTTCACCGAGCCGGTAGCGGGTATTTCGCCACAGGCAAATTTCACCGAATATACGAACCGCCCCTTGATTCTCCTGGGGGCGACGGTCTCAACATCAATGCTCACGCCGGTACCGACGCCCACGCCGACCTGGGATACATCTGGTACTCCTACTTGGGAGTCCGCCAACCCTGCAATAGCAACGAAGCCTGCCACCAGCGTGACTACTTGGGATACTCTCATCGCTGATTACCTCCTTGGTCCGATTGGGGGTGATCCGGGATCTATAGTACTCTCCTTTGACAACAAAACCACCCGCCAGATTCTCCACCTGACGGGTTTCCTCAAGCTCCAGTAGTTCGGCGAGCTTTTCGAAACGCAGCGAGTCCGGCTGCTTGCCTTTGGGCAGCTCGATCGCTCTCACGTGCACTCGGCGGCCGAGCGGCGGATTGATGGCAGTCGGTGCTGCTTCTTTCGGTCGCTGCTTTCGTTGGCCGGCGTTTCCTGGCTTGCATGCCCACTTTCAAGCACCTCGCAAAGCGCGCACCACCGCTTCACCCCGCACGCCCAGCCAGGTATAATCGGACGATCAGGGGTTGAAGGCGGTATCGAAGTTTTACATCGCAATCGTTGTCAAAGAAGATTCGAAGAGACTAAAATCAGTGCGCGCCTGCTCGGGCGAAGCAACCACGCTTGGCGGCCCAGTGCCGCCGTGCCGGCCTGGCGGGCGCTTTCGAACGGAGTATGTCATGACGCGTCGATTTGCATTTGCGCTCCTCCTTACGCTCAACTTCGTCTCTCTCCTTCCGCTCTCGGCGGCCCCCACCGGGGAGGTCATCGAGCAGGCTCGCCGGCTTGAGGAATCCGGAGACCCCTCGCAGGCCCGCTCGGTGCTGGCCCAAGCCGCCGCCGCGGACCCCGAAAGCGCCGTCGCCTACGCCGAGTTCCTCGACCGCTACGGCGACCCGGGCCGCAAAGCGGCCTATCAGAAAGCCCTGGAAGCCCTCGGCATGGGCGGCTCAGCAGAAACGCGCATCCGCCTCAACCGCCGTCTGGCGCTGATCAGTCTGGCCGAGGGCGATCGCAGCGCCGCGCAGGGGTACGTCGATGCGTACCGCGAAGCCGGGGGCGCCGGTATGGATCGCGCGGCCGAAATCCTCGACGCCCCCGAGCCGAATGACGGGTCACGCGATGGATGGGCCAAGGTCCCCGGGCCGTTGCTCGGCTTTCGCCGCATGGCCGCGCTTTCGAGCGACCAATCTCCCGTGGAGCTGGTCCACGCACTCGCCCGCAATATGGTCACCAGCGGCTACCGCGCCGCGGCCGGAGGCGACACCCTCTACGAGACGGAGTATCTCAAGTTGATCTTGCAGTACCTCTCGCAAGCCCGCGAGTTGGAGCAGTTCGCCGGCGCCAACCAGACCATCGACGTCCCCACCTGTGAATCGCGCGAGACCGCCCAGCTTCTCAAGCTGCTCGGCTTCCGGCTGCGCAACGAGTGCGGACCCGAAGCGATTCTGGAAACGGTCAACCCGTCGCGAGCCTTTCTGTCGATCGACTCGGGTTTTCCGTTGGCCGACATCGAGGTTGCATTCCGTGAAGGCCGCGCTTTTGCCATGCCCTACCGGTCGACCTACCTGCCGGTTGCCTTCGGGTCGGACTACTGGCTGGGCATCGCCCGCCGGAAGACTGAGGGCGACTTCACCGAGACCGTGCTGCGCAGTCCCGACCTGGCGCGCCTCTACGTCGCGCTCTCAAAAATGCATCAGCCCACAGCCATCGCCCTGCGGGAGAACGCCTCCGGCGAACGGCTGCTCAACATCGCGCATGTGCTGGATTTCTTCGGCAGCATGTTCGAGACGCGCGACGGCAAAGCCGTTCTGCCCGGCGGTCCCCGCACCAAGAACGTCTGGGAAAAGCTTGTCGGCGTCTCACCGGATCAAGGTGCTGAGTTCTTCTCGAAGCTCGCCGAGATCGACGACGGTTGGATGGCTTCCTACTACGATTCGCTGGGACGCGTGAGCGGCGTCGCGGCCAACTACTTCAACGAGCCAAGCAGACTCGAGCGGTTTTACATGGCCGTGCGCGGTCGAGTGACCAGCCCCGGCCCGGCACGACCCGTGTTTCGCGCGAACGCCGAGCTGATGCTGCTCACCGCGCGCACGCTCTTCAACGACGAAGGATCTCCGGTCATCCCGGGTGGCGTCGAACCCTGGAAGAACCTATTCATCGACCACCCCCACGGCGAGTACGACGGACGGCTCACCGAATCCGCCAGCAGTTGGAAAACCTCTGACGACGTGTTGGAGTCGATGTTCGGCCTCTGCCGCAAGATGGTCGAGAACGAACCTCTGCGCATCTTCATGGCGGTCTCCAACATCTCGCGATTTCGCGAGCAGCCGTTGAGCGCTGCCACGGTCAGTCGCATCATGATGGCCTATCCGGACTACGGCGACCAGCTCAGCCTGTTCAATGAAGCCCCCAACCTTTCTGAGGAAACGATCGTCGCGTTCTTCGACACGGCGCGCAGCCTCGACGATCTCGGCAACCACCCACGCCGGGCCGACGCCATCGGGTCGGCTCAAGCCCTGTTCAGCTTGTGGCAAATCCTACTGCGTCAGGGCCAGATCGCGCCCGACGATGCCGACCGCTCCCTGCGTGCGCTGATGGATCCATTCCGTAGCGTCAAGAGCCATCAGAGCATTTTCGAGGCCGCCCGAGCCGGCGTGCGAACGCTACTCTCGGTCACGGGCTCGCCCGAAGACGCGTCTCCGCAAGACCGCCTGATCGAGATGCTGGCGGGCAAGCCCGGTCCGAATGATGCTGCCGCCCACGCTGAGGTCATCAAGACGCTGAACGCGCGCTTCCAGTCACAGCGGCTCGTCTCAGTGAAAGACGTCTTCGATCTGGCCGACCATCTCGAAAGGGTCTCCCGCGGCGAATCTTTCAACGTGGCGATGGCGAACCGCCTCGCCGCGCGCATCTCGGAGGTGCGACTGCCGCGGTCGAACCTTTCGCGGGAGGAATCCAACGCCTTCGGACAGGGCAACGCAGTCGACAAGCATATTCAGACCCAGCGCAAGCTGAACCTAAGCCGGGAAGTGGACCGCGCCCGGGGCCGGCCGGACAAGTTACTCGACATCCGTGGTGACCTGGCCGCCGTCTTGCGCGATTCGCTCGTCGGTCTCAACTACGTCTACTACTCGCCGCCCGGCGCCGAGCTGATCCGCGCCAATCCGTTGTTCGTGCGGAGCCACGACTTCCTCGGACCCAGCGAGAACTACGCGTGGAAGACCCCGCGGCTCGCCGCCACCGGCTGGCCCAACAGTGGCGGCGGAAGGCTGGTGGGCTCGCTCAGCGAACTGGCCTTCTCCCTGGCGCAGGCCGAGCAGAACTTCATGATTCCGACCGAGCGCCAGGCGCTCATCTGGCAGGATCTCGCTCCGCAGATACTCATCGGCGCCACCGTCCCACGCTGGTGGAATCTCAAGCCCGCCGACCAGCATTTCGTCGGGCTGCACCTGCGCTGGGGCGAGGAGTTGCTCACGCAAGCAGCGCTGGATGAGGCCGTTTGGACGCCGGTCGAAGCCATCCTGCGGAGACTCGTCGAGCCCGCTCGCCGCTGGCGGGTCAAGGACCTGTTCTCACGGGGCCAGGTCGACGAGGGGCTGGCCGAGTTGACGCCGTCGGAGGTGTTTCACCTCGCCGTCTCGTTCGGCGAGCAGCACTCCGATGAAGCCGACGCGCTGGGAGGCCCGTTCCGGCCGGAGATCCAGCGGCTGCGGCAATCCGACCCCGACACGTTCAGCTATGAGCGGGCGGCATCGCTGTTCGGGACGCCGCACCCGAAACTCTCTCACTCCTTTCGCCGGGAGCTGTTGCGCCTGCCTTTATTCCCGACGATGATGAGATATTCCAGCCGCATTTTGGCCGAAAGCTGGGAGTCGACAAACTTGTACTGGGCGGCGCTGGCCGACGAGCTTCACCTGGCCCCGTCGCAACTGAACCTGCTGGTTCCCGAGTGGACCCAGCGGTCGCTCGAGCGCATCTTCGCCACTCATCTCGACGACTGGCCGGCGCTGCTGCACTCGATGCGAGTCGTCAGCGAGCGCTACCGCCAGCAACTCCGCCCGAAACCGACGTCGCCGGTGGAGGCGGGTTCGGAATGAACGCACTCACAGATCCTGGGGAGGACTCCGTCGTGAAGAATCGAATCGGCCGCACACTACTCGCCGCCGCTCTTCTGCTTGTTGTCGCGGGCGCCTTGGTCGTCAGTTCGCCGCCGGCGATCGGACAAAACGTCGAAGACCCCGGAACGCTCTTCCGGGTCGAAGTCGACTTGGTCCTGCTCAACGTCGCGGTGACCGACCGTCGCGGCCGCTACATACGCAGTCTCAAGCCGGGCGACTTCCGCGTCTTCGAGGACGGCATCCCACAAACCCTCGCCACGTTCGCCGAAGGCAACCAGGCGCCCCAGCAGCTCACCGGGTCAACGACGCCCGGCGCGCCGTCGGCCGCCTCTGAGCCGAAGCCGGCGGTCATGCCCGGCCCCGCGCCGGTAACCGATGGCTTCGACGGGTCGCTGGTGGGCACCAACGTCTTCGTGCTGTTCGACACCAGCAATTTCATGTACCGCAGCTTCGTCTACGCCGAGGACGCTATCGCCGACTTCATCCGCGGCCTCGACGGGGCGGACTCCGTAGCGGTCTACGGGTACAGCCGCAACCTGACCCGCCACGCTTCGCTGACGTCCAACCGTTGGGACGCGATTCGCGGCCTCCGCCTGGCCGTGGCCGGAGACGAAACGGCGCTCTACAACGCGCTCCTGCTCACCCTTCGTGACGCCGCTGACGTGCCCGGACGCAAGGTCGTGATCGTCTTCTCGAACGGCCCTGATACGGCTAGCGCCGTGGCCCCCGATGACGTGCGCGCGGTGGCCGAGGATGAGGGCATCCCGATCTACGTCATCAGCACCAAGGAAGTCAACAGAGACCCCATCTCGCGGAACGTCTTCCGCCGCCTGACGGGCCGTACCGGCGGCCGCGCGTTCTTCGCCCGGAGCTGGCAGAAGCAGTCCGAGGCGTTCAACTCGATCCGTGAGGAGCTGGGCAGTTCCTACACGCTGACGTACTATCCGCAGCCGAACCCGAACCGCGGCTGGCGCAGCATCACGATCGAGGTAGGCAGCGACAGGACACGCCAGTATCGCATCCGCACCCGTAGCGGCTACCGGCCCAAGCTGTAGCCAACGGGAAGCAGCCCCTTCGTGCAGGCAAAGTTCTGCCCGCAGGCGGTCAAACGCCTTCACACGACGACCAACGGTTCGCTGCGGATTGCAGACCCTGAGCCGATGCACCCCTCACGGGCATGCGGGGCATAGACACACCCAGAGTAACGACGGGAAGAGGTGGAGTCCGCCCGAGACAAACCAGTGTCCCGGGCGGGCCGGAAGAAACCGTTCGGCTAGCTGCCGGCCATCTCGACGCTTTCAATCGAGTCGATCGTCATGCCAGAGCCGGATCCGCTGACCTTCACCAGGTGACCCGCGTGGGGCTTGACCTTGTCCTGCTGCGTGACCGCGAAGATCTTGCCGTCTTTGGTGACGAGCACAGCCACGGTTCCGTCTTTACCAAGGCAACCCTTCGCGCATCCTGCGTGGTCCGCTCCGTGTTTGCCCTTGTCGGCGCAACCCTTGTCGGTGACGTAGCCGGTCCAAGATGCTGCAAAAGACATGCTGGCGCAGAATAGCGTCAGTATCATAATTCTGACTACTTTTTTCATGTGGTTCTCTCCTTGAGACGCGCCCTCGAATCCGTGGGCCCGGTGTGAAATTGATGCTATCAGGCCCGCGAGGTGGGCGTGAGAGTCCGTACCGGACCACTCACTGACGATCACGGCTCGGTTCCCACCAACACATACAACTCCGCCGACCGGGCGCAACCCTGCTCCGGGCGGAGCCGCGATGAAACCGTTCGAGTGGCGTCGGTCAGCCGCCGCTGATGTGCTCGACGTTTTCGATCGAGTCGATCGACATGCCAGAAGCGGACCCCGTGATCTTCACCAGGTGACCCGGGTGATCCTTGACCTTGTCCTGATCCGCGATCGCGTAAATCTTGCCATCTTTGGTGACGAGCACGGCCACAGTCCCGTCTTTACCGAGACAACCCTTAGCGCATCCTTCGTGGTCCGCTCCGTGTTTGCCCTTATCCGCGCAACCCTTGTCGGTGACATAGCCGGTGTAAGACCCTGCAAAAGCCATGCTGGCGCAAAACAGCGTCAGTACCATAATTCTGACTACTTTTTTCATGTGGTTCTCTCCTTGGGGCGCTCCCCTCGAAACGAGGCTTACGTGTGAAATTGATGCTATCAGGCCCGCGAGGCAGGTGTCAATGCCCCGATTTTACAGAGGTTACGGGCCGTTCTCCCTGCCCGGCAGCGGCTATGGAATCAGCGCCTCATAGCCTTTGTCGGCGGCGTTGAGCCCGCTGATAACGGCGCCCGCCGCGCTGAGATCGAAAGCCGGAAGCCGCTCGCCGCGCTTGCGTCCCAGGTCGGAGGCGAGGTTGCCGGTGAGCACGATGCGCCCGCAGCGGCCCTTGGTGCGAACGGCCTCTTCGATCAGTCCCGAGAACAGATTGCCGGAGATGACGATGTCGGTCGTGCGGTCGAGCTCGATGCCCGAGCCGTAGACCTTCCGCGGCCACTCGGCTTCATAGTCTTCGGGCCGGCGCGTCTTGCCGCCGATGTGGCTGTTCGAAAACGCATTGCCGGTCACGGCGATGCGCCCGGCGTCGGGACCGATGCGCAGCGCCGGGTTCGGCATCAGGGTGAAGGTGTTCGCCGAGACCGAGCTGCCCCAGGCGTCGCGCAGGTCGACGCCGCCGCCGTTGTTGTGCGCGATCACGTTCGAGCCGATCGCGATGCCATAGGAGTTGCGGTCGACGATGATGGCCGTCCCTTGGCACTCCTCGATCATGTTGCCTGAGAGGACCGAGCCGTAAGTGTTCTCGATGACCACGCCGTGGCGCAGGTGGTCGTCGATAGCGTTGCCGTTCATGCAGAGGTTGAAGCTGTCGATGCAGCGCACCGCGTCCTGGTTCTCTTCGAACTGATTGCCGTTGACGACGATGTCGTGTCCGCCCTGGATGTTGAGGCCGGCCTTGGCGTTGTAGGTGAAGATCGAGTCGCTGATGCGCGGGTCTTCATAGCAGTCGATGCACTGGATGCCGTGGCCGCCGTTGTGGTCGACGGAGAGGCCGCTGACGTAGATCTCGTTGACGCCCTCGGCGTGGACGCCGTGGCCACTCTTGGGGTTGCCGCTGATGCGGAAGTCGGCGAGCTGCACGCGCCACAGGAATGTCTCGCGGCGTTTCTCGCGGGTCATCTCGCCCTGCCGTTCCGCATGCCTCACGAGCAGAGCGGGCTCGCCGTCTTCGTTGCGGTTGCGGATGTGGGTCGACGCGCCCGATCCCTCGACGCGGGTCTCGGCGGTCGTGACCCGCAGCGGCTCGGTGATGTCGTAGTTGCCGGGCGGGATGCGCACGACGCCGCCGTCGGGGGGTACGGCGTCGAAGGCTGCTTGAAGCGTGGCGTGGTCGGCGGCATTGATCGTGACGGGTGCGGATGGGTCGGCGGCGCTCGCTTGCCATGCTTGGCCGAGCCAGAAGCTGGCGGTGATCGCGGCGAGCGCGATCGATGAGATGGTGAGGTAACGAGACATTCGCATAGTGGGTCTCCTGCTCAGAAACGATAGCACTCCTGGGTGCGGTGGGTGCACTGGGGAACGGTGGCAGCATGGATGGGGTCGAGCGTGGGTCGTGATTCGAGAACCGTGACGCTGCAGGCCGGAGGCCCGCGCCACACGGCATCCCAAGCATCGACAGGAGTGTCGATGCGGCAGACGTAGGCGTCCGTGCCACAACACCGATAAGGCGCACTGCCTTTGGGCGCACGGGGGGTGTAGAGTCTCATGCTGTCGTTGGTGTCGACGTTGTTTTTGCGCTGTTGGGCGGCGATTACCTCCCCAGCACCTCCGCTGCCAGGCGGCTCGGAACGGGCGCCACGGGGGTGCGGTTCGTTCCGTAATTCGTCCTGAGGGCTTCGGTGGTGCTCAAGCCCTTTGTTTTCACGGGGCCTTGGGTTCGTCTGTGGCCTCGGTCCCTCCTGGGTGACCCGTGGTTTGGTTTTCGTGATGCGTGATTCGTGAATCGTGATTCGTCGCCGAGCGTCGCTTGGAGGCTGGGCACGAACTCGGCGCGGAAGCCGATTGGGTTGGAGGTCTGTGCTGCTGCTGCCGGGGGCTCGTAGCGCGGCGGTTGCGGTTCCATCGGGTCGGGGGTGGTGTAGGGGTCCGGGTCGGTGAGGGTCGGACGGTGGATCGCCCCGTTCGCCGCGCGGTTCTCTTTGCACTCGTACTCGTCTTTGCGCAGTTGCCGGATCATCTTCAGAGCGCGCGTGATGTCGCGGCTCGTCATGGTGCGGTAGCGGGCCAGGTTGTTGAGGGCCTGGGTGCGGTCTTGCATGCTCTTGCCCAGCAGCTGGTTCTCGCCGTTGCGGCCGGGGACGATGGTGTTGGGGTACTGTTTCCGGGTGAAACCATTGGTGCAGTGGTACTGGTGGGTGGTGAGGCCGGCCTCGATGCGGGTGATGCGGCGCAGGCGCCAACGAGAGTCGGCGATCTGGAGGACGAGCTCGAATTCGATGGCGTTCTTAGGGAAGAGGTTTTCTTCGAGGATTTGGAGTTGCCGGTCGTATTCGGCGGGGTCCTCGTCGGCCATGACGGCGTCGCGAGCGAGGAGGCCGTGCTTGAGTGCGTTTTTGGAGGAGCGGGCTTTGCCCTCGGGAGTGCGGGGGCCGGTGGATTTTTTCGCGTTCTCGCGGTTCGCTTTTTTCTGTCTTTCCGTAGACATGGTTTCTTCTCCTTGGAATTGAAAAAGCCGCGCGGTTTGGTCCGCGCGGCCCGGTGCGCCGGCCATTGGGCCGGCGTTCTTCACTCTCAGGATACGGCGTGGTGGTGCGGGTGGAAGGGGTCCCGACGGGGTAAGTGGTTTGGAATCAGTGGGGTGAAGATTTGAAAGTTCTGTGACTCGTTTGGGGCGACGTGACGCAAACCGCGAAAGGGAGCCTGCCTCACCAGCCAGAAGAAGTAGGGGTCAGCGGTTGAGGTTAGGGTGACTATCCCCTTCGGGCCCCCTTCGGGCCCCCTTCGGGCCGTCCCCTTCGGGCCCTTCGGGCCCAACGGCCTGGCGGTGCTACCATCGGACAGCTCAACGGATCGGTTGTTACCGACAGCTATCGCTGCAGCCATCGGACGCCGGTGAAATCAGCCTGAACTGCAGCCTCGCAAGGTTTTAGCCGACTCTAGCGAGCGAACCTATCGCCTTCAGCCAAAGCGGCAGGCGGTTCGTTCGCGCCATCCTCACCCGGCAAGCCCAGAGTCGCCGCCAAGCCGAGGAAGAAAAGCGTCCCAGCGACAACGAGCACCATCTCCACGAGGAATCGGCGAACAGTGAATGACAGGGACGTGCCGCTACGCATCATTGGGTGGCCCTCGTTTCCGGCAGGAAACCCTCCATCGCCCACAGCTCGCCGACCGAATGTCCCGCGGTGAAGGCCGCTCGGTTGCTGTTGGGTTGGAAGCTGAGATCTTCGAGCCCTTCAGCGGTCAGGTCCATCCGAACGGGGGCACCACCTTCCAAGGAAATCCGCCAGAGGTCAGGGTTGGCGTAATCCTCGCCGCCGGCACTTTGACCGTAAACCAGGTAATTCGAGTCGGGAGTGAACTCGAAGGTGCTGCCCACTGTCATCGCACCATCTGGAATGCGAGTCAGCTCACGAGTCTTACCGCCAGCCGTCGAAAGGAGCTTGATCACCGCAGCGCCAATGTGATTCTCCCTGAATGCCAGCCAACGCCCGTCTGGTGATATCGCCAGCCGCTTGATTCCCACTTCAGCACGAGTTCGAGAGTAGAGAGTCCGAGGTTCGCCGGAGTTGACCGGGTAAGCCACGATTCTGAAGCCTCCGTCGCGATGCTCACGGCAGATGATCGACTCGCCGTCAGCTGCCCAAACGGGGTCAACGAAATATGAGTCAGTCGGAAATCGAACGAGTAGATGAGATCTGCCTGATTGCGGGTCGATCCCGTAAAGAGAGCGGCGGCGGCCGTCTGCGCCCGCGATCATTATCAAAGTTCCATCGGGAGACCAGTGCGGACGCTCTCCTTCGAGCTCGATGCCGAGATCGAGTGTTTGTTCCTCACCGGTTGTCAAAGTGTGAATGACCAAGCCGAACGATGAGGGGCTTCTTCGATGTGGATTACGAGCGAGGTAGGCCAAGCGCGAGCCGTCCGGCGACCACTGTGGTTCGCTGTTGGCTCCTTCGACGCGCACGGCTATTTTGGCGGGCTCTGCGATGGTCTTGCCGGTTCGCCAGTCGAGCTCCGCGATGAACAGATCTCTCGTCGATGAGTTGGCCTCGAAGTAGAGGCTACCCGACGTGGTCAGACCACCGGTTAGTACTCTGTCGAAGCCGAGGTCGCGTTTGATGAGTTGGGCCGGGCCGTTCGGCTGGATTCCTGACATGGCGATGGACCATAGGCTCGCCGTCCCGGTTCGGTCGCTTGTGAAGAAGATGTGGCCACCGTCGGGTGACCAATCGGCCCATGCTTCGTCGGCGCTGTGTTTGATCAGCGAAATTTCGCGTGAGCCGTCCACCGCAAGCAGGTAAATATCTCGTTGGGGTGAGTCCTGATTCGGTGCGGCGTCGTAGACGATGTGCCGGCCGTCCGGCGATAGGCCCAGATTCTGAGGCCATCGCCACTCGAGACTCTTGATGACTTCGAGGGAGCCGTCATCCAGCGAGATCACAACGATCTGATTGGTCTTGTCCTTCGTTCCGATTTGCGCCAGGATCCGCCGACCGTCAGGAAACCACGCCTGGGGTCGAAGGTCAGGAGTCTCCGTATTGGTATAGACCAACTGGGGGTCTGTCCCGGATTTGCCGGTGGTGGAGACGATCCGCAGTTCGTGGATACGGGTTTCGTTGTTACGCCAGGTGTAGGCAACCTGCTTGCCGTCCGGGGAGATCACCGAGTAAACGGGAAAGCCGGGTGTCTCTTCAAAGTTGTTATGCGTCAGTAGCCGGTCTTTGTCTTCGAGCAGATCGTGCAAGGCTAGATTGGGGCCGGAATCGGCTTTTGAATCGACATACGACACATACCTGCCATCTGCAGATACGGAACGGTGAAAATCGACCTTCGGGCCGGTCCACACCTGGTTCAGTTGGACGCCGCCAGCCTTCGCCGCCTCCGCAACCGGATCGGACGGGTTCAAGATCGGTCCCCGCAGCACCGCTAGGGCTGCCATGAACACGCTCGCCGTGATGGCTAACCGAGGACCGAAGCGCTTCCAGACGGGCACGGCCGCGTCGGTATCGGCTCGGGGTTTGCGGGCCGCTCTCCACGCCTCGATCTCGCTGGGATAGGCATACACACTTGAGCGAGAACCGCCCCGATGGCGGCGGACAGGCAGTCCTTCAGCCTGCTCCCAGCGGCGTGCTGTGCGAACGTCGCGCTCCATGTAGGCTGCAATCTCCTTCCAGGATTGGAGCGGCTTCTCGCCGGGCGACATGTCTAAAGCATAGTCGGAAGTTGATTGAGTTGAGGGTTCGGGTTGCATGGGGCTGTTCCTTTGGTGCTGACAGGACCGAGCGTATAACGGTTACGGGATCCGTTCAAGCGGCAAAAAGGGACATCCGCGCCTATGGCTCTTCTTGCCCCCGAAACAGGACGTTTGAGGCTAGAATCCTTCCCGAACTGAGCCGCTGAGGGAGCTGAGAAAATCTATGAGCGCGGCTTCTTCTTGCTGCGACAACTTGAAGCGGCAGAGTTCTTCGCCAATGTTGGGTTGCGGCCGGGCTCCGCAGTGGAACAATAGCCCTGCCCTGGCACAACAAGCCTCGCGACCGCAACCGAGACTAAGCCCCTCAAAACGAACGCCTTATGCGCTATTCGCGGAAACCTGTTGTGATATCGGGATCGCATGAGGAATCCGCCACCTCTCCTCCTAACTTGTTCCAGCATGGGGACTTAGCTAGGAAAATTGGGGGACAGGCTACTACTTTTCGGCTACGACTTTTCGATGGGGCTCAAGCGGTTGCTTCGGGGCCGGTCCAACGCCCCTTTCAAGGCTGGAAGGGTGTAGGGGGACATACCCTGGGTTTCGGCTTCGCCGGCACCCAGGGCTGACATCCGGCCGCCGCTGCGCGGCTAAGCCGAGGTCGCATGCGTTGGCGGGGCGAGGGCTTGGCTGTGTTGGGTTGACGAAGCGGGAGGCTGGTTCGTCAAGCACGCGGTTTGGTGAGACCGTGGCAAATGGCGGAAGCGTGGGGAGGGGCGTTTCCTGCGCCCCTCCAGGGCTTTTCGGATCTTTTTTGTGGGTTTACCCAGCGCTGAAGCGCTGGGCTATTTTCCTATGTCCGCGTTGCGGACGCCTGCGCGAATGCGGCATGCCGTGCGACGGGCGGGCGGTATTGGGTGGAGGCGGCGGTTTACCCCGACGGTTCGGGTGCGGGCGGGAAAGGCCGGGTTGCGAGTGTCGGAGGGATGAATCGTCAACCGTGACCCGTGATTCGTGAGGCTTCGGTCGCCCGGAGTTGCGTCGGAGCGCGCCAAGCCTGTTGGCATGGGGGCCTTCATCCGGGGGCCTGGGACCGACGTCTTCGGATGCCGGCCCAAGGCCCAGAAATCAAAGAGGGTGTGTTGGGCGAGCGGTCCCCGGGGTTGGCACCCGGGGCTAGTATTAAGGCGCCGCGGCGTGGCTTGGAAACCCAAGGCCCAGGGCCGAATCAATAGGGGTGGGTTGTGGGTTGGGCGGCGGGCGAGCACGGGGGCTCGCCCCTACGGTTCGGGTGAGCACGGGGACTGGTCGGGTTGGGCGTGTGCAAGGGAGTCGGGCCGGATGCGGCACCAAGTCGCAGGTGTTGAGTCGCCCCTTTCAGAGCTCGATGGGTGTGGGGATTCTCTTTCCCAGCGCTTACGCACTGGGCTGATATCTGGGCCGCCCCCCTTCGGGGGCTGAGAGCCGAGGCCATGCGACCGGGCTCAGCGGCCCGGGCTGATCGTTGGGCCAGCCCTTTTGAAGGCTGTGGGCCGTCAGAAAATTCGTTTGGATTCGCGAGAAATGTGCGCAGGGGGGACAGAGAAGCGGTAGAATAGTAGCGGCCCCGACGGAAGGGTAAACTTCCGCCGAGGCCTTTCGCCACCACGGACATAGCCCGTGACAGCGACAGAACCATTTTAGCGGGCCTGTGTCCGTGGTGGTCTTCTCGTGCGAGAGGAAGGTCATCATGGACGTGCATGCGGTGTTGAAGGCGCTCTACCAGGAGCGCGAGTTGCTGAACCAGGCGATCGTCACGCTGGAGATTCTGGCGCGCGGCAAGGGGAAGCGGCGGGGGCGTCCGCCGCAGTGGCTGCGCGAGGGGAGATCGGGGCGTCCCTCACGGCCCGGGAGTCGTGATTCGTCATCCGTCGTTCGTGATCCGTGATCCGTGATTCGTGATTCGTGATTCGTGATCCGTGACCCGTGACCCGTGACCCGTGAAGCGTGATTCGTGAGGCGGAGGGCGCGTGGAGTTGTCCGTAGTGCCCCCGTTGCCGCTGGGCTGATATTTGGGGCGCCCCTGGGGGCTTTGTTTGTCGGGGCGTGGGCGCGGATGGAAGGAAAGTCGGGGCGATACGGACGGCTGTTGAACCGACAACGGTTCGGTGCGCCGAGGCTTTTCCATCGCCCCGTCAGGGCTCCTGACACAAGAGGTTCGATACCTGGGGTTCCGCCTCGCGCCACAAGGGCACACCCGTAGCTTCGCCTTGCGCTACACTTTTGAACCAAGGTGCCATCCCCCTACCGCATCGCCCTCGGCAATATCTTCACCGAATCAAACGACCTCGCCGGCAACAAGACGACGCTGGCCGACTTTGAGCGCACCGAACTGCGCCGCGGCGCCGAGATCCTCGAGGCCGACGACGGCGTGGTCGGCGGCGCGCTAAGCGTCCTACGCAAGGGAGACGTGGAAATCGTTCCGACGCTTGTCGCCAGCGCGTACCCCGGCGGCATCCTCACGGCCGACTGCTATCTCACGCTCAAGAACGAACTACTGGAACGCCTCCGAGCCGCGCTACCCGTCGACGGCGTGATCGCTCCCATGCACGGCGCGGCGGCCGTCGAGCGAACAGACGACCTCGATGGCGACCTCGACGGTGACCTGCTCGAAGCGATCCGGCAGGTTATCGGACCTGACATCCCGCTCGTTGCCACCCTTGACCTGCACGCACACGTCACCGAGAAGATGGTCCGCAGCGCCGACGCCCTGCTGGCCTGGGAAACCTATCCTCACCGCGACAGCTTCTCTACCGGCGCTCGCGGCGCGCGGATGCTACTCGATATTCTCGACGGCAAGATCCGACCCGCGATGGTGCTGGCCAAGGTACCCGTGCTGGTAGGCGCCATCCACGGAAAAACCGAGCCGCCCGGCCCGTTCGCCGACGTCATGCGATTCGCCAAGTCGCTCGAAGAACGAGCCGACGTGGCGTCGACCAGCGCCTTCCTCGTCCATGCGCAACTCGACTTGCCCGACATGGGCGGCGGTGGGCTCGTCATCACGAACGGCGATCCGGACCTGGCCCGGCAACTCGCCGTCGAGATCGCCGAGAGGTATTGGGAGCGCCGCTTCGATCTCGAAACCACCGGCCTCCAACCCGCCGACGCCATCGCCAAGGGACAGCAGATCGACGGCCCTGTGCTGCTGATCGAAACCGCGGACTGCGTCGGAGGCGGCGCCGCGGGCGACAGCGTGGCGACCCTGCGCGTGCTGCTGCAAGCCGATCCGCCCGCGCCGGCGCTCGCCATGGTCGTCGACCCCGAAGCAGCCGCCGCCTGCCGGCAAGCGGGCGTCAACAGCGAACTGACCCTCAAACTGGGACACAAGGTCGACACGCGCTGGGGCCAACCGATCGAGGTGACCGGCCGCGTCTCGATGCTCACCGACGGGCGTTTTGTCTATTCAGGCGGCATCTGGGGCGGACAGCACGGCGTGATGGGCCCCTCGGCGAAGTTCGTCTCCGGCTTGGTCGAGATCCTGATCGCGACGCACCCGACCTACGACTGGGCCGATGAGCAATACCGCTCGATGGGCATGGACCCATCCGGCGCGAAATTCTTCGTAGCGAAGAACCCGATGAACTATCGCGTCGCCTACGAGGGCCGATACAAAGAGGCCTTCGTGCTCGACACCCCCGGGCCGACGACGGCGGTGCTCTCGAGCGTCGACCTCCCCAACTGGCACCGCCCCTACTTCCCCAAGGACCGCGACATCCCCGGCCTCACCCCGACCGTCTACAGCAACGCAACCTAGCGCAAGCCCTCAACCTCCTGGCCTCCACCGCTCACTGCCGCCGAAACCGGCGCAGGCTTACGGATACCGGTGCCCCGGAGCTGAGCGGACATCGGTTGCGGACCGATCACGGCTGAGCATCTATCGGAAGGCACTATCGGAAGGCCCGAGCCTGCCGGCGACGAAAGCGAACGGCCGGGTCGGATGGAGGAGGCTGGCAGCACGATTCCCCAGAGAGGTATCGGTAGCTGCCAACCCGGCCGCCCGTTTCGCCACCGGACAGGACGGAGGAAATGGACCGCCAATCGAGCCCCGCCTCTCAGCGGGGCTCCTTCCACTCCCTACTAGTTTCAGACGTATTTCGGACGCGTTGGTTTCCCTGGTTGGGGTTGAAAGTCGCTAGGCCTGTCCCGCCGAGAGGATTCACTCGTAGGCCATCTCGAGTGCCAGGGCCACCCTCCCGGCCCGAAGTGCCGAGCGCAGCACGCTTCGCCCTTACAGTTGTAGGCGGCGGGCCCGGGCGCTTTCTTTGACTTGGCCGGTGTCCTTGCTCTACGCTGAAGGCCACCAAACTTGGTTTGCAGCGCCTGACGGAGATCACCATGAATCGTCGAAGCTTCCTCAATCGAACCGCCGTCGCCGCGACGGCTCTCTCGGCGTCGCGCGTACGCGGGGCCAACGACCGCATCGGGATCGGCACCATCGGGACCGGAGGCCGCGGCCGCACGCTGACGCGCTATTTCAAAGAGGCCGCGAGCGCCGACACCCGCGCCGTCTGCGACATATACGACGAAAACCGGCAGCTCGGCGCCGAGACGGCAGGCACGAACACCAAGACCTACAAGGAGTACGAGCGCCTGCTCGAGGACAAGGACATCGACGCCGTGATCGTCGCCACACCCGACCACTGGCACGCCCGGATGACGATCGACGCTTGCGAGGCCGGCAAGGACGTCTACGTCGAGAAGCCTATGTGCCACACCGTCGGCGAGGCCTTCCAGATGATCGACGCCGTCCGGCGCACCAAGCGCGTCGTCCAAGTCGGGACCCAACGCCGCAGCTACGACCTGTTTCGCGAAGGCAAGAAGGTCATGGAGTCGGGGCAGCTTGGCGACGTGAAACTGGTCAATTCGTGGTGGTACAGCAACGTCACCCGACCGCGCGAGCCCAAAGTGAAAGGCGAGGTCAACTGGCAACGCTGGCTCGGGACGTCCCCGCAGCGCGAGTTCGACCCCTTCCGCTTCCGCAACTGGTACTGGTTTCACGACTATTCCGGCGGGCTTACCGTGGGCCAAGGCGCGCACATTCTCGATTGCATCAACTGGTACATGAACGCGAAGTTTCCGGCGGCGGTGACCTGTGTTGGAACGCCGTCTGACGTGCCGGGCCTCGAGATCCCGCAGACCACCAACATCACCGTCGAATACCCTGAGGGCTTTCTGGCGGTCTTCACCCTCGGGTACAAACACATGCGCTACCATCGCGCCCACGATCAGATGAAGCAGTTTTGCGGCAGCGCGGCGCGCTTCGACGTATCTCGTGAGTCACACGTTCTGTACCCGCAGACAGGGGAATTGGACGTGAAGCCGTCGTACGAGCTCTTACGCTATGGCACTTGGGGACGCTCAACGACCCAGCACGTCGAGAACTTCCTTGCCTCGGTGAAGTCCCGCAAAGACCCCAATGCGCCTGTCGAGGCCGGCGCCTACACGGCCGTCTCGCTGGCAATGGCAATGGAGTCACTGCGAAGCGGCAAGCGCATGCGCTTCAACGAGGCAGAGAAGCGAATGGAAGGCTGAGCGCCTCGCCTCCGACGCCCCTCGCGAGCCGAGTGGGGGCGTCGGGTGCTACTCCTGGATCGCATTCGCGCAGGGAGTCCAGGCGAGAGCGAACGGAACCTGGCGGGAGCTACTTGTCCCGCCGTCCTTGGTGGATCAAGTTAACGATCTCATCCCTGGAGAGCCCAAGGTCTACTCCTGTTACATCCAGAGGGGACTTCGTGGTCTTCTCCGGCCTTAGTACGAACGCCTGGCCATCTTTTCCGCGGATCTTCACGGACCCGGTTTGCCGCGCCTCTTCCAACAAGGCCGCAAGCCTTTGCCGAGCCTCCGAGTAGGTGTATACTCTCACCGCTTCACCTCAAGAACGTCAAGACCAAGTCGGCGTGCCGCTTCGACAAGGCTGCGGTCAAAGCCGACTTCTCCTGTGACGCCCACTAGACACCACTACATGTTGCGGTCGGGCAGGCGGGCACGGCATGCCGTGCCCCTACTTCGCGATTCGCGCACTTCTCGGTTTTGCCACAGGCTGCTCGGAGCAGACCCTCATCCAGATTCATCTGTGTTTATCTGTGTTCATCTGTGGTTCCCGAGCATAAGGCCATTCGTGAGGGAGACCCGGGCGTAGTTTCCTCAAGATTCGGATGCTACCCTGACCGGGGTACCCCGCAGTACACGGGATATACTAGTCCTGAGGAAGCATGGCCTCGCCAAGCTCCCGCCCCCTTCTCTCTATGACCTCGACCGGCCGCTCGCTCCTGTTCGGCGCCGCCATCCTTGTGATCTCGGTCTTCGTCGGAGGCCGCTACGGGCCTCGCATCGGCAGCGCTGCAACAGCCCATAAGCAGGATGCAGTGGAAACCGAAGTCGCCGAGATGGCCGAGGCGATTGCGATCCTCGAGCGCGAGTACGCGGAAGATGGCGACTTTGAGAGCGCCCTCTACAACGGGGCTATCCCGGCCATGCTGCAGCGGCTCGACCCGCACTCTATGTTCTTCGAGCCCAAGGCGTTCGAGCGGCTGCGCGAGGACCAGCGTGGCAGCTACGCCGGCGTGGGGATGCTTATCAAGCAGTACGGCGAGGAGACGATCGTCGACTACCCCTTCCCAAAAACGCCGGCCTTTCGCGCAGGCATCCGGCCGGGCGATGTGATCGCCTCGATCGACGGCGAATCCGCGCGGGAACTGACCGTCGATCAAGTCGCCCTCAACGTTCGTGGCCTTGAGGGGACGACAGTGCGCGTTGGGGTGCGTCGCGAAGGAGTCGAGGATCTGATTGAAGTGAGCCTCGTGCGCGCAAGCATTCCACGCGCCAGCGTACCGCTCGCCTTCTACATCGACCCAGGCGTCGCCTACGTTCGGATCGACAGCTTCAACGAGACGACGGCCGACGAGATCGACAAGATTCTCGGCGAGTTCGAGAAGCAGGATCTGCGAGGGCTGCTGTTGGATTTGCGTGACAACCAAGGCGGATTGCTGTCGGCGGGCGTCCACGTTACGGAACGCTTCCTCGATCGTGGGCAGAGGATCGTGTCGCACCACGGCCGCGCATCCCAAGAGCGAGCCTACGAGGCGAAGCGGCGGGGCGCTCGGGCGCAGTATCCAATGGTCGTCCTTACCAACTGCCACTCGGCCTCGGCGTCGGAGATCGTGGCCGGGGCGTTGCAGGACCACGATCGCGCCCTGGTCGTGGGCTCGAACACGTTTGGCAAAGGGCTGGTGCAGGCCGTTTACAATCTTTCGGGCACGGCGGGGCTGGTGCTGACGACCGCACGCTACTACACGCCGAGCGGCCGGCTGATCCAGCGGCCGTACGACGGCGTGGTTCCGGCCAGCTACTTTGACGACCCTTGCAGCGACTCCTATCGCCCTCCCAAGCTTGACCCCAGGCTGACCGATCTCGGAAGGCAGGTCTACGGCGGTGGTGGCATCGCGCCCGATGTCGAGCTGCCGGAACTGCGGCGTACGGAGTTCCAGCGTGGATTCCAGATGCGCCGCGCCTTTGAGGGCTACGCCCAGCGTTACTGCCTGGCGGAGGAAGACCTGAGGTCCGGATGGCAACCGGGGCGGGCGGACTTCGATGCCTTCGAGGCCTATTTGACTGAGCGAACGATCCCCTACACCCGCCAAGAACTCGCTGCCGAATCGAGCTGGGTCAACCGTGAACTCAAGAAGCACATCTACATCGCGTGCTTCGATATCGACGAGGGCTTACGTGCGGAGGCTGAACTCGACCCGGCCGTCCGCCAAGCGGTCGATCTACTTCCCGAAGCGGCGAGGCTCCTCGACCGCGTCACCGATTCGCTTGCACAAAAGCGCTAAGGCTGACCGGCAGGACGGGTCCGGGGCTTTCGCCCCGTTTGGCCGGCTGCGCTTGTTGTGATCGGCAAATGAAACCGTTACCGAGGAACTCCCTCACGGCAGCCGTGCCGGCGCTCGCATTTGTAGGAATTCTTGTAGGAATGTCGCCTGCTGCGATCGAGACGGAAGAGGTCATGGTCCCCATGCGGGACGGCGTGAAGCTGCGGACTAAGATCGTCCGGCCCGGCCCAGGCAGATTTCCTGTGGTGCTGATCCGCGGGTATGACACCGACTTTTGGGGAGGCATCTCAGACCGCTTCGTCGAGGCGGGCTACGTATTTGTGGGCCAGGCCACTCGTGGCCACCTTGGCTCGGAAGGCGACCAAGGCATGGACAACCGCTTCTTCGATGATGCGGAGGACGGCTATGACGGCATCGATTGGGTCAGTCGCCAACCGTGGTGCGACGGCCGAATTGCCATGTACGGCAGTTCATACTACGGCGCCACACAATGGCTGGCCGCACCGGAAGGGCATCCGAACCTGAAGGCCATCGTCCCTCAGAACGTCAACCCCGACCTCTGGCAGCGCGCCTATCGCGATCACGGCGCCCTCCAACTCGCGCACACGGCTCGGCGCATCCACGACTACTCGCCTGAGGCTAAGCAGAAGGTGGAGCGATTCGGGTATTGGAAGTGGTACCGGCACCTGCCGCTCAACACCCTCGATACCGTCGCCGGGACCCGTCGGAATAAGCTCTACCAGGACTACCTCACACATTCCAGCTACGACGATTTCTGGAAGGCCATCGGCACGAGGCACAAGCTCGCGAAGATTCGCATCCCGGTGTACTTGATGAGCGGTTGGTACGACAACTATGCCGGCGCCACGCTCGACTACTTCGAAAAACTCACCAAGCTCGCCGCGAGCGACGAGATCCGGGTCGCCATCAGCCCGACCACGCATAGCAGGAACAAGGTAGTCGGCGATCGTGACTTCTATAACAACCCCCGGGGCGACGATCCCGAGAAGGACGAAATCGGCCTCGCCATTCGCTGGCTCGACTGGGTGGTGAAGGAAAAGGACAACGGGGTCCGTGACGAACCGAAGGTGCGGATCTTTGTGATGGGCGTCAATCAATGGCGGCAGGAGCGCGAATGGCCTCTGGCGCGAACACGGTTCACCGAATACTACTTCCGTCCCGGGGAAAGCACACGCGGCCTGTTGTCCACGGAGCCGCCTGGAGACAACCCGCCGACCCTCTATCGGTACGACCCCGAAGACCCCGTTCCAACGCTCGGCGGAAATCACTCCGCCACGGCCGTCCCCGGCGTGATCCGCGCGGGGCCCGTCGATCAGAGCCCCAACGAGAACCGCGAAGACGTCTTGCTGTTCACCAGTGCTCCGCTCGCCGAGGATCTCGAAGTCACCGGACCCATCACCTTTAAGCTGTGGGCCGCAACCTCAGCTACGGATACGGACTTCATCGCTCGGCTGATCGACGTTTACCCGGACGGTACGGCGTACAACCTCACCGAGGGCATTATCCGCGCCCGGTTTCGCGAATCCATCTGGGAGCCGCCGCGTCTGCTCGAGCCGGGCAAGGTGTACGAGTACACGATCGATCTGCACGCGACCAGCAACGTGTTCTTGAAGGGGCATCGTATTCGCGTTCACGTGACGAGCAGCAACTTCCCGATGTGGGATCGGAACCCGAATACCGGCCACGAGCAGGGTGTGGACGCGGAGTTGAAGGTCGCGGAGCAGACGATCTATCACGACCGGAAGCATCCGTCGCACATTCTGTTGCCTGTGATTCCTGAGTAGCGACAGGCAGCCCTGAGATCCCGATCGGACCGAACCTGGGTGTCGGTCGTGGCATTGGGGCGGACACTGCGGTCCACCCCTACGAGCGAAAGTGGACCCGTGATGCGTCGGGGTGTTCATTCGCACGCGTGTTGTGGGGGTGCTCGGCAGGTGCTTGATATACTGGGGGCAACTGCGCCTACAGAGGCTGGGCTTCGGGGAGGGCGGATCGCATGATCGTTCGCAAAGCACGAGTTCTGGTGGTGTCGTTCTCGGCGATTCTGTTGTGCGGGCTGTTGGGAGGCGCGCTCGGGCCGCACATCGTGGCGGCGGCGTCGGACGGCGGCGTCGACGAAAACGTCGACAGTTTCACGAAGGTGCTGGCCGTCATCGAGCAGCACTACGCCGAAGCGGTAGACTCGGAAGACGTTATCTACCACGGGGCGCTGCCCAACATGCTGCACGCACTCGACCCACACTCGCAGTTCGTGGATCCCGAGTCGTTTAACCAGTTGCGCAGTGAGCAGAAGGGCCACTATGCGGGTGTCGGGATGCAAATCGGCCCCCGCAACGGCAACACCGTCGTCATCGCGCCGTTTCCGAAAACGCCGGCCTACCGGGCGGGACTGCGGCCGGGCGACGTCATCGCGGAAGTCGATGGCGAAGCCATGGAGGGTCTGTCGGTAGGCGAGGTCGCGAAGAATCTACGCGGTCCGGTCGGCACCAAGGTCAAAATCGGTATCGATCGACGGGGCGTCGACGGGATGATCGAGGTGGAGGTTGTCCGGGCCTCGATCGACTATCCCAGCATTTCGTCATCGTTCTTCATCAAGCCCGACGTAGGGTTCATCAAGCTCGATCGCTTCAACGAAACCACGGGCCGCGAGTTGGACGATGCCTTGGAGGGATTCAAAGGGGATCGGCTGAAGGGGCTCGTCCTCGACCTGCGGCGCAACCGAGGTGGGCTGCTCAGTGAGGGAGTTTACGTCTCGGACCGCTTTCTCGAGAAGGGCCAGGTGATCGTCTCGCACCATGGCCGCTCGTCGATCGAGCGCAAGTACGACGTCAAGAACGGCAATCGCGGCGAGGTATACCCGATGGTCGTGCTGGTCGATTGCGACTCGGCTTCGGCTTCGGAGATCGTTGCCGGCGCGTTGCAAGACCACGACCGCGCCCTGATCGCCGGCACGCCCACGTTCGGCAAGGGGCTGGTGCAGACCGTCTTTCCCCTGCCGGAGACTGCGGGGCTACTGCTGACCACCGCGCGTTACTACACGCCGACGGGCCGCCTGATCCAGCGTAGCTTTGATGACGTGTCGCTGTGGAAGTACTATTCCGACCCGTGCAGCGAGGCCTACGAGCCCGAAACCGACGACGTCCGGCTGACTGACAACGGCCGCCGCGTTTTCGGTGGAGGAGGCATCACGCCCGATGTCCGACTCGCCGAACCGAAGCTCAACGACTTTCAACTCAACTTGGCGCGAAACTATGCGATCCAGACCTTCGCGCAGGAGTACACACTCGAGCACACCGAGCTGGGTACCCGTTGGGAGGCGACCGACCTCGTGATCGAGGAGTTCCGCCAGTTTCTCTACCGCGAGAAGATCGAGTTCGAAGAAGCCGGTTTCGGCCAAAATGTTGACTACATCAAGAGAGTGCTGACGACGGAAGTGTACATTTCGGCGTTCGACTTGGACGAGGGGCAAAGGGTCAAGCACAGCCTCGACCCCATCGTCCAACAGGCGCTCGAGCTGCTACCCAAGGCCAAGGCACTGCTTGAGTCGGCGGGCAGCCTGGTCGCCCAGCACTGAGAAGCGGCGGCGACGCCGGGCTGAGCCGTTCACTCTACACGCATATCCTGGGGTTCCCCGTACCCCGCTGGGAGCGCCGGTGCAGCCATGCCCGCGCCGATGGCTTTCCTCACTGACCAAGCGCTACTGAAACGACGTCGATGGCCAACTCCTACGACGCCCTTCTGCTTCTTTCGTTCGGGGGCCCCGAGAGGCCCGAGGACGTAATCCCTTTCCTCGAGAACGTTTTGCGCGGCCGCAACGTGCCCCGCGAACGCCTGATGCAGGTGTCCGAACACTATTACAGCTTCGGCGGTAAGAGCCCCATCAACGACCAGAACCGTGCGCTCATCTCCGCGATCGAGGCGGAGTTCTCCCGCCAGGGTCCCGCCCTGCCGGTTTATTGGGGCAACCGTAACTGGCATCCTCTGCTGGCCGACACGCTGCGGCAGATGACCGACGACGGTGTTCGCCGCGCCCTTGCTTTCGTGACGTCCGCCTACAGCTCCTACTCTGGCTGCCGGCAGTATCTCGATGACATTGCGGTGGCCCGCGAGCAGGTCGGACCGGCGGCCCCCGAGGTCCACAAGCTGCGCGTCTTCTTCAACCATCCGGGCTTTATCGGGCCGATGGCCGAGAACGTCCGTACTGCGCTCAGCCAACTGCCCGAGGCCGAACGCGAGGCGGCGGAGCTGGTGTACACGGCCCACAGCATCCCGCTGTCAATGGCCCAATCGTCGCGTTATGTGGAACAACTGAAAGAGGCCGCCCGGCTCGTCTCGCGGGAACTCGGTCGAGACCGCTGGACATTGGTTTACCAAAGCCGCAGCGGGCCGCCGTCACAGCCATGGCTCGAGCCTGACATCTGTGACTTCTTGAGGGAACTAGCCGCGTCCGGACGCAGCCGAGCATCGGTCGTGGCGCCTATCGGGTTCATCTCTGATCATCTGGAGGTCGTCTACGATCTTGACACCGAGGCCCGTGCCGTGGCCGAGGAGGCGGGCCTGAAGATGGTGCGCGCGGCGACCGTCGGCGTCCACCCTGACTTCGTCCGGATGATCCGCGAGTTGGTTCTGGAGCGTCTCGACGAGAACGTGCCGCGCAGATCGCTCGGCGACCTGGGCCTGCGGCCGGACGTCTGTCCGTCCGACTGCTGTCCCCGCCCGCAGCGTCCCGCCGCGTCACAAGCCTAACCGGCCGGCTGCGCTACCCTCGCCGGGCGTGCAGGATCGACCGCTGGTACTCATAGCCCGTGGACTTCAACACGCCGCCGTGGGTGCCGACCTCGGCCACATCCGCGAAGCCGAGCTTCTTGAGGATCTCCGTTAGGCAGGCGCGGTTGGGCCACCACCACGAGATTTCATCGGCCTCGGGGTCATCGCCTCCGACGTAGAGCATCGCCGGCCGGTCGTCGCTCATCTCGGGGATGAACTGGGAGAGCACGAGCGTCCCGCGGCAAAGGCGGGCGGCGGATGCGAGGGCCTCCAGCGGGTGCAATGTGTGCAGCAGGATGTCCCCCATGTACACCAGGTCGAAGCCGCCGCGGCCAAGCTTCTCTGGCGACAGGTCGTATACGGTGGAATAGCAGCGCTTCACCTTCGAGCCAAGCAGCCCGTGGCAAAACTGAAACGGCCCCTCCAGCAGGTTGAAGTAGCATTGCTGCTCTGTCAGACCGCCGGCGCTTGGCTCGTGCCCGGCAGCCAGCATTGCCTCGATCTTGCGAACCGTCTGATCGACCGTCTGCCCCGGGAAGCGGTCCAGGTCGGCGAGAGAAGGCACGTCGACAGATACGACCTGCGCGCCCCTCCTCTCGAACTCGAAGGCAAAGAAGCCGGTGGCGGACCCGATGTCGAGCGCGCTCATTCCGCCCATGTCGGTCGGGAACTGAAAGGCGGAGAGGCTGGAGCGATGGTCGTAGAACCCCGGCGTGACCAGGCCGTCCGGCAGCTCGATGGTGTGGTACCAGTGATAGCCTCTGACGTCGCCGAGGCTGTGAGCACTCGCCCGCTGGTTGAATTCCTCGACCTCCCGCGCGTAGGTCTGCGCGGCCAGAACTGCTTGCTCGTTCAAAAGCTGACCCCTCCGGCCTAAACAGCGAGTGTACCCTACCGGCTGCCCGGGACTGTGGATTCCGCCCCCGGTTTCGGGGGTCTTCGCGGGTGGCGTGGGTCCGATTTAGTCCATCCGGACAGCAGGGCCTGTAACAACGGCCTTCTCTTTCATCTGCCTCTGGGCAATGAAAAGCCCAAAAAAGAAGTCGTCTGCCGCCAGCCCGGAGGGTGCTGCTAGCGGCCGGGAGGCCCTTGCCAGGCCAACAAGTACCTGACGGAGGGTGTCGGACCCGTGACACCACGAAATCTCGGGCCAAATCAAAAAATGTAAATTTTTGTTGCAAACTTGGCGCTACTCGTGTAGGATAGTAGCCAAATAGACCTACTGGTCTTAGGTGACTTGCTGTAATACCAGGGCGCCAAGGTGGTAGAACGGATTGGAGCCTGTTGAACTCGAGGAGTTTCTATGTTCAAGAAATCGCTTTTTGCCGTCGCGTTGACCCTGAAGGTGGTGTTGGTCGCGGTTGCGGGGTACTTCTTCTCCACAGCGCCCCAACCGGAAGAGCCGACTCTGAAGGCTGACTGCCCCATGTGCCTCCCCATTCCCGATTGCTTCCCCGGGGACGGCTGTATGGACTGCTACTAGTCCGCCACCTCTTTTCTCGTCTCATCCCCCAGGTCGAGCCGGCTATCAACGTTGAAGCACCGAGGCGCGTGCTGTACGGTTCCGACCCGTCCCACGAGCCCCGTTGGTCCTTTGAGAGGTCAGCATGCCCGAGCACCCACATATTGCCGGCCGCGTGGATTCGTCCGAGGCCTTCTTTTAAGCGTCGGAGCTCGTGTGCACCACAACGTGATAGAAGGGCGGGGCGCCACCCTATGCTATGATGTCCGCGGTGCTTGGCGGCCACTCCGTGGATCACCTCAGCGTACCCAACATTGCCATTCTTCTGGCAAGCGGGCTGCAGGTGACCTGGGCACTGAAGCTCTGGCGTCTTCGGCTCAGCCACACCTATCGCGTCCTCTTCGTTTACTTGCTGACGACGGCTGTGATGACGGCGTTGGGATTGAGCCTCTACTTGCTGTTCGTAGAGGAGCCCAGTCGGGTCACCGCCAGCCTCTACGGATGGTACTGGGTGGCCTACCAGCCCCTCTCTTGGACGCTGTTCTTCTGTCTCGTTGTGGAGCTGTTCCGCAACGTTCTCTCCGGCTTCAAGGGCTTGCAGCGGCTGGGCGAGCTGGCGATGTACATCGCCCTAGCGGGGGCGGGAGCCGTCTTTCTGGCGATGATCTTCCTCGATCTCACGATCGACACCTGGCGCCAATTCTGGCTGTCACGCGCCGGGAGCGTCTATTTCGCTCTCACGCTGATCTGCTTTCTGCTGGTGTCGTTCGCCGCATTCTTCCGGTTACCTGCCTCGAGGAACGTAAAGGTCGTGTTCGCGACGTTTGGGTTAGTGTTTGTCGTTGAAGCATCGCTGTTCCTGTTGCCGGCGGTATGGGCGGGTCTGGAGGCCGACGAGACCCGGCTGATCACGTCCCTCGTGCACGTGACCTGCGTTGCTTTCGGAACGTTTGCCTTCACTTCCGCCGGTGAGAACGTTTCAACCGGCGGCGGGCCTCAAGACAGCGAGGGCGCTTCGTCTGCCTTGAAGAACTTCAGCGGCAGCCTGTCACGGATCCTGCGGTCCTAACGGCTCCCCCTACTTGGATGGGCTCGAACTAGCACCAGCAAGTTCTTCTCGAGTGGCTCGCAACGCTTCGCGTTGCGCCGTTGGCAGCCGGCAGCCGCGGGGTTCGGCGGCGCGTTCCCGCGCTTCCCCAAGCCGGCCCGCCGTTCGATGCAGCAGGATCAGGTTGTTGCGGGCGTCGAAGTTACAGGGATCCCCGGCAAGAACCTGCTCGAATTCCCAACGGGCCTCGTCACGGCGGCCCAGTATGTAGAGGGCTGCTCCATAGTTGGCGCGCGCCTGTGGGTCACCGGGTGATCCATCGGCCGGGGAATCGAGCACCAGCTCGAACTGCTCTAACGCCTGTGCCGGGCGGCCGGTCTGCAAATAGAAGACCCCGAGCTCCGTTGCCACGTCGAGGTTCGCAGGGTCGAGTTGCTTCGCTTCCCGCAGTAGTCGATGTTGCTCGTCTCGATGTTCCTGCCCGCTAGCGCCCAGCGCAGCACCCAGAGCGCGAGCCAGTTGAAGTTTAGGACGCACTTTGTTGGGGGACGCCGCCTCGGTGGCGCGCCACAGCGATTCCTCGGTTTGCCAATCCCACGAGCGGTAAGAGCTAAGACCCACGAGCAGGAGCACGGCGGTAAAGCCGACGAATCGCGGCAACCGGGCCAGCATTAGTCCCAGGCCCAGGCTCGCGCTGATCAGCGGCAAGTAAAGCCGTCTTTCTGCAACCAAGTCCGCCAGAGGCGCGACGCTCGATGTCGGCGCCAACAGGAAGAGGGCGCCGAGCAGCCAGTACCAATGCGGATGCAACCGCGCCCGGCGAACGGCCAAGAAGGCGATAGCAGCCAAGGAGATCCAAGCGGCGAGCGTTACTGCGTCTAGGCCGGCGGACAAGGGGAAGTCACGGTCGAAGTTCAGACCAAGCGGTAGGAAGAGCAAGCGGGCGTAGAGCCAGACCGCACGTCCCTGCGTGAGCAGGTAGCTAAGCGGCGTGATTTGGCCAAGGTCGAAGGCGAACCCGGAACCTTGGGTCACCGATGCGGCATAGAGCAAGCGGCCACCCGCCGCGGCCACCAGCAACCACATGACCCCCCATGGTTTCAGCCACGACCGGTAATCCGCAAAGGGGGTTCTGGAACAGAAACCTTCGCAGCCTGCGAAGAACAGGGGCAGCGCCGCGACCTCCTCTTTGGCGAGCAGGGCGGCGGCAAACCACAGTGTCGATCGCCAGTAGCGCTTGTCCGTCCAGGCTCTCCACGACAGGACCGCGAACAGCGTGGCGAGGATCGTCGCGCGCGCGAAGACATAAGCCACGGGCTCGGTTTGGATCGGATGAAAAGCGAAGACCGCCGCCAGCAGCGCCGCTCTGGGCCGCACGAACGACTGGAAGAGCCCCCATGCGAGCCAAGCTGTGAGGCCGTGCAGAACGAGGTTGAACAGATGGTAGCCGCCGGGTGCGTCTCCACCGATCTGGTAGTTCAACCAGAAGCTGAGGTAGGTCAGTGGCCGGGTGCGCTCGGGCCGGAAGACCTCCCACCATCCCGATGCGTCGGTGACGACGGGGTCCCGCAGCATGTGGTAGTCATCGAAATGAAACGACGATGTGAGCGTCGAGCCGAAGGCCACTGCGAACAGCACAACGCCGGCGAGGAGTGTGGAGAGCGACCTACGGGGCGGCATGTTATGATCGCGTGACTAACCGTCGGAAAGAACGACGAGCGCCGGCCGGCAAGGGCGTCTCGCAATGCGGTTTGCCGCGTCTGGGACTGACGCCGATTCTCGCATCCATTCCTCGCAACATGAAGAGAAAGATCCTCAGACCCGGCAACGCCGAAGAACGCAAGCGCCGTGTCAGCAAGATTCTGCGCCGCCTCAACAAGGACTACCCGAACGTCGAGTGCGCCTTGAAACATGTGTCGGCTTGGCAACTGCTGGCAGCAACGATTCTCTCAGCGCAGTGCACCGACGTTCGTGTCAACATGGTGACGCCCGGCTTGTTCGAGAAGCTCCCGACCGTCCAGGACATGGCCGCCGTACCGCAGGCCGTGCTCGAGCGCGAAATCCAGTCTACCGGCTTTTTCCGCAATAAGGCCAAGTCTCTGATTGGGGCGGCGCGGCGAATCCTCTCCGACTTCGGCGGTGAAGTGCCCGACACCATGGAGGAATTGCTGACGCTTCCCGGCGTGGCGCGCAAGACGGCGAATGTCGTGCTTGGCAGTTGGTTCGGCAAAGCCGGCGGCGTCGTGGTCGACACGCACGTGCAGCGCATCTCCCGCCGGCTCGACCTGACGAAACAGAGCGACCCCAAGAAGATCGAGCAGGACCTGATGCGGATTCTACCGAAGAAGAGGTGGATCCTTTACTCTCACCAGATCATTCATCATGGCCGGGGACCATGCCAAGCTCGCAAGCCGCGTTGCAGCGAGTGCAGTTTGGAAGACGTCTGTTACGCGGCTGACAAGTCGGTGTAGCCTATCGGCCCCGAGCGAGGTGTTCTTGAGCGATCGGCGAAGTGAGCGTCGTACGTGATACCCGACAGGCCTCAGCGGTCCATCTCTAGGCGCGGGGGTCGCGGAGAGCCGAGCGGGTGAGGGGTTCGGGACGCGCGAGGAATGAGGGTCGGGTCGTTGACGGCGAAGCGTCGACTCCCGGGATCACGCCGTCGCAGCGCTCGGCGTAGAACGGCAGGAAGTCGGGCGTCTGGGCCAACACTTCACCCGGGCCGCGCTGCATCGTCGCATCGACGATTACCGACGCGGACGATGTTTCAAACGGCCCCAATTCGAACCAGGGGTCCGAGGCGAACGTGAGTCCGCGCGCGGGCTGCTCGGGTAGCGCGATCGTAAGCGATGGCCGGTCGACGTGGTAGAACCGGCCCTGATAGTGCCAGCGCTGTGTGATCAAATCGGCCGGGCCTGGTTTCGACAACAACGAGCGCGGGCGCAAGCCAATCACGTCGAGCTGCGATAGCGATACGCCGGTTGCCATGCCTCGAACCGCCCCTTGCCCGAGACAGAACTGCCGTCCTAGGCGGCGGCCCTCGACGACGAAGTCCTGCGGCGTCGTGATGACATCGACCTCGCCGCTTTTGCTGGGATAGCCGAAGACCTCGCGGCCAAAGACCACATCGCCACCTTCTCCGACGATGTGTGACAGGGCGTACCAGCCCCGCGCGCGTCCGACGACGCAGTAGGCCAGCAACCAGGCTTCCGAAAACGGCACCGGAGACAGATCACTTGCCTCGACGCGAAAGGCCAAGATTCGAAGCACGTGCCGCATGGCTCCCAGGCAAGGCGGGGGTAGGATGTTGGGACGTCTGCCGGCCCCGGCCGACAGCCGAATATCGATCATGTCGATGGGGCCGAGCCGAAGTTCCTTGCGGGCGGCATAACGGCCTGTCTCCGCGCGGCTCAGCTTCCAAGCGGTGGCTTTGTCACGCCAACCGGTGGGCTTCCAAGTCTGGCGGTCGGTGACCGGGCGATCGTAGCGGACGAGGCTCGAGGGCTGGAAGGTTTTTGCCGGTACCTTCGTCACCCAGACCGGGCGTGCGGTCGGCGACGCCGGGGCTGCGGCGGAAGACTCCTCGAACGTGACGGAGAGCACCTGCTTGACAGAGAACTCGATCACGGGATCGGCCGCGGATGCCGTGGGCCATTCGAAGACGGTGTTTTTCGGGTCACATCGGCGGCTGTCGGATGCCGGGCCGCCCTGTTGGTCGGTGGCTTCTTCCGTTGATTCGGGTGGAATGCGCCAGAGGCTGACGTCGCTCGATTCCGGGTTCGATTCGAGGCTCGATCCCAGCAGACCCCGCCGCCAGTCGGCATCGAGGCGGTAGTCAAACACGAACGTCGGCAGGTCCGCCGGGAGCTGTGACGGCTCGGAGGGATTGTCGGTCCGGTTCGTCTCCAAGCGATGGAGCAGCGCCCCGTGCCGACGTACTGATGCCCGCACCTGGCTGTCTTCGGTTTCGAGTACGACCTCAGCCTGTTTCACCGCCAGGCCGAGATACTCGCGGGCAAGCAGGCGGCCCCACTGGTGGCTGGACCAGTGCAGCGGCTCGAACCAACCTCGTTCCCCGTCGTGTTCGACCTCGACTCGGAGAGCCGCGCCGGCGAAGGAGCCGGGCTCGACGAGGGTTCGCTCCTCGGGGATGACGCGCAAGTATTCGAGCCACACGTCCGCCCCCGTAGTGGTGACTGGGGCCGGCAGCATGCGGGCAATGCGATCGGGGTCGGTTCGGAAGCGGACCAGGAGGCGTTGTAGCCGGACAGGATTGCGGCCGAAGACGCGGGATACAGACGCGAGGACGAGACCGGCGAGGCTCGTTCGCATGCCCGTTTGCAAGAAGACGCGGCGGTTCGGGAGTGTGGCGAGGGGCGGCAAGCGGGGTTTACCCGGACCTACGAAGATCCGTGGGCGTCAACGGACCGATTATAGCGAAGCGGGCCGGGCTACTTCGCGCTTGGCACGACGGGTTCGGGCGTGGGTAGCTTGGGCTGAATCGGAAGCGCGGTCGTGGCCACGTTAAAGGCCGGCAGTCCCATACTCTCGCCGAGTTCCGACAGGGTTCCGAGATCCACCGGCCCCACGATGTTGATGACCGTGAATTCCTGCTCCTCCTCGGAGACGACGGTCATTCCCTTGACCTGCTCGTCCTCGACGTAGGAATAGATCGAAACAGTTTCAGCCTTGTTGCGATCCTTGACCTCGATCACAGGCATCCAACCGGGCGCCCTCATCTGCTTGTGAATCGGGTCGACGTCTTCGGCGCCGTAAGCCTTCTTGCTCCCAAACCAGAAGCGGCGCACGTAGATACCTTTTAGGCCGCCGAGCAGCTTCTTGACCGGTTCGGTCACGCCCTTGCGAACCGCCAGCAGCTTGCTGCCCCCCGCGAGCGACTTGCCATCGAGGTTAACGCGAACGACTTCCTCCGCTCTTTCGTCCAAGTGGTCAAGATCCATCTCGAGCTGCGCCCCGGACTGCGCCCAGAGCGGAGCCACCGACCACATCAGTATCAATAGAAACGCCGGCTTTCCCCACGCGAGCGTCATGGTGCCGTCTCCCCCAAGCTGCGATACAAAGCCGCGTCACGCGCCTTATTGATCTTGTAGCCGGCAAGTTGCAGCGAGAGCATCAACTGATCGGCCGCCCGCTCGTCCGCGATGGCGCCCGCCCGCCGAACGCGGCCTTGTTGAACGTAGACGCCCACGGCAAGCGACGCGGCCATTGCCCCGGCGACCGCCCAACGCCAGATGACCGGCTTCTGACGGGGCAATTTCTTGATGGGCTGCGGTGCGCGGGCTCTTTCCGCGCGGACCCGTTTCATCACTCGGCCGGTAAAGCTGGGCGCCGGGTCGCGGCGGGCATAGATGGCCCGCAGGTCGTTTTCGACCTCTCGCAACTCGTCGCCCGTCAGCTTATCGTCGCGCGGTGCCATAACAAAGCTCCCCCTCCAGCGCGGGTATCTTTTCCCTGAGCCGCGCCAGCGCCCTGCGTAGGGTCGTCTTCACCGTGTTCAGAGGCATGTCAAGGACCTCGGCGATCTCGATCAGTTTCAAGTCCTCTTGAAATCGCAAGATCACCACCATGCGCATCTTGTCCGGTAAAGCATCCACCTTTTGCCGCAACGCCTCTGCCAGCATCGGGTCCCGCGGCCGTGCCTCGACGCCCGGCTCGACGACATCCTCAAGCGGCTGGTAGCGGCGATGCTTCAGCCGCCGGGTGTAGTCGATGCACTTTCTCTTGACGGCCTGCCGTAGCCAGAAGGTCAGGTGCAGGTCCGACTCGATGCGGTGCAAGTTCTTAAACAGCTCCAGGTAGACATCTTGAGCCACGTCCTCGGCGACCGCACGATTGCCGAAAAAATGATACGCGAGACTATAGACCATCGACTTGTGCGAGTCGACGATCTCCCCAAACGCTTCGGTGTCGCGAAGCGCGTTCTCAACCAGTCGCCTTGGAGCCTGGCTCACGTCTTTCTACCAGAATACGCGCTAGGAGTGTGGAAAGGTTCAAGCTGCCATTGCGCCCCGCAGAATTGCTCGATTCTTCTCCAGATCAGGTCGAGCACGTCAAGGACGTCTGGTGGTCCGAATCCATCAGAACCAACTCGGCCTGGGGTTTGTCCCGAGCATACTGGACCGACACCTCGGGGTCAACCAGGTCGTCGTGGCGGCCGTGAAAAATCAACGTCGGTTGGGGCGCCGCCGGGTCCGGATCGTGCCCAAGGGCGTCTTCGAAGAAGCGATAGCCGATCGAAGCCGGCTCGTTCCGGCCGTAGTGGTAAACAGGCATTTCGCCGCTCTGCTTCCAGGCCTCCATCTGCTCTTTGCCGAGGCGGTTGGCCCATCGCCTCACGAAATCGAAGGCGGGTGCAAGCAAAACCAGCGCCGGGACGAGGTCCGGCCGGCCCGACGCGTAAAGCGCCGTCAGGTATCCGCCCAGGCTTGACCCGACTAATAGACACGGCTCGTGCTCGCGCACGGCCTGGTCGACCGCCTCGAGTTGAGCGCTGACTGTCGTATCCCGGAAGTCGCCTTCGACGAGTTCGGGTTGGAAGACCTCGGCGCCCACTCCCGAGAACTTGCCGTGGAGATAGCGCCCCTTCTTCGACTGCGTGCCCGAGGCGAAGCCGTGGAGGTAAACGATATTCGGCATCTCGGAGGTTTCGATGGTCTTCACTCCTGAATCAGCACTAGCGAAAGCCACAGCCTCAAAGCGACAAGTCAGGGCCGATGTGGCGTAAGCCTCTAGGCTTGCCGAGAACCGATTCTTCGGTTCTCAGGCCACGAGCGGCTGCTCGGTTGCTTGCCGTCCTGAGTCCCGAAGAATCGAGACTCGGCAAGGCTGGAGCCTTACGCCACATCCGCGGCTAGCTACCGCATTTCGCCGTTCTCGGCGGCCAGCACTTTGTTCAGCCTACGCTGATGCCGCTCCTCTCCGCTGAACTCTGCGCTCAGGAAGGCGTGGACCAAGTCCGTTGCAAGCGCAACGCCAATAATGCGGGCCCCCAAGCACAGCACATTCAGGTCGTCGTGCTCGACGCCCTGGCGGGCCGAATAGCTGTCATGACAGAGGGCGGCGCGAATCCCGCGCACTTTGTTGGCCGCCACCGAAGCGCCGACCCCGCTGCCGCAGACGACGATGCCGCGTTTGGCCTGCCCGTCTGTCACCGCCCGGGCCACGGCGAAGGCAAAGTCGGGGTAGTCGTCGGCTGCATCGTATTCGTGGGCGCCTAGGTCCACGACCTCGTGGCCGGCTTCCTCGATGATGTCGCGCAGTTCCGTCTTGAGAGGAAAACCCCCGTGGTCGGAGCCGATTGCGACCTTCATGCTTTCGATCTTACAGGAACCGGAAGTCCGAGCAACGTGGGGCGAGTCTCGATCTGGGGCTATGTCGGTCGTATGGCCGCAAGACCGCACGGCAGCAAGGCGACCGTCGCTGCGGCTGCTCGGCCCGATCCTCTATTCTGGGCTCAGCCGAACGTTCCGGCCGGCGGCCCCCCTGAAGCCCGCTTCTCGATGCTCACGCCTTCGCATCCCAGCGCCCCGCCGTCTTTGCTGACCGACCTCTATGAGATCACCATGGCGCAGGGGTATTGGAAGATGGGTATGGACCGTCACGAAGCCGTCTTTCATCTGTTCTTCCGCAAGAACCCCTTCAACGGACAGTTCACGATCGCCGGCGGCCTGGCCCAGGTGATCGAGTTCCTAGAGGCGTTTCGTTTCGACGAAAGCGATTGTGAATACCTGACAACGCTTACGGGTAACGACGGGCAACCGCTGTTCGAGCCGCAGTTCCTCGACTACCTGCGCCGGCTGGAGTTTGCCTGCGAGGTGGATGCGATTCCCGAGGGCACGCTCGTCTTTCCGCAAGAGCCCCTCGTCCGCGTCAAGGGCCCTCTCGTTCAGGCGCAGATCATAGAGACCGCGCTGCTAACGATCATCAACTTCCAAAGCCTCATCGCGACCAAGGCCGCCCGCATCTGCATGGCCGCGGAGGGCGATGAGGTGCTCGAATTTGGCCTGCGCCGCGCCCAAGGCCCGGACGGCGGCGTCTCGGCCAGCCGCGCCGCCTACGTCGGAGGTTGCAGCGGCACCTCGAACGTCCTGGCCGGCAAGCTGTTCGGCATTCCCATCCGCGGCACGCACGCGCATAGCTGGGTCATGTCGTTTCCCAGCGAGGCGGATTCGTTCGACGCCTACGCACAGGCGATGCCGAACAACTGCATCTTCCTGGTCGACACCTACCATACGGCCGAGGGCGTGAAGCGTGCCATCGAAGCAGGAAAGAAGCTGGCGGCTGCCGGCCACAAGATGGTCGGCATTCGGCTTGACTCGGGCGACCTGGCCACGCTGAGTTGCGATGCGCGCCGGATGCTCGACGATTCGGGCTTCCACGACGCGCTCATCGTCGGTTCCGGCGATCTCGACGAGTACCGCATCACCGACCTCAAGAAGCGCGGGTCGAGGGTTGCCGTGTGGGGCGTCGGCACCCGCCTCTCGACGGCGCATGACGACCCCGCGCTTGGCGGCGTCTACAAGCTATCGGCGATTCGTGAGCCCGGTGGCGAGTGGAAGCATAAGCTCAAACTGTCCGACGAGCCGGCGAAGGGCTCGACACCCGGCGTGCTTCAAGTGCGGCGGTTCAGCAGGGACGGGCAATATGTGGCCGACGCGATCTACGACGAGTCAACGCCACCGGCCGGGGATTGGAAGCTTCATGACCCGGAGAACCCGACAGAGCCCACCATTTCCCCCGCCGATTACCCGAGCGAGGACGCGCTGGTTCCTGTGTTCCGCGCGGGACGCTGCGTCTATGACGCGGTTCCTATCGAGGCTGCTCGCCGAAGAACGATCGAGGAGTTGGAGCGGTTGGACGAGTCGGTGAAACGTCTGAAGGAGCCTGAGCCCTACCCGGTGCGGCTGGAAGCCGGTTTGTTTGCGTTGAAGCGCGGCCTTCAGGAGCAAGCGGCCCTTGATCGGGATTAAATTGCAGGCCATCGCGTGCGGCTCGGCTAGGGCAGGGAAGCGGGGCGCAGCACGCTAGGTGCCGCTTACCAGCGCCTACGGCCGCGGTTCAGAAGCCACTGCCGCCGGCTGTTGCCAGGCGGGTATTCTTAGCGGCTTGAGGCGGTACTTGAGGATGCACCAGAGGGCGCGAAAGCCGTCTTTCATGCCGATCTTCTTGCCTTCGGCGTAAGTGCGCCCGTGATAGGCGATGCCGACCTCGTAGATGCGCGCACCGGCCTTCGATAGCTTGGAGGTTACCTCGGGCTCGAAACCAAAGCGGTCTTCCTCGAGCGGGATGGCCTGGATCAACTCGCGGCGGAAAACTTTGTAGCAGGTTTCCATGTCGGTGAGGTTGAGATCGGTCATCATGTTCGAGAGCAAGGTGAGTAGGTTGTTACCGACCGAGTGCCAAAAGTAAAGCACGCGGTGCGCTTGGGTGGTGATGAAGCGAGAGCCGTAGACGGCGTCGGCGTTGCCTTCGTCGAGGGGCGCGAGAAGCTTGTGATAGTCGTTGGGGTCGTACTCGAGATCGGCGTCCTGAATGATGACGTAGTCGCCGTGCGCCGCCGCGAAGCCCGTTCGCAGGGCGCGGCCCTTGCCCATGTTCCGCTCGTGCTGCAGCAGGGTGAGGTTGGGATGGCGTGGGGCGAGTTGGCGCAGGACGTCGCCTGTGCCGTCGCTCGAACAGTCGTCGACGACGATGATCTCCTTGTCGATGTCGACGGACTGGACGCGATCGAGGATCTGAGAAACGGTCCCCGCCTCGTTATAGACCGGGATGACGACGGAAAGTTTCATGCGGGTTGGCGCGCGACCGGCCCCGAGGGTGAACAGCCTTCACTCTTAGCAGGTATCTTGCAGCGGCGTCAAAGGTCGTGTGTCAAAGGTCGTGCCGGAGGGCGTCGGCCTGCCGGCGGATCCGAGGCCCGCCCGGCTTGAACCCCTCTAACTGCGCTACCATGCGGTTCCTCATATGCTGGACACCCCACCAACGGACCCCTACCAACTTACCCCCGACGCCGTCCAGCAGCCGCCGCGAACCCTCGGCCGCATCGTGCGCCGCATCGGCCCGGGACTCATTCTCGCCAGCGCGATCGTCGGCTCGGGCGAACTGGTCGCGACCACCGTGCTCGGCGCGGAGAACGGTTACACGTTGTTGTGGCTGATCCTGGTCAGTTGCGTCGTCAAAACCGTGGTGCAAGGCGAGTTGGGCCGCTACACCGTGGGCACTGGCGAGACGGCCTTGGAGGCTTTCGATCGCATCCCCGGACCCCGCTTTCGCGTCTCGTGGGTGGTGTGGCTGTGGTTTCTGATGATTGTCGCTACCTTGTTGACCATCGGCGCCATGTTGGGTGCGATCGGCGAGGTCATGCAGCTTCTGGTCCCGGCGGTGTCGATCAACGCCTGGGTGTGGATTATCTGTGTCGGCACGGTCATTCTATTGACCGTCGGTCGCTACGAGCTGGTCGAGAAGGTGTCGGTGGGATTGGTGGTCAGCTTCACGGCGCTGACGGTCAGTTCCGCCTTTCTGTTGGGCTCACGTCCGGAATACTTTTCCTGGGGTAGCGTGGTCGACGGCCTGTCGTTCCACCTGCCCGAGGGAGGCCTGCTGACCGCCGTGGCCGTCTTCGGCATCACCGGCGTCGGCGCCACCGAACTGGCCATGTACCCCTACTGGTGTATCGAGAAGGGCTACGCGCGCTTCTCGGGTCCGCCTGACGGCAGCCCGGCTTGGCGCAGCCGCGCCGGCGGCTGGATCAACGTCATGGGCGTTGACATTCTCAGCTCGATGGCCATCTATACTTTCGCGACCGTCGCCTTCTACCTGCTGGGTGCGGGCGTGCTTCATGGGATGGGTGTCATGCCGGAGGGAACCGAAATGGTCAAGGCGCTCTCGAACATGTACACCGAGACCCTGGGCGGATGGTCCCACGGCCTGTTTCTCATTGGCTCAGTCGTCGTGTTCTACTCGACGGTTTTCGCCGCGACGGCGGGCCACTCGCGCATGCTCGCCGACTTTGTGGGCATGTTGGGCATTTTTGACAGGCGCAACTACGGCTCGCGGTTGAAGGCAACCCGTTTTTTTGTGGCGACTTACCTGATCGTACCGGCATTTTGCTACATGTTCATGCGCGAGCCTGTCTTGATGGTCAAGATCGGTGGGGCGGCCGAAGCGTCGCTGTTGCCGGTGATCGCTTTCTCGGCGATTTACCTGCGCTACCGCCACCTGCCGGCGGGCGTCGTACCCAAGGGCTGGATCACGCTCGCCCTGTGGTTCACCTCCACCGTCATGCTCTTCATGATGGGCTACTCCCTGCTGTTACAGTTCGGTTGAGATCGAAATCCGTTCAACGGCGGAGCCCAGCAGGCGGACGTTGGACTTCACCGGGAAGCCCGGAGGCCTGGTGGCGCGCGCCTCCCGGCCGACGTAAGCGGCAAAGTCGCTCTAGGTGGCTGTAGACGGTCGGTTTGCTTGTTTATGCTGCCTCTACCGCCGGATCGTCACCCGCCACCGGCTTGGTGGGATCGATGACCGCCCAGAAGAGCGACCCCACCAGGTACACGCCGGCGACGCCGTACAGAGGAGCGTCCCAACCCCAGGCCTCGATAGCGTAGCCGATGGCGGTGAGCGCGACGGTGCCGCCGATCTGTCCGGCGGTGTTCATCGCGCCGCTGACTGCGCCGACATGATCGCGGCCGACGTCAAGGCATAGGGCCCAATCGTTCGGCAGGGCAAACTGGATCGCGGCGTAGGCGATGGCGAGCATGCCTACCGCAAGAACCAGGTTCTCGATGCCGGTCGCCAGTAAGACGCAAACCGCGCTGACCAGACCGGCGCCGACGGCCCGCCTGCCGGTCTTCAGGCCGAGCCTGGCGACGAGCACATCGGTCGTGTGCCCGCCCGCGTAGTTCCCGATCGCTCCAAGAACAAACGGAACTGCAACGTAGGGTGCAAAGTCCACCAGGCCCTTCCACTCCACCAAGTAGCTCGGCATCCAGAAGATGAACCAATACGTGCCGTAGCAGCGGATGTGGTACATCGTCATAATTAGCCACAAGTTACCGCTGCGAAACATGCGACCGAAGTCGGCGTGGTGCTCTAGGGCGGACGTTGGGCCGATGTGAGCGATCTCCGCCTCGTTGACCTTGGGCATCTCTATCGGGTTGTTGCGGAACCAGCGGTACCAAAACAACGCCCAGATGACCCCAAACGACGCGAACACGTAGAACACCGCCCTCCAGCCCAGGTGAGCGAGAATCGGCGCAATCAAGTAGGGGCCTAGAGCACCGCCGACGCTAGCCGCGGCCCATACGACGCCTTGGGCGCGTCCGCGCTCGGTGGCGGGGAACCAGCGGCGGATCACACCCGACGCGTTCGGGTACGCGCCCGCTTCCAGCGCACCGAAGGAGAAGCGGACCAGCAACAAGACGCTGTAGCTGCGGACGACGCCGGTTAGTGCCGTGAGCGCCGACCACCAGGTGACGATGTGTGTGATGACGGCTCGCGGGCCAAAGCGGTCTCCGAGCCAGCCGCTGGGGATTTCGAACAGTCCGTAGGAAAGAGTGAAAATGCTGAAGACTAAGCCCAACTGCGACGGGGAGATGCCGAGTTCCTCTGACATCTGCGGAGCCACAACGCCGATGCAAAGCCGGTCGAGGTAGGTGATGATCGAAAATAGGAACAACATCGCCAGCACTTGCAGGCGAACGCGGGTTGGGCGCATAGGGAGTGATTATGGCAGGAACTGAGACGAGCCCGTCGGGGTCCGGGCCGGCCCGCAGGCTCACGCCCGCGGCGCTGGCGCTTATTCGATCGTCACCTTCTTGAGGTTGACGCCCGCCTCGTTCAGAAGCCCCTGGGCCACTTCGTTCAGCGGGTAATCGAGGTTGAACACCACCTCACGGATGCCTGCGTTGATAATCATCTTGGTGCAGATCAGGCAGGGCGAGAAGGTCGAGTACAGCGCCGCCTCTTTGACGCTGATGCCGTGATAGGCCGCTTGCACGATGGCGTTCTCTTCGGCGTGCGAGCAAAGGCATTCGCCGAGCTGGGTGCCGCTGTCGGCGAGCGAGTTGCACCGCGGACAGCCGCCTTCGTTGCAGTTCTTCACGCCGCGCGGCGTGCCGTTGTATCCCGTTGAGATGATGCGCTTGTCTTTGACGATCACCGCCGCCACTTTACGCTTCATGCAGTTCGATCGCAGGGCGACGATGCGGGCGATCTGCATGAAATACTCGTCCCAGCCGGGACGCTTGGATGCCATCAGCCACTTCGTAGCAGTCGAGTTGATCTTGGCCTTGAAGGCGTCGATGCCGGCGTCGTTGAGGAGTGTCTTCTCAGCTAATTCGTAGCAGGCGCGCAGCTGCTGGTGCGTAGGGTCCTCGCTGTCGACTTCGCGCTGCTCCTGCTCGATGAACTCTTCGCGCGATTTCGGGAGGCGGTCGCCGCCGCGTTGGCGCACGCGCTCGTAACGCACGTCGGGCGGTGCATCGAGGTGCAGTAGATGAAAGTCTCCGCTGCGGCGCAACGACTCCACCTCGGAGGGGTTGCGGATCGAGTCGATCACGTAGTGGTGGTCGGGGCGGAGCCTATCCTTGACGCGCTCGGCGAGCACCGCGGGACCGAACTCGCCGCGCAAGCGGTTGCCCATGTCGATCAGGTTCTCCCGCGTGGCCGGGCGGCCCAGACGCTCGAGTTCTTTGCGGATCTCGTCGGAGAGGGAATGAAAGTCGAAGCCCTTGGCTCGGAGATGATCGGCCGTCAAGGTCTTGCCGGAGCCGTTGGTGCCGGTTAATCCAATGATCATGAGAGGGTGGATCGGTCCATTACGATAGCAAGGAGAAACAGGGTCGCGCCCGTATGCGGCCATCGAACCACTTTCTTCTTATCAGGGTATGCACTTGACTCCCGAGACCCCAACATATACTGCGGGGCTGTGGAGGACTACCCGCGGACGCTGGAGGAGTTTGAGGGGCGTTTTGCCACTGAGCAGGCGTGTCGCGAGTATCTGATGCAACTGCTCTGGCCACAGGGTTTTGTGTGTCCCCGCTGTAGCTCGGCCCAGCCGGCGGGGCCTGCTGCGGTGTGGGCAATGCGATTATCAGGCTTCGGTGACGGCGGGCACGATTTTCCAGGACACGCGCCTGCCGCTGCGCACCTGGTTTCGGACCATGTGGTTCGAAAAACGGGGCGAGCGCACGAGCATCTTGGGTCTGGGAAGCTACCGTACCGCCTGGGCGTTGCTGAGCTGCGGCGCGCGATGGTGCGGCCCGGCCGAGAACGGCTCAGCGGTCGCGTTGACCTATGTGGGGGGCGCAGAAGAGGGACTCATCGCCGCCGAGGAAGACGGGTCCGTATGAAGCGCATCCGCGGAGCGTCCAAGCAACAGCTGCACGGCTTCATCCAAGAGGCTGTCGAGCCCGAGCACGATCCACACCGACGGCTGGGAAGGGTATGGAGGCGCTTGGCTATCGGCACGAGTACGACTTTCTGGCCGGTTCGAGCCAGTCGGCCCCGAGCTGTTGCCCCACGTTCACCGGGTGGCTGCCCTGTTGAAGCGCTGGTTGATCGGGACGCACCAAGGCGCTGTGAGCCGTGAACACCTGGACTATTACCTGGATGAGTATACGTTTCGATTCAATCGACGACGCTCTCGTCACCGGGGAAAGCTCTTCTACCGGCTTGTACAACAGGCCGCGACCGTTGGGCCCACGACCTATTCAGAGATGGTCCAACACCTACGCGGCAGGCGGACCGGCCAACCACAAGATGTGGGGTAGTCGGGAGTGAAGTGCATACCCCGATCTTCTTATTGCAGTTCGGCCCGAGGATTGTTCGGTCGGGAGATGACCCGATCACTCGCGGGTGATGAACTCGTCGAGGTTCAGTAGAACCCGGGACGTGGCGGCCCAGGCAGCCACGAGTGGCATGTCGGTGCCGTCGGCGAGGTCTTCGGGGAGCACGGCCTCGGCTGCTTTCGGGTTGGTGCGGAAGTCGTCGAGCTGGCGGGCCAGAAAGTCACCGAGCCGGTCGGCCTCGGAGGGCTTCGGCGGACGCGCCAGGACCAGGCGGAAGGCGTAGTCAATCCGTGCGCGGTTGTCGCTCGATGCTTCCTTCAGTACGCGCTGCGCCAGCCCTTGCGCGAACTCGTGATGCGCCTCGTCATTGAGCAGGGTCAGCGCCTGCAAGGGAGTGTTCGATCGGTTGCGGCGCGTACAAGCAGCCATCGAATCGGGCGCGTCGAACACCATCAAACCGGGGTGCGGCGCCGAGCGCCAAAAGTACGTGTAAAGACCGCGGCGGTAGCGGTCCTCGTCCTCGGCGGCGGTCCACTCGCGGTCGATCTGCGTGACCCGTCCGGCGCCTGCCGGCTGTGGCGGAAACACGCTCGGCCCGCCGATTTTCGATGTAAGCAAACCACTGGCCGATAGCGCCGCGTCGCGGACGATCTCAGCCTCGAGGCTCAAGCGGTTTTGACGAGCCAGAAGGCGGTTGTCGGGATCGACGTCAGCCAATTCGGGCCGGCTCTGCGACGACTGCCGGTAGGTGGCTGACGTGACGATCAGCCGATGCATCGCTTTCAGGCTCCAGTCGCGCGCGATGAACTCCGACGCCAGCCAATCGAGCAGTCGCGGGTGCGTGGGCGGTGAGCCTTGCGTGCCGAAGTCGTTCTCGGTCGAGACGATGCCCCTGCCGAAGTAGCGCTGCCAGACGCGATTCATCGTGACCCGTGGCGTCAGCGGGTTCTTCGCGTCAACCAGCCAGCGCGCGAAGTCGAGGCGTGTGTAGTCTTCCTTCCGCGGCATCGGCGGCAGTACGGCGAGTGTCTCCGGTTTGACGCTGACACCCTTGCGAAGGAAGTCGCCGCCGAGATGAACGTAGGCTTCGCGCGGCTCGGGCAGCTCGCGCATGACCAACGTGTGCTTGATCTTCGGCTCGATATCTTTGATAGCGCGGACGCCCTTTGTACGCTCGACGTAGGCGGCGTGGGTGCGCAAGAACGCTTCGTCCAGCGCATTCTTCTGGTCGTCGTTGCGTTCCAATGGCGGGATCGCGAGAAGGGTCTGTTCACGGGGCTTGAGTTTCGAGCGCTGTTCTTCGCTGAGGTTCTTCTCCCAAGCTTCTCGGTTTTCCAGCAGGGTTTTGCGATAGTCGGCTAGCTCGTCTTCGAGGATCTTGATCTGTGTCCGGATCGCTTCGCGCCCCGCGTACTCCCCTGGCTCGCCGAACTCGAGGATCGGTTCGTAGGCGCGGGCGCGCCCCGCCTCGTCCTTGAACTCGCCGCTTAGCTCATCGATGTTATTGAAGAACGCGAAGATCTGATAGAACTCCTGCTGCGAGATAGGGTCGTACTTGTGCTCGTGGCATCGCGCGCATCCAAGCGTGAGACCGAGGAAGGCTGCTCCGGTGGTATCGACGCGATCGACCACGGCCTCCACACGGTACTGCTCGAAGTCAATGCCACCCTCGAGGTTGAGCAATGTATTGCGATGGAACCCGGTGGCTACCAACTGTTCCTTGGTGGGGCTCGGCAGCATGTCGCCCGCGATCTGCTCGATCACGAACTGGTCGAACGGCATATCGCGATTGAGGGCGTTGATGACCCAGTCGCGGTACATCCAGATCTCGCGCGGCGCATCGATGTTGTAGCCGTTCGAGTCGGCATAGCGGGCGACGTCGAGCCAGTGGCGTCCCCAGCGCTCGCCGTAGTGGGGTGATTCCAGCAGGCGATCGACCACCCGCTCGTAGGCATCCGGACGCGTGTCGGCACGGAACTCCTCGACCTCTTTGGGAGAGGGACTCAGGCCAAGCAAGTCGAGCGTGACGCGGCGAATCAGGGTCCGCTTGGACGCCCGCGCCGAGGGCTCGATGCCCTTTCGCTCCAGCTTGGCGAGGACGAAACCATCGATCGGGTTGCGCCCCCAAGGCGTGTTCTTCACCGCCGGCGCCCCGGGACGCTTCACTGGCTGCAACGACCAGTGCTTCGCCAGTTCGTCCGCCGAAGCCTTCACGGGCGCCACCGTCCAGGGCAGCCCCATCTCGACCCAGCGCTCGAGCACCGCGATCTCCTCGGGCGGCAGCTGGCCGGTGGGAGGCATCTTCAGCTCCGAAGCGTAGTGCACGGCCTTGATGAACGCACTGTTGCTCGGGTCGCCTGGGATCGCCGCCGCACCCCGATTGCCGCCTTTCAAGACGGCCTCTCGACTCGCGACCGAGAGGCCGCTGGTCTTGGCCGAATCGCTGTGGCAGACCGCACAGTTCTTGTGGAGCAGCGGGCGCACTTCGCTCTCGAAGAAGCGAATCGCCTCGGGCGTGAACTCCCCGTTGGTCTGTTGGGCCGCAAGCGGCAACAAACCGCCCGTCAGGCCTGAAATCAAGGCAAGAACCAGGATTCCTCGTGCTGATCTCGACATCGTCGGTTGTGGACGGGATGGAATCAATTCGGCGGAACGAAGTCAGTCAAATTGTAGCATCCCGGCGGCATCTCCAGGCCCCGGGCGCCCTGAGCCTGTCGCCCTGAGCCGCTCCTCACGGAACGTCTGGAATCTGCCGATCTTTATCAGGTCACGGTCCTCGCGATGGGGATGATCTCAATCAAGAAGCACCTCGATGTCTCTCCCGAGGCGGCGAAGTTGTTCGAGGCGTATCTTCAGGTCATTGAAGAGACCCTTGCGCTGTCGCGGGACCGCATGCGTGCGCCGACATCGAAGCAAGAGGCAGGGGAAGATCTGTCCAAATGGGTGGCCTCGCTCCGAAAGCAAAAGGACGGCGAAGGCGTGGACCGGGCACGGGCGGACATCCTTCGGATGCTCAACGGGCGCTGGGACGCGATGGAATCGTACCTCCGTGAGCGCGAAAGCGAACTCACCGCCATCATCGCGCTGCTCGCGGAAACCGCGGCCAAGCTCGACGAGTCGAACCGTGACTACTATCGCAACTTGCACCGGTCGGTGGAGACGCTGAAGGCCATCGGGGAGATCGATGACATCTCCGTGCTGCGCCGTGCCCTCTCCGAGCATCTCAACCAGCTCAAAGAGAGTGTGAGCACGCAGGAAACCGTAACGCAGCAGACGATCGGCGATCTGCAGGCTGGCCTGGACCAGGCGACGTTCCAAAGCCAAGGCCGTCGGCCAGCTCGTCTCAACGGCTCCGCTGTCGAGGTTCCCTTCCAGGCGGCACGCCGAGAGCTATCTGGAAGAACTGCTCGACCGTCAACAGGCCTTTGCCTTCGCGATGGTGAGGGTCGAGAGGGTCGATGCCATCGCGCGCCGTTACGGGGACGAGTCGGCCGCGGAGGTCCTACAGGCGTTCTCGGACATCCTGCGCGACGAACTGCCGCCGTCGGCTAATATCTACTCGTGGGAAGACGCCACTTTCGTGGCCGTAGCCGACCGGATGGAGTCGTCGGAGCTTAGTGACTGCTTGGCGCGTCTGGCCGAACAGTTACGGTCAAAGCCGATCGAGATCGGGGAGGGCAGGCGCAGGCCCGCTCCCATCGAGCCCACGTATGCCGTCAGGGACGCCCGGGACAGCCCGGACGCCGCCAAGATCGTTGCAACCATTGACAGCTTCTGCCAAGCGCGATAACGCAACGGCTATAGACGGACGTTTAGCCGGCGGCCGAGCGTAGGCCGGTAGGGCTTGAGCGCCTTCTGCACGCTGCGGGTCGAGCGAAGCTCGGCGATCTTTCCGCGCAGGACTTCGCGTTTGATAGCCATGGGCTTGCGCGCCTCGCGGGCCAAGTCAGACACACGCTCAAGCCGTTCCATTTGGGCCTGTGAGAGGGCGCCTTCCGCGCCGTACTGCTTCAGCAACGCTAGCTGGCCGGCACGCTCGTCGAGCAGAGGACTTACCGCATCGAACGCGGGGCGACGGCTTGCAGTAGAGCTTCGCTCGTCCACGTTAACCGGTCAATCAAGTTGTCGAGTTCGAATGGCGTAGCCATTAGTTATTCCGCTGTGAGGTCTGGAAGACTTCGAACAGAGTTTTCAACGTTGTCTGCTGTGTTTCCAACTGCGACAAGAGCAGATCAGTGGCCGCGAACTGCGCCTCGACGTTCGCGATGAGCCGATCGACGCGCTCTTGCGTTTCGGCGATTTTGTCGGTCAGCGTGGCGTCAGATTCATCGAGGAAGCCGATCGCGGTTTGAATCTGACCCGTGACGGGATCAGCGAGGTCCTTGAGGTACGTGAAGGCGGTGCCCGCGAATCCCGTGGTTGTGTCGCCGATGAAAGTGAGTGCATCGAGCACCTGGGCGTCCGCCAGGGCGTTGAAGGTCGTGGAGTTCAGCGACAACAGTCCGTCCTCATCAAGTTCCAAACCCAGCTCGACCATCGACTTGATTGACCCCGTGCCTTGAAAGGACGTGATGTCGCGGAGCGTCTGCTGCGCCTGCCGGACGACGATGTTGCCGGAAAGAACGCCGGCGGCCTCTCCGACGTGAGTCTTGATCTCGGCCAGCAGCGCGTTATAAGAGATCGTGATGTCGGCGAGCGTGTTGGAGACGGCGGTGCGGTTCGTGGCGACGGTCACAGTCGTTGAGCCCGCGTCTTCGATTGTCAGTGTGAGGCCGGGCGAAAAGTCGGTGATCGTGTTGCCGGAGTTCGTCACCGGCAGACCATTGACCGTGAACACGGCGTCGGTACCCTGGTTGGTGGTTGTCAGCAGATCGGCGCTGGCGCTGTCCTTCAAGGTCAGCGTGGTGGCGCCGGTCTCGTTCGCTGTCAGATTCAGGTGGTACTCGGGGTTATCGGGATCACTGCTGGTGTTGATGATCGTCGCCTTGACACCGAGCGTCGTCGTGTTGGTGTTGAGGTAGTCTCGGAGACCTTCGAGCGTGTTGGCAAAGCCCAAGACCGATTGCGTGCCTGCGAGCCCCGAGACGAAGCCGGTGCCCTGCGCACTGTCGGTGCCCGTGATGTCGAACGCCTGATTGCCGGTGGCGCGTACCTCGCCGCCTTCCGCGGTAAAAGCAACGCCGGCACTGACCAGGGTCTGGTTGAGCGCCACTTGCGCATTCAGCGCCGCGGCGATCTCCTCAGCGGAATGGCCTCCGACCGTGCCACCGGCTTCGAGCCCACTGACAACGGTACCGGTGCTCGACGACGTGAACGTGAAACCCTGTCCGGCGGTGTCCGCAACGACCAGCTTCAGATTGCCGCCCTCGTCGCTGAAGCTCACCTTGCCATTCAGGTTTGCGTTAGCGGTGATCTGATCGTTGAGAAGGGTAGCGATGTCCGCTGTGGTTTCGGAGCCCGTCAGCGCGACGGTGGTGATCCCTTCGTTGATCGTTGTGTCCTCGCTTACGAAGGTCACGCTGATGGTGTCGCCGGCCCCGATCGTGGCAGGCGCCTGCGATGCTACAAAGAAGCTGTTGAGATCGGCCGTGATGCTTCCCGCAAGACCGTTCGTGAAATCGATCTGCACGCTGACGGGCGGCGAGGGTGTCGTGGCGCCGGTAGCGCCCGCGGTCCGGCCACTGCCGATCGTGAGCAGGTCGATGTTGGTCGTGGTCGTATCGAGAGTCAGGTCATAAAGACCGTCAGCGCGCAGGGCAGCCACGTTGGTGTTGGCCAAGCCGGTCACGCTGGCTTCCTGCGCAGTGGAGGCTGCCGATGTCACCACGATGTCAAAGGAGCCCTGGCTCGGCGTACCGGTCACCTGTACCGAAGCTACCGTTGCCGTCGACGACGAGGCCGTCACCGCGGCGGTAGCCCCTAACAGGCCGAGACTCGCAAACTCTCCTTCGAGATCCTGAATGAGCGACTCGAGTTGTCCCAACTCCTGCTTCTCGGCGAGAAGCAGGGTCTGCTCGGTCTGCAGACCTTGGATCGGCAGACTCGCCACCTCGAACGTGTGCTCGAGGATGGTCGCGAACTGGTCGGAGAATTCGCTGAATCCCGTAAAACTGATGGGTGGAAGGCTCATCGGCTCGGTTTCCGTTGCCGGCATGGACTTGCGGTGATCCGCGGCGCTTCGCGCGTCCCCCTGCCGGCATGCGGGAGGAGCGGGAAAACGACCGGTTAAACGGTCCAGGCGCGCTCAGCGCCGGCTTCGGCCGCATCAACGGCCGCGGGGTGCAGGACTTCCGGATCCGCCACGGCCGCGTCGGTGGTCCCAGCCAGGGTTCGGGCCAGGGCCGATCGAGCTTCCTTCCAGCCTTCGTGGAGCGTCGAAAGCAGCCGTAATGATTCGTCAAGCGCTTCTATCTTTTGCTCGGCGTGGGCTTCGGCAAGCTTCTCGATGAGGTAGTCGTAGAGGCGGGCGAGATTTACGGCGATCTCCCCACTGTCTTCGTTCAGCGACCCTTTCAGCTCCACGACGATTTCCATCGACAGGCCGATGGCCTCACTGCGTTCCGTGAGGCGGCCGGCGGCTAGATGGTCTCGTGCCTGGTGGAGCTTCTCGATGGCCTTCGAGTAGAGCAGACAGACGAGTTCGAGCGGTTCCACGTTGAGGACGTCATTGTCCACGTACTGTTGCGCATACATGTATTCCGTCTCCCCGTTCCTTCGAAGAGTAGCCGGCGGTTGTGACTAGGCGACTCGTTCTCCCTCGCTGAGCTGCTTGAGGACCTCCGCCGCCCGCAGGGTGACCTCGGGTGGCAGTTGAGAGATCACCTCGTTCGTCACCCGATCCACGATCTTGATGAGTGGTTGGCCCGTCCCGCGGTCGAAGGCGAAGCGAAGCTCGCTGTTAGGGCCGAGCCCTTGGCCTTCGTTGATCGCCTTGATTGCCTTGACCAGCTCCCGGTTCTTGGCCGCCTGCTCCCCGCTCTGCCCTTGTGGGCTTTGGCGGGCAGCGTTTACGTCGGAGGACTGTACTGCTCCTACCTCACTTGTCGGCATTGTCTCCGCCCCTCCTTTTTCATTGGGGCTGACGGAACTGTCGCTATCACTTCCGTGTGATCTGCTTTTTTGACAGATTCGTCGCTGTTATTCATATCGGCCGGAGGGAAGCGTTGAAGAGGAGTTCTGACATTTTTTTGGCTTCGCCGCGTCGGGTCATGCCAGCAAGTCCAGTAGGTTCGGCCGCTGTCTCGCCGCCACTTGGAGCGTGAACTGCTCAGCGGTTGTGGCGGCTGTCAGCTCACTGATCGAATCGAGAAGGTCAGCGTCTTGATGCGACGAGAGGCGTTGCGTGTTGACGATCTCGAGTTCGGAAAGATTGTCAATCGTGGTATCGATCTGGCGCAGGGTGCTGCCGTAGAAGCCCAGGGCGCCGCCGATCTGATCGACGGCTCTCTGCAGGCCGTCGATGCTCGCGTCGAGGTTTTCGGTGTTGTCGTTCTTGAGATCTTCGATCAGGCCGTTCAGTACACCGAAGACGTTGGCGCTGTGCCGGCCCCCGACAATGTGGGTGCCCGCGAGGCCCGACTGAAAGCCCGTCCCGGGCGGGACGTCGCGGTCGAAGTCGATGGCGGTGAACTCGAAGTCCACCTCGCCGTCGACTTGAATCTCGCCATCGACGACCGTGAAAACGATGCCCGCGGTCGTCAACTCGGCATTGAGGGCGACCTGTCCGTTCAGCGCCGCAGCGATCTCTTCGGCCGACTGGCCGCCGGTGACGCCGCCGCCCTCGAGCCCCGTGGTCAGACCTCCCGTTGCCGACGAAGTGAATGAGAATCCAACACCTAGGGTGTCGCTCTGAACCAACTTAAGATTCCCGCCCTCGTCGCTGAAGGTGAACCCGCCGACAAGGCTGGGGTCGCTAGCGATCTCCGTGTTCAATAGCGCCGCGATCTGGGCGGTGGTTTCGCCTCCGGCCAGCGGAGCGGTCGTGATGCTGCCGGCGATCGAGCCGTCCGCTGCCGTGAAGTTGACGGTAATCGTCTCTCCGCCGGCGGCCACACCCGGCGGCGCGGTTGCCACAAAGAAGCCGTCGACGTCGGCGCTGATGACCCCGTCCACGTCACCCGAAAAGGCGACCCCAACCGCGACCGGGGGAGCAGGCGCCGAGGACCCGGCGTTGCCCGGAGTTCGTCCCGAACCCACGAAACTGTCGGGCCGGGCGAAGATGCCGTTGCCCGGGAGCGAGATCTGACCGGGGCGTCCGTCGGGAAAAGCAATCGAGCGGCTGGAGGAATCGCCGCGATACACCACACCGTCCGGGCTATTGGGGTCGATCTCGAAGGGCGCCTGATCGTTCGTGTTGCCCGCGAACAGGAAGCGGTCCGAGTAGGTTGAGTTGGCGACCCGCACCAGGCCTAGAAAGATCCCCTCGAGGTCGACACGGATGAGATTGCGTGTCTCGGTGTCCCCGGCGATACTCGACGCCTGGGCGCCGAGCGTCAAGGCCCGCGTAAGGTTATCGGCCGCGTGCGCCAACGCACCGTCCACGGCGCGTAGCTCGGCCTGGACGCTCTCGAGGTTGCTGCGGAATTGCACCAGCGATTTCAATTCGCTCTGCGTGCGAACCACTCCAGCGGCGTCGGCCGGGGAATCGGATGGCTTGCTGACCCGCAGCCCGGACGAGATCTCCGCGCCGGCCTTTGCAATCCGCGATTGGATGCGGTGCAGGTGAAACAGCGTTTGTCTGCTTTCTCCTAGCAGTGTCACGCGCATGGGTTACCTACCGAGAGTGAGTAGCTCGCTCGCCAACGAGTCTACGATCTGAATCACCCGCAACATCGCTTGGTACGCTTGCTCGAATTGCACAAGCTGGATCGACTCCTCGTTGATATCGACCCCTGAGAAGGCGTCACGCGTGTTTTGAGCCGCAATGAAGACCAGCTCCTGTGTTTCGAATTGCGACTGAGCGGCGCTGCCGGCGTCGCCGATCTCCGTGACGAGGTTCGCGTAGAAATCGGTGAACGTGAATCCGCCCACCACCGGTGCATCGGCGAGCGCGGTGACGGCCAGAACGGTTCCGTTGCCGTCGGGCGCGGACAGCGTGCCCGCCGAAACTTCTGCTAGGCCGATGTTCGCGACCGAGAGGGTCGTGGCAGCCGGCGCGCCCCCCGCCGAACCGGCGCCGGCTAGTCCCGACACGAAGCCGGTGGTAGCCGGGTCATTGTCAACGATTGTGAAATCGAAGGCGTCGTCGCCGTCGATGCGAACTTCTCCTTGAACGGCCGAAAAGCGAATCCCGGCAGCGGTGAGCGCCGCATCGGCGGCCACCTCAGCGTTGAGCGCCGCGGCGATCTCGTCCGCGGAGTGCCCGCCGAGCGTCCCACCGGCCTCGAGGCCCGTGGTGAAAGCTACGTTCGATGTCTCGGAGGTGAACGTGAAGCCCTGGCCTGCTTGATCAGACAGCACTACTTTGATTGAGCCGCCGCTGTCGGAAAACGTGATCAGCCCGGCCAACTCCGGATCCAGCGCAATCTGGTCATTGAGACGAGTTGCCAGCGTTGCGGCATCCTCGCTCCCGAGCAGCGGCGCGGTCGTGATCGTCCGCTCAATGGAGCCGTCCGCACTGGTGAAAGTGATGGATGCCGTATCACCTGCCGCCGGTCCCGCCGGTGCCGCGGCGGCCACGAAGAAGCTGTCGAGCGCGGCTGTGATGCTGCCGGAGACACCACCGCTGAAGGTAACGTCGATGCTGACCGGGGGTGCCGGTGTTGCCGCGCCCGCTATGCCCGCGGTACGGCCTGTGCCTTCAAAGAACGATGTGGCGTAGGTGAACAACTCCACGCCCGGTCCGCCGGTAATCGTGGCACCGCGGAGGAACTGTTCGTTCACTTGGTCGGCGACCGACTTCGCCAGCCGATCAATCTCACCGAGGAAACGAGGCAGCGTATTGTTGCGCGCATCGAGGAGCGCCGCCAGACTGCCGCCCTCGTCAATGAAAGCGGCGGTCACGTCAGTGTCCCCGAAGGCGAATAGCGTTGCCGAGTCCGCCCCGATGCTGACCGTAAGCGGGAAGACGGTCTCTCCAACGGCGAGTGGAGTTCCGCCGCTGCCCACGATCGTCAGCGTGCCGTCTCTCTGGTCTAGGACGCGAAAGCCAATCAACTCCGAAAGCTCGCCCAGCACTTGGCTGAGCCGCGTTTCCGCGGACGAGTTCAACGACCCGTCAGGGCTGCTTCCGCGTGCCACGCCCAAGTCAGCCGCTTCCTGCAAGAGGCTATTGACGTGGCGCACGGTGGAGTTGATCTCCGTGTCAACGCTGGTCTGAACGCGGGACAGGTCGAAGTTCGTCTTGCGAAACGTGGAGGCCAGCCTGTCGGCCGCGTTCAACAGCCCGCGCCGCAGATTGAAATCGTCCGGAGAAACCGACAGCGCGGAAGCGGCTGCGAAGAAGCTGTCGATGCTCTCGCCGAGGCTGTTGCCGCCGCTCAGCCGGAAGGCGGGTTCCAGAGTCTCGATGATCTGGGCGGTTTTTCCGAAGAACGACCTAGTTTGTCCGGCGATGCGGACCTGCGCTTCGAGTAGGTTGTCCCGCAGGCTTTGGATGCTGCTGATCTCGACACCGAGGTTCTGCCCGCTGAGAGGCACCAAGATCGGCGCGAGCGAAACCCGTTGGCGGGCATAGCCTGGGGTCGCGACGTTGGAGATGTTGTCTTGGATAACGCCCAGCGCCTGGCTGTAGCTCGACAGCGTGCGCGTTGCGGCCGCGAGAACACCGGTCAGGTTCCCCATGATCAACCTTCCATCTGTAGGCGTGATCCCTCGCCTGCCTGGAAGTGCCCGTCTCGCTCATAGCCGCCCTGAGCGGAGCGGCCAATCTCCAACAGGCCGGTTTGGACGAGCCGGATATGTTGCAGGACGCGGCCCAGCGCGAATGCCTCTTGTTGTAGGAGCCGTGCTGTCTCGGCGGCCTCGCCGCGGTCCAGAGCGCCGTTGTCGATGCCGGCCTTTAGATCTCCGAGAGAAGAGGCCTCGGCATGCAGGGCGTCGGCATGCTCGGCCAGTTCGGTGTAGCGTCCCTCGACGGCGAAGCGGGTCGCCTTTTCCATCGCCTGGGCGAGGCGGTCAAGGGCGGTCTGGTCGTGTTTCTCCATCGTCGTCACGTCCGCTCGCCCTTTCAGCACTCAACCGGTTCGCACCGCTGTCCGGTGACCGGGGAAGGCCTAAATGGAGGGCGGAGCGGCTGTACTCGCCGCCTGCGCGTTCTCGAGTTGCGTGTCCTGAAGGGCGCTTTCCACCAATGCCTGTGCGACCTCTTCAGAGGAGACAGTGAACGTACCGCTGTTGACGGCCTGTTCGATCTGTTCGATTCGGTTCACCACGTCGGGCGGATCGTTGGCGATAGCACGGGCCAACTCGGCGCCCAACGGGGAAAGATTCACGGAGTCATCACGGGACTCGGTTTGCTTCTGGCGTGCCTCTTGTTGCTGCTGGACCTCGGGAGTCCGGCCGACCTGCGTTGAGCGAAGATCGCTTGATGCGGAAAACGAGTCGTCGATTTTCATAAACTAATCTCGAGAGACAAGGTTCTCGCTCTGCATATCGGCAACGTCACAGAAAACCTAGAGGCAGACTAGGGAATCTGTTCCTCGTGGAACGTTCGTCATGGTTCGGATTCCTTAACCACTGGTACCGGAGGCTGTCGCTAAGTCCTTTACCATCAGTCGGGGGAAACCAAGTGCGTCGGTGGCTGCAATGGCTTCGGCAAGGTATTTCTCCGCGAACTCGCGATAGCTTTCGGAACCTGCCGCTTCGTTGTCGTCCTCGCTCATCTTGCCGGCTTCGCGCGCGGTCTTGAGAAGTTGGGCCACAAGCATGGCCTCGAACTCACGGGCGGCCTCGTCAACCGACAAACCCTTGGTGAACTGTGGCGTCGAGACGGTCAGGGGGGAGATGCTAAGCGGTAGAATGGCATCCGGAACCATTTACATGACCTCCAGTTCGGCCTCGAGCGCGCCGGCGGCGGCGATGCTCTGCATGATGGCGATGATGTCCCTCGGCGTCGATCCGATCGCCATCAACGCCTTGATCAACTCCTCCACGCTGGCACCCTCCTTCAGCAGCACCTGACGGGCCCGTTCTTCTTCAACCTGAACGTTGACTTGCGGTGTGACGACGGTCTCGCCCTGCGAGAAAGCCGGCGGCTGGGACACAACGAAATCGGTGACCACCTGTACCGTCAGGTTTCCGTGGAGCACCGCCACGGGCGCGATCTTGACGTCGCTGCCGATGACCACCGTCCCGGTGCGCTCGTTGAGAATCACCTTGGCAAGGCGGTCGGTCGGGATCTCAAGCGCGTCGATCTGAGCTATGAAATCGACCGGACGCTCGCGGTAGCTTGCCGGCATCTTGACCATCACGGCAGCGGAGTTCTCCGCGCGGGCCACACCACCGGGAAAGGTTTCGTTGATCATCTCGGTGATCCGAGAGGATGTCGTGAAGTCCGGCCGCCGCAACTGCAATCGAAAGCCCTCAGGGCTCGGCGGCACGCTCGGGGCGGAACGCTCCACTACCGCCCCCTCGGGGATCCGTCCGACGGTCGGGTGGTTGACCTGCACGCTGCTGCCGCCTCGCCCCGCCGAGAAGCCGCCAATCGACAGCGGGCCCTGGGCCACGGCGTAGACCTCGCCGTTCGCTGCCTTGAGTGAAGTAAACAACAGAGTGCCGCCTTGGAGGTTCTGGGCGTCGCCAATCGACGAGACGGTGACGTCAATCCGCGAACCGGGGCGGGCGAACGCGGGCAACGAGCCGGTGGCCATGACCGCCGCGATGTTGTTGACGCGCAAGGCAGTGGGCGAGACGTTGACTCCCATCTTCTGCAAGAGATTCGACAGGCTCTGGGTCGAGAACACCGTCTGCTGGCGGTCTCCCGTGCCCGCCAAGCCGACGACGAGGCCGTACCCGATCAGCATGTTTTCCCGCACGCCTTCGATCGAGGCTAAGTCTTTGAGACGGACTGCGGAAACGGGTGATGCCACCATCATCGACAACGAGATTGAAAACCATAAGACATTCTTAGTCAATGACATAGGGCGTTAGAACGGAAATATCCCATGAAGAAGCCTGATGAAGAAGTTCGGTCGGCGGATCGCGTCGTTAACGACCCCCTTGCCGTTGACCCGCAGTTCCATCATGGCTAGGCGATCGGAGGTGACGCTGTTGTCTTGAGCCAGGTCTACGGGCCTCACCGCGCCACGCAGCCAGATCACCTGGCGCTCGGAGTTGACCACGATCTCCTTGATTCCCTCGATGATCAGGTTGCCGTTGGGCATTACGTTGGTCACGTGGCTGGTGATGAGAGTGGTCACGCTGGTGGATCGTCCGGTGCTGCCTTGCCCATCGAGTGCGGTTGAGCCCGACGTGTTCGCGAGATTGGCTAGAGCCCCGCCCGGATTCAGGGGCCCGAAGAAATTGGTGATCGAGTGGCCCGAGTCTGACGCGCGCGACGACGAGACCGTGCCGCTCGACAGAGCGCTGGCTTGCTCGACGACGCGGATCGTGATCAGGTCTCCCGGCCGAGCGGCCTTGGGGTCTCGAGCCAACTCGGCCAAGAATGACCGGCTCACGTAGAGCGAGCCGGCCGAGGGCGTATTCTCGGGGCCCGGCCTGAGTGACTCCTCGATGTACCGGTTCAGCGTTCCTTCGCTCGTTTGGCCCCACGCGGTTGCTCCGAAGACAGCCACGATGCCGGAACAGAGGCAGAGCCACCTCGCCAACGTCGCCATCACTTTCGAGAGTTGCCGTCCGCGAAAGGGCAATTCAGCCGGCCCGCTTGTGGGACGACATCGCGAGAGGGTCATGGATCGAGGTTTACCTCCGCGAACTTGGAGTTGACGATCGTGGCCGTGATTTTTCGACCGCTGTCGAGGTTGCGGCAGAGAATGCGGTCGCCGATGGAACCCGATTGCTCGGCGCGCGCCGGCGCCTGCAACTGGATCCATCTTGAGCGAATCCGAATCTGGAGCAGGTCGCCTCGACGAACTGCCTCGACCTTCTGCAGCATTCGCCGTTCAAGTGCCTCTCCTTCCCGCAGGTAGACCTTCAGCTTCTTATCTTCAATCTCCTGCTCCGTAAACAGATACCGATCTGGCGGGCCCCTGAGCGGGCCTTCTTCAAACCGGAAGTCGGCGGGTTCGAGTTCCGTCCCGGTCGGCAGGTCTTTGACAGCGACGGCTTGCGTGCCGATCACCGCGACCGTGATCCGGATCGGCAACGATCCGCTGCGGCCACCGTCGTTCTCCCAACGCAGAGTCATGCGCGCCGGCCGATTGAGCCGCTGCGGGGGCGAGCCCAGCTTGAACTCCAAAGGTCCGGCCGGGACCATCGGGGCGGTGAAGTTGTGCAGGGTGATTTCGACCTGCGCGGGATCCGTGCGGTAGTAACGGGCCGCCGCCGACTTGATCAGTTCGCGCGTCTCCTCAGCGGTGAGCCGCCGCAGACGCCGCCGCACGACGATGCCCTCGGGCAACGAGTCGCGGCCAAGCTCCACGTTGTAGCGGCGCGCCCAGCGCAGCAACTCGTCGGGACGCAACCTCCGTTGGATGCCCGGACGTGGGGCGTAGGCCAGCACCGTCGAAGGCTCGATATGTCCCCACTCGGGCATCACCTCGGCGAGATCGCCGGCAGTGATCCGGTCGCGCTCGATGACGAGTTCCGGCGTTTCGCCGGCGAGAACCAGCGGTATCAACACAGCAACCAACAGCACGAGACGGCTAGCGGTTAAGGGCATTGGCCTCCTGATACATTTCATCGGCCGTTCGCACCACGCGCGCGTTGGCCTCGTAGGTTCGCTGGCCGACGATCATGTTGATGAACTCCTCGACGACACTGACGTTCGAGCTTTCAAGGAAGCCCTGCGCCAGGGTGCCGTGTCCTTGTTGGCCTCCGGGCTCACCGATAATGGCGTCGCCCGAGGCGTCGGTTGGCTGAAACAAGTTGCGCCCGAGTGCCAGCAGTCCGGCGGGATTCTGGAACGTTGCCAGTTGCATGGGGCCTTTCTGTGTCGGCGTTGTCGATCCCGGCTGGGTGTAGCTGATGGTTCCGTCCGCGGCGATGGTCAGGTTCGAGGCGTCCGGGTCGATAGTGACCGCGGGCTCGAGCGGGTCGCCGTTGGACGTCACGAGGTTGCCGTCGCGGTCGAGGTGAAACGAGCCGGCGCGCGTATAGGCCAGCTCCCCATTCGGCAGCCGTACCTGGAAGAAGCCGGCACCTTGAATCACAGCGTCGAAAGGATTGTCGGTGGCGACGAAGTCACCCTGCTTGAAGACCACTTCGTTGGCAACGACGCGGGTCCCGAGGCCGAGTTGCAGGCCCGACGGGAAGACCGTCTGCTGGCCGGAGGCCGTTCCCGGCGCTGTCATGTTCTGGTAGAAGAGGTCCTGGAACTGCATGCGCCGGTGTTTGAAGCCGGTTGTGCTCGCGTTAGCGAGATTGTTGGCAACGTTGTCGATGTTCAGTTGCTGCGCGACCATGCCGCTGGCGGCGCTGAAGAGTGCTCGTATCAAAGGTTCTAAACTCCTTTCCCGTTACCTTCCATAACTGCTTAGTTCCTCGATGCCGCGGGCGTTCATTTCCTGACCGATCAGGCTGGCGGCCTGTCGCAGCATTTCGAAGTTGCGCGTGGCCATGATCAACCGTACGGCCGAGAGAGGCGCCTCGACGTTCGATGCCTCGAGTTTCCCTTGTTGCACCGAGGTCGCGACGGCGGGCTGCGGGTCGGCCCCTTCACGCGCCTGGAAGTAGTTGCTGCCCACTTTCATCAACGGAGGCCGTCCGGCGAACTCCACCACGCCGATCTGCGTGATGTTGAGTCCGTTCACACTCACCACGCCGTCGGCGGCGATGGACACTTCACCGTCTGGCGGGATGTTGATGGGCTGCTCCTGCGCGTCGAGCACCGGGAAGCCATCCGGGGTCTGGAGCCGGCCTTCGGGTGAGCGTGTGAGGCTGCCGTTGCGGGTGTACAGTCGCCCGCTCGGCCCCTCGACTTGGAAGAAGCCCGGACCGGAGAGGGCGAGGTCGAGGGGCGCTTCGGTCGTCGTCAGGGGACCCTGCTCGTAGTCGATCCGTGATCCTTCGACAAAGGGCATCCAAGGCAACTCGCCTGGCTCGAAACCGGTTTGCGCCTGCGCCGTGAGAAACAACCGGTGGAACTCGTTATCGCGCTTGTATCCGGTTGTGGATGCATTGGCGATGTTGTTGCCGAGTACTTCCAGGGTTTCGATCTGGGCCTTCATGCCCGAGGCCACCGACAGTAGGGAAGGATCCATCGGGGAGGGAGTGAGCAATTACACGGCCAAACGGCAAGCAACCGGAACGGCCGCTTTTTCGCGAAATCCGGCGTTTGCCGGATCCCCAATTCCTGCCGTTGTTTTGTCTTGGGACAGTTTCTTGCCTGCTTCCCGGTACCGGGTGGGGACTGGGCGCGGGAGGTTCGGGGTCAGGTGACAGCGGTACTGATCCAGGTCAGCCGGGAGGAGCTAACTCCTTGATTCGCGAACGGGCTGCGGACCGTCGGACCCTGTTGTATGGTGCCGATGAAGGCCGTTTCTCCAAAGCGCGCAACGGCTTTGGCCCCTTGCGTGCCAAACACGGGCTCGATGTCGATCGGCTCAGTACCCCTCCTGGACGCGGGCGTCCCGCCGTCGCCGGCTGCCGGAGCGCAAGTCTCCGGCGGAGCGGCAAAGCGAAACTACCAAGCGAGGGCGGGTGTCTTCGCGGTGTCATCGAGTCTGAATCGGGAGGAACCGAACTTTCGCTTTGGAGAAGGCGACCGGTCGTTCTCCGAGCTATTCGAGGAGGGAACCCGGCGGCAAGCATCCTCCGGTGGCGGCGGGCGAGGGCGTCCGACGCTTGGTTTTAGCGAGGTCGGGAGCGATGCCGATGCTACGAGGGATTCCGATGATGCCGGGACACATCGTCAGGACGTCACAGTAACGGGACCGCCTCCCGTGCAGAGCCGGCGTTTCGTTGTGATAAGAGGGGCCCCGTCAGTAGGGGCCGGCACGTCCGACACACCTGTCAACGTCACCAGTAACCAGGGATCTCCGGCGCAGCCTGAGCCCGGAGCGGCGACCAAGCCGGTACAGGCAGAACTGGGATCGCCGATCGAGCTGATCGCGCATCTCCGACGAACATCGACGATCCAAGTCGAGCCCATTGTCGAAACACAGCGCTCCGGCACCGAAACGAGCGCGGCCCGCGCACCACGGTTCCAAGCCACCGAAGTCGTCGTGGTCGCTGAGAGTAATGTGCCGCCGACAATTGCCAAGGGTGGGCTGGAGGGGCCCCAGGTCCAGCCCGCTGCCCGCCCCAATCCGAACGCAGCACCGGCGCCAAGGGAGACCGGGCGTCGGCAACCAGTGGCTCTCGTTCCACTAGTCAGGGCCGGAGACCAGATTCCGTTGACCGACCAGCCGCGCCCGCCCGCGGCACACGGGCGTTCCTCTTCCGAGGGAGCGACGGCGCAAGCGCTGGCAGAGACCCTAACCCCGAAACAAGAAGGATCCGTGCCCCCTGCCTCGCACCCTCGGGAGAAGCCCAGCACCGGCGAAGCAGAGATCCCACAGGATCGGGGCCAGAAAGCCGCTCGGCCGGCGACTCGGCCTGACTCGTCCGTCGAAGGTACGGGACGAAGCAAACCCCAACCGCGACCCGGGCAGCCCTCGGTCGAGCCCACTCCACGACAGCCATCCGATCTAGTCGGAACCAGTTCGGATGCTGGTGCCAAACCCAACCCCAGCGTCCGCGACAGACCCACTGCCAGCCCACTGGCGGCGGACCGTACTCCCGCCCTGGAGGGCAGAAGCGCTGACTCATCCGAGTCCCACCGCGCTCAGGCCGTGCTCCCAGAAAGCCTGCAAGCATCCGGTGCCGTCCCCGAGGCCACTCCCCAACGGCCACGAGAACGACAAGTGAATGATCAAGATAGGGCTATAAGCGATAAGGAACAAGCGGCTTCTAAGATATCATCGAAGCTAATTCCCGAGACTTCCTCGCAGCCTGAGACCATCGCCGCACCCACGCTCTCCACTATCCGCGAGTCATTCGGGGCTTTAGCCAAAGCTGCAGCCGACCAGAGTCGACCTCAACGACGACCCGCCGGCAACGTTACGGGTCCGCCGAAAGTTGTCGGAGCGGCCTCGGGGGGGCGACGCAAAGGCTTTCGGCCAGAGCGCTGCCGAAACCGCCTACACAATCAAGATTCAGTCCCAGCCGGGCGTGCAAGTAGGCCTGACGAGTGACGATATCGACCTCTCCTCGATGACTCGTACCGAGGGTTCGGAGCGAACGTTATCCACAGGTCGTCCACAGGCTGTGGAATCTGTGGACTACCAGGAGGCTCCTGTTGACAGAGACTCGACGAGAAGTCAAACCGTTAATTCCAAAGGGGTTGTCTACTCATCGACCAACAGGTCTCCCTTGCGTAACACCGCGACGGGTACAGCCTTGCCGAACTCAGACAGACCAACCTTCAGGCCCAAGCCCGTCGAGAATACGGAACCGCGGAGGGTGTCGGCCCAAGCCGTGATTAACCAGCAACCTCGGCTCTCGGTCCCGGAGCGAAGCAGCCCGCCCACTGCCCGCCAGGCCCCTGTTGCCGAAGCCGATGGCACGGCGCGGCTGGGCAACTCGCTGGCGGCAACTGCGTCGGATTTGGCGGCCAAGGTGCCCAGGTACGTGTCCGATGCTCCCGACGCGGTCATGCCGCCGGAGGGAAGGCAGCCCGAGCCCACCACCCCCGGCCAGTCTGAGGCCGAAGGCGAGGCGGCCAAGCAGGCCAAGCCGGCCATCCCGAGCCCGCGGCAAACTCACCCTCAGGCGTCCGATAAGCCCGACCGTGCCGCGCCCGAGACCCGCGCCGCGAACGCGCCGCGTCCTGCCGAGAGCGCCGTGACCCCGGCCCCACGCCCGGAAGTGGTTACCCACAGCCGCGCAACCGCAGCGGAGTCGCCAGAGACCCAGGCGGCCGGCAGACAAGAGACCGACAGCGCTCGCGCGATCGAGCGCATCGTCGAGATGGCATCCCTGCAAAAGAAGCTCGATGCCAACCGAATGAACGTCCTGCTGCGGGACGAGAGACTGGGCCGCGTCGTCGTTCGGCTGACTGAGCGCGCCGGCTTGGTGGACGCGATGGTACGCGCCGATACGACGCGCGCCCGTGAGGTGATCGCCGAGCACCTGCCCTCTCTGATGGAATCGCTCGGTCGCCGCGGTTTGCAAGCATTTGCCTCGTTGGGCGGCGGCCAGGACTCGGCGCGCGACGAGGCATATCGGCAGCAAGGGGGCCGTTCGCGGCATCCCCGGCATTTCGCCCGGAGGGGACGGCGCGCGCAAGCCGACCCGTCCGTCTTCCGGATCCAGACGGAGTCTTGACGCTAGGCAACAGCTTTCTTGAAAGGAGTTTTGCGTAATGGAAATCGGTGGAGCCACATCGGCGGCGAATGACAGGTCGGTACTCGGCGGCAGTCCCGCCGGCCTACTGGCCGACGGGGCGGATCGGGACATGTTCTTTCGGCTGCTGGTGACGCAGATCCAGAACCAGGATCCGTTGAACCCGCAAGATCCAACCGCGTTCGTCAGCCAGTTAGCACAGTTCAGCTCGCTCGAGCAGTTGCTCGAGATGGGCAATTCACTCAAAGCAATTGAAGTCTTGCTGGGGGAACAACCCCTCCAGCCGGAGAGGCCGGTCGAGTAAGCAGGCGAGCCGTCCGCGGACGCCCAAGAGAGTTCACCATTCACAGCCATCGTAGGAGGAAGAATCAATGCCAAGTGCTTTTTTCACAGGTCTGTCGGGTCTTCGGGCCCACTCAAGATCGATCGAGGTCATCGCCAACAACCTGGCGAACCTCAACACCATCTCTTTCAAGGGGAGCCGCGCTGACTTCCGCGATCTGTTCTACCAGCAGATCGGCCAGAGCCGCTCGGGCGTGGCGTCTCAGGTCGGTATCGGCGTCGCGCCGATTACGGTCTCGCGGCGCTTCGAGCAAGGGACGATTCAGAACACCGGCGGCCTCCTCGACGCCGCCGTGCAGGGAGAAGGGTTCTTCATCGTCCAAGACGTGAACCTGAAGCAGTACACGCGCGCCGGCAACTTCCAACTCAACGAGAGCCAGCAGTTAGTCACCATCAACGGCGATCTGGTGCAAGGCTGGATCCGTGACGACAGCAACAACATCGACACGAACCTTCCCATCGGCGACATCACTCTCCAAGGCCAAAGCACGATCGATCCGACAGCGACGAGCGAGGTCAGCATTCGAGGGAACCTCCAAGCGGGCAGCACCACCACTTTCTCGCGTCCGATCCAGGTTTTCGACGCGCTGGGCGAGTCGCACATTCTCACCATGGTCTTTACCCCTGTAGCGGCGCGGGCAGGCGCATCCAGTTCATTCGATGTCGGCGTCACGATGCCGGCGGAGGATCTGATTCTGGAGGGTTCCGGCCCTCCGCCGACACCACCGCTAGCCGACGTTGATCTCGTCGACACTGGGCCGTTTCCGATCGACTTCGACAGTTCGGGCACATTGATTGTTCCGGCGACTCCCTATGAAATCTCCCTTGACATGTCCACGGTCGCGCCGGCGGTTGAGTACACGAATGGTGCGGCGGACCTACTGATCGCGTGGGACCTGCTCGACGATCTCGATCAGCCCACGCTTTCGAGTTTCGGCGCCCCTTCGGCGATCACCGAGATCTTCCAAAACGGCTCCGCAGCCGCCGAGTTGGTATCGATCTCCATCGCCGATGGCGGGAGGATCAGTGGCCTTTTCAGCGACGGACGGAGCTTGGCCCTGGCGCAGACCGCGCTAGCGCGCTTTCCGAACCCGCAATCGTTGCTGGCGGTAGGCAACAACAACTTCGTACCGTCGGCCACGGCTGGGACTCCGGTCGAGGGGGCCGCGAACACGGCGGGGCTGGGCTCGATCGTCGGTCTATCGCTTGAATTCTCAAATGTCGATATTGCTCAAGAGTTTACGAATCTACTGACCTTCCAGCGCGGCTTCCAGGCCAACTCGCGAGTGATCACGACGGCCGACGAACTGAACCAGGAGGCGCTGAGTCTGAAACGGTAATTCTTGATGGCGGCGGCTGCCCCAGACGAAGGAGCCAAGCTCGGGCCGAAGTCCCCCGGCGGCGCGAAGCGCAGGCCCGCGCCGCCGCCGCCCGCCCTCCCGCCGGAAGCTTCGTCGCCGCCGGTCAACGTCGCCGACAACGAGGCATTCGGCCGATTTGCCGACATTCCGATCCACGTTGGGGTGCAGTTGGACCGCAAGAGGGTCACGGTCAAAGAGGTTCTCAATCTGCAGGTGGACTCCGTCGTCGAGATGGAGCGATCCGCGGGAGAGAACGTCGATCTGCTGCTCGACGGTCTGATGGTCGGCAACGGCGAGATCGTGGTGATCGAAGACATGATGGGCCTGCGGGTCACCGACCTGGCGCTGCCCGACGACGGGCAAGAGGGTTCCGGGTAGCGGCCTTATGTGGACGTCCCTTCTTTCTCTAGCATTCGTCTTCGGACTACTCGGGGGAGTGCTCTGGCTTCTGCGGCGGTTCGGAACGGCACAGCGGCAAGGCCGCCACATGTCGGTCATCGAGTCCGTCGCTCTGGGACCGGCGAAATCACTCTCGCTCGTCCGCGTTGCGGGACGATGCTTCCTGGTTGGGACCACCAAGGACCAGGTCTCGACGTTGGCCGAGTTGTCTCTGACCGAACTTGCCGTGGGTGAACCAGCGCAGGCCGTTTCGTTCAAGCAGTGGTCGAAGCTGGTCTGCGGAAAAGGAGGAGGGCGGGCCAAAGGAGCATCCTCCGCCTAGTGGAGATGTTGGCGCGGCGAGTTTCTCTGGTTGCGAATGACGGTTCCTCCGGGGAGGAACGGGGAGTTCGAACCGAATGCCCTCCGAGAATTCGAGTACGGAGTCACAAGCCCTGGCCGTGGCTCTCGCTTCTGCTGCTGAGCGCTCTGGCGCTGCCGGCGCAGTCGCCTTCCTCTCCCACACCGCCGACGATCCCGTTTCCAGGCATCTCTCTCGTAGACAGCAACGGCGAGATGGGTCTGCCTCTGCAGATCCTCCTGCTGCTGACGTTGCTGACGCTGCTGCCGGCGGTGATCGCGTCGCTGACGCCCTTTCTGAGAATCGTCGTGGTGCTGCACTTCTTGCGGCAAGCGATCGGAACACAGACAGCGCCGGGAAACCAAACCTTGTTGGGGCTGGCGCTGTTCTTGACCGTGGTCTTGATGCAGCCGGTGGTGGACCAGGTCCACGCCGAGGCGATTGTGCCTTTGCAGCAGGGCGAAATCAACCAGTACGAGGCACTAGAGAAGGCCGCGGACCCGCTCAAGAAGTATATGGCGCGGTTTGTTCGTGAAGAGGACGTGGCGCTCTTTCTCGACATCACCGGCACATCCCGCCCCAACAACATCGACGGGCTCGAACTAAGGATCCTGATGCCGGCCTACGTGCTCTCGGAGTTGCGGGTCGCCTTCCAGATCGGAGCCGTGCTGTTCTTTCCGTTTCTCGTGATTGACTTGCTCGTCGCCTCGATCACGCTTTCGCTCGGCATGATTCAGCTGCCACCGGTCATGCTCTCGATGCCGTTCAAGCTGCTGCTGTTTGTGCTGGTGGATGGCTGGAACCTGGTCGTAGGGTCTCTGGTAAAGGGATTCCATCCATGACGTTGGGAGAGTGCGCCTTGTGAACGTCGATCTTGCCGTGGAGGTGACGCGTCAGGCCTTCTGGACAGCCCTGACCGTGGGTGGCCCGATTTTGTTGCTCGGCTTCGCCGCGGGCATCGTCGTGAGCTTGGTCCAAATCCTGACCTCGATGCAGGATCCCGCGTTCAACTCCGTACCGCGATTGCTGGTGTTTCTATTCGGGTTGCTGTTGCTGCTGCCCTGGATGGCCGACCGGATGGTGCAGTATACGAGCGACCTATTCGGTGGGCTAGATCGTTTCGCGCGATGACCGCGAACCCGATTGACCTGCCACAAGATGCACCCTTGGGGCGCGAGAGCTACCAGCCGCCGTGACGCTTGAGTTCACCACCGCTTGGATTATCAACTACGTTCTGCTGCTGGCACGAACGTCGGGCATCCTCGTGTTCGTGCCGATTCCCGGAACCAACCGCCTCCCTTCGCAGCCCAAGATTGTGTTGGCAGCGGCCCTGGCCTTCCTGCTGTCGCCGTTCGCCCACGGGGTGCAGGACGCCAGCGTTCTTTCATCACCCGCGGTGGCCTGGCAGTTGACGGGAATGTTGGCGGCGGAGGCGGCGTTCGGCCTAGCGATCGGAGCAGCGGTTGGCCTGCTGCTGGAGGCCTTCGGACTGGCCGCCCAGATCCTCGGCTTTCAGGCGGGCTACTCCTATATCAACACCGTCGACCCGACAACCCAGGTGGACGCCTCCATTCTCAACGTGATCTTCGCCCTGCACGCCAGCCTGCTGTTCTTCGGCTTCAATCTTCATCTGCATGTCGTGCGGGCGTTGGCCGACAGCCTCGAGAGCTGGCCGCTGGGACACTTCCGCACCCGGCCCGCCGACGCCGTGATGCTCGTCGAACTGGGGGCCTCCGTTATCGAAACCGGCGCGCGGCTGGCGTTTCCGGTGGTCGCGGTGTTGCTGCTCATCGACTTGACTCTAGGACTGTTGAACCAGATCAACAGCCGGCTGCAACTCCTCACGCTGGCCTTCCCGGCCAAGATCATCGCCGCGACCGCGTTGATCTACCCATTGTTGTTGCTCGGTCCGAGACTGTTCTACGACCTCGCTACGGAAACGCAAGAGGTGATCACTACTTTGGTGAATCGCTGAGTGCGCGATGGCTGAGGACTCAGGGCAACGATCGGAACAACCAACTCCCCGCCGCAAGCAGAAGGCGCGGGAGGAAGGGCAAGTCCCTGCGAGCAAGGACTTTACCTCGGCCGTTCAGTTCGCAGCGGCGGTGCTGATGCTATGGGTCTATGGCGACGAGGCCGTGGCGGGGTTGGTGGAGACGACCCGGGGACTGTTCCGCGAGGCTTTCGAGGGAACGATCACGATCGAAGCGCTGCGCGAGACGACGGCATCGCTGGCTACCGGACCGATGTCGTTCATGGGCGTGTACGCGCTGGTTCTGGTAAGCATCGGCATCCTGAGCCACATGTCGCAAACCGGGTTTGCGCTGACACCCAAGCGTCTCACGCCCGACTTCAATCGCCTCAACCCGAAGCAAAAGCTGTCTGAGCTGCCAAGCGAAAACCTCAGCCAGACGCTCAAGGCGCTGGTGATGTTGCCGCTGGTGGGCTGGGTGTTCTGGTACATCGTCCGGGATGAGATCGACGGCTTCCTGCAGCTTCCCAAGCTTTCCTTCGAGGCCGGGGCGGCGTTCATGGGCCAGGCACTGGCCGAGCTGCTCGCCAAGGCGGCGGTGGTGCTGTTGTTGGCCGGTCTGTTCGACCTCTACCGGCAGCGGCGGAAGATCCACAAGAAGCTCATGATGACCAAGCAGGAAGTCCGGCAAGAGCATAAAGACCTCGAAGGGAACCCGCAGATCAAGGCGAAGCTGCGCCGTCTGCAACGCGAGATGGCGCGGCAGCGCATGATGAGTGCCGTTCCCAATTCCACCGCGGGGTATGCACTTGACTCCCGACGACCCCACACCGCGGCGACTCTGCAAGCGTCGAGCCGCCGATGCGCCCCGCGGGGGGACGGCAGCGGGCGCTGAAGGCAGCGCGCAGCGTGATGAGTAGCCTTGGGGTTCGGGAGTCAAGTGCATAATTCCACCGTTGTCGTCACCAACCCCACTCACTACGCCGTCGCCTTGCGGTACGAGCCCGAGGTCATGGCTGCGCCCTTGGTCCTCGCTAAAGGACTGGATTATCTTGCCTTACGAATACGCGCTGAAGCCGAAAAGCACGACATCCCGATCGTCGTCAACCCACCGTTGGCGCAGGCCCTCTACCAGAGCGCCGACATCGGCGGAGAGATTCCCGCCAATCTTTATCGCGCCGTGGCTGAAATTCTCGCTCACATCTACCGATTGACTAAGGGGGTTCCCTAGCGTCCGGGATACTCCTGTCTTTGAGAGCCGCGGCGAGCGCGATTCGGTGTGGTCCCAAAGACGATGAAACTCAGCGCTTGCCCTGAGTTTCAACGGCGGTCGCCGGAGCCGTAACCGGCGGCCTCTCCCGTGTTCCCGATAGCGCCGGTTCGGCCCTCAGCGGTTCCGGCCTCTTGATCATGGCTACCACCATCGCACTACCGGCAGCGAATCGGCTCAACGCAGCGGTGCCGCTGGGGATCATGCTGATCGTGCTGATGATGGTGCTGCCGGTCCCACCCTACTTTCTCGACCTGTTGATCTCGGTCAACGTGACGATCTCGATCATCACCCTGGTCGCGACAATGTACATTATTCGGCCGGTTGAGTTCAGCGTGTATCCGTCGCTGCTGCTGCTGCTGACTATTCTGCGGCTGTCGCTCAATATTTCGAGCACCCGGCTAATTCTGCTCGGCGGGCACCAGGGTACCGACGCTGCCGGCGAGGTGATCGAGGCCTTCGGCAACTTCGTGGTGGCGGGCGACCTCATCATCGGCATTGTCATCTTCACGCTCCTGATCGCAATCCAATACGTGGTGATCAATCACGGCGCGGTCCGCATTTCGGAGGTGACCGCACGTTTCACGTTGGACGCCCTGCCAGGCAAGCAGATGAGCATCGACTCCGATCTCAATGCCGGACTCATCGATGAGTCGGAGGCGCGCCAACGCCGGCAGGACGTATCACGCGAAGCAGAGTTCTATGGAGCCATGGATGGGGCGGTGCGCTTCACCCAGCGCGACGCGATCGCCAGCATCATCATCACGGCCGTCAACATTATTGCGGGCATCCTGATCGGCGCCTTGCAGCACGAGATGAGTCTGAGTGAGGCCCTTGAGACCTACACCATCCTAACGATCGGCGATGGTCTTGTAACCGTGGTGCCGGCCTTGCTGATCTCGGTGTCGGGCGGCGTCATCACGACGCGCGCGGCGGGTGAATCGCAGTTGGGAGCCGACTTCGGCAAGCAGCTGTTCCTAAAACCGGAGCCGTTACTCATCGCCTCGGGTGTCTTGGGCTCGATGGCGATCATACCGGGACTGCCCACGGTACCGTTCCTGCTGCTGGGCGCCGGGGTGGGAGGCCTGGGCTGGAACCTACGCCGGAAGGCGGCCCGACCGGCGGCATTGCCCGCGCCCGCGCCGCTGGCGGATCGAGAAAACGTCGAGACCTTACTGCGGGTCGAGCCTCTGGCGATTCAGGTAGGGCTCGGTCTGGTGAAGCTGGTGGACTCCCAGCAAGGCGGCACCTTGCTCAAGCGCATTGCCGGCGTGCGCCGCCAATTGGCCACGGAGTTGGGCTTCGTGCTGCCGCCGGTTCGTGTGACGGACAACCTCGACCTCAAGTCCCGTGAGTACATCGTCCTGCTGAAGGGTGCCGAGGGGGCGCGCTTCGAGTTGCAGGCGAACGCCGAACTGGCGATCAATCCGGGGCATGCCCAGGGCAAGCTCGAAGGTGCGGCTTGCCGCGAGCCCGCCTTTGGTCTGCCCGCAACGTGGATCGCGGCCACCGATGTCGACAAGGCCAGGGTCATGGGCTACACCGTCGTCGATGCCGCCAATGTTGTCGCGACCCATTTGACAGAGCTGATCCGAACCTACGCGCATGAGCTGCTCACGCGTCAAGACACCAACAGCTACCTCGACCGCATCCGCGAGGAGAACCCGCGGCTGATCGAAGACCTGGTTCCCAAGTTGTTGCCGCTCTCGCTGGTGCAACGCGTCTTGCAGAACCTATTGCGCGAACGCGTCTCGATCCGCGACGGGGTGTCGATTCTCGAAGCGCTGGCCGAAGCCGGCGCGACTACCAAGAACGCAACGCTGCTCACCGAGTTCGTCCGTCAGGCGATCACGCGCACCTTGGTCAAGCCGTATCTCAATGACACGGGAGAGCTGCCTGCGTTCTTCATGGACCCGGCCATCGAGCAGACCATCCAGGCCGGAGTCGAGCATACGGAGATCATGACACGGCTCATGCTGGCGCCGAAAACGATCGGAGAGATCCTCCAAAAGGTCAAGCAGACCGTCGGCCAGTTGCAGGGACCCACCATCCTGATCTGCTCGTCCACCATTCGGTTCTCGTTGCGGCAGATCGTCGAGAACGAACTGCCGCTGTTGGCGGTGCTCTCGCATGGCGAGATGCCGCCGCAGGTCAAGATCGTCTCGCTGGGGGTTATTCGGTAGGAGGACTTCTCGTTAGGAGAGGGGAGAGTTTGTTCAGTGAAGTTCGGCAGGAGTTCAGGCAGGTCGCGCGCCACGGGTGGGGAACACGCCCGCGTGTTGCGGCCGGCTGTTGAGAAGGAGGCCTCACATGAAGCTCAAGAGTTATCACGCTGAGACGGTCGAAGCCGCTGCACGTTTGGCCGGAATCGAACTGGGAGAGAACGCAGTCTTTCTTGGATCGAGAAAGACAGAGGGAGAAGAATCCAGGTACGAAGTGACCTTCGCGGTACCTGAGCGCCCCGTTGCAGACAGCGTGCAGCCGCCGCCAGCCACAGCCCTGCCGCTGCCGCAGCAGCAGCGGACCGCGACCCCGGCGGGGGAAGAAGAGCTGCCGCCGCGCAACGGTCTGCCCGCCCCTGACGGCCCGCGCGACGCGGACCGAGGCGAGCCTGCTGTGCCGCTGACGGCCCCGGCTCCCACCCCGGCCCCCGGCCCGGCGCTCGGGCTGCCCCATTGGAAGAAATTTGTCCCGGAAATGATCGACGACGAGGCTGCCCCCGGTCTGGCTGTGCCTCCGGTCGAGGAAACCGGCGACGAGCTACCGGCCGGTCCAGCTCCAGGGATCGCACAGCGAGGCTTCCCTCCTTTGCGGGTTGCCGCAGGCGGACAAGAGCGGAGTTCATCGGTGGCGAACTCCAGCGCTTCTGTACCCTATTCGAACCGTAGAGACGCCTTCGGCGTGCAGTCCAAGGGGCCCGAGATTAGGGCGCTCGGCGGAGTCGCCGCTCAAAGTGCTGCCCAGGAGTCAGTTGTCCCTAGATCCATGGCAGCGGGAGCCGCGGCCGGCGCGCTCCGGAGCGGGCAACCCACAGCGTCCACCGCGGCCGCGACGGAGCTGGAGCCGGCAACGACGGCTAGGCCCTCATCCCGATCGAACCGCCGCCTCTCGGACGCCATGACAAGGCTTTCTGACGATTTCGAGAAACTGCGACATACCATCGAAGTACACCAGCCGGTGCAGAATGTCGTGTTCCTCTCGACGAGCGGCGAGTTGCTCTCCGACCCCATGGCCGCCCAGGCCTATCTGTATCTGACGCGAAACGAGGTCGAGCCCACACTGGCGGCGCATCTCCTCACCGGACTCGAAGGGGCCACGGGCCAAGGGATGGACCGCGATCAACTGCGGGAGATCTTAGGTCAGCGCTTGGAGCTGTTATGTCGTACGGCCAATCTGCTCGGCCTGCCCGGTGCCGAGCCACGAGCGGCCGCCCTCATCGGACCAAGCGGAACCGGCAAGACAACCACCATCGCGAAACTCGCCTTCCGCTACGGCTTGGCCGCGGACCGCAACATCCGGCTCGTCACGATCGACCCCATTCGAGTCGGTGCGGCCGAGCATCTGGAGGCCTACGCCGCTGTCCTTGACATGGATGTCACACGAGTGGCTGAGCCGGAAGCGCTGCCCGGCGCGTTGGAATCGATCATGGCTGGGGAACCGGTCCTGACCGGCCGGGACGGTCCCCAAGATGAGGAGCCGCCCGACCTCATTCTGATCGATACTCCCGGATACGGCCCGGCGGAATGGGAGCAGGCACGGCGCTTGGCCAAGGTGCTGATCCAGTTGGAAAGGGTCGACATCCACCTCGTGCTCGGCGCGACGGCCAAGCCGAGCGACCTACGACGCAACATCGAAAACTTTCGCATGTTCCGTCCCGACAAGCTGCTCTTCACCCGCTTGGACGAGACCGAGACCTTCGGGTCGATTCTCAACGAAACAGCGCGCACTCGGCTACCGCTTTCGTTTTTTGCCAACGGACAACGTGTCCCCGAAGACCTTGCTCCGGCCACGGCGCCGTTCGTGCTCGACTTGCTGCTCAATAAGACCGTGCTCCATTGATACCAAAGATGTACACGAAGCTATCGAAAAACCCCGAGTCCCGCGAACACGACTCCGAACGTGATCGCCTGATTCTTGAGCATTTGCCGCAGGTGAAGCTCATCGCGTCGAGGATTCACGACAAGGTGCCCGGCAGTGTGGTTCTCGACGACCTGATTAGCGCAGGCGTCTTGGGGTTAATCGACGCTGTCGATCACTTCGACCGCACCTTGAACGTCAAGCTCAAGACCTACGCCGAGCACAAGATTCGTGGAGCGATTCTTGACAGTTTGCGAAGTCTCGATTGGGCCCCGCGCAACAAACGCCGCAAGTCAAAGCTGATCGAAAGCGCCATCTCGAAGGCTGAAGAGAAACTCCAGCGCACCCCGACCGAAGAAGAGGTGGCCGAGGAGCTGGAGGTTTCCCTCGCGGAGTACCGCCGCTGGCTGGTCGAAATCCGTGGCATCAACCTAGCGCCGATGGAGCAGGCGGGCCCAGGGGAAGGCGAGGGGACCGATGTCCTACGGTTCATCTCTGACGACGAGGAGCAGTGGCCGTCGAACCTTTTCGAGCGCTCGGAACTGTCGCGGCTGGTGGCAACCGCTATCAAGCGGCTGCCGGAGGTCGAAAGGACCATCATCACGCTCTACTACCACAAGGAACTGACGCTACGGCAGATCGCGCAGATCGTTCACCTGCATGAGACTCGGGTATCCCAACTCAAGTCGCAGGCCGTTCTGCGCATGCGGGCGTCCCTGCGAGTTAAGTGGCCCACATAGGAACGTAGCGCGATGAACGCAGGCTTGGATGGACCATACGAACCGCGCCGTGACGAGAAACTGAAATGAGCGCAAAGCTCTCACAAGACGAAATTGATCGCTTGTTTCAGGAGCACGGTACCCTCTCCGAAAGAGGCGCCGGCGCCGCTCGGGCGGCTGTAGCCTACGACTTCCGGCGGCCTGACCGGATACCGAAAGAGCAGCTTCGGTCGATCCACTTGATGCACGACTTCCTGGCGCGCAACCTGGCGTCGTCGCTGGGCGCGTACCTGCGCGCCTACGTGACCGTCAGTCTGGTGTCGGTGGAGCAGCTCTCCTTTGGTGAGTTCCTGCAATACCTTCCCACCCCCACGTGTATCTCGAGCATTGGGATGAAGCCGATGGAGGGCAACTCCGTCCTGGAGCTGAATCCGTCGCTGGTCTTCCCCATGCTCGACATGCTGCTGGGCGGGACCGGCGCGGCAATCTCCGAGGCCACGCGCGAGATCACTGAGATCGAGCGCAGCATTGTCGAGGGTGTCGTCCGCATCGTTCTCCATGACCTGAGGGAGGCATGGGCTCCGGTGGCGGAACTGACTTTCACCGTCGAGGCGACCGAGACGCAGCCGCAGTTGATGCAGATCCTTTCGCCCAACGAGGCGATTGTCGCCATCGGTTTCGAGATCACGATGGGCGAGGCCCGGGGCATGATGAACTTCGGGATCCCGTCCATTCTGGTCAAGATGATGGGCCAGAAGTTCGAGCAGCAGTGGTCCATTCAACGGAGCACCGGTTCGCAGCAGGAGCGCCACCGCATGCAGGCGCTAGTGAAGCGGGTACCGGTCGCAGTCGACTCGCAGCTCGTCGGGGCCAAGATTATGGTCCGTGACTTGCTGAGACTGCAAGCAGGAGACGTGGTTTCGCTGGACCTGCCGCTACGTAGGCAAGCCCAGCTTCAAGTCAATGGCAAAAGCAAGTTCAAAGGAGAGATTGTCGCGGTCGAGAATTTCAGAGGGGTTCTGGTGCAAGAGGTCAAGCCCAAGGGACACTAGGACGCTAGGCGGTCATGGCATCGGTTGATAACGCACGCTGGGTACAAGAGCGCCTCTCGCACTGGCTCTCCGAGGCCTGGAGTTCGGGGTTCCAGGAGGTCCTCAAGATGCTGGACCTTCAGGGGACCCTGGCCGAGGTGGAGTTTGAGAATCAACTACCCGAAGAGGAGCTGTGGCAAGCCTGGCAGGATCCCTTTTGGTACCGGCTACCCACCAACTTGCCCGAGGGCGCCGCCTTCGACATCGGCTGCGCCAAGGACACCGCGCGCGGCATAGCCCGAGTCATCGCAGGCGATGACGACCTTCCTGATACCACGGTCATCGAGACCTACCTCGAAGTTGTCAAGCAGTCCGCCAACGCGGTCGGAGCTGCTTTCGCCGAGAATGCAGCCACGTCGGTTGAGTTCGCGCAGGCGGCGGAAACCTCCGCGCCAGCGGGTGGAGCAATGGGCTTCCAGCTACTGTTCAAGCTGGAGGGCGCAAACCATCTGCTTGCCGTCGTACCGAACGAAACCATGCTGGAGTGGATCCACTCCAGTGACTGCGCGAGCCAAGCCCCGCAGAGTCCTGACGAAGGACGCGACACGGTACCGACTACCGCCGAGGAGGCTGCCGACGAAGGTACCGGCCTTGGGCTGAGTACCACGGCGACCTACAACCTTGAGTTGCTGATGGACGTGGAGCTCGATCTCAGTGTCAGCTTTGGACGGACGCAGCTCTTGTTGGAGGACGTCCTTAAGCTGGCCTCCGGTTCGATCGTCGAGTTGAATCGGTCGGCGACGGATCCGGTAGACGTGCTCGTCAATGACGCAGTGATCGCCCGAGGAGAGGTTGTGGTCGTCGAGGGAAACTACGGTATTCGCGTTACCGAGGTCGTGAGCCGCAAAGAGCGTATCCGATCGATCTTTTGACGTAGGAAGGAGCAGCAACGGTGGACACTCTCAGTATCGGTTTCATGCTGTATTTTCAGGCAGGCCTGATCTTGCTCGGCTATCTGTTCTTCCAGCGCATCCGGGCTCTTCGCGTACAAGTGTTGACACTGGAAGCAGACTTGGAGGCTGCCGTCCGGAATCTCGAGGTGCGCCTCAACACGACTGCTTCGCGAGCGCAGGCCTCGGACACATCTACAACGTTGCCCAATATCGAGAGGCCGCAAGCCCGCCACGAACCAAAACGCGAAATCGTACTCGAGTTAGCCAAGAGCGGCGCGGACACGGCGGGAATTGCGGAGCGGCTCAGAATGCAGCCCGTGGAAGTCGATTTGCTCCTCAAGGCCTCGCGCTACCGCAGCAGCTACGCGCCGAACGAAGCCGCTGCCCGTGCGCCGAATCCGCGTATTCTGGACTTACCAGGCGTCACGCCCGAAGCCGCCGGGTAGTCGCTCGTTGCTGGTCTAACCAGAAGGCGTAACCAGGATTCTGTTAGCGTTCGGCGCCGGCGGTCCATCCGGCGCGGTAGGGGCACGGCATGCCGTGCCCGGCAGCTTCGAAAAGGCAATCTGACTCGACCGCGAGCACAGCAGTGTGTGCCCTTGCGTGGCCCGCCCGTGGGTTCAAATGGAGTATCCAGGGCAGAGCCCTACTTGGTTGGGCGCAGGTCCGAATTCGGTCCAGATGTGGCTTCAGCAGCGGCCCGCTGCCATCTGCAAAACCGGCAGCTCTCGTCCGAGCGGCCGGCGTGGCTGGAAGGGCGCTGCTTCTTCGTAATCGTCAAACCAGTGGGCTTCGGGGTCCCGCCGAAAGAGCATCACGCGGCCCGTGTTCTTGGGATCGGCGGCCCGATGATACTTGAAGATCACGTGGGTTTCGGTGAGTCCGGCGACTTCGATCTTGCCGCTGACGTGTGACATGCTGAACCGCGCACGTTTCGCCAGGCCCGAAGCCTGATTCTGCGCCTCGCTGAAGATCTGGTACGCCTGCTCGAGCGGCCCCGAATAAGCGCTGTTGCCCTCGGTCGGACGGCACTGGAACACGTAATAGGGCGGCACGCCCATGTACGACAGCTCGTTGAACAGCTCCAACAGGACCGCGCTGCTGTCGTTGACGCCTCGGATCATCGGGGTCTGGTTGACGATCGTGGCACCGTGCTTGCGGAGCGTGTCCAAGCCCTCCCGGGCAACCGCGGTCAACTCCACCGGATGGTTGAAGTGGGCCATGATGTAGATCCGGCCGTCGGTGGTGCTATACGTTTCGAGCATCTTCCACAGGCTCGGATCCCCGAGAATCCGCTGCGGATTGAAAGCCGGCATCTTGGTCCCGATGCGGATGATCTTCACATGCGGGATCTCTCTGAGCTTCGCGATGATCGGCTCAAGCTTCGAGGTCGACATGATGAGAGGATCCCCTCCGGTGAGGAGAACGTTGGAGATCTCCGGATGCGCGCGGATATAGGCCAGCCCTCCGCTAACGTCCTTCACCACCTCATCGTTGTCGTTCATAAACAGCCGCTTGCGGAAGCAGAAGCGGCAGTAGGCCCCGCAGACATCGTTGACCAATAGGAGGGCCGTGTCGCGGTACTTGTGTTCGAGGCCGGGGACCTTGGTGTAGAGTTCCTCGTGTGAGGCATCGAGGCGGCCCCACTCGTCAAGCTCCTCCTCCATGGGGATTACGAGGCGGCGGATGGGATCGTCGGGGTCGTCCCAGTTAATCAAGCCTTGGTAGTAGTCGTTCGTGCGAAACACGAACTTGTCACCAACCGGCGCGAGACGTTGCTTCTCCGTTTCGCTGAGCTGGTCGATCTGACTGATCTTTGTGATGTACTTGGGCTTGTTCAGTCTCCACCTCCTCAAGACAGCAACGCGCACTCAAGCCCTAAATTTGCTTGACGCACCTCGCGGATGTAGATCAATTTCCGCCCGCTTACAGCGGAATCAAGAAGACCAGCACGGCGGGATTGCGCAGGATAAGGCCAAGTCATTAGAGCACAGCCCGCCCTCAATGTCAAGGATCATGGGCTTGCGGGATCATGGGCTTGCGGATCATGGCCACTCCCGGCGCGATCGAGATCGTCGACTTGATGGGCTCATCGCAACAGAACACGGGCTTGCGGGTGGCGCTAACTCACTTATAAATCAGAGAGTTGTGGAACGTGTGCTCAAGCCTCAATGGAAACCGGCTGAACTCCGGGACTGCGGGGGCGCCACGCGGATTAGCCGTCAGAACCCGCTTGGCCGGATCCAGTAGCTCTCCGCCCACGACGCGCCGGGAGGGATGGTCTGGAGGTCTTCGTACACGCCGCGATGAGCCAGATTGAAGGCGTTGGTGATGCCGCTCATCGGTTCGAAGCAGATGAAATCTCGGTCATCGCCAACAGGTGCGTAGACGACGGCCGCGTGATATTTCGGACCGTAGGCCAATTCAATCTGCTCGCTTTTTCCTCGCACCGAGAAGACAGCCTGCCCGGAGGCGTCGCGAACCAGACCCCCAAAAACGTGGTCGAGGAAATGCTCCTGGAGGGAAATCGCCTTGGCCGTCGGGAAGATCTCGCCCACCGGGCGAGTCTCGCCGGTCGGGATCAGCTTGTCGGACAGTTCCCAGATCCGCTCCGCGGCCAGGGTGACCGTCCAGTCGTCGCGCGGCGCGTCGTGAAGCTGGAAGTAGGGGTGGTAGCCGACAGACAGAGGCATCGTTTGCGCCCCGTCGTTCTGGATGCTCGTATGGACTTCCAGCTCTCCCGACCGCAGCAGGTAAGTCATCTCGATCGTGTGCGCGAAGGGGAACTGCGCCATCAAGTCAGCGTGTCGCGAGAAACGCAGCCGGCTGACGGCGCGAGCGCCGCTGTCGTTGGCCTCCAGCGAGATTACCTCCCACTGGGACGCGTACAGCAGCAATCCATGGATCGGGAACTGGTTGCCGTCCCGGCGGATGTTGCCGAGCTTGTCGTTGAACCGATAGTACTGCCCATTGGCGTGGAAGCCCTCCCCGTCCACCCGGTTGGCCCACGGCGCCAGGAACGGGTTGCCGCACAGCTTGGGATTGGCGGCAAAGGCGGCCACCGACTCATAGGGAAACCAGAAGACGTTCTTTCCCCCCACCTTCATCTCATAGGCGTTGTTGCCTACCGACGGGGCTATCGAGACGGCCGTATCGTGTTGCTGATCGGTGAGTTGGACGATGGAGACGCCGTCCACGATGGCTTTGCGGGCTGAGTAGTTCTGCGCGTGGGCGGGCATGAGAGTCAAGCCGGCGAGAAGGGCCGTTGTGAGAAAGACGTTCATTCCTCGGGCAGTTCCTGCAGCTCGGTTCCGTCTTGACAACACATGCAGCGGCCGGGCTCGTGCTGGTAGATGTTGCAGATCACGCAGTAGTAAACGACACGGAAGCGCTTGCCGTCTTTGATCGTGAAGAGCTTGTGGATGCGCAGCACGCCGTCGGCGCCGCGCGAGCCTTCGAGTTGCCACAGGCGTCCGGCGAGCCGCGGGTCGAAGATTTGGCCGACCGAGAACTCGTCGCCCAACACCCGATGCTTGCTGCCGTCGGCGGCCACGAAGACGAAGGGTTCATCTTTTTTCGGCGGCGACGTGATGTTTACGTCCGGGCGGCCTCGCACGACCGGGTCCGGAGGCAACACGTCACCGCGGACGGCGCTTCCGCTGAGGAGAAGCGCCAACGCAAGCAGCTTGGGAACCGAAGTCATCGCCGGAGGAAAGGCCTACGCGAAAATTCGAGTATAGCGCTTGCTCGGGGAGCCAAACACTCGGGTCGGTTTACGAGCCGTGGGCGGCTAGGCACTCTCGGGGCTGGGAGAAAAGCGCCCCGTCAACCGATCTACAATTGGGCCCACCGCCGCCCGGCCACGCTCGTACGCTAGGGCGTATTGGTGCTTCTTTTCCTGGCGCGTCAGGCTGCGGCCCACACGCAGTAGATGGTCGAGCCCCATGCCCACGACGTAGGTTCCGGCGAACGATACCAGGCCCTTTGACACCAAGCCTCCACCAGCGGGAATCTTAGATACCAACTCACGCGCGACGGCTCGCCAGCCGAAAGCGGCGCCGATGATGGAGGCGATCTGGCCGCTCTGCTCCGAGTAGCCGATCTGGCTGTCGCTCGCCGCGGCGATCAGGAACGCCATGCGAACCTGGTTCATCGTGAGCACCGCTGTGTCCGAGGCGAACTCGCCCACAGCCCAGGGCAGACTGATCAGGCTGGGTACCACGTTGGGAAGCGCGGTCGCCACCGTGAAGTAGGCGTTCTCCTTGCTAATCTTCCAGATGACTCGTCGAATGACAGGTTCGCGAAAGGGCAGGAACCGCCGCGCCAGGGGCATCCAACGGTCTTCGTGATCCTCCACGATGGCCGGGATCACCGCCGCCGGCTCATACGGATCGAACCGATAAAAATGAGACGGATGAGCGATACCCGGCTCGGACAAGCCGAACTGGCATCGCCCGAAGTCCGCGTCGCTCGTAACCCGAACGACGCTGCGGTAGGCTTGTTGCGCTTTGGCCGCCGACGTCTCCGGCGGAATCAGAAACGCGAGGATGCGCGAGTAGGCCGCGTCATCCGGCGCGAGAATGCCGGCGGTCAGCGGCTGGTCGGCCAGCTCACGGACATCGTTGGGATTCAGGTTGCGGAGAGCCGCCCCGATCTCGCGAATAATCTTCGGTGCCAAACCTCTATTGTACCGGCTTGCAAGCCGGTGGATTGTGTTTCGTCGTACCTTCCCCCCCCAGGATCAGGACCGCGTCTACGCCGATCCAAGCCCCTCCACCGCCAGTGAACCTGGCGATTTGTAAACCTCGCGATTTATCTCGCGACTTGCTGACAAGGGTGACGGCGTGGCCTATACTTGGTGTCGCCACTCGCCCGCCTGGCAATCCAATCGCGGTTGTGGGCTGACGATGCCGGGCGCAGCCGGCGGAGGCACTCGACAGCCACGGGAACCCTACACACCCAGAGCCAACCACGAGGAGTCAACGATGCGCAAAAGCGATTCGCTCACCGAAAACGTCCGTCGGATCCGACGATCGGCGGACACGCCGGCCCGAGGGCAACAGCGAGGACCGCAGGCCCGCCTGCCCCCCAGGTAGATTCTGCCTTGGCAAGTGGGCGCCGCCGCTGCTGGCGCTGACCATGAGCTTCGTGGCCGCGCCCGGCTGGGCCAGCGAGCGGCTCGTTCAGAACGACGGCAGCTCGGGCGTGGGCACACCTCGCGCCGGCGAGGTCCCCGAAGGCGTCTCGGCCGAGGCGTGGGAGGCCATCAGTGGCGCCATCGAGCGGGACCGCTATCGGGCCGAGCGGCGCGAGGACGGAACGGTCTCGGCGGCCAACCGCGCCCAGGCCTATACCACCCGCTTCACCCGCGAGGGGATCCGGGTGCGGCCCCAAGGTGCCGGCATGGGGGCCGGCGTCGAAGTCGGCCTCACGCTCGCCGGCTACGGCTACTCGCAAACACAGCCGGTCGAGGCCGCGGAGCCACAGGCCAAAGGCAACCGGGTTGAGTTCCACCGCGGGACGCTCACCGAGTGGTACGTCAACCGCGCGGCGGGGCTGGAGCAGGGCTTTACGCTCGAAGAGCCGCCCCTGGAAACGCCCCAACAAGCGCGTACGCGAGCGGGCGGTCGAGAACCGTTGCGGCTGGAGCTGGCCGTGGCGGGGCCGGTCCGGGTTGAGAGGACCGAGGACGGCGAGGCCGTCCTACTGCGGGACCCCGAGGGCCGCGTACGGCTGCGCTACGGCGGGCTGCGGGCCTGGGACGCCACGGGCCGCGAGCTGGCTTCACGGCTGGAAGCAGGGGGCGGCCGGATCGCGCTACTGGTCGAAGACGCCGCGGCGCGTTACCCGCTCACCATCGATCCGACCATCCTTAACGAGGCCGCCAAGCTGACCGCCGGCGACGCGGCGGCCTTCGACAACTTCGGCCAATCGGTTTCCATCTCCGGAGACACCTTGGTGGTGGGGGCGCTCCATGATGAATGCACGCCCTCCGGCATCGACTGTGGCGCGGCGTATGTGTTTGAGAAGCCCGCCGGCGGCTGGGCGGGGACGCTGACCCAGGACGCCAAGCTGACCGCCAGCGACGCGGCGGCCGGCGACTTCTTCAGCCGATCCGTTTCCATCTCCGGGGGCACCGTTGTGGTCGGGGCCTGGACTCATGACTGCACGCCCTCCGGCAACGACTGTGGCGCGGCCTATGTGTTTGAGAAGCCCGCCTTGGGCTGGGCGGACGGCACCCAGGACGCCAAGCTGACCGCCAGCGACGCAGCGGCCAGCGACTTCTTCGGCCGATCCGTTTCCATCTCCGGGGGCACCGTTGTGGTCGGGGCCTGGTCTGATGACTGCACGCCCTCCGGACTTAACTGTGGCTCGGCCTATGTGTTTGAGAAGCCCGCCTTGGGCTGGGCGGACGGGACCCAGGACGCCAAGCTGACCGCCAGTGATGCGGCGGCCAACGACCGCTTCGGCTCCTCGGTTGCCATCTCCGGGAACACTGTCGCGGTGGGGCCAGTGGGGACGATTGCACGCCCTCAGGCAACGATTGCGGCTCGGCCTACGTGTTTCTGGGGCCTTTCCTCCCACCGCCGCCGCCCGTCAATGTGCTGCAGGATTGCTGGACCACGAACCTCACCCTCAACTCCGATCCGGAACTGGAGCTCTACACCTTTGCCACCACTGATCCCATCGATTTCGTCTGGAAGCACAAGATCCTGGAGACCTGCAGCGCCTACCTCGCCAGTATCTGGGTTTTCGAGTGCATCGCCGGCAAGCCGCTTCCCGGGCCGATCGTGCAAGTGTTTCACGATATCGACTTCGGTCAGCTAGACCCGGTCCCGGGAACGCCCGAGCCGCTGCTTTCGTTTAGCGCCCCGCCTGGCTCGATCCCCCCGGGGCGTTACGACTGGGCGCTCATCACCGAGTGTGACGACACCAACGGGAGAATAGCCGGTGCCCCTGTGCCAGATAGCGATATCGATGACTCGTGCGGCGTCAACGTCGGCGTCTTGCCCGTGTTCCCAGGCCCGGTCATATTGGGGCCGGAGCCGGTGGAGCTTTTCGATCCCGATCCAGGCGGCTCTCCGCCCGGCCGCGGCCCCGGAGAAGAGGGCACGACCCGGCCTTGGTGTTTCGACGTGACAGGCGTAATGTAGGGCTCCCAGCGCACCAGCGGCAAGCTAGACCGAGCCGTGACCGTCAGGGAGCGGTCCGGCGCGAACCCTGACACGCCGCCGAAGGCCTCTAGCCAAACCGCCTCCTCGGCCAGACATCAGGCCCATCAACCACATTCAGGTGCTGCGCAAATGCACACGCAGCGAGCGCGGGGCGAACTCACTGCAAGCACCAGCAGGGGAAGGTCGACGGGTCCTTGCCTGACCGCTCCCTCACGGTCACGGCTCGGTTTGCGGCGGATCGAACACGGTCCTTGGCTCGGCGCACGCCCGCCGGATCATGCTTTTGTCAGCAAGGGGGGGGTACTGTTACATACATCACGTTGGATGCCTCAACTTGCACGATGAGTTGCTGCGAGGCTCCCAGCAGTGTCAACCGTGGACTCCCCGATTTTTTCACAGCCCCTCACGGAGCGGTCCGGCACGAACCCTGACACGACGCCAAAGGCCTCTAGCTCCAGACTTCGTCCTCGCTGGGCATCAACCCTCCGCCCATCCGACCACATCAGACAGCGGGACCGCGAACACTTAGGGTCTGCAGGGGCTGCCAGCTTCGTACCGGACAAGGTCTTTGCGCAAGCGGACGGCCATCTCGGCTTCGTTCGCTTTGTCGGCGGCGGGGATGAGGCGTCGCTGCATTTTCGCCGCTTGGTCACACTGGCCCATCTCCGCCAGGGCCAGGGCGACAGTCTCACCGTGGGAGGCGCGGCTGGTGGAGTTGTACACCTTGGCGGCGATATCCAACGCGCGCGGCCCGTCGCGTAGGGCCGTGTTAGGACAGGCCGCCAGCAGCCGCGCCAGGGCGTGGGCCGTGCGGCCTCGGGCGGGGAATTTGCGGTGGGCTTCGTTGAGTAGATCGCGCGCCTGTTGATACCGCTCCCGCATCACCCAAAGCTCGGCGAGAGTGACTAGCGGGGCCTCGTCGTCGGGGAACTTTTCCACCACCGCCGGCAGATGCTTCAGGGCTTCTTCGTTTCGTCCGGCCTTCAACAGCGCTTTGGCCACCTCACGCAGGGCCTCGGCATCGTTGGGGTTCGTCTGCAAGACGGCGTCGAAGTGCTCGATCGCTTGCTCGTGGGCGCCTCGGCTCATCGTTAACGCGCCGAGGTTGAAGTGCGCGGTCGGGTTCCGCGGGTTGAGGCGTAGCACTTCTTGAAACTGCTTGGCGGCGGCCTCGGATTGGCCGAGACGTCCGAGCACCGTGCCGAGGTTGGTGCGGGCGCGTTCGCTGTCGGGCTTGGCGCGGACCGCCTCGGCGAAGGCGCGCGCGGCTTCGGGGAAGCGGCCGGCGCTGAATGCCAGGCGGCCCTGCAGTAGATGCACCCGCTCACCCTGCAGAAAATCCTGCAGCCCCTCGACGAGCGGATCGTCAGGACGCACTCCCACCGGGCCTCGCTGCTTGAGGTGGGAGCGAGCTTTGTCGAGATCGCCGGTCCCGCGGTAAGCCATGGCCAGGGAATAGTGGAGACGGTTCGCCTGCGGGACCTGCTGCAAAGCTGTCTCGAAAAGCCCGGCGGCGTCGGCATAGCGTTGCTCGGCGAGAGCGACCTCCCCGAGGCCGGCCTGTGCGGCGGGCGAGGCGGGGCCCAAACGCAAGGCTGCTTCAAACTCGCCTCGCGCGTCGCCCGGACGGTCGAGTTGAAGGTAGGTGTTCCCGAGCCGGACGGGGGTGGCCGCGTAGGCCGGGTCGGCCTTTCGAGCCGATGCGAGGTGCGTGACGGCCTGCTCCAGCTTGCCTTGCTGTTGGCTCAGCCGTCCTAACAGATGCAGCCAGCGATGATCGCTAGGGGCCAGCCGCGAGGCGTTTCGGTAGCAGGCCTGTGCCGCGTCGAGCAGTTCGTAGGCGTGATAGAGCTGCCCCAGGGTGCCGTAGGACTCGGCGAGGTCGGCGGCCTTCGCGATGGGCGTGGCCACGGAGTCGGCGAAGGCGGCTTGCAGCTCTCGGATCTGCTTGGCAACCGAGGGCTCGAGCGTGTCGAGCTGTGGCAGGGGGACCGGCAGGAGGCCGGGTTGCGGGGGAGCCAGTGTTGCCGGCGGTCCGTCCGGTGTCTGGGGAAGTCCGGCCTGTGTGAACAAGGCAAGGGCGACGACCGGGATCAACGCCTTGCAGCGTGAAGGCAGCAGACTCCTATGGTTAGCAAGTCGCGTCATGCCGGGGCTCGGGCTGTGCCGGGTCGTGGCGCGGGTGCCGCACCTAGCGACCCTACCTCGTCCCTTGTTGCAGCGGCCGGTAGCGATCGACGGGCAAGTCCCGCCACTCCTCGACTCCGCCCTGGGGCCAGTGGACCCGCACGGTAGGGGGGGCATCGGTGTCGCCGAGACCGATCAACAGACGAACGTCGTTGGCCGAGCAGTAGCTTCCATCTGAGTGTACCCTGCGCCACAGGCTATGTCCGTCGTTGGTCACGACCTCGACCCGCGCTTGCAAAGCGTCACGTCCGTTAGCGTCCAGAAGGCGTAGCCCCAACCAGTGCCGACGACTGCCGACTTCGTTCAACAGCAGCCGCGCGCGCCCGTTGTTATTGCAGACCACGACATCGGTGTCGCCGTCGTTGTCGACATCTCCGAAGACGGCGCCCCGGCTCACCTCTTCGAGCTTCAGGGCCGGGCCTGCTTCGCGGCTGACCTCCTTGAAGGTCCCTGTACCGACGTTGTGGAACAGTTGGTTCGGTTGTTGGAGAGGGTACGGCTCGCCCTTGCGTGCCAGCCGTTCCTGCAATCGCACGGCGCCGTTGAGCACCAGCAAGTCGAGTCGGCCATCGTTGTCGTAGTCGAGGAAGCGGGTCCCGAAACCGGTATAGGCAAGGCTGGGCGAGTGGAGCCCGAGCTGGATGGTCAAGTCATCGAACAGTCCGTCGCCCTGGTTGACGTAGAGCGTGTTCGACTCGCCGTCGAGGTGGGTCATGAAAAGGTCCTCGTCGCCGTCGCCGTCGAAGTCGGCTGCATCGACGCCCATGCCCGCCTCGGCGCGCCCCATGTAGTTGAGAGCGACGCCGGCCAGCAGCGCCTCGTCGTCGAACCGGCCTCGTCGGTTGTTGATCCAAAGCTGGTTCGGGTCGCCGTCGTTGGTCACGTAGAGGTCGGTCCAGCCGTCGGCGTTGAAATCGGCGGCAATGACTCCCAGTCCGGCCCCGAATGCCGCGTGAAGCCCGGCCGCTTCGGTCACGTCTTCGAAGCGGCCCCCGCCCTTGTTGCGAAACAGGCGGTCGGGAATGGGGTCGTAGGCGCCGGGCCCACAATAGTCGCGCGCGCTACTCTTGGAATAGCATTCACGCTTGAGGTCGGCCGAAAAGTCAGCATAATGGGCGACGAACAAGTCCAGCCGCCCGTCACGGTCGTAGTCAAAGAAGGTGGCGCTCGTGCTCCAGCGCGGATCATCGGTTCCCGAGAACTTGGTTACGTCGCTGAACGTGCCATCGCCGTTGTTGCGAAGCATCTGGTTGGGGCCGACGTTGGTGACATAGAGGTCGACCCAGCCGTCGGCGTCGAAGTCGGCGGCCGCGACGCCCATGCCGTAACCGCGCGCGTCGATGCGCGCTTGCTGGGTCACGTCGGTGAATCGAGGCGAAGGCTTGCCGCCCGGCCCGGCGAGCCCGGGCGCGGCGAGATCGTTGCGGTAGAGGCGGTCTTGGGGCGGACCTTTTCCTTGCCACGTGAAGCCGGGCGGGTTCGGGCCAGGCGTCAGCTTGGAGCCTTGAACAAGATAAAGGTCGAGGTCGCCATCGTTGTCATAGTCAAATAATGCTCCACCCGAGCCGGTAATTTCCGGGAGAAAATACTCGCCGGTGGTTCCGTTGAAGTGCACGAAATCGATGCCCAAAGTCTTGGTCACGTCCGTCAGAATCGCCTGGGGCAGGGAATCGACAGAGCCGGCCGGGATTGCTTGGGTGGATGCAGGGGCTTGGTCGGGCTCAAGCTGAGGGTCGCCCGGCTCGCTCTTCTCGTCTGAACCGGTGGCACAGGCAAAACCGCCGCAAAAGCCGACGACCAGAACCATCCGAAATAGTGCGTGGCGTCCGGTCCCTCTCATGATCTTCCGGCCACGAAGAACTACGATCTAGGGGTTTTGCTTGATGGAAGCCAGCGCGTCATCCAGGGCCTTGGCGATCGGCGCTAACTGCGAAGCGACCTTAAGACCGTGCCGGTAATAACGGATGGCTTCGTCACGATTCCCCTGCTGAATGAGGATCTGCCCGACGCCGACGTACGCGCGCGCGTGGGAAGGCTCGATCTGGAGCGTCCGGCGATAGCTGACAAAAGCCTCGTTGAGGCGGTTGAGCTTGCCGTTGGCGTAGCCGAGATAGTACCAGGCCGGCGCCATGTTAGAGCGCGCCTTCACCGCGGTCTCGAAGCGCGTGACCGCCTCGGCGTACTGGTCTTTCCCGATGAGAAGAAGGCCCAGGTTGTAGTTGGCCTCGGGCCGGTTGGGGTCCTGCTGCAAGACTTGCCGGAGTTGCTCGTGCGCCTCATCGAGCTTGCGGTCCGCCAGCAGCGCGAGCCCAAGCCACTCCCGGGCCTGCAGGTTGCCGGCATCTTGATCGAGAATCGTCTTCGCCGTTGCCGCCGCCGCCTCGAACTTACGCTGCTTCAGTTGGCCCCGAGCCAAGTCGAGATACGGGTCAACGTGTTTGATCTCGCCGCTTGAAAGCAGTAGTTCGAGACGCTCGGTTGCGGTGGCGTGAGAACCGTCGGCTGCCCGCAAAACGCCGATGGCGCGGTAGACGAACTGCTCGTTCTCCTTCGGCACGCTCTCGGGCCACAATAGTTCCACATCCGTAATCTTGGGTCTGGATTCGGTGAGAGGCGCGAGCAGGTCATCCCCACCGGGTTGGCGGCGAATGAGGTGATCGGTCATCACCGCATGCACGACGTCTTGCGTGCGCCGCTGTGGCATGTGGCAGGCCACGCAATCGTTGCTCTCGACGGCAGGGTTCGCCGCGGCGTGCGTCGCTGTGTAGCTCTCGGGCTCATGGCATGTCTGGCAGGCCGTGCGATAGTGAGCGGGCCGCTCGGCTGTCGGCACAGTGCGGTGTGGGTCGTGACAGGTGGCGCAAACGAGCGCGCCTTCGCTCTTTTGAAAGCACTGGCTTTGCTCCAGGCGATACGGGTGATGGTTGATCTCGAAGCGTTGATCACGGTCCTTGCCCTCGTCAACGGGGTCCATCTGGACGAGGTAGTCGGCCAGCGGCTCACCCGGACGGTAGGAATAGTCGTTGCGCCCGAACCGCCGCACGCCGGCTAGCGCCGCGGAGGGCTGCAAATGGCACTGGTAGCAGACGTCGTTTCGTAAGGTCGGCGCAAGGCGCGCCGGATTGACGATCGACGCCCGCTTCTGCGCCAGGTCGGCAGCGGGGCTGAGCGCTGTTCGAACGTGGTCGGCCGCCGGGCCGTGGCAGCGTTGGCAGCTGATACCTTCAGGCAACTCCTTCGGATACACAGGAGGCGTCCCATAGGCGTCACTACCTTCGGCCGTGTTGGGATAGGCGTTGTGGCAGAACAGGCATTCCCGGCCCACCCGGCTCCCCACGCCTTCGTGATTCGGCCGGTCGAAGCCGGGCGTCATGTACCACAGTTTTTCGCCGGTGTAGTAGGAGATCGGGAGCTGATAGAGTTCGCCGGACTCGGTTTGATAGAGGTAGGTCCGCGCGTGATCACCCGAGCCGAGAATCCAGTCGACCTCCCGCTCGAAGACGTTGTAGGCGTTACCCTCGTCATCGCTCTGGTAGCGGCGGAACCTGTACTTGCCTTCTTCGAAGGCCATGGCGAAATGGCGCTTCGACGGCTTATGCTCTCCGCGCGCCCGGCTGAAATCCTCGATCACCTGATGGCCGGCCGGCCTCAGGAACGACCGTGCCATTCCGGTTTGGCTATACGCGCCGTAGATCTCGGCGTGGCACATCGCGCAGGCCTGGTCCTCGATGTATCCGGGCGCGGCGCCCGTGGAGACCGTGTAGCCGAGCTTCACGACCGGATCAGCCTCCGGCTCGGCGGCTGAAGGTCGGGCCGGAGCTTGGCTGTAGAGGTTCGTGGTAACGCTTCCCACGAGCACCGCGGTCCACAGCAGAAGTTTCGTTCGCGCGATCACCAATCCTCCCTACTTTGCTCTAATCTTGCAGACCCGGGCGGCAAACACAAGTTGACAAAAGACCCCAGTTTCGGCTTCAGTTCCGCCGAACGGCGATGGTGGGCGCGGCATGGCAGTCCAATCCCCCTCTGGGACTCACATCGGGTCGACAACGCAGTGAAGTACACCTGGGAGCAAGGTGAACCGAGGGCGCGCTGCATGAACCCAAACCGTTGGGAAGAATACACGGACAGAGGCCTCTAGTCCTGCGATAGAGGCACGGACGGCGGTTCGAGGTGACCGCGGACTCCCGTCCGCGGCTCGGTTATGGCGGTTTGAACAGCCTCTCTAAAGATTGATGGTTGCTTGGACGATAGACAGGTGCCGATTGTGTCGGCTGGCGCTCGATCCTTGTCTGAAAACCGGTCCCATCGCCCGATCCGCGTGCTGAACGTGTTGGGCACGATGAACCGCGGCGGTGTCGAGACGTGGCTGATGCAGATTGTGCGCCACGTCGACCGCGAGCGGTTTCGGATCGACTTTCTGCTCCATACCGACCGGCATTGCGACTACAGCGATGAAATCCGTTCGTTGGGGTCGAGCATCATCCCGTGCCTCGACCCTCGACGCCCCTGGAGCTACGCGCGCAACTTCCGCCGGGCGTTGGCCGAGCACGGGCCCTATGACATCGTGCATAGCCACGTGGACGCCTATAGCGGCTTCGTCATGCGGCTTGCCCATGACGCCGGCGTGCCGGTGCGGATCGCCCATAGCCACAGCAATACCAGCGGCAAGCGGGCCGCGGCGGGGCTTGTTCGGCGCGCGTACCTCGCGTTCACCGATCACGCCATGCGGCGCTACGCAACGCACCGCCTCGCCGCGAGCCGCCAGGCGGCACGGGCGCTGTTTGGGGCGGATTGGGAGCGGCGTCCCTCGCTCGAACTTCTCTATTACGGTTGCGACCTCGCCCCCTTCCGCGCGCCGGTCGATCGGGCCGTGCTCCGCGAAAGCCTCGGGATCGCGCCGGCTGATACGGTCATCGGGCACGTGGGCCGATTTTGCGAACCCAAGAACCACGGGTTCTTTGTCGACGTGGCTGCTGAGGTAGCAAGGCAACAGCCGGCGGCTCGCTTTCTACTGGTCGGCGACGGCCCGCTGCGCCTCGCGATCGAGGAGAAGGTCGCTCGGCTGGGCCTGGCCGAGCGCTTCGTATTCACGGGACTGCGTGCGGACGTTGCTCAACTGATGCTCGGCGCAATCGACGTGCTGTTGTTTCCGTCCCTGTGGGAGGGCCTGCCGATGACAACAATTGAGTCGCAAGCCGCCGGCCTGCCCTGTGTTGCCTCGCCGGCCGTGCCGGAGGAGGCCGTCGTTGAGCCGGGGCTCATTAGTCACGTCGATCTCGCCGAGCCTCCGGCGGTGTGGGCGCGGGCGGTTCTCGATGCGGCCGGCCGCGAGGGGATCTCGCAGCCCAAGGCTCTCGCTCTGGTCGAAAAAAGCCGATTTAACATTCGGAGTAGCGTGGCTGCTCTGGAGCGGGTTTATCTCGAAACGACCGGATCGACGCCGGAGAAGGACCTTCAACTTGCCTGCCAAGCCATCTAGACCACAAACCTATCTCGTCACCGGAGGCGCCGGGTTCATCGGCTCGCACCTGATCGAGTCCCTGCTGGCCGAGGGACATCGCGTGCTCGCGATCGACGATCTCTCGACCGGGCGCAGCGACAACCTGACGGGCGTCGAGGCGCATCCGAACTTCCACTTCGCACGGGCGCCTATCACCGATACGCTGGTGCTCGATCGACTGACTTCGGAAGCCGACGTTGTCATTCATCTGGCTGCGGCAGTTGGCGTGAAGCTGATCGTCGAGCATCCCGTGCGCACGATCGAGACCAACGTCAACGGAACCGACCACGTGCTGCGCGCCGCCTTACGCTACAACTGCCGCGTGCTGGTCGCGAGCACCTCGGAGGTGTACGGGAAGGGAAGTAAGATCCCGTTTGCCGAGGACGATGACGTGTTGCTCGGCGCGACGCAGAAGAGCCGCTGGTCGTACGCCGCCAGCAAGATGGTCGACGAGTTTCTGGCGCTGGCTTATCATCGCGAGTTCGGGTTGGCGACGACGGTGTTTCGCCTGTTCAATACCGTGGGCGCTCGCCAAAGCGGCCGCTATGGCATGGTGATTCCGCGTTTGGTCAGCCAGGCCCTTACCGGCGAACCCATCACGGTCTACGGCGACGGCACACAGAGCCGGTGTTTTTGTGACGTCCGCGACGCGGTCGAAGCCATCATCGGCTTGGCGCAGCACCCCGGCGCCACGGGCAAGGTTTTCAACATTGGCGGCGCCGAGGAGATTTCGATGCGGCAACTGGCCAAGCGTATTCGCGCGAAGGCCGGTAGTAGCTCAACGATTCTCTCCGTGCCGTACGAGAAAGCCTATGCGCCGGGTTTTGAAGACATGATGCGCCGCGTGCCGGATACGTCGCGGATTCAGTCGCTGCTGGGTTGGCAACCGACGCGGTCCCTCGACGATATTCTTCACAGCGTGATCGACGACCAGAAGGGTGGCCGGTCCGCGGGTGTTCCGGTGCCCAGCCAGCCGGTGAGTTCGGTTGTAGGCTCGACAAGGCAGGCCTGATATGAGGTAAGGCTCCAGCCTTGCCGAGTTTCGACTCTTCGAGACTCAGGATGGCAAACGACCCAGCCTGCCCCGGTTGCCAGTGGACCTGAGAACCGAGGAATCGGTTCTCAGGTCCGCCAACGGGCACCCTAACGTTTGTGAATGATCAGGACCGTCATTGCGGCGTGGGCCAGGCGCGACGGCTCAGCGCGGCTGCTTGACCTCGGTGCGCCGCGAACCGAACATAAGGTCATGCGTCGTGCCCCATTGCTATTGGTGACCGCGCTGTTGGTGACCGCCGGCTTGGCCCTGCTCGGCGGCTTGCCGCTGCCGGCCGCGACCGGGCTCGGCACCGCAACGCTCGACGCGGAACTGAAGGCGATCCGCACGACCGGGCTCGATCCCCAACAGTGCTATCGCGTCCGCGACGTCTTCCTCGAGCGCGAGGACGCCAAGTTCTACTTCACCGACGGCTATCTGCTGTTCGCCGAGCCCTATCAAGACCGCACCATCGCGGCGCTGTTTCTCGCCATCGACCCGGTGGACGAGAGTGAAATCCTCCTCATCCCCCCGACCCACCGGGAACGGAAGTCGGTGTCGCGCTTCACAGGCGAGCCCATCCTCAATCAGAAGTTCCGCACCGCCTTGATGCTCTTCTCCGACGATACCGGCGACGCGCTACGCACCTCACTCGCGACGGCGTCGGTTGCGACGCTCGACCCTGCGCGCGGCGCCGGGTTGGCCCGGCGATGGACGCCGGTGATGCAGAACCTGCTCGACTTGCTGGCTGTGCGTGTGCTCTTCGATGCCACCTCGGCCTGGGACCCGGCGCATGGCTTCTTCGCCGCCATCATCAGCGGCGGCCCCAAGGGACGGTTCGAGGTTGTGATCGATCCTCACGTTGAAGAGCAGATGTCGGTGGGACAGAGCGTGTGGCGTGAGGGACACAACTACTACGAAACCTGGTGCCGCTTTCCCGGCAGGAGCTTCCGCGACGGCGCCAGGAAACAAGCGCGCGACGAGAGCCGGCTCGACAACTATCACATCGAATCGCGCCTCGATCCCGACCTGATGATGCAGGTGGTGGCCAAGGCCGACTTCGTTCCGAACTCGACCGTGCAACGGGGGTTCGGCTTCGAGCTTTCCGAGCGATTGAAGGTGGAGAAGCTCTTGCTCGACGGCGAGCCGCTGGAGTTCGTCCAGGTGCGCGGCCCGAATTCGAGCCATGCGCGGCAACGAAGCAACGACCTCGTTGCGTTCGTTCTACCGCAGCCGCCCGCGCCGGGCGCCCGCCACAAGATCGAGTTCCACTACAAGGGCACGGTCATCAACCATGCCGGCGATGGCGTGTACTACGTTGGCAGCCGCGGCTCGTGGTATCCGCGGCGCCGGGCACAGTTCACCAACTACGAGTTGGTGTTTCACCATCCCGAGGACCTCGACCTGGTGGCGACGGGTGAGTTGATCGAAAGCTCCCGCGAGGCCGGGTTGCGGACGTCGCGATTCCGGGCCGCGTCGCCGATCCGCCTGGCCGGGTTCAACCTGGGCCGCTATGAGCGGGTGTCGCGGGAGGTGGGCGGGCACACGCTGGAAGTGTGTGCCAATCGTGGCGTGGAAAACCGGTTGCAGCCCAGGCCGCGGATGGTGCTGGTGCCTACTCCCGAACCCGGTCGCCGTTCGCGCCGCACCATCACGTCGACTTCCTCACTCATCACCAAAAAGGACTCACCCAGCCCGCCCAGCCCCGCCGACCGGCTCGATCTGGTTGCCGACCGCACCGCCGGGGCCTTCTCGTACTTTCTCGAGCGTCTTGGTCCGCCGCCGACGAAGAAGATCGTGATCTCGCCGATCCCGGGCGACTTCGGCCAGGGCTTCCCAGGGTTGGTGTACGCCTCGACGCTGAGCTACTTCCAAGCGCAGGACGCGCCGCTCAAGAATCTGACGCCCGCGCAAAGACTCTTCTATCAAGAGATCCTGCCCGCGCACGAAATTTCGCACCAGTGGTGGGGTAACGTGCTCGCGATCCAATCGTTGAGTGACGACTGGCTGATGGAGGGGCTGGCGACCTATTCGGCTCTGCTCTACCTCGAGCATCGCCACGGACGCGGGGTCATGGACACCGTACTCGCGGGATACCGGACCGCCCTGCTGGCACGCAACGACCAAGGCGAGCCGGTGGACAGCGCCGGGCCGGTGGTGCTGGGACACCGCCTGCGCTCTTCGCAGTTTCCCGACGCCGCTCGCGTGCTCGTGTACGAGAAGGGCGCGTGGATCGTGCACATGCTGCGGGGCGTCTTGGGAGATGAAGGGTTTTTCCAGCTTCTTCGCGAGCTTTGCACGAAGTATCGGCAGCAGAGATTGAGTACCGAAGAGTTTCGAGCCGAGGCCGCGCACTTGCTGCCTGCCTCGTATCCCGACGCCGAGTTGCGCGAGTTCTTCGAGCAGTGGGTTTACGGTACGGGCATTCCGAAGTTGCGCCTCGAACATTCGATGGAGGGCAAGGGCTCGAAAGCCCGGCTCGTTTTGCGGTTGTACCAGGAGAGCGTTCCCACCACGTTTCGCGTTGTGGTGCCGGTGAAGATTGAGGCGGCAGGCGGCGATTCGATTGTGAAGATGATTCCAACCGACGGGGAGCTGACGGAGGTTCGCACTGCGCTGAAGGGGCAGCCGGCGCGGGTGGTGCTTGATCCCGAGGGCTTTCTGTTACGGGAGTAAAGCGTACGACCTAGACCGTCCAAGCGAGATTCTCTTGTCGCATCCTTCGGCGCCCCTACGTGTTGCGGCAGGCCGAGCAGCGGGCACGGCGTGCCGTGCCCCTACATTTCACTGGCCGAGCAGGCGGGCCGGCATGCCGTGCCCCTACATTTCGCTAGCGCCGTCTTCGATTTCGCCGAGGCGGCTAGATCAGCTTGCAGGCCTTCAGCAGCGCTTCGTGAGTGATGAGGTCGTGCTCGACGGAGTAGGTCGGCTTGGCAAGTCCGCGGATGACCGCGGCTAGCTCTTGAAAGTCGCCGAAGAACGGCGGACCCACCGAGCGCGGGTACTCGATCTTCTGGTAACCGGCCTTGTATGGGCCGGCGGCTTCTTTGAGGTCAACCATCAACCGGTAGGGCGAGAACGGACGGACGGTGGCGGTGCCCTTCGTGCCGAGGATCTCAAAGGTGCGATAGTTGCCGCCGCTCGGTTGCTGCGCCGCGACGTAGACCTCCGCCATAGCGCGGTCGAATTGGAATACGGCGAGCGTATTGTCTTCGAGTGCGTCATCGATGGGAGCATCGTGGCGCATCCAACTGTCGACGCTCTTCGGCCTGCCGAGCACGTCGACGACGCGGTCGATCATGTGGCAACCTAACTCGAACATCATGCCGCCTTTGAACGCTGCTAGCTCCTCGCGGGTGGCGCGGTCGATGGGCTTGTTGATGGTCGCGCGCACCATGTAGACCTCACCCAGCCAGCCTTGTCGGAACGCTTGCATCGCGGCCTGCATGGCGGGATGGTAGCGCCACTGATAGCCCATCTGGACGATCTTGCCCTGGCGCGTGGCGTCGGCGAACAGCTTTTCGAGGGCCGCGAGGTCCGTTCCGGGCGGTTTGTCGAGATGTACCCACTTACCGGCGGCCACGGCGCGGATGGCGTAGCCCAGACCCTCTTGCACTCGCGACTCGACAACGATCAGCTCGATCGACGGGTCGTCGAGGATTTGTTTCTCGTCGAGCCATCGAACGTCGTGGAACACCTTGTCGTCTAGGGGCTGCTTCCCATCGGGCTCACAGATGCCGACGAGATCGAACGCACTCATCAAGCGGACGGTGCGGACCTTGCCGCGGGCGTGGGCATGGCCGACGCCGTAGATGGCGGTGCGGATCTTCCTGCCGGTAGGCGCGGCATGCAGGGCGCCCGCGGCGGACGAGGCCAGGAAGGCTCGACGCGTGAGCGAAGGCGGATTGGGTTTCGTCATGGCGGAATTGTAGCACCGGCGATTCGTGGTGTTTACGCGCCTGACGTTGAGCGGCGGGTTTCGGCAGCAAGGAGGCTGGCGAAGTGGCTCACGCTGCGCAGCGGCCGCTGTACCGACACGCGCTAGTCCACTGTCCGATAATGGACGTTCTGGAAGGCCAGGCCGATGCGGAAGAGCCCGTCCGGGTTGGGCCGGCAGTGCGCGACGCGGGCCTGCCCGGAGACTTCCAGCCGGGAGCCGTCGATCTCGAGCGGTCCCGCGAGCCAGACGGTCGAGCCCTCCTTGAGGGCTTGCGGAGCATCGACCGCCATCCCGCCTCGACTGAAATCGCGTGCCAGCACGGAGAGCGTGGTTGCGGGGGACGTGATCGTCAGCTTGTCGGTGCAGTAGAGGGGCGTGCGCGGCTTGCGCCGGCGTTCATCGTGCGTAGCCTGGACCGATTCTTGCGCGATAGCGGCGCGCGGCGGGAGAGCGGATGTCGGAGGTTCGGTTGACACGTTTTCTTGAATCACGGGTTGGCTCCTTTGACTGCCAACCTCTGGTAGGGCACGCAGGCGGCCAAACCTTTCCAAGTGCGGAACGTATTCAAAGGAATTGAGTTGTGCGACGAATCGCGATAGAGGCTGGAGTGACAACTTGTCCCAATCGCCGATCGGATGGTGACAAGGTGTCCCGATGTCGGTCAACGGTATCCGGTACGAGCGGTCAGGCGTCGGCCGGTGGGATCTTCATGTCGCTTATGACTTTGCCGGCGCGAATCGAGTGGGCCGGTTGGATGTCGCGGTCACCGGTCTCGCTGTTGCCGAGGCTGTCGGTCAGCACGGTTTGCTGCTCCACGACGTGGAAGAGAGTGAGGTCGGCTACGGTTCCGGCGGAGAGCGAACCGAGTTCCTTGCCTTCGTCAATCAGCTCCGCCGGCCCGAGGGTCGCGGTCCTGACGACGTCGGCGAGTGGGTAGCCCAGATGCAGGAACTTGGCCATGGTGCGGCCGTAGGTCCAGATGGGTCCCTTGACGTTGCCTTGGTGAATGTCGGTGGAGAGCGAGTGTAGCGGGAAGTTGTGAGTTTGGGCGTTGCGGCCGGCGGCCCAGGCGAAGCTGCCTTGCCCGTGCCCGAGGTCGAAGCGGACGCCGCGTTCCAATGCTTTCCAGGCCTCGGAGACAGGCCGACCGTTGCGATGAAAGATGCCCATTGGGAAGCCTTTGAAGCAGTGGGTGACGATGTCGCCAGGGCCGAGCAGATTGAGCACGTCTTGAATTAGCGGCGGCGCCATGCCGATGTGGGCCACGACATGGGTACCGGTCTCGCGGGCGGCCTGCACGGCGAGCTTGGTAGGTATGATACCCAGGTTGCCGGCGTGCCGGTTGGAGGAGAGGACCTTGACGCCTTTCAGCACGTCGGTGTTTTCGGCGATGGTCTTGATGGTCAGTTGCTGATCGAACAGCGACCAGTCGCCCTGCATCGGCGTGCCCTTCTTGTTGCGGTGAGCCGCGACGTTGACGAACCCTAGGACACGCGTCGTTGATTTGTCGATAATCTCGCTGCGGAACTCGTGAAAGCCGCTCGAGCGAAACCCGCCGGGATCGGCCAGCGTGGTCACGCCGGCGTGGACCCCGGCATCGCGATCGGGATCGACGGCGCTGGAGCTTGTCCCGATGAAGACGTGCGCGTGCAGATCGATCCATCCCGGCGAGACGTAGAGGCCCGCGGCGTCGAGCACGCGGGCGTTGCCACGGGGCAGCTTGTCGGCGACGCGAACGATCTTGCCGGCTTTGATGCCGACATCGGCGATTTTGTTTGTCTCGTTGTAGGGATCGATCACCGTACCGCCGGCGACGATCAGGTCGAAGGATTCGGCGGCTGCTTGGGCTCCCAGGACGTTCCCGGCCGGGCCGGCTGCCAGCGCGGCGGCGGTGGTAGCGCGCTGGAGGAAGGAACGGCGAGAGAGGGTGTTGGGCGGCAGCGTGCGGGGCATAGGTTCCTCCATTATTGCTCCGTGCAGGTGACGCTATCGGGGGGCGTGTTGGAGCACTGGATGCTCGCGGTCATGCCCGAAGAGATCGGCGCACAGGCCACGTCGCTGGCGGTGCGGGTGGCCTCCTCGCGCGTGGGCGCCGACGCCGTGGAGCAGTTTTGGCTGCCGTTGTATGTCATGCACACCTCGCAACTGTATTGCCCCAAGCCGAGCGTGGAATACACGAGTGTTGCCAGGACGGCAAGACCGAAGAGGAGAGAGGCGATGGTGGCTTTGGACATGATTCAGCCGTCGCGAAGGGCGCGTTTGCGAAGGTCACATTATAGCCCGGCGGCCGGCCTCTTCATTTCTGCCGATACCCTCCGGCGGCTGATACACTCTGTGGCTTCTCTTGCGCGCTTCAACTGAAACCGTCGTTTTCGACTTCGACTACACCCTGGCTGATTCCTCGCGCGCCGTCGTCGAATGTGTCAATGTGGCGTTCACCGCGATGGGCCTCGCGGTGCCTTCCGAGGATGAGATCCGGCGGACGATCGGGTTGTCGCTGCCCGAAACGCTGGGACGGCTCGCCGGCGAGCCGCATCGGCACCGCGCCGAGGAGTTTCGGGCGTTCTTCCGCGCGCGGTCCGACGAAGTGATGGTCCAGTGGACGGTGATGCTGCCCGGTGTGCCGGACGCGGTCCGGGAGCTGAAGCGCCGGGGCCATCGGCTGGGGATCGTCTCAACGAAGTTCCGCATGCGCATTGAGGCGACGCTCGAGCGGGAGGGGCTGCGTGACCCGTTCGACATGATTGTCGGCGGCGAGGACGTGAAGGAGTTCAAGCCGCATCCCGAAGGCTTGTTGATGGCGGCGGAACGGTTTGAGGCCGGGCCGGAAGAGATGGTCTATGTGGGCGACAGCGTCACAGATGCCGAAACGGCCAAGCGAGCGGGTGTGCCGTTCATTGCGTTGCTGTCGGGCATGACGCCGCGGGAGGAGTTGGAGGCCTACAAGCCGCGGGCGGTGTTGGCGGATGTGGGCGGGTTGGCCGAGTATTTGGGGTAGCGGTGGCTGTATGCGTCGTTGACACGGCCTGCGTGGATTCCAAGCGACTGCGCAAGGACGGCGTTCGCACTCGAGACCACGACTTAGACGCCTTCGAGTGCTTTCTTGAAAGGTACTGGCGTCTTTGGTGCTGCTGATTTCTTCCCTTGGGATGAGTGCCAACCTTTTGCCAGTCAGAACAAGGTCTTGATCGCGTTTCCCCTTTGAGTTCTTGGGTAGTGGCTCAGTTTCAGCCATGACGGTCTCACGGACACCGGGTCAGCCATCCACGGTGGCTCAAGCCGGTGTGTCGGAAGGACGCTGAAGCGCCCTGGGCAGGAACGAAGGGCCACGCTGAACCGGCCGTAAACGACCGGCCTACAACGCGCTTCGCGCGGAAGCCGCCTGAAGGCAGCCTGAAGGCGACTTCAGAAACGATGGCCTTCCGGCACAGTGTGCAGCGCACGCCCATCACCCAGCGTGGCACAGCAAATTGAGCCACTACCAGTTCTTGCCAAACGGCCCAAATGTTATTACAATAGTAATAACAAATAGGAGGCGTTCATGCGTGCACTCAAGGTCCGCAAATTCGGCAACTCGCTCGGCGTCGTCCTGCCGAAGGATGTCATCAACCGGCTGGGTACGAAAGACGGGGAACCCCTGTTCCTGACCGAAGCGCCGGACGGCAGCTACCAGCTGTCGCCCTACGATCCCGCCTTTGAAAAGAAGATGACAAAGGCCGAAGACATCATCGGACGCTATCGCAACACGCTGCACGTTCTGGCCAAGTGACGGAGCCGGTCTGGATCGAGCAGCGCGACGCGCTGACGCTGCACGGCCGCCTGCTCGCGCTGCACGGCGGCGCGGCGGGCTTACGTGACGACGGCTTGCTGCAATCCGCCCTGGCGCGGCCGCAGCAGCTTTACGCCTATGGGGAAACGCCCGACATCATCGACATGGCGACGGCCTACACGGCGGGCATCGAGCGCAACCATCCTTTTGTTGACGGCAACAAGCGCGCGGGCTTTGTGGTCGGCATTCTGTTTCTGGAGTTGAACGGGTATCGCTTCACCGCTACGGAAGAGGACGCGGCGCAGGCCGCTCGCGAGCAGGCGGCCGGCACCCTCGATGAAGCGGGCTACACGTCTTTCCTTCGCGCAAACAGCAAAGAGGAATGATCTAGCGAGAGTAGGACTATGACCGTCAAGCAAAGAGCGTTGCGGCGGGCGCATGAGAAACGGGTGAAGGCGCGGACTAGACGCCGGTGACTTCGACGAGCCACAGGGTCATTTCGGGGACATAGGTGATCAGCAGTACGGTGATTAGCAGGATGACGACGTAGGGCAGGGTCGAGACGTACACCCGCGTCAAGGGTTGTTCGAAGCGGTAGGAGGAGAGGAACAGGTTCTCTCCCATGGGCGGCATCAGGTAGCCGAGTTCCATGTTGGCGAGGAAGATGATGCCGAGATGTACCGGGTCGATGCCGTAGGCCGCGGCCATAGGCGTGATCAGCGGCACGATCACAAGAATCGCCGAGTAGATGTCCATCAGCGCGCCGACGATGATCAGGAACACGTTGAGCGCCAACAGGAAGACGATCTTCGACTCGATGTTCGCCTGCACCCACTCCAGGGCCTGCGACGGCACTTCGGCGATGACTAGGTAGTTGGTGAAGCCGAGCGCGACGCCGAGGATGATCATGAAGCCGCCGACCAGGGTGGCGCTCTCGACGAACACCCGCGGCAGGTCGCGCTTCACGTGTAGGTCCTTGAAGATGAAGCACTGCACGACAAAGGCGTAGAGCACCGTGAGGGCCGACACTTCGACCAGCGTGGCGTAGCCGCCGAAGATGCCGCCGAGCACCACGAAGGGCAGCAGAATCTCCCACTTGGCTTCCCAAACCGCGGAGAGAGCTTCTCGGCGTTTGAAGGGCGTCCGCTTCGCGCCGGCGCGCCAGCCGCGATGGGCGGCCCAGGCGGCGACGACCGTCACGAGCAGGACGCCGGGCAACAGCCCGCCAACGAACAACCGCTCGATGGGCTGCTCGGCGTAGAAGGCGTAGAGGATGACCGGCAGGCTCGGTACAAACAGCAGGCCGATCGATCCCGAGACGGTGACGAGTCCGACGGAGGTCTTCTCGGGGTAGTTCGCCTGGACGAGCAGCGGCAGCAGCAGCCCGCCCATCGAAAGGATCGTAATGCCCGACGCACCGGTGAACGGCGTGAAGAATGCAAGCACGATCGTCACCATGATCGCCAGGCCACCCGGCATCCAGCCGACCCAGGCGGAGAAGAGCCGCATCAAGCGCCGGCCCGAGCCTCCCTCGGCGAGGATGTATCCGCCAAGCGTGAACATCGGGATGGCGGGAAGCATCGCCTCGGTGGTCAGGCGATAGGTTTCGCCGGGGACGGCCGAGACGGGTGTGCCTTCGTCCCAGAAGAGCACCAGAGCGGCGCCGCCGATCGCGGCGTAGATCGGCAGACCCAGCGCCGTGCCGACGACGATGACGAGTAGGGACGGGACGAGCAGGCCTGATTCCTCGGGAATTTCGATCCAGCCGAACACGAACGGGATGAGCAGTCCGAGGGCCGGGAGCAGACGTGTCCAACTCTTGCCGGAGCCGTTGCCGGAGACGCGGCCGATCAAGCGCGCCGCCACGACGGCGAGGCTGATGGGCATGATGCACTCGACGAGCCAGACCGGAATGCCCCAGGCGACCTCGTCGCCGAACTCATAGTCGACGCGCACCAGATCGAAGCTCGCCCAGATCAGGACGGCGGTGATGCCGGCGGCGAGCCCGGAGGTGACCATCTGGACGCGGTTCCGCCAAGCGTCGGGCAGAAACGTTGCTGTCGACAGAGCCAGCAGGCGGTCGGAGCGGGCGGCCAGGGCGGCGCCGACAAAAGTGATCCACAGGGTGAGGTGCTGAACGATTGGGAACGAGCCCGGGATTCCGCCGCCGAGCCACTTGCGGCCGATGATCTCCGCCAACGGCATGATCGACATGACCGTGAGCACCGCGATGGCGAGAGCATTCTCGACGCGGGCAAACAGGGAGGTGGGTTTGGATTCCATGGGCGCGACGGGGCGGGCCGCAGTGCGCGAGAGCCGGCGATGACGCTTCAGGATATCAGGGGTGAGATCGGGAGCCGAATGCGGTGTTGCCTGCCCTGGTTGTGAATCGTCTTACGCCCCGATGGGGGAGGCGAAAAGCCGCGGATCTCAAACCCGAGATCCGCGCTACGGTCTGAGTTGCAGGCCGGGCGCCGCTGCTAATCGCCGGCGTGCTTGGCGCGGTACTCGTCGCGCAGGCGGCGAACCTCGTCGAACAGGTCGGGTGGAACCATCGTCCCGCGCACGTTGGGGTAGGCGTCTTCGGCTTGCTTCTGCCAATCGGCGAGCATGGCCGCGTCCGCTTCGATCACTTTCAAGCCGCGCTTCTTCATTTGGGTGATGGCGTCGGTGTCGAGCCTGCGGATTTCGTCGCGAAGCTTATCGCCCGCTGCTTGGGCGGCCTTCCGCATGGCGGCGTGATGCTCGCTGGGAATGCGGTCCCAAGAGCGCTTGCTGATGAGCGTGGCGCCCATCAGCGGCGCCCAGCGAACGGCGGTCATGTAGCCGGCCCGCCGGTAGGATCCCTCGAGCATGGCGAACAAGGGCGGCGCTTGGAAGGCCTCGATGATGCCGGTTTGCAGAGAGGTTAGCATGTCGGTTATGTCTAGAGCCACGACCTGGAACTTCATCTGCTTGTAGAGCTTTTCGGTAGCTGCATCGCCGCTCGAGATCCAGAGTTTTTGCTCGCGGATGTCATCGAGAGACCGCGCGGGTTTCTTGGTGAAGAAGTGGACCCAGCCGACATCCGCCCAATTCAGAACGACAAAGCCCTTCGTTTCGATGCGCTGCTCGAGTTTCGCCGTGATGTGCTTGCGTACATAGTCCAACTCATCGTACGACCGAACCATCATCGGGATGTTGAGACACTCGACCCCTTTGTCGATGCGCGAAAGCCCAATGCCCGAGACGCCTATGGCGTCCACGCCGCCGCGGCGGATTTTGCGCACGAGTTCGCTGTCGTCGCCGAGCACGCCCCCGGCGTAAATGGTGACCATCACGTCGCCGCCGGAGATCTTGCGCCACTCCTGTCGCAAGTAGCTCAACGCGTCGTGCCAACTGGAGTTCTTCGGTGCGGACGTGCCGAGCTTGATGCGAACGCGCGCCGAGAGCGGAGAGGCGACGCCCAACAGCCCTGCCAGCAGCACGGCAAGGGTGACCAACGGGATGAGACGGCGCAGCAAAGGAGGTTTCATGGCGTCGGTCCGGGCACGGCTTCTTCCTCTTCAAAGAATAGCTCATCGATGCGATCGAGCAGCCATTTGGCACGCCGATGGGCCAGCAGGTTGGCAAGGCGATCCTCTTCGCGCGCGTCCGGGTCGACCGCGAGGGCCTTGTCGAGGAGGGTGCGGAATTGCGCGCGGTTTTGGTCGGGGATCGAGACGATCTCCGCGTAGGCTACGTAGAGGCCGGCGCTGGTGCCTCCGGAGAGGCTGAGGGCACGCTGGTAGTGGTGGTCGATGACGGAGCGGTCGGGCGTGGTGGGCTTGGCGCCGGCGAGGGTCACCTGGAACTCGTGGAAGGCGCCGTCGTCCCAGGTCTCGTCGAGTTCCAGAGCGCGGCCCAGCAGGGCGTCGACCTCGGGCAGGCGAGCGAGCATCGCCGCGTCGTTGCGCGAGGATGACACCGCGAGACCGAGGGCGGCGGCGGACCAGTAGAGGAAGGGCAAGTCGAGCTGCTTCTTCTTGCGATTGAGAATTCGGGCGGCGGCGGCTTCGGGGTCGGTCGCGAGCTGCGCGGTGAAGCCGGGGTAGGAGCGTTCGAGTCCGCGTAGCCCGTAACCCAAGGCGCGGAGGTAGAGCTTGCGGGCGCGGGTGCGCATCTCGCGGGCGCGGTCAAGGTCTTCGTCGGCCATGACTTCGGCCGGGTAGTCGACATACGCGAACGAGTAGAGCACGAATCCCTGGCTGGCGGTTATGAGCAGGCCGCGATGCTCGGGCGACTCCAATAGCAGACTCTCGACGAGCTTCAGGCCGAACGGCAGGGCCTCGCCGACGAACTCGACGTCTTCATCCGTCTCGTAAACGGAGTTGCCCGAGGCCAGGGCGTCGCCCACCATGTTGATGGCGTACTTCTTGAGCGAGCAGGCGGGCGTGGCGAGAAGTGCCAGCGCGGCCAGGCAGGCGAGCGTAGTGCGAGCGGAACGTAGGTGCACGGTCAACCCTACAGTATCGCAATGGTGTCGGCGGCCGGGAACGCCCGTGAGGACCGAGGACTCCTGTCCGCGGCTCTAGAGTTGCGGGTCGGGCTACGGAGACAGAAGCGAGGTCGGGTCCCTCCGAAACGAGGGTTTGCCACCACCGTACGGTAGTTAATAGGGTTGCGGGACGACGAAAAACTTTGCCTTGACAGGTCTTCGTGATTGGGTGTATAAGAGATTGACATCGAATAAAGATTCGATGATTATCGCTACGGCGAAACCAAGAATAGGGAGGAGGCCGCCATAGAGCCACCGATCCGAAGAGGGCGGTCACGTGATCAAAACCGATCTAACTGTAGCGCCGTAGGAAATCGCACGGCGCAGGTAGCTGGCTGATACAAAACGCCTTAAGCGCTATTCGTGCAGGCGAGGGCAGAGAGCCCATGGTGATGCCAGTAAGAGGTCGGCTGAGGCGTGACCGCCCCTTTCTATTTAGCACGAAAAAAATCATTAGTTATTTCGTCTTTTGTAAGCCGTCCGCCCGTAGTCCTACCTTTCCTCTTCTTACCTAAACCCCTTACCTAACTGGGGACTTGTTTTATGGCGAAGTGGGGTATCCATTTGACTCGACCACAACATACTTTGGCCATTGGCGGCCCCCGGAAAGGCTTGCCGGCACCACGTTTCCAAGCCTGCGATGGTCGTGCGTAATCCTTGATCGGCCCGAAACGCAGCCTCGTGGCCCAATTGCCTGCAGACCGGCGTCTGGCGCCCCAGGGTGCATTCTGGGTGCAGTGTGCTGGCGTCCATGGATCGACCAAACCACAACGCCTAGGGGCTACCTGAGTCAAGTGGATACCCCATTTATGGCGAATCTGTCGTTTGGAAGCGGACGTCCAATAACGGCGGGAAAGACTGCTCAAGGCTCGATCCTCCGCTACCAGAAATCCACCCACTCGAACTGTAGGAGAGCTGTATTTCAGGGCTAGTAGATCACGTAGGCAATCGTGATGCCCAGGATGTCATAGACTGCGTGCGCGGTCATGGGCTCCAGGGCCCGACGCTTTCTCAAGTAGATCAAAAGAAACAGAATGGCCTGAAGACCGGTGCCAATCATGCTGTCGATACCCTGATACGCGTGCGCGATCCCGAACACGACCGACCCGAGCACAGCGGCCGCCAAGAGACCGGGCAGCCCGAACGCTTTCTCGAATCTCGTCACGCCGAAGATTCGCCAAAGCTCCTCGGAGAACCCGCCCTTGAACACGGCAAGCATGATCCAGATCGGGTACTCGAAGACGTCCGAACAGCCGAGACAGGTTGACACCGGCGGATGTGTTTGGCGGTAGCGAGGCATCGATGATCGGGCCCACCAGGAAGTTGTGCATCACGAAGATGAGGACGCCGAAAAGGGAGCCGGTAGCGAGCTGTCGGGCGAGGTTCCGAGGAGACAAACCGAGATCCCGATACCGTTCTCCGGAGAGCCGCAGCAATACGGTCACGGTGACCACGATCACCAGGCCGTATCCCGAGGCGTAGATGGTCAGGCGCGCCAGGGAATCGGCCAGGCTGCGGGCAAACGCCGCGTCGAAGATGTTCATGAACACGACCTGGGCCCAGACCAGCACCACGACCCCGATCGACAGATAGATCGCACGATTCGTCGACACCGTACTCTCTCTCCTCTTACTTTTATTGTATCCCGTCAGCCGCCTGCGGCTTATCTGCTTACTTCTCGGGAATCTCACGTCCCGCTTTGCACGCGAGGTTGGTGATGGTCTTCATCACCACGTCCTCGACGCCCGGCGCGAACACGCCGACTCCGTCATAGAGGCCACGGGTTTCGTAGCCGCCCTCCGACAAGATGCGCGTCGTAGGCAGGTAGCCCGAGACATCGTTGCAATAGCCGGCGACCCAGAGGTTCAGAGGGCCGAGGGCTGTCTCGGTCATGTCGACGTAGCCGACGACGGTTTCTTGGCTGAAGCCGACGAGCGTGAGGCTGTCACCGAACTGCCAGACGGCGAATGGGGCTGCGAAGGTTTTGGGCAGGGGCTCTCCGCGGTCGAGAACAGCGAGGGCGCTCTTGGCGAAATAGCTGAGGTAAGACGACCGTGCGTTTACAACCTCTTCGATCTGCGCGCGTGTGAAGCTCTTCAGCGGCAAGTCGACGCGCGCAAGCTCGGTGCGGATCGGTCCGCGTACCGACTTGAGTTGGCCGGCGAGGACCCGGACGACTTCGCCGCCGAGCTCCGCGCCGTGTTGCTCGGCAAAGCCCCGGTTCCCGCGTGGATAGGGGTTGGCATCGCCGCCGCAACCGGTGAGGAACATCGCCTGCACGCCCGGATATATGCGCTCGATGTAGGCTTGCGCGTAGCCGGTGAAGTCGCCGCCGATCTGCAAAGAACGGCCGGTGAGCGTTGTGTTGTGGCAGGCCGCGCCGAACAGCACGGCCCGTAGCTCACCGCCGGCGCCGTCGACCCGCAGCACAGGGACGCCGCGGTCCACCGGGCCACGCGGGTTCACGCCCAATCGTACGCCGCGCTCGGTGAACTCGCGCCGGTTCATGGGGAAGTTGACCAGGCCTGTGTCCCAGCCGAGCCGCGCGGGCTTCAGGTCGGCGAGTGCTTGGCGGCCGATCGCGACGAGCTTGTCCTCGAGTTTGCGTGCGTAGGCCTGACTGTCATTGATATCGTCCGCGGGCGCGTCATAGCGCGCGGGATCGAGCGCAGGGCCGGTGTGAGTGTGGGAGGCGTTGAGCAGAACGGCGTTTCGTTCGATACCCGCGGACTCCTTGAGGCGGCGGCAAACCGCCGCGGACAGCCAGCCTGGGAAGCGGATCATGTCCGCTGTGATCAGCAGGCTTTGATTGCCGCCGGAGTCCTCGAAAGCCATGGCTTTGGCAAAGAGGTCGGCGTCGACACCTTCGAAAGGCTTTGTGCGTGAGGCGTACCCGGCCATCCGTATCGGATTCTCGGGCGTGATCTTCACGCGGGCCAGACCGATACGCCAGGAAGAGTTGTCGGTTTGGGACTGAAGGGGGGCTGAGGTAACGACGGCGAGAGCGCAGCCAAGGAGCAGGGCAACGGGAGCGATGCGGTACGTAGCCCGTTGGGCAGGAGTCGTCATGCGGAACATCGTACCAGGGGGCAACACCTTGTCTGTTGCGGGATGCGGGCACGGCATGCCGTGCCCCTACATTTGCGTGCGACGTCCCACGGTAGTTCGAACGCGCTGCTACGCCAGACGCCGGAAGCCGGTGTGATGGACGGGTCCGCCGATGCGGTTCTCCGCATCGCCCTTCTCGATCGCCGCCGCTATCTCGGGGAAGACTTCATCCGCCGCGGCCAAGTACCTCTCGACGTGCTCGACTTGGTGGGCCAGGGTCGCGTAGAGGCCGGTGCCGGCCAAAAAACCGCGGTCGAGCATGCGTACGGTGAACAGGGTTTCGAGTGCGAGCGAATCCGGGTGTGTGAATGAGAACTTCGAGATGGCCGGGTGGCCTCCGACCTCGAGCGGCACCCCATGACGCTTGGCGATGGCCGACAGGCCCTCGCGCCACTGCTGCCCGATGGCGGCTACGTGCGCCGGGACGTCGATGCGCTGCATCTTGCGGATGGTGGCCACGGCTGCCGCGGGGCCGACGCCTTCGGTCCAGTAGGTGCTCGAGATGAAGGTTTCCTGGGCGGCCTGCATCGTGTCTTCGCGTCCGAGTATGGCGGCCATCGGGTGGCCGTTGCTGATGGCCTTCGAGAAGACGGACATGTCGGGCTCGACGCCGTACTTCAAATGCGCGCCGCCGAGAATCAGACGCCACCCGACGCTGATCTCGTCGAAGATGAGAACGACGCCGATCGTCTCGCACAGAGCGCGGACGCCCTCCAAGAAACCGGAATCGGGATCGGCGGAGCGCGTCGGCTCCATGACGACGGCGGCCAAGTCGCCGCCGTAGTTGGAGATGATCTCCCCAAGTTGATCGAGGCGGTTGTACTCGAAGGCCACGACGGTGCCGGCGAGCGGCTTGGGTACGCCGTCCGGCGACAGCCCCGGCAGCAGGTGGCCCTTGAGTTGGTCGACCGCGCCTTCCGGGGCGAGGTTGGCGGCCAGATACCAGTCGTGCCAGCCGTGATAGCCGCAAATGGCGACCAGGCTTCGCTTGGTCTTAGCGCGTGCGATGCGCACGGCGATCGACATCGACTCGCCACCTGAGCGCGCGTAGCGTACGTTCTCGGCCCAGGGGTGGATGGAAGTCAGAAGCTCGGCCAGCGCGACTTCTTCGGGATTGTTGAGCGTGCACATCGAACCGGCCCGGACGCGGCCCACAACGGCCTCTCTCACGTCGGGGTCGTCGTAACCGAGCAGGCACGAGCCGATACCCATGATCGACATGTCGATGTACTTGCGACCATCGAGGTCGGTGACTTCACAGCCGTGGGCCTCTTGGTAGTAGGCCGGCCATTGGTCGGGCGCGAACTGCTCCGGCCGCTTGCTGAGGAGCTGCGTGCCGCCCGGGATGAGGGTCTTGGCGTGGCGGTAGAGGGATTGGGTTTTGGATTCAGCCCTGTCGGCGGCCGCTTTCATAACGTCTCCACTTTAGAAATCGATCGATGCAAACAGGTCGGATGGCTTGCTGTCAAACGCGCGGCACAACGCAAGGAGGCTTTCGATACTCGGCATGTGCGCGCCGCGTTCGATCGAGCTGAGCTGCGAGATGCTGATGCCGGTTTGGCCGGCGGTGTCTTTGAGCGACCACTTGCGTTCGACTCGCAAGACCTTGATGCGATGGCCGAGCTTTTCGCGCACGACCTCCTGCGGCGTGCGGCCCAGCCCGTGTGCGTCGATGGCGTTCGAGAGGGTCTGGCGCAACTGAATCAAAGAGAACGGCTTGGCAAGGTAGTCGAAGACCCTCTTCTTGAACGTGGCGCGCATCCCCTCGAGCGAGGGATAACCAGTGACGATGATAACGCAGACGTCCGGATGCCGCGCCTGTAGCTCGTCGAGCACATCCTCGCCCTTGAAGGGGCCCATCTTCATATCGAGCAGGACGATGTGCGGCGCCTTCTCTTGGCAAGCTTGGAACAGGTCGTCAGGGTGAGAGAAAGCGCGGACGGTGTAGAGCCCCTCGTCGTTGAGGCAGTCTTCGATGTAGTTGATGAAGTCGACGTCGTCGTCAAGGACGGCAATGTCTACGAGGGCGCTCTTCTTGGCGGGCGAAGCGACGGGCTGGGAGGCGGGTGTCATCCCTTCACTAGATTACTCCTTTGGACGGGGCTCTTCCCTTGAGAGGAGATCGTCCTTTGGAGGGGAGTACTCGGTTGGTCCGACGCTGGGCTGCTCTGCGGCGTGGCGGTTCCCGCGGGCAGCCGAACTTCCAAACGAGCGCCTCCTTCAGGCCGGTTGCCTGCCATGATCCTTCCGCCGTGTTGCTCGACGATGGTTTCGGCGACGGCCAGTCCCAACCCGGTGCCACGGGCGTCGAGGCGGCTGGTGACGAACGCCTCGAAGATGTTGGGTAGTACGTCTTCGGGGATGCCGACGCCGTCGTCCTCGACGGCCACGGTGACCCAACCCTGCTCGTCGCGGGCTTCGGTCTTGCCTTGCACAACGACCGTGCCGCTGGCCGGGATCGCGTACATCGCGTTGCGCAACAGGTTGACGAAGAGCTGCATCAGGCGGTCGCGGTTACCGACCACTTGCGTGTCTTCGGGCACACGGTTGCTGAAGCGGATACCCGAGGCCTTTTCGTCGATCGCGACCAGGCTCCAGGCTTCGTCCACCAGAGTACGCATTGTGACGGGCTCGTTGACTTCACGGCTGGGCCGCGAGAAGTCAAGCAGGCCGGCACTGATGCCGCTGAGCCGGTCCGTGACGTGTTGCATGCGTTTGAGCCGGCGGAGAGTTGACGGACTATCGACCGTCTCGATGAGTTTTTCGATTGAGCCCCGCAGGACGGCGAGCGGCGTGTTCAGCTCATGCGCCACGCTGGCACTGAGCAGGCCCAGGCTGGCGAGACGGTCTTGGGCGGCCAACTTGGTGCGGGCGGCCTCCAACAGGTCGTTCTTGCGTTGGAGGTCGGCGGCCAACTGCTTGAGCCGGGCCAGTGCACTTTCAAGATGCGCCTCCTGGTCGCGCAGGTTTGAGACGGTTTTGTTGCGGGAACGCATAATGTCGCCGATTTCGTCGCCGGGAATTTCGGCCTCGTCGATCAGTTCGTGATGACGGTCGTCGTCACGGACGGCCTCGTCGGCTTTCAGCGTCAAGCGGATGGGCCGGTAGACGTGGCGTGGCATGATGGCCAGCTCGAGCAGGGCGACGGCGAGGAGATAGAGGGTTCCGAGGATGGCGAAGAGGGTGAACTTGGCTTGACCTACTGCGCCTTCGTAAAAGCCCGAGGGGATGGTCAGGCGGGCGTAGCTTCCCGTTGCGGGGTCCTTGCGGTAGAGATGCTCGGGGGCGCTCGGGTCGCTTCGCACTGCGCCGGGATGAGCATCGAGCCACTGTTTCACCTGCGGGGGAACGGGAGGCACGAGCGTGACGCCGTTTTCGTAGACGTAGCTCGAGAAGGCGTCGACCGAAGGGGTCTGGCCGGCGGCGAGCATTTGGCGGGCCAGCGAGATCTCCCTCTCTCGGGCGGTGGCGATACGGTCTTCGACGAGAGGGATCAGGGAGAAGTAGGCGGCGCAGGTCAGCACCAGGAAGAACAGGTTGTGCAGGACGATCAGCTTCGGCCGTACCCGCAGGTCGCCGAAGAGTCTGCCGAAGCGGCGGCGGGGGTGGTTGAGAGAGCTCATCGTTGCGGCGGCGATAGAGTTGCAGCGCGCGTCCGCGAGCCGGGCCACGTTGGCCGTGAACGGCCGTGCCAACGGCAGCTACCGGGCGTAGTGTAATACGCCCTTGGGTGGCTGTGTTTCTACTTCAGTACTTTGACAGCGATGTTGCGGAAGCGGTGATAGCCGTCCTTCACCCAGCTCGCTCCGCCGTGCACCTGGACACCAATCATGCCGTCGGTTGCGCCTCCAGCCGCGTGATTCGCCGTGTCTTGGAACTCGGTGATCTTGGTGCCATTGAGCCACACCGTGATGCGCGGGGCCTCGCCTTCCATCCGCACGCGAAAGGCGTTCCAGTCGTCCTTGCGCCAGACCGATTCCCAGTTGTTGGAGAGCGTTCTCTCGACCCCGTCCAAGCGCTCGCCGTAAATGCCGCCGACGTTGCCGCCATCGAGATAGTCGAGCATGACCTGGTAGGCCTGTCCGTTGGCGTTGGAGCGCAGAAACACGCCGCTATCACAGCCGAAGTCGGGCTTGACCTCGACATACAGCTCGAAGTCGCGGTAGCGCTCGTCGCTCAGCAGGAGGCCGCCGTTGCCGTCGGGCCGTTGGCGGCCGGTCAAGGCCTTTTCCAAGACGCGCCACTCGGTCGTGTTGCCGTGGTGGTTGGTCATGCTGACGTGCCACCCGGCCAGGTTGGCGTGGTTGAAGATCGACTGGAATCCTTCCGGGACTTTGCCGGGCTCGGCTTGCAGCAGCATGGCCACGCTGAACATCACGCCGAGAACTCGAAGCCTCATCATCGTTCCGCTCCTGCGAGCCTAGGCTAGCACACCGCTGGATGGTGAAAGCGGGCGGGCGTTCCGGTTCGCTGAGTTCGCGGTGGAGATGATCGGGAGCCTCCCGTCGCCACTCTGAGCCGCAGGCGTGAGCCTGCGTTGAGTGCCTCCGCCTGCCTAGGGAACCGCTGGTCGATCGAGGCTTCTCGGTCTCTCGCCAAACCCGACTCGCCTCGCTACTGCTCAGCGCAAGCTTACGCATGCGGCTCAGAATTTGGTTTGGGAACGCCGACTGCTTGCTGGGTCTACTGCTTGACCTCGACGATCGTTGCGCCGGCGCCGCCCTCCTGTTGCTCGGCCTGGTAGTAGCGCTCGACGTGAGGATGGCCGGCGAACATCTTCCACAGCGCCTTGCGCAGGATGCTCATGCCGTGACCGTGGATCACGCGCACTCGGCCTACCTCGGCGAGTACGGCGTCATCGAGGAACTTGTCGACGGCTTCGCGGGCGCTCTCGGAGTTGTGGCCGATCACGTTGATCTCCGATAGCGACCTGGCGTCGCGGGAGGCGGTCGTGACCGTAATCCTGCTGGGTGAGCCCGCGGGCAGAGGCGTCGCATCGGGGAGTAGTTCGGTGATCTCGCGGCGGTCGACGTGCATCTTGAGGCTACCGACTTCGACCTCCCACTGTCCGCTCGCCAATTCGCGAACGAGCCGTCCGACGGCGCCGATCTCGCCAAGGCGCACCCGGCGTCCGGGCGTAAGCTCGGTCTGGTCGACGACCGGCTCGGCGTCCTGTCGCGGGGCCTTCTCGATGACCGATTGGATTTCGCGCTTCAAGTCGGTACGTCGCTTGGTAGCTTGCCTGCGGGCATCCTTGGCGGCTCGGCGGGCTGCCTGCGCTTCGTCGAGCTTGTCGATCGCGGCGCGGTGCTCGGCTTCGAAGCGGCGCACCAGCTTCTCAACCCGCCGCTCGAGTTCGGCAACCTTGGCCGCCTCTCGTTGCTCCATCTCGCGTTCGAGCGCCTGACGCTTCCTTGCCAACTCCACTTCCGCGCGGCGCAGCTCATTTCGCGCGCGGTCGTGTTCCTCGATTTGCTCGTGAAGCTGCCGGACGTATCGCACTGCGTCCTCGGCCTGCGTGCTCATGGCTTGGCGTGCTCGCACGATCACCGAATCGGGTACGCCGAGGCGGCGCGCCATCTCAAGCCCCGCCGACTGGCCCGGCACACCGATGCGAAGCTTATAGTTGGGCGCGAAGGTCTCTTCGTCGAAGCCGACCGCGGCGTTTCCGACGCCTGACGCTGTGGCGGCATAGGTCTTGAGCGCAGGCAAATGAGTGGACGCGATCGTGAAGCCGCCGCGTTCGAGGAAGTGCTCGATGACCGCCACGCCCAGCGCGCCTCCCTCCTCGGGATCGGTCGCGGCTCCCAGCTCGTCCATCAAGACCAGGGAGCGCTTGTCGGCAAGCTGCATCATGGCTTTCAACTGCTCGATGTGCGCGGAAAAGGTGCTCAGGCTCTCGGCGATGGATTGCAGGTCGCCGATGTCGGCGAGCACCTGGTCGAACCACGGGAACTCCGCCTCGTCCGCCGGAACCGGCAAGCCGGCTTGTGCCATCAGGGCCAGCAATCCGACGGTCTTCAGCACGACGGTCTTACCACCCGCATTGGGACCACTGATGAGCAGCACGCGGCGGTCCGGGTCGAGCGTCAGCGAAATCGCCGACACTGACCGCCCCGCGCGTCGCAGCACGTCTTCGAGAAGAGGGTGCCGCGCGCGCTTCAGCCGCAGTTGAAACAAATCACCTTGGTTGAATGACGGAATGGCGCAGTGAAAATCGGTTGCGAAGCGCGCCTTGGCAAACAGCATCTCCAGCTCGGCAAGTAGTTGGACGGCGGTCGCAATGGCAAGCAAGTCCCGCCGCAAGCGTTCCGTCAATTCGATGAGGATGCGGCGTACCTCGGCATGCTCGTCTTCGAGCATCTTGACGATGCGGTTGTTCAGCTCGATCGACTCGACCGGCTCGACGAACACTGTCTGTCCGGTTGAGCTGGTGCCGTGGATCACGCCCTTGACCTTCCACTTCCAACTCGTCTTGACCGGCACTACCAGGCGGCCGTTGCGAATGGTGACGTAGTCCTCTTGCAGCAGGCCCTCTTGGTAGTGGCTGCGGACGAACCGCTCAAGGGTCTTGTTGATCAGGTTGCGCTGTTGCTCGATCTGTCGGCGTATTTTGGCCAACTCCGGGCTGGCGCTGTCGGCGACTTCGCCGTTCGGCTCGATCTTGCCCGAGAGCTCGCGCAGCAACGGCCGGAAGTCCGCGAGGCGCTCGGCGCAGGCGGCGAGGCGGGGCGTGCGGAGTGCGGTGGGTTCGAGGAGAACGCGCGATTGCTCGGCGCGATCGATCACGTCGATGAGGCCTTGGATCGCGGGGCCCTCGAGCACCGTCCCTGCGACGCCCATCTTCTCGACAGCGGGCCGCATGTCGCGAGTCCGCGTACCCGACCGCCCCGCTTCCGCCTTCGCCCGCTCCAAGAAGTCGATCGCTTCGGCAACCTCGGCCAGATTTTCTTCCGCTCCTTCCTGGGACCGGCGCAGGGGCTCGGCGCGAAGCTCCTCGATCTGCCACTCGCCGAGCGGACTCGCAACGTAGCGCTTGAGGACTTCGAGGAGTCCGAAAAACTCCAGGGCGTCGGCGGATCGAAGCGGCATGTTGCGTTACGAACGAACTGCGAGGCGGTCGCGGAGTTGAAAGGCCTTGTTGATGACCGCCGGCGTGCCTTCGGTCATGGTGAGTTCCGCCATCTCGTGTTGCTCGACCCAGCGGGCGTCGTCGGCGTCATCGGCCGCGCGGAGTACTCCGCCGGCCGGCTCGCAGAGGTAGTCGATCAGCACGTAATGATACTGAACGTGGTCGTCGCCATCGCGCATGATTCGCTCGAATACTTCCATCTGGTCGAGAATTTCAATGCGGAGGCCGGTCTCTTCGCGGATCTCGCGGTGCAGGCCTTCGGTTAAGGTCTCGCCGAGTTCGAGGCGCCCCCCGGGGATCGACCAGACCCCTTCGAGCGGAGCGTTCGCGCGGCGTACGAGGAGGACGCGGTTGCCGTCCAAGATGATAGCGCCCACGCCGACGACGGGATGCGATGGGTATTCTCGGGACATCGGGGTTTCCTGATTCCAGCATAGCGGTGGGAATGGCGGAAAGGTGGCGTTGCCCCGGCCCGTCGCAACCGTGTCATCCAACGCTCCAGAGCAGCGGATACAAACCTGCGTGCGCGGGCGAAGACCCGCGCTCTTCCTCACTCGCGTTCGGGGCTCGGCTCTGGCGTGTGTTGCACTCACTTGGCGGATGCGCGACGATCAGGAGAGTGACGGTTATGGCACAGCGACACCCGAGTCCGCGAGCCTGGGCGGTGCTGCTTGTGTTGCCGCTTGTTCTCGGCGCACTATCCGCGGGGCCGAAAAAGAAGCGCACCCAAGCTCCCCTGGGGGTCATCAGTGGCACCGTGTTTCACGAGAGCGGCTTGGCGTTGCGGGGTGCGAAGATCAAGGCCGTCAATAAGGACCACCCCAAGCTCAAGGGCGAGGCGGTCAGCGACCGCCGAGGCGAGTACGCCATTCGCGTGCCCGCGGTCGAGACTAGCTACGTCGTGACGGTAACGGCCAGGGGTTTCGAAGCGCAGGAGAAAACGGCGGACGTTTACGAAGGGCAGAAGTCGATCACGACGTTTCGACTGACGCCGTCGAAATCGAAATAGAGGGCAACGCCGGGCTAGGGCGGCGCGTCATTCAAGGGTAATACCGTGCCCGTGGGTCGAGGAAGGAAGCCCAACGCCCGCGGCTGAGTTGCTGGATAGGGAGAGACGGACGATGCGGAAGCACCAAACTTGGGTCGTCGCGCTGTTGGCCGCGTTGCTGATTCTAGCCACGACGGCGACACTCGACGCGCAAAAGAAGAAAAAGAAGGCGGCTCCCAGCCGCTCGGTCAAGGGCCTCGTGACGGATCAGTCTGAAAACCCTCTGACCGCCGCCGTCGTGCAACTCAAGAACACGCGGTCGCTTCAGGTCAAGTCGTTCATCACGCCGGCCGATGGCTCGTACTACTTCCACGGGCTGGACTTCTCGACCGACTACGAGATGGTCGCTCGCTACAAAGAGGACTCCAGCCGCAAGCGCACCGTCAGCTCGCTGGACGGGCGCGACGAAGTGATTTACAACTTCAAGATCAAGATCGAGAAGTAGCCCGTTGAAGTTCCTCGCGACGGCGCTGGTCTTGGTTTTTCTCGCCGCGTGCTCCCACACCCCCAAGATCGAATCGGTTGGCCTTGAAGACTCGGGCCGGATTGTCGGCGGCTACCGCGGCGAGATCACCGCCGTGCTGGTCTGGGCGACGTGGTGCCGCCCCTGCCTCGAATTGTTCCCCCAATTTGTCGCTCTGCAACAGAGCGAAGCGTATGACGAGGTCGCGTTCCTCAGTGTCACGCTCGATGAGCACGACGATCCGACCGCCATGGCCGAGGCGCTCGCGCTTGTACTAGAGAGTGACGCCCGGTTCCCCCACTACGTGTTTCGCGCGGACGTCGAGCGGGCGATGCATCGGCTCGGGATCGAAGATGTCCCGGCGGTGTTGGTGCTCGACCGAGACGGGGCCGCGCGCCACCGGCTGACGGGGGACCCGTTTGACAACGAAGTCAGCATCGGGGATGTGGAAGATGCGATCGAGTCGCTGCAGTGAGGGCTTGGCTGCCTACTCGTCAGCCCGGTTCTCTTCCTTGGCGTAGAAGGTTTCCCAGGCTTCGCCGGCGATGCCGTTGAGGTCCCACTCGACGTTGCCGGCCTTGATGGTTAACTCGGGCACCAGAAGCGTGTCGCCGTTGGCGACGGCTTCGCGGCTGGAGTCGAGGAAGCCGAACTTGCCGGCCTTGGCGTCGAGCACGACCACATCGGCCACGGCGCCGACGCTGAGTTGGCCAAGGTCGGGCCGCTTCACCTGCTGCGCCGGGTTCCAGGTCGACATGCGGATCACGTCGGCCAGCGGGACGCCCAAGGCGAGGATCTTTGACGCCGTGTTGGCCATGGTCTTCATGCCGCCGTTCATGCTGCCGATGTGCAGGTCGGTGGAGATGGAGTCGGGCGGAAAGCCCTGCTCGATCGACGGCGCGGCCACATACCAATAAAAGCTCCCGCCGCCGTGGCCGACGTCGAACTTCACGCCGCGCTCGCGCCCCTCGAACAGGCCCGGGTTCACCTTGGCGTCGATCAGCTCGTCGCGGCGGCCCGAGTACATGTGGGTGTAGATGTCACCAGGGCGTAGCTTCTTCGTGACCAAGTCGGCCAGCGGGCGCTCGGGATGATTCGAGCCGAAGTCGACCATCACCGGAATGTCGGCCAGGTTGCCTGCCTCGACCGCGCGCTCGACGGACGTCCAATCGGGAGCACCGTAATGGGCGGTCTTGATGCCAACGATCGTGTCGGGGTACTTCTTGGCCATCGCCGCGATCTTCTCCGGCTCCATGTCTTCAATGTTCTGCTCGCCATCGGGGCCCATGCCGCCGCCAGCCACATTCAACATGACCAGGACACGCGTCTTGGCGCGGTCGATGACGCGGTCCTTGAAGTCCTCGAAATTGCGGTGGCCCGAGCTGCCGACGTCGACCATGGTCGTGACGCCGCTGCGGAAGCTGTGGTCGTCCGGGTAGACGCTGCTGTCCCCGGTGAGCGCCTTGAGGCCGGTCCCGGCATAGACGTGCACGTGGAGGTCGATTAGGCCGGGAGTGACGTAAAGGCCCGAGACATCGACGACCTTCTCAGCCTTGTCGGTCGGCAGGCCTTGGTAGACGGCCGCGATCTTGCCGTCGCTGATGGCGACATCCATTGGCGCGTCGATGCTGTTTTTCGGGTCGATGACGTGCCCGCCTTGCAGAACGAGGTCGAACGGGCCCTCGGGAGGGCTTTGACAACCAAGGGTTAACAGGAAGATGGTGGCCGCGACGGCGGATTTGGTTAGAGTCTTCATGGTTTCGATCGTTTTTGATGGAGTAGCTGGCTTCGGTAGCGGGATTGCGAGAAAGATGTATCGCCCTTCCAGGGCTCCCGAAAGCTTTGCTGGCTACCCACGGCTGAAGCCGTGGGCTATCATGTCTCGCCCCGCCGGGGCGCGGAGCGATCCCACATCGAAGGATTTTAGCGCTAAGGGCACGGCATGCCGTGCCCTTACAGCTTGCCCCAGTACTCCCTCCAGTCGGGTTTCGTGCGTCCGTTCAGGTCCCAGAGCACTTCACCGTTGCGCAGGGTCAGCTCGCACTCGAGCAGCTTCGTCGCGTCAAAGCGCGAGCCCTGTGCATCCACGAGCCCGAAACGGCCGTGGTCGACTCGCAGCACCGCGATGTCGGCGCCCGCGCCTTCGCTGAGGTGGCCGAGTTGGCTCTGCTTCATCTGGTTCGCCGGATTCAACGTTGACATTTGATCATTTTGATCACATCCGCGAGCGGAACGCCCAGGTTGAGGACTTTCGACATCACGTTGAGCATGTTCTTCATGCCGTCGTTCATGCTGCCGATGTGCAGATCGGTCGAGATTGAATCGGGAACAAAACCCTGGCGGATCGCCGGCACGCCGTTCTTCCACGAGAAGCTACCGCCGCCGTGGCCGATGTCGAACTTCACGCCGCGCTTGCGCGCCTGCCACAGATACGGCAACAGCTTGCCCTTGTCGTCGAGATAGGGTACCTGCTGCTTGTAGCCGTGGGTGTAGATATCGCCCGGACGAAGGTGATCGAGCACGAGTTCCTGGAAGGGGCGTTCCTTGCGAAACGTACCGAAGTCGATCATCACCGGCAGGTCGGCGATCTTGCCGGCCGCGACGGCGCTGTCGACCGAGGTCCATTCCGGCCCTGCAAAGTGAGCGGACTTGATGCCGACCACGACGCCGGGATATTCCTTGGCGCGCTTGGCGGTGGCCTTGGGGTCCATGTCCGTCATGTCCTGCTCGATTTTCTGGCGGCCGGCCATGCCTTTGCCGACGATGTTGAGCAGGGCCAGTACGCGTGTCTTCGAGATGTCGATGACGCGGCTCTTGAAGTCGGGGAAGTTTGTCCAGCCGGAGCTGCCGGCATCGACGACGGTCGTGACGCCGCTGCGAAGCGTGAAGCCGTCGGGATAGACACTGCGGTCGCCGGTGTAGGAGTCTTTGTTGCCCGTGCCGGTGTAGACGTGGACGTGGATGTCAATTAACCCCGGCGTGACGTAGAAGCCGGCGACGTCGACGGTCTGCTTGGCTTCGGTGGGCGAGATGTTCTCGGCCACGCGAGCGATTTTGCTGCCGGTGACGGCGACGTCCATCGGTTGATTGATGCTGTTCTTGGGGTCGATAACGTGCCCACCCTTGAGCAGCAGATCGTAGCGGGTTTGCGCGCTGAGCATGCTGCCAAGCGCCAGCACCAAGATCAATTGGATAACTCTTTTCATCCCTCATCTCCTCGCTGAAATGTAGGGGCACGGCATGCCGTGCCCGCTGGGCGCTAAGCGCCAGATCCTTGCCAACAACTTCTCAGCAACCCTCTGCCGACCCGAAGCCCTGAGTCCCGACGAATCGGGACTCGGCAAGGCTGGAGCCTTACGCCACATCATGGCCGGCGGGTCGCCCCCCGGCCGGGACGGCCACTGCGGCCGAAGCGGCTGCGGCGGAACATCGGGCCATATGCGTCGCGCCAGTCGGAACTGGCTCGGCCGTTGAGATCCCAGACGACGCGTCCGCCGCGGAGCGTCAGTTCGCCGACCAACAGCTTGTCGCCGGTGAAGCGAGCGTTGCCGACGTCGAGAAACCCGAACCTCCCGCGGTCGAGGCGCAACACAGCCACATCCGCCTCAGAGCCGACACTCAGGTTGCCCAGCTCCGGCCGCTTGATCTGCATAGCCGGGTTGTGGGTCGACATCTTGACCACGTCGTAAAGCGGTACGTCCTGGTTGAGGACCTTCGACATCACGTTGAGCATGTTCTTCATGGCGCGGTTCATGCTGCCGATGTGGAGGTCCGTCGAGATCGAGTCGGGCACCCAGCCTTGCTCGATCGCCGGGATGGCCTGGTTCCAGCGAAAGCTGCCGCCGCCGTGACCGACGTCGAACTTGACGCCGTGCTTGCGGGCCTCGTGCAGATAGGGACGCACTTTGCCCTGGTCGTCGAGGATCGGCACCGGGCCCAGGTACATGTGCGTGTACATGTCGCCCGGACGCAGCCGCTTCGTCACCAATTCCTCGAAAGGCCTCTCGGCGGTGAAGGAGCCGAAGTCGACCATCACTGGAACGTCCGCGCTCTTGCCGGCCTCGACGGCCCGATCGACAGCGATCCAGTTGGGCGCTTGGTAGTGGGCGGTCTTGACGCCGACGATGGTGTCGGGGTGCTTGCGAGCCATCTTCGCGGTGGCGGCGGCGTCCATGTCGTCGGTGTTCTGCTCGATTGGACGGCCGCCCATGCCCTTGCCGACGATATTCAACATCGAGAGCACGCGCGTTTGCGAACGGTCGATCACGCGGTCCTTGAAGTCTTCGAAGTTCCGCCAGCCCGAGCTGCCCACGTCCACGACGGTGGTGACGCCGGCGCGAAATGTGAAGCCGTCGGGATAGACGCTGTTGTCGCCCGAATAGGCGCTGCGCATGCCGGTACCCGCATAAACGTGTACGTGGATATCGACCAGCCCCGGTGTGACGTAAAGACCGTCGGCGTTGACCGTGAGGCGCGCCTCAATCGAGTCGATGCTGGGGGCGACGCGCGCGATCTTGCCGCCGGCGATGGCCACGTCCATGACGCGGTTGAGGCGGTTGGCCGGATCGATGACATGACCGCCTTTGATGAGAAGATCGTAGGGCGCTTGGGCGGGTAGGTTCGCTGCTAGCAGCAGCAACCCAAGCGCCAACGTGACGGCTTTCATATTCGTTCTCCTGTGCGCCCGCAGCAACGGATGTAGCGTGCTACACCCTTACTTGCTGTAGAACTTCTTCCAACCAACTCCGGCGTGGCCGTTCAGGTCCCAGACCACCTTGCCGTCGCGCAGCGTCAACTCGTCCACCAGGAGCTTCGTGCCGGTATATCGCGCGCGACGCGAGTCCAATAACCCGAAGACCCCGTGGTCCTCGCGAATGACCGCGATGTCCGCACCGGCGCCAACGCTCAGGTGGCCCAACTCCGGCCGCTTGATCTGTTGCGCCGGGTTCCAGGTCGACATCTTGATCACGTCTTCGATCGACACGTTGAAGTTGTAGATCTTCGACATCACGTTGATCATCTCTTTCATCCCGCCGTTCATGCTGCCGATGTGCAGGTCGGTCGAGATCGAGTCGGGCACGAACCCCTCTTGGAGGCCCGGCACGGCCACCCACCAGAAGAAGCTCCCGCCGCCGTGGCCGACGTCGAAGAACACGCCCCGCTTGCGTCCGTCGTGCATGCCTTGGCTGATCTTGCCCGTCTCGCGGTCGAGCTCGCCGCGAATGCCTGAGTACATGTGGGTGTAGATGTCGCCGGGCCGCAGCTTGACCGTGAGCAATTCCGCCAGGGGGCGCTCGGGGTGGTTCGACCCGAAGTCGATCATGACAGGGATGTCGGCCAGGGTACCGGCCTCGACCGCGCGTTCGACAGACGTCCAGTCGGGGTGGGCGTAGTGGGCCGACTTCACTCCGACGATGGTGTCGGGATGCTTCTTGGCCATGTTGGCCGTGGCCTCGGCGTCCATGTCATCGGTATCCTGCTCAACTCGGCCGCCGCCCATGCCCTTGCCGGCGATGTTGAGCATGACCAGGACGCGCGTTTGCGAACGGTCGATGACGCGGTCTTTGAAGTCCTCAAAGTTGCGCCAGCCGGAGCTGCCCACGTCCACGACCGTGGTGACGCCGGCGCGAAATGTGAAGCCGTCGGGGTAGACGCTGCTATCGCCCGAATAGGCGCGGCGCATGCCGGTGCCGGCGTAGACGTGTACATGGATGTCGATCAGGCCCGGCGTTACGTAGAGGCCTTTGACGTCGACGACCTTCTCGGCGGCGCTCTCGGGAATGTCAGTCTCGACGGCGGCGATCTTGGCGTCTTTGATCGCCACGTCCATCGCGCGGCTGATGTCATTCTTCGGATCGATAACGTGGCCGCCCTTGAGGAGAATGTCGTAGCTTGCCTGCGCCATCAAGCCCGCGGGCAGCAGGGTGAAGACGAGGAAACCGATAAGCTTGTTCATGGTTGTGACCGCTGGTTGGCTCGATGCGAATTCTTCCTCACTGCGGCTTGTCCCTCAATTCCGCTTTTCGGGATCGCTGTAGTATTTCTCCCACGGCGTGCCCGCGAGGCCGTTGAGGTCCCACATGATTTGGCCGTCCTTGAGAGTCAGCTCAGCCGTCAGCAAGCGGTTACCCTTTGCAAGGGCGTTGCGCACGTCCAAAAAACCAAACTCGCCTTCGTCCATGCGGACCACCGCCACATCGGCAACCGCGCCCACGCTGAGGTGGCCCAACTCCGTGCGCTTGATCTGTTGCGCCGGTTGCCAGGTTGACTTCCGCACGACGTCCTGAAGCGAAACACCCCGGCTCAGGATCTTCGACATGACGTTGAGCATGTTCTTCATGCCGGCATTCATGCTGCCGATGTGCAGGTCGGTCGAGATCGAGTCGGCGACAAAGCCTTGCTCGATCGCCGGGGCCGCCTGCCGCCACCAAAAGCTACCCCTGCCGTGGCCGATGTCAAACTTCACGCCCCGTTTTTGCGCCTCGAATAGGTACGGCCGCACCTTGCCGTTCTCATCCAGCATGGGGACGCGGCCGAGGTACGCGTGGGTGTACATATCGCCGGGGCGCAGGCGCTTGGTGACCAACTCCTCGAAGGGCCGCGCGCGGTGAAAGATCCCGAAGTCAACCATGATCGGGATGCCCGCCAGCTTGCCGGCTTCAATCGCCCGATCGACGGGAATCCACTCCGGCCCATTGTAGTGGGCGGTCTTGATGCCGACGACCGTATCCGCGTACTGCCTGGCGACCTTGGCCGTGGCCTGGGCGTCCATGTCGTCGAGGTTCTGCTCGATCGGACCACCCCCCATACCCTTGCCGACGATGTTCAACATGGCCAAAACGCGGGTCTGGGCCCGGTCGATCACGCGCTGCTTGAAGTCGGGGAAGTTTCGCCAGCCCGAGCTGCCGACGTCGACCACCGTGGTGACACCGCTGCGGAACGTGAAGCCGTCGGGGTAAACGCTGTTGTCGCCTGAATAGGCGTCCTTCATGCCCGTCCCGGCGTACACGTGCACATGGATGTCGATCAGGCCGGGCGTGACGTAGAGGCCGGAGGCGTCGATAACCCTCTCGGCGTTCGATGCGTCGATAGCGGCTTCGACGGCGGCAATCTTGCCGTCCTGGATGGCGACATCCATCACTTGGTCGATGTCGTTTTTGGCGTCGATGACATAGCCGCCTTTGATGAGCAGGTCGTATTGGGCCAAGAGGGCGAGAGGGCAGAGGAGGATCAGAACAGTCAGTCGCGATACGGCGTTCATGAGAGTTTCCTTACGATCTACGGGTAGAGCCGTGTGGGGAGGTCTTGTCGGGGGTTGCACGCTACGCCGCACAGACGGTAGCGAAGTGGGTACGACGCACTACCGCACGGAGCAGTCCTCCGCCCCGCAAGCAGCCAGCTATAATTTGATTGTCGCCGGAGGAGAGACTGCCCGCGCTGTGTCCTGTGAATCCCCCGTGTTGCCCTGAAACCAATGGACTTCTCAAAAGCACTGCTGCGGCGGGTCGGCCGCGCGCTTCAAGACTATAACATGATTCGCGGCGGCGATCGCATCGCCGTGGGCGTCTCCGGCGGCAAGGACTCGCTGGCGTTGCTCGACGCGTTGTTGCAGCTTCAGAGGAAGTCGCCCGTCGCCTTTCGGCTCCAGGCCTTTACGGTGGAGCAGGGCAAGTTCGACCGTCCCATCGAGCCGCTGGGTGACTACATGAAGGGACGGGGCGTCGAGTGGGTCTACTACCGCGACGAGCCGTCGTTCCAACTGATTGAAGACCAGCCGGACCACGGGTGCGACCTCTGCAGCCGTTACCGCCGCCGCGCAGTGTACGAGATCGCTTCCGAGTTGGGCTGCAATGTGGTCGCGCTTGGGCACACGCAAGACGATTTCTGCGAGGCCCTGCTGCGCAACACCCTCTATACCGGCCGGCTCAGCGCCTTGCCCGCGGTGACCTACTCGCGATCGAAAGACTTCCGGCTGATTCGCCCCCTTGTGTACGTTTCCGAAGAGATCACTTCCGGGTACGCGGAACAAAAGGGCATTCCCCTCACGCCTTGCGTTTGCTCGTACAAGACGGGCACTGTGCGCGAGAACTTGCGATCGTTCCTCGACCAGATCAAACAGGACCATCCTCACGTGCTCGAGAACATCACCTCGGCCATGAAGCGTCTCGACACGGCTCGCCTCCTCGACACGCGATTCCTTGACTTGGAGGGGGACGAATCCCCGGTCCCCGAACCCTCCGACTTGCTGCCCGTACTCACCCAGGAAACCCTATAAGCTGGATGCTGTAGCCTTTCTGTACCATAGAGATTGATTCCCCGAAACGCCGCTTGTTCTTCCAGGGCGGGCAGCGGGGCACGCGCTCCCCGTCTTCGTCCTTCATGACCCCAGCCCAGAACTCCAGCGCCGCTCTCGCGCTCGGCAAGGCATTCGCCGTCATCTTTCTGCTTTTCATTTTCCTCGTAGGCGTGCGAGGTCTCGGCGACGGCTTCAAGCTGTTGGGCCATGACTTTATCGACGCGTTCTTCACCGCCACGGCAAACCCCTTTATCGGGTTGATGGTCGGCATCCTGGCGACGACCTTGGCGCAAAGCTCGTCCGTGTCGACGTCGATGATCGTGGCTCTGGTCGCCGCGCCCGAGAATCCCCTGCCGATCGCCAACGCCATTCCGATGGTCATGGGCGCGAACATCGGGACCACGGTTACGAACACGTTCGTGTCGCTGGCTCACATGGCGCGGCGCGATGAGTTTCGGCGCGCCTTCTCGGTAGCGACCTGCCACGACTTCTTCAATTTCATGACGGTGGTGGTGCTGTTGCCGCTGGAACTGATGACCGGGTACCTGCGCAGGATGGCGGAGGCCCTGGCCGGAATGGTCGGAAGCGTCGAAGGCGTCGAATACAGCAGCCCGTTCAAGGACGCGTTGAAGGCGGGGGTTAAACCCATCGCCGCTACCAGCGAGGCTCTTTTCGAAACGGGGCCCGCCCAAGGCACGCTGATCATCGCCGTCAGTGGCGTGCTCATTGTCGGTGCACTCTTCTTGTTGGTGTCGGTGATGCGCTCGGCCATGCAGGCCCGCGTTGAGGTGTTCATCAACCACTTCTTAGGCCGCAGCGTGATGTTGTCGATGCTGATCGGAGCGGTCGTTACGGTGATGGTGCAGTCCAGTTCGATTACGACGTCGCTGCTCGTCCCTCTGGCGGGCGCAGGCATTATCACCTTGCGGCAGGCTTTCCCCATTACTCTCGGTGCTAATATTGGGACAACCGTCACGGCGTTGCTGGCCTCGATGGCGGCCGCCGGGGCCAACGCGCAGGCCGGCGTTGTCGTTGCGCTGGTTCATCTGCTGTTCAATCTCACCGGCACGGTGATGATCTACCCGGTGCGAGCGATCCGCGAGATCCCGCTGGCGGCCGCGCGGCGTTTCGCCGACATCGCGGTCCAATCTCGCCGTTGGGCGTTGGTCTACGTGGTGGTTACGTTCTACGGGCTGCCGGCCCTGTTTGCGTTTCTCAACCGCTTCTTGAACTAAGCCGGAGGCATTCTATGCTTGACCAGTTATTGAGGATCTTCCGTCCGGGCAAACCTCTGGGCGAGATGGGCGAGAAATTCACCAGGATGCTGGGCCTGGCGAATCAGATGACCCGGGCGGCGGGAGAGATCTACTTTCGCGAGGTCACGGCGCCGGAGGTGCGCAGCCGGTTGTACGAGTCCGACGTGGAAGTGAATTCGCTGGAGCGCTCGATCCGCAAGCACGTTGTCGCGCATCTGGCGACCCGCGGCAACACGACGGACGTCCCCTACTGCCTCCTGCTGATGAGCCTCGTCAAGGACGTCGAGCGCATCGGTGACTACGCCAAGAATCTAGGCGAAGTCGTCGACATCTACAGCGGGGATTTGCCCGACGATGACATCGTCGGCGAGCTGCGGGCGATTCGCCAGGGCGTCGAAGAGGCCTTCCAAGCGGCGTCGGAGGTCTTCGCGGACTCCGACCGCGAGCGAGCCTTGGCTTTCATCCGCCAAGGCAAGGACTACGCCCGACGCTCCGATGGCCTGCTCATCCGCATCGCCGGGCAGAACTACGAAGCGGGCAAGGTCGCCGCCCTCGTCCTGGGAGCCCGTTACTACAAACGCATCGGCGGGCACCTGCTCAACGTGCTCTCGAGCGTCGTGATGCCACTTCACAAGATCGACTACTACGACGAAGACGAGCTGAAAGTAAGAGCGGAAGACCCAGGGAATGGGACTTAGCAGCCCGTGACAGAAGAACGATGCCTCACTCCGGGGACTGTCCAAAAGCGCCGGGATAAACCGGCGGGGAGTAGGGGATGAGAGAGCCTCACAGTGAAGGAGTAGCGAACCACGCTGACCTCGCGTCGTGCGCCGGCGGCGGCGACGCTGCGGGTGAAGCGTTGACAGAGGCACTGGCGGGCTGGCTATCGAGCCGCGAAATCCTGAGTTCCGGGCGCCGACCCTGGAAACTCCCCGCACGAGAACCGGAAGACCTCAGCGATGCCCGTCGCGAAGGACAGACCGGCGGGGGAAGGCGCAAGCGGTACGCCCCGCATGTACGTCGGTGAGGAGTCGGAGCGCGAGATACTGCCTATAGGCTCTTCAAAAACTCCACGAGATCCCAGCGGTCCTTGTCTGTCATTTCCCGTGTGCCGTACTCGTGGCCGGCATTGCTGTTACTCGGCTTCGTTGTGTCGAACAGGAATCCGTCGTACTCGTTCTCCCCGTGCTTGAAGCCGACTTTCGTCGCATCCAGTTCGCGCGAACCCACCATGAATTTCTGCGGACGGTACTGCGTCTCGGGCGGATCGGGCGGATCATTCTCCTTCGGGCTAGCAGGCAGCAGCAGGTCATACAGTGTCGGCACAGACCCGTTATGCAAATACGGCGCGGTCGCCCAGATTCCGTTCAACGACCGTCCCTTATACGCTCGCAGCGATTCAAACGGCGCCGCGGTCGTATCCGGCTTATAGCTGCCCGCCTTCACCGACGGCTTGATCGGGTTGCTGAGGAATCCGTTAATCAGGCCAACCGCCCAATCCGCACCTCGCGTAAAGAACCACTTATCAGGGTCCGGGGTCGCGACAACGCTTGCCGTCGCTTTGGTCAATATTGCCGCCACCGGAGCCCGCGTATCGAGCAATACGCTTCCCACCTCCGTGCTCACATACTGATTCCGCAAAATCCCGCTGAAGCCCGCGTAATCGACGCTGTTCGTCGCCGTCGTGGGGTCGCTCCCCGCCTCCTTTAGGTTGTCCATCCGCGCCACAATCCGTCGGCTTTCGCTCGTGCGGTCAATCTCGGCATGGCACGCCGCGCAGTACTTATCAAATAGGCGCGCCCCGCGCTTCCTGCCCGCGTCATCAATCTCCGGCAGGCCCGCCTTTTTCACCGCATCCGCCCAGGTTGGTGACTCGAGGCTCCACAACCGGTCCTCGATCTGCCGCAGGTTATGTACGTTCACCGACGATTGGAAGCTGATATGCTTCGGCCCGAACCCTTGCCCGCTTAGCACCGACGCCACCGTGAAGCCGTCCTTCTGCTCCCAATCGAGCGTGCCGAATACGCCAATCACTTCACCCGCATTCCGTCCGATCGGCCCCACCCCGGCATTCGCTCCAATCCCGTTCCATTGCACATAGTCGTGCTGCGGAATGTCCCAGAGAAACGGATAACTCACCGGGGCATTCGGTGAGTTGAACGTTTCTCGAGCAGGGTGGCGACGGGCAGCAAGCCGCCGTAGGGAGTCAGATTCTTGCCGCGGAGTCACGGCTGGGCCTTGTTGGACGGGCCTTTGGGAGCTATGCTGTTTTCGTCTGGTAACCATGTGGGTGACCTCCTTGGGGTTGGCTGGCGAAGCTGGGATCTTTGCCAGCCTACCTTTTTACCCCATGTTTTAGGGGATCCCCAATGGTCCCTTGCGGCTCAGCCCTCCTCAGGTCCACGCCGCAGTGCATAATTCAGGTTGCACATAGTCGTGCTGCGGAATGTCCCAGAGAAACGGATAACTCACCGGGGCATTCGGTGAGTTGAGTTGAACAACTGATCACGAAGCAGGCGTCGCTCCTCCACTGACAAAAGCGAGACCAACCGCTCCATGAGATGGTCCCGGTCCTCGCTCGTCAGCGCGGGCTGCAATGTTTTCAGCAGCTTCTCCGTCTCTGCCGGCGGCAGAGCGCCGATTAAGACGGCTTGTAAGGCCTCTGGATTCAGCACATGCTCGAGCACACGGTTATAAATTCGCCCAAACGCATCCAGCCTCGCGTACCCATACGGCACAGGCGTATCTTTAACCCGGCTCTCGTTGAAGAAGTTATACGCCTCCACCCGCAGAAGGTAGGTTTTCCGATCCGCCTCCACCTCCGCGGCGCTTCCATAGTTGCCGGCCTCGAGCACTGCCGTCACGAAGCGCTGCCGTTTGGCCTCATCCGTCGACATCGCCGACAGCGAAGCCCCAAGGGCAAGCATGAATCCGTCCATATCGGCCGCAGCCGGGCCGCCGTCAATACGGATTCCCACGCCGTTGTAGTTCACTTGCGAGCAGTGACACGCCGCGCATGTGTAGCCCATGTACTTCTTTCCGCGATAGGTGTCCGCCACCATCCCCACCGGCAAGGCATCCGGATTGCTCCTCGTCCGCTTTTGCGGCAGATAGCGGAACCGGTTCATGTTCTCCGGAGAGCGGAAGAGTTCCTGCGAGCTCTCCTGCTCGAGAGCAATAAAGAAGTCATACGGCAGGAGGTCCGAACCCTGCGTGATGTTGTAGAACCACAGGCTGTCGTCTTCCTCCCAGCCCTGATCCAGATAAACCACTCGCGAGAAGGAATCTCCAAACAGGTCCGCCGAGACCGTCGTCGCGCCGCGATCCGCGTCGTGATCCACCAGGTTGTAGTAAACGGTGTCGAACCAGGTTGTTGAACGGAATAACAACAGAAACAGGATCAACCAGGCCGCTACCCAAGCGCCTCTCCTCAGCTTCGGCCTGATCTTATACCGCAAATAGTCGACAGCCTTGCGCATCATGGATTCCTCACTTTTCCAGCGCGTTCCTCTCAGCGGCACGCAACTCCTGTAGGACGACCGGCTGCATTGTACCGCATTCGGGTCAGATGAAAAGGCCAAACCGTGAGTCGTGAACGGTGATTCGCGAACCGTCATTCGAACCCGGAGGAAATGAACCACGAATGAACGCAGGTTCATACAGATGAAGGGCCAAACCAGGAAGCCTGCAAAACCTGTCTTGATCTGCGTTCATCGGTGGTTCCCGCCCCTTTGGACTTCCCACCAACCAACGCCCTATGCTAAGGGCTTGCTGGATTCGGCGTTTTGCATCGGGTTGCCTCTCCACCCCTCGCCTACGATGCCCAACGCAGGTGGTGTTGATTGAAAGGCCGGCGGCATATGGCCTTTGTGGCGGCCGGCTTGATTCTCGGTGCCGCCCTCGCCTACTCGCTCTACACCAACCCTGAATGGAAGACCTTCAGCGTCAGCCGGTTCTGGGCCAACTTTCGTGAGGCCGACTGGGTTTGGCTGGGCCTTGCCGCCGGCGCCATCTACGGCAGCTATGCGGTGCGTGCCCTTCGGCCGCCGGCGCCATCTACGGCAGCTATGCGGTGCGTGCCCTTCGTTGGAAAATCTTTCTCGATCCGATCAAGCCCGATGCGAGCTTCGGTAATCTGCTTTCGGCGACGGTGGTAGGCTTCGGCGCGATGGGTATTCTGGGGCGTCCCGCGGAGATCGTCCGGCCCTACCTAATCGCACGCAAGGAGCAGACGCCCATCTCCAGCCAACTGGCCATCTGGGTGATCGAGCGTTCTTTCGATATGTTGATTCTGCTAGCCGGACTGGTCTTGGCCCTGGGACAGATGCCCATTGTGCCCGGCGGCTCGGCCGAGGGGTGGGCTCCGGGGTTACCGGGCTGGTGGAACCCACTCACCCGCGTGGTTGGGCTAACGATCGTCGGGCTGTTGGTTCTGCTGATCGTGTTGCGCGGCTACTACGACGAGTTGTCCGCCCGGCTGGTGGTGGGGTTGCGCGTGCGGTTGCATCCCCGCGCCGGAGGCCACTGGGCCGAACGCCTGGGCCGTCTGGCCGACAAGCTCGCCCTCTTCGGCGAAGGGCTGCACAGCCTGCGCAAAGGCCGCAGCCTGGCGTTGACCGTGCTCCTCAGCATCGCCAACTGGACATTGATTGCCTTCTGCTTCCACGCGGTGCTGGTCGCCTGCGTACCCCAATTCGACCTCGGTGTCATCGAGGGGATCGTCTTCATGGGACTCGTCATGGTCGGCTCGATGTTCCAGCTACCGGGCATCGGCGGAGGCGTGCAGGTGGCCGCCGTGCTGGTGCTGACCGAGCTTTTCGGCGTTCCCGTCGAGGCCGCGTCGAGCACCGCCGTCTTGATCTGGTTCTTGAGCTTTATCGCCGTGGTGCTCCCCGCCGCGGTGATCATGGCGCGGGAGGGCATTCGATGGACCGGCCTTCGTGAGCTAGAATCAAAGCCTTAAGGTCCGGTTGGCCCCTGGCCTGCAACTCTGGGCCGGGGACCGCCGCGCGCCACACAGGAACACAGAGGAAACCAGATCCGATGCTCTGCCCGTTCTGCGGTCAACTGGGCGATAAGGTGGTCGATTCCCGCGAAAGCAAAGAGGGAGCGGCTATCCGCCGCCGCCGTGAATGCCTGTCTTGCAGCCGCCGCTTCACCACCTACGAGAGGATTGACGAGATCCCCTACATGGTGGTCAAGAAGGACGGCCGCCGCGAGAAGTTCGACCGCCAGAAAGTCTTGAACGGCCTGCTGCATGCCTGCGAGAAGCGTCCCGTGAGCATGGCCAGTCTCGAGGATCTGGTTAACGAGGCCGAACAGATGGTCATTGGGGCGTCGGAGGGCGAGTGCTCCACCACCACGGTCGGCGAGCGCCTCATGGACCGTCTAAAGCAACTCGACAAGGTGGCCTATGTTCGTTTTGCTTCGGTCTATCGGGACTTCCAGGATGAGGAGGAGTTCCTCAAGGAGCTGACCACCCTGATGAGGCAGAAGAAGCTGAATTAGCTCGACTTAGGCTTCTCTCAGCCGGTCGCCGCCGGGCCTCCTCCCGATACCGTCAAGTGACCGATGGGGTTCAAGCCAGCCACCTGAGCTGGAGGGTACTACTGCCATAGTATTGAGTGCACTAATACTCCATACGATATTTCCTATTGCAAATAACCCCTGTTTGGCCGATACTGATCAAGAGGCTTACCCGTGTGCCCGAGGCTTGTACGCGTGTGCAGTTTCTGTGTGGGTTTGGGAGAACGGCGGAGGGGGATCCGACCTGGAAGGAATCCTCACGCACCGCAAGTGTTCGGTAGAGCAGGCAGCCGTAAAATCTCTTTCGGGTGACGTGGTAACCCGCACGCGCGCGAGTATCGTAGACACCTCAGTTTTGAATCTTTTCGACACAGCCTGGATGCCATGCGCGAGTCCGCATCCCTGTGGAAAACTGTACCCCGCCGAGTCGATATGAGAGCCAAGGATACGATCGTGGATCAGTTTGAGGAGCAGTTCATATCCGACTCGGCTGACCGGCGCAAGCCCGGGATGGACGAGTCAGAAAGCTTCATCGGGGGTCGCAGCGGAGAAAGCCCCGATCTCGACTCGGTGCAACCCGCTGCCGAGGAGACCATTTACACCGACGACCCGGTCCGCGTCTATCTGAGGGAGATGGGCTCGGTCCCGCTGCTCACGCGGCAAGGCGAAGTCGACCTGGCCCGGCGCATGGAGCGTGGCAAGACCCAGATGCTTCGGGCCATCTCGCGCTCGCCCCTGATCATCAAACGGATCCTGGGCCTCTACGAATTGATCAGGAAGGGCGAAATCGAGGTCGACTCGATCGCCGAGATCGTCCATATCGACGACACCGAAGCGCAGCGCAACAAGAAGCGCAACAACGCCAAGCAACGGCTGGCCCGCGTCGCACGCGTCTACCGTCAACTGGCGGGCGTGCAGACCCAGCTTCTGCGCACTCCTAAGCGCAATGTGCACGTCTTGCGCCGCATGCAGTACAAGTCCAAGCGACTGATCATCAAGCTGTCGAAAGCCATCCAGATGGTACCGTTCCAGCACAGCAAGTGGGACGAGTTCACCACCGAACTGCAGCGCGTGCAAGCCAACCTCGAGCCGCTTTATTCCGAGTTGCAACGGCTCAAATCGAAGTCAAGCCGTAAGAACACCAGCAACACGGCGGCCCAGCGCGAGATCCGCCGAGAGATCCGCACGGCGGAAGCCTCCTACGATTTGACTGTGACGGACATCCGGCACACGACGCGCCGCATCATCTCCGGTTTCTGCGAGGCCGAGCGGGCCAAGAAGTCGCTGGTCGAAGCCAATCTTCGCTTGGTCGTGTCGGTCGCCAAGAAATACGTGAACCGCGGCCTGCATCTGCTCGACCTCATTCAGGAAGGCAACATCGGCCTGATGCGCGCCGCCGAGAAGTTCGAGTACCGCCGCGGCTACAAGTTCTCGACCTATGCTACTTGGTGGATTCGCCAGGCGATCACCCGCGCCATCGCGGATCAGTCGCGCACCATCCGCATCCCGGTGCACATGAACGAGAGCATGAACAAGTTCCTGCGGGCCTCGCGCGAACTGGAGAAAGACCTGGGCCGTACGCCGACCAACGACGAGATCGGCGACCGCATGGAGATTACCTCCGAGAAGGTCCAAAAGCTCAAGACCATCTCGCGTGACCCGGTCTCGCTGGAAACCCCGGTCGGGCGCGACGGCGAGTCCGCGCTGGGCGATCTTTTGGAAGACCGTTGGGTCGGCTCGCCGGTCGAGGCCGTGATTGAGTCGAACGTCCAAGACGAAACCGCCGACGTCCTCAAAACCCTGTCGCCCAAAGAAGAGAAGGTCATCCGCATGCGATTCGGCATCGGCTGCGACCGCGAGCACACCCTGGAAGAGATCGGTCAGGAGTTCGCCGTCACCCGCGAGCGCATCCGGCAGATCGAGGCCAAAGCGCTGCGCGCCCTGCGCGGTCCCGACCGGGCACGCCGCCTGCGGGTCCTCATGGCGGCCAAGCACTAGCGCGATCGCGGCCGTCATCGCCGTCCCGGAGCGGCTCCCCTTGCTGTCTTCCCTCTCCGTCATCGTCCCGGCCTACAACGAAGAGTCTCGTCTGCCCGCCACGCTCAGTAACGTGGTGGCCTATCTGCAAAGAACACCCGATCGTCCCGCGGAGATCCTTGTCATCGACGACGGCTCCACCGACGGCACGTTCCGCGTCGCGCAACAGCAAGCGAACGCCCTAAAGGACGAACGCCTATCGATGACCGTCCTCTCGAACCCAGGCAACCGCGGCAAAGGCTACAGCGTGCGGCACGGGGTTGAGAAAGCGCGCTGGGAATGGATCCTCTTCACCGACGCCGATCTGTCCGCCCCAATCGAGGAATGCGACAAACTAGTCGCGGCCGTCTCGGCTGGCCGGGGCGTCTCGGCCGGCGGCGGCTCGGCTGGGCCCTATGACATCGCCATCGGGTCCCGCGCGCTCGATCGCTCCCTGATCGGTATCCATCAGAACGCTTTTCGCGAAACGATGGGGCGCATGTTCAACCACGTCGTGCGCTTAGTTGCCGGACTGCCCTATCGGGACACGCAATGCGGCTTCAAGTTATTCACGAGCAAGGCCGCGCGCGCGATCTTCCAGCGCCAGAGGCTCGACCGCTTCGGGTTCGACGTCGAGATCCTCTTCTTGGCCAGGAAGCTGGGCTTCGAGGCGATCGAGGTGCCCGTCCGTTGGAACCACACCGAAGGTACCAAGGTGAGCATGCTTTCCGGTGCCGACGCCTTTGTCGACATCGCGCGCGTCCGCTGGAACGACTGGACCGGCAAGTATCGCTAAGGAAGAAGGTAGACTCCGTCGCCGTTGGCTTCGTGGTCGCCAAAGTTGGCCACGTCGACGCCCATCAGCTTGAGTTTCGTGGATAGGTCGCTGCCGGTGAAGCTTTTACAGGCGCGGCTCTTCGCAAAAGGTGACGATCGTGTACTCGCGACGCTGGTCGAGCTCGACCTGCTTTTCGCAGAAGCGGTGACCGACCATCCCGTTGCCGATCACTACGGCTGTTTTTTGACTTCCCGCCATCGAAAACACCTCGCGACCTGATAAACCTCCGGCGCTGACGCCTCACGGCGTCCATGACAGATGGGTAGCCGACCGATGGCTCATCAATAACACACGTGTTTCAATGAGGGTCGACGCCCCTGTCTCTTGGGTACGCCGTTGCGACTCCCGCCGCCTCAAGCCACTGTATCTGTTTTTTTGAGCTAAATTTAGTTAACGGCTTTTGTTCCCTCCTGCCGGTGTGCGCATCGTACGCCAGCGGCTCTGGCCCCTCCCGATCAGGTTGACTGCGGCTCGCGGGCGCGGGTGTTGGTGGAGTGCCACGTCAGCCACGAACCAGCCCTGTCACCAGTCGCACGATGTCGGGGCGGGGGACCGACGCCAGCGAGACTTCACCCATGTTGGCCGACAGTAGCCAGCGAAACAGTTCCGGTTGTCTGCCGAGACCCTCGATCGCCCGGCCAGCAAGCCTCGGATGCCGGCTGAGGAACAGAACGAGACGGGTGATCAGATGGTGCTGGCGGACCATCGCGGAAATGCGCCGGGAATAGCCGTCGAGGTCCCGTACCGTCGGCGCCCCATTGGACGCCCGCAGCCAAGGACCGATCGTATCGTAGAGGGCCTCGACCTGCGCGACGGCCAGGCTGATGCCTTCTCCGGTTATCGCGTCGAGATAGCCGGAGGCGTCGCCGACCAGCGCGACTCCATCGGACACGGGCGCCCGTGCAACCTGATGCAGCGGCCCGATGGCTCGGGCGGCGGCGGAAGGCTCGGCTCCATCGATCGACGCTCGCAACCGCGGGAATCGTGTGAGCATCGACTCGATCAAACCTCGGCCGCCGCGCATGTTGCTCCCCTCCTTGGTCCCCTCCGGCGCCCACAGAAACGCAACGCCGACTTCATCCGGGCCGCACGGCGTTACGTACGCTTCCACACCGCCCGCCCAATGGACCTCCACAAACTCCGACCAGGGACTGCGGCGAAAGTGTTGCTGCACCGCAAACCGCCACCTTCGATGCGACGCGCCCTGAAGCCCCGCCCACCGGCGGACCAGCGAGTTGATGCCGTCGGCGCCAATAACCAGGCGCGCCATCGTTTCCTGGCCGTCGAGCCAAGCTCGCGTCCCGCCCGGCCCGCGCGTCCCCAGCGTCACTCGCGTCCGCGGCCGCACCTCGACGGCGTCGATTGTTGCCGCTCGTTCACAGAGAGCTCGCGAGAGCTCGGTTCGGCGGATGCCCAGTCCAGGCCCTTCGGCAAACCGAGCCGAAGCGCCGGCCCCCGTGGCCGACAGGTAATGGACGCCGACAAACGGCCACAGGTGCTCCCGCCGCAGGTACGCCGACACTCCGAGACGCTCCAGGTGCCGGAAGCCGGTCGGCATGACACCCTCCCCGCACGGCTTGTCCGCCGGCAGCGAGCCGCGCTCGCAGACCACTGTTCGCAACCCCGCTCGCCCGAAGGAGATTCCCGCGGCCAAGCCGGCGGGCCCACCGCCAACCACGAGAACATCGATCGCGCTCGTGCTCATGTCCGCCCTGGCCTACCGGGGATCAGCCGATGTCGTCGTCCAAAACGCCGATCGTAGTCGTTGTCGAGCTGCAACGCTCGCTCCTCGGTCCGAATCCGCACCACCAGCAAAGCGGCGTTTGCGATGGAGAACCCCAGCGCCGTGAGAACCGCGCCGTGCAACAACGGCACGGCGGCGATCTCGAGGATCACTCCGAGATAGTTGGGGTGGCGCAGGTAGCGAAAGACGCCGCCGTCGACCACCGGAGCACCAGGTACAGTGAATACGCGGACGCTCCACCGCCAGCCGAGCTGTCGCATCGCGGTGTAGCGCAGGAGCTGGCCACTGACCACGCCGATCGCCGCGAGCACTGAGATGGCAGGGATTAGGGGCCGCTCCAGCAGAAACACCTCGGCCACCATGCTTGCGAACCACGCGCCGTGGAGCAGCTTCATCGCGACCAAGTGCCCTGCGCCGTGCTCCCGGCCTCCTGCCGCAATGATCTTCGTTTCGTTGCGCCGGCTCCGCCTCAACTCGAACAGCCGCTGGATGATGAGCAGAACGACTGCTCCGACGAAGAGCCAGCGAGTCACCATCGCAGCAGCAACAGCTCGGCGCAGAAACCCGGCCCCATCGAGAACATCACGCCCCAGCGGCCGGGCTCGGGCTCGAGCGCCAGGGTCTGACCCAGGATCAGCAGCACCGACGCCGAGGAGAGATTGCCCACCTGCGCGAGGCTTTCGCGGCTAAAGCGGAGCGCCTCGGGCTCGAGATCGAGCGCCTGCTCGATGGCGTCGAGCACCTTCGGACCACCGGGGTGAGCGATCCAGTGGGAGATGTCGCTCACCGCCAGCTCGTGCGCGGCGAGGAAGTCGTCAACCGCCGGCCGCAACCGCTCCTCGGTCAGCGTCGGAACGCCGGCGCTAAGCAGGATTTTGAAACCGCTGTCGGTCACGTCCCAGCCCATGATCTTTTCGGTGTCGGGAAAAAAGATCGACTGCGTCGCCACGACCCGCGGACCCCGTCCAGCCAGCGGGTGCTCGTCGCCGACGACCAACACGGCCGCCGCGCCGTCGCCGAATAGCGACGCCGATACGAGGTTGGGCACTGAGAGGTCGTCAAGCTGGATCGTGAGCGAGCACAGCTCGACCGACAACAGGACGGCCGCGTCTCCCGGCCGCCCTGCCAGCGCGTCGGCCAATCGCGCCACACCGGCGCTGCCCGCGACGCAGCCGAGTCCGAAGAACGGCAGCCGCCTGCAGTCCGAACGAAACGCGATCCGATTCATTAGACGAGCGTCGATCGACGGCACCGACAGACCGGTCACCGTGGTGAAGGCGAGCTCATCGATCCTCTCCGGTGGGAGATCGGCCCGTTCGAGCAACGATCGCACGGCTTGCTCTCCGAGCGACAACGCCACCCGCAGCCAGGCCTCGTTGCGGGCGCCGAATCCGCGCCGCGCGACGTACTCGGCAGGGGGAATCGCAATATACCGTCCCGCCACCTCGACGGCGCGATGAAAGCGGTCGAGCAGCTCCAATCGCTCGGACGAGTCGGCCCACGTCTCCCGCAACAACGCCGCGAGCTCGTCCTGTGTGAAGTAGTGCGGAGGGAACGCAGACGATGTTTCAACGATGGTTGCCACGGTGCCTTTTCGCGGGCCGAGCCGAATCCGCGCTTCCCGCTGGAATTCGGCCAGCGAGCGGGGCCGGCGGCGCCAATCTCGCGACCTGACGCGCGCCCGGCTGGTAAGTCTAACACCAATGGGTAGGGCCTGATCCTGGCAGCGAGACAGTGAACCTACCGGGACATAGGTAACTGTAGGGGCGGGTCCCTGCGCCCGCCCGCCTGCTCGTTTTCCACAAGTCTTCTCCGCGACAGTCCACTAGTGGTTCGGACGGCCGACCGGGGTGTTCGGCGTAAACGTCTTCACACGATTCTTCACCGCTGTTACTTGACGGAGATAGTCATAGATGGCTCCGAGATCGTCTTCGCGCATGCCGGCGTACATGCTCCACGGCATGATCGTGTTCATCTGCCCCGGGCCGACAGGTGCATCGCGGGCCTCGGGGCTCGCATACAACTTGAAGCGGCCGACGAAAGCGCCCTTGCTCCAAGTCCCGATGCCGGTTTCGGGGTCGGGCGTAATGTTGGCCGCCACCACTCTGCCCTGCGGGAGCGTGAATCCGACGCCGCCGGCCAGGGAGAGCTTGTGTTTGGGCTGGCCGGTTGAGCCGCGAGGGGTATGACACTCCGCGCAGCCGGCGAGGGTGGTCAAGTATCGCCCGTACTCGACGGTATCCCGCTTGTCGATCGTGGCTGCCAAACGCACCGTGCCTTTGGTGAAGGAGCGAATGAAGAGCCGCACGAAGGGGTTGAGCCGCCTCGGCGGAACGCGATGCTCGATGGGCTTCAACGTGCGCAAGAAGCTGAGAATCGCCGCCGCGTCGTCGCGCGTCAGATGCCGGTAGCTGCGGTAGGGCATGAGGGGGAAAAGGACCCTGCCATCTTGGCTCACGCCAACCGTGATGGCTCTGAGGATCTCGTCTTCGGTCCAGTACGCGATACCGGCAGGAGTGATGTTCGAGCCATAGACGACACCACCCCGGACACCATGCCTGGCGTCGAAGGTCTCACCCCCCTGTCCTTCGGTTCCCGGTACGATCGGGGCCGAGAATCTGCTCCAGTCGCGTTGTGAATGGCAGTCCAAGCAGACCGCCACATGCTCGACCAGATACTTGCCACGCGCGAGACGCTCGGTTGTGGCTCGGAGCGCTTCCACCGGCACGGGTTCCAGATGGCCCAGGCGGAGCAGGCAGCCGCTGCCGAGGCATACTAGAAGGGAAAGCAGGATTACTGACGCCCTATGACTCTTCGTTCGCATGTCCGGGTCTTGACGACGCACGCTTTGATACAGCACCAAGGGGCGCGCGGGCCTGATGCGGCGTTGGGGGTCAACGGCCCTCACGCTACTACAGCAAAATGACACGACTAGCGCGCGGTGGGTTGCTCCTATGGCTGTCGCTGGCGCTGGCCGCCCAGACCGCACCCGTGGAGCGCGCAAGCGTGTTCGCCCGTGAGGGTGACGCCACCCAGCCGCTGTTCACTTTCGAACGTACCATGGCGACCACGAATGGTCAGAACGTGGCCAACGTTCGGTTTCGTGACCGAGCCGGTGACGTTGCCGTCACGGAACGCGTGACGTATGTGGGTCCGTCGGTCGTGCGACACGAGTTGGTGCAGCATCAGATCGACGAGCGGTACGTGATGACGGTGTCGGGTGACGGCGCGGTGTTCGAGATCGAGCGGAACGGGGAGACGTCGCGTACGCGGCACGACTGGACGCCGGATACACTCACCGTCGATCAGATCCGGCCCCACGTCACAGCTCATTGGAATCAACTCATGCGCGGCGAGGAGATCTCATTCCGGCTGGTGGCCCTCAGCCGCGCCCGCATCGTGAGTTTCACGCTGAAACGCCACCAAGCGACCGAGCGAGGCGGCCGGCCGGCCGTAGTCATCCGCATGCGGGCCGGCAGTTTCTTGGTTCGATGGTTCGCACCGGAAATCGACATGGTCTTCGCGGATGAGGGACGGACGCTACTCGAAAGCCGGGGGCCTCTCCCAGTCAAGATCAAGCTGGGCAACGGATGGGTCGACCTCGACGGACGCATGGTGTGGGACGGCGGCTAACCGAGTGAGACCGTTCCCCTCCTGGCGCCCGCGTACTCTGGGGCAAGGGCTCTAGGGCAAGGGTTTGCGAAGTGCCAAGACGGCATTGAGCCCGCCGAAGGCAAACGAATTCGAGAGCGCGGCGCTCACCTCCATCGGCCGCGACACGTTGGGGACGCAGTCGAGGTTGCAGCGGGGATCGGGTTCCTGAAAGTTGGCGGTGGGCGGGACTCGACTGTGGCGCATGGCCAGCAGCGTGGCAGCCAACTCCAGCGCCCCCGACGCCCCGAGCGCGTGCCCGTGCATCGATTTTGTCGACGAGACCGCGAGTTGCTCGGCGTGGCGCCCGAACACCCGGTGAATGGCCTCTGACTCGGTAACATCGTTGCTCGGCGTTCCCGTTCCGTGGGCGTTTATGTAGCAAACCCGGGACGGCGGCAATTCCCCGTCCTTCAGTGCGGCCTGCATGGCCGCTGCCGCTCCCGCCGCCGAAGGTTGAACCATATGATCCGCGTCCGCGGACATGCCAAAGCCGGCCAGTTCAGCATAGATCTCCGCGCCCCGGCTTCGGGCATCCTTGAGGCGCTCAAGAACAACCACCCCGGCCCCCTCGCCTAGGACCATACCGCGGCGGTTGAGGCTAAAAGGCCGGCACGTGTCCGGAGCCAGCACTCGAAGCGACTCCCACGCTTTCATCATCCCTACCGTGAAACTCGCCTCACTCCCACCGGCGAGCGCGGCACGAACCATCCCGTGACGCACCATCCAAAAGGCCTGGCCGATCGCATGGCTCGCCGAAGCACAGGCGCTTGACACGGCGAACGCAGGCCCGCGGATACCAAGATCGATGGTCACCTGGCTCACCGCGGAACTCACCATAACCCGGGGGATGACCGTGGGGTGGACGCGCGGCTCGCGGTTGCCATAGAGGCGGAAGAAGGCCTCGTCGTCGCTCGTCTTCCCGCCTGCCCCACTTCCCAGGACGACCGCCGTCTCCGAGGCGCGCGAGCCCGCGAGATTCAGTCCGGCATCCTGGACGGCTTCGCGGGCAGCCATTACTGCGAACTGGGCAAAGCGGTCCAACAGGGTGAGTTGCTTCGGCTCGAAGTAACGAGCCGGATCGTAATCACGGACCTCGGCTCCGATCCGAACGTTCAACGACTCGGTCGGCAACGTCTTGAGCGGACCAATCGCCGAACGGCCGGCGATAAGAGCGGCCCAGAACGAGGCCGCGTCAAGCCCCAAGGCCGACACACACCCGAGGCCGGTGATCGCGACGCGATGCATCGGGTCACACAGGCTTGGGCACGCGCCCTTGCGCAAGGAGGCTCTCGATCCCTTGGATTGCCTGTGCTACGCCGCGCAGCCCCTGCGCTTGTTCATCAGGAATGTGGACTTCAAACTCGGTTTCAAGGGCAAACAGGATATTGATGCCGTCGAACGAATCGATTCCCAGTTCGTCGAATGTTGAGGAGGGTGTGATGTTGCCCAGCTCGATCTTCTGAGTGTCGGCGATCACGCGAAGAACGCGGCTTTCAATCTGCTCGCTGGCATGAGACTCGGCGACCATCGGACCATCTTAACTCAACGGAGCCGAAGGTCAACGTTATTCCGCGGAAGTATCGTTTTCAGCGGTCATGCCATTTTGTAGAATCAAGAACATACATGCTCTCAACACCGTGGTACGGTTGGGGGGCGCAGTGGCACAACGGTTGGCCCAACGTCATGCCAAGAACTACATCCAAGGGACGTTGGTTTTGGACTTGATCGAGGCGACACCGAAGAGGGAGAGAAACATGACACGTACTACGTTATTCCTGCTGCTGATGCTGGCCGTGCCGGCCTATCCTCAAGCCGCTCAACAGGCCTCCTCCGGCGTCGAAGAACTCGACGAAACGCCCATCTTCAAGACCTCGGTGGTGTCGAAAACCGCGAAGGCCATCGACTACCAGTACCGCAGCGGCGCTACCAAGATCGACTTCGTCGGCACCTCGTTGATGCCGGGAGCGCGGGGCGAGGCCAAAGTCGAAAGCAAGAAGGGCTACATCGAGATCGAGGTCGAGTTCCAGGGCCTGAAGCCACCCACCCAGTTCGGCACGGAGTACCTCACCTATGTAATGTGGTCCATTTCCCCCGACGGGCGACCGAACAATCTCGGGGAACTGGTGCTCAGCAAGACCGGACGGGCCAAGCTCAACGTCACCTCGGAACTGCAGGTGTTCGGACTCATCGTCACCGCCGAACCGTACTTTGCCGTGCGCGTACCCAGCGACCTGATCGTCATGGAGAACGAGATCCGCAAGGGCACGAAAGGCCGCATCTTCATCATCGATACGAAGTACGAGCTACTCCAGCGCGGCCAGTACGAACGCTTAGCCAACCCTCTTTCCTTGAGTGTCGATTTGAAGAGAGTGCCGCTCGAGGTCTACCAGGCGCGCAATGCTTTGGAGATTGCGAAATCGATCGGCGCCGACAGCTACGCTTCCGACATCTTCCAGAAAGCGGAGGCCAGCATGGCGATGGCTGACCGCTTCGTCGGCAACAAACCCAGGCGCAAGCAGGTCATCCAACACGCTAGGCAGGCCGTACAGTTCGCGGAGGACGCTCGTGAACTCGCCGTCAGACGTCAAGAAGAAGAGGCGCTGGAGAGGGAACGCCGCGAGGCCGCGGAACGAGAGGAGGCGGCCCGAGCCCGGGCCGCTGACGCCGAGGCACGCCGTATCGCCGAAGAAGAAGCTCGGACCAGAGCGGAGGCCGAGAAGGCGGAGGCCGATCGCAACCGCTTATTGGCCGAGGTCGCCGCGGCGAGGGCGGCCGCAGAACAGGCACGAGCGGATGCCCAGCGAGCCCAAGCCGAGCTTCAGCGGGAGGCCGCCCGCCGCGCCGCCGAGCAAGCCCAGGAACAAGCCGCCAATGCCGAGCGCGGACGATGGCAAGCCGAACAAGAAAAGGCCGAGCTGCGCGCCAGGCTCTTGCAGCAGTTCAATCTGGTCCTCGAAACCAGGGACACCGACCGTGGCCTCGTCGTCAACATGTCAGACGTCTTGTTTGACACGGGACAGTACGCCCTGCGGCCAATCGCCCGCGAGAAACTCGCTCGCCTCGCCGGCATCGTCCTGGCCTACCCCGGGCTGCGCCTGCAGGCGGAAGGGCACACCGACACCACCGGCAGCGAGGAGTTCAACCAGCGGCTCTCCGAGCAGCGAGCCGAGGGAGTCCGCGAATACTTGGTGAGCCAAGGCTTGCTCGAACACGCCGTCGCTTCTATGGGCTTGGGGTTCTCCGTACCGGTGGCCTCGAACGACACGCGTGAGGGCCGTCAACAGAACCGGCGCGTCGAAATCATCGTTTCCGGTGAAGTGATTGGAACCGCCGTGGGCGCCGCCGCGGCCCCGTAGCCGCCGCAGCCCGTAGCGACAGCCTTCAGCGGCCTTGCCAACAGGGTGGACGCTTTTCGAGGAAAGCGGTCATACCTTCCTGCGCGTCCGCGGCGAGAGCGTTCATGCTCATGACCTCTTTGGCATAGGAATAGGCTTTGGGCTGGTCAAGGTCGATCTGAGCGTAGAAGGCCGCTTTGCCGAGACCGATGACCAGTTCGCTGGCCTGCGCGATTTCGCAGGCAAGTTCCCTCGTTGCGTTCGCCAACTCATCCTTGGGGACGACACGGTTCACCAAGCCCCACTCACAGGCCGTTGGCGCGTCGATGGGCTTGCCGGTCAGTAGCATTTCGAGTGCGCGCTTGCGCCCGATGGCTCTCGTGAGCGCCACCATGGGCGTGTTGCAGAACAGCCCAATGCGCACGCCGGGCGTGGCGAACGTTGACTGCTCCGATGCAATCGCGAGGTCACACGAGGCTACCAACTGGCAACCCGCCGCGGTGGCAATACCGTCGACCTGGGCGATCACCGGCTGAGGAATGCGCTGGACGGTGGTCATCAGGTCCGTGCAGACATCGAAGATGTGGCGGTACTCATTGATATCGCGCCCGACCATTTCCTTCAGGTCGTGACCCGCGGAGAAAACCGGACCTTCGCCGGCTAGAATGACGGCGGCAACCTCTTTGTTCGCCCCGATCTCGTTGAAGGTGTGGATCAGCTCCTGCATTAAGTCCATCGACAGGGCGTTGCGCTGCCGGGGACGGTTGAGCCGCAGCGTCGCGACGGGCGGAGCGATCTCGACCAGCAGATTCGCCTCGTTCATAGTGCCATCAGGATATCACGCAGAGCTTGCGCGGCCTGGGTACGAGAGACTCCCGGAGGGATCGTCCGGCAACTCAGCCACAAGTGCCTAAGGGCATCCCTCGCTAGGGCTGGGGATGTTGGTGTTTGAACCCGTCACCGGCGTGCCGGGTATGATCTCGACGGGTTAGGTAGTCCTAAACGTGACCGTTTAGGGCGGTAGCTAGGCGGTCTTTGGGAACGGTGCCAACAAGCTGCTCCACAACATTGCCGTCTTTGAAAAGCAAGAGAGTCGGGATGCCGCGAACCTGATAGCGGCTGGCCGAACCGGGGTTGCTGTCGACATCGAGCTTGCCGACCTTCAGCTTTCCGACGTACTCGTCGGCGATCTCGTCAATCACCGGAGCCATGGCGCGGCAGGGCGCACACCACGCAGCCCAGAAGTCGACCAAAACCGGCACATCGGACTGAAGCACATCGGCGTCAAAGGAGTCGTCCTTCAACTCAAGCGTGTTACCTGCCATCGAATCCCCCCAAGATGTTCATCGCCGAATGGGCTGATTACAACCCAAGACCGACGAGTTACCGCCTTGTCGAACAGCACGTTTCAGGTTAACAGATCGGCCCGTGGCGGGATCAGCGCTCGCCGATCGAGGTGACCGCCTGGTTGTTGGCGGGTTGCGGGTCGCTCTCGTTGCCGGTCACCTGACCGGAGCCCGTCAGAAGGCTCTGTGCCCGACCCCGCAGCGGCGCTCGCCGTGCGACTTCGATGATGTAGCTGCGCCCCGCTCCGGGGACGACGGCCCCCACATCGCAGACGACCCTCCTGCCCTCCAGCGAGCAGCCCGGCGGAGCCACAATGCCGGCCACCGCCCCGTGCAGCGACTCGACTAGCATGACCCCCGTGGCGATCGAGGGGCCCGCATTTCGTACCGTCACCCGGTAACGCGCCGTGCCGGCCCGAGACGGCGTCAACGGCGTTTTCGTCATGGAAATATCGGCGTCCTCACGAGACTTTGCGCATACCTGGCACACGCCCTCGAATGGCGGGTCCAAGCGTAGTTCCCAAGCCTCAATTGTGCCCGTGTCGCCGCCCGAGTTGTCTGACACGGTCAGCGTCCACTCCCCTCCGGAGAATTCACCCTCCAAGCCGGTCAGTGTCCCCACGGGTCTCGCTTCGCCGGAGAACCATGGAACCGATCCTGGACAGTGATCCTCCAGGTCAGTCACCGCATCGTCGTCAAACGTGACGTCCATGTTGTTGTCGCTGCAGCCAACCGCACTGTCCGGAACGCCTGGCCGGTCGAGCAGGGTCACGGTCGTGCCGCTGGGGCTGGTGAGAGAAATCGTCAAGTCGCCGACCCAGGGGTGCTCGATGTCCACAAAAACATCAACGTCGTTCAACAGTGCGCCGCTATGGACAAAGAAGGTCGACGTGGCGACATCGCCCGTGTCTCCCCCATCGTCGGGAATTGCCAGCGGCGTCTCGGGTACAAGCCTTGAGCCCACGGGAACCGAAGGCGCGAAGAAGAACGGCCCCTCTTCTGTTGAGTGGACCTCGAGCATCAGGTTTACCTGCGAGAAGCAAGCCACGCTCGGCGCCAATTGCAGCTCGAATGGCAAACTCGCGGTCTGCGCCGGGACGCCTATTTCAAGGTCAGGCCAAGACGCCATCGCCCGCGTGACGGTGACTCCCGGAGTCGTCGTGGTCAAGGTCCCTACCACGTTGGTGAGCGCCTGGAAGCTCTGCAACGTCACCGGCAGCTCGATCGTCTCCCCGGGCTCCCAGAGACTGTTCTCCGTATCGGAGCCGAGTCCACAATGGTCGACCGTGCCGAGGGGGCCGAGCTGCAGGAAGCTCGGCGCATACGCTCCGTCGACCATCATGACGCCGGTATCATCCGGATCCAGCCAGTCTTTCAGCCGGCTCGCCGCATCCGGCCCGTCCCACGCCTCGGAGAACTTGCCGAAACAGTCGAACGCAATCACGTCGCACGAGGCTTCGCCTCCCGAGAGATAGCCGACAAGTTTCTTAGTATCGGGGTTCCAGAGCCCCGAGCCCGAGGAGCCACGCTCCGTCGTGCCTTCCTCCCAGTTGTCAACGAGCCAGTGAGTATCCACCCCCCCCGCCCCCGATGCAACTGTTCGTCGTGGTCAGGATATCCGTGTTGAAGCTGATCGCCTTCTCGTCGGCCGCGGGGTGGTGAATCGCGACGCTACCCTCGGGAGGTTCGCCGGAACGGTCCCAGCCGGTGTAGAAGACGCCGAAAGAGGGATCGGGGTCGCTGCTCAGCTCCAAAAGAGTGAGGTCCACGTCCCTCCTGGTCGCGCGAACAACGGCGCCACCCTGGTTTTGGTCAAGCGAGCCTCCCCCCAAATCACCGCATGCCGCGGACTCAAAGTTCCAGAACACCGTGAACGAAGCAACAGACGATGGGGTCACGCGACAGTGGTGGGCGGTGAGAAAGAAGTTCCGGAAACTACGCGGTGCATCGGCAATCATCTGGCCCGTACAGACCCGCTGTCCCGAAAGCGAATAGACGGCGACACTACTGATCTGGTCGCGCCACTCGTCGCCCTCCGGGCAAACGACATCGATGTTGCACTCGCCGGCTTTCGACAGATTCGGCGGGCCCGCCAAGCCGAACAGATCACGATAGCCGCTGCCGACATGTGTCAAGTGGAGATCGGGCTCGCTCTTCGGTTCGGCCGGGACGTAGAGTTCGAGGACGGCGAGGTCGCCCGGGACGACGGGAAGCCACAACTCGCCGTGCGGCTTCACGTCGCGATAGGTGTAGGGACCTTCGTAGTAGTCATGTTCCTCGCTTGAAACGTGCAGCGTCGCGCCGTCTGGCAGGAAGAACTTGGTCAAGCCGAAGTTGAGGTCGGTTGCACCGGGAGAGTGAAAGCGCATGCGCCAGAGCCTGCTACCGTCCGGGAACTGTTGCCAAGTGCCGTGGGTTGCCGGGGTGATATCCACCTGCAAGGGGACGGCGTAACGCAGCGGCAGCGACTTATCTTCCTGCTGGTCCTGGAGCAGACTGGCTTCGAGGTTGGCGACGGCCAAGCCCATGATCGACACGGCCTCGAGCGGTGCCGTTTCACGGACTCGGCTCACCGGCGGGTCGCCACGGCGTCCCCACAGCGACAGCGGCAAGGCCGTCAGCAGGAGTATCAGGACAATCTGGCGGACCATAGTGCGGTCGATTCCCCCCTGTGTCTCAACCGTGCGATGTCTGACCATAGGCTTTTATTTTGAACGATTTGGTCGCCTGCGGTGTGTGACTTGGCGAACGTTGGCCATGCTCTGAATCCGTCAGCGGTGTCTCTGGGGCGAAAGGACGCCGTCTGCTCCAGCCTGTCTTGCCCTTGAATCACGCGCTATCATGTGCCTTACTATCTGCAAGCGTTTGATGTGTGACCGATGCCGTTGAAGAGCAAACCGGATGTCATCGTGTACCGCGGTAACTATCCTGGTTGGCCGTGGGTGACGGCGGCCTCAGGCGGTCGGCTCGTCTGCGTGTTGCGCGACGACGGCATACACGGATTCTCACCCACCGGCAGGGTTGTGATTACCGAAAGCCGCGACGGTGGCCGCACTTGGAGCAAGGCGCGGGTCGTCGTGGATGACGAAGGGGTCGACGACCGTAACGCCGCTATCGTCGAGTTACCCGACAAGACTTGGCTGGTCTGCTACAACAGCTACACTCGCGAGTTGGTGTCACAGTGTTGGGTCACGCTTTCGCGGGACCAAGGCGCGACTTGGGGGCGGCCAACTCCGGTGGCGGAACTCAACGCCCGTACCCGTGGGGCGGCCATAGCGCTTGCCAATGGCGAGCTGGTGCTGCCGATCTACCGCGCGCCGGGCAGCGGCTCTGTCGCCGCGCGCTCAGGCGACGGCGGCGCAACATGGACCCTGGCCGATGTCCCCGACACGGATGGCTTCATCGGCGATGAGTGGGTCGTCCAGCAACTCGGCGACGGCCGCGTCATCGGGCTCATCCGAAACAACGCGGTTCGCGACGGCGACTTCTGGAAGACCGAGAGCCGCGACGGCGGGCGCACGTGGGATGTCCCGGCGAAGACCAACGTTCGTAGCGACCGGGCGCCTTCGCCGCCTCATCTTGGTTTCCACGGCGACACCCCACTGCTGACCTACGCCGACCGCCGCATGGTGTCGGTGTCGATGGTCATCACCGGCGACCCGCGGCTCCTTCAATGGGACCTCGGTCACCGGCTGCCTTGCTACCAGTACCGTCCCGACGGCAAGCCGATCGACGACGCCAGCTACCCGGTGTCGGCAGCGGTCGGCCGGCATCGCCGCTTCATCGTGGACTACGAAATCCGCCCTGAGGGCAAATGGATTACCGGATATTTCGTTGACCTGCCGGAGGGCTGGCGCTGAGGCCGAGATTGGCTGCGTTCCCGGGCCGAGTTGGAGGCTGGGCCGGGTACGATGTCGACGTCGTGCGCAACGGGCAAAGCAGCGGTACGGTTTCGCGCGAATCCGGCTTGATGGCCTGAGCCAGTTTACCCAGACCCAGTTAGCCCCGACCTGCCCGTGAAACTGCCCGCCGGTAAACTGCCTCCCGACCTGCTGCGAGGCTTGTTGGCTTCCCTGCCCTCGAACGACCCGTCCGTCGTTGTCGGCGGCGCGGTTGGCGAGGACGCGGCTGTTCTCGACACGGCAGTTCCTGACTCCGGCAACACGGATCTGTTGGTCGTCAAGACCGATCCGATCACTTTTGTCCCCAACGACGCCGGACGCTACTTGCTGGCGGTCAACGGCAACGACCTCGCGACGATGGGCGCCGAACCTCGCTGGCTGCTCGTGACCGCGTTGCTGCCGGAAGGCATCGAGAGTGAGCGCGCTCAGCAGATCTTCGAAGATGTCGCCACGGCTTGCCGTGAAACGGGCGTGTCGCTCGTGGGCGGACATACCGAGATCACCGTCGGGCTCGACCGGCCCATCCTGGTCGGCTGCCTGTTGGGGACGGTCGCGCGCGACCGGCTCGTGCGGACCTCCGGAGCCCAGCCCGGGGACGCCGTGCTGCTGGCCGGCGGAATCGCCATCGAAGGCACCGCGATTCTCGCGACCGAACACGCCGCGACGTTGCGAGATGCGGGCGTCGATTCGGCCATCATCGAGCGCGCCGCCGGCTGGCTGCGCTCGCCCGGCATCTCAGTCGTGCCGGCGGCCAAGGCGTTGCAATCGGCGGTACGGGTTCACTCCATGCACGACCCGACGGAAGGGGGGCTTGCCACCGCTCTTCATGAGTTGGCGGAGGCGGCTGGTGTCGGGTTGCGCATCGATCGCTCGGCAATCGATGTGCTGCCGGAGTGCGGGGCGGTTTGCCAAGCACTCGGGCTTGACCCTCTTGGGCTGCTTGCCTCAGGCGCCCTGCTCGCCACGGTCGATCCGAGCGACGCGCATACTACACTCGATAGTCTGCGGGCGGCCGAGGTGCCGGCGCAGGCGATCGGGGAAGTTCTTGCGGGAGATGCCGGGTTGCTCCTAGCGGCCGGAGACTCCCAGAGTCCGCTCCCGACGTTCCCGCGCGACGAGTTGGCCCGGTTTCTCGAGCAGGCAAACCAGCCGTACAACGGCTGGCCTCGTTGACCACAAGCCGCGTGAACGCGACTGGTTGCCGAATCCTGCTTGTCTTGACAAGAATCTTACTTGCGGTCCCGAGTCGGGTGCGTCAATCGTAGTACTCAAGCCCGAGGTGAGTGATCAGTTCCTCGCCCTTGATCCAGCGCAGCGTATTCTTCAACTTCATCAACTGGATGAAAATGTCGTGCTCGGCGTACAAACCCTTGGCCGTCATCGGCGACTTGAAGTAGAACGACAACCACTCTTGCGTCCCCGACATCCCGGCCCGTTGCGCCAGGTCAAGGAACAACGCCAGGTCGAGCACCAACGGCGCGGCCAGGATCGAGTCGCGGCACAGGAAGTTGATCTTGATCTGCATCGGGTAGCCCAGCCATCCGAAGATATCGATGTTGTCCCAACCCTCTTTGTTGTCACCGCGCGGCGGGTAGTAGTTGATGCGTACCTTGTGGTCGAAGCCCTTGTAGAGGTCGGGATAGTACTCCGGCTGCAGGATCATCTCCAGAGCCGACAGCTTACTCTCTTCCTTCGTCTTGAACGAGTCGGGATCGTCAAGCACCTCGCCGTCTCGATTACCCAAAATGTTCGTCGAGAACCAACCGTCCAGCCCCAGCAACCGCGCCTTCAAGCCGGGCGCTACCAGCGTTTTCATGAACGTCTGGCCGGTCTTGTAATCCTTGCCGCAAATGGGCGCCTGCTGTTCCCTTGCCAACTCGTGCATGGCGGGGAGGTCCACGGTCAGGTTCGGCGCGCCGTTGGCGAAGGGAACGCCCGACTTGAGTGCCGCGTAGGCGTAGATCTGGCTCGGCGCAATCTCGGGGTCGCTTTTCTCGAGCCCTTCCTCAAACGCCTTCAGACTCTGGTGAGCCGCCCCGGCCTTCTGGAAGATCTCGGTCGATCCGCACCAGACCATCACCGTCCGCGTAACGCCCGAGGTTTCCTTGAACTGACGGATGTCTTCGATCAGCGCCTCGGCCAGCTCCTTCTTGTTGGTCTGCTTCTTGATGTTGGGCCCGTCAATGCGCGTGACGTAACGGTGCTCGAAAACGGCCGGCATCGGGGTCACGGCCGTCATCTCGTCCTTCACCCCGTCGAGTTGCTCGCGACTGAGCACTTTGGCGTTGACAGCGGCGTCGTAGCAGTTGTCCTCGTAGATATCCCAGCCGCCGAAGACCAGATCGTTGAGCGTTGCCAGCGGGACTAGTTCGCGAATGAGCGGATTGCGTTCATCCGTTCGCTTGCCGAGTCGGACGTGACCCATTTGGGTCAGGGACCCGATCGGCAGGGCCAGGCCCTTCTTGACCGACTCGACCCCGGCGATGAAAGTGGTGGTGACTGCGCCCATGCCCGGTGTTAACACGCCGAGCTTGCCCTCTACGGGCGCAACGTTAGGTGTTTTGCGCACGACTGCTTGCTCCAACAGTTTAGATTGTCAGGACGGCAACCTTGATCGCTGCCGGTTTGGAAGTCCGCGGGACGGAACCGCTCAAAGAGCCGGTGGGTTCGGTCGAATGGTGTGGCTGACGGGACCCGGAAAGGATAGCCATCCCTGCGACTGTGTAGTCTGCAACTTTCGGATCGTACGGGTCGCCGCGGGACGGAAACTCCGGCGGGAACCGCGAAGCTTCTCCTAAGAAGCTAGTGTACCTGATTGTGCCAGATTGACGCCGCTCATCCACATGACCTCGTGGGGCCGGCCGCCGCGTCTGCCCCGGCGCCCTTGGCACCGCGGCAATCGCTTTGTAGGGGTGGACCGCTGCGTCCACACCGGCGCTGCTTGGTAGCTCGCGCCTTCAACGCTGAGGTAAGGGGCATTGCCAAGCGCCGCGGCAGGACGGGCGCAGGAGCCCGCCACTACAATCGCATTGACACAGGCTTGAAAACGGCGACAATACTTGACAGTGGTCACCCGCCGCCAACTCCTACTCGCCGGCCTCGCACTCCCGATGTCTCGCGGCACCGCCGGCGCCCTCGACCACTGGCCCCGCTTCCGCGGCCCTCACGGACGAGGGATCGCCCCCGACGACCCGGCCCTGCCCCAAACCTGGAGCGAAACCGAAAACGTCGTCTGGAAGAGCGCGGTCCCCGGCCTCGGCTGGTCGAGCCCGGTCGTATGGGGTGACCGCGTGTTTCTGGCGTCGGCGCGCAGCTCCGCCGCAGGCGAAGCCATTCGCAACGGCGATTGGCAGGACACCCGCGCGCCCTCGCACCCTCACCGCTGGATGCTCTACGCCCTCGACGTCGCCTCCGGCAAAACGGTCTGGGAAACCACCCTGGCCGAAGGTGTCCCGGCTGTATCTCGGCACATGAAAAACACCTATGCCACCGAGACCCCGGCCGTGGACGGCGAGCGGGTCTACGCGCACTTCGGCCACCTCGGCACGTACGCGGTAGACCACAGCGGCAAGCTGCAATGGTCGAAGAAATGTCCGGCCCCCGAAATCCGCTACGGCTACGGCACCGCCGCCTCGCCCGTCGCGCACAAAGGAGTGCTCTACCTCGTCCTCGACAACGAAGGCCGGTCCGTCCTCATGGCCCTGGAGGCTGCGACAGGCCGCGAGATCTGGACCGCGCCGCGCAATGAAGGCAGCGGCTGGGCGACGCCGTACGTATGGGAGAACCGCGAGCGCAGCGAGATCGTCGTGTCCGGCAAAGACTCGGTGAGGTCCTACAGCCTCGACGGCAAACCTCTGTGGCACCTGCGCGGCGTGACGTCTCTCGCCATCCCCTCGCCGTTTTCCGGCGACGGACTGCTCTTTGTCGGCTCCGGCTTCCAGATGGAATCGTTCCGCCCGCTGTACGCCATCCGGCCGGGCGCCTCAGGCGATATCTCCTTGAAGAAGGGCACGCTGAGCAACGAATACATCGCCTGGTGCCACCCGCAGTCCGGCCCGTATCACCCAACGCCGGTGCTCTATCAAGGCCGCCTGTATGTGCTGATGGACCGTGGTTTTCTGCTCTGTTACGACGCCGAGACGGGGAAGGAGATCTACGGCAAGCAACGCGTCGCCCGCGACGCCGCCGGGTTCACCGCCTCGCCCTGGGCGTACAACGGCCAAGTGTTTTGTCTCAGCGAAGATGGCGATACCTATGTGATCGAAGCGGGCCCCGACTTTAAAGTCGTGGGCAAGAACAGCCTCGACGGCATGGCGATGGCCTCGCCCGCCATCGCCAACGGCAGCCTCTTCATCCGCACCCGGCGCCACCTTTATCGCCTCGGCCAACGAGCCTAAGCTAAGCGCGGGCTAGTGGCGCGGGCCTTCTGGCCTGCAGCGTCGACCTCCCGGTCGACGTTTTTTGCCCGTAACCTCCGGTCGCCCAGGCTCGCCTAACCCGTACGATGAGCCCCGGGCCTTGACTCCGCACCGTACTCCCGCAGCTTGACTCGCTGCGTCCGAGGTGGCATCGTTATAGGGGTCTCAGACACTTTTCCGTCGACTTCCGATCGACAGGAGGCAACTTCCCGTGAATATCAAACGACTCGCGTACATCTCCGCAGTGCTTTTACTGGCATCGCTGACGGCAGCCGCCGCCTCTCCCGCCGCGTCCCTGCAGAGCGGCAAGGCGGACTTGCAATCGGCCGGCGCTCTGGCATTCGGCCCCGACGGCATTCTGTTCGTGGGCGACTCGGTCGGCGCCGCCGTCTTCGCGCTCGATACCGGCGACCACAAGGCCGGCTCCTCGGGCAAAGTCGAGGTGAGCGGCGTCAATGAGAAGATCGCCGCGCTACTCGGCACCGCCCCCGACCAGATCCTCGTCAACGACATGGTGGTGAACCCCATTTCGAAGAACGTCTATCTCTCGGTCTCTCGCGGACGCGGTCCAGATGCCATGCCCGTGATCCTCCGCCTCAACCACTCGGGGAAACTTGAAGAGTTCTCGCTCGATGGCGTCAAGCATGCCAAGGTCAGCCTTCCCGACGCCCCGGCGGCGGACGCCAAAGACCGCCGCGGACGCAGCCTCCGCGTGCAGGCGATTACGGATATCTCCTACGTGGACGGCAAGGTCTTCATCGCCGGATTGTCGAACGAAGAGTTCGCCTCCTCGCTGCGCGCCGTGCCGTACCCGTTCACCGAGGCTGGCAAAGGGACGAGTGTCGAGATCTTCCACGGCGCCCACGGACGTTGGGAAACGAACGCACCGGTTCGCACCTTCGTGTCGTATGAGATCCAAAAGGAACCGCACCTGCTGGCAGCCTACACCTGCACGCCGCTCGTGAAGTTCCCGATCTCCGACCTTAAGCCCGGGACGAAGGTCGTGGGCACGACCATTGCTGAGCTAGGCAACCGCAACCGGCCACTCGACATGATCGTTTACAACAAGGGCGGCTCGGACTACATCCTCATGAACAACAGCAGCCGCGGCGTCATGAAGATGTCCACCGAGAAGATCCATACCTTCGGCGGCATCAAGGAAAAGACCGATGTCGCCGGGTTGCCGTATGAGACCATCGCCGAGCTCAAGGGCGTACAGCAGCTTGACCGGCTGGATGATTCGAACGCATTGATCCTGGTCCAAGCCGAGAGCGGCGCGCTCAACATCGAGACCATCGCGCTGCCGTAGCAACCGGTGCAAGAAAACCGAGCCGTGACCGTGAGGGAGCGGTCCGGCACGAACTCCCACGCGCCTCGGAAGGCCTTGGAGCCGAAGACACCTTTCGGCATTCAACAGTCGATCTACTTGGCCGACACGCCTCAGTTCGGGCTGCTGACGCCCGCGGCTCGTTAATGGACAAGTTTGTGTGTGCCTTTTTTGCCGCAGGAGTTCCGCCTTTGAAGACGGAACGCCCTCTCGAGTCTACTGGCTTATACGGGGGAGGACGGCTCGTGCCGGACCGCTCCCTCACGGTCACGGCTCGGTTTCGGTGGTCTTGCCGGAGGAAACATCGACCCGCAGGTCGACGCTGCAGGCCGGGAGGCCCGCGCCAACTCGTTCGGCTGGCGGCCTGTGGCCTTCTGCTGACCTCTCCGTTCACGGCCCCGGCGCAAACCTCTACCTCATCCGCCCCAATCAACATCCACCTCGACCGCACCGCCCAACCCGAACCGCTCTTCCGCGTCTCGGGCGTCAACCACTCCCCCACCGAATGGCACAACGCCTTCGCGGTGTACGTGGAAGCCCCTGACGGTTCCTTAACCACCGACCAACCCCCAATCCTGGGCTCCCATCGCGCCGAGGCCGGAGCCCTTGTCTTCGAACCACGCTTCCCGTTGGAGCCCGGCATGCGTTACCGCGCGGTGCTGCGCTCTCCTGGGTCCAAACCGTTAGTCAAGGTATTCGAGATCCCCGAAGCAGCGCCCGAGCCGCCCACCGTCGTCGAGCACATCTACCCTTCATCGAATCACCTGCCGGAGAACCAACTGAAGTTCTACATCCACTTCTCCGCATCCATGAGCCGCGGGGAGGCCTACCGCCACGTGTATCTGCTCGACGCGAGCGGCAAGCAAATCGACCTGCCGTTTCTCGAACTCGACCAGGAGTTATGGGACCGCGACGCAAGGCGGCTGACCGTGTTCTTCGACCCGGGCCGAGTCAAGCGCGGGCTATTGCCGCGCGAAGAAATGGGCGTCCCGATCGAAGCGGGCGAAAGCTACACTTTGGTGGTCGACCGCGCCTGGCCCGACGCGAAACGCCGTCCGCTGGCCCACGATCACAAGAAACTGTTCACCGTCCGTCCGGCGGACCGCGAACCGCCCGACCTCGCCGCGTGGCAGCTCACCCCACCCGCGGCCGGTACCGCCGACGCCCTGACCGTCACCTTTCCCGAACCCCTTGACCACGCGCTCTTGTTGCGGCTGCTACAAGTGGTGACCCCAGCCAGGTTGCCCGTGGAGGGTGACATCCAGGTCGATCAGCAGGAAACACGCTGGAGCTTCACGCCCAGCCGCCCATGGCAACCAGACCGCTACTACTTGGAAGTCGGCACCGTCCTCGAGGACCTGGCGGGCAACACGCTCGACCGCCCATTTGAAGTCGACGTATTCGAGCGTGTCGAGGAACGCATCATCGAGGAGACGCGATCACTGCGCTTCGAGGTGAAGTAAACCGAACTGCATCGAGCTGCGGAGGAGGCCGCAATAGCAAACTCAGAGCCGCAGGCGTAAGCCTGCGTTGAGCCCCTTCGAGCCCCGCTGAAACTTCTTGGGCTGGTTGCACGTGGGCGCGGTTCAACGCTGACCGAGGTCCGCCGCTCAGAGTGGCATGGCGCGCCAGAAACCTGGGATTCGGCACGCTTTCACCTTCCCCTTCCAGCCAACCACACATTGACACCCCCGCACACCATTCCTAAGCTGAAAACATCCTTGCCCGCCCCTTGTCGCCATCCGTGAAACTTCCCATCTACATGGACCACCACGCCACCACCCCGGTGGACCCACGCGTGGTCGACGCCATGCTCCCCTACTTCACCGAGCACTTCGGCAACGCAGCCAGCCGCAATCACCCGTTCGGGTGGAAGGCCGAAGAGGCCGTCGAGACAGCACGAGCCCAAGTGGCCGACCTCATTGGCGCCCGCACGCGCGAGATTGTTTTCACCAGCGGCGCGACCGAGTCGATCAACCTGGCCCTCAAGGGTGTCGCCGAGCGCCACGCCGATCGCGACCACATCATCACCTGGCAAACCGAGCACAAGGCCGTCCTCGATACGGTCAAACGGCTCGAGCGGCGCGGCTTTCGCGTGTCGCACCTGCCTGTGGGACCCGACGGCCTGCTCGACCTCGGCGCCCTGGAAGACGCTCTAGAAAGGGCCCTCACCCCCAAGACCCTCCTCATCTCCTTGCTTCACGCCAACAACGAGATCGGAGTGATCCAGCCAATCCGCGAAGTCGGTGGGATCGCGCGCCGCCATGGCGTGCTGTTTCACGTCGACGCAGCCCAGTCGTTCGGCAAGATCCCGATCGACGTCGAGGCCGACCACATCGATCTGCTCTCGATCAGCGGGCACAAGATCTACGGTCCCAAAGGGGCCGGCGCGTTGTACGTCCGTCGGCGCGATCCGCGCGTCGAGATCACCGCACAGATCGAGGGAGGCGGGCACGAGCGTGGTATGCGTTCCGGGACCTTGAACGTGCCGGGCATCGTGGGCCTGGGCAAGGCCGGCGAGATTGCGGCGGCGGAAAGGGACACCGAAGCACTCCGCGTGGGCGCGTTGAGGGATCACCTCAAGCAGGGGCTAGTCAACGCATTGGACGATGTCTCGATCAACGGCAGCCTCGATCACCGCCTGCCCAACAACCTGCACCTGAGCTTCGCCGGCGTTGACGGCGAGTCGCTGCTGATGGGTCTCGACGACGTGGCCGTGTCGAGCGGCTCGGCTTGCACCACCGCTGAACCAGAACCGAGTCACGTCCTCCGCGCGTTGGGCGTCCCCGAGGGCCTCGCTCACGCCTCGCTGCGGTTTGGGCTCGGCCGCTTCAACACCGAACAAGAGGTCGACTACGTGATTGAGAGGGTCGCCGCGGTAGTCCATCGTTTGCGCGAGTTTTCTCCGGTCGGACCAAAGCCTTGACTGACACAGAGCCGCGGCCCCCCGCTCAGAGAGAGTCACGAGACATCAGGAAGGCGTGAACCTGCCAGATCTCGTTCCGCGAGAGCAGTTGGCCGAACGCGGCCATGTTGGTGCCTTGGCGTCCATTCGTCACGGTTTCGATGAACCGGCCGGGGCCGAGCTTGGTCTTGAATATAGTCGGGCCCGCACCCCCGCCCGCTTTGTGGCAACCTACACAGCGCCCGCGGTAGATCCGTTCGCCCTGGGTGATCGCCTCCTGGTTGCCTAGAAGAGGGTTGGCAGCCTTCCCTTCGGCCGATGTGGGCATGGCGGGCGGGGACGCCGTCTTGATCGGTTCGCTGCCTTCGGTGGGTGGGAAGCCGTATCCCGCCAAAACCCGGCCGCCGAGCGTATGGCCCGGTTCCCCCACTCGCGGCAAGCCACCTTCGAGCGTGGTCAAGTTCGTCCCCGGCTGGACGCGCGCCGGGCCACCTCCATCGAGTGCGAACACCCATAGATTGCCGGCCTTCGGCTCGGTGTAATAGAACGTCATGTCGCCGCCGATGCCCCCCGACGGTACCGCGACGTACTGCGTGCCATCGAGTTCATAGGTAATGGGGCTGCCAATGATGCCCGAGCCGGTTTGGAACTGCCACAGAACTTTGCCGCTCTGAGCGTCGAGTGCCATGAAGTAGCCGCGCATGTCGCCCGTAAAGACCAGCCCGCTCGACGTAGCGACGGCGCCCGCCCAGAACGGGGCCGGGCTCACGCTGCGCCACAGCACCTTGCGCGTGACCACGTCGAACGCGACGAAGTTGCCGGGGTTGTCACTCGTCAAGTACTGCTGATAGTCCCCGCCCAGATACCACTCGCCCTTGGTCGGCGGCTCGAACTGATCTTCGGCCCAGAACTTGTAGCCCATGGCCCACTGGTTCGACATGAAGTAGAGCGTGCTGCGATCCGGGTTGTAGGCTAAGGGCTGCCAGTCGATCGCGCCTTCGAGGCTGGGGATGATCGGGCCGACTTCGGGCCCGCCGGACTCGGCCACCATCTCCGGATTCACGTCGGGGCGGCCGGTCTGGGGATCAAGCCCGAACGCCCAGTTGATGCCGGGGACGATGGGCTCGCCGTAGATGAACTTGCCGTTGGTGCGGTCGAGCGCATAGAAGAAGCCGTTCTTGTCGTGGTGGAATAGGGCCTTGACGAGCCCCCGGTCGCCGAGCGTCACGTCGGCCAGCACGGGCGTGCTGACGGCGTCGTAGTCCCAGCAGTCCCACGGCGTGTACTGGTAGCCCCACCGGATCTCGCCGCTATCGGCGTCGATGGCGATGGTCGCGGCGGTCCACTCGTTGTCTCCCTTGCGTACGTGGCAGTTCCACGGTGCGGCGTTGCCGGTATTCCAGTAGACGAGGTTCAGCTCGGGGTCGTAGACGCCAGTGGTCCAGGTCGAGCCGCCGCCGTGCTTCCAGGTGTCGCCGGGCCAGGTGTCGTTGCCGGGTTCGCCCGGACCGGGGATGGTGTAGGTCGTCCAGCGCAGCTCGCCCGTCTTGGCGTCGAAGGCTTTGACGAAGCCGCGGATACCATACTCGCCGCCGGCCACGCCGGTCAGCACCATGCCGTTGACGACCAGCGGCGCGCCGGTGATGCTATACCCTTGTTCCCAGTCGATGACCTCGGCCTCCCAAACCACCTTGCCGGTGTCTTTGTGGAGTGCGACCAGCCGCGCGTCCATCGTGCCGATGTACACCAACTCGCCGAACAGCGCGACGCCGCGGTTGATTGACCCGCAGCAATAGACGCGCTCGACGTCATCGGACATCTTCGGGTCATAGCTCCATTTCTTCGCGCCGGTGCGGGCGTCGATCGCGAACACCCGCGACTCGTCGGCTGAGAGGTAGAGCACGCCCTCATGAATCAGCGGCGTGGCTTCCAACCCGCGATTCTCGCCACCGGTAGCGAACACCCAGGCTGGGTGCAGCCGGCTGACGTTGTCCGGCGTGATCTGGTCGAGCCTAACGAAGCGCTGGCCGTAATAGTCGCGGCCGTACATCAGCCATGCCGAGTTGTCGCCGGCCGCCTTCGCGAGGTCGGCACGGGTGACCGGCTGTGCGCGGGCCACCGGCCCCGACAGAACCGCTGCGATGACCAAGGCCGCTCCAACCGCCCCCAAAGAACGTGAAAACAACATCGAGTACCCCTTCCCGAACCCAGCTTCCTACTTGCGGAGATTGTATCGTCGATCGCGCCATCGCGTTTCTCCGCGGCGCTATACTGTCCACCACTAGCCGTATACTGTCCACCACTAGCCGTCCGTGATAAGGAAACCGGCGCAGTTCCAGTGTTGGGAGCGCAGTTCGCAATGTAGGGGCACGGCATGCCGTGCCCGCGTGCGGACGTCGACAGCGGGGCCGCTAACGAGCCGCGGGCCATCTACCCAGACGGTTTCAGGAGGAGACAATGAATCGTAGGCAATTGACATCACAGATGAGTCGGGAACCCGATGCCCACGCGCTAAGCCGGCGCCGCTTTCTCGCCACCAGCGCGGGCGCCTTCGGGGGGCTACTCGCCGCCACCGCCGACCCCGCACGCGCAGCCAAGAAGACAGCCGACTCCGTGTTCGGCGACATCCGCATCACCAACATCGAGACCCACGACATTGCCGTCGACTACGACGATTGGATCGCCTATCAGCTCAATCACTACCACGGCCCCACGACGCGCTCGGTCTACCTCGTCCATACCAACAAGGGCCTCGTTGGGCTGGGCGAGGGGCAGAAGGAAGCCGCGGATGTCGTCGAGAAGTACATCGGCACCAGCCCCTTCGATTGGGTCGGCGACGAGACCTCACTGCAACTCGGCACGGCGATGTACGACCTGATGGGCAAGGCCGCCGGCGTCCCCGTCTACAAGCTGTTCGGTCAACGCTATCGCCGCTGGGTGCCCGTCTCCTCGTGGACCGTCTCCACGCACCCCAAGCGCATGGCTGAAGCCGTTCAGCAGTATTCGGCGCAGGGCTACACCTGGATGAAGTTCCACCTCTCGCCCTTCGAAAACATCTTCGACCAGATCGAGGCCATGCAGGCCGTCGCGCCGAAGGGCTTCAAGGTCCACTACGACCTGACCATGGGCGGCACCGACGATCACATGTTCGAGTTGCTCGAAGCGATGGCCGCCTATCCCGTCTCCGGCTGCTTGGAAGACCCGCTCCTGCCGAACGAGATCGATGGCTACATCGAACTGCGCAAGCGCCTGAAGCTGCCGCTGGTGCTGCACCATTCCGCCATGCAGTTCACGTATTCCGTCCTGAACCGCGCGGCCGACGCCTACATGCTCGGCCATTCGAGGATCGGCATGGCCATGCGCCGCGCCGGGCTGTTCGAGGCGGCGAACGTGCCGTTCATGTTGCAGAACGTCGGCGGCGACATCACGCGAGCGATGACCACGCATATGCAGTCGGCCTTCCCGACGGCGAGCTTTCACTTCATCAGCACGTCGGAGCGATGGAAGTCCGACGTGGTCAAGAATCGCATGCAGCCCGTCAACGGCTTGCTGCGCGTGCCGGAAACGCCCGGCCTCGGCGTCGAACTCGATGCGGCCGAGCTCGACCGTTTGAAAAAGTTGAAGCTCCCCGAGCAGCACAAGTGGATCATCAAGACGCAGTTCGACAACGGCACGAAGATGTACAACATTGCCGACCCGAAGAACTCGATCTTCATGGTGCGCCCCGACCGCTCGCGGTTAATCCCGATGAGGTATGACCTGCCGATCAAGACCGAGTATTGGGACGACGATGGGTCGGCGGAGTATAAGCAGATGTTCGCGCGGATTGAGAGGGAGGGCGTGGTGCTCCTGAAGAGCTAAAGGACGCAAGAGCTTGGTTAGCTGTGGTTTTTTCTTTGACCACGGCTTGATCAGCGTAGCGCTGCTCATGCGCTTTCCCATGGGTTCAAGATCGTGACGCCCAGATCGGCGTAGTCCTTCACGTTGCGTGTCACGAGGGTGAGTTCATGTTCGAGTGCGGTGGCCGAGAACAGGCCATCGGCGGTGTTAGTGGTCGACCGCTTAGTTGCCGCCGGCCATCAAGCTCTCCCCAGCGCTCGGCCACGTTTTGCGTGACCGCTAGAATCCTGCCGACGAATAAGGGAGCTGACAGACACCAACTGGAGTGGCTGACATAGCCCAGGGTGCCCCAAGCCCTGCTCGACCGGTGCGACGGCTGCTATCATGCTCCCGTGAAGCTGGTGAAGCTCCGTTCTGCTCGCACACCTCCGGTACCTTGGTCGCTGCCAGAGAAGTTGACTCAGCTCATCTCCGTCGCTGGCCTTGCGTTTGTGTTTTTTCGTCGTCGTCAAAGCGCCGATTACGGACTTCGGTTACCTGCTCGGCGGTACCACTCTCATCTGGATAGGCACCAATTTCTACAACTCATCATGAACATGCGTTGGCCTTACAAGCCAAGCGTTCGGGAGCAGACGGTCAAACAGGTTCGCACTTCGCGACAGTTCGTCAGGCTGATGGCGGCTGAGTTCTCTTGGGCGGTGGCCCTTGCGTTGCTGCAGTATCACTATGAAAAAGGAGACCCTATCCGCGATTTTCTGCTGGCGGTCAGCATGTTCCTGATGTTAGTCGCATTCCCAGTGACAGGTGTACTGGCCTGGCGCCACGAGCGTCGAACAGCGAAGTCTCGGCTCGCGTAGGCCCGTCAGCAGCAAACTTTGCGGCGATTTCGCGTACGTCGCTTGCCATCCAGTAAAGTGGTGAACCCTTTGCGAAACTCGCCGATCGTCACTGCACTCAGATAGAGCGATTCGACGTCCTGGCGCTAAACCCAGTCGCTCACCCGTTGATTAGGAGCGGTGCGGATGAGTTCTGAAGGAACATTGGTGTCGAGCAAGAAGCCGCTCATAGATCGACAGTGCGACTAGTGGAAGCGTTGCGGCTGAAATCCAGATCGTCCGCCAAGCCCCTCACCATGGCGCACACATCGACCAGATTGCCAGCCGGAGCGGGCTCTCCGGTGGCGTTTTCGGCAAGGCGCAGGAGCCACTCTTCGACGCTCAAGCCCCGCGACTGCGCCTGCGCCTGCGCTTTGAGCGCCGCCTCTTTCTCGGGTGGAACATGAATTGTGACGGTCATGGCTGCGACAGCTTCTTTCTTACACTATCGGAAACCGATGGCCTTGTCACTCACCTCGGGAGCTCATTCAACGTGTAGTATCCGGCCGCGTGCAGGAGCTTCTCCCCACCGGCCGACCGCACCCCGTCGGCGTGGAGTTCATGCACATACCCTTTTCGTAACCCGTCAACCACCAGCCGCACGCGAAGCCCGTCGGGCGAGACCGTTGCGGACTTGACCAGCAGCGGCTTGGTGTCGATCTCTTCGCTCCCGTAAGTCTGGTGATAGTGGTAGGTGTAGCTGCTCATCTCATAAGAAGAAACCGCCGCGGCCGCAGCCCGATCCACCTTCTTCGTGAAACTCAGCTCGAAACCATCCGGGCGTGCCTCGATCGTCTTCATCTCGAACGGGGTCTTGCCCGTCCAGACCAGGCGCTGGAACCCGAACGAGCGAGTACCCAGCGAGTTCCAGCCTCGGTTGGTCATGCCGACCAGCAGCGAGCCGTCCTCGCCGAACTCCATGCGCACGACCGCGCTTTCGAACCCTTCGCGAAAAACGAAGCACGCGCCCTGATACTCGCCGTTCACTTTCTCTAGATACACGCGTCTGATCAGCGAGAGCGTAAAGTCGCCCACGAACATCTGTCCGGCGAACGGGCCGAACTTGCCGCCCGTCGAATCGAGCACGACAGCGGTGGCGCTCATGCCAACCTTGCGGTAGGGAAACCAGATCGCCGGCGGCTTCAGCGGTGGGATCTGCTTGATGGCCTCGGGGTACGACAACCCCTTGGGCACCGGGCCTTTGTACTCGAATGTCGCACCCGGTCGGTCGCAGTGCTTCAACGCATCGACGTAGCCGTGGAATACTCCCTCGCGCATGTGGCTCAACATGTTCGTCGGTATCCAGTTGCCTTGTTGATCGGTGTAGAATGCGTCGCCCTCGGCATTGATGCCAATCCCCGAGGGCGAGCGCATGCCTCCGGAGACCGGTTGCCAAGCGCCGTCGGGTAGGACCTTCAGGCTCCACCCGCGCCAGGCGTCGTCGGACGGGTTCGGTTTCTTGCCGAGCCCGGAGTTCAGCGTGATCCACATGTTCCCGGCCGGATCAAACTTCGGACCATAGGCGTACTCGTGATAGTTGCCCGTCACGCCCCAACCCTTGGCAACGGTCAGGTATTCATCGGCTCGTCCGTCTTTGTCGGTGTCGCGCAGGCGGGTGAGTTCGGTGCGTTGGACGAGATAGAGGTCACCGTCCTTGTAAGCCAGCCCAAGAGGTTCGTGCAGCCCGCCGGCGAACTGCTTGTAAGTGACGTCGGTCGGCGGGTCGTCGTACACGTTGTCTGCGATCCACACTTCGCCCTTGCGAATCGCGGCGGCGATGCGCCCGTCGGGGAGCAGTGCCAATCCGCTGACCTCGAGCCTGAGATCTTTCGGGGTCGGCAGGGTGATCATCTTGTAGTAGTCGTCTTCGGACTGCGCGGCCACGGCACCGGCCGTCAGCAGGGCGATCAACGCGATTGTCGGGAGCGGCATCGGCCGGAGGCTGCGCGTGAGACTCAAGCAAAGGTTCTTCTTTACCACGTAAACTCCTGCACTAAAACAAGTTCATCGCTTTCCATGTCTGCAGGGGCGACTAATTCCTGACGCACTTCACCACTACGCGCCCGGCCCGTGCGGGCACTCGACTGCCGAATCACCGGCGTGACCCCCTCGAATCGAACCCGCAGCCGCCCGTCAATCCGGTAGCCGCCGTCGCTCAGCTTTTCAATCGTCTCGCCGACACCCGTCCGGAACCACAGGTCTCGCGCCGAGCCCCGCACGCGCAGCTCCCGGCGCAAGGAACGCCCATCGGGCATTGGCGTGACTCGATCTTCGACTTGCAGGCCCTCGAACTCGTAGAGAAACGTCGGCACGCCGCCTTCATCGAGACGGAACCCGCCGAAGCGATACCCGGCAGGGAAGCCGCCCGCGTCGGGCCACGGGGAGTTCTCGCCGGCAAGAATGGCGAACGGCGGCCCCGGCGGCAGCGCCACGAGGTCGTCGCTCAAGGCGGGAGTGAGCGGCGTGAAGCGATCGTCCCAAGTGCTCTCCGCGTCGAGGAAGCGTCCCCGCCAGGCCTGTGCCCAGCGAATCTGTTGCGAGTCAAACGCGGCGTGGATCTGCTCCGGAAACCCAACGGCCACGGCGTGCATGCCGACGCCTGTCATGAACGTTCGGAACACGATGGGCCGATCCATCGGCTTCAACTCGAAAGCTTCTTTCTCCTCCATGCCCTCTGGCAGGCGCGTCTGGTCGATCTCCATCAGGTAGACCCACAGGCTGTCGATCTGGCGTGCCGTGTTGCCGCGAAGGATTTCCTTGTTGACCGCCAGGCCGCCGGGCCAGTACGAGGGCATGCGCGTGCCCGGCGCGAAGCGGGCGGGGTCGATCAGAAAATCGCGAAACCATTCGACCCGCAGCCGCTGCGGCGAGTGGGCCAGGTCGATCGCGCCAATGCCCGACGACTTGCGCCCGCGAAGGTCGTGGCACCCGACGCAACCGAGGCCCCCCTGTCCGACCAACTGGCGGCCGTAGCGGTTGCGCCCTCTGCGCTCGACCGGCGTGATGTCGCCGCTGAGGTCCGCCTGCTCGAACAACTCGGCGAGAGTGGCGGCGTGCGTCGCGCCATAGTCCGGCATGCGCGTCGCGAGGTACGGCCGAACGGTATCGCCACCATGTATGGAGCGGCGAAGTGCCTCCGCGGTCAGCTTGCGTCCGACGCCGGTGAGCCCCGGCGGGAAGCGCCCTTCATCGCCCAGGTCGCGCTCCTCGACCGTTTCGAAATAAGCGGCCCGAGCCATGTCCGGCCCCCCGATGCCGTCTCGCACATGGCACGCCAGGCAGTTCAGCGCGGTGACATTCTGTTGAGTCGCGCTTTGTGGCGGGCGCGCCGTCCCTTCCGCGGCCGGGCTGCCGATCGCTTGCCGCAGCGACTTCCTCTGCCGGTCGGTCAACCCGAAGTCGGGTGCTGCGGGGGCGGAGAATCGGCCAGGCAACCGAGCGTTAGCGCGTTTCGCAGTTCGGCAAGAGGCCTCACACGAACGTTCGATTTAAGGTTCGTGCCGTCGACCACCATCTCGTGACACGACGCGCAACCTACCTCGCTGAAGAGGTCCCTGCCTTGCGCCGCTCTTGTTAAGTCGAGTTTCGATGACCCATCCAGCGTGGCCTTGCCGCCGGCCAAATACGCTTCGAGGTCAGCCGCTTCCTGCTCGGTCAACGGCGTCCGCGGCATACGAGCCGACGGTCTGGTTTGCAGCGGATCGAGCAGGAATCGTGCGAGTTGTCCCGGCCTATACTTCTGACCCAACTCCCCGACTGTCATCGACCCGAGGGGCGCCGAGGCAGGGGTGGGTTTCCGCGGCTGCACGTCCGGACCCCAATTCGCCGGCCGATAGGAGGCATCCGGTTCGTGGCACGCCACGCAACCCACGCGGTGGTAGAGCGCTTGCCCGCGTCCCGCGTCTCCCTCGATGCGGCTCCTCGTGGACGTATCGTCCGTCGACGAAAGCAGAAACTGAACCAGTGCGGCCATCGCTTCCTGGCGCGCGCTTCCCGTGAGGTGACGCCCCACCCGTGGCATGGTTGTGCCGGGCTTCACGCCTTGCGGGTCCGTCAGGTAACGCAGCAGGTGGCCCGCCCTCAGACGCGACCCGACCCCCGTCAACACTGGACCAGCCTTGCTGCCCGAACCCTTGGCATCCCCGTCCGGCTCATGGCAGTTCGCGCACCCCAACTCACCCAGCAACAACCGGCCCACCTCGGGGAGATCAGCGCCGGGCTGCCGAAGCATCAACTCATACCCCGGCACGACCGGCTCGCCCCGTGCCGCGCCCGCACCCAGCGAACACACAAGCACCACGATCGCCGGCCAACAACCGATCCGGGACGTTACCGATGTCCAAGCGGAGGAAGTGAAGCCCATGCAAGCCATCTGTAGTACAATATACGCAGAGTATCTGACCGGCCGCCGCCCGGTGGCCTCGACGCACAACAGGGTCTCCTGACAACAGATCGCGTCGTTTGAGTCTCCCTCACACCTATCGCTGTTGTATGGGTTTGAATGATGCGGTGTTCGTACGCGCACGGCGCGGCGGCCACTGAAAGGTGAATTTCTACATGATTGAAGTTTCTTCCCGGTCTGAGACCGGGTTCTCGCAGTTCAACCTGCGAACAAGTCTCCAGCGTGGCATCGAGGGCCTTGGCTTTTCCGAGCCGTGGCCGATCCAGGCGGAGACCATCCCGGCGGGACTCGCCGGGCGTGACGTGCTGGGCCTAGCCCAGACCGGCACCGGCAAGACGGCGGCCTTTGCCTTGCCGATTCTCGAACGTTTGCTCGCCAACCCGAAACGAGGTCCGCGAGCCCTGATTGTTGTTCCCACGCGGGAACTGGCGATGCAGATCCATACCGAGATCAGCTCCTTGGCCAAGTTCGCGGAAGTGACGGCGATCACCATCTACGGGGGCGTTCCAAGTCCCCCACAGATTCGCGGTCTGGCCAAGCGGCCCGACATTTTGATCGCCTGTCCCGGCCGGCTCCTCGATCTTCAGGGACAGGGTCATGTGCCTCTCGGTGGGATTGAGACCCTTGTGCTCGACGAATGCGATCGAATGTTCGACATGGGTTTTCTTCCCGACCTGCGGCGTATCTTGGCGTTACTGCCGGCAAAGCGCCAGAACCTTCTGTTCTCGGCAACGATGCCGAGAGAACTCCGCTCGCTGGCCGACGACCTGTTAACGGATTGTCACGTAGCCGAGTTGGGGCACTCCACTCCGGCGCCGACGATCGAGCATGCGCTCTACTTCGTAAGAGCAACGCAGAAGACGCAGCTCTTGCGCCACTTGTTGAAAGGCGATGAATTCAGGTCGGCTCTTGTCTTCCTACGAACGAAGCATCGCGCCAAGCGGCTGGCCGAGCAACTCAGCCAGGCAGGACACAACGCCACGGCCATCCAAGGCAACATGACGCAGGCGCAGCGCGACCGGGCGATGAAGGGCTTTCGCGAGGGGCGGGTTGATGTGCTCGTGGCGACCGACGTCATGGCGCGTGGCATCGACGTAGCCAACATCTCGCACGTGATCAACTTCGACGTGCCAGGGACGCCGGATGAGTATACGCATCGCGTCGGCCGCACCGGCCGCGCCGAGAAAAGCGGCAAGGCTTACACCTTCGCGGCTATCGAAGAACTACCCGCCGTCCACGACATCGAGCGCGTCTTGAAATCGAAGATCCCTCGGCGGGAGATTCCCGAGTTCGCGGTGGAGACGGTCACCCCGACCGAACCACGCGAGCGCCTCGCCAGGAATGAAAACCCCGGACGCGAGGCCGATGGTCGCCGACCCAGGTCACGCAGCCGAACCAGGCGCCGGCGGCCGCGACCAAAGCAAAAGGCGGCCACGAGCTAGCCGTCTGATCTGGGCGGCAATTCTCTGAAGTGGCCGGGGAGCGAGGTGGCGTAAGATTCCAGCCTTGCCCCCGTATGAGATTGACTGCACCGATTCCTCGGTTCTCAGATTCGCGGAACAGCTCGCTTGCGCCAGGTAGCCGGCATCCGCAGGGCCTGGCGCAAGCGCTCGTTGTTCCACCGCCGCCGCTCCCCTCACGCGCACGGCAGGTAGTGGGCGCCCCGGCGGCGCTGCTGCCTGCTCAGTTCCCGCTCGATGAGCTCTCGCGCACCACGAGATCCCACCCAGGCCAGCACGAAGCACCGGCTGGGATCCGGCAGCGCCTCTGGGCCGATCACCTCGACTTTGCCGATCCGTTGGCCGATCTTGCGTGGAGCGATATCGACATAGGCCTCCACGCGCACACCCAGGTCTGTCAGGAACCGCAAACGCTGCCGGGACGTGCGGCCCGACCCCCACACAATCACTGCCGGATGGTGCGGGTTATGCCGCTCGAGCCAACGATAGAGGTACGGCGCCTTGGTCCGGTAGAACGCATCCACCGAGTACCTCGGGTCGATGCGTGTGAGGCGGTTCGGCCGCTCCCTCCACTCGATAAGCGTCTCCTCGAGTTTGGCCATCCGCACACCCCTCTCCATCCAGCGCAACCACAACTCGTAGTCCTCGGGAAATGGGCCGTCGAGATAGCCGCCGAATCGCTCCACCAACTCTCGCCGAAACATGACGCTGGGGTGAACAAGCGGCGACTCAACGAACCGATAGAGAGAAATGTCTTCTTTCGACGTTAGCGAGTTCGTCCACGCGACGAAGTGAGCGAGCCCAGCGTTCCTCTCGACGTCGCCGAGATACTCGACCCTGCTGCTGACGAGACCGATGCCCCGCTCTCGGTCGAGAAAATCCGCCTGCAGCCTCAACCGTTCAGGATTTGCAACGTCATCGGCGTCCATGCGGGCAACGTAGGCTCCCTGCGCCTCGGCCAGCCCACGGTTCAGCGCCGCCACGATCCCCGCATGTGGCTGCTGTACCGGCCTCACCCGCCCGTGCTGCGCGGCGAACCGATCGAGCAACGCCGGCGTGCCGTCTGTCGATCCATCATCGACGGCAATCACCTCGAAGTCGCGCTCGGTCTGCCCGAGCAGTGAGTCTAAGGCCTCTTCAAGCAGCCTTTCTTCGTTGTAGACAGGAAGGACGACGCTGACTCTCACCGGCACGGCGCGCTCAGCCGTTGTCCTCCGCTGCCGGAGCCGAGTGCGGCCCGACGAGCGCGTTCCACGACTCGATGGCTTTTCCTTCGGGATAGTACTTGATCTCGATGCGCACCGAGTCCTCCAGTACTTCGTGCTGATGCCGCATGCCCAACGGATGACGATAGCTGTCGCCCTCCTCAACGATCGACGTCTCGTCGCCGATCGTCATCCGCACGCGCCCCTTCTTCTGGTAACCGATCGACTCATGGTCGGGGTGCACATGCATGCGGTCGACCGACCCCTTGGGCCGCGACGCCTCGAACACGATCAGGTGAGAGGTCGCCATCAGCACCTTCACGGTGTCCACGCCGTCCTCGTCGCGCGAATACTCGGGGACGATGGTGACTGGTTCGCGCTGTGAACTTGGCACGAAAAGCTTCGCAACGTCGTCAGGATGCATGAACGCCACGGCGGCGTCGATCGAAACCGGTTCACTCACTTCTCTGCGTCCCGAAGTTCAACCAGGCTCAGAACTGATACAGATTCTTCGCGGTCAGCCCACGGATCTTAGCCCAGTCGGCCTCGGACGCGAAGTCAAACATCAGCTCAAACACTTCCACAGCCTTCGCGAGATCCTCCGTCGATTTCCCCAAGCCGCCCCAAATCATACGATCCGGGCCGAACGCGTCGTAGGCCTTGCGAACAACCGGCTTGGCGTCCCGTTAGGGATGGTCCTGCTTCGAGGAGTAACGCCAGCCCGAGAACTTCATCACCGTGTTGGGCAGTCTCGCGAGCTTGAGAACCTGTTGGTAGTCCGCCGCCGTACCCATGCCGGCCCCCCCGAGATGATCCAACACCACGCGCGCATCGGGGACTTGCCTCGCCAGGTTTGCGATGCGCGGCGCATGCCAGGGCTTGAAGTGCACTTGGACTGCTAGCCCCAAGTCGCCGGCTTTGCGCCACATGCGCTTCATTTGGGGCGCGTCGAGGTCGCGGTTCTTGATGGCCCCCGATGTCCAGGGCTTCTCGTCCCGGTCGTGCATCTGGTGCACGCGGAGGGCGACCAAGCGGCCGGGATGCTTCTTTACCAGCGCTTCCATGCGCGAAGGCGTGTCGTCCGCGAGCGGATCGAACAGGCACGTTCCCTTGAAGAAGCCCGGCGACGGCTCGTGTTGGAAGCAGTGTTCGAGATAGCGATGGTCGTCCTGATACGGCTCCGGATGGACGATCACCACGTGGTCGATCTTCGATTGCTGTATGAAGGGCTTGTAGTCTTCCAGATCGGCCGCGGGCGGCCGATACGGACCGTTCTTGTGATAAGGAAAACGCTCTCGATCGGCGGCGAACAGGTGGATGTGCGTGTCGATCAACAGGCCTTTGGGCCGGGTACCACCCGCCAACGGCAGCACGCCCGCAGCGCCCATCAACAGCTCACGCCGAGTCGTCCGCAACGCCATCGCGGTCAGTCTATCAGAGTGATGGACGGTCGCTGCTCGTTCCGGCGTTCTTCGCTCGGCTTGGGGCGGAGTCGAACCATCGGGCACGCTTTTGAGGCGTCTGACCTAGACAGTTACTCGGCGTTCTTCCAGGTCGGCAACCGTGCCTGCGCGAGGCGGCTCAGCTCGTTTTAGCGGCGCGGGCGGCGGCGGTTTCGGGCGTGGACTTCGGTTCCGAGATACCTGAGGACCGTACGTCCCTCTTCGCGACCTCACTACTCGCTCGCTCGTCCTTCGGCTTGACGATGTCGATACTGCCTCGGAAGATAGCTTCTTCCTCGACGATAACGCGGGCTGTGATGAGATCGCCTTCCAGGTTGCCGCTGTTGCGGATCTCGGTGCGGTCGGTAGCCTGTACATTTCCTTTCACTCGGCCCAGGATGACAACGGACCGGGCCTGGATGTCGGCTTTGACGGTTCCGCTCGGTCCAATGGTCAAGCAGCAGTTTTCGAATTGGACATTTCCTTCCACCTCACCGTCGATATACAGATCCTCCTTTCCGCTGAGATTGCCTTTCAACTTCAGCGACTTCCCCAACCTGGCGACACTTGGTGCGGCGGATGGCGGTCGAGCCTGCCGCTGCCGCCGCTGGGGTTCGACCTCGGGGGTCGTAGGAGTTGGTTCGGATTCGGGTCGGTCTTTGCGTCCCCACATCTTCGTTTGATTGTCCTTTCCCGCGGATTGAGTAGTACCGAAGTGGTAGGCCCATTTCATCGGGCGGCAGACGAGCCGGCCGTCTCGGCAGGCACGGCTGCACCGGCGACGTAGACGCTCACTTCCACCCGTCTGTTCTCGCGACGCCCCTGGCGCGTCTTGTTGTCCGAGACCGGGACCTGCTTTCCCAGACCGACATTGAAGATTCGAAACAGGGGGATGTTGTGCTTCAGCGTCAGATGCCGCACCACGGCGTCAGCCCGCCTCTGGCTCAGTTCCAAGTTGAGCTCAGCGGGGCCAGTCGAGTCGGTGAAGCCGACTACCTCGATGGCGTAGCGATCGTGGCCCTCCACCTTCCTGATGAGCCCGTCGAGTTCGGTGCCGGCGTTGTCGCTGAGTTGGCTGCTGCCAAACGCAAACAGCACGCTCTGTTTGCCAAGCCGGCGATAATTGTCAAGGTCGCGTAGCACGTGCTCAACTCCGTCAATGCGGCCTAAGCCCGCCTCCGCCAGCTCGCGGGCGCCGTCGGCTTGGCGCCCGGCCTCGATGGCTTTCTCGTCGGCCGCGGCGGCGGCTTTCTGAACGTCCAGGCCGCGGTCCTCGGCACTTTGCGCGACCTCGTCAACCCTCGCCAAGTCACTATCAAGCTTCGCAACGGCTGCCGCGTTCTCTTCGGTGCGAGTCTCCATTTCCTCAAGACGTGCGTCCACAGGACCCACGGTGTCTCGCACGAAGCCCTTCGATGCGCAGGAGGACAGCAGGGCTGCGACTCCCACGACAAGGGCGCTTGCGAGTCGGCCATCGGAAAGTATTCTCATTCTCCCCTCGTTTCTCTCTCCGGCTGTTCTTGCCCCGCTCTGTCGGAGAGGATCTGCGCGTTGTCCGGAAGCACCCCGAGGACCAAAGCAGGTCGGGGACAGGTCTGGGTCCAACCGACACGAGGGAATGGGGTGCCGCAAAGGTCAGGCGGCTCTATCCCTTCCGTGGCGACTGCGGGGAGTGGTGCGGAGGCGCACTGGAGCGAAATGGCGCAGTGTGTAACTTTTGCGAGTAATCCTTACTCTGTTCGTCGCCGGAGGACCGCCGACGCGGCGAGCCGAACTACAGATCACGCCGCTGGAACTGGGAAACGGCCAAGCCCTGGGCCTCGAGGATGTAGAGCGCCTGCTGCTTGCCGCGTCGCAACCGCTTCGGCGGCCACCCGCGACCGGAGTACTTTTTTCGCTGGCAGAGGCCGTCCCCTTTTTGGGCCGCGATCCAAACACTGCTCGAAGAACCGATCCAGTTCCAGACGTCGCCACAACTCCCGTCCCAGAAAACCGTCACCGATAAGGCGCACTGCGGGTGTAGGGTCTCATGTTGTCGTTGGCCTCGACGTTGTTTTTGCGCTGTTGGGCGGCGATTACCTCCCCAGTACCTCCGTTGCCAGGCGGCTCGGAACGGGCGCCACGGGGGTGCGGTTCGTTCCGTAATTCGTCCTGAGGGCTTCGGCGGTGCTCAAGCCCTTTGTTTTCATGGGGCCTTGGGTTCGTCTGTGGCCGCGGTCACTTATTCGTGATTCGTGATTCGTGAATCGTGATTCGTCGCCGAGCGTCTCTTGGGGGCTGGGCACGGACTGGGAGGAAAGGCCGCGGATCTCAAAAGCGAGATCCGCGCTACGCGCTTCGGTTTGCTGCGACTGTGCGCGGAAGCCGATCGGGTTGGATGTCTGCGCTGCCGCTGCCGGGGGCTCGTAGCGCGACGGTTGCGGTTCCATCGGGTCGGGGGTGGTGTAGGGGTCCGGGTCGGTGACGGTCGGACGGTGGATCGCCCCGTTCGCCGCGCGATTCTCTTTGCACTCGAACTCGTCTTTGCGCAGTTGCCGGATCATCCGCAGAGCGCGTGTGATGTCGCGGCTCGTCATGGTGCGGTAGCGGGCCAGGTTGTGGAGGGCCTGGGTGTGGTCCTGCATGCTTTTGCCCAGCAGTTGGTTTTCGCCGTTGCGGCCGGGGACGACGGTGTTGGGGTAGCGTTCGCGGGTGGCGCGGTCGGTACCGTGGTACTGGTAGGTGGTGAGGCCGGCTTCGATGCGGGTGATGCGGCGCAGGCGCCAACGGGCGTCGGCGATCTGGAGGACGAGCTCGAATTCGATGGCGTTCTTGGGGAAGAGGTTTTCTTCGAGGATTTGGAGTTGCCGGTCGTATTCGGCGGGGTCCTCGTCGGCCATGACGGCGTCGCGAGCGAGGAGGCCGTGCTTGAGTGCGTTTTTGGAGGAGCGAGCTTTGCCCTCGGGGGTGCGGGGGCCGGTTGATTTCTTGGCGTTTTGTCGGTTCGCCTTGCGTTGTTTGTCCGTCGTCATAATGTTGTCCTCCTGAAAATGAAAAGCCGCGCGGTTTGGTCCGCGCGGCTCGGGACGCCAGCCATTGGGCCGGCGTTCTTCGCTCTCAGGATACGGTGGGGTGGTGGGCGTGGAAGGTGGCTGCGCAGGCTAAGTGTTGTGGAATGAGGGAGATCAAAACCTGAAAGTTCTGTGACCGAAATCGGTGAAATGGGGTATCCACTTGACTCAGGTAGCCCCTAGGCGTTGTGGTTTGGTCGATCCATGGACGCCAGCACACTGCACCCAGAATGCACCCTGGGGCGCCAGACGCCGGTCTGCAGGCAATTGGGCCACGAGGCTGCGTTTCGGGCCGATCAAGGATTACGCACGCGCCATGGCCATCGCAGGCTTGGAAACGTGGTGCTATCGGCAAGCCTTTCCGGGGGCCGCCAATGGCCAACCACAGTATGTTGTGGTCACCTGAGTCAAATGGATACCCCACATCGGTGATTGGGGGAATACCGCGGATCTCAAAACCGAGACCCGCGCTACGGGCTCGTACCGAAAAGGGCTCCGTCCGCTCCGTCCCCTCTTGGGCCCGTCCCCTTTTGAGCCCCTTTTGGGCCCAGCAATGGTCCAGGGGGCCCCGCCAGACACTTCCGCGAACCGGACATGTCGGAAGTGACGTCACATAGCTTCACCGCGTATGTAGGAAAAGCCGGACGCGATTGAGCGAAAACACGCGAGCCTTCACTCCGAAATCGATCCGGTCGCTCGGTCCACCGGCAGGCGGACGACAATCCGAGTGCCGCCGTTGTCGGCTCGTGTCGCCGAGATATCGCCGCCGTGTTCGCGGATCACTTGGCGCGCTGTGAAGAGTCCCCACTTCGAGGCTTCCACCCGCCCGTCTCTCGTCCTGAAACCCGGCTGGAATAGTTCGCTGAGTTCCTGGCTCGATAGTCCCTCGCCGTGATCCCGAACGGAAACGAGGATCTCATCGTTCTCCCGCCCTGCGCTCACTTCGACGGGGCCTCGACCGGCGCTGGCCTTAACCGCGTTGTGCATCAGTCGAGAAAAGACGCTGCTGATCGGCTGCGGCTTCAGCTTGACCGCGGGCATCGTCGTTGTTGTCAGCCTGATCTCCGATCCAGCTTCGTCCTCGGCGCGTACCATCTGAGCCACGTCTTGCAGCATCTTGTCGACTTCCACCTGCGTCACTTCGGCGCGGTCGAGGTTTGTGAAGCGCTGAATGAGGTCGACCGCTTTGCTGATCTTGTCGACGGCTTTCTCCGATACGTCGAACAAGTCGCGCTGGAGTCCGCGCATGCGTTCCTTGTTAGCTTCGGGCGCGTCCTGTTTGGCTGCGAGCGTTTGCAACGACGCGACGGAGCTGCGGAGCGTGCCCAACGGAGAGTTGAGCTCGTGGCTGAGCGTGGCCGACAATCGAACGAACGACATCGCCGTCTCCGAGTGCAACAGGCGGGACTGGGTAGCGAGTCGCTCGCGTTGCCCGAGGTAGCTGTTATGGAGCAGTTGATACGTAAGCCCAGACAACGCGCCGCAGAACACGGCGATCAGATGTCCTCCCGAGTAGTAGTGCGCGGGCGGGGTCTCGAGCAGGCCCTGGCTGGCGGCGAGCGAAGCCAGCGCCAAGTCGATCCAGATGAGGATCAGACCAAAGGCGAACATCTGTAGCGGTCTTGCCGGAATCGCAGCAAGGGCCACGATCAATACGACCATCACGTCAATCAGTGATTCCAACACTGCGGTCGCTGTATCCCCGGGGTCTTCGAAGATGTTCGACCAAGTGAGAATTGCCGATACGCCGATCCCCATGGCGAATGCGAGCGGGCGGGCGTGTCGGCGTCCTTGCTCGGTGCGCGTCGCCGCCAGCGCACATCCCGCCAGTGTCAGCAGGACAAGCGTCGAAGGCGACGACATCTGCGGCTCCGGCTCAAAGAGACTCGCTAGGCCATGAAACAGGAGCGCTAGGAACGGCATGAACGCGGTGACGCCGACAAGGATGTAGACTCCGCGTAGCGAACGACGACGGATCTCCTCCTTGAAGCCTGGGTCCCTCTCCGCATCTCCCGGAAACAGAAACCCCACCAATGCCGACCCGCTCGCACGCAAACGGGAGCTGAGTGTGCTTGCGAAGGAGGTGGGTGACGACACAACGGGCGGCTCCCGCCGATTGTAACGACTCGCGCCCGGGATTACTTCGGTCACGGCGCCTTCCCGCGTGAACATCGTCTTGCGGTTCACCCAGACGACGACGACTGCAACCAGGACGAAGAACCAGGTGTCATAGGGCTGGGCATCCGGCCAAAGCGGGTTGATCAGCTGGAAGTGAAACAGCGCCGGCAAGAGGATGCTGCCGCGCGAGACATTGAACAGCGGTGTCACGATCACGGCAAGGGTGACGTTGCCGATAAAGAAGGGCAGAAAACTCCAATCCGTGTACACCGTCCCGGACAAATAGAAGGCCGGGAAATGCCAAAAGCCCCACGTCGCGCCAATCAGCAGTCCGGCCCAAATCGGAGCCACGTGCCGTTGCAGAAGGGGCTGGGCCACCCCGCGCCAGCCGAACTCTTCCACCGGCCCGAGAAACAGCATGAAGCCCATCAGGGCCAAAGCAGAACCGAGACTGTCGAACGGCAATGGGTCGGTCAGCGTGCCTTTCACCAAAGCCCCCGCCGCGAAGGTCAACGGCACCCCGATCAGCAGAAACACGCCCCACCCGATTGAACATCGCCAAAGAGCGAGGCGCGTGAGATATGCCTTGAGTCCGGCGCCGCCGCCAAAGAAACACACCACGGCGAATGCCGCAAAGGCGGGGGCCCACGTGGCCATGACATAGAGCGGGTGTGTGCCGGTGATCTCGCCAAACCAGGCGACGGCCTGCTCCGGGCGAAAGATATAGAGCCCGATAATACCCCAAGCGATCGCAAACGTAATCAGGACATAGGGAACGAGCGCCGCCGATGGCGCCCGCCGTTGAGGACGGATGGTAAAGACGTCAGTCATGGGCGATTGCTCTTCATGCGCGGGGTCGCCGGCAGGAACAATGATAGGGGATCAAGCTTCGTAATGGAGAAAAACAGTCGCCGGAGCTCGCCTTGAGACGGGGAAGCATGGTACGCCAGCCCCCCGGCGTGGAGCAGGAAGCGATGCACGACCTAAGCAGAAAGGTGAACAGAATACTAGGAAAGTGTTCACCCGGCCTGATGTTGACGAGGAAACTGGGGGGAAACTGGGGGGAAACTGGGGGACAGGCTACTACTTCTTGGACCGGGCGCTCAGGTGGGTGTTTCAGGGGTAGTCCAGCGCCCCTTTCAGGGCTTCAAGCACCTTGGAGGACGGGACCCTGGGTTTCGGCTTCGCCCGGCACCCAGGGCTGACATCCGGCCGCCGCTGCGCGGCTAAGCCGAAGCGGTGTGGGTGCCGTGAGAGTTTGCGGGGTTGATGCCGCGCGCCGGTGTTGGCGGAATGCGGTTGGGGCGGGCGGCTGACGGGTGGACGCAGCGGCCCACCGTACGGTTCGGGTGCGCGCGGGAAAGGTTGGGTTGCGCGCGTGCCGGGGAGTCGGATCGGGTGCGGCGCCGAGTCGCAGAGGTTGAGTCGCCTCTTCCAGGGCTCGGGCCGGGTTTGGGGTGACGGTTTCCCAGGGCTTACGCCGCTGGGCTGATAGTTGGGCCGCCCCCCGTTGGGGGCTTTGTTTGTCGGGGCGTGGGCGCGGATGGAAACGGAGTTCGGATGATACGGACTGCTGTTGAACCGACAACCGCTCGGTCCGGCGAGGCTTTTCCATCGCCCTGTCAGGGCTCCCGACACAAGAGGTTCGATACTGGGGTTCCGCCTAGCGGCGTCACTCCAGGCTAACATCCGGTCGCCGCTTCGCGGCTAGGAAGCCCCTGGTGAAGGTCGGGCTTGTTGTCACGACTGCAAGACACACCTTCATGTTGCGGTAGGTCGAGCAGTCGGGCACGGCATGCCGTGCCCCTACAGAACGACGCACGCCGCCCTACGAGTGAGCAGGTGGGTGCGCGCGGCGTTGCGGCAGGCGGGCACGGCGTGGCGTGCCCTTACGTTGAATGGCGCGGCTTGCTGCTCAGCCGAGGAGGACCACTTCCAACAGGACGCCACCGAGCAGCGTGAAGATGATGTCGAAGCCGATCAGCAGGCGCAGCCATGCCAACGAATCGCCGATGGGCTCGCCCATGAGCAGCAGTGTCGTCAACTCGACGCACGCCATCATCGCCGGCAGGCAGATCGGGAACACCAACAACGGCAGCATCAACTCGCGCAAACGGTTGTTCGCGGTGACCGCGCTGAAGATCGTCCCCACCGCCGTGAAGCCCCACGTGCCCAGAACCAGCACCAAGAACAGGGCAGGGAAGCTGTCACCCCAGCGCGCGCCGTAGAACACGCTGAACAGCGGCAGTGAGATCAACTCCACCGCTACCAGCAGCACGCCGTTCGCAAATGCCTTGCCCGCGAACAAAGCCCCGCCTGAAACCGGCGACGCGATCAAAGCTTCCATGCAATCGTTCGCCGCCTCGCGCGCAAAGCTGCGGTTCAAGATTAGGATCCCCGCAAACAGATAGATGATCCACAGCAGCCCGCCGGCCATGTCACGCACGTCGGGGTTGCTGACCGGATCGAACGAGAAGCTGAACAGCAGAAGCACGACTACCGAGAACGCCAGCGCGGCGTTGATGACCTCTTTGTTGCGCAGCTCGGTGCGGAGGTCTTTGGAGGCAATCGTCCATGCCTGCCGGAGAAAACGCGTCACGAGATTTGCTGGTAGAAGTCGTGCGGCGACGATTTGAAGGCGTCCTGGTTCGCGCCGCTGAAGATCAAACGGCCCCGCTCGAGCACGGCTAGATCGGTGGCCACCTGCAGGGTCTCATGCAGTTGGTGGGAGCAGATCACCACCGTTCGCTGATGCTCGTGGGTTTGGAGCAGAAGGGATGATAACAGATCCATGGCACGGTCATCGAGCGCCGTCCAGGGCTCGTCGAGCAGGAGGATTTCCGGGTCGTGCAGAAGCGCGCGGGCGATGGTCAACCGCTGGCGCATGCCACGGGAGAACTCGTTGACGCGCGAGTCGCGGAATGTCCACAGCCCGACCTGCTCAAGCCAGTCGTTCGTTTTCTTCTCGGCATCGGCGATCTCGTACAGGCGGGCGAAGAAGGCAAGATTCTCGCGTGCGGTCAGGTCTTCATATACCCACTGGCCGTGGCCGACGACGCCCACCGGCGGTGGCGCCGGGACACCATTCTTGAGGCTGCTCTCGCCGTTGTTCGGGTGCGAGCTACCGAGCGCGATCTCACCCTTCGACGGCCGCAGCAACCCCGCCATCATGCGAATGAGCGTCGTCTTGCCGGCGCCGTTACGACCCAGCAACGCGAGCACCGCGCCGCCCGGCACCTCGAGGCTTACGTTGCGTACGGCGGGGAACTCCCCGAAAAACTTCCAGACCCCTTGCACGGAGATGGCGGGGGCCGAGATTGCTGGGGCCGGGATGGCGGGGTCGCTCATCACTTCCGTCGGGACGAAGCGGAGCGCTTGCGGGATCGGGCGGATGACCCCGCGGCTTGCGTCGGCCCCGGTCCGGCCAACGCTTGCGCCGCCGACACTTGCGCCTGCGCCCGTGACGTAAACAGGTAGTAGAACCCCACGGCAAAGATGCAGCCGGTTAGGGCCAGAATCCACATCAGCTCGGTCTCGATTGGTGCAGCGGCCACACGCAGAGTTCCGCCGCCTCCGCCTCCCCCGTCGCCACGCCCGCCTCCGGCTGCCCTCTCGGGGGCGAGGCGGCCTTGTCCGGTGACGGTCACGGCGTACTCGCGAACGGGCGGGGTCTCATAGAGCATTGCCTTCGTGCGCGGCTCTTGTCCCAGGGACGAGAGCGCTTCGCCCTCGACCACCACGCTATCCGGCGCGGCGATGCGGGTGGCGACCCCGTCGTAAAGGAGTTCGCCACGGAATACGTCGCCGGAAGCATGGGGCATGAGGTAGGTGATGTCCACTCGGTTCTCACCTGGCTTGATTGGGGAGTCGACCTTGTAGGTGTTCCCTTCGCCGGTTGGCTCGGCCGTACCTTTGACCGGCACGCCGGCCGGGCCACTGGTCATCACCTGGACGATGCCTTTCGCCTCGGACGGAAGCAGAAAGCGCACCGTGCCCCGCTCGGGATTGCGGAACGCCCGGGGCGGCGTGCCGATGTTGTTGAAAATGAAGCTCTCGTTGACGACCATCTCCGAGCCACCCGGCTCGAGGATGACGACATGCGCATCGGGATTTGGCAGGTTCTGCTCGTCAGTGCTATAGACCTTCACGCGCAAGCTGGTGGTCGAAGCGGTGCGCTGTACCACCGTGCTATACCGCACCCCGTCATGCTCGGCCCAGACCATACCCAGCATCGGCTGCCCACCGGAGGATGGGAGCGGTTTGTCGAACGCGAAGCTGCCGTCGGCTCCGCTGAGAGCTTCTTCCATGGGCGACATGCCGCCGACGAACCGGACCAGCGTTAGGGCGACGCCGCCGGTGGGTTGCCCGGTTGTCTCGTTGTAGACGGTGCCGGCTACGGGCACTTGGGCCGAGGCGGTGGAGCCGGCCGCGAGCAGCAGGACAACGGCGCAAGACAGGGCCGCGCGAGCCAACGTTGATTGAGGATTCGCCATCAGTAATGTAGGGCCGGGATGTAGGGTTCGTGGAGGGGTGCTGCCTACCCGGCGGCTTCCGCCGACGCCTCCGTGGTTGCGTTCCCCGACTCGATGGCCTCGATCTGGGCCAGCACGCCGGCAAGTTCCTTCTGCAAGTCCACTTTCGTCTCCTGGTAATCGTCGTCGGAAAGCTTGCCCATGCGGTACTCACCTTGCAGGTCGCGCAGGTTCTCGTAGATCGCGGCTTTGCGGTCTTCGAGATGCTGTGTGGGCGATTCCGGTTCGGGCGGGAGCAGGGAATCGGCGCGAACGAGCAGCGGCACGGCAAAAGCCAGCACCACAAGCAGCACGCCGAGAGCCACGGTCAACATCGGCTATTCCATTTGCGCCAGATCCTTTTCGATCCGGTCGCGATACCGCTGCAGTTCCTCTTCACTACCGGGATTCGCCGGCTCGGCGAGCTTGTGCTTCGAGCGCCAGTGCCAGGCGACGACCGGCGCCGCGGCCAAGCCCAGTAGCACCGCCACAAACGGCATCGCCCAGCCAAACAGGCCGAAACCCTCCGTCCGCGGTTCGGTTCGCGCCCCGCTGCCGTACTTGGCGATCATCTGCTCGACGATCGTCTCGGTCGGCAGGCCCGCCTCGACCAAGTTTTTGATGTCCGCGATCGCGGGGGCTTTGCCCGAACACCCGAGCATGTTACAGCTCGTGACCGTATACGAACAGCCCGAGGGACACTGGCACTTCAGCTTCTCGCCGGCCTCGCGAACCTTGCGATAGGTTTCGTCCCCGCCTTCGCTCACCCTTTGCGCGAACAGGAGGGAGGTGCTCAGCAATAGCAGTACGAGACTATTTCGCAACCACAGCATGAGGTTTTCTCGCGGTCCCGATGATACGGGTTCTGGGATGAATCAGCTTGATCTTGCTTGGAATCAGGGCGACCAGCGTGCCGAACACTAGCACGAACGCCCCAATCCAAATCCAGTTCACCAGCGGATTGATATACACCTGGATGACCGGTTGCTGGTTCTCGGTCGCCATGCCGGCGAACACGACGTAGATGTCTTCGTTGAGCCGCGCCCGGATGTCGACTTCTCCGACGCCCTGCTCGCTGGCGTGGTAGAAGCGGCGCTCGGGGCGCATGGTGTCAAGCAACTCGCCATGCTTGAAGACGTCGACGAGCGCGGCGGCACTTTGGTAGTTGGCGTTGTTGTCCTCGGAGAGTTCCTTGAGATGGAACTCGTAGACTCCGAGTTTGAGGATGTCGCCCTCTTCCATTTCCATCTGTGCGTCCTGGTTGAAAGCCGCGCCGGCGAAGCCGATGAACATGAGCACGACGGCCATATGAACGAGGTAGCCACCGTAACGCCGGGTATTGCGATGCGTGAGCTCGACCATCGCTCGTCCCAGCCAGAGCCCTTGTTTTTCTTGGATCACGCGCGAGCCGCGGTAGAACTCAGCGAAGATCGTGATCGCGACGAAGGCGCAAAGGATGAAGGTCACCGTGGCGTAGAAGTGCCGCATGCCTGCTGCCACCAGCCCTACGCCCAACAGCAACGACACGATGGCGGGCCATTGGAAGTTCCGCCGCAGACTGTCGAGGGACGTGCGCCGCCAGGCGAACAACGGTCCCACTCCCGTCAGGAACAAGAGCAACAGAGCGATCGGGATGTTGACCTTGTTGAAGAACGCGGGCCCGACGCTGATCTTTTCGTTCGTCAAGGCTTCGCTGATCACGGGGAACATCGTGCCCCACAGCACGGCAAAGCAACTGGCCAGCAGTACGACGTTGTTGAACAGGAAGCTCGATTCGCGCGAGACGACCGAGTCCAACTCGTTCTCGCTTTTCAAGAAGTCGAGACGGCTCAAGATCAAGAAGATCGTCCCCGCCGTGAGGGCCGTCAGGTACCACACGAAGTAAGGGCCGATGGGCGATTGGGCGAAGGCGTGGACGGAGCTGACCATGCCGCTGCGCGTGAGCATGGTCCCGAAGATGCACAGCAGGAAGGTGGCCGAGACGAGCACCATGTTCCACACCTTCATCATGCCCTTCTTCTCTTGCATCATCACCGAGTGCAGAAAGGCGGTTCCGGTGATCCACGGGAGAAGCGACGCGTTTTCGACCGGGTCCCAGCCCCAATAGCCGCCCCAACCGAGCACCGCGTAGGCCCAACGTGCGCCGAGCAGTACGCCGATGCTCTGGAACAGCCAAGTGATCATCGTCCACTTGCGCGTGGTGTGGATCCAGCGTTCGCCGGGCTGCTTAGTGATCAGCGATGCCATCGCGAACGCGAACGGCACCGCGAAGCCCACGTAGCCCAGGTAGAGCATCGGCGGGTGGATCACCATGATCGGGTGCTGCAACAACGGGTTCAGTCCGCTGCCGTCGGCCATCGGCGTAATCTGCGGACCCGACATCAGCACCTGGAAAGGGCTTACGATGAACGCGATCAGCATCAGGAAGAACGCCTGCACCGTCATCATGATCGCGACGACGTAGGAAATCATGTCGCGGTGCTTGCGCCGCGCCGTGTAGACCGCGATGAACGAGTACGTCGCCAGGATCCAGCTCCAGAAGAGCAATGATCCTTCCTGCCCGCCCCAGAATGCGGCAAACTTGTACGCGATGGGCAGGTCCATGTTGCTGCGTGAATAGACGTAGCTCAGCCGGAAGTCGTCGGTGAGGATCGCGTAGACCAACACTACCGAGGCCGTCGTGACCATGACCCACATCATGGCTACGGCGCGTTGCGCGCTGAGTTCGAGGAAGGCGTTCCGACGCCATTTGCCGACGAGAGCGGCGATGATGGCGTAGACGGAAAGGCAGAAACCGAGGAGGACGGTGAGGTATCCGATGTTTTCCATGTTGGTTCGGAGATGCCGTGAGTGTGAGTGAACGGTACTACACCGCTGGACTAGCCCACAACTGCTATCAACGCCCCAAGGCTGCTACACCCGTGGCCCCGGCAACCCGCGGGCGCAGCGGTCGCTACAGCGACGCCTGACTGTCGACGGGTTTCGATTCGTACACCGGCTTGGCGCCCTGACCCGGATCGGCCTCGTACTTCGACGCGCACTTGGCTTGGATCTGCTGGGCCTCGAAGACGTTGTCGCCGCGAAGCCGCCCCGTCGCGAGCGCCTGCGCGCCGTTGCGGAAGGTGTCGGGCAGAGGGTCGCGCCCGATATAGATCACGTCCAGCTCGCGGTCCTCTTGGGTAATGGTGAACTCCACCCGGTCGCCCTTGATGATGATCGAGTCATCCTTGACGTCACCGCCCACGCGCAACCGCCGCGCCGTGGCGACATCGTCCATGGCGGTGAGCTCTTCGATGGTGACGTAGTAGGTGGAACTGGCGTTGATTCCGTCCATTGCCAGCCAGCCCAACACCCCGAGAATTACGACTGTGATGAGGCCGAACTTGACCCGCGAATTCATGGTGGTGGCTCCTTATCGCGTCCTACGGTCGAACATTCAGTATAGTACTTCGCCCCGGCCTGCTTGGCGGGAGCGACAGGGTGTGCCTCTGCCCCTCGGAGCCGGTTACAATCACTCGTGTTTGTGACCCGTGCTCTCAAGTTTTGGACTCGGCCGACCCTTCTAGGGTTCCTGGTAGGGGCGACGCTTGCTGCACAAGGTTCTCGACCCGGTGACGGGAGCGCCGTCGAGTCAGGCCACGAAGTCTTCGAGCTGCACTGCGGAGGCTGCCATGGGGGTGACGGCACGGGTGGCGAGCGGGGTCCGGATGTGGTGACGCCGGGCTTGGCGCGGCGACATCGTGAGGCGCGGTTTCGCGAAATCGTGACCGAGGGATTACCGGATCGCGGAATGCCGGCATTCAACCTAGGCGCGCCGGACCTGGACCGGCTCACGGCGTTTTACCGCTCACGCACGGCCCCGGCGAGCGAGAGCCCGGCAGCCGGGGATGTGGCGGCGGGACGGAAGTTGTTCCTTGACAAGAATAGTTGTGGGGCCTGCCATGCGCCGGGGATAACGGATCAGATGGTGGGCCCGGACCTGTCGAACATCGCGAGCGAAAAGACGCTACCGGAAATCGAGAGGGCCTTAGAGGAACCGGGGGCGGCCCCGGCCGAGGGTTATGAGGTTGTCACGGTCAAGCTCGCGTCGGGCGGCAGCCTGCGGGGCTTCCTCCGCAATGAATCGGCGTTCAGTTTGCAGTTGCAGGACTTCCGTGGGGAGCTACGGTTCCTGCGGCGCGAGGATGTAACCGCCGTCGAGCGCGACAGACAGTCGGTGATGCCCGCCTTTCGGGGCAGTGGCGCGGATTGGCGCAGTCTGCTCGCCTACCTGACCCGGCTGGATGGAAGGGTTGCCGGCGAGAAGGGCGACGCCGGCCCTTCCCTGCCCGGCTCGGTTTCGTTCGACGCCATCAAGAAGCCTCGCCGGGGCGATTGGCCGAGCTACAACGGACTGTTCAGTGGGAACCGGCACAGCGAGGTGGATCAGATTGACACCGGGAACGTGGCGGGACTGGCGCCGAGATGGATGTTCCCGATTCGAGCGCCCCGCCGGCTGCAGGTGACGCCGGTCGTGATCGACGGTTTGATGTACGTGACGACGGTGAACGAGGCGTTCGCGGTGGATGCCGCGAACGGCCGCGAAATCTGGCACTATCGGCGCGGCCGGACCGAAGGTGTCATCGGGGACGCAGGGTCAGGTATCAACCGCGGTGTAGCGGTGCGCGGCGACCGCGTGTTCATGGTGACAGACGACGCTCGGGTGATCGCATTGCATCGCCTCACCGGGCGGTTGCTATGGGACACGAAGATGGCTGCACACGAGGAGAACTACGGCGCCACGATGGCGCCGCTGGTCGTGAAGGATCTGGTGATCGCGGGCGTCTCGGGCGGAGACGAGGGCGCGCGCGGATTCCTCGCGGCCTATCGCGCTTCAACAGGTGAAGAGGTTTGGCGTTTTTGGACGATTCCCGCGCCGGGTGAGCCCTTGTCCGAGACATGGATCGGCAGCGCCTTGCCTCATGGCTGCGGCGCAACATGGCTCACTGGCAGTTACGACCCCGAGTTGGATCTTCTCTACTGGACAACCGGCAACCCTTGTCCGGACTACAACGGCGATGAGCGCAAGGGCGACAACCTCTATTCGAACTCCGTCGTAGCGCTCGATCCGGCGACGGGGAAGTTGCACTGGCATTACCAGTACACGCCGCACGATTTGAACGATTGGGACGCCGTGCAGACGCCGGTGCTGGCGGATGCGGAGTGGCGCGGCAAGCAGCGAAAGTTGTTACTGCAAGCGAATCGGAACGGGTTTTTCTATGTGCTGGACCGCGAGGATGGGGAGCTGTTACTTGCGGAGCCGTTCGTGGATGCGTTGACCTGGGCAACGCGGATCGGCGAAGACGGACGACCGCTGCGCGTGCCGGGTCAGGAACCAACGCCCGGAGGGACGGTGACATGTCCGGCAGTCGAGGGCGCGACGAATTGGATGTCCCCGGCCTACCATCCTGGGACGAGGCTGTTCTACCTGAATGCGCTCGAGAAGTGTGGTGTTTATATCAAACGTCCCCAGGAGTGGAAAGCAGGGGATTCGTTCTACGGCGGCACGGCGAGAGTCGCCCCTGACAAGCCGAAGCGGAAGTACCTGCGGGCGATCGATATCGAGACCGGCAAGCGCGTTTGGGAGCGCGAGCAGATCGGCCCGGCGAGAGCTTGGGGCGGCGTGTTGTCAACAGCAGGCGGACTGGTGTTTTATGGCGATGACAGCGGGGCGTTAGCGGCGGTTGACGCAACAACAGGCGAGCCGCTCTGGGATTTCCAGCTCAACGCGCTTTGGAAGGCTTCCCCGATGACATACCTGGTGGGCGGCAAGCAGTACATTGCGGTAGCGGCGGAACGAAATATCGTTGTGTTCGGTTTGCCTGAATAGGAGCCCGCATTTCTCACCACCTGACGGTCGAAGCACGCCATAACTGACATCAACAGCAGGCGCATGGTGGTTCACATCCGCGGCGGCAAGGGCCGCAAGGGCCGCAAGGACCGCAAGGACCGCAGGACCGCGACGTCATGCTCAGCCGACGATTGCTCGCTGCCCTGCGAAAGTACCTTCGAGGGCTACATCGCCGGCCGAAGCAGTGGTTTCCCCGGGGCTAGCTGCTGAACGCTTTGATCATTCGATACGAGGCCCGAACAGCCTTGTAGAACGACTCGACTAGAATCCGCTCGTCAAGCCCGTGGGCCCGTATATCACTCATCTGAATGGCCATAGGTGAGAACCCGTACACGGCTCGAATCCCGTATATCACTCATCGTTACGGACCCAGAGACCGTCCGTCGCTCCGGTCGACTGGCTCGGGGTCACCGGAATCGGCCCCCAAAATTCCTCGGTGACCTGAGCCAGAGTATCTAGTACGTCTGCCCGAAGCGGAGATGGCGCGCTGGCTGCCCCTGGGTTTGGCCGGTAGCTGATTCGGATCTCTTCGTCGGCGACGACCTCACGAAGCACGGCCAGCGTTTCCGCCGAACTCTTCCCCGGCAGGATTCGGCAGTTGATGGTGGCCCTGGCGGAGCGCGGCAGGGCGTTCTCCGCTACTCCCGCGCTGAGCATCGTAGCCACGCAGGTCGTGCGGATCGACGCATTGAAGTATGGCTCGAGAGCAGCCAGCTTCCGCACGGCTTCCGGGTCAGCGGGTTCTTGGACAACCGCTTGCCAGCTTCCGCACGGCCCATCCGGGTCAGCGCCGCTTGGACAACCGCTTGTAGAAGCTCGGCATGTTCTTCTTCACTGGCTTGCGCGCGCACCCTCATCGACGCTTTCACGACTTCGTTGATCTCGGCGGGGAATCGATGATGCTGAATGCGCAACAGTGCTTCGGCGAGCTGATAAATGGCATTGTCCGGCCGTGGCAGCGAGCTGTGGCCGCCCGGATTCGTCGCCTCGATATCGAATGTCTGATAAAGCTTCTCGCTCACTTGCACACCCGCGAAGATCGGATCGAGTCGTTCGTCGAGTGACACTCCGCCACTATCGGTGTTGATCGCAAAGTCGGCGTCGATCAGCTCTTTGCGTTCGCGCGTCACCTGCTGCACGCCAGCCATGCTGGTCTCTTCGTTGCCGGTCAAGAGCATGATCAAGTCACGGTCGGGAACATAGCCCTCACGTTTCAGCCGGATCAAGTTGGCGACCAACGAGACCACTCCGGTTTTGTTGTCCATGACGCCGCGCCCGTAGTAGTAGCCGTCAGCCTCGGTCAGCGTAAATGGGGCCGCTTTCCAGGCTGCGGGGTCGGCGTCAACCACGTCGACGTGCGCCATCATCAGCATCGGCCGGCGCTGGCCGCTTCCTAGATAACGCACGACGAGGTTGGTCGTCTCGCCGGTCGGAACGAAGGTGATCTGAGCGTCCGAGAATCCCTCTTGTCGCAAGCGCTGTGCCACGCCTTCGAGTAGACGAACCGTGTTCTCGGGATACGACTCGCTCGAACGAATCCCAACCAGCTCGGTCAGAAGTTCCTTCGCAAGCTGGTCGTGCGGGCCCGTCTGCGCGCTTAGCGCCACAGCGCCGAGCAGAAACACCGCCGTCAATCCCAATGCGACCCCGTGCCGCGCGACTACTTCGGCCCGTCTGCTGAGAAGGCCTTTGAGGCGCCCGTCACCGAGTAAGTGCGCCACGAGAGATTTCAAGAGAACAGGGGGTTTAAGACTCGTGTCCTTGACCGCATACACGGCGTCCATGCCGCGCTCATCGAGCTTCTCGGTAATCGGGTAGTGCCTGAAGGCGGGGTCGATTTTCATAGTGCGGGAATTATAGCGTTAAGCGCTCGCCGAAAGGGCTGTCACGATCGGTCAGGAGTTACTTCCGATATTGGGGATCCGAGGAAGTGACCGGGACCCAGCGCGACCGCTTCCGCGATCCGGACATGTCGAAATTCGCCCAGATCCAGATGATGGGGACGGATCCAGCCAGCTATCTCGCGCCATTCGAGTCTCGGCGGGGAGCTCCCAACCGCAGAGCTGAGAGAATTGCGTCTGGAGTGCCTGGTTTGTTCGGTAGTGTGGCGCCGACAAACGGAATCTCGCCGGCAAAAGAAACGCCAGTGGCGTATAGAAACTCGCCACCGATCGCCAGGCCCTCAAGGAGATCGCGACCGCTTCCGCCATAGTAAGTAGCGTACTCTAGAGCCGATCCGTCCTCGGTGAACGCTGCGATAAGCCCATCCAGATCTCCACCGCCAAAGGACCGTTGAAGGGGGTTGCGCAGCGGAAGGTCTACTGATTCGGTCATTCCGACGAACCAAGCTCTTTGCTGTTCGTCCACGATGAGGTTCCTTCCGTCGAATCCAGCCAAATCGTTCAACGTTCCACCGAAGTAGGTCGAGTACAAGAGACGCCGTCCGGACGCTTCGAACTTGGCCAGGAACAGGTCGAACTGGCCCGCAAGCTTTGGCTGAAAGGCTCGGCGAGTAGTGGTGAGATTGGGGGAGTTGGAGTGTCCCAGAATGTAGATGGATCCGGGACGATCGACAGCGACACCCCACGCACTATCCTCCCCATCGCCGCCGAAGTAGGTGGAGAATGAGAAATCGCCGGTGCGGGAATCGATGTCGGTGAGAAAAGCGCTAATCGGGGTATGCACTTAACTCCCGACGACCCCACACCTTGTGGTCGGCGACTGCGGCGACCGCACCCTCGAGGGGCCATCGGGCAGCGGTCGTGGGTCCTACAGCCGCCGCTCATTGCGCCCCGCGGGGGGACGGCAGCGGTTGAATTTGAAACCTGAAGGCGAAGCGCTCTTGAAACTCCCCCAGCGTGCGCGAATGGTCCTCCAGAGCCCGGATACTAGACCTTGGGGCTTCGGGAGTCAAGTGCATACCCCATAAGCGCTATTCTTGCCAGGCAGTTGCGCTTGCAGAGGAGCGCTCGTCGGGAAGTCAGGGGAATACGTATAGCCAGTCAAAACAACGTGGTCGTGCCCGTTCGAGGCCATTGCAGTTACCTTTTCCGCCTTGCTTCCTCCGACATAAAACGCTTCTAGCTCTCCAGGCTGCTCGGGATCAAAGCAGGCGAGGAACCCATCTTCCTCTCCGGCATGAGAATTCCGGGCTCCAGGAAGATCGGGCGAGGCGGTCATGCCTGCCAAAAGGATTCTCCCCGAACTCGTGTCGATCATGATGTCGGTGGCTTGGTCCGATCCAGAGCCGCCAAAGTAGCTGGCGTAGACGAGCCGCCCGTCAGGAGTAATCTTGACGAGGAAAGCGTCTCCCGCGCCCCCACCAAACGACGGCTGGATTGCTTCCGCAGTGGTCGGGAGGTCGGTCGACTCGGTATAGCCGGTCGCGTATACGTTGTCCGTCGCATCGATACGGATCCTGAAGGTTCCGTCGTAGCCGTTTCCCCCGATGCGAACGGCCCATTGAATACGTCCCGCTACTGGATCCAGCTTGACGACGTAGGCATCCATGCCGGCCTGCGTCTGAGCCCCTATTCGTTGCAGCGAGGCGAAATCGTCCGAATCGGCATGACAAGCGAGCAGTAGGAGACCTTTCCCATCAACGGCGATGTCATCACAGTCGTCCGTGGAACTGCCGCCGAACGAGGAAGCCCACACAAGCTCCGGTATCTTCTGCTGCTGGCACGAAGGAGAGAGCAGTCCCACCGCAAGACTCACGCAGGCGAAGGCCGTACGATGCGTGCTTACTCGGCTCACGGCCATTCGACTATCGTCCCCCCAGCCTGCACGTTGCCAGCTCGGCGTACTCGAAACACTCTTCTTGCTTCCACAATAGGGGATCAAGGAAGTAGAGTTGTCTGCCGTCTTGTATCTGGCCTGCTCCGCGATCCGGGACTTGTCGGAAGTGCGCCTCTGAACCGACACGTGCGGTTCCGCTGGCGCGCGGTTCTATCTTCAAACAGTCTCCAGCAACATGGTGGCGCACCGCATCGACCTACTCCGACCTGTTCATCACGACCTCGGTGGAGCCGAGGGAGCGGCTCCCTCGGGTGCCCTCTCCTCGACCCTCCAGTCGAGGGCCCAACACTCGAAGATCGAACTTCCACGTCGGACCGTCTTCAGCAGTCGGGGGCACCGAAAACGTGAGGCGATCTCCATCGAGCACAGCATCGCGGATCGGGCTGTTTGGGTCTTCGGCAGGACCTCCCGTTCCTGTGATCCGCTCGCTAGTCTGCTCGAGCACAAACACCAGACGTATTCGCACCACGTCTCCGTTTGGCTGCTTTTGTCGCATCTCTCCAGTCCATCTGCCGGCTATCTGTACGGATTGAGCGCTCATGGCGGAAACGACCAATGCCGCAACGAGAATCAATCGACGCATATGTTACCTCCAAACCTGTTGTGCTCAGCGACGCTCTCAACGATAAGGCTAGTCATGACGGAGCGTCGTCATCGGATCAACGCGCGCGGCTCTTTCCGGCTGGCACGTAACACGCTACGGTTGCGACAGCCATGAACAGCAGAGCGACAGCGGCTAGAGTTGCCGGGTCCCTCGCGTCGACGCCGGGCAGTTGCTTGTCCAGTACGCGCGTCAGAGCGGTCGCTCCGGTTAGTCCGAGAGCGATGCCCACGCCGGTGAGGGTGAGGCCGTGGCGCAGTATAGTCGTCACCACATCTCTCCTCTGGGCTCCCAACGCCATTCGGATTCCGATTTCGTGCGTTCGCTGACTCACGATGTAAGAGAGGAGGCCCACAAGACCGACAACGGCCAGCACCAGCGCGACCGAACCAAGGAGGCCCATCAGTATCGTGTTGGAGCGCGACGCCGAAAGGGCTCCGGAAAGGCGCTGTTGCATGGTGGCGATGTCGTGCACGGGCTGATTCGGATCGGTCGCTCGTACGAGCGCTCTTGCGTCCTCAATCAGGCCGGCAGCCGGGACGCTGGATTTGAGCAGAAGGACCAAGTTCGCGATCGGGTGTTGGGTTAGGGGCACATAGATCTGCGGGCGAGCACGCTCCAGAGAGTTCGGTTGCGCTACGTCGCGCGCCACGCCGACCACTTCGCGCCACGGCCCGCGCCTCGAGCCTGTCTTGACACGCTTGCCGATCGGATCTTGGAGGGGAAAAAACTCAGCCACGAAAGCCTCGCTGATGATGGCCACTTGGAGTGAATTCTCACGGTCATCCTGAGAGAACCCACGCCCCTGAATGATTGGGATGCCCAGCGATTCAAAGTAGGAAGGACTCACCGGCAGGTAAGGGACGACCGGGGCGAGCCCGGGGGACGGGAGCGGTCGGCCCTCGACAGCGGTCCCCACCGCCGAGTGTGATCCGAGGACGGGCCCACCTCCGGCGACGGCGGCAGACTGCACTCCGGGAACAGCCTTCGCCCGCTCTAAGACACTCGTGGCAAAACTGCTCCGGGTGGGTGACCTCGCATACTTCTCTCCCCGCAGCGAAACTCGGAGTGTCAGCACGTCTCGTGGTTCGAAGCCCGGATCGACGCTTGCCAGCTTCACGAACGCTCGAATGAGGAGTCCGGAGGCGGACATCAGGACGACGGCGAGAGAAACTTGGGCCACTACCAAGGCGCCGCGCAGCCGCTGCTGACCCGCCGCGGGCGTTATTCTGCCGCTGGATTCGCCCATGCGGAACCTTGCGTGAAGCGCGGAGCGGAGCGGCGCGAGACCCGTTACGACGCCCGCGAGCACGGCGACCGCAAACGTGAATCCCAACACGGGCTCATCGATGCGGACGGTCTCTAGCAGACCGACTCCGGCGGGCATGAACCGGAGCAGCAGGGGGAGGCAGCCATAAGCCAATACCAGCCCTCCGATTGCGCCCAGTCCGGCTAGCAACAGGTTCTCGGTCAACAGCTGCCGCGCGAGGCGCCCGCGACCAGCCCCCAGGGTGGCGCGTACCGCGATCTCTTTCTCTCGCGTGACGGCGCGGGCGATCTGAAGATTGGCGATGTTCAAACAGCCGATCAGTAGCACAATTCCGACTGCGGCTTGCAGGATCAAGAGCATTCGGCGTATATCACCGACGAGCCGCTCGCGGAGAGAGGTCAAGCGGACCTCTAGATCGCGGCGCATATTCTTGAATTGCACCGGTTCTGTCGAAGCAGTGCTCCGTGCGATTCGAGTCAACTCCTCCTCTACTACATCGGGCTCGACGTTCCGCTTCAGCCTCGCCAGAACTCTGAGAATCCGGAAGGCACTCTCGTCGTGCCAATTCGGATCTGCGGGCAGCGTGAGAGGCGTGACCAAGTGAGGTGAGAAATCGTTGTCAGGGAAAAGAAACGAGCAGGCAGCACGCCAACGACGACGTGACTCTTGCCGTTGAGCACGATCGTCTGGGAGATCGCCTCCGGCGTAGAGTTGAAGCGGCGCTGCCAGAGACTGTGGCTGAGCATCACGACAGGAGGCGCGCCAGGCCGACACTCCTCGGCCACGAAGCTCCGTCCGGCGACGGGATGGGTGCCGATCAGATTAAGGAATCCAGCAGTTACCGACGCTCCGTCGAGGCGCTCCGCGTCACCGTTCCCCGTCAGATGGAAGACTCCGCTCGGGCGGTACGCTTCGATGGCATCGAAGGTCTTGCCGTGCGTCCGCCAATTCCCGTAGTCGGGACTAGGGACGCGGCGAAAAATAGGCTCGTGCGGCCAATACTCGGAAACGTACACGAGGCGGTCCGAGTCGGCGTAAGGCAGCGGACGGAGCAAGAGCGTGTGCACAAAGCTGAACAACGCAGTGTTGGCCCCGATGCATAGAGCGAGCGTCGCCACTGTGACCGCGGCGAATCCCGGACTCCTGCGCAGCAGGCGGGCGCCGTACCGAAGGTCTCTGAGAAGCGCGTGAATCGTCGCGCCCGCTCGGACATCGCGGACCTGTTCCTTCACCTGATCGAGGCCGCCCAGCTCGATCCTCGCGGAGCGGAGCGCCTCCTTTGCCGCCATGCCCCGAGCACGTTTCTCATCCGCCAACATGTCGGCGTAGGCATGAAGCTCTTCATTGAGATCGGCTTCGGCGCGCTCGCGACGAGAGAGGTTGAGGACGAGGCTTCGTAACTTCGCGAAGTAAGCCGCAGCAAGCTCCATCATTGGGCTTCTAGAGCGCTGGCGATGGCGAGGCTGACTCGCCCCCAACGTGCCTTCTCTGTCTCGAGTTGCCGGCGGCCACTCTCGCTCAGTTCGTAGTACTTAGCGCGGCGGCCGTTCTCCGACGCGCCCCATGTTGATGTCAGCCAACCCTGCTCGGCCATGCGGTGCAAAGCAGGAAAGAGAGAACCTGGTTTGACTTGAAAAGTCCCGCGGGTGATTTGCTCGATCCGCCGGGAAATGCCGAGCCCGTGGCGCTGCCCGAGCGACAGCGCTTTCAGAATCAAAAGATCCAAGGTTCCCGGCAGGAGTTCGGTCGGTTGATCGGCCATTTCCTATAGACGATCTATAGGATATGCAACAGACGTATAGATTGTCAATAGGAGTAGCCCGAGCGGATCGGTCGCTGGCGGTAGCTAAGCTGATCCATGCCGCGCGAGTTCTCCCCGTGGCGAATCAGACAGACGTGCTGGAACCGCATTCACTACGTGAACGAAGAGGTGAATCCGTGGGTTGGTGTCACTTCCGAGCAGGGGGGATCGTCGGAAGTGACCAGTATCGCCTGAGCGCCGGCATGCGCGACCGGAAGCTCGCCGGGATTTACGTCGAGCGAGGAATAGGAGGCTATCTCGATTCCTGCCCTTCTCTCGCAAGCTGAAGCGCTCTGTCCAGGGCTTCCGCTGCCGGTGATTCGACATCGGGAATGACGCCTACGCCTTCCCAGTTCGTCTTCGTGATGGGATTGATGGCTCTTGCGTACGGAACCATGACGCTAAAGCGGCCATCGATGCGATGACCAGAGACCGGGTGAGCGCCTCCACCCGTCTTCTCACCGACGATGCGGGCACGACCCAGCTGCTGAAGGTTGTAGGAGAATTCCTCGGCGGCCGAGAAGGTACGGCTGGAGGTCAGAACATAAACGGGTTGGTCGACAAGGCGTTTCCCTGGGACATACGAGAGCGTCCAGTACTGTTCGGTCTTGTCGTCCTTTCGCTCCCAAAGACTATTGAGATGGGTTGGCTCAGCGAACAGGTAGGACGAGATCAGGGCCACCATGGCAGGATGGCCGCCTCCGTTCTCACGTAGGTCAAAGACGACCGCGTTGGCGTTCGCGAGAAAGCTCATCGCGGCGATGGCCGTTGGTGCGCAGAGCTTCGGGTCGGCAAACATGTTGAATTTCACATAACCTACGTTACCGGCAAGCACTTCTACTCTCTTAAGCCTCATAAACTTCCGGCTTCGCAAAGGCCGCATCGCCCCAGGCGACCTGCTTGCCCGCAGCCTGTTGGCGCTCGATCTCCGGCAACAAGAGCTCATCCCAGTCCTCGGCGCTGTGCACGTTGCCTGGACGCAAAGCCACAGTTCGACTGTTCAAACCTTTTGCGGCGTCTCTCGTCGCGAGCCGGGTCTGGTTCCTGCTTGGCGGGAGGTTCCGGCAGCGGAACGGGGCTGAATGCGACTCGGAGGTGCTTGTCGTTATTCAATTCTCGGAGCTGCTCGGTGAGTAACCTGGCAAACTCATCGCCGTCTGTAACAGACTTGTACTCGCCGCCGCGCTGTCGGGCTTTGATCGCCTCGGCCATTTCCTTGGCGAGATCAGGGAAGACATAGTATTCGTTGAGTTTCTTGATCGCCTCGGTGATGACTCGCTCGCGTTGTTCGGCGGTGACCTTGAAATCGGGGTCTCCTGATCCCCGGCGGGATCGCGCGTAGTGAAAAACGGGCAACTTGCGGTGGTTCTCGGTCGTCGACGACGATCGTACCGATGGCGATAGTATCGCGGAGCCGCTCCTTCACGCGGAACACGATGCGTCGCGGTTGGCTTTCGTCGATGGAAAGGAGATCGAAACCTCCGGTCATGCCGCGGAACTGGATGTCTCGTTCTGCGGACTTCCCGGTCCGGTGTTTCTCGTAGTGAGCCTTGAGGAGTGAGGAGTCCTCGCTGTTGAAGGCCTGAAGCCAGTCTCGCAAGACTTGACCAGCCGGAGTGTCGGGGATTGTTGGGGCGGCCCCGGCAGATGCCAAACCTAGCAGAAGCAAGGAAGCGATGATGCTGAGGTTCTTCATGTAACCTCTGACGCCGGGAAGCCCGATTTAGTTCAAGAAGACTGGCAAGTCGCGCAAACGGCTTCCGACCTGGGAGTCGAGGAAGTCCGGTACCGCGCGCGGACCCGCTTCCGCGGACCGGACTTGTCGGAAGTGTGGCGCCGGCTTTTGGTAGATGGTCGACGCGATCAGTTTCAGGATGGCAATTGCGCTGAGTCCCCGAGTCCTTCTACAGTGGCTCAGCGCCCCCTGGTTGCCGTCACAGCTTCTGCTCCGTGGTGTTCGAGCCGGCGGATCGTTTCTGTGATGTCCTGTTCAGTGGTGCGTGGGTTAATAGTGCAAATACGCAAAACGGTCTTGCCGCCCACTTCCGTAGTCATCACCATTGCGAAACCGTCGGAGCCGATCCGCTCGCTGATGGCTAGATTGATCCTTTTGACTTCCGCCTCGGAAACCCTGAGTGGCCGATAGCGAAACGTCACAACACCCAGATTGGCCTGCGTAACGACTTCCCATTGTTCGTTCTCTCGGAGTCGGCGCTCCACAAACCGGGCGTTCGCCAGCCCGAGTTCGATGGCCCCACGGAAGGCGTCCAACCCGAAAGCCTTGATCGACATCCACAGCTTCAAGGCGCGGAAACCGCGAGTGAGCTGCAGGCCGTAATCGCAGAAATTGACCCCGTCTGCCGCCCCGAGGATAACCTTGAGGTATTCAGGTAGAACGTGAAAGGTCTGCTCCAGCAGGCGGCGATCCCGCAGCAGAACGCAGCCTACCTCATAAGGCTGGAACAGCCACTTGTGAGGGTCGAGCGTAAGTGAATCGGCCCTATCCAGACCGGTGAGAGCTGTCCTGCCTTCCGCTGTTAGGATGGCGGCTGCACCGTACGCTCCGTCAACGTGGAACCAAAGCTGCTCCCGCTTGCATAGGTCCGCGATCTCTGAGAGCGGATCAACAGCGGCGGTGTTGATCGTCCCAGCGTTGGCGATCACGCAGAATGGCCGTCGGCCGTCTGCCCTATCTTGCTGTACAGCCCGCCGAAGCGCCTCGACCGACAGGCGAAGACCATCGTCAGATGGAATTTGCCGAAGTTGGTTCGCTCGGAAGCCCAAGACGCCCACCGCTCGGCCGATGGACGAGTGCGTTTGGTCCGAACAATAGAGGACGCCCTCTCGCCAGTCGTCGCCAAGCACAGTCTTGCGCGCCGCCGCCAGCGCAGTCAGGTTGGCCACGGACCCGCCGCTGACAAGCACTCCGCCAGCGGAGTCTGGAAAACCGCAGAGTTCGCGCAACCAATCGAGCACGGTCAGTTCGATCTGTGCCGCTGCCGAGCCTTCAAGAAAGACTCCTGCGAAGACATTGAAGCCGCTCGCTAGCGCGTCGCCCATCACGCTTACGAAGTTGCTTGGGCCGGGAGTAAACGCAAAGAAGCGAGGATGATCGAGATGCATAACGTTGGCAAAGACGTTGTCTCGTACGGTTCGGAGGATCGTATCTAGATCTTGACCGTCGTTCGGAGGCGGCTCGTGGAGCAGACGAGCGAGCGTCGCGCGATCCTTATTCCGGGTAACCGGCTTCTCGTGAACGTTAGCGATATGCTCGACGAGCATATCTACGACTTGGTAGCCGAGACGGCGCATCTCGGCGTCCGTCAGAGCTAGTGGGGGTGTTTGCGGCACATTGCCATCTTAGCGTCGGCCAGGTCCTCACTTCCGACGAGGGGAATCGAGGAAGTAAGCGTCGCTGGCCCTTGGGCGACTTCCGCGGACCGGACTTGTCGGAAGTAGACGCAGCTGAGATCCGACTAGTAATTCTTCCTCCACGCAGAAACGGCTCCGAGCGTCTTCCTGGCAGTGTGGCTGGGAATCTTCGGGGAGCCACAGGCGTACGCTGAACCGATTGAGGATCTGCAAGCTGTTCGTCGAACGGCGGCTTGCGTGCATGTGGGTGGGGCAAGGTCAAATATCAAAAAGCGAATGGAGAGTATGATGATCAACCGTCTCGGACTCAGACTGAACGTTACTAGACAAGCGGCCCTCGCCCTTGCGGCGACGGTTGCTCTATCCGCGCCCATCGTCGTGGGCGTGCTCCCGGCGCCCCTCAAGGCGCAATCACGGCCGCGAACGTCGGACTCCTCCTCGTGAATACGGACCAAGGAGACCGTATTGCGGTATGCACTCTTTCAGATGCGTGAAGCGATCGACCGGTATTACGCGGACAAGAAACAGTACCCCAGCAGCCTTGATCGGCTGGCGAGCGAAGGATACATCACCCAAATCCCGACCGATCCATTAACGAACCGCACTGACTCCTGGAAGACCGTTCCATCGAAGCCCGACCCGAACAATCCAACTGGCGCCCCCGGCATTGCCGACGTTAAGAGCGGCTCGGGAGCCACGGCGTTGGACGGCACCAAGTATTCAGATTGGTAAGAGGAATCGACGCTGGCAGGCCAGGGTCGAATTCAACCTTCGTCTCTGTCACGCCCTACGCTCCTGGATTCCGCTGGCACGCGCGTGTCGTGCCTGTCTCGGGGCTGCGGTTCGGGATCGGGTCGCTCGCAACACTTCCGATACGGGGGATCGTCGGAAGCGAGATGCTTCGGTGCCGCTCCCTCGAAGCTGTACAATCACCATGTGAGCGTCATTGCGCTGTTGTTTTGGATGAGCATCACTGTGGCCTCGCTGAACGCTCCGCAGGTGTTCAAAGCAGGCGACGAGGGGGTGATTCGACCTCGGCTATTGACACACGTTGCGATCGAGTACTCGGAGGAGGCTCGGCAAGCAAAACTCGAAGGCGAAATTGAACTCACAGCAGTTATCCGAGCAGACGGTAGCGTGGCGAACGTGGAAGTGATCAAGGGCTTCGGCGCCGGCATGGATCAAGAGGCTGTGAAGGCCCTTAAGCAGTGGCATTTCGAGCCCGCCGAGAAGGACGGCGAACCGGTGGCGTTCAAGGCCTGTGTCACAATGCGTTTCAAGTTGCTCTAGGGCTTGTTGATTCGGGCAAGGTAGCTGTTTGTGGCCGGGCTCATGCTCCGCCAAGCTGCGATGAAACTCCATCTCCTCGGCCAGTTCATCGGCCCGCTGAGCGCGTCGCAGCAGGTAGCGGAGCTTTCGGACTAGTTTCCTCACGAGATTTCTCTCTAGGTCGCGTGCAGCACCCGCTGGATGGCACTGACCATTGAGTCGAATTGCTTTGTCTCAGCCGCAAGGTGTTTCTTTCCGGCGGCCGTCAGCGTGTAGTAGCGTGCCCGACGATTGTTCTCCGAGGCGCCCCACTCTGCTTGTACCCAGTCGCTCAGAAGTAGCCGCTGCAGGGCTGTATAGAGCGAACTCTCCCCTAGCGAAAGCGCTTCGTCAGAAGTCTCACGGATGTACTTGGCTATCGCGTACCCATGACGAGGGCCTCTGACCAGTGCCTTGAGAATCAACAGGTCGACGCTGCCTGGTAGTAGTTCGGCAGGTTGCTTGTGGCTATTACCCATCGTCATACGAGGGGAGTTTACGAGATACGCTTGCGCGATGTCAACTGCCATCGAGAAACGAGGGGGGTGCGTTAGTCTTCCGCGCGGGGACGGTCGCCACCCTCAGCGCGATACACCAGTCACTTCCTCAACTGGGGGAATCGAGGCAGCAGCATTCTCTAGGCGCGGCTGGCTCCGCGAACCGGACTTGTCGGAAGTAGCGCGTGAAATCTAGATCGAGTCCCGCTCCACCATGGTTTCAAGCCTGCGCTGCCAGGCTGTGGTCGCAACGATGTAGACAGTCGGCCAGCAGACCACCGCGAACGGTAGCAGCACTCGTGGCCAACTGACGCTTCTCGCACCCAGGGTCAGTATCCAGATCATGAGCACCGTTGTTGTCACGACTGCGGCTGCTAATGGGATCGTCTGTCGCACGCTGAGCGTGCCGATCCGGAGTACTGCCGGCCATGGGCTAATCGTGCCGAAGCGCAACCAAAGGATCGACCTGCGTGGCCCGGTGGGCGGGAACGTAGCAGGCGAGCATGGCCAACCCAATGATCGCTAGTCCGGCGACCGCAAAGGTGATAGGGTCGGTTGGTGTGACCCCATAGAGCTGATGGGAGATAAGCCTCGTCAATGCTATCGACGAGGCAACGCCGACGCCTATTCCGAGAAGAGTTAGCCTAAGACCTCGGCCGAGCACAAGTTTCAGTAGGTCTCGGCGCTGAGCGCCCAACGCTGAGCGAATCCCAAGCTCGTGGGTTCTTTCTGCAACCACGTAGGAGATTACGCCGTAGATCCCTGCCGCAGCGAGTGCAGCCGCAATCGCGGCAAAGATGCCAACCAACTGCGACTCAACAATCTCGTTCAACGTGCGAATCCAGTAGACCGGTTGGTCGCGGTCCACCGCTTGAACCTCGCTGCGAATGGCAGCAGCCAAGGTCTCGAAGTCGGACTGCGAACGCACCGCCAAATCCACAATCGGATAAGGCTTCTGGAGGTAGGGCACATACATCTGAGCAGGCGGCTCTTTTTCCAAGCTCGTGTGCCTGACATCGCCGACGATCCCAACGATCTGGTGGGTGCTTGGCTCCCCATAGTCACTGGGCAGACCGGTCAGCACCGTGATGAATTGGCCCAAAGGATCTTGGTCTGGCCAAAACCTCCTGGCCATCGTTTCGTTAATGATGGCTACGCCGGGGGCCCCAATGTTGTCTCGCTCATCGAACCCTCGCCCTCGCATCAGGGGGATTTGCAAAGGTTGGAAGTAGCTTGGGTTGATCACTTGATAGCCGACGCTCGGTTCCTCGCCCGACGCGGGAGGCAGACGCCCTTCGATCTTGATGCGTGAAGTGAGAAAATTAGTGAACGGCAGAAAGCTCGCCGCCCCCATCGATTCGACACCGGGGAGGCCTTCCACCCGCTCCAGGACACGCTGGACGAAGCTCCTGACCTTTGGGGCGTCCGAATACACGGTGGTGGGAAGACTCATTCTGATCGTGAGCACCTTGTCAGGGTTGAAGCCGGGCTCCACGCCTTGCAATCGCAGAAAGCTTCTGAGCATTAATCCCGCTGCTACCAGCAACACCAATGTCAGGGCAACCTCGGATACGACCAACAAGCTTCGCAAAGGGTGGCGGTGAGACCCGCTTTGCCAGCCCGCCCACCCCGTCTTGAGGGATGCGCCAACGCTCTGCTTCGTGATGGACATGGCCGGGGCCAAACCGACAAGAAGCGCGGTCAGAACCGACACGGCGGCAGTAAAGCCAAGGACGCGGTAATCCAGGGCAAGCCGGTCCGACGGCAGTCCGGGAACCACCGCGCCCAAGAGTTCCAGAACATCGAAGCCGAGCAACGCGAACACGATCGGCAAAGTGCCTCCCATGGCGGCTAACAGGAAGCTCTCCGTCAGCATCTGCCGGACCAATCGGCCGCGGCCGGCCCCCATCGCTGCGCGCACCGCCATCTCCTTTCTGCGAGTGGCTGCGCGACCCAGCAATAGGTTCGTCACGTTGACGCACGCTATGAGCAGGACGAAGACAACAACTCCCTGAAGAACGAAGAGGGCGGCTCCAAGGGAACGGGCCTGATTTTCAGGGAAGGTGACGAGGCCCAGGCCATAGCCCTTGTTCGTTTGAGGATATTGCTGAGCGAGTTGCTTGGCAAGAACATCGAGCTCGGCCTGGGCTTGCTCACGTGAGACGGCGGGCCGGAGACGGGCGATAACCCCCAAAAGGCGCAACGCTCGATTCGTTTCCTCACGCGGCTTCAGCTCGAGCGGAGTGAAGAAGTCACCATACCATTCACCAGACCAACGGAGTTCCGGAGGTGTAACACCAACGATGGTGTGGACCTCTCGGTTGAGCTTGATCGTCTGTCCGATGACGTTGTCTTCCGCCCCGAAGTATCTTTTCCAAAAACCGTGTGTCAAGACCACAACCCGCTCAGCGCCGGCCTCGTAATCCTCCTCGATGAAGGTTCGCCCGAGCACGGCTTTTTTTCGCAGCACTTGGAAGAACTGCGGAGACACCCGCGTCGCCCAAGTCGTGTCCGGTCCGCCGGCTCCGCTCAGGGTGTACCGCAACCCTTGGGAAGCTGCGAGCTGTCCGAAGGCCTGGCTGTTGTCCCGAATGTCGGCGTAATTGGGCAGCGAGACAGGGCCGGCATTTGTGCCTCTTTCGGCAAACGTTTCGTAGATGTGTAGGAGTCGCTCCGGATCTTCAAAGGGGATCTCGCGATAGAGAACAGCGCTCACGGCACTGAAGATGGCTGTATTGGCGCCGATGCCTAACGCAAGAGTCAACACAGCAACCGCAGTGAAACCCGGATTTCTCAGAAGCGTCTGAAACCCGTATCGGACATCGCGTAAAGACGTCTCCAAAGCTGGCAAGCCCCGGCGATCGCGACAGTCTTCCTTCACCAGCTCAACGTTGCCGAACTTCAGCCGCGCCTGCCGCCGGGCCTGCTCCGGGGTCATGCCGGCGCGAATACAGTCCTCGACGTGAAGCTCGAGATTGCTTTTGATCTCGGCGTCAAGGTCTTCTTCCCAGTTCTCGCGGCGGAAGACCGCCGCGAGGCGCAGCAGGAACGCGCGAAGCCCCCTCATCTCTCTTCCCCCAGCCGCAGGAAACTCGCCATGATGTCGGTCGTTAGCTCCCACTCCTGCGCTTGGCGCTCAACCCGCTTCCGACCGGCGCGAGTCAGTTCGTAGAACTTGGCTCGGCGATTGTTCGACGACACTCCCCACTTGGACCGGATGTAGCCCTCCTGCTCGAGCTTGAGCAGCGCGGGATAGAGAGTGCCGTAGTTGACCTCGAGCCGATCCCCGCTCGTTTGCTCAATGCGGCGAGCGACGCCGTATCCGTGCATCGGTCCCAAGGTCTCGAGGGTCTTGAGTGCCATCAGCGCGATCGTGCCTTGCCAGACGTCCGTCTTCTTGCCCATCGCGCCTCCTATAGTTAAGCAATAGGAGTATCGCACACTTCATATTGGAATGCAATAGAACGTGTGATTCGCGGAGGTGAGACGCTGGCTGACGAAACAAGCCACGGCAACGGCTACCGGAGCGAGGTCTGACCAAATGGTGCGGAGACCTCGAACGCCGGTGCGTGTGCCGGAACGCTGGTGAAAACGAAATTGCTGACGGTAGCCGCGGGCGGCGGTCCTCACTTCCGGGAATGGGGATTCTCGGAAGTGAGTCCGGTACCTTGGCATAAAGCCGCCATTACGTCGTTCATCTGCACCCAACCACAACGCAGTCGAGCAGAGTCGGCGAAGGTGAACACGCCCGGCAAATTCTCCGCGCTTACGTCCCGAAACAATACAGATGTTCGCCCGTCCGGACGAAAACCTTCCCCTTCGACAATGCCGGTGTCGCAAAGATCTCTCCGCCAAGATCATTAACCACGACAATCTCCCATTGCCCACCGGCCCGCAACACGGCCACCTTCCCTCCTTCGCTCGCCAGATAGACTTTTCCATCGGCCGCGACCGGTGAGGCCGTGTAACCCTCGATGGCTTCACGAACGCGCCCCCGCTTCAGCATCGTCCCGGTTTCGGCATCAAGCGTCTCGAGAATGCCGCCGTTCTTGATCAGGTAAATTACCTTGTCGTAGACCAGCGCCGACGGGATCACGCCGTTGAAGGCTCTCTCATAGCGCCAAAGCTCCCGCGGCTCGGCCGCGTCATCAAACCGGAACGCGACAAGGCTTGACGGTGCGACCGTTTCGCGCGCGGCGCTGACATACTCTTGCTTTTCCAGCAGGCCGTCGCGGTCGCCGCGGTACTTCGCAATGCCGGCCATGAAAGCATTGTTCCCGTATTCCTCCCGGGTCATGACCCCGTCTCCATTGGTGTCTCTCCTATCGAATGACGCCGCGAAATCGGAGGTGGGGGCGTTGCCGTAGCCGAACGCGTAGACCGTGTTTCCATCGACGACCGGGCTGGCGACAATAGCCGGAGGGATTGCTTTCCGCCCCCACAACCTCTTGCCGCTGTCGAGGTGATGACCGCCGATCCAGCCGCGGCTGATGGTCAAAATCTGCCGCGTCCCACCGGGCCGGTCGTAAACCAGCGGCGTCGCCCAACCCTGGCCCTCCTGGCGGGCCGTCTTCCACTCGATCTCTCCATTCGATGGACTGAGCGCAGCAATGTATGAGCCTTCGTCCTGGTCGGCCAGAATGATCAACAGGTCGCCGGCGAGGATCGGCGACGAAGACTGCCCCATGTAATTCGCGAACGGCTCGAGTGGCATCTTCCAACGAGGTTTCCCCGCGGAGTCGTAGGAGAGCAGTCCGACATCGCGGAAGAATACATACACGTTCTCGCCGTCGGTGACGGGAGAAATCGATGCCGGCTCATTCAGTTGGTTCAGGTCCGCTTCACGCTCTCGCTCCAGCACCCGTTCCCAGGCGAGCTTTCCCGTTCGGCGATCAAAGCACTGTGTGTAGATCTTGCCTTCGTCGAAAGCCGTGATAAAGATGTGACGCTCGGTCAAGACCGGCGAGGATTTACCCGGCCTCACCGCGGCCTTCCACACCACATTCTTATCGGGGCCGAACTCCGAAGGATAGCCGCTGCCGTTCGCGATGCCCGACCCGTTGGGGCCGCGAAAGCGGGTCCACTCTTCAGCCGAGGCAGCCCCGGTTGTGAACGCCAGCCCAAGCAAAATCAAAGCGGCACATCGGATATGCCTTTTCATGCGAATGGAGACTCCCCCAGCGGGCGAAGCAAGTCAATCTCACTCCAATCGTTTCCGTGCCCGATTTCAACACTCTTCGTACTAGTTTTCGATCACGCGGATTGCCGCCGGCACGGCGTCAGAGACGAGACCGGTCCCACCTTCACCGAGCTTTTCGAGGATGCGATAGTGGCTGATGGCTTGGCTGACCACGACGGTTCGACTCTACCATGTAGACGATGCTTGCGGCTCCACTTGAAGGTAGTGGCTCAGTTTCAGCCACCGCTGTTACGGAAATCGAATCCGCCATCCACGATGGCTGAAGCCGGCTTGTGGGAAGGACGCTGAAGCGCCCTGGACAGGAGCGAGCGACCACGCTGAACCGGCCGTAAACGACCGGCCTACAACGCGCTCCGCGCGGAAGCCGCCTGAAGGCGCCAGCCTCCGAGTTCGGAGAAACGCTCACTGGAGAACAAGGACTTGCTGCTCGGCTTCGCGAGAATTGATCTCTGAAGTCGCGGGGTCGGGCGAAACACGGGCGCGGTTCTGGCAGAGTAGGGACTGGAATCTTTCAGCGGGGACAGGATGACCGGTAAAGTATCCCTGTACCAAGTCGCAGCGATGGCGTTGGAAGAACGACAACTGTTGCCTGTCTTCCACTCCCTCCGCGATCACGCTCAGTCCAAGATCGTGCGCCAAGCCGATCATGCCTTTGGCGATGGCACCGGCACGGTGGTCTCGGTCAACGTCCGTCACGAAAGACCGATCGAGCTTGATCACATTGGCGGTGAGTTTTCGCAAGTAGCTGATCGCGCAGTAGCCCGTGCCGAAGTCATCGATGGCCAGGGTGATCCCCTGTCGAGCGATCTCTCGTAAAACCGCTGGGGCCTTCTCGAGGCTGTCGATGAGAATGCTTTCGGTAAGCTCAAGCTCGAGGGTCTGGGGGTCAATACCTGTTTCCGTGACGATCCTTTTGACCACCTCTGCAAATTCCGGCTGCAGCAATTGACGGGCGGACAGGTTTACCGAAATCTTCGTTGCCTCTGCTGAATCCGGATCCAGCCGGCGCCAGTTCATGGCATCCTCACAAGCCCGTCGCAACACCCATTCGCCAATCTCCAGAATGAGGTCCGACCTCTCGGCCAAAGGAATGAACTCAGTGGGCGTGATAACCGGCCCCTCCTGAGGCGTCCAACGCAGTAACGCCTCGGCCCCGAAGATCTTTGCGCTCTGGGGGCAGATCTGAGGTTGATAGGCCAGAGCCAACTCGTTTCGGTCGATGGCCTTGCGTAGCGCGTTCTCTAACTTCCAGCGCCGCTCTGTCCGTTTGTACATGCTCGGGGTGTAGACGCTATTCTGCGCCCTGCCATCCGCTTTCGCCTGAATGGGGTATCCACTTGACTCAGGTAGCCCCAAGGCGTTGTGGTTTGGTCGATCCATAGACGCCAGCACACTGCACCCAGAATGCATCCAGGGGTGCCAGACGCCGGTCTGGACGCGATCGGACCACGAGGCTGCGTTTCGGGGCCGATCAAGGATCACGCACGCGCCATGGCCATCGCAGGCTTGGAAACGTCGTGCTATCGGCAAGCCTTTCCGGGAGCCGCCAATGGCCAACCACGGTATGTTGTGGTCACCTGAGTCAAATGGATACCCCACTTCGCCTGATACATGGCAATATCAGCGTTCCGAATCAGCTCCTCGGCACTTTCGAGTCGAGAGTCGCTTAACACGATCCCGATACTGGCCTTCGCCACCACCTGGTGGTCATCAAGCTGATACGGGGCCGACAGCTCCTGCTGAATCCGCGAGGCCATGGCCTGAGCCTCGCTAAGATGTTCTGTTTTTTCGAGCAGAACGACGAATTCGTCGCCGCCGAAACGCGCCACGAAATCGTCAGGACGCAGGCAGTCTCGCAAGCGCTTCGCCGTCGACGCCAGTAATTCATCTCCCACCAGATGACCCAGGGTGTCGTTCACCTCCTTGAAGCGATCGAGATCCAAAAACAGAACTGCAAATCGGAGTCGCGGATCTTTACGTTGTAGCTCGATCACCTGCTGCAGATGCGCGTTGAAGAAGTTACGGTTGGGCAGGCCCGTCAGCCGATCATGCAGAGCATCTTCGACCAAGCGATTCTCCACCTCGATCAGCCGCGTCACATCGGTTTGAACACCTGAGATTTCAATTGCGTTGTCGTGTTTATCCCGCACCGCCCGGCCGCGACACAAGACCCAGCGATACGTTCCGTCGCGATGCCGGATACGGTACTCACACTCGAACTCATCCTTTTCACCTTTGAGATGGGCCGCCAAGTCCATGCGAACGCCACTGGCATAGTAGGGATGGATCAGCGACAACCAGTCACTCGGCCGATCACCGATGTCTTCCGGCTCCCAGCCTACGATGGCGCTCCAGCCCTTCGACACCCGAAGCGTATGTGTTCGCAAGTCCCAGTGCCATAAACCCTCACTGTTACCCTCGATGGAAAGGGCCTCCAGCGGTACTGGCTTAGTTTCATCAGGAGGGGGCGGAACGTCTAGCGACAACACAGACTGTCCCTTGCTGTGAAGCAACCACAGAATCAGTACGGGAATGACGGTTGCCATGAGCAACAGTATTCCAACCGCACTGATCACAAGCGCCGGGTTTTCCAGTACACCGAACGAAATGGCCGGTGTGTCATCAACCAGCACGCCAAGGCCGATCATCGTTGCGCCCGCGACTGCACCAACCGCGAGGGATCGTAGGAGTGGTCCCTGCCTGGGAGCAGAACATTGATACCGCCCTTGGTCCTGGAGAGTCTCCACACTTCAAGTCTGCCCCGTTTGTTCGTTCCGGGCAATGGGCTAGCGGGATCATTTGGGTGGAGGTACGAAAGTACCATCGACATAAGGGAAGGCAGCCAGGGATTCGTCGAGTAGGCCGTCCGCCGCGGGCACACGGACATCTGTTACGAATGTTTCAAAGAGGATGGGGTCGAGTTCGATCGAAGGACGCTTCGCAATCGGTCTGTCTCGACCAAGTCGATGGTCCCTTCACGTGAATCGATCGCGACGCCATACAACTCCCGCGCTCGGGCCGTACTGATCTTGCGCTCGCGAACGTCTCGCAGGACCCGTGCGGGCTCTCGCTCCCACGCGGGGCCATAACCGCCGCCCCCGCACGTCTCCAGTCGAATCAGATCGTCTCTTGCCACCGAGACCGTCGTCTTCGAGGGGATTCGGTGATCCACTCCGCCGGCAACGCGCAAGTAGCGTGCCGGTTTGCCATCGCTTCCGCCGAAGAGGCCCCACGGCGGGAAACGCACACGGTCCGCGAGAATCGTAAACGTTGGTTCGTGATCAATGAACTGGTACTCCCGGCACAAACCAAGTCCGCCGCGAAACCGTCCGGGGCCCTCGGAGTCCGGGACCAGGCTGTACCGCGTAATGCGCACCGGATAGTTCTGCTCCGTCTCTTCGACCGGGGCGTTCTGTGTGTTTTGCACGTGCGTCTGCACGGCGTCGGGGCCATCAGAGGCGTATCGGCCGCCGTACCCTCCCGCCATCGTTTCGTAGAAGCAGTAGTACTCGCCACTGCGAGGGTCGCGGCCCCCGAAACCGATCTGACAGATCATCCCCTTCGTCCCGGCGGGCACCCGATCGGGAACAACCGGGGCGAGCGCCTTGAAGAGAATCTCACACAGCCGGGCACAGACTTCCCAGCCTCCCACGATCGCTGTCGGTGGCCTCGGATTGACTGCCAGACCCTCGGGCGCGATCACGTGAATCGGCTGGTAGAAGCCCTCGTTGAGAGGAATGTCGGGATCCGTCAAACACTTCAGGACGTAGACACAGGCCGTAAAGGTCTGCGTCAGGTTGCAGTTCATCGGCGCCGGCCTTTGCGCGTCCGTGCCGGTGAAGTCGAAGGTGACTCGATCCTCCTCGATCGAAACTTTCGCTTTCAGATGCACCGGCTCACTCGTGATGCCGTCATCATCGAGGCAACCCTCGGCCGTGAACGTCCCCTGCGGCAGCTTGCGGATCTCGGCTCGTACGCGCTGTCCTGCGTAGTCGATTAAGCGGTCCACATAGCGATCGAGAACCTCGGCGCCGTAACGCTCGAACAACTGAGTCAGCCGGCGAATCCCGATGTTGTTGGCGGCTACTTGCGCGCGTAGGTCACCGGACACTTCCCTGGCCGCACGCACGTTCGCGAGAAACATCTTCAAGACGTCTTCGACGACTTCGCCGCCTGAGAGCAGCTTCACGACCGGAAGGATGAAGCCCTCCTGATAGACCTCGCGAAACACCCCAATGCTGGCCGGAGCACCCCCGCCTACGTCAACGTGGTGGCAAGTGTTCGCCACATAGCCGATGAGCTTGCCGTTGAAGTAGAACGGCGAGATCAGGAAGACATCGTTCAGGTGACTTGCCTGACGGTGTGGGTCGTTGACGAGCAGCCCGTCTCCCGGTGCCAGATTCTCGGGGCCGTATTCGGTGACGGCGCGCGGCACGATGCGGCCGGTCGTTACTAGATGCGCCGGCTGGCAAAAGGCTTGCGCCACCATGCGGCCCGCGGCGTCGACAAAGGCGCAGGAGTAATCGAGGCGCGTCTTGATGTTCGTGGAGTAGGCGGTCCTGCGCAGGGTGACCGACATTTCCTCCGTCGCCTCGACGAGGGCGTTGCGGATCACCTCGAACAGCACGGGATCGGTTGCCGCATTTTCCGTCACGGATTTTGAACCTCGTCGTACAGGACGGTAGACCATAGTATGCCGGTACGCTGGTTCGCGTAAAGGGGGCATCGGTCTTTGCAAATCGACAGAACCGCCGATCGCTGGCGCCGGCGGGTGGGGCCTGTCAGTGTCTCGCGCACCACATCTCCTGGAGTAACTCGACCGTCTTGTCGACAACCATCTCCGCTGTCCCCGGCACCAACGCGGAGCCGACGCCGTACGACTGCAAGAACAACATGTCGGGAATGTGATAGCGCCGGAAGAACGACCAGCCCTCTTTGGGATAGGCGTCCTCGGTCGGGATGTACGTAAGGCAACCGTTGCTGTACCCCAAGAACAACGTTGCGGGAAAGGGCGAGCGCTGCTTGACCGCCATCCCCGACGCTGCAAACGTCTCGCCGGGGAATGCCGCGATGGCAAGCTCACCGATGCGGATGACCTGGATCGCCCCGTCGAGCGCTCGCTTGCGTTGGTTCTCCACGCGGTCGAGAAGCGCACGGGCACAGTACACGTACCGCTGCGCTACGTTGAGCTGGGCTCGGCTAGCGCTCTCCGCCTGCGCCACTTCGAGACCCGCCACGCACTGCCGCTCCAACTCGCGCGCCTGCTCGAGCGTCGGGTATTCCATCAGCGGCAACTCCACCGGAACCTGTTGCACGGCGATCGGGTACTGTGGCTCATCGGTGATCGTGACCCGCGGATACGCCGACGCCTTCGCGAGCATGCCGAAGATCTTGCGGGGCCCGCGGACCGTGTCGGTATAGAGGTTCGAGCAGACCTTGAGAACCTCGCTGCCCAACGCGGTCCCGATACGGTTCTTCGCGTCGGAGTTGTCCTCGTCGGCCCCGATGCCTGTGATCGGGTCAATGTCGCCGGCGTTGGCCTGCAGGAACAAACTGAGGCAGCCGTGTACGCACTCGATCAACTCACGCGCCGGCCCCACATAGTCCGGCGACCACTGCAGGTACTTGGGCCCCATCGTCACCGTGTGGCAGCCATGTGCGAAGACCACCGCTTTGGGCTTGCCTTGCAAATCATCGATGTGGATGACGCGCACTTCGTGGTCCACCGGCCCGTCGGGATTCTCGCCCAGGATGATGTCGCCCGCCTCATCCAGCTCTCGGCGGTTGATGCCGATGCGAGCCTCGCCCGAGCCGGTGGCCAGCCGCGCGTCGCCGAGATCGGCAACCGCCGCCGCGGCCAGGCGCGGCATCTCACCGATGACTTGAGCCTCGTATCCGGCCCGCATCTCGTGCTGCGCCGGATCGTCGTCATAGTAGTAGCCGTTCATTGTCGGGCCGCAGTGCGTGTGGCTGCAATTCAACAGCACATGAGACGCGGGTATGCCCAGTGCATCGCCCAAAGCCTGGCGCGTACCGCGCAGCAGGTTCCCGTGCAGGAACGCGAGGTCGAAGCCCACGATCGCGACGCGCTCGCCACCCCTCTCGAGGACGAGCGCCGTCGCAGTCAGGTCTTGATCGATCCCCTGCGCGACCCCTTCACGTCCGGCATACCCCACCATCGTCATACCGATCGGCGGCGTGATCGTCGACCGTGCGATTCCTGCCCGCAGCATTCGTCTCTCCTTATCCAACCCGTGTTACAAAGCCCGCGACGCGTCTCGATGGTAAGATCCTGAGTCCGGCCGGTCAAGAGCCGGCGCCGCAACGCATTGAGGCCCCACGTTGAACTCTCCGAAGGTCGACCATCCCAAGCCGTCGTCGCAGCGACGCTGGTGGATCGTGGGCCTACTGTTCCTCGCGGTGCTGGTGAACTACATCGACCGCAACAACCTCAGCGTCGCCGCCGTACCGGTAATGGAGGAGTTCGATTTCTCGCCCTCTACCGCCGGCGCACTCATGTCGGCATTCTTCTGGACCTACACCCTCCTGCAGATTCCCTCCGGCTGGGTGGTCGACCGCTTCGGGTTTCGTTGGACGTACGGCGTCGCGTTCCTCCTTTGGTCTCTTTCGTCCGCGGCAATCGGCCTGGGCCGCTCCTTTGGACAGATCTTCGGCCTTCGCATGATGCTGGGCGCGAGCCAAGCGGTCGTGCAGCCGGTCAGTTTGACCTACATTCGCTCGCACTTCACCGAGCACGAACAAGGCCTGCCCACGGGCCTCTACATTTCGGGCATGATGATCGGCCCCGCCGTCGGAGGCTTTCTCGGTGGCGCGCTACTCGAAAACTTGGGTTGGCGCAACATGTTCATTCTGACCGGCCTCATTCCGTGCCTGTGGTTGTTGCCCTGGTTCTGGCTGGCCCCCAGGGGACGCCCCGCGACCCGTTCGGCCGGCCCGTCGTCACGGCGCAAGGTCCCTCTCCGGAAGCTCTTCGCCAATCCCGTCGTTTGGGGCATCACGATCACGGCGTTCTTCTATTCCTACTTCTGGTATTTCTGCATGAGCTGGCTGCCGTCGTACCTGGTGATGGAGCGCGGCCTCTCGTTTCTCGAGATGGGCGTCTACACGGCCCTCCCTTTCGTCGCGATGTCGATCGTCTCACCCACCTCGGGACGGTTGGCCGACCGCTGGATCGCCCGCACCGGCCGCCCGGTCTTTGTACGCAAGGTGTTTGTGATCACCGGTTACATTCTGGGAAGCTCGACGCTCGCCTTGATCTGGGTCGAGTCGAGCGAACTCGCCCTGGCGATCCTCGTCTTCGCGCTAGCCGGCATCGGTCTTACCAGCGCCAACTACTGGGCCCTGACGCAGGCGATCTCGCCGCGGTCGTTCACCGGACGGGCCATCGGTTACCAAAACACCGTCAGCAACCTGGCCGGTATCTGCGCGCCCATGCTGACCGGTTATCTCGTCGAACAATCAGGCAGCTTTAATTCGGCGATCGTCTTCGCCGCGACGTCGCTGTGGCTGGCCGCGGCGTCGTACGCCTTTCTCGTTCGCGAGTCTCGAGCCGGCGAGATCAAGACCCTGCTAGCCGAAGCGCTGGCCGCGAACTGACGAAGGCGCCGGCTAGTCGATCAGCTTCAGCTTCACGTAGACGATGCCTTGGCCGGACGGTTGCACCGCCCAGAACACAACGAGCACCTCTCCGCCGGGTAGTACGACGGCCGCGGGCTCGCCGAAGGCAAACTCCTGCCAGGACGAATGGTCCGCCTCGCCCTCGCTTTGCCTCACTCGCTCAGCCCGCCAGATCAGCTCGTTGTGGCCCACCCCGAAGTCGCCTTCGCTTGGGTCGACCCGGGCCATGGCAATGCCTACGGCGTCGGCCTTGCGCTGGCAATAGAGAAACAGCGCGCCGCCGTCGGGCAGAGCCGTCAGCGCTGTCGTTTGTCCGGCGATGCCCGTCGAGCGGGTCGGTGACCACGTCTCGCCTTGGTCGGATGACAAGGCGTAAGCACACGGGTAGTCGCTACTGTCGCTCAACCGCATGTGCCAGCTCGTACCGAGTAGACGGCCGTCGGCCAGCTCGATCACCCACGCCTCGGCGCCGCCGGAGCCCGGCTCGCCGAAGCGCAACATCGACGTGTGCGACCAGGTGCGGCCCTGATCGTCGCTACGCAGCAGGACGATCTGGCCGCGGTCGACTCGAATCTCCGGGTCGTAGTTGTTGTACGGCGCGTAGCAGGCAACCCGGCGGCCGCTGCCGAGCACTGCCATGGGACCCGGCGCCTCGGCCGAACCGGGAATCGGCAGCGGTATGGGCTGCGGCGCGCTTCAGGTTCTCCCCGCATCGGTCGAACGCGACCAGACGAGGTGATTTTGCTTCATCCCCTGGGTCTCGTCGTTCCAGAACGTCTCGCCCGGCGTGTCGATCGGGGTCTCGATGCCGTAGAGAAACAGATCGCCCGAGGCCGCGCGGCTGACCGAGACGAAGTCGGACGAGCGGTCGGTGAGATGTGGCCAGATGGGGCCTTGCTCGGTCCACGTTTCTCCTAAGTCAGTGGAGCGCGACACGGTCGGCACGAAGTCGTTGACCCCGAGCTTCGACTGCACCATGTAGGTGCAGACCAGATCGCCGGAGTTGGTCAGCACGCAGCGCGACCCGGCGGCCACCGCCGTGGGCGTGCCCGGTTCGCGCCGGGTCACGAAGCCTTCGCTGATCTTTTCCCATCCCATGGCCATGGGCGCTTCACCCTTTGCCTATTGCGGATGTACCGTCACTCGTTTGACCGAGGGCGTGCTCGCCGTCTCCGTAGCGCTCAACGACAGACGCAATCGCCAGCGTCGTGCGGCCGGCATCAGGACACCAAAGTCGCTCCACCCGTCGTAGACCTCCAAACGGCCGGAGTCGCCGTCCGCCGTCCCGTCACCATCGCTATCGATCTCGACCCGCAGGCCCACTCGAACGCCCCCGAACGTGTATTGCTCCACGTCGGCGATCTTGGAGTCGGTGGTCGCGTAGTAGGTGGCCGCAACGAAGGTGTTGTCGACCCTGCGCTTGAGGTCTCCGTAGCCGGTGTCGGTGCCCGGGTACATCGATCCGTGCAGCAACTCCGGGCCATGCCACGACGAGCCGTTGTCGTCGGACCAGTAGACGACCGGCTTGCGCGTGTACCCGCCGCCGTTGCTATGCAAGCCGACACCCCACAACCGCCCTTCCCCCTTCGCGTAGTCGAGCTGGTTCTTGAACTGGAAGTAGGGATTGCTTTCCTTGTACAACCTCACGCGCTGCCACACGCCGTTGCTCACGCCGCCGTTGACTTGGTCAGAGATCTCAACCAGCGGCGCGAACGAACGACCCATGTCGGTGCTCACCGATTGCCAGGTATGGCCGTTGCCCGCGGCATCGCGCATCACCGCCACGATGGTGCGGTTGCCGACATATTCGACGGCGGGCTCGAAGGTCGCCCCCGAGTCGGGATCTTCCTCGCTAGCCAAGGGCCCGATCCAGCTAAGAAAGCGATAGCTCTTGCCGTTGTCCCTCGACCGCGCAAGCAGTGTGCCTGCGCGCTTTTCGTAGTGGAAATATTGAAACGCCATGTAGACGTCGGAGGGATTCTCGGGGTCGACGAAGTAGTCCTCGGTCCCGATGGCGTAGGAGCCATCAGCGCCGGCTACCCCCTCGACACTGATGCGGTCGAGATCGACGGTCCAGGTCTTCCCGTTGTCTTGCGAGCGAAGCTGCTTCGTGCCCGAGCGATAGGCGGTGCGCCAGAACTGTAGGATGAGGTCGCCGTTGGGCATCTTGAAAAGGCCGGGCTCGCTGTGGGTGTATCCGTCCTCGTAGGGCAGCCCTTCGATCGGCGAGCCGTCGAACCAGCGGTCGAGCTTGCTCCACGTCCGGCCTTCGTCGGTGGACGTGATGAGGTGGATCGCGTCCCGGTCGTCCCAACTAATGTGGTTGACACCCGACCGCAGCGCCATGACCCAACGCGTCTCATCGATGATGGCGATCAGGCAGCGGCCGTACCAGTCGTGACGCACCTGGTCGGCGTCGGTGAAGGGCGTCTCGGAGCCATCGACCACGACTTCGATCGTCTTGTTGTCGAAGAGATTGATGTCGGCTTCGACGTTGATGTGGGCTAATTCGACCGCCCCTTGCCACTCGTGCCAACGGCTCGTCCAATGGCCGTTGGCTGCGCCGTCGAGAACCAACCGGCCCTCGTCGATGCGGACCCCCGTCTCGGTTGCGGTGGCCTGCTTCCACTCAGCGGTTGACTCAACGGACCATGAAGGCTGTTGGGCGGTCAGTTCCTCCGCCGGGAACCCGGCTATCACGAACACGACGACTGTTGCCGCTCTCTTGCTGATGTTGTCCGTCGTCATGGCCCTGTTAGACCCCGGGGCGGTCGATGTTCTTCTGCAACAGACGCAGGAAGTTGCCGCCCCAGACTTTGCGAACTTCCTCCTCCGACATGCCGTGCGCCAGCATGCTGCGCGTGAGATGAACAAGCTGCGACATCTCCGGCACCACCGGCGTCGTGCGGCCCAGCCCGTCAAAGTCCGTGCCGATGCCGACGTAGTCGATGCCCACCAGATCGGCCACGTAGCAGATGTGCTCGACGAAGCGGTCGATCGTGGCTTGCGCGGGGTCGGGGTGAATGAACGCCGGCGCGAAGGCGATGCCCATGGCTCCGCCGGATTGCGCTAGCGCTTTGATCTGGTCGTCGGTCAAACAGCGCCAATGATGGCAGAGCGAAAACACCGCTGTATGGCTGACGATCGGTGGCCGCGAGAGGCTCTCGATCACCTCGAAGTACGACTTGTCGTTGATGTGAGCCAGGTCGGTGATGATGCGTAGCTCGTGGTTGAGCTTGACGACTTCGCGGCCCAACGCTGACAAGCCACCGGCTTCGCGACGTTCTCTCTCGCGGTCCGCCGGCGTGCACGGGCCATAAGGGCTCTTCGTCCCCTGCAGAAATGTCGCTTCCGTGCCGCCTTCGCCGTGCGTGATGGCCACCGAGCGCACGCCGAGACGATGAAGCAGGCGGATGATGTCGGGCTTGCCGTCGATCCAGCGGCCGATTCCCTCGATGGCCATCAGGATGCCGATCTTGCCCTCCTCCGAGGCGCGCACCGCGTCTTGGGATGAGCGCACCAGCATCAAATCTTCGGGATGCTTCGCGATCTGGTCGAGGGTGTTCTCGATCGTGATCCAGATGTTGGCTATCGCGCCGTCGCCGACGATGAAGAACGCGGCGTCGTAGCCGGTCTCTTTCATGCGGGGGATGTCGGTGTGATAGGCGAGATCGCGCTCATGCCAGCGGAAAGGCACCTCGCCGCGGGCGACCCGCTCGACCGTTACGTCGTTATGGCCGTCGATGATGAGCGCCCGCTGGTGGACTTCCTGGGCCTGCTCGAGGGTGACGGTCTTGGTGGCATGCTTTTCTTTGGCCGCCGCGCTGGAGGCGAGCAGGCCGACCGAGGCGCCGGTCGCTGTTAGGAACTCACGTCTTGTTTTCATAGGACTGGTCTTCATAGGACGGGTCCGAGTCGAACCGATCGTACCGCAGACGCGCGGAAGTCCGCTTGGCGCGAGGCGCTTCGATCTGCCCGCGCCCATCGTCAAGAGCATCATCCGCCAAGCGGGATTGAGCAACAAGGAGTTCTTTGCGTTGATGGAGAAATGACCCCGCCTCAACCGCATCAGGTGCCTGAAGGAAAGTGGTAGCCTGATCACCGGCTTTGTCGAGCCGCATGCTTCGCGAGCAGGCCAGCCCCTCTCGCCGACTGGCCAAGGTAGAATGTTCGACGAAAGGTGCCGCCGTCGGATAGGTGTCGAGAAATGATCTCCCATTGAGCAATCAGGCATCAAAGCCTCCGCAACTCCGTCATCAAGTTGGCCCAAATCGAGTTCCATCAGGTGGCTAACGAGGATCTGGGCGGGTAGCGAGTGGGTTCGGTTGTTCGCGACACCTAAGTTTTCTAGGTAGAATCGGACCGACGTGATCGGCCAGACCATCTCCCACTACAGGATCACTGAGAAGCTCGGTGAGGGCGGGATGGATGGGCCGCCCCACACTGGCGCACGGTCCTGGCTGGAAAGCGATTGTAGATTAGCCCGACTTGTGCTATACGCTAAGTGATTCCAGGAGCCGGGCGTCTCAAAAAGGGCCGGCGAATGGCCGCCCCTTCGCAGCTCCACCTCTACACGCAAAAAATCTGATGTTCGACGGACGAGCTTACCCGGCCCCGTCGGAATCTTAGGCTGAACGCTACGGAGGAGGAGAATCATGTACCCATCACGCATGACCCTGGGGTTAGGGGTCCTACTAACCCTGCTCACAGCCTCCACAAAGGACGTCAACTCAGAACTGATCCAGGCTGCGGCCGCCGGCCGCGCCGATACCGTGGAAGCTTTGCTGGCCGAAGGTGCTGATGCGAATGCTAGAGCCAAGGATGGCAAAACGGCTCTGATGGTTGCGGCGAATAGCGGTCACGCTGAAGCAACCCGCGTCCTGCTTGATCGAGGCGCTGACCCCAACGCCAAAACGGAGGAAGGCCAGACGGAAGTTTTGCTCAGCAAAGGAGCCAACTGGGATGCGAGAGCTGCCGGTGGCTGGACGGCCTGGCTTTTGGCTGCAATGAGAGGCCACACAGCTACGCTCCAAGTCATGCTCGACCATGGAGCTGACGTGAATGCCAAGAGTAACGATGGAGTGACGGCATTGCTGAGTGCCGCAATGAATGCCCGCATCGACGCCGTGGAATTCCTGGTGGCTAACGGGGCGGATCTCAATGCGAAAACCACATATGGTTGGACACCCTTGCTGCATGCTGCAACGAGAGGGCAAACCGAAACTGTGAAACTACTCTTGGCTAACGGCGCTCACGTAAACGCGAAAACAAACGACGGCGAGACTGCCTTGATCGCGGCGGCCCGAAACGGTCGCTCCGAAATCGTGCAAGCGTTATTGGATCACGGCGCCAACGTTAATACAAAACATTCCGACGGTAGAACAGCCCTTCAAAAGGCCCAGGCTGAGGGCCAGATTGAGGTCGTTCGGCTCCTCAAGAGGGCTGGCGCTAAGGAATGAGGCCTTCGACTATCAACGGAACGAAAAACTACGCTAAGGTCCCGACCTCGTCGTCCTCGCTGGGGTCACGCAGCGGCCGAAGTTGTCCCTTGGCCACGGTTTCTGACAGTGCGAACGAGTACTGGCCGAGGAAGTTGACGTTCCGGTGTTCGAGCGGCGAGAGACGCGCCAAGTCCTCGTCCAGGACCTCCACGCGACTCGTCGACCGGAGATGGTCGACGGTCGCGTTCATGTAGATTGTGTTCCAGAGGACGAGCGCGTTCACGACGATCCCGAGGGCGCCGAGCTGGTCTTCCTGGCCCTCCCGATACCGCTGACGCACGTGCCCACGGGGCTGCTAAGTTTGTAGAGACGTGTCTGAAGAAGCTAGTTCGAGCCCTAAGCGCCAGAGGCGATGCGCGAGGTCCTCAGTCAAGTCTTCTCCTCGTCGTCATGGCAATATCGTATCACGCCCGGTGTGGCACCGCTGCTTGTCGTGTCCGTCGTGCTCTCAGCCTCCAGGGTCTGGGTCGTGCTGAACTGGCACGAAGAGTTCCGCGACCGCGAGCAGGACTAAGCTACTCAAAAAGAGAGAGTTAAGCCCTCTTCCGCACTTTACTGTTGTGATATCAGCAACGCACTTGTTTCCGCACGCTGGAGCGCCTCAGACCGTCATCGACAGGGTCGAAAGCCGACCTGAATCAGCGCCCCGTGCGTGGTACGATCGGATCGTTCAACGGATCGGTTGTTACCGACATCTATCTGGCACGAGGTAGAATCGTACCGTCGTGGTCGGTCAGACGACCAGCCACTGCTGCATCATCGAGAAGTTGGGCAAGGGCGGCATGGCTGTGGTTCGTGGGGTCGCGGATTTTGCCCCGTGGGGTTCGGGTCTTGGGTGGGCAGGATTCGGGTCTTGGGGTGCGCAAGATTCGGGGTCTCGAGTGTGCAGGCTTCGGGGTCTCTAGTGGGCAGGATTTGGGGGCTGGGGTCGCGGATTGCTCGCGAGCGTTGGGTCGCGGAGACTGCGTGGTTGGGGGGACGTACCTGCCTTTGGGCTTGTAGGAATCCGCTTTCTTGCTGTCGATCACGACGCGGGTGCTAGCGGCTTAGTCGATAGACTGCCGACTCCAGGCGGCTAAGGCGCATTTCGACTCGGCTCAAGCGGGTGTCAAGGGCTCCGGCAGCAGGTGTGTCCCCTGCTCCGCTGCGCTCCATCAGAGCTTTTTCCATCGCCGCCAGGCGCTTGTCGATATCCTCGATGCGACCCTGTAGGTCGCTGCTTGACTGAGGAGCCTGGGCGTTGAGATCTGGCCCCAGAGCTAGACCTGCGAGACCCATGGCTGTTCCTACCAGGACCTTTCGTGTCATCACTGGCCTCCGTCGCTTGGGCTTAGGATAGCGCGGGATGTGGGTTCCGGGTCTGGACTGTGCTCGGAGTTGGGGACATCCCACGTTGCCCTGATGGGGGAACGGGAGATTGAGGGGGCTCTGTCCGACGATCTGATTCGCGAATTCATCGACGGCCCAGTTGGAGACCGGCGAAGCGCAGAAGAAGAGGATCACCGTGGCCAGGAAAACGATCCAGGCAAGAATGAGAGTGACTTTTCTCCAGGTTCCTCTCACGGCGGTTATTCGTTTTCCTGGAGGACGCTAGCCGAACCGCGTTCAGGGCAAGGACCGACGGTTACATCGACCTGCATCACACCAAAACCCTCTACTTGTCGCCCAGCCGAGTCAACTCGAACGTCACAAGCTGAGCAGCGATTCCCGGCTCTCGTTGCATCAAGAAGACTTCAGTCGCCAGCAGCGACTCGCGCCAAAGAAGGGGTCGCCTCGGGACCGTGTCAGCTGCCTGCCTGATGACAAAGTCGAAACTGAAGGTCACCGAGGAACCGTCCGGAAGAGAATTGGCGAACAAGGCTGTGCCCGTCCCATCTGGGTTGACGCTGTACGTTCCGGTGCTCGTGATTGTAATGACCTCACGACCCTCGGGGGCGGCCGCGTTGAGAACCAACGAGCGGGTGGCCTTGCCGGCACCGTCGAAAATCGTCACACCGATACTGGCCGCTTCGTTGTCTCCGCCGGTGCCGCGCAGGGCATAGAGACCATCCAGACTGGCGTTGGAGAATCCGGGCCGAGCCCCGGCCGCCGCCGTGGATGCACCGAATAACATCACGCCAGCTATCACCACGGCCAAGCCAGACAAGGCAACGATCCTGAGATACGAATAACGATTCATGATTAAAGACGCCCCTTTCTAGCCGAACATGTTACCAACAGCCCTTGGCCGTTAGGATGGATTCAATCTAGCTCAAGAGAATCCCCAGTACGGCCGAGCTATCCGGCGCTGGGTTGGCGAGCCGCGAACTGGTTGTACAGCCAAGCGACGATAGCGCCGCCGACAGTGCCATCGACCAGTCCGTACAGTGTGCCGATAATCACCTGGCCGAAACTGGCTGTTCCGTCGTAGCCTGGATAGACCGAATCCATGACGTACAGAAAATCATCGGCGTAGCCATCCCAGATCAGGTTGGCGATTCCGGCCAGGAACATCGCCGCTCCCCAGAGCAGACCTATGGTTAGCGCCATGGCTTTCACATCGAGTTTCATCGGGAAGGTACCTCCGGGTGTCACTCTACCAGGAAGTGGTGTTTTTGGTGTTCAGAGCCAGCGGCGCACGGAGAAGGGCGTCTCGGCCAAGCAACTCCAGCGGGAACTTTCCGTCACCTACAAGACCGCTTGGTACATGGCTCATCGCATTCGTCTCGCTATGCAGGAAGATAAGGATTTCGTTGAGAAGTTCTCCGGCGTCGTCGAAGTTGACGAGACCTATGTAGGCGGCAAGCGCAAAGGGAGACGCGGGCCAGGAGCCGCCAGTAAAGTTCCTGTAATTGGGATGAAAGAGCGGACCAGCGGGAAGGTCCACATGCAAGCTCTTGAGGATGTCTCATCAACTTCCCTCTCTGAGTTCATTCGTGAGAATGTGGCTCCCGGCCCTGAGGTTCACACCGATGAGTTTCGCTCTTACTTCTGGCTCGATGCTTCCGAGTTCGCTCATGGGACCGTGAAGCACAGCGAGACTTACGTGTCGCCCGAAGGCGTCCACACTAACGGCTGCGAGAATGTCTGGAGCCTCCTCAAGCGGGGCATCATGGGCGTGTTTCATAAGGTTTCGGCCAAGTACCTACCCCTCTACCTCCAGGAGTTTGAGTTCCGTTTCAACAATCGTGACGAGTTCAACCCAGGATTTCCATTTTGGCCCTGGCACGGCCACAGTATACACCCGCTCCGCTCCGAACAGCACGTCCTTTCACGCTGAACCCTGCACATCACCTCTGCTGGTAGTCGCCAGAGCTGGTTCGACCGCTCACAGTCGTTGATTGAGCGGCTTGAACGGCGCTCCGGCCGACACTGCTCCTTGCGAAACCTTTTGGAGCCAAAAGCTGTTGATCCTCACTCCGGCAATGCTACCCACTCGGCAGCGGCAGCGCCCAGATCTTGTGCAGCATGTCGCCGAACAGCCGCCGGTTCAGATGTCCCTCCGCCAATAAGAGCCAGTAATACCGCGCGTGCTTGACCAGCCGACCGCCGGTCTTCATCAACCTGTGTTGCAAGCTCGTCAGCGACCAACTCTTGATTCGCTGCGGAAGCCCCAGCCGCCGCCAAAGATTGCCCAGGTTGTAGGCCAGCACGCTCAGTTGCAACCGCACTTCGTTGGCTCGAAATCGATGGCACGACAATCGCGTCCAGTGCGTCGCCTGCTTGCCTTCCTTGATCCACTGTTCCGCCGTGCCGCGCTTGTTGTAGAAGCGCACCACCGAGCGGCTCGGCAAGCTCATGCTCGTCACGATGAATCCGACGCGCGGGAACAGCTCGCCCTGGTGATGCTCGACCTTAGCGACGATCCGCCTCGCCTGCGACCAACTCTCCGCCTGATAGCGAAAACTCTTGTAGCGCACCAAGGGCTTGCGGGAAGGCCTTCCCGGCGGGCGAAACAGGATGTCTTCGATCTCCAGCTCCAAGCTCTTGTTGGCCGGAATGCGAATGGCGTACTGTACTCCGCGTTCCTCCGAAGCCTCATAAACTTCCGGCTTCGCAAAGGCCGCATCGCCCCGGAAGGCGACCTGCTTGCCCGCAGCCTGTTGGCGCTCGATCTCCGGCAACAAGAGCTCATCCCAGTCCTCGGCGCTGTGCACGTTGCCTGGACGCAGCTTGGCAGCGAGGCAATCACCATGACCGTTGAACAAAAGCAACGGGTGGTAGCAGACCGACTCGAAGTGTCCGTTGTAGGCACTGCCTTCCTGTTGGCCATGGACCGGACTCTCGGTGGAGTCCAGGTCCAGAACGACCCGCTCGGCGTCGTCGAACGCTTCCGCTTGCCCGACCAGCTCTCGGTTCAGCGCCATCAGCCCCAGCAGGTTCTCTTCGCTCGCCAGCATCTCCGTCTCGAAGCCGTGCAGCGTCGAGGTCAAGGCCGCACCGCGATCCCAGATCTTCTGCGAACCGATCAGCCGAAACGTCGGATCGATCGAAACCCGCTCGGCGTCGTTGAGGTCCTCGTAGCCGGCGAGTCGGCTGTAAACCGACTGCCGCAACAGATCAGCGAGCGTGAACTGCTTGTTTGTGCCTTGCCGGGAGTCGCTGAGATGCTCGTCAATCAGTTCTCCGAGACCGAGCCGTTCGTCCAGTTCGCGAACCAAAATCAGGCCACCGTCGGAAGTGACGTGCGATCCCTGGAAATCGACTTTGAGAAGTCCATTGAAACTTAGCTGGAATGGCTTGGTTTGTTTTTCACCCATTGGGTGTTGGCCTCCATGGCGTCCTCATCGGGCTCTAGCCCCTATGAATAAAGACGCTCAAGGCCGCTGGAAGGTCGGGATGTCAAACATCAAATTGAAAATGCGGGTCAACATGATGGATCGGGTGTTGCAAACGAGCTTCTAGGACCCCCGCGCGGCGCTCGTAATCCTAGCAGGAATCCCCGCGCGTTCACACAAACCGATTAGATCAGCACGCTTGGCGATGCGCCAATCATGCTCGATCCGACTGAGTGCCTCAAAGGATTTTCGGAGCCCGCGCAATCCCCCGCGTTCTGCTATGCGAAATACCTTTTGGGGTTCCCATGCCAGAAAATCGGCGGCTTCATCATCCCCCACGCCTGAGTCTTTGTCAAGGGGATAATCGTCTTTAATTTTTTAATTGAGGGGTATCCGGTTAACTCAGGTAACCCCAAGATGTAGTATGCCTGCAGGATGGAGGACTACCCTCGGAACCTGACGGAATTCGAGGCCCGTTTCAGCAGTGAGGAGGCCTGCCGGGAATATTTGTTCCGGCTGCGCTGGCCCGACGGTTTCCGCTGTCCGGGTTACGGGGGTGGAAAATCGTGGCCCTTGCGAAAAGTGCTGCTGCAATGCGCGGCGTGTGGGCGCCAGACCTCGGTGACCGCGGGGGACGATCTTTCAGGACACGCGCACTCCTTTGCCGTTGTGGTTTCGTGCGATGTGGTGGGTCACCACCCAAAAGAACGGGGCCAGCGCTCTGGGGCTTCAAAGAGTGTTGGGGCTTAACAGGTACGAAACGGCCTGGACGTGGCTGCACAAAATGCGGCGCGCGATGGTGCGGCCGGGACGAGATCTGCTGGCCGGGAGAGTGGAAGTCGATGAAAGCTACCTGGGCGGACTCGAAGAGGGCCTGCGGGGCCGAAACCTGAAAAACAAAGCGTTGATCGCAGTGGCCGCTCAACAGGAGGGGAGGGGCCTCGGACGGATTCGCATGAAGAGGATCGAGGATGCCTCGGGCCAGAGCCTGGTGCCTTTCGTGGAGGAGTGCATCGAGCTGGGCAGCGTGGTGCTTACCGACGGCTGGCCCGGTTACTGTGGGTTGGAAAAGGAGGGCTTCATTCATGAGGTCACCGTGGTCAGCAGGCAGGAGAAATCCGCGTCCGAATTGATGCCCGGCGTCCACCGCGTCATGTCGCTGCTCAAGCGCTGGCTGTTGGGAACCCATCAAGGCGCGGTGAGTCCCAAGCATCTGGACTACTACCTCGACGAGTTCACCTTCCGTTTTAACCGCCGCAAATCCAGAAACCGAGGCAAACTCTTCTATCGGCTCGTTCAGCAGGCAGTAGCCGTGGAGCCTGCGACTTACAAGATGATTGTTCGCCCAGTCACGAAACCCAAGAAAATCCCTAAACCACAAAAATGGGGTATCCACTTGACTCAGGTAGCCCCTAGGCGTTGTGGTTTGGTCGATCCATGGACGCCAGCACACTGCACCCAGAATGCACCCTGGGGCGCCAGACGCCGGTCTGCAGGCAATTGGGCCACGAGGCTGCGTTTCGGGCCGATCAAGGATTACGCACGCGCCATGGCCATCGCAGGCTTGGAAACGTGGTGCTATCGGCAAGCCTTTCCGGGGGCCGCCAATGGCCAACCACAGTATGTTGTGGTCACCTGAGTCAAATGGATACCCCACTACCACAAAATATGGGGGCTACCTGAGTCAACCGAATACCCCTCTTTCAATTTTTCGGAATCCCGGAGTCGGCCCCCCCAGTTGTACCCGAGCAGGGCTTCACCGCCGAGCCGGGTCACGGCGGACTCGGGGAATCCACACTGGCACCGTTCCCACGCAGACCGTTTGGTTCGCCACAGCCGTCGTCGAGTGGCAGCGGACAGCACGCCGTGCAAGCATGGTTCGGCGCTGGACGTGGGATGGGTGAACGCTTCGCTGTCAGGGTGGATTTGGGGCCGTGAGCGAAAGTATGCAGGCCCTCGTACCGCCCGCCCACGCTAGAATGTTGGGCGCAAGCGTCACCGTCGGATAGGTACCGAGAAACAATTTCTCATTGAGAAATGCGCCGTCGGAACCACCGGAACGCAGTCGCCGAGCGGGTCGAAATCGAGTCCCATCAGAGGCTACCGAGACTCTGGACCGATTCCGAGTGACATCGGTTGTTATCACCACGTATCTGAATCGCGCTAGAATCGGTGTGTCGTGATCGGCTCCACCATCTCGCATTACCGCATTCCGTGAGCGCCTGGGAGAGCCCATGCGATTGATTCCAGTTCTCACCACACTGCTCTTTACGCTTTCTCATCTGCCCGCCCAGTTTCAGCCGGTGCTACCAGCCGGCGGTCCACGTGTGGACGGCCCCTACGCGCCCGGTCTCTGGGCGGGTGACTACCTCTACATCTCGGGTCTAGGACCCGGCGATGACAGTGGGCAGATCCCCGACGGTGTTGAAGCACAGGCGCGACAGGTTTTCGAAAACACGAAATCGGTTGTTGAGGCCGCTGGCCTGACGATGGAACACGTCGTCTATACCCATGTCTACCTGCGCGACATGGACCACTACGAAAGCATGAACCGGGTCTACGGTGACTACTTCCCGAAGGCTCCTCCCGCGCGAGCCGTACTGGGGATTGCGGGACTTCGCGGTGGAGCCCTGATTGATGCGAAGGCCGTCGCCGTGCGTCATCTTTATCAGAAGACGCCTGTTCAGATTCCAGGCTTTGATCCTGAGGAGCCCTACTCTCCCGGCATCGTCACCCACGATCAGGTCTATGTCTCGGCAATGCCCGGACGCGACCGATCCTCCGGACGTGTCCCGGATGATCCGGCCGAGCAAGTTCAGTTGGCTCTAGATGGAATGAACCAGGTTCTACAAGCCGCGGGGCTGGATCTGAGACACATGGTGTTCGTAAACCCGTTCCTGACGAAGGGCCTGCCGGCGGGTGTCATGAACGAGGTGTACGCCCGCCACTGGGCGTTTGGGACGGCACCGGGCCGTGGCACCATCTTTGTCGTGAGTCTGCCCCACAATGCGCAAATCGAATACACCGGCGTTGCCGTTCGCGACCTCTCGAAACGCATGGTCGTGTATCCGAAAAACTTCAGGACGAGCGCGACGGCAAGCCCCTGCGTCCTTGGTGGAGAGTTCATGTATTGTTCGGGCAAGTCCGGATTTATCACCGGTGTTAACGGTGGTATCTTCAGCCCCGACGTAGGTATTCAGCTTCGTCAGTCGATGCGGAATTTGCTCGACAGCCTTGAGGAAGTGGGGTTGGACTTCAGCAGTACCGTTGCGACCACGTTGTACTTGGACAACATCAACGAGCATGAGGCGGCAACCTCCATCTACAAGCTCTACTTCCGGGCCCCCCCGCCGGCTCAGGCCGCGTTGCAACAGATTCCGTCCGTTGCACGAAGAGAAGGCCGCGAAGGCCGCTGGCCAGGGATTGAGCAACTAACGCTGATCGCCTACAAACCACAGAACTAAGCCCGGATTTCCGATTTGACCGTTGCCTGCTAACCAACCGGGCACTCTCAGCGCCCTTACAGATGCGGGTTTGAGCGCAGCGCAAGAGAGCGGGAGGGCGACACCCAGTGGGTGACAAAGAGCAGAGGGCATTTCAGCTATCGTTCAACGGATTTCTGAAGGTCGATTTCCAAGGCTCGCGGGTGACCTCCGATGGCGGGCTTCTTCTCGTCCGAGAACTGGACGAGCGGCTCGGAGTGGGCAAGCTGATCGACGAGCATCTGACGGATTCGCGACAAGGCTCGAACAAGAAGTTCCCGCTGGCCGATCTGGTGCGACAGTCGGTCTACAGCCGACTCGCAGGCTACGAGGACCTCAACGATGCCGTTCGTGTCTCCGCCGATCCGACGTTTCGCTTGCTGGGCTCGAAGAAAAACTGGGATCGCGGTGGGGCGCTCACCTCGCGACGGCAAAGTTTTGAGGCAGAGCTGCTGGCCAGTGAAGAAAACCTGCTTGGGTTGATGGCGGTGAACCGCGAGTTGGTCGCTCAAGCCGAAGCGCAGGACCAGTCCGAGCGCGTCGTGCTCGATATGGACTCCACCGAGAGCCCGGTCCACGGTCAGCAGGAAGGCAGTGCCTACAACGGGCACTTCGAGTCCACCTGCTAGCACCCGCTGTTGCTGTTCAACCAGCACGGCGATTGTCTGGCGGCGAAACTGCGAGCGGGCAACGTCTCCAGCGCCGAGGACTGGGACGAGTTGCTGCTGCCCGAGATCGAGCGCCAACAGGCCGAAGGGAAACACGTGACGTTCCGGGCCGACGCCGCCTTCGCCAAGCCGGAGATTTACGAAGCGTTGGAGCAGCGTGGCGTGGACTATGTGATTCGCATGCCGGCCAACAAGAACCTGGAGTTGGAGATCGAAGATATTCTGTTCCGTCCGCCGGGCAGGCCGAGCGCCAAGCCGCTGGTGCGCTACAAGAGCTTCCGCTACCAAGCCGCGAGCTGGTCCAAGCCCCGACGGATCGTCGCCAAGGTCGAGCTTCATCCCCGGCGAGTTGTTTGCGCGACCCGGCTTCCTGGTAACCAACAAGGCCTTGCCGAGCCGCTCGGTGGTGTGCTTTTACAACAAACGCGGCACCGCCGAACAGTGGATCAAGGAAGGCAAGCAGGCCACGAGCTGGACGCGGCTGTCGTGCCATCGCTTTCGAGCGAACGAGGTGCGGCTGCAACTGAGCGTGCTGGCTTACACCCTGGGCAACTTGTGGCGGCGGTTCGGACTGCCGAGCAGGATCAAGAGTTGGTCGCTGACGACCTTGCAACACAGGTTAATGAAGACGGGCGGTCGGCTCGTCAAGCACGCCCGCTATTACTGGCTGCTGCTGGCGGAGGGGCATCTGAACCGGCGGCTGTTCGGTGACATGCTCAGGCGGCTCGCGGCGCTACCAGTGCCAGGCGGGTAGCTAGCGACGGGCTGCGACGGACAAGAGACGCCGAGTTGCTGAAGAGCGAACTACTAGGGAGCAGTGTCGGCGAAAAGCCCCCCAGCGAGTTGGAACGCGGCGATGAAGCGGCATTCAGCGACCGAATCGGGGGCGAACGGGGCATCGACCGTGAGAGGAGAACCAAGGTCTTGCATCCGAGCCGCGGATGGGAGCACCCTGACCGTGTCGGGATGGCCAAAACGGAAATCCCGGCTAAGTGTTCCGGTGCGATCTCTTTTGGAGTACGGCATGAAAACTAAAGTCCTTACGGCCGCCGCCTGCACTCTTGGGAGCCTGCTACTGGTTTCCTGCGGTCACCCGGAACAGGTATCAACTTCACCGTCGGTTCAATCCACGGGAACCGAGTTTAGCCGCATGCTTGTCCATTGGCGGCAGTATGTTGATCCGGGCTACCTCGCGTTTATTGAAGAGGTACAGCCGGAGGTAGTCCAGGCGGGCTTCTACGGCGCCGACTTCTGGGCGTTGACGCACGTCCCCAAAGCAGTCAAGGGTTCTACAGCCGCGACGCAACCTGTCGATGGGGACCTCAAGGCGAGTGGAGAATTTCTCGAAAATCTCAACCGGAAACTTCACGAGCGCGGCGTCAAAGTGGTGGGTCACATCGACACCACCTATCACCTGACCGGTCTCATCGACGGTCCGGAAGGGCCACGCGAAGGCTTCTTCAAGTTCTACAACGAGCTTTGGGACGAGCAAGAGCTGGGACCGAAACCGACGGATGACCCTCTCGAACTAGTGCAACGAAAGGCCGACGGCTCACCGTACTCCACTCGCCTGGAGGGGTTCTCCCCATGGCCGATCTACCATGGCTGCTTGAACAATCCGCATTGGCGCGCGGTGCTCAAGGCGTGGGTCAAGCGCGGTATCGAACGGGGTTTGGACGGCTTCGTTATCAACTACTTCTACACCAACGGCTGCATGTGCCAGTACTGCCGGCGTGGCTTCAAGGAGCAACTGCGCCAGGGCTACACCCAGGAGGATCTGCGGATGCAGTTTGGCATTGAGGATCTCGAAGCGCACCAGTTCTCCGAGATCAACGGCTGGTACAAGCCAAACGAGATGACGCCACTGCGCGTCGAGGGTCAGAAATTCGCCGACCGCTCACGCAAGAGCGCGTTCGACGAGGTGTTCATCGAATATGGGAGATCGTTGAAAGCCGATCTCATCGTTGCGCAGTGGCTACACAGCTATCAGCCTGTGGCTCGTAACGACGAGCGAATGATGCTACCGCCGGACCTGTGGGCCAAGGGGGAAGACTATCTCTGGTACTGCGTCGGCAAGAACGAGTCGACCTTGCAGCTACGTTACATGCGTGGCGCCGGAGGGGACCGCCCGTACACGATCTGTCACTACGAACACGTCAAAGTTCGGGCCGCCATGGCAGAGCTAGCCGCCAACGGCGGAGCTCCCATGACGCGCCATGCTGATTTCAACAACCCGGATTCCCGCCGTGAGCTCGTGCGGTTCTTCTCCTTCATGAAACGGTATGACAGCATCTATCACGCCAATCGTATGGCCGGCGAGGCCGTCCTACTCTTCCCCCGCAGCCAGATTCAGCAAGGCCGTTTGACCAACACGCTCACGGCTTTTCACAAAGTTGGAGACCGACTGCTCGACGATCATGTTCTGTTTGACGTCATCCCTGACGATATCGCCATGGCCGAGAGACTCAAGGGGTATCAGCGAGTGTTCACCAGCTCGTCGGCCCATGAGATCGAGCAAGAGGCTTATAGCGGCCTGAGCCGTTTCGACGCTCCGACAACCATCCGTGTCTCCGCCAACCGCCCGGAACAGGGAGACGAGATCGACATTCACTTTGTAAACTATGCCCGCAACGAGCCTGACGACAAGAGCCGCAAAGGGTTCGTCGCGGATGAAAACCCTGTACCGGTGTCAGGCATGAAGGCCGATATTGTGATCCCAGCCGGTTTCCGCGTAACGAAAGTCGAAATGATCACACCCGAGGCGGATGAACCGGAAACCTTGCCCATCGAGCAACACGCAGGTCGGGTTCAGTTCACAGTCCCGGAAATCCTGGTCTATGGAGTGGCCCGCATCTATCTGGAACGTGGTGAGATGACACGATCCGAAGTTCACGACCGGCGGGGTCGGCTAAGTAGTATGGTTCGCCAACACCGCCCGAATACTCGATACAGCCCAGGCTAATCGCCCACGGCGAACCTGAGGCTCCAAACCCGGAATCCCGTCCTGCCCGGGTCACGATCCTTGCTCGAACGACCTTGACCGACACGCCGCTCGTTCGTAGGATGTAGTTCGCAGCGACAGGAGCCCGTTGGTCCTCTGGACACCTCTCTTTTCTCCGGACTCCTGGTAGGTCCAGCCCTTGCCGATCATGCCGAAAACGCTGGGCGGGGCCGCGCTGCTTCGAGGCGTCGATTCAGTGGCCTGTCTCAGCCCGACGATCGTTTCGACGGGCGAATGGCGTACGGTCACGCAAGCCTTCTCCGCCCTCGATAACTCTGAGCCGCCGGTGCTGACTGAGTTCGCCGTTGGCGAGAGAATCCAAGTGCGCATGTCAGACGACGCCTACGTCAGATTCAGCCGCGAACCCGACAGGGAGCAAGAGTTCTACGCGCCGAAGCATTGGTTCCTCCAAGTGACAGCGCTGAAGCCGAGGCGAAGACGTAAAGGGTAACGATTCAGAGGCAGCACCAGAAGTGCCTCGGCTTTGGAATCCTGGTAGATCCCGCTCTTGCTCTCGCCGACGGACACTGAGAAGCTCGTTTCTCACCAACAATCATCCATCCCCGGCGCTTGGGCCGGTGGTCGCAGAAGCGGGGAACCGTGCCGTCTCAGGCACCCGAGCGCGAAAAAATGTCATAGTTCATGACATCGGTTGTTCGCGACATCTATCGGCGAAGAGGTAGAATCGGACCGGCTTGATCGGCCGAACCATGTCATTACAAGACCACCGGGAAGGTCCTTCTTGCGGGTTTTGGCTTATCATGTGTGACAGTCTCTGGACCGAGCCATCTCTAAGCAACAGCAGCTCATCAGGAGTTGGTATAACTTCTGGTTAGGCTCGTCGGGACTCGTTCGACGTAAGCCGTCTGGAACCAACATTGGAGGCAAACCATGGGCGTACATATTGGCGACGAAGCGCCGAACTTCTCGGCCGAAACAACCGAGGGAACCATCAACTTCCATGACTGGATTGGGAATGGCTGGGCCGTTCTGTTCTCACATCCGAAGGACTTCACGCCGGTCTGCACGACCGAACTTGGCTCCGTGGCAGGTCTACACTCAGAGTTTGCCAAGCGCAACTGCAAGATCATTGGTCTGAGTGTTGATTCGGTTGACGATCACACGGCCTGGTCCAAGGACATCGAGGAAACGCAGGGTCATGCTGTGAACTACCCACTGATCGGTGACACTGACCTGTCGGTGGCGAAGCTCTTTGACATGATTCACCCCAACGCGACTGGAAGCGCTGAGGGGCGAACGGCAGCTGACAACGCCACAGTGCGTTCTCTATTCGTGATCGGACCGGACAAAAAGGTCAAACTGATGATCACCTATCCGATGACTACCGGCCGCAACTTCGACGAGGTACTGCGGGTGCTCGATTCGATGCAGTTAACCGCAAAGCACAAAGTCGCGACTCCGGCGAACTGGCGGCAGGGCGAGGACGTCATTATCGTTCCCTCCGTTTCCAAGGAAGAAGCCGAGCAGAAATATCCGGAAGGCTGGAAGGCACCGAAACCGTATCTGCGGATTGTTCCGCAGCCCGACTGAGGTCGGAGGGCGGGAGTGGTGGCACGGGAGCTTGGCCATCACGGGTAGGGCCCAAGACGACGGTGCCCTCAGAGAGCTACCGAGCACTCCTGCTGTGCGCCGATCCCGGCTCTCCGTTATCCCAGCAGTGATTGTGCCGACTCGCTCAAGATCTCGACGGTCCGGTCCAGTTGGCCTCTTGTGGTCACAAACGGGGGAGCCAGGCAGAACACTTCTCCGCGCAGCCGGCTGAATAATCCCCTCTTCCGAGCCTCCCGATTGAGCCGGGTGCCAATCTGCTCCGCCGGCTCAAACTCGGCCTTGGTGGACCTGTCCTTGACGAACTCGACCGCGCACATCAGGCCCTCTCCTCGAATGTCCCCGACGTGAGGATGATTGGCCAGTAATGCTCTCAGCGCGTCGAGCAGGTAAGCCCCCTTCTCGCCGGCCTGGTTGGGTAAGTCCTCTTCTTCGAGAATCTGCAGATTGCGGAGGGCCACGGCACAACCAACCGGGTGGGCGCTGTAGGTGTAGGCATGCATCCAAGGGGAATCGCTCTGATCGAGGGCGTCGGCAATCTGATCGCTGATCCCGACACCGCCCAGGGGAAAGTAGCCCGAGGTAATCGCTTTGGCAAACTGCACCATATCCGGCTCGACTCCCCAGTGCCCTAGCGCGAACCACTGGCCCGTCCGTCCAAAACCGGTGATCACTTCATCAGCAACAAACAAGACCTCGTACTGATCACAGATCTCTCGGATGCGAGGGAAGTAGTCCGGTTGGGGAACAATGACGCCGCCCGCTCCCTGCACCGGTTCGGCCAGGAACATGGCCACCGTCTCAGGACCTGCCCGCAAGATCGCCTGTTCCAGTTCGTTCGCTGCAGCGACACCCTGGCTCACCCCCTCGGGCGCCTCGTAGCGATAGGGATACGGCGAGGGAATCTGAATGAAGCCGGGCACGCGGGGCTCAAACAACGACCAGTAGCTGGAGATGCCCGTAGCGCTCATCGCCGCCAGAGTGACCCCGTGGTAGCCCCATTGGCGTGAGATGACTTTCGTCTTGCCCGAATACCCCTTCAGCTTCCAGTAGGACCGAGCCACCTTAAAGCTGGTCTCGCTGGCTTCCCCACCGCCAGACGTGAAGAAGAAACGGTTGATCGAAGGGTAGGTCAAGCTGGCGAGTTTTTCGGCCAGCTCGATGGCCCGGGGATTCGAGCTACCGGCATACCCTGAGCAGTAGGCCAGGGTTCCCATCTGCTCCGCAGCGGCCTCAGCCAGTTCCTGGCGGCCGTGGCCCACCACCACGTTCCATAGTCCCGACAGGCCATCGATGTACTCCTTGCCATCGGCATCCACCAGCATTGCCCCTTTGCCCTTCACCCAGACGTGGCCGGCTTGGTGAGTCCTCCTGCTGTGAAGTGGGTGGATCAGATGTTCGACATCGCGTGACAGAAGATCGGTTTTTGTTGCTGGCATTGCAGGACACCTCGCAGGGCTGCAGGGTTGGGATCTGGGGAACAGACTACCAGTTGGACCAGTAATCCGCCGCCTGAGCCGCTCTGAACCGCCGTCAGCAGAGCCGAAGCCGCAGAGATCTTCTACATTTCCGGCAACAAGATTCATGGCCGCGCCGGTGCGGGCGGGCGCGACCTTCGAGGCTGACGTTTCCCAGACGCTCTTCGAGCTGGACGGACAACTCCCACCACTCGTGAAGTTCGACGCCACGGCTGACGGGCAACGTTTCGTCTTCGTTGCACCGACGGCAGACCAAATCAGTCTACCCATAGCCATCGTGACGAACTGGCAGCAGGCGCTCGTCGAGTGACGGATGCACGCTCTCAGAGCACGGGAACGATCGGTGTTGGGACTGACCTGGTTCGCGCCCGATGAAACCCCAAAGACCCCACCGGTGATCCGATTAGCCCAAAACTGGCACGAAGAGTTCCCTAGCCGCGAGCAGGGCTAAGTCCCAGAAGAAGAACGGTTTAGAGCTTGTCCCGGATACCTATTGGTAAAAATCAGAGTGTTGTAGACGGTGCGATGGCGGCCCTGTTCCTCGTTCGACAGGGGAAGGTCATCACCCCTTCGGTGAGCAACGACATCCTGGAGAGCATCACCCGCGCCGCTGTCATCCGGCTCTTAGAGGAGGTCCTCGAAATACCGGTCACCGAACGGGACGTGGACGGCACGGAATTGTACGGCGTCGGCGAGCTGTTCCTGTGTGGTACGGGGGTCTGAGATCATCCCGGTGAAGTCAGTGGACGGCTATCCGGCGGGCAGCGGCGCGGCGGTGGGCCCCATCACCCAACGGCTGGTGGGCCTGTTCGAAGACGTGGTCCGGGGTGTCGACGGGCGCTACGAGGAATGGCGGACTCCGGTGTGGGTCGGGCTGCCCCGCATCCGAGGTCCAGACCGGTACGAACAGTTGCGGGACCGCCATGATGACCAAACGAACTCCATCGGGGATTCGTCGGCTGCTAGAATGACGCCAGTCTGGGCGGAGGCACGCGGATCGTGTCGAACGATCGCCAAGCCCTAGCCGCGGGGACAGTCTAATGGACAAGCATTATCGAGCGATGACGGACTTCTTGGTTGGTCTCGGCGCCGCGAAAGTTGCTCACTCCACAGGGACTTATCTCGCCCACCTGATCGGGGTGCACCGAGACCTCGAGGAATGGGGCTGCGATCAGGATGTCTGTCGCGCAGGCATGTTTCACTCGATCTATGGCACCGAGCCTTTTCACTGGTTCAAGGTGCCGCTCGATCAGCGCGGCGAGATTCGGGACCTGATCGGGGAACGTGCCGAGCGGTTGGTCTACTTGAACTGTGCCATGACGCGGTCAGATTTCGATCGGACGATCCAACAGGAAGAAGGCCCCTACACCATGGTCGATCGATTCAGCGGAGAGCAGATCGAGTTCTTACCGCCGGACTTTCACGATCTCTGCACGGTTCACCTGTGCGATTGGTTGGAGACGGTCGAGCGCAACGGCAACTGGCGTGATCGCCGCGAAGCCTTCAAGCGGATCGCGGATCTTCTTTCCGGGGTCGCGAAAGAGTCATATACTCGGGTCTTTGCTCACGAGCCTTATCCATCGACAACCGCCGGCTCCGTATCTTCGGTAACGCCCGCAGAATGATCTTGCGTGCTGGTGGCTGAACGAATAGGCTCGACATCGTCGGCGATAGATCTTGAGGAATTTCGTCCCCACCAGGCATCGGGTGCTCTGAGAGGCCGGTCCCATAACCCAGCGGCTTCGAAGTGAACAAATCGTTGATGCCTCATGTAGGGAGCCGTGTATTCAAGAAATAGGGGATTCGACAGCGATGAGAATCACCTCCGTCAACGCAACGCCGGTCAAGGTGCCCGCGACCCGCACCGGCGTTTTTTCCCAGCGAGTTCATACGGATGTGCCCAACACTATTGTGGAAGTCGAAACGGACGAAGATCTGGTAGGGCTGGGCGAGACTCGGGAAATCTGGGCCGCTCCCATCATCAACGAACGTTTCGCCCCCGCTCTTGTGGGTATGGAAACGCACGACCGGCAGGCGACCTTCAACGCGTGCATGCCCTATCACATGGACGCCGGGTATCCTGAGCGCGTGAGCGATCTGGGCGCTTACGCCGCCATTGAGATAGCTCTGTACGATCTGCTGGGCAAGAAATCGGGCCTGCCGGTTTACCAGCTCTTGGGCGGGGCGGTAAGAGAAAAGGCGCTCTTTGTAGCCTACTCGTACACGGTCGACCCGGTCGAAGGCCATTCCGAATCGGAAGTTCCCGGGATCATGGCCGAGCGGGCCGCAGGGTTCGTGGCGGAGAGTAGGGCCCGGATGTTTGAATTCAAGATCGGCGTGTATTCGGTCGGCTGTGATATCGAAACCGTTCTGGCTGTTCGAGAGGCGCTGGGCCCGGAGGTGGAGCTGGCTGTGGACGCCAACATGGTGTTCACCTTCGAGGAGGCGCGGCGTTTTCTCCACGGGGTTCGAAAGGCGCGGTTGGCCAATATCGAAGAACCGGTCGCCGACCTGGGGCAGGTGGAGCGACTGCGCGAAGAGTTCAGTGTGCCGGTTTCCACTCATTGTTACGACCTGGACTTCCTCAAGGCGCACCCGAAAATCGACGCGGTTGTGACCGACCTTCACCTACAAGGCGGTTTTGACAAGTGCATTGAACTGATGGTCGGGCTGTCGGCCCTGAGCCGCCGATTCTGGCAGCGTTCCCGCTGGGAGCTAGGGATCTCGTGGGCGGCTATGTGTCACTTGGGCATCGCCCGGGCCGAGATCGACCGGCCTTCGCAGGCGTTGATCAGCTGGGCGGCCGACGACCTGGTTGTGGGAGAAACCTGGCACGTGCGAGACGGGGGGGTGCGTCCGCCGGATACCCCAGGGCTGGGTGTAGAGTTGGACCGCGAGGCCTTGGAAAGGTACGCAGTTTAGGCGTTTGTGGACGAGATCTTGACATGAGAATTGGGGCGGATGTGGGGGGAACCTTCACCGATGTGGTTTTGATGGAGTCCAGCGGCAGGATTTGGACCTCCAAGGTTCCTTCCACACCTCCTGATTTCGAAGGGGCGGTGCTGACTGCAATTGAGCAGTTGATGAAGGTAGCCGGCTTGCCGGGGACGGCCGTGCAGGAGGTGGCCCATGGTACCACGGTGGCAACCAATGCCGTGCTGGAGCGCCGGGGCGCAAAAACCGCGCTGATCACCACCCGGGGCTTTCGGGATGTGCTCGAACTCCGGCGCATCCGGGCCCCGCAGCTCTACGATCTTTTTTTTGAAAAACCAAAGCCACTTGTCGAACGCCATCTGCGTCTTGAACTCTCCGAACGCATTTCGTCCACCGGCGAGACGCTTGTCCCGATCTTGGAAGCTGAGCTGGAAACGCTTGCAGACAGGCTGGAGAAGGAAGAGGTTGAGTCTGTAGCCGTCTGTTTTCTCCACGCCTATGCCTTTCCCCGACACGAGCGGCAAGTGGGCGAGTTTTTGCGGCAGCGCCTGCCCCGAATCCAGGTCTCTCTATCCTCCGAGGTGCTTCCCGAGCGCAGGGAATATGAACGCACAGCGACTGCGACTGTGAACGCGTATGTCCGTCCGCTGATGGCCCAATATCTCAACGCGATGCGGGCAGGTCTGGTGTCAATGGAAATCGATGCGCCGCTCCTGATCATGCAGTCGGCCGGCGGCCTAACGCCGGCCTCCGACGCGGCCGATCTGCCGGTGTTCGTACTGGAATCAGGACCCGCAGCGGGGGTGTTGGCCGCCGGATTTAGCGCCCGACGAGCCGGCATAGAGAACGTCATCACCCTTGATATGGGTGGTACCACGGCCAAGGCTTCCATCATCGAGGCAGGCAGGATCGCCTATAGCGCAAATTACGAGGTAGGGGCCTCCCTTTCCTCGGGGAGCCGATTGGTGGGTGGGGGAGGCGAACTGATTCGGGCACCCAGCATCGACATAGCCGAGGTAGGTGCAGGTGGCGGAAGCATCGCTTATCTGGACCGCGCCGGGGGACTCCGCGTGGGGCCGCGCAGCGCCGGTGCCGTTCCAGGACCGGTCTGCTATGCGCGCGGCGGGACCGAGCCGACGGTCACGGATGCCAACGTCGTCCTGGGATATATCCGGCCCGGACAGCTGGCCGACGGAGTAGTCAATATCAGTCTGGAAGCGGCCCGTCGCGCTGTATATGATCGCATTGCAGCGCCAATGGGAATCGACCTGCTTCGCGCTGCGGACGGCATTCATCGCATCGCCAATGCGCAGACCATGCGGGCGCTGCGCCAAGTGTCAACCGAACGCGGTCGAGATCCCCGGGAATTCGCATTGATCGCCTTTGGGGGCGCGGGACCGATCCACGCGGCCGGATTTGCTCGGGACCTCCACATTGACCGCACTATTGTGCCCCCTTTGCCCGGCCTGTTCAGCGCTTTGGGCCTTCTCTTTTCCGGGGTGGAGCACCACGCCGTGCGTTCGTGCCTGTTGTCCGGAGACGGGTTGAGCGCCGATGCGGTGAGAACCAGGCAGGATGAAATGCGTGGGGAAATGCTGGCTCGTTTTTCGGCCGAGGGATTCGAGGAAAACACCGTCAATCTGGCGTTCAGCGTAGACGTGCGGTTCAAGGGGCAGACCTCGGAAATCCGACTTCCTCTGGAAGATGAACGCACCGAAAAGGGCGTATCCAAGATGTGCGCAGCCTTCGAGACAGAACACGAGCGGGTTTACGGCCACCGATCGCATCCGGACAACCCGGTGGAAGTCGTGGCCGTTCGCTTGATTGGAAGAGCAGGAACACGGGGGCACAGCGGTCGTCTTGCCCCGGCCGAGCGTCCCGGTGGATCCGAAGCTTTCCGCATGGCTTTCTTCGATGGGGAAATGGTAGAGACCCCGGTCCTCTCACGGCAAGAGGTTGTTGCACGGAGGGATGGACCGCTCCTGATCGACGAATACGATTCGACAATTGTGGTACCACCGGATATGCGGGTACAGGTGGATGAAGAAGGCAACCTTGTTATGACACCTCTTTCCTGATGGAGACCGCGTTTTGAGAAAAGAGCTGAACGAGACTTCGAGAGAGAAAGGCGTGGATCCGATTACACGGGAGATTGTGCAGCATGCCCTAGCCTCGGCGGCTGACGAGATGGCGATGGCGCTCTACCGCACGGCCTATTCGACCATCGTAAGGGATTGTCTGGATTACTCCACCTCGCTGTGCAATGCCGACGGGGAGATGATCGCGCAGGGTGTGACCATCCCGCTTCACCTCGGCGCGGTTCCGTACGCCATGGAGACCCTATCTAGCAAGTTTGGGGATGATATGGCGCCCGGGGATGTCTTCATCATGAATGACCCATTCGATGGGGGCATGCACATCCCGGATGTTTTCATCGTCAAACCGGTTTTCTGGAATGAGCGGCGTGTGGCTTTTGCCGTGGCCACGGCGCATCACCTGGACATGGGCGGTCGGCTCCCGGGAAGTTCAGCTTGCGATAACACCGAGATCTTCCAGGAGGGGATTCGGATCCCCTGGCTCAAGCTCTATCACAAGGGAGAACCGGACGAATCGATCTTTGCGCTGCTGCGAACCAATGTTCGAGTGCCGCATATGATGCTGGGGGATCTACGAGCGCAACTTGCAGCTTGTCACATCGGGGAGCGCGCGATCTACGACCCGATCGAACGTTATGGGCCGGAGACGCTTAAGACTTGCGCCGCAGATCTGATCGACTACACAGAGCGCCTGATGCGGGCCGAGATCACATCTTGGCCGGACGAAAGCCATACGTTTGCCGACCATATGGATAGCGATGGTGTGGGAGGGCCTCCGGTGCGGCTGCAGGTGACAGTGACAATCAAAGGGGATGCGCTGACTGTTGACTTTACCGGCACGTCTCCACAGGTCCGGGGGGCAATTAACAATACGCTGTCCTTTACTGCCTCGGCCGTGGTCCTGTGCATTCGTTGCATGGTACGCGAGGATATTCCGAATACGGCGGGGACTGTGGTTGGCCATTGTTCAAGCCGATCGAGATTATTGCACCGCCAGGTACGGTTGCCCACGGCGTAATGCCGGCGGCTTCGAGCATGCGCGGGATTACCGGGTTCCGGATGGTGGACACCGTGTTCGGTGCCCTGTCCGGGCTGCTGCCGGACCGTGTTCCGGCGGCTGGGGAAGGGGGCAACACGCTTGTGGTCTTTGGGGGGCAGCGGGAAGACCGGACCCCGTATGTTTACTACGAACTACTTTCGGGCACCTGGGGGGGGCGACCGGACCGGGATGGCAACGACGGGCTGTGCAATCCAGCCAATGTGGCGAGCAATATTCCGATCGAGGATGCGGAGTGCGAATACCCGATTCGGATCGAGCGCTACGGGCTGGTGCGCGACAGCGGCGGCCCTGGGAAGTACCGGGGCGGGCTGGCTATCGAACGGGAGTGGAAGCTTCTTTCGGGAGAGGTTCACCTTGCAATACGGTCGGACCGGAGGGATCATCTGCCCTACGGGCTCTACGAGGGGAAGCCCGGCAAGGGATCGATCAACAGACTCAACCAGGGGGAAGGCGAGGAGGTGCTGCCGACGATGATTTCGACCCTGATGCGACAAGGTGAACGAATCTACCATCGGCAGGCAGGTGGTGGCGGCTGGGGCGATCCGCTATTGCGGTCTCCAGAGGCGGTGGCCTGGGATGTGGTGAACGACAAGGTTTCGGTCGAGGCTGCACGGGATCAATACGGTGTGGTGCTGGACCCGACGACTCTAAAGGCGGATGCAGAGGCGACCGAGGCACTTCGAGAGCAGATGCGCGTGAGGGATGAGCGCAAGGATGAAAGAAGAACGGGGCTCCCCTCCCAAAAGTGTAAATGGGGTATCCACTTGACTCAGGTAGCCCCTAGGCGTTGTGGTTTGGTCGATCCATGGACGCCAGCACACTGCACCCAGAATGCACCCTGGGGCGCCAGACGCCGGTCTGCAGGCAATTGGGCCACGAGGCTGCGTTTCGGGCCGATCAAGGATTACGCACGCGCCATGGCCATCGCAGGCTTGGAAACGTGGTGCTATCGGCAAGCCTTTCCGGGGGCCGCCAATGGCCAACCACAGTATGTTGTGGTCACCTGAGTCAAATGGATACCCCACTAAGTGTAATTAAGGCATTGTCAAGTTAACGGCAGTCGGCGACGCTCTGCCCGGCACGCCGGTGGATTTGTCGACGGGATGGGAGTAGCGCCGTTGGAGCAAAACGTTCTTCTTGGTGCGCACGACGAAGAACGACGAGCAGAGGGTGAACACGAAGAGGCGTTCGAAATCGACGTAGGCCCGATCCATGACGTAGAAAGCGCCGGGCTCGGGGAGGAACTCGTCGAGGATGTTGACGTCGTGCGTTGTGCCGTCGGTAATGCGGATAAACGTGGGGATGTTGCCGTGCAGGTCCAGCAGCGTGTGCATCTTCACGGCGGCTTTGTGCCGGCGAAACTTGGCCCAGGGGAACAGCGACACGCAAAGATCGATGGTGGTGGAATCCAGAGCGTACAGAGTCTGATCCAGATCCACGCCGATCGGATCGCGGGCGTACAAGGGCCGGGCGATGCGGATCAGGACTTGGGCAAAGTCGGCGTAGATCCGCCAATCGCGGGACTCGTTGGCATCGGCCAGTGTCGAGCGAGCCACCTTGCCGCGGAATCCCATGTGGTAGAGCTTAGCGCCGAGTGAACGCAGGCACGCTTGGATATCGCGGAGGCTTTCGCGGTACGTCAACTGGGCGAACGCCATGCACAGAAACTGATCCCAACAGGAGAAGCCACGCGAGCCCCGGTCGCCGTCGTAGCGGCTTACGCAGCGCCGGAACTCGCGATCCGGAAGGAAGCTGATCAATTGGGGGAAGACGGTGCGGCCCAGATTCATGAGCCATTGTCGGCTCAGGGCCGATGCCGCTCAAACGGCGCACCGCCGTTCAAATCGCGGCAAGAAAAAACAGCACCTAACCCGCGCTTCTACAATCAGTTGCAGGCCGCCCACCGCTCATCAGCCGGACAGTAGTGATGATGTCTCTCCAGATGGTCAAAGGTTCATTCTGCCAGAGCCCGTCGATGGAGACCCTGGGGAAGCGGCCAGGGCCAAGATCCATGTGGTCCAAAACTGTTACGAAGAGGGCCGCGACCGCGAGCAGGACTGAGCCTCTAAGTCCTTACAAACGAGACACATAGGGCCTCATCGCCACATAGCCGTTGCGAAATCTCGCTCGCATGAGTTTCCGCCAGCTAGTACGGGCCTGATCGTCGCCGAGGGAGTCGCAGACCGCACCAGGACAGCCGACCGGACGAAAAAAATCTGTCTGTTCATGACATCGGTTGTTCACGCCATCAATCCTCAGAGCGGTAGAATTGGACCGGCATGGTCGGCACCACCATCTCCCACTACAAGATCACTGACAAGCTCGGTGAAGGCGGGTCATTTGGGGTCGTGCTCCACAGAGAGGTTCCCACTTCGTTCAATTCGAGGCCACGCCTCGCGTCCAGCGCGAACCACCGGCGCCTATGCATTGCTTGGATGGCTGGCCTGCTCGCCCTCTTGCTGGGCGCCTGTGGTTCAGGAAGCTCCGGAGACTTCGACGCGACGGACTTTGGCGCGGTCGGTGACGGCACGACGGACAGCACCCAAGCGATCCAGTCCGCTATCGATGAGGCAAGCGCTGCGGGTGGGCGCGTTCTGGTGCCCCCGGCCGAAGCGCCGTACCTGATAAGCAAGACACTTCTCATCCGTGGGAGTGGCGTCGAGATCGTCGGCGAGGGCGCCACAATACGATTCGCCGACAACGCGGCGGGCGAAGGCGACCCGACCGTCATCCTCGCGAGTGGCAGCGAAGACAACCCGATTCGCGATGTCGCGATCCGCGGGCTTACCGTCGACGCAAACTTCTATGCACAAGAAGGGGCCGAGGGCGCGAGGGGAATCGAGTTTCGGTTTGTCGGGGGCGCACGCGTTACCGACGTTACGATTCGGCGACCCTTCGTCGGGCTCGACTTCGGACGCGGGTGTGTCGACGCCGAGGCGCGCAACGTGGTGATCACTGACTTCGCCGAGGATGGCTTCGACGCCAGCGGTGACGCCAACGAGTTTTCTGGCGCGAAGACCAGGGATATTCGATTCATCGATGTCGTGGCGTGCGATGCGCCCCGTGCCGCTGGCAATGCTTTCGAAATCGAGGATGGTGTGGAGAACGTCCTCGTCGAGAATGCAACCGTCGAGAACGTCGCGGGCAACGGTCTTGGGCTGCGGAATCACTTTGTCGAAGGGAAGGAAGATCACTCGAGAAACGTCGAGTTGCGCAACGTCACTGTCCGCGGCACCGGCGGGCAATTCGCCATCTACGGCCGCTGCGCGCCTCGGGAAGGGTTCCCCGACAACAGCTATCACGAGATGAAGCTGACGAACGTCGAGACTGACGGCGCGGTAGCCTTCATCGGGCCGATCGAAGACCTCGAGATCACCGGTGGCAGCTTCGCTGCTATCTATCTCGGTTTCGAAGGACCGGACGATGTACCCGCCAAACAAAACGCAGTGGCCACCGCAAAGCTCCAAAACCTGCAAGCAGAGCAACTGCGGATCAACGGGATGGACGGTACCATAACCCTCTCCAATCTCACGCTCCCCAAGGGCCAGGAATCAGTCTCGATCGAAGGCAGCGGAGCCGATGTGCAGACCGACTGGTAGCGGCTCTGCCCTGGCTGCCAGATGCCATAGCCGTCGCATAGATGACGAGAAATGATTTCTCATTGCGAAATCAGCCGTTGGGGCCTCTGGAACCGGTTGCCGACTGAACACAAATCGAGTCCCCTCAGGGGACAAGAACGAAGCCGCTGGCGCGACGGACGCCTTCGGCGTAGGAGTGCGCTGAGCTAGGTTCTGGTCGGCAAAGGTAGATCCAACGACCTGGATCGGGGTTCGCCATCAGGCAGGAATCAAAGGGCCAGGCTACCGCAAGATCTTCGGATCTTGCGAATCGGCATCAGGGCGCAAGGGAGTGTATACTGGGGCCGTAAAGACGCGCGGCGTCAACGTTCTGCGTGACACCCACTTCAATCGCTCAGTGGGATGCGTTGACGTTATCCGCCGGGCATCGACCATGAGATCGAATCAAGCAAATCGCCGGGTCTTCCTGAAGGCTGCGGGGATGAGCCTCGCTCTTCCTTGGTTGGAATCGGGCGCCGCGCTCTCGGCGGCCCGGACAGAACAAGCGGGCGGGCAGCCACCGATCCGTTTAGTGACGACCTTCTTCCCGTTGGGGGTCAATACGCATAAATGGGGAGCTTGCGGTTCGGGCGAAGATCTGACACTGGAACCGACGCTTGAGCCGCTGGAAGTGATCAAGCACAAGGTCAGTGTGCTCCAAGGTTTGTCGCATCCGCATCTGAAGGATGTCCGCGGACACGCCGGCAAGGTCGCCTCGTTTCTGACAGGCGAGCCCGGCGGGCGGGACAACAACAAGTCAGGCGTTTCTATCGATCAGCGGATCGCTGCGCGAATAGCTGACCAGACAGAGTTTCGTTCGCTGGTCCTGGGTGTTGCTCCCTCAAGAAACGGTCGCGGATTCTATGATTCCAGCATCTCCTGGCGGGGCCCTGACAGGCCGCTCGCCAAAGAGATCGACCCGGCCATGACTTTCGCGACTTTGTTCGCCGATAAGTCCTGGTTGAAGCGCGACGCGAGCGTGCTCGACTTTGTGCTCGATCAGGCTAAGCACCTGGAAACGCGGATCAGCGCTCAGGATAGTCAGACGTTGGCCGAGTACTTCGAGGGCATTCGCGAGTTAGAGCTGCGGATCGCGCGCCTAGACCGGGACAAGACAGATTGGCAACGCCAGCAGGCAGGCGAGCTTTCCATCTCGCGGCGTTTTCATGCTGATGATCCGAGCGGCGCGGGCGAGACGCCTGATTTTGCGCTTTATCAACCAGAGAACTTCCGCGAACACACCCGCTTGATGCTTGATTTGCTCGTGTTGGCGCTACGAACGGATAAGACCCGGGTGCTGACATTCATGTTCGACAGCTATGGCCCGAAATACATGGACTTCAGCTTCCTGCCTGGCGTCACAGGCCAGTGGCACTCGTTGAGTCACCACAAAGAGACGCCGAGCTCGCTTCACCAGTATCACCTCATCAATCAGTGGCATGTCTCACAATTCACGTACCTGCTGCAGAAGATGGATGAGGTGCAGGAAGGGGATCGGACCTTACTTGACAATTCGATGGTCATGATCGGGTCGGACATGTGGGACGGAAACCGCCATACGTGCACTGAGTATCCATTGCTTCTCGCCGGCAGTGGTGGGGGCCGGATCAAGACCGGGCGTGCTATCGATTTCGAGGGTGGCTCAATGTCCCGGCTCTTTTTGTCGATTGCGGAGACCATGGGCGCCCCCCTGGACGGATTCCAGGAAGCGTGCGAGTCGTTTGGTTCGGAACTAACCGCATAAGAACCTCTCCATGAAGTCTGCCCACATCGACCGGCAAGGCCTCATCGGTGTTGGTGGTCTCGCTCTTATCCTTGGTCTGGGGATGATCCATGGGGCCGCCCTGGCGGCGAAGAAGGACATCTCCCCCGTTTGGGATGCGAAGGTTCAGCCGATCTTCGCCCAATACTGTGTTGGATGCCATGGTCCTGAAACGCAAATGGCCGGTTTGCGGCTGGACGGTTGGGCAGCGGCGCTTAAAGGCGGCCTCAACGGACCGGTAATCATCGCCGACCAATCTTCCGAAAGTCGGCTCATACAGCGCGTGTCGTTGCCCCGGACGGACGCGATGCCTCCTAAGGGGAATCCTGGGCCGACCGAGGAACAAATCAGAGTCCTTATCGAGTGGATCGACGGGGGCGCGCTTCTGCCGGCGAGCGAAGCAAAATCGCTTTCTGAAGCGGAGGAGGCTCCGCAACCCGTGCCGTATTCGGTATTGTCCGGACCGGCTGAGGAGTTGACCTTCGACGAAAAGATCCATCCCTTCCTTCGCCACTATTGTTATGACTGCCACGGCAAGAAGAGCCGCGAGGGCGGGCTCGCCATTGAGGACTACGCCGAACAATGGCCTGGCGAGGACCTGCGTGCCTGGCATCAGCAGTGGGGGAAGGTTGCGCGTTCGATCACCACCGGTGCGATGCCTCATCCAAGGCAGGAGCGGCAGCCTTCCGAAGAAGAACGGGAGCTGTTCGGCCTGTGGTTCGACAAGGAATTGGAGTCGCGCGTCACGCCCGACTCGTCCCGGCCAAGCAACCCGCGATTGCGGCAAATGACGGCGTTCGAGTACGACAACACGGTTCGTGAGCTGACAGGGCTTGACCTGGGTCTCAGCAGCCTGACGCAGCCCGGCGGTGTGGCCAGTGACGGAGGCTTCCTGAACCAGGGCCGCGAGATGCAGCTGTCTCCCTCGAAACTCTCACGTTATTTACAGGCGGCGGATCAGGTCGTGGCCCGCGCTGCGATCGATCCGGACGTGGGCATCCGTTTTCATCCCGAACCACGACCGGCTCGTTCCAAGCCCCCGAACGCGGCATCGCCGGCCGACTTGCGAACCACCGCCCAGCGGCACCTAGTCGCCTTTGCCGCCCGAGCCTACCGCCGTCCTCTGCACGAAGAGGAAATCGCCGGCCTGATGGGCCTTTATGACCAGCAGATGGAGAGCGGCAAGGGCTTTGAGGGTGCCTGCCGGCAGGTGTTGCAGGGCATTCTTGCGTCGCCTCAGTTTGTCTATTTGGCCGAGGAGCATCGCTGGGCAAGAAAGGAAATCAATTGGGGCGACAAGAAGCGGGAGAAGTCCGATGCGACAGCGCTCATGGCCGACCACGAGGTGGCGTCGCGGCTTTCGTATTTCTTGTGGTCTGCTCCGCCTGACGACGAATTGATCCGTTTGGCCATTGACCGCCGGATGCAAGATTCGGAGGTATTGAAGGCTCAGGTGAAGCGAATGCTGTCAGATCCCAAGGCAGCATCTCTGGCAACACAGTTCGCCGGGTACTGGCTCAAGTTCAACAAGGTCGCGGACCATCTCGACATCAATCGGGAGCGCTTTCCGGAATTCACCGAATCGTTGCAGGGGGCGATGTATGACGAAGTGCACCACTTTGTCGAGGAGATCATTCGCCGTGATCTGAGCATCTTGAGTCTTCTAGACGCTGATTTCACGTTTGTGAACGGGGAGCTCGCGGCGCACTACGGAATCGATAACGTCAACGGCACCGAGTTTCAGAAAGTGCAATTTGGCGATCGCGACGGGCGCGGCGGCCTGCTGGCTATGGCCGGGATTCTGAGTCTGACTTCGCATCCTGACCGCCGCAGTGCGGTGGAGCGCGGCGCCTATATCCTTCGGGAGATTCTCGGTACTCCGCCGCTACCGCCGCCAGCCACGGTGGGAAAACTGGAGGATGTTGCAACCAAAGACGGGCGCCAGTTGAGTCTGGCTGAGTCGATGGAACGGCACCGCCGAGAGACGCGTTGCGCGGGATGCCACCGCCGCATGGACCCCCTCGGCCTTGCTCTAGAAGAATTCGACGGGATCGGACGCCGCGTGACTCCGGAGTTCGTCAACCCCGAGCTGGCCGCCGATCTGTATGCCCTGCCGGACGACACCATCCTGCGGGGACTTGATGAACTCAAGCGCTATCTTCTGGAAGGTCCGCAGCGACGGAAGTTCGTCGATAACTTTTCGAAGCGTCTCATGACGTACGCTTTGACCCGCGATCTACAGTCCGGCGACTTCTACACCTTACTCTCGATGCGCCGTGCTCTCGAAGAGAACGGATACCGTTTGTCCGCGGCGATCAATACGCTTGTGACAAGCGAGGTGTTCCTTCAGCGGGCGGAAGAATAGCCGTAGGCGGCTGTGGAAGTCGATCGATAGGCCACCCGAAGTCTGGTTCCGACGAGACCTTTTGGTGTTCGTCCCAGCTTTCTTTGTTGAAGACGCTCCTACGGGCTAGGACGACGCCCTGTGCGTCGTCTCCCTGGAGGTTGGGTTGATGCGTCCGCCGTCCTCGGTGTCGAACGTGACCTCGTGGAAAGTGTCGGCGGCGGGGGCGCGGGCTAGTAACAGTACCAAGGAGAGCAAGATGGGCAGGGCCGGCGGCACCGAGGTGTTGTACCGGCGCGGCGTGAGAATGCTCTTTGGAGGAGCCCAAATCAACCCTTCGCCGTCAGTTAGGATTTGGCGCCTGTAAGCGAGTGGATGCTTCACAACCAGCAGGCTCTCGTACCGCCCACCCACGCTAGAATCTTGGGCGGAAGTGTCACCGTCGCATAGATACCGAGAAACGATTTCGCATTGAGGAAGCCGCCGTCGGAGCCTCTGGAACCTGGTCGCCGACAGAACCCAAAGCGAGTCCCACCAGAAGGCTGCCGAGACTCTGGGCCGATTCCGAGTGACATCGGTTGTTCGCGACAGTAATCCTGGCCGGCAAACCGACATCTGGTCTCTGGGTTGTGATCTGCGAGATGGTCGCGGGGCGTTTCCCGTTCGGGGTGACCGCCATGAGGCGGTGCTCTACGCGAGCGGCAACGAAGAGCAAGAGCCCATCACGGGTTTACGGGCCGGAACCGTTGCCAGCGCTGAGGTCTTCAGGAAGTCGCGACCTTTGACAAATGGACCGGGATTGGCGGAGTCAGGTCGCATTGGATTCGAGATCATTCTCTGACAACCACCGGATTGCTGATCCACGAGTAGGGGCTGACTAAACCGGAATGCTCGCGGGCGCGGACCGCGTAGTAATATTGCCGCTCGGGATCGGGGAGCTTGATGTCGGTGAACTGCATTGCACTCAGGCTCCAGACTCTGCCGCCGCTCCAGTGCATCGCCGCTTCGCTCTCATCGTCGCCGCGCTGGCAGTCGAGGAACGTCGTCTCCGTCTTGCCTTTGTAGGTCACGATCTCCGGCTCGGCCATCGAGTGGTTACCGGCGATCAGCAGTTTGCCGTTTTGCGGAAAGCCTTCGGTGGATTCCACCGTCACCGTCGTGGCCTTGGCGTCGACGTGTTCGCCGGCGAGGATGGTGTTCACCACCGGGACGACTCCGATTTCCTCGAAGACGCCGGTGCGATCCAATTTGACGCCCCGTAGGTTCGGGCGAGGGGAGGGCACGCTGCGCATGATGACGTATTCTTTCGTCCCTGTGTGGCGCGCCGCGGGTTGCCAGTACAGCAACGGACCTTCGTCGCGGTTGTTGGCGACGTGCGGCTGCGGAGGTGCTTCCGGTTGCTTGACGACGGCGAGATACAGGTCGCCCATCTTTTTGTTCTCCGAATCCTTGTCGGAGACGAAGAGCAACTTGGTGCCATCCGGACTCCAGTGGACCGTCGGATGGGTGATGTGACCGGACTCCCAGGAGGCGTGGTGATAACAGAGGACGCGCAGTGCCGGGGCCGAGCCGTCGATAGACACGATCACCACCGCGCCGGGATAGCTGTGTACGGCGTTGTCCGCCGCGACGAAGCGGCCGTCGGGACTGATCGCGGGATGGGTATCCAGCCAGGTGAGTTCCCGAGTCACGTCGCGGCGTTCGCCTGTTTCGATGTTGTAGAGACCCGCAGAACATTTGCCGAGCCATCTCGACGGATCGTCGCCCTTGCGATCGCAGATCAACATGTGGCTGCCGTCCGGGGTGAAGAATTTGTGCCCGCCCTCGCCGATCAGCCGCGCGCCGGAACCGTCGGGCTGGAGGACATACTGCTGCTGCGAGGACTTCATCCGGCGAATGTCCATGCGTCCCGGAATCCAGCCGATCCGGCCGTGTTTCGTCTCGCCCTTGAAATCGAAGAAAATGGGGTATCCACTTGACTCAGGTAGCCCCTAGGCGTTGTGGTTTGGTCGATCCATGGACGCCAGCACACTGCACCCAGAATGCACCCTGGGGCGCCAGACGCCGGTCTGCAGGCAATTGGGCCACGAGGCTGCGTTTCGGGCCGATCAAGGATTACGCACGCGCCATGGCCATCGCAGGCTTGGAAACGTGGTGCTATCGGCAAGCCTTTCCGGGGGCCGCCAATGGCCAACCACAGTATGTTGTGGTCACCTGAGTCAAATGGATACCCCACTTCGAAGAATCCCGTGCCGTCCATATTTACAAACGACGACATCACGACGTCCTGCTTCTCACCCTCAGGCTGCTGGATGAAGCGGGTGAACAGAACCTGTTCCCCGTCGGGGCTGACACCCAGTTTGCCGAACGGCGATGCAAACGGGCCGGCGATCCGGCGGGAGGCAAAGGTAGTCACGTCAATTACGTGAAGCTCGTATTTGTCGTTCACCGAGGGCGCGCAGATGATCTCCTGGCCCGAACGCGACCAGACGCCGTAGACCGAAGGGGCTTTCCGGTCGGTGACGCGCGTGATCTTCGAACCGTCGGCCGTCATCGTGTAAAGATGCCAGAACCCGTTGCGTTTGGAGCGAAACAGAATCTGCGATCCGTCCGGCGACCACGGATCTTTGATGCGGTCGGGGATAATTTCGACTTCGGGATCGGTGGTGAGCCGCCAGACCTCCGTGCCGGTAATTTCGTCGTGGTAGTCGCTGCGTTCCGATTCCCAGACTCGTTGATTCGGGTCCGCCGCCACGGACGGGACGGTTGTGCAAAGCAGGAGCAGGAGAAAGAACGAGCAGATGTTCATCGCCGTGATTGTGGCAAATCCGGCGCACCGATGCGCGACCTTGATCGGGCTTCCGCCCGCTCGCGCGGGTGAGAACGCCGTCGGCACAGTCGCGCCCTCCTGTGAGGACGGTGCACTATGGAGAAAGAATCTGTCTGTTGGACGGCTCAGTGGTTATCGTCATCTATCCGCGAAGGGGTAGAATCGGACCGGCCGGAAACGTGATTACCCATAAGTGAAAGAGGTTGCCCCGATGCAGAACCATAGTGCGGGTGTGTTCAGGAAACTGAAAACGATCTCGATCGGGCTCGTCACAATGGCAGCGGCCACAATGCTTGCCTTTTCGGCTTCTTTGCTGGCGGAATCAGCGGCAGCCGACATCGGTAGCCGACTGGAGCTGTTCGTCGATCAACACCGCATCGAAACGATGCGTGGCGTTCGCTTGCAACTGCACCCGCCGTGACCTGCCGAAGTCGTTCTCCGGTTTGACAAACCCTGGGAGGGACGGCACTCGGCGTACGTGACTGTCCTCAAGGACAGCGACCGCTATCGCATGTATTACTGCTGCTGGCCGGCCATCGAACTACCCGAGCAGGTCTGCTATGCGGAGAGCCTCGACGGCATCCACTGGGTGAAGCCAGACCTCGGCCTCGTCGAGTGGCAGGGCTCGAAGCGCAACAACATTCTTCGGAATGGCATCGGTAGTGACAACTTCACGCCCTTTGTAGACACCCGTCCCTGTGTGCCGAACGGTGAACGCTATAAGGCGGTCGGCAGGGGCTTGCGCCCGAAGAACAGGCTATGGGCCTTCGTCTCCGCCGACGGCATCCACTGGCGGACCGTTGGCGACGAGCCGGTGATCAGCGACGGCAGGTTCGATTCCCAGAACCTGGCCTTCTGGGACCCGAACCGAAACAAGTACGTCGCCTACTTCCGCATAAGTCCTCGCGGCGTACGCGCGATTGGACGGGCTGAGTCAGACGACTTCCGGAACTGGTCGCCGACCATGCCGATCGAATTGGGCGACACGCCACCCGAGCTTTTTTGCACCAACGCCACTCTGCCGTACTTCCGTGCGCCGCACTACTACTTTCCGTTCCCCAAGCGGTTCAACCCGCAACGCAAGCGGCTCGACTGGCACCATAGGCAAGGTGTCTCGGAAGCCGTCGTGCTCAGCAGCCGCGACGGTATTCACTTCGACCGTACGTTTATGCAAACCCTGATTCGACCCGGCCGCAATGAGCGCAACTGGGGCGACCGCTCGTCGATGCCCGCATGGGGTTTGCATCAAACCTCTTTCGATGAAATGTCGCTCTACTACAGCCAGCATTACGGCCTCGACACGGCGCACATGCGCCGCGGGGTATTCAGGCTTGATGGCATCGCCTCCGCTCACGCCGGCTACGAAGGCGGCGAGCTGGTCACCAAGTCGTTGCTTTTCGAAGGCAGGCGCCTGATTCTCAACTACGCCACGTCGGCGTCGGGGAGCGTGCAGGTTGAGATCCAAGATGTCAGCGGCAAGCCTATCCCCGGTTTCGCCTTGGCCGACGCCCCCGAACTGTATGGAGACGCCATCGCTGAACCGTACCCCTGGACAAGTGGAACCGATGTGTCGTCTCTCGCGGGCAAGCCGGTCCGTCTACGGTTCGTGCTGAAAGACGCCGACCTGTACTCGTACCGTTTCGGCGACTGACAGCCGAGTAGCGGCCTGGAAATGAACGGCGTCCGGAGATGGTTTTGCCCACGACACCAGGCCGATCTAGGAGGCTCCGACGGCTGAGTCCGAACCCCTAAGGGTTGATCTGGCCTTATCGACCGGGTCTTCTGCGACGCGTGTAGCGGCATCGGAACACGTTCGGAACACTGCACTGGAGCGTTGTAAGTGATTACCAACAAAGCGCTTCTCGGCGGACTACGGATTCCTGTATATCGTCGTTCCCACTGGTAACCAGCGAAGGTTCACGGCTCCACCCAGAACGAGTATAGGTGGGCGTCGCGCAGATGGAAGCGAAAGCGAACCGTCTTGCCGACCACGGATCTTAGCTCTCTGCCCTGCCATTTGACTTCGGTCTGCAGGTGATCGCCGAGAATCGGGTCGCACTTCTCGGGCTCCCAGCCTTCGAGCACTTCCCGGCCCCTCGCGTTGACGATGTCGACGCGGATCTCGCCGCCGGAGGCATCGGCGTTGACAAACAACCGAGAGCCTGCAAACCGAATCGCGCGGGTTTCGACGAAACCACCCTCGTCGCCGGCGTAGAAGGAGACAAAGCCGTCACGGCGGAGCTTGGCCAAATGGATGCCGCCCGCCCAGCTGCCGTCCGGGTTGTAACGGCGATCGACTCCCGTGTAGTAGAACCATAACTCGTCGCCGATCTCGAGCGGCCGGGAGGCGGCCAGGATTTGGACGCTGTCGAGGTTCCGGTCGTTGAACTCGGACACAGGAATGAACGAGTCGCGGTTGCCGACCTTGGTCCAGCGGAGTAGGTCACGGCTCGTCGCCAGCTTGACGGAGTTCACGCCGTCCTGGTTGTTGTGCGGCATCGGCGTGCGGCCGCTGGATTCAAAGAAGTTCGGCAGACCGATGTAGGTTCCCTCGTAGGGGAAGACCGGCATGTTGTAGATCTCGACGTTGTACTCGTCCGGCGCGTTGAAGTAGGGCGTGTAGAGCTTCGGGTTCGCCAGGTGCTCGCGGATGCGCTGCCGGCCGAGTTCCTGATCGAGGCGATCGGCGTGGAAGATCAGCTCGGGCGCGGTCCAGGTCTTGAAATCGCTGCTCGTAGAAAGGTAGACGGACCGTCCGAACGGGCCGCGGTGCTTGACCGTGGCGATGTAGCGCTTTTGCGTCTCGTCGTAGTTGAGGTGGGATTCGTCCCAACTCGGGATGGCGGGTACGTCGAGCCGGTGAAACACCCGCCCATCGGAGGAAATGAGCGGGCGGCGGTTTCGCCAACCAATGAGGCCTTTGTAGCGGCTCTCGGAAGGTGCGTCGGGGTCGAGAATCACGTGCTGGATGAAGGCGTCGGGCTCGCCCTCAACGACGACCATGTTGTTCTGCTTGGAGCCTTCGTGCTCGCGCAGGCCGAGCGCGGGCTTGTGCCAGCTCAGTCCGTCCTTCGATGTGGCGAGGCCGGTCTTGTGGGGCGCAAAGTACCACATCTTGTAGAGTTCGTCCTTCTGGTCCCATACCGGCGCACTTCGAATCTGGATCCAGTCGCCTTCCCAGGGTTGGTCCGCGCGCAGAACGGGATTGCCTTCGTACTTCGCCGGTTGATGGATAACCCGTTTGACGTTGTGGACGGCCCCGAGGAGCAGGTCGTCGAGGAAGAGCTGCCGTTCGCCGGTGGCGATGGGGTAGTGCTCGTAGGGATCCTGTGCCGGTACGCCTAGGGCGACGACGAAGACGAGCCCTCCATAGAACAAGGATCGAACGAGTTGTTTGCTGCGGTGTGCTTGATTCGCCATGAGCCCGATTTCCCGATACCAGCCGGCAGCATAGCATTCATGCGGTGGATCGCCGGTTTGAGGTTTACGTCAGAACGTTCCCAGAGGGTGTGGGGCCATTCCAGGTCTGTTCGGAAGGGGGAACACAGCCCCGCTGGAGCCGAGACGGAAACGAACTCTACTTCGTCCAGGAAAGCACCCTCATGAGTGCGGCCGTGACATTCACAGGACGGGGGTTTTCCAGGGTTCACCGATTCCACTTTTTCAACTCGACGCGTTGTTCAGCATAGGTGCGTACCCCAGGTACGACGTGTCACGCGATGGACAGAGGTTCTTTGTTGCGGAGCCGCCGAAAGGCGAATTGGACTTGGCCCCGTCAATCCACATGGAGCAAAACTGGTACGAAGAGCTCCGCGAGCGCGAGCAGGACTAAGCCTGTAAGTTACACCGAGCCAACCATATAGAGCCGATCTGTCGATTACTGTCGCGAAATCAGAGTGTTGTATCGCAGGCGCCGGGAGCAGAGAGGGTCGACCCCACGCTGAAGTAAGCGCTTGCGATACAACGATTTGAAGGCAGCGGCCCCATTTTGGCAGGGCAATTGCTCTTCTGGGGCTTGTATCCCAACTCGTTCTGCGCGGTGCGGTGTCGTCGGCCCGCGAAGATGGACAGGGGGACGGTAGCTGCTCCAAGTTTGATCGACCGCATCAGCAGTTGCCCTGCCAAATCCTACCACGCGAAGCGTCCGCCGCGCAGCGGCTGCGTTCAAATCCGGTTCCCACCAACAATCGCCGCCTTCAGTTCCTACGTGTTCCAAGAAGGGAACCTAGCGCGATCACAGCCTCACTTGGCTGCGTGAATCACAGGCGGTCGAGGTAGCGGCGGGGGCATTTGGCGACCATGGTGTATTTCGGGTCGACCATGTTGCCGAGCCGCATTTGTCCGACCTGGCCGAGGAAATGATAGGCCCTCATGCGGTCGAAGCCGTAGTCGCTGACCATCCAGTCGATGAGCTCAACCCACGCGATGCGGGCGGCCGCTTCCAAAGGGCGAGCGCTGCCGGCCACCATGACAAAGTCGTCGCTCACGATGCGGGGCCAGTTGACCGTGTACCCCTTCTTGACCTCGAACGAGACCGTGACGCGGGCGGGAATCTCCAACGCCACGCCGGTGAGCTCGCCGTCGCCCTGGCTGGCGTGCGCATCCCCGGTGAAGAAGTGCGCGCCCTCGACATGGACGGGGAACCACACTTCGTTGCCGGGGCGCGTCTCCACGCAGTCCATGTTGCCACCGTAGTAGTCGGGCGTTAGAGCGTTGACGGCCTCGATCTCCGGTGCCACGCCCATCGTCCCTAGAAAGGGCTCGTAGGGAATCACGCGCTGCTCGTCGAAGTGTATCCCCGCGTCGTCGATGGGCAGGAACAACCATTGCTCCTCGAGCGGCGGTTGCAGATTTGGGTCGAGCTTGGTGGAGGTCAGGCCGCCGAAGTAGGGGATCGTGCCCGTGATGGCGTGGTCCCTGGTGGGCACGATGTCGTGGATCTTGACGGCGAGCGTGTCGCCGGGCTGGGCTCCGTTGACGACGATCGGCCCGGTTTGTGGATTCAGAAAGGGGTAGGTACAGACGTCAGCAAAACGCCGCACCTCGGGCGTCATCTTGTTCTCGAATGCATCGACGGTATGGATCACGACTGTCTCGCCCGGCTCGACGGTGGCGATGGGCGGGTGAAACGGCGAGTAGGTGTAGCGGTACGGGCCGGTCTGGTGAATTTCGCGAATGCTCATGATGGGCGATCTTGTTGTATCAAATCATACTGGGTCCGCACCCGAGTTCGACATGGGGCGCGATCGAACTCCGGACGGCTCAGCCGGGGGCTGGGTGACACAACTCTTCGGAGGGCGGTGGAGGGGGATTTGATATTATTCGTATGCCACGGGAGCGGAGGAGGGATGACGGTGAAAGCTAATGTAGGTGTAACGGCGTTGTTTTTGGCTGCAACGGTGCTGCCGGCGCAGGAGCCATCTTTCCACGAAGAGACGTTCCATGGGCGGCATGCTTATGTGCTCGAGACCGCCCGGGTGCGCGTGAGCGCGCTGCGCGGGGCCGGACACCTGGCCGAGATTCGGCTCAAGTCGGGCGATCCGAAGGTGAGCGTCAATCCCATGCGTGTGCCGCACTTCCCGACGATCGAGCCTTGGGAGTACGACGCTGCCAAGCACGACCAGGTCTATGGCGGAGGAACGGCGCGCATCTTGCAGGCTGGGTACATGGGCCATCTGCTGAATTTCCCGACCTTTGGCGGTCCGTCGGATGCGGAAGCGCGCGCCGGACTGGGCAATCATGGCGAGGCGCTGAGCGTCGAGTGGAGGAAGGACGCGGCGACGGCGGGCGCCGACGGCGTGCGGCTGGTCTATTCGGGCCATCTGCCCAGCACGCAATACAACGTTGGCCGCACGCTCGAGTTGCCCGCCGACGAGAGCGTCCTCTACATCGAGGAGTGGGTCGAGAATCTGCTGGCATTCGATCGGCCGGCGCATTGGGTGCAGCATGCGACGTTCGGTCCGCCGTTCGTCGAGCCGGGCAAGAACGTACTCGATATGTCAGCGACCAAGGGCGAGGTGCGTGGCGGCGACCGCGCCTCGGCGATGCTCTCGCCCGGGCCGGTTCAGTGGCCCGAAGGCACCGCGCACGACGGCAAGAAGGTCAGTCTGCGCGAGATGCAAACGCGGCCCAATTCCGGCACCTACTACGCTGTGTTGATGGACCCGAAGCGCGAGCGCAGCTTCTTCACCATGTTCCACAAAGACCACCGCATGCTGATCGGTTACATATGGCACACAAAAGACTTCCCGTGGATGGGCGATTGGCAGGAGAACAAAGGCAACTCCGGGCCGCCATGGAACCGGCAAGTCGTGGCACGCGGCATGGAGTTCGGGACGACACCGTTCGGCGGGCCGATGGCGCAGGTGGTTGAACGCGGCAGCCTTTACGGCGTGCCGGTCTACCGTTGGATCGGCGCACGCGAACGCGCCACGGTGCGGTACGTGGCGTTTCTGAGTGAGATCCCAGACGGCTATCACGGTGTTGAGAACGTCGAAGTCAGGGCGGGACAGATTGTGATTACCGAGCGCGAGACCGGAAAGATGATCAGCCTCAAAAGTTCGAGGAGTTGGTAGCCGTGACAGCCCGACGGTATCCAAGCATCCGGCAAGCGAGAATCCCGCCGGTTTGCAGGCTGGGCGTCGGGAGGTTTGGGAGTCTCTTGAGGCGAGGTCTTCGGGGGCTTCCGGGTGTGGCCTACTTGGCCGTGCTGCTCTCGACGGCACCGGTCGCGGCGCAGGACGCGAAGCTGTTTGTCACGGTTTTCGATGAGAAGACTGGTGAGCCGATCAAGGACTTGGAGGCCCGGAACTTCCAGATCATCGACGGCAAGACGCGGCTAACGATCGATGGCGCGGCGTTCAAGGAAGAGCTGGCGGACATTATGCTGCTCATCGACACGAGCCTAGTGGGGGAGATGGTCCGTCCTCTGGCAGCGGCCTTTGTCGAAGAAATGGGCGATGAGGAGCAGATGGCCATCGTGTCGTACCACAACTCGGCGGACTTGATTCAGGATTTCACGACGAGCCGCAAGCTTCTTCACGGTGCGCTCGAACAGGTGGAGTACGGGAATAGCCCACGGGTGCTTGACGCGCTGTTTGCCGCCATCGACGGAGGGTTCGAATACAGCAGGGCGCGGCGGGTGATCGTGCTGTTGTCGGCCGGCGTGGAGGGGCGGAGCCGTGTGAGCGAGGCTGAGATTATCCAGTTGGCCCGGGAGCGGGCAGTGTCCATCTATCCCGTGTATGTGATGGGCGTCGAGAAGGGGATGTTTCGCCGGCTTGCGGGGGGTACGGGGGGAGCTTACTTCGCGGCGAGGAGGCTGAAGTTGAAACCCGCTGAGTTGAGCCGGCGGGTGTACTCGGTGATGCGTGGTTATTACGAGATTGGGGTGGGCGGCGTTTATAGCTTGGGCGACCGGATCAAGGTAGAAGTGGTGGGGCTGGGGAAGTCGAAGCGGAAGATTCGGGCGACGAGCTTGGCGCGGGAGTGAGTGAGGGTAAGCTGGGCCAGTGCACTCCAGAGATCCCACCACCCACCCGCGCGGCAAATGCAGGGCCGTCAAGGGGAGCTACAGCGAGAGTCGTTGGGAACCAAAGCTGTTGATCCTCATTCCGGCAATGTTACCCGCTCGGTAACGGTAGCGCCCAGATCTTGTGCAGCATGTCGCCCGATCGCTACAATATCGTACGTGAACGTGACTTGCACGACGCCACGGTCAAGTCCGAACTGCACTTCAATAACGTTGAAAAAGCTTGTGGCAAGACAACTTCAAGGCAACTCTCACACCCGGACGAACTTGGCGCCCGTAGGCTCTTACCCTAGAATGTGCGAACGTGGCGGAACTGGCAGACGCGCTAGATTTAGGTTCTAGTTCCCGAAAGGGAGTGGGGGTTCGACTCCCCCCGTTCGCACCATTCAATTCAACAACCACGGCTGTGGACCCATGCCAGAAACGCGCTGTGAATTTCGGCAAGGCAGCAAGGGCCTCACCCCGGGTACGACTTTTCCAGCGGACGCTCCCACGCCACCTGCCGCTACTCTGCCCCCGAGCCGTTATCGAACCTGATCCAAGAAGTCAGTTACGGCCCTATTGAATGCCCCCGGATCCTCCAGGTTGGGCAAGTGTCGTGTCCCGGGAATCACTACGTGACGCGAGTCCGGGATCAACTCCGCCCATCCCTTCATCTCCGCCACCGGGATCATCGGGTCTTCCTCGCCTGAAATCACGAGGGTGGGCACTTTGATGTCGGGCAGTTCCGAGGTCGCATCCGGCCGTTCCGCCAGCGCCTGAAGCATTCGCGCGATGGCATCCGGCGGAGCTGCCTCGACCATCTCTCGGGCTTGCCGAACCACTTCGGGCCGACCCTCCAACGTGGTGGGCCCGAACCAGCCGGGAACCATCCGTTCGACTGCGGCTGCCGCGCCTTGTTCTTCGACGAGCCGGGCCATTTGCCGCCGTCCTTGTTTGGCCGCCTCGGTGTCACCGGCCGCGCGGGTATTCGCGAGCACCAATCCGAGCAGTCGCCCGGGATATCGTCGTGCAAAGGCAAACGAAGCGTAGCCGCCCATCGATACTCCGCCGACAACCGCCTTCTCGATATTTTGATCCGTCAGAACAGCCGCTGCCAGGTCAGCAATGTCGTCCATCGAAACCGGCCCGGCCTCCGACTCCCCCACGCCTGGCACGTCGAACCCGATGACCTTCGCGACGGACGACAGACCCTCCAACTGAGGTCCGAACATGCCGCGGTGCAACGGGAACCCGTGAATGAGAATCAGCGGCACTCCCGCGCCGCGCACGTCGATACCAACAGGCTTTCCTGCGATCGCAACGAGCATGGTATGTCTGGTCTCCCGAAGTATCCGGAGACTTGCGAGAGATTCGGGCTTGCGCGACCGCGTTTCTTAAAACGGTGTACTTAGTACAATCGCACGCCGCGCGGACCGGGCGGCCGCTCCATGTGGATGGTGTCGACGAAGCGCACCTTCTGTGTCGAGTGCGTCATGACCAAGGTCTGCGTGCGCGAGCCCTCGGCGAAGAATCGCACGCCGCTGAGCATCCCGCCGCCCGCCAGGCCGCCGGTAACGCCGGTGGCCGCGAACACGATCAGCTTCCCGGGCGCCAGATCCTCGGCGGTGTAGATCCGGTCCGGATCGGAAATGCCCATATCCTGCACGCGCTCCTTCAACTCGGGCGTGTCGATGATCAGCCGGCCCAGCATCTCGCCGTGAAGGCAGCGCATCGCCGCGGCCGAGATCACACCTTCCGGCGCGCCGCCGGTACCCATCACCGCGTGGACGCTCGATCCGCGAATCGCCGCTGTTACGCCGGCGGATAGGTCGCCGTCGCCGATCAGGCGGATTCGTGCCCCTGCGGCCCGAATGTCCGCGATCAGTTTCTCGTGGCGCGTGCGGTTCAGCACCACGATTACCAAGTCGTCGACATCACGGTCCATGGCGCGCGCGATGCTCTTGAGGTTGTCGGCCACCGGACGGTCCAGCTCCACTTTGCCCTTGCACGCGGGCCCGACGATGATCTTTTCCATGTAGCAGTCCGGTGCGTGCAGCAGGCCCCCTTTCTCCGAGGCCGCGAGCACGGCCAGCGCACCGGGCGTGCCGAGGGCGCAAAGGTTCGTCCCCTCCAGAGGATCGACGGCAATGTCGATGGGCGGGAAGCGTCCCTCGACGTTGCCGCCACCCACTTTCTCGCCGATGTAGAGCATGGGCGCCTTGTCGCGCTCACCCTCGCCGATGACGATAGTGCCGTCGATGGGCAGCTCTTCGAAGGCCTGCCGCATCGCCTCCGTCGCGACGCGGTCCGATTCCCGCCGGTCGCCATTACCCATCGTGTGCGCCGCCGCGATCGCCGCCTGCTCCACTACCGGGACGATCCGCAACGCCAGTTCCTGCTCTTCTGCTTGAGTCATATCCCCTCTTGCTTTCCGGCCCCTAATTCTAGCTCGGCTGTCTCGCTCATGGCCCGGCTGGTTTCCGTGATTCGTGATTCGTGAACCGTGATTCGTGATGAAGCGGGGGATTCTCCATGGTTCGCGGTGGTCCGCACGCCAACTCAGCGCAACCGTCCGGCCAACCACAACAGTGGCATGGGCGTCAGCCCGCGCGTGGCGCGCCGACTGCTCCCTTACGGTCACAACACCCGCTATTCTGAACATCCATGAAACTCGACACGCCGCTCTGTGATCTGTTGGGCATTAGGTATCCGATCTTCTGCGCGCCGATGGGCTTCGTGACGGGTCCTGAGCTGGCGGGCGCGGTTAGTCAAGCCGGCGGCCTCGGCCTGATGTCGTTTAGCCGCAACCCTCCGCACTTGCTGCGGAATGATATTCGCGCCATCCGGGCACGAACGGACCGGCCCTTCGGTGTCAACATGTTGCTACCCGCGGACGTCAGCGAACACGTTGCGGTCTGCATTGAAGAGCGAGTCCCGCTGCTGTCGTTCTTCTGGGGTGATCCTTCGCCCTTTGTCGATCCGGCTCATGATGCGGGGCTACGGGTAATTCATCAGGTCGGAAGCGTTGCCGAGGCAAAAGCCGCGGCAGATGCCGGGGTGGACGTGATCATCGCGCAGGGCGTCGAGGCGGGCGGGCACGTCAGAGGCGAGATTTCCACCTTGACTCTGGTTCCCCGCGTCGTGGATGCTGTGTCTCCCCTACCGGTGATCGCTTCAGGGGGCATCGCCGACGCGCGCGGCCTGGTAGCGGTGCTGGCGCTGGGCGCGCAGGGCGCTGTTTTCGGTACGAGGTTTCTGGCTGCCACAGAGGCGCGAACACATCCGGTCTATCGACAGAGGATTCTCGACGCCCGCGAAGGTGGCACCGTTCGTACGACCCTGTTCGGTTATAGCTGGCCGAATGCCCCGCACCGGACGCTGCGCACGTCGTTCGTAGAAGAGTGGCTCGCCGAGGAAGCAAGAGGAAACGAGGGTCGTCCTAGTGAGCCGGTGATCGGATCGACGACGGTTGGTGGGGAGACGGTTGAGGTTCGACGTTTTATGGGTTACACGCCTCACCGGGAAACGACCGGCGACATTGATTCGATGGCCCTCTACGCCGGCCAAGGGGTTGGTCTCGTGAACGAAGTTCAGGCCGCAGGGGAGATCGTTGGTCAGATCGCGGCGGAGGCGAGAGCCCTGATGGGTGGGTAGGAGTCCTTGAGACGTGCATGTTTTCTCGCAGAACCTGATCGAGTTCTGGACTGTCGCAACGCGGCCTCGGGCGCAAAACGGCTTGCGCGCCGGCTTAAGGTGCCCACGAACCGCATTACCGAGATTGCGCCACAGAGGATGCCGACGCCGGTTGCCTCAGTTCGGGTTCTGTCCCCTCCGAGGTGTGTCCCCTCCGAGGTGATTGACGGGGTCCCGATGATCGGTTAAGGTCAGACTTCGCCTCCCCGAGAAGATGAATCGAGATTGGCCGTGTCTGTCGATCTAAACAAAACCTACGACGCGATCGTCGTCGGGACCGGCGCGGCCGGGGGAGTGGCGGCCAAAGAGCTGACGGAAGGCGGTCTCGAGGTGCTGCTGTTGGAGGCTGGACCGAAGCTCGACCCGTCTAGCTTCCTCTCCCACCGCTGGCCGTACGAGATGCCCTTTCGGGGATTCGACAAGCCGGGCGACCGGGAGAGAATCTATCCCCGTCAGTGGACTTCGAGCGAATACACCCGGCCCCTGTACATCGACGAGCGGGAGCACCCCTATACGACCGCGCCGGGAACATCCTGGATCTGGGTGCGGTCGCGGTGCGTGGGTGGGAAGATCCTGCATTGGAGCCGCAATGCGCGCCGGCTGAGCGATTATGATTTCAAGGCGGCCGACCGCGATGGCTACGGCGAGAATTGGCCCATCACCTACGAGGAGCTCGCCCCGTACTACGACAAGCACGAGAGCTTCGTTGGCGTCAGTGCGTCGATCGAGAACATCCCGCACCTCCCCGATGGCAAATATCTACCGCCTTTCCCGCTCAATTGCGGAGAACGCATCGTCCAGAAAGTAGCTCCCACGTTGGGGCTCGGGATGCGCGTGATTCCCAAGCGCGCGGCCATGCGGTCACGCAGCATTAACGGGTTGGCTGCCTGCCACTATTGCGGTCACTGCGGCCGGGGTTGCGATATCGGGGCGTTTTGGAACTCGATCTCGGACACGCTCCCCGCTGCCGCGAAAACTGGCCGGCTGACCTTGAGGCCGGACGCGGTCGTGCGCGAGATCGTCGTCGACAACAACGGCAGACCCCGCGGCGTGAGCTTCGTCGACCGCCTGAGCAAGAGGGACTACGAGGCGAAGGGGAGGGTCGTCGTCCTGAGCGCGTCGGCCTTGGAGTCCACCCGCATCATGCTGAATTCGGTTTCACGCTTCTGGCCTGAAGGCATCGCGAACTCGAGCGGTGTGCTGGGCCACTATTTGATGGACAACATAGGCGGTCCGAATGTCAGCGGCCTTTTGCCTCAGTTGCGGGACCACGAAGTGGTGAACGAAGACGGCAAGGCCAGCGGGATCGATATCGTGCCCTACCGCAATATCAATTCGCGCCATCCGAAGTTCATCCGCTCGTACGTTCATGAAGGAGGCTCGGGCGCTCGGGCGTTCCCCTACTTCGCCAAGTCCATGAGCGGCTACGGCCAGAAGTTCAAGCGGACGGTGCGGAGCTACTACACAGCCCCCATCGCCTTCGGCACCCGCGGCGAGATGCTCGCCCGTTTCGAGAACCATGTCGCGATCGACAAAGACGTCGTCGACGCCTGGGGCATTCCGGCGCTCAAGTTCCATTGCCGTATGAGCGACAACGAACGCGAGATGGCCAAGGATGCCGTGCAGAACTTGAAGGCCTTGATGAAGGCGCTGGGGGCGGAAAACGTTAGCGTTCGGGACCGGCTGATGGACCCCGGGTTTACCATCCACGGCATGGGCACGGCCCGAATGGGCGCCGACCCGAAGAAGAGCGTGCTGAACAAGTTCAATCAAGCGCACGAGGTGAAGAATCTCTTCGTGGTAGACGGCGCGAGTTTTGTAACGTCAGGCGGCTATGGGCCGACGCTTACGATCGGGGCGTTGGCATCGAGGGCATCCGACTATATCGTGAACCAGGTGAAGACGGGCGAGTTGTAGCAGAGAGTGTCCAGCGTAGAGGAGGAGTCGAGCGATGCGCAACCCCACGTTCCAATTGATTACCGGGAGCGTTCTCGTGTTGTTGAACGTCGTGGCGGTTTTAGCGGGGCTTTGTGTGATTGGCCATTGCCTGCCGCGCATCGCAGAAGGCAGGATGACCGCGAGCCTGCCTATTTTTGGCGATATTACTGGCGCCAATGCAGAGCTAGTGGGGCTTTTCGTGGGCTTCGCGATTGTCATCGTAGGATTGACATATACTTACAAGGCCTACTCAGAGTGCCCCTCCAAGGATAGGAGGTCATTCTGGGATCTGCTGCGTCGCCATTGTCCCAACGGAAGTGGAATCGAATCCTAGAGCCACTCCATGCACCCGTAGCGCAGGGCTCGGAGAGACCTGCGATTTTCTCAGCTCGTCACGCGACACACTCCCGAAGAGCCGCGGGTCGGATTTTCAAGGTTGACGGTGTGCCGTTGTCCTCGTGCCACCAGACGGGCTGGGCTGCTTCTTGTCCGACAAACCAATCCGGGCTCAAGACAGCTTGGCCGGAGCGGATCGGAGTTCGAATGGTGGGGGCGGAGACAAGACTGCCATCGACAAGAATGGCGAGTGGTTTTCCCAGTGTAGACGCGTAAGGTGCTAGGCCCGTGGGCCAGCAAGGGGAGCACGGCATGGACCAGCAAGGTATGGGACGGCGCACAGCGCTGAAACTGATGGCCGCCGGCGTCGTGGCCGAGCGGGTTCAGGTCGCCGGCGGGCAGTTGATCGCCTTGGCCCAGGCCCCCGCCGAATACGAGCTCCGCTTCTTCAGTGAAGACCAGAAGGCTCGGCTCGATCGCCTGACCGAACTGATCATTCCCGCGGATGACCACTCGCCAGGCGCTCAAGCGGCAAAGGTGAGCTTGTTCATTGATCTCATGGTGTCCCACAGTAAACCGGGCGTGCAGGACCAGTGGGCCCGCGGCATAGATGCTGTGGAGAAAGAATCCCAGACCAAGTTCCAAAAGCCGTTTATCGAGTGCGACGCCGCCGAGCAAGACCGGATCATGCAAGCGATGGCCCGGAACGAAGATCACCCGACGACCGAACTCGAGACGTTTTTCGCGGTCCTCAAATCGAGAACGATCGACGGGTACTACACCTCGGCGATCGGGATTCACGAGGAGCTCGAGTACAAAGGCAACCGTCCTCAGGCCGAGTTCGTCGGTTGCACGCACCCCGAGCACGGAGCGTAAGCGCGCCAGCTCAGCCGAACCTTTCCCTATGAAAACGCTTTCTCGGAGCCTCATCTGGGTTACTGTTGCAATCATTCTCACGAGTGCGGGCGCGACTGCCCAAATATCGCCCCCCTCCTTCTCGTGGCCTGAGGGCAATCAGGCGGCGCTGAGCTTGAGCTTTGACGATGCGCGCCCGAGCCAAGTCGACGCGGGTACGGCGCTGCTGGACCGCCTCGGGACCAAGGTCACGTTTTACGTCGTGCCAAGCCGCGTCCAAGCGCGTCTGCCGGGGTGGAAGGCGGCGGTCGCAAGCGGACACGAGATCGCGAACCACTCTCTCAAACATCCTTGCACGGGCAACTTTCCCTGGTCTCGTGACAACGCGCTCGAGTCGTACACGATCGATAAGATGCGCGACGAACTAAAACTGGCCAACCGGCGCCTTGAGGTCCTGCTTGGCGTCAGTCCGACGATCTTCGCCTACCCTTGTGGACAGACGTTTGTCGGAAGAGGAAGCCAAACGCGAAGCTACGCGCCGGTCGTTGCCGAGCTGTTCGCCTCGGGACGGACGTGGCTGGATGAAACCGCGAACGATCCGGCCTTCTGCGATCTCGCCCAGTTGGCCTGCATCCAGATGGACGGCAAAGACTTTCCCGCGATCAAGACCCTACTGGACCAGGCGACAGAGAACGGCCAGTGGCTGATCCTCGGGGGCCACGAGATCGGCGCATCCGACCGCCAGACGACGCGCGTCAAGATGCTCGAGAAGCTGATACCGTACGCCAAGGACCCCGCGAACCGCCTGTGGATGGCACCGGTAGGAACGGTGGGGCGGTACATCGGCGACGAGCGAACCAAGGGGAATTGGCTCAATCGGTGACGGCGCAATCGGTGACTGTCACCGATATCGTCGTCGCCGATATCGTCGCTGAAGACAACGCCCCCGCTGACGGGAGGATTCGGATGACTGCGTCCATCCTTGACAGATACCTATCATGGATGTCCCCGACTGTCCCCCAAAGTCGTAGCCTGTCCCCGACTTTCCCCCGACTTTCCCCGACTTTCCCCCCGACTTTCCCGACTTTCTCCGACTTTCTCCTGACTGTCGACCGAACAAATGGCAACAAATTGTTGGCAAGGGTGGCAACAACTTGTTGAGATATTTTCGGGGTCTGCTTTTTTTCGCTTGTTTTCCTGCGAAGGTAATGGTACAATCGCTTGTGCTGGAGCCCTCATGTTCCGGTTCGGAACCCCATGATAGTGTCACGGGTCATAACCGGAGGAGTATGGTGAGACCGACTTCGAGACAGGTACTTACCGCGGTGGCGATCGCACTCTCGATTGCGGCGCTCAGTGCGAGCCAGGCCCAAGCGGTCCCGATGTCGGTAGATTGCGGTTTTGGCCCCACCTCTTGTATTGTCGATCCTGATACGAACTTGAAGTGGCTACAGCCAAACGTGACGGCCAACTTGAGTGTAAATCAGGTTACGACCCTATTAGGCACGACATACTCGGGTTTCGTGTACGCAAACATTGGGCAGGTATCAGCCTTCTTAGACTTGATGTCTTTGAACTTGGGCTTACTGGAACAGATCCCTGGCGGGGGTTCCACCTTGTTTGCCTTGTACGATGATGGAATCGCGAATAGTCGGTCGTCAATTTACGCTTTTAGTGTAGGAACCGGGGCCCACTTAGGTTCCTTTTTCCTCGAGTTGGATGGCTTTGCCTCACCCGGTACGGGGTCGGCGCTTTTGATGTCTCTGCCGACGTCGGTCCCCGAGCCTAGCGCGCTTTCGCTAATGCTGTTCGGGGGTATCGCGGTGCTGGCATCGCGCTGGCACCGGCGCAAGCCCCGATCGCTAATGCTGTTCGGGGGTATCGCGGTGCTGGCATCGCGCTGGCACCGGCGCAAGCCCCGATCAAGCGAGCTGAACCGTAATCGACAGCTTGCGTAATAGCGAGCCCGGCCCGGGTCCATCGGAGCCAGCGTTTGACGTATTCTCGGAGTTCGAGTCGGGGCTCCTCAAGTCGGGCTTGGGGTTTTGACCCCGCGGCCGACTTTCGCTCATAAAGCCGACGAGCACGCGAAACGAAATTTGCCACTGTCTTCCGAGCGAGCGAGAGCCCGCCCGGCTCAAAACGATAGCCCAGAAAATCAAACCCCTTCTCCGCTTTCCCAACAAACGTCTTCGGGCGGCTTTTCTCTAGCCGCAGCCGGGCTAACGCCTGGTTGAGTTGACGAACCGCTCGCCGCAGCTTCCAGCGCGTCTTGGTCAGGACAAGCAAGTCATCCATGTAGCGGAGGTAGAAGACGTCGCTTGATACGAACTGTTGATCCAACTCATAGAGAAAGAAACCGCCCAAGGCCGGGCTCAGCGGGCAGCCACGCGGCAACCCGCGGGCCTGCTGGTACACGCCGCCATGTTCGATCGAGCGGTCCAGGTAACGCCCCAGAAACTCGAGAAACTCGGGAGAAACTCGGGGACAGAGAAACTCGGGGACAGGCTACTATTTTCTTCCTTGGGGCGTTCCACAGGTCGCCTATCCTTCCTCACGGTAGTGCTCCTGTAGCCGGCGCAGCTCTTGGCTTAGCTCGGTCTTGAGTTGGTCGTGGCCGGGCTCGGGGTAGAGGTTCTTCAGCTCGTTGGGGTCGGCTTCGAGGTCAAACAGTTCCCAGTAGCCGTCCTCTTTGTAATACTCGATCAGCTTGTATCTCTCCGTGCGGACGCCGCGGTGGGGGCTGACGCGGTGCGCGGTGAAGTAACGGAACGAGGGGTCGGTGCGCGCCTCGGGCGGCAGGTCTTTGAGCGCCCACGAGTTGTCGTAGTAGGCGTAGAACATCGATTGACGCCAGTCTTCGGGCGCGTCGTTCTCGAGCAGTGGGACGAGGCTGCGGCCCTGCATCGCCTCGGGCACGGGGATGCGCGCGAGGTCGAGTATCGTTGGCGCGATGTCGACGTTGAGCGCCATGCGCGGCTCGACTTTGCCCGCGACGCCCAGCCGCGGGTAGCGCACGAGCAACGGAATGCGCAACGACGGCTCGTACATGAAACGCTTGTCGTACCAGCCGTGCTCGCCGAGGAAGTAGCCGTTGTCGGTGGTGTAGATGATGGCCGTGTCTTCGGCGAGACCCGTAGCGTCGAGGTATTCGAGGATCTGTCCGAGGTTTTCGTCGACGCCGTAAACGGCACGGTGGTGGTCTTTGACGAAGCGCTGATAGATCCAGTTGCGCTTCTGCTTGGGGCTGAGGCCTTTGGGGACGTCGTCGTAGTCGCCGGCGAGGCTGACTTCGAAGCGCATGTCCTCGGCCTCTTTTGCCAGCGGGCGGGTTTCGTAGTCGTCGTCGTAGGTCTCCGGGTAAGGCCACTCGATGTCGTCGAACATCTTGGCGTGGCGCGGCGCCGGGGTGAAGGGACGATGCGGCGCCTTGTGCTGGTAGAGCAGGCAGAAGGGCTGGTCACCGGTCTTGCGCAGGAAGTCGAGCGCGAAGTCGGTGGTGAGGTCGGTAGCGTAACCGCGTTCCTGCTGCCGGTTGCCGTAGTGGATGAACTCGGGGTCAGAATAGACGCCCTGTCCCGGCAGGACCTTCCAGTCGTCGAAGCCGACGGGGTCTTGGCGGATGTGCCACTTGCCGAACAGGCCGGTGCGGTAGCCGGCTTGTTGCAGCAGCGCGGGGAACGTCGGCAGGCCGGGGTCGATGGCTTCGACGGCGTCGCGCTTTTCGGAGTTGCCCCGAATGCCGTGGACGTGGGAGTAGCATCCGGTGAGGATGGTGGCCCGGCCGGGTGCGCACAGCGAGTTGGTGCAGAAGGCGTTTGAGAAGCGCACGCCCTCGTTGGCGAGGCGGTCCATGTTAGGCGTCTGCAAGATCGGGTGGCCCGCGCAGCTCATCTGCGCCGCCGTCTGGTCGTCGGTCATGACGAACAAGATGTTGGGCCGGCGGTAGTCAGGCCCGGATTGGCAGCGTGTGAGGAACGCGGCCGACGACGCTCCGATGCCGCGAAGGACGTCGCGTCGGGTAGGAGAGGAGTTCTTGCTGACCATCTGCACAGTGTAAGCGGTCGCGGAGGGGGAGGGGTTCACGGGCGGCAGGGGAGGTCGGGGGGGGGGAGTTCGGGGACAAAGCCCGAACTCGGGTTGGCAAGGCGGCCTCGCGGGGCTGCTCGATGTGGGCCAGCGTTACACAACGATTCCGCTGTACAACCTCCTCCACGTCGGAATCCCAGTCACAGAATCTTCATCCCACAGCATCAATAACTTACGGCGAAAACGGCCGATTACGCCAGGCCGGTGCGTTACCCTGAGACCGGAGAGAGGGGAACGTGACAACGCATGAATGACAACATTGCCGAAGCCTTGCCAAACCGTGCAGAGACCCGGCGCAAGACGCGGCGAACTCGAGCAGTTGCAGCAAGCCGAATGGAAGCCCTCGCCCCACAGCGACGCCAAAAGACCGACCACCCGGCCGGCCGCCAAGTTGAGGGAGTTCGGAGGCGTTCATTATCGAGTCGCCCGGTCCGGAGAGACCGAACTCACTCGCTAAACCGGATTGAATACAGATCGGCGTCTTTCATCACGAAGCGCAACCGGATCGGCCTGCCTGCGAGTGCGTCCACAGCCGAGCCCTGCTCCCATGCAACCGTCTGCTCGATCGCGTCGCCAAAGATCTCGGGGGAGTCTTGGAGGAGGAAGTCGGGGATGGGATCGCCGTTCGCGTCTTGGATCTCCACACGGATGCTGCCGGCCGCCGACGTGGAGTAGTTAATCACGAGTTGACGGCCACGGAAGACGAGCGGCTTAGTTACGAATTCGCCGTCCTGATAGCCGGCATGGACGGACACGAACCCATCGGTACGCAAAACGCCCCGTCGAACGCGGACGGTGGGGAGACGGAAATGCTCGAGGATATAAACAGACATCTCCTCTTTTCCCGTGGGCACAAGACCCCATGCAACCGTGTTACTGCGGTCCGTCCAGTTGAGTGGATTGAGGCCGGGCCGCACGAAGGACTCATGGAAAGTGCGCTGCCAGCGGACGCCGTCCCGGCTCGAGATGAACACGGAATCCGACACGCCGATGCCGAGCGCGTCCTTGTACTTCTCGGGCAAAGCGGCGTTGCGGTCAGGCAGGTAGCGCATCGGAAAGCCGACGTAGAGGTGCGGCGCCCGAAAGTAGGGTGAGATCGCGGCCGTATAGAAGTGTTCGAGGGGAGCGTCACCCAGGTCGATCCAGTCCGGGAACGACCACTGGACGAAGTCCGGAGAGGTGGTCCTCCGGATACTCCGAATCCCATCCTTCATGCTGCGTAGATAACCGACGTACTGCTCTTGCTGAGAATCCCAGAAGACGCAGTTCTGGCTGTCGAAGGCATTTTCGATGGTCCGGTTTCCAAATTGTTTCCGAAGGATTGGTTCGGTTCCCTTCTGCTTCCAGCGAATGCCGTCGGCGGAGACGAAGGCGAAAAGCCCGTCACTAATGCCGCCGGTGGCTTTGTAGATCTCGTCCGGTAGTGCGTTTGGATTGGCGTCTTTGAAGGCGGCGAAATTGCTGGCCGGACCGCCAAACCCCGGCTCGGGGCTCTTCCAAATGATGTTGTTCTGTTTGCTGCCCTGGAACTCGACCAGGCCCAGGTTCGGTTTGGTCCAGTGAATGCCGTCGTTGCTCTCCGCATAAGCCACGGTCAGCAGCCACCCTTCACCGCTCGCGGGAAGATCCTTCCCCGGTACGGCGCGGTAGTACATACGGTACAGGGGGCCGTCCTGGAAAACGCTGATGTAGTGGTTGCCGGACCCCTCCCAGGGAGCGTCAAACTGTAGGGCAATCTCGGCTTTGCGCGGCTCGTGCAGCCGTAGGGCCACGCCGTGCTTGGAAGCGATGAGCGACTCGTCGAGGAACAGTTCCAAGCGTGAGCCGATGTCGGTTGCCGGCACCGACTTATCTATCTCAGCGGGGGTGCCGCAGGCATGGCTGAGCAAACAACAAAGAGACCCAAGCAGCAGGGCACGACGCGGTCGGTGATTGCGCACCATCGATACCATCGTAGGGTAGCTCAACCTGCACAGACTAGTGCACCATGCGGGTCTTGTGGTTCATGTAGTCCATGAGCAGGTACTGACCCAGTGTGTAAGGGGACGTGAAATAGGCCTTGCCGCGGCAGATCTCGGTGATCTTTTGCACGAAGCGGACCAGGGCGTAGTCCCTCGCCAACATGAAGGTGTTGATGAGAATGCCCTGGCGCTTGCACTTGTGTACTTCTTCGAGGGTGCGGCTGATCACGAGCGGGTCGAGGCCGAAGGGGTTCTTGTAGATGCGTCCGTCGTCGAGGGTCAGCGCGGAGGGCTTGCCGTCGGTGATCATGACGATCTGCTGCATGTCTTTGCGCTGGCGGCGCAGCAGACGCTGTGCCACGATCAGTCCCTCGCGTGTGTTGGTGTGGAAGGGGCCGACCTGCACCCGAGCGAGCTGCGACAGCGGCATCTCCTCGGCCGAGTCATGGAACAAAACCAGTTGCAGCGAGTCGCCAGGGAACTGCGTTCGAATCAGGTGCGACAGCGCCAGGGCGACCTGCTTGGCCGGCGTGAAGCGGTCTTCTCCGTAGAGGATCATGCTGTGGCTGCAGTCGAGCATCAGCACGGTGGCGCACGAGCTGTGGTACTCGGATTGGCGCACCATCAAGTCGCGGTACTCGAGCTGCAGCGGCCCGTCGAGTCCGTTGCGCTTGACGGCGTTGAAGAGCGTCTCGCTGATATCGAGGTTGAGCGTGTCGCCGAACTCGTAAGGCTTTGACGAGCCCGACGTCTCGACGCCGGTCGCCATCTCGCGTGTATCGTGGCGGCCGAAGCTCGACTTGCCCAGCGAGCCCATCAAGTCCTTCAACGTTTTGTAGCCGAGAAAGTCGAGGCTCTTGTCGGTCAGCTCGAAGCGCGCGTTCTGTAACGAGCCGTCGCCGCCGACGCCGCCCGGCGGAATCTCGCCCGTCCGGCCTTGGTCAGAGGCGTTCGGGTCGCTGACGGTCACGTACCCCTCGTTGCCGAGTTTCTCGGCGAGCCTGTTGACCAGTTGGTCGATCTGCTCGGCGGACATTTGATCGAGCCGGTCGATCATCTGCTCGAGGTTCTCTTCGCTGAAGAGGTCGCCCTGCTCAAGCGCTTGGCGGATCGCCTCTTTCAGCTCATCGAGCGATTGCTCGCCGAGTTCGGAGAATCGGTAGCCCTGCTCGTCGAAGCCGCTACGGAGGAAGTAGTCCGAGAGCGCCCGCAGGAGATCCTCGGCGCTGATGCCGAAATCGTCGCCGGTGTAGCGCGAATACTTGACGAACTTCATGGCTGGCTAGCGAGGCCTGTGACCTCAAACCGATGAGTCAGGGCGTAAGTGGCGCAAGCCCCAGGCTTTGCCCCTGAGATGCCGGCTGAGCGATTCCTCGGTTCTCAGGTCCGTGGTCCAGAGCAGCTGCTCGGTCGTTTGCCATCTTGAGTCCCGACGAATCGAGACTCGGCAAGGCTGGAGCCTTACGCCACATGCCAGCCCGATACTGCTGTGAAACATTGCACGCTTGTTCCGGTGACGCTCCGGTCAGACAACTAGTTGAACGACGTTTCCGCCGGTCGCATGGGGAAGTCCGGGTGCTCGGGCGTTCGCTTCTTCTTTGGGTCCGCCACGTAGCCCAACTCTTCATCACGGCTGATTCGCCGGTGCGCGTAGAGCCCCTCGAGCAGGAACTCCGCCGCCGACGCGCGCGCCTCTTTGGCGTTCGCATGCTGTTTCACCGCCGCCCGGGCCAAATCCAGCAGACCCTGGATCCCTTCGAGCTGCTTCAAGACCTCTTTGGCGGACTCGTTGTCGCTCAGTTTGAGAGTGCCCCCCAGGTCGAACCATTGCACGATGCGCGAAACGTCCGCGCCGCCGAAGTACTCGTCGAACACTTGTGCCACGGCGGTGCGAATCAGATCGTGCGCCACCCGGTCGGCCCCGCGCAATTCGCCCTCGTACTCCAACTCGAACTTGCCCGTGATCGACGGCAGCGAGGCTTGAATATCGCCCACGCGCGGAACGATCAGCTTCTCCTTCGCAGTGAAGGCTCGCCGCTCGGCGTTTGAGATAACGTTCTCCATGCAGGAGATTGGCAGCCGTTGCGAGACCCCGGAGCGCTTGTCGATCTTTTTGTCGTCGCGCGCCACAAACGCGATGGTCTCGACGATTTTTTCGATGTAGCTGGGCAGGTACAGGTTGTCGGGCTTGCCGTCGCGTTCGCGCCAGGTTTCCTGTTGCGTGATCTCGATGGCGTCGTCGAGCGTCAGCGGATAGTGCGTGCGGATCTCGCTGCCGATGCGGTCTTTGAGCGGCGTGATGATCTTGCCGCGGGCGGTGTAGTCCTCAGGATTCGCGGTGAAAACCAGCAGCACGTCGAGCGGCAGGCGGATCGGATAGCCTTTGATCTGAACGTCGCCCTCTTGCATGATGTTGAACAACCCGACCTGGATCTTGCCCATCAAATCGGGCAACTCGTTGAGGGCGAAGATGCCCCGATTGGCGCGCGGCAGCAGGCCGAAGTGGATGGTCAACTCATTGGAGAGGTCGTGCGCCCCACGGGCCGCTTTGATCGGGTCGACGTCGCCGATCATGTCGGCAATGGTGACGTCCGGCGTGGCCAGCTTCTCGACGTAGCGCTCCTCGGGGGAGCGGTAGGCGATGGGCGCGTCGTCGCCCTGTTCGGCGACGATGGTTCTGCCGGCGCGGGAGAGCGGCGCGTAGGGGTTGTCGTGAATCTCGGTGCCCTCGATGTAGGGTAACGCGGGGTCGAGCAAGTTGCTCAGTTGGCGCAGAATGCGGCTCTTCGCCTGGCCCCGCAAGCCCAGCAGAATGAAGTTGTGACGCGACAGCAGCGCGTTGACGATCTGCGGCGTGACCGTGTCGTCGAAGCCGATGATGCCGGGAAAGATCGGCACACCCTTCTTGAGCCGCGCGATCAGGTTCTCGCGGATCTCGTCCTTGACGGAGCGGTCCCGGACGCGCGCCTCGGTGAACTTCCGGCTGCGGCGCAGATCGCCGAGAGTCTTGGGCAGGCGTGACGAGGCAGGCATGAGCGGGAAGCGAACCCTGGTGGACGATGCGCGCCGTTCCCCCAGGGGCCGATGCCGTAAGAATAACACTTGCGCCCGCCGGCCGGACGGTTTCGGTCGTCTCATAACGCACGCATCGTCCGGCAAAGAAAGCCTCTGTACCCGGGTGGTTTGACTCCCGTTTCACAGCCTGCCCCCACCGCTCCGTGGTAACTTGGAGAGGCGTGGTGGATCTAGCCCTCGAAACTCGCCGGCTTCAGCAAGTGGGGCTCAATGCGTACGAGTCCCGCGCCTATCTGGTGCTGATTGGACATCCGCGGTTCAAGGCGCTCGAGGTGGCCGGCCGCGCCCGCATCCCTCGCCAGAAGATCTATGAAGTCCTCGACAGCTTGATCGAGAAGGGCTTCGTCCAAGTTGTGCAAGGCAAGGCCAAGGAGTACTCCGCGGTCGAGCCCAAGCTGGCGCTGGAAGGCTATTTGTTCCGCAGGAAGCAGACCTTCGAGAACGAATGGCAAGACCGTCACGGGCTTGCCCACCAAGTGATCGACGACCTCGCCGGTGTCTTCGCAGACGGCAATCAAGGCCGCGGCACTCTCGATTACCTGAGGATCGTGACCGACACCGGCCAGATCGCCGAGGAGTACCATCGCCTGCTCGTTCAGAGCGACGAAGCGTACCTCGAGTTCGCGCGCCCGCCTTATGCGGTGGACCCGGTCCGTGAGCCGATGCTCGGCCCGCTGATCGAGAAGGGTATGCGGTGCCGGCTGCTGTTTGATAAACAAGCCGCGACGCCGAAGGGCGAGCAGAAGCAACTCAAGGCTCTGGCGAAGGCCGGCGCGGACGTGCGGCTCGCCGACGGGCTGCCGCTCAAGCTGGCCTTGTTTGACGGCGCCCGCGGCATGATCTCGCTGGACGATCCGGTGGTGAGCCATCCCCGGCTGACCGCGCTGGTGTTCGAGCACCGCAGCCTGGCGGCGGCGATGGAAAGCCTATTCGACGATTTCTGGAGCCGCGGCGCTCCGCTGCCTTCACGGTAGGTTGCTTTGTCGTCTCCAGGGTGGAGGCACCCGTTTCGAAAGCCTTTGCCGAAATGTAGGGGCATGCCGTGCCCGAAGGGCGATACGAGGGACTCGTGCCTTCCCTTTGTCAGCACCTGACCAACCACGGACCTTCCACGGGTAGCCGAGGCCCAAGGAGCGAAACCTGTATCGCCCCTTTCAGGGCTCCACCAAGTCAGGGGGATCGGTTTCCCCGGGCTCACGCCCGGGCTCACGCCCTGGGCTAGTAGTTGGGCCGCCCCCTTCGGGGGCTCTGCTTCGCGGTGTGGCGGCGGCACGGACGGGAGAGAGCGGGAGTGTGGTTTCGTGAACCGGGAATCGTGATTCGTGAACCGTGGTTTGTGGGAGGTGGAGTTGTGGTGCATGTGGGCCCGGAGCCGCGTTTGTGGGTGCAATGTGAAGGGAGGACGAATGGGCACGCAGGCTAACCCCGAAGGGGTGGCCCAAATAGCAGCCCTGGGCGTGAGCCCAGAGATCCCCGACCCCCAACGCAATCGTACAAGCCCTGAAAGGGCGACTCATCATCCCTCGTGAATCGTGGTTCGCCAACCGTGCGGTGAGGGGAGGCGTGGTGCGTGTGGGCCGAGGCGCGTGATATCGGGTGCGGTGTCAAGTGGAACAGGCTGAGTCGCCCCTACCAGGGCTTAAGAGCATGATTGCGCGCCCACCCACGGTTGAAACCGCGGGCTATTATCCTTCGGCCCCTCCGGGGGCGGGCGGAGGGCGCTGTGGACCGACACCCATGGATGAATCCATGGGCTAGGATTGTGACGCCCTTCCGGGCTCGGGCCTGTGGTTTGACGCATCCGTTTGCGCCAAGAGGCAACCGCGGATTCCCATCCGCGGCTTCCATGAGGAGATTCACTTTGTCAACTGGCAAGGTGCCGCGGGAAACTTCAGTTTCGAGACACGTTCGACCGGGCTTCCATCCGCACTCTCTTCGGCGTCTGTCCGACGCGGTGCTGGTTGAAGTTCGGCCTTTCCGACGCTGCTTGCTCGGTGTCGGCCTCCCAGGGCCGGCCGCGGATCGCAGTCGTCGTGAACTCTCGGTCCAACATGTTCTCTCGCTACAGCTTCCTTTCCTCAGCCTTGCGAACGCATGCTGCTCATCTTGTTGCCCCAACCCTCCGCCGTCGCCGGCGGCGCCAACGCCTACGCTGCTGGCTTGGGCGGCTGCGGCTGCCGGCTCTCGCGCTTCCTCTCGTAGAGCGGATCAAAGTCCACGTCGTTCTTCCACAACACGTGCAGCAGGATCGCCAACTTGCGCGCCACCGCCACCACCGCCTTGCGCTTGGCCGCCTTCCCCCCGCGCGCCGCCAACCGCAAGCCCCAACTCCGCAAGCGTGACTCCGTGCCGTAGTGTCCCAGAATGTATTGCCCGCATTGCACCAACAGCCGCCGCAGCAACGCGTCCCCGCTCTTGGTGATGCTCAACTCCGGTTTGCGCTTCCCCGAGTTGCGTTGCTTCGGACGCAGCCCCAGCCGCGGTCCCGCCGCGCGGCTGCTGTTCAACTTCGTTACATCGTCGTCCAGATTCAGCACAAACGCCAGCGACGTGATCGGGCCCACGCCCGGGATCGAACGCATCCGCTGAGTCTGCGGATAGGTCTCTTCGCCGAGTTGCTTGATCTTTTTGTCGTAGCGGCGGATTTCGTCGCTGAGGTGTTGAATCACCAGCAGCAGCGGGCCCAGCGTGTCTTGCAGCGATGAAGGCATGGCGCCGCCGGCTTTCTTCGCAAAGGCTTCGGTGGTGCACGCGGGCAAGCGCTCGCCGAAACTTTTCACCATGCCGCGCACGGTGTTGATCAGCTTGGTGCGCGCTTGGACTGCGCCGTCGCGGGCCCGCAGCACGGTGCGATCCGTTTGCGTCGAGAGCGAACACGGATTGACGGTGTGCAGCATCTGCGGCATGCGCAAACCGAGCTCGCCCAGCGTGGCGGCGTCGCGGCGATCGCTCTTCGACATCGATTGCGTGATCAGCGCCAGGTTGTGCGTGTCGGCCATCAACGGCTGGTGGCCGAGGCGTTTGAGCAGCCGGAAGACCCACAGCGAATGGGTGCCGGCTTCGAACACGACGCGCATCGGCCCCCACGCGCCGAAGAATTTCTCGAAGGCTTTGACGTTGGTGCGGACGCGGTGACGTTCGATGATCTTGCCGTCGAGGCCGAGCACGCAGAGGTGGGAGTGTCGGTCGCCGAGATCGAGGCCGGCGACGGCGTGGAGGCCTTGTTCGATCATTTCGTGTTGAGGCTGTGACAGGGCTTGGATGTTTTTGGTATGGTTCGTCATAACTTTGTAGTTCCTTTCGTTAAGGGAAGGTTTTGGGATTCGCCCCGCGTCATGGAAGGGGCGGGGCGAAGCCCGTCACTCGGGAGCGTACCGCACCCCCGAGACCGCGAGTCTCCTCATTTCATCTCGGTTGTGATGCGGCGCACAGTTGCGGCGGCCCGGAGCTTCAAGCGATCGTTAAAATCCTTACGTACGGATTTGGGTCCTGTGCCGGTCGCCTTCTTGTATCATTGTGAGTTCATGAGAACGTTGCTTTGTCTACTCCTGCCGGGCCTGCTCTTGCCGGCCGCGCCCCTCGTGGCCCAGCACGGACAATACGAAAGCGAATCAAACCACCCCGCGATCGGCGACCCCCAAGCCATCGCCGCCGGCGAGAAACTCTATCTGCAATCCTGCGCCGGCTGCCACGGGCCCGACGGCAGCGGCGGACGCGGCCCCAACCTCGTCCAGCGCCCGAACTGGCACCCGCTCAGCGACGCGAGGATCTTCGACATCATCCGCGAGGGCCTGCCCGGCGCCGGGATGCCGCCGCTGAATCTCACCGACGACGAGACCTGGCAGCTCGTTGCCTTTATCCACGCGCTGACCGGCCCCGCGGCCGAGAACCCCGCGCCCGGCGACGCCTCGGCCGGCGAAAAGGTCTTCTGGAGCGAGAAGGCGGGCTGCTCGAACTGCCACGCCATTCGCGGCAAGGGCACACTCATGGCGCCCGACCTCACCAACATCGGAGGCCTCCGTCCGCTGGCCGTCATCAAGCAGGCGGTACTCGAACCCTCCGAGGGTCTCTACATGCTCGGCAACGAGGGTGTCACCGTCACGCTTTCCGATGGGAAAACCATCCGCGGCGTCGCGCGCAACCGCAACAACTACTCGCTCCAGGTCATCGACCGGGCGGGCGACCTCCATCTCATCTCGATGCGGGACGTCGCCGAACTCGAAATCCGCGAAGACTCGCCCATGCCCGGCGACTACGGCAGCCGCTTGTCGGCCGACGAACTCGAAAACCTCTTCGCCTTCCTGGCTCGGCAAAGTGTCCGCGGGAGCCGAGAGGCGGACAAGTAGGGCGCGCGAATGACAAGCAGCACACCAGTGAATCGAGGCGTAGGTGAATCGAGGCGCAAGTGAATAGAGGAGTGCAACGGATGTGGCGGTTCGTGTTGGTTCCGGTTCTCTCGGCGATTCTCTTGGTGCTATGCGGCGTCGCGGCGGCGCAGGTGCGCTACGAGGACATCCTCGCAAGCCCCGGAAAGAACTGGATCACCTATGCCGGCAGCTACAACGGTTGGCGTCACAGCCCGCTCGACCAGATCACGCCTGAAAACGCCGGCTCGCTCGTCGCCAAGTGGGCCTACAAGGTACCGAACGCAAAGCTACTGCAAACCTCTCCCATCGTTCACGACGGCGTCATGTACGTTACGAACACGAACGCCATGTATGCGCTCGACGCCCGCACCGGACGCGTCATCTGGAACTACACCGACCCACGCGCCGACCAGCAGGGCCCCAACCGCGGTGCCGCCATCCTCGGCGACCGCGTCTATTTCGTCACGACCGACAACTACCTCACCGCGCTCGACCGCCGCACCGGCGGCGTCCTTTTCAGCCGGCAGTACGCCAGCGTCGACGACGGTGTCACCTCTACCTCCGCGCCGCTTGCCGTCAAGGACCGCATCATCGTCGGCAGCGCCGGCGGCGACAGCGGCGTGCGAGGCTTCATCGCCGCGCTCTCCGCCGAGACCGGCGACGAGATCTGGCGCCGCTACACCATCCCAGGCAAAGGCGAGCCCGGCTCGGAAACCTGGGGCAGTGACGAGATTCGCAAATGGGGCGGCGGCGCCGCTTGGCTCTCCGGCACCTTCGATCCCGACCTCAACACACTCTACTGGACGACCGGCAACCCCTGGCCCGACTTTAACGCCGCCGTCCGCCCCGGCGACAACCTCTACACCTCCTCGCTGCTCGCGCTCGATCCCGAAACCGGCGCCATCAAGTGGCACTTCCAGTTCACGCCGCACGACACGCACGACTGGGACGCGCAAAGCTGGCCCATGCTGGTCGATCTCGAATGGCAAGGCCGCCCCCGCAAGCTCGTCCTACACGCCAATCGCAACGGCTTCTTCTACGTGCTCGACCGCGAGACCGGCGAATTCCTACGCGCCACGCAGTTGACCGACAAAGTCGACTGGGCCAGCGGCATCGATAAGAACGGCCGTCCCATCCTGGTGTCCGGCAAGGACCCGACGCTCGAAGGCAACTGGGTCTGCCCCAGCGTCAAAGGCGCCACCAACTGGATGGGCCAGACCTTTCATCCTGGCACCGGACTCCTCTACGCGCTCACCCTTGAGCAGTGCGGCTGGTACAACCTATCCGAGCAGGAGCCGGTCCCGATGAAGAACTTCCCCGGCGGCGGCGCGACCGAGGAAGGCGGCCAAGTCATCCTACGCGCTATCGACCCCAAGACGGGCAAGCGTGCCTGGGAGTACCCGATGACCGGCTTCGGACGCATGTGGACCGGCACGGTCTCAACCGCCACCGGCGTTCTCTTCTCCGGTGACGACGCCGGGCAGTTGCTGGCGCTCGAAGCGAAAACCGGCCGCCATCTGTGGAACTTCAATATGGGAGAACGCCTCAATGCCTCGCCCGTCACCTACTTGGTCGATGCCAAGCAACACGTCGCCATCGCTTCGAGCACAGCCATCTTCGCCTTTGGCCTCTTCGAGCCGGCCGAGACGGTCGAATTGCCAAAGATCACGATCAAGAAGTGATCCGCCGGGGCTGGAGTCAACGGGTTGCTCATGTGGCGTAAGCCTCCAGGCTTGCCGAGGACCGATTCGTCGGTTCTCAGGTCCGCGAAGGGGTACTGGGTCCGAAGTCGCTTCATCTTCAACTAACTGCTCTTCTGCGTCGGGCAGTCGCTGTGAGTCGAGCCGCGCTGTTCACCACTTGGATGAGCGACGGGCGCCCGCGACGCTATGCTAACCTCCATTCGCAGAGGAGCAACGTATGCCGGATCGCAAGCCGCCGCAAGAGACCGAACGCCCCCGCCGGCCCGACGTGAGCCGCCGCGCGCTGATGGCGGGCGCCTCCGGCGTCACCGGCCTCATGTGCCTCGACGACATGGCGCTGGCCTATAGCCAGGCCGCGCGGGGGACCAAGCGCAGCGGCACGCCGAAGGCCGACCGTCCCCGTAGCGCGATGAAGATCAACTCGGTGAAGGTCACGCGGGTGGCGTCGCCCGACCAGCCGATCATGAACTCGACGACGGCGCACGCCACCCACTTCGTGCGCACGATCACCGAGATCGAAACGTCCGACGGCCACCGCGGCATCTCCGAAGTCGGCCGGCGGCACGCCGAGAACATCGAGGCGGCGCGCTCGGTCGTCGTGGGGCGCGACCCGTTCGAGCTTGAATACTTCCGCCGCAACATCGACGACTACGAAGCATTCGCCGCCATCGAGATCGCCTGCCTCGATCTGATCGGCCGCGCCCTCAACCGGCGAGTCTGCGACTTGGTCGGCGGCCCCTACCGCGAGGCGGCGCCGTATTCGGCGTACGTCTTCTTCGTCCTGCCGGTCGGCGACGACCCGGGCGCGATCACGCCCGAGGCTGCCGCGCAGCAGTTCGTCGACTTCCGCCTAAATGAGGGCTTCCGGTCGTGCAAGTTCAAGGGCGGCGTCCTCACGCCGGATGAGGAGATCGAAGCGCTGCGAATCATGCGCAAGCGCGTGCCGGACGCCAAGCTGCGCATCGACCCCAACGCGGCCTGGAGCGTCGAGACGTCAATTCGTGTGGCCAAGGCGGTCGAGCCGCTGGGCATGGAATACCTCGAGGACCCAACGCGCGGCCAGGATCGGATGGCCGAGGTTCGCAAGCACACCTCGATTCCCTTTGGGACGAACATGTGCGTGACGCGTCCCGAGCACATTGGGCCGGCGTACCGCAAGGGCTCGATCGACATCGTGCTGCTCGACCTGCACCACATGGGCGGGTTCAACAACGTGCGCCACTGGGCGGCGACGTGCGAGGCGCTGGGGTGGGGTTGCTCGGGACACAGCAACAACCATCTGGGCATCTCGATGGCCGCGCTGACGCACATGAACTGCTCGATCTCGCACGTCACCTACGACGCCGACTCGCACTACCCGTGGACGGCCGATGACCAGGACATCATCCGCGGCGGCAAGCTGCCGTTCCGAGACGGCAAGATGACGTTGCCCGCCGGGCCCGGGCTGGGTGTCGAGGTCGATCCCAACCAGATGGCCAAGTTGCGGGAGAACATGGCCCGGGTGCGGTCGCGGGACGACCTGGTCGATCAGTGGAACCCCAACTACCGGCGCAAGGCGGGCCGCATGTTCCGCTTTTAGTTAATACTGGCCCGGGGCGCAACCCCGGAAACAGACCGCCAGCTTCCCTACGTAGGTTCCACGACCCTGGGACTGGGACCGGTGCCCGAAGCTTGTCGCTCAGCCTATCGCTCTGTCACGCTGTAGATTGTCCGTTGCTCGCGATTCCCCTATCGGCGCACGGACCAATGGTGAACGCAACACGCCTGCTGAGACGTCTCCGGAAGCTGCTCAGAGGAATCCGCCGCGTCGCCGCAACTGATGCCTACCTTTGCTGATGACATCCTCGCGTTCTGCTCGCAATCGCCCGAAGGCAGAGCCTACGCCGAAACGCATCTAGCCCGTTTCGTGCAGACGCTTGAGATTGCGCCCAAGGGTGCCAAGCGCGACCGCCTCTTGGAGATGGGCGCGTACATGCAGATCACGCCCGCTTTGAAGAAACTCGGTTACGGCGAAGTTCGCGGCTGCTATCTGGGTCCTTTAGGTACGACCGAGGAAAAAACCGTCACGTCCGTCCACGGTGAGTGCTTCTCGTGCCTGATTGATCTTTTCAACGCTGAAAAGGATCCCTATCCCTACGAGGACGGCTATTTCGCCACCGTCGTCTGCTGCGAGCTTATCGAGCATCTCGCGGATGACCCGATGCATATGATGGCCGAGATCAACCGCATCCTGCGGCCCGGGGGCGCGTTAGTGCTCAGCACCCCAAACATCTGCTCCCTTCGGTCCGTCGCAGCCGTCCTAACGGGATATCACCCCGCTTTGTACACGCAGTACACCGCGCGCCAGGGTGGCAATGACGTCGAACCGCGGCACGCCCGTGAGTACGCTCCCCGCGACATCGCCGAGCTGCTACAAGCGGCAGGCTTCGAGGTGGAGCGTATGGAGTCGGGGCCCTATGGGCCGGTGAGACCGGTGAAGTTCGATTGGACGATTGACATTCTCGAAAAGCTCGAAGACAAGGAGCAGCTCCCAACCAATCTGCGAGAGGACGTGATCCACGCCGTCGGCAAGAAAACCGGACCGGTGGCGAAACGGTATCCCGATTGGCTCTACTCCTAATGCAGGGGCACGGCATGCCGTGCCCGCCCTGCAACAACCGCATGTCTCCTTCCCTCAAGACGCTCGCTTGTGTTGCCGCGCTGCTGGGCGTAAACGTCTACATCAGCCTCGAACTCTTCGTCACCGAATACACGCAGCACATGAACTCGATCGAGGGCGCCTACATCGCGATCGCGCGGTTTCTTCTCGACTACGACTGGACGCTGACCTGGTACCCCTTCTGGAACGGCGGCGGGCCGTTTCAGAATGCCTATCCGCCGCTCTTGCCCTTCGTCGTTGCGGGTGGGGCGGAGATGACGGGTTGGTCGCCGGCGCTGTCGTATCACGCGGTGACGGCCGCGGCGTATTGTCTGGGCCCGGTAACGCTGTTCTGGTTGGCCTACGATCTATCGGGCCGGCGTTGGGTGGGTTTCATCACGGGCGTGTCGTATTCGGTGCTTTCGCCCTCGGCCCTGTTGTTTGCGGATATTGCGGCGGACATGGGGTCGCCCTGGGCCGCCCAGCGCTTTCACGCGCTGGTCCACTACGGAGCGGGGCCTCTCATCACGGCGCTCATGCCGTTGCCGATCGCGATCATTCTGCTGCGCCGGGCCTTGGCGAATCCGAGGCCCGTGACGGTTTTCCTCGCCGGTTCGAGCTTCGCTACCGTGGCACTGACCAATTGGCTCGGAGCGATCACGTTAGGCATTGCGGCCGGGGTTTACTTGCTGGTCCACGCCGAACGCGGGCAGCCAAGCCGGTGGCCGACGGCGAGTGGAATCGTGGCACTGTCCTACGCTCTCGCCGCACCGTGGATTCCCCCATCGACGATCGCCGACATGCTGCGAAACGCCCGCACCGTCAATGCCGCCGATGCGCTGACGGCCTGGAATGTTCTGTACTTTGTGCTCGTCGTCGCGGTGCTGGTTGGTTTGGACCGGTTGCTGCGGCGCCGGCACGCGCCGGCCTATCTTCGTTTCGCCGCGTCGTTCGGCCTGGTCATGGCGTTGCTCGTGTTTCTCAGCAAGTGGGGCGTGGCGCGCCTGTTGCCCTACGCCGACCGTTACCACCTACAACTCGAGATAGCGGTGTGTCTGCTGCTTGGCATTGCGGGAGAGAGGCTGCTGCGAGAGCTCTCCGTCGGCCGGCGTGCAGTTGTGCTCACCGTCTGTCTCCTGCTGGTGAGCATGCAGACGCGCACCTACCGCCTCTACACGCGCGAGCTGATCAAACCAATCGACATCACCACCACCGTCGAGTACCAGATGGCCGACTGGCTGGCCTCGAATGCCGGAGACCACCGGGTGATGATGCCCGGCTCGGTCTACCTCTGGTTGAACGTGTTCTCCGACGTTCCGCAATTGCAGGGTGGCTTTCTCAATGGAGTGGCGAATCCGCTGCTACCGGTAATCCCGTACGGCATTAACGCCCACCCGAACTCGGTGGAGTCAACGGTGCTCTGGCTGCGGGCGTTCGGCGTGCACTTCTTCGGCGTGGGCGGCGCCACCGCGCGTGAGTACTACAAGCCGGTCAAGTACCCCGCGCAGTACGCCGGCGTGCTGCCGGAGGTGTGGCGCGACGGCGACGACGTGATCTACTCGGTTCCTCACCGCTCGATGTCACTGGCGCGCGTCATCCGGCCGGAGGACCGCGTTGCGACGTGGCCGATCCATGGGCTGGACGTCGAGCCGCTGGTCCCGTTTGTCGAGGCGTTGGAGAATTCCGAGCTGCCTACCGCCGACTTCCGTTGGTTGAGCCCCGATCAGGCTGTGATCGAAGCCGACCTGCGGCCGGAGCATCTGTTGGCGGTACAGGTGACCTACCACCCGGGCTGGAAAGCGACGGTCGATGGCTGGCCTTGCCGGATCGAGCAGAGCAAGTTGGGCCTGATGCTGATCGAACCCCGCTGCACGGGGCCGTGCACGGTGGAACTGCGATACGATGGCGGGACCGAGATGGCCTTAGCACGGGCCGCGCGCGGAGCGGCGCTGTTGGGCATCTTGCTCTGGTTTGTGCTCGATCTCCGCAAGCGCCGCCACGGGTGAGGGTATCGGGCTCGTGCACTGGTAGCGTGGCCTCGCTAATGTCCAGCGCCCGAGAAGCCGCCCTATCTTCCATACCCGCAATCGCACCGCCAGAGATGGGCGTGCTTGACTCGGAGGGGCTTCCGGAAGACATTCACTATTAGCTCCAAGTTGCTGATAGAGCCCAGGTTTGCCGCCGAGGAGGTGTGGTCGGTTCGTGGCTGCTCGATCTGACGGCGATGGTGCTGGCCGAGATCCCCACAGTCGACTCCTTCAGCGGCTTGTGTAAGACTCGGATGAGGACCGTTGGACCGTGATGACGGCGATCGAGGAGGCGGCACCCGCTCCTGTGTTGTCACCGTCCTTACTCGCGATTCCAGTCCCGCCGCGAGCATCCGTTTGCCGACAAGGTATTGTCGGCGTAAGTCCAGCGGGCAAATGGCCTTGCGCACGAGCGGGTAGGATGGACGGCTAGTTGGAACGGCTGGGGTGGGCCCTGGGCGATTGGCCGGAGTTGGTGGTCGCGCGGCCAAGGGCGTCTGGTGGGTGTAGGGCTGTCTCCCCTACAGGCCTGCTGAGGTTGCATGTTGGAGATCAGGCTCTTTCCTACTGAGAAAGATGTAGCCTTGGCCGGTGCCGCCTTGGTTGCGGATGAGGCCCGGCGTTCCGTGGACGCTAGGGGCCGATTTGTGTTCGCGGTGAGCGGCGGGCGCACGCCCTGGAAGATGTTGGCGCTGCTTGCGGAGCGGGATGTCCCCTGGCAGGACGTCTACGTAGTGCAGGTGGACGAGCGGGTCGCGCCTGCCGGGCACGCTGAGCGCAACCTCACCCACCTAGAAGAGAGCTTGGTCTCGAAGGCGCCGTTGCCTCCCAGCCACGTACTCGCCATGCCGGTCGAGGGTGCGGATCTGCGGGTAGGGGCGGCGGCGTACGCAGGAGAACTCGAACGAGTGGCCGGGCGACCCGCCGTGCTTGACCTGATCCACCTGGGGCTGGGGCCGGATGGCCATACGGCATCGCTCGTGCCGGGCGATGGCGCTCTCGATGTCGACGATGCGGACGTGGCTCTCTGTGGGATCTACCAGGGCCGACGGCGGATGACCCTGACGTACCCGCTGCTGAACCGCGCCCGCCGCATTCTGTGGCTGGCCACCGGCGATTCGAAGCAGGAAATGCTCGTACGGTTGCTTAGCGCGGATCCGGCGATTCCGGCAGGTCGGATCCGGCCTGACGATGCGATGGTGTTTGCTGACCGGGCCGCGGCGGCGCTTGTGGGCGAGGGATAGCTTGGTGGGCTGGAAGCGCGGTCGTTCGCAACGAACCCGGCACGGTCGGCGCTAACAGGTTGAGGCCGGTGAGCCGGCACCGAGGCCTCGGCACGGTCACCGACGTTCTTCGGCGAACGGTTATACCCGGGGCAGGGTGTTCCCTAGTGGGGCCCGGTTGCGGACGACACGAGGCTCGTGCCCCGCTACGTGGGGTGAACAAAGAGACCGATTGGCCTGGCCAACGGACGGCTAGCGGTAGTCGTCGCGCAACGCGTTCATGAGGTTGCGGTGGAACGCGCAGAGCTTTCCATCGGGGGCGGGCTGGCCACACCTGTGGCAAACACCCATCGACCGGATCATTGCCTGTTCGTGGTTCCCGTTCTTTTCGGCCCCGCCGGACCCGCTCCGCCGCTTCTTCTTGTGAAAGGACCTAGGCGGTCTTGCAGACCGTTTCTCTGACATGTGGTTTCGCATTTTGTTGGAGTTAGAGCTAAGCCTGGGCTCAAGGCCCGATACAACACTGTCGGCTAGAACTCTGGATCGACCCTGTGATAGGCCGGTTTCTTGATGATCAACGTAGTGATGAATTCCTAATCGAGACTAGGCGTCCTGGAGGGTATGGACGCTCCCTGATTTCGTTGATCTCTTGCAGCATACATCAGAACCTCAACGAATTCAACCCCCTAGATCGCCCGACCAGACCTTGCCGGCCGCTTCCGGGCGGTCGGCCCAAGGCTAACGGCCGGCGGCACGGCAGTATGGTCGGTCTCTACCGATTCAGACGAACTCGCCACCCGTTTGGTTCCCCGCCGAGCCGCGAAGATCCACTGCTTTGGAGCATCGGTGGCTATTATGGGTGCTGTATCGTCTGAGCGGCCAGTTCGCGAGGTCTCGATAGCGGCGGAGATCACACTCCTCAAAAGACTTATCGGCATTCCTTGACAGAAGTTGATGAGGCGTCGGAGCCCCCTCTGTGTCCGCTGGTCCCCTTGTACCTCGGCTCGGCAGGCAGGGGAGACCGGATTCGCTATGATGGCCGATGGCCCTCCGGGACCCAGGGCCTGCCGGGAGACGCCGCGAATAGCAAGTCATGGAAACACGCGCCATCATCGAGTTTCTTCTGCTCCTGTTGATTGCCGCCTCGCTGATCGCGATGGCGACGATCCGTTTCAAGGTCCCCTACACGATCGCTTTGGTGATCGGTGGCTTTCTCATTGACATCTTTCATGTACCGATCACCGCGAGGTTGGGCGATGGGGGGACGACGGACATCCTCACGCCGGATGTGATCTTCATGGTCTTCCTGCCAGGCCTGCTGTTCGAGGCAGGGCTCAACATCCAGATTGGGCGTTTGCGGCGAAGCCTGATAGCGATCTTGGTGCTGGCGGTGGCCGGTGTTCTGCTGGCGACGGTGATCATCGGATACGCCGTCCACTGGACCGCCGGGCTGCCGCTGTTGGTGGCGTTGGTGTTCGGATCGCTGATCTCGGCCACGGACCCGATCTCGGTGCTGGCGCTGTTCAAAGAGATGGGCGTGTCGAAGCGTCTGGCCGTGCTGGTCGAGGGAGAGAGCCTGTTTAACGACGGGACGGCCGTGGTGCTGTTTCAGATCCTGCTGGCCGCGCTCGCGACGGGGACGCTCGATCCGGTGGCGGGCGTGGGAGAGTTCCTCAGAGTCGCTGTCGGCGGAGCGGTGTTGGGGGTCGGCATGGGGTATCTGGTCAGCAAGGTGACGGCACAGGTCGACAACCCGCAGGTGGAGATCACGCTGACGACCATTCTGGCCTACGGCTCGTTTCTCGTTGCCGAGCAGCTTCACGTGTCAGGCGTCATCGCGACAGTCGGCGCCGGACTGATGATCGGCAACCTCGGCGCGCCGTCGGGGATGAGCTCGCGGACGCGCGTGGCGCTGTGGTCGTTCTGGGAGTACCTGGGTTTCGTGATCAATTCGCTGATCTTCCTGCTGATTGGAATCGAAGTCCACATCGCCGACCTGCTCGACTCGTGGTTCCCGATCATGATTGCCATTGTCGCGGTGCTGCTGGGACGCGTGATCGCCGTCTACACCTTGACGCCGATCGCCAACCGTTTTGTCGAGAAGGTGCCGACTGCCTGGCAGCACGTACTGGTGTGGGGCGGCATTCACGGCGGGGTCTCGATGGCTTTGGCCTTGGGGCTGGAGCCGGACTTCCCCTATCGCGCCCAGATTCTGGCGATGACGTTCGGCGTGGTGGCGTTCTCGATCGTCGTGCAGGGGTTGACGATCCAGCCGCTGATGCGCCGGCTGGGGATCCGGATGGGCCACGAGGATGAGTACGATCGGGCCAAGGTTCGGCACATGGCGGTAAGTTCGGCCCTCGAAGAGCTAGAGGATCTGCACAACCGGCACGTGATCTCGACGCCGGTCTATCAACGGCTCCGGGAGGAGTTGGAGCAGCAGATAGCGGAGGCACGGCAACGCATCGAGGCGATGCATTTGACAGACAGCGCCCGGGTGGAGGTGGAGATCAAGGTCGCGAGAGCCGAATTGATCACGGCGGAAAAGACCGCTATTCAACGAGCCGTCACCGAGGGGTTGATCTCGCAACACACGGCCGAGGAGATGCTGGCGCGTGCCGATGATGAGTTGGATGAGGTCACCGGTGACCCTCACTAGAGCGCCACGTCGGCTCTATCGTCCCGACTAAACAGCGCCTTCAGCAGCGGTGGTGTAGCCAGGGTCGTCACCATGACCATAACGACCACGGCCGAGAAGGTTTCGGGACCAAAGACGGGCTGGCCAGCCACCATCAGCGAAGACCCGATTCCCGCGAAGATCAGACCCACCTCGCCGCGCGGGATCATGCCGACGCCGATTGCGAGACGGTTCAAGCCCTTCTCGCGTACGCCAAGCGAACAAACCTGTTTGCCGATGATCGCCGCGATGCTGAGCACGGCGGCGAAGGTCAGCACGTTGATGTCGGCAAACGACCGCAGGTCGACCTTGAGACCCATCAGCACGAAGAACACCGGTACTAGGATCGAGCTGATCGGCGAGACGATCTCCTCGAACTTCTCGCTGCTCATCTTGGTGTAGCCCTCGTAGTGCGCTTCGTTGAGCACCAGGCCGGCGGCGAAGGCGCCCACGATCGGCGCCAGACCCATCACCTCAGCCAACGCGGCCAGCGAGAAGCAGTAACAGATACTCAGCACGACGGCCATGCCGCCGACCTTCGCCGTCGCACCGATGCTGAGAATCTTTCCGCCCACGTAACGTCCGGCCACCACGGCTCCGACGAGGAACAGAATCGCCTTGACGACGATCCAGACCACCGGTCCCAGCGAGATGTCGGCCGCCGCGCCCGATCCGATGGATGTGATGACGCCGCTGGCTGCGGCCAGGATGACTAGGCCGAGCACGTCATCGACGACCGCCGCACCGAGGATGATGCGGGCTTCCTTGGTGTCCATCTTCCCAATGTCTTTGAGGACGCGCGCCGTGATGCCGACGCTCGTCGCGGCCAGGGTGGCTCCGACGAACAGGTGGACGTACCAGCCGGCATCGGGGAGGAAGAAGTACGAGACCCCGTAGCCCAGGATGATCGGCGCGGTGACGCCTAGAATGGCCACAATCAACGCCGAGGTGCCGACCGCCAGTAGCTCACTGAGGTCCGACTCCAGGCCCACCTCAAACAACAACAGAATGACGCCGATCTCGGCGGCGAAGGCCAGTCCGGGTTCGTTGCTGAGCACTTCCAGGGCCGTCATGCCGAAAAGGCTCAGGTTCCCCAACACGACGCCAAACACCAGCTCGCCCAACACGGCCGGCTGATTCCACGTTTCGAAAAGCTCGCCACCGACCTTCGCGGCCAGAAGAATGATCACGACCTCGAACAGGAATCGAGCGACGCTCACATGCCCCGAGTCGCCGCCATCGCCGTGCGAGGCGTGCCCTGTATAGATGATCAGGCCGGCGGTGACGGCCATGAACGCCAAAAGAACAAGGATCTTCTGCATGGTCTCTGGGAGCGGTTTGGGTCTCGGAACCTGGCGCTTCCGAACGCTGCGTCCGGGGCCGCCGCTGAGGTGATCCCCGACTTGACCCGAGGTCAGGGCGTCCGTTCGCCGCACGGAGTTTAGCGCGGAAAGAACAGAAAACCAAGGATGAGCCTAAACGGTTACCTTATCATTTCGCCAAACCGGCGCTCAACGCGCATGATCGGCGGAGCGGCCTCGGATCATCACAACGGCGACTCGGGTTGCTCGCGAAAATCTCGGGGGTTGGCTGTGGCGTTGGCTACCAGCCCATTGCAAGATCGGGAGCGGTGTTGCTCACAAATGTAGGGGCACGGCATGCCGTGCCCGCTTGCCCGGCCTGCCGCAACAGGTAAGGGTATCAAACGGGCTTGACAAGAAACCATTCTGGATAGCCGTTCTCTTTGTAGTGTCCAAATGTTGTTGTGGTCGAGGGCGGCCGCCGCTTTCGCTTCTCGTAGAAACCGCTCGTGGCCTTCTTCATCCTGGAGCAGATGTGAAGCAAGGAACTTTAGGGCCACGCTACGTTCGAGCTTGGTGTCCTCGGCCTTGTAGACGACGCCCATGCCGCCTTCACCCAGCTTGTCGGTGATGCGGTAGTGCGAGATGGTTTGGCCGACCATGCCCGTCCGATTCCACCTCTTCGCGGAAAGCTGTCGCGAACAACCGATGTCATGAACAGGCAGATTGTTTTCGTCCAGGGCCGCTGCCCCACGGCCGTCTGCGACCCCTCCGAGGATGTTCTGGGACGCTTCAGCGGGCGGAAACGAGTGCGTACCGGATATCCAGACAGTTATCCCGAGGACGGGCGTTAGGTCGTTCGTTTTCAGGGGCTTAGTCCTGTTCGCGGTCGCGGAACTCGGCGAACCAGTTCTGGACGACGCGGATGACTGGAGGGTCATCAACCTCCATAAGTTCCCTGAGGACAAACCGCTGCCCGTCGGCTGAGACGTCGTAGTACTGCACGGTCGGAGAGTTTAATCCCTCGGATTCAAAGAGCTCCCTCGGCGAGCCCATTGAAAAGTTCGGTATGGTCGTCACATCAACGGCCAGCAGCGTGCCATGTGCAACGTAAAACAACTCCTTCCCGTCGTGACGCCAGCGTGGTTGGCCGCCACCGTTGCTCGACACCAGCCGCTTGCCGCCCCTCCAGGAAATCGCTGGACGTATACCTCGTATCTGCCCGATTCATCCGAGACGTAGGCCACAAAATGGCCGTCCGGGGACAAGTTCGCTGCAAGTTCGCTAAACGGTGTCCGTAAGAACGGAACCGCTTCAAAGCCGCTGTTGTCGTCCTTGCGCTGAAGATACCAAAGGTCATTCCCCGTCTCCGGATCCCTCCGATGGTACAGAATGTATCTTCCGTCCGACGACCAGTCGGATACGAATTCGTGCCAACGCGTAGCCACCAGGGCTTTCACCTCACCACTGCCATCGGCGGGTCTGACAAAGATATCGTTGTTCCCCTGGCGATCGGACGAGAATGCGACCTGATCTCCTGCAGGGGACCACACTGGGCGGTGTTCCTGAGCTGCATCGAAGGTCAAACGAGTCGCGATCGGGCGGTTAGCATCGTGGATCCAGATATCGCCATTATTGTTTTCAAAGCCCACCGCAGCTACGAGGAGGCCGTCGGGTGACAAAGCCGGGTCGAAAACGAGTTCGTGTGGTTGGCCGAACACCAGCAGTTTCCTGTCGCTGCGGTCTCGCCAGACGAGTTGCCGTCTGACCGCAGGGAGGTCGAGGTACACTAAAGTCCCATCGGTCGAGACACTGGGGTACCGCGGATTCTGTCCAACAGGAACAAGGAAGGGCTCGCCGGTAGGTCTCAGCGTTTCGATTGAAAACGGCAAGGCCAAAAGTGGACCCGTCAACCCCGTTTTGTACAAAATGGGGTATCCACTTGACTCAGGTAGCCCCTAGGCGTTGTGGTTTGGTCGATCCATGGACGCCAGCACACTGCACCCAGAATGCACCCTGGGGCGCCAGACGCCGGTCTGCAGGCAATTGGGCCACGAGGCTGCGTTTCGGGCCGATCAAGGATTACGCACGCGCCATGGCCATCGCAGGCTTGGAAACGTGGTGCTATCGGCAAGCCTTTCCGGGGGCCGCCAATGGCCAACCACAGTATGTTGTGGTCACCTGAGTCAAATGGATACCCCACTTTGTACAAAATATGGCCACTCGGGGAATAGACAGGGCCTTTCAGACGGCGTCCAATCTCCTGTTCCAAGATGATCTCCTGTTCGCCGGTGTCGAGGTTTCGCATTGTCATCTGCCCTTGGTTTCTGAACAGGAGGATTCGCCTACCGTCCTCAAGGGGCAGAAAATGAGGGGACCCTTGTACCCTTCCAGTTTTTTCCGACTTCTCAGGCTCGATCAAGAGGCTGGACTTGCCCCCAGAGGCCGGGAGTTCATACAACAGGCCCGCTAGGCTCCCTCCGAAGCCCGTCCTGACAACGATGGAGTTACCGTCCGGGCTCCACGCGCCAGCCACAAGTCCGCGCCGGTCTTGACACAGCACGATGGCTGGCCCCCCGCGGACCGAAACCTTCTTCAGCACTTCCTTGCCGGCCTCTGCGCGCACAAAGAACCCGATAAAATCGCTTCCCGGAGCCCAAAACGGCCATTGAGCACCCTCGGTGCCATCGAGTTCTCGGGGCTGCTCCTGATCGAGATCCTGAACCCACAATTTGCTTCCCCGCCCTCTGCCCGACAGGTCGTATCTTTGTGTCGTCTCTTGTGTCCCAGTCACGTAGACGATATGCCGGCCGTTGGGTGAGATCACCGGGGCCCAGACATCATTCCCAGGCGCAAACGCAAACCTTGTAAGCTCAACTTGCCGCTCTGGCTGGCGCGGGTGCCGTTGCTGCCACACGATGACCCCCACGGCCACCGCAAACAGTACTAACACCACGACCCTCGCGAATCGAAAAGACGGTACCGCCGTTGAAGCTCGTGCGGTCGAGCGAGCCCCTGGCGGCGCGGCCTTCAGAATCGTCGATTTTCCTGACTTCAGCTTCTTGCCCAACCCACGCAGATCGACGATCATGTCCTCGACATGTTGGTAGCGTTCGTCGGCATCTTTGGCCAGCGCCTTGCTGACAATACGGTCCAGATCGACCGGTACGCCGACTCGCAGAGCGGTTATGGGTTCCGGTTCCTGGTGGACGATCGAGTACGCCACGGCATCCTCACGCTCGCCCTCGAACGGCAGCTTACCCGTGACCATCTCGTAGATCACGATTCCGAGCGACCAGACATCGGTACGGCGGTCGGTTGGTTCGCGTAGAGCCTGCTCCGGTGACATGTAGGCCGGCGTGCCCAACATGGTTGTGGTTTTGGTGAGCTTGGAGCGATCGGCAAGCTGTGCCAGGCCGAAGTCCATGACCTTGACCTGACCTTCCTGGGTCAGCATCAGGTTCGCGGGTTTGATATCGCGATGAACGATCCCTTTTCCGTGTGCCACCTTGAGACCCTGGGCCGTCTGAATGGCAATGTCCAAGGCTTCGTCGAGCTTGAGCGGGCGCTCGGCGATCTTGTCCTTCACCGTCTGGCCTTCGAGGTAGGCCATGGCAAGGAACGTCTGTCCCTCGGCCTCATCGATTTCGTACACCGAGCAGATGTTGGGGTGATCGAGACGTGCGGCGGCCTTTGCTTCCCGGACGAAACGAGCCTTGTGTTCAGGGTCCTCGATGGCGTGTGCGGCGAGGAATTTCAGTGCGACAGGGCGCTCCAGCTTTGTGTCCTCGGCCTTGTAGACAATGCCCATGCCGCCCTCACCAAGCTTCTCGGTGATTCTGTAATGCGAGATGGTGCGGTCCAGCATCGCGTCACGGTCATCCGCAGTGTGCCTCTGCTGAACTCCGGCGGCCACCGACGCAATCCCGCGCTCGATGGTCCCCCCGTTTCTCTGGTCCTCGTCCACCAAAGCCTGCGCGGCCCGGCGTAGTTCGCTATCCGATCCACACTCTTTATCCAAGAACTGGCTGCGTTGGCCTTCCTGCAGCTCCATGGCCGCAAAGGCCACTTCCTTGATCCGCTGCCAGCGTTCCGGGTTCATACGGAGGCCGCCTTTCGAATCTCGCCTCGAAGCCAGGCGCGCGCCGTTCGCCACTCGCGCCGAATGGTGATTTCCGACAGACCTAAAGCCTGGGCCGCCTCCTGCTGTGTCATGCCGCTGAAGTAAAGCATCTCGACGATCACGGCCTGGCGCGGATCGAGCGACTCCAGACTCTGAAGGGCCTCGTCCAGAGCGAGCATTATCTCCGGCCGCTGATCGGAAACAATAACCGCACTTTCATCGAAAGAGACCTTCTTCTGCCCCCCGACACGCTTTGCTGTCGCCCGCTGACGGGCGTGATCGACCAGAATCTGACGCATCGCCCGGCCGGCCCCGTGGACGAAGTGCGAGTGATTCTGCCAGTTGATTTGCTCTTGTCCGAACAGCCGCAGGTAGGCCTCGTGGACCAAAGCGGTGGGCTGCAGGGTGTGGTCTATGCGTTCTCCCCGCATGTAGTACCCGGCGAGCCGTTGCAACTCTCGGTAGACCCGCTCCATGAGCTGCTCGCGAGCTTGCTCATCGCCGTCCCCCACGTGCTTGAGCAGGGCGGTGATCTCGCCGGAGGGTGCGGTCATTGGGTCTGCCTCTATCACCAGCCGACACCGAAAGTCTACCTTAGTTCGCCGCTGATTTAGCAGCCAAGAATGTGCCCTCATCTTTTTTTGCTCTTCCCGTGATCGGTTTCTGAGCGAAAACCCGCCTATGCGAGCGAGAGGGCGACGCCATTGGCAAGTGATACCGACATGATTCTCGTTTGAGCTTGTTGATCCCTCATCGCCCTCACCAACCCATTCGCGGAGGTGAAGGCGATGAAACGGTCCTTCAGGAAATGCCTTGTTATTGGAGTTGTTGTCTCGATTTTCAGCTCGGCCCTTTGGGCGGGCACGCGGCCCAGTGAAGGGGCCGACGGCTTTGCGGAGAGCCTCCCGGGCCAGCATCTGGCGCCGACCCTGACGGTGCGCGTCTATGACTACTCCGGGGTCCCAGCAGCGCAACTGGCAGAGATGGAGACGCAGGCCACCCGGATCCTGGGCCAAGCGGGAATCCCGACCGCGTGGTTGAACTGTCGAGTCTCCGGTGCGGAACTAACAAAACATCCGGATTGTGAGCACCCTCGGACCCCCACGAGTATCGTTCTGAGAATCGTCGAAGGGGGATCGGCCACAAGGAAACGCTTCGGGTTCACGGGATTGGGTTTCTCCGTGGTGGCGGACAAAGGAGGATTCCTGGCTACGGTGATCATGAGCGGTGTAGAGCAAGTCAGCCGGGAAGGAGCGGCGACCCGCGGTCAAATCCTTGGCCACGCCGCGGCGCACGAGATTGGCCACCTCTTCTTGAACAGCACCTCCCACTCTCTCGCCGGAATCATGCAAGCCCACTGGGACCGAGGAGATCTTCGCAAGATGGCCGCCGGACATCTATTGTTCACCAGCCAGGAATCGGGCCTCATGAGGGGAAACGTGGTTAGACGGTCGAGGCGCTGAGCAATCCAGTCTAGTTTCGACCGTCCGCCGCTTGATTATCTCGTCGAAGCTCTGACCCTCCATGAGAGCCATGGCAGTGAACGTGCGGCCCTCGGCCCCTATAGCCGACGCCCATCCCCCCCTGGCCGAGCTTCTCGGTGATGCGGTAGTGGCTGATGGTAGAGCCGAGCACTTCGGCCCAATTCTACCGTTTCGCGCTTAGGTGGTGGTAACAACCGATGTCATGAACTATGGCATACTTTCGTCGCCAGAGGCTTGAGACCATACTTTCACCGCGGGCTGCTAGTGCACCGTCACGCCGTGACGGCCCGCGTGCGAGTGCACCAGTCCGGACTGGGCCTCGGCTTCTGCCTTTTGACCCCTCTTGTTCTTGTACATGCGGCGGTCGGCCTGGGAGAGTAACTCTTCGGCGTCGGTACCGTCTTCGGGGAAGCAGGCCTGGCCGACGCTCATCGAGAGGAAATCGACCTTGCAGATCTCGCGCCCGGCTCGGGTCGCCACGTGACGGAGACGCAATATCTTTTCGATGATAGCTTCCGGCTTCAGGCCGGGCATGACGACGACGAACTCGTCCCCGCCCATGCGCGCGACGTAGTCGTATTCGCGGCAGATGTCGTTCAGCCCGCGCGCCACGGCGCGGAGAATCTCGTTGCCCTCGAGATGTCCAAACTGATCGTTGACTTGCTTGAAGCCGTCGAGGTCGCAGACGAGCACCGCGATAGGCCTGTTCTCGCGCTTGGAGCGCGCCAGTTCGCTGTCAAGATGCAGGAACAACGACCGGGCGTTCGGCAGCCCGGTGAGGTAGTCGGTCGTGGCCGAGCTTTCGGCCTGGCGGTACTTGAGCGCATTCTCCACGGCGAGGGCGATCTTGTAGCTCACCGCCAGCAAGACACGCAGGTGGTCGCGCGTAAACGCGTCCGGATCTTTGTGGTAGAGGGCCAGCACCCCCACGACGCCATCGGATCCCTCAAGAGGTACGGCCAAGGCCGAACGCAGACCTCGGGGCCCTTCCCGTGTGTAGCCGGGCTCGACGGTTGGGTTGCCGTTGAGAATCCACTTGCCGTTCGCGGCCACCCAGCCGGAGAGGCCTTCTCCCAGCGGGATCTGGAGCGATGAGAAGGTACGAAACTCGTCACCGCTCACGTAGGCGGGTTGGAGCATGTCGCCCCGGATCGTGTAGATGGCGGCGGTGTCGTGGGGCACCATCCGCTTGAGGCGGACGGCCAGAACCGACAAGGTCTCATCGAGGCTGAGAGAGTTCCCAAGGTCCTGTGTTAACTCGAACAGCATCTGGACCTCTTGGCGGGCGGCGGCAATCGACGAAAGAAAGTCGAGCGGCATGTCGCCCGGTTGGGGTTCGGCGGCTTCGTGTTCCTGGAAGCCGACCGCCGGGGCTTTGCCGCGCTCCACTTTGACGTCCACCGAAAGGGGCGCCTCCTTCATCCCTTCCGCGCGGAGCCGTTCGTCGAGTTCCGCGTAACGAAGCTGCAGGACCTCGACGACCTTGGGGTCGTAGCTCTTGCCGGATTCCGACACCACCACCTGCATGGCCTGCTCCAGAGGCAGCGCGCGGCGGTATTGGCGGTCGGATGCGACCGCGTCGAGGCAGTCGACGGCGGAGAGGATGCGCGCGCCGATGGGAATCTCCTCACCCTTTAGCCCGTCGGGGTAGCCCGAGCCGTCCCACTTCTCGTGGTGGGAGCGGACGATCGGCACGACCGGATACGGAAACTTGACGCGCTCGAGAATCTCCGCGCCCACGACGGGATGGATCTTCATCTTGTCGAACTCTTCGGGGGAGAGCTTGCCGGGTTTCGAGATGATGTGCTCTGGGACCGCTAGTTTTCCGATGTCGTGAAGTACGGCCGCGGCCCGTAGAGAGTCGAGTTGCTGATCTTCGAGGCCCAGCCCTTTTCCGACTTCCACCGCAAACACCTGCACACGGCGCAGGTGGTCGTGCGTGGTTTGGTCCTTGGCTTCGATAGCGAGCGCCAGCGCTTCGATGGTGCGCAAATGCAGGTCCGCCATCTCGGTGGCGTGGTTCTTCTCGTCCTCGAGGCGCTCCAGGTATTGGTGGTAGGAACGGTAGATCAGGTAAACGACCGGCAGTACCAGCAGAGCGATCTCCATGCCCACGTAGTTGATCGCGACGCTGACGGCGCCGGCGACGCCGGCTCCGACGAGATAGTAGGGGAACGACCAGAAGTAGCATTCCCGCCAGATCTTCGTGACTTGCTTCCCTTCGGTGAGTGAGATGGCCGCGGCGACCGGCACCGTATTCGTCACGAAGTAGGCCGACGCCGCCAGCAGCAGTGGACCGGCCAGGCTCGGTTCCCCCTGCAGACCCGCGAGCCATTGATAAGCCTCGTACGAAATCATGGTGGCGATCGCCATGTTCGCGATGTTGAACGCCACTTGAACGGCGCTGGGTCGTTTTTGCGCCCTCCATACACACTGCACCGCCGCACCGGTGCACCCGGTGAGCAGCGTCTCGGCCAGGCTCAACTCGACGATGCCGATCAAGAGGAACAGAAAACTGACCGACATCGTCCCGGTGATGCCCGGCAGCCGAACCTTCAACGTCGAAGAAAGAGTTGCGATCAGGAAGAAGGCGAGAAAGCGTGCTACGTCCGCACAAGCCCAATGCACGAAGCCGTGCATCAACACGAGCAAGCCGGCCGCATTGATGAGACCTAGGTAGAGTTTGGCCTTCGTCGGCATCAGGGTCCGCCGCTGGAGACACTGCTCCGGCGCTTTCGCCGCTATGTTCCATATCGGCCAATCGAGGTAGGGTAGAGCATCTGATTCACACCTTCGGTATCCGCGTAGAACTCGGTGCCCGGGGGGGCATAGATCTCCCTTCGCAAGGGTCTATCGCGCTACCGGTGGTGAACTATGGAAACATTCCTGAGATGAGACGACAAGTGAGTAGAGGGTACTTGTGCCGTTGTCTGACCAACCCGTGATCTTCCTGGGCATGCCCGCGGTCATCCGCAGCGAGGCGATGCGCAAGCTGATGGACACGGTCGAGCGCGTGGCGAGCAGCGATGCGACGGTTCTGATCACCGGCGAGACGGGTACGGGGAAGGAATTGATCTCGCGTGCGATTCATCATCACTCCCTGCGGTGCCATCAACCGTGGGTCGATGTGAACTGCGCGACGCTCCCCGAGCACCTGGTCGAAAGCGAGCTGTTCGGCCACGAGAAAGGGGCCTTCAGTGGGGCCGATTCCCTGAAGCCCGGCTTGTTCGAGCTGGCGCACAAGGGCACGCTGTTTCTCGACGAGATCGGCGAACTCGAGCCCAAGTTGCAAGTGAAGCTGCTTCGCATTCTCGACGGCGTGCCCTACTACCGGGTCGGCGGGCGGAAGAAGGTGGCAGTCGACGTCCGGGTGGTGGCGGCCACGAACCGCGAAATGAGTAACGAGGTGGGCGCGGGTCAGTTTCGCGAAGACCTCTACCACCGGCTCAGCCAAATCCACGTCCAACTGCCGCCGCTGCGCGAACGGCTCGACGACATCCTGCCGCTGGCTGAGTTCTTCCTGTACGAGCAGGATACGCAAGTGAAGCTCTCGGCGGAAGCCAAGAAGGCCCTGTGCCGCCACGCCTGGCCTGGCAATATCCGGGAACTGCGCAACGTGGTGCTGCGGGCGGCGACCTTGGCCAGACAGCCGCTGATCGAAGCAGCCGACTTAGGCTTGAACGTCCAATCGCGCGCGGCCCTTGCGGAAGTGCCGATGGGACCGCTCGAGGGCGTCGAGCGGAATATGATCGAGCGGGCGTTGACGATGACGGGAGGGCATCAGCAGCAGGCAGCGGAACTGCTGGGTATCTCCCGCAGAACGCTCAGCCGAAAGTTGAAACGCTATGAATCAGAAATGGCACCGCAGTACTCGGCCTGATCGCGCAGGCGGGACGGAAGTCACCGACGAGCAGCGCGGGGAAGAGCGGCGTCCCGCGCAGGGTGAGGTACGCCTGTTCATGGACGACATGCCCTCGGAGATTCGCGGTCGTCTGCTCGACGAAAGCCGCAGCGGCTTTCGGGTGGCCCATTCGGCCGCGACCTTGCGTTCGGGCCAGATCGTCGGTTTCGAACACAGCCGCAGCGAAGGCGCCGCGCGCACGATCTGGACACGCATCACCGGGGACCGGGTCGAGAGCGGATTCTTGATCCTCGATGTACCCCGAACGCCCTAGCAGATCAGCTCCGTTTGAGAAACGAGGTGAAATGAGGAGACTCGCGGTCTCGGGAGTGCGGTACGCTCCCGAGTGACGGGCTTCGCCCCGCCGCTTCCATGACGCGGGGCGAATTCCAAAATCTCTTCTTGTAACGAAAGGAACTACGAACTATGAAGAACCATAGCAAAGCCATCGAAGCCTTGTCACAACCGCAACACGAGATGATCGAACAAGGCATGAACGTCGTCGCCGGTCTGGGACGCCGCCCCCGAAGCTTGGTTTCCGCGTCAGCCTATAATGCGGCGCATGAGGGGCGGTCTCGCGGGCGTGGCCCTGACGGTATCGTTTCTGTGTGCAGCGGCGGGCCCGCTTTTCCTGATTCGCAGTCAAGCGGAGGAGCCGGTTCACGCAGGCCGCCGGGACGCCGAGTTTCATTTCATCCGCCTAGAGTACGTCAACCTGTCGTGGTCTCGCTGGGGATCGGGAAGACCGTGGTGGAGGCAGGACTGGCCCGCCGCCGAGAACCACTTCTCCCAGGGCCTACGGCGGCTGACGGAGATCGAGGTCGGCGAAGGCCGGCATGTTCCCCTCACCGACGACCGGATCTTCGAGTACCCATGGGCGTATGCGACACAAGTTGGTTTCTGGCAATTAGGCGAAGAAGAAACGGATCGGCTGCGGGAATATCTTCTCCGCGGCGGGTTCTTAGTGGTGGACGACTTCTACGGCCCGGAGCAGTGGCTGGTCTTTCGCGAGTCGATGCGGCGCGTTTTTCCCGAGCGGCCGATTGTCGAGATGGATGAAGCCGATGAAGTCCTGCACGTAGTCTATGACCTCGACCACCGCGTCCAGATCCCCGGGCTTCGCCATCTGCGGTGGAGCTTCGGCGGCCGGTTCGCGGGACGTCTTGAGGACACGCCGCCCCGGTGGCGCGCCATTTACGACGACGAGGGACGTTTGCTCGTTGCCATCAACTTCAATATGGATATCGGCGATGCTTGGGAGCACGCCGACCTCCCCGAATACCCGGAGCCGATGACGGCCCTCGCGTACCGCTTCGGCATCAACTACATCATCTATGCGATGACCCATTGACCGGAGGCCCGCGCACGGCGGCGACTCACCAGGGCAGATCCAACAGCCGCGTGATGTTGCCGCCGAGAATCCTGTTCTTGTCCGCCTCGTTGATCTCGCGGCGCTGCACTTTGTCGTGTTCGCTGTGGGCGTAGGAGACCAAGCCGGAGTAAGGCCGGAGTGAGATAAACTGGTGGTCTGATCCAATCGACATCCAAACGAACGAATGTTTGAAGCGAAAGCGTGCCGCGGGAGCCAACTGAGCCCCGAACGCCAGTGAGAGGTCAAGAACCCGACTAGCGACGTGAAACTGGGACCCGTCACTCGTGTTTCGGGCTCGGGTTTGAGTTTAGACCGGCCCATCGATACAGGCGGGTCGCTGAAGCGATTCGGTCCGGAAACGAATAGTGCTCCCGAAGCTTGCACAGCGAATGTGTTGGTTGGTCCTGCTCTGCTTCGGTGCGGTGCCGCTGACGCCGTCGGACCAGGCCTCCCCCTCCGCCCCAACCCCGGACACGCAAGTTGCGGGAGCAAGCACGCCGGGAGACCGGCCCGTCACCGGCGGTCCTACTCCGGCAGCGGACAGCGGCACATCGGAGCCGGACGTGGGAAGCGGCCTGGACGTGGCCGGTTCGAACCTCGCGGCCGGCCCTAGCGCCAACCCTCGTTCCCCCAGGACCGCCAGAAGTCGCTCCTCGGCTCGAACCGGTTCGTCCCTCGCCAAGGCGCCCTTCACCTTACTGCCGGGGGACATTTTCTTTTCGCAAGACGGCGCGACACCCGGGATCGTCCGTGTAGACCCGGCGACGGGCAACGCCGTGCCCATCGTGACGGTTCCTCCGCTTACGGCGGAAGTATTCGGGATCGCAATCGACAAGAGTGGCCGCGTTCTCGTCACGATATTGAATCCGCCCGAACTCCTTCGCGTGGAGCCAATGACGGACGCTGTTTCGAGCTTGAGGCTGTTCGACCCGTCGTCCTTCTTCAATGCCAGCGACGCAGCGGTCGAGGATGACGGCAACATCCTCGTGGTGGCCGCGGGTGTCGACAACGCTCCGCCGGCAGTGAGACGTTACGACCCTGTGGGGATGGTCGAAACCGAAGCCACGGACGGACTTCCTGAACCCGCGCTGATCAACGAAGAGATGGGCGGTATCGCCATTGAGGCAGACGGAAACATCATCATTTCGCTGCCGGCTCTGCAAGAGATCCGCCGCATTGATCGAATCACAATGGTCGACACCGTGCTCAGCTCCGGCGGCGATCTCACCAGCCCGTTCGGCTTGGCGATCGCAGCCAGCGGGCGCATCCTGGTCGCGGACCCCGGGATATCCAACGAGATCATCAGCATCAATCCCGTCAGTGGAGCTCAGACCGTCATCTCCATGGACGGGCTGCTCACCGATCCGTTCGACGTTGCGACGGAAGGGGACGGCGCGATCCTTGTCGCCGATGGCCAGTTTTCGGTGACGGCGTCGATCGTTCGGCTGGCGGCAGGCACGTTCACGCAGAGTACGCTCACAGCGTCGATTGACAACATTCGGCGCCTAAACGTAGTCCCTTGCCTACCATCGGTGACGAATGTCACGCCATCGACGATCCCCGCCGGTGACGCCGCTACACCCATCACGGTCGATGGCTCCTGCTTCAACACGACTTCGGTGATCTCCTTCGACGGGACACCTTTGGTGACCACGTTCGTGAGCGCCACCAGCCTGCAGGTGACCGTGCCGGAAGTCGAGATCGGTGTGGCAGGCTCGTTCAACGTGATCGTCACAAACACCTATCCCGCCGCCGGAGCGTCCGGTCCTTTCGCTGTGACCGTGGCGGACCCAACGATCAGCGGCTTGAATCCGGCGAGTGTTTGCGCCGGCGATCCGGCATTCGGCAACCTCGGCGTCAATGGGGCGAACTTCGCAACCGGCGCGGTGGTGAGGTGGGACGCAACGCAGCTGGGCACCACTTTCGTCAACAGCATGTTGCTCAACGCCGCTCCCCAGGGTTTGCACAACACCGTCGGAACGCCGACGATCACGGCTGTGAACAACCCAGGCGGGGTGGCGTCGGCCGGCGTCATCTTTCCTGTCATAGGTCCTTCCAATACTGGGCTGAACCCACTTTCGACAATCGTTGGTGGCTCCGATTTCCCGCTGGTCATTATGGGTGGCTGCTTCGTGACGGGCTCGGTGGTCTTGTTCAACGGAAACGCCGTTCCAACTGTCGTCGACAGTGGCGTGCAGGTCACCGGCACCATCCCCGCGGCGTTGATCGCAGCAACAGGGACGGTATCGGTCCAAGTGATGAACCCCGGTGGCGCCCTGTCGGCCTCGATGAACTTCGACATCATCAACCCGGTTCCCACGCTGACTTCGCTGGGTCCGAACAGTGCGACGGCGGGCAATCCGGGGCTTACGGTGACCGTGACGGGCGGCGGCTTCATCAACGGCTCGACGGTCCTGTTCGACGGTGTTGCCCAGCCCACGAACTTCGTGGGCGGCATGACCCTGGAAGTAACGTTCACGGCGGCGCAGCTTGCGGTCCCCGGAACGATCAGCGTGACCGTGTTCACCCCCGGGCCGGGGGGCGGCACGTCGACGGCCCTGCCGTTTACCGTCAACTACCCCGGTCTCGGAGGGGTGGCGATATCACTCTTCCCGAACAGTACAACGGCCGGCCAGACGGGGTTTACGTTGACCGTGCGCACAAATAGTCCGTTCTTCCCACTCTTCTTCAACGGCACGGTCGTCCGGTTCGACGGTGTCGACCAGGCGACCACTTTCGTCGACAGCGAGACGCTGCAGGTAATGCTCACAGCGGTGCAGCTTGTCGCCGGAAACCATCTCGTGACGGTTTTCAACCCCCTTCCCGGAGGCGGGCCGTCAACGCCTCTGCCATTCTTGGTCACTAACCCGGCTCCCACCCTGACTTTGCTGAGTCCGAACAGTGCGACGGCGGGCGATCCCGGGGGTACGGTGACCGTGACGGGCGCAGGCTTCGTCAACGGCTCGACGGTGCTGTTTGACGGTCTTGCCCAAACCACCACTTTCGTTAACGGCTCAACCCTGGAAGTCATGATCACTGCGGCGCAGCTTGCGGCCGCCGGAACCATCAGCGTGACGGTGTTTAACTCCGGGCCTGGGGGCGGCACGTCCGCGGCCTTGCTATTCACGGTCACCAACCCCGCTCCGACGCTGGCATCCCTCAGCCCAGCCACCATCCCCGCGGGTCGTCCCGGTTTCACCCTGACGGCGACGGGAACGAACTTCGTTCCAAGCTCCGTGGTCCGCTTCGGCGCGACTGGCCTCGCGACCACGTTCGTTAGTAGTACTAGTCTTACGGCGACGGTGCTCGCCGCCCTCGTCGCTATTCCGGGTACGCAAATCGTCACCGTGCAGAGTCCGGCCCCGGGCGGCGGCATCTCAAGCGGACTGCCCTTCGTTGTTGAAGATCTCTCCTCTATCTCCGGTCTCGACCCGTCCACCGCTTGTGCTGGAGACGTGAGTTTCTTGCTTAGTGTTACTGGATCGGACTTTCTCGCCGGTTCGCAGATCAGTTGGGATGGAGCCAACGAACCTTGTCGACGCTTCGACGCTGACGGCTCTGATCCCTGGTGCGCTGCTCGCCGCTCCCGGTGACAGGGCGGTACGGGTCGTGAGTCCCGGAGGAGGCGAAACCGTCGGTCGTAACTTCAGGATCAACGGACCCAGCATCGGTCTGCTACGACCGTCTTCGGCTGCTGCCGGCGGACCGCCGTTTGACATGGACATCTTTGGAAACTGCCTGCTCGGCACCTCGATCGTCTTCTGGAACGACAGGTCCCTCTCGGCGAACTTTTTTCCCGGTGGCGGCGGGTCTCTGGTCGCCCAGGTGCCGATGAGCTTGATCGCGACGTCCGGACCAGCCGCGGTCACGGTAAGAAACTCGCCGCAAGCGATATCACCAGGCGCCGACTTCTTGATCGTCGCGCCCGCGGTGAACGAGGTCAGCGTCGTCACGGAGTCGGCGTCCGAGGACGGGGTCACCGTCTCCATCTCGGGCACCGACTTCGTGCCAGGCTCGATCGTGCGATTCGCGGGTCAGCAGGTCAGCACAACCTTTCTTAGCCCGAACTCTCTGAGAGCTTTCATTCCGAAGAGCTTGTTAATGAGTAACCCGAACGGCTCGATCACGGTAGAAAGTCCGGGGGGCGCTCTCTCGGACTCTGCCACGCTGCCTCTTTTGAACCTCACCTCCGCCTTGCCAAACGGTCGTGTGGGATCGACATACGGGGCCGGACTCGACGCCGCGGGTGGCGTTCCTCCCTACGCGTGGTCAATCACGGGCGGTACGTTGCATCAGGGTTTGGTGCTCAACCCGGCCGGCTCCATCGGCGGTGTTCCCGGCGAGGGTGGCAACTTCTTTGTGACTCTCGAGGTCGCCGACAACTCCGGCCAAGCCGCGTCTCAAGCCGTACCATTATCGATTCTTGGGTTGATTCTGTTGAGCCCTTCGAAGCTGTCGATCGATCTTACGCCGAACGCCGCCGTCGTGACCCGGACGGTGACGGCTTCGGTCGAAGACGGCCCGGTTGAGATAGAGGCAAGCGCCTCGACGACCTCGGGGGTTGACTGGCTCAGCGTCTCGCCGCAGACCGCCACTGCGGACGTGGGCGCCCCGGCCGGCACAACGGTAACCATCGACCCCGGGGAATTGCCCATCGGTGTGCACATCGGCCAAGTGGATTACTCTCCGGCCAATGGCCCAACCAAAGGGCTGGATTTTCCAGCCACTTCGCTTCCAGTGATCGTCACGGTAAACCCCACACCGACGTTGTTCCAGCTTTCTCGAACCGGTTTGCTTTTTACGGGTGTAGCCGGATCCGGCAATCCACCGGAGCAGACGTTCTCGGTGGGCAACCTAGGGGTCGGAGATCTTCCCTGGACGGTGGCTTCTTCCACCGTTTCGGGCTCGGCGGGCGGAATCAACTGGCTAAGCGCCTCTCCACCGAACGGCACCAGCACGGCGGGCGATCCTCTCCCTGAGGTCGTGGCCGCGGTCGACACGACGGGCCTGGCCGCGGGTCAGTACTACGGGCAAGTCCAGGTGGGAGCGGAAAACACCGCAAACTCTCCTCAGGTCGTCACGGTTGTTCTGAATCTATTCGAGCCGGGCGCGGCACAGGCGGGTCCGGTTGTCGAGCCTCTGGGGCTCTTCTTTGTTGCGCCGCAAGGCGGCGAGCCTGCGCCGGCCGAAGAGATTGAGATCGCCAATGTCTCCGCGGAACCCATCACGTTTACCAGCGTCCGCATCCCTGAAGCGGGTGCCGATCCCTTCGGCCACGCACCGGCCGCGGGAACCATTGCGCCCGCTGCAACCGCGGCTGTGAGTGTGGACGCGAACCCGGGTATTCTGGCTCCGGGTGAGTATCGCGCCGCCCTTGAGCTGGCCTTTTCGAACGGCATCGTTCGCTCAGCCGAGCTGTTACTGCTGGTGACTCCGTCCCCGGTCGGCCCTCTTTCCGAGTCGAGCCCTCTCTCCCAGTCGATGGGGGGGCGAAAGGGCAGGGGGGCTGCGCGCCGACTCGGTTGCTGGGGAACTTCACTAGCCTCGGGCAGGGCTTTACGGCTCCCGCCGCTTGGCCCAGTACAGTGGCCGTCGAGGTCGCTGACGACTGTGGCGGCGCCATCAGCAAGGGTGCGGTCGTGGCCTCGTTTACGGTCGGCGCCTCGGTGGCCCTTGTCCCCTTAGGCGATGGGCATTGGGAGAACAGTTGGGCGCCCGCCTCCGACTCAGCCGGCGCGGTCACGGTGACGGTGGATATGGAGTCCCTGGCCGGTCTGAAAGGAAGCAGGGAGCTGACCGGCTCGATTGCCGTGAATGATGCCGCCCCCCCGCACGTCCCCGACGGCGCGATTGTCAGTTCCGCCAGCTTCGACCCCGACCTCCCGCTTTCGCCTGGCACTCTGGTGACGATCTTCGGATCCGACTTGTCGCTGGACGAAGCCGCGGCTCCCGCCTTGCCGTTGCCGCTCGAGCTTGGCGGTACGAGCATACAGATTGCGGGACGGGTCTTGCCATTGCTCTTTGTGTCCGCTCGACAGGTCAACGCCCTGGTTCCCTACGAACTCCCAGCCAACACGTCGCAGCAGATGATCATCCGGCGCGGCGGTACGATCAGTCACCCGAGTCGCATCGAGCTCGCCGTCGCGCAACCCGATGTCTTTGCTTTCGCCAATCGGGAAGGGATTGTCGTGGACCTCGCCGGCCTTCTTGTGACGGCGGACAACCCGGCCGCCCCAGGAGACATCATTGTGATCTTCGCCGCCGGCCTTGGGCCGGTCACTCCGGAGGTCACGTCCGGAGCCGCGGCCCCGGTCTCGCCGCTGGCGTTCGCCGCGGGTGAAGTCACCGTCACCATTGGAGGGCTCCCGGCTCAAGTATTTTTCGCCGGCCTTGCGCCCGGTTTTGCCGGCCTCTACCAAATCAATGCGTTGGTTCCCGAGGGAGTCACACTCGGCGACGCAGTCACTCTGGTTATTCAAGTCGGCGACGGCGTCAGCCGCACGGTTACGATTGCGGTTCGGTAGTGGAAAGCGGTGGAACGGCCCCCAGCGCTTGCTCACAGGTTGAGCAACTCTGCGATGTTACCGCCGAGAATTCTGTCCTTGTCCGCCTGGCTGATCTCGAGGCGTTGCACCTTGTCGAGTTCGCTCTGCGCATAGGAGACCAAGCCAGGGTTCTTGTGCGGCCCGTCCGTACCCCACACGAGCTTCTCGGCGCCGGCCCTCCTGACCGCGTCTTCCATCTTGTAGATCAGCGCCACCGCACTGGTATCGAGTAGGACGTTATCGAATTCCTCCGCCAACCGGATGAACGCATCGACCATGTCGCGGTTCCGGCTCATGTAGGCGCCCATATGGGCGAAAAGGAACGTTGTTTCAGGGAACGACGTCGCGAGCCGCCGGGCGACGCGCGCGTCCCCTGTCGCGTCGACTAGGCACGGCGCGCCGTGCTTCGCGGCCAGCTTGCATACCGGGTCGATGATGTACTCCCGCAGCCGGCACTCGCCGGCGTGAATCTTGATGCCTCGGAATCGCTTCCCACGCAAGGCGTCGTCGAGTTCTTGGATCACGGGCCGCTCGTAACTCGGCAACGCGTAGACGTAGGGGATGAGCCGGTCCGGAAACCGTCCGACCGCCGCCTCGGCCATCTCGATCGAGCGTCGGGTCGTGGTCGACATCGCGAACACGATCGACCGGTCGATGCCCGTCGCGTCCATCACTTCGACGATGGCCTTGGCTGAGTATTCCGTCTTCGCCGCGTCGCCGTGCTTGAGGTGAGCGTGGGAGTCGATCACGAGCGTGCCGCTCGCACCCGCCGCGGGAACCGCTGCGGCACTCATCGAGAGCGCGGCCACTCCCGTCGATCGGGCGAATTGACGCCGCGTCACTTGGTTGCTCATGAAACTACTCCTTTCCCAAGACGTGAGTCCGCGCGCGAGTTTGCGGGCCTCATGTTCCCTAAGCGAAGCAACCTCAGCGACTTCCTCCATCATCACCCGGCACTGCAAACCGGCCCTAGTCTCGCAGATGTTTCTTCAGAAACTCGAGGGTGGCGCCCTCCACGTCGGGGCCGTTCGGTGCTTGTCTGCGCAGGCCGTGACCGGCGCCCTTGACGAGCAGATTCACCGTGGCAACGCCCGCGGCCTGGAGTTTCTCGATCAGGCGATGCGCATGCACAATGGGAACCGTCTCATCCGCCGTCCCGTGATAGGTGAATACGGGCGGGTCGTCCGCGGATACGTGGCGGATCGGTGAGACGTGCGTCAATCGCTCGTTGCCGATTTTCTCGGGCGGGTCTCCTTTCTCGAGCCCGAAGAGCTTCAGGTACGCCGGGTGGTCGTGCTTCACCGTCTTGAGCAGATGAAAATCGGTGGGGCCGAAATAGTTCACGATAGCGGCAAGACGCGTCGACTCCCGCTGGACTGGGTCCTCCGAATCCGGACGAGCCAAGTCGTCATGGAGACCGATCCACAACGCCAAGTGGGCGCCTGCCGAAGAGCCCATCACCGCGATGCGGTCGTCAATGTGCCATTCCGCCGCTTGATGACGAACGAACTGGACCGCGCGCGCAACGTCCTCGACCTGCGCCGGATAGGTCGCCGTGCCGCTAAGACGGTAGCCGATCGAGATCAACGAAATGCCGTTGTCGAACAGCCTCTCCTGCAGGCCTTCCGGCAGGCGGCTTTTGTCCCCGCCACGCCACCCGCCTCCGTGAATGTAGATAACCGCCGGGGCCAATGACGCCCAGTCCCACAGGTACGCATCCAGCTTCAGCTCCAAACCGTCCACCTCCTTGTAGACGACGTCCTTGAGGACACGCAATTCCTGGGCGGGCATGGCTGCACAAACAGCCCCCAGCAGCACAAGGACGCGGAGCAATCTCATGGCACCCGCAATTGTACCCATCCGGACACGGGGGAGGACCACCGGCCACAACAGAGGCGCGGGTGTGAACCCGCGCGTGCGGACGAAAGTCCGCGCCCGCCCCCACGCAACCGATGACGGACGCATCGCCGACTGGTGGGTCTTTACCCCTCGCCACCCATCCCTTCACGGTAGAATCGGATTGGCAAACGAGGGGGTGAAACCATGAACAGACGCGCATTCCTTTCCGCCGCGACTGCTGCCGGAGCATTCGGGGGATGCTCGCCGTTCGGTGGGGCGTCCCCTGAGGATTCTTCCTCGGAACCCAGTCAATCACCAGATGCGACGAGGGGCGAGGCCCTCTTCAGGCAGCAAGACCTCTTTATCAGCGGCCTCGACGGCGTCAACATTTACCGCATCCCTTCCTTGCTTGTCTCGGCCAAGGGCACGATCCTCGCGTTTTGTGAAGCGCGGGAAGGTGATGACGCCGATCCCACGGATCTGGTTCTGAAGCGAAGCCTCTACGATCCCGCCCGCGGCGTTCCCCGAAAGCTGAACGGGTACGAGCGAATCTTTGGCTACGGTGTCAATTGGGAACCCATGCAGATGGTCCTCCCCGGCAAGGGTAAAGCCATCACCAATCCATGCCCGGTGGTTGATCGCGATGACGGAACCATACTCATGTGCTGCTGGCACTCGCTCGGTGGCAGCCTGGCGGCGCATCTGAAAGCTCCCTGGCATGGCAAGGTCGTCATTCTGAAGAGCACGGATGACGGAGTGACGTGGTCAGACCCGGTTGATATTACCCCGAGCGTCGGGCCCTTCATAGCCGGTCCCGGCGTGGGAATCCAACTTCAGAGCGGCCGATTGGTCATTCCGGGCTATGACACCAGCACTCGCGTCGGTCATGGTCCTTCCAGGGTGATTTACAGCGACGACCACGGCCGAACCTGGCGTGCAGGCGCCAAGGTGCGGAAGAAAACGAACGAGTCACAGGCAGTGGAGTTGGTAGACGGGACCCTGATGCTCAACATGCGTGAAGTTGAAGGCCGGAATCGCTATGTGGCTCTCAGCCGCGACGGTGGGGAGAGTTGGCACGAGGAGTTCGAGGACGAAGCGCTCCCGGATCCACGCTGTCAAGCCAGCCTCTTGCGCTACTCAACCGCGGCCGAGGGGGGAGAGAATCGCTTGCTGTTCTCTAACATCCCCAATTCGGGGGAGTTCGTTAACCGGAACAACTTGACGGTCAGGCTCAGCAACGACGAAGGGAAGAGCTGGCCAGTCTCGCGGCGAGTGAATGAAGGTCCTGCGGCCTATTCGTGCCTGAGCGTGCTGGCTGACGGAACGATCGGCTTGGCCTACGAGACAGGCACGGTTCACCCCTATGAAAGAATCAAGTTTGTCCGCTTTGATCTCGAATGGCTGACCGCAGCTCAAACGAAATCCTAAGACCGGTACGAAATGACAAGTCTCATTGAGCTAAGAGTACAACTATCTTAGGCAAACCACCAAAGAGGACAAAAGAATGAAGAGAAACTTCAAGAAGGCACTCAAGCATGTACTGGTCCACGAAGGTGGCTGGGCGGATCATCCGAAGGATCCCGGCGGCGCAACCATGAAAGGGGTCACTCTGGCCACCTATCGGCGCCTGGCCACGCTATCGGCGCCACTTCGGCAAAGCCAAAAGCAAGAACGATCTGCGTAACATCGCTGACGAGGAACTGGAGCAAATCTACCGTTCAGGCTATTGGGGCAAATGTCGCTGCGATGAACTGCCTGTGGGCGTCGACTACGCCGTGTTTGACGCCGCGGTGAATTCCGGACCGGGGCGAGGCGCAAGATGGTTACAAGCAGCGGTCGGAGCCAAGCAGGATGGAGGGATCGGCCCTAAGACACTTTCCAGAGTCGAAGAACACGACCCCATCCAAGTCACCGGCGTCATGTGCGACCGCCGCCTGAGTTTCCTGCGTAGCCTTGACACCTGGCCCACATTCGGAAAGGGTTGGGGACGCCGCGTTGAAGGCGTGCGCGCCACCGCCATCGCCATGGCCGGAGGAACGAGTCCAGCCGTAGAGGAAATCACGCCATCGGTTGATTACGAAGTTGTCAAAAAGGGCTCCCGTGGACCCTGGGTACGCAAACTTCAGGAAGCCCTTGAAATTCAGGTGGATGGGAGATTCGGTAGAGACACCGAGGCCGTGCTCAAAGCCTGGCAACAAGCACACGGGCTGGAACCGGACGGCATAGCCGGCCGCAACACCTACCGCTCGCTCGGCTTGCTCGCCTGACCCATAATTTCCGTCTTGTAATGTCGGCGACTGTGGCGGTTGACGGAGCGGTGCAACCACCCGTCGGCCCGGCGTGACGGTGCCCACCCGCCACAACAGAGGCACGGACGGAAGTCCGCGCTTGCCCACGGCGCAAGTCGATGTGTCCGGCCACGGTTCATAGCCCCGGCAGGGGCGACTGAAAGTAGCCCACCGCGCAAGCGGTGGGTCAGCCGTTCCAAACGATCCCCAGCCCCAGCAGGGGCGTTTGAGACGTTTTCTCCTCTTGACAACCGGTAGTGGGGAACACGAGAAACAGGTGGTGCTCTTTGAGGCCCGACCCGTTGCTCCTGGGGGGTGGCATCACGCAACCTGCACGCCGGTCTACGGACGGATCGCGGGCCCATTGCTCCTCGCCAGCCATCTCTTCAGGGTAGAATTGGACTGGCATGATCGGCCAAACCATCTCGCACTACAAGATCACCGAAAAACTCGGTGAAGGCGGGATGGGAGTCGTCTACAAGGCCCAGGACACCGAGCTCGACCGGCCCGTCGCCCTCAAGTTCCTAGCGCCCCCACCTGCTCCGCGACGAAGAGGGCCGCAAGAGGTTCCGGCGCGAAGCGAAAGCCGCCGCCGCACTCGACCACCCCAACATCTGCACTGTCTACGAAATCGGCCAGGCCGATGATCAAAACTTCATCGCCATGGCCTTTCTCGAAGGCCGCACGCTGAGCAAGAAGATCAGCGATGGCCCGCTGAAGCTGCCCGAGGCCCTTTCCATTGCCACCCAGATCGGCGAGGGACTCGAAGCAGCCCACGAGAAGGGCATCGCCCACCGCGACATCAAGCCCGACAACGTGATGCTGATGAAAGGCTCGCGCGGGCTGCTCAAGATCATGGACTTCGGCCTCGCGCAACTCGCCGAGAGCTCGAAGCTCACTCGCGAGGGGACAACGCTCGGAACCCCCACCTACATGTCCCCCGAGCAAGCGATGGGGGAACCCACCGATCGCCGCTCCGATATCTGGGGTCTCGGCGGTGTGCTCTACGAGATGGTTGCCGGTAAGCCACCTTTCAGAGGCGAAGTCGATCAAGCGGTCATCTACTCCATCGTGAACGAGGAGCCGGAGCCGCTAACGGCGGTGCGCACCGGTGTTCCCAAGGAGCTTGAGCGCATCGTCGACAAGTGCCTGGCGAAGGATGCGGCTGAACGCTACCAGCACGCCGAGGACTTGTTGGTCGATCTGCAGCGGCTGCGGCAGGAGTTGGAAACGGGAGCACCCAAGCCGGCGGCACGGCCTACACCTGCCCGCAGGTTTTCACCCGCCGTGATTGCTGCTGCCGGCGCGGTCTTGCTCGTTGCGGTGGGCCTTACTTGGTGGCTCGCCGGCTCATCGGAAACAGCCGCTCCCCCTCAATACAAACTGACCCAAATCACACGCGACACCGGCTACACCGCCGATCCGGCTCTGTCTCCGAACGGGCAGCTTCTTGCTTATGCCTCGGATCGTCAGGGCGACGGCAACCTTGACATCTGGGTGCAGCAACTGACCGGCGGGGGAAATCCGGTCCGCCTAACACAGCACGAAGCCGACGACCACGCGCCGTCATTCTCGCCCGACGGCAGCCGCATCGTCTTTCTCTCGGACCGCGACAACAGCGGGATTTACGTGACGGGGTATGCACTTGACTCCCGACGACCTCACACCTTGTGGTCGGCGACTGCGGCGACCGTACCCTCGAGGGGCCATCGGGCAGCGGTCGTGGGTCCTATAGCCGCCGCTCATTGCGCCCCGCGGGGGGACGGCAGCGGTTGACTTTGAAACCTGAAGGCGAAGCGCTCTTGAAACTCCCCAGCGTGCGCGAATAGTCCTCCAGAGCCCGGATACTAGACCTTGGGGCTTCGGGAGTCAAGTGCATACCCCAGTTACGTGATTCCGGCGCTTGGCGGAAGTCCGACACGCATTGGACGTGGCTGGCGATGGGCGGCACCCCGTTTCTCTCCAGATGGGAAGTGGGTCACTTTTTCTCGACCTAGGCAAGATAGCGATTTTCAACAGTTCTCCCATATTGAGATCGTCCCGGCTTCAGGCGGTCCACCGCGGATCGTGGAGGCAGGCCTGCCAATTGCCGCCGTGCCGATCTGGTCACCCGACGGACAGCATCTGATGTTCATAGGGAGCGAGGAGCCGGGTGGAATTGGCAAGCAGATAGACCTCGACTGGTGGCTTGTGCCCGCCGCGGGGGGCGAGCCCGTTCGACTAGGAGCTCGAGAGCTATTCGAAAAACATAGAATCGTACCAGCGGGACCCATCGATACCCATCCCAACAGGAGGTTCCCGGCTCCTCGCGCTTGGCTAGCTGACGATAATCGACTGGTCTTCGGCGGGGCGATCGGTGGTGCGGCAGCCAATCTGTGGCAGGTTCGAATCTCACCCAGCGACGCCAGACTTGTCGGGGAGCCCCAGCGACTCACCTCGGGAACAGGCGAGGAAGACCCTTCCGCCTCCCAAGACAGCCTCATCGCGTTCGTCAACCCAGCCCGCGATTGGGATATCTGGAGCCTGCCGCTCGACGCTAATCGCGCCGAGGTCCGCGGAGAACCGGAGAGGGTCGTCTCAGCACTGAGCGACGAGCTGTACCCATCGATCTCGGATGATGGGCAAAAGCTTGCCTACGCGTCAGACCGCGCCGGTAACCGCGATATCTGGCTTCATGACCTAGAAACCGGCGAGGACACGCCCATAACGATCGCTCCCGAGAACGAGGGGCGGGGAACGATTTCACCCGACGGTTCGATGATCTCCTTCATCCGCCGGGAGCAAGACAAACGCAACCTATACGTCATGGACCTCGTCCAAAGGAGAACGAAGCTGTTGGTCGAGGGCGTCGGCAGCATGTTGGACTGGATGCCGGGAGGCAAGCGAATCCTGTACTACACGCCTCCACCTCTACGCTGGAAGACCGTGGATGCGGAGACAGCCGAACAAGCCGATGTCGATCTCACGCACCCCGAGTACCACCCGGAAACGCTTCGATTCTCTCCTGATGGTGAGTGGCTTGCGTTCAATCTTGCGCTCCAACCCGAACGGCCGCTCTTCATTTCCCGTATCGAGCAGGGCCAACCAACCGCACACGACGAATGGATTCAGATCACCGAGGGTTCGGCCGCTAGCCACCCTTGGTGGTCGCCCGACGGCAATGTACTCTATTTCCGTTCCCGTCGCGACGGGTTCCACTGCGTCTATGCCCAGCCGTTGGAGCCCGCAACCAAAAAGCCGCAAGGGCCCCTGAAGTCGATCCGGCACTTCCACGGGCGCATTCGTACTGTCGGTGTCGGCGGGGGAGGCTTCGGCTATGCCATGACCCACGATCGTCTCTATCTGCCGCTCGGCGAACGCAAGGCCAACATCTGGCTGGCCGAACCGCAAACCGAGCCGTGACCGTGAGGGAGCGGTCCGGCACGAACCCTGACGCAACTCAAAGGATTCTATAGCGCACCTCTGTTGCCACTCACGACTCGACAAACCTTTGTATCATAAAGTACTTGACAATAGTGGACAACCCATTCTATCCTTGGCAGGAAGATGGCTTCGCCCAACCCCATCCCCTCCCGCTCTACCGCTCCCCGTGACGAGCCGGTCGTCCTCCACGCCCACGCCATGGAGAACCTGCGGTTCATCCGCGAGACGATGGAAAGCTCGGTGGTATTCACGACCCTGCCCGGCTGGGGCGCCGTCGCTGTCGGACTGACCGCTCTGGCGGCGACCTGGCTAGCCGCGACCCGATCGTCCCACAGCGAGTGGCTGGCCACGTGGTTGGCCGAGGCCGTGCTTGGCGTCGTGATCGCCGCGGCCGCCACAGCCTGGAAGATCCGCGGCACGGCAAGCCCCGTTCCACTGCGGCCCCTGCGAAATTTCGTTCTCAGCCTAGTGCCACCGCTGATCGCTGGAGCCATACTCACGGTTGTGCTGGTTCGGGCAGGCGCCATCAATGCCATACCCGGTACCTGGCTATTGCTCTACGGTGCCGGTATCGCAACCGGAGGCTCCGTCTCGGTGCGCATCGTCCCCGTCATGGGACTGTGCTTCATGTTGCTCGGTGCGCTGGCCCTGTTCTGCGACGCGTCTTGGCATAACGCGATCTTGGCCGCCGGGTTCGGAGGCCTCCATCTCGCTTTCGGGTTGGTCATCGCCAGGAGGTACGGTGGCTAGATCAAGCGCGGCGCGCAAGCGCACCACCGAGCCGACCGGGCAGACGACGGAGGCAAGTCCGTCGGCAGAACGGAAGCCCACTCCCGTGCACTCCACGAAGAGCAACCAAGCGCTTCAGCTCAACCGGCTGATTCACGAAAGGACGCGACTAGCCATCGTCAGCGCCCTCGCCGTCAATACATCCCTCAGCTTCACCGAACTGAAGACTCAACTGAATATCACTGACGGGAATCTCAGCGTGCACGCCCGTAAGCTCGAGGAGGCCGACTACATCGCATGCTCGAAGACTTTCGAGAAGCGCGTCCCGAAGACCCAATACAAGCTGACCCGTAGTGGCCGGCGCGCGCTGGAGCGCTACCTGGATCACATGGAAGCCTTGATCGAAGCCACACGGGACCACTAAAAGGCTTTTTTTTGGACATAGACTTTATGAAACAAAGTACTTTTCAATCGTCATCCTTGCACGTAGCAATCATCATGGACGGCAACGGCCGCTGGGCTGCAGCGCACGGCCGGCCCCGCGTGGAGGGACATCGCCGCGGCGCCGACGCCGTTCGCCGAACCGTCGAGGCCTCGGTCAAGCTAGGCATCGGCACGCTGACGCTGCACGCCTTCTCGGCCGACAACTGGAAACGTCCCGCTCGCGAGGTGGACGAGCTAATGAGGCTGTTCCGGCGATTCCTGCTCGCCGAATCAGCACGCTGCGCGCGTGAGGGTGTGCGTGTACAGGTGATCGGCCGCCGCGACCGCCTCGATGCGGCACTTCTATCCGCAATCGAGAAGACCGAATCTGCAACCTCGTCCGGCGCCGCGTTGCACTTGCGGATCGCGGTGGACTACTCGGCACGAGAGTCTACTCTTGCTACCGCGCGACTGCTGCGAGGCCGCGAGGATGTTACGCCACAGGCCTTCGTCAAAGCACTCGCCGCCGCTATCCACACCGACGAAACCACCCCCGACGTTGACCTGTTGATTCGCACTGGCGGCGAGATACGCCTGAGCGATCTGTGCGGCTGGGACAGCGCCTACGCCGAGTTGGTCTTCAGCCAAAAGATGTGGCCGGACTTCGACGGCCTCGATCTCGCTTCGGCACTAGACGAGTTCCGGAAACGCGAGCGGCGCTTCGGAGCGCTGCCGACTAACGGCGCGAACGGCACTTCCATGCCGATGCCCGCTGTCTTCATACCCCAAACCCCTTCCAAGGAGTGATGAACGAGAGATGAAGCCCATCAGCCAAGAAGCCCAAACGCCGCCGGCCAGTGCGCCAAAGACGGCTTCGGAAACATTCCGCTTCGAACTGCGTCAGCCGCCGGCCAAGCCAAACAAGCCGAAGGCGCCCCGTGTCAAGGCCCCCAGTGTCGAGGCCCCTGTGACCCTTGTGTTCACTGGACTGTTTGGCATCATCCTGCCGGCGGCGACGATTGCGATCGAGCTGTATACGCACATGTGCGCCGAAGTCTTCTTCGACCCCCTGCCGACCTTCTGGCACGCCTTGCTGGTGGGGTTGGCCCCGGCTGCGAACCTCGTGTTGGTTTGGCTCTTGGTACGCAGCAGACCGGTACCACTGCGGGCTCCTTTCGTGTTGAACGCCGTCGCTATTGGAGTCTCGTGTTTCTATGCACTGCTGTTCCTGCCGCTCGCTCCGCTAGCGTTCGTAGCGGTATTGTTCTACGGCTTAGGACTGCTGCCGCTCGCTCCGCTTGGCGGCTTTGTCTCAGCGCTGCTGCTGCGCAGGGCGCTACGGAGGCGAGTACGGGCATCCGGTAGTGCTCGCTCCATACCGCGCGTGTGGAGCGGCATCGCACTGGCGGCTGTCACGATCGTCCTGATTGAGCTGCCCGTCTCGCTGACCGGTTTGGGACTACGCTGGGCGGCGTCACCGGTTGCCGAAGATCGCGAGTCAGGCATTCAGTTCCTGCGGACGTTTGGGTCGGAGGAGGTCCTGCTGCATGCCACGAGCCCCAGACGCGGCAGGGGGTCCGACTTGATCGGGATGTGGCTCCTTGGTGATCCCGTTTCACCGGCGAAGGCGAAGGAAGTCTACTACCGGGTCACGGGCGAGGCGGCCCAGCCGGAAACGTCGCCCCGCTTTGTGTTTCCCAACTTCGATCCCGAGCAGGGAGGGGTTACCGTGGGCAGCTTTTCGCCGGGCCTCGACCTCGCCGAGTCGCGAATCGACAGCTCGGTCGACGCCGACGCGGCCCTCGCCTATTCACAGTGGACGATGGTGATCTCCAACAGTAACCAAGTTGCTCGCGAGGCTCGCGCGCAGGTCAAGCTGCCCAGTGGGGCAGTGGTATCGCGAGTCACACTGTGGATCAACGGCGAAGAGCGAGAGGCTGCGTTCGGGGCCCGGGCCCGCGTGCGCGAAGCCTACGAACGCGTCGTCCGTACACAAAGGGATCCGCTACTCGTCACAACGAACGGCGCTGACCGCATCCTCATTCAGTGCTTTCCCGTCCCACGCAACGGTGAGATGAAGATCCGAATCGGCATCACGCAGCCACTCGAGAATCGTGGTGATGGGTCATTGCTGTTCGACTTACCTCACTTCGTAGAGAAGAACTTCGCCATCGACGGTGCTGGGGTAGAGCACCGGGTCTGGGTCGAGATGGAGGGTGCACCGCTTCCGCCCGAGCTGGCTGGGTTCGAGGTCGAACGAACAGCGGACGGGGCCTTCGCGCTGCGCGGATCCGTCGAAGACTCGAAGCTGCGCAAGGCGGGAGTTCGGGTGCCATACCCGCAAGCTCCGCACCACGAATTGACTTGGACACCGGACCCACTCGACCCGGAGACCCACGTCATCCAGCAGCGCTTCGAACTCCGACAATCGACGCCTCCCGAACATGTCGTGGTGGTTGTCGATGGATCGAAGGACATGCAGCCTTTTCTGCCCCAGATCGCCGACGCTCTTGATGCCATGCCCGGTGACTGGAAGACAGGAGTGCTCGTAGCGGCGGATCAGGTACTACCGCTTAACGACCCATCCGAACTGAGAGGCTTGCAGCTCGAGGGCGGCGCGGACAACGTGCCCGCTTTGGAAGAGGCTTACCGCCGTGCGGGTGCGGGCGATGCAGTCATCTTGTGGGTGCACGGCGCCCAGCCCGTGCTCATGGAGCGGACCGACGGCTTGCAACAGAGCTGGGAGCGCCGGCCGGGCCGGGTTTCTCTAGTCGCCATCCAAGGGCCGCCCGGACCAAACCGTATTCTCGAGAGCTTGGATGGCATCGCCGATGTCCGCTCTGTCACGAGGACGGTGAGCCTCACCGAAGACCTCTTGTATCTTGGGTCGCGTTGGGCCGGCGAGACCGCGGAATGGAAAGCCGTTCGGCGGAGACTGCCGAGGAGCGATCTCGGCCGGCACGATTTGGGCCAAAGGACCTCCTCCCACCTTGCAAAGCTCTGGGCCAATGATGAGGTAGCCAAGCTGGCCTCCTTAGGGATCTCTGACCGAGAGCATGCGGTTTCACTGGCTACCTCATATCAGATCGTCACGCCAGTTTCGGGCGCTGTCGTGCTCGAGACACAGGCACAGTACGAGCAAGCGGGGCTCAAGCCAGCCGACCCGGCGGACGTTCCCACCATCCCCGAGCCCGAAGTGTGGGCTCTGATGCTTGTTCTCACGGCATTGCTGGGCCGGCAGATGCTCAAGGCGAGGAGACCGTGGACAAGCGCCTAAGAGATCCTCGCGTATTGCTGCTGGTGCAGGTGATCGCCTTCTGGCCCGTGTGGGGATGGTACGCCGCCCGCGTCAGCGATGGCTCCGACGACCCCTGGTGTCTGGCGGCTCTAGCGACGTTCGTGGTCCTGCTGCTGCGCGGCGGCGGTAGGCATGAACGCATCAGCGGGTCTTTATGGTTGCCGGCCCTGCTGACTGGCCTGTACGTTGTCACGGCGATCACGCTCCCTCCGATCTTCAGCGCCGCACCCGCGGTGCTCGCCGTCGGGTCAACTCTTCTCTACTATCGGCGCGGCCGCTTCTTCCACCCTGGGGGGTGGGGCTTGCTACTGCTGTCGCTGCCGCTGTTTGCGTCACTTCAATTCTGCCTCGGGTATCCGCTGCGTGCGGTGGCCGGCGTGTTGGCGGCCTATCTGTTGAACCTCACCGGCTTCGGTGTGATCGCTGAAGGGACCCTCCTCAACTGGGGCGGGCAGCTTGTTGAGATCGACGCCCCGTGCAGCGGCATCAAGATGCTGTGGGCCGGCGCCTATCTGGCGTCGGTACTCGCGTGCCTGTACAACCTGAAAGCCACGCGTGTCGTTCTGTTGGGGCTCGGCACCGTCGTGTGTGTGATCGCCGGGAACGCATTGCGTGCAGCGGCGTTGTTCTATCTCGAGGCCGGTATCGTGCCGCTTCCGAGTTGGTCTCACAACGCTACCGGAATTGTTGTCTTCGCCGTCACGGCGTTGTTAGTCGTCAGGTTCGCCGAGCACCTTCGCATGGAGGCGGCATGAGAAGCGCATCCGTGCTGTTGGCGACCCTGCTTTGCGCGGCCGTGGCGCCGTTCCTTCCGATCTCTGGCGACCACACTGGGCCCCAGGTCCCTTTCCCCGGCTGGATGAGCCATTGGAAGGGGCAGCCACTCGAACGTCTGCCGCTTTCCGAGCGAGAGGTCAAGTTTGCCGATGGCTTCCCCGGAAAGGTCGCCCGCTTCACCAGTGGCGAACACCAGTACGTGATCCGCTGGGTGCGCCGTACGACGAGACAACTTCATCCAGCAGTCGACTGTTTTCGCGGGTCGGGTTATTCTGTCCAACCGCTGCCGATTCGAGTTGACGGCGACGGCGAACGTTGGGGCTGCTTCGAGGCAGCCCGCTCGGGCGAAGTACTCAACGTCTGCGAACGCATCTTCGACCATGACGGCAACGCCTGGGCCGACGTATCGGCCTGGTACTGGGCAGCCGCTTTGGGGCGAAGCAGCGGCCCTTGGTGGGCCGTCACGCGCGTCGCGTCCAAGAGGTGACGTTCGCCGATAGCTCGGTCGCAGCACCGCGCGGAAATGCCATCATATACACATATGCGTCGAATCACTGTCACATTCCCCGAGGAGTTGCGGCTACATGCGCTCCGCCGTGCGCGTGAGCGAGGCATCTCTTTCGGCGCACTCGTGCGCGAGTCATTGGAGGTAGCGCTGGCCAGTTCGACAACCCGCACGGCGGAAGCCGATCCACTGTTTGCCGACTCCGCGGTGTAGGAAGGGGCGGCGCCGACAGACCTCTCAATGGAACACGACCGGCATCTGTACGACCAATCTTCTGAAGCATAATCTCCGTCTGGATCTGCCTCCCTCCACACGAACTCCGGCCCGCCACGCCGACCTCGCCTGCTACATTGGTGCCTACCCTTCGCCGCGAAGGGACACCCTGCATGGCGCTTGTCGACAGCCGAGCCCAGCGCATGACCATGTTGTGCGCGATGTATCTGGCCCAAGGAATCCCCTGGGGCTTCATGACCATTGCGCTGATCTCCTACCTCACCGAGCGCGGCATCGGTGACGCGCAGGCCGGCGAGCTGACCGGCATCGTCTTGCTCCCCTGGACGTTCAAGCTCATCTGGGCGCCGCTGATCGACAGCGTCACAATCCGCTCGATGGGCCGGCGGCGTCCGTGGATCATCGGCGCGGAACTGATGATGGCGCTGTCGCTGCTCGGCATCCTGGCGATCGGCGACTTGACCGACAACCTCCGCCTGCTGGGGTGGATGTTCTTCCTTCACAACGTCTTCGCGTCGCTGCAGGACGTCTCGACCGACGCGCTCGCCGTCGACATCCTGCCGTACGAGGAGCAAGGCCGGACGAACGGAATGATGTGGGGCACCAAGCTGATCGGCAAGGCGATCGGCGCAACGCTGATGGCCAACATCATCTACGCGTGGGGGCTGCCGGCGGCCGTGCTGGCACAGATGATCGCGCTGCTGATCATCATGTTGTTCCCGATCTTTCTCATCGAGCGGCCCGGCGAGAAACGGTTCCCGTGGAGTGTGGGGAAGGCGCAGGCGACCGGCCCCGGCGCGAGCGTACGCAGCCCCCTGGCCGTTCTTCGAGACCTGCGCCAGGCTTTCTCGCTCACCACAACGTCGGTGTTCTTCGTGTTCGGCACGATCAGCATGATGGGTTGGGGCGTAGTCGAGGTGATCACGAAAACGCTCTACACCCAACAGCTCGATTGGACTTTCGTCGAGGTTTCGAACGTCGCCGGACTCGCGGTTCTCACCGAGATGGTCGGCGCTTTTGGCGGAGGGTACTTCGCCGATCGATACGGCCGGCGCAAGATCATGATCATCGGCCTGGGTGGGTACGGCCTGTTGGCAATCGTCTTCGGCGCCCTGCCCAGCCTATGGCACGTGCCATGGTTCGCCGCGGGCTATCTATTCTTGAATCCGGGGATCCTGGCGGTAGGGGCGGTCGGCTTCCTATCGATGTCGATGCGCATCTCGTGGACGCAAGCGGCCGCCACCGTGTTCACGATGTTTCTGACGGTGTCGAACATCGGGCACGTGATGGGCAACTGGCTCGTCGGCACGCTGCGGGAGACCTGGGCCCTCTCCTACGAGCACAGCTTCTTTGTAGTTGGGTTATTCATGCTGGCGCCCCTGCTGCTGCTGTCCGTAGTTCGCCCCGAAGAGGTCGATGAACAGAAGCTGCGGTACCTGGCAAGCGTGCGCTCGTAGTATTGCCTCAGGTGGCACTGTCCTGGACGGTGATGTCCCTGATGGCAGGATCGCGGAGGACGGTGGCCCAAACGGCGGCCAGGCCTGCGTTGCTGAGACGAGATCAGCGCCCGTCACTGCGACAGCCACGTCGGCGACCTGGGCCGGCTAGTCGGCCGTTTGGCAAGGTTTTCGGTAAGGTTGTCATTCATGGGTTGTCACGTCATCCTCGCCAGCCTCAGGGTAGCGCACCGGTCCGAGGTACTCGGCCGTTTTCTCCGCAAGTTATTGATTCGGTGGGATGAAGATTCTGTGACTGTGGTACCGACGATGGAGGTGTTGCACAACGGAATGGTCGTGTAGCGCCGATCCACGTTGGAACAGGGCCGCGAGGTCGCCTTGCCAACCCGGGTTCGGGCTTTGTCCCCGAACTGCCGAGGGGGACCAACGCCCGAGCTGAGGCCGCAGGATGAAGGGGAGTGCCAAAAATGGGCTCCGTCCCCTTTAGCCCCCCAAGCGGCCGGATTCACTGGCGAATACGCTGCGGCGAACACACTCCCGCTACGCGCAGACCTTCAATGAGCATTACGGGCGCAGCGGACACCTGTGGCAGAACCGTTTCTTCTCGTGTTGCCTTGACCGCGATCACTTGATCACGGCGCTGGCGTACGTGGACCTGAATCCTGTGCGAGCGGGAATGGTCGGGGACGCGCAGGAGTACCCGTGGTCAAGCGCTCGGCCGCACGTCGAGGAGGAGGACCCGCTCGGACTCATCGACTTCTCGCTGTGGCGAGAGGTGCGAGGGCGGGGTAACTGGGCGGAGTGTCTGAGCCGACCGTTGGATGCAGAGACGGTCCAGCGTCTCCGGGAGGCGACGCAGCGGGGGGTGCCCTTGGGGAGTGAGGCTTTCGTGAAGGCTTTGGAGCGTAGCACCGGACGGTGTCTGGCGCTGCGAGGACCGGGGCGGCCGAGGGGGACCAAGGCCCGAGCTGCGGCCGCAGGATGAACGGGAGTGACAAAGAATGGGCTCCGTCCCCTTTAGCCCCAAGGCCCGAGCTGCGGCCGCAGGATGAATGGGAAGTGACAAAGAATGGACTGGACCCTTCTCTACTGGTCTCGCTTTTTGGGTCCATTCCAGAAATCCGTTGCATGGCGGCCCTAAAGGGGGCCCTAAAGGGGGCCCTAAAGGGGACGGAGCCCTTTTCTGTCCTGGTGTTCACCGTTGTCACGCCGGCGTCAACCTTCGCCTCGCAAGGCATAGACCCCGCCGGCGACGACGATGATCGTGCCGACCACCGTCCACGTATCAGGAAGATGCCCGAAAACAAGCCAGCCCATCACGGCCGCCCACACCGTGATGGTGTAGTTGAAAGGTTGCAATGTCGAAGCGGGTGCGGCGTGGAGGGCCTTGATCAGCAACCAGTGCGCAGCTTCCTAGCAATCCGACCAACAGAAGCAAGGCCCACCCCTCCCCATCGGGGGTCCGCCATCGAAACGGGGCTGCGAAGCTCGAGAGGGCCAATCCCACCAATCCGGTGTAGAGCCAGGTCGTGTCCGTCGGGTCGGTTTGGCTGACCCGACGAACCAGGATCTGATAGACCGCCCACAACGAGGCGGCCAGCAATGGGATGAGAGCCGTGACACCCATGACGCCCCCGCCCGGCCGGATGATCACCAGAACACCAGAGAGAAACCCCACGGCTGCCGCGACCCAGCGATGCGTCCCGACCTTCTCGCGCAGTGTGATGGCCGCCAGAGCCACCGTCAGCACTGGGGTGACGGCGGCAATGCCATGAACGTCCGCCAGCGGTAGGTAACGAAACGCGATGACGAAGCTGGCCACCTCCCCGACGAGAATGACCGAGCGGATGACTTGCAACGAAGCACGCCCGGTCCGCAGGGTGGAAGCCAGCCGAGAGGGCCCGATGGCCAAGACCGCGAACACGACGAAGAAGAGGTAGCGGATCCAAACGATCTGGACGACGGAGTATTGGACCACGAGGTATTTCGAGGCAGCGTCCATGGAGGCGAAGAGCATCATCGCCAGAACCGTGTAGAGGATGCCTTTTCTCTCCGGATGCATGAATGGTGGAGGTCTTGCTGGTGGCGGTCCGACGTTGACCGGGCTGTGCCACGACCCAATCGCTCGTCACTACAAACCTACACCTTTCCCGGGTTGGACAAGATGGGCTAAAGGGGACGGGAGCCCCTTGCCGGTCCGGCTGTGACGGAGAGTCACAGAATTCCTGAACTTTTTTTCGCCGCGTTTTCAACCACTTGACTCTCCACCGACCCCGGAACCCTCACCTACGAGTGCTAGCCTGATAGCGGAAACGACCGGTGCGGACAGATCGCCGGACCAACAACGACCGTTTCCTGCGCAGGCAGTTTCGATGTTGCTCTCCGAAAATATGTAAGCGACCTTCCCCCGCGAACGGCAGCTCTTGACCCAAGCGGTCAGGAGAGGACCGTCCGTTCAAGCCTGCCTTTTCGCTCCTATCCTGGGCGGGCCGCTGAGGTCATCACAGACTGGAGCCAGAGGGCCCTCTTTTTTGAAGTTTTGAAGTTTTGGTTGGGTTTCGTCAGGCATACATCACCGCGCGCGCGATGCCAAGGTGCGCCCAAACCGAGCCGTGACCATGAGTACCTACAGAGCAAGATCCCTGCCAAGAATGACCGAGTTTGGCTGCCAGTCACGTTCACGCGGCTTGGGGTTGATTAGGCCGGCCGTTGTACGGCTGGTATCCCGGACGCCTCCGACAACTGCTTAGGCCGGTTCAGCGGCCTTGCGATAGCGGGCTTGAGCCGTCCCCCCGGCGGGTGATAGCTCGTCGGTTCGTTCGAGACGGTCTTGCCGGTTCATGGCTCAAGCCGGTTTGGGGTAAGGCCCCTGGAAGGGGCCTGATTCATTCACTCGGGGGTCTTTCTACCAGGCGTAGAACGCCTGGCCTAGTTGAAACCAACGCCCGTAAACGGGCCTGTTTGCGTGGGTGCGATGCTCGACCGCCCAAATTCACCCCCAGCTCAAGTGTCACTACCCCGCCCAAACTTCCCTTGCTGGCGGCCAAGAACACCGAAGGCCTAAAGGGCCTAAAGGGCAGTTCGGGGGCAGTTCGGGGCAGTTCGGGGACAAAGCCCGGACTCCGCCCGGCTCCGGGGCTCTGGCACCCTGCCATGATCCGTGGCACCCCCCTGGGACTCCGTCTTGCCATCGCACCACGAACCGCAATTTGAGTCGCGAATCTTCCAAAAATTGATTCCCCTTCCTTTCAATCACTTGCCGCGCGACGTGGGTCAAACCCCTTCCATCCGCTTGTTACCCTGGAATCGGAGGAAGAAGAGGAGCCAAGTCGAGCTCGGCGGAGTGCCAGATCGTTCCACGGGATTTCGTGAAAACGAGAGTTCGGGAGAGCCCCCAGGGCCCCCGAGTCATGCGCCGGGGGCGGCGACACTCGTCCAGGGCGATACGGACTGCTGTTGAACCGACAACGGCTCGGTCCGCCGAGGCTTTTCCATCGCCCTGTCAGGGCTCGCGAGACAAGAGGTTCGAGACCTGGGGTTCCGCCTAGCGGCGTCACCCCAGGCTAACATCCGGTCGCCGCTTCGCGGCTAGGTTATGCGTCGGGGGTTCGCGGTGGGTGCGTGCCGGAGGCGCATGAGAGCGGGAGCGGTATCGAGGGCAGGAGGGTGAGTCGAAAGTTCTCCGCCGCCCCTCCAGGGCTTGAGGGCATGGTTGCCCGCATACCCACGGTTGAAACCGTGGGCTATTATCGGCCCCTCCGGGGCGAAACGACTACGCGGCTGACGCTGACTGGAAGGCGCGGGCGCGGTAGAGGAACTCGACGATGTTGCCCTCGTGCGGCTGCAACCAGTCGAGCTTCGTGGTGGGTACCGGTCCTAGATTCAAGCGGTCGATGTCGGGCGAGTCGAGCAGGGCCGCGCGGAACTTTTCGTCGTCGGTGATGCCCGAACCCACGAGCGTGGGCCCGATGTTTGCCAGCATTTCGTCCTGCGGGCATTCGACCACCGTCGCGAACGGGAACATGAACTTCGCGATCGGGTGCGCGGGCGACTCGCAATGGACCAGCGTCGGCAACAGATAGGAACAGTGTTCGCGTGTGATGAGACGTTTGCCGCCGCGAGCCTTCTCGACCAGGTCGGCCGAGCCGGACGCTTCGAGATCGGCGTCGATGGCGGCTGAAATCGCGTCGGCCACGCCCGGCACGGTGAACGCGGCCAGCGGTGCCTCGGGGTCTTCCGGCGGCAGCGCCTCGATCTTGGCGAGTTTCTCGGCCATGGCCTCGGCGATCGCGTGGCCGTGACGCGGCACCCAGATGCCCGAGCAGTTGATGCAACTGCGTCCGCTGTTGAGCGCCACGCTTGTGACGAAGAGGTCGAGATACTCTTCCCAGTTGTCGATCTTGTCGTCGCCGACGAGGATCTTGGTGTAGCCGGGCCCGTGCACCTGCACTCGCGGGTTGCCGCCGTGCTGGTCGACGGTGGCCTGGCTTCCGAACAGCATCGTTCGCCCGCAGCTCTCGAGTACGGCGGCTCCTACATCCCCACCTCCCGCGTAGACGGCGAACGCCTGCGCCGGCACGCCGGCTTGGATCATCGCCTGCACCATGCGATAGGGCGTCCACGGCTCTTGCGGCCCGGGCTTGAGCACCAGGCCGATCTGCATCGCGGCGACCGGCATCCACAGCGTGTGTACGCCGGGTGAGTTGCTTGGAAGCACCATGCCGAGCACGTCGGTGGTCGCCTGGTAGCTCAGCAGCCGCTTTTCAGAATCGTAGCCGTGGCCGGCGGTGAGGATGGACAGGTCGAGGCCGCGGGTCAGCGCGTCGAGGATGCGGTCCATCTGGCTGAGCACGAACGCGATCTTGTCCATGTTCTTGCGGCACATGTGCTCCGGCAGGCCGGTGGTCGCGGACTGCTGGCGCACGAACTGGTCGGGCGTTTGCGAGCCGTCCCCCAGAGGCAGCTCTTCCTTCATGAAGAGTTGGCCGGCGTTCTGGACCATCTTGATCAGCTCGGCGCAGGGAATTTCGCGCAGGGCGTCGCGCGCGTTCTTGGACTTGCGCAAGTCGCGGCGCACCTGGCCGGGCACGGCCTGGCTAACCTCGGCGATCGGCTCACCGGTATCGAAGTGGACAACCTTGTCGAGATCGAGGCTCTTGTAGGGTTCGCCCCAGCGAATGAGGGGTACGTGGATCATGTGTGGTTCCTATGTACGGCGTGTTTGAAGCTCGGTTGCTCGGCGGACCGATGCGCCGGCATCCTGGCGCGGGCACGGCATGCCGTGCCCCTACATTTCAGATCGAACCGTCGCGTACTTACGAAGCACGCTGCTAGTTAAGATATCGCGCGCAAACGGCTCTGTCTTCAGTGTCGAGAAACAGGACTCCGGAAGCAAGCGAGGGCCACTATGAAGAAGCGCTCGCATCTGATGCCGCGCGCTTCCACGGCGGCGTCTCCGGCAACAATGCTAAGAATTCAGCCGTCCGAGCCTCTTCGTATTCGCCCCGATACGTCCCCGCGAAGAACCGATCGAGCGCCTCAGCGTCGAGGCGCTCCCACGATTCTTCCTCGTGGCCTGGGTTCACCGGATAGAACATGATGTCGTTGGCCCGCGCGGCGTTCAGATCACCAGGGGCGTCGCCGATCATGAGCATGTTGTCCGGCGCATAGCCTTTGCCCGCCTTGAGCACGCGCAGGTGTTCGGCCTTTTTTCCCAGTTCCTGCCCGGCGATCAGCGACGGGTAGTGATCGATCTTATGCTCGATCCACTCGCGCTGCAACGCCTCGCCCGGCGTCCCGGAAACCACGGCGAGGTCGGCACGCTCGGTGATCTTGTCCAAGCACTCGATCACCTTGGGGAATGGCGGGACTCCTTCGACCGTATCCCTGACCGCGGCATTAACCGCGTTGCTCCATTCCATCGTTCGCGTGAGGACGGGGTCGGCGTTCTCTTCCAGCACCTTGGCCAGCGACGCGTTGCTCTGTGGCAGGCCGGAGCTGACGAAATCCCGCAGCGGCTTCAGGTCGGGGATCTTTACGCCTCGCGCCATCGCCGCCGGGTAGTCCTTGAGTAGGTCGAGGCTCTTCACCAGCACCGGGAAGCGGTTGGCCCCGCGGTCGACCGAATAGAGGTTGGCGAACTCCCAGACTTGACGCGCGTACTTCGACGCGGCTTGCAGCTTCCATACTTTGATGAACGCGGGCGTGAAGCATTCTTTGTGTTTGATCTCCATCGAGTCAAACACGCAGCCGTCGGAGTCAAGCGCAACGAAGAAGTCGTGCTTGCGTTGGAACTCTTCCAGTTTTTTTTGTTGCGGCATCTGTTAGCGCGAGAGGTGGCCTGCGTCCGGCTTAGCAAACGGTTGTGCTTTCGAGGCGGGCACGGCATGCCGTGCCCCTACACGTCACAGCGGGCAACCACTAGTCTTCCCACTCGGTGTGGAACACGCCGTCGCGGTCGAGTCGCCGATAGGTGTGGGCCCCGAACAGATCGCGCTGCGCTTGCAGGAGGTTCGCCGGCAGGAACTCGCTGCGGTAGCTGTCGATGTAGGCCAGGGTCGCTCCCAAACAGGTCGCCGGCACGCCGGTTTCAGCAGCTAGGCTGACGATGTTGCGCAGGTCGGCCGACTTCTCGTTCAACACCGCGCTGAAGGAGTCGTCGAGCAACAGGTTGATCAGCTTCGGATTCGCCGCGTACGCCCGCTTGATCGGGTCGAGCAGCTTCGACCGGATGATGCAGCCGGCCTTCCAGATGCGCGCCACCTCGCTCAAGTCCACGCCGTAGTCGTGCTCCTCGGAGGCCGCCCTAATCAACGCCATCCCCTGCGCGTAGCAACCGACGATCGCAAGGTGAAGCGCGTTGAACAGCGACGCCACCAGCGCGTCCTTGTCTCCTTCGAATTTCGCAGCCGGACCGTGCAGTACTTTCGATGCCTGGACGCGCTGTGGCTTCAACCCGGAAAGAATACGCGCCTCGACCGCCATGCTCAACGTCGGCGTCGGCACGCCCAGGTCGAGCGCCGATTGTGCTGTCCACTTACCCGTACCCTTCTGTCCCGCCGTATCGAGAATTAGCTCGACGAGAGGACTCCCTGTTTCCTCGTCGGTCTTGCCAAGGTTGATGGCCGAGATTTCGAGCAGGAAGCCTGTGATCTCGGTTTCGGTCCACTTGGCGAAGATGTCGCGGATCTGCGGGGTCGGCAACCCGGCCGACTTGCGCAGAATGTCGTACACCTCGCACAGGATCTGCATGATCCCGTACTCGATGCCGTTATGCACCATCTTGACGTAGTGGCCCGCCGATCCGGCACCGACGTACGTACAGCACGCGCCATCTTCGGTTTGCGCGGCGATCTTGGTGACGACGGGCTCGATGAGGCGGTAGGCGTCCTCATGTCCGCCGGGCATGATACTCGGTCCCAGCAACGCGCCCTTCTCGCCGCCGCTGATGCCGCAGCCGACGAAGTGAAAGCCCGCGTCACTCAATTCTTTCTGGCGACGCTCGGTATCGGGAAAATGGGCGTTGCCGCCGTCGATAATGATGTCGCCTTTTTCGAGTACGCCCTGGAGGTCGGCGATTACGGCGTCGGTGCCCTTGCCCGCGGTGACCATCAATAGAATCCGGCGGGGCTTGTCGAGCAGTTGGGCGAACTCGCTGACCGACTGCGTCACCTTGACGTTCTTGCCGGTGGACAGCTCGCGCATGCGGTCGGCTTTCTCCGCCCCGCGGTTGTAAGCGATGACGGGGAAGCCGTTGCGTTCGATATTGAGTGCGACGTTCTGGCCCATCACGCCAAGACCGGCAACACCGAAATTCACTTCCGCCATGTTCGATCGACCTTTCTCGCTGCCGGGCACGGCCGGTTGGGCCTCGAGCGGCAGAGCTAATCTTACATCCTACTATCCCCGCGCGCCGGCGTGACTGCTCAGCAGATCGAAGACGGAGGGCGGACACGGCGGTCCGCCCCTACAAATGGTTATTACCCATGTCCCGGTCAGCACAAAATGGAATCGTTGCTTCATTTCAGGACAAAAAAGGGCCAAATCGGGCGACTTGGACGGTTAGGGATCGGGGGTGGGCGCCGAGGTTGCGGAAGACGCTTCGTCCGGTCTCGCGCCGGCTAGCGGCAGCTCTCTACTGCCGCTGCGGCTCGCAACGCCTAAGCTCAGCAACCCCTCAGGCGGGGCATCTTTCAAGCCAACTTTGTTTGCGCGAACCACGGCCCAAATAGCAGGTACGCAGAGAGCCACGCCGAACCATCGTGAGGCCTGGTCGTGGACCACGAAATTCCAGCTAAGGTTGAAAACGAAAGGAGGGACCCAGAAGGGACCGACCGCCAACCAGTACGGCGTGCGTGGGCTCCACCCACGCGCGGGGATTTTACCTTTGACCCAGGATGGCAGCCAATGAGCGCCCACCCACATCGCTAGGACAAGGATAGTGTAAATCCAGGTTTCTGATGGCAGGCTTGCGATTTGCATTCGCGTGTGCTCGGACGCCAGTATAATACAAACCTTCCGCGGGTGGCGCTAGCGCTAGAGTCTTCGTAGGTGGAAGCCACCGTCGACATCGAGCGCTTGGCCCGTGGAGTAGTCGAGTAGGCCGTCGGCAACGGCTCGCACCGCGCGGGCGACGTCGTCAGTTTCGCCGAGCCGGCCTTGGGGAAGTAGTCCTTCGGCAGCGAGCTTTTCGTATTTGGCAACCACCGGCGCCACCATGTCGGTGCGAATGATGCCGGGCCGGATCTCGAACACTCCGATACCGTCAGGGGCCAGCCGGTCGGCGAAGAGCTTCACCGCCATGCTGAGGCCCGCCTTCGATACGCAATACTCGCCGCGGTTGGGCGATGAGGTGTAAGCGGAGATCGACGTGATGAAAACCACGCGGCCCGACTGGCGTTCGCTCATCCAGCGGGCAGCGGACTGGGTGAGGAAGTAAGGGCCTTTGAGGTTGGTGTTGAGCACCTCGTCGAAGCTCTCTTCGGTGGCTTCGAGCAGGTCGAGGCGTTGACGCGGCGCCATGCCGGCGTTGTTGACGAGCAAGTCGAGTTGCCCGAAGTGTTCGCGGCAGAAAGCAAGCAGCCGGTCGCGGTCCTCGGCCTGGCCCACGTCAATCTGGAAGATCTCGACGCCGGTTTCCTTTTGCAGGCTGCGTGCGGCGTCCTCGCGCCCGCGGTAGGTGGCGATCACGCGATGGGTGCTTGACAACTCCTTGGCGATGGCCCGTCCGATGCCGCGGCTGCCGCCGGTGACGATGGCTACGGGACGTTGCGCGTCGGAAGCGGGTGAGTTTGGCATGGCAAACCGTCTATGATAACTGCTCAGTACTTAATCGCGCGATGCTCGAGGCCAACCTGGACTAGGGCGCCGCAGTGATTTCGCGGTCTTATGGCGTGGCGCGGCCGGGCATCGCTGCCGATCGAACCTAGTGAGACTCGCAACTACAGTAACCTTGGAAGACGGGGACGGCATGCCGTGCCCCTACATGTGAACATGGGTCCTGTCAGCATAATTCGCGAGAGTCAGTAGTAGAGCAGCTCGAACCTTCGGTCACGTTTCCACGAAGCCGAGACGCCATTTTGTCGAAAGCCGCGGCATGCGGCGCCCCGACGTTGCGAATCGAGACGCGACTGCCACACGGAACGCGTTGTCTAGTGGAGGATGGTCTCGCTGATGAAGCTCTTCAAGAGAATTCTTGTCTTCGCTGACGCTGCTTTTGACAAGCATCCGGCGCTGACCCGCGCCGCGCGGCTGGCCCAGGCAACCGGCGCGGCCCTCAAGGTGGTGGACGTCGTGGAGGAAGAGCCGCTCTTCCATGCGCGCTTGAACCCGCCGGCGTGGGCGCTGCCAGCCAACTTGGCCAAGCACAAGGCGGCGGTTCTCGAGAAGCTTGTGGCTCCCTTGCGCGCCAAGGGAGTGAAAGCAGGGACGGAGGTGCTTTTCGGCAAGCCGTTCGCCGAGATCATCCGCGAAGTATTGCGCAACCGCCATGACCTCGTGATGAAGACAGCACATCAGGGCGGGATTTTGCATCTGGTCGATTCGACAGCCATGGACCTGCTGCGGAACTGCCCCTGCCCGGTCGAGTTGGTGAAGCCGACGGGCGCGCGCCGCCACAAGGCTATCCTGGCATGCGTCGATCCCGTGCGGGACGAGCCGCAACAAGCGGCGATGAACCACAAGGTGATCAACGTGGCGCGAGCGCTGGCCGAGTGGGACCGCGGCGAATTGCACCTGATCCACGTGTGGAGTGTGTTCGGGGAGAGGATACTGCGCGGGCATTCCGGGGGGCAGCGCCGCGAGTTGGAAGAGTACATCACCTCCAAACGTGCCGAGAGGCGTGAGGACCTCCAGGATTTTCTTGCCAAGGAGGGCGTGTCTATCGAGCGCGATCGAATCCACTTCATCAAAGGCACTCCCGGCGGGGCCATACCCCGCTTTGCCAAGCGCCGCCGGATGGACCTGGTCGTGATGGGCACCGTCGCGCGCTCCGGCCTCGACGGGTTTCTGATCGGCAATACCGCCGAGAAGGTCGTCAGCAAGCTCGACTGTTCGCTGTTGGCCGTGAAGCCGAATGACTTCGTTTCACCTGTGCGACCGAAGGGGTGACGGCTTCCCGGCGCAGGAAGGGCGGCAGCGGTGCACCTGGGGACAGCCAGCCAATTCTCGCTCCCGAAGGACATTGGCAGGGCGCAGGCTAGAGGCCTTTGAGTGGCGCCGGGGTTCGTGCCGGACCGCTCCCTTACGGTCACGGCTCGGTTGATTCCGTGGATAGCTCGGCGACGCCGATGTGTGCGTAAACGCCGGCCGAGTCGGTTCGAGTGCGGCCCTGGTTGTCGGTGTACTCGTTCTGCCAATCGCGCGCCGAGTAATACATCAAGTAGCGGTCTTCGAGACTGACGACCGAGGGTGTCGAGGTGTAGCGGCCGTCGAACAGATCTCTGCCTCCTTCAAGACCATGGGCGGCAGGGAAGGCCTCGCGGCTGTGGTCGGTGTCCCAGTGGGTGCCGTCGCGCGAGGTCGCGCAGAAGATCTCGAACGTCCCTCCGTCGAGGTGGCAGCCGTACCACATGTAGTACGTGTCGTTCTCTTTGAGGACAAGTGGGGTATCCATTTGACTCAGGTGACCACAACATACTGTGGTTGGCCATTGGCGGCCCCCGGAAAGGCTTGCCGATAGCACCACGTTTCCAAGCCTGCGATGGCCATGGCGCGTGCGTAATCCTTGATCGGCCCGAAACGCAGCCTCGTGGCCCAATTGCCTGCAGACCGGCGTCTGGCGCCCCAGGGTGCATTCTGGGTGCAGTGTGCTGGCGTCCATGGATCGACCAAACCACAACGCCTAGGGGCTACCTGAGTCAAGTGGATACCCCATTTGAGGACAAATGGATAGACGGTCGAGTTCGCCCTGCCCGTGGGCTGCAAGACCGGCTGATCGGAGCGTTCCCATTGGACGCCGTCGGTTGAGGTGAACTCGTAGATGTTTCGATAGAGATCGCCGGGGGGATGTTGGCGACTCGGCCGCGATCCCATCCACATGCGATAGCGTCCGGGGCCTTCTTTAATGACTGACGGCGAACGGCCTGATTCGTAGATTGGCTCGGGGTGAATCCGCCACCGGATTCCGTCGCTGCTGGTGGCGTAGCCGAGCGCCTGTGTCATCTCGGTCATCTGTCCCGCCTCATCGCGCTCAATCTCCGTCACCGACACGAACCACATCTTGTAGATGTGCTCGTCGTCGTCGAACAGCACAAAAGGTGTTTGAAAGTTCGAGCCCCAAGGTAGGTCGTCGCCCGTGAGGATCGGATTACCGTCATACTCTCGCCACTCGATGCCGTCGTCGGACTCGGCGTACCCGAGGGCGATGTCCGAAGAGCGGGAGCCGGTCGAGGTGCCCAGGTACCACATCTTGAACTTGCCGTCCCGGCGGAGGACGTGAGGCGTATAGAGGACAACCTTTGACCAAGCTTGCTGGGTCGTGCCGGCTGAGAGAATCGGCTCGGGCCTTCTCTCCCACGGTTGTGGACGTTGGTCGAGCGGATGGGGTCTTGCGCTGGTCTGATCGGTTGACGCAGTTGGAGCGTCGGGTGATTCCGAGCAGCCCAGGCCCGCGAGGAGCAAACACAGGGCGACCCACAGGAGCTTGTTGCGAGATCGCCGCTTTTCTTCGGGTGAGTCTGATATTGGAGGGTGTTGTGGTACGAGGGCACGGCATGCCGTGCCCCTACATCTCAAACCCTGAGCACGAGTAAATCGACAAGTCACATTTCACTCCTTGTAGGTGACGAAGAAAGGGGAGATCCACGCTGCTTCGGGATCGCCTGTTGGGTTCTCGGGATCGCGCTGGAAGACGCGCAGGTAGTAGTAAGTTTCTCCGACGGCCGCATCGAGATCACGGTAGGAAACCTTGGCCGTGCGCTTACCCGGCCGCGTCGTGTAGACGTACTTGCCGTTCTTGACCACGTCGATCCGTAGGATCTCGTCGGGCGCCTCGATCTCGGCCTCGATCTGGGGAGGGCGTGCAGTGGAGGCTTCGAACCTCGCGCCCGGCATGTAGCGGTCCGCCGAGGCGCGCACGATGATTTCGTCGCTCGCGCCATAGCTGTGCCGGGCAAGCATCCCGTCGAGGATGCCTTGACGGTCTTCGGTTTCGGCCCAAACTGCGGCCCAGCTATTGTGCGTCGAGAAGTGGTCGCTGAAGGAGACGAAACCGTAGACGTTGCCTTTCTCGAGCGCGTCGCGGGCGAAGTGTCCGGGCTCGTCGGTCTGCGTGGGGCCGCGCTTCTCGTCATCGGGCAGCCGCCAAGCCTCGTAGCTGCCACGGAATGCCTGGTAGATCTCGAGTACCGAGTCGTAGGCTGGGTTGGGCCAGTTCCAATCAGCCAGCGGGCCCGAGCCGAACGTGTGCGGGACGACGACGACCTTCTGCCCGGGTTGCGTGAGGACGTTGCCCTCGATCCACTTCCACAGATTCGGAGGCAGGTTGTCCTCGGGCCTACGCTCGCGGTCGATCAGGCGCATCGGCGCGCCGCGCTTGAGGAAGAGCAGGTTGCGATGGCCGCCCGGCCGCTGCAGGCTGTGCTCGTAACTATAGATGCCGACGAACACGGGCGCGTGCGTCATCAAGTCGACGGCCTTTTGCGTCCACCACCACTGGTAGTCGCGAAGGCCGTCGGCGCGGCGGACGCTCGGCAGGGCGGGGAAGCGTGACTTCGGTGAGTTGAGCGGCCACTGGCTGGTTGGTTTTGGGCAGATCGGTTACGTACGCGCGGTAGTGCAGGGCGTGCAACTGCTCGGTGGGGACGTTGTCCGCCGAGCGGCCATCGCCGGCATAGGCGACCGTAGTGCGGCCCATGGGGGTCCGCGCAAGCGACGCGAACTGCGTGGCGCGGCCCGAGCTTTTGGAGAGCCGCGACGGCAGCGACCACTTTCCGCCGCTCAGGTGCGTGGCAAAGAACTGGTGCGCGGTGATCGGTTCGGAGAGAGTCCAGTGGCGGAACAGCAGCCACAGGGCCCCACTGCCATCAAAGGCGAGATGCGGAAGAGCGGCGTAGCGCGTCATCCCGCCGGAGAGGACTTGCGAGACGTCCGCCGAGGGCTGCTGGAGGCGTCCGTTGGCCCACACGCGAAGGCCGATGGAGCGTGAGTTGTAGAGGCCGCGGCTGCCGTCGACCGCGCTCGAGCGCGAGAAGTCCTTGCCCCAGTTCTCGCCACCTTCGTCCCAGGCGACCCAGACACGGTCGTCGGCATCGACGGCGACGCTTGAATGGAATTGCGCGGCCGTTTCGGTCGTGATAGGGATGACTTCGCCGGGACGGGTGCCGTTGAACGAGCGTAGGAAGACGTCGTAGTTGCCGTGGTGATAGGAGTCCCAACTGACCCAGGCGGTGCCGGACGAATCGAGGGCCACGGCGGGCTGCCAGTCGTTGGCGTCGCTGGTGGAGATGCGGACTTCCGGTCCCCACGCGTCGCCGTTGAAGCGGCGGGCGTAGATGTCGGAATTGCCGTTGCGGAAGGACTGCCAGGCGATGATGACGTTGCCGGCGCCGTCGGACACGGTCTTGACGTTGAAGTCGCTGTGCGGCGAGCGCGTGAGACGGTAGGGCACCGAGAGCTCGCCTTCCGGGGAGAGCGTGCGGCTGAACAGTTCGAAGTTCCCGTCGACCTGCCTGGACCAGACCACCAGGGCGCCGTCAGGCGTGGCGGCGATCGCCGGGGAATAGTGGTCGCCCCAACCGCTGACCTCGATGGGGTCGGACGGGCCTATGTGTGGTTTGTGAATCCGCGCCACGACTCGGTCGGCCTGTTTGCCGTCCCATTCGACGTAGGCGCAGTAGAGCGCGTCGTCGACGCCGTAGGTGATGGCGGGCCAGTCCGCCGTGTGGCCGGGGCGGCTCAGCGCCGAGCCGGGAAACTCTCCCGCGAGCCGGAGCGGCGAAGGTTGGTACCGGGTCTCGCGCACCCACTCGCGCTCGGGTTCACCCGGCTGCTGAGCCTGAAGAAGAGTCGTGGTGACGAAGGCAAAGCTGAGAAGTAACCGGCGTGGAGCGATCAAGCGTGTCACGTACCCGCGATTATACATCCGGCGGTTGCCCAGCCCTCTTCGCCCGGGAGACCAGCCGGCCTAGGGGAGCAAGTTGCCCAGCCCTGTTGGGGTGAAGCGAAACTTCAACCGCTGCCTCCAAGTCCCGTTCTGGGCGATCGCCCGGGAGACCAGCCGGCCTAGGGGAGCAAGCCCACTTCTTCTCTACTGGGGTATGCACTTGACTGAGTATCCGGGCTCTGGAGGACTATTCGCTCTGGGGAGTTTCAAGAGCGCTTCGCCTTCAGGTTTCAAAGTCAACCGCTGCCGTCCCCCCGCGGGGCGCAATGAGCGGCGGCTATGCCCCTCAGGGTGCGGTCGCCGCAGTCGCCGACCACCGTCGGGAGTCAAGTGCATACCCCGACTTCTCTATTGGACGGGGCGGGCCGCAACGGCCAAATCTTCTGCGGCCGCCTGATCGCTTTCCCCGGCCCTGACTCGCTGTTGGAAGCGGGCCCTCATCCGTTTGGCTTGCTTTGGGGTGAAGCGAAACGTGTGAAGCGAAACTTACCGCGGATCGCCTTTTCCAAGTCTCCGTTCTGCCAAGTCGCCTTCATGATCCCTTGGTTGGAATGACTTCCCGAACCAAGGAGGAAGTGCCCGATCTCATGCGCCAGAATGTGACCCAGCGCGACAGAGCGGTAGGAATCCATGTCAGCCGCGAGTTCGTTCACACGGTGATAGAAGACAACGGCCTGGCTGCCGAACCCGTTCGCTTTGTCCGAAAGCACGGCGAAGCCAAAGCTCCCTTCCGGCACGGTGAACCGCTCCGCCATTTCGCGCGGCAGGATTTTCAGCACCACAACGGTCGGACCGGATGGGACCCGGCAAGCAGGATCGAGTTCCTCGTCGGACAGACTCATCGAGCAGTCCAGCCAGCGAGTCGGAATCCCGGCCTCCGAGAGCACCTCCTTGGCGTCCTCGGTGGCCCACTCGATCATCGCCGGCGACAGCCGCGCGTAGTCGTAGAGCCGTACCTGGAGCTTCGTGACAAAGGTCGGGGGAACTGATCTTGCCGCTGCTGCGGCAGGTATCAGGCGACCAGTAGCAGCAGCCATCGCGACGCTTGCCGACACCAACCGCTCTTTCCATTGTGCATGTATCCGCCCGGCCTGCTTCCGCGTGAAGATCAACTGTCCCCGAGCGGCTCGTAGCAATTCCTTCTCCTGCCACGGGATGTGCATCAGGCCGCTCCGCGAGTGGCTCCCTTTACCAAGTAACAGATGTCCGACTTCGTGAGCCATGATGTGTCCCAAGAGCTGTCCCGTCGAGATCGCAATACCTCCTGGGATGCGCGCTTGCTCTTCCCGCACCCGGTGCACGAACACATCGGCGTGCGTCCCGAACTCCCCCTTTCGCGAAGGCAACGCCGCGTAGCCGAAACAGCTGGCGGGTACCGGGAACTTTTCCGCCGTGGCCTTCGGGAGAATCCTCAGAACCAGTGACGTGAACACCGGAACCTGAGAGCAGATCGGCTGGCGGGGTCCGGGGCGGTTCGGTCCAGAGAGTCCGGTAGGGCAGCCTCGGCCCTGGCTCCGCCCAGAGTCCGCGGGGAAACCCCGGCGTAGTCGTATATCTTTACCGTAAGCTTGACGTCCGGGCGTGTGACTGGTGCGGAAGCAGCTCGGGCGACCTCCGCTGCAATGACTACTGAGAAAACGCTGAGAATGAGTGAAGTTGCGAATGACCTGCGCATGACCTCGACCTCCCGGTTGGGGTTCAGGTGAGGCCAGAATCAGCCAGGTGAGCGGGTACCTCAATGCAGAGCGGGTCGCCGCACGCTCAACAGGCCCGCAAGTTTTTCTAGAGAGTCAAATCGCAGAAACGAAGGAACTTATGTTGCGACCTCATCTACGAAGGAGGCCGCCGAAGCAAGCGGCCGGCGGGGTTCAAGGCAGTGCTATACTTTGCCCAGGTTGACGACCCCTGAAGCTTGACCGCGATGGAAACGGGATCGAGCAACGGCCGGAGGGTGCGCTTCGGGGCGTTCGAAGCCGACTTGCAGACCGGCGAACTCCGCAAGAGCGGCATCCGCGTGCGGCTGCAGGACCAGCCCTTTCGGGTACTGGCTCTATTACTTGAGCGCTCGGGCGAAGTCGTCAGCCGTGAGGACTTGCGGCAGGAAATCTGGCCCGACGACACCTTCGTCGATTTCGACCACAGCCTCAATACCGCCATCAACAAGATTCGCGAGGCGCTGGGGGACTCTGCCAGCCATCCCCGCTTCGTCGAAACCATCCCGCGGCGTGGATACCGGTTCGTCTTTCCCGTGCCACGACCCCCGGGAAAGGACGCGGCCGAGGCGAGTGTAGGTCCGGCACCACCCGGCGCTCCTGCTGCTCGAGGAATCCTAGCGAAACGCAAGCACCTCGGCTGGGTTATCGCCGCAGTCGCGACAATCGGGGCGCTGGCAGTCGGGGTTGCATATTTCGCCGAGCCGTCGAGGGAGCAGGCCGAGGGGCCGACGCCGACGACCTTTTACGTCCATCCTCCCGAAGGCACTACGTTCTTGCCCTTGCCTATGATGGGGCCGCCGACGATTTCGCCCAACGGGCAACACCTGGTGTTCGGTGGAGAGTCGAAAGATGGATCGAGAATGCTCTGGCATCGGCCCCTCGACTCTGTGGACGCCCACTCGCTTGCGGGAACCCAAGACGCCCGCTATCCCTTCTGGTCACCCGACAGTCGGCAAGTGGCCTTTTTCGCCGACGGAAAGCTTAAGCGGCTGGCGATCGGGGGAGGTGAACCGCGACTGGTGTGCGATGCGCCGGCGGGCCGGGGAGGTGCGTGGTCGGCTGGCGGGACAAGTGGCGAAGAGGTGATTCTGTTTGCCCCGCTCGCGCAGACGGGACTCCACCGAGTCTCGCCCAACGGGGGCGAGGCCACGCCAGTTACGACTCTCGACCGCGCCGCTGGCGAACTCAGCCACCGCCGTCCCACCTTCCTGCCTGATGGGGAGCACTTCCTTTATGTTGTGGTGACTAAAGATAGCGCCAAGGAAAGAGAGGGAATATACTTGGCCAAGATCGGCCCCGGCTCTGAGCGGCCGGCGCAGCAGGGCGCAACAGGTCGCCGGCTGCTCGCAGGATTCGCTCAGGTTGCCTATTCGCCGCCCATAGACACTCATCCCAGCGGTTACATCCTGCACGTTGTGGACGAAAACCTGATGGCCCAGCCGTTTGACGCCGGTAGCCTCGAGTTGACCGGAAAGCCTTTCTTCGTCGCCGCGTCCGTCCCAGTCGATGGCGTACGGCAAGCTACAGCCGGCTTTTCTGTCTCGAACACCGGGAGTTTGGTCCTGGGCTCTACGGGTTCTGAACACCTAGGGCAGCTCGTTTGGTTCGACCGCGCCGGAGGGCGTCTCGATGTCGTGGGAGATTCGGAACACTACGCTTGGGTCGAACTGTCTCCAGATGAGGGGCGAGTTGCTTTTGACGTACCCTTCTGGGGCCAAGCCAAGAATGACATCTCGGTACTGGAATTCGCCAGTGGCCGGCGAATGCAAATCACATCCCGCCCACATTTCGACGGAGGGCCGATTTGGTCACCTGATGGCCGGAGGATTGCCTTCCATTGGTTTGGAGACGACGCCAAGTCGCGGATCTATCTGACTGCTTCCACAGGGGTGGGTGACCCCGAGCTACTGACCGACGAAGTAGGTTTGGCCTGGGACTGGTCGAGCGATGGGAAATACATTCTGCGGTCCAGAAAGGGAGAGACCACCGATTCAGATCTGTGGGTTACCCCACTTGATGGAGACCGCGCGTCGGTACCCTACCTTGAGGAGAAGTTTATCCAGGGGGGCGGGCAGTTCTCACCCAACGGCCAGTATGTAGCTTACGCATCGAACGAGTCGGGTCAGTTTAAAGTCTATGTGCAACCCTTTCCTGCCACAGGCGACAAGTGGCCAATCTCGGTCCATGGCGGTGTGTTCCCGCGCTGGCGCGGCGACGGCGCGGAGCTTTTCTATATCGCTAGCGACGGTATGCTGATGTCGGTGAAGGTACAGAGAGGCTCTTCATTTGCTGTCGGCACACCCCGCGGACTGTTTCGCACGCGAATCCCCGCAGCTCACGGGTTTCGGCCCAAGTACGACGTTTCAGCCGATGGCCAACGCTTTCTGATCAACACTCTTGCAGAGGAGCAAACCGCTCAACCCGTTACGGTAATGCTCAATTGGCAGGCGGGGTTGGCGGAATAGAGGCGGCATGGTTTGCTTGACGGCCTCCAACTCAGAGGTCGGAATACTTTGCCGAGGCTGACCGAAGATACGTAGAGGGTGTCGACCGTTGGTGCTGTCAAGCGCGCTTGAAGAGCCATCCAAACGTTCAGGTCAGGAAAAAACGAGGTCATGAGGATTCTCGTCCTCCGGAAAGGCGGGACCCAGCTTGCCGCTTCCCTGGACCATTGGGCCGGTCACGAATTCACCCTCCTTACGGCCGCCATAGGAGTGCTCGATGGCTCGGATAATCAACGCGCGGATCGAGGTGCCTGATTGCTGCGCCCGATGGCGGAGTTCTTCGTGCAAAGGTTCAGGGATATTAATGGTCGTCCGTACTGCCATGACTGTACTATGTCATGGACGACATAAGCCTGTCGTCGAGAACTAGGATCGATCCTGAAGTTTGAGTGCTCATGGGGAGCGCTTGATCGGGTGTGGCGCGCGCCTCTGGCGGGCAGGACCGGCGTCCGCGCCGGTCTTCTCCCGTGCCTGGGAGAGGGGGGTTGTGGGGGCAGAAACGTCGACCCGGAGGTCGACGCGGCCGGCCAGGAGGCCCGCGCAACAAGGCACGCTTCGTAGCTTCAATGGGCTCAGTCTGGAAACAAAGCACTAGGCCACAGTCAAGGCCCGGACGGCATCCTCGATTCGACTTGCTGCCTCGCCGTAGCTTTGGCCCGCGTCGAAGTCTAAGGGCTTGCCGAAGCGAACGATGGCCTCACCGGGTTTGGGCCATTCATCATGCACGGATTGGATCTCGTATGTACCGGAGATAAACACTGGGACAATGCTCACCTTGAGCCGGATCGCCATGAGGCCGATACCTGTCTTGAATGGCTGCATCCTGCCTGTTGGCGAGCGTTCGCCTTCGGCGTAGACCAGCGGACAGAAGCCGGCGTCGATCAGCTCGCCGGTGTACTTGAGCGCCCGCCGAGTTCCGCCCATCCTTTGCGGCAGAGGATAGGCGTTGAACAGGCCACACGCCAGATAGAACTGCGCCGCGACCTTCCAGCGCTCTTGCCACGGCTCACCACGGGGCTCGAAGTAGGTACGGAAGTAGTCCTGCGACATGGCGGGGGCAAGTAGCCTGCGCCAACGGCGGGGCAGCGCGGCGGAGATGCAAGCCGTGTCGAAATGGCTGAGGTGGTTGGAGGCGAAGATGAGCGGCGGCTGAGCGTGCTCGAGGTTGTCGACACCCTCGACGCGCAACTTGATCATCTGCCGCATGGCCGGCAATGCGAAAAGGTTGAGAAAGACTGCCCGGCCCGCCCGCACCAGAAGAGCACGGCTCCAGCGGGGCAGGATGGCTAACGTTGGTGTGGGCGCGCGCGGGACGGCGGGCTCGGTTGCTTCGACCACGTTTCCCTCCGTGCCTTCCTCGGGAAGCGTACGCGTGGGCACGGCTCCCGATGCGCCGGTGGGCCGTTCTGTGCTTGTCACTGCTGTTTCCAACTCGCCAACGGTGCGTAGCCGCGCGAACTGCTCCTCATCAAGTTCGATGGCAAACTCGTTCTCGAGGCGCGCGAGCAGGTCCATTCGCTGCAGCGAAGAGAGCGCGAGGTCTTCTTCGAGTTGCGTTTCAGGCTCTAGAGTCGCGGCATCCCGGCCGGTTAGCTCGGCCAGGGCGCCCTTCACGCCGCCGGCCGCAGGCGGCGTCTCGGTGCGCGCGCCGGTCTCGGCGGCGACGTAGCGCGCAACCTCCCCGCGCTTGATCTTCTCGGTGGAGGCTGTGCGCGGAAAGTCCGCGGCGGGCCACTCGGACCAGCTTTGGATGCGTTGATGAGCTTCCAGCCGGCTGTTGGCCGCACGGATGACGGAGTCGGGATCGTGCGCCCCTTCGTGCAGGATCAGCACGGCGTGGATGCGCTCGTCACCGTTTTGTTTGCGCCCGATGACGACGCTTTCCTTGACGGCCGGCAGCGCTTGCAGCACCGACTCGACATCCTGTGGAAAGACGTTGAGCCCGTCGGCGGTGACGATCATGTCTTTCTTGCGTCCCTTGAAGTAGAGCCGTCCCTCGCCGTCGATCTCGGCGACGTCGCCGGTGTGCAGCCATCCGCTTTCGACGCGTGTCGCGGACTCGCCCGTAGAGCCGACGTATTCGCCGACGACGCTTTCGCCGCGTACGAGGATCTCGCCGTCCGGCGCCAGCCTCACCTCCTGACCCTCGACCGCCTTGCCGATCGAGCCACGCCGTGCGTGGAAGGGATGGTTGATGGCGACCACGGGGCTGGCCTCGGTAAGCCCGTAGCCTTGGACGACGACCAAGCCCAGCCGTTTCCAGAAGTCCTCAAGGTCGGCGTCGAGACGCGCGCCTCCCACCACGACGCACCAAAACTTCAAGCCCAAGCGCCGATGGACGTCGCGGAACATCCACCAGCGTTCGACCACGCCTCCAATCCCGTGATAGCGCGGACGTCTCCCGTGCACGTCGAATCTTCTCTCGAGTTCGTTGCGAACGTTTTGCAGGAGTCGCGGGACGCTGATCATCACCGAAACGCGCTCGCGGTGGACGGTCTCGATCAGGGCGCCCGGACTGTAGTCGTCGCTGAAGACGACCGCCCCGCCGAGCAGAGGCGGGACGAACAGTCCCGCCAACTGGCCGAACATGTGGCTGAGGGGCAGCGCGTCCAGCAGACGAATGGGTTGAAAGGGGCGGGCGAGCGTGCGGTAGCGGGCGATCTCGCGGCCGATCGGGTTGAGGTTGGCGCAGAGGTTACGGTGACGATGCACGACGCCCTTCGGCTCCGACGTTGTGCCTGAGGTGTAGAGGATTTCGACAACATCGTCACGGCTGACGGTGACGGCCGAAAGTGAATCCTTCTCAGGCAGGGCCGCAACGTCGCGAAAGAAGACGACCGCTGTGCCCAAACTGCCCACCGAGGCTCCGGCTTCGCGTGCCGGCTCGTCACCCACGACGATCAACCGCGGCGAGACCTCGCTTTGAATCCGGCGGACGAACTCGATCGAGCTATGAAAATCGATCGGGACCACCTCGACGCCACGAGCCACAGAGGCCCAGAACACCACCGCCCATTCCGGACGGTTCTCTCCCCACAGCAGCAGCCGGTCTCCTTTACGCACGCTCCTCTGGTCGAGAAAGCCGGCGAAGGCACAGATGCGGCGGTAGAGTTGCCGGTAGGTCAGCTTCCAGGTTCGGTAGCCGTTGTGGTAGCGAATCGCCTCCCGGTTCCCAAGCGAAGTGAACCGGTCAAGAAGGTCTAGGAGGGTCTCCATGCGACATGCTGATTGGACGGGCCGCCCTTTGCCCTCAGTCTACGGCAGGCAGATTGATTACAGCCGTTTCGCGGCGCGTGCTTGGGTCGCGGCTGTGTCGGTGGCGCCGATGGCATCCGGCTTTGCCCGCTCGCGGCTCATGGAGAAGGGTTCGATGCCCGGCGCAAACTGCAAGGAATAATGGCGCCAGGGGCCCAGCCGGTAGCAGCGTATCCAACCGATGGGTCGAAAGCCCATCTTCCGAAACATACGCAGCGCGCGCTCGTTCTCAGGCAGAACCGCCCCAACAAGCCCTGCATAGCCGGCTTTGTGAAAATGCTCCGCGACATAAGCATTGAGCTGATGACCGGTCTTCGTCCCATGAAATTGCCTGATCGCGAGCGCCTCATAAAGGTAGACACGATCGGGTGCGAGTTGGATCCGGCAATCGAGGTATTCGATGTATCCTTGGCCCGTAGCCGCCCAACACACCGCAACGATTTGATTCGCCTTGCGAGTTAACAGGCAGGCCTCTCCCTGTTGCAGCCTTTGCCGAACGGTTTCCCGATCCGCCAGGGGACGTGCCGCGATGTACTCGTCCAGATCGTCGGTCGTGAGCGACCCCGTTTGGACATCTTCGGACAACCGAATGCCCCGGCCGCTCGGCGGCAACGGTTGCTCGATGACGACGAGCCGCCTGTAGAACAGCTCGCCGAGCATCTTGAACCACAGGCTCACGGCTCCCTCTTGACGCAGAACTTGCCAGGAGCGGGCGACGATGTCGCGCGCGGTCCACTTTGGGTTGACCGGACGGTCGAGCGCTGACGAGTCCATCGAGTCTCTTAGGATGCTACCCACTTGCAGCCGTCGCAATACCCGCTCGCCGACAGCCCCTCGCAAACAACGCCCCTCGCAAACAGCGAGCAGGGGCGGGCAGGGAAGACACCGGTTCGCCGGGTGTCAGGCGTCGCGGAAAGACGCTCCGATGATAACTCAAACCGTTCGGCGAAGGCGGGCGGTGAGAAGGTGCGGAAGGCGCCGACGGAATACGGCTACCGGCATAAGCGGCGGCGCAGGATCGGTCGTGGAGCGATGCCTTGCGAAACAGAGATCCGGCCGCCGAGAGGGCCGGATTAGGCAACTGCCTAGAAGCTCTTCTCGCTTTGCTTGTTAGATATCGAAATACAGCGCGAATTCGTAAGGGTGCGGGCGCTGCCGCATCTCATCGACCTCGGCGGTGCGCTTGTAGTCGATGTAGGTCTCGACGACCTCCTCGGTGAAGACGTCGTTCTTGGTCAGGAACTCGTGATCCTTCTCCAAGGCATCGAGCGCGCCCTCGAGCGATGCCGGCAGGGACGGCACATTCTGCAACTCCTCAGGAGTCAGATCATAAATGTCCTTATCGAGCGGCTCGCCTGGATCGATCTTATTCTGAATGCCGTCCAGGCCGGCCATGAGCATGGCCGCGAACGCCAGATAGGGGTTGCATGCCGGATCCGGCGAGCGGAACTCAACGCGCTTGGCCTTCGGGCTCGGCGAGTACATCGGGATGCGGCAGGCCGCGGAGCGGTTCCGGCGGGAGTAGGCCAGGTTCACCGGCGCTTCGAAGCCGGGGACCAGCCGCTTGAAACTGTTCGTCGTCGGGTTGGTGATCGCCACCAGCGCCGGTGCGTGCTTCAAGATGCCGCCGATGTAGTGCAGCGCCATGTCGCTAAGGCCGGCGTACTTGTCGCCCGCGAACAGCGGAGTATCGCCCTGCCAAATGCTCATGTGCGTGTGCATGCCACTGCCGTTGTCATTCCACAGAGGCTTCGGCATGAAGGTCACGGTGTGGCCGTGCTGGAAGGCGACGTTGCGCACGATGTACTTGTAAAGCATCATGTTGTCGGCCGAACGCAACAGCGAGTCGAACTTCTGGTCGATCTCGCCCTGTCCGCCCGTGGCGACTTCATGGTGGTGGCACTCGATCGAGAGTCCGCATTGCGCCATGACCTCGACCATTTCGGTTCTCAGGTCCTGGTGATGGTCGGTCGGTGGTACGGGGAAGTACCCTTCTTTGTAGCGAGGCCGATACCCCAGGTTGTTCTCCTCGCGGCCGGAGTTCCAACGGCCCTCCTCGGCGTCGATATAGTAGAAACCGTAGTTGTAAGACTGGTCGAACCGCACGTTATCGAAGATAAAGAACTCCGACTCGGCGCCGACGAAAGCCGTGTCGCCCACGCCGGTGTATTGCAAGTAGTTCTCCGCCTTCTTGGCTATCCAGCGCGGGTCCCTCTCGTAATGCTGCTTGGTGATCGGGTCGACGATGTCCGCAACGAGAATGAGCGTCGGCACGCTCGTGAACGGGTCCATCATCGCCGTGGCGGGGTCGGGCACGATGAGCATGTCGCTCTCGCTGATCGCCTGCCAGCCGCGGATGCTAGAACCGTCGAAACCAAAGCCGTCTTCAAAGACGGACTCGTCGAGCTGCTCGATGGGATAGGTGACGTGCTGCCAGAGCCCGGGCAAGTCAGCGAACCGTACATCCAGCATCCGGGCGTCGTTCTCTCTCGCGTAGGTTAGGACCTCCGCGGGCGTGCGGTTGGTACTCATGAATCCTCCAAAGATCTTGACAAGACTAGTACAACGGGCAGGGAATCACTGATGGTCTGAGGCCCTAATCGTAGCACACCGACCTTAGCCACCTGTCGTGGGAATGACTCTGATAAAAAGTTTTGATCGACGGGGCGTGTCGTGGCCGAGGTATCGAAGTCAAGCTCAACAAGAAGCGGGCCTTAGTGGGCCGCTGCCAGCCCGCACGAAGGGGCCAATGGTGTACCAAAGGCGGCCTGCGCGCTAGGGGATATTGAGTAGATGGCTAGTGCGATTTGCTGATATCTGACCTCGATCGGCTATCCCTACCATCCAAGGGACGACACCCGTGCGCCCTTCGGGTTGCCGGGCAAGTGCGAAACGGTGAGGTTCTGTGCGTACCTCGCGCTGCTTCGGCCGATAAGTGCGTCGTCGGCCGGCTGTAGTGCGTACCACCGTTGCCGGCATGCCCAACAGCCCGTGCCGCCTTCGCCGCGACAAAATGTCTGATCCAACGAAGTTCTCCAAAAACGCGTCTGACGACTCCCAAAACCGCCAGCCCCCAACCGGGGAGAACGGGACCGAAGGCAGCGGGAATCCGATGAAGAAAAAGCTGCTGATCGTGACCGGGATTGGTTTGGTCGGGGCTTCGGCTTCGACGTTCCTGTTCTATCAGTTGATCGCGGGGTACTTCGCCGAAACGGCCACCCCGGTGCCGGTGGAGCACTCGATCGTGGTGGCGGCGCGAGACTTGCCGCGGGGCACCCGGCTCAGCGCGGGTGACCTTGAGGTTTCTTCCTGGAAAGAACCGCGACTGCCGGAGGGAGCGTTCCTCGACGCGCGGGCTGTTGAAGGCGAGGTTCTAGGCGAGGCAGTCCGGGCCGCGAAGCCGGTTTTGCCGACGCACCTCACTGACAAGAACCAGTTGTGGCTGGCCGCATCGGTTCCCCCTGGGATGCGAGCCGTGACGGTTCATGTCAACGAGTTCGCCGGCGTAACGCAGCTCGTGCAACGGGGGGATCGCGTCGACGTGATGGTGGCGAATCTGCCTCGATCTCCGGGGCGTCCCGATGTGCGTCTGAAGACGGTGTTGCAGAACATCGAGGTCGTGGCTACTGGACGCGAGCCGGTGACTCGTGAGCAGCGCAACCCGATTCCAGTCGTCACGCTCTTGGTCGAGGCCAAGGAGTCCGAGAGGCTTAGCCTGGCCGACCAAAGCGGGGCCGTCCGGCTTGCTCTGAGGAATCCGCTGGATGAGAGCGTGGAGATCACGGGCGGGCCGATTCGGCTGTCCGATGTGATGAAGGCGCCCCCCCGGCGCCAAGCCGCGGCGCGCTCCGCGAAGGCTCCCTCCGCGCCGGCCCAGAAGCGCGCCGAATCGGCGACAAGCACGGAAACAGCCGACTTGGCGGCGCTACGCGACGACTGAGGGCAAAGGCTGAGGCGTAGGCGACTAACCGAACCGACATGGCCACCCAATCCGTCCCCCTCTCCGCGACCCCGAACAGCACCCCTATCGGGCCTGAACCTCGACCAGGAACTTCTGACGCTCCCTCCAATATTGAGCTGAAGCACGCTCTTCATCGCAAGCTGATCGGCCGCATCAATCTCGACCGTCTTGCTGAGATCGACGCTCCCCGCGTCCGGCGCGAAGTACGTTCGGCGTTGGTAACGCTAGTCGACGAAGCTGACTTCCCGGCGCCGCAGGAACACAAAGAGGAACTCATTGACCAGGTGCTCAACGAGGTGTTCGGCCTCGGCCCGCTCGAGCCGCTGATGCAAGACCCCGACGTTGCTGACATCCTCGTGACGACCCCCGACCTGGTGCACGTCGAGCGCGCGGGGAAGCTCTCGAAGAGCCCGGTCAAGTTCAAGGACAACGCTCATCTGCAGCGCATTATCCAGAAGATCGTCTCGCAAGCCGGTCGCCGAATCGACGAATCCTCGCCGATGGTGGACGCGCGCCTGCCGGACGGCTCGCGCGTCAACGCGGTGATCGCTCCGGTGGCGGTGGACGGGCCGCTGCTCTCGATTCGCAAGTTCTCGAAGGAGCCTCTTAGCGCCGACGATCTCGTGTCCACTCGCTCGCTGACGCAGCCCATGATGGACCTGCTCGCCAGCTGCGTGCGGGCGCGCCTCAACATCCTGATTGCCGGGGGGACGGGCTCGGGCAAGACGACGCTGCTCAACATCCTCTCGGCATTCGTCCCCGCCGACGAACGCATCGTGACGATCGAAGATACCGCCGAGTTGCAACTTCGTCAGGAGCACGTGGCGCGAATGGAGACCCGTCCGGCGAATCTTGAAGGCGAAGGAGAGATCAAGCAGCGCCACTTGCTGGTCAACAGCCTGCGCATGAGGCCGGACCGCATCATCCTGGGCGAAGTGCGTGGCGAAGAAGCGCTCGACATGTTGCAGGCGATGAACACCGGGCACGATGGCTCGCTGGCGACGATCCACGCCAACAGCGGCCGCGACGCCGTGAGCCGCCTCGAGTTGATGATCGCCCTGGCCAACTCGAACATCTCCGTGGCCTCGATGCGCAAGCACATCGCCGCGGCAATTCAGGTGTTCGTGCAGACCGAGCGCCTCAGCGACGGGACGCGCAAGGTGACACAAATCTCCGAGGCGTCCGGCATCGTTGACGGGGAGGTCGAGATTCAGGAGTTGTTTGTCTTTGAGAAGCTCGGCCTGGAGAACGGACGAGTCAAGGGGCGATTTTCCGCCACGGGGCCCAAGCCGCAGTTTCTCGAACGCCTCCGCCGCAGCAATGAGAACGTCCCCGACAGCTTCTTCGAATCGGTCGTTGAGGTCTAGCGTCGTGGCCGAGATCACTTTCTACAGCCTGACGTTCTTGCTGACGTTTCTCGCCGGCGCGGGATTGTCGTTGGCGGCCTGGGCCCTTGTGTTTCGCGACCAGCGCAACACGGATTTCCCGGGCGTACCCACTTGGGCTGGGATCGACGCGGCGCGGATCCTTCACAGCGACAGGCTAAGCACGCTGTCGGTCTATCACCTGCTGCTATCGCGGTTTCGTTTCACCCCGTTTCTCAGGAAGCTGCTCGGCCAAGCGAGCGTCAACTGGTCGGTGGGCCGAACCAGCGCGCTGATGCTGCTTGGTGGGGTCGTTACGTTGAACGTATTGCTTCAACTCGATCTGCTGCCGCTGTGGGGGTGCTTCGTGGTCGCGCCGTTCGGGGCCTGCACACCGATCCTGTACCTGCGAAGGCAGCGGGCGGCGCGTTATCGCGAGATCGAAGAGCAACTCCCCGAGGCGCTCGACTACCTCTCGCGAGCCACCATCGCGGGTCATTCGCTGTCGATGTCGATGGAGCTGGTGGCCGACGAGGTAGGCGCCCCCCTGTCGACCGAGCTTCGCAAGACCGTTGATGAATACAACCTGGGTTCGTCGATGGACGATGCGTTGAAAAGCTTGGCCGTACGGCTGCCCATGGTCGACGTGCAGTTCTTCGTCTCCGCGATGCTCACGCAGTCGAAAACCGGTGGCAATTTGCACGAGCTGCTCGACAACCTCTCCGAGACGATTCGAGAACGCTCTTCTCTTAAGGGCAAGGTGCGGGCCCTGACGGCCAACGGCAGGCTGACCGCCGTCGTGCTGACCTCACTGCCGGTGCTCATCGCGGTTGTCATGTGGGCAGTCAATAGCGACTACTTCGGGGTTCTGCTCAATCACCCGGTAGGGAAGACCCTTGTGTTCGCGGCCATTTGCGCGCAGGTCGCGGCGTATTTCGTTATCAGCAAGATTGTGGATATCAAGGTCTAACGCGCCATGCTCTTCGCACTGTCGACGGCCTTCTTCCTGGCGATGGCTTCCGTTGCTGCCTTGATCGGCTACTGGGTTTGGGGCCGGAGCGCCCCGGCGGCTGCGCCCGCTGCCGCGCGGCCGGGTACGGTTGGGCCGATTGCGCCCGCGCACGTTCCTGTTGAACTACCCGGTTGGACTCACAGGCTCTACAAACTGGGCTTGCGCTGGCAAAGCTCGGAAGCGGACGGGCGCGTGCTTCGGCGTCTTCTCGTCTCGGCGGGCTTCCGCGATGACTGGGCCGTCGTCACGGTGCAGGGTCTGAGGGTACTGACGACCGTCACGCTTCCCATTTTGACCGCTGTCATTCTCTATAGCCTCAATCCGGACATCATGTCGATCGGCCCTGTGGTCCTGTGCGCCGGCTACATCGGCTTCCGGTTGCCGGAGATGGTGCTCCACCGGCTGACTCAAAACCGCCAGAGCGCCGTCCGACGTGGATTGCCCGACGTGCTTGATCTGCTGGTCATCTCGATCGAAAGCGGACTCTCACTCGATTCCGCGATTGCCACCACCGCGGAAGACTTGGCGGTGGTGCACCCGGTGCTGACTGACGAGCTGTCGGTTTTTCAATACGACATGCGTGCCGGCACCAGCCGCGCCGAAGCACTGCGCAATCTCGGCAAGCGGACGCACGAGGCCGAGTTGCGCAAGCTGACGTCGCTGCTCATCCAGGCCGACCGGTTCGGGACCAGCATCTCGAAGGTGCTGCGGACGCAAGCACGCTACCTGCGTTTGCGCCGCCGCCAGAGCGCCGAAGAGATGGCCCACAAGGTCGGCGTCAAGCTGGTCTTCCCGATCTTCTTCTTGATCATGCCCTCGATGTTCCTGGTGACCGCCGGACCGGCGATGATTCAGTTGTTCGGTAGCATCGGCAAGCTCGTCAACGGGATGTAGCGGCAGGTCCGCGACCGGCCCGGACTCCGTACGAGTACAGGCCCCGCTCCATAAGAGCGCACCCTACGAGTCACCAGGGCGCCGTGGTTTTCATTCCCGGCACGTTCGTGTTAGCATTCGGCTGCACAAAATCCGATCCGCGAGACCCGGCGGTACGACGGAGGAGATGCCACGGCATGACACTGAGAATCCTGATCATCACGCTCGCACTATGGGCTGCCGCGGCCTGTACCATGGGCCCTACCGATACCGGTGGCGCTCTAGGGATCACGCACGGCCCGATGCTTGGCCGCTTGTCGTCAGACGGTGTCGGGGTTTGGGCGCGTACGTCGCGGCCTGCGTCGTTTCAAGTACGATACGGCGCCGACCCTGCACAGCTCGACCAGGTCTCCGAGCCCGCCGAAACCACCCTCGATCACGACAACACCGGCTGGGTCCACATCACCGGACTCGCATCCCACACCAAGTACTACTACGAGCTGGTCCTGCCCGAAGCCGGCCCAAGGCAACCCGGTGCGAGGCAACTGAACGGGTCGTTCCACACTCTTCCCAATGCGGACGACTATCGCCATGCCGAGCACAATCCCGACGGTCTGTTCAACTTCCGATTCGAGTTTGCCTGTGGTAACAACCAGAACACCGGCAGCGGCAGCGCCTTTGGGCCCGCGGTGCCGACCTTCGCAACGATGAAGCGCGAACTCTACCGCGAGCAAGAGCGCAGCCGCATCGACTTCGCCATCCAGAACGGCGACTGGCTCTATGAAGAGATGCGCGAATACAGCCCCGACGACTGGCTAGGCCAAGTCGGCGCCGACGCCAAGCCGCGCGTGGTTGAGTTGATGCCCACGATCGCAGGCGTCTGGGAGAACTACAAGCTCTACCTCTCGCGCGCCAACAACCTCGCCGCCTGGCACCGCGTCATCCCGTCGTTCTACACCTTCGACGATCACGAGATCCTCAACGACGTCTACGGCTCGGCCGAGGTCGGACGCGTCGACCGCCGGGCCGTGTTTCGCGACATCGGCGTGCGCGCCTGGTACGACTATCTGGGATGGAGCAATCCGGTCGGCGACGCCCAGGCGTTGCGCTTCGGCCGCGGCTCATTCCAAACCGGTAGTGACGTTCTCATAGACGGCGAAGCAGACTTTAGCAACCTGAAGCTCGACGAGGCGGCGACGCTGCACGTCCATTGGGGGACGCCCGACGCCGGCGTGATGGAGGGTCCCTCGGACACGGAAGGGGGCGACCCCAATGCCGGCGTCTACGAGATCGTCGAAGTGATCGACGCGCAACGCCTTCGCATCCGTCCCGCGGCCAAGGCCGCTGGCGAGCAGACGTATTCGATCGGCCGGGTCTCCTACTACAAGAGGCGGGTCAGCAACGCCGACTTCTTCTTCCTCGATACGCGCACCTACCGCGAAATGCACGACGTGACGAAGCCTGCCGAGAAGGGGCGCTCGATGCTCGGCGCGCGCCAGAAAAAGTGGCTCCAAGACGGCATGGCCGCCAGCGACGCCGACTACTTCATCGTCGTATCGTCGGTGAACTTCATGATCCCGCACGTCGGCGGCACGGGCGCTCCGATCCCCGAGGAGAACAAGGATGACGCGTGGACCGTCTTCCTCGACGAGCGCGAGGAGCTGATCAACTTCTGGGACGCTCTTAGCAAGCCTGTTTTCGTACTGACCGGCGACTTACACAACAGCTTCGCCATCAAGATCACTGACCGTGTTTGGGAGTTCGCCTCCGGCCCGCACAACTCGATGAACCACCCGGCCGGATCCGAAGCCAATCGCCCGGCCAACGGCGTCTTCGACTCCCAAGGCCGCAAAGCTGACATCCGCTGGTCGAGCTACATCCTGAGTGACACGCCCAACCACATGCGAAAGCGGCCGGTTTATTGCGTGGTCCAGTCGAACGCCGTGTTCAATAACCCGGCCGAAGAGGGTGTCGACCGCTGGGTCGCCTTTCCGCACCCGCAGGTCGTCTTCCAGTACTACGACGGCCTCACCGGCGAACTACTCTACGCCGAGTCGATCGTGGCTGGAAATTGACGGTGGGCCGCGCCCAAACCAGTCCACGGATGCAGAAGGCTCACGCCTTTGTCGGTAAGCGCAACTGCGCCACAAGCTGCCCGCACGCAGCACCGGAAGCTGCCGCAACAGATTCCGGTGAACGTCATCCGATCGTTGTCTCGCCCGCCAGGCCTCGGCGTGCGGCGGACTAATCGTTGGGCACGACGAACACGTTATCCGGCAGACCCTCGATCGTCGTGTTGCGCTCGACGATCTTCGACAACGTCGTCGCCTTCAGCTCGTCGACATACTTTTTCGAGAAATCCGGATCGTTTTCGAAGTAGAATCGGTCGCCGTCGCGGACGCGTTCGAACTGGTCTTTGAGTACGGTGTAGATGAGTTCCCCGACAGCAGCTCCATCGACGTGATCTTCCGCCAACCCGCCGATCCAGGCGTCGATATTGTTGACATCTCGGTAGACGGCTTCCAACGTGGCTGCCAGCGCCGCGTTCGAGGTGATTTCACTGAAGCTCGTCCGCCGCGCCAGGCCGAAATCTTCCCGGCATTGGTTGTAGTCGGCGAGGCCGTGGTCGCGACCCCGTTGGATGTTAAGGGCTGCCAGATCCAGCAACCTCTTGCTCCTTGGGTCAAACTCCCTGAAAAGGAAGGTCCGTAGCTCTTCGACGATCTCGCAATCGATTTCCTGGATCGCCTCATACGCAAGGCCTCGCAAGAAGGGTTCGATCCCGCGGTCATCGATCAGCGCGGGCCGGAAATAGCCTTCCCGCAACGGCAGACCCGGCTCCCCCCCCCAAGCGGCAGCGTCCTGGGAATCATGGAATGACCGACCCGGTAGCAGGCGGTCGAGAAAATGTTGCTGATCCCCGGGTTCACGTCGTCCTTGTAGCCGCCGTACGGGGCGATGGCGCCGGGGCCCAGCAGCGCAGGGAGAAATTCGCAGTACACGATCACCTGCATCTCAGCGGCAACGATCTTGCGGACGCGCAGCCAGGCCTCCTGCCCGGTAAGTTTCGGGTGCTTGGCAGCGAGTTCATCGCACAGGCGATTGTGTTCCCTCACAAACAGGGTGTGCATCGACGTGAGCACTGAGTGCTCGTTCGCCCGGACATCACCGGCCAGAAACAGTGAAGGCTCCGGCTGGTGGACCGCGTTGGCGTTGTCGAGTCCGTAGTAGTTCTTCGGCAGGAGCACCCCGACCGGTTTGGAGTCTGTCCGGAGCTTTCCGGTACCGTCATTGAGCCGCAAGGCCGCGGCACGGGTCTCGCTGGAGCCGTACACGTTGGACGCGTCGATAAACGCAGTGATCGCGTTGATTTGCTGTCTGGGATTCCTCTTGGAGCGACCCGTTTTGGGGTCGAACTTCGACCTTTTGAACCCGATGCTCGCGTTCGGAAGGTCAGGGTCGTTGGCCGGTGCGGACATATTCAATGGTTCATCTGACTCCGGCGTCAAGTCGAGCTCGTGGTCGAGAAACTGGCCGAAGGCCCAGATAAAATTGGACAGCTTCTTGCTACTCGAGCTCGGCTCCTCTTGCTTGCAAAGCGCGTTGGTGATAGCACGCGGCGTAGGTCGGTACTCGCCAGCCGGCGTGGAGATGCCGTCGCCATACTCGACGCTGGTAAGGCGCAGCAGTTGCTGTCCCGCGCTTCCCCAGTCAACGCGGTCAGGATGCGACAGGTTGTTGTGTGTGCCGTCAATCCTTCGATACCGTTCAGGTTGGGCCTTGGTTGCTGCTCCACCTCTCGTTGCCATGTCTTGCCTCCTCCTTGAGTAGATGGCCCTTCTTCAGAAATCGACGGACATAACACCGTCTCGGAACGCCGACAGTGCCATGGCCAGGCGACAACTTATGTTGCCCGCTCAGGCCAATTTGTGGGACCCGCAAAGGGCAATGCGGGCCCGTCTTGCAATCCGTTCGGTCGAAAGGGCCAAACATAGAATACTGCTAGCTATCGGAAAAAGCAAACGAATTCCGCGGGCATACCCAGATCGGCTTCGGCGCGACGAAACCGAGAGAGATCCAATTGCGCGGGCCTTCGCGACGGTCTCAACCTTCGTTGGCTGGGGCGCGCCTTGTGGCAACGCCTTGTTGGTCGACGTGAACAACGCATTGACTCCCTGGGCGGCTTCCCAGGTGAGGAAGGCTGAACCGAGCAGATACGTATGGTAGCCTTAGGTATACGTATATCGCTGCCATGAAGACGAAGCTGACCGTAACGATCGATGAAGAAGTGTTGCCGAGGGCGAAAGAGTACGCGCGACGCCAGGGCGTTTCCCTTTCGCGTTTGATCGAGCACGCGCTCCGGGAGATGAGTTCGGATGCGGAAACGTCGTTCTCGCGACGCTGGCGCGGGAAGTTTCAGCCGGCCAAGAAAGGCAACGAGCGTTATCGGCATCTGGCGAAGAAGTACTTGTGACTGTTCTGCTCGATCTGGACGTGCTGATCGATGTGGCGCTCGACCGAGAGCCGTTCGCCAAACCCGCTACTGAGCTGCTCGATGCTCTCGAAGCGAGACCAGGCTCCGCGTTCATCGCCTGGCATTCCCTTGCCAACTTCTACTACTTGGTGTCGCCCGCCCAGGGGCGCCACGACGCGAAACGCTTTCTGGTCGATCTCACACGCTTCGTCGACGTCGCTCCTACAACCACCACAGGTCTCCACTTCGCCGCGCAACTGCCGATGCGTGACTTCGAAGACGCCATGCAAGTAGCTGCCGCTACGGCTTGCGATGCCAGTGTGATTGCCACCCGCAACCTGCGCGACTACCGAAACTCACCCATCCGGGCCGCCGCCCCCCACGACGTGCTGAGGGACCTATCGGTAGCTCGGCCTTACGGAGCAGATTAACCGTTACAGACCGGGACCAAACGAGTTTCTCGGGCAGCCGCTCCTTCCGGGTTCGATGTCGCTCGCAGCGAGGCGACTTCACTTGACCTGGAACGAATACAGGTCCGCGTCTTTTAGCACGAAACGCAGGCGAACCGCCTTGCCCGCCAACTTCCTGACATCGGAGCCCCGTTTCCAGGCAACCGTGCGGGCTGGCGTGTCGCCGTAGATCGGCGGACAGTCGTCCAGGGTGAAACCTTCGATCGCGTCGCCATCGGAGTCCTGAAGCTCAACGCGAATACGGCCCACGGTGGAGGTCGAGAAGTTCAGCACCAGTTTGCTGCCCGCGAAGACGAGTGGCTGCGTGATCAATTCGCCGCCGGCAAAGGGCGCCTGGACCGAGACGAATCCGTCGAGGCGTAGCGTATAGCGGCGAAGGCGGTTGCCGTCCGGCTGGCGGCCGCCTTCGCTGGCGTAGATCGATAGCTCGTTCGGGGCACCCTCCATCGATGACGGGGTTTCGACTAGCCCCCAGTTCCCGTAGTTGTCACCGTAGAACCAGCTTCCCGGACGCTCGACACCCGGCCGCCGGAACGCTTCCGGCCATAGCTCGAAGTTATGTCCGTCGCGGCTTGCCATGAAAACGCCGTCTGTCATCGCTGTCCCCGAGCGCTGGGATTTGCTCGCCACGATACGGCGGTAGTCGAGCTGCGGAAGAGCCTTGGTTGACTCCGACCAGCTGTAATCGACGTAGCGCGTCGGGAAGCCGAGGAAGATATGGGGCGCGCGGTGGTAGGGGACGACGCCGTTGGTGTAAAGCTGGTGGGGGCGTCCCGGCGTGTAGTCGAGAAACTCGGGCTCGGACCAGTGGATGAAGTCCTTCGACGTGGCGGTACGGATGTCGCGGCCATCGGGATACTTCGGGTCGTTCTTCCGGGAGTCGCGCCAGTAGGCCCGGTACTCGTTGCGCAACGTGTCCCAGAACGCGACATTCTGCGAGTCGAAGTTGCCCTTAGTGATGACGGGACTCTCGGTCATCAACTCCCAGCGAATCCCGTCCGCGGACCGGAACGCCCGCAAGCCGCCCTCTTTCCAGCGGTGGCCGCCGAGCGCCTTGTAGCGCGACTCGCGCGGGCACGCGGGGTTGGCGTCTTTGAATACGGAGAAGTTGTGCGAGCCGACGCCGTCCCAGATGATGTTGTTTTCCTTGGAACCGTGGGACTCGATCAGGCCGAAGCGGGGCCGCTTCCAATGGATGCCGTCGCGACTCTCCGCGTAACAGATCACCTCGCGGTTGGTGGCCTCACTCTCGCCATCGCTGTAGGCGATGTGGAAGCCGCGGTAGTACATGCGATAGAGATCGCCGTCTTGGAACACGGTCGTGTAGCCGCTGGCGTTGCCCTCCCAGGGCTTGGTGCGGTCGAGCGCAACCTCTCGCGGCACGGGACGATGGAGAACGCGCCGTGCTTCGCCCGTCAGCTTGTCGACCAAGTGGTCGTCGACGAAGAGTTCGAGGCGCGAACCGATGTCGATGGGCTCGGCGGCGGTAAGAGTAAGCGGAAGGGCGAGGGCAACCATCAGCAGTCGAGTGATCGTTACGGCGTGGATCATGTTTTGGGTCATGCATTTACCTCCTCTTAGTTCGTCTTGTAGTTCACCCACATGGGGCTGCCCCAGGCCATGTTGTTGTCCTGCTGGATCACGCGCACGTAATAGTAGTGGGTACCGGGCTCGATGTCGGCATCGGTGTAGGTGAAGGTGACTTCGCTGACTCCGGGGTGAGCGGTGTAGACGAAGGTGTTGTTCTTGATGATGTCGATTTGTTGGATCTCGCCCGTGCCGATGATTCGCACATCTAATCGGGGCGGTTCGGTGGCGGAGAACTCCTCGCCCATCGCGTGGCCGCCGCTTTGAAAGTCGACGATGATGTTGTCCGTCGCGGCGTAGGTGCGGCGGGCATGGAGTGAATCCCAGATGCCGTCGTAGCTGCGTTCCGGCGTATAGACCGCGGCGTACGACATGTGGGTCGAGCGATGGTCGGAGCTGGCGATAAACCCCATCTTGTAACCCTTCGCCAGCGCGTTCCAGATGAAACCTTTGGGGTGAATCTCGCCCGACGAAATATAGCCCCCGACCACGATCTTCTCCGCCACCGCTCCTCGCGGCGCGCCCAAGTACTCATAAGAATCACGGTTGCCCTGGAACATCTCAACGAGACGCTCGGCCTGTTCGTCGTTGTAGCGCCAGTCGGTACCCATCTGGGTAGCGGTAGTGTGCGGGATGCTGATGGCTTGCTGCTCGCCGCCTGACAGCAGTTGCTTCCAGAGCATCAGCATGTCGTCTTCGGCGACGCCGTTGGCGCGCTCGCCCGGCTTGATGCGCACCGGCTGATAGCCACGCGAGCGCCACACAATGTTTCGATGGCCGTCGGGATAGGCGACCGTCCGCTCGTAGTTCAGCAACGGATAGAACACGCCGGGAATCTTGTAGACATCGACGGCCTTGTCGACCATGCGCCAAAGATACGACGTATCCACCTTCTCGGGCAGCAGGTGTTCCGACGGCCCGAGGAAGTCCATGCGGGCGGCGTCGATGGCGTAGCGGTAGCAGTCGTAAAGGCTGCCGTCGCTGTAGCCGTCGAACGAGAGGTCGGTGTGGCGGTGCAGGTCGCCCCAGGTCACGTGATACTTCTTGCCGCCCACCTCCATCTGGTAGGTCTTCCACAGTGGCGTGGCGAGCTTGGGTTCGGCGTCGCTGACGATCTCGGGTGCCGGCAGGTCATCGGCGCCGACGAAGAACTCGCTTTCGACGTGTCCGCCGGGGACTTTGTCGAGATCGATCTTGCCGGCATAGACGTCGTATTGCCAGAAGCGCGCGTCATCGGGGAGATAACTCTTGCCGTCTGTCTGTGACGCCAGCCAAAGACTGCCCGAGGGATCGACGGCGGCGGCGGGGCGTTGCTCAATGCGTCCGTCGGAGAAGGGAATCCACACGGGCGGCGTCCACCCATGGCCGTCGAACATGGTGACTTTGTAATCCCAGTAGGGGAAGATCGAGCGCGCGGCGACCGTGGGTGGGTTCGGGCGCCCCAGCGTGCGCGTTCGCAGGATGGCCCAGACGCGGCCCTTGCCGTCCACTTGAAGAACGGGGTACTCGGTGTAAGTGCGGCGCGCGCTGTCGAGGCCGAGCGCCATCCAGCTTCCCGTGATCGGGCTCGCTGCAAAGCGGTGATCGATCGGGACGGCGGGTTTGGCGATGCGGCCGCGATCGAGCACGCGCACCTGTGCCTGGCGATGGAAGTAGAGGCCGCTCTCACCGCGGTGGATTCCGTTGATGCCGTAATGGTCCTTGCCCCAGTTCGGCCCGCCGTTGTCCCAGGCCATCCAGAGGCGCTCGCGATGGTCGTAGGCGAGGCTGACGTGCGCTTGGAAGTCGGGGCTGGCGGTGATGCGCTCGAGCGGCCCAAGCTTGCCGTCGACGTAGCGCCGCAGAAAGATGTCGTAGTTGCCATGGCGGTAGCTGTCCCAGGCGATCGCGGCCTCGCCGCGTGAGTTGACGGCGACCGAGGGTTCCCAATCGTTCGCCGGGTGCCCGGTGACCTTAATCGGCGCGGACCAGTCGTCGCCGCGCCGGACCATCAGTGAAATGTCCGTATTGCCTTGGGCGTTGGCTTTCTCACCGGACTGGTAGACGAGATAAACGTCGCCGTTGGGCGCGGCCGCCATGCGCGGGAAGGTGTCGGGTCCGGGTCCGCGCGTCAGTGGTTCCACCACCGGGACGCCGCCGATCGAGTATCCGGCTTTCAAGAGTTGGACGCGGCCGGCACGAATGGCCGACGCTACGGCGGTCACGGCCCGGGGTTTGGTCGCTATAAGCGCGACCTGGTAGTAATCGCCCGGCGGCGCGAGCGTGACGGGCTCGTCCCACGCTTTGCCGTCAATGGACGAGCGAAGTTGGATCGTATCGGCGCCGTTCTCGAACGCAATCCATGCCACCCAGACGCGTCCGTCCGGCCCGATCGTCATCGCCGGATAGTCGTCGTCGGCGAGGCTCTCGGACATGCGCTCCACCGCGGGGACGCGCTCGATGCGGATGCGGCTGTCCAGCCGCTTCAAGGTTTGCTGATAGCGCACCTCGCCCGCGCGAAAGGACGCGCTGCCCTGCTTGGTTTCGATCGAGACGCGGGCTTGATCGCCGCCTTCGACATCGACGACGACGCCCTTCCAGCGCGTGGGAGGGAAGTCGGCGGCGTCCTTCGGCTCCATCTGGAGTTTGCCGTCCCACTGGTTGCCGCACTTCCACGACGAGGCGTCGAACGTCTCGCCGGGGCCGAAGTGATGGGCGGTGACGATCGTCGCGCCAGCCTCCGCCGAGATGCTGCCGCTCCAATCGACGACCGCCGGATCGGCGCCTCCGAAGAGGATACGGAAGCGTTGCTGCGCGGGGAGGGCCTGCTGTGCGGAGAGGGGTAGCGCCGCCGCGAGCGCCACCAAGCAGAGTAAGGTTCGAGTGGAAAGGGTCGGGGTTGATCCACACATGGTTCGCACCGATCCACAATCATACTGGAACCAGCGTGTGCATCGGTCGCACAAATGATTCGAGCTGTCCGGCTCAACTAGCCAAGGGCTACACGCCTCCCATCTGCTGGAACAAGGCGCCGATCTGCCGACGGTCAGGCGCTGCTCGTCAAGCTCACAGCGATCTACCTGCATCTGTCCGAGCGTCTGGCCGTTATCATTCGTGCGGTCCGCCGGCCACAGCGGGTGCGAAATGCTCACGGCCGCTGGACAGCCGAGCGTCGCGCCTCCTCAAGCGGTGAAGCATCGACGTTCTGGGCAACGGAAGCCACTGGTTCTAAAGGGTTTCGAACCGCTTTACACTTTTGGAGACGAGCCCTTTTATCTTGGTTTGACGCTGAGCCGATCCAATAGTGCCTACTTGAGGTAAAATCAGCTAACCTTAATGGTCCTGATCGAACTTCTGCACTCGGAGGGAAACATGAATATCCCAAGTTCTGTCTCACATATACCCTTTATTCGTGCGGGCAGGCTTTGCCGGTGCCTGGCGCTCTTCGTCGTCGTTCTTTTCCCCTGTCAGACTCGGAGTCAGATTGAAACAGGCAATCTTATGGGGTTAATCGCCGACGGCACCGGGAGCGCGGTGCCGGATGCCGCACTCACCGTCTCCTCGGCGAGCACGAGCCTACAGCGGACCACCAAGTCTAACGCGTATGGGCGCTATTTCGTGCCCTATCTTACTCCGGGGAAATACGAGCTGGGAGTCAGCAAGAACGCGTTCAAGAAAGCCGTCGTGTCTGCTATCACGCTCGAGGTGCACCAAACCGCCCGAGTCGACGTCAGTTTGGAGGTCGGAGACATCGAAACGACAATCACGGTCGAGGCGCCGGCTGCCGCAACGCTGCAAAGCGATAACACGACTGTGGGAGGAGACATCGAGCAACGTGCTCTCGAGGAGCTGCCGGGACGTGACGTTTTTACCTCCCTCAGTCTGTCGACTAACGTGGCCAACCTCAGGATGCATGGTTTCAATGGCAACGTGCTGAGCGGTCTCCAGCCCGGCAGTAATCGATTCCTCTCGGCGAACATGAATTTTGGCGGGCAGCGCCAGACGGCGAATTACTACTGGCTGGACGGACTTTCCAACACCAACTGGAACATCAACTCCATGACGAACACCCCGTCTGTTGAGTCGCTCCAAGAGGCCCGGGTTCAGGTCAGCACTAGCTCGCAACAATTCGGCCAGGCACCGGGAGGAATCATAAACGTAGTGACGCGAGCCGGAACGAACGACTTCCACGGCGAAGTCTACAATTACCTGCGCAACGACGCTCTCGATGCCCAGCCCTATAACTTCAGTTCGGAGGTCCAGCCGAAAGCCCCACTGCACCATAACCAGTTCGGCGCAAGCTTCGGCGGACAGCTGATAAGCGACAAGGTCTTCTTCTTCGCCCACTATGAAGGCTTGGAGGCGCGCAGCCGGCAGGAAGGTAGCGCTTCGCCCCCCACCCACCGCGCTCGCGAAGGCGACCTGACGGATTACGGCCGGACCATCTACGATCCGCTCAGTACGAGCGGCGGTTTCCGAACGCCATTCCCGAACAACACGATTCCAAGGAATCGATTCAGCCCGGTCGCGAACAAGTATCTTGAGTTCACGCCGCTCCCCAACGTGCCCGGTGAGATTCAGCGGAACTTCCTCGGGCAGCGGCCCTCGAGAACGCACAACAATCAGGGCATCGGGGTATGCACTTGACTCCCGACGACCCCACACCTTGTGGTCGGCGACTGCGGCGACCGTACCCTCGAGGGGCCATCGGGCAGCGGTCGTGGGTCCTATAGCCGCCGCTCATTGCGCCCCGCGGGGGGACGGCAGCGGTTGACTTTGAAACCTGAAGGCGAAGCGCTCTTGAAACTCCCCAGCGTGCGCGAATAGTCCTCCAGAGCCCGGATACTAGACCTTGGGGCTTCGGGAGTCAAGTGCATACCCCAGTCAGGGCAAATGGGGTATCCACTTGACTCAGGTAGCCCCTAGGCGTTGTGGTTTGGTCGATCCATGGACGCCAGCACACTGCACCCAGAATGCACCCTGGGGCGCCAGACGCCGGTCTGCAGGCAATTGGGCCACGAGGCTGCGTTTCGGGCCGATCAAGGATTACGCACGCGCCATGGCCATCGCAGGCTTGGAAACGTGGTGCTATCGGCAAGCCTTTCCGGGGGCCGCCAATGGCCAACCACAGTATGTTGTGGTCACCTGAGTCAAATGGATACCCCACTTCAGGGCAATCTACGCATCGACACTCAACTCGCGCCGACGGACTGGCTGAGCGGCGCTTTCCATGTCAACGAGCAAAAGCAGAACGTGGAAGATGTCTACAACGGTATCACCGGAACTTCCACGCGCACGCGGGCTTGGAATGCGACCCTCAACGAAACGCACGTCTTCAGCCCGTCGCTGATCAACAACTTCAAGATCGGATACAACCGGCTCGTGGCCGTTGACGGCGTCTATAGCGAGTTTCGGCGAGACATCATCGGGGAACTGGGAATCGAGGGCATCAACCGCGATCCAGCGAACTGGGGCTTCCCATCCGTGTTCGTTTCGTCTATTGGTTTTCCGGTTGACTCCGCGCAACGTCCTATAAACCAGAGAGACAACCTGTACCACGTGCTCAACGACGTAACGCTGCTAAAAGGGCGACACACTCTGCAATTCGGAGGCGAGGTCCGGAAGATCGAGTTGAACTACCGTCAGGCCTCGCCGGCGCGAGGCCACTTCCTGTTCACCAACGTGTTCAGCTCCGGGCCGGATCCAATCGATCCTCTCGCGGAGACCGGGCTTGAGCTGGCCGATTTTCTGCTCGGCTTTCCGCAGCAGGCCGTTCGGACGGTTGGGGCCACGCAGGGGTACCTGCGCACAAGCTATGCAGCCGGTTATGTTAACGACTCGAAGTGGGGTATCCATTTGACTCAGGTGACCACAACATACTGTGGTTGGCCATTGGCGGCCCCCGGAAAGGCTTGCCGATAGCACCACGTTTCCAAGCCTGCGATGGCCATGGCGCGTGCGTAATCCTTGATCGGCCCGAAACGCAGCCTCGTGGGCCTGCAGACCGGCGTCTGGCGCCCCAGGGTGCATTCTGGGTGCAGTGTGCTGGCGTCCATGGATCGACCAAACCACAACGCCTAGGGGCTACCTGAGTCAAGTGGATACCCCATTCGACTCGATTAGGATCAATCCGCGCCTCACCCTAATGCTAGGGTTGAGGTACGGTTATCAGAGCCCTCCGCGCGAGATACGTAACAACTACTTCAACCTAGACTTCTCAACGCTGCCAAATCCTCCCGAACTCGTCCGCGTCGGCGTCGACCCCAGCGGCCTGCCCAAGCGGGGTGTCCAAGCCAACCGGAAGAATTGGTCTCCGCTGGTCGGGCTGGCGTATCGCGCGGATTCGAAGACGGTGGTTCGGGCGGGATACGGCATCTATTACCAACACGAAATGGGAGCGATCTACTACAACTTGGTCCGAAATGGCGTTCGAAGTGAGACCAATGACTCTACTGTCACGTCCCCGCAACTTGATTTCGACGATGCATTTAGAAACCCCCGGTTTGGTCTTCCTTCACACCACTACCTTGATCCCAATGCCGTGACGCCCTATGTCCAGCAATGGAACTTCACGATTCAACGCGAGCTTCCTTTACTCACGAAATGGGGTATCCACTTGACTCAGGTAGCCCCTAGGCGTTGTGGTTTGGTCGATCCATGGACGCCAGCACACTGCACCCAGAATGCACCCTGGGGCGCCAGACGCCGGGCTGCAGGCAATTGGGCCACGAGGCTGCGTTTCGGGCCGATCAAGGATTACGCACGCGCCATGGCCATCGCAGGCTTGGAAACGTGGTGCTATCGGCAAGCCTTTCCGGGGGCCGCCAATGGCCAACCACAGTATGTTGTGGTCACCTGAGTCAAATGGATACCCCACTACTCACGAATATGGAGCTGGCGTACATTGGGAACAAGGGCAACCACCTGTATCGTTTCCGCAGTTATAACACTGCGTTCCACACCGAAACGGGCGAGAATCTCGATCCGCGGCAGGGGCAACTCCAGGAGCTGCGAACCTTCCCCTCGATCGGACCGATCAGCGCGATCGAGTCGAGTGCCAGCTCGATCTACCACTCCCTCCATTTCCGCACTAGCCGACGCTTCCGCAACGGCGTCAGCTTCATTAACTCCTTCACATGGGCGAAGTCCATCGACGACGCCAGCGACCCGCTGCAGAGCTTCTACCAGAACCTCGGCGCGCAGGACGAAAGGAACCTAGGCTTGGAACGCGGCCTCTCGTTCCACGACATTAGAAAGCGATTTACATCTTCCGTGATCTGGGAACTGCCCTTCGGCACGGGGCAGCGATGGCTCAACAAGGGCCTGCTTGGCTACATTGCCGGCCCGTGGCAACTCACCTCGAACCTGATCGCACAAGACGGCTATGCGCAAACCCTGATCGGGTTTTCTACCTCGTCGACGACCGGAACCTTCCAACGGCCTAACATCGTCCCCGGGGAACCGCTGGTGCTGCCCAAGTCGCAACGCAGAAACCCCTTGCGATGGTACAACCCGGCTGCCGTGCAATGGCCGGGCCCTTTCGAGCTTGGGAACGCGGGACGCAATATCGCTCCGACGCCCGGGGCTGTCACGGCCAACGTAGGAGTGTTCCGGCGTATCCGTCTGCCCGGAGAGGGTCAAGAGATCTTGGTCCGCGCCGATGCGCTCAACGCCTTGAACTTCGTGAACCTTGGTATCCCGTCTTCGTACGACGAGCCATTCTTTGGCGGATACTACGCTGCGGCCGACATGCGCACCATCACTCTTTCGGTTAAGGTCCGCTTTTGAGCGGTTAAACGCCGATCGAATGAAAGTCGGGCGCCCGGGAAGATTTGACCGGAGCGAGTCGATGCTCTGCGTTAAGACTTCTGCCTCACCACGACCACCGAGCCCTGCAAACCGTGCGGTCAACGGGTAGATGCCTACGCCCGCAACGACAGCCCCCCGTCCACGGTTATTACCTGGCCGGTGAGGAAGTCCGACGCGGTCAAGAAGTGCAGCACCGTTTCGGCAACTTCCTCGCCGCTGCCGGGACGGCGCATCGGCGTGACCGAAATCAGCCGCTGCGTCAATGCCGGCATCTCGCGTCCGAAGTGGATCACGCCCGGCGCCACGCTGTTCACGGCGATCTCCGGCGCCAGCGCCTTGGCGAGCGCTTCGGTCAACATAATCACTCCCGCTTTGGAAGCACAGTAGGGGACGTGCCGCGTCCAAGGACGCCGGCCGCCGAGCGAGCTGATGTTGACGATTTTGCCTCCGCCGTTGCGGAGCATCAGCCGCGCCGCCGCTTGGCAGGAGAAGAACACGGCCTTGAGGTTCACGTCGTGAATCGAGTCCCAGTCCTGCTCGGTCACCTCGAGCACCTTCATCTCGTAATGCCGAGCCGCGTTGTTGACCAGGCAATCGAGGCGTCCGTAGGTGGTTTCGACCTCGCGGTACAGGCGCTCGATTTCGTCCACCTGCGTGAAGTCAGCTTGGAAGAGTTGACCGCCGCAGTCCTCGGCCGTCCGCCGCGCCTCGGCTTCCGAACCCCGGTAGTGCACTGCGACCCGGGCGCCCTCGTTCGCCAGGAGTAGGGCGATCGCGCGCCCGATGCGCTTCGCCGCACCGGTGACCAGCGCAACCTTACCTTCGAGTCGTCGTGATGGATCCACAGCCTGCCGTACTCCGATTCACGTGCTTCTGGTTCAAGGGTAGCCCATGTGCACCGACGAACAGAGGCGGCTGCTCACGGTGTTGACAGCGGCGCCACGCATGCTATCTGAAGACCAGAATGACTTCGTTGAGGATCGGCCACGCTCCGCCGTCGGGCGACTGAAACACAGCGCGATACTGCACCCAGCGGTCGGCTGAGGCCGGGGATAGCTCGGCGCCGGGGGCTTCGAAGTAGCCGTTGTTTCCGCCCGGCCCACGCCAAGGGGCGTCTTGAAGAGCCTCTTGCGAAGTGGCGAGTCGAACCTGGAACCGCAGCTTCACGCCATGCGCCTCCTCGGCACGCCAGTTCAACTTGGCTTGCTTCCCGGCCGGCATTTCGATCGCACCGGAGACATACTCTTCCTCGAGTTCTCGTGTGTAGAGGTTCCCCGTGTCGATCGACTGCGAGAAGTGGGGCCCGAAGGTCGGCAGCATCGTCCGCTGGTCCTTGCTGAAGCCATCCGGCCCATTCCAGTAGATCGCGCTATCGATGGAGTGATTCCCATCCCGCAAATGATTGTGGATGATGATCTCGCGGTAGCCGTCGCGGTTGAGGTCAACCGTCTGAATGCCCGCGGACGAATCGGCGGGCAGCTCAGTTCGCCGTTGGTTGCTGAACGAAGCGATATCGTCGCCCCAATAGATGAACAGCGGCAGCGCGCGGGTGCTGTCGGACATGTAGTTCGAGAGCGCCAGGTCGAGATTGCCATCTTGGTTCAGGTCGGCGATACCGCACTCGAGTGATTGATAGGCCTCCAGCTCGAACGCGGCTTGCTCGGACGGCGTACCGTCGGCCGTTCCCCAAAAAATACGGGTCTTTGCGTCGCGTGATTTCGTCTCGGGTTCGAAGGAACCGGAGATGACGAAGTCCAGCAGTCCGTCGCGGTTGAGGTCGGCCAGTTTGAGGCTCCCGGCGGATACGAAGCGTGACCAACGGTTCTCTTGCGAGAAACCATTCGGCGAGCCCCAGAAGATCGTCACGGTTCCGAAGTAGTCGCCGGAAAAGGCCAGATCGAGGTAGCCGTCGCGATTGAGGTCTGCGATGGCGTTGCCCAGGCTGCGGTCCTCGTCGATCTTGAGCAGCGTTTTGTTGCCGGTGGAGAATCCCGCGGCGGAGCCCCACAACAAAGTTGCCGTCGAGCGTCCGTCGACGCTGCCGATGAAGACGAGGTCGAGATAGCCGTCTTGATTCAGATCGGCGGCGTTGCTGGTGTACGCGCCGCCGCCGAGGTCGATCTCCTCGCGGTCCGCCTCGGCGAAGCCGTTTGCGCTTCCCCAGTAGACGTACGAACACGGGATGTAGGAGTTCGAGAACACGATGTCGTTGAAGCCGTCGTCGTTGAAGTCAGCCGCCGCAGTGCCATAGGCGCCTCGCGTGGGCAGGGAGGTCATCGAGGTTGTCGAATAGTGGTGGTGCGGGTTGCCCCAGAAGATGTGCGACCCGACCTGTCCGCTCACCTTGCCACTGTATTGGTTCACGAACAGAATCTCGGTGACGCCGTCTTGGTTCAGATCGGCGAGGTTCACGCCAACCGCTCCGAAGCTTTGTAGCTCAGACCGCAGGTAGCCGGCGTACCCGGTCGCACTTCCCCAGTAGATGTAGGACGGCACGTCGTAAGTGTCGCCGTCGTTGGAGTTGGCGAACACCAGGTCCGGGAACGAATCATCGTTGAGGTCCGCCGCCGCGACGGCATTGGCGCCTAGCGTTGGAAGCTCGCTCCGCCGGCCGGCGGAGAAACCGTCGGCCGAGCCCCAGTAGATGAACGAGTCGACCGTCGCCTTCTTGCCGAGCGAGGTGTTGGCGATAACGATGTCTTGGTGGCCGTCGCCATTGAGATCGGCGGCGAGCGAGGCTGCGGCGTCGTAGGAGGGCAGCGAAACCCCGGCGTCACCGGCCGGCCCGCTCTTGGAGCCGTGATAAAGCCAGACCGCCGAACCCTTCTCGGTGGACTCGGCCCCAACTTCACCGGTCGCGATGGTCTGGTCGCCCGAGCCTCCCGTGATGAGCAGGTCATCGTAACCGTCGCCGTTCACGTCGAAGGAACCGATGCTGGTCGGGTCCGGCACGGGAATCGAGCGGCTCTCTTGCTCGCTGTAGGAGCCGTCGCCGCTCCCGAAGAAGACCTTCATCTCTCCGCCTTCGGCGCCGGCATTGGCGAAGGCGAGGTCTGGAAACTCGTCGCCGTTGAGTTTGCCGACCGCAACATCGCGCGCGCCGGGCGTTCGAAGCTCGGATCGATTTTCGAGACGGAAGCCTGTCGCGTTGTTCCAGTAGATGTACGACACCGGCTCGACGTAGGGCGTGAACTTGTCTGAGCCGGGCTCGACGCCTCGGTTGGCAAAGACCAGTTCGGGATAACCGTCCCAGTTGAGATCAGCCGCCGCGACACCGCTCGCCCAGTTGGTCGGCAGCTCAGTCTTGTTTGCCGAGGCGTAGCCGTCGGGCGAGCCCCAGTAAACATAGGCCGTGCGCAGGCCTGGATAATTGTGAATGAAGTTGCAGAAGACAATCTCCGGATACCCATCGCGGTTGAGGTCGGCGACGACGGAGCGCCCGCCCCCGAAGGAGGGAAGCCGCGTCAAGTGGCCCTCGTTGTCCATCAATTGGAACGCAACCTGCGCCAACGGACGGTCTTGCCAAAGGTCTGGAAACAGCGACCGGTAGCCATGTTGGGCGTCGCCCCAATAGATGAAGGCGTCAACAGTTTCGAAGACGTCGTGATCGTTGCTGATGAGGATGTCGACGTGTCCGTCGCGGTTCAGGTCCCACTGGTTGACAACTTGGACGCGCCCATTCTTCGACACGTAGAGGTTCGCGCCCGAATTGCCGAGGGTCCCTTGCGCGAAGTCCTCGTAGCCGCTGTGTGTGACGACGGTCTCTGACTGTGCCTGCAGGCGTGGCAGGGTCGGGCCCGCTGCACCAACGCCAACAATAATCAGAGGGACCAGGCAACAGGGTCCGGCCGAGGTCTTCATGATTCCGATCCTCCTTGCGTCGTCGCTGAGCAAGACGCCTCGATTGTAGCGGCGTCCTGCTGCTGGTGTGCACGAGGTCAACCGCGTGGTCGTATGCGGTAGCTCAACGCAGGCTAACGCCTGCGCCTCTGACTGACGATTCGAGGCGGATGCGCTGGGCTTGAAGCCGTGGCCGAGCGGAGTGCCACACCGTGCGAGTCGCGGTCAGACCTTGTGATAGAGTTCCTGGGAGGCAACAAACCCGATCATGACGCGTCGCAGAACTCCCTCATCATTTCGGCTCCTGATGCGCGGTGCAACCTGGTCGTGTTGCGCTGCCGTACTCGCGGCTATCAGCGCGGTCAGCCCGATTCGAGCCGCCGCGCCGAGCAAGCCCAATATCGTCCTGATCGTCTCCGACGACCAAGGCTACGCCGACCTTGGCTGTTGCGGCCGGCCCGAACTCAAGACCCCCAACCTCGACCGCCTCGCCGCCGAAGGCGTGCGCCTCACGAACTTCTACGTCACTTGGCCCGCGTGTACGCCGTCGCGCAGCAGCATCCTCACCGGACGGTACCCGCAACGCAACGGCCTTTACGACATGATCCGCAACAACGAGGTCAACTGGGACCACCGCTTCACCGAAGCCGAGTACGCCGTCTCGCCAGAGATGGCCCTGGGCCTCGATCGCCGCGAGATCACCATCGCCGAGGTGCTGCGCGAGGCCGGCTACGCCACCGGCGTCTTCGGCAAGTGGGACAGCGGCCGAGCCCGCCGCTTCCTGCCGCAACAACGAGGCTTCGATACCTTCTTCGGATTCTCAAACACCGGCATCGATTACTTCACGCACGAGCGCTACGGCATCCCTTCAATGTTTCGCGGCAACGAGCGCGTCAAGGTCGAGGGTTATGCCACCGACCTGTTCCGCCGTGAGGCGATCGAGTTCCTGCACCGCAATTACAAGCGGCCGTTCTTTCTCTATGTTCCGTTTAACGCTCCTCACGGCGCATCGAACCTCGAGCGCACCGGCGTGCAGGCGCCCGAGGAATACTACCGCATGTACGGTGATCTGCCGCCCACCAAGAAGCAGATGTACATGGCCTGCGTCACCGCCATGGACGACGCGATCGGACGCATTCTCAACGAACTCGATAAGCTCGGCGTCGCCGACAATACGCTCGTCGTCTTCTTCAGTGATAACGGCGGCTCGGGCGTCGCCGACAACACGCCGCTGCGAGGACGCAAGGGCCAAATGTTCGAGGGCGGCGTGCGCGTGCCGTTCCTGGCTCGCTGGCCCGGGCAACTCCCGGCGGGTGAGGTCAGCGACGCCTTCTTGAGTTCGCTCGAGATCTTCCCGACCTTCACCGCCGTCGCGGGCGGACGCTTGCCCGACGACGTCATCTACGACGGGTTTGACATGCTGCCGGTCCTCAAAGGGCCCGCCCTCAAAGACAAAGCGCCCTTGCAGCGGACGGACCTCTATTGGGAGCGCCGCGACGACAAGGGCGCGCGTTACAAGGACTGGAAGTGGGTGGAGTCGGAGCGGGGCAGCGGCTTATTCGACCTTGCAGCCGACATCGGCGAGCAGCGCGACCTCTCGGCCGAACATCCGGATCGACTCAAAGCGATGAAGGCCCGCTGGGTCGCCTGGCGCAAGCAGATGGACGATGCCGAACCTCGCGGCCCCTTCCGCGATTACTGAGCGGGCCAATTTTTGCCGCCCTTTCCCTCGGGCGCTTCTACGTTCCCTATACGAATGCTTGCACGGGAAGCTGCGCGGACCACGCTGGCCAAGGCCCCAGAGAAGGCCGGACATGATAGCCCACGGCTTCCCGGGTGCGCGGCTGGTTATAGGCTAAGTCAGGAGTTGGTAGCGAAGGCTGTGTCGCCCCTTTCAGGGCTTCAAGGAGATCATCGTCAACGATGTGCCGGTAAGGACAATGTTTGGCCCCGCTGGGGCCGGGCTGAGTGCTCTAGGCCCGCCTCTCGAAGATCAACAACCGGTGGTCGCCCATGGCGCGGAGGCCGGGCCATCGATGCACCAGTCGATCGATGACGCCCAACGCCCACACGAGCCTTGGCACGCGGCGGGCCCAGGGCTCCAAGTATGAGGGCGGCACGAACACGCCGACGCCCTCCAGACGCACGACGCGGAACCACGGGCCGAACACCGCGCGAAGCTCCTTCACCGTCGGGTAATAGATCGGAAACTCATCCTCTAAGCCAACCGAAGCCGTGGGGTTGTCTGCGCGCCAGCGCCGCGAGGTCTTGTACAATTGCGCGGTCAGCGGATACCAAAGTGTTTCCCACAGGCAAAAGCTGCTCATCACGCACAGCGCCATCGTCCCGCCAGGCTTGACCATCCGTCCGAGTTGCGCGGCCACGGGACCGAGATCGCGCACACAGTTCAGCGGCGAGAAATTCGAAACGACGCCATCGAACGGCCCCGCGTCGAGCAGGTGCAAGTCCTCGATCCCGAGTACCTGAAACGTGACCCGCTCGGCGAGCCCGGCGTCGCTGGCCCGGCGCTTGGCGACTTCCACCATTCCGGGCGCCACGTCGATGCCGTGCACGCGGATGCCTTGGGATGCCTCGCCTTGGGCTGCAACATGCATCGCATCCACTCCCGTACCACAGCCCAGGTCGAGAACGCGATCACCCGGCTGGAACAGCCCGTCGATCGTCCGCCAGACGGCCGCTCGCTGAAGCCTGCCGATGGCGGACTGGGTCCAATCGCCGTCGTAGCTCGGCGCGACTTGGTCGAAAGCTTCGCGAACGGCCCCCGAGGCGACTCCCGACGTCGGCGACTCCACCGCGCCCGCGCTGCTCAAGCTTCCACCTCGTCGGCCGTGTCGGCGAGCCCTTGCTTAGCCCCGGCGATTTGGCTCTTCAGCTTAAAAAGCTCAGCCTCGTCGGCCGGTGTGCCGTTGGTTCTCGAAAGCTGTTGCAGCTTCACTTCGCTTTTCAGCCATTGATCGGCGAAGTCGTAGTAGCGCCGCGAGTGACGCCCGGCGATCTTCGACTCGCGGTCGCTCGTCTTCTCCCACTCGGCCAGGTTAACGAGGCGCTCGGACACTTCGTCGTGATATGGCGTCCCCTTGATCGGGTACGACACGGTGGTGAGGAACACATTCGGATCGCAAGTCTTGACGTGATCCACCGTCGCCTCGATGTCGGCCGGCTCCTCGCCCTCGTAGCCCCACATCAGAAACATGCCGGTCTCGATGCCGCGCTCACGGCACAGGCGCACCGACTCCTGCACCTGCTCGACCTTCACGCCGCGCTCCATGGCGTCGAGGATTCGCTGCGAACCGCTCTCCGACCCGATCCACACGCGAAAGCAGCCCATCTCGGCCAACGCGTCGGCGACTTTCGCGTCGAGCCGGTCGGCGCGCGTGATGCACTCGAACGGGACATGGACCTCGCGCCGCTTCAACTCCGCGGCATACTCGAAGATCCAGCCGTGATGGATCGTGAATACATCATCGGCCATCCACAGCATTTCGGGTTTGTAGCGATCGAGAATCCATTCCACCTCGTCGGCGACGTTCGACGCCGAGCGACGCCGGTGCGTCTTGCCGTAGGTCGAATGACTGCACCAGCGGCAATGATACGGGCACCCTCGCGCGGTGATGACCGAGACCGACCCTTGGCCGTGATGCTCGCGCCAAGACCGCAGATACTTGTCGATGTCGATGCGCTCGCGGTCGGGCCACGGCTGGGCGTCGAGGTCGGGCATGAGCTCGCGCGGCCCGCTGAACATAGCGCCGTCCTCGCCCAGGTAGTGCAGGCCCTGAATCTTGGCAGCCTCCTCGACCGACAGAAGACCCAGGGGGCGATAGCGGTAGTCACGTTGGGCTTGGAGCAAGTCCTCCATCGTGCGTTCGCCCTCGCCTGCCACGACGAAGTCCACGCCGGTTGCCAGGTACTCGCCGGGATAGTTCTCCGGCTCGGGGCCGCCCATCACGACCGTCCAATCGAGCTGACCAGCCGCCTCCGCGATCTCCATGACGCTCGCCCGTGTCATCAGCGTTGAGTAGATGCCGATCGTGGCCGGGGTCTCGGTCTCAAGGATGCGCTGCAGCTCCTCGCGCGAACCGAAGGTGCTGTCGTAAATCTCGACGTCGAACCCCTTTTGGCGCAAATGAGACGACAAATAGAGGATCCCCAGCGGCGCGTACGGCTTCATGATCAGCACCTCTTTGGGGTCCTCGGCCAAGAAGTAGCCGTGGGTTAGCAGGAGGTCCATAGCGGTGTTGGGCGGGGGTTGGCGCAGGTCTTCTCCATGGCCTCGACCTCCGTCCACAACTCGGCGACGCGGCGGCTGTCGCCGTTCGATCCGCGTCCGTTGCGGACCTCAACTTCGAGATGCAGGGCGTCGCGCAACGTGCGGTAGAACTCGGTGGTGTAGGTGCCCCGGAACATCATGGCGAGCTCGTCGCTGTCGGACCAGTTGCGTTTCGGGCCCAGTTGCGACGCGACCCGGTCGTGAAAAACCGTTCCGGGCAGCGGATAAGAGACCGAAACACCCACGTCGTCGGGCTCGGTCTCGCGAACCATTCGGACCGTGTGCTCGATGTCGGCCCAGGTCTCGCCGGGATAGCCGAACTGCAGGAAGTAGCAGGCGCGGATGCCGTGGAGCCGCAGATTCTCTCTCGCGCGGCCCACCTGCTCGACCGCGACCCCTTTGTCCATCGCGTCGAGAATCTTCTGCGAGCCCGACTCGGCCCCCATCCAAACCTCGCGGCAGCCGGCGCGGCGCAGCGCGTCAACCGTGTCGCGCGTCATCAGGTCGCAACGGGACTGCATCTTGAACGGGATGTGCGCGTCAAACTCCTCGACGGCATCGGCGAAGGCGCGCGTCCACTCGCCCGAAAGCGCGAAGATGTCATCGGCGAACCAAATCTGGTCGGGCTCGAGCGTGTCTTTGAGGTGGCGCATCTCTTCGGCCACGGCCCTCGGCGAGCGATGCTGATAGGTTTCGCCGTAGATCGGCTTCGCGCACCAGTTGCAGCGATAAGGACAGCCGCGGCTCGACACCATGTTGAGAGAGAAGTAGCCGTGGGCCTCGTGCCACTGCTTGCGATAGGCGGCCACGTCGATTAGGTCCCACGCCGGCTGTGGCAGCGCGTCGAGGTCGGTCATCAGGTCGCGGCGAGGCGTTCTCTCGAGCGTCCGCGTGACTGGGTTTCGAAAGACGAGTCCAGGAATGGTGGACGCACCGGTTCCCTTCCCGTTCTTGGATGAATTACCCGCAGGTTTCTTGCCGAGCAGATGACGAGCCGTCGCAATCAGCGTCTGTTCCAACTCGCCCACCATCACGAAGTCAGCCCCGGCATCGAGGTAGGCCTCGCTGGCGTCAGTCGCGTCGGAGCCGTTGACGATCACGGGAAGACCGTGTTGCTTGGCGGCGTCGATCATCGAAAACGCTAGCTCCCGGTTCCTGGTGAGGCACATCTTCGTCAGGAAGTTGAAGTTGTCCTCGCAAAGGGCGACCAGAAGCGGCCGATGCTTCTCAAGCGCCCGGCGAAAGCCCTCTTCCGGTTGCTCGAAAGTCGAATCAAAGAACGCGATGTCGTAGCCTTCGCGGCGCAGGCAGGCCGCCGCCAGCAACGTCTGTAACGGTGGATAGGGCTGCATTTTACGCACCTGCTTCGGGTCGAAGTACAGGTGGTTGCAGTGGGTGAGCAGGATGTCCGCCATGGTGCGTCCTAGCGCGTGCCCCGGGACTTCAGCCGTGATACAGCAAACCGGTAGGAACCATTCTAATTCACCTCGCGCACCGCGTGCCTTGAGCGGTCGTATGTTCGCCTGCCGGCACCGATGCTGTAGAGGTCCCACTTGTGGAAAGTAGGCGCACGGCATGCCGTGCCCGCCCCGCGCCGACTCCAGAAGTTACGCCCCATTTGAGCTACGAGACACGACATCGGCCGGCTCACAGAGTCTTCGACTAGAGTGGAGAGCACAGGAGCTTTGCCGTTTGCATGTAGTCCAAGTAAGCTTCCACGCCGACATCCATCGGCGGCCGCCCGACGCCCTACTCGATGCCTGGCACAGCATGACGGCAGTGGCGGCGGCGACGGTTCGGGCGGGTTGCCGCGTGACGGTGGTTCAGGCGGCGCACGAGGACTCGACGCTCGAACGCGACGGCGTCACGTACTGTTTTCGGCACGTATCGGGCCCCCTTGGACGAACGGCGCGCGGGACACGCTGGCTAGGCGGATTCCGTGAGTTGGTCGCCGCGATCACACAAGCCCAACCCGACATTGTTCACGTGCAGGGTTTGACCGCCCCCGTCCAAACCCGCCTGCTCACGCGTACATTTCGACGCGTACCGATACTTGCGCAGGACCACGCCAGCCACCCGCCCAGTGGCCTCCGGCGGCGGCTCCACCGATGGGGCTTCCACGACCTGTCGGCGGTCGCTTTCACCGCGCGTGAGCAGGCCCGACCCTTCGTTGATGCGGGCATCCTACGGCCCGATCTTCCGGTTTTCGAGGTGGTCGAAGGCTCGAGCCACTGCACACCGGGCGACCAGGCCGCCGCTCGCGACAAGTGCGGGCTCGTCGGCGACCCCTGCCTGTTGTGGGTCGGACGGCTCGATGGCAACAAAGATCCGCTCGCCGTCTTGAACGCGGTCGATGAAGTGCTGGCCGAACTGCCGGACCTGCGGCTGTGGTGCCTGTACACTGAGGCGCCGTTGCTCGATGTTGTGCAAGCGCGCCTTCAATCGAGTCCCCGGCTGCGCGAGGCGGTTCACCTGCTGGGCAAGGTCCCGCACGACGAGGTGGAAGAGTTCTATCGCGCCGCCGACTTCTTCGTGCTTGGCAGTCATTCCGAAGGTAGCGGCTTTTCGCTCCTCGAAGCCCTGGCTTGCGGGACGACGCCGCTGGTCACCGCCATCCCCTCGTTCCGCAAGATCACGGGCAACGGCGAGGTGGGCGAGCTGTTTCCCGTAGGCGACGCGCAGGCCCTGGCGCGATCGCTCTCGGAGTGGGCGCGTCGTGACCGGCGACGGTTGCGCCAAGCCGCCCGCCGGCATTTCGAACAGTGCCTCTCCTACGACGCGATTGGCCGCCAGTTGCTCAACGTCTACGAGGCGTTGCTGAGGGGCCGATGAAGGTCGGGCTGCTGGTTCCCGGCGGCGTTGACCGCAGCGGCGAGTACCGCGTCATTCCTTGCCTGCTCTGGCTCATCGAGCGCCTCGCGCGCAAGCACGACGTGCACGTGTTCGCCTTGTGGCAGGAACCGGGCCCGTCGCGTTATCAGCTTCTCGGCGCCGAGGTGCATAACATCGGCGCTTCGCCCCGCAGGCCGCGCATGTTGGCTCAAATTGTGGCGGAGCATCGCCGCCGGCCCTTCGATGTGCTCCACGCGATGTGGGCGGCACCGCCGGGAGTCGTGGGTGCGCTTGCGAGCAAGATCCTGCGGGTCCCGCTATTGCTCCACATTACCGGAGGAGATCTCGCCGACCTGCCGGCCATCAACTATGGAGGGCGCAGGCATTGGCGGGGCCGGCTGTGGCTGCGCGCTGCGGTCGCCGGCACGTCGTTCATCACCACTCCTAGCCGTGAGATGCAGAGGACGGCGAGTCGGCTGGACATTGAGGCGGAACGGCTGCCCTTCGGCGTAGCGCTCGATCGCTGGCGGCCGTTGGCGCCGCGGCGCCGCGATACATCTGAATCGGCCCGCCTGATCCACGTCGCGAGCTTAAACCCGGTGAAGGACCAGACGACCCTTCTGCGGGCCGTTCGAGATATGCAAGAACAAGGATGCCGCTTTCACCTTGACGTTGTGGGCGATGATGCTCTTGACGGACGGATTCAAGAACGATGCCGCGAGTACGCCTTGGCGGATTACGTCACCTTTCACGGTTTCCTGCCCCACGAGAAGGTGCGCCCGTTGGTGGAGGATGCCCACCTCCTCCTGGTGTCCTCGCTACACGAAGCCGATCCGATCGTTGCGCTGGAGGCCGCGGTGGCCGGCGTTCCCACCGTTGGGACGGCCGTCGGACACCTGTGCGACTGGGCTCCCGACGCAGCGGTCACCGTCGCGGTCGGTGACTACGTAGCCCTGGCCCGCGAAACGGCCGCACTGCTCGATGACGAAGACCGTAGGCTCCGGCTCGCGGCGGCCGCGCAACAGGGGGCTACACGAGAAGACGCTGACTGGACTGCCGCGCGAGTGCTCGCCATCTACGACGAGTTGGCCGGCGGCATAAAGGGGAAGGCGGAAGAAGTCACGATGTAGGGGCACGGCATGCCGTGCATCTCAGCGCGGACTTTCGTCCACGCCTCTCTGTTGGGGGGCGATCGGGCGACCTTCCTCGTTCCCATTCCAGGCTCTGAACGCGCGAGAATGTTTGATTGCCGCTTGTTTACTGCGAGCGGTCGCCGCAGGCAAGTCCACATCGCCCCATGCAGATTAGAGGTATGATTTTCGATCTCGACGGGACTCTTGGCGATACGCTGCCGGTTTGTTTCGCCGGCTTCCGAGTAACGCTTCGACATTACTTGGGCCGAGATCATAGTGACCGCGAGATTCGGGCCATGTTCGGACCGACCGAGGAGGGGATCTTTCAGGATCTGTTTCCCGACGATTGGGAGGCGGCGTTACAGATGTACCTGCGCGAATATACCGCCGCGCATGAAGTTTGCCAGGCACCCTTCGCCGGGGTAGAGGACGTGTTGCGGCGGTTGCGGCAACAGGAGTTGAAGCTCGGCGTCGTGACAGGTAAGGGGCCCGGAACCGCCGAGATCTCTCTTCGTGAGATGGGTTTGGAGGGCGTGTTCGATCCGGTCGAGGCGGGCTCGCCGCGCGGTGGGGTCAAGCCTGAGTGTATGCGCAAGGTGCTGGCGGGCTGGGGGCTCGACTCGGCGGAGGTTGCCTGTGTTGGGGACGCGCCCTCCGATATCCGATCGGCGCACGAAATCGGTGCCGTCGCTCTGGGTGCGGCGTGGGCCGGGACGTCCGACTACGGGGCGCTCGATGCTTTGAAGCCGCTCGAGACGTTTCGTACTACCGGGGACTTCGCCGAGTGGGTCGAGCAAAATGTGGTGGCGGTTGCCCGTGCCTGACAAGCCAAGGGCTGCTCCCTTGATCTCCCGACGGAACCGGCGAACCGAAAAGTAGGGCAGGGTCCCCCATAGAGCGCCAAGTCGGCCGTTCGAGCTGCCGGGCACCACATGTCATGCCCCTGCACCGCAAATCGAGACGCAACTGCTTAGCCCGTTGACTCGACCACAGCCGGAGACCGCCGCAAGCACTGAGGGCCAAGCTGAGCTACAATCCTGCCCATGAGAGTTCGAGCTCTGTTGATCCTTACCGTAGCCGGCGGGGCGACCGCCTTTGCGAACGGCATTCCGGATCAGGACCGCCGCAATCGCGAGATCCCCCACACCGATACACACTTCACGCTGACCGAGCACGGGACTGAGTACACCGACCTTGCGGCGTGGAAGAAGCGGGCCGAGTTTCTGCGAAAACAGATTCTCTCAAGCGCCGGCTTGATGCCGATGCTCCCCAGGACGCCGCTCCATGCGCAAGTGTTTGACAAGGTCGAAGGCGAGGACTATTCGATCGAGAAAGTGTTGCTCGAAACCCACCCCGGCTTCTTCCTGGGAGGCAACCTCTATCGGCCCAAGGGCCGAGAGGCGCCGTTTCCGGCCGTGGTGTCACCGCACGGTCACTGGCGTTACGGACGGCTCGAAAACTCCGAAGCCGGCTCGGTTCCGGCGCGCGGCATTAGCCTGGCGCGGCAGGGCTTCGTCGTCTTCACCTACGACATGATCGGCTACAACGACACGATGCAGCTTCCGCATGGCTTCGAAGGGCCGCGCGAGCAACTGTGGGGCATCGGCATGCTTGGGCTGCAGACGTGGAACAGCATTCGGGCGACGGATTTTGTTGCGTCCCTGTCGGACGTTGATCCCGAGCTGATCGGTGCGACCGGCGCTTCGGGTGGCGGGACCCAGACGTTCATGCTGCAGGCGATTGATGAGCGCATCAAATTCTCCTCGCCGGTCAATATGATCTCGGCGATCATGCAGGGCGGCTCGGTTTGCGAGAACGCACCCAACCTGCGCATCGATACCTTCAACGTCGAGATCGGCGCGCTGATGGCGCCTCGGCCCATGATGATGATCTCGGCCTCGGGTGATTGGACGCGCAACACGCCGGTGGAGGAGTACCCGGCGATTCGAAGCGTGTACGGGCTATTCGACGCCGCGTCGCAGCTCGAGCAGGTGCAAGTCGACGCGCCACACAACTACAACCGGCAGAGTCGTGAGGCGGTGTACGCCTTCTTTGGGAAGAAGGTGCTCCATGACGCAGACGCTTCCCACTTCAAGGAGCAGGGCTTTACCGTTCCGCAATTGAGCAGTCTGATCAGTCTGTGGGGACGCGAGTTGCCTGCGCATGCGGTCGATCAGGCGGGGCTGATTCGGTATTACATCGGCGAGACGGAGAAGAATATCGCCTCGCTTCGCCCGCGAGATTCGGCGACGCTTGGCAAAGCGCAAGAGGCTTTTCGGGAGAGGCTTGGGTTCTCGATCATGGCATCGCCTCCGGCAGCGGACGACGTCGTGACCGAGACGGTGGAAGAGCTGCCGAGCGGTGAGGTGTTCCTGGTCGGCCGCCAGGGCAGGGGAGACCGGGTACCGGCGGTTCTGCTAAAATCGCGACGCTCTCGGGCCGGCGTTCTTCCCACGCTCATCGTGCACCCGGAGGGTTCGGCCTGGGTGCTCAGCTCGTCGGAGAGCCGTGACGGCCTCGTCCAACAGTTGCTCACCCGCGGCGGGACAGTGATGGGCATCGATGCCTTCCAGACCGGTCGTGCCAAGGTTGCGCGAGACACGTCCGACAAGGGTACGGGGCACCGGTACTTTACGACCTTCAACCGTACCGACGACGCCAACCGCATCCAGGATGTTCTGACGGCCATCACTCATCTGCGGAAACGAACGGGCTCGGACGCGATCAACCTGGTGGGCATCAAGGGCGGGGGATTGTGGTGCGTCTTCGCGCGGGCGCTGGCGGACGGGCCGATGACGCTCGTGGCGGACTTGGCGCTGTTCGACGCGGGCTCGGACGCCGAGTTCGAGAGCCACTTCTTCATTCCCGGTCTGCGTAAGGCGGGGGACTTCCGTGGGGCGGCCACGCTGCTGCCATCGGAGCAGACCATATTGCACAACGTCGCGGGCTCGTTCCCGAGCGATTGGGTGCGGGACAGTTTCGCCGCGGCGGCGGCGGAGAGTGAGCTTCAGATCCAAGACGCCGTGCTGTCGGATGAAGAGATCGCGCAGTGGCTGGTCCCGACGCGCTCGCGGCGCCGATAGCCAACGACCGATTGAAGAGTCACTTATGCTGCTGCGGCGGCACCGAGTCGAAGTGGGTCAACGCAGGCTCACGTCTGCGGCTGTGAGTGCCTGTTTGAGGCTGCTTTACACGATCCGCTTTCCAAACGCAGATAGAGTCAGCTCGACGGCTAGCAGGCCGGTGCGGTTGGCGGCGTCGAGGATGGGGTTGACCTCAACGACTTCAAACGAGAGCATCGAACGAGAGTCGGCGATCATCTCCATTGCTAGGTGCGCTTCGCGGTAGCTGATGCCGCCGGGGCAGGGCGTGCCGACGCCGGGGGCTTCCGTGGGGTCGAGCACGTCCATGTCGAGGCTGACGTGGAAGCCTGCCGTGCCGCCGGAGGCGACGGCGATGGCCTGCTCGATGATGCTGCGCATTCCGCGCTCGTCAATGTCGCGCATGGTGAACACGTGGACGCCGGAGTCACGGAGGTTGTCCTTCTCGCCGGAGTCCAGGTCTCGCACGCCAACCAATGCCGCGTGCTCCGGTGCGACAATCGGCGGCTCACTGATGAGCCCGCCCAGCGCGGGCGGCCGAGACCGACGGCGCAGGCCAAACCCATCCCGTGGATGTTGCCGCTCGGCGTCGTTTCGAGGGTGTTCATGTCGCCGTGCGCGTCGAGCCAGATCAGGCCGAGCTGGCGGCCTTGCTCGCGCAGCCGCTGGGCAACGCCGGCCAGTGTGCCCACTGCGATCGAGTGATCGCCCCCGATCATCAGCGGGACGCGGCGTTCGGCTACAGTTCTGGAAACCCTCTCATAATGATTGGCACTTTCATGTCGCGCACCCGCCCTGGTGGAAAACCGTCGTGGAACGCCGGTCAGCAGCGGTGGATCGCGGCGCCGGCTACCGAAGTGGGATGCCGAAGACGGCTTCTACCGGAACCGGTCGGCCCTCTTCAAACGCCGGCAGGAAGTTCCACGAGAGCAGGTTGGCGAGAATCATTTGGTCCGTGGCCGGATCGGCCCCTCGAATGACACGGGAACGCTCCAACCGGCCGTCCTCGGTGACCTTGGCGTAGACCACCACCCGCTGTGGCGCGCGTTTCGACTCTTTGTCAGCCGACTTGCCCAAGCGCAGCGGATGCCGGTCCAGGGCGTAAGGCGGGTCGACTCGCTTCCGCGTCCGCACCCGGATCACGTTGCTTGCCGCTTCGTCATTATCCTTCCGGGCCCCGGGCCGGCAGTACTGCAGGATCCACTTGCGTGGCGCCTCGGGAACGTCGAAGTGGACCGTGTAGACCGGCGTACCACTCAGCACGCGCGCAGCCTCGGGCAGGCTATTGCGCGAGTTGGAAACGAGAATGATTCCGTACTTCGATCGGGGCAGGGGACGCAGGCCGGTTGCCAAGTCGTCTCCGGAAGGATCACCGCCCGCGCCGGGACCCCGACCGCGCTCGCCTTTCCCCGATGAGCTGGGGATCTCGATGATCTTCGCGCCGCCTTCGCCCTGCGAGACCGTGGTCGCCAGGCCTTCCCCATCGCTTGGGCCGCCGGACCCATCGCCACTCCTGACTCCTAGTTCCGCGAAGCCCTCGCCGATCAGGAAGTCATCGCCGGAGTGGCGGCCGGGTTGGCCGCTGTGCGGCTGAAGCTCGGCGCGAGGGGAATCATCGGCCTCGTCTTCGGTACCGGAAGCCACGAGCGGTTCATCGGCCGATTGGGGAACCTCGTCGCCAATCGAGCCCAATCGCAAGCCAGGCTCCAGGTCAAACGTTGAGGATTCGATGTCGGGCTTTTCGCTCAACACGACGAGACTGTTGCGTCCGTCCTTGCCCGTGATGGACGGCGCTTTCTCTGCGTCTTCTTCGTCCTCTTCAAGGCCGGCGAGTGGCGTCACGTCCGCGGGGGAAACGGTCAGCAGGGGATCGTCGTTCTCGATCGTTAGCTGACGGATCTGCAGACTGCTGAGCCGGCTCTCCTGGTTCGGCGGCCGGACCTGCGGCTGGATGGCCGGCAAGTCGTCGCGGACCGGCGCTTCTGAGACAGCGGTGGTCGGTTCGAGAATCGTCAGAGGTTCCAGTTCCAGCGACTCGGCTATCCACAGCAGGACCGGCGGCACGTCCAGCTCCAACTCCTTGGGCAACTCGGCGGTAAACTCCGGCTGCAGCACGATGCCTCGTTGGGCGGGGTCACCGTTGCGAAGGTCGGGTAACAGTAACTGGACGTTTTGCTCGCCGTCGCTCTTCTCCGGAGCCGGCTCTTCGGGGGGCGGGGGTGATTGATCGCGGGGGGCCGGCTCGTTCTTTGCGGCGGCGAGCGCAGCGGGGTCGGGTGGCTCGGGACGGTCGCCTGCCTTCCCTTCTTCCTCACCCTTGGTTGGAGCTTCTTGCGAATCCTCGGCTGGGTCTGAAGGTTCGTCGGCCGCTTCCTCGCTCTGTGGCCGCGGCTCGAACCGCTCGCGGTCTTCGACGACAGGCGGAAGAGGCATCCGATAGTCGAGAGTGATGAGCTGGTAGTTCGGAGGCGGAAGAGCCGGGCCCCAGGAGAGCGCCACCTCCAGCCACGGGAGCAGAGCTACACAGAGGATGTGCAGGAACAGCGAGGCCACAAAGCTGAGTCGCTTCTCGGTGCCCGAAGGACTCAGCTCCTTGAACAGGCCACGGTAGCCCGGTTCGAAGTCCTGCATCTGCCGCTGGAAAGAATGGTCGGCGCGCGAGCGCGCCAGCAGGAAGGCTGCAAGCAGCAAGAGCACGGCCGAGGCCAAGCCCAGACCGACGTCCGCCAGCGGCATCTGCGGAAGTTCAGGCATGTTGCTTCCCAATTGTAATCGGCACCCTACGTCTTGAAGTCTAGAACTCTCGTACGGCCGGGGGCATCAGGCGAGAGCCTTAAGACGGCTAGGGTTTATGACTTACTGTGTGCCGAATACCGTCCGGCTGTCGGGGACCGGCGCCGCGAAGCGTATTCGGATAGTGGAAGGAGACGGGCTGTGCAGTCGAGTCGAACGCCCAGGCGTAGGCACACCCACTCCGGGCCGTACGCCCCATCGGGCGCCGGCACAGCGGGCGAGGTGCACAATGAAAAGAGACAAGGCGCAGGCAGGCAACACCTGCACGCCACACTACGCACACCAACAGCTCATGCGAGCAGACACACTTCTCAAGGGCTACTCCGCGGGCGGAGTCTGCTCGGCGCTTATCTGGCTGCGATAGCAGCCTGCGCGGTCGGTTGTTGCGCGCTGAGCACCTGTTGCACTCCGGTTTGGAGGCGCTCCAAGGCGTCAACCAGGTCACCGACATTCACATCCACTGGAGCGGTCCAGCCAAGGGCGCAACGCGCCTGGATGGTCCAGTACAGAGCATGGAACGTCAGGGCCTGCTGTGTGAGCTGCGATGCGAATTCGGGATTTCGGCTCATCGGAGCCAAGGCGCGAGCCACGCTCCACATCTTGCCAAAATCCCTATAGATCTCCCGAAGGTACTTTCGGAAGACCCGTTTCCGCCCAGCTTGCAGACGACGCTGCAAGCCGGCAGGCCTGTCGCACGTTCGATCCACAAAGTCGCGGTCCTGCGATGAAAGCAAGCGCTTCATAGGCAGGTACACGTCCGCGGCCGAACGGCCGGCGGTCAGCAGGGCAAGATCGAGCTTCTTATCTCTCTTGCTGCCCAACCGCCGCAAGGCGATCACTAACAGGATCAGCGCAACAACCATGAACCCGACGAGTGGAACTAGGTAGCTCATGATCGAAGTAACCTCAACAAAATACTGTTCAAATTGTCCAAACCACTGGTCAGCTCAGCCTCCGCTTCAAGACTCAGGGGCTCCTGAAGCCCGATCGGCTGCGGTCGCTCCTCGCCTGCGAGTGAGAATCTGGCCGCCCCGAACCCGATACACAGCAGATACGCAGCCGCCATCACGGGCCACTGCACCGCCCGGATCGGCTCTCCTACCATATCGGCCAAAATCAGAATGATTGAGACCGATCCGAACAACATCGCAAACGCTGTGAACAAGGTCTTCACGTTGCGGGGGATTGCCAGCCGGAAATACGCCCCGAACCCAACCAGAAACAAGGTGAAGACCGTGAGTCCAATGTGGACGCTACGGCGTTGCAGAAACCAAAACTGGGCCCAGCTCTCGCGAGACGTCTCGAGCAACATCATCCCAAGGAACATCACCCCAACCATCCCGGAAGCTGCGTAGATGACCAAGTGGCCGAGACGCTCGAACCCCTCGAAACCCGACAGCATTCGAGTATGGGCTTCCACAACCAAGCAGAAGAAGAGTGTCCAAGTGAGCGGTTGAAGAACCACCCACCACCAACCATAAATCACGCTGTCGGGATCCGACTGATATACTACGTAAAAGCCCAAACTTCCAGCCGATGTAGTGACGAGGAAGGCGAGCAGTGCCGGGTAGCGCCAATACAGGCCGGACCGGCAAAGCCGTACGGCCCAGGCGACTTCGACGAGAATAGCGACTCCCGTCAGCACATCAATGAATGTGACCGAACCTTCCAAGGATGACGGAACTCCCGTCCAGGCTAATTAGTAGCAGTATACCACAGCCTAGACGGGAATTGCATCGGTTTTGACCAAATGTTTCCCCAGGGACAAGGGAACCTAACCGCAGTCCGCGCAGGGGTCGCCCGGGAAGCAGTTTGGGTCCGGGTGGCAATAGGGGCAGTCGGCCTTGTAGCCGGGGTCGGTGCTGTCAGCGGGCGCGGACAGGAACTGCCCAAGCAAAGCAAGCACGGCAACCTTCGCGCCGATAGCGGTGACAACCAAAGCTTTTCGCAACATGTTTTTCTCCCTGATCTTGATCGTTGGGTCCTAGGGGTTTCCTAGAGTGTCTGTGATGAGAGGCTTACGGTACTTCACCTACTACCCTACCCCAAGCTCGATCGAAGGGAAGACCGTAACCCCAGGTTTTTCAACAGCAGAACGCAGTTTCACCGGGACGGCATGCCCAAGCGATCGGTGTCGGTTGGCCCTGGCGGTGCAACCAGGTGTCAGCACGAAAGCCACGGCCGGTTTGCCGCACCGTCGCGGCAGCATGGAGATACCTTCTGCAAGGCAAGGTATAAATTACGAATCACCCGAGAGGTGGAATCGGCACAAGCTGCGTGTACCGACAGGCCGGCGCCGTCTTGATGCGGCCGCGGGGCGCGCCTCAGCGCCAAGCGCCCTCGAAGGGTCGGCTACGGCGGGACCCCTCTGCCCCCAGTGCCGGCGTCAGAACGTCTTGGTCCCACTAACCCTCGTTGGCACGAAATAGATCGATGGGCCCGCGGTGATGTAGAGGCCGGAGAAGGAGCGGCCCCAGCAACAGTTGGTGGGTTGCTCGGGCAGCGTGACCGTGCCCAGGTGCAAGCCGTCCGGGTTGAAGATCCACAGGCCGCCGGGTCCGGCGGCGTAGACATTGCCTGCTTCGTCTGTCTTCAGGCCGCCGGGAAGGCCGTCGCTGCTATCCGAGAAACGCGCGAAGACGTGGCCAGGCCCAAGTGCGCCGTCGGCCAGCACCTCGAATATACGGACTTCTCGCGTGGTTTGGTCCGAAACGTAGAGGTGGAGTTGTCTTGCATCCAGTGCCACTCCCCCTGGCCTGCGGCACTCAGCAGTGACCACCCGTACGTTCCCGAAACGCGTCACCTGATAGACGGCGCCGGGCGAGAACTCCCGCGGCCCAGAGCCGGGCAAGCCAAGGCCTGGCAAGTCGGTGAAGTAGACACTGCCGTCCACCGAGAACACCAGGTCGTCGGGCGACTGGAGACCCTCGGCTCCGCCGCGGTTCGCCAGGACGCTCACCGACCCGTCCACCTCCTCCCGCGTCACCCTGCCCGCCGTGGCCTCGCAGCACAGCAACCGGCCCTGGTGGTCGAGCGTCAGGCCCCTAACGCCGCCGGAGTTCTCCCGGGCGAGAGAGGCCTCGCCTTCATCCGCGCCCACTTTCCAGCGGGGAATGGTGTACCGCCATACCTGGTCCTGCGCCGCATCACTGAAGTGCATGACGCCCACGCGGCCGCAGACCGGACCGGCGACGGAAGCGAAGCCCGTCGCAACCTGAATGACCTTCGCCGTCGGGTCGATGACCTCGCGCAGTCCCGGTACCCTGGCTTCGATCGTTGCTTGTGTCATGGGCTCGACCGGGCGAAGTAGGATGTTTCGGGAGCCTGGTAGGAGATGTCGAGATCGGGCGTCTCGACGCGCACCTGGCCGCGATAGCCCGACTCCATCAGGTAGCTCAACGTGCCCGTGGTCAGCAGGGTGCGCTCGACCGGAGAGTCCGTCTGCCCGGTCGAGAGCAGCCGTCCGATCGATTCGAGCATGGGGCTGATGTTGTCGGCGCTCTCAGCGGGCAGGTATAACGACGTGGCCGGCCGGTCGTCGCGTCCCTTGACGCGGAACGCGGCCAAGTACTCGAACGACACGCCGCCGCCCAGCGCGAGCGCCGTCGCGCGGAAGCCGTCGTTGTACTCGATGAAGCAGGCCAACCCCCGCCGGGCCACTTCTTCGGGCACACCCGGCGCGCCCCCGTATCGGCGGCAAGCAAGAGCCGCATCGAGCAGCCCGCGGTCCCAGCGGCACGCCAGGGCGGACCGCCAGACCTGGATGTCGTTGACCATCTGCACCGCGCGAATGCCGGTCTCACCCCCGCGTCGCCGTTCGACGAAGCACTCGAGCGCCTCGAGCAGATGAATCAGCCAGCTCTCTCCGAACCAGCTTCCTCCGACCACCAGGGCTTCTTCGAAATCCGTCTCGACGGGGAAGTCCAACTCGGGGACACGAAACGTCACCGGCAGCGATGAGCCCGCCATCAAAGGAAATCCCAACTCGCGTGACCAGCCGTACACGCGCTGCGCCTCGGTCCAATCATGCGAGAGATGCTTGTCGACGAACACCGGAACCGAGTGCCCTGCGTCGCGGAACACTTCGACGATCTGCTTGAAGTATTCAAACCGCGGGTAGAGCTTTTGCAGCCGCTCGTTGAGGGGATAGTCGCCGTGCTCGATGATCAGCAGAACTCCATCGACCGCCAGCTTTCCGGTACCGAGTGTCAGGGCCTCCGCTACCGAGCTGTAACGATCGACGCCGTAGGCCATCGCAAGCCGTTCGCTGATGTCGGCGCGATGGATTTGATCCACATATAGGGACGCTACGTCACAAGGAGACGGGTGGAACCGCGGCCCGATCCAGTAGCCTTCGAGCAGCCGCGTGACGAAGTTGTCAGCATGCGAGCGGAAGGTGTAGGTCGAGCAAATGGCGGCAACCTTCTTGCGAGGACGATCAGTCGGAGCCGCCGAAGACAAGGATGGATCTCCCGACGGGAGAGTGCCGGAGGCCGTGGTTGTCGCGGCCCGCCTCGATCCCCTCTCCCGGAAAGAGCGCAGTATAGCAGCCACCACAAGCCCGGCTCGCGTTTCCTGCGAATGCCTATGACTCGCGGACAAACGCCGTGCTACTGGGACGACAGGGGACGTTCCGAAGGCGTAAATATAATTTACGCGCCGATCCGACCATGTGCCTTGCCGGCAACGACATAGGCAACGCGTGCAGGTGATCAAGGCGCCTCACGTGCCCCGGATCCGTCCGTAAGGCAGTGGGACTGTGTGTCGTCACGCCCTGATGACTCGGCGGGTGGAACTGGAAGAGAGCGGATGTGTTTGCGCTTGGCTCACCCGCCGGGCGTTGAGGGTGTGCGGACTCGTAGGTGATGCATGTCGATCCGCCGACCCTGCAAGGGTCGAACAATCCTAGCCCATGGATTCATCCATGGGTTCCGAACGCCTGCATCAGCTTGTTTCGCCCGAGGCTGCTTCTTGTTGCGCGGGGTCGTTGACCGCGCGCAACAAGAAGCAGCCTCGGGGCGGGCGGAGGGCGCTGTGGACCGACACTCATGGATGAATCCATGGGCTAGGATTGTGACGCCCTTCCGGGCTCGGGCGTGTGGTTGGACGCGTCCGTTCGCGCCAAGACGCAACCGCGGATTCCCATCCGCGGCTCAGTTGTGCCGCGGCGTGCAGTTGCGGCGGACCGGAGCTTCAAGCAATCGTTAGAATCCTTACGTACGGATTTGGGTCGTGCAGTCCGATACCACAAGACGCGCTAGAATCATAGCGTGGCCCGCGACGCAGACCGTGAGCCGGCCGGCAACGAGCCAACGCCCCCTGCCCGCGCGATGCGCGACGTTTGGGAACGCACGCTCGATCAGATCTCTTCCACCTTCGGGAAGATCGCGTACTTGACCGCGCTTCGCAACGAGAACAGTGGCCGCTATCAACATTTTGGGCTCGCGCAGATCTACTCAGAGGACGCGGCCGATCAGGTGCTCCGCGAGAGCCATGAAGAGGTTTTTCGCGAGTGGCTTACCTACGAGCTCGAGCCGCAGGCGCGCGACCTAGAGAAATATCTCGAATCGATCGAGGATGATCGTGACACGGTTTTGGCGACGTGGTTGACCCTTGAGCCGTATCGGCGGCTGGTGCCGGCCGGAGCGAGCGAAGCCGCGCGAGACCTCTACGTCAGCGACTTACAGTTCGTGCTGGACCTGCTGCGGACCGAGCTCTCTTCCGGGACGTAGACGGGCCCGCGGCCTCGAACTGCTGCGCCACGCCCACCACCCGGCCGATGATATCGAGATCGTTTGGATAGCTGAGCACGACGGGCTCACACGGGGATCCCGAATGCGGTTGAAGAATCAAGGTCTTCTGATCAGCCGTCAGATTACACCAGCAGCAGGCAAACCCGTCTCGCAGCTCGAAGCAGTAGATCGGGCGTTCGAACTCATGCGTCCAGCCCGTGCTCTGGATCTTGCGCTGGTTCTCGTCAATCTGCACCAGGGCCCCGGGCCGCAGCAGCGGGAACATCAGATAGTCCTCGCTCCCAACCACCGCGTAGCGGTACTCTTCGATGTCGAGGTTGGCCAGCAGGCTAATCGGCACCTTGCCCCACTGCTGGATGAAACGGCTCAGGTCGGTCGTCTTACTGAGGTCGATGCCCGGGTCGAGCTTGAGCGGCAAGGTCACCGTCCCGCGGTCGCCGCCGGAGGGGTTCAGTAGGTGAGTCTTGCCGGGGCTCACAAAAGAGGAGTCCTGCAACTGGGCCAAAACGGGTCTACCATGACGCGGATTGTCGTCGGAATCAGCGGAGCCAGTGGCTCCGTCTATGGGGTTCGCCTCCTGGAGAAGCTCGCCGCCCTGCCAGTGGAGACGCACCTGATCGTGACGCGTCCAGCCGAGAAGACCCTCTTTGAGGAGACCGGCCGGACTCTTAAGGATCTTAAATCGTTGGCGACCGAGTGGCACCCCAATGAGGCGATCGGGGCCACTCTGGCGAGTGGTTCGTACCTGACCGACGGGATGGTAATCGCGCCGTGCTCGGTCAATACGATGTCGGCCATTGCCACCGGCTTGGCGTCGAATCTGTTGGTCCGCGCTGCCGATGTGACTCTCAAGGAGCGCCGCCGGCTGATTCTGATGGTTCGCGAGAGCCCGCTGCACCTGGGGCATCTGCGAACCATGGTGAGCCTCGCCGAAATGGGCGCGATCCTCGCCCCGCCCATGCCGGCTCTCTACACGCGGCCGGCCGGAGTCGAGGAGATCGTGGATCAGTCCGTCGGCCGCGTCCTCGACCTGCTGGCTCTGCCGTCCAAGGGCACACAGCGCTGGCTGGGCGTCTAACTAGCCAAGGGCTGCGCCATCGATATCGCAACGGAACCGGCGAACGAAAAAGTTGGGGCACAGCACGCTGTGCCCATGTTTGGGTCAAATCGTCCGTTCAAGATCGCCGGGCTGAGGCATAAAGATACAGCCTTGCCGAGAACCGATTCTTCGGTCCTGAGGCCCGCGAAAGGACCACGCCTGTGCCTGCTGGCCGGGTTTGGGGCATGGTCGTTTCGCGAGCGCGAGGTTACTTCTAATTTAGCTACCTAAGAGGCCTTCGAGTCCCGTGAGGGTTCGTGCCGGACCGCTCCCTGACCCGGACGAGCCGGAACCAACAAGGATAGGATAGCGCCGGGAGGTGGGGATCATGGCGCAAGAGCTGTTGACCGAGCGGTATCAAGAGCAGATCGCGGGAGTGATCTCGTGCTGGGATCGCGTGGTGACCCGGGGGACGCTGACAACCGTCGGCTAGCCCGAAGGCATGAGCGCCTATCTGTCGGCGCGCGACATCCGCATTTTCGACTTTCACGAGTTCGCCAAAGCGCATACCGACGCCGGCAAGGCCAACGCCGAGCGTCTCGCCGCCGAGGCCGGGCTCGAGATCGACTACATCCGCACGAAGGACTTCCGCAAAGAAGACCGCATCCGCGAAGTGCTGAGCAGCTTCCGGGCCGCAACTCCGGACACGTGAGATCGTTTATTGAAGCGGCTGCGCGTGCATGGATTGATTCGCAAGATTGCACGGAGTTACCGCTATCATCTGACCGCCTTCGGCAAGCAGGTGATCGCGTTGGCGTTCAAGCTCCGAGAAACGGTCGTGTTGCCCGAGCTGGACCTGATCCGCGCGACCGCTTGAGAGATTCCTGCCAGGGTTGTGCAGAAACCAATTACATAGGTACTTACGGTCACGGCTCGGTTGCTTGGCCTCGCCAGGTGGGAAGCGCGCGCTAGCGAAACAACACGCGGCTGAGTAACTGGTAGGAGAAGAAGAACGAAACGATCACCAGCCCGACCGATAGTCCCGCCGCCGACTTCCAGAATGACTCGATCGGGGAGCCGTGCTGTGGCTCACGAGCCGCGTAACCTAAACCAAAGCCCGCCACCAACCCGCCAAAGTGAGCGGCGTTGTCGATGTGAAAGCCGGGCATCAGGCCTATGACGGCGATGAGAATCGCCCAACGCAAGTAGAACTTCCAGATGAACGAACTGCCCGTGCGGCGTCCGTACGCCATCATCGCACCGATCAGCCCGCACGCCGCGGCGGACGCGCCGATGGAGAGGTATGGACTCCAGTACATGCTGACCAGGAAGCCGAAGATACTCGATCCGAGGTAGATCACCAAGTAGCGAGACGTGCCGTAGTACTCTTCGACCCGCGCCCCGAGATCGAACAGGACCCAGCTATTCATCAGGAAGTGAAAGGTGCCGCCATGCAAGAAGCCTGCCGTGATCAGCCGCCACCACTCACCTCGCAGCAAGATCGAGAAGCGGTCCTTCGCGCCGAAGAGCCGGAGAACCTCGCCGTCGATGCCCGAGAACAAGCTCGCCGACTGTCCGGTGACCTTTGTGGTCATGATCAGCGTCGCGACAAAGAACACGAAGTTGATCAACAGAATGAGAAACGTAGTGTAGTGGCTCGGGCTGATGAACCCGCCCAGCACACGGGAGGGGTCCGGCCGCTGCGCGAACGTCTTGCCGACTTTCTCGCCACAGTACTCGCAGACGTTCGCCTTAGGGTCAATAAACGCGCGGCAGTGCGGGCACATTCGGGGCTTGGACATGGTTGCGTCGAAAGACTTATCTTTGCCGCTCGCGGCCCGGTTTGCAAGCGAGCGAGAGCCGGTTGCCGACGGAGTGCCTACGGCCGGGGGTCGGAGGTGTTCCAGATCGTTCGCGCGAACTTCCAGCCGCCAGCGGCTGATTTGCGGAGCACTTCGATGTACTTGCCGGTTTCCTCCGAGGGTGCGCCGCGTTCGCGGGGAATCAACGTAGAGCGATAGGTTCCCCATACGAACGCCCACTCGCCCGCGATTTCGATCTCTGAGATGTCACGGCTTTCCTCGACTTCGAACCGTTGAAAGAGGGCTTCGAGAGACTTGCGCATGACCTGCTTGCCGACCTCCGGGCGCTGGTGCGGTTTGAGGATCACCGCATCGTCGGTGTGTAGCGCGAGCAGGGTTTCGACGTCGGCTGTGTTGAGAGCGGTGACGGACTGCTGTACCAATTGCCGGATGCTGGTTGCGTCAAAGTCTTCCGTCGAGGCTGTTGGGGCTTGTTCGTTTGCCCCGCAGTTCATGAGCGGGAGGCTCGCAACGCATAGGAGAAGGAACGCTGCGTGGCGGTGCTTTGGCCCGATCACGTGTTCATCTTAGGGTTTGCGCGAGTGAACTGCTGCAGGAAGCAGCGGGTTCCGGGGTTCGCCTGGTCGAATTGCCGGCGGAGGAGTAGAAGCTTCGAAGGCATGGGCCGGCGGGATTTAGCCCTCACTGGCGTTCGGGCCTCCGTTGCTTGTGGGCGCCGGCTGCGCATGGGGAGCGGGCGGGTTGGCGTGCGGGACGGATTGTTTAGTATTCTAGCGCCGAGCGTCACAACCTCCGGCGTTCTGCCCGCTCTTGATCACACTATGAAAAGACGCACCTTTCTTCAGCGCGCTGTCGCGCTGCCAATCGGTCTCAGCCCGGCCTCGCGCCGCCTACTCGGGGCCGCGGTTTCCTCCTACGCCGAGCAGCACCCCGACATGCTCGTCGCTTACCTAGCCGGCCGCCTCAACCAGCTCGATGCCGAGTGGGACCGGAAGCGGAATGAGATCCAGACTGCCGAGGATCTCAGCACCCGCAACGCCTACGTTCGCGAGAAGCTCGTCGAGATGCTGGGTGGCCTGCCTGAGAAAGACGCACTGCATCCAGTCGTGACCAGGACGCTCGTTCGCGAGGGCTACCGCATCGAGAGCGTGCTGTTCGACAGCCGTCCCGATTTCCAGGTCACCGGCAACATCTACCTGCCGACCGGCGGCGATGGACCGGTCCCGGCGGTGGTCGCCCCCGGCGGGGGTCACGAGTTGGGACGTCTCGACCCCGCACATCAACTTGCCTGCTTGAATCTGGTGCGCGGCGGGTTCGCCGTGCTGGCCTTCGACACGATCGGGGAGGGCGAACGCCGGCATTACTGGAATCCCAGCACGCGCGCGAGCGAATTCGACGACCCACGGCTCGAGCGCGTCCTGCCGGGCGGGCTGCTGTTGCTCGCCGGCGAGCACCTGGCGCAGTACCACGTATGGGACGGTATGCGCGCTGTTGACTATCTGCTCACTCGCGAAGAGGTCGACCCCGAACGTATCGGCTGCGTCGGGCACTCTCTCGGCGGCTATGTCGCGCTGCTGGTTGGCGTGCTGGATGAGCGGATCGCATGCGTCGTCGCGAGCGAGGGCGGCACGTACCACCATTGGCCGGTGGAGAGAAGCGCCGCTCTCGATGCCCCACCCATCGAACAAGTGCTGATCCCCGCCGCAATCCACGGTCTCGACATTCCCGATCTGCATGCGGCCATAGCTCCCCGGCCGCTGCTGGCCCTGACCGATCATTCCTCGCCCCGTTTCGAAGCGGCGGTCTCGCAGATCCGCGCCGCCTATGCGCTAGCGGATGCCGCCGAGCGGTTCGGTACCGACGAAGCAGACGACCCGCATGGATGGACCGTCAAGCTCCGGCTCGCCACGACCGATTGGTTCAGCCGTTGGTTCTACGACCGCACCGGTCCGGCGATGGAGCCCGACCTCGTCTCCGAGCCGCCCGACGCCCTTTACGCGACGCCGAACGGCTCGTTGCGCTATGCGCGGCGCGGCCACACGGTGTTCTCATTTCTTCTGAACAAGCAGCAGCAGGCCGGCCTGCCGCCCACCGGGAACCCTCCGGCGGACCTCGCCGCGTTTGCAACCTTCCACCTCGAGATCGACCGGCAGATGCGCGGCCTGCTGCACTACGGAGTCGACTCGGACCACGACCTCGCCGTCCACCACCGGATGACGACGCCCCGCAAGCGCTACCGCGTCCAGAAGGAGGAGTTCCTCTCCGAAGACGGGATCTATGTGCCGGCGTGGGTGTTCGTTCCCGAGGGGGGTGACGGCCCGTTCCCCGCCGGCCTGTTCGTCAGCGACCGGAGCATCGAAGCGCACGGGATGGAGTTCGGGCTGTTGGAAAAGCTGGTTCAGCGGGGCCACCTAGTCGTCGCGGTGGACGTCCGCGGTGTCGGTGCAACCCGGCCTCGGGCGCGTGCGGCGGCGGCGGAAGCGGAAGCTGCACTCACCCACATGGGGTGGTCGATGGGCGGTTCGCTGCTCGGCATGCGCGTGCGGGACATCGTTCGCGGCATCGACTATGTGCTCGAGCGGAACGACGTGGAAAAGTCGGGCATCCGCATCCGCATCCTCGGACGCGGCGAGGGCGCGCTGTGGGCGTTGTTTGCGGCGGCTCTCGATGCGCGTGTGCGGGGGGTCGTTGCGGATCGCGGCCTGTTGTCGTACGAGTCCCTCCTCCGCGTTGACCGGCACCGTCACGGCACGGCTGTGTTGATCCCGGGTGTACTCGAGCGATTCGATCTCCCGCAGGTGGCCGCGTCGATTGCCGACCGCCACCTAGTGATTCTCGATCCCCTCGACCCTGACAAGAAGCCTGCCGACATTCGCCTGGCGCGGCATACCTACGAGTGGACACGCCGGACCTACGCGAACCTTGGCGCGGAGGCACGTTTTCAGTTGATGGCGCGGCAACCGGGTTCCGACCCGGCGGATGCTTACTTGGCTTTCTTGGATACGTGGCGGGGAGGGTAGGCTATTCGTTGCCAGCCGGGGGCTTGTGTCGGCTAAACGGCAGGAGGGCCAGTTGGCGCTCTTTGGGCCGACGTAGTGGTCACGAGCCAGGCGGGTGCGCGGTGTTGCAGCAGGCGTGCACGCCATGGCGTGCACGGGCCCCGGAGGGGTCAGAGAGCATAGCCCGCGCGGCGCAAGCCCGTGGGAAGAGTGACGGAAGGGCACGGCAAGCCCTGAAGAGCGATACAAGCGACCTCTTCCTACCGCGTCCAAACCTCGATACGACGGGCTCGCTCCCCTGGTGACACCTCGGCAGCATCGGCCACCTCGCGATAAAACCGATCGAGCTCACCCTCCGCTCGCTCGAGTAGCCCCTCGAAAGCCGGCACGTAGTCGTTGTAATTTGCCACGGCCGCCAGATAGGCATTGTTGATTTGACCAAACTCATCCGGCACCGCACGTGCGGGCGATGCCTGGTCGCATCCCGGCGCCGCTTCACAAAGCGCGTCCCGCAACCGCCCGAAAACCTCATCCTTCCGCCGCTGCTTCTCGACAGGACCGGCGTCGCTCGAAAACAACCGTGACAATGCCTCGCGCGCTTCCTCGATCAAACGGCCCCGCTGATCGGTTTCATCCCATCGCTTCTCGACACCCTCCAAAGACTCACCTCGCCCTTCCGACCGCAACCACCGGCGAACCCCCTCCCGCTCCACCGCGACCGCAAACCCTTCGTTGAAAGCCGAGTCGCCCCCGACGTACACCCGCTGATGCGCCAACTCATGAAAGATCAATCCCGCGAGGCCCTCGTCACTGCGCTTCAAGAACGTACTCAGCACCGGATCGTCAAACCACCCGAGCGTCGAGTACGCCGTCACGCGCGAGACGTATACATCATTACCCGCCATGCGTTGCTGCGACGCGAACTCTCGGGCGTCGTCCTTGGAGAAGTACCCCCGGTAGACAACGCACCCCGCCACGGGAAAGCACCATTCGATCGGCTTGATCGAAAATCGCGGCGCCGCGTAGACGTTCCAGGCGACTTGCTCACCATCGATCTCGACGTACTGCGTGTAGCTCCCGTTATCGGGCAAGCCCAACGCCTCGGTCGCGAACCGCTTGGCCCGCAACACGAGCCCGAGCTTCTCGCGCGTCTCGGGACTCGCGTCCGGCGAATCGAGTACGCCCTCGATCGGCTGCCGCGACGCCATCAGGCGCACATGCCCGACAGCCGCGGCGGTGAGATAAGACAACTCGTAGGGGCCAAGGCCCAGTATCAGCAAGCCAACAATGAACACTGCGAGTGCGGCCGATCCATAAGTCTTGGCACGTCGCGTCATTGGGTTAATCGTGATCCGCAGTTCGTGATTCGAAAGGATTGGCGGCTGCAACTTGCCGTGCTGGCGTACAACCTATTATGGAGAACTTGTGGCGGCGTCTCGGGCTGCCTCACTTTTGGATCAAGACGTGGTCACTGACGAGTTTGCAGCATCGGCTGATGAAGACCGGCGGGCGGCTGGTCAAGCATGCCGGTTACTGGCTGCTGCTGGCTGAGAGGCATCTGAACCGGCGGCTGTTCGGCGACATGTTGCGGAGGATCTGGGCGCTGCCGTTGCCGAGCGGGTAACATCGCGCGGTCGAGGATCAATAGCTTTCGGCTCAACAACGTTCGCAGGGAGCTGTGTCGGCCGTATCGCCGTTTAGCCCGCTCAATCAACGTCTTGTGAGCGGACAGGCGGGCCCTGGCGCCTACTGGCAGAGGTGATGTGCAGGGTTCAGCGAGAAAAGACGCGGTATTCGGGACAGCGCGGGTGTATACTGTCGCCATGCCAGGGCCAATATGGAAGTCCTGGGTTATGCCAAGATGGGAGCAACCGCAACACTAAAATGGAGGAGGAATCAAAGAATGCCAGACACTCATGATCGAGCGAACTTTTTCAAAGAGAACCCACGGGCGCGCGCGTGGGCGGCATTGGATGAGGCCACGAACCAGCAGAAGAAGATCACTCCCGGTGCGATCAGGGTAAGAAAGGGTCGCTTTTCCCGCAAGCGAGCCGTCATTCTTGGCGCGGGAGTTGCGGGCCTGACCACGGCCTATGAGCTGCTGTCCCAGAAATCCGGCATGGAAGTCACGGTGTTGGAAGCGCAGAACCGTACCGGGGGCCGCTGCCTGAGTTTGCGCACCGGCGACACCCTTACGGAAGATGTCAATAGCGAGTTGTTTGATTCCGAGCCCGGCGAGACCCAAGTCGTCCGTTTCAAGCGGCCGGTGGGCGACAGCGAGCCCTACTTAAATGCCGGTCCTGGACGCATCCCGTCCAGCCATAAACGGTTACTCTCCTATCTGCGAAACTTCGGGGTGGATGTAGAAGTCTATGTCATGAACTCCGAGTCAAACCTGGTGCAAATGGAAGGCGGTCCGTTTCATTCCGAGCCGGTCGTCTATCGTCGACTAAACCACAATACCCGTGGCTGGCTGGCGCAAATGGTCTACGAAAATGCAGAAGTTCTGCTCAAGAGCGCCGGCATCCGTATCCCGAAGAAAACTCTGAAGAAGCGCACGGCACAACTCCGGAATCTGATGATCTCGTTCGGTGAATTGACCGATAAGGGCGAATACGTTCCCACGGCAGGTGGGGACGGTCTCGAGAATGCCCGCTCGCGTGCGGGATTCGAGGTGCTACCGGGCGTGGATGCCGGCAAGATTGCCGAAGCCATCAAACTCAATACCCTTCTCGAATCCGAATTCTGGAAGAACGTCCGTTTTTATCAGCCGGTCGACTTTTTGTGGCAGCCCACTCTATTCCAGCCCGTCGGTGGGATGGACATGGTGCAGCACTCGTTCGCCCAAAAGGTGGCGGCGCTGGGCGGCGCGATTCATCTGAACAGCCCGGTCAAATGCGTCGACTGGGATAGCAAGAAACAGGAGTTCGTCATTCAGGTTAGCCAGGTTGGCACGGAGGAATGTATCGAATACCGTGCGGACTATTGCTTCAGCAATATTGCGATGCCGTTCCTGAAGCATATCCTGTCCGACAACCTGCAAGGGGCGACAGATGGCCAGGGCTTCGCTCCGGACTTTCAGGACAGCTTGCACGCGGTCTATCGTTCCCAATTCGAGCCGTTGGAAGAGCCTGATGAATATGGCTATGTCGCCCGCTTCCTGGCCAACACGACCAAGGTGGGTTGGCAGGGTGACCGTGCGTTGTGGCAAGGCAGCCACCTCATGGTTTACCACGACGAGGATTGTGACGAAGACATGATGGGAGTGCCCGATTCGGAAGTCGGTGTGGTCCCGATCTTCGGTGGCATTTCCTGGACCGATAACGAGATCGTGCAAATCTGGTATCCTTCCGACGCCTACCACGATGAAAAAGGCGTTCTGACCGGCGCCTATAACTTTTCAAGTACCGCTTTTCGTTGGGGCAAGATGCCCATTAAGAAGCGGCTGCGAAAAGCACGCGAAGGCGCCAAGCTGTTCGGCAAGGCCTTTGGCGACGGGCTACGCGATGGCGTTGCCATCGCCTGGCAGAACATGCCCTACATCAAGGGCGGCTGGGCGCAGTGGCATGTGGTCGAGAACGCCGTCGCCCACTTCAATGTGCTGGACCAGGGTACCGGTGTCTATGATTCGGACGGCGAGTTATCCAATCCCGTCTTCTTCATCATCGGTGATCAGATATCGTCACTGCCTGGCTGGCAGGAGGGTGCCATCGCCTCGGCTCTGAACGCGATCAGCCGCCTAGCGCGTCCGGATTTGGAAATTCCCTACTTATCGGCCCTGCCGGATACCCGATTGATGGTTGAAGGTGTCTAGACCTAAAGCGGCGGTAGGCTTTGGTTCTTGCAGATTTCGCCGTCGACAAAGACCGTCGGATTCTGGTCCTCGGTGCTCGCCACGGTGTTCAGTATGACGTACATCGCGGGGCAGATCATCGAGCGGTTGGGATTGCTGGTCTCAGGGAGGGCCAGAGAGTGCCAGCACGCCCCTTGGGATTGCCGTACTGCTTCCGCCATCACTGTTCTTGGGCTCTTCGTGTCTCGTCCTCACTGTGAGCATTCACCAACGGGCGTTGCCGGAGAGAAAGCTAGCAAAGACAGAGAAAGCTACCAAAGACGACGACAGAACGGCTCAGCCTAGTGGAGGAGCGTCTTGAACTGAGGGCTGCGCGCCCCGGTACCTGCAGGCAAACGCCTGTGCTGAATAACTGTGAGGAAACACCTGATCATAGTCAGCCTGGCGTTAGCGGCGAATGCTTGCACTCGCGCGGAACCAGAGCCGTGGAATGGTCCGGTGTTAACGCAATCCCGGGATCAATTGAGTGTTGAGCAGTTGAATGAACCGAATACGCCTCCACTCCTCGATATGAGTTTTATGGGGTATCCACTTGACTCAGGTAGCCCCTAGGCGTTGTGGTTTGGTCGATCCATGGACGCCAGCACACTGCACCCAGAATGCACCCTGGGGCGCCAGACGCCGGTCTGCAGGCAATTGGGCCACGAGGCTGCGTTTCGGGCCGATCAAGGATTACGCACGCGCCATGGCCATCGCAGGCTTGGAAACGTGGTGCTATCGGCAAGCCTTTCCGGGGGCCGCCAATGGCCAACCACAGTATGTTGTGGTCACCTGAGTCAAATGGATACCCCACTTGAGTTTTTTTTCAAAACCTGAATGGGCGGAAGAAGCTAATCAACCATTCTCAGGGGCGATTTCGTTCACCGAGACGGAAATGATCTTTCCAAAGGATCGAGAGCCCTATACGGGAGAAGATCTTTTTCCAGAACTCACTGTCCGTTTTGTCACCCACGACGGAGAACTCATACCTGCGCAACAAGGCGTTATCGAGACAAGATCGCCAAGCGACAGCTTTTGGGACGTCATCGTCGGCGCGGGAGAGGTGTGGCGGGAACTGGGCGACGACGGATGGAACCGCGCTTCCTTCCCGCTGAATCTGACCGACAGATATATGGGACAGGTCAGGAATTGCGTCGCAACTTTCGCGTACAACGCGGAGGATATGAGCAATGTGTACGTCCAATGTAGTCAGGAAACAGCGGATATTGAAGCGCTGCAATTGGGAAACATCCGCGCCCTGGCGCCAGCGGCTTACGCGCCTGAAGTTTTTCCTGATACAGATCGATTCCTCGACGAATTTGCTCAAACCAAAACAAGACGGATTCCGGTCTATCCGTTGAGCGAGATCGATGAAGACAACGAGATCGCCGACTATTTGAACAAGTCGCTGTGGACCAACGCTTCAACGAGCCTTGGCGCGGTTTTGACCGATGGAAAGCTCTTTGTGAACCCGCCGAAAACGCGCCACGGCATATACCCCTACCCAAGTGAGATGCGTCATGGCGTGTATTCCGTAACGAAGAGCATGGCCGGCGCCCTGTCGTTGTTCTATTTCGCCGAGCGATACGGTGAAGATGTGTTCGATGAGCTTGTTACGGACTATGTGCCCGCGTTAGCAGATCAACCCGGATGGAAGGGAGTTACGTTTTCCCACACGCTCAATATGGTGACAGGCACCAGAGGCGGAGAGGCAGGGAATCTGTTGCTTGATCCGCTTGTAGTGGCGGCGACGAAGGAAGACGCCATGAACAACATTGCTCAGCTTGGCGATTATCCTCAAGCGCCGGGAGAGAGATTCGTGTACGCCACCACGAATACATTCGTCCTGTCCGATGCATTGCAGAACTACGTAAGAGAACAGGAAGGGGAGAACGTCGACTATTGGGATCTGGTCCACGAAAACGTCTTGACGCCCATAGGCGCTGAGGATTTCAGAGTCCTGCATACGCGAGACAATGACGAATCAGCACGTATTCCGTTCTTAGGCTACGGCGCGCTTCCGACTCTCGACAATGCCGCGAAGATAGCCCTGTTGATCTACAACGAAGGGGAATACCAAGGACAACAACTGCTCAATAGACAGAAAATCCGTGAAGCGCTTGGCCGCACGGAATGGATTGGCTACGACACTGGGAATCCAGGCGTGAAATATCGCCACTCATTCTGGTCGAAGGGCATCAGAACCAGAAAATGCAAAGTGGATGTGGTCTTCATGGAAGGGTTTGGCTCAAATCACATTCTGTTCCTACCCAGCGGAGTCATTGTCTTCCGGTTCATGGACGAATTTGACAGAGACTTCGGCCCGCTTGTGTGAGGCGTAGAGAAAGGGAGATCTTCCTGTCAGTAGGACGTCGTGGCCCTATGGACCGCTCGCCAACCAGGATCGAAACAGCCTCGTCATGAGCGGCATCGCCACGTAGCTCATCACGAGGACCATCAGCGTTGTCGTCAGTACCGTCCCTAGGAACCAGTAGACCCCTGTGTGGCCCTCGACCGGCGGGAAGACCACGAAGCCGCCGGGCCAAGTACCCGAGCACCGCTTGGTAAGAGCGCAGCGCCCGATCACGATTCACGCTTCAGAAAGTCGGTAATTGTCAATTAGAGTCGAGATCGGCGCGTGCTCGTTTCTGGCCCAAAGCGTTAGGACAGATCCGGATTGAAACGAACGAGTCCTCGGTGGCAGAGCCGATCCGGAGAGCTCTTAGCGGCACGCTGGTTGGACAGTCAAGACTCAACGCGTTTAGGTCCAAGGGCCAGTGCGCGACAATAGATGGCCATGAAGCTGGAAGACAAATGCACCATCGTAACCGGCGGTGGGAGCGGCATCGGCCGCGCCATCGCAGAATCCTTCGCCCGTGAGGGAGCCCGCGTCGTCACCGTCGGCCGCAACGCTGAGAAGCTCGACGCCGCGCGCCAAGCGGCAGGGGACGGTGCGGGCCGCATCCTGCCGCGTGCGGTGGACGTCTCCGATCGTGCCGCCGTTCACGACATGGTCGAGTGGGCCGAGGGCGAGTTGGGCAAGATCGATATCCTGGTCAACAACGCCGGAACCAACGTTCCTCGCCGCAGCTTGCCGGAGCTGTCGGTCGACGACTTCGAGAAGATGGTCAACATCAACCTCAACGGCGCCTTCTATTGCGCCTATGAAGTGCTTCCCAAAATGCGCGCCCGGCGGGACGGGCTGATCATCAACGTCTCGTCGGTAGCCGGCGTGCGCGCGAGCGTGATCGGGGGCGCGGGCTACACGGCCTCGAAGTTCGGCATGGCCGGCCTAAGCCTGTCGATCGGCCTCGAAGAGAGCGAGAACGGCATTCGCTCGTGCCTGATCTGCCCGGGCGAGGTCAACACGCCCATCCTCGAAGACCGTCCCGTCATCCCCGACGCCGAGGCCCGCGCCCTCATGCTGCAACCCGAAGACCTGGCCCACGCGGCCTTGTTTGTCGCGACTCTCCACCCCCGCGCGACCGTGCCCGAGATGATTGTCACGCCGACGGTGCAGCAGTTCTCGTAGGGGGGGGACGCCTCTGTTAGGCCGCGTTCACCACCTCGATGCTGAGCCTCTTGTCCAGGGCAGCGAAGGCCGCTTCGAGTTGGTCGAGCCGCGAGGCATGGCGGAGGTCGAGCAGACGGTCCACCTGCGGCATATGCCAAAGTAAACGGCGCGCGAGTTCAGCCTTGCGGACGCCGGCCTGCCGCATGGCTTGATACAGAGATACCTTCGCTTCGGTGAGAGCGGGCAGAACGACCCATCTGCCTCTCTTGCTGATACGGGAGGGCCGGGGGATGTCTTTGCGCTCCTCGATGTACATCATCAGGGCGGACTCAAGAGCGTCAACGGCCCTCACGAGCGCCTCTTGGTCGTCCTCGCCGAACGTGTGCGCCTCGGGGATATCGGGGAACGAGACCAGAACGGTTTCGTTGGTGTCGGGTTCCAAACGGACGGGGTACCTGATCATCAGCTATACCTCTCTTCAGTCCAGGATCGAACTTAACCTCCCTGGTCTCTTGTGTCTCATCGCAACAGCCGACCCTCGGCGGCCGAGACGAACGATCGTTCGCTCCCCTTCACGCTCTCTGTTCTTGGCGCTAAACCTCCTCACTACTATGGTCCTCAAAGACCTTAGCCGGCCGATGCCTCCGTGGTCCTTGTTGTGCCCGTAAGGCTATCGAGAAATGCTATGCGGTCCTCGATGCTTGCCTTATCAAGGCCTGGAGCATACTCCAGTTTGCTCATAAGCCTTTCTAAGCCGTCATACATCCTTGCAATCGTATACGGGTCTGTACTCCACTCAACTCTCACATTACTAAGACGCTGCACCCACTCAACCTCGTTGAGTTTAACCGAGAATACTCCACCCAATGGTCTTTCTTTGAACAAAGTCCTCGCCTCTGACAACCGCTGCACCGCATACATCGTCCCGGGCAGATGAACACCTGCCGCCATTATACAGACACAGTTGCCCTGCACCACCGGCTCATAAGGATTACGACACAGCGTCACCACCCCGTAGTCACCATCGCGCGGGATAGTATCCCCTTTTCTAAAAAACGAGAACACGGGATCAATGAATCCACTTTGACGATAACCATTCATAAAAAACCGCAAGCCATCTCCCGTCCCTAGAGCGTAGCTGGTTAGCTTAGCTCGATCCATTTTGAACTTATCGATCTCCGCACTAATCCGTCTTCCTTCCGTGCGTACAGACGGATCTATCGCAAACGGGAAGAAGGCACTGTCGTTGGCGACACGAGAAACAAGGTTGGCGGCAGGGGAACCCACTAAGAGTAAGTCGGGGTATGCACTTGACTCCCGACGACCCCACACCTTGTGGTCGGCGACTGCGGCGACCGCACCCTCGAGGGGCCATCGGGCAGCGGTCGTGGGTCCTATAGCCGCCGCTCATTGCGCCCCGCGGGGGGACGGCAGCGGTTGACTTTGAAACCTGAAGGCGAAGCGCTCTTGAAACTCCCCAGCGTGCGCGAATAGCCACTCCTCCAGAGCCCGGATACTAGACCTTGGGGCTTCGGGAGTCAAGTGCATACCCCAGAGAGTAAGTTCTGAGAACCAAACTTACTTACCAGATACTCATGGTCAGCCATGCGAAAGACTTTGTCCGAGACTATCTCCACATCATCCGGCAAACCTAACCGAAGCAACCACCGCAGCTCAGCAGGAGATGCGGAAAGGGCAAACAAATCGCCAGCAGTTTTGGGCTCAACCTCCCGCCGGTCTCCAACTACAATGGTCAACGGAAGGAAATCATGAGGAAAATGAGAGAGGGAGCGAATGACAGACTTGCGTAGAACAGGAAACGTAATGGGGTCTTCATACTCACCAAATGGGGTATCCACTTGACTCAGGTAGCCCCAAGGCGTTGTGGTTTGGTCGATCCATAGACGCCAGCACACTGCACCCAGAATGCATCCAGGGGTGCCAGACGCCGGTCTGGACGCGATCGGACCACGAGGCTGCGTTTCGGGGCCGATCAAGGATCACGCACGCGCCATGGCCATCGCAGGCTTGGAAACGTCGTGCTATCGGCAAGCCTTTCCGGGAGCCGCCAATGGCCAACCACGGTATGTTGTGGTCACCTGAGTCAAATGGATACCCCACTCTCACCAAATTGTACCGGGGATTGTCGAGTATTGAATAGTTGATGGGCTTTTTCAGGCACCTTTTGACTCAAATGTCTATAAACGGAAATGGGGTATCCACTTGACTCAGGTAGCCCCTAGGCGTTGTGGTTTGGTCGATCCATGGACGCCAGCACACTGCGCCCAGAATGCACCCTGGGGCGCCAGACGCCGGTCTGCAGGCAATTGGGCCACGAGGCTGCGTTTCGGGCCGATCAAGGATTACGCACGCGCCATGGCCATCGCAGGCTTGGAAACGTGGTGCTATCGGCAAGCCTTTCCGGGGGCCGCCAATGGCCAACCACAGTATGTTGTGGTCACCTGAGTCAAATGGATACCCCACTTAAACGGAATCTAGACGGACACCTCCATCGCTCATCGGTTCAGCGCCGCCCGTGAGAGCGTCAATGAGATACTCCGTGAAAATACCGTGGCCGAGTGACGTATCTTCATATGCAGGCTCATATTCTCTGGAGGCGGCGATGACAACTACACCGCTACCTCCTATCTCAGAGAGCGCTCGCACCCCAGTTCCAACGGTTCTCAATCCAGGCAGTTCGAAGCTTCGTGAGTCGGCCGCAGAGCCACTGTAGCAAGAATCGAAAAAAAACAGCACTGTGCGAGCAGGAATTGAGTGCAGAAAATATTGAATGTGGTCTATTCGTATTGCAGTTCCAGAGAGGTCGTCCCGATCTGAATCATGAGGCACAATAAACGGTATGACTTCTGGATCAGAATTACGTCGAGGAACGCCTTCTCTGGCTCCGTGTCCAGCATAATAGAAGATCACAGTATCCTCTGACTTAGCCAAGCGTGTAAGTCCGGCGAGAGATCTGCGAATTGCATTAGCGGAGGCTCTACCATTTAAGATGAGTCGGGGTATGCACTTGACTCCCGACGACCCCACACCTTGTGGTCGGCGACTGCGGCGACCGTACCCTCGAGGGGCCATCGGGCAGCGGTCGTGGGTCCTATAGCCGCCGCTCATTGCGCCCCGCGGGGGGACGGCAGCGGTTGACTTTGAAACCTGAAGGCGAAGCGCTCTTGAAACTCCCCAGCGTGCGCGAATAGTCCTCCAGAGCCCGGATACTAGACCTTGGGGCTTCGGGAGTCAAGTGCATACCCCAGAAGATGAGTTGTACTTGCGCGCCAACGTTTTCAAAAAGGTCACACATTGCGCGGGCGTCAGCAACCGAGCACTTGAGGTTTCCTATGCGATCGTCCCGGTACTGATCTATACCTACAAAGACGCCATAAATGGCCATTGAGCACCTCTAGAGAGAGCATGGATGATGTCGATCGATAGGTTACAATATACCAGATAGTTCTGGCAAATGGCGTCGGCGCGGTTGAGCTGGTTGGGTCGAGGGTGTCGGTCCGACGTCGCTGGAGGATGGTTGTGGTGTACGTAGGTAGCTTCAGCAACGGGCTCTCTCGATGCATACGTCACGCTGGCGTACCGACGTTCGTGGCTCTCTCAGTCTCGCTCTATGCCCAAACCTGGGTGGAAGACATCTTCGAGGAGTTCGCCGACGGCACCCTCGATGCCGCCGGACAGAACGTCTACGTCAGCCGCGACGGCACGATTCGTACGATCCACCGCTTCGACATCAACCAGGACGGCTTCCTCGACCTGATGTTCAACAACACGCATGACCGGCGATCGTTCATCCCCGCGACGCTGGCGACGGTCGGGCCCGATCGGGCGGTCGACCACTCTCCGTTGGCGGTCGAGGGCAGCCGGCAGGTCGAGTTCGCCGACCTGAACCGCGACGGCTTCCTCGATGTTGTGTTCTGCCCCAACGCCTCCGGGGTACAGACAAGCCGGCGCTTCGTGACGATCATCTACGGCGGCAAGAACGGCTGGCCGGCGCGGCGCAGCAACGGACTGCTGCCGGTGAACAGCGCAGCCGCCGTAGCTGTCGCCGACCTCAACGCCGACCAGTGGCCCGACATCGTCACCCTCAACAGCGAAGCCTGGCTGCACGGCCAGCCGTCGGAAGGCCGTATCCTGCGCATCTATTGGGGCAGCGAGCACGGCTTCCTGCTGACACGTTACCGCGACCTTGGTGTCGAGGGCGTGATCGACCTGGCCGCGGCGGACTTCGATTCCGACGGCGCGCGTGACCTCGCGATTCTCACCGACGGTGGCGCCGTGTTGCTCTACTGGGCCGCGCGCTCCGACACGGCGCCCGGACAGTTTGAACGCGTCCCGCTGCCGTTGCCGCGCACCGACGCCATTCACCTGACCGCGGCAGACGCCAACGGCGACGGCCACATCGACCTGCTGGCAGGCACGAACGAAGACAAGCTGTACGTGATGCTCGGCTCGGGTTCGCGCAAGCCCCACACCGGACGGGCCCTCGACGCCTTCCCTGCCTCGCACGTCGCGGCGGGCGATCTCGATGGCGACCGGCGGCCCGACCTGGTCCTCACCAGCTTCATTCAGAATCGCGCCGGAGGAGGGGAAGCATCCGGGGCTGCGGAACAGGCGGGCGCGTCGATACGCGTTCTCTGGGGCGGCGATGACTGGAACCGCTCGAGCGCAACAAGCCTCGACATTCCCTACGCCACCGCCTCGGCGGTGGGCGATCTCGACGGCGATGGTCGCAATGACCTGGCCATCGCTGTTCATCAGGGAGAAAGAACCTATCTGACCGACTCCGCCATCCTCTTCGGGAAAGGGGATCGCGAGTTCGAACGAGCCAAGCAGGGCGTGCCGGCCGAGGGCGCATTGGACGTTGCGATTGCCCCACCGACGGACCACCATCCGGCTCGCGCCGTCTTTGCGAGCAGCTTGGGCGGGACGGTCGGCGAGTTGGTACCGGTGCAGGTGTTCTGGGGAACGCGGCAGGGCTTTGACGCCGAGAAGCAGTGGAAGATCCCGATGCGTAGCGGCTATGAATCCAGCGCGGCCGACCTGAATGCCGACGGCTACGTCGATCTGGTTGCGCTCAACTCCGGGCACGCGGGCGCGGCCGCCGAGGGCGATCCGACACTTGGGGCGAACATCTTCTGGGGCACGGCCGGCGAATACGAACAGCGCTACGATCTTGACAACCGCCGCAGCATCCTCAACGAGCCCGGCCTCGCGAGCACGAACATCGCCGACCTCAACCGCGACGGCTACCTCGATGTCGTGCTGGGATCGTTCGAGCCCTCGGACCCGATGGTCATCTACTACGGCAGCGAAGGCGGTTTTGACCGTTCGCGGCGGCACGCGATCGAGTCCGAAGGCCGTTCGGCAGAGCCCGTAATCGCCGACTTCAACCACGATCAGTGGCTCGACGTCGCCGTCGTCGCATTCACGAAAGATCGCATCCGTATCTTCGAGGGTGGGCCGGAGGGCTTCAGCGCATCAGGGCAGGCCCGGCTCGACACGCCTGCCCCGATCGGCCTCGAAGCCGCCGACCTCAACGCCGACGGGCATCTCGACTTGATCGTCGCGGGCTACCAAGACCCTGTCAGCCACAACCACGATATGGGGCTCACTATTTTCTGGGGAAGCGGCGACGGCTTCCGGGCGTGGGACGCGCAGTGGCTGCCGGGCATGACGCCCATCAGTCCCGCGGTCGCCGACTTCGATGCCGATGGCTACCTCGACATCTTCTCGCCGCATTACCACTCCGAGCTGACGCGCGAGATGCTGCCCAACTATCTCTACTGGGGCGGCAAGGAAGGCTTTGCGCCACGGCGGCGCACTTCCCTGATCTGCGACTCGGCCCACGACGCGCAGGTGGGCGACTTCGACCACGACGGCCGCCTCGACCTCGCCGTGTCGTGCCACACCACCGACGGCGACCACAGCACCGACTCCAAGGTCTTCTATAACGACGGCAAGCGCTTCAAGGACCCCCGCGTGCAGCGGCTCCCAACCCACGGCACGCACTGGATGTGGTCGCAAGACATGGGCCACATCTACCACCGCCGATGGCAGCAGACCTACGAGTCGTCGGTGTTCGAGTGGGACGGCGAAGTGAGACAAGGGCAACTCAATCACGAAGCCGATGTGCCTACGGGAACGGAGCTGTTCTTCCAGGTGCGGTCGGCTACCGGAGCCAGGGGCCTAGAGGCGCAAGCCTGGCGGCGGATTGAGGGGCACAGCTTCGCCGTCGCAGGGCATCATCGCGCCCTGCAATACCAAGCGGTTCTGAGGTCGGGCAACGGTGACCGCTATCCGATCTTGGATCAGGTGAGAATCACGTTGAGTCAGTGAAAGCCAAGCCGCTCCTGTCTCACACCGGATTGCCGCTGAGAGCACGCCGACCAAGGGCCGGCGAGAGCGTCTCGCAGAAAGCTCGCGGCCTCTAAAGAGACGCACGGATTGCCGACGACATCTCCGGAGCTCGCAGATAACCGTACGACTTGTGGTGATTTGTTTTCCCTTTAGGGTTCTCGTAGGTGTTGATCACCAAGTCGTCCTTTACTTTCACGCCATGCTGGTTCGCCGCGTAGTCGTCTGACAGGTGAACGTCCAGAGCTACTGGGTCCCGGCGGTCTGCAAAGTTTGTCCACTTCTTGACGACTGACGGCGTTCGAACCATGTGGTTTTCCGAGTAGATCTTGTGCTTGACGTGAGGCAGGCCAAGCGGTGAACCGATCGTGATCAGATGGTCTACCTGGAAGTCTCGGTCTTCCCTGCCCATGGCTCGCAGCACGTCATAGGCGATGATGCTTCCCATTGAGTGCGCGATGAGCATAATACTCTTGTCCTTGTGCTTTGCCAGTGTTTCCGTGAGCCTCCCGCGCATCTGATCACGAGCCGTTTCGTTTTCGTAGTAACGGGAAAGGTCCCTCAGTTTGGCGGCCAGAACGGTATCGATAAGGTCGCCGCCAAAGTGTCTCTTGGCCCAATCCAGCGGCTTGGCAGCCCAACTGAGGGCTCCGGCGAAGACTTCGTCCCGCCAACCATCTTGATACGTCTTGAGCTCGGCCCGGCCCGGAGCCCGTGCGTAAGGTTCGTCATTTTTCCCATGGGGTATGGGCTTTGGATAGTTAATGTCCGCCCAATAGACGACGTCCAAATCAACCTTTTGTTCCGTGTTTCCGCAGTTCCGCTTGAGACCTTCTAGGATTGATTTCTTCCAGAAGTTCGTCAGGGTCCGCTCAGGCGGCTCTCTTGGCCCAATCCAGCGGCTTGGCAGCCCAACTGAGGGCTCCGGCGAAGACTTCGTGTTTGCAAGTCCGTGAACACCCACGATTATGGATCTCATCGTTTACTCCTTGGTTTTTCAGTGGTATAGGAATACCAGTTGCCTGATACCCTTGGTACAGATCCGTACGGGCGCTGACTAGCGCGCACGGCTGCTACCGCAGCTTACTCGGCTCCTTCAGGCGGACGAGACACCGCCGGCCGCCTCTTTGGCTCGCTCCTCGCCCTGGGCTGGCACCGTCTCGACCTCTACCTCCGTCGGCTCTCCGTCCGTGGGCTCTCCCGTGGCCACAACGATATGGGAGGCTTTGTCCTCGATGGGGCTCGGCTGTGAAGGCTGGGAACCACCGTGCCGCCGGGCCCTCCACCATCGCACCAATGTTGAACCGGGATAGAAAACCGAAGGCTCATACTCGGCTTCGAGCAGCTCTGCCGCTTTGAGCAGCTTGGGCGTATAACGACATCGAAGCACCAGGAAGCGCACCTTGACCAGCGCCCTGCCTCCAAGCCTCAGTTCCGCGATCTCTTCGTCCAGTTCCTTCTCGAGTGCCTCTCGCAAGTGCTCATCTTCCGCAGCGGCCTTTGCCATCTCGTGCTCCACGATGCGATTGAGCCGTTCTCGGCGCTCTCCTGACTGGCAATAAGCCGCGGCCCGCCGAATGTACCGCTCGGGATCGACCGACCAACTTCGCAACTCGTCCGGCACCAACTCTTCGGCACACAATTCGCGCCACGACATCCACCGAAGCAGCCGCCTGGCAGCGATTCGACGCTGCTCCAGAACCAGCGAAAGGGGCAGTTCGGCCTTGACATCCTTGAGACGATCATCCAGGTCTTGTTCGAGGTTCTCGCGCAACTCGGGTGTTTGGGCCTGCTCATACAACCGCTGCAGTTGTCCCTTCATCTTCTTCATCGAGTTGTAGTAGGCAATGACGTTGACCCGAGGACTAAGCAGAAAGTGCTTCGCCTTCATCAAACGCTTCTGAACCCACACGAGCAGCTTGTCATACAAGGGGCCTACGCCAAAGTTCGTCCCACCCGGCAGTGGAACGAGCGTCGCATGGAGGATTGCAGAGTAGCTGATCGCCACCATCAGCGCATTGCTAGGCTCCTCGTAGCGAATCAAGCCTTGCTCGCCCATCCAGAGCCACAAGGCAACCACGACGACGACCTTGATGATCACAAACAGCCAGCAGGTGGGATGCAAAAGGAGCTTGAGAAAGCGCCCCTCATACCATTTCTTGAGGTCGAGCAGTGACATGGCGGCGACGATCAAGACCAGAATGACTACGTTGACCCACCCCCAGGGCCCGGCCCGGCCTGCAGCCAGGAATAGCTTACGGGGCAGCCACTCGAGAAATCCCAATCCGGGGAAGCTAGTAACTTTACCGTTCTCAACACGAAAGACGGTGGGTTCCGCCGTATTCTCGTAGCCGGCGAAGACCATCCTCGTTAGCGGCCCGTCGCGGGAGAAACCCACTCGCAGGGAGTTGGAGAAATCATCCCGAAACCGCACGGGGTCGAAGGGTTCGGCTGCCGTTTGGCGTAGTTTGCTCAGCACTAGGAGAGTGGTGTCGTAGGCGAGAGAGGCGACTTCGTCACGAAAGGCGGGATGCAGCTTCTCTTCCGGATCTTCCGAGGAAGGCTTGGCAGCGTGTTGCCCCGACTCATCAGCCGGCGGCTTATCGGATGAATCGGTAAGCGACACGAAATACATGTTGTCGACTTTGTCGCGGCTCGGCCCCATGTCGACGATCGTGAAGAGTAGGGGTTCGTAGGGGTTGGAGCGGCTGGCCGAGTCGATTTCGCGGTAGATCTCCTCAATATCTTCGACGGTCCCGATGATCCCAACGACCTCCGGTCGGGTTTGCAAGAGCTGTATCACTGCCTTGCGTTGACTTGGCAAGTCGGGTTGAAACTGGATCTCCGCATAATTCTCGGCTTCGGAATCGTTGAGATCCGCCTCGAACGTTGCCTTGGCTTGCCGGCCGAAGCCCGTATCGGCGTGGAGGAGCGCGATGCTCGTGATCCAGAAGGTCCTCAACACGTCCAGGATCCTGTCAACCCGGCGGTGATTGTTGACGTTGGTCCGAAACAACCAGCCGTCCGGTTCGTTGCCAACGTTCGTCGTCACGAGTGACGAGATAATTGGTACCGGGTGGTCCTGGAGCAGTTCGGGCTGTTCATGAAGCACAGAGAAAACACCGCTGTCGGTCGGTCCCAAGACGATGTCGGCGTCCTGTTCCCCGATCAGCGCGATCAGTTTGCTCTTGCCGTCTTCCTCGTCGCCGTACGGGAGATCGCGCTTCTCGATGCGGTCAAGAAGATCGTTGCCTCCGGGGGCGTAGCGGTTTTCGAGGGCTCTCGTAACTCCCTCGAGGTGCCTTTCTCCCTTCCAGTCATCACTGCGAAGCACGGTGATGCGGATCTTTTCTAACGGTGGGTCCTTGGGTTGTTCCTGACCCCAGGCCGGTATGAAGAGCAAGCCCGATAGGATACAGGTCCTCCACAAGTGGTTCTGTCGCATGGCCTTTTCCCGTTCCGTTGTCGGGCAAGTTTCGTGGCATGCCCGTATGCCTGCACGACCGTCGACCCGCGCCGACCTCTAGTCCACCAATGACGGTCAGGCCAAGTCAAACACATCCGCCCGCACACCCAACCGCCCCACTTTGCGGCCCTTTTCCGGCGAGTCGTAGACCACCAACAGTCTCGTCAGAACGTCGCCACTCCGGAAGCGGGCCATCCCCTCCGCTTTTCCGCGGCTCTTCTTCTGCGTGAGGCGCTCGACCCTCTCCCGCTCGCCCGGCCACACCAGGTCTTCCTTGTCGTTGCGAAGGCCGTCCTTCCAACGGTAGGTCACGACGGGGCCGAGCAGGTCCATCGAAGGTCCCGCGAGAATCAGGAGATCATCACCGTCAATCACCAGGTCGCGAACGCCGTTGCCGTCGAGGTGGAGGAAGTGTTTCTTGTACAGTTGTCCGTCGTCGCCGATCGGTTTGAGACGCAGTCGCCCGTCTTTCTCACCGTCAACCTCGAGCCGCAGCACCGCGGCCCAGCCTCGCAACACCGGCCCCCGCAATCCCACGAGTATCGTGTTCCCGTCGACCGCTAGGCCCTCGATGTCGAGGCCGTTATCCTTGCTCGGTATCTTGGTGAAGGCGCCGAAGTGCTTATCTCTGCTTAGCGCGTCGAGCAGCACATTGCCTTCCTCGTCACCGGGAAGCTGCGCCGCGCGCATTACCCCATCGGGCCGGCTCGGGTCGGGAACGTCCCGCCGGATCTCGCGCTCGCCGTTAGCCCCTTCCCGCACGAGAGGAATCCGCGCCAGCATGTAGCGGTTGGCCTCGGCCTCCACCGTCCGCAGCCGCTTGACGTTCTTCTTGCCGGATTTGTCTTCTTTCGGACGCTCACGCTTCAAACTGTGGGAGCCGACCAGCCACAAATAGTCGTCCGAGTGGTCGAGGCCCTCAATGTCGACCTCTTCACCCTTCTCCTCGGCCAACAGTTCGAGGATGTCGTCCAGCGCGAACCGCTTGTGGTGCCCGAAGTGTTGACCGTCCTCCGACGACACGCGATCGAGATAGGCCCCCTCGTCCGAGCCCAGCCACAGGCTGTTTCCGACCTGCACGACCGCGGAGAGGTCGTCTCGCAAGCGGTCTCCGGGCTCGACGCCCGTCTGGTCATCCAACGTCAGAACAATATGCTCGGAGTCCACAACACACCTCCAGTGAGAATCGGCCGGTTATTGCAGGGCGGCCCTGTCATTATAGGCGTGAATCAGAGAAATGCCGGGCCAGTGCGCACAGGTAAGAAACGGAGGGGAACGGCATGCCGTTCCCGCGGGGCAGATCACCGCTGGACACCTACACAACCCGCCCCGTCACTCGGAGAGATTGACGCTCAAGAGGCCAACCAGGCGGATGCTGCCAGGGGCCGCGCGCTCGTCGGTCGATACAGGCACTGGCCTGATGAGTCGGTCTGTAGCATAATCTGGGTGTATGCCGATTCGCTTCACTTCGCGGCTCGCGGCTCTGTTGGCCATCACGGCGCTCGTGCTTGGCGCGAGTCCTGACTTCGACACCGACGTCCGGCCGATCTTGTCGCAGCACTGCTTCCAGTGCCACGGCGAGCAGGTACGCATGGGCGAGCTCGACCTGCGTACGCCCGCGGCCATGGTCAGGGGCGGCCTCCAGGGGCCGGCGCTCCGCCGCGGCTCGGCCAACGACAGCCTGCTCTACCGCCGCGTCGTTGAGAAAACGATGCCGATGGGGGAGAAGAAGCTCAGCGCCGAGCAGATCCGCCTTATCGGGGAGTGGATCGACGCCGGCGCCCACGGCGGCGAGGCCAACGAACAGCCGGCTTCCTCCTCGACAACAGAAGCCGTGCGCCCCAAGGGCTTTGACCATTGGGCCTTTGAAGCGCCGCGCCGACCCGAGCTTCCCCAAGTCCAAGACGAGACCTGGGTGCGGACGCCGATCGACCGGTTCATCAAGAGCCGTCTCGAAGACAAGGGCATCCAACCGGTCGGCCCCGCGGCGAAACGCACCTTGCTTCGGCGCGCCTATCTCACCCTGATCGGTCTGCCGCCGACGCCCCGCGAGGTACAAGCCTTCCTCGACGACGACTCACCCGACGCCTACGAAAAGGTCGTCGAAGACTTGCTCTCCCGGCCGCAATACGGCGAGCGTTGGGCGCGGCACTGGCTCGACGTCGTTCGCTACGCCGAGTCGAACGGTTACGAACGCGACGGCGCCAAGCCGCACGCCTGGCGTTACCGCGACTACGTCATCAACTCGTTCAACAAAGACAAGCCCTTCGACCGCTTTTTGACTGAACAGCTTGCCGGCGACGAGATCGAGGGCTCCAACGCCGAATCGCAAATCGGCGCCACCTTCCTGCGCCTGGGCTCGTGGGACGACGAGCCGGCCGACCCGAGGGTCGACCGCTATGACCAACTCGACGACGTCCTCGGTGTGACGGCAACGACCTTCCTCGGGCTATCGATCCGTTGCGCGCGCTGCCACGATCACAAGTTCGAGCCACTCTCGCAAAAAGATTATTACCGCATGCTGGCTGTCTTCGAGCCGCTGCAGCGCCCGCAGGACAACCGCACCGACCTCGACCGCCTCGTCGGCAGCGAAGAGGAACTCGCCGCCTACCGCACGGCGATCGAACGGACCAAACAAAAGGTGGGGCGGCGCAAGGGCGAGATCGCGAAACTACGCAAAGCGGTGATGAAGCGGGCACTCGAGAACGGGCACGACGCGGTCCCCAGCGTGAACCTTTTCGATTACGCCGAAACCTTGTCCGCGATGCAAAAGCAGCCGGAGCGGCGTAACGATCGCGAGAAGGAACTGGTCGCGACGTTCGAGAAGAAGCTCAACACGGCGATCAGTCAGTCCGCAACACTGGAGGAAGCCGCCCGCATCGAGACCCTGCGCCGGGAGATCGAAACCATCGAGCTGGCCCGCCCGCCCGAGCCGCCACGCGCTTACGTCTGGTACGAAGATACATCGATTCCGCCCGTCACCCGCGTCTTGGCGCGGGGCGACACGACCCAGCCGACCACGGTCGTCGACGCCGAAGCTCCCACAGTTGTAGGCGGTACATCGCTCGACCCTCAGGAACGTCCGCTCTACTCGACCGGACGGCGGCTGGCGCTGGCGCGCTGGATGACCAGCCCAGAGAACCCGCTGGTCGCGCGCGTGATGGTGAACCGCATCTGGCAGTGGTACTTCGGCGAAGGCCTGGTTGCGAGCGAAAACGACTTCGGCGTCGCCGGCGCGCGTCCCACGCATCCCAAGCTGCTCGACTACCTGGCAACGGAATTCATCAACTCAGGCTGGAGCGTCAAACACGTGCACCGCCTGATCGCCAACTCGGCGGCGTTTCAACTGTCATCGGCGTGGGACGGCGCGCCGGGCCGCATTGACGCGGAGAACCGCTTGCTGTGGCGCTGGCGCCCGCGGCGTATGGAAGCCGAGACGGTGCGCGACTCGATGCTCGCCGTCAGCGGCCGGCTCAATCCCAAGATGGGCGGGCCGAGTATTTTCCCAAAGCTGCCCCAGGCCGTACTCGACGGGCAGTCGGTCCCCGGCAAAGGGTGGGATACCTCCAACGAGGAAGAGGCTTCGCGGCGCAGCGTCTACATCTTCATCAAGCGCAGCCTGGCGGTACCCGAGCTGGATCTGCTCGACGCCCCCGACAGCTCGTCAAGCTGCGAGCAGCGCCGGGTCTCGACCACCGGCCCACAGGCGCTGACGTTCTTGAATGGCGAGTTCACGCACCAGCGGGCGGGTGACTTGGCGGCGAGGCTCCAAAGCGAGGCGGCGGACGACCCGGCGGCTCAGATACGCCGTGCCTTTGTGTTGACTTTGGGGCGTCCGCCGACCGAGCAGCAGGTGGGCGACGCGCTGGATTTCCTGGCGAAGCAGGCCGAGCAGATCCGGGCCGACGACGTGGCCGCGGGACGGGGGGCGGGTGACGCCAAGATGAAGGCGCTCGAAGCTTTCTGCTTGATTCTGCTCAACACGAACGAGTTCTTCTACTTGAGTTAAACTTGAGTCGAACGCCCATGGCGGACCGACCCTCTTCCCGGCAAACGACTCCACGCCGTCTCACCCCTTGCGGCGAGACCCGCCGCGAATTCCTGTGGGAAGCCGGCGGCGGCTTCGCGGGCACAGCACTTACGTTCCTGCTCGCCAAGGATGGCTTCTTCGGTTCTGTCGCCAACGCAGCCACTGGCACGGCCACCGCATCGCCGCTAGCGCCCAAGGCGCCTCACTTCACCGCCAAGGCCAAGCGCTGCATCTTCCTGTTCATGTACGGCGGGGTGAGCCAAGTCGACACCTTCGACCCCAAGCCCGAACTCAACAAACGGCACGGGCAGCCGATGCCCAACCTGAACTCCGACCCGCTGCTCAAGATGCGCCAGAGCCGGCTCGGCGGTTTGCTCGGCTCGACGCGCCAGTTCACTAAGTCGGGCGAGTCGGGCATCGAAGTCTCCGATCTCTACCCCAACCTCGCCAACAAGATCGACGACATCGCCGTCATCCGCGGCACCTATGCCGACAGCTTCGCGCACGGCTCGGGGCTGTTGCAGATGAACACCGGCTTCCTGCGCCAGGGGCACCCGAGCGTGGGCTCGTGGGTGACCTACGGACTGGGTACCGAAAACCAGAACCTGCCCGGCTACGTCGTCCTGCTCGACCATCGTGGCGGACCGATCTCCGGGCCGCCCAACTGGGCATCCGGCTTCATGCCGGCCACCTATCAGGGCACGCAGTTTCGTTCGACCGGCGACCCCATTTTGAACCTCGAGCCGCCCGAAGGCGTCACCGGCGCGCAGCAACGGCGGCAGCTTGACTTGCTTACGAAGTTCAGCCGGGTTCCAGCAGGAGCCGCGGCGCCCGAGAACGACGAACTACGCGCCCGCATCGCCAGTTACGAGCTAGCGTTTCGCATGCAGCAGTCCGCGCCCGAGGCCGTTGATCTGGCGAAAGAAACCGAGGCGACCAAGAAGCTCTACGGCCTCGACCTGGAAGTCTCCGAGAAGTTCGGACGCAAGTGTCTCATCGCGCGCCGGCTGATCGAGCGCGGCGTGCGCTTCGTCCAGGTCTACTCCGGCGGCGGGCACGGCGACGACAACTGGGACGCGCACGGCGACGTCAACATGAACCACGAGCTGCACTGCGCCGAAACCGACAAGCCGATGGCCGGCCTCCTCACCGACCTCCACAGCCGCGGCCTGCTCGAAGACACGTTAGTGGTTTGGGCCGGCGAGTTCGGCCGCACGCCGACCAGCCAGAATACCAACGGCCGCGACCACAGCCCGCGCGGTTTCTCCACTTGGATGGCGGGCGGAGGCGTCAAGGGCGGCCAAGTGATCGGCGCGACCGACGACTTCGGCTACGCGGCGGTCGAAAACAAGGTCCACGTACACGACCTCCACGCGACGGCCCTGCACCTGATGGGTCTCGACCACACGCTCCTCACCTACTTCCACGGCGGCCGCGACATGCGTCTCACCGACGTACACGGGCGCGTGGTTCCGGAGTTACTGGCCTAACCCGCGGTTGTCCCGACCGCAGGACCACAGGCAGCAAGAGGCCAGGCCCTCTTCGTTACGACCTACCTTTACGGGCAGGTCGCAAACGCCTGCGTGCCTGTGATCGCCGGTGACGTTTGCCTCAGCGGGTTTGGAACGTCTCGCGGTTGATCTTGTCGATGATCAGCCGGAGCCGATTGTGAGATATGAGCTTGTGACCGAAGACGATCAGGCTCGACCGTATCGGCCGGCTCGTCGCCAGCGTGCCGGTTTTCGGAAATCACGTCTCAATTTGACCGGCCAAGGCGTTATAATCCGCTTGGATACGAAGCTTCTGCTTCCTACCTCCAGGAGGATCACATGCCACAGCAGGGCGCGGGAATGGAACCCGAGGGAACCCAGGCTGGCGGAACGCCGGCGGTGCCCGCGGATGACCGAGGCAACGCAGCCGAGCAGGAGGACGGTGATCGTCCGGAAGAGAACCACCGGCTAACCGCGTACCGCCTTCTTCCCCAAGGCCCAAAGCTCGTCCCCGCGTGGGTCAATCGCGCCTGGATGGATGCGACGGCCGACCGTTGGGCCTATCGCTGTCTGCCCCTGAACGTCGCGAACGAGGCAGGGTGGATGGTTCTCAATCGGCGCGATGTCGAGATCACGTGGAACGGCAACCCGCGCCAGGACGGGCTGCGCGTTCGTTTCCTCGACGACGGTCCGCCGACTTCCGATGTCCTCAGCATGTTCGGCTACGGGATCGCAACTTGGCGTATTCCCTACTTGTTTCGCACACCCCCGGGGTTCAATCTGCTGGTGCGGGGCCCGGCGAACATTTTCAAGGAAGCCGCTTCGCCTCTCGAGGGGTTGGTCGAGAGCGACTGGGTCGTCACCAGCTTCACGATGAGTTGGAAGATCACAATCCCCTTCTGGAAGGTGCGGTTTAAGAAGGATGAGCCTATCGGGATGCTAGTGCCGCAACGCCGCCACGACCTCGAGTCATTCGAGCCGGAAATCCGCAACCTCGAATCAAACCCGGAGTTGGAGAAGAGCTTCACAAACTGGTCGGCCAGCCGGCAGGCGTTCATGGAGCAGAGTCGCGAGCGGCCCAGGGGAAGCGACGGGCGGCCGTGGCAGAAGCACTATGTGCGAGGGGTCGGTCCCAGCGGCGAGCAGGCGCCGGAACACCAGGTAAAGATCGAATTGGGGCCGTTCGAAGAGCGGGAGCCGCCGCTGCAGGCTGGCGATGGCAGCAGCGCTGCGCGAGGTGTACCGCGCGAACTGCTCTCGGGCCAAACCGAGACGCCGCGTTCACCCATAGGCCGGTTCAAGCACTGGCTGAAGTTCACGCTGGGTTCGCTTCAGCGCTGGAATTACTAGGCTAGCTCCGGCATTGACTCGGCGCGGCATCCGTGCCCTACTCGCACCCTTCCTCGTGAGGTCGGTCAGAACCCTATGACCCTTTCCCACTCGGTCTATTGCCGCGGGCTCGGTGTGACGATTTTACCCATGAGCATCGATGCCAACCGCCGTCAGCGAACAGGTTGTCACTCGTGTTCGCGAGAGACGCCGCCGACGCCACAGCCGCAGGCGGCGTCGCCGGCGCTTAGATGTCGGCGGGGTCCTGCCGGCCACGGCGCTCCCGCTCGCGGTGGCCTATCTCGCCTGGCATCGGGGCGGCGTCAATGTTGCGGACCAGGCCCTCGTCTTCACGTGCCTTTTGGCATTCGCAACGCTGGCAGCAGTTTGGGGGAAGCCTCTGGGCGAACGGCTGACGCTGCCGTGGCCCACGCTGCTGATTCCCTTGCTGCCGTTGGTTCAACTACTTCCCCTGCCTCCGGCTCTGTGGGAATGGATCTGGTCGGCTCAACAAGGCCTGATCGACGGGTTTGCCCGTCATGGCGTGCGGCCGGAACCACACATCAGCATCTATCCTTACGCGACCTTGCGCGACGCGGTCGTCTTGGCTGGGTGTTGCGTCGTCTTCTGTGTATCGCGCACGGTCGCGCGACGATCGAGAACCTCGCAGCTCGCGTTGCTCGCGCCGCTGATGGTGCTGGCGGTGGGCGAGTTGGTGTTGGGCCTGCATCAACACATTCGTGGGCAAAGGCTCGACGACCCGCTCTCACAATTCGCCCACGGCACGTTCGTTAACCGCGACCACTACGCCACCCTGCTCGAGGGTATCCTCGGCCCCGCGCTCGGTTTGGTGTTCGCCACCGTGGCGACCGTTGGCTGGAAGCAATGGTTCCAAGGCCGTGACTCCGCGTGGACCATCGCTGCGTTGGCTGTAGCCGCGGCATGCGGACTGGGAGTCGTGTTCTCGTTCTCGCGCATGGGCGTGATCGTGGTCGCCGTGATGACGCTGGCCACCCTCGTCGGGGCGCTGCGGAGGCAGCGGCTGGCGGCTCTGCTCGTGGGAGGCGGCGTGATCAGCGGCGTCCTGCTAGCCGGCGCCGTCGGGCTGCGCGGCTTGCCGGAACGATTCAGCCAACTGATTGCCGAGCGGGGCGACCCCTTCCGCGTGGCCGTCTGGCTCGACTCGCTCGACACCGCCGCAGGCCACCTGTGGACAGGCTCCGGCCTGGGCACCTTCGCCTTCGCCTTCCGCCGCAGCGAACCCTACCTGCCGCTCAAGTTCATCGATCACGCCCACTCGGAGTATCTGGAGCTGCTGGTCGAGTTGGGCCTGCCGGCAACCCTGTTTCTGCTCGGCGGCGGGCTTTACCTGCTGTTCGACACGGTTTGCCAAGCGAGGCGGGTGGACGACGCGCAAGCGCGCTGGCTGACCTTCGGTTGTCTGCTCGGCGTGGCGGGCATCCTGCTGCACTCCGCCGTCGACTTCCCGCTGCGAATGCCCGCCGTCGCGGCGCTGTTCGCGCTGCTGTTGGGATGCGCGCGCGGAATTGTAGGAGCCGCGGCCGCCGCAGACGAAGCCGCCGCTCGACAGGAACAACCTGACATGCAACCCTCCTCGTCCCCGGAAGGCGGCCGGGCGACGCCAACTCGACCCAAGCTGCGAAATCTTCTCGTCAACCGAGCGCTGCCCGTTCTTCTGATGGCCGGCTTCAGCCTCCTCGGCGCCTCGCTGCTTCTCGGCCACTGGGAACACCTTGACCCCGAGACCCTCAACGAGCGCGCCTACGCGTCGATGGCCGGCGGACACCCTCAGCAGGCCGAGCGGCTCTATATCGAGGCGCTGCGCGTCCACCCCTACTCGGCGGCGCTGTGGCTCAAGCGCTCGGAGATCGCTGAGCTATCAGGCGACATGTCGGCGGCCACGCGGATGGCCGAGTTGGCCCGTTCGCTCGAGCCCAACTCGGTGCGCACCGAGTGGCCCTTGGCGCACCTCTACCTCCGCGCCGGCGAGATCGAAAAGGCGACACGTCCGCTTGGCTTGCTGGCCGCGTCGGTCCCGAGCATGCGCGCTACGATCCTCGACACCGCCTGGGACGCCGGCGTGAGCCCCGGCCTCGTCACGTCGACCATCGTCCCCCGTGATGCGCCGGCCGTTGGCGAATACCTTTGCTATCTGGCGAGGCGTCAGGCCTGGGACGCCATCGTCCCCGCCTGCCACGAGCTGGGCTGCGCCGACCTCGCTATTGCGCCGAAGCTCCTGCGCTACGCTTTCGACAAGATGTTCGAGGCCGGGCGTGGGCTGGAATACCGGGCCCTGTGGAGCATTGTTGCAACAGACGCGCCGGATGCGTCACACGCCCCATTCGCCGAACCCGCCGGCACCGCGGCCACCGGCTCGCGATGGTTCGGCGCGCGCGGCTACGGTCTCGACTGGGTGCAGCAGCCGATCGAGGGCGTGTCTGTTTCACCTCGCGAGAACGTGTCCGGCGGGCGGGTGCTGGAGGTCCATTTCCTGACGCCGCTCGACCTCGCCTATTCGCACCTCCGCCACGACTTCCTGGTGGAACCGGGCCGCCGCTACGTTCTCGAAGCCGACGTGCGCGCCGAGAAGCTCACCGGAAGCGAGGGCGTCCGGCTGCTGGTGCAGTCGCCGGCCGGAGCATTGGCCGCCTCCGACGGTGTCCGGAGCACGGCATCGTGGCAGCAGGTCAAGGTACCCTTCCGAGCCGGCCCGGCGGATCACGTGCTGAGGCTGATGGTGGTCCGCTACCGGAGCGAGAAGCTCGACAGATTCATCCAGGGCCGCTTCTATCTACGAAACGTGCGAGTGCAACCGCTGCCCTAGGCTATCTCGTCTTTCCACCCCGGAGGGGCCGAGAGCCTTGCAGCGCGGATCTCGGTTTTGAGATCCGCGGCCTGGATGGGCGGTCCCCAGATCTGCCGTGTAGGTACTCCTACCGACACACGTCGACCGGGGAGGTCGACGCTCCGGGCCGGAGGCCCGCGCCACACCGCGGACCAAGCATCGACAGGAGTGTCGATGCGGCAGACGTGGGCGTCCGCGCCACAACCCCGATAAGGCGCACTGCGGGTGTAGGGTCTCATGTTGTCGTTGGCCTCGACGTTGTTTTTGCGCTGTTGGGCGGCGATTACCTCCCCAGTACCTCCGTTGCCAGGCGGCTCGGAACGGGAGCGACGGGGGTGCGGTTCGTTCCGTAATTTGTCCTGAGGGCTTCGGCGGTGCTCAAGGCGTTTGTTTTCACGGGGCCTTGGGTTCGTCTGTGGCCTCGGTCAACCGTTCGGGATCCATAATTCTGCCGGCCGATGGGTGCCGGCTGGGAGGAAAGACTGCGGATCTCAAAAGCGAGATCCGCGCTACGCGCTTCGGTTTGCTGCGACTGGGCGCGGAAGCCGATCGGGTTGGAGGTCTGCGCTGCCGCCGCCGGCGGCTCGTAGCGCGGCGGTTGCAGTTCCATCGGGTCGGGGGTGTTGTAGGGGTCCGGGTCGGTGAGGGTCCGGCGGTGGATCGCCCCGTTCGCGGCGCGGTTCTCTTTGCACTCGAACTCGTCTTTGCGCAGTTGCCGGATCATCCGCAGAGCGCGCGTGATGTCGCGGCTCGTCATGGTGCGGTAGCGGGCCAGGTTGTGGAGGGTCTGGGTGTGGTCCTGCATGCTCTTGCCCAGCAGTTGGTTCTCGCCGTTGCGGCCGGGGACGACCGTATCGGGGTAGCGTTCGCGGGTGGCGCGGTCGGTGCCGTGGTACTGGTAGGTGGTGAGGCCGGCCTCGATGCGGGTGATGCGGCGCAGGCGCCAACGAGAGTCGGCGATCTGGAGGACGAGCTCGAATTCGATGGCGTTCTTGGGGAAGAGGTTTTCTTCGAGGATTTGGAGTTGGCGGTCGTATTCGGCGGGGTCCTCGTCGGCCATGACGGCGTCGCGGGCGAGGAGGCCGTGCTTGAGTGCGTTCTTTGAGGAGCGTGCTTTGCCCTCGGGGGTGCGGGGGCCGATTGACTTCTTGGCGTTTTGACGGTTCGCCTTCCGTTGTGCTTGTGTTGGCATAAGTTTTTCTCCTTGAAAGTGAAAAAGCCGCGCGGTTGGCCCGGGCGGCCTGGTACGCCGGCCATTGGGCCGGCGTTCTTCGCTTTCAGGATACGATGAGGTGTTGGGGGTGAAAGGTCGTTGCGCGGGCTAAGTATTGTGGAATCAAGGAGATCAAAACCTGAAAGTTCTGTGACCGAAATCGGTCTTCGAGGGAAAGGCCGCGGATCTCAAAACCGAGATCCGCGCTACGGGCTCGTACCGAAAAGGGCTCCGTCCTGCTCCGTCCCCTTTTGGGGCCCGCACAACGGGTCCGTTATTGGGCGATCTCGGTTCCGATCACGTTGTCGCCGGGTGCCAGCACCTCCACCTCATTGCCGGTGGCGAACAGCGAACTGCCGCGGTTGAGGAACCGCACCAGCCCCTGGGACGTTCCCACTTTGCTGTGAATCGTGATCGTGGCTCCCGCTGGCGGCACGATCGCGTCGCCGAGATCAACGCGGACCGTCGTGTCCCCGACCCGCAGCGAGACGTATTCGACGATGGCGCTGAAATTGGCGATCACGTACTGCGGACCGGGCAACATTTCGAATGAGACCACTTGGTTGGGTAGGTCGCCGCCGCCAGTGGCCATCAGTTGGCGCGTTTGCGCCGTCCGGGCGGCGTAGTAGGTCTGCAGCCGGGTGGAAATCTGGTCGTTCGAAAAACTGAGATCCGCGGTGCTTCTGAGCATCCGGGAGGCGAAGTCCTCTCGCAGGGCGGTCTCGGCGAGGCTGACACGTTCGAGATAGCTCCCCTTGGTCAGGTTCTCCATGGACTGATACTGGCTGGTCAAGACCGTGTGGGAGTAGGCATAGAGCGACCCGGGTGTTAGCGGTGCGGTTGGAGCGGGCAGCTCCGGGGTTGTCAACAGATCGATCACCTGCTGGGTGAGGGTTCGAGCTTGTTCGCGAAACCCCTGGACCCGTCTGGTCTTGGCCACGCCGGACAGAGCGTTCGCATAACCATCTCTGGCGTTGGCCTTCTCCTTTTCCAAACCGGCCGCCTGGGCGTCGGCGTCATCGCCGCTCGGCTCGACCTGGGCCGCCGTCCAGGCATGCTGGTAGAAATCGGCCGCCAGTTGATAGAAGGCGCCCTGCCGGGCTGACAGGATGAGCCGCCTGCGGGCGTCGGTCTCTCGCGGCATTGATTCCGCCCGCAGCAGGAAGGCATCTGCCGCCATCGTGCTCAACCGCGGCCTGAGCCAGAGCTTCGCCGCCGACTGGTCGGCGTGGGTCTGGAGCAATCGCAGGTCGCGGAACAGGCTCCGGGCATACTCGCCGTGGTAGGTTTTCTCGTCCTGCGCCTTCAGACGCAGCAGCTCCAGGTAACTGCTGGCGCGCAGGGCCAGCATGCCGGGGTCAGCAGGGCTCTTCTTCAGCTCGGCGTCAAGGTTGACGATGGCGGCGTTCAGGCTCTCCTCGGTTTTCCCCGAGAGCAGAGCGCTGTAATAGGCCTTGAGGCCCAATTGGTATGGAGTGGGCTTGACCTTCGGGCAGCCGGTTGCCGCCAACAGCGCGACGATGAGCAGCAGCAGGCGCACTTTCGGTGTCGTCATGATAAGTCCCTCCTTAGCCCAGTCGCGTCTTCCAGTCATTCAGCTTTGCGATCTGCGCCTCGATGGCGGGTTTATCGTCGTCCGGCGCACTGGCGAGCTTCTCCTGCAGCTCGGCGATCTGATTGTCGATGGAGATCTTCTTGAGGTCGGTCGCCAGACCCAACGCCTTCGACGCGAAGCCTTCGTCGCCAAGGAAAGCGTCCTGGACCAGTTGGCGCACCGCCTGATTCAACTCTTGTTGCGCGGCCAACTGCGCCGCGTTGATGGCATCGACTTCGAGCTCCAGCTTGTCGCGCCAGAAGTCGGCCGCGATGTCGTAGTAGCCGCCGACGGTCACGTCACCGCCGGGATACAGCTTGAGGTACTCCTCGACGAGGGTTCGGAAGGTTTGGCGGGTGGGGTCGAGGCCGATGCCGAACATCTCGCGCAGCTCGGCGTTGTTGGGGTCGTTGAGGTCCGGGTCGTTGGTCAACGGCTCGGCCAGCGCGCGCACCGCTTCCAGCTTCTGTCGGGTCGGCTCCGACACCAGGCCGCCGGTGTTGTTGAACTCGGCGATTTCCGGCCCCATTTCGTTCAACACAGGGAAGGCCGCCCGGTTGGCAGCGTTCTCGAAGAAGTTTCGGAAGTCCACTTCGCTGAGGTCCACCACGATCGGCGTACGCACGATGCTGCGCGCCCGAATGGTGCTGTCGAGCTGGGCGTTGATCTCCTTGGCCTTGGCACGGATGGCCATGCCCAGACGGATGCCTTTGAAGACACCCTCGGCGAGAAACCCCATCACCGCGGTCGGCCCGGCGGCCAGGTTGACCAGGTCCGCGATTTTCGTTGCTGAGCCAGTAACCGTGGATTCGAATTGAGACAGCGTGTCGTTCGGCATTGCTTTCTCCTCCCCTTGAAAGACAAATGAGCGCTGTTATCTCGACCTTTTCAGGCTAATACATCGGGCGCGATGTCACAAGGAGAAAAAGTCGCGCGGAAGGCCCGGAGGTTGAAGGGGGATGCTCGGCCAAGGGCTCCACTCCTGCAGAGGGGGATCGGAACGTGGCTGAAGCCAATCTGGGAAGGACGTTCAAAACGCCCTTCTGAGAGATGAGGGACAGCCCCCTGTCCCCGTCCCTGGAGTGCGGTCGGAAAACGAGACCGCTGAAGAAGGGACCATACCATCGAAGGGAGAGGAGGATGGCATGTTCCCGAAGGAGATTCACGAAGGAGTTCAAGATGGCAGCGGCCGAGCGGATGCGCAGCGGCGAATCCGGGTCGACCTTGGCGCGCGAACTCGACGTCAAGCGCGCCAAGCTCTACGAGTGGGCCGCGCAGCTGGAACGCTACGGCGATGACGCCTTTCCCGGGCCCCGCCGGCAGCCCTCCAGCCAGCCGCGCGTCGAACGCGGACAGCAAGACGAAGCCCGCACCGCAGCGCTCGAACGCAAAGTCGGCCAGCAGGCTTTGGAGATCGATTTTTTGCAGCAGGCCTTGCGGCGTGTCGAAGATCTTCGCCACAAAACTCTCGTCCGTGGCGGCGGCGGATCAGCGAACTCATGCGATCCGCGGCGTGGCAAGGCAAGCTGAGCCAGCGCAGAATGTGCCAGCTCAGCGGGCTCTCGCGAGCCAGCTTGTATCGCCAACCGCGGCGCCAGAGCGAGTGGGAAATGAACCTGCGCAACGCGCTCCACGAGTCGGCGCTGGAGAACCCGTTCTATGGCTATCGTCGCCTGACGCCGGAGCTGAAACAGCATGGTTGGCAGGTCGGCGAGACGCGCATCCGACGCCTGATGCGCGAGGACAACTTGTTGCGTCTGCGCAAGCGGCGGACGAAGAAGACGACCGATTCGACGCATGGTTTGCGCGTCTATCCCAACTTGGCGTGCGATTTCACACCGACGGGTCTGAATCAACTGTGGGCGGCCGACATCACCTACATTCGGCTCGGTCACGAGTTCGTTTACGCGGCTGTGGGAAAATTGGACAATTGGGGAAAATTGGGGACAGGCTACTACTTTTCGGCTACTACTTTTCGATGGGGCTCAAGCGGTTGGTTCGGGGCCGGTCCAACGCCCCTTTCAGGGCTGGAAGGGTTTAGGGGGACGTACCCTGGGTTTCGGCTTCGCCGGCAGCCAGGGCTGACATCCGGCCGCCGCTGCGCGGCTAGGCCGAGGTCGAATGCGTTGGCGGGGCGAGGGCCTGGCTGTGTTGGGTTGACGGAGCGATAGGTTGGTTCGTCAAGCACGCGGTTTGGTGAGACCGTGGCGCATGGCGGAGGCGTGGGTGCACGTTGGATCGAGGGAAGGCTGCGGATCTCAAGGCCGAGATCCGCGCTACGGGCTGAGCCTTGGGCGTCAGCAACCCACCTGATCGTCTTCGGATGCCGGACCCAGGCCCCGAATCAGATAGAGAGGGGTGTTGGGCGACCGGTCCCCGGGTTGGCACCCGGGGCTAGCATTAAGGCGCCGCGGCGCGGCTTGAAAACCCAGACGTCCAATCAGCAGGGGGCGGGTTGGGCGATCGATCCCGGTGTTGACGGCATGGGTTTGGATCGGGCGGCGTGCCGGCGGGCGGCTGATGGGTGGACGCAGCGGTCCACCCCTACGGTTCGGGTGCGCGCGGACCTCGAGTCCGCAGTGTCGACCTTCCCGGTCGACGGGTGTCGGTAGGAGTACCGACACGGCAGGTCTAGGGACCTGCGCCACTCCGGGGGGCTGTGGGGGCATCAGAAAATTCGTTGGGATTCGTGAGAAATGTGCCCAGGAGGGACGGGAACGCGCTAGAATGGCAGCGGCCCCGACGGAAGCGTGAACTTCCGCCGAGGCCTTTCGCCACCGCGGACATAGCCCGTGACAGCGACAGAACCATTTTAGCGGGCCTGTGTCCGTGGTGGTCTTCTCGTGCGAGAGGAAGGTCATCATGGATGTGCATGCGGTGTTGAAGGCGCTCTACCAGGAGCGCGAGTTGCTGAACCAGGCGATCGTCACGCTGGAGATTCTGGCGCGCGGCAAGGGGAAGCGGCGGGGGCGTCCGCCGCGGTGGCTGCGCGAGGGGAGACCGGGATGGCCCTCACGGCCCGGGAGTCGTGATTCGTGAGGCGGAGGGCGCGTGGAGTTGTCCGTAGTGCCCCCGTTGCCGCGGGGCTGATATTAGGGGCGCCCCCCGTCGGGGGCTTTGCTTGTCGTGGCGTGGACGCGGATGTAAGGAAAGTCGGGGCGATACGGACTGCTGTTGAACCGACAACGGCTCGGTCCGCCGAGGCTTTTCCATCGCCCTGTCAGGGCTCCCGACACAAGAGGTTCGATACCTGGGGTTCCGCCCAGCGGCGTCACCCCAGGCTAACATCCGGCCGCCGCTTCGCGGCTAGGCGGGAGATCGGATGGCTGGGCTGTCGAACCGGCGAGCTGGCACAGCATCGCCAGGAATATCGCGAGGCTTCTAATCATGAACCGGATCCTCCATTGTCGCTTGTGAGATAACATCCATGCTAGGTATCTGTCAAGGATGGACGCAGGCATCCGAATCCGCCCGTCAGCGGGGGCGTGTTTCCATCGCCCTGTCAGGGCTCCTGACACAAGAGGTTCGATACCTGGGGTTCCACCTGGAGGCGTCACCCCAGGCTAACATCCGGTCGCCGCTTCGCGGCTAGGCAGGAAGTCGGATGCGGCGGCGGGGCGAGGACCGGGCGGTATTGGGTGGAGGCACGGTCGAACCCAACGGTTCGGGTGCGCGCGGGAAAGGTCGGGTTGCGCGTGTGTAGGGGAGTCGTGTCGGATCGTCCCCTTCGGGGGCTGTGTTTCGAAAACGGTGGCGGCGTGGGTGGGACATAGCGTGAGTCGTGATTCGTGATTCGTGATTTGAGAGGCGGCGGTGGAGTGGATGGGACAGGGTGTGAGTCGTGAGCGGTGAGCGATTGAATCGTTGAGTGGCGGGCACGGCATGCCGTGCCCCTACCGTTTCCATTTACATCAAGCTCAGCGGGTCGACGTCGATCACGAGAGCGGTCGCGGGCCAGTTGTGCTCGACGGCGAAGGCCCGCGCCTTCTTGAGCACTTGCGACAGGGCTTTGCGGCCTTCGGCTTTGATCAGGAACTGGTAGCGAAAGTCGGACTTGAGCTTGGCGACCGGGGCCGAGGCCGGGCCCAGCATGCGCACGCCGCGCGGCAGGTCTTTCAAGTGCTGCCCCAGGCGGCCGCTGAGGGCCAGGGCCTCCTCGAGCTTCTTGCTGCGGATGATCATCATCGCCAACGCCACGAAGGGCGGGTAGCGCAACAGGCGGCGGAAGTGGAGTTCCTGGCTGTAGAAGCCCTCGTAGTCTTGCGCGGCGGCGAACTTGATGGCGTAGTGCTCGGGGTTGATGGTCTGGATCAGCACCTCGCCCGGCGTCGAGCCCCGCCCGGCGCGTCCGGCGACTTGGGTGAGGAGTTGGAAGGTGCGTTCGGCGGCGCGAAAGTCGGGCATGCCGAGCCCGATGTCGGCTGAGACGACGCCGACCAGGGTGACGTTGGGGACGTCATGTCCCTTGGCGACCATTTGCGTGCCGACGAGCATGTCGCAGTGGCCTTCGCGGAAGTCGTGCAGGATCGATTCGTAGGTGCCGCGTCCTCGGACCGTGTCGCGGTCGAGCCGCGCGATGCGGGCGCGGGGGAAGTGTTCGCGCAGCAGGTCTTCGACCTTCTCCGAGCCACTGCCGAGAAAGTAGAGGTACTCGCTCTTGCACTCGGGGCAGCGCTTGGGGATCGGCTCGCTGTACTCGCAGTAGTGGCACACCAGCCGCCGGTCGCGGCGGTGATGGGTGAGCGTCACCGAGCAGTTTTGGCACTCGATGCGTTCGCCGCAGCTTCGGCAGGCCACGAACGACGAAAAGCCGCGGCGATTGAGCAGCAGTATGATTTGCTCGCGCTGCGCCAGGCGGCGGCGAATCTGCTCGTCGAGCCGGCGGGCGAAGAGCGACTGCTGCCCGGTCTCGACGAATTCCTGCCGCATGTCGATGGTGCGGGCGCGCGGCAGCGGACGTTTCTCGATGCGGTCGGGCAGGCTGAGGAGTTGGTACTTGCCGCGTTCGACGTTGTAGCGGGTCTCGAGGCTGGGCGTGGCCGAACCGAGCAGCACCGTGGCGCCGGCCATTTGCGCGCGCACGACCGCCACGTCGCGGCCGTTGTAGCGCGGCGTGTCATCCTGCTTGTAGCTGGCGTCGTGCTCTTCGTCGATGACCACGAGGCCAAGATTCGCGACCGGGGCGAAGACGCCGGAGCGCGTCCCCAAGACGACGCGCGCCTTGCCCTCGCGAACCCGGCGCCATTGGCCGGAACGCTCGAGGCCGGAGAAGGCGCTGTGCAGAATCGCCATGTCGTCGCCGAAGCGGGCGAAGAACTGCGCGGCCACCGCCGGCGTCAGCCCGATCTCGGGGACCAGCAGCAGGGCGCTCTTGCCGCTTGCCAACGACTCTTCGATGGCGCGAAGGTAGACTTCCGTCTTGCCGGACCCCGTGATGCCGTGGAGGAGAAAGGTCTGGAAGCCGTTCGCGCGGATGGATTGTCGAGCGGCCTCGAAGGCCCGCCGCTGGTCGGGGTTGAGTTTCAGGCGCGGCTGCTGCTTGGCTGGGGTGCTGTCGGGGGTCTCGTCGCCCGTGGCGATTTTCGACAGGTGGACCACCCCCGTCTTGGTGAGCCGGCGGGCGACGGTGGCCACGTCCTTGCGTTCGAGCGCCAGGGCTTCAACATCGTGCGCGCCCGGATGGTCGGCCAGGTAGTCGATCAACCAGCGCTCGCCTTTGGTGGGCTTGGGCGGGGCGGCATCGAGGTCTTCGGCGGCGACGATGAGCCGTCCGCCGCGCGCGAGCAAGGGGTCGCGTTCCTTGACGACCGTCTCGATCTCGAGCCAGCCCTTGCGCTTGAGACCGCGGAGGGCGGTGTCGGAGTTGGGGAGCTTTCGCTTGAGGTAGTCGGCCCTGCGGGGTTGCTTTTCGAGCGTTCGCAGCAGTTGGACGTAGGGGTCGTTGGGGCTCCCGCTGCGTGTGAAGTGGCGCGCGGCTTCCATCCCGGCGGGCGTGAGCGAGACGATCTTCTCGGTGCGGATCTCGCCGCCCAGCGGGACCATGGTTTTCAGTACCTCGCCGATGGGGGCGCAGTAGTAGTCGGCGATCCAGCGGCCCAGGCCGAGCAGCTCGTCGGTGAGGGCGGGCTCTTCGTCGAGCAGGCGCAGGGCCTGGAGGGCCTTGTGCGGCGGCGACTGGTCGTGACAGGCCAGCGCGACGCCGGTCAGCTTGCGATGGGCAAAGGGGACGAGCAAGCGGCAGCCCGGCTGCACGCGGTGGCGCAGGGTCTCCGGCAGCTCGTAGGTGAAGGGCTTGTCGAGCGGGACGGGTAGGGCGACATCGGCAAATCGAGATCCAGCCGGCTGCATCAAGTTTCTCGATTCTACCGGATTGGTGAGCGGGGCTGAGTTGCGGTGTAGGGTTGTCGATGTGTCGTAGTAGAGCGCGACGCGGCGAGGTTGGCCAGCGAGCTCGGAAAACGACTTGCGGTGGCGCTGTACGCACATCTGACGTAGGGTGTTTGTATACACGGGAAGACGGTGAGAACAGATGAGTCGAGGAGAAAAACAGGCTACGAAGCGCCGGAAGGTGGAAGTGGCCTTACCGGCTCGGTGCTATTTCGTGTTGTCAAGCGAGAAGTTCGAGCAGTTTGTGGCGATACTCGATCAGCCGCCCAAGGAGAACCCGAAGCTGCGGCGGCTGCTTGAAACGAAAGCGCCGTGGGAGCGGTGACGCGGTTCGTGGCGGTTTTCCATCGCCCTTTCAGGGCTGAAACGAAAGCGCCGTGGGAGCGGTGAAGCCCTTTCATCGAAAGGGGGGGCGGTACCCTGGGTTGCGGCTTCGCCTTCACCCAGGGCTAACATCCAACGCCGCTTCGCGGCTCGGGGCATGCTGCTTGGGCACACCATGTTGCTCATGAAGATCCTGCAAGGCCGCGGGGGTTACCGTGTTTTCGAGTACGGCTAACGATGCGGCTGCTTGGAAGACAGTCATCGCCCTGGAGGTCGACGACATCCTGACGGATGATCCGGCGGGGTTGATTGAGTATTTGAAGATTGGCAACTGAGTATAGGGGTTTTCGGCATCTGGCCGCCGAGGGCACGGCATGCCGTGCCCCTACATTGCAAACCGGAATGCGGTAACGGGTTCGTAGATGCGTTGCTTCGTCGGCGGATTTACCCCTCACTTGCGTTCGGGGCTCTGTTTCTCGATCAGGCGCTTAGGAGCTTGGCGAGGCAGCGCGCGGTGTAGGATTCCTTGCACCGCAGCACTTCTTCGGGCGTGCCTTGGATGACGATGTACCCGCCGCCGTCGCCACCCTCCGGGCCGAGGTCGATGATCCAGTCGGCGCACTTGATCACGTCGAGGTTGTGCTCGATGACCAGTAGCGTCGCCCCTTTGTCGAGCAGCTTGGTAAAGGCGGCGAGCAGCTTCTTGATGTCGTCGAAGTGCAGGCCGGTGGTGGGCTCGTCAAAGATGTAGAGCGTTCCGTCGGACCTGGCCTGCGCGATGTGGCTGGCGAGCTTCACGCGCTGCGCCTCGCCGCCCGAGAGCGTGGTCGCCGACTGCCCCAGACGCAAATACCCGAGGCCGACCTCGGCAAGCTGCGCGAGCTTGTTGATCACCTTGGGCGTGCGAATGAAGAACTTCATCGCCTCGTCGATGGTCATCTGCAACACTTCGTGGATGTTCTTGCCCTGGTAGCGGATGTCGAGGATCTCGTTGCGGTAGCGCTTGCCGCCGCAGTCCTCGCACACCAACGCGACGTCGGCGAGGAACTGCATCTCGACCGTCACCGTGCCGTCGCCTTGGCAGGTCTCGCAACGTCCGCCGGGGACGTTGAACGAAAAGCTGCCCGGCGCCAGACCGCGGCTGCGGGCGTCGCGGGTCGTTGCGAACAGCTCGCGAACGGCGTCGAACGCCTTGACGTACGTGATGGGATTCGAGCGCGGCGAGCGGCCGATGGGCGATTGGTCGACCAGCACGACGTCTTCGAGATGCGCGTAGCCGGTGATGCCGTGGCAAGGCAGCCGAACGGCGTCCGCCGGGGCGTCGGCGGTTCCTTTTCTGACGGCTTGGAGCCCGTCATAGACCACGTTGTGAACCAGCGTGGATTTGCCCGAACCCGAAACGCCGGTGACCACCGTCATCACGCCGAGCGGGATGCCGACATCGAGATTTTTTAGGTTGTGCACCTGTGCGCCGGTGAACTTGATCTGCCGGCGGGGCCGGACCTTGCGGCGGCGAGACGGGACGGCGATGCCGAACAAGCCGCGCATGTAGAGACCCGTGAGCGAACCGTCGCCGTTCGAGACCAGTTGATCGAGTCCTCCTTGGAAGACGACTTCGCCGCCTCTCTCGCCCGCGCCCGGACCGAGATCGACGATGTGGTCGGCCGAGCGAATCACCTCCGCATCGTGCTCGACGACCAGGATCGTGTTGCCCAGATCGCGCAGGTGCTCGAGGATGCGGATTAGCCGGGCGGTGTCGCGGCTGTGCAAACCGATCGAGGGCTCATCGAGCACATAACAAGCGCCGACCAGACGCGAGCCCAGCGAGGTCGCAAGTTGGATGCGCTGCGCCTCGCCGCCCGAGAGCGATGAAGCGAGCCGATCAAGCGTCAGATACTCGAGTCCAACGTCGTTGAGGAACTTGAGCCGATGGTTGATGTCGTGGACCAGGTTGCCGGCGATCGCACCTTCCTGGCCTTCGAGGTCGAGTGAACCGAAGAAGCCCTGGGCCTGCTCCAGCGTCATGCGGGCCACGTCGCGGATGGTCTTCCCGCCGACCAGAATGTTGAGAGCCTCGGCGCGTAAACGGCCGCCGCCACAATCGGGGCACAGCGTGTAACCCCGGTAGCGGCTCATGAAGATTCGAACGTGCATCTTGTACTTCTTACGCTCTAGGTAGGCGAAGAAACGCTCGACGCCCCCGAAGTCGTCGTTGCCGTGGAAGACGAAGTCCTGCTCCTCGGGCGTGAGTTGGTAGAAGGGGACGCTGATCCGGACGCCGGCCTCGCGGGCCGCGTCGAGCAGGTCCCGTTGCCAGGTTTGGTAGCGAGGCTTCGTCCAGGGTTCGACGGCGCCTTCCTTCAGGGACTTGAAGCGGTCGGGCACGATCAGGTCGTGGTCGAAATCGATCGTGTTGCCGAAGCCCTGGCAGCGCGGGCAGGCCCCGTACGGACTATTGAAGCTGAAGAGCCGGGGCTCGGGCGGCAGGTATTCGATGTTGCACTGGCGGCACTCGAAGCGCTCGCTGAACCAGAGTTGCTCGGGCGCTTCTTGTTCCGGTGACGGCTCGTCGGCCTGCTCGAACACGGCCTCGCCGGATTCGCGATAGCAGGTCTCGACGGCGTCGACGATGCGCTGGTGCAGATCGGGGCCGATCGCGAGGCGATCGACCAGGGCGTAGACCGGTTTGCGGAAGTCGATGTCGAGCAGCGACTCGGGCGTCGAGAATTCGAAGACCTCGCCGGCTTGGTAGAGGCGGTTGAAGCCTTTGCCGCGCAGCTCGGATAGACGTTCCTTGAGCTCCTGGTCGACTTTCTTCTTACCGCCGCCGCGGATGGGGAAGAGCACGTACCAGCGCGAGCGCTCCGGAAGTGCGAGAACGCGCGCGGCCACCTCGTCGACGGCATCTTTGCTGACGAGCCGGCCACACTTCGAGCAATAGGTGCGTCCCACACGGGCGAAAAGAAGCCGCAGGAAGTCGTAGACCTCGGTTGCGGTGGCGACGGTCGAGCGGGGGTTGCGAGTGCTATTCTTCTGTCGGATCGCAACCGCGGGCGCGATGCCGTGGATCTCATCGACGTCGGGCTTCTCGATGCGCTCGAGGAACTGCCGGGCATAGGCCGACAGCGACTCGACGTAGCGGCGCTGTCCTTCGGCGTAGATGGTGTCAAAGACGAGCGACGACTTGCCCGAGCCGGAGACGCCGGTGAAGACGATCAGCTTGTTGTGCGGCAGCCGCAGGTCGATGTTCTTGAGGCTGTGAACACGTGCGCCGCGGATGTCGAGGTAGTCCTGCGACAATTTGAAGCTCGAGGGTGGAAACGGTTACCGGGCGGGAGAGCCCAACGACCTGATTATATCGGAGCGGGGAAAGGGGGCCTGCGCACTGCTGTTCTGTGTCAGGTCAGGAGACCTGGGTTCCGCCGCGGAGGGGCCGAGAGATCATAGCCCATGGCCTCAGCCGGCCGGTACACAGTCGGCACACGACAAGCCCTGGAAGGCCGACACAAGCGACTCCACCTACTCTTTGATCGGCGCTGGACTAGCCACGGATCTTGTGAGCGTGTCGCAGAAGAGTTGTATCGCCCCTTTCAGGGCTTCAAACACAAGATTGCCGTTTACCCACGGCTGAAGCTATGGGCCATCAATGTCTAGGCCCCTCCGGGGCGAAAAGCCGGATGGGCGGCCACAGCCTGCTGTGTCATGACAAGACTGATCGTTGGCCAAGGGCTCGTCTGACGACTGCAAGAAACTCACTCCCCGGATGCTTTTGCGTCGGGCTCTTCCTCTTGGCCGTAGTCGATCTCGGGCGGGGGCGGGTCGCCTCCGGGGCCCTGGAGGTAGTGTTCCATCCAGCGAAGCTGCCGGAGTTGGTAGTCGTAACGCGAGGCCGCGCGGCGGTTGCCATGTCCCTCGCCGGGATAGCGGACCAGTCGAACCGGGGTTTTGCCCAGGGTCTTCAGTAGCCGATACAGCTCCATCGATTGCGAGGGCGGGACGCGCGGGTCGTTCTTTCCGTGCGCGATCAGCAAGGGCGTGCGGGCCTGCTTGACGTAGTAGATTGGGCTGCGTTCGAGGAAGTGCTGCCAGTCGTCCCACAGCCGCCGCCGGTGGTGAACGAAGAAGATCTCCTCGGGGATGTCGGTGGTGCCCGCCTTCGAGATCGTGTCGCTGATGCCGACGAACATCACGGCGGCGGCGAACCGCTTGGTGTAGTAGGTGGCGGCCCAGGCCGCCGCGTAGCCTCCGTAGGAGCCGCCGGTGATGCCCACGTGATCGCGGTCCACCAAGCCCTCGGCAACGAAGTAATCGACGGCGTCCACCAGGTCGTCGAACTCGGGGCCCGCGGGGGCGCCCTGGCCGAGCTTCGAGAACTCGACACCGCGCGCCGTGCTGCCGCGGTAGTTGGGGTAGAACACGGCAAACCCTCGCGTCGCGCCCACCTGCCCGGGATAGGCGTAGGAGGTCACCCAGCCGTTGGAAACGTGCGATTCCGGCCCGCCATGCACGGCCAGGATGAGTGGGTAGCGTTGGCCGGGGCGCTCATCGAGAGGGCGGATCAGGACGCCGTCGAGATCGAGACCGTCGCGCGCTTTGTAGCGGATCGTCTGCTGCTTGGCGAAGCGCATCTCACCCAGCCAGGGATTGCTGGTCGTGAGCCGCTTGGGCGACGAGCCGGCGGCGAGCAGGTAGACCTCGGGCGGGTGTTCGGCGCTGTGGCGAACCAGCGCGGCATCGCCACTTTGCTTGGTTAGCGAGAAGCCGCGGAAGGCATGACCCTCCGCTGCGGGGACCCACTCCTCCCGCCCGGAACCGTCGTGGCCCACCCGCCCCAGCATGGTCGACAGGCCCATGTCGGCCGCGAAGGCAACGGTCTGATCGTCTTGCCAGGCGACGGCGGTCACGTGGCCCAAGAAGTCGGGCAGCACCTCGCGGGGCCTACTGCCGTCTGACTCGACTGCGACGAGCCGCCCTTCCATCGGGTCGTTGCGATCGGCGCTCGAGATGACCGCGAGCCGTTTGCCGTCGGGACTCCAGGCGAACGACCCCATCTTGCCTGGCGGGTCGTAACGCCCATGGGTCTTACCGTCCTTGGAATCGATGATGTGCAGACTGCGGTTCATGAACGTATCGTCGACCCCTGGCGTGGGGGCGAGAGTGACCGCGAGCCGGCCGCCCCGCGGGGCCCAGTGCACGGTGGTAGCGGAACCGTCGAGATCGAGAGCGCGGGGCTTGTTTTCGCCTTCATTGCCGTCGGGGTCGATGTCGGCGATCCAGACGCGCACGGGTTGCCATTGCTCCTCGAAGACTTCTTGACTGAAGCCCTGGTCGCGGAGTTTCTTCTCCCCTTTGGGTACCTCCTCGGTAGCGGTGAAGGCGACGCTCTTGCCGTCGGGGCTCCAGGAGTAGGACTTGATGTCGGTCGCATGGCTGACGAGCCGCCGCGACTCCCCGCCGGCGAGGGGGATCGAATAGAGCGACGCGTGCTCGTCGCCGGACCGCTTGGCGAGAAACGAAATCGCCTTGCCGGCAGGGGTCCAGGCGATGCCGCGGACGTTGACCTCGCCGCTGATGAAAGGACGAGAGGGGCCGTCGCGATCGACCACGTGCAGCTCGGCCCAGGCGGGACCGTCCTTCTTGTTGAAGAGCTTGCGGGGAACGCCGAGGATGTACGCGATGTGCTGTCCGTCCGGTGCGATCTCGGCGGCGCGGACGGCCTTGAGGCGGGCGACATGCTCGGGCGTGAAGCGGTCGGCGGCGGCAGCGGCTTGGGTCGCCCAGGGAGTCAGCAGTAGGAACAGGACCGGAAGATTCTTCGGGAGGCGGGTTAGGTGGGATTTTCGGGGTACGCGCATGGGCGGAGGGGTCCTTCACTTACTCAATGTCGTATTATCCCAGAGCGGTTTGTTTGGGTTGTATTCGCCAGGACCACGACATCGGAGCGCCCCGGTGCGGTCGCCGGCAGAGGGGGATCGGGTCACGAACGCTGGTGACTGTCCGGAGCCTAAGAGGCGCCGGTCGGGGGATTTACCCCTCGCTTGCGCTCGGGGCTCTGTTGCTTGCGGGAAGGCTATTCTTCCTGGGAGGCGTTGTACGGTGCTAGATGCGCGGACTCGTTGGTCACCTCAGCGAGCCAAACCTTGCGGTCCTTGAAATAGTCGATCAGCTCCTGGTTGCGCCGCGGGTCGAAATCGCGCGCCCAGACGATCTTCTGGTCATCAATGTTCGCCCCGTTGTAGACCCAGTCGTAGTGGTAGACGTGACTCTCGCCATAGCGAAGCAAGACGAGGTGGCGCCCTTCCTCGGCTTCGAGACGCTGCGCTGCTAGAAACCGTTGATAGAGTGGTTGGAGCCGATCGGGAAGCTGACGGCGCTGTTTGTGGCGATAAAGAGTATTCTCGGGAGTCGCATACGCTCGTTCGACTTGCCACCAGCCGATAGACACCAGTGCCATCCAGGGAAGCAAGACCACCATGGCTCGGCCGGGCGAGCGGCCTTTGCCGCCGGCCACCCACAGGTGCCGTAGGCACTGGACCAGGAACACCCAAACGACACCCGTCAGGGACGCCCAGTAGTGTGCTTGAAAGGAAATGGCCACGGTCGAGCCCGCCATCACAACGACGAAACAACACAATAGAAATCGGATTCGGCGGTCGAATACAACCCAGGGCAGCATTACCATCGGCACGAGCATGAGCGGACCTAAGTAAAGATGCCACTCGTCGAGATACTCGCGGAAGCGAGTCATCAGGAAGGCTTTCGGGGTAGCGATGTTGTTGTAGTGGTAGAGGCCGACGTTGACGTACACGTCCCGTACGATCGTGTTGTTGTATTCGCGATCCAGGTCAACGGACTGCCAGGGAAACAGGGGACCGATCGCGTATCGACGATGGTTTTCCAGATAAGGGAAGGTGGCGGGGTCTGACGTAGTCCGCCAATTGTAGAAACCTATCCATGCAAGACCCAGTACCAGAATGGCGCTAGCCGGGACTGCAAAATCCGTCACTACCAGAATGGCGCTAGCCGGGACTGCAAAATCCGTCAGCCATACCCGAAGCCGTCGGCGATAGTTCTTCCATAAGTTCAACAGGACCCCGACAAGAAGCGGCAGACTGGTAAAGAGTCCCTCATAAGGCCGACTGTTCGCCAGGATGATGATCCCAACCGCAAAAAGCAGGGCATCTCCTACGTTGAGCCGGCGATCGAGTCGACGATACGCGCCAAAAGCGAGAGCTCCCCCAATGGCCGCTACCGCGCCGCCGTAATAGCTGTTCATCCAGTACGAGTGAATGCCCAACCGGGCGCCCGCCAGTAGCGCTCCGAACAACGCCCAGCCGGGAGGCAGCCAGGCCTGGAGCATCCAACACAGGGCGGCACACATAACTCCGACGCTCAGCCATACGCCGATCCAGGGGCATCCCAGGATCGTACCCACTGCGAGGAACATACCTTGCGCCGGCGGATATTTAGAAACATAATGGGGCCAGAAATTGGTGTACACCGTTTCAAAGTGAATCCACTTTGGATGTCCGGGGTTTGATAGTCTGCCCGAAGCGAAAGTTTCTCCCGCCAACAAAAAGCTGAACTCGTCCGGTATGCGCGGAACCGGCACCGGCAAGACCGGGAGCAGGGCAGCGCGCAACAGCAAAACCCACGTCCCGGCGAACAGGACGGCAAGCTTCTTTCGCCGCGCCAGCCGGGCGAAGAAACTTCGCGGTTTCTCCAGCCACGACACACTCCTGCGATTCAGAACGAAGCCTAGGAGGATGACGGCGGCGGCGAGTACCAACTCGCTGTCGCCCCCGGCGAGATGATAGATCCAGACGACTGGCCACACCAGGAACCAGACCACGGTAACCGCTATGCGCAGGAAGCGGCTCATCATTCCTCCCTCGGGGAGCGGAGCGGATACGGTGACAGCCTGGGGGGATCAAGGTCCGCCTCAACCAACCACGCACGGCGGTTGTCGAAGTACCTCAGAAGCTCGGTGTTCTGTGTCGGCGCCATCTCCCGCGCCCATACCACCTTGGCGGCGTCAACGTCGGCGCCGCCAAAAACCCACTCATTCACAGGGTCATGACCCGGGCCATAGCGCACGATTGCTAGGTGGGAACCTGCCTTCGCTTCGAGCTGATCGGCTACAAGCGGGCGGTTCTGCATCGGGTGCGTCTTGCCGGGACAGTAACAGAGGGCCCAATTGTTGTACGGTTCTTCGGGCGCGAGCCGGGCGATCGATTCCCACAGACACCCTGCGAACAAGACGACCGCAGCCACCGGTATTAGCGTGACAACCCTTCGCCCCACAGGACGGCCGCGCCACCGCCAGACACTCACATAGCGCAGCGACTGCACAAAGAATAACCAAATCAGTCCCAGGGCCGGGGCCCAGTAGTGCGGCTGAATCCAGATCGACAAGCCGGCTCCCGCCAGCACCAGCGCCACAGTTACCGCCGCTGACTTGGTTCTGCGGTTCCAAAGAGCCCAAGGCAGAGCGACCAAGGGAAGACTGAGCAGGGGGCCGACGAAGAATTCCCACTGCAAGATCAACTGGTTTCTCCGAGCCAGAAAGGGGTCGTCGCGGAAATCACGTAGGTAGTCGACCTCGTGCCCCGCGAAGTAGTCCTCGATGGGTTGATGGCGGTACTCCGGTTTCGGCCGTTCAGACTGCAAAAGGAAGAGCTGCGGTGTCACCGAGTACTGCTCGCGGTAAACGTCGTAGGGCAGCTTGAGTGGATCGCCGGTCACACGGGCGTGATAGAAGCCCATCGCCGTGAATCCGAGCAGCATCACAACCATGATCGGCAATGCCACACGAGGGCACCATTGCTTCCAGTCTTTTCGCCGCGTCCATGCCAGCCGCAGCAGGAGCGCGGCCATGGGCGTCACGCTCAAGACGAGCCCTTCGAAGGGGCGAGTGTTGGCCACGAGGAGGAGACCGAACCCGAAGAGCAAGGCGTCGGAAACGTGAAACCGTTTCCACAACCGTGGATAGGCGCCCAGCACCAGCGCCCCGCCAAGAGCAGCAAGCGCCCCACCCCAGTAGCTATTCATCCAATAGCTTGCGATCCCCACCCGCAGGGCGACGAGGCCACCTCCCAGCAGCGCCCAGCCTGGCGGGAGCCAGCCCTGCAGCATCCAGCAGATCGCCGCACACATCACCGCGGCGCTCAACCATACGCCAAACCACAGATGTCCCAGAACCACCTCGCCGAAAGCGAGTAACAAGCCCTGCGCAGGCGGATACTTCGAGGCGTAGGTCGGCTGCTGGTTGATGTGGAAGGTTTCAAAGTGGACCCACATGGGATGAGTGGGATTCGTGACGCGTCCGGATGCGAAGGTATCCGCGGCTAACAAGTAGCTGAACTCGTCGTGCACGATTGGAACGGGTTTTGGCAGGACCGGCAGAAGAGCGGCGCGCACAATGAGTACGAGCAGCCCGACGGCTGCCACGGAGAGCCGGGGTCGCCGCGCGAGACCGCGCAGTGATTCCGTCACCCGGCGAACCATTCTCAGTCCGAACCGTGGCGCAGCCAAGGCGAGTACAACGACTACCGCGGTGACGATCAGCTCGGCGTTCCAGCGGACGATCTGGTAGAACCACAGCACGATCCAGAGGGACAAGAACCCGATCGTGACCGCCTGGCGGGAAAGAGAATGTCTCTGCATCGGTGCTGGAATCAACCCTGAAACAAAGTTGTCATTTCTTGCAGGCTTGGGCGCCTTGCCGTTTGTCCCGCCGGCCGAGCAACTCCGTGTCCCAGCGTATCATCTGGAAGATGCAAAGTTAGATCTGGATCGCCAGGCAGAGCGGCATGATGGCTTTGCGAAAGGGTCAGTGGCTCGGGATTGAAATCGCGGTACTGGCGACGTGTCGGCCGCCGGAGAGGCCGGACTCTTACTCCCAGGGGTCGGCAGCCGCTTCGAAAAGTCTAGTCGCCGAAGGCGAAGCGGCGTACGGCCGGCAGGCGTTTGCCGCCGCTATCGGTGGCATCCGAAGCGTCTTCTAAGGCGGTACCCCCATCCCCCGTCTCTGGGATTCCTCTACCCTAAGAGAGAGGCCACGAAGGCACGTCGAGACGCCGACTCTACCCTCATGGGTGCCGGCCGGCAGGCGAGAACACGTGCGAATCCTGAGTATCGCCACGACCCACCCGCGCTGGGAAGGAGATAGCGAGCCCGCGTTCGTCTTCAACCTGAATCGCGAATTGGTCCGGCTGGGCCACAAAGTGACGACGGTGCTGCCACACGCCGCGGGCGCGCGCCGCGAAGAGGTGGTGGATGGAGTTCGGCTGAAGCGGTTCCGTTACTTCTTGCCCGAAGCGCGGCAACGGCTCTGCTACGACGGCGGGACGCTGCCCAACCTGAGGAAACGCTGGAGTGCCCGGCTGAATCTGCCTTTCTTTCTCGTTGCTCAGTGCTTCGCCATCGCGCGGGAGTTAGGGAGCGACTCCTATGATCTGATCCACTCTCATTGGCTAATACCGCAGGGTTTCTTCGCCGCCTTTATCGGCCGTTGGAAGAAAGTTCCTCTTGTAGTAACCGCTCACGGCGGCGACGTGTACACTCGCAGTTCACTGTTTCGCAGTCTTAACCGCGCCGTGCTGAGGCGTTGTTCCCGACCGACCGTTGTCAGCAGCCGGGTCGATCAGCAGGTCAAGAGCCTCGTCCCGGGCGTGTCGACCGAAACGATCTCGATGGGGGTGAGTGTGTCGGCGTTCCGTCCCGACCGACGCTCAACGTCTCTCAGAGAGCGAATCGGAGGCGAGCCGCAACTCTTGTTTGTGGGAAGACTTGCGGAAAAGAAGGGTGCCGTCTACCTTCTGCGGGCCATGCCCATGATCGTGCGTCGTTTTCCCAACGCCAAGTTGGCGTTGATTGGTTCGGGTCCCGAGGAGGACGCTATCCGCCGCGAGATCAAGGAACTGGGGCTGGAAACTCATGTCGTCCAACTGGGGAAGGTGGCGCAGGAGAGGATGCCCGACTATATGGCATCCGCCGATGTTTTCGTGATGCCCTCCGTCGTTGCGGCCAGCGGGGACACGGAGGGGCTGCCGGTGGTGCTGATGGAGGCGCTTGCCAGCGGTACACCGGTGGTCTGCAGCGACGTGGGAGGTGTTTCCGACCTCATCAAGCACGGTGAGACCGGCCTTCTCGCTCGAGAAAAGGATGCCGACAACCTCGGCCGGCAATGTATCGCGATGCTCGATGACGAGGCGCTGCGAAAGGCTACCGCCGAGCGCGGCCGAGCTCTCGTTCAGCAGCGTTTCAGTTGGCCCACCGTCGCCTTGGCCTTCGAGGCGGTCTTTCACGACTGCGTGTCCGGGGACCGGGACAAGTGACTGCTTCGCCAGCGGAGATGAAGCCGATGGGCGGGTTTCTCTCTTTCCTGAAAAGGCAGCGGTGGCTCGTTGAAGAGAACCTCGCGCGCAAACGCAAGTCGCACACGTTCTCCCTCGCCCGCTACCTCTTGCACAAGCGCCTGGCGCTCCTCATTAAGACCTACGTTGATGGTGTTTGCCTGGATGCCGGGTCCGGGCATTCTCCGTTTAAGGAATCGCTCACCGCTATGGCAACGCGAGTGGTCACGGTGGACTCCGAGAACCGATCGGGCGAAGTGGACCTTATCGCCGACATTCAGAACATGCCTAGCATTGCGGACGCCTCCATGGACACCGTCTTGTGCAGCCAGGTGCTGGAGCACGTGCCGCGGCCCTGCGACGCGATTAGCGAGATGTACCGCGTTCTTAAGGACAATGGGCACGTCATTCTTTCTGTTCCGCACCTGTCTCCCATCCACGAAGCGCCTCACGATTACTTCCGCTACACCGAATACGGACTGAACTCTCTTCTTACAAGCCGCGGCTTTCGCGTACTTGAACTGCATCCGGCTGGAGGTCTACTCAGTTTCCTTGCTCACCCGGCAACCAGCCTCACGGTTTCACTCTTCGCTTCGGTGCCGGGTCTGAGGACGCTCGCTTGGTTCTGCAACTATGTTCTTCTGGTTCGATTGCTGGAACCGGTCGACAGGGTCTTTGGGATGTTGAGCGTCTTTCCTGTCAACTATGTGGTTGTCGCGCGGAAAATCTCGCATGCCTGAAGCGCGCCACAATCGTGTCAAAACGACGCAAACGCAAAAGCGGTTCGGGCTCTCTCGAGCACGAAGAGGCACTGTACCATGAGCTTGCCCACACGGTTGTTGATTTCGAGCCTGCTTCTGGCCGTAGTCGTGTGGTGGGCTGGTGCTGCAGAGGTGCTGACGTCCTTTGCCGCTCTGGACCCAAAGTGGCTGGCGCTGATGATGCTGTCCACACTGGTGTTTGTCGTCCTAGGAGCCGGCAAGGTCGAAGTGTTGACCGTGGCGCTTCTCCCCGGGATCAGCAAGGTGCTCATTGTGAGCGGATACTTGTGCTCCTTCGCCTGGGGTGTATTCGCGCCGGGCAAACTCGGGGAACTGACCTACGCTCACTACCTTTCCAGAGGGGGCGGCAGCCTCGGCGTCGGGCTTGCCGTCGTGGTGTTGGACAAAGCGATTACGTTCAGTTTGTTTGGCCTGACAGGGTCACTCGGTCTTTTGTTCTATCTCGGAGGTCGTGAAGCGCTGGCAGTGGGCTCCCTTGTGGCGCTTCTACTAGGGGCTGGTGTACTGGCCGTTCGTCACGGGGCGCTCCGGTTGTGGGTCCGACGAACGTTCCTCCGATCGCGGGAAGCACAGTTCGCGGGCTTCTCCAAGAGTCTGGAGGCCCTGGTCCGCGGCCACCGGCCGGCCCTGCTGGCCAACGGAGTGCTTACCCTATTCCGGATCGTTGTTCTGGGGTTCACGATGCAGGCGGGTTTCCGGGCATTTGGCGTTGATCCTGATCTCCTTTCGGTCGTCATGATCGTCGCCATGGTCCAGATCACGAGTTGGATTCCGATCACCGTCTCTGGATTGGGGCTCACACATGGCACCGCGGCCGTGCTGTTCTCGAACTTCTGTGGACTCGATAGGGCGGTGGTCGTCGATGTGTTCCTTGTCGGGTCCATCCTCACCTACCTGTTGGGCGCCGTGATTCTGGGCACCGTTCGCCAACGGATCGACTAGCCTGCATTCCCCGCCCTGTACCTTGCGGGGAGACCCGGCCCTGAACCGTGTCGACACTGCGTCTTCGGTCCTGACAGATTACAGATAACCTAGCGATTTCAATCGTTCCAGGCCCTTGCTGTCGACGCCAGGCGCCACTTTCGGCGAGTCCACCTTTTGACCCCTTAACGAAGCGTCGAGGTTTGCCGGACCGAACGGAGTTGCGTCGAGAGCAGCGAGATTACGGAGCTGTCGACCCTCCGCGCTCGACGTCCATTCAGCCGGATTCTGCTCAGAGGGATCGTTCGCAAGGTCGAAGAACTGCAACCGTTTCTCTACGATTTCATCTTCCATCGTTGCGTCGAGGAGGACAGCCAGCATAAATGAGTATGGTTCGATGCGACTCACGATAGCCGGACGGGTCTGTGTCTGTAACGAGAGCGTCCATTTTCGGTTCCCGATCCACATCGCTCGGTGGGAGAGCCCAGGGTTTGTGGCCTCGGCGAATACGGCCCGGTCTTCGGTCGGGTCGAATAACGAGCGTCCATCGAACTCGTCAGGGGCCCGGAGATTCGCCGCGTCCAAAATCGTTGCCGCCACGTCCGCGATCGAGACTGCACCGGTCCAGCGGCCCGCAGTTACTCCGACTCCCCGCATGAGTAGGGGAATGCGAGTCACCTCCTGATAGACATCGTGTCCATGCCGGAACCAAAGCTCGTGGTCCATCATGCTTTCGCCGTGGTCGGCTACGAAGACAATCAAGCTATCGTCCAGGAGACCCGCCTGTTGGTATCCCTCGAGAAACCGGGAGACTTCTTGGTCCATGTATGCGATCTCTTCGTCATACAGATCGACATACTCCTGGCCGTCGGTGTGGCCCGGTTCTCGAATGTACTCCGGCACCCGTTCCATGTCGATCTCGATCGATTCGCTGTGCTGGAAATTCGCCGGAGCTCCTTCCGGCGGCGGCTGGTAAGGCCCATGCGGATCGATGTAATGAACCCATAGGAACATTGGTTGATCCTCACGCCGTTCCAGGTCGAGCCACTTGAGCGCTGCATCCGTGGTCCGTGCCGCCCGCCGCTCGAAGACGTCCCGACGAGCCTCCTTCTCGTCGACGTAGTCGTCGAAGTAGTCGAAGCGAGTATCGAGGCCGATTGCTTCCGCAGCCAAGACGGAGTTCGAAACGATCGCCGCCGTTTGATAACCAGCTACTCGCAAGTAATCGGCGACGGTTACCACATGATTTTCAACCTTCTGGTAAAACAGACGAACGCCGTGCTTGTACGGCAGCAGTCCGGTTAAACAGCTCAACATCGCGGCAGGCGTGCTCGACTCCGTGGTGTAAGCGTGCTCGAAGACTCGGCCTTCCGAAAACCAAGAATCTATCTCCGGTGTCGTTCTGCGTTCATACCCATAGATGCTCATGTGGTCCGCGCGCAACGTGTCGATGCTGAGCAATATGATGTTCTTGGTCGGTTGCCTGCCTGCCGAGTTCCTTCGAATCTCAGGCGGGGTTGCTAACGCACTCGCAGATGAGTCCGAGTCACCCGAAGAACCACAGCTTCCCGCCACCAAAGATATGGCCAGGTAGAGGGCAACCGCAGCGCCGTGGCTGGTTCGAAGATAGCTCGCGGTACTGGAGCCTGGATCGCCATGCGGTTGGTTTTGGACCGTAGTATCTAGCAAGAGCATGGCGGCTTCATCCTCGTAGAGCAATACCTAAACAGCGGGTCGAAACCTCCGAGAGTAGCGTACGCCCAAGATCACCCATCCCAGCTTCCATCATGATCTCGTCACTCCTTTCCGCCTCCTCGTTTCTCGGCAGCCGGATCAGCACTTGCGTCTAGCGACTCGTCTGATTGAGATTCCGCGTAGAGATGTTCGCGCAATTCACTCAGTGTCTCCTGTAACAACTTACGATTGACCCTCATGATATCGCTGAACACGGCCAAAATGAAAGACAACATCGCGGCTGTTAGAAGCACAGCGCTGATAATCAGTGACTGCACATGCCCGCGCCCGCCTTCGGTCAGGTAGAAGTAGACGAAGCGCAACATCAGGAAGCCGCCCAGGGATCCGCCGATGACGCCGATCGTGTTGAAGATCGGGCGGGGGTTGTAGAGCAGGTAGAAACGCAGAATCGTTCCGCCGCTGATCGCAACGTAGCGCCAGGCGCTCTTCATCAAGCGGCTGGGGCGCATCACGCCTGGGTTCACGCGAATCGGCGCGCCGACGACTTTGAGGTCGGAATCGCCGGCGGCAATCAGCGATTCGTGCGTATAGGTGTACTCGTTGAAGATGAACAACCGCAGCATCGCCCGGCGATTGAACGCGCGGAAGCCGCTGGGGCTGTCGCGGACGTTCGATTGCGAAAGGCTACGGACCACCCACGAGCCCAGTTGCTGCAGCTTCTTCTTGATGAACGAAAAATGCGGGATGTCTTCAATGGGCCGCTCGCCCACGACGATGTCGGCCTTGCCCTCTCTGAGCGGCGCGAGGAGTTGAGGAATGTCCCGGGCGTCGTACTGATTGTCGGCGTCGAGATTGACGACGTAGTCGGCGCCAAGACGGGCGGCCTCGCGAAGGCCCGCGGTAAAGACCTTCGCTAGTCCCTGGTTCGTCTTGAAGTTGAGGATGTGCTCGACCTTGAGATTGCGGGCGACTTCGACGGTGCGGTCGGTGCTGCCGTCATTGATCAGCAGCACCTCGACCGTGTCGATGCCCTCGAAGGAGCGCGGCAAGGCCGCCAGGGTCGTTGGAAGGGTCTCTTCCTCGTTCAGGCAGGGAATCTGAATGATCAGTTTCACCGCCGCGGCCCCGACTCCCGCGCCGTCTGAGGATTCTGGCGAAGACATTTCCTTACGCAAGGACGCGCCTGGGGCCCAGCCATGGCCCTGCGCCCGACTTCTCCGGCCGCTGCTACCTGGGCGCTGAGCCCGCCAGGGAACCCAGGTGAGGGGCCCAGAGCGGAACGGCTACGAAGCTGCTTCCGGCGAATCTTGGGCGGGCTTGCTGGTCACGGTCGTCTTGACCCGCGAAACGACGTCCCGGCCCTTCTCATAAAGATCGGACGCATCCTCGGCAAGCTCCCTACCCCGATCGTACACTTCGCGACCGCGTTCGTAGACCTCACGCCCGGTCTTGCTCAGGGAGTCCCGCCCCTCGAGCGCTTTTTTTCGAACCAGATCGCGGGTTTCGCTACCCGACTGTGGAGCTAGCAGCAGAGCGCCGACCACTCCCAGGGTCGCTCCCAACAAGAACCAAGCCAAACACGCTCCTGTGTCTTCTTGTGCCATCGAATCGTTCCTCCGTGGATGTCTTTCTCGCTTTAGTGCGATCGGCCCGTGTTTATCTCATCAGGTGAAAAAACAGCCCCATGATCGACCACCGTATCCGATCGGGACCGCGCCCGATCTGCCGGGTCCAGTTTTCAGTATAAGAGAATCAGACCGCGAGTTTGGATCGAGGCGTTCCGCGTTCGTTTCGGGAGCTGAACGGGCCTTGCTCGACAGCTAGACACTCCCGCGGCGACCTTGCTAAGATTGCCCCTCCGCCATGGAGATCCATCCGCTTCTCGTCCTCGTCATCGCCATCGCCGTTGTCTTCATCTTGATTATTCGGATGAAGATCAACGCGTTTATCGCTCTGATCACCGCCGCCATGACGGTGGGATTGCTGTCGTCCACCGTGTCGCTGGGCGAGGTGATGCCCGAGGTGGCGAGCGCTTTCGGACGTGTCTGCGGCGGCATCGGCATCGTGATCGCGCTGGCGGCTGTGATCGGCCAAAGCTTGATGGAGAGCGGGGCCGCCGATAAGATCACGCGCGTGTTCGTGCGGGCGCTGGGCGAGAAGAACGCGTCGTTGTCGATGCTCTCGAGCGGCTACGTGCTGTCGGTGCCCGTCTTCTTCGATACGGTCTTTTACCTGCTGATCCCGCTGGCGCGGGCGCTGCGCGTGCGAACGGGCAAGAACTACGTACTGTTCGTCATGGCGATCTGCGCCGGCGGCGCGGTGACGCACACGATGGTCCCGCCGACGCCGGGGCCGCTGGCGATGGCGGCGACGCTCAACATCGACCTCGGGGTGATGATCATGGTCGGGGCCGTGATCGGATTGCTGATGTCGATCGTGGGCTTGCTGTTTGCGATCAACCGCGACAAAGCCCTCGATATTCCTCTGCGCGAAACCGCCGGGCTCTCCCTGGAGGATCTGGAGGACCTGGCCCACCGTGACGAAGCCCGCTTGCCGAGTTTTTTCATGTCGATGTTGCCGATCGTGTTGCCGGTGTTGTTTATTACCTCCAACACGGCTGTCAACGCGATCGACAAGGAAAGCGCGATTGCGGGGGTGACCGGCTTCCTCGGCAACCCCAACTTCGCCCTGTTGGTGTCGGCGGCGATCTCGCTCTACGTGGTGGCCAAGCAGAAGGGTTACAGCCTGGCCCAGTTGGCGAAGCCCGTCGAAACCGCCCTTGCCAGCGGTGGCCTGATCATCCTGATCACGGCGGCGGGCGGATCGTTCGGCGGCATGCTGGTGCGCGCCGAGGTCGGCAAGGTGCTCGGCGAACTGGCGCAGGATTTCGGCATCCCGTTCCTGCTGCTAAGCTTCCTGCTGGGGACGTTGATCAAGATCGCGCAAGGGTCAGGCACCGTGACGATGATCACGGTGTCATCCATCATGGCTCCGCTGATCATCGCTTCCCCGCCGCCTTTTCACTCCGTCTATGTGGCTTGCGCGATCGGGTCCGGGTCGCTGGTCGGATCGTGGATGAACGACAGCGGCTTCTGGGTCTACAAGCAGATGTCGGGATTCACCGAGATGGAAGCCCTCAAGACCTGGACGCCGCTACTGGCGGTGATGGGCGTGGCGGGTTACATCTTCACCCAGGTGCTTGCCATTGTCCTGCCGTTGCAATAGGTCGATTTGCTTCGAATGACCCCCGCTGACATCGAGCTAATCTAGAGGCCTTCGAGTGGCGTCAGGTTCGTGCCGGACCGCTTGCTGAGGGGCTGTGAACAAATCGGGGAGTCCACGGTTGACACTGCTGGGAGCCTCGCAGCAACTCATCGTGCAAGTTGAGGCATCCAACGACACAACCGAGCCGCGGGGTGGGAACCCGCGGTTCCCTCTGGGCGCAACCCGGTGCCGCCAACCACGAATCCAAGCCCCGGTACGGGGCGATGGAATGTAGCCCACGACGCAAGTCGTGGGACAAAGCCGCCAAACGATCTCCAGCCCCGGTAAGGGGCGTTTGAGGTTTTGGTGCTTCGGCAAAGGGTCCGGGGTTACCTATCGAACCGGCCGCATTGACCCGTCACTTGCGTTCCGGGCTCGGCTTCTTGGGTTCGCGCGGATTCGCGCCGAGAACTCCTGTGGTGGCGTGAAACCTGATTCGGATGCCGGCTACCGCTCAACTCAATGGTTTGATCAGGCCGCGGCTGATTGTCCCCAGCATTTTTTCACAGCCCCTGACGCCTGCGGCTCAGCGCTGCCAGAGGGCCTCCGTCGGTGTGGCCGGCGGCTTATGCTGCTACGCGCGTGCGACTTCGCCAATGGTTTCGAGCTTGCGGGCGTGTTCGCTGAAGTCGAGGAACTCGGAGTCGAGGAGGTAGGGCGGGTACTCGGGCCAGTCGAATCGCAGGCCATCGAGGTCGGGGTAGTGGCCATCTCTGAAAACCGGACGCGTCTTGATGAGGCGTTGCCGGTATCGCGGGGCTAGTCCTTCACGACCGACGGCTCGGTGGCAAGCACCGGGACTTGCTCCACGATCGTAATGCCAAAGCCTTCGAGTCCGACCACCTTGCGCGGACGGTTCGTCAGAAGGCGAATCCGCCGTAGGCCAAGGTCCGAAAGGATCTGCGCCCCGATGCCCGAGCGGTACTGGAGCAACCTCTGTCGTCCTGCATCCGTCTGCTGCAACGGCTGCTTGGGATGAGCCACGATGCGTTGGCTGCCGTCGGGTAGCTTCGCGAGATTGTAACCAGGTCCGGTCTGGTGCAGATAGACCAGCACGCCGCGTCCTTCGGCCGCGATCATCTCCATCGATCGCTCGATGATCTGGTGCGACGGATATTGCGCCGAGTGGAACACGTCGCCGAACAGGTCGCGGGAATGCATCCGCACGAGCACGGAATCGACATGGCGCACTTCGCCGTGAACCAGCGCCACATGGCTGGAGGAGTCAACCTCGCTGCGGTAGGCGATGGTCCGGAACTCGCCGAACCGAGTCTCCAAAATGCCTTCGGCGAGGCGCTCCACATACGTTTCGTTCTCGAGCCGATAGCGGATGATCTCGGCGACCGTAATCATCTTCAGGCCGTGCCTGGCGCAGAACTCGAGGAGTTGCGGCACGCGCGCCATGGTGCCGTCGCCGTTCATGATTTCGCAGATCACACCGGACGGCACGAGACCGGCCAGCCGCGCCAGATCGACCGACGCTTCCGTCTGGCCGGCGCGTACCAGCACACCTCCCTTGCGCGCCTGCAAAGGGGGAATGTGCCCGGGCCGAGCGAGGTCCGCGGGACGGGTTGCCGGATCGATCGTCACCCGAATCGTGTGCGCCCGGTCCGCGGCTGAAATGCCGGTCGTGACCCCGGATGCCGCGTCGATCGACTCACAGAAGGCCGTGCCATGCTGGGACGTGTTGCGCTCGGTCATCAGAGGGATACGCAGATGATCGAGCCGCTCCTCGGTCAGCGCCAGGCAGATCAGGCCGCGCCCGTGTGTGGCCATGAAGTTGATGGCTTCGGGCGTGACTTTCTCCGCCGCCAGCGTGAGGTCGCCCTCGTTCTCACGGTCTTCGTCGTCGACCACCACGATCATTCGTCCGGCGCGGAAGTCTTCCAGTGCTTCGGGTACGGTTACAAACCCCATAGTTGTCTTCAATATAGCTCATCACCCTGCGAGTGCCGTGTCAGGTGATGGGCTGCTTCGCGGCTAAGCCACGCAAGGCCGTGGATCTCAAAACCGAGATCCACGCCACGCGCTAATGATCCTTTTGTCCGTGGGCTGACACCCGTGGTTCTCAATGGCGCTGAGTTCGGTTTGGCCGAGCCACTCGACCATGTCATGGAAGGCGTGTCCGCGATGGCTGTGAAGCCACTTCTCTTCCGGTGACAACTCGGCGAAGGTCGCTCCCAACTCCGGGAGGTAGAAGAGCGGATCGTACCCGAATCCGCCTTCGCCTACCCGCTTCTCGAGGATGTACCCTCCGACCTCAGCCTCGAAGGTGCGAATGATGCGCCCCACGCGGGCGAGTGCGATGCAGCAAACGAATCGGGCGGCCCGCAGCGACCGTGGGAGGTGCGCCAGTTTATCGAGAAGCAGCGCGTTGTTCGCGTCGTCGTCGGCGTCCTCTCCGGCGAAACGCGCGGAGTGGATGCCGGGCGCACCCCCTAGGCTGTCCACGACTAATCCCGAATCATCAGCGAAGACGAAGGGCGATTTTTCGTGGTCGCGGTCCTGCTGATCGAGCACCCACTGGCTGTAGGCGAGGGCTTTGGCGACCGCGTTGTCCTCGAACGTGCTCCCGACCTCGGGGCAGGGAACCGGCGGCAGCCCCAGGATGGTGAACGCATCGCCGGCGGAGCGCTGGTACTCCCTCAATTTGTTTTCATTGCTCGTCGCGCACAGCAGCTCAACCGGCATCAGGAGAGGCTGACAACCTGCCGCTGGATTTCGACAAGGCTCTGGATGCCTCCGCCGGCCAACGCGAGAAGCTCATCCAACTGGGTTCGCGAAAAGCTGCTGTGTTCTGCGGTTGCCTGTACCTCGACGTACTCGCCGCCGGACGTCATCACGACGTTCATGTCGACGGCGGCTTGCGAATCTTCTTCATAGCAGAGGTCAAGCATCGGAACGCCGTCAATGACACCGACGCTGGTGGCTGCGAGGTGTTGCTGCAAGGGGAGCCGGGGAATCACATTGAACTCAACCATTTGCTGCAAGGCCAGAGCCAAGGCCACCCAGCCTCCCGTGATCGAAGCGGTGCGCGTGCCGCCATCCGCCTGGATGACGTCGCAATCGACCATCAGGGTTCGCTCGCCCAGCTTATCGAGGTCCGTCACACCCCGTAGCGACCGGCCGATGAGACGTTGGATCTCATGCGTGCGTCCGCCGGGACGGCCGCGATTGACCTCACGGGGCGAGCGTGTCGAAGTCGAGCGCGGCAACATGCCGTACTCCGCCGTGATCCACCCCTTGCCGCTGCCACGCCGGAACCCGGGAACCGTCTCCTCGAGCGAAGCCGCACAGATGACTTTGGTGTGGCCGACTTCGATGAGCACCGAGCCCTCGGCGGTGGGAAGGTAGTTGGGCGTAATCTTGGTAGGCCGCAGTTCTTCGGGCCGCCGTCCGTCGTGACGCATCAATACACTGTAGCGCGGGCTATGTGGGGGCGTCCTGGACGCGCGGTGTGCCGCAGTCGATCAGCATCCGCCGCGCTTGTTCGCGGAATTGCTCGCGAACGTCGCGCGTGGGCGGGCGGCAACGGCTCGAGTCGAGCCCGACTAACTCCATGCATAGCTTGTCGAGGTAACCGTCGCCGCTGGTGTGCTTTTCCATCTCGCTCCAGAGCTGGTAGAAGGGCATTGCAACGGTCATCAGTTCGTGTTGCGCCTCTTTGTAGCTGCCTTGCTCCAGCAGGCCCCACAAGCGCACCCCCCACTCCGGCCAGTGATTGCAGATGTGGACCTCCACCGCACGTGCGCCAAGCATGTGGCTCGTGACGAAGCGAAGCTGGTTATCGATGATACTGAGACGATCGGCGAACCGCGCAACGACGGACTCGAACTCCATGCAGCCGTGGTCGGGCGTGGCTCATTTGAGACCGACGACGTTCGGGAACTCGGCCAGGCGCTCACCCAGATCGGCCGTGACGCCCGTGCTGGTCCAGTAGGTGTTGTAGATGATGATGCCGACGTCGGCGGCGTCCGAGGCGGCTCGAACGTATTCGAGAAAGTCCTCGCCGGTATGGTTGAAGTAGAAGGGCGGCGAGACCTGGATGTAGTCGGCGCCGAGCTTTTCCGCCGTGCAAGCCAGCTCGACCAACTCGCGCGTGTTGGTGGTCATCGCGCCCATCGCGACGGGGATTCGTCCCGCGGCCTGCTCGATGACGACTTCGGTGACCGTGCGGCGCTCCTCGACGCTCATGGTCGAGAAGTCGCCGGCGGCGCCGCCCGCGAGTAACAGACCGGTCCCCTCACGAACGCCGCCCTCGATGACGAACTCGACGTGCCGCTTCATGCCGTCGAGGTTCAACGACAGGTCGCCGTCGTGAAAGAGGGTGGGGATGGTGACATAGCAGCCGCAAATCCGGCGACGTAGGGTGGCGCGATCCACGGTGAATTAGCCTGAGGAGTACGGGTTGGAACGGGCTTCTATTGTAAACCCCAATCGTGAAACCTAGCTAAGAGCGGCGCCCCGCGGCATTTTCCAATCCAAGAATGCTTCTCAGAGGGGCTGAGGTGAGTTGAGGGACACGGTCGGGTGTGATCTCCCCGATCAGCCCTCATGAGCCCGGGGTGAAGCCCTAGCGACGCCGCAGCCGTCCGCGGATAGTTATCGTCTGCGAGAGGCGACCCACAGCGGACATCCGTGCGGCAGCGAGGCATTCGTGGAAGACCTCGAGCGGCACCTCGACCGTCGGCTCAAGCGGCAAAAAGGCGCCGGCACCCTCCGGCGGAGACCATCACCGGGTTTTCGCAGCAGCCGAGGCGATGCCGCAGAATTTAACAATAAAACCTGGTGACTGTCCCCATCAGCCTCAATGCTTCGGTTTCTTCACCCGCTTCGAATGAGCGCCTCATCCCAGGGCAACACGCCCGCCTCGTTCGATCAAGAATGCAGCGGCCTGCACCGACCAGCCGAACCACGCTCGCAGGCGGAAACAGTGACACAGACTGCCAAACGGGACCATGCGACGTCAACGGATGCTAGAATTCTGTTTGGGAAGCTGAGGCAAATAGTCGACCATGACCATTTCTAGAGACATCGATCCGGATATTCTCAAGAAGATAGACAAACAAGTACGACGAGGCGCCACCCTTCTGGTGGAGGGCCAACAGTCTGGCCACACTCCAGAGCACGACTTATGGGTTGAGACGTTCGAAGGCTTCATCGCGATCCTCGACCCGCACGGCGAGGACTACGGTGGGTCCCTGCGTTCGAGGTGGTACAGATCGCAGTACTACGAGGGCAATTCTCCCAATGGGGTATCCACTTGACTCAGGTAGCCCCTAGGCGTTGTGGTTTGGTCGATCCATGGAAGCCAGCACACTGCAACCAGAACGACCCTGGGGCGCCACCCTTCTGGTGGAGGGCCAACAGTCTGGCCACACTCCAGAGCACGACTTATGGGTTGAGACGTTCGAAGGCTTCATCGCGATCCTCGACCCGCACGGCGAGGACTACGGTGGGTCCCTGCGTTCGAGGTGGTACAGATCGCAGTACTACGAGGGCAATTCTCCCAAAACGGACAAACAGAAGATGTCGGTCTTCTCGAAATACCTTGGTGTGGCCAGCTCTCTCTTCGAGACCGGCCAGGTAGAGACGGCGGTCTTCAGGAGTGGTTACGGCGAATATCTGCCCTATGGCCGCTTCGATCCGTCCATGCACCGTCTTCTGATGACAGAGGCGGGTGATGGACTCCATTGCGTTCTATTTCATCCCGGATGGCAATACCGATCGTTTCCGCTTTCCTGTAGCGTTCTAGATTGGGGTTCGACGCGATCCCAATCCACCGCCCAAAGTTCCTCGGGATGGGTTCGACGTACCTTCGTCGAGCCAAGCAGTCCCTCTCAATTTGTGCTGTCGCACTACCACGCCGACCATTACAACGGACTGCTTCGCGCATCGTGGCACTCTTTGAACCAAGGGCGGTGGCAGCAGATTGACTCTATCTATGGGCCAGGATTCCCGAAGATCCCGAGGCGACAGGAGTTCTATGCTGCTTTGTTCGCAGTCAACCTCTTTCTTTTCGGTTCATACTCTGGCCACATGGGTTTCGATTTCGTTTCGGCGATACGGCGCATGGCGGGACATTCGCGGTTCAAGTACAAAACTCTCTTCAAAGGAGACAACTTCGATCTTGGCACCACTAGCTTCAGCTGCCTGTGGCCTCCGAGGGACTTGCGCTCAGAGCGCCTAGAGCGTCGCATCGGAGCGGCAATCGCACCCTTCAAGAAAGCCCTTGAAGAACATCCCGGGCTCAACAAGCTCCACGATGAAGTGCGCGACAGCAAGTGGTTCGGAAAACTTCTCGATGGCGAAGAGAACGGCCTGCCCCCCGATGTCAACACCGACGAAAAATCGCTCTCATTGGAAGAGCAATCTTTTCACGGTGATCTCAAGATAGCGAACAGCAAATTGCGGGGCGTTGCAAATGACTTGTGCCTCGCTTTCCATCACGAGAATCAGTTGCTATTCTTGGGTGACCTCTCGAACGGCAGTCTCCTCGAACTTGTCAAGGACCTTCAGGCACAGTCATTGATTAATTTCCGTACTCTGGTGGCGCCACATCACGGCTCTATCTGGGAAGATTGCCTGACTAAGCTCCGCGCTGGACATATCTTAGTCTCGAATGGCCCGCGTCTGAGTCCGAAGTTCAAGTCCGAACTCAACCTGATTGGCAGTGAGGTTTTGTCCACCCACGAAAAGGGCGACATATTGGCTGATGTCGGGGATGCACTTGACTCCCGACGACCCCACACCTTGTGGTCGGCGACTGCGGCGACCGCACCCTCGAGGGGCCATCGGGCAGCGGTCGTGGGTCCTATAGCCGCCGCTCATTGCGCCCCGCGGGGGGACGGCAGCGGTTGACTTTGAAACCTGAAGGCGAAGCGCTCTTGAAACTCCCCAGCGTGCGCGAATAGTCCTCCAGAGCCCGGATACTAGACCTTGGGGCTTCGGGAGTCAAGTGCATACCCCAGTGGCTGATTTCTGACCAGGCACGTGCAACCGCCTTCAATAGTGACGTTCCGCCTTCGCAAATCCGATTCGGTAAAGCCAGATCCGTTTCTCTGCCGGCATGGGCGAGTTTTTGTGGATGCTCTTCAAAAATCACAGCCATTCACGTGCTGAATCCTGCCTTGTCGGCATCGGTTGATCTAGCGGCCACTGGGGCTTGCTCTGATGCGGACCCGCGGCGGAAGCCGTGGGCTATATTCTTGGGCCTGCCGGGGCGGGGGAGGTTGGTGACGCGCGGGGAAGGATGGCAGGCGGTGAATCATGGGTCGGGGTGACACAGCCTCACGGATCACGGATCACGACTCTTCAATCGCTCGGCAGCTTGGTGCCAAACATGTTCCTCGCCGCCGGGCTCGAAATTGCTGAGTTCGACCGAGCGGCGGACGAGGTAGCGGGCTTCAGCGGGGCCTGCCAAGCGGCCGGACGCGACGGCCTGCAACAAGACGTTGCCCAGGGCCGTGGCTTCGACGGGGCCTGCTTCGACCGCGAGGCCCGTGGCGTCGGCGGCGTATTGGCAGAGCAGGGCGTTCTTCGACCCTCCGCCGACGATGTGGAGCTTGCGGATCGCCGTTCCGGTGATCTGTTGCAGGTCGGCGAGGACCAGCCGGTATTTCAGAGCCAAGCCTTCGAAGATGCAGCGCGCGAACTGGCCCGGCGTTCCAGGCGCGGGCTGGCCGTGGCGGGTGCAATGTCCGGCGATGCGGGCGGGCATGTCGCCGGGAGGGACGAAGGCGGGGTCATCCACGTCGATGACGGAGCGAAAGGGCTCGGCGGCTTCGGCGGCTCGGCAGAGCTCGTCGTAGCTGGTGTCGATCCCTTGGCGCGACCATTCACGGCGGCACTCTTCGAGCAGCCACAGGCCGCAGATGTTCTTGAGCAGGCGCGTCTTGCCCCACGCGCCTCCCTCGTTGGTGAAGTTGCGGTCGAGGACGGCAGGCGTGACGAGAGGCTCCGCGGTCTCGCAGCCCAGTAGCGACCAGGTGCCGGAGCTGAGGTAGGCCCAGTCGTCCCCCCGGCCCGGGATGGCGGCGACGGCTGAAGCGGTGTCATGGCTCGCTGGCACGACGATCTGCATCTTCCCGGGTCCTATGCTCCTCACCCCGCATTCGCCAGCCACGTCCGGCAGCAGTTCGCCTAGCTGCGTGCCCGGCGGCACGATCTCGGGCAGAATGCCGGTGGGCAGGCCGAGGCGCGAGAGCAGGTCGGTGGCCCAGGCGCGGCGGCGCGGGTCGAGGCACTGCGACGTGCTGGCGTCGGTGTACTCGCACACTGGGCGTCCCGAAAACCAGTAGTGGAACAGGTCGGGCATCATGAGCAGCGTGCGGGCGCTGTCTAGGGCAGAGCCACCTTTCGATGGGGCGCCTTTCATCGAGTACAACTGGAACAGTGTGTTGAACTCCATGAACTGGAGGCCCGTGACGTTGAAGATATCCTCGCGGCTTACCTCGGCGAAGGCCTGCTCCATGACGCCGTTGGTGCGGGCGTCGCGGTAGCAATAGGGGTTGCCGACGAGCGCGCCGGAGCTATCGAGCAGGGCGAAGTCGACGCCCCAAGTGTCGACGCCGAGCGAGACCGGGGTGTGAGAGGCGGCCTTGGCGAGTCCGGCCTTCATCTCGCTGAAGAGCCGGAGGACGTCCCAGTGGAGATGCCCGTGAACGCGGACGCTGTCGTTCGGGAAGCGGTGCAGCTCTTCGAGTAAGAGGCGGTCGCCGTCGAAGCGCCCGAGGATCGCGCGGCCGCTGCCGGCACCAAGGTCGAGGGCGAGGTAGTTTTCGGTTACCATCGAGGAGGGTCGAATGGCGATTCTCTCTCAGATGGGGTTGGGGATCAAGTTGGGGTAACTAGCCAGGGGCTGCGCCCTTGATATCCCGAAGTGTCGAGGATGCAGCTTGTAGGGGCGGACCGCTGTGTCCGTCCCACAGCGGCGCTTGGCAACGGGCTGGTCTTTGAAACGGAAAGCAACGTAGCGGCGCTGGGGTGGACGCAGCGGTCCACCCCTACATCATGAACTGAGCCGGTACGACTGCTGTTGGGACGCCTCGCCTAACGAGAACAAGATTCTCGTTAGTATGACGGTCGAACAAGACGGCCCGGCACCGGCGACGGGGGCTTGTCACTCCAACGCGGGTTTGACGGGCATGGTGCGCTGCCTCCTCTGCTCGCGCGCTTTACTCGAGCAGGGGGTGCGGGCCGTGCTTCGACAACCTGATTTCATTGACTCCGGCGGCTCGGGTCTGCTAATTTGACTAAGTGGGGTATCCATTTGACTCAGGTGCACAACATGGTTTCCATACCAGCGCCAGCCGACGTCGCGGGAAGCGCTGGCAGGAATCAAGCCCGAGACTGTGGTTGGCCATTGGCGGCCCCCGGAAAGGCTTGCCGATAGCACCACGTTTCCAAGCCTGCGATGGCCATGGCGCGTGCGTAATCTTTGATCCGCAGCCTCGTGGCCCAATTGCCTGCAGACCGGCGTCTGGCGCCCCAGGGTGCATTCTGCTGGCGTCCATGGATCGACCAAACCACAACGCCTAGGGGCTACCTGAGTCAAGTGGATACCCCATTTTTGACTATTTCGCGGCAGGTTTCCAATCCCCTCCTCCCCCGTCTGCCCCTGTACAATTGGATCTGTGACGTTGGCGACCCGCCGAACTGATGTAGTCGCTTGGAGGAATACGTTTGGCACATTCGGATAAGCATCTCTTCACGTCGGAATCGGTGACCGAGGGCCACCCCGACAAGTTGGCGGACCACATCTCCGACGCCGTTCTCGACGCCGTCATGGCCGCCGACCCGACGGGCCGCGTGGCTTGCGAGACCCTCGTCACCACAGGCCTGTGCATGGTGGCCGGCGAGATCACCACCAGCGCCAAGCTCGACTTCACGAAGATCGCCCGCGAGACGATCCGCGAGGTGGGCTACACGCGCCCGGAGTTCGGCTTTGACTATCAGAATTGTGCGGTTGTGAACTGTCTCGACGAGCAGTCGGCCGATATCGCGATGGGCGTCGATCCCGGCGGGGCCGGCGACCAAGGGCTGATGTTCGGCTTTGCCTGCGACGAAACTGATGAGTTGATGCCGTTGCCGATCATGCTAGCGCACAAGCTGGTCCGCAAGCTCTCGGAAGTGCGGCGCGACGATGAACTCGATTACCTGCGTCCCGACGGCAAATCGCAGGTGACGGTGGAATACGTCGACGGCAGGCCGGAGCGTGTCGACGCGGTTGTGATCTCGTCGCAGCACAGCGACCAGGTGGAGACCGAGAAGCTGCGCGCGGAGATCATCGAGCACGTCATCCGCCCGATCGTACCCGGCGCGATGGTGGATCAGAACACGAAGTTCCACATCAACCCCACCGGACGTTTTGTCATCGGCGGGCCGCACGGCGACACCGGGTTAACGGGGCGGAAGATCATCGTCGACACCTATGGTGGGATGGGCCGTCATGGCGGCGGCGCGTTCTCGGGCAAGGACCCGACGAAGGTCGACCGCTCGGCCTGTTACATGGCGCGTCACATCGCTAAGAACATCGTCGCGTCCGAGTTGGCCTCTCGCTGCGAAGTGCAGTTGGCGTATGCCATCGGCGTCGCCGACCCAGTGTCGGTGATGGTCGATACATTCGGCACCGGCCAAAGCGACGACGTTCGGCTGGGGGAGATCGTGCGCGAGGTGTTCCCGCTGACGCCCAAAGGGATCATCGAGTATCTCGACCTGCGGAGACCGATCTTCCAAGCAACCGCCGCCTACGGCCATTTCGGGCGCGACGAAGAGAGCTTCACTTGGGAGAAGACCGACAAGGCGTCGGTGCTGAAGTTCGAAGCCGGCGTATCGACGGCGAGCGCCTGAAACAGGGCTGCCTCTTTAGTACACCAGCTACATCCAAACGGGCGTACTCTCCGGGCGAGGCCCGGTGAGCGAGGCGCTCTTCTTACATCATCATCCAGAGGGAATATGACCACTCAGACAACAACCCCCGGCGACGTCAAAGACCTGGCTCTTGCCGACGAAGGCAAGAGACGCATTGAATGGGCCGCGCAGTGGATGCCCGTTCTCAACGGCATTCGCAAGGAGTTCATCAACGAGAAGCCGCTCAAAGGCGTTCGCATCGCGGCGTGCCTTCACGTGACGACCGAGACGGCCAATCTGGCGATCGTGTTGCGTGACGGTGGAGCCGACGTGGTCATTTGCGCGTCGAATCCGCTTTCGACACAGGACGAGACGGCCGCGGCATTGGTCCAGGAGTACGGCATCCCGACCTTTGCCATCAAGGGAGAGGACAACGACACCTACTACGCGCACATCCAGGCCGCGCTCGACCACAAACCGCAGATCAGTATGGATGACGGCGCCGATCTGGTGCACCAGCTGCACACCGAGCGAACCGAGCTGCTAGGCGATGTGCTCGGCGGGACCGAAGAGACGACCACCGGCGTGATCCGCCTCCGCGCGATGGAGAACGAAGGCGTGCTGAAGTACCCCATCGTGGCCGTCAACGACGCGCTGACGAAGCACCTCTTCGACAATCGCTACGGCACGGGACAGTCGACGATCGACGGGATTCTGCGGGCGACGAATGTGCTGATCGCCGGGTTGAACGTGGTCGTGGCCGGTTACGGCTGGTGTGGCCGCGGTCTAGCCAGCCGGGCCCGCGGACTGGGGGCCAACGTGATCGTCACCGAAGTTGATCCGACCCGCGCCATTGAGGCCGTGATGGACGGCTTCCGCGTCATGCCGATGATCGACGCCGCCGCCATCGGCGATATCTTCGTCACGGTGACCGGCGATAAGCACGTGATCGCACGCCAGCACTTCGAGAACATGAAGGACAGCGCCATCGTCGCCAACTCCGGCCACTTCAACGTCGAAATCGATCTCGACTCCCTGGCCGAAATGGCCTCCTCGCGGCGGGTGGTGCGCAACTTTGTCGAAGAGTTCACTTTGGACGGCGGCAAGAAGGTGTTTGTGCTGGCCGATGGGCGGCTGGTGAACCTCAGCTCGGCCGAAGGACATCCGGCCGCGGTGATGGACATGAGCTTCGCCAACCAGGCGCTAGCGGCGCGCTACATAGTCGAGAAACACGGTCACTTGAAGGTTGGGGTTCACAGCGTGCCGGAAGAGATTGACAAAGAGGTCGCCCGCCGCAAGCTCGAGTCGATGAACATCCGCATTGACCGGCTGACTGACGAGCAAGTGCAGTACCTCTCCACTTGGCAAGAGGGGACCTAGCCGAGGCGCCGCTGAGGGTTGTAGCGCGGGCACGGCATGGCGTGCCCCTACATGGTCGAAGGTACGACCACAGCCTGGCGAGAACTAGGGTTCCGTTGCCCTAGGCAGGCGGTCTAGCTACGGGCTCACCAACTGCGAGACCGTACGCTCCCCGGACAAACGCCGCGCCGTCCGCACGAGGTAAAGAAACTCGAAGCGTGGATCGTCGGATTGCGCCGCCGCCGAGCCGTCCGCTAGTTCGAGCACTTGTTCGTAGTTTGCCTCGGCCTTGTGCGGGGAATCTCGGAGCAACATCCCGAACTCGGCGACCGCCGCGGCGAACCGAAAGTCTTCCGACGCGCTCGCCATCTCGGCGTCCTCGAACGGCACGGGCCGAGACAACAGTTGACTCTCGGCGGCCTCGGGGTGCTTGTAGCGCACCTTCACGGTGAGGACTTCTCCACTGCCGCGGGCCTCGGACGTCTCGACGTTCTCCTGGTACTTGAGTTTGTCGACATCCGTCAGGCCGTCGCCGGCGCCCACGGGAACGACCTCGTAGAGCGCGGTGACCGTGTGCCCGGCCCCGAGTTCGCCGGCATCTTTCTTGTCGTCGTTGAAATCTTCATCGGCGAGCAACCGGTTCTCATAGCCGATGAGGCGGTAGGCCTCGACCGTCGCGGGGTTGAACTCGACTTGCAGCTTGACGTCCTTGGCCACGGTCACCAGAGTCGCGCCGACTTCGTCCACGAGGACCTTGCGGGCTTCCAGCAGCGTGTCGATGTAGGCATAGTTGCCGTTGCCGTGGTCGGCGATCTTCTCCATCTTGGAGTCCTTGAGGTTGCCTTCACCGAAGCCGAGCACGCTCAAGAAGACGCCCGACTCGCGCTCCCGCTCGATCAACCCGATCATCTCGTTGTCACTCGATACGCCGGTGTTGAAGTCGCCGTCGGTTGCCAGGATGACGCGGTTGTTCGCGTTCTCGATGAAGTTCTCCCGTGCGATTTTGTAGGCCAGGTGAATGCCCGCGCCGCCGGCCGTCGAGCCACCGGCTCCGAGTTGGTCCAGCGCAGCGTGGATGGCGGTCTTCTCGTAGCCCGGCGTCGAGGGAAGCACGAGCCCGGCCGCGCCGGCATAGACCACGATGGCGACGCGGTCCCGGGGTCGAAGCTGGTCGACCAGAAGTGCGAACGCCTTCTTGAGAAGCGGCAGCTTGTCGGGCATGTCCATCGAGCCGGACACGTCGACCAGGAAGACGAGGTTCGACGCGGGCGCTTCGGAGATCGGAATCGGCTTCGATCGCAATCCGACGCGGACGAGGTGGTGTTGGGGTTGCCACGGGCAGCGCGCCATGCCGGTGGTGATCGAGAACGGCTGGTCGCCCGGCGGGTCGGGGTAGCGGTAGCGGAAGTAGTTGATCAACTCCTCGATGCGGACAGCGTCCTTGGGCGGCAGTGTGCCGTCGGTCAGGAAGCGGCGGACGTTGCTGTAGGAGGCGGTGTCGACATCGATCGAGAAGGTGGAGAGCGGATTGGCGCTGACTTGAAGGAACCGGCTTTCCGAGATGACGCCGTATTCTTCCGTGTTGAAGTCGGCTCCGGCGGGAAAGAACCCGACGTAGCCTTGCGCTTCGATAGCGCGGGTGCGAGCGACCGCCGGGGCGGCTGGCTCAAAGAGATCGAGCGGACTCGACTGATTCCACATGGAGACGATATCGAATTCGACTTCGACGGCACCCAGGCCCGTAGACTTCTCGTTCTCGATAGCACGCTGATGCCCATGGATCAGGAGTCCGATACGCAAGGCGACGAGCAAGAGCAAGAGAGCGACTCCTCCCAAAACGGCTTTCTTCAGTGACATGTTCGTTTTCTCGTTAGGCGAGCGTGAGAAGCATCTGCGCTAGGACCGGAGTTTGAGCGATGTTCCGTGTCCCGCAACTCATAGACACCGCGGCGGAGTAGTTCGACTCAGCCTGGGGTGCTAACAGTAAGACATTGTGGCGTGGTGTAACGTGGAGCATATCCAAAGGAGTGGTGCGCCACGGGTTCGGTGGGTGCGGGAAAAGAGCCGAGCACGGCTCGCCACGGGCGTGCTCCACGAGTGCCGCAACTTGTCGGGCAGGCGGGCACGGCATGCCGTGCCCCTACTATTGCGAACGGTGCTGCTTCCGACTTTGCTACGGGCGGCTTCGTCGTCGGGCGCCGTTACACTGGCCCCCATCGCCGCTTCGCGGACCTGAGAACCGAGAAATCGGTTCTCGGCAAGCCTAGTGGCTTACCCCACATGACGAGTCACCGGTTGTCGGGACCGCTTCTGAGCCGGTCGGCAACATTCTTGAGGCTCTGTGCGACTTGGGGCGCGGACCACTGCTTGAGGACCGCTTGACGGTTCAACCGCGAGATCTCAGTCCGTACGATGTCGACCTCGCGCGGCGCAATCACGCCGACCTTGACGTGGCCCCGGCCCACGCGCAGGATGCGCACTTCGACGTCGCCGCCGACCATGAACGACTCGCCTGCTTGCCGCCGAAACACGAGCATCGCTATCCATTGGAGAGCGAGAATGCACTTGGGTAGTCGCTCTCATACTGCACAACCTGCTTTGCTAGCCGATTGGCGGGATTGACCACAATTGGCGCCATCAGGTTGCAGGTCGGCGTCCGTCCGGCCCCGGCCAGCACGAGCACCGCCAGACACACGACGTTCGTTCCGGGTACGGGGTCGTCGTCGATTTCGAGCAGCCGCCGGTCGCGCTCCTCCAGCTGGACCCGGTAGTCGCCCTTGACCGCCTCGACTGGAATTACCGGAAGACTCAACTGGTCATCTTCAACGCTGTTGAGGAAGAGGATGGGCGCCAGGTCGGCTTGCGCGGTAATCGTGAAGCGGGTGTAGGCCTCGAAGCCGGGAATTCCCTCAGGGAATCGGATCTCGCTGTTCTCGAGGGAAGAAGGGCTGTCGGGCACGGTGAGGAGGGGGCGGCTGGGCCTTGCGGAATCCCTAGAACGTCTATCGACCGGGCGGGGTTGTGCGTTTACCGGTGACGTGCTTGTTCGCGCACCTGAGAGCCAAGGAATCGGTTGACGGCACGCCCAACTCCCACGTATGGATACGCAGAGTGAAGTCCTTGCCAAGGATCGACCCAGAGCCTCGCTCATCCGTGTTGATCGGCGTTCATCTGTGGTTTCATTCGGCGGCAGAGGGCGCTATCCTGAAGTCACTATGGTCGTTTCAACCCAGGCGGTAGCCTCCCAGATCACACGACGGTACATCGACAAGACGCCGACGTCGGCCCAGCATCACGAGCGGGCGCTCTCGACTTTCCCGAGCGGCGTGACGCACCACGGGCGCTTCCTCAAGCCGCATCCGCTCTACATCGACCACGCCTCGGGCTCGCACAAATGGGACGTCGACGGTAACGAGTACGTCGATTACTTCGGCGGCCATGGCGCGCTGATTCTCGGCCATGCACACCCGGCGGTGGTCGAGGCTGTGACGCGGCAGATCCCGAAGGGGACGCACTTCGGCGCGCAGCACGCGCTGGAACTCGAGTGGGCCGAGTTGATCAAAGAGATGGTGCCGAGCGCGGAGAAGCTGCGCTTTGTGTCATCGGGAACCGAGGCTACGCATCTGGCGCTGCGGTTGGCGCGCGCGCACACCGGCAAGACGAAGCTGGTTCGGTTCGGCACGCACTTCCACGGCTGGCACGATTATGTGGCGTTCAGCGCGCCCGCCCCGGAGGTGAACGAGCCGGCGGGCATACCCGGCTCGGTCGTGGGCGAAGTCATCCCGGTGGCCCCCAATGACCTCGATACCGTGCGATCGATCTTCGAGTCGCGGGACGACGTGGCGGCGGTGATCCTCGAACCCACCGGCGCCGGCTTTGGCCACATCCCGACGAGCAGTGAAGTCCTCAAGCAGCTTCGCGAGCTTGCCGGCAAGCACGGAGTCGTACTGATCTTCGACGAAGTCGTGACCGGCTTTCGCGTGTCGCTTGGCGGGGCGCAGGAGTATTACGGCGTCACGCCCGACTTGACGACTCTTGCAAAGATCGTGGCCGGCGGCTATCCCGGGGCGGCGGTGGTGGGGCGCGCGGACATTCTCGGCATCATGGACTGGATCGAGAACGACAGCGGTATCGAGCAACCCGTGCTGCCGCACCAAGGCACGTTCAACGGCTATCCGGTCGCAGCCGTGGCCGGGATCACGACGTTGAAGTTGCTCCAATCGGAAGACCACATCGGCCGCGCCAACCGCACGGCAGCGGCGATCCGCGACGGCATGAACGAGATCATCGCGCGGCTGGGCGCGCCGTGGTGCGCGTACGGCGAGTTCTCGGGCTTGCATGTTTTCACGAACCCCGATCGCGAGACGGTGTCGCGCGAACGCATCCTCGACGGGACGATCCACTGGCAGAAGCTGGCCAAGGGGACGCCCCCGGAACTGGGACACAAAGTTCGCAAAGGGATGATCGTCGGTGGCGTGGACGTCACGGGCTGGCCGGGCGGCGTGGTGTCGGGCGTACACACCGAAAGCGATGTCGAGATCACGCTGAAGGCGTTCGAGCAGACCCTCAAGATGTTGGCGGACGAGGGGGATCTCGACTGAGCCGGGAGTGTGGGAGTCGCCACCTCCCACGGAAATCCTACCGAGTGCCTGTGAGCGGGCAGACCCCCCGGCGGCCTGTGTTCGATACACGAACGGGGCATCGCAGCCGGCACCGGCGGCCCTGGCTCGATTTCCTCATCCCGCCGCAACACCGGCCGTTCGTGTTTCTTCGACCCACCCGAGAGCAACCAATGCCGGGTCCGTTACGCACGGGGCCGCAATAGAAAGGTCGCCAACTTGAAGATCACGGACATCCGAGAGGCCGTCGTCCCAATCAGCTCCGAGATCAGCAACGCCTATATCTCCTTTGCCGAGATGACCGTCTCGGCCGTGGCGATTCACACCGACATTGTGAGCGACGGCAAGCCGATGATCGGGTTCGGGTTCAACTCCAACGGCCGTTACGCGCCCGCCGGCATTCTGCGGGACCGTTGCATCCCGCGGCTGATGAAGGCCGATCCGAGCGACCTGCTCACCGACGCCGGCGACAATGTCGACCCGTTCAAAGCCCGGCGCGTAATGATGGCGAACGAAAAGCCCGGCGGCCATGGGGAGCGAACGGTCGCGGTCGCCGTGATCGACATGGCGCTGTGGGACCTCGCCGCCAAGATCGAGAGCAAGCCGCTCTACCGCCTGCTCGCCGACCGTTACCGCGGCGGCCAGGCCGACAGCAAGGTCTATGTCTACGCCGCGGGCGGCTACTACTATCCCGGCAAGGAGATCGGCGGCCTCGAGGACGAGATGCGCGGCTATCTCGACATGGGCTACACGACGCTCAAGATGAAAATCGGCGGCGCGCTCCTGGCCGATGACCTCAAGCGCATCGAGGCGGTTTTGAAGCTTGTGCCTCCCGGTGGCGAGTTGGCGGTTGACGCCAACGGGCGCTTCGATCTCGAGACGGCGGTCGAGTATGCCGAGGCGCTCGGGCCCTACAACCTCAAGTGGTACGAAGAGCCCGGCGACCCGCTCGATTTCAAGCTGAACAAAGAAGTTGCGTCTGTGTCAGCGACGCCGATTGCCACGGGTGAGAACCTCTTCTCGACGCAGGACGCGCGCAACCTGATCCGCTACGGCGGCATGGTTCCTGAGCGGGACTACTTGCAGTTCGATCCGGCGCTCAGCTACGGCCTGGTCGAGTATCTGCGAACGATCGAGATGGTCGAGGAGGCAGGCTGGTCGCGGACGCGCTGTGTGCCGCACGGCGGACATCAGTTCGCGCTGCATATGTCGGCCGGGCTGGGGTTGGGCGGCAATGAATCGTACCCCGGCATTTTCGAACCGTTCGGCGGCTTCGCCGACGGCGTGCCCGTCGAGGCCGGCATGGTAGGCATCCCGGACGTGCCGGGTATCGGAATGGAAACCAAGGCGGAGCTGATGAAGATCTACGCCAAGCTCATGTAGGGACGGATCTCGTACCGGGTCTCCGTCTCGATTCCCTCCAGACCAGCTATCCAGCCATCCGATACAACTGAACCTCGGCGATCGCCCTCTCCGTGATGTCGAGCGAGCTACCCGTCGGCACTACGCTGAGGGCGAGGCCGACTGTAGGGGCCGGCCCCCGTGCCGGCCCGCGTGGCGGGTGACCATCCTGTCCTTGAACCGGACGCGGCGGTGGCGGTCGAAATCGGCAGCGGGCGGGCGCTGGGGCCCGCCCCTACGGTTTGTTGGTCAGAAAAGCGGGCTAGGTCCACCTTACCGCTGAGAGCGCTCTCAGCGGCGTCTGGGCCCATTTTTGAAACGCTCTAACCTCAACTCCGCTGCGGGCCAGATCAAGGCCTGGGCACGTTCCAGGCGAGCGGAGCGGTCCAGCCCGACTCCGAGCATGGGTTCTCGACGACCGACCGCACTGTGTCGCCTTTCGCCTAAAAACTGCGACAGACTGCCCCCAAGGGCGGTGCTACATTGGGTTAGGTGGTCCTTACTTTGGAGCTGACGGGCCTCATCGGACCGGTGATTGGTGCGGCTGGTCTCGCGTTTGGAGTCTATCAATGGGTGCGCGACATAAAAGTGCCGCTCATCCGGCCTGGGTGCGGGATTCCCAGTAGTCTTCGAAGCGGCCGCTGAGGCGGGCGCAGCGTAGCGCCAGGATGGCGTTCGCGCCGCGTACCGTCCAGAACATGCCCGAGCGCTTCAGACGTTGCGCCACTACCGTCTTGCATCCCGCCTCGATCACCCCTGAACCGATGAACAATCCCTGCTTGCGAAAGTGCGGATAGCGCATCCGCTCGGCGTTGTGTTCGAAGTACTCCGCTTCGCTCGCCAGTCGACGAGCCAGATCCGGCTGCGGGGCCACCACACCTCGTAGGGCCGCCACCAACTTCTTGATCTGACCCTGATCGAGTTGGCGGAGCCGTTGCTGGGTCCAGCGCCGCCGGCTGGGCTCGTCGTCGAGCCCCAGTTGCGCCGCCAACTCCCACAAGTGCTGGCGCGCATGATAGAGGTCCACGATTTCGATCGCGCCCGCGAAGTATTGATGCGAGAGGTTCCAGATCCAGGCGGCTCCGTCGCCGATTACCACCTTCTTGTTCGCCCGCCCCCAGCCGCGCTCCCACGCCTGCTGCCAGAGGCGTCGCCCAAACGCCTCGGCGCCCTCGATCGCTCCCGTATAGCTCGTCGACCCTTCCTCACGCACGGGTCGGTCGCCTGGCTTGCCCTCGGCTTGCGTGAACACACAGCCGAGCTTGACCTCCCGCGTGCGGGCGCGCTCGCGGTCCTTTTTGCCGGCTCGTCCCGCCGTCTCGGCCGCCACCATCGGCACCCCGGTGCCGTCCATCTCGATGTAGAGAACCGGAATGTCGGCCCCGGCCACCGCGGGCAGCGGCAGTTGCACCGCCCGTTGGATCTGTTGTTGTTCGCGGGCGGCGAGGTCGGCCCCGATCGCCTCGGCGCCGCGCTCGATGGCTTTGGTGGTAACGTCCAAACCGGCTAACACCCGCAGTTGCTCGCGACTGCTTTCAAACGACGACTCGCTGCCCACCAGCGCCATCATGCAGCGCACGCCGGGAGAGTAGTGCGTGTTGTCGACATCGAGTTCGCGGTCAAAGGGGAACTGTCCCTGATGGCACGCCGGGCAGAGGTAGTAGGGCCGTTCGATCGCGACCGCGCCGAGCACACTCACCACGGTCTTGGGCCGCCGACCGCGGTGACGGGTGCGACGGCCGCAGCGACAGGATGGCTCAGGCGCGGCGTCGGCGGGCGCCTCCAACAGTTGCTCGAGCAACTTCGCGCCGGCTCGGTGCAGTGCCGCACGGGTGGCCGTCTCCAGCGCTTCCAGGTCCCAGTGCTGCTGCTTGCGCCGGGCGGCGAAGATCAGAGTCAGCAACTGTTCGACTTCTTGGGCGACTTCTTGTTGGATCGCCGCGGCCGTTTTTTTTCCTGCGGCGTCACAGACGCTGCCGACTCGGACTCTTGCTCAACGGGCCGCAAGCGGCAGATCTTCTCGTTGACTTCGATGAGTTCTCGGCTTAGCTGCTGGAAGCGCCGAAAGGCGGTGATCTCCCGCTGAGTCTTACGGCGAGCCGCCGGGTCGGAGAGGCTCTGGGTGACGGTCTTGCCGCGGGATTTGTAGGTCAACCGCCAGTGCGGGCCATGGCCGGGATGACCGCGCTGACGACAGCGGCAGGTGGGTTTGCCGCAAGGGCCTTGAGTGGTGGTGACGGAGCCTTGGCGAAAATCACCCAAGGCAAGCATCTGCTGGAAGATCGCGTGGCGACGGTACTCCAAGGCGGGCAGGGAATCGGGCATGGGACACCTCCTTCTTATCCTAGCGTATTATATACGCTAGGACACCGCACCCCAGACCGTACCCCAACCACTTGGCACTTTCATGTCGCGCACCCTCTATCAATGGCTGGAAAGGAAACGAGTCAAGTTGCATCTGACACCAAAGCCCGCAACCGGATTGGGTGAGGGAGTTCTGATTCACAGGGACGCGGATGCCGGGCTGCTTGTGAATCTACCGTGTATCGAAGTAGTCAACCTCAGTACGTTCCCGGTCACTATCGAGGAGGTCGGCTACACCTTGCGTCGACGAAAAGAGCAAGTCATAGTGCCGGAACCGTGGCTCCTGGACGAAAAGCCATGGCCAAGGCGCCTCGACCCGCGGGAGTCCGTTTGTGCCTTTATACCGCCGGACAAGGCTTTCCTCTCACCGGGTAGAAAAAAAATTCCCGTCGAGGTGTTGACGCACCTGCATAGGGCGTTCGCTAGGACAAGCTGCGGCAAAATTCGATACGGCAGGGGGGCGGCGTTGCGTGAGTTCAAACAAGTTCTCGGTCGAGCAGTCCAACGTTGAAATGCATCACCTGAACCAAGTATTGGCCCCGCCACCATATCTACCCTAGAGGCGCGCCGTATCCCTGTCGCCTTCCCCCCATTATTGCGACCGTGCCACAGCCAGCCCTTCCCCAAGTTGTTGATTCTCTCGACTGCACCTCTGCAGGATTGCGACAGGATGTTGCGACTGTAGAGAACTCACGACCGTCGTAGAGAATCTTCGAACCGCGGCTCCCCTAACGGCGCTTTGGTACGTCTAACCTGCATGCGCTACCAGTACAAACGCGAACCTCTTACCGGAGATGAAGCGACTCGCTTGGCCAACGCCTGCAACTCCCACGAAGAGAAACTCGTCGTCTGGACCCTTCTCGACACCGGCCTCCGCGTCTCCGAGCTTGCCAACCTCAAACGAGCCAATTTCGACTGGCAAACCCACCGCCTGATGATCTACGGCAAGGGCGGCCCCTTCGGCACCAAATCCAAGCGCCGGGTCATTCCTTTGAGTACCCGCATCCAGCCCCTCATCGAGGGCTACTTTGCACCACACGAAACCTTCCGCTTCAGTACCCGCACCATCCAGCGCATGCTGAAGCGCGTTGCTAACCGCGCCCGCATCAGCCGCACGGTCTCTCCTCATGTCCTCCGGCACACCTTTGCCGTCACGGCAATCCAGAAAGGCATCTCCCTGCCGGCGCCGCAGCGCCTACTGGGCCATGACACGCTGCTGACGAGCGAGATTTACCTCAACCTCTCGCCCGAAGGTGGTGTCGAAGAGTTTCAGCGGAAGTGGTAGGTACCTGTTCTACTCGGATGGCGGCTCCTCGAGCCCGCTTTTCTCACCAACAAACCGTAGGGGCGGGCCCCTGCGCCCGCCCGCTGCCGATTTCGACCGCCACCGCCGCGTCCGGTTCAAGGACAGGATGGTCACCCGCCACGCGGGCCGGCACGGGGGCCGGCCCCTACAGTCAAAGGGATTTCATTGCTCACCCATCCGCAGGTGGTGAGAAATGCGGGCTAGTTCCTGGGGCTTCTGTTCCCGGAGCCTCTGCCGTGTCAGTCTGGGCATTGCGACTCTGCCTCGAGTGATCCGTGGCGGAGCCGCCTGCCTCACCCCGATACAATTGAAGCTCGGCGAAGCGATTCGTCGTGATCTCAGTAAGGCGCCCCGGCGGGGCAACGGGCAGGCGGACACCCTGCCGCAACTTGGAGGAATCATGCAGAGACGAAGTTTTCTAGGCGGCAGTGTTGCCGGCGGCGCGCTGGCCGCCACAGGCGCGACGGCTGCGCCACAGGGGCCCCGGCGATGGGGCACGCACGAGGGCGATCCCGTCATTGAGGCAGCGCAGTCGGGACAACCGCACAAGGGCAAGATGCTGGCGGCGATCCAGCCGCACTCCGACGACGTGCCGTTGTTCGCGGCGGGCACGGTGCTCAAGCTCATCAACGAGGGCTATGAGGGCATCCTGATCCGCATCACCAACGACGAGATGGCCGGCCGCGGCCAAACGCCCGCCGAGGTGATGAAGAACAACGAAGACGACAACTTCGACATCGCCCGCCTGCTGGGCCTCAAGAAGGTCTTCGACCTCAACTACCGCAATCACCGTCTCGACGACGCGCACCCGATCGAGTTGCGCGCGCGGCTCCTGTTCATCTTCCGCGTGATGAAGGTCGACACGGTCATCTCCTACGACCCGTGGGGACACTACGAAGAAAACCCCGACCACTACACGACGGCGAAGGCGGTCGAGGCCGCTTGCTGGATGTCGGGCGGGCGGTGGGACTTCCCCGAGCATCGGGAAGCCGGCATCCGGCCGCACTCGATTCGGGAGAAGTATTACTTCGCGCGCGGGCCGCAACTGGTGAACCGCGTGGTCGACATCAGCTCGGTGATCGACGGCAAGGTGCGCGTCAACGTCGCCAACGACACCCAAGGGCCGGCGGGCGACAGTGGCGCGAGGTTGCGCCGGCGGCTCGCCGAGCAGGGAAAGAAGCTCCCCATCCTTGGTGACGACGACGATACGGCGAACCGCGAGTACACCAAGCAGTTCGTGCTCGGCAATGACCGTGCGCTGGGGCAGCAGTATGGTTTGGAGTACGCCGAGGCGTTTCACCATATCGGCCCGCAGCCGGCGCCGATCAACGAATATGTAGAGCAGAACGCCGTGTCGATCTAACGGTGCCCTGCGGAGCCGTTGTGTTACCAATGTCTCAAGAGTTGCACGCAGCGCGGCCACGAATGAAACATCGCGGTTGGACCACGGCGTTCGGCGTGGCCCGCTATGGCGCGCTGACTCTGTGTCTGCTGGTGGCGCCGGCGAGCGCGCACGACTTCTGGATCGAACCGTCCGCTTACCAAGCGCCGGTCGGCACCACGGTCACGATCCGCTTTCGCGTCGGCGAGCACTTTCGCGGCGGCCCCCTCGCTCGCGACCCGCGCCGGATCATCGCGTTCACGCACTTTGCTCCCGACACCGAGGCTGGGGTGCGCGGGGTTGACGGGATGGATCCGGCGGGCTTCGTTCGTCTAGAGCAACCCGGCCTACACTTGATCGCCTACCACAGCACCTCGTCGTTCGTGGAGCTTGAAGCAGCCGAGTTCGAGGAGTACGTGCGCGAAGAGGGTCTCGACCGCGTCATCGAAGAACGCGCGCGCCGAGGAGAGCGGGAGGCAGCGGGCAGGGAGCGCTTCGGCCGCTGTGTGAAGTCGCTGCTGCGTGCTGGGGAGGTTGGGAGCAGCGCGGGCTTTGATCGCGTTGTGGGGTTGCCGGTGGAGTTGGTACCGGAGGAGAATCCCTACGAGCTGGTGTCCGGCGGCGAGTTGCCGGTGCGGATGCTGCGGGAAGGCCGGCCTCTGGAAGGCGTCTTGGTCGTCGGCTATCCGCACGGCGAGCCTGAGCGTGCCGTTCGCGGCCTTACCGATGAGCAAGGACGGGTGCTTTTGAAGTTGAGGCAACCGGGCGCGTGGTTGATCAAAGCGGTGCACATGGAGCGCGTGGAGGACGATCGCGCTGACTGGCAGAGTTGGTGGGCCTCGTTGACTTTTGAGTTGCCGGCGAAATAAGGCGTGGCATAAAGCTCAGCCCAAATCCGTACGAAAGGATTCTTAGCATGGACGGCTTTGCCGACTCCCGGCGTGGTGGCGTATCATTGAGAGTTCACCCCGCGCAGCCCCGAAGCATGCAGCGCCCTCCCCGTTTCGTTAGGTAAGACCAGCGCGTGACAAACAAGAAGACTGGCAAGAAGATCGGTGTGGTCCTGTTTCAGCTCGGGGGACCTGACTCGCTCGATGCCATCGAGCCGTTTCTCTACAACCTGTTCCGCGACCCGGAGATCATCGACTTCCCGCTGGCGAAGCTGGCGCGGCCGGTTCTCGCGAAGCTGATCTCGAAGGGCCGCGCCAAGAAGGTGCGCAACCACTACGCCGAAATCGGCGGCCGCTCGCCCATCCGCGAGGTCACCGAGCGGCAGGCCCAGGCGCTTGAAGCCGTCCTACGAGAAACGATGGATGCGCGCGTATTCGTCGCGATGAGGTACTGGCGTCCGTTTACCAAGGACGCCGTCGAAGCGGTCCTGCGGGCGGGTTGTGATGAGTTGGTGCTGCTGCCGCTCTATCCGCAGTATTCGTCGACGACCACCGGCAGCAGCCTCAACGAGTGGGACCGGCGCTGCCGCGAAGCCGGGCTGGACGTGCCGGCCCAAGTGGTTCGCGAATTCCATACGTTCGAGCCGTATATCGACTCGGTCGTCGAGCGGATCGACGAGGGCTTGGCTCGGTTCGAGCGGCCCAACGGAGTCCATCTGGTGTTCAGCGCCCATAGTGTGCCGCAGAGCGTGATTGACGGCGGCGACCCCTACCAGTCGCACATCGAGAAGACGGTCGAGTTGGTGCTGGCTCGCGGGCGCTGGTCGAATGCGAGCACGGTCTGTTATCAGAGCAAGGTCGGCAGCCAGAAGTGGCTGCATCCCACGCTACACGAGATCAACGCAAAGCTTGGCGCCGACGGCGTGGAATCGATGCTGGTGGTTCCGATCGCTTTCGTGTCCGACCACGTCGAGACGCTTTCGGAAATCAACATCGATGCGCGGGAGGAAGCCCTCGAGCACGGCGTGAAGCGCTTTGAAATGACGGCGGGCCTCAACGATCAGCCTCGGTTTATCGGCGCTCTGGCGTCCTTGTTACGTGAGGTGATTGGCGTCGAGGCGTCCGTTGCGACGGAAGCGTCCGTCCAGAGCTTCGCCGGCGGTTCGAGTTGACCAGAGCACCCGGCTGCCGGGGCGCTCCACGACACCCGTTCCCCGCGACTGGAGCCCAGGGGCCGCTTTGGTTTACAATAGGAGATTCACAGTAGATGCGGTCAACCCTTCCCGGAAGGCTGTTCGGAGCGGCGACGGAATGCCGCTCCTCTCTCATGGAATAGCAAGTACTGCTTGATTCAGGTCGTAGCTCGGTCGTTAAACGGACCGGCTTCATTGATTGGGAGGCTTCGATGAAGACATTCATGGCCATCGTGCCGGCAAGCGTTGCCTTGCTAACCCTTGTTGGCGGACAGGCCAATGGAGAGGAACGAAGTCCGGAGCAACAGGAGGCCATCAAGGCCATCGAGGAGGCAGGAGGCAGCGTCAGAGAGATCGCCCAGAACGACAAGCGTCTGGAAGTGGACTTCCATCTCGCGTCCGATTCGGTGAGCGATGACGCGGTCGCCGCCGTCGCGAAGTTGAAAGACGTCGTGCGCTTACACTTAGGTAACTTAGATAACGCGCCGCTCGTCATGGGAGCCTTGGGCCGTAGCAGGGAATTGACCTTGCTCGAAGCGCTACATTTGGAGAACACCAAGATTTCTGACGCGGATCTAGAGAACCTCAAAGGATTAAAGAACCTCGAGTACTTGAATCTGTACGGCACCGAGGTCGGCGACGCCGGCTTGGCTCACTTGAAAGGGCTTACGAATCTCAAGAAGCTCTACCTGTGGCAAACCAAGGCGACCGAGCAAGGAATTGCCGAACTCAAAAAGGCTCTGCCGGACCTTGACGTGAATACCGGCTGGGAACTGAAGGAAGCCGAGACCGAGAAGAAGGAACCGGCAAAGGACTCGAAATAGGGCTGGACGATTCCAGTCCTCATCGAACGAGCGGCACGCCGAGGCGCGGCCGCGAAAGGGAGAAAGAAAAACATGGCTGGAAAGCAGATTAGTTACGGAGAAGATTCGCGCAAAGCGATCCTGGCGGGCGTCAACAAGCTTGCAAACGCGGTACGAGTGACGCTCGGGCCCAAGGGCCGCAACGTGGTCCTCGAAAAGAAATTCGGCGGACCCACCGTGACCAAGGATGGCGTGACGGTGGCCAAAGAGATCGAGCTGGAAGACAAGTTGGAGAACATCGGCGCGCAAATGGTTCGCGAGGTCGCCTCGAAGACGAGTGACGTCGCCGGTGACGGCACCACGACCGCCACGATTCTGGCGCAGGCTATGTTCCGAGAAGGCGTCAAGAGCGTCGCGGCGGGCGCGAACCCGATGGCGCTCAAGCGCGGCATCGACCTCGCGGCGAGCAAGCTCGTCGAAGAGATTCACAAGCTGGCGCGGCCGGTCGAAGGAGACGCCGTCGCGCAGGTGGCGTCCGTCTCGGCGAACAACGATGCGACTATCGGCAGCATCATCGCCCAGGCGATGGAGAAGGTCGGCAAAGACGGCGTCATCACGGTGGAAGAAGGCAAGGGCATGGAGACCGAACTGGATGTGGTCGAGGGCATGCAGTTTGACCGCGGCTACCTCTCCCCCTACTTCGTCACCGACCAGGACACGATGGAAGTCGTCCTCGAGAACGCGGTGATTCTCATCCATGAGAAGAAGATCAGCAACATGAAGGACCTGCTGCCGCTGCTCGAGCAGACGGCGCGCTCCGGACAGCCGCTGCTGATCGTGGCCGAGGAAGTCGAAGGCGAGGCCCTCGCGACGCTCGTGGTGAACAAGCTGCGCGGCACGCTCAACATCGCGGCAGTCAAGGCCCCGGGCTTCGGTGACCGGCGCAAGGCGATGCTCGACGATATCGCGATCCTCACCGGCGGCAAGGCCATCATGGAGGAGACCGGCATCAAGCTCGAGGGCGTCCAAATGGACGATCTAGGCAGCGCGAAGCGCATCGTCATCGACAAAGACAACACGACGATCGTGGAAGGCGCCGGCACGAAGGAGGCCATCGAGGGCCGCGTGAAGCAGTTGCGCGCCCAGATCGAAGAGACCACGTCGGACTACGACCGCGAAAAGCTACAGGAGCGGCTGGCGAAGCTCGTGGGGGGCGTGGCCGTGATCAAAGTCGGCGCCGCGACTGAGACCGAGATGAAAGAGAGGAAGGCGCGTGTCGAAGACGCCATGCACGCCACGCGGGCGGCCGTTGAAGAGGGCATCGTTCCCGGCGGCGGCGTCGCCTTGCTGCGGGCGGCGCAGGTCCTCGACGGCGTGAAGGGAGCCGATGCGGACGAGGATGTTGGCGTTCGCATGGTACGCCGCGCTCTGGAAGAGCCGCTGCGCTGGATCGCTCAAAACGCCGGTCAGGAAGGTGCGATCGTGTGCGGAAAGGTTCGCGAGAGCAAGGACGCAACGTTCGGTTTCAACGCTTTGACCGAGGAGTACGGCGATCTGGTCAAGGCCGGTGTCATCGATCCGGCCAAGGTCGCCCGCACCGCTCTGCAGAACGCGGCGTCGATCGCGGGACTCATGCTGACGACCGAAGCGATTGTCAGCGAGATTCCGGAGCCCGAGCCGGCCATGCCGGCAGGCGGCATGCCCCCGGATCACTACTAAACACAGCGCTCACTTAGCGGGCCCGCTGTTGGCGAGGTTCGCGAAGGCAGTCGAAGAGGCCGGGTAAAACCGGCCTCTTTTTTGTGGTGTGTATTAGGCGGGCCGGGCCGGAGTTCGGCCCCTGAGAGTTGGGATCGAGACCAGAAGCAGCGACCAATCGAGGCTGTTCGCTGGGGCGGAACCCGCATCGAACAGCCCTACAGCGTCGGCAAAAATCGCTGCAAACCGCGAGGCCGGTAAACGCTCGCCCCCGATCCTTCGCGTGTGTTCCGCTACGATGTCGGCAAGCCGGTTTCGGCCGGCATCTCGGCGGTCAGCGCGTTCAGAAACGCCTCGAGATCTGTGCGCTCCTGACCTGTCAAGTGATCAAGCTCCTTGAGGTCCTTGTCGAGCCAGTCGTTCGAGTTGCCCGCGCCGACGTAGAAGTCGATCACTTCCTTCAACGTCTTCAAGCTCCCATCGTGCATGTAGGGGGCGGTTTGCGAGATGTTGCGCAGGGTCGGCGTCTTGAACGCGCCACGATCCTCGTCCTTGTTCGTGACAGCGAAGCGACCCTCGTCAGCCAGCGTGCCGTCGAGGTTGGCTCCGACTCCCAGGTTGTGGAACTCGCTGTCCGAGAACAGAGCCTGATCGTCCTCGAGCGTGTGGCAAACGGCGCAGTTGCCCTTCTCGGGGTTCCGAAAGACTTCCAGACCCCGCTTGGCTTCTTCGCTCAGAGCACCGGCCTCGCCGCCATACAGGAAACGATCGAACGGCGAATTCCCGCTGAGCACGGTCCTTTCAAAGGATGCGATTGCCTTCTTGAGGCGGTCGCGCGTGACGCCACCGGGCCCGAAGGCTTTCTCGAACTGATCGACGTAGCCGGCGTCGGCGTTGAGCTGCTCCTCGAGTGCGTCGAGTGTGTGCGCCATCTCGATCGGGTTGGCGATGGGACCAAGAGCTTGCGCTTCGAGGCTCGGCTCACGCCCGTCCCAGAACTGGGTCGTGTAGTAGGCGGCGTTGATCACGCTGGGCGCCTGCCGACCACCCTTCTTACCTCCGACGCCGCTCGAAAACTGGTCCGGATCGGCGAATCCGGCGTCGGGCCGGTGACACGAGGAGCACGAGATCGTGCCGTCCACCGAGAGCGCGGGGTCGTAGTAGAGCCTCCGTCCTAAAGCAATCGTTTCCACCGTCGGCGGGTTGTCTGAAGGAATCGGGACCGCCGGCAAGCCCAGAGGCGCTTCGACCACCACGCTCTGGCCGATCGGCATGGACGACACCGGCGCCGACTCGGGTTCGGGTCCACAGGCCACGATGAAAAGGGTTAAGCCCAGCAGGCTCAACACAGTTAACAACTGATACATGCTCATAATCTTCTCCGAGGGGGTTCATTCCAGCGAGCCCGGAATGCTGCTTTCAGAATCGGGTGTTTCCCACGGTTTGTCAACTTGAACGGCGACTTGAACGGGCGGTCCGGCTGTGCGCGGCATCCAGGCGCGCCACGGTGAATCGCTCACGGCGGCAGGAGAGCTTTCGAGACGAGAGCGGTCGCCCTCAGAGCGGATGCACCGCTGAGTGATATGAAGTGATACGAAAGAGTTGGGGGACGGACCCCGCAAGGCCCGTCCCCCAGGCATCCTCACTCACTACGCAACCTCACCCACTACTGGACTAACGTGGTGGGCTGCAAGGGATCGACCGGCGTCGGTGAAACCCGAATGCGAGGCCGGATGGTCTCGACGTCGATGGTGACACCGTCGGAGCGCCCGTTGGTCTCACGCGAAACACCGGTGTAGACCGCCGCCACGTTGAGACGCACATTGCTGACGAGGGTGACGAAGCCATCGAGGATACGCTGCGGCGAAGGCAACTGAAGCAGCCGCCTGATCTCGCCACAGCTTACGAAGATGGCTTGGCCAGGCCGCAACGTAAGGCCTTCGGCGCCGGTCTCGCCCGTGTCGCCCGAGCCGAGCCGGGTCGCCTCCACGACGCCGACCCTCACATCCACGGCCCCATCGGTCGGGTTGTGGATGTTGACGACCGTGCGGTAGAACGCCGGACCGAAGTTGAACGACAGATCGCTTGGTGATGCATCGAACACATTGCGGCAAACGAAGTTGGCAGAATAAGCAAAGGTCCGGGATGGTGCAATGGCCTCGTCTTGTGCCATCAGCTCGCTACCGAGAGCACAGACTAGGCCCAACAGCGCCACCCGGACCCCTATCGATCCCGTCCACTGAGAAAGTTTCTTCATTCGATTCTCTCCTGTTTGTTTTGTGGTCAGAGGGCGACGCCCGACCCAAAGGGCAACGGGCACGCCGCTCCATTGCAAGTGCTAACCCTTCACGGGCCAAACAGTCGCGGTCGCAAGCGCTAGGTTTTGTGCGAAAAGTTGTGTCGGCGGTGAGGCATTCTGACACACGGCGGACGAGAATCGATGTCCCAGTTCTCAGGCCCGCGGACTTGTGACACTACACTAGAAAGGTGACGTCTCAACCCTGGAAGGTCTCGCTCCACGGGGGCCACAGCGGCAAGTTTTGCGAGCACGCCGAAGGAGAACTCCGCGCCGTTCTCGAGGCGGCGGTCGCGGCCGGATATCACACCTTCGGCGTCAGTGAGCACGCCCCACGCAGGCAGGAACGCTTCCTCTACCCCACCGAGCGAGAGAAGGGCTATACGGTCGAGCGCTTGGCCGAAGAGTTCGACGCCTACGCCCAGGCGGTGGCCAAACTGGCCGAGGAGTTCGCCGACCGCCTCGTCGTTTTGCGCGGATTTGAGGTAGAGGTAGTTCCGGCATCGAGCTACCGCGACGAGATGCTAGAGCACCGTCGCCGCTATGGCTTCGAATACATGGTCGGGTCCGTCCACTATGTCGACGAGATCGCGATCGACGGCGAGCCGAGCGAGTTCGAGCGGGTGTTATCCGAAGCCGGGAGCCTCGAGGCTCTGGCGATCCGCTACTACCAATCCGTCGCCGAGATGGTCGAGGCGCTGCAGCCGGAGGTGGTCGGCCACCTCGACTTGATCCGCAAGAACGCCCCCCGGGCCGCCGTGCTCAACACGCCCGCCATTCGAGACGCGGCCGAGCAGGCGCTCGACGCCGTCGCGAAGCACAACGGCATCCTCGACCTCAACACGGCTGGCTACCGTAAGGGTCTGGGTTCGCCGTATCCCGCCCCGTGGCTCGTCCGCCGCGCGCACGAGAGGCGGATCGGCTTCTGCTTTGGTGACGACAGCCACGGCCCCGATCAGGTCGGCGCGGGCCTCGACGAAGCCCGCCAGTACCTTCTCGACAACGGAGTAGGCCAAGTCAGCATTCTCACGCGCGAGGACGGCAAGCTCGTTCGGCGTCAAGCAGCGCTGTAGGCAAGAATCACGGATGAGGGTAAGGTCGGCTGGTCCCAGGCGGCTTTGCGGATACTGGGATACTGTCGGATGACCGGTCCGAAGTGTAGGCAGCAATCACCGACCCTACAGCGAGCAGCGACGCCGCCACAACCACCTAGAGCCGTATTCGCCACGAAGCGATGTTGGCAAAAGCCTACTATCATGGGTCCATGCTTTTCCTTCTCGCGGGAATGCTACTGCTCCTCTGGCTTCACGCGGGACCGTCAATGATCCCCGCCCGGCGGCCGTGAAGGGAACTAGCCCAACGTTCGTAAAGACCTACGGCTCTTTCAACCTCACGGGGACGGAGCTGCTCCGTCCCCTTTTCCCCCCTTGTATTCTGAGGGTTCGACAAGAACGCCGGTGAGTCTCGGTGGTGGTCCCACGACTTCTGCCTTGGCGGCAATAAACTCGTTGTGTGCGGGAGGGGGAATGGTATATCCTGTGCGAGCCGGAGGTCCAAGTAGATGAACCCGACTTATCGTGTCCTGCTCGCCGCGATGTGCACCACGTTGTTTTGCTGCGAAGCGGATTCGGTCAGGCCGGCCCCCGATCGCACGCAGACGATTCTGAGTCAGTTCAGAGAGGCGGCTGCGACTCCGCCGGACCTACCGCTCAGTGCGGGCCTTCCTTGTGCTCCGACCGAGGGATTCCCGGGCGTCACGAACGACCGCTACTACTTTCTCAGCGAGGTGGGAGGCTGCCTCAACCTCCCGTGCTTCCTCAACGAGGTCGCCGGCACGGCGCACTCCAATGCCACTCTGATTATCGACCAGCAGTGCACTCTGTTCCATACACTGCGGATCCCATCCCGCTTCACCCTGGCCGGAGTCGGAATGGCCGGCGAAGGTTCACTGGTATTCGAGGGCATCAGCGCCAACTCCTCGGCGATCATCGTAGAGGATGCGATAGCGCAGGGCGGCAACTCTGAGACGACGATCCGGGATCTGGCCCTCTTTGGCGACTTCGCGGGCGACCCGGCGCAGACGGTCGCCGGACTCAACGTCTCGGGTGGCAACATCGTCCGAATCAACAATGTCCGCATATCCGGCTTTTCCCTCGGCATCTACGGTGAGCAGGCCTTTTCTGTGCTCATAAGCGATTCCAATGTATCGGCGAATGACATCAACGTGGCCCTCGCCACCGACACGAATCATTGGCGCATTCGGGACAGCGTCATGAGCCAAGCGAACGAATGGAGCGTCTACGTACTGGGGCCCGCCAACGACCAGGTGATCTCGGGTACCCGGTTCGAAGGGAGCCAGCAGGGTGCTGTGCGGTTGGGTAGCTACGGGGCGGTACTGATGAACAATCGCTTCGAAAGCAACAACGACGGAGCCGGCGGGCCCAGCGTCGGTGTTCTGGTCGAGCTCGGCGCCCAAAGGACAAGAATCATCTCAAACATCTTTTCCACCGACACTGTCGTCGACCAGGGAGAAGATACCGTCTGCCTCGCCAACATCTTCGAGGGCGCTCTGGGATGAGAGTAGGAGAGCTCGGTGGACTGCCCCGAAGAGGCGCCGGGCGGCACGGCTGGCCGTACGGCCTTGCTTCTGAGTTGAGTATCTTTCGGGTAGGAGACTGAAAGCGATGAACGACCTTCCCCCCCTCTGGCAGATCGTCCCTGTGGCCCTGATTGTCGTTTGGGGCGCAGTGTGGCTTGTCAAGCGCGTGACGAGCTCGCGGCGTTCCGCGTCCGACGGTCAGGGTCGGACGGGCTCTCCAGCCTCTTTCGATGGCTCGTCTCCGTCAGGTAGTACCGCCGCATCTTCCGGTTCGGCGACGGTTCTCCGCAAGACTTTGGCCAAAGGACTACGCATTCCACCCGAGTTGATTTCCGCTGAGACCGTCCGTTCTCGGCTGGTATCTTACGGAGTAAGCCAGGAAAGTTCTCGAATCGTCGAGCAGATCCTTCGCGACGCGGAGGGACAACAGCACGGGCACCCTGCGCCACCCGCCGCTGAAATCGAGATGACGGATATGCTCAAGATGGCGCAGGAATTAAAGGAGCGCTTGCCGTCGTAGCTGCAGCGGAGAGGAAACCGAGCTAACCGGCCGAAGCGTGATCGAACCGTTCCCAGGGCGACTGCTTCGGCTTCCACTCGCGCAAGAGGTGCCTGGCTTCGGAGGGGCCCCGAGGGGCTCGGGGGCAGCACCGAACTCGGCCGGATGAGGGGCATCCATGATCCCGGACCTCCCCCCAACTTGTAGCGCCCCCGTGATATGCTGGCACGCGGGCCATCTCTAGCCCTCGGCTCGTTCCTTATGCGAATTTCCCGAGTATCGTTGCTGCTCATCGGAGTCTGCTGTCTGTGCCCGGCGGGTTACTCTCAGGGAGCACCGCCCCAACTGCAATACACGGCCGGCGACCGGATGGTAGCCTGGGGTGACGCCGCTAGCAGCCCGTGGTGAAACCGCCGGCCGTGCTGGTTGAAATGTAGGGGCACGGCATGCCGTGCCCCTGGAGTTTGGACATATCTCAAGCGGCGGCATGGCCCACTGCTTCGAGCCGTGGAGGTAGGCTCGTATCTTCCTTCCAGGGCTCCTCGTGTTCGGTCATCTCCTTCTGGGCAGACGGCCCCTCAGGGCCGAACAATCATAGCCCACGGATTCATCCGTGGGTCTCGAAAACGCCTACCCCTGACTCGTTTTCCCCCGTTGCTGTTTCTCCTTGCGGGCGGTCGAACGACCGCGCGCAAGGAGAAACAGCAACGGGCTGTGGCGTCGCCTCGACCGACACCCATGGATGAATCCATGGGCTATGATTGTGGCGCCCGCTTCACGGGCGCTAACGCTCCTGTCGCGGTGTACTCGACCTGTCCCCACCGCAACAGAGTGAACAGAGGGCTATGATCTCTGGCCCCTCCCGGACCATAGCGAGCATTGATCCAGCCCCCTTCATTGGCATGGTTTTCGTCTGGCAAATGTCCAAACTCCAGGGGCACGGCATGCCGTGCCCGCGGGCTCGGCCCGCCTCAAAATGTAGGGGTATACGAACGATCTCGGCGAAGAACGTCGCTTGCACCACGGGCTGCTAGGCGGAACCCCAGGTATCGAACCTTTTGTCTCGGGAGCCCTGACAGGGCGATGGAAACGCCTCGGCGGACCGAGCCGTTGTCGGTTCAACAGTAGTCCGTATCGCCCCGGACGAGTGTCGCCACCGGCGGCGTATGACTCGGGGGCCCTGGGGGACCTCCCGAACTCTCGTTTTTACGAAATCCCGTGGAACGATCCGGCACTCCGCCGAGCTCGACGTTGCTCCTGTTCTTCCTGCGATTTCCTCCGATTCCAGGGTAGCAACAGGGTGGAAGAGTTTGACCCGCGTCGATCGGCAAGTAATTAAAAGGAAAGGGAATAAACATTTGGAAGATTCGTGACTCAAATTGCGGTTCGCGGTGCGATGGCGAGACGGAGTCCCAGGGGGGGTGCCACGGATCATGGCAGGGTGCCGGAGCCCCGAAGCCGGGCGGAGGCCGAGTTCGGGCTTTGTCCTTTAGGCCTCAGAAAAGGGCTCCGTCCCCTTTAGGCCTCAACACGATCATCGCCTTCTCGTACTGCGCAATGGCCCCCATCATCTGGCGCATCAAGATGCGCGTTGGGTCGTCTTGGAGTAGGTCCGGCGAGTCGGCTCACCATTTCCTTTCAATGAGTTCGAAATTTTCTCACGGCTTCCCCAAGAGTGAGCACCTCAGATGACTTGGAGCAGTTCTTTTCCCGTACATTCGCCAAACCTGGTGCCGCACCGGTGAGCGCTAAGAACGTTTCCCCTGTCGTGACTGCGTTTGGCCCCTGAAGTGCTTAGTCGAATAGCTGCATCCCCTTGGTGTACGAGTCCCCCATCGACTCTTTACGAGTTAAGGCAAGGGCTGCCGGGGCCGGGCAACATCGACGACCAACCGCACCAAGTCCCTGAAGGGAACAAGGAGGATACGCCATGAGTGAGTCTAAACAGTCCCAGCAGGCCGTCAAGCCGAGCCAGCCGTCGTGGCGATCAAGCAGCGCACACCCCTGCGAGGAGGTGCCCGCCAGGTGATGAGGTGCCCGCCAGGTGATGCTGACAGCGATCGTAACCCAGGTCGCCGACTACGTGGAGACGCACCGACAGAAAGTCGCCGAAGATGGCCGGTGCCTGGTGGTGCGAAACGGCTATGGGCGGAAGCGCAGCTTTGTCACCGGAGTGGGGACGCTCCTGGTGCAGACCCCGCGAGTCGAGGACCGCCGAGTTGACGAGCAGAGCCGCAAGTTTCGTTTCACTTCGCACATCTTGACGCCCTGTCTGAAACGCACCAAAAGCGTCGAAGAGCTGATCCCCTGGCTGTATCCGAAAGGGATTTCGACCGTCGACTTCTCTGAAGAGCTGGCAGCCTTGGTGGGGCCGGATTCGTCGGGGCTGTCGGCCACGACGGTGATGCGACTTGCTTCCGCCCTAAGTTCGGCGATGCCGGAGAAGACATGGACTTCATCCGTAGAATGATTGAAAACGCTGCCTTTTTGCATGGTGCAACGAAGCGGTCGTCTACGAACTGGTGGCCCCCGTCCCGATGTTGCGTTAGCGTTCTGTTGCAACGCGCATTGCCTCGAGGTACCCACTTCCCGACATCCAGCCAAACCAAATAGAGCGAACTGGATACCCCACTATGGCTATTTAGCTGGTCACGAGATCGGAACCCGTCCACCTACAGCGGCCTTTCCACGTCCCAAGCGACAAGAGCCCCCACGGCCAGTCGGCAGTGAATGCGAAACAATCTATCGCAGAGTTTTTGGTTGCCATCCTTTCGAAAAGCTGATGATGCCCGAGCGAGCGGACGTGAGTGCTTTAGAGGCGCATCGGGTGTTGTATTCCGGGGTAGCTTAGCTGGTAAAGCAGTGCGCTGTTCACGCACAAGATGTAGGTTCGAACCCTACCCCCGGAGCCATTTTTGCCCATTCCTCGCACTTCGGTCCTCACGCTTTGAAGCTCAGCAAACGAGTACCGCCTATTACGGGAGGTCTGGCCGGCTGATCGCCGGTCAAATTCGCACGTGAACTCAGTTTCAAACACGCGGCCGCGATCACGACGATCAATGCCGGCTGGACACACCACAGAAATTCAATTTCAAGGCCGCGTGGTCACAGTACCATGTGCCTCCGTCAACGGATACACCGTCATAACGACAGGAAAAATGCTACGAATAGCCTCTATTGTGAATCAACACCTACTCGAGGGTGAGATTGTCCCAGATCCTGAAGTCTTCGCTTCGCAAATCCAGCAGTCTGCCCTGAAGGCTGACATTTTTACGTTCGCTCAGAAAATCCCCGACGACACACCAAAGTACCTTTTTCATATGGAGTGGGACAATGCCGCAGTGATTCCAATAACTAGTTAATGGGGTATCCACTTGACTCAGGTAGCCCCTAGGCGTTGTGGTTTGGTCGATCCATGGACGCCAGCACACTGCACCCAGAATGCACCCTGGGGCGCCAGACGCCGGTCTGCAGGCAATTGGGCCACGAGGCTGCGTTTCGGGCCGATCAAGGATTACGCACGCGCCATGGCCATCGCAGGCTTGGAAACGTGGTGCTATCGGCAAGCCTTTCCGGGGGCCGCCAATGGCCAACCACAGTATGTTGTGGTCACCTGAGTCAAATGGATACCCCACTACTAGTTATTCAGAGTGGTTTACAAATATGGTGCAGTCTGATGTTCGAAAGGCAATTAGAAAATCACTGAAACGAGGTGTCACCGTAGAAGAGGTACGATTTGATGACAACTTCGTAAAGGGGATTCAGAACATTTACAATGAAACCACTCTCCGCCAGGGAAAGCCCTTTTGGCATTATGGCAAAGATCTTGACACGGTTAGGCGCGACAATTCCACGTACTTTGACCGTAGCTGTTACATCGGGGCCTATTACGAAGACGAGCTTATCGGATTTATCAGGATGATCGTTGTCGATCGTGTCGCAACTACCCTCCAGGTGATTGCGCAGCAGAAATACTTCGGCAAGAAGCCAACCAATGCACTTATTGCCAAAGCAGTCGAGGTGTGTGAAAAAAGAGAGCTCTCACATCTAGTTTACGGCAGCTACGTCTACACAGATCCGCATAGTTCCCTCACGGAATTCAAGAGACGGAACGGATTTCAACAAATGTTAATTCCACGGTATTGCATTCCCTTGACACGTAGTGGTGCCGTCTCACTCAGCTTCGGCCTGCATCGCCCTGCGTCGAGATGGATGCCCTACCCAATAATTCGTCGACTTCGAGACCTCCGGGATCGTTGGAACTATCGCCGCCTGAAAGCGAACCCTAAGTCATGACCACACTACTGTCCGGTTAAAAGTCGAATAGAATCAGCTGGTTGGGGTCATCGAGTAGGTGTTCGTGGGAAGCGGACGGCTGCAAGGCCTGTAAAATGGGCGTTGTGGGGTATCCATTTGACTCAGGTGACCACAACATACTGTGGTTGGCCATTGGCGGCCCCCGGAAAGGCTTGCCGATAGCACCACGTTTCCAAGCCTGCGATGGCCATGGCGCGTGCGTAATCCTTGATCGGCCCGAAACGCAGCCTCGTGGCCCAATTGCCTGCAGACCGGCGTCTGGCGCCCCAGGGTGCATTCTGGGTGCAGTGTGCTGGCGTCCATGGATCGACCAAACCACAACGCCTAGGGGCTACCTGAGTCAAGTGGATACCCCATATGGGCGTTTTCTCGAATAGGGTGACGCTGAGAATCTGTAGGATTTGGTAGAGACTCGCCTCCAGACCCAACCTCTTGCGCACGATAGCGACCAGCACGTAAACCGAGACGGCGATCCAGATCTGAGTCTTCACGGCGTTCTCGCTGGCGCCGTAGAACTTCTTGATCCGCAGATGCTGCTTGATCCACTTGAAGAACAACTCAATCTGCCAACGCGACTTGTAGATGCGGGCGATGGTCAGCGCCGGGAGCGCGAAGTTGGTGGTCAGGAACTTCAGCCGCTTGTTCGTCGCGGCGTCGAAGTAGCTGACCCGCCGCAACGGATCCGGATAGGCTTGGGCCGATTCGATGGCGCCCAGGATGACGGTCTGATCCGAGCGCACGCCCGTGGATTGGGCACCCGATGGGCACCCGATGGGGACAGAGCCCGAACTCCGGTGCGTGAGTCACGGAGTCACGGATTTTCCAGAACTTTATTCTCCTTCCTTTCAACAACTTGCCCCTCCGCCGACCCCGGAACCCCCACAGACGTCTGCTAGCCTGATAACGGAAACGACCGGTGCGGACAGATCGCCGGACCAACAACGACCGTTTCCTGGCCAGGCAGTTTCGATGTTGCTCTCCGAAAATATGTAAGCGACCTTCCCCCGCGAACGGCAGCTCCTGACGCAATCCGTCAGGTGAGGACCGTCCGTTCAAGCCTGCCTTTTCGCTCCTATCTAGGCGGGCCGCTGAGGTCATCACAGACTGGAGCCAGAGGGCCCTCTTTTTTTGAACCGATTTTGAACCGAGCCGTGACTGTCAGGGGCTGTGAAGAAAACGCTGGAGGATTGTAGGGGCGGGTCCCCGTGCCCGCCCGACCCCGCCCCGGACATCGCAAGTCATCAGCAAAGCGCTGGCGGGCGCAGGGGCCCGCCCCTACAATTGCGCCAGCTTCCACGAATGTTGATGGACACCGATTTTTTCACAGCCCCTCAGGGAGCGATCCGGCGTTGCAGTGGAGCCTGTTGACCCAGATTCTAGAGCAGAACTCCGTCCAGCCCGGGCATCTCATGTCGAGGTGGGCCCCTGCGCCCTCACGCCGCCGCAACCCCGTTGGCACTCTTCTGGTGGCACTCTCCAGAGAAGCTCAATCCCACCATTTCCCGCAAACGAACACTTTCATCACAGAAAACTAAAACATCCTAACTCACCCCTAATCAATCACTTGCCTCTCTGTGAGGGTCGAGATCGACTCACCGGCTTGCTACTGTGAGATTGATCAGACGATCACCAACCCAAAGCCCGGCACGGTGCCAGATCGTGCCACGAAAGAACATTACCATGTCCAATCGAATCAACACCACGAAAGACGCATCCGACAAACTCTCGGACGCCCAGATGCGTGCCATCGGCGCGCTCTTGACCACACGAACCATCAACGAGGCCGCCAAGTCGGCTCACGTCGGCCGCACAACCCTGTTTCGCTGGCTACGGGAAGACGATGACAGCAGAGCGGCTGCTTTGCGACGTCCAGACGCTCGCTGTATAGTGTAAATCTACCTTCGGAGGGAATCAGATGACTCGACGAGGATTCATGGCGGCATCGGTGGTGGCGACAGGCGTGCGGGCGGCAAGCGCGAGCCGCGTGGTCGGCGCGAACGATCGGATCGGCATCGGCATGATCGGTTGCGGCCGGCGGAACTTGCTGCGAGGGGTCCTCGAGTTCCAGCAGCAGGCCAACGTAGAGGTGCGCGCCGTGTGCGACATTTGGCGGCAGCAGCGCGAGAAGGCGTCCGCCGACGTCGGCGAAACCGGGGCGGCCCAACCGAAGCAGATCGAAATGTACGAAGACCTGCTCCAGAGCCCCGAGATCGACGCGGTCGTCATCGGCACTCCTGACCATCAACATTGCACGCAGCTCGTCGACGCCATTCATGCCGGCAAGGACGTGTACGTCGAAAAGCCGCTCGCGATGAACATGAAAGAACTGCGTCGCGCGGTCGATACGGTCAAGCGCTCCGACCGCATCGTGCAGATGGGTACGCAGGTACGCAGCTATCCCTCGGCCAAGGGGGCGCGCGCGTTCGTGCAGTCGGGCGGGCTGGGGAAGATCTTCAAGATCGAGCAGTCGCGTAACGGCTACCGTCCGTATTGGCACCGCTACGGCGAGCGCACCATCGAGGAGTCCGACACGAACTGGAAGGCGTTTCTGATGCACCGCAAGCATCGGCCGTGGAACGCCAACCAGTATGCCGGCTGGTTCGGCTACCGCGAGTTTTCCCGCGGCCCGCATAGCAATCTGATGGTCCACTTCATCGACTTGGTGCACTACGTCACTGGCGCGGGCGCTCCCAAGCGCGTCATGACGATGGGCGGCTCGTACCGTTGGAAAGATCAGTACACCGCGCCGGACTCGGTGGAGACCGTGCTCGAATACCCGGAAGGCTTCCTGGTGCGGTACTGCACGATGTATGGGATCGCGGACAACACCTACCTCAAGTTCTTCGGGCCGCGCGGCGTCATGGACGGGACTCGCTGGAGCAAACCCTTTCTGGTTAGCGGAGAGAAATCCCAAGAGGACGACCGGATTGCCGAGGGGACGACGATCCCGGAAGTGGAATCGCCGCCGCACATGTTGAATTGGCTGGAGTGCCTGCGGTCACGCCGGCAGCCGAACGCGCCGATCGAGGCCGGGTACGCGCACTCGGTCGCCGTCATCATGTCGGATGAGAGTTTGGTGCGGGGACGCAGTGTGGTCTACGACGAGCGGGCGAGGAAGATTCGCTCGGGGTGAGGGGTTTGTGGCGTAAGCCTCCAGGCTTGCCGAGTCTCGATTCTTCGGGACTCAGGATGGCAAGTAACCGAGCAGCGCGTGTCGATTGAGGACCTAAGAACTGAGGAATCGGTTCTCGGCAAGGCTGGGGTCCTACGCCACATCGGCCGGCGCACAGTCAAACGTCTAGTGCAGAATCTTTCGATGAAACCTTCGCGGCGTCAGTTTGCACAAACGATGGCTGGGGCGGCAACCTGTGCCGCATTGCCGCTTGGCGCAACCGCGGCCCCGGTGCGCGTGATCACGCGCGGCCCGAAACATCACTGGTTCAGCTACTACGACAAGCTGGAGTTCGACCCGAGCGGACGGTACGTGCTCGGAATGGAAGTCGGTTTCCAGCATCGCTCGCCGCGTCCCGATGACGCGATCAAGATCGGCATGGTCGATCTCGAGGACGGCGACCGCTGGATCGAGTTGGGCGAGAGCCGCGCGTGGTGCTGGCAGCAGGGCTGCATGCTGCAATGGATTCCCGGCTCGGCGAGCGAGATTCTCTGGAATGACCGCGAAGAGGATCGATACGTCTGCCGCATCCTCGACGTGCGGACCAAGAAGCAGCGGACGATCCCTCACGCCATCTATGCTCTCAGCCCCGACGGCAAGACGGCCGTCAGTACCGACTTCCGGCGGTTGAACGACGTGCGGCCCGGCTACGGCTACGTGGGGCTGCCTGATCCCAATACGGACAAGCTGGCGCCTGAAAACACAGGAGTGTTTCGAGTCGACCTCGTGAGCGGCAAGTCGGAGTTGATTCTGTCGCTCGCCGAGATCGCCGCCACAGGGAAGATCCCGCGCGCGGAGGCAGGCATCAAGCATTACTTCAACCACCTGCTGTTCAACACGGATGGATCGAGGTTTATCGCTCTGCACCGATGGCGATATCCGAAGGGCAACCGGCTGACGCGGATGATCACCGCCAACCCGGACGGCTCGGACGTTCGTATCGTGGACGATAACGGCCTGACGTCGCACTTCATCTGGCGCGACCCGAAGCACATCCTGGCGTGGTCGGAGCAGCCCAGCCACGGTCGGCGATTCTATCTGTTCGAGGACGGCGGCAAAGTCGAGGTTGTCGGCGAGGACGCCATGACGCAAGACGGCCACTGCTCTTACTTGCCCGGAGGCTTGCCCGGCGGCCTACCCGGCGGGGAGTGGATTGTCAACGACACGTACCCGGACCGAGACCGCATGCAACACGTTTACCTCTACCATGTGCCGTCCGGGCGCAGGGTCGAGATGGGCGCGTTTCATTCGCCACCCGAGTACACCGGCGAGTGGCGCGTGGACACCCACCCGCGAGTGAGTCCCGACGGCCGCAGTATCGTGATTGATTCACCGCATGAAGGCCAGGGGCGGCAATTGCACCTGATCGACATCAGCCACATCGTGGGCTGACTACGCTCACCCGGTAGCGAAATCGAGAAGGGATTGCGGCGCTTGTTGCGTTGGCGCCGCCCCGCCCGGGGCTTCCCTCCCGGGGTTTCGAAGCGATTGACGGGGTCTCGACGATCGGCTAAGGTCCGCTCCTGCGAAAACCGGCCGACTGGCATGGAGGCCGGACGCCGTCGTGCGCGAGATCGTCGTCGACAACAACGGCAGACCCCGCGGCGTGACCAGTGACCGCGCGTTCGTGCCGCGGGTTGCGGACGAGGCGTAACGAGGCTTTTCCATCGCCCTGTCAGGGCTCCAGAGACAACAGGTTCGATACCTGGGGTTCCGCCTAACGGCGTCACCCCAGGCTAACATCCGGTCGCCGCTTCGCCGCTTCGCGGCTAGGCGGGAGTTCGGATGTGGCGCCACGTGGAAGAGGTCGAGTCGCCCCGACGGGGCTCGGAGCGGCAACCCATCAGAACACCTCAGCCAACCAGCCGCTGCTCAACGCAAGCTTACGCTTGCGGCTCTGAGTGTTGGTTGCCGAAGCCGAGTAGGGCTCGGGACTGTCTCTGCTTACCTACTCGAACTTCTGACCGGCCAGATAAACCGAGTGGATTGTCTTCGTGTTGCGGATGTCGTCAAGGGGATTCTTGTCGAGTACGATCAGGTCCGCCGCCTTGCCCTTTTCGAGCGTCCCGAAGTTCTTCGAGATGCGTAGGGCCTCGGCGGAGTTCTTGGTCGCGGCCTGAATCACTTGCATCGGCGTGAGGCCGGCTTCGACCATCAGCTCCATCTCCCAATGCTCAAAGTAGCCCGAGAAGCGCCCCGGAGGACCGGTGTCGCTCCCCATGCCGATGCGCACGCCGGCGTCGGCCAGCTTCTTGAGATTGCGCATGGCGATATCGAGACCCTTCTGGTTGATCTCGCGCTCGGGATCTTTGGCTTGCTTTTCTTTCAGAGTCGTCTTGACGGCCTGGATGATCTCCGGCGTCGTACCCTTCTGGAAGAACGGATCATCGAGCCAAACCGGCGAGTCCGCGTAGACAAACGTGGACTGTTCGCGGCTGAGCGTTGCGGCGTAGGTCACGTTGTTCTTCTTCATTTTGGAGATCAACTCGTCGTCGACCTCATAGTCCCGCACGCTGTGCGCGATGACGTCGAGTCCGGCGTCGACCAGGCCTTTCGCATCCGCCAGCTCATATAGGTGCGCGAAAGCCAGCATGTCGCGCTTGTGGGCCTGCTCGATGATGGCGCGGTAGACGTTGGAGGGGATCTTCTCGAACTTGCCGTGGTGGCTGTCGACCCACATCTTGACGACGTCGGCCTTCTTGTCGGCGAGCCGGTTGACCCAGGCCTTGGCTTGGGCCGACGTGGCTACCTCCTGTGCAACACCTTTCACGCCCGGAGCGTGCGTCGGATAGCCGCGCAACGTCGTGAACCCTTGCAGTGCGGTGAAGACGCGTGCGCCGTTGACCTTCCCGCGCCGCTGCTCGTCGCGGATGTCGACGATCAGGTCGGCGTCAGTGCCCATGCTGGTGGTCGTCGTCACGCCGTATATGGCGTAGGTGCGAAGCTGCGCCTCGGCGTTCTCGCGGGTGTAATGCTTCATGTCCTGCTCGAGGCCCTTGACCATGCCAACGTGGCCATGTAGGTTGATGATGCCGGGCATGATGGTCTTGCCGCTGAGGTCGACGGTCTGCGCGTTCGCGGGAGCCTTGACTTGCGACGCCGGGCCGATTTCGCGGATCTTGTCGCCGGCGATGACGATCGTGGCGTTGGCGATGGGCGCGCGGCCACTGCCGTCGATCACCGTGGCGTGTTCGAGTACGGTGATTTGGGCCGCGAGTGGGTCGGCGGCCGGCATCGTCAAAGCAGCGACAGAGACAATGAAGGTGACGATCATGCGAAACATAGAAGCCTTCCCTGTTGAAGCTGGTTACCGCGGTGCAAACGCGGCGTAAAGCGGGATTTTAGCACAGCGAATCGATACCCACCCGCGTGCTATGATTGACCCGCACCCCTCACGGGGATGCTCTGACAACCTGTACGAAGCACAACCGGACGGAGGATTCGAATGAAGAAGGCAGCGCTGTTTCTCACCGTGGCCGTGGCGGCTTTGCTGATGGGCCTTTCCACCTTGGAATCGGCGGCGCCCCCGCCCACGCCGAAGCGCATCAACCGCGCGATCGAACTGCTTGCAGCCGGCCAGCCGATCTACTACACGCAGATCGCGACCACCGACATCAGCTACGAGAAGGGCAAGGAGATGGCGCACACCTGGGGCGATTACATCAGCCTCGAAATGGAGCACGGCGCCTTCAACATCCCTGGCATTCGCGCCTTCATGCGAGGCCTGGTCGACGCCGGCCCGACGAAGAGCGGCCACCGCACGCCTACCGTCATCTGCACCCTGCCGCTGACCGGACTCGACGAGTACGTCATGAGGGCCAACGTCTGGATGATCGACCAGGTGCTCGCCTCAGGCGTTCACGGGATTCTGCTTTGCCATGCGCGCACGCCGGAGGCCGTTCGCGTCCTCGTCCAAGCGTCGCGGTTCCCGAACCAAAAGACCGTGGGCGGCATTGGCGAGGGACTGCGCGGCGCCGGCAGCCAGGGCTTCGCTGCGACGATCTGGGGCATCTCGAGTGACGAGTACACGAATCGCGCCGAACCCTGGCCGCTCGACCCAAACGGCGAGATCCTGCTGGGACTCAAGATCGAAGATCGTCACGCGCTGCAGAATGCCGAGGCAAGCGCCGCGGTTCCCGGCATAGGATTCGCCGAGTGGGGTCCGGGTGATATGGGCCTGTCGCACGGCATTCCGGGCGTGCGAGACTCGAAGATCATGCAGGACGCCCGCGCTCGTGTCTTCGCGGCCTGCAAGAAAGCCAAGATCGCGTTCCTCAACGGGATGAACGCCGACAACGCGACCCAAATGATCGACGAGGGCGTGATGATCGGCTCGGCCAGCCAGGAGGCTGCCGAGATCGGGCGCAAGTACTCGAAGCGCAAGATGCCCTGGTAGGGGGCGCGGTTGAAGGCCTGGGAAGGCTCGAGGTCCAGCGGCCTACCTTGTCCGCCGCTTTGCGTAGGTGGAGATCGCGCCGCCGAGTCGCCGCGGCACGACCTGGCGCTCACGCCGCCGTCGCCCTAACCGATTGGCGTAAAATCGTGTTTGTGTGATTGCAGGCAGCGGGATCGCTGCGCTGAACCACCGTGACAGGTCACCAGTCAGATCCCAGCCGATGGACCCGCCGGGAACTTCTGTGGCAATCCGCCAACGGCTTCGGCGGACTGGCTCTGGCGGCGCTACTCGCCGACCGGGAGGCGTCCGCTGCTACAACCGACCGTGGCGTCAACCCGATGGCGCCGCGCGAGCCGCACTATCAGCCGAAAGCCAAGTCGGTCATCTTCCTCTTCATGGACGGTGGTCCCTCGCAACTCGACACTTTCGACCCCAAGCCGCGGCTCGCCAGAGAGAACGGCCAACCCATCAAGATGGAGACGCCCACCACGGTCTTCAACATCTCCGACCAGGTGTTCGCTTCCCCGTTCGAGTTCAGCCGTCACGGAGAGTCGGGCGCGTGGGTGAGCGAACTGTTCCCGCACGTCGCCACCTGCGTCGACGATATGGCGATCATCCGGTCGATGGTCGCCGACCACTCCGAGCACACCGCCGCAAACTACTTCATGCACACCGGGTCGGGGTTTCAGGGGCGTCCGTCGATGGGCGCTTGGGTGACCTACGGGCTCGGCAGCCACTGCGACAACCTGCCGGGTTTCGTCGTGCTCGACAGCGGCCTCATCCCGCCGGGCGGACTCGACGTTCTCGGTAGTGGCTTTCTGCCGGCCGCCTACCAGGGGATGCTGTTCCGCCGGGGCAAACACCCCATAGCCGACATCCAACCACGCGAGCAACGGGCCGACCTGCAGCAGGGCAAGATGGGACTGCTGCGGCGCCTCAACCAAGGCGTGCTCGAACGCTTCGGACGGATTACTGAGTTGGAAGCGACGATCTCGAACTACGAGCTGGCGTACCGCATGCAGTCCGCCGTGCCCGACCTGCTCGACCTCAGCGGCGAGAGTGAGGCAACGAAGAAACTGTACGGCCTCGACGACCCCGAGACGGAAGAGTTTGGCCGGCAGTGCCTGCTGGCGCGACGCATGGTCGAGCGCGGCGTACGGTTCCTGGAACTGTTGACGCCGGCCCGCCGAGGACAGGACCGCTGGGACCAACACACGCGGCTCAACGAGGGCCACCGCATCAACTCCCAAGCAACCGACAAGCCGATCGCGGGCCTGCTCAAAGACTTGAAGGCCCGCGGCCTGCTCGATGAGACGCTGGTCGTGTGGGGCGGTGAGTTCGGCCGCACGCCGACGGCCCAAATGCGTGGCGCGAATCCCGAGGAGTGGGGCCGCGACCACAATCCATTTGGCTTCACGATGTGGATGGCCGGCGGCGGCTCCAAGGGCGGCACGGTCTACGGCGCGACGGATGAATACGGTTACTTCGCCGTCGAGAACAAAGTCCACGTGCATGACCTGCACGCCACGATCCTTCATCTGCTAGGCCTCGACCACGAGAAACTGACCTTCCGCTTCAGCGGACGGGATATGCGTCTCACCGACGTGGCGGGCGAGGTGATTGACGGTGTGTTGGCCTGAAAGTTGGCTCTCATGTGGCGTAAGCCTCCAGGCTTGCCGAGTCTCGATTCTTCGGGACTCAGGATGGCCAGTGACCGAGCAGCGGCTGTAGATCGAGGACCTGAGAACCGAGGAATCGGTTCTCGGCAAGCCTGGAGGCTTACGCCACATGAGAGCCGGCGCTCGCAGCCGAGCGGCGCGGCGGAGGTTAGACATGGCACACCCTGCAAGTAACGTCTCACGTCAGCCAAGCTCGCGGGACAACGATCGTGGGTCTCGAAGACTACGCCGGATCCTCGCGCCGGCTGCACTCGCCGGTACCGCGTGCCTGGCCGCAGTGCTGTTCGTCGACCTCGGTAAGAGGCCACAGGCCGCCTCCGCCCCCGGGGTTTCAATGGTCGAACCGAGCGGGCCGCCCGAGGCCGGCCAATACTGGCCGCGATGGCGCGGCCCGTCGGGGCAAGGGCTCGTTGAAGGCAGCGGCTACCCCGATACCTGGTCCAACGAAGGACCAAACTCGAAAAACATCGTTTGGAAAGCCGCGCTTCCGGGCAGCGGTAACTCCTCGCCCATCATCTGGGGAGACCGCATCTACCTCACTACCGCGTATGACGGCGGGCGCCGGCGATCGATTCTTTGTCTGCGACGCTCCGACGGCCAGCAGTTGTGGGAGACCTTCGCACCCGCCGCCGCGCCAGAGAAGGCCAATCGCAAGAACGGCCACGCGTCGGGGACTCCTTCGACCGATGGCGAGCGCGTCTACGCCTACTTCGGCAACCACGGCTTGCTGAGTGTCGATCTCGCCGGCCGGCGCGTGTGGCACGAGGATTTCGGCGAGTTGAGCCCCTACCACGGCAGTGCGTGCTCGCCCCTCCTCTACCGCGATCGCGTGATCATCTATCAGGACCATCGCGGCGATTCCGGCTCGTTCATTGCGGCCTTCGACAAACGGACGGGCAAGGAACTTTGGCGGACCGAGCGCGAGGAGCGGGTGGGCTGGGGCTCGCCCGTGGCCATTCGAGTCGGCGATCGGGACGAGGTGATCGTGAGCAGCTACAAGCGCGTCTACGCCTACGACCCAGCGACGGGAAAGGAGCTGTGGCGCTGCGGCGGCAACCTCGTCGAGGTCACGCCGACGCCGGTCGTCGGGCACGGCCTGCTGTTTTGCAGTTCGGGGCGTGCGGGCCCGACGTTGGCGATTCGTCCCGGCGGGCGTGGCGACGTCACCGAAACGCACGTCGCGTGGCGCACAGCCAAAGGCTCACCGTTCATCCCGTCGCCGCTTGTCTACGGCGACTATCTCTACCTCGTCAACGACATGGTGAGCATTGCGACCTGTTACGAAGCGAAGACGGGCAAGCTTATGTGGCAAGGCCGCATGGGCGAGGCGAGCCGGCATTCGTTTTCGGCGTCGCCGGTTGCGGCTGACGGCAAGGTGTTCTTCACCAACGACACCGGCGAGACCTATGTGCTCAAAGCCGGTCCCGAGTTCCAGTTGCTGGGAGTCAACCGGTTGAACGCCCGCACCCTGGCATCGCCCGCCGGTGTGGCCGGCCGCTGGTACTTCAGGACTGCGAAGCATTTGGTCTGCGTCGGTCGGACGCCGTAGCGGGAGATACCGACCAACGACGGCCCGGCCCGTCGCATTCCATCTACAGCGGCACAGAGACGCGGAGATTCGATCCTTCGCCCGGCTGGGACTCGATGCTAAGGTCGCCACCGAACGTGCGCACGCGTTGCTTGATGCTTTGCGGTCCCATGCGCATCAGGTCGAGTTCTTCGAGGCTGTAGCTTCCGCCGAAGCGGAAGCCCCGGCCATTGTCGTGAACCGAGACGTAGAGCTGGCCGTTCTTCTGCTCGACGGAGAAGAGCACGTGCGTCGCTTGGGCATGTTTATGAATGTTGCTGAGCGCCTCGCGGATGACCTGCAGTAGCTCCGTCGTCAGCCTACCGTCGAGTGCGACGTCGACCTCTCGTCCGTTGACGAAAGTGACAGGGACGCCGCTTTCCTTCTGGAAACCGTCGACCAGGCGCCGTGCCGCCGCCATCAGCGACGAGCCGTCGGTTTCGACTTGCCTCATGCGGTGGACGAAGGTGCGCATCTCGGCGACGAGCTTGCGCGAGAACTGCTGCAACGACTCGAGTTCGGTCTCGGCCACCTCGGGATCGCGGTGAATCATGCGGCGGATGATCTCGAGCCGCATCTCGAAACTGATCATGCTCTGCAAGGGGCCGTCATGCAGGTCATGCGCGATGCGCTCGCTCTCAAATTCGCGCGCGGCCAACTCTGTGCGCTTGAGCGCCCGCAAGTGGCAAGCGACGGCGCCGAACGACGGGCTGACCTCCCGCAGCGCTTTCCAATTAGAGCGGCGGATGTTAGAGATGCTGTTGTAGAGCAGCAGCCGCCCCAGCGGTTTCTTTCCGTCGAAGAGGCCGCAGCTCATGCAGTTGTAGATCTCGAATTTCTGAATGACGAACGGGTGAAGGTTGGCATCGCCGGCCTTCCGGTGGCTGCTTTCACCGTCGGAAAGCTGGTTGGAATAGAAGTCGAGACGTCCGGTGCGAAGGCGGTCCCACTCGTCGTCGGTGTCGAAGCAGACGGCCGGCTCGTCGTCGTCCTGGCTGGGGTACCGGGAGATGGCGCTGTACCCGATGTCCTCGTCCCATACGGCCAGGATCGCGCCGGAACAACGCAGCCCAAAGGCAAGTCGCTCCAGGGCGGCCTCTACCGCCGATATAAGTTCGGCTTCCCCTTGCCCGGTGGCCGGACTTAGCAGGATCGGAATTTCGCGCTCCTTCTGAAACCTGCGATAGGAGACGTAGTAGGCCAGCGAGCCGCCGACCAGCAGCAGAAGCAAAAGGAAGCTGTGGGGGAAGGGGGAGTCGACAAAATCACTGCGCGCCAGCCAGACGCCGTAGACCACGATGCCGATCACCGAGGTGGCGATGACTTCTCGGGTGGAGTGGAGCAGCGTCGCCTGACTTAGCAGGAAGTAGAACAGTAATAGGGCCAGTACGGTTTTGCCGGAGTCGCCCCATAAGACCAGGGCCGAGACGACCAAAAGATCGACCACGAGAATCGCACGGGCGTGGTTGCGAACTAGCGAGTGGACCCGGGGGACGACGAGAATCGCCGCGTACACACCAAATAGAAGAGCCAACGCCCACTTTCCGGCCTCGGCGCCGCGAGGGTTGCCGGCGACCTCGGCTACCAGATAGGCCGCCGCTAGGAAGAGGCGCACGAATTCCAGGTGCCGCACACGGCGGTCCCGAAAGGCGAGTTCCTCGCTGAAGGGCATCGACGACTTGAAAACAAAGAGACGGAAAGGTGTTTCTTACTGTGTATTCTACCCCAGGGTGGAACCCCGTCCTTCTAACCAGGATTTCCATTTTGGCCCTGGCACGGCCACAGTATACACCCGCTCCGCTCCGAACAGCACGTCCTTTCACGCTGAACCCTGCACATCACCTCTGCTGGTAGTCGCCAGAGCTGGTTCGACCGCTCACAGTCGTTGATTGAGCGGCTTGAACGGCGCTCCGGCCGACACTGCTCCTTGCGAAACCTTTTGGAGCCAAAAGCTGTTGATCCTCACTCCGGCAATGCTACCCACTCGGCAGCGGCAGCGCCCAGATCTTGTGCAGCATGTCGCCGAACAGCCGCCGGTTCAGATGTCCCTCCGCCAATAAGAGCCAGTAATACCGCGCGTGCTTGACCAGCCGACCGCCGGTCTTCATCAACCTGTGTTGCAAGCTCGTCAGCGACCAACTCTTGATTCGCTGCGGAAGCCCCAGCCGCCGCCAAAGATTGCCCAGGTTGTAGGCCAGCACGCTCAGTTGCAACCGCACTTCGTTGGCCCGAAATCGATGGCACGACAATCGCGTCCAGTGCGTCGCCTGCTTGCCTTCCTTGATCCACTGTTCCGCCGTGCCGCGCTTGTTGTAGAAGCGCACCACCGAGCGGCTCGGCAAGCTCATGCTCGTCACGATGAATCCGACGCGCGGGAACAGCTCGCCCTGGTGATGCTCGACCTTAGCGACGATCCGCCTCGCCTGCGACCAACTCTCCGCCTGATAGCGAAAACTCTTGTAGCGCACCAAGGGCTTGCGGGAAGGCCTTCCCGGCGGGCGAAACAGGATGTCTTCGATCTCCAGCTCCAAGCTCTTGTTGGCCGGAATGCGAATGGCGTACTGTACTCCGCGTTCCTCCGAAGCCTCATAAACTTCCGGCTTCGCAAAGGCCGCATCGCCCCGGAAGGCGACCTGCTTGCCCGCAGCCTGTTGGCGCTCGATCTCCGGCAACAAGAGCTCATCCCAGTCCTCGGCGCTGTGCACGTTGCCTGGACGCAGCTTGGCAGCGAGGCAATCACCATGACCGTTGAACAAAAGCAACGGGTGGTAGCAGACCGACTCGAAGTGTCCGTTGTAGGCACTGCCTTCCTGTTGGCCATGGACCGGACTCTCGGTGGAGTCCAGGTCCAGAACGACCCGCTCGGCGTCGTCGAACGCTTCCGCTTGCCCGACCAGCTCTCGGTTCAGCGCCATCAGCCCCAGCAGGTTCTCTTCGCTCGCCAGCATCTCCGTCTCGAAGCCGTGCAGCGTCGAGGTCAAGGCCGCACCGCGATCCCAGATCTTCTGCGAACCGATCAGCCGAAACGTCGGATCGATCGAAACCCGCTCGGCGTCGTTGAGGTCCTCGTAGCCGGCGAGTCGGCTGTAAACCGACTGCCGCAACAGATCAGCGAGCGTGAACTGCTTGTTTGTGCCTTGCCGGGAGTCGCTGAGATGCTCGTCAATCAGTTCTCCGAGACCGAGCCGTTCGTCCAGTTCGCGAACCAAAATCAGGCCACCGTCGGAAGTGACGTGCGATCCCTGGAAATCGACTTTGAGAAGTCCATTGAAACTTAGCTGGAATGGCTTGGTTTGTTTTTCACCCATTGGGTGTTGGCCTCCATGGCGTCCTCATCGGGCTCTAGCCCCTATGAATAAAGACGCTCAAGGCCGCTGGAAGGTCGGGATGTCAAACATCAAATTGAAAATGCGGGTCTAAGGTAAGGACCTGACGCCAACGTGCGAAAGGTGGTTCCGACCCCCAGGCGAGTGTCGATCCTGATCGCCCCGCCACGTTATTGAACGATTCCCAGTAAGGCTGCCAAAACCCAGTCCGCGGCCGGCTAGGTCTCGGCTAGGCCACCGCTAGGCAAGGTACGACTCGCTCAGTTGGTCGACGGCACGTCGGCCTTCGCGAATGGCGCCTAGCCAGAATTGATGGTATTCGAAGCGTCGAGGGATCTTGAGTTGCTCGAAGATCTGGTAGCCGTCGCTCGCCGGATCGGTCGGAACATTGAACTCATTCGCGCCTTGCGGGGCCATCAGACGTTGGCCCCGAACGATGAACTCATTGCGCTTCGATTCGCCGCCGAAGATTGGGTGATTTTCCAGGATGAGGCAGGTCTGGTCCAGTTTCCTTTCGTGCTGGAAGTGCAGGGCGGCCCCAAGGCCGCTCATGCCGCCCCCAACGATGACGAGGTCAAAAACCTCACCGGTGTCGTCCGCGGGCAGGTCATCCGCGGAGAATTCACCATCTCGTATGCGGTGGGCCGTTTCGAGGACCTTCCAGGGATTCCCGTGGCTGGTGCGATAGTCGCCGACGCCGCCGGGCCCGTCCCAAGCGGCGGCGGACGGGGGAGATGCGCCCAGCAGCGGCGTCCCGCTACCGATCAAAATGCCGTTGAGGAAGTCGCGTCTGGTCATTGTGTTCTTGGGGCCGACGCAGCCGCCTGCCCTATGAGTCAAGCAGACGCGCTGTTGCGTTACTGATACTTGACGAAGAACGGCGAGGCCCATGCGATCTCGGGGTCGCCGCTGGGGTTTTCCGGGTCGCGCTGGAAGACCCTGACGTAGTAGTAGGTGTCGCCCGGCGTTGGCTCCATGTCGCGGTAGCGGAAGGAAGCTTGCTGACCTCCGGGCCGCTGCGTAAAAACGTACTCGCCGTTCTTGACCACATCCACGCGCAGGATCTCGTCCGGCGCTTCGACCTCGATGGCAATCTCGGGTGGCGCGTCAACCGTAGCCGTGAACTGCGCGCCGGGCATGTGCCCGTCGGCGGATGTGCGCACGATGATCTCATCGCTGGCACCGAACGTCCGCCGCGCGAGCATGGCGTCGAACAGTGACTCGCGCGTCGGCTGCTCCACCCAAACGCCGGCCCAACTGTTGTGCGTCGAGTTGTGGTCGCTAAACGACACGAAACCGTAGATGTTGCCCTTGGCGAGAGCGTCTTGGGCGAAGTGGCCCGGACGATCGGTCTGAGTCCCGCCGCGCTTCTCCCCTTCCGGCAGACGCCAGCGTTCATAGCTTCCGCGGGCGCCCTGGTAGATCTCCAGCAGACAATCGAAGGGCGCGTTAGGCCAGTTCCAGGCGGCCAGCGGCCCAGCAGCGAACGTGTGCGGCACGATCACGGTCTTTTGACCGCTCTGGGTCAGGACGTTGCTCTCAACCCACTTCCACATTTGCGGAGGCTGATTAAAAGGGTATGGAGGATCGCGGTTCCGGTCGATGCGCCTCATCGGGGCTCCCCGCTTTAAGAACAGGATGTTTCGATGTCCCCCGGGGCTGCCCATGCTGTGCTCGTAGGTGTAGACGCCCCAGAAGTGGGGTGCGTGTGTCATGACGTCCACTAGTTTCTGCGCCATCCACCACTGGTAGTCGCGCATTCCGTCGGGCCAGCGGCCACCGTTGACCTCGTTGTGGTCGCTGGGGCCGACGAAGTCCATCTGCGCCGCGTCAAGGGCATAGCGGTAGGTATCTTCGAGCGAGGGGTCCGATCCGCTGTGGCCGCGAACATCGGTGTGGCGGTGACAGTCGCCGAGCAGCAGCGTATAGCTGTTGCCGCCGAGGGCCATCGTGGGGCGTTTGCGCCGCTGGAAACCGGCGCCCGGCATGGAGACGCTGATTTCGTCTAGGTCCGCCGCGGCACCCGGCTCGCTTTGCGGCAGGGTGGCTAGATAGACGTTGTAATGCAGCGCATGCCGTTGACTCTGGGGACGATTGTCCCGCGACCGCAGGTCGCTTGCGTACAGCGCCCGGACCGCGCCGTCCGGCCCGATGGCCGAGGCAGCGCGTTGCGTATTGCGGCCGGCGCTGTTGGCCAGACGGCTGGGAGTCGACCAACCGTGTGGCGTCAGACGCGTCGCGTAGAAGTGGAACATCTCCGTCGGCCTGGCGATTGTCCAATGGCGGAAGATGACCAACGGCGTGTTCTCGCCGTCGAAGGCCAGCGTGGGCAGTTCGGCGAAGCGCGCCATACGCCCGGTGAAGGCGGCGTTGATGTCCGCAACCGGTTCGAAGACCCGGCCGTTCGCGTAGACGCGGACTCCTAGGTTCCGGCGCGCATGCAGGCCCTCGCTGTTCTCGGCACGGCTCGAGCTGGCGTAATCCTTACCCCAGTTCTCGAGGGCCTCGTCCCAGGCGACCCAAACGCGGTCGCTGGCGTCAACGGCGACGGTCGTATGGAACGATGCTTTCGCATCCGACGTAATCGCAACGGGGGCGGTCGCGGTGTTGCCGTCAAACGACGCCAGAAAGACGTCGTAGTTGCCGGCATGGTAGCTGTCCCAACTGATCCAGGCGCGGCCCGTGCCGTCGAGGGCCAGCGCGGGCTCCCAGTCATTTGCCTCGCTGGTCGAGATACGGACCTCGGGGGCCCATGCCGAATCCCCGGCACCCGAATCACTGAAGCGCCGTGCGTAGATGTCGGCTTGGCCGGCTCGGAACGACTGCCAAACGATGGTGGTGTTGCCTTCCGTGTCGGAAGCCGCGCGGACGTGGAAGTCGCCGTAGTCCGCGTGGGTCAGTCGCTCGACGGGTCCGACGCTGCCATTATTCGACACCTCCGCGGCGAAGAGCTCAAAGTTGCCGTCGACGCGCGCCGACCAGACCGCGAGGGCGCCGTCCGGGCGGGCCGCGATGGCGGGGATGTAGTGGTCCGAGTGCCCGTCGTCGAGAACGATAGGCGCGCCCCAATCGCCCGACGATTCGCCTGAAGATGCCCGTCGCTGCACGACCACACGGTCGGACGCCCCGCGGTCCCAGTCGATATAGACCGCCCAGAGGGAGCCATCCGGCGCGGCTGCGAGGTTGGGCCAATCGGCCGTGCGCGCCGGATCCGTTACGCGTTGTGCCTCGATTTCACCGGCGACCTTCGCGGCGCGAAGGCTGTCCATTTCCTTCTTCTGTAGTTGGAAGTAGGTGAGGGGGGCTTCGGGGGCGGCTGCCGGAACGGCGGGTTGTGGAGTGGTCGCGTTGGGTTGCGGCGGGGCAGGCGCGGCCTGCTCTGGGGCCTGTTTTGGGCGCTCGCCCTGGTCTTCGACCTGACGCCTCTGCTGCGGTCCGGCGCTCAAGCCGGCGTAGCCGAGCAGGCCGAGCAGGCCGAGCAGGCCGAGCAGAACCGCGGCTGTGAACCAGAAAGAGGGTCTTGTTGGCATGAGCGGGCTCATCGCTCTCGCATCAACGATGGTACGCCTTTTTCCAGTTGGTTGACGAGCGACCTCATCCAGTAGGTGTCAGACAGCGCGAGCCTCCGGCTTGCCGAGGCTTGCTCGCTCGGGACTCAGGGGCGCGGTGAACAGCAAGGCAAGCGATCATAGCTTCGGCAACCACCTCTGCTGTGAGATTATTCTTCCAGTCGGGAGGACGAAATGAAAAACCCAACACCAAGAGAGATGCTCCGGGAACTTGCGGGGTTCGGCCCGCAAAGCCTCGAACGCCGAATCGACATACTCACGACGATTGTCCTTGACCTAATGATGGAGGTGGAGGCTTTGCGTGAGGCGGGAGCTGAGGGTTCAGACTACGCGCATGCGTATCGTAAGGCCGGGTTGCTCACTCACAACGCCGCCGGCCCGTGCTCTGGCTGGGACAAACTCCTCTGGCGTTTCTACCCTCGCGACAAGCCGGTCAACATGCTCAACGCTGTAGACCACGCATCTCAGGCCCGCAGCTGGCGCGAATCGTTGATGATGGAGCGTCTAGGCTTCACTGCAGAGGAAGTTGCTGCCTACCGGCTAGAGGCCGAGGAGGCGGAGACGTACACCTGAAAAGAAAAGGCTGGGACTTACCCCCGACTCTTTGGTTACGGCTCGGTTTTTGGAGCCTCCAGTCCGGCGGTCTGCCGGGAACGGTCGACCAGTATCTGTCAGGTGAGCGAAAAGAGATTGGGGCCGAACTGCGTTGTCAGGTCGAGAAGATGATCGCGAAGCCACCTCTCTGAGGCAAGGCTGGAGCCTTACGCCACATGAACTCCGACCTGTCGGTTTGAGGTCGAGGCCCTCGGCAGCGGCCTGCCACGAAGGGAGTGGACTACGCCAGCGCAGCCGGTCGCCTCACGGGCACAACCGTTGTGCGGAGTCCCGCGCAAGGTATTGTAAAATGCGTTCAAGCCCGTCAGCTTCGCTGCCAGCCGCGCTTCGGCCGCATGCGCAAGATCATCCTAGCTTCCGTCCTGCTCGTCCCCCTGCTGTTTTCGCAGAGCGTTGAGGACCGGGCCAAACCGCAGAATCTTGCGCCGTACTTCCCGACGCCGACGAGCGTGGTGAAGGCCATGCTCGAACTCGGCGAGCTGCAGCCGGGCGAGTTGCTCTACGACCTGGGCAGTGGCGACGGACGCATCGTCATCATGGCCGCGCAGACCTTCGGGGCCCGAGCCGTTGGGTTCGAGATCGATCCCAGACTGGTGCACCAGAGCCGCGCGCGGCTGATCAAGCGCAAGATCACCGAGCTGGCGCGCATCGAAGAGCAAGACTTGATGACCGCCGATTTCTCGAAGCCAGACCTGATTACCGTCTACCTACTACCGGCGTCGAACGATAAGATCCAACCGTTCCTCGAAGAGGAGGTCACCCCGGGCGCGCGCATCGTCTCCCACGACTTCACGTTTCGCGGGTGGACGCCGGACAAAGAAATCACCGTGCATGACCCCAACGACGAAGAGATCCCGACGCACAAGCTGTATCTGTACCGCCGCTGATCATTTCCCCTCGGCCCCTGGTTGCCAAGTTGCGCACCGGTGATTGAACTCGCCGGTGGGCTGCGAGGGCTCGCAGTGGATAGGTTCGTGAAGGCCCGGGTGAGCCGGCGTGCGAGCCGCGGCGGCGACGGCCGGTGTTCTGTTTTCCCAAAAATCAAAACAGTTTTGCTATATAATGACTTCCGTACTCCCTCCGCTGTGAGCCCTTCCCGAGACCCGGCCGCGGTCTTCTGATTCCTTTGAATGGTTGAGAGTTGATTGTCGCCTGAGGCGGCCATGATGGAACGTCTTGTCGAGGTTGGACTGATCCTCGGTCTGCTGTGGATCTGGTCCCGATACTACCAGCGGGCTTGTCGCGCCGTCTCGTCTTCGGTGGAGCGTCCGGAGGCTGCGCCCGTGATGCAAGAGAAGGTTCGCGAAGAGGCCGACGACGAGCGCAGCGCCTCTGACAACTCGGCCGCTGGGTATTCACCCCCCGGACCCAAGGTGCACGAGGCGGCGGAAGCCTAGAGCTACCATGGCGCTATTCAAGACCCGTACTGCCGCGATCTACGGCGTCGACGCCCTGCTGATCGACGTCGAAGTGGACGTCTACATGGGCTCGATCAAGGACTACTTCACCGTCGGCTTGCCCGATACGGCGGTCAAGGAGAGCCGCGAGCGGATCAAGTCGTCGCTGATCAATGCGGGTTTCGGGTATCCCAACAAGGCAATAACGGTCAACCTGGCTCCGGCCAACATCCGTAAGGAAGGGGCGGGGTTTGATCTGCCGATGGCGCTGGGAATCATGGGCGCGATGGGGACGATTCCCTCCGACGCGATGGAGAACTTCCTCGTCGTCGGCGAGCTTTCCCTCGACGGCGGGTTGCGGCCGGTGCGCGGGGCGCTGCCCGTCGCCGTGTGCGCCAAGGCTGCCGGCATACCCAACGTGATCGTACCGGCGTCGAATGCCGCGGAGGCGGCAGTCGTGGAAGGCGTAAACGTGTACGGGGTCTACGGGGTCGACTACCTCGGCGACGTCGTGCAGTTGATCGAAAAGCCCGAATCACGCAAGCCGGCCAGCGGCAAGCACGCACTCAACGGGACGACCGACATCCACAAACACATCCACGACTTCCGTGACGTCAAGGGGCAGGAAACGGCCAAGCGCGCACTCGAGATTGCGGCCGCCGGAGGACACAACATCCTCATGGTCGGCCCGCCCGGCTCGGGCAAGACCATGCTGGCGAAGCGCTTCTCGGGCATCTTGCCGGGCCTGACGTTTGACGAGGCTCTCGAAACCACCAAGGTTCACAGTGTTGCGGGCGTGCTCGATTCCGAGCATGGATTAATCCGCGAGCGGCCCTTCCGCGCGCCGCACCACAGTATTTCGAATGCCGGCCTTGTCGGCGGCGGCATGGGAGTGGCCAAGCCCGGCGAAGTCAGCTTCGCGCACAACGGTGTTCTGTTCCTCGACGAGTTCCCCGAATTCCCGAGGAACGTCCTGGAACTTCTCCGCCAGCCCCTCGAGGACGGCTGCATCACCATTGTGCGCTCCGACTTGGCCCTGACGTTCCCTTCGACGTTCATGTTGGTGGCGGCAATGAATCCTTGTCCGTGCGGCTACTTTGGCGACCCGAACCGCGACTGCCGCTGCACGCCCGCCCAGATCCAGCGCTACGTCGCCAAGATCAGCGGCCCGCTGCTCGACAGGATCGATATTCACGTGGAGGTGCCGCCGGTTCGTTATCGCGAATTGCGTTCCACGCAGAGCGCCGAAAGCTCGGCGGATATCCGGGCGCGGGCCGAGGCCGGCCGCCGTCTTCAAATGGAGCGCGGCTACTCCAACGCTCGCATGCCCGCAAAGATGGTTCGCGAGCACTGCCAACTCGACGAGGCCGGTGAGAAGACCCTCGAGACGGCCGTACAGCGGCTGGGGCTCTCCGCCCGCGCTCACGACCGTATCCTCAAAGTGTCGCGCACCATCGCCGACCTCGACGGCCAACGGCAAGTCACCGTCAAGCACCTCGCCGAAGCGGTGCAATACCGCAGTTTGGACCGCACGTACTGGGCTTGATCAGGCTGGGTCCAACTGCTTTCCGGCGCAAAAAGTGTGGCAGCGGTGCTTCTGGGTACAGTCAGCCAATTTTCGCGCCGGAAGGACGTCGGTAAGCGGCTCATTCCGTGTGCGCCCAGAAGATGGTGACAGTCCCCGAAGGGAAGCGCATCAATTCTTGCGCCGGAAGACAACGAGCGAGGGTCGGGCCATCGGATCAGTGATATCATATTGATATCACTGATCTGGAGTAAGCCATGCCTGACATCCTGGTGCGCGACCTGTCGAAACAAACCATTGACAAACTCAAGAAGCAGGCGAAGAGTCGCAATCGCTCCCTGCAGCAGGAGGTCAAAACGGTACTGGAGAATGCGGCCGGCCTCTCCTTGGCTGACTTCGCCGAAAGGGCCAAACGCCTCAGAGAGAAGATTCGGCGAATCCACCCCATCCAGAGTGATAGCGTCGATTTGATCCGAGAGGACCGCGAGCGGTGATCGAGTGCGTCATTGATGCCAGCGTTGCCGTGAAGTGGTTCTTCGAGGAAGACGATAGCGAGCGCGCCGTTGCGCTGCAGGACTTTTTGGTCGAGAGAAACACCACGATTCATGTTCCCGATTTCTTCGACCTTGAAGTGGGCAACGTCATTTGGAAGAAGTTCCGCCGGGACGAGATTTCTCAACGCTACGTGGATCGGATTCTGACCGAGTTCGCGACGCTACCCCGGCGTCGAGAGTCATCGGCCGATCTGCTTCAGCCGGCTGTCAATCTCGCCTGCGCCCTGGGATGCACAGTCTACGACGGTAGCTACGTTGCACTGGCAGTTCTCCGGGGCTGCTCCGTTTTTACGGCGGATCAGAAGCTGTTTCGTGTGGTTGAGAAGAGTCCCTGGGAAGAGCAGGTCGTCCTACTGAAACATTGGGCGCCCCCCGCCTGAAACGTAGACGCCTCTCGGGGGCGGCGAACCAGGCAGGCTACAGGCCTGGTTTTCTTCGCGGCGACGCGGCCCTAATGCTTCACCATCCACCCGCGGTCCCAGGGCTGGGCCAGGGTGGGGTGGTTGGCATAACGCCGCATCTTGAACTCGAGCCGCCGGCCCGAACCGGGCTCGAGCCGCACTTCGACCACCGCGCTATCGATGGGTGTGGTCTTGCCGCCGACGGTCACCGACTCGAAGTGATGCTCTCCGTAGCCGCCCGCTTGCACGATCACGGTCCGTGGCTTGGTTTGATTCACGTTGACCAGCGTGACGGTGACGGAATCGGCAGTCATCTTCTCGACCAGCGCGGCCACGTCCTCGGGAGGGCCGGAGCGCCGGCGTTCGGGGTCGAAGTAGCGCAGCCGGGAGTGCAGAGTCCAGATCTTGCCGCCGGCGAAGTAGCCGCCCAGCATGAGGTTCGTCAGGGCTTGGGTCTGCGCGGGATTGAAGGAGAGCAGCCAGTCGGCGAGCCGGGTATCGGGTGAGGTTGGGTCGTTGTGGATCGCCTCGACGCGGTCTCGCACGTCCTCGAAAGCCGCCTGCAGCGCTTTCTCCGGGTAGCCTCCGTCCTTGCCTTCGAGAAAGCCGAGCCAGCCTTCCACCGGCAGACGCTCCAGGTCCTTGCGGTTCATCGACCAGAGATAGATCTCCAGCAGACGATCGTGATGCAGGTTGGGTTGCCAGCGGTACCACTCGGGGTCGCCCTTGTACTTGTAGCCGCGCGGGTCGCCGTACATCTGTGGCAGCATCACTTTGCCGTCGACGACCTTCTTCTGCTCGTAGAAAAGATCCATCTGGTGGCGCAGGATGTCGATGTATTTGGTGTCGCCGGTGAGCAGGTAGGCGTTGCTGAATCCCGGCCAGGTGCCGGCAGTGAAGTAGTTGCGGTGGGCGATCTTCTCGATCTCGCCATCGAAAATGGTGAAGTTCCAGCCGTACGTACTTTTCCACCACTGGCCGTCGAAGTTGTTTCCCGGCTCGCCGTCGAGGCCGATGGTGGAGGGAATCATCCCGCCGGTCTTCGCCGTCCGCTCGACCCAGGCATCCATGTATTCGAGCACCCAGTCGCGATACTTCGACTCGTGATCGAGCATGTACGCGTTGAGGCCCAGGTTCGTCGCGGCGAGGTTCAGCCAGCTATCGCCGACGCTGTCGACATACTCGGTGCAGTGCGCCAGCATTTTGTCGTATACCGACATCAGGTCGAGCATCTTGTTGCGGCGCTGCGGGCTGTGCAGGATGTGGAAGCGTCCCGGCACGGCGTCGCCGACCCAGTCATAGACCGTCGCTTTGTGCATCATCGGGCCCTTGCTTCCGTTCCAGATGCTGCGGATGACCTTGTGCTTGGGGTCGTAGTTGGGCGCGGCCGGATCTTCGTTCATGTAGAGCCCCGCGAAACGCTTCATACGTTTTCGGAAGGTTACGTCGGTCGGGTCCGCAAGGCCCTGGAACATGAAACCGCGCATGCCTTCGCCGGTGTGGAACCAGTCCGACTGGGTGATGAACTCGTTGTGGTAAGCGCCGTTTTCGGCGATTTTCGTCTTCTTAGTGCGTAGCTCGTTGTACTGGATCAGGTGGCCTTCGAGGCCCTTCTTGAAGAGCTTCAGGGCCGAGTCGGAGCCGCCCAGCGCGTGCAGCAACGTCCAGTTGAAGTAGGTCTCGATGGCGTCGTCGGGACCGTCAAGCGTTCCCCAGCGAATCGTGTGCAGCAGGTAGCCGCGCTCGTCGATGTAGCGGTCAGCGAAGAGTTCCACCGCGTCGGAATTCGCGCGCAGCAGCTCCCGCTCCATCAGCGCCCAGCCCGGCGGCGGCATCGGCTCGTCAATCACAACGGTGACGTCGTCCGCTGAGCCGACACCGACGCCGGCGATCAGGGTCAGGAAACAAGTAGTGGTCAGGCGAGCCAACACGGTACGCATGGGAATTCTCCTACGGAAGCCCCCCTACCGGAGACCCCCTTACGGGAACAAAGTGCTCCATTGTACATCGTTGGAAACGCCTTGCGGCCGGGCCTAGACCACAGCCCACACCTTTGCCCCACCTTGCCCGGTAGCGCGGTATCATAAGTGTTAGCCCGCAAAGAGGTTTCACCTTCCCTGGGAGGAGGCCGTGACAGCACGTATCCGTCAAATCCTCCTCGCTTCTCGACTCCCCCTGTTGTTGCTTGCCGGTTTCTTGGCACTGCTGCCGGGCCGGTCGCCGGCGTCGGTGTGTGACGACCTGCTGGCGGTGCAGCAGCGATCGGCCGGCCGGCCGTCTCCCGAGAGCCAGGACCGGATCGCCTACCTCCAGCGGCTGCTCGACAAGAAAACGGTCGAGATCGAGCGGACGATCGCCGCGGCGGCCCCCATCCCCGAGCAGGTCGGGCGCGGCGACGACGGTCCGAAAGGCCCATGTGAAGACCTGCTCACCGTCCACCGCGCCAAGCTAAACGACGCCCTCAAGAAGTTCAACGAGGAGCGGGCGTGTCTGTCGACATCCCACCCATCGATCCCATCGGACATCATTCGCATCGTCCGCGCGATGAACAACGTCCGGTGCGGCACCGACGGGAATCCATCGGCGGTTGTCGCGAAATCGCCCTTTCCAGTAGTATCTCCGCCGCCCACACCGGGGCTGGCCGCGGATACACCCCCGAAGTCCCCTGCATCGAAGCCACCTGCATCGAAGCAGCCTGCACCGCCGCCGTCCACGTCCAGCCTTCCGGGCCAGTGTTCGGGGCTGGCACCGACGGGCAATCAGACCCGCGTTCCCTTCGTGCTTGGCATGTCGCACCAGCGGGCCACGATAGAGATGGGTCTGGTGGGTCTCAAGTCGTTCGCCTTCGAATATCAAGAAGCCGAGAATCCCAGCCAGAACGGCCAGGTGACCGGTACCAACCCGGCGCCCTGTACCGTCGTACCACTGGGGTCAACGGTCGACATCGCCTACAAGGCCGACTACGTTGACCCGCAAGGCGCCGCCGCCCAGAGCAGCACCCCGGACCGCTAGCAGTGTGTGGCAAAACCGAGAACCGTGCGAATTACAATGTAGCGGCACGGCATGCCGTGCCCGCCTGCTCGACGTACCGCAACATTTGGGTGTGTCTTACGGTCGTGACAAGAAGCCCGACCTTCACCACGCTGCTAGCCGCGAAGCGGCGACCGGATGTTAGCCTGGGGTGACGCCGCTAGGCGGAACCCCAGGTATCGAACCTCGTGTGTCGGGAGCCCTGACAGGGCGATGGAAAAGCCTCGGCGGACCGAGCCGTTGTCGGTTCAACAGCAGTCCGTATCGCCCCGGACGAGTGTCGCCGCCCCCGGCGCATGACTCGGGGGCACTGGGGGCCCTCCCGAACTCTCGTTTTCACGAAATCCCGTGGGACGATCTGGCACTCCGCCGAGATCGACGTTGCTCCTCTGCTTCCTCCGATTCCAGGGTAACAAGAGGGTGCAAGGGGTTTGACCCGCGTGGAGCGGCAAGTGATTGAAAGGAAGGGAATAAATATTTGGAAGATTCGTGACTCAAATTGCGGTTCGTGGTGCGATGGCGAGACGGAGTCCCAGGGGGGACCACGGATCATGGCAGGGTGCCGGAGCCCCGCAGGCGGGCGGCGGCCGCGACGGATCTGGCCGATAGCAGGGCCAGCAAGGTGAGTTGCTTCGCCTGGGTGAGGGCCGGTTCCGGGTCGGCGGATGCCACGGAAAGCTCGTTGGCCGGCTGGAGCTGTCTGGATTTGGCAGGATCTGTCAGGATTTGGCGCGGTTTTCGGGATGATTACAAAGATTCTTTACGTTCTTGCTCTTCTTCACTCATGGGTCACCTCGCACGGCGCCGGTGCGGATCGGTGACCTGGGTTGGGATTGTGGTGTTGCACTTGTTGTGCCTGTTGGGCGACGGGAACGCCCGTTCGCTCTCTTCGCTTCTAGTGTAAGGCTCGATTGTGCGGCGGCGGGGCGGATTGGAAGGTAAGTGGTTGAAAGGATGGGGGAAATTATTTTTGAAACTTTGTGACCGGCGGGGAGGGGCACGGCCTAGGCGAGAGGCGATCGTTTGCTTCAGCGGCAAAAGTCGTAGCCTGTCCCCGACTTCCCGTGTCCCCGACTTCCCGTCCCGACTTCCCCTGCCCGCTTTCTGGTCGTGGCAGTCATCCATCCAGGTCCACTAGTCCCGGCGTACAATGGACATCTCAGGAGAACCACCATGACCCATCGAAGAACTCGTCGCGAATTGCTGCGGACCGGACCGGCCGCCCTAGCCGGCTCGCTGCTTGCCGGCAGCGCCGCCGTCACCACAGTCGAAGGCAAACCCTTCTCCGCAAGCGGTCTCAACGGATGCCAACTATTGCCCGGCGCGCAATTCCATGTGGCCATTGATGACAAGGGGCTCTGGCCCAATCTCACCAAGCTGCCGAACGGCGATCTGGCGGCAGCCGTCTACAACCACCCCAGCCACGGGTACGGAAGTAATAGCGACGTCGAGCTGTGGGTCAGCCAGGATCGTGGTATCAACTGGGTCCTGCGTAGCAAGATCACCGACCATCCCGAAGAGCCCAACGCGATTCGCATGAATCACGCCGTGGGTCTGAACGCGGATGGAGACCTCGTGGCCATCGTCAGCGGGTACCACGAGGGGCAGAAGAGACCCTTTCTCCCACTGCAACGCTGCCTCTCGAGCGACAACGGCAAGACCTGGCGACGGGACCTGCTCGACCTCAAGCTCGTCCCCCATGGCGACATCTTCCCGCTGCCCGACGGTCGGCTCGTCTGTCCGATGTACACCGGTACTAACAAGATACCGAGGGGACGCCGGTCCTCCGTCTTCTTCAGCGAGGACGGAGGCCTGACGTGGGGCGGCGAGCGGGCTGTTGGGGAAGTCGGCGAGACGCACATCATCCGCCGCCGGGCCGGCAACTGGCTGGCGGTTGGGCGGACGAGCTGTCTCGACCGTATGGACGACGCGTTACCGCATGGCAGCGGCGAGGTCCTGTTCGAGTCCAGCGACGAGGGCAAAACCTGGTCGCCGCCGAAGCCGTTATCGCCCCAGGGTCAAGAGAACGCGCACCTGTTGGAGTTGGCCGATGGCCGTCTGCTGTGCTCCTTCACGAGCCGCATCCCCGGGTTGTTTGGCGTGGTGTTGCGGATGAGCGGCGACGCCGGCAAGTCGTGGTCGTATCCCGTCGTGCTGCTGTCGGCGCCACACCGAGATTGGCACAAAACCGACTGTGGGTATCCCTCCAGCGTGCAGCTCGACGATGGCTCGATTGTCACGGCCTACTACTTCGGCCCGCAGCGACCCGAGTGGGCGGCCTATGGCCTTCCCTGGCACCAGCGTTACCACATGGGTGTGGCGCGTTGGAACCTGTCGGTTTGGCCCGAAGACGCGTGATTGCCTAAGGGCGAGTGAGTTTCTCAACCCGCCCATTCGCAACGCCGGCGGCGATACGACCGCCAGCGGGTCGTGCTTACGGACAGGCTCCTCTCGTGTTTATGATGTGCCTATGACCAAGACGGTTCGCTTTGTCACTCTGATTCTTCTTCTCAACGTCACCACGCTTGCCGCAAGCAGCGTCCACGATTTCACCTTGCCTTCGATTGACGGCGAGCCGGTGTCCCTGGCCGACTACAACAGCAAGGTGTTGCTGATGGTCAACGTCGCCAGCCGTTGCGGTTTCACACCACAGTACAAGGGCCTTCCAGTCAGCCTCAGCCGCCTAGCAGCCCGTGGCGGAAGTTCGAAGCTTCCCTTCGGGGACTGCCACCCTTTTTCGCGCGTCCACGGAATCAACAGCTTGCCGCTATCTTTCGCGCGCGAAAAAGGGCTGGCTGTCCCCAGAGCACACATTTACCACGGGCTGCTAGTCGTTTCGCCCCGGAGGGGCCGAAGGATAATAGCCCACGGTTTCAACCGTGGGTATGCGATCCCCCGGGGGCAACCATGCCCTCAAGCCCTGGAGGGGCGGCGGAGAACTTTCGACTCACCCTCCTCCCCTCGATACCGCTCCCGCTCTCATGCGCCTCCGGCACGCACGCACCGCGAACCCCCGACGCATAGCCTTAGCCGCGTAGCGCCAACCGCATCGGTGCGACGGGATGGTAGCCTGGGGTGACGCCGCTAGGCGGAACCCCAGGTATCGAACCTCCTGTGTCGGCAGCCCTGACAGGGCGATGGAAAAGCCTCGGCGCACCGACCCGTGGTCGGTTCAGCAGCAGTCCGTATCGCCCCGAACGCGTGTCGCCACCGCCGGCGCATGACTCGGCGGCCCTGGGGGCCCTCCCGAACTCTCGTTTTCACGAAATCCCGTGGAACGATCTGGCACTCTCCCGAGCTCGACGTTGCTCCTCTTCTTCCTCCGATTTCCTCCGATTCCAGGGTAGCAAAAGGGTGGAAGGGGTTTGACCCGCGTGGCGCGGCAAGTGATTGAAAGGACAGGGAATAAATTCTTGGAAGATTCGTGACTCCAATTGCGGCTCGTGGTGCGATGGCGAGACGGAGTCCCAGGGGGGTGCCACGGATTATGGCAGGGTACCGGAGCCCCGGAGCCGGGCCGAGGCCGGAGTTCGGGCTCCCCGAACTGCCCGATATCCCGTCAGTCACCGATACCCCGTCACCGATATGCCCCGATATGCCGCGGTTCGATCTGGGTTCGTGCCGATTTTGGGACGTGCTAATCCCAAAACCGAACATTCTCGGGCACGATTCGTCTTAGGGGCTCTGCAAAATCAACGACTTACAAGGAAACGGTCCTGGCAGGTCGGTTGCTACGCTTGACAGTGGAGTGGTGTTGCATCTCAGCTCCTCGCAGGACCTACGGTCCTGGATGCTCCAGAGTAGTGAGGCACTTCGATGAGAAGCGCGTGGGCGCAGGAGATCGGCTACCTTCTGCGGTTCCTGGGCGCAAAACGTTCTGGGCGGTTTTGCAGCTCACACTTGCTCTCTGCAGGGGGGCAAGCGCTGCGCGTAGATTCGATGACGGCCTTGCAGTACAAGTGAGGGAGGTACGGAATGAGCGGGTTTTGGCAAGACTTGCGGTTTGGGATTCGGATGCTCTTGAAGAGTCGCGGGTTTACGGCTGTTGCGGTCCTATCGCTTGGTCTCGGCATCGGCGGTAACACCACGATCTACAGTGTGATCAATACGCTTCGCTACCGGCCGCTGCCTTTCAGAAACCCGGAGCGCTTGACGGTAATTCGAGAGGTCAATCCTGAAAAGGGGATTTCAGGCAGAACCCCAACCTTCGCGACGGTCACGGCGATTCGAGAGCACGCGCAGTCATTCGAACAGGTTGGACTGTTCAGTGGGCCCTCGGCGATCACTCTCTCAAGTGAGGGCGGCACGGCGGACCGTGTTCTGAGCCAGAGGGTGGATGGAGAACTGTTTTCTACGTTGGGAGTTGAACCGCTGCTCGGGCGGACTCTGGTGCCGTCGGACGCCGTTTGGGGCCAGGCTTCTGTAATCTTGTTGAGCTACGACACCTGGCGGATGCGTTTCGGCGGCGACACGGACGTTGTCGGCAAGACGCTGTGGGTGGAAGGCCGCGATCGTACGGTAGTCGGTGTAATGCCCCAAGGCTTCTGGATCTCCCCTTCTTGGGGTGGCAATGTCGCCTATTGGGAGTGCAACGAGCTCGGGCCTATGCCGACGAGCCGTTGGATGACGAAGATCGGCCGGCTTAAGCCTGGCATCGAGCCGGAGCAGGCTGCGGCGGAGACAACTCCACTCATACAACGAACGGAGGAGTCATTGGGGAATGACCCGGCAGGCTGGAACGCGCGGGTCGAATCGCTCCAGCAGGCTTTCTTCGGCCAAATAGAACGTGGGTTGCTCTTCTTTCTTGGGTCGGTCGGCTTTGTACTGTTGATCGCTTGCGCCAATGTCGCCAACCTCTTGCTGGCGCGAGGCGCGGGCAGACGGAAGGAACTGGCGTTGCGGTCCTCTCTCGGCGCGGGGCGACTTCGGCTAACACGTCAGTTGCTGATCGAGGCGCTTCTGCTGGCGATAGGAGGTGGGGTACTGGGCGCTCTGCTCAGCGTTTGGGGCAATGAGCTGTTCATCTTGTGGGCACCCGATTGGTTTCCTCGAACGGAGGAGATCGGCATTGACGCACGGGTACTCGCGTTCACGGCGGCCCTCTCCCTCCTGACGGCCCTCGTCTTTGGGTTGCTACCCGCGCTGAGAGTTTCCAAAGTCAACTCGAACGAAACGCTCAAGGAAGGTGGCCGAGGCGCCGGGCCGAGATTGAGCGGACGGAGCCGCAAACTTCTATTGGCTTCCGAGGTGGCATTGGCGATGGCTCTGCTCCTGGGCGCCGGGATGATGATCCAGAGTTTCCTGAAGGAAATGCATGCCGACACCGGCTATCGAGTCGAGGGTCTCCTGCGGGCTGAAATCCTGTTGGCGGGTCCGAGGTACTATCTCGACACCGAAGAGCCGAAGCCCGTTACTCCGCAAGTCGCCGACTTCTATCGTCAGGTCCTGGAACGTGTGAAGGCCTTGCCGGGCGTCGAGTCCGCCGGCATCATCAGTCGGCTGCCGCCCGTGCAAGGCTGGCATCCCCAGCCCTTCACGATTGTCGGCCGTCCCGATCCGCCCCCTGGTGAAGAGCCCACGACGGACTACGAAGAAGTAGACGCCGGACTGTTGGAGACCCTCGATGTTCCTCTGCTTAGGGGTCGCTTCATCGATGAAACCGACGTGGAAAGCTCCCCCTGGGTAGCAGTGATCAATGAAACTCTTGCAGCGCGCCACTTTCCGGACGGGGACCCGATCGGCCACATCCTTCGAGTCTCCATCCTAAACCCGGGCTACAACATAACGACTCCCGAGGACCGACCTCGGGAGATCGTCGGCGTGATCGGGGACGTCCGTCGGCCAAGATTTGATGCCGAGCCGCGTCCGGCCGTCTACGTCTCGCACCGGCAACGTCCCTCGGAATACTATGGCGGCGAATACTGGACCCATATTCGGAAGAACCTTCTCGTGCGAACCTCCGTCGATCCGCTGAGTTTGACAGAACCCGTTCGCCGTGCTGTTGCAGAAGTGGACCCGAACCAGGCCGCCTTCAACATCATGACCGTCGAAGAGGCTCTGTCGGAAGCTCTCTCCGTCGATCGCTTTTATGTGCGCTTGCTGAGCCTATTCGCGGCAATGGCGGTAGCCTTGGCGGCAATCGGTATTTACGGTGTCGCATCATACCTCGTAGGTGCTCGCATGCACGAATTCGGTATTCGCATCGCGCTCGGTGCACACAAGGGTGATCTGCTCCGGTTCAGTTTGATGCAGGTGATGCAGCCTGCTCTGATCGGTGTAGCGGCAGGGTTCTTGGGAGCGCTGGCCCTGTTGAAGGTTCTGGGGGCGATGGTTGTAGGGTTCAGCTTCGCTCAGCCGATGACCTACGTAGTCGTCGGGCTACTCATGATCGGCGTGTCTCTGCTAGCCGGCTACCTACCTGCTAGGCGCGCAACCAAAGTCGACCCGGTAACGGCCCTTCGGCACGAGTAAGATCATGCGGGGAGTTCGGTTCGGGGGACGGCGGACCGGTTCGGGGGACGACCGGTTCGGGCGGTTCGGAGGACGCGGTTCGGGGCGGTTCGGGGGACGGCGGTTCGGGGCGGTTCGGGGGACAGTCACCTTAACTGTCCGGCGATTCGGTGACGGGCGATTGGACCAGCGTTACCCAACAATTCCGCTTCGCAACATCCTCCAGTCGATCAAGATTGTTAACGCGACCCAAACAGGGGGCGGCGCGCGGAAACTGGCTGGTTGCGGCGGCAAGAATGAGCCAAGGCGTCCATCGTGCTCCCCCCTCTAGCCGGGGCTAAGACAATCGGGCGGCAGCCGGCAGCCGTTGGTAGACTGGAGGAGCTGTGAACGTCGCGCAGTCAGTAGTCCATCGAGATCCGGAGATCCAGGGCGGTGTGCCGGTCTTCAGGGGTACGCGAGTACCGATTCGGAACTTGATCGATTACCTGGAGGCCAGCGATAGCCTGGAGGCCTTCCTGGACGACTTCCCATCGGTGAGCCGGAAGCAAGCGGTGGCGGCCCTTGGGGCAACTTGCGAGTCCTCCTAGACGAATCGCTCCCCCGCCTAGACGAATCGCTCCCCCGCCGGCTCGCCGCCGAGCTCGAGGGGCATGATGTGGCCACGGTTCAGTCGCTGGGGTGGAGCGGCATGCGCAACGGGGGTTCACTCCCGGACGCCCCAGCACCGAGCGTCACAGAACTTCTGGAATTATTTCTCTCATCTCTTCAGCCACTTACCTCTCCAACACCCCGTCACGCCCACCATCGACACCTATACTGTAGGCGAAAGAAGGCTGATGGCGATGCATCCCCCACACAGAATAACAGCGGCAATCCCCGCGACTTGTGGGGCCGGCTCCATCGCCCTTCCCGTCACCGATCCGCGCCGGTGCCATGCGAGGTGACTCATGAATAAAGAATCCCTAGAGGTTCCTGTGGAAAAGGGCCAATGGCGGCCGAAGGTGGCCAAGAACGGCCGCGTCGGTCCGATGTTTGAACTCCTTCCACCGTCCAACGGCAAGGAATCCGGCGACCGAGAAACCGACAAGGGAGACAACGACAACGCAGGCAACGATCAACAGCAACCCTCGCTCACCCCGGGCCAGGAACTGGCGTTGCCCGCACTGCTCACCTGCCCCACGATAAGGGCCGCCGCGAAACAAGCCGGCGTCAGTGAGCGCTCGATGCGCCGCTGGATGCACGAGGACGAGCACTTCCAAAGGACGCTCCGCCAGCTCCGCAACGAGGCCCTCGGTCAGGCGGCGACGCACCTCCAACAAGGGGCGATCCAGGCGGTAGGTGCCATGTACGACCTCATCGACTCCGACCGGCTCATCGAAACCGGCCGCGCCACCCTCATCCGCACCGCCCTCGACTTCGCCTTCCGCTCCGGCGCCTACGGCGACTTGGCCGACCGCATCGCCGACCTCGAAAAATCTGCCCCCGGCGACAAGAACGACTAACCCGACAAACCTACGGCGCGCGACCCATCCAACCGCCGCGAAGTGTAGGGGCACGGCATGCCGTGCCCGCCCCGCGGCCCAAATCGCGACCGCGAAACCGAAAGGACCCAACAATGACCCAACACTACTACCGCCCTTTCCGCCGCCAAATCACCAACCTCGAAAAGCGCTACCTCCCCGACCCAAAACCATTCAACATCTTCTGCTGGTTCGACCAGGACGGTGAAGTCTCCGAAATGTTTGGCGCCGGCTTCTCCTGGTCCCGCTCCCACGACGGAGGCGAACCGCCCGAAATTACCGACGAATTTATCGCCTCCGCCCGCGCCACACTCTGACTGACAATCGTGCCGGCCCACCGTCTACTTCGTCTGCACCTCGGCAGAGGCGAACTCAATCTTCGGGTGGAGACGGCAACGAATCCAAGTTCGCCGAAGATTGGACGTAGCGGGCTTGGTTTCGTGATAATGCTCGGCAAGTGGAAGGGAATGGCTACACGATGACGAGACTGGCTTTGAGCCCGCGGCGAGCGGTTGGGGTTTGTGCTTTCGTTTGTGCTCTTGCGGCCGTTCCCTTGGGTGGGCAGCCCCTTGCCGGCACCAACCCCTTGACCGACCAAGGGGACCTGGCCGCGAAGATGGTGGCCGACATCGATGGTTTTCTGCTGCACGCGGCGGAGGCGTCGGTCGCGGATCGTCAGCGGCTCTGGGAGAAGGATTACTCGTCGGCGGATGCCTACGCGGCGTCGGTGGCCTCGAACCGCGAACGCTTCCGCAAGATCATCGGCGTGGTCGATGCGCGGGTTCCGTTCGACGGCTTCACGATGGTGGGGACGACGAATCAACCCTCGTTGATCGCCTCGACCGACCGCTACACAGTGCGGACGATCCGATGGCCTGCCTTGTCAGGTGTTCATGGCGAGGGGCTGCTACTCGAGCCCAAGGCCACAGCAAAAGGAAACGTCATAGCGTTGCCGGACGCCGACCAGTCGCCCGAGGCCGCCATCGGGCTCTCGCCGGGCGTGGCGCCCGAAGCGCAGTTCGCGCGCCGCCTCGCCGAGTCGGGCTACCGGGTGATCGTCCCCGTGCTGATCGACCGCGCCGACAACTGGTCCGGACACCCGCGCGTGCGCTACACCAACCAACCCCATCGCGAGTTCATCTATCGCATCGCGTACGAAATGGGCCGCCACATCATCGGCTACGAGGTGCAGAAGGTGCTGGCCGCGGTGGACGGCTTCAAGCGCGAGTGGCCGGACCTGCCGGTCGGCGTGGCCGGGTACGGCGAAGGCGGCTTGCTGGCCCTTTACAGTGCAGCAGCCGACACCCGACTCGACGCGGCCTTGGTGAGCGGGTACTTCGGTCCGCGCGAGCAGCTCTGGCAAGAGCCGATCTATCGCAACGTGTGGAGCTTGCTTACGGAGTTCGGTGATGCGGAACTAGCCGGCCTAGTGGCGCCCCGACACTTGGTCATCGAGGCATCCCGCGCTCCGGAACTCGACGGCCCTCCGCCCGCCACACCGCAGCGCCGTGGGGCGGCGCCGGGCCGCATCGCAACGCCGTCCCTCGACCAAGTTTCCTCCGAAGTCAACCGAGCGTCGGAGGTGTTTGACAAGCTCGGGGTCGGCGACCGGCTCCGGCTGGTGAAGAGCGATCAAGGCCGGGGTCAATCCGGCACCGAAGCAGCCCTCTCGGCGTTCGTAGGCGGCCTGGGTGGAGACGCGGTCCCTGGGTCCGGCCTGTCTGGGGCCGGCAACGCCCCGCAAGACCGGCGCAGGGTGTTCGACGCGGCCGTGCGCCTGCGGCGTCAGTTCGACGAACTCGTCGAGTTGTCACAACAAGTCGTGCGCCAATCCGAGTTTACCCGCCGGGAGTTCTGGGCCCGCGCCGACCGCTCGTCCGCCGAAGCCTGGGACCGCAGCCTCGATCACTACCGGGACTACTTCTGGAACGAAGTGATGGGACGCCTGCCGGATCCCAGCGAGCCGCTCACGGCCCGTTCACGCCAGAGCTACGAGACCGAAAAGTGGATCGGCTATGAAGTCGTCCTACCGGTCTGGCCGGATGTGTTCGCGTACGGGATACTGCTGGTTCCGAAAGACCTGCGGCCGGGCGAGAGGCGTCCGGTGGTCGTGACGCAGCACGGGCTCGAAGGCCGTCCACAGATGCTTGTTGACAAAAACATCACGGGCCCCTACCACCACTACGGGGCGCGCCTCGCGGACCGCGGCTTCATCGTCTTCGCGCCGCAGAACCCCTACATCGGGCGTGATGACTTTCGCGTGCTGCAACGGAAGGGGAACCCGCTCAAGCGGTCGCTGTTCTCGTTCATCCTCGGCCAGCATCAGCGCATCCTCGAGTGGCTCTCAACCCAGCCGTTTGTCGACAAAGACCGCATCGGCTTTTACGGACTGTCGTATGGCGGCAAGACAGCCGTTCGCGTGCCGCCCTTGCTCAAGCAGTATGCTCTCTCGATCTGCTCGGCCGACTTCAACGAATGGATCTGGAAGAACACGAGCGCAAGCCACCGCTACAGCTACATGTACACGATCGAATACGAGATGTTCGAGTTCGATCTTGGCAACACGTTCAACTACGGCGAGCTGGGCAACATGATGGCGCCGCGTCCATTCATGGTCGAGCGCGGACATGATGACGGCGTCGCTCCGGACGAATGGGTGGCGTACGAGTTCGCGAAGGTCCGCCGTCACTTCGTCAAGCTGGGTCTCGGCGACCGGACCGAAATCGAGTACTTCGACGGCCCGCACGAGATCAACGGCGTCGGGACTTTCGATTTCCTCCACCGGCATCTCAACTGGCCGGCTCCGTAGCTCAGATTGCCGCTTTTGACGGGGAAGGGCCCGAAAGGATGATTTTTTCACGACCCGTAGCGTACGCCGTCCGTGCCCTGATTTGCCTGGCAAGAGTGCCGGAGCAGACGCGGCTCATGGCCTACGAGATCGCCGCCCAAGAGCGAATCCCTGCCTCTTCGTTGGCGAAAACACTTCAGCAGTTAGCTCGGAAGGGGCTGCTCGATTCGGAGAAGGGCCGCAACGGGGGATTCCGCCTAGGCCGTCCCGCAAAGCGCATCAGCTTGATGGATGTAATCGAGGCGGTAGAGGGACCGAAACCGTTCGAGCAGAGCGTTCTCGGTTATCGCGACCGGGATCACTGTCCTCTAGAGAAGTCGTTCAAGGCGGTGCGCCGAACCGTGCTTGCTTATTTGCGGAAAACAAATCTGGAGGAGTTCTCAAAGGTTCGCCCGACCAAGGGCACAAGACGGGGAGCGGCCAAGAAGCGGCGGGCGAGGGCCCGGACGTGACGGACCGATCAACGTTCTAACGTATAGATCTTTTCGATCTCGACGGAGTACCGTCGCTCCACCTCCCGCCGCCGCACCTTCATGGTCGGGGTGATTTCCCCCCTTTCGATCGAGAACTCGCTCCGGAGCAGGACGATCTTCTTCACCTGCTCGTAGCGGGCTAGGGGTGCGCACGCCGCTTCCACTTCTTTCTCGATAAGCTGCCGTACGTCGGGGTGGGCGGCCAGGGCGGCGGGTGTCGTCTCGGCGATGCTCCGCTCGCCGGCGAACTGCTTGACCCTTTCGAAGTCCGGCACGATCAGCGCGCAGGGGAACTTCCTTCCCTGGGCGATGACGACGGCCGCCGAGACGTAGAGGCTGGTCTTGATGCGGTTCTCGATGGGTTGGGGAGCGATGTACTTGCCGCCCGAGGTCTTGCAGAGGTCCTTCTTGCGGTCGGTAATGATCAGGTAGCCGTCGTCGTCGAAACGCCCGACGTCGCCGGTGTGAAGCCAGCCATCGACGATGGTCTCCCGCGTCAGCTCGTCTCTCTTGTAATAACCCCGCATAACGTTCGGTCCGCGGACGAGAATTTCGCCATCGTCGGCGATGCGGACCTCCACGTTTTTGATCACGCGGCCAACGGTGCCGGGCCGCAGAGTATCGGGACAATTGAGCGACACCACGGGCGACGTCTCGGTTAAGCCGTAGCCCTCGCAGATCTTGATACCCGCGGCGAGAAAAAACTCGGCCACATGCTGCGGCAGAGGAGCCGCGCCGGAGACGAAGAACCGCAGCCGGCCTCCCAGCCGGGCCCGAAGTTTCGAGAAGACCAACTTGTCCGTCAATCGCCTTTTGAGCCGCATCGCGCTCGGCAGCGGGCGGTGATCAAGCTCATACGGCAGGGCTGCTTGCCCCACTGCCAGCGCCCAGTGGAAAAGCTTCCGCCGAAGGGCTGGTGCTTCGGCGACCGCTGTCAACACTCGGTCCTGTACCTTCTCGAAGAACCGCGGAACGCCCACGGCGATGGTGGGGCGCACTTCCCGCAGATTCTCGGGCACCGCATCGATCGACTCGGCGTAGGCAATCGTCGCGCCTTCCTTGAAGAAGGTGTAGTCGGCCATCCGTTCTGCCACGTGGGAAAGTGGCAGGAACGACAGGGCCACGTCGGTTTCGAACACTTCCAGGCCGTTGTCGCGGACGTTGGTCGAGAAGTTGTCGTGGGTCAGCATCACGCCTTTGGGCGTGCCCGTCGTGCCGGAGGTGTAGATGATGCTGGCCAGGTGCTCGGGTTCGACGACACTGATGGCGTCTTCGAACTCCGCGCGTTCGGAATCGCTGAGAGGCGCGTCGCCGAGTAACGAGCCGAGTGTCGTAATGCGGTCGTCGCTCAACGCAACCGGATCGAACACCACGACGCCTTCCAGGTTTGGCAGCCGGTCCCAGACTTCGAGAATCTTGTCGAGCTGGCCTTGGTTCGAGACGAACGCGACGCGGGCTTCGGAGTGTTCGACGATGTAGTGGGCCTGTTCGGCCGGAAGCGTGGGATACAGCGGAACGCTGACGATGCCCGCCGTCATCATCGCGAAATCGGCGACCGCCCATTCCCAGCGGTTCTCCGACATCAGGGCACAGCGATCGCCGGGCCCAAGGCCGACGTCTTTCAGCTCGAAATGAAGGCGGCCAACACGGCGGTAGACTTCGGCCGACGAGATGGGCTGGTAGCGTCCCTCGGACTTCGCCAGCATCATGTCGGGCTTGTCGTAGGAGACAGCGTGACGGAATAAACGGGCTAGGGTCGTGGGCATGGGTATCACCAACACTGTAAACCGGGATTTCCGTTTTGGCCATCCCGACACGGTCAGGGTACTCCCATCCGCGGCTCGGATGCAAGACCTTGGTTCTCCTCTCACGGTCGATGCCCCGTTCGCCCCCGATTCGGTCGCTGAATGCCGCTTCATCGCCGCGTTCCAACTCGCTGGGGGGCTTTTCGCCGATACTGCTCCCTAGTAGTTCGCTCTTCAGCAACTCGGCGTCTCTTGTCCGTCGCAGCCCGTCGCTAGCTACCCGCCTGGCACTGGTAGCGCCGCGAGCCGCCTGAGCATGTCACCGAACAGCCGCCGGTTCAGATGCCCCTCCGCCAGCAGCAGCCAGTAATAGCGGGCGTGCTTGACGAGCCGACCGCCCGTCTTCATTAACCTGTGTTGCAAGGTCGTCAGCGACCAACTCTTGATCCTGCTCGGCAGTCCGAGCCGCCGCCACAAGTTGCCCAGGGTGTAAGCCAGCACGCTCAGTTGCAGCCGCACCTCGTTCGCTCGAAAGCGATGGCACGACAGCCGCGTCCAGTTCGTGGCCTGTTTGCCTTCCTTGATCCACTGCTCGGCGGTCCCGCGTTTGTTGTAGAAGCGCACTACGGAGCGGCTCGGCAAGGCCTTGTTGGTTACCAGGAAGCCGGGTCGCGCAAACAACTCGCCGGGATGAAGCTCGACCTTGGCGACGATCCGTCGGGGCTTGGACCAGCTCGCGGCTTGGTAGCGGAAGCTCTTGTAGCGCACCAGCGGCTTGGCGCTCGGCCTGCCCGGCGGACGGAACAGAATATCTTCGATCTCCAACTCCAGGTTCTTGTTGGCCGGCATGCGAATCACATAGTCCACGCCACGCTGCTCCAACGCTTCGTAAATCTCCGGCTTGGCGAAGGCGGCGTCGGCCCGGAACGTCACGTGTTTCCCTTCGGCCTGTTGGCGCTCGATCTCGGGCAGCAGCAACTCGTCCCAGTCCTCGGCGCTGGAGACGTTGCCCGCTCGCAGTTTCGCCGCCAGACAATCGCCGTGCTGGTTGAACAGCAACAGCGGGTGCTAGCAGGTGGACTCGAAGTGCCCGTTGTAGGCACTGCCTTCCTGCTGACCGTGGACCGGGCTCTCGGTGGAGTCCATATCGAGCACGACGCGCTCGGACTGGTCCTGCGCTTCGGCTTGAGCGACCAACTCGCGGTTCACCGCCATCAACCCAAGCAGGTTTTCTTCACTGGCCAGCAGCTCTGCCTCAAAACTTTGCCGTCGCGAGGTGAGCGCCCCACCGCGATCCCAGTTTTTCTTCGAGCCCAGCAAGCGAAACGTCGGATCGGCGGAGACACGAACGGCATCGTTGAGGTCCTCGTAGCCTGCGAGTCGGCTGTAGACCGACTGTCGCACCAGATCGGCCAGCGGGAACTTCTTGTTCGAGCCTTGTCGCGAATCCGTCAGATGCTCGTCGATCAGCTTGCCCACTCCGAGCCGCTCGTCCAGTTCTCGGACGAGAACAAGCCCGCCATCGGAGGTCACCCGCGAGCCTTGGAAATCGACCTTCAGAAATCCGTTGAACGATAGCTGAAATGCCCTCTGCTCTTTGTCACCCACTGGGTGTCGCCCTCCCGCTCTCTTGCGCTGCGCTCAAACCCGCATCTGTAAGGGCGCTGAGAGTGCCCGGTTGGTTAGCAGGCAACGGTCAAATCGGAAATCCGGGGTAAACTGTAGGCCGCCCGCGGGGGGAGAGTTTCTCGCAAAGGACGCCGAGATTCGCAAAGGCCGCCGAGGCAGCCCAGCCTGCCAAGGCCGCGCGCTGTGTAGCTACCGGCTCCTCCTTGCTATCATGCCCTGTCATGTTGAAACCGATCGCCGAAGCCCTCGACCTACGCATCCCTGACGAACAACTTGACGAGATCGAGCCGGTGTTGGATGACCTGATGCAAATCATCCGCCGCTCGCTCGACCGCGACCTCGCCACCATCGATCCGGTGACCCGTTTTCAGCCAGGCAACGAGTGAGCATCCGAGAACCGACATGAACCTGTTGATGACTATCTCTGAGCTCGCTCCCAAGATCCAGAGCGGCGAATTGTCACCGGTTGATTTGACGCGTGAGGCGCTGGCTTCGATCGAGAAGCGTCAGCCCGCGCTGAACGCGTTCATTTCCATCACCGAAGAGCACGCTCTGCGGCAGGCCCGGCACGCGGAGACCGAGATCGCCGCCGGCCAATACCGCGGTCCGTTGCACGGCATCCCGTACGCCGCCAAAGACCTCTTCTATACGAAAGGCATCACGACGACGGTCGGCTCGAAACTCATGGCCGATTTCGTGCCCGACTTCGACTCTACCGTCATCGAAAAGCTCAACGAGGCGGGTGCGGTGATGGTCGGGAAAGCCGGCTTGCACGAGTGGGCCTATGGCATCACCAGCAACAACCCCCATTTCGGTACGATCCGCAATCCGTGGGATACCAACCGCATCCCAGGCGGGTCGAGCGGCGGCTCGACATCGGCCCTGGCGGCGGGCATGTGCAGTTTTTCGCTGGGGTCGGATACCGGCGGCTCGATTCGCATCCCCGCATCTTTGTGCGGGCTCGTGGGGCTGAAACCGACGTTCGGCCGCGTGAGCCGCTACGGAGTTTTCCCACTGGGCCACACGCTCGACCATGCCGGACCGTTTGGGCTCACGGTTCGCGACACTGCGAAGGTATACGAGGCAATCGCCGGCTACGATGCGCGCGACGAGAGTTGTGTAAACCGGCCGGTGACGGCAGTGGAACTTGTCGAGGAACCCAACCTCGCCGGAAAGAAGATCGGTGTACCGCGCAATTTCTACTTCGACAAGCTCGACCCCGAGGTCGAGGCCGCGGTTCGCCAAGCCGTGAAAGTCCTCGAGAACCTTGGCGCCGAGTTGGTCGACATCACCGTCCCCGACATCGAGGAGTTCAATCGCGTGGCGATGTTGATCCTATTGGTGGAAGCCAGCTCGGTCCACGCACGGCGTCTCGACCATCACCGGGACGGCTTCGGTGACGACGTACGGCGGCTGATCGATCAGGGCCGGTTCATCTCCGCCATCGACTATCTCAACGCACAGCGGAGACGCCGGGCGTTGGGGGAGGGCTTCAATGACTTGTTGAAGCAGGTCGATGTCATCGTGACGCCAACCATCCCGATTCCAGCGGCGAAAATCGGGCAAGACACGGCCGAGATCGGTGGCGAGGTGCGCAACGTTCGAATGGCGACGACACGCAACATGCGTGCGCTGAATATGACGGGCCTCCCTCTGTTGCAGGTCCCTTGCGGGTTGAGCACCGCGGGGTTGCCGATCGGGTTACAGATCATCGGGCGCCTGTGGGACGAGACGGGCATCATGGAAGTCGGCCACGCCTACGAGCGGGCGACGGAGTGGCACAAGCAGCGGCCCGCGATCGCCACCGAGTGAGCGTGTCGGGTCATCGTGCCGAGTCGTCTGAACCCATCGACATCTGAACAAACGTGTCAAGTTTTCAGGGAGCGGCGCCGGGACGGAACCGAGCCCCGAACGCAAGTGAGGGGTCAATCCCCCGCCGGTGGCATAGCGGCAGCGCACCCGTCACTGGCGTTCCGGGCTCGGTTTGGGCTCGTTGGTTTGAGGTCGCAGACTTCGCTAGTGGACTGTCGGCAAAGAAGACTTTACGGTAAACGCGCGGGCGGGCGGGCACAGGGGCCCGCCCCTACAGCCTCGTTGGATACTCCTACGCCTAAGGAATCTCCGCGAAATTCCACTAGTCGCGTTTCGCAACGGTCTCCGCAGATTGTGTTGCAAACCCCCCGTCACGGTCGCGGCATGGTCAGGCACGCCCTCTTGGCGTTACTTCTCCTCTGTGCGCCTGCCTTCGCTCAACCCTCTCTTCAGTGGACCAACCTGCCCGACTTGCCCGAGCCCTTGGGTTTGGGCGGCCCGTTCGCGGGCACGGCCGACGGCGTGCTGATCGTCGCCGGCGGTTCCCATTTCCCAGTCCCGCCGTTCGAGGGGGGCGAGAAGGTTTGGCGGGGGGAGATCTTTGTTCTCGAGCCGGGCGTTACAAGCTGGAAGGCCGGCTTCGCGCTTGACCGCCCGTTGGCCTACGGTGCAAGCGTCTCGACCGGCGACGGGTTGATTCTCATCGGTGGCGGCGACGCCGAGCGACACTACCGCGAAGTGCGCCGTCTGCGTTTCCGCAGCGGCCAGATCGAACAGACGCTCCTACCCGATCTGCCCGCTGCCTGTGCGATGACAAGCGCTGCCCTGCTGGGCTCGACCATCTACGTGGCCGGCGGACAGGAGTCGCCCGACGCCACAGATTCCCCCGGCGCCACAGGGTCACCCGAGGCCGCAGCGGCGATGCGGAACTTCTGGGCGCTGGACCTGCAATCGGCCCAACCGCAGTGGCAAACGCTCGAACCCTGGCCTGGCCCAGCGCGCATTCTTCCCGTAACAGTCGCGCAAGACGGTGCGGTGTACATCTTCAGTGGAGCGGATCTCATCCGCGGCGAGGACGGCGAGGTCACGCGCCGTTTCCTCACCGATGCCTACCGCTACCGGCCCGGCGACGGCTGGGAACCCGTAGCGCCGCCGCCGAAGCCGATCGTCGCCGCGCCCGCCGCCGCCGTTGGTCCCTCGCACATCCTCGTCTTCGGCGGAGACGACGGTAAGCTGTTCGGGCAGCAACTCGGCGACAACCACCCGGGCTTCCCGCGAGACGTTCTGGCGTATCACACGATCACCGACACCTGGACCCCGGTGGGCGCTATCCCCGAAAGCCTGGCCACGACCCACGCCGTCCGTTGGAACGATCAGGTCGTGATCCCAAGCGGCGAGGACCGCCCCGGCCATCGCTCACCGTCGGTGCTTGCGGTAACGATCGAAGCGGCCTCGTCGAGCTTCACGACTCTCGACTACACACTTCTTGCGATCTATCTCGCCGCGCTGGTCGTGATGGGCATCTACTTTTCCCGCCGCGAGAAATCAACCGAGGACTACTTCTTGGCGGGCCGCCGCATCCCGTGGTGGGCCGCCGGCGTAAGCCTGTTCGGCACGCAGTTAAGCGCCATAACGTTCATGGCGGTCCCGGCGAAGGTCTACGCAACCGACTGGACCTATCTCGTCAACACTTTGGCCATCGTACTAGTCGCGCCCCTGGTCATTTACTTCTACCTCCCGTTCTATCGGCGTCTCAATCTGACCACCGCCTACGAGTACCTCGAACGCCGCTTCAACGGTTTGACCCGAATGCTGGCGAGCGCGGCTTTCATCCTGTTCCAGTTGGGCCGTATGGCGATCGTGCTCTACCTGCCGGCGATGGCGCTCTCGACGGTGACGGGTGTGAACGTCTACATCTGCATCCTGGTCATGGGCGTGCTGAGCACGATCTACACGGTGTTGGGCGGCATCGAGGCCGTGGTGTGGACCGACGTTCTGCAAGTGTTCGTCCTGCTGGGCGGCGCGCTTTTCAGTCTCGCGATCATGATCTTCCACTTGGACGGCGGGGTCAGCACGATCTGGACCCTCGGCATGGCCGACGACAAGTTTCGCCTCGCCAACCTGACCTGGGACTACACGACCACGGCCCTGTGGGTCATGATTGTCGGCAACCTATTCATCAACCTGGTGACTTATACCTCCGACCAGGTAGTCGTGCAGCGTTATCTCACGACGAAAGATGAGAAGGCAGCCGCCCGCTCCATCTGGACCAACGCAATCATCACCGCGCCGACGGCACTCGTCTGGTTCGCGCTCGGGAGCGCGCTATACGCTTTCTACAAGACCCAGCCCGAGTTGCTCAACCCATCAACGGCGAACGACTCGATCTTCCCCTACTTCATCGCGCAACAGTTGCCGAGCGGCGTGACGGGTTTGGTAATTGCCGCTCTGTTTGCCGCTTCGATGTCGTCGCTCGATAGCAGCCTCAACAGCGTTTCGACCGCGATCGTGACCGACTTCTATCGCCGCTTCCGGCCCGGCGCTTCCGATCATCGCTGCCTCAACCTGGCGCGTTGGCTCACGACCATTCTCGGCACCCTGGCAACCGTGACCGCGGTGCTGATGGCGGGCTACGAGATCCTGTCGCTGTGGGACTTCTTCAACGTGCTGGTGGGTTTACTCAGTAGCAGCATGGCGGGGCTGTTCGTGCTGGGGATCTTCACGCGGCGGGCGAACTCGACGGGGGCAGTCGCGGGCTTCGTGGCGGGCGCCGTGGCGGTTTACTTTGTGCAGAACTACACGGCGGTCAGCTTCTTTCTGTACGCGATGGTTGGGCTTCTCACGTCCTGCGCGGTGGGGTACGCGGTAAGCCTCGTCACGCGGTCGCGGCCAACCGACCTGAACGAACTAACTGTTTATACACAGCACGCACAATCGTAGCGTGCTTAGGACCGCAAGGCGTCCTGTAGAGCGGCTTCGGGGACGGCGCCGTGGCGGATGATCTTCCAGTCCGGGTCGGTGATGTCGACGGTGGTGGCGCCGGAGCCGGCAATGGCGCCGGTGTCAAGGATGAGGTCAACGCGGCCGTCCATCTGGCCCAATACTTCAAAGCCACTGCGGCAGGTTGCCTCGCCCGAGCGGTTGGCGCTGGTGGCGATGATCGGCGTTTCGAGAATCTCGATCAGCCGGTTGGGCACGAGGGCGGGACTTTGCCGCACGGCGAGTCGGCCGGTGTGCCCCGTGACCTTGAGTGGCAACAGAGGTGACGCGGACACGATGATCGTTAGCGGACCCGGCCAGAAACGCCGCGCCAGCAGGTAGAAGCGCGCGCTCAGGTGGGCCGCATAGTCCTCCGCCATTTGCAGCGAGTCGACCAGGATGGGCAACGAGCGATGCGGCTCGCGGCCTTTCGCGGCATACACCGATGCCACCGCCCGCAAGCTGAAAGGGTCGGCCACCATCACGTAAAGCGTGTCCGTCGGGATGGCCACCACCTTCCCGGCGCGGATCGCTTCGGCGGCTTGCTCGATCGCCGCGTCGTCCGGCGTCTCCGCGGCGATCTCTATAAGGTGGGTGTACAAGAAGTTCCTCTAGGGTCGGCCGGCGTTAGCGAATCAGACCCGCGCCGGCGGCCTGCAATGCGCCTTGCTCTGGGCCTTCCGCCGCGGCGCGTGGTTCGTGAAGCACGGTGGAATGGTGACGCGTGAGGGAACGTCGAGTGCGGAACGTGACGGAATCAACCTCAACTCGGATTCTACCGCAGCCGCGCAGCGTCGCTGGGTGAAAGGCCTTGGCCCAAATCCGTACGTAAGGATTTTGACGATTGCTTGAAGCTCCGGTCCGCCGCAACTGCGCGCCGCGGCACGACCGCGCCGCGGATGGGAATCCGCGGTAGCCTAGATTTCAGGGGACCCCACCAAGTGTATAGTGGCTTGAGGACACCGAGGGTCTTGTTGATGAGTGTGACGATTCGGCGGGCTTCCACGAGCGACGCACAGGTGATTGCGCATCATAACGCGGCGATGGCGCGCGAGATCGAGCAACTCGATCTCGATCAGCAACGGCTCCTGCCGGCTGCCAGCGCGGTGCTGGAAGACGAGACCAAGGGATTCTATCTCGTGGCCGAGGCCGACGGGCGGGTGGTGGGCCAGTTAATGATCACCTACGAATGGAGCGACTGGCGCAACGGAGTGTTCTGGTGGATCCAGAGCGTCTATGTCGATCCGGCCTACCGGGGTCGCGGGGTGTACACCCGGTTACATACCACGATCGTCGAGCAGGCCAAGGCGGCCGGCGACGTTTGCGGTATCCGGCTCTACGTCGACGAGAACAACGAGAACGCGCAACGCAGTTACCGCCGGCTCGGGATGTCGAGAACCGCGTACGACATGTACGAGGTCGACTTTGTGCTCGAGCGTTAGGTCGAAGTTATAGGGGTCGAGGAAGCTTGTTGCTTGAATCACATCTTGACAATCCCGTGATAGGATTGAGGCGCCCCATCCACGCTCGCCACCACCCCGGCTTCGCCCACGCCTCCTGACCCATGGAAGATCTACCGATCACCCTTCGGATGGTGGTCCTGGCCCTGTTGCTTGGGATCAACGCCTTCTTTTCGGCAGCCGAGGTAGCGCTGGTTTCGGTACGCGAGACGCGTATCCGCGAGCTGGCTGACGGCGGCAGCCGCGCCGCGAAGATGGTCTTGGCGCTGTTGGCGACGCCGGACCGCATGCTCTCGGCGACGCAACTCGGCGTGACGCTGGCAAGCCTGGGTCTCGGGTGGGCCGGGGAGAGTACCGTCTTCCGGGTACTGGAACCGTTGACCGGCTCGCTGCTGGTTGGCCAAGAGGAACTCGCGCACGTGATCTCCTTCGGCGTCGGGTTCACGTTGATCACCTTCCTGCATATGGTCGTGGGCGAGGTCGTGCCGAAGAACCTGGCACTCGAGCGGGCCGATCGGCTGGCGTTGGCGGTTGCGCCGCCACTGCAATTGTTCCTGCGCACAACAAGCTTCTTCGTCTCATTGGTGGAGCGCACCGCGCGGCTGCTCTCGCGGCTATTAGGGCTCAAGATGACTCTGTCGCAGAGCGCTCACACGGCCGAGGAGTTGAAGCTGATCGTCACCCTCAGCCAGCGCCAGGGCAAACTCGCCGAGCTGCAGGAAGAGATGCTCCACCGCTCGATCGACTTCTACGACCTCACCGTGCGCGAGGTCATGGTGCCCCGGCAGGAGATGATTGCGCTGCCGATCGACTCCTCGCTCGACCAGGTTATCGATTGCGTGGTCCGTTCGCACCACTCGCGCATCCCGGTGTATGAGGGATCCCCTGAGCACGTGGTCGGCGTGGTCTACGCCAAGGAGATTTGGTCGTTTATGCAGCAGACGCGCCGCTGGCAGATGCTCGACCGTCCGCCGCCGCCGTTCCTGTTGCGCGCCTTCACCCATAACGTCTCGTTTGTGCCCGAGACGAAGTTCCTCTACGAGCTGCTCGAGGAGTTTCAACGCAGGCGGTTCCATATAGCGATGGTGGTGGACGAGTTTGGAACGCTGTCGGGCCTAGTAACAGTGGAGGACGCGCTGGAGCAGATCGTGGGCGAGATTCGCGACGAGCACGAACGGGTCAAGCCCGAGGAGTTGCAAATCGGCGCAAGCGTCGTCGAGATCGATGGCAATACCAACATCCTCGACCTCGCCAACCAATACGACATCGAGCTTCCCTACGACGCCGGTTTTGAGACGCTGGCGGGATTCCTGTTGAGCAAGTTAGGCTATATCCCCAAGGGCGGCGAGTCGGTTGCGTACCTCGGGCGCGTATTTACCGTGCTTACCATGGAGCACAACCGGATTAGCAAGGTGCGGATCGAGCCATCGGCGGCTCCGGCACAGGTGGATGCGGAGCCGGTCAGCTAAGTAGTGTATTTCGCAGATACGGTCACGGCCCTAAGGAGCCGGCAAATAGCGAACGGAATAGGGTGAACTCGTGGATTTATTGAAAGACCTGCACAGCCAACTCAACAGCCTCGTCTGGGGCCCCCCGATGATGATTCTCCTAATCGGCGCGGGCCTCGTTCTTACATGGGTCACGCGCGGGGTTCAGTTTCGCAAGCTGGCCTTCTCGTTTCGCGAAGTGCTCGGCAAGCTGTTCCACGCCGCCGAGGGGGAAGGCACCGTCACACCGTTCCAGGCGCTTTCGACCGCCTTGGCTTCTACCGTCGGAGTGGGCAATATCGCGGGCGTCTCGACGGCCATCTTCCTGGGTGGGCCGGGCTCGCTGGTTTGGCTATTAGTGTCCGGGGTGGTCGGCATGGCCACCAAGTACTCCGAGATCGCGGTCGCTCTCAACTACCGCGAGCGTGACGACCAGGGCATCGTCCGCGGCGGCGCGATGTATGTGCTCTCGAAAGGGCTCAACATGCGCTGGCTGGGCGTGGTGTTCGCCGCGTTCACCGCAACGGCCGCTTTCGGGATCGGCAACATGGTGCAGGCCAACTCGGTGGCCGATGCCGCGCAGACGAGCTTCGGCGTGCCTCCCTGGATCAGCGGACTGGCCCTGTGCGGCCTGACGGCGCTGGTCGTGATCGGCGGGATCCGCCGCATCGCCGAGGTGACCCAGTTCCTGGTGCCGTTCATGTGCGCCATCTACTTGCTGGGCTGCGTAATCATCGTGGTGAAGTATTTCGGCGAGATTCCGGCCGTAATTGAGCTGGTCTTGTCGTCGGCGTTTCAAGGCCAGGCGGCGGCCGGGGGGTTCGCCGGCGCAACGGTCGCGGCGGCAGTCCGTTACGGCATCGCCCGCGGGATGTTCTCCAACGAGGCGGGCCTCGGCAGCGCGCCCATCGTGCATGCCTCGGCGGTGACCGATCACCCTGCGCGACAGGCGACGTACGGCATCTTCGAGGTCTTCGTCGACACGATCGTCGTTTGCCTGCTGACCGGGTTCGTCGTGCTGGCCACCGGCGCCTGGCAGAGCGGCGAGACCGGCGCTCCGCTCGCCGCCAAGGCCTTTGAGATCGGCCTGCCGGGCGGTTGGGGCGGCTTGATCGTGAGCGTCGGACTCATTCTGTTCGCCTTCTCGAGCGTAATTGGCTGGGCCTACTACGGCGAGACCGGCGCCACCTACCTGTTTGGAACCGGGGCGCAGGTCCCCTATCGGCTGCTGTGGATCGTGTTCGTGTACTTGGGAGCGACCGGCAGCCTGCGCCTGATCTGGGACCTCGCCGACACGCTCAACGGTCTGATGGCGATCCCCAACCTGATCGGCGTGCTGGGTTCGCTGGCGCTGGTCGGCAAGCTGACGCGCGAGTTCTTCGGCCGCCGTGCTTGACGCCGCCGTCGCCCGGACGCATTTCATTGGTACTGGCCAAGGGTGAAACCCCGGGATAGCACGCTGCCGAACCGTCCGAAAGTATAACGCCGCATGGAGATGGCGACCATGAAGATCTCACTGTTGCTGCTCGCGTTCCCGCTACTGTTCCCGCTACTGTGGGTCGGGATTTCGGTGCTGACGGGCCGGCTGAGTGGGTGGGCGTGCCTTGCCGAGTTCTACCGCTACTCAGGTGTCTTCACAGGACATCAATGGAAACGCCGGACCGCCTTTCTTCGTTGGGGCATGGGGATCAAGGGCGGGCTCCATCTCGGCGTCAGCCACGAAGGGCTCCATTTGGCCGTGATGGCCCTGTTTCGAATCGGCCACCCGCCCCTGCTCGTCCCGTGGCACGACATCTCGACATCCACGAAGACCCAACTCGGCGTCCGCTACACGGAGCTACGATTTCAGAGATGCCCCACTATCCCTTTCAGCATCAGGACGTCACTCGCGGAGGAGATCATGAGATCGCAGAGCGACCTCCGCTAGCGATGCGATCCCCCCAGTTTCCCAACTTGGCGGGGCGACGTTGGGCGCTGCTACAGCCACGTGGGTGACCCGGGCCGGCTGGCCGGCCTTTTGGCACGGTTTGGCAAGGTTTTCGCCAAAGTTTTCATCCGTGTGTTGTCACGTTCCCTCTCTCCCCCCTCTCCGGTCTCAGGGTAGCGCACCGGTCTGTGGTAATCGGCCGTTTTCGCCGTAAGTGATTGATTTTGTGGGATGAAGATTCTGTGACTGGGTTTCCGGCGCTGGACGATGTTGCCCAGCAGAATCGTTGGGTAACGCGGGTCCCGCTGAGCGGCGCCGCGAGGTCGCCTTGCCAATCCGGGTTCGAACGGTCTCGACGGACTGCCCAGAGGTGTTTGTCGGTTGAACGATCTTGCACTCTCCCGAGCACGACTTGGCTTCTCCCATCCTCCGATTCCAGGGTAACAAGAGGGTGGCAGCGGCTTGACCCCTGAGGAGCGATAAGTGATTGGAAAGAAGGGGAATAAAGTTCCCAAAGATCTGTGATCGGAATGTGGTCTGCGGGCTGAATTTGTTCACACCTTCCGGTCCTCGAACTGCCGTCCCATCCCCCTGCGGTGTCTTCGCAGGGGCTTTCTTGCGTTTGCCCCGGCACTCCTCCTGCTCGGTCCGACGGCCTCTTTCAGTAAACTGCTTTTTGCGCCGGAAAGTAGCGTAGAAGCGACTGGCGAAAATGGATGCTTGAGAATCAGAAAGGCGTAGGTGAGGCGCGCACTGCGCTCGGACAGGCGCCAGACCCAGGGAGAGACGAAGTGTAGGTCGCGAATGCGAGTGCGAAGGCTAGGCTCCCGGCGGAGCATGGCCGCGATCGCATGAGGATTCAGTCCAGTGAAAAAGTTGCGCTCGGTGATCGCCTGGTGCAGAGCGGCTCCCGCTTTCTGTGGCGGTAGAGAGAGCAGTTCCGGCAGGGTTTCCGAGGACACGCAGTCGGAGACAAAAATGGCCGTTCCGGCTTCGGGGACAGAGTGCAGGAGCAACTCGAAGTGGCGCCGCCGGAGATCGAGCACACGATCGTTGAGTGCCGCGGCGGGTAGGCCGTCGTTCGCCGCGGCGTCGACGATCTGTGAGAACACGCAGCAGGAGACGACGACGTCAACAGGGGGATCAAGCGTGAACTCAGGGTCCGTGATGTCGGCCGGGGCGTGACAATGGAGGCGGGTGTCGCCGGTGGTGGCTTGGGAGCGCAGGCCGTGGGAAAGAGCCTCGCGGTCCAGGTCGATCAGATGGACGGCGCGGAAGTTGTCAGCCAGGCTGGCGAGGTCCAGATCGTTGCAGTTGCCGGCGCCGAGAATGGCGATGGTGGAGTTGCCATCCCGGCGGAGCCGCTCGATGAGTGCCATGACGATGGCACGGTGTGACGCGTAGGTATCCCGGCAATCCCGCGTCGTCTGGTTGTTGGAAACCTGAGCGGCGATGAAGCGCTGCAACGCTCAGCCCCGTTCAGGCAGCCTCGCGCGGAGTGGCCGCTGGGCTCGCCTTGGCGGCGACCGTGACACCGGACAGCGATCGGGAAAGCGTAAGCGCGCGCGTGACCGTGTTGTATCGCCCTTCGACGTCCACCGGAGCGGCGTAGCGGGATTCCACCGATTTGAGGGTGAATGAAAACGCGTTGCCGGCGGCCTGCACCGACCCGACGTAGGTGAGAGCGCCTCCTGGCCGGGTCCCCAATAGCACGATTCCTCCGCGCCGCCCGGAAGGCTGGGTGAAGATGTACTGGGACAGCGAGTAGCGCTCCAGGGAGAGACCTTTCTTGAGCAGCACCATCGGCAGCGCGCTTTTGCTGCGGAGGGTTCCGAGTGCACCGGCCGATTGGAACTCCTCGGTGAAGAGCAAAAGGAATTCATCGGACCGGCAGACCAACCTGCTGGCGCCTTCCGCGATGAGCCTGACGGCGGGCAGGTCGCGGCCGATTTCGCCGAGAGCTTCCTGGACCGTTTCCGGCTTGGCCCGCCCTGCTCTGAAAGTGATCGGATCGGCAACTTGCAAGAGCTTCGATTCCGGTGGCGGATCAATCATGTGCTTGTCGAGGCGGTGGCGATAGCCGATCAGCGTTTTGGCGAAGCCAACGGCGGCGGCGGCGGCGCTCCGCCCTGCGAGGTCGACTTTCTCGAGTTGATCCAGCGCCTTCTCGTCTCCGATTCGGCCGAGGGATTGCGCCACGCTCGCCAGAACCAAGTCCTGCTTCACCCTTAGACTGCGCAACAGGATGGCCTGATTCTCCGGCTGGAGTTCCGTACCTAGCTCGCGGGCGACGGTTCGCCTGGCGCTGGGATGGTGTTTCGTATCTTTCAGGACCGATTGGAAAACCTCACGCCGGCGGGCGATTGGGACCCGGCGAAACTGCTTGAGGGCACCGACCACGGAACCGCGGTCTCGTCTCGCCCGCACCACCTCGACGAGATCGTTCGGACCCAAGGTTTCGTCGAGCTTTTCAATATCCGCAGTCGCAATCATGCCAGCTCCTTCCTTTGCTCCTAGCAGCCATTCTGCACGGAGCAGTGGCCACGAATGGTGTTGCCTTGCCCGCTCGACAGCTCGACCGAGTTGCGAACGCTGTTGGCCACACTGGTTTGGGCCATCAGGTTGTCGGGGTCGTTGTTGCGATGGGGGAGGCCGAGGTAGTGACCGATCTCGTGGGCGAAGGTTCGAGCGACCCTCTCCGAGCCGCGATTCACCTCGCCACCCAGCACGCCGTTCATGCCCTTGGCGTCCTTATCGCACGGACCTGGAACGGGCGACAGGCCTACGAAACCTGCACTGATGTTGTCCACCATGAAAACATCGAGCCCGTTGTTGGACACCGTCCACTCCTGGGTGAGGTCCTCGGCTTCGTCGTCGCTGCCGATGTCGTCGCGTCCATTGGCCTGGCCCGAGGTGACGTTGTAGTGGTTGACGCGACCGATGCCGAGACTGCGGGTGTTCAATATGTTCCGCGCCTTGTAAATCGAGTATTCGATCTTGTCGACCTCGGCGGAGGTGAAGTTGTCGATGCCCACGCGGATGATGTTCAGGTGAATGTGCCTGCCCTGCAGCGAGTTGAGCTGTTTCAGAACTGAAACCTGGGCCGTGACCGACGATACCGGGTCCGTAGGCACTCGCTGCCGGATGAAGCCGAACAGGCGCCGGAGGACAGAGACATTTCCGCTGGTGTTGACACCGATGCAGTTCAGAATGGACCTGACTGACGCCATTTCCCCAGCTCCTTCTATCGTAACGTGATCAGCAAATCGACCATGCTCATGCCTTCATCGAGCAGGCGCAAGGACTTGCCGATGATCGAGCACGATGCCGGGGCGATCACTGCCGGCCCCCCGGCGGCGTCCGCGTTGCTCAAGCGGGCCGAGCGTACCGCGCGTTCCCAATGCACCTTGTTGTTTATAACGGAAAATACTCAGATAGTCAACGAAAAAATCAGTGACAGGTCAATTTGGCGCAAGCGCGGAGGGGTCGGGTTTGTGGGCCACTGTGCGGGAGAATGATCCGAATCCTAGGTTGATCTCCCCGCCTATCAATCCGTCGTCCTTGTCACCTTTGTCGCAGTCGCCCGGACGGGGAGAAATGCCGATGAAAGTGTCGCTGATGTTGCGGACCAGAAAAACGTCAATTCCGTTAAATGGGGTATCCACTTGACTCAGGTAGCCCCTAGGCGTTGTGGTTTGGTCGATCCATGGACGCCAGCACACTGCACCCAGAATGCACCCTGGGGCGCCAGACGCCGGTCTGCAGGCAATTGGGCCACGAGGCTGCGTTTCGGGCCGATCAAGGATTACGCACGCGCCATGGCCATCGCAGGCTTGGAAACGTGGTGCTATCGGCAAGCCTTTCCGGGGGCCGCCAATGGCCAACCACAGTATGTTGTGGTCACCTGAGTCAAATGGATACCCCACTTTCCGTTATTCGGGACCGCCAACTCGTCGGACAGATCGTCCGCTTCGCCTTCGCTCCCAAGGTCGTCGCGGCCGTTGGAAGCGGCCGCGCTGATCGCAAAGTGTTCGACTCGGCCCACGCCAAGACCTACCGGCGCCATAATGTTGCGCGTACGACAAACAGCGTAGTCGACCTTGCTGTCTGCGGTCTGCTGACCATTGGCTGACAGTGTGCCGAACCCCACCCGTGATCATATTTAGGTGAAATGGGGTATCCACTTGACTCAGGTAGCCCCTAGGCGTTGTGGTTTGGTCGATCCATGGACGCCAGCACACTGCACCCAGAATGCACCCTGGGGCGCCAGACGCCGGTCTGCAGGCAATTGGGCCACGAGGCTGCGTTTCGGGCCGATCAAGGATTACGCACGCGCCATGGCCATCGCAGGCTTGGAAACGTGGTGCTATCGGCAAGCCTTTCCGGGGGCCGCCAATGGCCAACCACAGTATGTTGTGGTCACCTGAGTCAAATGGATACCCCACTTAGGTGAATGTGGCGGGCTGCGAGGCCCTGCAACTGAGCCCGGACCGACACTGACGCGGTGACGGCGGAGTTCGGGTCGGCTGGAACCCGCCGTCTAAAGAAGCCGAAAAGGTCCCCGAGAATAGAGACTTGGCGATTGGTGTTGACGCCGCTGCAGGACAGGGTGTCCTTGACGGATTTCATCTCTAGCTGCTTTTAGTCACTGCAGGGCGACCAGAATGGGGAGCAGCCCTTGCCCCGTCGGAAGAGTCCCGAGCGCCTTGCCGATGACGGCGCCGAAAGCCTTCAGCGGATCGGAAGCGCGCATAGCATGACCCGCCGTGTCGGATGTGGTCAACAGGTCGCCGACATCGATCGGACCGTACCGGGCATCGACGCAACATTGGACCTTGCCCACTAGAGCGACCGGCTTGCGATTGGGGCTTTCCGCGCGGCGGTCGAGTACAAGCCCGGGCTTGTAGGGTCCCGACCCCGACATCACGCCTGCCACGCAACGGTCGTAGGCCTTGAGGCTGGTTCGAACCTTCCCGTCCTTGTCAATCACGACGACCGTACCCGGCTGGAGCTCCTCGTCATCGGCGAGGTCGAAGTCTTCGGCGCAGTCGGCGTTGCGAAGAATGATGTCACCGCTGTTGGCGTTGAGCTGGATCGTCGCCTGCCCGTTGCTAAAGATGTTGGTCGCGGAAGAGGGGTAGAGATACACGTCCCCGGCTTCGCCGTTCGTGCCGAGGCGCAGGTTCGCCGCGCCTCCAATCATCCCGATCCGCTGGCCCGAGGAGTTCCTGATCTCCATGCGCTGGTTTCCGGCGGAGAGATGCACCCGGTTCGTCCCGGAGCTGTCTTCGAGCACGACATCGCCGTTGACACCGTTTCTGCCGGCCCTGATGTCACCGTTGCTGGCAGAGAGCCGGATCGTCGACTGCCCGTTGGTGAAGATGTTCGTCGCGGAGGAGGGATAGAGATACACGTTCCCGGCTTGTCCGTTCGTTCCGAGGCGCATGTTCGCCGCGCCTCCGATCATCCCGATCCGCTGGCCCGAGGCGTTCCTGAGCTCCATGCGCTGCCCTCCGGCGTCGAGATGCACCCGCCGCGTCCCGGAGTTGTCTTGGAGCAGGATGTCGCCGTCAGTATTGTGGTCGCCAGCCGTTATGTTTCCGCTTTGCGCGTTCAGGGTAATCGTTGTGTTCGAGGTTCCTGTGCGATTGATTCTGACTCTGGTCTGAAAGGTTTCCGCCATATCCGCGTCTCCAAGATTGAAAGTCGTGGCCGCTCAGCATCGCGTGCATGTACCAACGACGACACTCATTATGCACTGCGGGGTGCACCGGGGTGCACCTGAGGAGGCCTGTGCCGCAAGGGACCATTGGGGGACCCCCGAAAACATGGGGTAAAAAGGTAGGCTGGCGAAGATTCCCGCTTCGCCAACCGACCCCAAGGAGGTCACCCAAATGGTTACCAAACGAAAACAGCATAGCTCCCCAAGGCCCGTCAAACAAGGCCGGGGCGCGAGGGCCTCGCGGCCCAATAAAATCGGGGCTTCCACGCCTTATCACTTCCGCGGCAAGAATCTGACTCCCTACGGCGGCTTGCTGCCCGTCGCCACCCTGCTCGAGAAACTCGACTTCCAAGCGCTGCTGGAAGAAACCATCACGACCAAACGAATCACCCGAGCCATGAGCCCCTACCAGTTTGTGCTGGCCCTCGTGCTCGGCCTCTATGTCGGCTTTGCGCGGCTCAACCAACTCCGCTTCATCGCTCGCGATCCCATCCTGACCGGCATCTTAAAAGTGACACGGCTGCCACCGCAGTCCACGCTGTGGCGCTTTCTGGCCTCGCTGCACCTCAACGTGGCCCAGCAGATTCTTTCCATCCAGCGCCAGCTGCGAGAACGAGTCTGGGCCGCGGCCCACGTGAAATTGGAGACGGTGACGCTGGACACCGACACCACCGTGCACACGCTCTACGGCCGCCAGATGGGCGGGCGCAAGAGCTACAACCCCAAGAACAAGGGCAAGCGCAGCTACCAGCCGATACTGACCTTCCTGGCCGAGACGCGCGAGTACCTGATGGGCGGGTTGCGCGGCGGCGACCGGCCCACGGGCCAACAGATCGCCGCCCACCTGAAGAGCGCTTTCCGGGCTTTGCCGGCCGGCGTGAAGAAGATCTTGGCGCGGGCCGATGCCGGCTTTTATTGCTGGGAGGCGGTGGCGGCCTACGAGCAAGCGCGTTGTCAGTTCGTCATCGTGGCGCGCAAGACGCGGCGACTGGTCGAGCAGTTGCAGCAAGCCGAATGGAAGCCCTCGCCCCACAGCGACGCTGAAGCGGAGTGCGAATTCCTCTACCAGCCGGAGGGCTGGGCCCATGCTTGCCGCTTTGTCGCGCTGCGGTATGAGAAGGAGCCGGAAACCGACGAGGTCGAGCAATATCAGTTGTTCGCCACCAGCAGCTATACCTACCGCGTGTTTGTGACCAATCTCGCCGAGCCAATCGCGGCGGTGGTGTGGTTTTACAACCAGCGGGCCGGGGCCGAGAACCTCATCAAAGAAGCCAACAACGACGCCGGGCTGGCGGCCCATCCTTCGCGCCGCTTTGACATGAACCGCAATCACTTTCAGTTGGTCATGCTGGCCTACAACCTCAACTGCTGGCTGCTGCTGTTCCAACGCGAAGCCGACGCCACCCCGGAGAAGCTGCGGCACACCACCCTGGCGACGGCGCGGCTGCGCTTTCTGTTCCTGGCGGCCAAGATCTGGCGACACGCCGGACGAACGGGCGTCAGCTACAGCGATCAGTACCAGGAGAAGGGCCTGTTTGAGCGGCTGATGCGACGGCTGCGGGCGATGGCGCCGCCGGGATCGAGCTTCGCGCCGGTGGTGGAGGGTGCGCTGAGTTGAGGGGCGCTATGCATAAAATTTTATGCACTCGCCGCAACGTACTGGGAACACGCCGCTTGCCAGCTCGCTTTTGCCCGCCGGGATCGGGAGGCGGCTCAAACGGGGAGGGAAACCGCAGAAAAGACGACTTGCGACATTATTGAGTTGACACCACTGCCGCTACCGCCACAACTCCATCGCCGATGGCTACGCCGAATCTGTGCATAATTCAGGTAGAAGTGACCCCTTGTGGGAGGAGAGAATCGTCGTCGTCGGGGCTGTGGAACTGCGGGCGTCGCGCAAATTTCCAAGCGGCGGTGGGAAGGGTGGAAAACCATCCGCAGCACCTCGAACCCAGTACTGCTGGCTCGAGGAGGTTTTCCACTCCTTCCATCCGACCCGGCATTTCCACAGCCTTCTTATGAAATTCGCAGCCCGTTTCTTCGGCAACGGAGGTCGCCGCGACACCCGAGAGCCCGGATTCGAGCGATTCGGTGAGAGCGATTCGGTGACGGCGATTCGGTGACAGTCTGGGCTGCACCCCTGTCGTGAGACAGCGTAAATAGGGACAGGTTGCCGTTCGCTGGAAAAAGGTTTCCAACGCCAGCCTTTTCTCCGATACTATAACCGGCCGGGGAAGCGGAGGCGGGCTCTGCTGGGGAGCAACCCGCCAAGGAATACCCGGCTGGAAACTCATCGAAGTGGGGTATCCATTTGACTCAGGTGACCACAACATACTGTGGTTGGCCATTGGCGGCCCCCGGAAAGGCTTGCCGATAGCACCACGTTTCCAAGCCTGCGATGGCCATGGCGCGTGCGTAATCCTTGATCGGCCCGAAACGCAGCCTCGTGGCCCAATTGCCTGCAGACCGGCGTCTGGCGCCCCAGGGTGCATTCTGGGTGCAGTGTGCTGGCGTCCATGGATCGACCAAACCACAACGCCTAGGGGCTACCTGAGTCAAGTGGATACCCCATTCTCATCGAAACGATGAGCGCCCGGAGCGGCCCACCCGCCGCTTCGGGCCTCCTCATCGGATCGATAGATTTCCTTATGCCTCAGAAAACCCATACCGCACCCTCCCTTCCTCACGCCGCTCGGTCGACGCCACCGTGGCCTCAAACTCCACCGGCGGCACGTACCCCAGCGCCGAATGCAGCCGTCGCCGGTTGTAAATCTGCCGAGGAAATGTCCGATCGAGGCCCGCGCCTGGGCCAGGTCGTGATAGCGGTTCATCGCCACCTCCTCGCTCTTGAGCGTCTTCATGAAGCTCTCGGCGCGAGCGTTGTCATAGGGATTGCCGCGGCGGCTCATCGACAGCAACACGCCGCGACAACCGTGCCAAAAGGCCGACCAGCCGGCGGGGGTCACCAACGTGGCTATCGCTGGAATTCGCTTCAGCGGTATGCTTCGCGGCGATGCCGCACACCTTCGATTCGAATGAACCTTCGGCGACGATCCACCGAATACAAAACCTGGTATTCGCCGACCCGCAGGCGGTAGAAATCCGAATCCTTCAACCTTTTGACCTGTTTCGATCCGAACGGGTCTGCGGCCAGGCGGACCACGGCCCGAAAGATGCGAACTTGTGTTTCACGGGGTAGGACGGCGAGGTCGTGCTCGGCCCGCGACGAGACTTCAAAGTCCCACTTCGCGCTCATCGATGCCGAGCTTTTTCAAGACCTGTCGCAGCGGCTTCGCCGCCTCGTCTTGGTGGCGCTCGCAGAACGCAATGTCCGCCTCGTCCTCGGCGAGCCGGGAAGGGACTTCGGCTGGGACCGCCTTCGCCGTGCGGCGCGCCGTCTTGGACGGCACGGCGACGCCCTTCGGCCGTTCTTTCGTAGAGCGTTCCGCCATTGACCTAAGTATACCGCCCCTCGTGGTCCGGGCACCCGCGCCTCCACGGGCCCCGCATCGGATACAATCTCCGCAGCCCTGGTGTGTCGATGATGGGCCGGCGATTCCACATGAAAACTCGCGCTAGACAAGCGACACTCGTTGCTCTGCTGCTCACCTTATCCGCGCCGGCGCTGCCGGGTCAGCCGACCGAGCCGCTCGATCTCGTCATCACCGGCGGACGCGTCATGGACGGGTCGGGCAACCCGTGGTTCCGTGCCGACGTCGGCATTCGTGGCGGCCGCATCGTCGCCGTAGGACGCTTGACGGAAGCGAAGGCCACGCGAACTATCGATGCCACCGGCCGCTTGATCGTCCCCGGATTCATCGACCTCCACTCGCACGCCGACCGCGGCCTCACGTCTGACGATGCCCGCCGGCGCACCGCGCCGAACCTGGTCACGCAGGGTATTACCACGGTCGTTGTCAATCCCGATGGCGGTGGCGTCTGGCCGCTCTCCGAGCAACGCCAAACGATGGAGCGCCTGGGTGTCGGCCCGAACGTCGTACTGATGGCCGGACACAACCGCGTGCGCCGCCGCGCTCTGGGTGACGACTATGAGCGCGCGGCCACAGAGGATGAGATCAAGCGGATGCGGCTGCTCGTTCGCGAGGGCATGGAGGCGGGCGCTTTCGGCATGACCGCCGGCCTCGAGTACGTGCCCGGCATCTGGAGCACGACCGAGGAGTTGGTCGCGCTGGTCGAAGAGATCGTCCCGTTTGGCGGCACCTACATCGTTCACCAGCGCAGCGAATCGACCGAGCCGGACTGGTATTTGGCCAGCCAGGACCCCAAAGGGCTGCCTACGATGCTCGATGCCGTGCAGGAGACGATCGAGATCGGCCGCAGGACCGGGGCCACCGTCGTATGCTCGCATCTGAAGGCGATGGGTGCTCACTACTGGGGATCGAGCGGCGCGGCGATTCGGCTGATCGACCGCGCGCGCAGCCGAGGAGTCGATGTCTGGGCCGATCAGTATCCCTACCACTCGACCGGCGGCGACGGCAGCATGGTCTTGATTCCCGCCTGGGCGGTGGGCGTGGACGCGTTCGGGCGAACCAAGGAGAAGAAGGATTACGGCGCGGCGTTACGCAAAACGATGGAAGACCCCGGCGCGAAGGAGAAAGTTCTGCGCGACATCACGCACGAGATGTCGCGGCGGGGCGGCCCGGAAAACATCGTGGTGTTCGATCACCCCGACCCGACGTTTGTGGGGCGCAGTCTCGACCACCTGGCGTCGGCGCGCGGGATCAGCGCGGTCCAGATGGCGCTCGAGATTCAGTACGAGGGCTATCGCGACCGTCACGGGGGCGCGCGGCTTCGCGGCTTCTCAGTTTGGGAAGAGGACTTGAAGACCTTGATGGCGCAGCCCTGGATGGCTACCTCGACCGACGCCGGGATTACGCTGCCGGACGATGGTCCCGTGCACGCGCGCTTTTACGGATCGTACCCGCGCAAGCTTCACCGCTATGCGCTGGAGGGAGGCGTGGTTTCGCTCGAGGATGCGATTCGCTCCTCCACGTCGCTGCCGGCGCAGATCATGGGGATTCGCAACCGCGGGCTGGTGAGGGAAGGCTTCCAAGCTGATCTGGCAATCCTCGACCTCGACAAGTTGCGGGACAAAGCGACGTTCGTCGCGCCTCATCAGTATTCAGAGGGCGTGGAATACGTGCTGGTGAACGGGATGGTTGTTGTGGAGGGGGGCAGGCCTACCGAGGCGTTGGCGGGGAAGATCCTGACTCGCGACGGCAGCCGCTCGGTTCGTCCGACAATGTAGGGCGACAAAGTAGGGGCACGGCATGCCGTGCCCGGTTTCGAGCGGACGATTGGACCCGAACACGGGCACAGCATGCTGTGCCCCTACCTTACGGTTCGTGGGTTCCCTATTTGGATCGCTATGACCAACATACGAAACACAGGCAGCTCAAACGACGCCGCGGCGCGGCCCGTTCTCCTGGCGAATGGCACCGTCGTCGACGGGAGCGGCGACGCAGCCCGGAAAGCGAACGTCCTCGTAGAGGGCGAGACGATTCGGGAGGTCGGGCCGATCGAGCCCGCTGCTGACTGGGAAACGATCGACTGCGCGGGGCTCCACATCGCGCCGGGATTCATCGATGTCCACAGCCACGGCGACCAGGAGGTGCTCGACCACCTTCCCAACAAGGTCCTGCAGGGGGTGACCACGGAGATCGTCGGCAACTGTGGCTTCTCGCTCTTCCCGACGCACTCCAACCCCGCCGGCGAGCGCCTGACCGGCGAACTGTTTGACGGCGAGCCGGCCGAAGGCATGGCCGACACTGACGCCTACTTCTCGACTCTGGAGCAGACCGGCAGCCGCGTCAACGTCGCGGCGCTCACCGGGCACAGCGCCCTGCGCGTATTTGTGATGAAGGCGCGCCGCGAAGCAGGAGAGCAAGAGCTGAAGCAACTCGAGCAGGCACTGGAAGCCTGCCTCGCTTCGGGGTCGATCGGCCTTTCGACCGGCTTGAACTGCGTGCCCGGCGGCTTCGCCGAGTTCGGTGAGCTGGAGCGGTTGTGCCGCGTCGTCGCCAAACACGACGCCTTCTACACCAGCCACATGCGCGACTACAAGTTCAAGGTGGTTGAAGCGGTGGACGAAGCTCTTGGGCTGGGCCGGGCCACCGGTGCGCCCGTGCAGATCTCGCATCTCCAGGTGGTCGGCAAGAAGAACTGGAGCAAGCTGGGGACCGTCCTGGAACGGATCGGTCAAGCGCATCGCGACGGTGTCGATGTCGCGGTGGACGCGTATCCCTACCTGGCGGGGTCATGCCCGCTGACCCAACTGTTGCCGGCGTGGTCGGTGGAGGGCGGCATCCCCGCGTTGCTCGATCGCTTGGCAAGGCCCGGCGATTACGAGCGCATTGCCGCCGAAACCGATGACGGCATGTCGAACACCTGGGACGACATTATGATCTGCCATGTCGAAGGGGACAGCGCGGCTACTGAGGATGATGCGATCGTAGGCAAGTCGGTGGCCCGGATCGCCGCCGACCGCGACCGCTCGCCGGCGTATGTTGCGCTCGATCTTTTGCGCGAATACGCGGGGGAGGTGCGCATCATTTCGTTCAACAACAACGAAGATAACCTCAACGCGGTCCTCACGCACCCGTTGAGCATGGTGATCACCGACGGGCTGGTGGTAGACGGCATCTCGCATCCACGCACATTCGGTACGTATCCCAAGTTTCTAGGCGAGTACGTGCGGGAAAAGAAATGGATGCCGCTCGAGCAGGCGATCGTCAAGACGAGCGCCCTCGCCGCGCGGCGCTTTGGGCTGCAAGGCCGAGGGACACTCCAGGCCGGGAACTTCGCGGACCTCGTTGTGTTTGATGCCGGCACGATCGGCACCGAGTCGGACTATGACCAACCGGCCCGCGACCCGCAAGGGATTCACCACGTTTTCGTGAACGGACGCCGCGTCGTCACAGGCGGGAAGTTGACTGACGAACTACCGGGCATGGCGCTTCGGCATTGAATAATCCAGGCATTGAGCGCCGCGCGATACCAGCCGAGCGGGCTTGACGGCGAACATCGGGGGGCAGGGCAGTCTTGACGCTTGGGAAATCGCCTTTTCCAGCAAGCTTGCCATCGCAATTCTACCAACCTGTTGGCGGGCGTTACTTCTTCGCGATAGCCACCGCGGGCCGAAGAGCAACTGCTCAGCCTCACGGCTGGGGCTCTGAGCGTTGGGCCGAGCAGCATCCTCAGAAATTGGGCCGGCCGCCATCGGTCTGCCCGAACCCGCCCGTCTGCTGCGTCCCTGTTCCCAAGCCCGGCAGAGCCGACGGCGGCAACTGCTGTGCCACACCAAGCATCTCCGTGTTCGGATAAAACGCGTACAGCGCAAACGCATAAAAGACACTGCTCTCGATGGGCTCGAGGCGTTGGCCCGCCAGAGGCCCGTTGATGGCCCTTCCGGTCACGTCCCACGTGCTGCCGGTTTGCTTGTCGGTGATCTTGCCTTTCTTGTAACGGAACTTGAGCTGCTTGCCGTCCACGTCCGCCGAGAAGACGCCCGCGGACCCGATCGCCCGGCCGTCCGCGATGCGCTTGGCGTCCATCGTCGTGAGGGTTGAGGGCTCGTAGAACACTACGTACCGCTGGCCCTTCGCCTTGCCCTCGACCGCACCGCGCTTGCGCAGGTACTCGAACGGGTAAGCCCGCGTCTTGCCGTCGAGCGTGATCGCGACGACACGCTCCATCGGCCGAACGGGCGGCGTCCGTTTCATCGGCACGGGGAACATCAGGCGCGAAGAGAACTCATAGCCCGCGTAAGGACTTTGGCCGTAGTGCCTTTGATAACCGGTGTTGCGGCTGAGAACCTTGCCCTCGGGAAAGCTCTTCGTGAATTGCTCGAACGCGATCACTTGGCTCGACACAATGTCGAGCCGCTTGCCGCTCATTGCGCCGACAAGACCCTCGCCGGTCAACTGTTGCCACAGCGAGTCGGTCTGCCGGTCGTACATGACCATGTCGCTGTTGCGCAACATACCCGTCACGCCGAAGTCGTACGTCTCGCCGTCGATGCGGCGGTCGAACGTGAGTGCGCTGTTGCACAACGGGCAATAGCTCGCCAGAATCGGCACCTCGCCAATCGTGTCGTTGACCAACTCGTGGAAGATGAGAATCTGCAGCGGGTACGCACGCGCTTCCCCACCGTGTTCGACCGCGAGAACGGGCTCCTTGGGATGGAGCCACGTCCCCGCCTCTTGACCCGAGACAAATCGCGGATTGTTGATCGTGGGGATACCGTCCTTCGGTGGGCCACCCGCACGGAGTTCCGACAGAGCAATGGACTTCTTCGAGAGGTCGGTCTTCCAGGTACCGGCCGCCGGAAGCTGGGCGTGGAGTGTGGCGGCGGAAACTGCCAACAGGGCAAGCACACGAATCATGGGCAGGTCTCCTACCCGCTACATTCGCGGCCCTGATCGATTAGTTACGGATCAACGGGCAGTCCGGAGCGGCCAACCACCACGCCGGTAGCGATGAACCACGCCACAGTGAGATGAAAGAGTGGCGTGTAATAGGCAAGGTCGTCCGGCAGCCCCATGGTCAGAGCCATCGTGGCCAATCCAAGCACACAGGCCGTGATGCCGATGCCTCGCGGAAGCACCCGCCACTTCAAGCAGCCAAGTGCGAAGACAAGGATTCCCAGCCCGAAGAAGACACGGCCGAATCTCACCAGGCAGGTGACGTACTCGGTGTCGAGGCGCAACGCCTCCACATACGAGCGGAGAGCACCGGATGGCTGCCCAGCCATCTCGTTTGCTCCCCAGGCGCCGTGGTGGTAGTAGAAGGCAGAACCAAGCGCGCTGACGAATAGGCCGGCGACGGCCACAGCAACACCCGGCCAAACCAGGACCCGAGACGGTGTCCCAGCAATCACCGCGCCGAACGCGACCAGGGCCATCACCATCATCACGTAGCCAAAGATGTGCATGCGAAACATCCAAATCCAAAGATGCCACTGCTCGTAGATCGCCGCGAAGTCTCCCTCTTCGAAATACGTGCCAATGTGGAAGGGCAGAAGCATCCAGCCCAACCACAGCATCAACGCTGAGGCGATCAAGAGCCACGCGGTGAGGTTCGTCGAGAAGTCACGTCGCATTCCAGTTGTCCTTTTTTAACGGCGACTGAGCCTCCACCGGTGTTCTCAATTCTGGACTTTGGAGCGCCAGTTGGTGATGACGGTAAGGGTTTGAGCCCTTGATTCCTCGGTTTGGTTGGCGATCAGGAATCGTTGGCCGTCAGAGGTCACGTCGTAGGCGGACGCATGCGTTCCCAGATTTGTGCTACGGATTCGTGTCGGAAAGAGAGGCTGCGGAACGCCGGCTTTGATGGCCTCACCTGCCTCAATCGGAACCGCCACTAGTGTCCTGTCGGGCGCGATGTAGTAAAGTTCCTTCCCATCGGCACGCCAGCGGGGCCGTGACCCGCCTTCGGTCGAGACCTTCCATTCCCGGTCTGCCTCGGGGAAGGGACGTATGTAGACTTCGGATTGACCTGATTGGTTCCCGTCATAAGCGATCCATCGAGCATCCGGCGAGAATCGGCCGTCCGCCTCCCGAAACTCGGTCGCCAGAAAGGGGAACGCTTCTTGTCCTCCATCAAGAGGAAACACCCACAGATCGAGAGAGGCGTTGGGACCTGAAGCCGTATAGAGAAGAAAGCGCCCGTCTTGGGACCAGGCAGACCCGTAAGAGGCCAGCCCTCGCTGCTCGGGCGTCAATAACGCCTCCGCTTCACCGGCGCCGCCTGCGGACTTCTGGTAGACGGTGAACGTCCCATCCCGGTCGGACGAGAAAGCGATGAAGTCTCCGTCCGGGGACCATGCTGGAAAGTAATCCGTTTGGGGATCGGACGTAAAACGTGACATCCCGCCGCGCGTAATTCGTAGAGCCAGATGTCTGCCGGGAAATCGTCGCGTACGCTGAGAGCAATCTTCTTCTCATCGGGGGATAAGTCAAGCATCATGATCGATTGGGGTTTACCAATCCGATCGATTTCCGATCCCTCTCGGTTGAACCATGCCAGTTGAGCTTGGTCTGTTGTTCCTTGGCCCGCATATACCACGGTACCGTTATTTGACGCTGAGAAGCCATGGTTGCGGGTGTTTGCCGCTCGCCCGACGGCTTCCACTAACGGGAAGAGGTCCCCGGCAAACTCGAGACCAGCCGCATCAAAGGGCTGCGCCATCAAGCTGCCTTCACGAACGAAGAGAATGAAGCCCTCGTCTGTGGTCGCGCCGGGCACATAGATGACGTTCGATTGATCGCTTAGCAGCCGCCTGCGCGATTGCCCGTCGATAGACCCCAAGAAGATGCCTGACTCCTCATCGCCTCGGGGACTCCGGTCGAGGTAGAGGAAGTGTCGACCGTCCGGCAGGAAATGCGGAAAACGCCTTGAGATCTGGGCCTGCGATGGGTCACCCGTCCTGAGAGGGACTGGCTCGCCGCCGCCGGTCGACACGTGCTTAAACCCGCCATACGGATTCGGTGCGAAGATGATCAACCCATCTTCATTCCAGCTTCCGCCGCGTCCGTTAGGGGCATCGCACAAAGACTGAGCGGGGCCGCCGGACAGAGCGATCTTCTTCAGCTTGCCCTGCGCGAAGAATCCGATGTAGCGGCTGTCGGGGGACCAGAAGGGGTACCTGGCGCCTTCTGTTCCGGCAAGTTCTCGCAGCTCGACCGAATCGAGCGAGCGGACCAGCAGGGGGGAGTTGGATTCCCCACCGCGAACAGCAACGGCGAGGTGCCGGCCATCGGGTGAGAGGCTGAGGGTATGAAGCCGACTTGCTTCCGGGAGTGAGACGGTGAACTCGTAGTCGGGTCGCTCGGGGGGTGTCTGGCTGAATTGGACCCATGCCAACACCACAGCAATGGCGATGGCCAATGTGGCAATCACCCAGGGCAGTTCGACCTTTCGCTTCGCAGTGACGGTTCCAGCTTGTTCCCGACCGGCAAGAGAATCGGTTGCTGCTTGAGTGCCCGCGGTCGCGGCCGAGACTTGTACCGGCCCAACAACGCCCGTCCGCAGAATCGTGGATCGCCCCGACTTGAGCTTCTCGGCGCAGGTTCGCAAATCGACAATCGTGTCCGCTGCTGTTTGGTAGCGGTCCTGTGGGTTTTTGCGAGGCACTTGCCGACGATGAACTCCAACTCCATCGGTACGCCGGCGCGCACCCCAGTCAGCGGCTCCGGTTCCTGGTGGACGATTTCGAAAAGCAGCGCCTGGTCGTACTCGCCCTGAAACGGCCGCTGGCCGCAAACCATTTCGTACAGCACAACGCCCACTGCCCAGATGTCGGAACGGTGGTCCACCTCCATGCCCTGCGCCTGCTCAGTCGACATAATCCAAAGCCACTACTGTCCGGCTAACGAGTTGGCGAGTAGTCGCAAGTAGCTGGAGGAGGGTAAGTTAGGTCCTTCTCTCACCGTTTTCGATTTGAATTCTCCCTGGGCTTTGCGGCCCCGCTGGAGGACGGCCTTCGGAGCGGACCATGGTCCATGAACTCCGGCCGTGCCGTCTTCTCGCAGTTGATCGACCACCTCCCCGCTCACGAGTTTCATCGGTGCGTCCGCCGCTACGGCGGGGAGCGGCGGCATCGTGGCTTCTCTTGCATGGACCAGTTCCTTGCCCTGTCGTTCGCCCAATTGACGGGGCGCGAGAGCCTTCGTGACATCGAAACCTGCCTGCGTTCGGTGACACACCGGCTTTACCATTTGGGATTCCGGGGACGCATCTCTCGTTCGACGTTGGCCGACGCCAACGAGGCTCATGACTGGCGCATTTGGGAAGACTTGGCGCAAGTACTCATTGGCATCGCCCGCCCGATGTACGCTCACCAAGCCATCGGCGCCGATCTCGACGCCACCGTCTATGCCCTCGATTCCACCACCATCGACCTGTGCTTGTCGTTGTTCCCCTGGGCTCGCTTTCGCCGCACCAAAGCGGCGGTCAAACTGCATACGCTGCTCGACCTGCGCGGCTCGATCCCCACGTTTGTCCGCCTTAGCCCGGCCCGCGGGCACGACGTCAACCTCCTCGACGAGTTCACGCCGGAGGCCGGTTCGTTCTACGTCATGGACCGCGGCTATCTCGACTTCGCACGGCTCCACAGGTTCGTTCTCTGCTCGGCCTTCTATGTGGTGCGTTGCAAGAAGAACGTGCAACTCGACCGGCGCTACTCCCGCCCCGTGCCGTTGGAGAGCGGCCTCCTCTCCGACCCCACCGTGGTCCTGCGCCACCCTCGATCCGCACGCGTCTATCCCGAGGCCTTGCGGCGCGTGCGGTTCCACGACGCCGAATCCGATCAACGGCTGGTCTTTCTCAGCAACAACTTCGACCTGGCGGCACTGACGATCGCGCATCTCTACCAGGCCCGCTGGAAAGTCGAACTGTTCTTCAAATGGATCAAGCAGCATCTCCGCATCAAGGCCTTCTACGGCACCAGCGAGAACGCCGTCAAGACGCAGGTTTGGATTGCCATCGCAACCTATCTGCTGGTGGCCATCCTGAAGAAGCGCCTCGGGCTGGAAGCCAGTCTCTACCAACTTTTACAGGTTCTGAGCATCACCGTGTTCGAGAAAACACCCTTTTTACAGGCCTTTGAGCGCCCCGCCTCCAAACCCGCATTTTCAATTTGATGTTTGACATCCCGACCTTCCAGCGGCCTTGAGCGTCTTTATTCATAGGGGCTAGAGCCCGATGAGGACGCCATGGAGGCCAACACCCAATGGGTGAAAAACAAACCAAGCCATTCCAGCTAAGTTTCAATGGACTTCTCAAAGTCGATTTCCAGGGATCGCACGTCACTTCCGACGGTGGCCTGATTTTGGTTCGCGAACTGGACGAACGGCTCGGTCTCGGAGAACTGATTGCGAGCATCTCAGCGACTCCCGGCAAGGCACAAACAAGCAGTTCACGCTCGCTGATCTGTTGCGGCAGTCGGTTTACAGCCGACTCGCCGGCTACGAGGACCTCAACGACGCCGAGCGGGTTTCGATCGATCCGACGTTTCGGCTGATCGGTTCGCAGAAGATCTGGGATCGCGGTGCGGCCTTGACCTCGACGCTGCACGGCTTCGAGACGGAGATGCTGGCGAGCGAAGAGAACCTGCTGGGGCTGATGGCGCTGAACCGAGAGCTGGTCGGGCAAGCGGAAGCGTTCGACGACGCCGAGCGGGTCGTTCTGGACCTGGACTCCACCGAGAGTCCGGTCCATGGCCAACAGGAAGGCAGTGCCTACAACGGACACTTCGAGTCGGTCTGCTACCACCCGTTGCTTTTGTTCAACGGTCATGGTGATTGCCTCGCTGCCAAGCTGCGTCCAGGCAACGTGCACAGCGCCGAGGACTGGGATGAGCTCTTGTTGCCGGAGATCGAGCGCCAACAGGCTGCGGGCAAGCAGGTCGCCTTCCGGGGCGATGCGGCCTTTGCGAAGCCGGAAGTTTATGAGGCTTCGGAGGAACGCGGAGTACAGTACGCCATTCGCATTCCGGCCAACAAGAGCTTGGAGCTGGAGATCGAAGACATCCTGTTTCGCCCGCCGGGAAGGCCTTCCCGCAAGCCCTTGGTGCGCTACAAGAGTTTTCGCTATCAGGCGGAGAGTTGGTCGCAGGCGAGGCGGATCGTCGCTAAGGTCGAGCATCACCAGGGCGAGCTGTTCCCGCGCGTCGGATTCATCGTGACGAGCATGAGCTTGCCGAGCCGCTCGGTGGTGCGCTTCTACAACAAGCGCGGCACGGCGGAACAGTGGATCAAGGAAGGCAAGCAGGCGACGCACTGGACGCGATTGTCGTGCCATCGATTTCGAGCCAACGAAGTGCGGTTGCAACTGAGCGTGCTGGCCTACAACCTGGGCAATCTTTGGCGGCGGCTGGGGCTTCCGCAGCGAATCAAGAGTTGGTCGCTGACGAGCTTGCAACACAGGTTGATGAAGACCGGCGGTCGGCTGGTCAAGCACGCGCGGTATTACTGGCTCTTATTGGCGGAGGGACATCTGAACCGGCGGCTGTTCGGCGACATGCTGCACAAGATCTGGGCGCTGCCGCTGCCGAGTGGGTAGCATTGCCGGAGTGAGGATCAACAGCTTTTGGCTCCAAAAGGTTTCGCAAGGAGCAGTGTCGGCCGGAGCGCCGTTCAAGCCGCTCAATCAACGACTGTGAGCGGTCGAACCAGCTCTGGCGACTACCAGCAGAGGTGATGTGCAGGGTTCAGCGTGAAAGGACGTGCTGTTCGGAGCGGAGCGGGTGTATACTGTGGCCGTGCCAGGGCCAAAATGGAAATCCTGGCCAATATGCTCATCGAGGGCGACAACCTACAGGTCCTAGCTTCGCTCAAACCCCGCTATGCGGGACAGGTAGACGTGATCTACATCGACCCGCCCTACAACTTGGGCAAAGATGATTTCCGCTACAGCGACCGGCGGTTTCACGATCCTGATGCCGACGACAGCGACGCCGTGTATGTCACCAACGAAGACGGCGGCCGCCACACGAAGTGGCTAAACTTCATAGCGCCCCGTCTGTACATGCTCTGGCAGCTTCTCCACGATGACCACGGCGTCATTTTCGTCAGCATCAACGACATTGAGCTTTTCCACCTCGGCCTGCTCCTCAACGAGATTTTCGGAGAGAATAACTGGCTGGGCACAATCGTCTGGAAGCAGACCACCGACAATAACCCCACCCGCATCGCCATCGAGCACGAGTATCTTCTCTGCTATGCAAAGGCAAAGGACAAACTCCCTTCGCGATGGACCAATCCCGATAACGAAGCCAAAGCCATGATGCTCGCGGCCTTCGACCGCCTCAGGGCACAAACATCCTCTGTTGCGAGATTGAAAAAAGTCTTCAAAACATTTACTGCCGACAATAAAGCCGCTCTCGGCGACCTCTATCGCTACCGGCACGTTGACAAGCGCGGCCCCTATGCGGCGCGGCGTAATATGGACAACCCTGGGAAGCCCGGTCACAAGTATGACGTGATCCACCCGGTCACCAAGAAACCTTGTGCCCTGCCCTTCTGGGGCTGGCGTTTCACCGAAACGACGATGAAGGAGCTTATCGCCAGCGACCGCATCATCTTCGGCAAAGATGAAACCAAGATTCCGGAGTTGAAGGTTTATCTTAACGCCGTGGAGTTTCCGCTCCGCAGCGTGATAACCCTCGACGCCCGCAAGGGCTCAAACGATCTTGACCGGCTATTCAACAGACGCGATATCTTCAAGAATCCGAAGCCTGTGGAACTGCTCGAAACCCTCCTCGGCTACAGTACCAGTAAGGATAGCCTTATCCTCGACGCCTTCGCCGGCAGCGGCACTACAGGCGAGGCCACCATGAAACTCAACGCCCGCGACAACGGCCAGCGCCGGTTTATCCTCATTGAGGAAGGGCAGAAGGACGACAAGTTTTGCCGCTCGGTCGCCGCGAAAAGGCTCAAACTGGCAATGCAACACCATGGCTCTGCCGACGGGTTCCAATTCTGCAAAACCGGTCGCAAACTCGACCGGCAGGCCATCGTCACGCTGGAGCGCGACGCTTTGGCCGGCCTTATCTGCCAAGCCGATGAAACCGGCCGCGGGAGGGGAATCGCTGCCCTGAGCGGTTACAAGTACATCATCGGCAAGAATCAACGCTCCGAAGCTATTTGCCTGATGTGGCAGGGTGTCAACGACAGCGAAGTCACGCCCGACATTCTCAAGGAGGCGTCGAAGGAGGTATCAAAGGCCGACCTCAAACGGCCTTTTCGCATCTACGGCACCTTCTGCCGTGTCGGCGATACGCAGAGCTGGAAGTTCTGCCAGATTCCCGATGAAATCCTTGCCCAGATGCAAATCGCAGAAGAGCTGCCCAGCGAGGTATAGCGTGTCTCGCATAGAACTGCTGGATTTTCAGCAGGAAGCTACAACCAAGCTCGTTGAAACCGCTGTTGCCTACTTCACCGGTGGCACGGACGTGGTCTGGCCGCCCGGTGCCTTTGTAGGCCAGCTCCAGGCCGTCACCGGCGCCGGCAAGACGCCCATCTTGGCCGCTGTTGTCGGCCGCCTCAAGCCCGCCATCATCCTCTGGACAACAAAGTTCGGCGCGGTCGTGGACCAGACCGTCGCCAACCTTCAGGGAAAATACCGGCCAAAGTCGACATACTCCATCCCCCTAACCAACTGACATTGTTCGACTTATAGCCGGACAGTAGTGGGCGAGACCCTGTGCGTAAACCCTAACTCAACTCCGACGTGGTATTGATAAAATACAAGCGGTTGACCCTGCTGGTAAAATGAGGTCTGCACCGTATGCCGAATGAAACCGATTCTGCGATTCTAATTATGATTATGACATTAGGCTGTGTTCTGGCACTCTGCGTACTCATCAACGGCATTGGATTTCTATGGGATTCGAAACGCTGGGCACGGTCGAGGTGGTCCCTCTATAGCCCGATGTTTCTCAGCGCCCTCGATACCGGGATAGGTCGGTCCTTGATGCGATTTGCAGGTCTTGGATTCATAGGGGTGGCGATCGTTATTCTTGTTGCGTTAATTCAAACGGCTTTTAGGGGCTCTCCACCCCTTGTGGGCCCTTGACTAGTTGTTGTAGAGTCTAGGTTGTCGAGAGAGTCGTGACCGGAAGTGTTCTTGGTATCATTCTAAGCGCCTACGTGGCCCTAGCGGGTCTGGCACTGCTCGCGAACTCCCGGCGATGGATTAGCATCTTGCTGTTCCGCCGTCATTCTCAAGAGATTTATCGGCTCAGATGGTCGTGGGGGCCGATACTACTGGTCGTCGGGACGTACGGTGTCGCAACGGCTGTGACTAGCCTGCTGGGCAGGTGACCTGTGGTTCGCCAAAACTTCGTGGCCGATAGAAAAGAGGACCGGAAAACTCGGGAAAACTCAGAAAACTCGGGGACAGAGAACTCGAGGACAGTCCTCCCTCCAAAACCGGTCACAGATTCTTAAGAACAATTTTCCCCATTCTTTCAACCACTTACCTCGAGAGACACCCCGCTGCCCCACAATCGACCCTTACACTAGAAGCAGGGAGAGCCAACGGCGATTCGTCGTCAAGAGGGCAGCAAGTGGAACACCACAATCCCGAACCCTGGTCACCGATCCGCACCGCTGCCGTACGAGGTGGCCATGAGTGACGAACATAAAGAATCTTTCGAATCTACCCCAAAACCGCGCCAGATCCTGCCAAATCCTGCCACGCTTCCGCACCGTCCGCCGGCGCGGACCCTATAGAGATTGTGCTCAAGTGAAGCAGCGATGCTTGAAGCCCAAGCCACTCGGGTGCGGGCCGGGCGTGTCGAGGCAGGCAGTTCGGGGGCAACGCCCGGACTCGGGTTGGCAAGGCAACCTCGCGGCGCTGCTCGATGTATACCCGGGTTGCACACAATGATTCCGCTGTGTAACATCCTCCATCGTCGGAACCCGTGCCCCTACATGTGAACATGCGTCCTGTCAGCATAATTCGCGAGAGTCAGTCAGTGAATCGAGTCGCGCGCAAGTCGTCGGCGGTGCCGCGCCACCCCTAGAGATCAACAGGCGCTGAGATCAACGAGCACATCGCCCGGAAGATCTGTCAGGACTTGAACGTTCCGCTTCCTTGATCGTCGCTCCACTGGTAACCCGGTGCGCTAGAATCTAGAACACCCATACGCCAGAGGTTTCTCATGTACCGCACGATGAATCGCACCATGAATCGCATCCTTCTCGCCCTGTTGGCCGCTACGCTCGCGCTAGGCACCCAAACCCTAGGTACCCAGACCCTGGGCGCCCAGACCAAGAAGATCCTCGTCAGCAGCCGCGACGCCGAGACCCTTCGGGACTGGCAGGCCGTGTCGTCGAAGGTCAAGCTCGTGCCCGTGACCCAAGACACCGTCATGAGCGAGATCGTCGACGCGGACGCCTTCATCGGCAACATCAAGCCCGAGCACGTGCGCGCCGGCAAGAACCTCAAGTGGGTGCAGACCCTCAGCGCCGGCGTCGAGCAGGTGCTTCACAAGACCGGTACCACCGATCTGCGCGACAGCAATATCGTGCTGACCAATAACCAGGTCGTCCAAGGTCCCGAGATCGCCGACCACGCCATGGCGATGCTGCTCACGCTGAGCCGCGACCTGCCGCGTTACATCGCCAATCGCCAGACCGAGACCTGGCGGGGACGTCCGTACGTCGGGATTGAGTTGCGCGGCAAGACGGCCGTTGTCATCGGCGTCGGGGGCATCGGCCAACAGATCGCCCAGCGTGCCTGGGCCCACGGCATGAAGGTCATCGGCGTGGATCCGGAGGACATCCCGTTCTCGCCGTTCATCGACCACGTCGTGAAGCCTGACCGGCTCGACGAAGTGATCCCCGAGGCCGACGTAGTCTTTGTGTCTGCGCCGCACACGCCCGAGAGCCACAAGATGATGGGCGCGAGCCAGTTCAAGGCGATGAAACAGAAGTCGTATTTCATTGCCGTCAGCCGCGGCGGCGTGTATGAGCTCGGCGGTCTGGTCGAGGCGTTGGACAGCCGGCGGCTGGCCGGCGCGGGCGTGGACGTCACCGATCCCGAGCCGCTTCCCAAGGGCCATGCGCTGTGGAAATTCGACAATGCGATCATCACGCCGCACATCGCCGGCCGCTCCGACCAAGACCGCGGACGCATGCTCGGCATTGTCAAGGAGAACATCCACCGCTTCGCCGAAGGCCTGCCGCTCGTCAACGTCGTCGACAAGCACAAGGGTTACTAGCCGTCTGGAGCAATCGAGAAACTGAACAAGAGTATCGAGTCTTGAAGACGCGTCGGGACGGGAGGTGGCGTAAGCCTCCAGGCTTGCGGAGTCTCGATTCTTCGGGACTCAGGACCTCAAACTACCGAGCAGCGGCTATGGACCGTGGACCTGAGAACCAAGGAATCGGTTCTCGGCAAGCCCGGAGACTTGCGCCAGCCGACTTCCGACGGCCTCGTTAGCTTTTGAGCGCCCCTTCCCGATGAACCTGATCGAACTCGCCGGCGTCAGCAAAGTCTTCAAGACCTACGCCCGCGAGAGCGACCGCGTCAAGGAATTCCTATCGCTTGGCCGCCGGTCGCGTCACTCCGAGCACTGGGCCCTGCAAGATGTATCTCTCGAAATCCGCAAGGGCGAAACCTTCTGCGTCATCGGCGAGAACGGCTCCGGCAAGACCACGCTGCTTAAGATCATCGGCGGCATCGTCCGTCCGACCGGCGGCTCGGTCAAGGTCAGTGGCCGCGTCAATGCCTTGTTGGAGCTTGGCTCGGGCTTCAACAACGAGTTCAGCGGCCGCGAGAATGTCTTCCTCAACGGGGCGCTCTTGGGCCTCTCGACCCAAGAGGTCGAAGCGAAACTGGACGACATCCTGTCGTTCGCCGAGATCGGAGAGTTCATCGACCAGCCGCTCAAAACCTATTCGAGCGGCATGGTCGTTCGGCTGGCGTTCGCCGTCGCCGTGCAGCTCGACCCCGAGATCCTGATCGTCGACGAAGCGCTGTCGGTCGGCGACGTCTATTTCTCGCAGCGCTGCATGCGGAAGATCCACGAGCTGCGCGAGCAAGGCGTCACCATCATCTTTGTAAGCCACAGTATTGCCGATGTGAAGACGCTGGGCGAACGAACGCTGTGGCTTGAGAACGGCCGGATACGCGAGCTGGGAGAGACGCACGATGTCGCGCAGAACTACCTGGCCGCGCTCGTCGAGAAAGACGCCGGCTACCAACAACGCGAGCCCCCACCCGTGAGGGAACGCCTCGTGCACCGCGAACCGCCGCCGCAAGTCGCCGCCGGAGGTTTCGCCCAAAACGCTATCCGCCGCGGCGACGGACACGCCCGCGTGCTCGGCATCGAGGTTTTCGACGACGACGGCCAAACGATCGAACGCCTCGAGCCTCTCGCCGGCTTCGGCGTGCGGGTCAGTGCCCGAGCCGATCACGAGATCGCCACGCCCATCATCGGCATCCAACTTCGAACCGGCGAGGGCGCGGACTTCGCCGGCACCAGCTCCGAACGCGAGGGCGCGCTGCTACCCCCCATGGCATCGGGCGAGATCGTCACGGTCGACTTTCACTTCCAGATTCCAGCGATCCGCTCCCGCGCCATCACTTTCACGCCCGCCATCGCCGACGGAACGATCAGCGAGTTTACGCTCTGCGACATGGTCGAGGATGCGGTTTCGATTCCCGTCGCCGCGGGCGATCCGCCGGTTGTGGGCCAACTCGGCATCCCGTGTAGCATCTCGTGGGTGGCCCGCGAGCCGGCCAAGGTGGAGGCGGGCGCGGCCCCCCCGTCCAAACCCTGACCTTTCCCGAATGTCCTGAGAGTGCAAACCCCAAGATGCCTGAAATCGATGCATGAAATCGATGCCAAGTCGCGGTACGTTACGCTCGTTTGGCTGGGGTGGTTGATTCTTGCGGCCGTGGTTTTGTTCGCACCCACCCGGCTCGTGTTTGAGAAGCTGGCGCGGGTGCTGCCGCGGCACTACGATCTCTTCCTGTTGGCGTTGCTCGTTCTTGCGGTCGCGGTCGTGGTCTATGTCTATTTTCTTCGCCGCGCGTTTTGGAAGTTCGAGTTGGCCCCCCTCGCGGCGGCAGCCACGATGGCGTGCTTGGTCTACGAACCGTGGGGCACGGTGGTCAGTCTGTGGTTGGTCGCCGCCGGTTATCTGATCGGCAATCGTCTGCTCGACGCATTCGGAATCGGGGTGACCGACCCTCTTGAGGAAGTAGGCCTCGGCTTGACGCTGGGGTTGGGAACCTTGAGCTTCGTTCTGTTCTTCCTCGGAACTTTGAATCTCTTCTCGCCGTGGACCTTTGCAGCCCTGCTGACACTGCCCTTCCTGATCGGCTACCGGCGTCTGCCCGCATTGGCCCGGCTCCCGGTTCGCCTTCACCGCAAGTGGGCTGCCACGGAGGAGCTCCGCAGCCCACTCGTGGGCATCGGTGTCGGCTTCGCCGTTGTCTTCGTGATCTTCGCCCTAACGACGGCCCTTACGCCGTCCATCTCCTACGACAGCGTGAAGTTCCACCTCGTCCTCACCGAGCTGTTCGCAGCGCAAGGGGGAACCGCCCCCATGGCATCTGTCTACTACTCCTTCTTTCCGCAGGGAGTCGAGGTACTGCTGACGGCCGGGCACGCGCTCGCCGGGCAAGCCGCTGCCCAGATCATCGCCCCTGTCTTCTTTCCGCTCAGCCTGATGACTCTCGTACTGCTCGGGAGGCAGTGTGGATGGAACCGTGCCGGCGTGGTGGCGGGGGTCCTCGCTGGCCTGTCGATACCCGTGGTGCATTGGACCGGCAGCAACGTCAAGAACGACCTGGCGCTCGCGGCCTATCAGCTCGCCTGCCTCTCGGCCTTTCTCATGTGGAGGCAAACAAGGAACTTCCGCTGGGCGATCGTCGGCGCGGTGCTGCTCGGCTTCAGCCTCAACGTCAAGCAACCGGCACTTCTGGCGGTGGCCCCGTTGGGAGTTCTGCTGCTGTTAGCGGCTTGGCGGCAGAAAAATCGGCTCGCGGCGGTCGCCGCGGTGGCGGTATGCATAGCCCTGGTCGGGTCCGTGTGGCAGTTCCGCAGCACGGTTCCGTCGGAGAGCGGCCGCGGTAGCCGGATGGCCACTGGCATGGCCGAGCAGGTTCTCGATGAAATACAGGACCGGCTCGTCACACAACCACACACGTGGGTGCTCGTGCCGTGGGCTGCGCACTTCGATGGGCACAAGTTCTTCAAGTCGGTCCTCCCCAACCCGTTGGGTTTCTACCTCATGCTCTTCCTGCCAGCCCTTCTGCCGGCCTCAAAGGGTGGGAATCGCCCCGACGGAGGGAATCGAGCGGAGAGGCCCGCGCTGTTCTTCGCCGTCAGCTACGTGATCGCCTGGACGGCTTTGACGGGCACGCTGCTGATCTCTTTGCGGTACGTGGTCGCCCCGATCCTGATCTTGGCGGCGATCTGGTCGGATCGTCTCGTGCGGCTGTGGCAATCCGGCTCGACCACACTTCGGGTTACCGTGGCGGCCGCTCTAACCTACAACTTCCTGTTCTGCGTCGCTTGTACGCTGGTAGTGGAAATCAATTGGCCGCAGATCCGCTATTTGGCGGGCGACCTCGACAAGCCGGCCTACCTGCGCGCCGCCCTTCCTGGGTATCAGGCCATCGAGGCGCTAGCGGTACATCGCCAGCCGGGCGAGAGGGTGATGAGCCTCGACACGTGCGGGGCCGCCTACTACCCACAGCCGTGGCTGGTCGAGTGCTTTGTCGTGAGCACAGACTTCCAATCCTGGGACAGAATGCTGGAAAAACTTGAGCAAGAGAAGTACGACTACCTGGTCGCGCCTCTGAGCCGGCTGACCGAGCAGTTGCCCCATTCTCAAGAGATCTGGCGGGGGAAGGGTATCACGGCGCGCCGAATCGACTGGCCGCCGCCGGACCGCTAGCAGGACGGGCCGCGGCCAATCCCTTAGGGTGATTGCTTGGGTTGATGCGGGTCCGCAACTTTACGGGATGGGCGTGGGTTCCGACGCTTGGTGGAGCAGCACCTCGAACCTGTCGCGTTGCTCGGAGTTGAGGATCTTCGTGATCCGTTCCCGCAACGCGGTGCGGAGCATCTGGATCTGGTTCATCATTTCCGCCTCGTTCATGATGCACTCATCGAGCACCGCTTTGATGTCGCTGAACTGCTGCTCGCTGAGATCCAGCTCCTCGGCCAGGTGCTGCACCGTTTCGTAGGTTTCTTCGGTTCCAACGTCAACGCCGAGCATGGAGTCATGCAGGACGTGGTCGTGGTAGACCTTCATCCCGATGCCACCCGCGGCGACCCCGCCCAGAAAGACAGCAAACAGGACGGTGAAGATCTTCCCTTTGTAGAACTCGACGTGCACGCTTGACATCGGCCTAGCGAACCCCGCTCGCTGCCATCATCGCGTTCAGCATGGAGTCGCGGTTCCGCTCGAGGTCACCCCCAAAGCGGACATGGTACTCCCGCGACGGCGGCTTCGTGAGCATCCGCTCGGCGACATGGGCCGTACTCTCGCCCGCGCCGTCGAAGACCGTCACGTAGGCCCCCAGCAGGAAGAACCACATCAGGCAGGCGAAAGCCAGCCGCTTTACGAACAGGGGCTCTATGAGGGCCTCCCAAAAAGGAACGCTCCGCTCCTCTTCCACCCGGCCCATCACGCGGGCATAGAAACCCGGCGCCGGCTGCGCGGACACGCTGTCTTCTTCCGGAGCTCTCAACTCGCTTAACAGTGCGGCGGCCTCCCGCTGCTCCGCCAAGGCTTTGGCCGCCTGCGGATTCGCGTTCAGGTAGCTCTCGAACTCGTCCTTGCGCCGGCCGACGAGAACTCCGGACAGGTAGTCTTCCAAGTTCTCTTTCATAAAGTTGTCCATCGTGTCCGTTTTCCCCAGCCGGCTTTTTCAGCCAAGCTCCCTGATTGGCTTACGTAATCACTCGGCCGAACTTGCCGGCCGCCTTCACTAGCTTCTGCCGCGCCCGAAACAATTTTACCTTAATCGTGTTCTCGTTGAGGCCGGTCATTTCGGCCAGCTCCTCGACTGTGAGGCCCTCGACTTCCTTGTGGATGAGCAGCATTCTCTCTTCCTCCGACACCTTCGAGAGCAGCTTCATCAAGTAGTCGCGCTTCTCGATACGAGAATCGACCGAAGGTCTCTTCTCTACCGCCAGATGCGAGTTCTCGATCGTGCGGGCGTCGTCTTCGGCCAGATCGGCTTCGTAGACCAGCTTGCGGACCTTCTGCTTGCGCAGGTAGTCGTAGCACTCGTTGACCGTGATCTTGTAGATCCAGGTGATCAAAGAGGAGCGAAAGTCAAAGCCCTTGATCGAGAAGTAGATCTTGGTGAAGACCTGTTGCGAGATATCCTCGGCGTCGTTACGGTTGCGAACGATGCGGTAGATGATCGAGAAGACCTTGGCCTGATGCCGCTCGACGATCTGGCGAAACGCCGATTCATCGCCGTTCTGGCAACTGCGGACGAGGTCCGCTTCGGGGCTCTTCTTGTAAACCACCTTGGTCTCGGCAGCCCGGCCCCCAATGACGGCTCCGATCGGCAGAGTAGCTGTCGTAGCGTTCATACGCTCTATCGACGCGCCCTGACGGGGGTGGGTTTCAAAATATGAACAGAGTTTTCGTGTCGACACCCGCGTTGTTTCCACCGGGGAGGCCGCGCACCGTCCGCCGCCGCCTCCGATCGCTCCTAATGCCCTGATTACGGACCACTTAGAGTTTTGGGTTCAGGAATCGAACCCGCCCGTCCTCCCGCTTGCGGAACTCGATCGCCCCCGACCCTGGGGGCTCCCGGCCTCAGAGCTCGAGCTTCCACGGAGCGCGGTACTCCCGCCGCAAGTAGGTCGCCGCCTCCTTGTTGGGGGTCGTTTCGGTGTCCGGGTCCCACTCGACCCGCTGGCGGCTTCGCAGAGCCACGTTCGCCAGCAGGCAGGTCGCCGTCGAGCGGTGGCCGATTTCGATATCGCTGATTGGGGGCTTGCGGCTTCTCATGCTGGCGACGAAATCCTGCCAGTGGCTCAGCGTCGAGTCGTTGCCGCGGGACCCCTGCTCGGGCAGGAGCCGCGCGATGCGGCCGCTGGTCTCCGCGTCCCGCCGCCGCATTTCGGGCAGAATCTCCCAGCGGCTGCGGTCGACGAACAGCGTCCCTTGGGTGCCGTGAAAGATAATGCCGTAGCCCTGGTCCCACATCGACTGCGAGTTCGTAGCGCGGTTCTCGTACACCGCGACGAAGCCGGGGAACTCGTAGTTGGCCTGGATCGTGTCGGGCGTCTCGCGATTGTCGCCGAGCGCGTATTTGCCACCGACGGTCGTGATGACGCGCGGCCCCTTCTCGTTCATCGCCCACAGCACGATGTCGACCAGGTGCACGCCCCAGTCGGTCATCATGCCGCCGGCGTAGTCCCAGAACCAGCGGAAGAACGAGTAGTGGTTCGGGTCGACGCCGAAGCGGTTGGCGTTGAAGGGACGTTCGGGCGCGGGGCCGAGCCACAGGTCCCAATTGAGATCGGCCGGCGGTTCGGCGTCGGGCGGCGAGCCGATGCCCTCGGGAAACTCGTTGCCGTAGTTCCACGTGCGCACGAAGCTGACCTTCCCCAACCGCCCGCTGCGGACGATCTCGACCGCCTTCTGGAAGTGCTTGGCCGAGCGTTGCTGCGTACCCACTTGGACGATACGTTGATACTTGCGCGCCGCCTCGACCATCATGCGTCCTTCATACACCGTGACCGAAACGGGCTTCTCGACATAGACGTCTTTGCCCGCCTTGCAGGCCTCGACCGTCATGTAGGCGTGCCAATGGTCGGGCGTCGAGAGACAGACGGCGTCGATATCGTCAGCGGCGAGCACGTCTCGGAAGTCGTCGTAGACCCGTGCCTCGGGAACCATCTTCAACGTCAGGTCAATGTTGGGCCGATAGACGTCACAGATGGCGACCACCTCCAACTCGGGCACCTGAAGGGCGGACCGCATATTGCTGCGGCCCCTCCGCCCCAGGCCGATGAAGCCAAGACGGTAGCGTTTGCTGCCGGTTTGGGCCGATTGCGGAGATGCCGCCGCGGCCACGGCCGGCGCCGCGCTTGCCGTCACGGCTGTTTTCAGGAAAGTCCGTCGCTTCAGGTTGGGTCCGGCCATGGTTGCTCCCCCCGATTGGTGTCCCAGATAGTCTCAGTACGCTTACGGGCGGGGTGTCGGCGCCCGACCCGGACTCGAATCAATAGGCGTTGCGGCGTAGGCTGCGCGGGACGTCGGCCTGGAGGCCGACGCTGCCGGCCAGAGGCCCGCGCCACTCCGGCACGACATCGCCGTCTCGTGTACGTGGATCATGCCATCGAGTTACTAGCGTACACGACCCGGAGACCCTGAGAACTCCCCAGCAAAGGTGGCGCGCGCCTCCCGGCGGGCAGCGCCGGCCTCCGGGCCGGCGTTTCCTTCACTCGTCACCGGGCTCCTGATTCGGCCACATCCAACTCGACCTGATCTTCCAGCTCTTCCAGCAACCGAACGACTAGCGCCTTTTGCCCATACTCGAAGTCGCTCGTCGCCTTGTCCGGATCATGCGCCGCGACCCAGGCCTTGAGCACCTCGGTCACCGGAAGAGCGACCGCCTGCTCGGCGCCAGGCTCGAATCGCAGCGGGATTTCAGATTGTCGAATCGCGTCCAGTAGCAGTTCGGAAAATTTCATAGCGGGCCCGTCGCGGGTCGTCGCTAGATTATGCCAAACGTGCCTACTCGTTGGTCTCGTGCGGACGCTTGGGCTGGATCTGGCCTTCGGCGCCGCGGCGGGCGCCGACGACCAAACGAGAACGAAGATCGCCGGTGGAATCTCGTACGGCGCTTTCGCGATGGGAGGAACAATCGATCGCTTGTGACTGGTGGCCATCGGGAACCTCCGAGATTGTCTTTGTCTTGCCAGTTGGTATTCTACTCCGTTTCTCCGATTTCATCAGGTGACCGTTTTTGCACTCACAGCTCTCTCGCTAGCAGCAGGCTCTACGGCTCTCGCAGAATAGAAGCACTTAACAGATGTAGGGGCACGCACTATTGCGCGAGATTCAGCGAGCCGCCTCGAGAGTGGCACACAGCAGAACGGTGTGATTAGTGATCGCCGGTTCACCTCAAGCACTGGGTCCAGCGACAAACCGCATCCAATTATTCTTGCTCTGATTTCCCCGACCGCTTGGTACTCAGCTTGCCGAACAGATCGTCAGTCGGCATCTCTGTCACTTGATCCGGTAAACCGCCCTTCCACAGCGCTTCTTCTACGATATGCCGACCCAGACTTCGGTAGCTCTCAAACTGCGACTCGTCAAAGAACTGGTCGCCCGTTGATTGATGCGGAAAATCCGGTGTCAGTGCCTTGTAACGCTCGACATCCGTCGGCTCGTTGCCCGTAAGAGACGATTTGAGGTAAAGGAGAGTCCCCGATGGCGCATCCTTATATTCAATCGTTCCGACAGCGCAGTGGCATTTGCTTTCGTCCTTGTCATCCTGCCGAAGCCGTGATTGCTCAGTACTACTTGCCTTGGGTCGAATCCCGTCAACGTTGATCTTGATGTTGATCCCGAAATCCGTACGGCATTTTTCAGTGGCATTGCCCAGATCTTCGAAACTAAACTTGGCGTCTGATCCGCCGTCACAAGCGATAATGTAGCGGCACCTCCGCCGAACCAGTTCATAGATGCCAAGATTCTCAAAATGGCCGCCATCGGAAAGGTACACGAAGGACTGCTGTTCGTCCGACAGGCCGAACAGCTCCGAGAAAAGGTACTTCAGGCCAACCGTGGGACCCGCTTTTGCCCAGGACTTCTTCTTGGGGTTGCCCAGCCACCAGCCCAATCGAATGTTGAAAACCGTCATCAGGAAGGCCAAAGCCGTCGAAGAGTGATAACCCATGTTCGGGCTGGCAGCGGCTCCCGAGATCGCCACCGCCGTGCCCAAGGAAACCCCGCCGTTGTAGTCCGATGTCGGTCGGAACGCACCTTTGTGCCCAGAACCTTCGTGCCCAGAGTAGATGGGTGCGAAAACGAACGATCGCGCCATGCGTTGCTGCCAAGCAAGGTTCTCACCGCTCGCAAGGTTGAGAGTGGTGTTGAGGAGGTGATACGGCCCGTCGTAACCGTGCTTCGTGTTGATTGTTTCGACGTCAGGAGGCCGTTTCGCGTTCTTGGGATCCCGTTTGGGCTCCACCAATAGATCGCTGGTTCGAAGGTAGTGCTCTTTGGGATCGAACCCGGTGAACGGGTGGGGATGACGATCTAGGTCTGTCGCGCCAAGGTAACACCGCACGAGCCGGTTCCGATAGAAGTTGTGAATCGAGAATTCGTTCACGTCAAACCGCCACGAAAGCACGCACGCCGCCGCGAACAGGAGCACAATCGCGAACAGGAGCGCAATCAGGACCGACAAGTTCGTTACATTGGCGACCTCCTCTAAGGGAATCACCTTTGCCGTGAACCACGCGATCGCAACTAGAAATCCGACAATAAAAATGTAAGGCGCGAGACCTGCTACAAGTTCCATCACCTTGTTGGGTTTCTTGCCTCCTGTTGAGGAGCTGTCTCCTGCCAGCAGCCCGCCGAGAGTCGTCAAGATCCAACCCGAAGCAAGCGCTTCGTTGAACCATGTCTGGGCCCCTTCTTCGGCCGCAATCAGCAAGGCCGGCCCAATCAGGGATATTGCGAAGAGACCGGTGTAGGTCACCGAGTAGATGCCCGCCCAGGCCATCAATCTTGCCCACCATTCCCGCTCCTCGGTGCCAAGGTCCCTTCCCATCAGGCCTACATAGAGCGTCGCCGCCAGCAGCAGCGTGACGATGACCGCTGGCACCCCGAAAACTAGCCCGCCAACCAAGTCTGCTGTTCTCGATAGGTCCACGAACGACGGCAGGCCTTCGAAACCCATCCCACGGGCAATGTGCCGTCCTACTAGGTCATACAGCCCACCGCTAACCGACTTGAGCGGTGTCTCAAGCTGGCCCAAGCTCCAAACAATCAGCAGTCCGGCGGCCGGCAGTGCAGCCAATCGGGTGATCGCGCGTTTCCAAAAGTCCGTTCCCCGAAGACCTTGCTTCCAGTTTGCAAAGGCGATGACCAAACCTAAGAACAGCCCTATGCCTGCTGCTGTCCATTCGTAGCCTGTCAGCGCACTGCACCGGATCAGCGGCACGGCGAACCAAGCGGCAAGGAACAGCGGTGCTACGATTAAGACTTGCACGGCCCATTGTTGATTCAGCAGCTTGGTCCACCCCTCGTACCTCCGAACTTCCTTGCGGAGCACGATGTGATGGAAGGCGATGAACACGCCGGCGAACAAGAGTAGAACCATGAAAGCCAACCGCAGGTCACCTGCGGGCCGGCCACTGGTCGTCTCACTAAGAAGTAGGAAGAGACGAGGTATCAGCAAGACCGCCGCGAGGCCCAGCACGAGGACGGTCAACATGAGGAGCAGATTGCGAAGATAGATCGCGATCATGCTCCAAGTGTCGGCGCTGAGTGCGCCTTTGCGGGGGGTCAGATAATTGCTATAGCTTCGAAGAAAGCTAATCTCTTTGGGCTCCGGCGTCTCCGCCGACCAAGTTTTTCCTTTAGTGGGGTATCCATTTGACTCAGGTGACCACAACATACTGTGGTTGGCCATTGGCGGCCCCCGGAAAGGCTTGCCGATAGCACCACGTTTCCAAGCCTGCGCCATGGCGCGTGCGTAATCCTTGATCGGCCCGAAACGCAGCCTCGTGGCCCAATTGCCTGCAGACCGGCGTCTGGCGCCCCAGGGTGCATTCTGGGTGCAGTGTGCTGGCGTCCATGGATCGACCAAACCACAACGCCTAGGGGCTACCTGAGTCAAGTGGATACCCCATTTTTCCTTTTAGGCCGTCGACGACTGCGTCCAGCCCGGACCGTTTGATCCAACTCGTGAGCCAACCGCCGATGTATCCGCCGCCGGATACGGTGGAAAGATAGTCCACTCTTTTGAGGAGGCCGTATCTGGCGAGCCCTTGCAAGATACCGAGATTTAACGTGGCGCTACGGATACCGCCGCCGGAAAAGGCGAGCCCGAAGAGGTCTCTCTTGCCCGCTTCGGAGTAGGTCTGGTCCGCTTCGCTGCCGTGACTGGTGTCGGTGGCCGGACCCGCGTCAGAAGTGCTTGGATTCGAATCACGTGCTAATTCCTCATTGGCTCTCCACCCTCTTCGTTCTCGCGATTTCCCGATTTCCTCTAGCTCGTCGCCTAGGACTGACGTGAACGGCATTCGTTCTAAACTATTCATGGCTTACTCCTCGGCCGCACGTTTGACAACGTGCTCCTCCTGGCGGGTAAAACGCAACCTTCGTCTCTTCGTGGCGCTGTCCGAGACCGTTTGACATTGCGTACTGGCTTCTCTTCGACCTGCTTCGACCACAAGTATCCCAAACGAGTCACGACTCCCGACCCGCTGCCGCCGGTGGTCAAGGTGTTGGTCGATGTCCTGTTTCCTTTCCGTTCTAGCCATCTACTGAGCACTCGCACAGGGTCAATCCCTGCTCCGATCCGGTACTATCACGATTACTTCCCAGTTCCTCAATCATCTCAGCCGTGAGGCTCATTGCGTCGTCCCACACTTGGTGAGGTTGCGGCCCCGTCAATCCTTTCCCAATTCATCTCCACCAGGAACCACCGATTACTCGCCGGTCGACCCCGCGAGCAGCGTGTTCAAGTCTATCCGAGCGCCAAAAATAAACCGCACGTCATCGGGTCCATCGCCGAGATTCGCGTCGAAGCCGACCATGAAGATCTTGCTCCATGGGTCCACGAGTCTGCCTTCGAGTCCGAGTCGCCAGTCTCGTTTCAAGATACTGGGCATTTCCGCGCTAACCGGTCGTGCGAAGTTCTCCCACTTGCCAAATGTGAAGTCCAGATAGTTCGTGAGGTTGTGCGCTTCGGAGTTGGAAGCCGCCAGGCGGCCATAGTGGCCGATTCGCCCACCGAAGCCGAAAAAGTTGTTGACGTTGTCCCCTAGTTGTCTTCCGAGGACGATTCGTTGCTCCGTAACGGTTTGTTGCTCCGTAACGGTGCTGAAGCCGACTTTCGCTAGCGGTGCCACGAAAAAAGCCGACTTCGGACCCTCGCCCCACTGGCTGAGAAGCCAGGGAATGTATAAGCCACCTTGAATCTGAGCAGACTTCCTCGATGCTAGGAACTCCTCCGGGTTGAATCCCATCGGCATCATCTCCATATCCGGCATCATCTCCATATCCGGCATCATCTCCATATCCGGGATCATCTCCATATCCATTGTCATACCTGCAACCGGGATTGACGTGAGCCGCAGATCGAAGAACGTGTGGATACCCGCTTTCTTATTACTGAACGTGTGGATACCCGCTTTCTTATTACTGGGGTATGCACTCCCGAAGCCCCAAGGTCTAGTATCCGGGCTCTGGAGGACTATTCGCGCACGCTGGGGAGTTTCAAGAGCGCTTCGCCTTCAGGTTTCAAAGTCAACCGCTGCCGTCCCCCCGCGGGGCGCAATGAGCGGCGGCTATAGGACCCACGACCGCTGCCCGATGGCCCCTCGAGGGTGCGGTCGCCGCAGTCGCCGACCACAAGGTGTGGGGTCGTCGGGAGTCAAGTGCATACCCCGATCTTATTATTCTTGCACTTGCCATTTTCCATGGTGCAAGGGGCTGTCCAGGTTCGGTCTAGATTGAAGCCTAGGTACATATTCGGTTTCGAAAACTCCGCATCCTCCTGCGCCAACACCTGCCCGGCCGTAAAGATGGTCTGAAATCGTCCGGGAGGAGGGAGTCTGGGCGAGAAACTGCATTGACCAGGAGTGGAGCTGGGGCCCGAGACCATGGCTTCAACGCTATCTCCGGGTTGCAGGGTCACGGTAGTCCCAAACTCATAGTTTGAGTTACTGACTGAGTTGGCCTCATAGTTTGAGTTACTGACTGAGCCCGTCAACATTTTCTTGAGCTGGCCGTCTTTTCTGAGCAGTTTCACAGCGATCTTATTCGCGTTGAATACATGGATGTCGGTCGTGGATGTGCCAACGTCAAAATTCTCAATAGTGGGGTATCCATTTGACTCAGGTGACCACAACATACTGTGGTTGGCCATTGGCGGCCCCCGGAAAGGCTTGCCGATAGCACCACGTTTCCAAGCCTGCGATGGCCATGGCGCGTGCGTAATCCTTGATCGGCCCGAAACGCAGCCTCGTGGCCCAATTGCCTGCAGACCGGCGTCTGGCGCCCCAGGGTGCATTCTGGGTGCAGTGTGCTGGCGTCCATGGATCGACCAAACCACAACGCCTAGGGGCTACCTGAGTCAAGTGGATACCCCATTTTCTCAATTTCACAGCTGGCAGTCGGATCCTGGGCCTGTGCAAGGTACCTGGCGGGCCCCAGGGCCAGAATAATTAGCAGCGTTCCGAAGCTTAGTCGGGAGCAGTTACTCAATCGAACTAGCATTTTTGATCTCCTTGCCCCCTGTTTGGGGTTTTTGATTGGTTGGATGATTCGGTGGCAGGGCCGTGGAACGGCCACTCTATGCCCGCCGCAATTCAAGGTCGGCAGGTATGAGTGCATTGCCTTTGCTGTATGCATCCGTGAAGCGATCCAACCCGTGGCTGCCGCCGTTGACCAGGCGTCGGGCCTCTTTGAGGTTGTCCTCGTCGAGGGCGTCGCGGATCTGTGACTCTTTGTCCTTGATGAAGCTGGCCAGCAGTTGAGAGGTGATCTGCGAGTCGTTCGCCAGATCCGGACTGCTGATCAGGTCTTGGCCGATGACCTTGCCGAATTTGTCGTAGTTGAATCGGCCGGTCAACTGGATGAATCCACGTCCTTTGAAGCGCTCGCCGTCGGGTCGACCCTTGTTGCCTAGGTTCTTGCGATCGTCGTACTTGTCAAACGGGTGGCCGTCTCCGCTGGTGTTGAACTTCGACGGCTTCTCGCTGATCGGGGCAAAGCTCTCGGTTTCGGCGCGGATCGAGGAAAGCCCCATCAGAACCATGTTTTGGTCTGTCAATGCTGAATCGACCAAAGCACCCAGGACGTTGGGGAGGTGCGTCCTGATGTTGTTCAGCGGCGTGTGGGGCGAGAACATCTTGGATACGGCCGTGACGCTCACCCCGGGGAAACCGGAAGGGATTTCGGCATCGGCGTCGAAGTCCAGAGCCGCCGCCGTGCCCTCGCCAACGACGCCGTCGGCGTCGAGTCCTTCGCTTTCTTGAAACTTCCGAACTGCTCGTTCGGTGCCGGGACCGAAGCTGCCGTCAATCCCGCCCGGATCGAACCCCAGCGCCTGAAGGCGAATTTGAAGCGCCACGACTTCAGGGCCCGAGGCGCCTTTGCGTAGTGTCTTCATGACCTTGTCCCCTTTTGCGGCCACTGGGACCGCTTGCCGATGAACCGTCCTCTAGTGGAGTAAGCGCAGTATGTGCTCCAATGGGGCCATTTGCCAGGGAAAGGGCGCCCTAGGATCACACATGCTTAGGGCTTTGTCAGGCATTTTCTGAGGTTTTGTCGAAGGTTTGTGACTAGAAGTCGCGTCCCCCCCAGGTCACAGGAACAGTGACTTGTCGGTTTGAGGCCGCTGACTTCGCTAGAAGACTTGAGTGAGGTCTTCGAACTTCTCTACCACGACGAAGCGCTCCGAGGGCTCGGGCACTTCCTCATGCTCCAGGCGCCAGGTGCGGGCGTGTGGCACCAGCACGGCGCCGAGGCCGGCGGCGAGGGCGGGATTGATGTCGGACTTGGGACTGTTGCCGACCATCCAGGCGCGGTCGGTCTCCATGCGGTGTTCTTCTACCACGTCGCGGTAGCTGGCGACGTGCTTCTCTTTCACAATGCGGCAGCCGTCGAAGAAACGCTCCAAGCCCGACCGGTTGAGCTTCGTCTGTTGCTCGTCAGGGCACCCCTTCGAGAACAGCGTCAGGTGATAGCGCTCGGCGAGGTAGGCCAGCGTGCTTTCGACGCCTTCCATCACGTGGATGGGTTTGTCGAAAATGCGCAGCGCGATCATCAGGGCTTCCTCGAGATCGTCGTCGGTGACGGGCCGCTCGGCGAGCAGCCGGAAGCACTGCTGGAGGTTGTGCCCGAAATTCCGCGAGCCGTAACCGTTGACCTTGATGTTCTCGGTCTCGATCTCATCAAGCAGGCCGCGGATCTGCTCGCCGGTGAGCCGCGAGTGGCCGAGGAATTCGACGAACTCCAGGAACGCCTCTTCGAAGTAGACGTTGTTCTCCCACAGCGTGTCGTCGGCGTCGATGAGAATCCAGCGTTGACTCATGAGAGGGTGCGGGGCGAGGCCAGCGGTGAGACCGTCAAAACCGTTGCACTCGTCGTTCGGGAGGCAATAGATGAAAAGGCACTTCCACCACGGCGTCTACCTCGACCGCGGTACCCGACCGCGTGGCCGGATCGAACTTCCACTGTAAAAGCGCCGCGACCGCGCTGTCATCGAGGCGCTCGTCGAGGCTCTCCATCACGTGCACGGAGCTGACCACGCCGGAGGTGTCGATCACAGCATACAAGAGCACGATACCCTCGATCCCCTCGTTCATCGCCGTGCGGATGTACTTGGGATCGACCTTGCGGCGTGCCGCCGGCGCGCTGAGCGGCGCCTTCGGAGGCTCATCGCCCTCCGGCCGTGCGTTGCTATTCCGAGCGCGCTGCTTGTCGTCGCGCTTCTTTTCATCCTTGACGCGCTCGGCGAAACGGATGATCCAACTCCCGCTCTGGCTGGTGATGTTGGGCATGTTGATGGCGAGTGCGAAGACGTCGCGATCCATGAACAGAATGTCAGGGTCATTCGGCGGTGGCAAGTCCACCGGCCCCGGCTCGATGAGCGGCGGCCGGCCCAGGTCGCGGGGACTCGTGAAGCCCGAGAACCGGCGCAGTTCGTCGATGATGCCGCTGTCAGATGGGTTCTTGGCACCCGAGGCCGATCGGCCCGGGACGACGGCCAGTCCCGAGCCCGCCGGTGCGCCGCCGCTGATCGACAGGTTGGGCACGCGAAGTGCCGCCGAGTTGACCGGACCGCCGCCTAGTTGGCCACCGCCGGGACCGCCATCCGGGGAGGCGGAGAATCGTCCGCGGCGGCTGCCAATGGGAATTGCGGCTTTGGCGTTCGGGTCGGGATCGAGTCCGACAACGGCCGCGCCCGGCTCGCCCTTGCCCGCTTTGCCGCCGTCGACGCCGGAAGCGGAGCCGATCGACACCTCGCCGATGCCGCCCCGCGCGCGGAGGCGTCCGCCGTCGCGCCCGTCCGGCGAGCCGACGCCGGGGGGCAGATTGGGCTTGGCCAACCTCGCCAGTAGCTCCCTTGCTCCGGCCCCTGCCAGGTCAACGCCGTTACCGTTCGCGGCTGCGCCTACGATCGAGGGCGCCGGCGCCGTCGGCGCAAGGGTGGCGCGCCGGGGCGCGGATCTCTCTTGCTCGGCTGTTTGATAGCGTAGCAGTGGGCCGTCCTGGAACACGCCCAGGTTCAGCTCGGAGTTTCTGGGGCTGTCGATAACGGGAGCCGTCGGCGCATCGACCGCCTTGACCTCGGGCGCTTCGAGCGCGGTAGATTCCGTCCAATAACGCAGCCGGGGATTTTCAATGAGCGCGGCGAGGTCGATCGCTTCGGCGGCCGCCACCAGCTCGGGAGCGGCTTCGGCGTCCAAGGCGCGGTGCGTGGGCGCTTGCCGCTCGGCCTGCTCGGCTTGATAGCGCAGAGGGTCTCGCTTCCGCAGCGATTCGAGGTCCAGACGCTCGGTTGAGGGAACGGCGATCTCCGGGGCGGCGTCGGCCGCCAGTGCCTGCCGCTCTGGTGCGGACGGCTGTTGCTGCTCGAGTTGAAAGCGTGGCCGCGCGATCTCCGGCGTGTTCCAGGCGATGACGTTGGGCAATGGCAGGTTGCTTTCGATCTTGATCTCGGGCGCGGGCCCGAGAATCATTTGCCGGTCGCTGTCGGGATTGGGATCGTTCGCGACGATGGTCTGCCTCTCGGAGCGGTGCAGGGCCTTGTTCGCGGCACCGTTCTCGGCTGCGGCGCGGAGGGGAGTGACGCTGGGCAACTCCTGCTTGGGCATATACCAGGTAATGTCGTACGTTTCGCCTTCTAGTAGCTCCTCCTCGGTGGGGACCGCGGCCACCAGTGTCGGACGCGGTGGGGGGTCGAGAACGACCAGAACACCGAGCACGGTGAGGTGAAGGACGAGCGAGGCGAGGAAGGTATGAATGCGCCTCTCGATCGAGGGGTGCGGCACGCCGAGCGAGAGAGGGATCAACTCCGCGGCTTCGCCGGCGGCCGCGAAGTCCCTCGTTCGTCTCGGCATAGGAATATTATCGGCTTTCGACGCTGAAGACGGGAACGGCACGCGTCGCCTGAGTCGCGCCCGGGTTCCCGGTTGTGACGGCCGGCGTCAATAGAAGAGGTACTTCCGCCAAGCCTCTTGGTGGTTGCCCAATTGGCGCATCAAGCTGCGGCTGGTGTGAAGATTAAAGGGCCGCGGACGCTTGACCAGCGCCATGTTAGCCTCCTCTGGAAGACGGCTGCCCTTGCGGTTGTTGCATTTGCGGCAGGAGGTCACCAGATTCTCCCAACTGCTGTTGCCGCCGCGCGAGCGGGGCACGACGTGATCCAACGTCAGGTCCGTCGCCGAGAAAACGTGCTTGCAGTACTGGCAGGTATAGCGGTCGCGAATCAGGATGTTTTTGCGAGACAGCGAGCGCGTTTGCCGCGGAATGCGCCGGTATTCAAGCAGCCGAATGACCGACGGCACCCGAATCGCCTGCGACGGCGAGTGCACATGATGAGTGCTCAACTCCTCGGCCGAGGCCACGCCCTTGATCATGAGCACCAACGCGCGGCGGGCAATGCACACGTGGATGGGCTCATAGCTGGCATTGAGCACCAGCACGGGGATGTGCAACGCGCTACGGCCGTTCATGACCGCGCCTCCCCGGCTTGGCCGGACTTCGTTTGACTCGCTTCGTCAGACTCACTGTCACGCAGCCGCGGCTTGTCACTCAACTTCCAAGGAATGATGCGTCTCTTCGCTCGTGCCACGGTCAACGCGGCGACCGACTGCGCTCCGGCGGCCTTGAGCACCTTCGCGCACGCCCCCAGCGTGGCGCCCGTCGTCATCACGTCATCCACCAGGATGACGCGTTTGCCACGCACCTCAGCCTTGCGGCGAACAGTGAACGCCCCGTCGACGTTGCGGCGGCGCTCTGCGTGCGAGAGCCCGGCTTGCGGCTTAGTGGCGCGGACCCTCGTCAGTAGACGCGACACGAGTTCGACGCCCGATCGCCGCGACAACTCGCGGGCCAACGCGTGCGCCTGGTTGAAGCCCCGCCGCCACGACCGCAACCGATATAGCGGAACCGGGACCATCACGTCCGCCGGCGCCAGCGTTTCGATGAGGCCCGCCATGCGGCCCGCCAAGTGAGCGGCGAGCGGAACCATACGGTCGTACTTGAGTAGGTGGATCAACCGGCGCAGGTCGCCCTCATAGACGCCAAAGCTGCGCGCGAGGTCGAACGGCCACGGATCGGTGCGGCACACCGCGCAGAGGTCAACGCTGTGGAGCGCCGCGGCGTCTTCGAACGGCAGCCCGCAACGCACGCACGCAACCGAGGCATCGAGCCCTTCGATCGCGCCGAGGCACGGCCCGCAAACGGGAACTCGCGAGATGGCGGTAAGAGGAAGGTCGCAGAGGCGGCATTGATCCGGCACGGCGACCGAGGCCACCGAATCCACCAAGTCGCGCAGAAGGCCGAAAGGCCGGCGACCCGGAAGTGCCGAAATGGAGAAGCTACTGGAGAAGGCCCGCTCCTATACTCTTTCAGTGTACTCCGATACGAGCCGGCCTTGCGCTACGATTTGGGCGCTACATCCGGACCGCCCCAGCCTTCCTCTTCCTCCTGGCAGGCGTGGCAGAAGGCCGCCCAAGGCACGGCGCCCAACCTCTTTGGGTTGATGGCCTCGCCGCACCCCTGGCAGAGCCCAAAATCCCTTGACTCCGAGCGTGTGAGCGCCTCGTTCACGAGAAGCAGTTGCAACCGCTCGGTATCGCCTTGCGAGAAGGCGAGTTCCTTGGCAGAGGAGTCCGCCGCCCGTTGCGCGGAGTCGTCGGGCGAGGTAAAGTCCGCGCCGCGGCCGGCCTCGCCGGCTCGGGCCAGCAGGCTTTCCAATATCTGCCGTTTTTCCTCCAGCAGACGCCGGTAACGGGTCCGCTTACGCTTGTCCATGCTTGCCGTTTCCGCTTTGGGGCCGGGTCGGCCTCGGCTAAAACCCGCTCAGTGGGGTATCCATTTGACTCAGGTGACCACAACATACTGTGGTTGGCCATTGGCGGCCCCCGGAAAGGCTTGCCGATAGCACCACGTTTCCAAGCCTGCGATGGCCATGGCGCGTGCGTAATCCTTGATCGGCCCGAAACGCAGCCTCGTGGCCCAATTGCCTGCAGACCGGCGTCTGGCGCCCCAGGGTGCATTCTGGGTGCAGTGTGCTGGCGTCCATGGATCGACCAAACCACAACGCCTAGGGGCTACCTGAGTCAAGTGGATACCCCATTCCCGCTCAGTGGGGTATCCATTTGACTCAGGTGACCACAACATACTGTGGTTGGCCATTGGCGGCCCCCGGAAAGGCTTGCCGATAGCACCACGTTTCCAAGCCTGCGATGGCCATGGCGCGTGCGTAATCCTTGATCGGCCCGAAACGCAGCCTCGTGGCCCAATTGCCTGCAGACCGGCGTCTGGCGCCCCAGGGTGCATTCTGGGTGCAGTGTGCTGGCGTCCATGGATCGACCAAACCACAACGCCTAGGGGCTACCTGAGTCAAGTGGATACCCCATTCCCGCTCAAGTGGGGTATCCATTTGACTCAGGTGACCACAACATACTGTGGTTGGCCATTGGCGGCCCCCGGAAAGGCTTGCCGATAGCACCACGTTTCCAAGCCTGCGATGGCCATGGCGCGTGCGTAATCCTTGATCGGCCCGAAACGCAGCCTCGTGGCCCAATTGCCTGCAGACCGGCGTCTGGCGCCCCAGGGTGCATTCTGGGTGCAGTGTGCTGGCGTCCATGGATCGACCAAACCACAACGCCTAGGGGCTACCTGAGTCAAGTGGATACCCCATTCCCGCTCATTATAGGGAGCGGTTTCCAGGGTGTCAATTTAGCGGTGGCGTTCGTTTGGTGGCGCGATTCAAACCCGCCCCTGCGTTACTCATGGACGCGGGTTGCTCCCTCACGCGACGCGACGCTTGGCCTCTTGCACGTAGCGGCGCATGTAGGCCGCGAGCGCCGTTCGCAGCGTCTCCATCACCGGCCACGGGCCGTCGCCCCCACGCAGACGCCGGCCGCGGATGCCGCTCACGGGAAGCAGTTCGCGCGTGGTCGAGGTGATAAAAACCTCATCCGCTTCGTAGAAGTCATCGAGCGAGAGCACCTTCTCCTCGACCGGTGCGCCGGGCGCGTCCAACTCATCGAGCATCAGGGCGCGGGTCACACCGGGCAGGGGACCCGAGGAGAGAGGCGGCGTGTAGGTCGTGCCGCCCTTGGCGGCGAAGATGTTGGCGGACGTGCACTCGGCGACCTCGTTGCGCTCGTTCAGCAGAATCACCTCGTCGTCCCCGTTCTGCTGGGCCGTCTCGACGAGGGTGAGGTTGTGCGACCACGACAGCGTCTTGGTCCCGGCGAACGGCGAGGCGGCATGGCGGCCTTGCTCGGCCACGTCGAGGGTGACGGACTTGGCCCAGCGCATCACTTCGTTCGTCATCGCGACCAGGTCGGAGGCGCTGCCCGATCCGGGCCCGGCCCAGAAGCCTCCTTCGCTCCTGAAGACGCAGACGCGCATGGTGGCCTCGTCAGCGCCGTTGGCCTCGATCAGCCGCAGTAGATTGCGGCGTACCGCGTCGGGGTCTTGGCTCAAGTCGATGTGCAGCGTGCGCGCGTCGCGGGCCATCCGCTCCCAATGGCGCTCGAAGGCAAACGGAATCCCCTCAGCGATACGCATCGTCGTGAAGACGCCCCACCCCGAGAGCACGCCGATCTGCCCGGCCTGGAGGATCTTGCTGTCGGCGGGGAGGACATCGCTGTTGTAGAGGACGTGCCCGTGCATGGCTCTTCATTATCCCGCACCCCGCGGGTGGGGCCGCCAGCCAAACCCAGGCTCCGCCAAAGATTTACAGGCGAGCCGTTGCCATTCTGTGATTGATACAGTTCAAAATAGAAGAATCGCCGGAGGGCTCCGCGAATCGCGGGCCGCCCATCTTACCGGCGGCCATCCATCAAAGAGAACCATCAAACGAGAAGAGGAGGAACCCATGTCAACAGCCGATGTAGCGAACGGCCTGGTCGGTCTTTGCCGGCAAGGTCAGTTCATGGAGGTGATTGAGACGTACTACAGCGACAACATTGTCAGCGTCGAGCCCGTGGGCAACGAGCAGATGCCCGCTGAGATGTCCGGCCTCGACGCAATCAAGGGCAAGAACCAGTGGTGGGTCGAGAACCACGAAGTGCACGGCCTGCAGGTGGACGGCCCGTTCGTAGGAGATTCGCAATTCGCCGTTCGCTTCCATATGGACGTCACGCCCAAGATGACCGGCCAACGCGTCTCGATGGTCGAGGTGGGGGTGTACACGGTGGAAGACGGCAAGATCGTGCGCGAGGAGTTCTACTACAACGCGCCGTAAGGGGGCGGGAACGCTTACCTGCGTTTCCGGTTGGCACCTTTTGTAGGGGTGGACCGCTGCGTCCGCCCCGCTGCCGCAGATCTGCTCTCGGCTTCAAATCAGCGATGAGCGCCATTGCCAAGGGCGGTGCCGGGGTGGACGCAGCGGTCCACCCCCACAGCGGTAGGTTGAGAACCCGTCCGCAAACGGGTCCAGCTTGCCTTGGGCCCGGCCTGTGATGTACAGTCCACGCTTGGTGTCGCCCGCTTGATTCGACACCTCCTTAGTTCAACCGCAGCCCGTCATCGGGGAGAGAGCGCTCACGGAAACCTCATGTCCAAACCACTTCGCGTCGGCATGATCGGCTACGGCTTCATGGGCCGTGCGCACTCCAACGCTTATAAACGTCTCAACGACTTCTTCGAGGTCGAGCATCGCCCGGTGCTCCAGGCCGCCTGCGCCCGCAAGAAAGATAAGCTGCAGGCGTTCGCCGACAACTGGGGCTACCAGCGCGTCGAGACCGACTGGCGCAGGGTGGTCGAGGCCGATGACATCGACTTGATCGATATCGTCGCGCCGAACCACGTCCACCGCGAGATCGCGCTGGCCGCGGCCCAGGCGGGCAAGATGGTGCTGTGCGAGAAGCCGCTGGCGATGAATGTTGCCGAGGCCGAGGAAATGACCCAGGCGGTCGAGGCCGCCGGCGTCCCGAACATGGTGTGGTTCAACTACCGCCGCGTCCCTTCGATCGCGCTCGCCAAGCAGATCGTCGACGAAGGGCGCATCGGGCGGCCGTTTCACTACCGCGCCGCCTACCTCCAGGATTGGACGATCGCCGAGGACGTGCCCCAGGGCGGCGCGGCGCTGTGGCGCTTGGACGTGAACGTCGCGGGTTCCGGTGTCACCGGCGATCTGCTGGCCCACTCGATCGACACGGCGATGTGGCTCAATGGCCCGATCACGCGCGTGGTCGCCCGGACCGAGACCTTTATCAAACAGCGCCAGCATGCTGAGACGGGCAAGGTCGAGCCGGTGGGCATCGACGACGCGTGCATGTTTCTGGCGGAGTTCGCCAACGGCTCCATGGGGACGTTCGAGTCGACGCGCTACGCCCGCGGCCGCAAGAACTTCAACACACTGGAGATGAACGGCGCCGACGGCAGCGTCTACTTCGACCTCGAAGAGCCCGAGTACTTGCAGTTCTTCGAATACACGCAGCAGCAGTCGGGCAAGAAGACTGAAGACCACCTGACCGGCTGGCGCAAGATCCACACCACCAACTTCGAGCACCCCTACATGGACCACTACTGGGTGCCCGGCACCTGCATCGGCTACGAGCACACGTTCTTGAACGCGCTAGCCGACTTCGTTACCGGCATCGAGACCGGCAAGCCGACGCAGCCCGACTTCCGCAACGCCCTGCAAACGCAGAAGGTGTGTGATGCGGTGCTCCAGTCGGCGAAGTCCGGGCAGTGGCTTGAAACCAACGTGAAACTCTAGATGGGGCTCGACCCGCCACTCGGAGCCGCAGGCGTGAGCCTGCGTTGAGGTGTTGCCACCGAGCTGGGCTGCCGCGCGCCGCGTGAGGCTTCGCTCGCCTCGCCGGCTTGTCGGTCTCTTGCCGAACCCGATTCACCTTGCCACTCATCAACGCAAGCTCACGCTTGCGGCTCTGAGTCTTATGGGTGGCCGCCCCGGCGGCTTTCGGACAGGCCATCCCAAGTTGGCCTAGACCCCTCTTCACCCCTGCTACAATGGGCTACTCTCATTTCCGCTTTCGAGGATGCTGATCGTATGCTGCCGGAATTCATCGTGCCGGAAACGCCGGTCGACGCCAACGGAACGAGTGAGGCAGTTGAGCTGGGCGACGCCGCCGGCCACATGCTTCTGCTGACGCTTGGCATTACCGACATCGTCGAGCAGGAAAGCCTCGACGTCCTCATCTGGGGCTCCGCCGACGGCGAGGACTGGGGCGAAGTCCCCTTGCGCGTCTTCCCGCAGAAGTTCTATTGCGGGACGTCACAGATTCTCTTCGATCTCAGCGCCCATCCCGAGGCCAAGTTCCTCCGCGCCGAATGGAAGGTGGACCGCTGGGGCGTTGGCTCCAAGACGCCCATGTTCAAGTTCTATGTGTGGGCGGAGCCGTTCGCGGCCCAGCAGGTGGGCTGAAGGATTTCGTGCGGCGGGCCTTGTGTTTTACGGGAAATAGGACCGACGGACGTTAGTGCCTGGACGTTGCCGTTCGGTTTGGGAACGGGCGGTTGGGCGAGGCCGTCGAACAGAGTAGTTAGGCAACGGTCGCACAGCCGACATGTAGGGGCAGACGGCATGCCGTGCCCGGCGACTGCGAACGGTCGACTTGAACGCGGGTACAGCATGCTGCGCCCCTACACTTCGGCCCGCCGGGCCCTCTTCACCATCCCCATTCCATGCAACTCTACAACAAGATCCTGATCGGGCTGGTGGCGGGCACGACCGTTGGCGCGGTGGCGAACGTCGCCGACATCGGCTGGCTTCGTGACACGTTGATCGCCCTCGAACCGGTCGGGACGGCCTTCATCCGCCTCATCACCATGATCGTGATCCCTTTGGTCATCGCGAGCTTGATGGTCGGCACGGCCTCGCTCGGCGACCTGCGCAAACTGGGGCGCATCGGCGGTAAGACCATACTGTATTACCTCTTCACCACCGCCTTGGCCGTTACCATCGGCCTGCTGGTTTCGAACACCATCCGGCCCGGCGCGGGAGTTGACCCCGAGACGCGGGACCAGTTGGCGGCACAGTTTGAGACTGAAGCCGCGGGGCGTGTCCAACTCGCCGCCGAAGCTCCGTCGTTACAAGAAGTGCTCCTGGGAATGATTCCGCGCAATCCGGTCCAGGCTGCGGCGGAGTTCGACCTGCTGCCGCTGATCTTTTTCTCCGTCATCTTCGGCGCGGCCATCAGCATGATCGGAGAGGAGAGGCGCAATGTCGTCATTCTGTTCTTCGAGGGCATCAACCATGCCTCGATGGTGGTGATCGGCTGGGTGATGAAGCTCGCGCCATACGCCGTGTTCGCGCTGATCGGCGCGGTGGTGGCGCAGTTTGGTCTCGACCTTTTGCAGAGCCTGCTCGTCTATTCGCTGACGGTCATCCTCGGGCTGGCCGCTCACTTGTTCATCAGCATTGGGCTGCTTGTGCGGTTTGCGGCTGGCCTGAACCCGATCACCTTCTTCCGCCGCATTCTTCCCGTGCAGGTGTTCGGCTTCTCGACGTCATCGTCGAGCGCGACTCTGCCGCTGACAATGGACACGGCGGAGTCGAAGCTGGGCGTATCGAAGGAAGTCGGCAGCTTCGTGTTGCCGTTGGGCGCGACCATCAACATGGATGGCACGGCCCTCTACCAAGCCGTGGCCGTGATGTTTATCGCGCAGATCTACGGCATCCCGCTCGACCTGACGGCGCAGTTGACGGTGGTGTTGACCGCCACCCTCGCGTCGATCGGCGCGGCGGGCGTGCCGAGCGCAGGCCTGATTACGCTGATCGTGGTGTTGCAGTCGGTGGGGCTGGGCGACAAGGTCGAGGCGGGTATCGCGCTGATCCTCGGCGTCGACCGCATCCTCGACATGTTGCGCACGGTCGTCAACGTATCCGGCGACCTCTCGTGCGCTAGCTTTGTGGCCCGCACTGAGGGCGACGCGCTGGATCCGGCGGTAACGATCGGCGCCCCACCCGCGGATGTTGCAACCGGCTGAGCCCGTGGAGCCGCGAAGCGGCGTTGGATGTTAGCCCGGGGTGAAGCCGTCAGGCGGAACCCCTGGGGTATCGAACCCCTCGCGCTGGGAGCCCTGAAAGGGCGACGGAAACCCCGCGCCGTACCGGGCACCCGTACCCTTCGCTAACTCAACAACGGCTCCACCACCTTCGCCTGCTCCACGCCCGTCAACCGTTCATCGAGGCCCTGGTGGCGGAAGGTAAACCGTTCGTGATCGATGCCGAACAGGTGCATCATGGTGGCCTGGAAATCGCGTACGTGCACCGCGTCGCGCACGATGTTGTACGAAAAATCGTCCGTCTCGCCGTGCACCACGCCGCCCTTGACGCCGCCACCGGCCATCCACACGCTGAAGCACCGCGGGTGATGGTCGCGCCCGTAGGTCTTCTCGGTCAGCTTGCCCTGGCAGTAAATGGTGCGGCCGAACTCCCCGCCCCAAATGACCAGCGTGTCGTCGAGCATGCCGCGATTCTTGAGGTCCTGCACCAAGCCCCAGGCGCCCTGGTCCACGTCCTTGCACTGGCTGGGCAGCACTTGCGGCAGCAGGCCGTGCACGTCCCAACCTCGGTGGTAGACTTGGACGAAACGCACGTCGCGCTCCACCAGCCGCCGCGCCATCAGACAACTGTGCGCGAACGTGCCGGGATTCTTGGCGTCGTCGCCGTACAGCTTGTAGGTGCTCTCGGGTTCCTTCGCCACGTCGGTCAGATCCGGCACCGACGCCTGCATCCGGAATGCCATCTCATACTGCTCGATGCGCGCCAGCGTTTCCGGGTCGCCGATCTTCTCGTGCTGCATGCGGTTCATCTCGCTGAGCGCGTCGAGCATCCGGCGGCGCAACTGCGTCGGCACGCCCTCGGGATTGTTGATGTAGAGCACGGGGTCGGCGCCGGAGCGCAACGCCACGCCGGCGTGCTCGGACGAGAGGAAACCGGAGGTCCATAGCTTGGCCGAGATAGCCTGCACGCCCGCCTTTGGATGCGAGTGGGTCGCGTTGAGCACCACGAACGTCGGCAGGTCGCGGTTCATGCTTCCGAGCCCGTACGACATCCACGACCCGATGCAGGGACGGCCCGCAACTTGCCGCCCGGTCTGGATAAATGTAATCGCCGGTTCGTGATTGATCGCCTCGGTGTACATCGACCGGATCACCGCAATGTCGTCAGCCATGCGGGCCGTGTACGGCAACAGGTCTGAAATCCACGTCCCGCTTTCGCCGCGCCGCTTGAAATCGAAGCGCGAGGGGACGATCGGGAATCGCTCCTGCTCCGACGTCATGGTCGTGAGGCGCTGGCCCTTGCGAATCGAATCGGGCAGATCTTTGTCGAGCCAATCGTTCATCACCGGCTTATGGTCGAACAGCTCCATCTGCGGCGGCGCGCCGACCATGTGCAGATAGATCGCTCTCTTGGCCTTGGGAGCGAAGTGCGGCAGCGACGGCAAGCCGCCGCCGTCGAGCTTCGGGACCGCCGCATCGCTCGCTCGCTCCCCGAGCAGGCTGGCCAACGCCGCCACGCCAAGCCCGCGGGCGCCGCGCGCGAAGAATTGCCGGCGTGTCTCGACGCGAATCGCTTCTTCCTCGAGGGCCGTTGTCGACAGATAGGTTGGGCTCATCGTCGTCAGGTTCATTTGTTCAGTACCTCGTCGAGATTCATAAACTGATTGGCGACCATCGTCAGCGCGGCGAACTCACCTTGCGGGAGGCCGGCGTCAAACTCCGAGGCGCCCGTGGCAAGCGCTTTGCCCGCTTCCCCCGGATGGGATTCGTAGAACTCGAGATAGTCTCGATAGGCCCGCCCCGCGACCTCTCGTTCGCTGCTCGACAATCCACGCGACAACAGACGCAAGCCCATGAAGTCGAGCCTCTGGTCCAAATCCGCTTCTGTGTTCATCGCGTGCTGGGCGAGAACTCGCGCCGCCTCGAAAAACTGCGGTCCGTTCAAGGTGAGCAGCGCTTGCAACGGCGTGTTCGTCCTCTCGCGCCGGACGCTGCACGCTTCCCGTGTGGGAGCGTTGAAGACCAGCATCGAGGGCGGTGGCGCGGCCCGTTTCCAGAACGTGTAGAGACTCCGCCGGTAGAGCTTCTCACCGGCGTCAGGCTCGTAGAACCGGGTGTTGCTGCTTTTCATGGCGACCGTTTCCCAAACGCCTTCGGGCTGGTAGGGCCGCACGCTGGGGCCCCCGATGCGCGACGCCAGCAGGCCGCTCGAGGCCAGGGCGTAGTCACGCACCATCTCACCGTCCATGCGGAATCGCGGACCGCGTGACAGCAGGCGGTTGTCGTTGTCTTTTTCGAGCTTGTCTTTGGTGACGGCGGTCGATTGGCGATAGGTGGCCGAGCTAAGCATCAAGTGAAACAGATGCTTCACGTCCCACCCCGACTCACGAAACTCCACCGCGAGCCAGTCGAGGAGTTCCGGATGCGACGGCGCTTCGCCCTGCGAGCCGAAATCTTCGGTCGTCTTCACGAGGCCCGTCCCGAACACTTCCTGCCAGAAGCGGTTGACCGTCACGCGGCTGGTGAGCGGGTTCGCGTCGTCCACTAGCCACTTAGCCAACCCTAAGCGGTTGCGCGGAAACGACGCCGGCATTGGCGGTAGCACCCCTGGCGTGGCCGGCCCCACCTCTTCGCGCCGCTGATCATACATGCCGCGATACAGGATGTGCGCTGCCGGCTCGGAGTCTTCCTTCTCATGCATCACGTGCGTCACCGAGCTGCGGCGCAGAATCGCGCGACGCTCGTTTTGCAAGGACTGCAAGTGGTTTACTGCGCTCGCAAACGCCTGGTTCTCGCGGACGAAGTAGTATTGCTCGAGCGCCGCCCGTTCCCGCGGCGTCAGAGCACCGGACCCCTTGCGCCGTGCCGACGCCGCCGCACTCCACGAAGCCAGCAGTCGCGCTTCGGATTCGCTCACGGCCCGATCGAGGATGCGCATGTCACCGACCGCGCCTTTCAGGAAGCCGCTCCTCTCGCCCTCCTCGGTGTCGCGCGCTCCGATGAGCAATGGCCCATCATGCTTGATCGATCCGCGCAGCATCGCAATGGCGCGGCCGATGTTCTCGGTCGGCAGCAGCTCGCCGTCCAGGTACAAGGTGAGGCCCGAGCGTTTGCGGAATCCGTCGTACGTGGCCGTGACCGTGTGCCATTGGCCTTCTTCGATCTTCCGTTCACCGATACCCTTCACACCGATGGCGCGTCCGTCCTGCACCGTCAACGTCACGCTGGGCCGCCCCTTCGCCACTTCCAATATCCAGCCGCGGTTGTCGTCGCTGGGGTCGGACTGGCTCAACAGAACGTGGCTCTTGCCTCCCTTGTCGAGAGAGAACGCGATCGACACCGTGAAAGGCTTGTCGGCGGCGAGCGAAGGGAACCCCGTGATCTCGGCGGATGCCTCGTCGCCAAGATACAGAGTCGATTGGCCCTGCGGCTTCTTCACCGAAGCCTCCCCCGACAACTTCAGCGGGCGCTTCGCGTTCCCCAAACGCACCTTCGGACGCCGCCCCATCTCGAGCGACAGCACCTCGGACGCATCGAAGCGATCCACTTTGATCGAACGGCGCTTGCCTGACCGCAGCCACGCCTCGGCCTCTCCCTTTGCGTCGCGTCGCACTTGCTCCAATCGCTCGCGCGCCGCCGGCTCTTGCTGGCGCACCGCCGCCCATCGCTCTTCATCCCCCGGCGCCGGCAGGACGATGCTTGGAGGCGTATCGAAGTAGTTGCCGTCGCGGGCCTTCTGCGTCGTGTTCTTGAAGAAGGCCGCCAGCGAGTAGAAATCCCGCTGCTTGATCGGGTCGAACTTGTGGTCGTGGCAAGTGGCGCACCCGACCGTCAGACCCAGCCACACCGTTCCCGTGGTATCGACGCGATCTTTTGCGTACATCACAACCACTTCTTCGTCGATCACGCCGCCTTCGTTCGTCGTAATGTTGCAGCGGTGGAAGCCGGTGGCGACGAGCTGTTCAGTGGTGGGATTCGGCAGCAGGTCGCCCGCGATCTGCTCGATGGTGAACTGGTCGAACGGCAGATTGCGGTTGAACGCGTTGATGACCCAATCGCGGTACGGCCACATCTCGCGGTAATTGTCGATGTGCAGCCCGTGCGTATCGGCGTAGCGCGCGGCATCGAGCCAGTAGCGCGCGCGGTGCTCGCCGTATGCTTCTGAGTTCATCAACCGGGTGACGAGCCGTTCGTAGGCATCCGGCGCCTGGTCGTTCACGAACGCTTCCACTTGCTCGGGCGACGGCGGCAGCCCGGTGGTGTCGAGCGACAGTCGCCGGATCACCGTCCGCCGATCGGCTTCGGGCGCGGGCTGCAAGCCCCCGGCTTCGAGGCGCGTCAGGATGAAGGAATCAATCGGGTTGCCCGGCCACTTCCCCAACGAGACCGCCCCGACCGCCGGCAGCGCGGGACGCACGGGCGGCGTGAACGCCCAATGCTCCTGCCACGTGGCGCCTTGTTCAATCCAACGTCGAATCAGCTCCGCCTGCTCGGCGGTCACTTCCTTGTGGGAGTACTCCGGCGGCATGCGGCGTGCCGGGTCCTGGTGGGTGATGCGCTGATAGACGAGGCTCTTGTCGGGATCCCCGGCCACGATCGGCGCGCCGCTGGGACGCGCTTCGAACGCCCCTTCACGAACGTCGAGCCGCAGCCCGGCAATGCGCGTTCCGGGGTCGGGGCCGTGGCACTGAAAGCAAGCGTCCGAGAGCACCGGGCGGACCTGCCGTTGAAAATCCACCGAGGCATTCGGAGCCGCCGCCACGGTCACCGGCAGCAACAGCAGCGCGCTACCCGCGAAAGCGGCCGCCGCCCCTGGAAGAATCGATCTGATCAACCGCGGCACGCAAACACAGATCATGACAAACACACACCTCCCCGGCGCACTGTCCCTATTCTATTTCAATCCGCCCTGTCCGAACGCGCCTATTTGGACCTGCCCTGTTCGAGGCCTCCTGATTCGAAAGTACCCTGCCGACCGCCCAGACGAATCGCAGTCCGCAAAGCAGACGTAGGAACTTAGCCCGTGGCTTCAGCCGCGGGCGGGGAACCGCAGATGGTCATGAGCCTTGAACGGGCGACAGGAATCAACCTCCGCCCGGGTAAGTGGGGACCCTCGTGCGATTGCCCACGCTAGAATGTTCGACGAAACAGCGTACACTCCAGATACCTGCTCCGGATAGTGGAGAGTAGAAGAGGAGGAAACATTCTTTGATCCATTGTCAATTTGCTTGCGTGTAGGCAGGCCTCTGAGAACAGAAAAGGGTGCACGCGCCCCTGGATGAGCCCGTGCACCCGACCGCTCGGCTGTCTCACGAGCCGGCGGTCATATCTATTGGAGCCTGCGCTCTACTCCTCTCCCTGCGAGAGCGTGTCGAGCGCGGTGATGATGTTGCCACTTCCGCCTCCGGCGAAGCCGTTGAACTGGTTGGACCACCTTCCGACATTCCACGGTGAGCCGGTGCCCCAGATGACCGACGTGCCTCCCGGAGTGCCGGTACCCCAGACCACACCGGTACCCCACACAACCGAGTTGCCTTCCAAGAAGACCTGTGTGCCCCAGACGACTCCGGTACCCCAGACGACGGACGTTCCCCAGACGACAGAACCTGCGCCAAGCTGGCCGGATTCGAAGACTACCGAAACCTCACCGGTAGCTTCGTCGTAAACGGCGATCGGCGATCGGGCGCTGCCCTGCGCAAGATCGGTGTTCGACAGCGCCGCGTAGATGTCCAGATAGCCGGCGCCGACCGTGAAGAGATCGTACTGGCTGGTGAAGGTTTCGCCGGTCACGGGATCCGTGGCCACACTGAGCGTGGAAAAGCTCTTGGATGCCGTTTTCATCAGCCGGGCCTTGACCTGGTCGGGAGTCAGCCCGGGGTCCTTTTGGAGCATCAGGGCCACAGACCCGCTGACAGTGGGGGCCGCCATGCTTGTGCCGCTGAGCCTGAAGTAGTGCCGCGACACTACGTTCCCGGGGATCATGCTTGCCAGAGTGTTGCCTCGCGGGCCCGCAAGAGAGACCACACGGTTACCCGGAGCCAGCAGATCCGGCTTGACAACGTGATCGATGAGTGTCGGCCCTTTCGAGCTGTAGGTCGCGATCTCGTCGTCAACACGCGTTGGGGTGTCCCTCGCCTTCATCGCTCCCACCGTGATGACGTATGGATCGTTACCGGGCGCCGTGATGGTCCCGTAGCCTTCGTTGCCGAAGGAGTTGTCCCGTCCCAAGTTGCCGGCGGCGACGACTACCACGATGCCCGCGTGCCAAGCCCTCTCGACCGCTTGACAGAGCGGATCCGTGGCATAGGCCTCGAATACGGGCCGGCCCACCGAGAGGTTGATGACCCGAATGTTGAATCGGTCCTTGAGCTCAATGGCACGCTCGATCGCGGCAATTACTCCACTGTCGGTCCCTACGCCGTTGGCGTCGAGCACCCGCAGGCTGATGATCCGTGCCTTCGGGGCCATGCCCACGTATTCCCCCCGGACTTCGTGCCATTGCCCGCGACGATGCCAGCCACGTGGCTGCCATGCCCGTACTCGTCTTCGGTGCCAGGCACATTGGGCAGGAAGCTTTCCTCATACACGACCCGGTAGCGGGGTCGTTTCAAATCCCTGTGGCTGCGAAAGACGCCGCTGTCGATCACCGCCACACCGACCCGCCGGCCGTTGAAGCCGAGATTCAAGGCCATGTCTGCATAGACGGTTGGCTGCGAGTAGTCGAGAGTGGCGCGGACCGGACGATCGGAGGAAATGTACGCGACATCGGGGTCAGCCGCCAGCGCGGCCAGCCCACCTGCAGGCATTGAGAAGAGGGCGCCATTGACGAGCGGCAGCGCCCGCTTCTGTCGTCCGCCCCGACTGAGTACCCTGTTGAAGTGAGACTGCTGGGGCGCTTCCTTGAACTGAACGATGACGTCGGCCGTGGTCGCGAGGCCAAGTCCGCGGAGATCTTCGGAGAGGTTCGGCACAACTCCAATGACCTGCGGAGTACCGGCAAACGCCAACCCGGCGATCAGGGTGAATAGGGCGAATCGTAGTAGTGTATGGCGCATTTTGTTTCTCCTGTCTAGTGATCCTGTCGTTGACCGACTCAATTGGCCGGGCTCGTCCGCCTATAGAGCACTCCGCGTGCCACTTAGGATTAAGGCCGCACAGAGCTGATTTATAAGAACTTACGATCTTTGTCCAGGCAAGGGTGGTGAGACAGAATGTCCACCGGGATTTCGCTAATCCCACCGCCACGGCTCCCAAAGTGTTGAAAACAAGCGGGGACGAAGAGCGCCCATCGGGTTGTGACAAGTTGTCCGCCGGCCGTCGAGTGGTAGCGGTTGAGGGGTGGCCGAGTGTTCGGGCGAAGCGCCGAAGCGCGGCGCGCCCGGCAATGCCTTTCGCGGCGCCCATGTCTGAAGCCTCGACCGGGTGGTTTAGGGATCTTGACCTTGAGGTAGTTTGGCCTTCAGTTTGTCGCAGTGTGCTGAGATTGCGTTCTCGACAGGATAGCGGCCTTTGAGGGAAGTCGAGGGTTCGCGCCGGACCGCTCCCTTACGGTCACGGCTCGGTTGCCGGCCGAATGAACTTCGCCAGGACGAGACCGATCACAACCCATACCGTGAAGTCGTAGATCGCGCCCTGCAGCTTCCACGCCCAGGAAATGTGCCACCAGACCGACTGGCCGAAGTCGATCATCACCGCTCCCGCCAAGCCCACCAGCACCGCTAGCTTGAGCCGCTGCCCGTAGGTCGGCAGCGCCACAAGCTGGAGAATCAGCGCGGCAATGACGACCGTGACGAGAATGAGAAGGAAGCCCTGGATCATCGTGTCCGGCTGCATCACCGGGCGGCCCTCGAGGCTGATGTGGACAAACCCGACGGGACCGGCTTCACTCAACCGCGACAACGTCTCCTCATCGTTGTACATGCCCGGTAGATAGTAGGTGCCCGACTCGGGGAAGTGTTCGCGCAACGCTTGCTGCGCGGCTTGATCGTCATTCGTCTGCTTCCAAACCGAGTAGGGCAGGGGATTGACGCCCCAGTACAGGAATCCCCAGAAGAAGGCGGCGATGGTTGCCAGGAGAATGCCGGACACTAGTCGTTTCATGTGGGCCTCGTGAATAGTTAACCGTAGGGTGAAATATTACTACGGTGCATGCCTGGTGTCAACTGGCAGGTGGCGCACGCCCGTGGCGAGCCGTGCCGTGCTCGGCTCTTATGCCCGACCCGCCGCGTTGTCTCAATCCTCCCGCGGATAGGTCACCGATCATGCAATCACCTGTTCGTGATACGGAGACTCCGTCACACGGTCAGTCTCGCAATCGCCCCGGCGGGTACCCGGGCATCCCCAGAACCGCCGCATGCTATATTCGATACCCGGACACACTGATAAACTTCGCTGGTCACTTCAAGAGGAGGAGACAGATTCCTATGGCTGATTATGCGCATCCAGAAGTGTTGGTGAGCACCGACTGGGTTGCAGAGCATGCCGGCGACGCCTCGGTTCGCGTCGTTGAGGTGGACGTCGATACGGCGGCCTACGACGAGGGTCACATCCCTGGCGCGGTCGGCTGGGCTTGGAACACACAGCTCTGCGACACCGTGCGGCGGGATATCATCCCGCAGGGTGACTTTGAGACGCTGATGGCCGACTCCGGCATCGGCAACGATACCACCGTGATCCTCTACGGGGACAACAACAACTGGTTCGCCGCATGGGCGCTGTGGCAGTTGAAGATCTACGGCCACAACGATGTTCGCCTGATGAACGGCGGCCGCAAGAAGTGGGTGGCCGAAGGTCGCGACCTGACCACCGACGCGCCGAGCGTTTCCGGCTCCAGCTACACCGCGGCCGACGCCGACAACTCCATCCGGGCGTTCTTGCCGCAGGTGCAGGAAGCGATTAGCGGCGGATCGGTTGAGCTGGTCGACGTTCGCAGCCCGGATGAGTTCAGCGGCAAGATCCTCTCTCCGCCGGGCTTGCCCGAGACGTGCCAACGCGGCGGACACATCCCCGGGGCGAGCAACATCCCCTGGGCCAAGGCGTGTAACGACGACGGCACCTTCAAGAGCCACGACGAGTTGAAGACCCTCTACGAAGCCGCCGGCATCACGGGCTCTAAGCCGGTGATCGCGTATTGCCGCATCGGCGAGCGCTCGAGCCATAGCTGGTTCGTGCTGAGCTACCTGCTGGGGCTCAACAACGTGACCAACTACGACGGCTCATGGACCGAATGGGGCAACTTGGTCGGCGCGCCGGTCGAGAGGGGCGCGGCCGCGGCGGGAGCATGAAGCCGGAAGACTACAGCGAGCGCAAGTTGGAACTGGCGGGCTGGCCGGTCAAGGTGACCTCGTACAAGCTGGGCGAGAAGTATCTCGCCATCGCCGACAATGTTTCGCCGGGCGCCAACATCGCGCGCGCGGAAGGTCCGACGAAGGCCGAAGCCGAGCAAGGCGTCATCGAGAAGGCCGAGAAGCGCTTGGCCGCAACGAGGCAAGTGGCCATCGAGTAGGCCGAACGTCCTTCCTTCGACTCCGACTTTACTGTGAACGCAGGAGCACGGTATTGCTGTGCCCATGCCCCGAATCGTATTCGCCTCCGCTATGTCAGTTGTTTGCCGTCCTGAGTCCCGAAGAATTGAGACTCGGCAACGCTGGAGCCTACGCCACACCCCACAGGCACAGCTCAAAGTACACTACAGGGTTCAGATGACGACTTGGCCTCACACTCACGCCGAACTCACACCGACTTTGCCCCACGCCACCTCCCTTTCCAAAACCCCCAACGATCGATTGAAATTCCCCATCGTGTAAGATGAATTCTCACGTAAGCTCTATGGAGACGGTCACCTCGGCGCCTGGATACCCGGTGCGTTGGTCCTGGATGTAAGGCCCTTCGCCGACGTCACGGCTGGAGGGGGCCGAGACCCAACGCGTTGCCGGAAGAGACTCCCAAGTTGGTTGTTAGCTCCGAAGAGGTCTCGCAGGTCACCGAGACAACGCCGGGGCCTGCCGCGAGTTCTTTCCTTCTACAGCCTCCCACGGCTCCGCTTGCGCCCTGGTGGGCGAAGGCGCTGCTGAGCCCGTTAGTGCTGGCTTTGCCCCTGCTGTGCCTGTGCATCGTCATCTTGCGCGTGCTGCTCCGCAACGAAACGGCCAAGAAGAGGGCGGCTTGGCTGGGTTACGCGACGACACTGCTGATGATCAGCGGATTGCTGCACACGGTCGCACTGGTCATTTTCGCGTTCCGGGGAACCACCGCGGCGCCGTTGCCCACGAGCCTCGCCGGGCTAGACCGCTACGAGGCGTACCCGACTGCGCCATCCACCGAAGAGATGGATCCCGCGGAAATCTTCGCCGCCTTCAAACCATTGCTCTTTATCGTCACGCCCCTGCCGCCGTTTGGCCTGACCTCCGCAAACTACCTGAGCACGGTCGCGATTGGAGCGGGCGTCCTGATCTACGCCGATGACAGTGGTTATCTGTTCGCGACCAATCGCCATGTCGTCGAGCCGATGGGCTGGCGGTTTGGACGTGGTCCAGAGAACTCGGTCGTGCTGTTCACGTCGCAGCGGGAATCCTCGAGTGCGCAGGTGGTTGCGCGGCACAAGGTGCTCGACTTGGCGCTCATGTGGCTCGACCGGACCCTCGGTGAAGCCACTTTCCGCCAAGCCATCGCGTCAGGGGACGAGATTCGCGTGGGTGAGCGGGTTTTCGTCTTGGGGCATCCCGAGCGCCTGTTCTTCACGATGAGCGACGGACTGATCTCGCGCATCGGCGAAAACGGCCAAGTCCAGATCTCGGCGCCCATCAGCCCGGGCAACAGTGGCGGCCCGGTGTATGACGCCCGCGGGAACCTGCTGGCTATCGTCAGCTCGATGATGGACCGCTCGATGCGGCCGAATGCGCAGAACCTGAACTTCGCCGTGCGGGCCGACGCCCTCCTCGAGACCGAGGGCTGGGCCTTCGAGGCGGAAGGCGCCGACAGGCATAAGCGATTTGTCTCGCACAAACCCGCGCAGCCAAACGAACCGCCGGGCGAGAAACTGTCGTCGCTGCCCTAACCTCTACGAAGCTTGAAGAGAGCCAATGCCGAATATCGAAGTCATCGTTGTCGATTCCACTGAGAACAAGCGCGTCCCTGTCGAGCTGCCTGACGATGCTCCCGCCAATAAGATCATCGCGGTCCTGGTGGATAAGCTCTCGCTGCCGCGCAATGGGCCCGACGGAGCGCCCCTGAGCTACAAGTTCCATCACAAAAACTCGGGCCGCCAAATCCAAGACTCGCAGTCGCTGGCCGAGGCCACCGTGAGTCCGGGAGACATTCTGCGCTTGCAGCCCGAGATCACGGCCGGATGACCACCACCCAGCACCAGCCCGTGCGCGTCGGCCACGACGATCTCAATGAAGATCGTTTCCATCGCTTCGGCCTGATCCACTGGTGGGATCAGCGAGCGATTGCGGCGGCCAAGGTGTTGGTTGTGGGCGCGGGTGCTCTCGGCAACGAGATCCTCAAGAACCTCGCGCTGCTCGGTTTTCGCAAGACGCTGGTCGTCGACCTCGATCACATCGAGCACTCGAATCTCTCGCGCAGCATCCTCTACCGTGCCGCCGACGTGGGGCGCTCGAAAGCCCAAGTCGCGGCCGAAGCAACCACCGCTATCTACGATGACGCCATTGTTCATCCGCTCGAGGCGAACATCCTCTACGACGTAGGCCTCGGCGTTTTCGATTGGGCCGACATCATCATCGCCGGCTTAGACAATCGCGAAGCGCGACTGTGGATCAACCGCAGCGCCTGGAAGATGAACAAGCCCTGGATCGACGGCGCGGTCGAGGGCATCAACGGCGTGGCGCGCGTTTTCCTGCCCGGCCAGCCGCCGTGCTACGAGTGCACGCTGGGAGAAGTCGACTGGGAGATTCTCGAGAAGCGACTGTCGTGCAATCTTCTCACGCGCGAAGAGATGGACGCGGGTCGCACCCCCACCACGCCTACCATCTCGTCGATCATCGGCGCCATCGAGGTGCAGGAGGCGGTGAAGCTCATTCATGAGCAGCCGGTGCTCGCTGGGAAGGGCTACGTGTTCGAGGGCTTGCACCACACCTCGTACGTCGTCGAATACACCGAGAACCCCGAGTGCATGAGCCACCACACGTTTCAACGGCTCGTCCGGCTCCAGGGCGGCGCCGCTGACTGGACGCTGCAAACGCTTTTCGAGAAGGGCCGCGAGGACCTCGGCACGGGCGAGATCGTGCTCGAGTTCAGCCGCGACGTGATTCGCGAGCTGCTGTGCCCCAAGTGCGGCTCGCGCGAGGAGGTCTACGCGCCGGTCGGCCCGCTGTCGGCCTCGCAAGGGCGTTGCCCCGACGACGGACAGATGCGCGAGGTGATGACCGTACACAGCTACGATGGCGTCGGCGATGCCGGCAGAAAGCGCTGCGATGAGCTGGGCTTGCCGCTGTTTGACTGCATGACCGCCCGCTCACTCGACGACGAAGCGACCTACCTGTTTGAAGGAGATGCCGCGGCTGTGATGGGCCCGCTCGCGGCCTGAGCACCGTGTTTCGCGGATACGGTTAAGCTTCGGTCTGTAACGTAGGGGCACGGCATGCCGTGCCCTACATTGTCGGTTGTACGACTGAGCCGCCTAACTTGCCGTGATGGGAAACCCAATGGCTCGATCCAAGCAAAAGACCGCGCCCATCGAGGTCGAGTTCGATAGCGACGTGCTGAGGCGCATTCGCCAACACACACGCACCTCGATGAGTGCCGAGGTGTGCGGCGTGCTGATAGGCTCCGAACGACGCGACGGGGTCGTGGTCGAAGCCGCCATCGCCGGCGAGAATGCCGGGCAGGGAAGCGCGCACGTCACCTTCACGCAAGAAACCTGGGAACACATCTACAAGATCAAAGACGAGAAGTATCCCGATGCCCGCATCGTGGGGTGGTATCACTCCCATCCGGGTTTCGGTGTTTTCCTTTCTGACCACGACACGTTCATCCACGAAAACTTCTTCTCGTCGCCCAAGCAGATAGCTTGGGTGCACGACCCCCACAGCGACGAAGAGGGATGCTTCGGCTGGCTCAACGGCAAGATCCGGCGGTTGCCACAGATCTCGATCGTCGATTCGGGCGATGACGATGTCTCGAGCCGCGGGGCAGAGCCGGGGGGCGTCGTCGAGCCGGACTCCGCCGAACCCCCAGCCGACCTAACTGGTGGCGCGCAACATCGCAAGAAGAACCGTCGCTGGCTGCGGTGGTTGACGCTGGGTCTGACACACTTGGCGATTCTCGCGCTTGGTTTATGGGCGGGCGGCGTCCTGCTGCCGCGCTTCATCGTCGTCGACCAGCAGGGGCGCCCCGTCGACCCGAGACCCCTGTTCGAATTCATCGAGCGGCTACAGCAGGAGCAAATGCGCCGGCAACCGCCGCGTGGTCTGCCACCGGCGAACCAACCCCCGGCAGAGAACAGGCCCCCTGCAAAAAACAGGCCCCCTGCAAAAAACAGGCCCGGCGGAGGCCCCCGATGAGCGAACTGCCCAGAATCAAGATCACCGCCGACGATCTGGACAAGGCCGAGCCGCTGAGCGCTGGGGTTGCGTCCACCGTGCCGGCCGGGGCCGCGCCCGCCGGCCCCCAGCCTACTGCAAGGGAAACGCCAACAAGCAAGTACGGCAACATCTCCGAAGTCGCCTCTCCTACCGCGAGCGCCGAGGGTGGCCTCACGGAGAAGTTCTACATGCGGGGCTGGTTCTACCTGGGCGCGGCGGGGCTTCTGGGAGCGGCCCTGGCCTGGGCGATTTGCGAGCCCTGGTTCGAGGACACGGAAGCCTACGACGGGTGGGGCAACTTTGTTTTGACGCCGCTCGTGATCATGCTGATGTGTTTCGGCTTCGGCATCGCCGAGAGCATCGTCGAGCGTTCGCCCGCGAAGGCCGCATACCGCGGCGGCTTGGCGCTGCTGGTCGGTCTCGTTCTGGGTTTCGTTTTCGAGTTCGTGGCGAACATCATCTTCAACATCGCATTGGGCTTCGTGTACGCGCTTGGGGTGGATAGCGCCGCGAACCCGGGTTTCTGGGTTGCGCGAGGACTCGGTTGGATGGTTTTCGGCGTGGCCGGCGGACTCGTTTATGGGCTGGTCGGTACTTCGGTCAAGAAGGGCCAGTATGGCGTTCTGGGTGGCGTGATCGGTGCGGGTATCGGGGGCTTGCTGTTCGATCCCATCGCTGTTGCCCTTGACGGCGCGGAAGCGAGCCGTGCGGTCGGTTTCGCCTTGTTCGGCGCGGCAACCGGTGTGGGCATCGGTCTCGTCGAGAGCGCTCTCAAGGACCGCTGGTTGCACGTCTCCGGCGGACCCCTGGCAGGCAAGCAGTTCATCCTGTACAAACCCGTCACGACCGTCGGCAGCTTGCAGACGTCCGACATCTATCTTTTCAAGGACAAGACGATCCGGCCCGAGCACGCCGCCGTCGAGCTGCGCGGTGGCCGTACGTGGCTGCGGGCCTTCGGTCCTGTATTCGTAGCCGGACAGCCGAAGCAGGAGGCCCTTCTCAACCACGGCGACGTGATTCAAGTCGGCCGCTACGCGTTTTACTTCCAAGAGAAGCAGAGGCAGGGCCGATGACAGCGGCTTGCCCCTACTGCCTGACGGAGTTGGAGCCCGGCGGCGAAGACGTTATTTCCTGTCCCGACTGTGGCACGCCCACGCACAGGGAGTGCTGGGAGGAGAACGGCGGTTGTACCGTTTTCGGATGCGCGCAGGCCCCCGCGGACGAGCCGAAGGTCACCGTGGCCGCCGGGGACATGGAGCGGGTCCAAGCCGCCGGGGTGCCAATTGCCGGAGACCTGGGGACGGGTGTCGCGGCCCCGGGGACACGCGCCGCACCAATACCACCGCCTCTCGTCGACGGCTCCCCCGCGCCTCCGCCGTTCCCCGGCGGCCGTCCTCCACCTCCTCCGTTTCCTAAAGGCGTGTTACCGCCCCCGCGTCCGCCAGGCTTTGTCGGTGCGCCAGGCTTCGTCGCTCCGCCTCCTTTCGCCAACGGAGCAACGCCTGCCCCGGCCGTGCCGGCGGAGACGACGCCGATGTCGGTGGGCGGCGCCTTGTCGATCACGGCCCCCGCGTCGGGAATGTCCGCTTCCGGTTACCCTCTGCCGAGGGCGCGGGTAACGTTCGTTTTACTGGGCATCTTTCTAGGTGCATTTGGCGTACACAATTTCTATGCCGGATACACCACGAGAGGTGCATTTCAAGTAGCGCTCACTTGCCTCTCCGTGTTCACCCTGGGTACGATTACATGGCTTTGGGCGCTTGTGGAAGTCTGCGTCGTCTCGCGCGATGCCGAAGACCGCCCGATGAACTAGGAGACAACCGATGAACTACAAGATCAAGCGGGGCAACCAGGAGTTCGGGCCCTACTCGCTGGTTGACTTGAAACGGTACGTGGCCGAGGGCCGCATCGCCGCGACCGACTTGGCCAGAAGCGAAGGCATGGAAGACTGGGCGCCGGTCTCGCAGGTCACCGGCGACCTGGAGATCGCCCAGCCGTCGGTTACGCCCGCCACGGTTCCGGGCATACCTGCATCTACGCCCGCGACCAACCTAACTCCTCCGCCGGACCTGCATTGGGCCTTGCTGCTACTTCTGATGTTTGTGACCTGCGGGATCTTCGGAATTGTCTGGATGTTCATCCAGGCGAGCTGGGTTAAGAAGATCGATCCTCAAAACAACGCTCAATTGTTCTACGGTCTGTACCTCGGCCTGTATATACTTGGGGTCGCTGCCGGCAGCACGGGAGAGACGGAATTACAAGCCGTCTATGCACTTTTCGTGCTTGCCTCCATCGTATGTGTGATCGCGGGATACTTCAAAATCAGAAGTTCGCTGCACGAGTACTACCGGGGCCCACCCATCCACCTACACCTCGGCCCGGTCATGACGTTTTTCTTCAACACCATTTACTTCCAGTACCACTTCACTCGCATCAACGAGTGGCACAAGACAGGGGTGCTGAGGGCGTGAGGTCTTGATGCTTCGAACTCGATCGGAGGCTTCAGGCATGGCTTCAGGAGAGCCAGAGCTCCTATGTCCATCTCGCAGCGCGCGCCTCTGGGTCCGTGAGGCCGGCTTCGCCGCCCTCGCGGTGGCTTGCGCGGCACTCGTCGTGCTTTACCGCTATGAACCCGGCGGTCTGCTCTACCCCGGTTGTTGGTTCCACGCTCTGACCGGGTTACTTTGCCCCGGCTGCGGCGCGACGCGGGCCCTTCACGCGCTGCTCCACGGCGAGTTTGCGAAGGCGGCCGATCTAAACGCGCTCTTCGTCTTGCTCGCCCCCGCCGTGTTGGTATGGTCGTTGTTCGTTCTGTACCGGGCGCTCCGCTGCAATCGAATCAGCCCCCCCGCCATCCCTGGCCGTGTCTTGACAAGTACCGTGGTGGCGGCGGTAACGTTCGCCGTCCTGCGGAACCTGCCACTGGCGCCTTTGTCGTTGCTAGCCCCATGACGTCGCCGCGAGTCCGCCGCCTCAAGAGGGACTACGAGCGCCTCATGGAGAGATTTGCCGACTGGCCCGTCATCCGGATGACCGGCAAGGCCGGCCTGCCGCCCGAGTACTACCGCTTCCACTATCAACTGAAGGGCCTCGTCGTCGGTCCCGCCGGTGAGATCGTTGAGCGTGACGAGCACATCCTCGAAGTCAACCTCTCGCTGGGATACCCGCGGCGCGCGCCGCAGTGCAAGATGGTCCACGCCGTCTTCCACCCCAATTTCGATGCTGCCAGCGTCTGCATCGGTGACTTCTGGGCACCGTCGGAAGGCCTGGACGATCTGATCATCCGCATCGGCCGCATGATCGCCTACCAGGACTACAACACTAAGAGTCCACTCAACGGTTTAGCGGCAAAGTGGGCGGACGAGAACCAGCACCTTCTGCCCGTCGATCCCACCGAAGTGGCGCCGCCTCTCGAACGGCCCGCGGCCGCGACCGCTGAAACCCCGTCTCCGCCGGAAGCACACGAGCAGCCGCCACCCGAGCCTCCCAAGCCGCCCTCCCGCGAGACAGCCGAACCACCCGCCGACCCCTGGGCGTCGAAGATCGTGATCTCCTAAGGAACCCTCGACCGGCCTTTCGCCCCAGAGGGGCCCAGGGATAATAGCCCCCGGCTTTAGCCGGGGGTAGCCGGACCCAATAACGTCAGAAGCCCTGAAGGGGCGTAGGAAAATCCACTGGCCGGCGCTGGAGGGCGCCTCCCCAATCGGGCGCCGGCGCCTACCCAAACACGCTCGTAAGCGGCTTTCCCTGGCCGTCCTTCGTGACATAGAAAGGCCGCTTCTCCACCTCATAAGCCTGGTCGGGGGGGGATGTCTATGGCGTGGTACGGCGTCGCATGTAGGTCCGTGATGCCGACCGGAGGCGTCACGCAGGTGAGCGGACGCTCCGGGGCACCACTAGGGAATCTTACTTCAGCACGGAGAGCGCTTCAAGCTGTCGAGGATGGCGGCTTGTCAACAGATGTGCCGTAACCCTTCAGGGTTGCCCGCGTGTGAGATTAACTGAGCGATTCGTCGGTTCTCAGGTGCTATGAACAGCGGTTGCTCGGTCGCTTGCCGACCTGAGTCCCGAAGAATCGAGACTCGGCAAGGCTGGGGCCTTGCGCCCCATGAGCCCGGCTTACCTCAAATGCTTCGCTGGATAACAACTATGCAGGAACCGTCTTCGGCTGATCCACGAAGGTCAGCCAGCCGTGGCGGTCTTCACCCTCGCCGCTGATCACCGCCATAAACTCGCGTTGGAGACGCTCGGTAATCGGTCCTCGCTCGCCCGACCCGACCTGGATATGGTCTACCGAGCGGATCGGCGTGATCTCGGCCGCGGTGCCGGTGAAGAAAACTTCGTCGGCGATGTAGAGCAACTCGCGCGGTACTACCTGCTCGACGAACTCGAAACCGCAATCCTTGCCAAGCTGCATTACGGTGTCGCGCGTGATTCCCGGCAAGACCGAGTTACCGAGCGGCGGCGTGTAGATCTTCCCGTCGCGGACGATGAAGATATTCTCGCCGCTGCCTTCGGAGACGTAGCCCGCCACGTCGAGCGCAATGCCCTCGCTGAAGCCGTTGAGTACCGCCTCCATCTTGATCAACTGCGAATTCATGTAGTTGGCGGCGACCTTGGCGATGGCCGGCAGCGTGTTGGGCGCCAGACGCGTCCACGACGAAACGCACACGTCCACGCCCTTCTCGAGCGCATCCGCTCCGAGGTACTGGCCCCACTCCCAGCAGACCATGTAGGCCTCGACCGGATTGTTCAGCGACAGCACGCCGACGTCGCCGTAGCCTCGGAACACCAGCGGCCGCAAGTAGCATGACGACATACCGTTCACGCGGACTAACTCGCGCATGGCCTCGAGCATCTCGTCGGGCGTGAAGCCGAGGTCTTTCATGCGGTACACCTTGGCGGAATCGAACAATCGGCGAACGTGCTCGCGGGGACGGAAGATCGCCGGGCCCGAGGCCGTCGCGTAGCAACGAATGCCCTCGAACACGCTCGTGCCGTAGTGCAGCGCGTGCGTCATGACGTGGACACGGGCGTCGTCCCAGTCGATCATCTCGCCGTTGCGCCAGATCTTTGCTGTTGGTTGAATCATCTCCCCAATCCCTGCGCGATTCCCTACATTATTGCACTGAAACGGTTTGAGGAGCCCTGACGCCACCCGACGCACGCTCGCGGGTCCTTGAAGTGGCGCGAGCCTCCAGGCTTGACAAGTCTCGATTCTTCGGGACTCAGGATGGCAAGTGACCGAGCACTCGCTAGCGGACCTCGGCCGAGCTTCGCTCTATCTGATCGGGCAACCCAACCCGCTCGTATCGAGAGTATCCCCGCCAGCGGTTCCCGCTGCCCCAGATAGCCCCTCAGTGTCGTAAGACTTGCAAATTCCCAACCGTTGCCACCCCGCCCCGCAGTGACATAAGATGAAGGCCGGCAGGTAACCGGGCAGAGTATCAGCGAGTCTAACAAGAAGGCTGGACCGGCAGCGTTAGCTGCTCGGGGGGGGGGACTCAATGCAACAGTTCCGGAGCATCGCGAGGACGGGGCTCATCGCTGGGGTGGCGCTCGCGCTCGGCAGCAGTCCACTGCTATACGCGCAGAAATCCGGGCCGCTATCGCCCCGTGGGCCGCGGCCCGCGCCCGATGCTACGGTGGCGCGTCCTAAGCAGCCGGAGGAACTGCCGCGGATCGAGACTCGCAAGAAACAGGAGATCCCCGAGGAGTCGGCTTTTTTCACAACGGAGACGAACCTCGTTAACGTGGACGTGGCGGTGGTTGACGAGCAGGGCCGCTTTATCCCCGGCATCCCTCAAGGCAACTTCCTTGTTCTGGAAGACAAGGTCCCCCAGAAGGTTGCCAGCTTCGGCCTGTCGCAGGCTCCGATGACGGTGTGCCTGCTGATCGAGTTCAACGCCCGCTTTCAGCAGTACTGGTCCGAGACGTGGTATCAAACGCTCACCGCCGCCTACGGCTTCACCGAGACGCTTCGTCCCGAAGACTGGGTGGCCGTGGTTGCCTACGACTTGCGGCCCGAGATCCTGTCTGACTTCACGAAGGATCGCCGCAAGACCTACCAGGCGCTCCAGCGGTTGCGTACCACCGGCTTCTCGGAGGCAAACCTCTATGACGCACTGGTCGAGACCGCGGAACGCATGAGCACCATTGAAGGGCGCAAGGCCATCGTTCTCATCTCGACGGGCATGGACACCTTCAGCAAGCTCAACTACGGCGAGACGCGCCGCCGGATGCAAGACGCGGGCGTCACAGTCTACGCCGTCGGGATGATGCAGATGCTGCGCCAGCGCGCCGACGCCTATGGCGCGTTCGACGGCGCCTGGGGCGGCGCCGCCCGCATGGACTTCCTCCAAGCCGACAACCAGATGCGCACCTTCGCCAAAGAGACCGGCGGCATGGCCTTCTTCCCGCGCTTCTACGGCGAGTTCCCGACCATCTTCCAGAACATCCACTACACCATGCGCAATCAGTACACACTGGCCTACTCACCCACGAATCAGAAGAAAGACGGCAAGTGGCGGAAGATCAAGGTGCGCTTGATCGATCCCAAGAATCCCAAGAAGGACCTGCGCATCACGCGCGGCAGCAAGAGCAAGCGCGTCAAGTACCAGATCGTCGCCAAAGCCGGATACCGCGCTCCCAACGAAGTCGAGTAGACAACATTCATCCGACGATGTAGGGGCACGGCATGCCGTGCCCGGTGGCCTATCGAGGGCGCAGCCCTTGGAGTGTTGACACATCTTTGCGTCGGAATGTTTCCAGTTGGGTCTCGACGACGGCACGGCTCGACCGATGAACAGTTTCGCCAAAATGTCAAGAACTAGATCTGTCGCGTTTGCAGTCACATCGGGCTGCGTTGACAGGCATGTTTCATCACTGTTACTCTCGCTCCGTCCAGCCATCATCATCCTTCTCGTAAACGCGGTACGCAATGCAGCAAGACTCCCCTCGAATCCTTCTCATCGATGTCAACAGGCACGGCCTCAAAGCTCGGCGCACGGTTCTGGAAGAACTGGGGTACCAGGTCGAAACCGCCTCCAGCGGCAAGCAGGGCCTCGAGAAGTTCGCCGAGAACGCCTTTGATCTCGTCGTCACCGACTACCGCATGCCCGATTTGAAGGGTCCGCAAGTCGTCCACCGGCTGCGCAAGAAGAACGACCGGATTCCGATTGTGATCCTGTCCGGCTACACCGAGAAGCTCGGCTTGTCCACCGAGTCTACGGGCACGGATGCGGTGCTGGCCAAGGGGCCCGGAGAAGAGTCCGACCTCGTCCGAACGATCGGCAAGCTCCTCAAGAAAAAGCCCGGCTCGCAACGCTCCGGCCGTGGCATCACCCGCCGCGGCAAGATCCAATAGCGGAGGAAGCGCGGCAATGGCGGACGTCACCATCACTTGGTTGGGACACTCCACCTTTACCGTCGAGCCGCCGGACGGGAAGGTGCTGCTGATCGACCCCTGGATCGAGGGCAATCCTTCTCATCCCAAGGGCCACCAGCTCGAGCGCGTCGACGTGATGCTGATCACGCATGGGCATGTGGACCACTTCGCCGACGTGATTTCAGTCGCGAAGAAGTTCAGCCCGGCGGTCGTCGCGATCTATGAGATCTGCCAGTTTCTCGGGACCAAGGGCGTCAACAATCTCGCTCCGATGAACAAGGGCGGCAGTCTGACCGTCGCCGGCGTCAGGGTTACCATGACGCACGCCCAGCACAGCAGCATGATCGAAGACGGCGGGCAATTGATCTACGCTGGGGAAGCGGCGGGCTACGTGGTGCGCTTGCCCGACGGACGCGCCTTCTACCACGCCGGCGACACCTGCGTCTTCAGCGACATGCAGCTCATCCGCGAACTCCATCAGCCCGAGTTGGCCATGCTGCCGATCGGCGACCTCTTCACGATGGACCCGCGCGAGGCAGCCCTCGCCTGCCGCTACCTGCAGCCCAAGCAGGTCATTCCCATCCACTGGGGTACGTTCCCGGCGCTGACCGGCACGCCCGATCAGTTGAACGACCTGCTCAAGGACCAACCCGAAACCGAAGTCGTCGCGCTGACGCCCGGCGAACCGTTCGCCTGGTAGTGCCCCGTCCTATCCCGACGCTTCCTCCCGGCCCGGGGGTAGAGCCTTTCGCAAGTCGGGAGGTACCGGGCGCCTGAACCGAAACTCGTCCACGCCCTCGGCGGTGATCGAGAAGCGCGCGTTGTCTTCGGCCTGAATCAGCCCCTTGGCCTTGAGGTACCACAGGCTGAACTCCAAGTGTTCCCGTGGGCAAGCCAGCAGTGATTCCAGCTCGCGCATGGGGACGCCGGCTCGAGCGGGTTGCTGCAGTCGATGCGTGTAGAGGAGCGACAGGATTCCGCTGCGGATTTGCTGTTCCCCATCGGCTGCCGAAACGGCGTTGGCCTCATCGAAGACACGCCACCGCAGCGCCCGGCTGGCGCGGTACTCAACGTCGTACGCCGCCCGCTTTTCGGGATCGCTGAGGACGCGATAGGCCTGCAGCACCCCGCGGAACATCTCTTCATTCCCGGTGTCGGTATTGTCCGGGTGATAGCGCTGCGCCAGCAGGCGGTAGACTCTCTGGATCGTGTCGGTGTCGGCGTGCGGACTGACCTGCAGGATCTCGTAGTGATCGAGCATCGCGACGTCCGGGACCGTTTCTCGTTTCTCGTTTCCATTCCCGTTCGATGCCCCTTCAAAGGCCAGCCCGCTACGGTAGAGCTGCTCACCCGCGCAGCGCGTGTGGACAACCCGCGCCAGCCTCTTCTCCTTCTTTGCGCTGTCCCCTGCCAGGAAACGGCAGGCCACGGTCACGAGCTTGTCCACCGCGAGCGGAGTTTCGGTCTCGACACCGACACCCCAATCGCTGAGATCCGCCAGCCGGCCCGAGACCTCTGCCTTGCCGTCAGACGACACGATGATCGTCACGGTGGTCCCGACGCCGGCCCCGACACCGCCCTGGCCTAGGTACCGCCGCGTCTTGCCTCTACGCTTTCCCGATGACGCCATCAGAACACACGACCGCCAAAAGTCTTATCGGCACTTGCGCCCCAAGGTTCGAACCAAAGAAAAGTTGCGGGCGGGTCTCCAAACCCACATGCAGACCTGCCCGCTGCCCGCACGCCGCCGGCAGCGCACTCGCAACCTCGACGCTATAATGTCCCAGCCTCATGCAACTCACCTCAATCGACGCCGGCGTCGTGGCCGCCTACTTCCTGCTCAACCTCGCCATCGGCTTCTACTACAAACGCCAGGCCGGCCGCAGCATGGAGGAGTATTTCGTCTCCGGGCGCTCCGCCCCCTGGTGGCTCGCCGGCACCTCGATGGTCGCCACTACCTTCGCGGCCGACACGCCTCTCGCTGTCACCGGCATGGTGGCGCAAGGCGGTATCGCCGGCAACTGGCTGTGGTGGAACTTCATCTTCAGCGGGATGCTTACCGTGTTCTTCTATGCCCGCCTCTGGCGTCGCGCCGGCGTCACGACAGACGTCGAGTTTGCCGAGATCCGCTACGCCGGCAAGCCCGCGGCCTTCCTGCGAGGCTTCCGGGCCATCTATTTGGCGGTGCCGATCAACTGCATCATCATGGGCTGGGTCAACCTGGCCATGGTCAAGGTGTTGATGCTGCTGCTCGGCATCGAGAAGCTCGAGGCCATCCTGCTCGTGCTCGGTCTCACCGCGCTCACCTGTGCCGTCTCGACCCTCGCCGGCATCCGCGGCGTCTTCGTCGCTGACCTCGTGCAGTTCGTGCTCATGATGAGCATGTCCATCGGCTTCGCCCTCTTTGCCATCCAGGGCGTCGGCGGCATGGACGGCTTGAAAGCCGGCCTCCTCGCCGCCGATCCCACGGGTGCCAAGCTCCACTTCCTCCCCGACTTCAACTCCCCCTGGATGCCGATGCTCACCTTCTTCGTCTACATCGCCGTCAACTGGTGGGCAACGTGGTATCCCGGAGCGGAGCCCGGCGGCGGCGGCTTCATCGCCCAGCGCATGCTCTCGACGAAAGACGAAGGTCATTCGCTTCTGGCCACCCTCTGGTTCAACGTGGCGCACTACGCCGTCCGCCCCTGGCCGTGGATTCTCGTCGGCCTCGTTTCGCTGGTAGCCTTCCCCGGCCTCGACGATCCCGAGACCGGCTACGTCTTGGCGATGACCGAGTTCCTGCCCCCCTACCTGCGCGGACTGATGTTGGCCGCCATCGCCGCGGCCTTCATGTCGACCATCAGCACCGAGTTGAACTGGGGCGCCAGCTACCTGATCAACGATGTCTACCGCCGTTTCCTCCGCCCACAGGCTTCCGAGCCCCAGCTCGTGCGCGCATCGAGAGCCGCGACCGTCGTCCTGGCGATCGCGGCGGCTGCCATCACCTTCTACATGGACTCGATCGCAGGAGCCTGGAAGCTGCTGTTGGCCACCGGCGCGGGCACGGGACTCGTCCTGATCCTGCGGTGGTTCTGGTGGCGCATCAACGCCTGGAGCGAAGTGTCGGCGATGTCTACCGCCGCCGTCGTCTCGCTGTATCTGCAACTGGGGCTCGGCTACGACACCGACGACCCAATCAGCTTCGCCAAAGTGATTCTCGCGACGGTGATCGCGACGACCGTCGTGTGGGTCGCGGTTACGCTAATCACCGGACCCGAGCCGCGCGAAACGTTGCTGGCCTTCTACCGGCGCGCCCGGCCTCACCCGGCGCTGTGGGGCCCGATCGCCGCCGAGGCTTCGGACGTGCGGCCCTCCTCGACCCTGACCGGCGACTTCCTCAACTGGGGCGCGGGCTGCGGCCTGGTCTTCGGAGCCCTGTTCGGTGTCGGCAAGGTGATTCTCGGCGCCTGGTCGCCGGGAGTCCTTCTCCTTGTGACTGCCGCCGTCTGCGCCGCCTGGCTGAGCCACTCCCTCAAAACGCGCACTCCCGTCGACCAGAAAATGTAGGGGCACGGCATGCCGTGCCCGCCTGCCGGTATGTGGTACGAACGTCGGGATCACAACCACAGGTTTCAGCGATTGACTGTATCGGCGTCTGAGTGGGGCGATGGAATATACTGAGGTTCCCAACCATTCGCTGTCGCGTGCGTCCGTTGTCTCACGACATCAATCGCGCCCCCTACTCTGTACGGAACATGGAAACTGTCGACCCCCAGCCCCGCCCCCCCTGGCAAAACACGCTTGGTTGGGTTGCCGCGGTGATCATGGCCTTCCTCTGGTTCAGCGCCGGGCTCTGGAAGCTGAGTGACGTCAGTGGCTGGCAGCTCAAGCTGAACCAGTTACTGGTGCCCGTGGAGTGGAGTTTGCCGAGTACGCTGGTGGTGGCGGTCGCCGAGGTATTCGCGGGCGTGCTGCTGTTGCGGCCGGCTTGGCGCAGGCTGGGCGGCTATCTTTCGGTCGCTTTGTTGCTGGCCTTCATGGCCTACATGGCGATCAACTACGAGACGCTTCAGGGTGAGGACTGCAGTTGCTTTCCGTGGCTCGAGCGCGCCGTCGGACCGGCCTTCTTCTGGTCGGACGCGGCCATGGTAGCCATCGCAGCGCTCGCTGCCTGGTTCGCACCGCCAATGAGCCGCTTTCGCGGGGCTGGCTACGCGTTGATCGCCGTATGCTTGCTCGGTGGCACCGCGTTGGCCTACGACCGGTTGGCACCCGCCGCCGACGCCGATGTGCCCACCTCCGTGCGGATCGAAGACGGCGAATTATCGCTGCACCAAGGCCGCGTCTTCGTCTTCTTTTTGAACCCGATGTGCCTGCACTGCCTCGATGCCGCGACCGCCATGGCGAAGCACGATTGGAAGGCTGCGTTTGTCGGCGTGCCCACCGAAGATCCCGACCTTGCAGCCGGCTTCGTCGAAGACTCGGGGCTCCAAAACGTCAAGCTTTCCCCCGACATCGATCTTCTCCGGGAGAAGTTTCCGTTCGGAGACCCGCCCTACGCTGTTGCAATCGAGAACGGGCAGGTCCGGGAGCGCTTCCTGTTCTTTGAAGAGCCGGCGCTGGGCGAGAAGCTGCGTGAACTCGGCTTCGTGAACTAGCCGGCCGTCATCGAGCACGGCGCAACTTGCACGCCGTGTCCACGCGACGTTCATCCGTGCCGCTGCCCGACACCATCCCCGCCAAGATCAGTTCCGAGGCCGCGGGCTACATCAGCATGACCCCGGTGGCCCGGCAGGAGTTGCCACTGGCCGAACTGGTCGAGCGCATTCTGGCCCTGACGGGGAAGGATGTCGCCCGTATCCGAGAGATTCTCAGACGCGGTTCGTTCGTGAGCGGCTCGGCGCGCTACCGTTGGCCGGCGCTCGATGCCTCCGAGGACGACCTCAGCCCGCTGCTTGCGAAATTCCCCGACCCCGACCCCTCCCGCCCGTTCGATGCGGCGCGCTGCCGGCGGGTCGTGCTGCGCGGCGCGAGGAGAAGCGTCGAGATTGACTATGAAGCGGCGGCGCAACGGCGGCTACTACGCAAGCGAAGCTACTGGGACGTGCTGATTCCGATGCTCGAAGCGCTGATGCCCGAGTACCGGCGTTACTCCTACGCGGACCGCGCGGACGTCTACGTCACGCGTCTGTCGCTCGAAATCGCCGAGCGCCTTCATCAGGATGCGAGCCTGCTGAAGTTCTCGACCCTCATCGAGCAAGTGCACCGTCTCGCGCCCGAAAACGCGGAACTGTTCGTGGAGAGGTAACTCATGCTCAAAGGCCTTCAGCTCAGCGCGCTCTTCTTGAGTGCCGCGCTTCCTCAGGCGTTCGCGCAGTTTGAGTTGCCGACCTATCGCGCCGCCCGTACCCTCGATGCGATCACGGTCGACGGCAAGCTCACCGAGTTCACTTGGGCGGCGCTGCCGAGGGTGGGCCGCTTTACCGACATCCGCCAGGCAAACCAAGCAACCGCCGCGCCGACCGAAGCCACCGTCGCCTGGGACGACCGCAACCTCTACGTCGCCTTCGTCTGCACCGATGAAAACCCCTGGGGCACGATGGACACGCGCGATAGCCGCTTGTGGGAACAGGAGGTCGTCGAAGTATTCCTCGATCCGGACGGCGACGGAAAGAACTACCCCGAGTTGGAGGTCAGTCCCCACAACGTGGTCGTCGATCTGTTGATTCCCGCGGCGGGAGCCGGCTTAAGCACCGCCATCCGTTGGGATATCGAGGGTCTCCGCACGGCGGTCGCCAAGCATGCCGCCGGCTGGACGGTGGAGATCGCGATCCCGTGGGCTTCGTTGCGCGAGGCCGGGACGAGCGTGAAACCAGCGATCGGAGACAAGTGGCGCGTCGGCCTGTACCGCATCGAGCGGCCCGGCGGCGCGTCCGTTAGTCAAAAGGCGACCGAGTTACAGAAGCGAATCACCGCCGCCTCGGGGGATCAAAAGAAACGTTTACAGACCGAACTCGAAGAGTTGACCGCCGGTCGGCAATGGCTGGCCTGGTCGCCGACTCGCGTCGAAAAGGGCTTCCATGATCCCGAGCGTTTCGGTGTCATCGAATTCTCGTTGAAGCCATAGGTACTCTCCGCCAGGCCGGAAGTGGTGACACGAACGTCTACGCTTTCGAACGAAGTCCATCGCTTTGATCGAGGCCACCAGACCGAAGGGAGTACACGACTGGGCTTCAGAATTGTAGGGGCATGCCGTGCCCACGCCTCACCAGAGCCAGCCTGCCAACTAAGAGCACGACCGTTGGCGCACCCCGCCTGGCCGGCTGCCGTGCCCGCGTCCCAATCCGGTATTCTTTGAAACATGGCAGCGAAGAAAACGACGAAGAAGCCGAAGAGCTACTGGCTCGTCAAGTCCGAGCCGTTCAAATACTCCTGGGAGCAGTTCCGCAAGGACGGCTCAACCTACTGGGACGGCGTGCGTAACTATCAAGCGCGCAACAACCTGCGGACGATGGGCAAGGGCGACCTCGTCCTCTTCTACCACAGCAACGAGGGCTTGGCCGTCGTGGGCGTGGCGCGAGTCATCAAGGAAGCCTACCAGGACCCCACGACGGACGATGACCGCTGGTCGGTCGTCGATTTGAAGCCCGTGACAACGCTCAAGCGGCCGGTCACGCTCGAGGAAATCAAGAACGACAAACGCCTCGCCAACATGAAGCTCGTCCGACAGGGTCGCCTGTCGGTGAGCCAAGTCACCGAAGATGAGTTCGACGTAATCCTCACATTGGGTTCGCGCAAACCCTAAATCCCCTAACTCCAACACCGCCACCAGAACAACGTGCAAGTGGAGCGACGCAACCAGCGACACGCCCCTGCGCCGGCCGTCGGGACTCGACGAGACGCGACAACAGCAGACAGCAGCGGCCTATAGCGTCGACTTGAATCGCCAATCGGGTCTCCGACGCGCCCGAGTTCCGGCCATTGTATCTCAGGCACTACGTGTCTCACGTCTTCGCGCGGCGACGCTCCCGCAGCCCGCACGGGAAGGCGCTAAGATTGGTGCAACCTTATGGTTGCCGGCTCGCTCAGAAACCCGCATGCGGTCGTTGTCGGCGCTCTGACCGTCGTTCTGTTGGGCGTCGTTGCGGCCACTCGCATTCCCACTGACATTCTGCCCACCTTCAAAACGCCTGCCGTGCAGGTGTTGACGCTCTATCCCGGCATGCCCGCGGAGGTGATGGAGAAAGACATCACCAGCCGCCTCGAACGCTGGACCGGTCAGGCCAACGGTATCTCCCACCAGGAAGCGCGTTCGATGAACGGCGTGAGCATCGTGCGCGATTACTTCCGTCCCGACATCGACCCCAACACCGCCATGTCGCAGGTGTCGTCGCTGGCCATCGCCGACATGTATTACCTGCCGCCGGGCACGGTTCCGCCGATGATCATGCCCTTCGACCCAACGGCCAGCATGCCGTTGTGTCTGGTGAGCGTCAGTAGCCCGAGCTACGACGAAACCGAGCTCTACGACATCGCCTACTTCGAGTTGCGCAACCGACTGCAGGGCATTAGCGGTGTGATCGCGCCGGCGGTGTACGGAGGCCGCATCCGCCGCATTCTGGCCTATGTCGATCGCGACAAGCTGGCGGTGCGCAACCTTTCGCCCATGGACGTGGTCAGCACCCTCAAGAACTTCAACACTTTCATCCCCACCGGCAACGCCAAGATCGGCGAGTTCGACTACCAGATCAACGCCAACGGCATGGTGCGGCATGTGGAGCAGATGAACGAGTTCCCCGTGCGCGTCGGCAAGGGCGGGGCTCCGATCCAGATCCGCGACGTCGGCAAGGTAGAAGACACGCATCAGATCCAAACCAACATCGTTCGCGTCAACGGCCGGCGGCAGGTCTACATCCCCATCTACCGCCAGCCGGGCGCCAACACGATCGCCGTCGTCGATGGGATCAAGGAGACGATCGGCTCGATCCTCGAGCGCCTGCCGAAGGGCGTGAACCTCGACGTCGTGCTCGACCAGTCGGTCTACGTGCGCAAGGCGATCGCCAGCCTCGAGAAGGAAGCGCTGGCCGGGGCCGCCCTAGCCGGGCTGATGATTTGGATCTTCATGGGAAGCCTGCGATCGACGTTCGTGATTCTGCTGTCGGTGCCGCTGTCGGTGCTGGCGGCCATCGCCGGGCTCTATTTCACCGGCAACAGCCTGAACGCGATGACGCTTGGCGGGCTGGCGTTGGCTGTGGGACGCCTCGTCGACGACTCGATCGTCGTGCTCGAAAACACGCACCGTCACGTGGCAATGGGTAAAGACCCCGCCATCGCAGCGCGGGAGGCGGCTGATCAGGTGCGGATGCCGATCTTGGTGGCGACGGTCGTGACGATCGTCGTCTTCGCGCCGGTGGTCTTCCTGACGGGGATCGGCAAGTTTCTGTTTCTGCCACTGGCGGCGAGTGTCAGTTTCGCGATGGTTGGCTCGCACTTGGTCGCGGTGACGCTGGTGCCTGTCTACTGCGCCAAGTTCATGCGAAAGGGTGGCGGGGAGGGTGAAGGCACAGCCGCGGCGTCCGCCTCCGACCGCATGATCGGCTCTCTCCAGGCGATGTACGCGAGCCTACTGAGCCGGTTGTTCCGGCTGCGGTTCGCGACGGCTGTGGTCCTCGCCGCGCTCGTCGCCGGGACGGTTTTCATCTACGACCGCATCGGGACGGAGTTGTTTCCACGGCTCGACACAGGGCAGTTCAGCGTGCAGATGCGGGCTCCCTCCGGCACGCGCATCGAGCGAACCGAAGAGCAAGTGGCCGAGGTCGAGAAGGCCATCACCGAAACCATCGCACCTGAGGATTTGCAGATCCTCATCTCCAACACCGGCGTTCTCTACGACTGGCCCGCCGCCTACACACGCAACGCCGGGCCGATGGACTCGAGCCTCATGGTGCAGCTTCACGACGAGCACCACACGCCGTCGTTTGAGTACGTTCGACGCTTGCGGCGGTTGCTGCGCGAGAGATTCCCGATGCTGGAGTTCTCGTTCGAGACCGGTGGCATGATCAACTCAGCGATCAACCTCGGCCTGCCCGCGCCGATCAACATTCAGGTGCAAGGGAATCGGCTTGAGGTTGCACAGCAGATCGCGCGTGAGATCAAGAGCGAAGTCGAGAGCGTGCCGGGGGCGGTCGATGTCCACATCCAGCAGAAACTCGACTACCCTCAGTTGACGCTCGACATCGATCGCAACAAAGCCGCCCAGCTCGGCATCAACGCCGACGAAGCGGTGAAGAACATCGTCACCAGCCTCAACTCGAGCGTCAACTTCGACCCCGCGTTTTGGATCGATGAAGACAACGGGAATCACTACTTCGTCGGCGCCCAGTATCGCGAAGAGGATATCGATTCGATCGATACGATTCTCGATATCCCGATCACGGGGGCCGGTCAGGCGCAAGCCGGCGCTGCCATGAGCAAGCTTTTCCGCCCGGCGCCCAAGAGCACGGCGGTGATGACGAACGGCAAGCCGGTTCTGTTGCGCAACATCGCGAAGATCCACCGTACCACCGCGCCGACGGAGATCACGCACCTCAATATCAGCCGCGTGACCGACATCTACGCCGACGTTGATGGACGCGATATCGGCGGCGTCGCGGCCGACATCGAGCACAAGCTTGAAGGCAAACAGTGGCCCGAGGGCTATCGTGTCGACATCCGCGGCGAGGTGGCCTCGATGCGCGAGTCGTTCGGCGGCATGCGGTTTGGTTTCGCCTTGGCGGTGGTGCTGGTCTACTTCGTGATGGTGGCCCTGTTCCGCAGCTTTCTCGACCCCCTGATTGTGATGCTATCGGTGCCGCTGGGGCTGATCGGTGTCGTTTGGATTCTGTGGGCGACGGATACGACGTTGAACATTCAATCCTTCATGGGCACGATCTTCATGATCGGCATCGCGGCCTCGACGAGCACGTTGCTCGTTGAGTTTGCGAATCGGTTGCGTGCCGAGGGGATGAGCGCGAGTGAAGCCGTGCTGGAGGCGGCGCGTATCCGGTTGCGGCCGATCTTGATGACCACCGGAACGGCGTTGCTGGCTTTGTTGCCTCCGGCGTTGAATCCGGCCGAGCCCATCATGCCTTTGGCTCGCGCAGTCATTGGCGGGTTGACGTCGTCCACCTTGTTGACCTTGGTGGTGGTTCCGTTGCTGTATCGGGAGTTCAAACGGTCATGAGAACGTTGGCGGGTCGCCGGGTGGGTTTGGTTTCGACCGTTCTTTTGCTCGGCGCTTGCTCGTCGACCGGAACGCCCGGTGAGGCTTCGGCGGATACGGTTACCGGCGGAGAGTCGTTGCCGGAGCGGATCTCGGTCACGGTCGCTCCACCCGAGCGGCGTGACCTGACCGAAGAAATCACCCTTGCAGGCACGATTGTGCCCGAGGAACAGGTCACTCTCTACGCCAAAGTAACCGGTTATCTCAAATCCATCTCCGTCGATATCGGAGACCACGTCGAGCAGGGGCAACTGCTCGCCGAAATCGACGTGCCGGAGATGGTTGCTTCGCTCGAAGAAAAGCGGGCGGGGCTGGTTCGGGCCGAGGCGCAGGTCCATCAGGCCAAAGCGAGTGTGGGCCAGTACGAGGCCGAGTTGCAGTTCAAGAAGACCCAACACAAGCGTCTTAGCGCGATTCGCGAGCGCGACCCCGATGTACTTCCCCAACAGGAAGTCGACCAGGCACGGGCAGCGCTCGGCGTTGCGGAGAGCAAGTTGCGAACGGCACAGGCCGACGTACAGGCGCGCGAAGCGGCCGTGTCGGCCGCCGAGGCTGCGATGGCGACGCTCACCCGCTTGTCCGAATACACTCGTATCGTCGCGCCGATGAGGGGTGTCGTCACCGAACGGTTCGTCGACCCCGGCGCGCTGGTGCAGGCTGCGGCGTCGTCCCGAACGCAAGTGGCTCCTCTGGTATCGCTTGCCCGCGTCGACCGTGTCCGGGTTGTGGTTGCTGCGCCCGAGCCGGCCACGCCCCATGTCCGCCGCGGTACGGAGGCGGCCGTTGAGGTGGAGGGCTACCCGGGCGAGCCCTTCGAGGCCACCGTATCTCGTATTGGGGCCGTGCTCGACCCCGCCACGCATACGATGCGTGTGGAGATCGATCTTCCGAATCGCGGCAGGCGGTTGCGGCCCGGTATGTCGGCTGCGGTGACACTGGTGCTTCGCCGGATCGAGGATGCTCTGACCGTGCCGGCGTCGGCGGTCGAGTCCAACGCAGCGGAACAGTCCGTGTTCGTGGTCGCGGATGCTGAAGCCAGGCGCCGCGCGGTCAGCATCGGCATGGAGTCGGCCGGTTCTCTCCAGATCGTCGAGGGCCTGACCGGCAGTGAACAGGTAGTGGTCTCGTCCGCGGCTCCGCTGACCGAGGGCGCGGGCGTTGCTGTCCACCCGTGAAAGCGCTGAGGAAGCCACCCGCGCGAGCCTGGAGAGTGGCGGAGCAAACACTATGAAGACTTCCTGCGTTCTACTTCTTCTATCCACGAGTTTCCTCGCCGCCGCCGATGCCCAGACTCCTCTTCTTACGCTCGGCCAAGCTATCTCACTGGCGCTTTCCGACAACCCCGCTATCGCCGAGGCCGAAGCGGCCGTCGACGAAGCCGACGCCCGCGTGCGGCAGGCACGCGCGGACTACTATCCTCAATTCAGTAGCAGCGGGCTCGCCAAGGCCGGCCTCTCCGGCGCCCTCAACGGAGTCCAACCGCTGGGCTTGCCGAACTCGCCGTTCTATCGCAACTTCGCCAACGGCCTCAACATCTACCATCCGGGCTTCGACTTCGGAAGGACGAAACACGCCGTAGGCGCCATCGAGAGCGGACGCCAAGCCGTGGCTACCGATCTCGAGGCTGTCCAGGCTGCCGTCGTGCTCGACGTGACACGCGCCTTCTACACGGTCATCCAGTCCCGGAAGATCGAGGCCGCGTTCGGCGAAGCGGTCGCGGGACAGCAACTCACGGTCCGGCAAGCGCAAGCGTTTGTGGATGGTGAGATCCGCTCGAAGGTGGACCTCAGCTTCGCCCGCGCCTCCCTGGCCGAAGCCCAACTGCGCGCCCTGCACGCTTCGACGACACTGCGGGTCGCGCGCGCCGCCCTGGCCCGCGTGCTGGGTGATTCGCAAGCACAGTTCGAGCTCGTGGCCGACGCTGCCCCCGAACTGCCGCGGCTCGATCCGCTCGATGTCCTTCTCGACGAAGCGCAGGCGAACCATCCGGAGATCCGGGCCCTGATCGCGCGGCAAGACGCGGCGCTCGAAACCGTCCACTTGGCGCGCAGCCGGCGCAAGCCACATTTGTCATTCTTCTTCTCGGGTGGATGGGCCCGCTTCAGCTCCCTTGCGCTAGGCAACTTGACGGCGATCGGCACCGGGCTGGCGTTTCCGTTGCTCAACTTCGGGAAATATGGGGGCGCGATTGAAGAATCGGAGGCGCGCCTGCGGCTGCTCGACTACCGTCTCGAAGATTTACGCCAGCAACTAGCCCTCGATACACGTTCCGCTTACTACCGGTTGGAGGGTTCGCTCCAGGCCGTGCCCTTACGGGAAACTCAGTCGAAGGCTTCTCTCGAAGCGGTGCGCCTCGCTCGCGCCCGTTATCGAGAGCAACTCGGCACCATGGTTGATCTCAACCAAGCCGAGAGCCGTTTGGCGCAGGCGGAGGCTGACGAGTGGGTCGGGCTCTACGCCGCCAAGATCGCCGAAGCCGACCTCGACTTCGCCGTGGGAGGCATCTTGCCTTCCCCGGAGTAGCGGGCTGCGTCCGGTTCTTTTTCCGCTCTTCCGTTTCTTCGGGCAGAAAGGTGACGGTCTGCCGCCGTCACGCTACGATGAACGCAGGCTCTCCACGCGGCGCACCCCATGACGTTTGAACTCGGCAAGACGATCGGCGGCTACGAGTTCCTCGAAGAACTCGAAACCAAGAGCGTCGGGCTGTCGTTCAAGGTCTTCAACGAGGCCGCCAGAAGGCTGGAGGTGCTCAAAGTTCTGTCGCGGGAACTGCGTGACGACCAAGAACGCACGCAACGTTTCCTGCTGGAAGTCAAGACCCACGAGCAATTGAGCCACCCTCACCTGGCAGCGTTCTACCGCGCTTTCGAGATCGAAGGCCAGATGATGATGACGACGGAGTGGCTCGACGGCGAGACGTTGGCCGCGAAGATCAGCGGCGGCCCGCTCCCACTGGAGGAAGCGCTCGCTGCGATGAGCCAAGCGCTCTCGGCCCTTGAATACGCTCACGCGAATGGCGTTGTCCACCGCAACCTCAGCCCCTCGTGCCTGATCTTCACCGCCGGGGATGTCGTCAAGGTCACTGACTTCGAGCTGGCCAAGGCGGCCAGCGACCCGAGACTCACCCTCACCGGGACCGCGCTCGGCCCGATGTACTACATCGCGCCGGAACAGGTGAAGGGCGAAACGGCCCTCGACGCACGCAGCGACATCTACTCGCTCGGGATGGTGCTCTACGAAGTGCTGACCGGGCGCCAGGCGTTCGATTCGGCAAGCCAGTTCGAGGTCATGCAGGCGCATGTCCGCACAATGCCGCCGCCGCCCAGCGAGATCCGTTCCGGCCTGCCTGCCGAACTCGATCCGATTGTGTTGACGGCGGTCGCCAAGGATCCCAATGCACGGTTCGACAGCGCCCGGCAGTTTCGCGAGGCTCTCGAGAGGGTAACTAGCACTGCGCGGGCGTCCGAGCCACAAGGCATGGCCGCCACCGCTGCCGCGGCCCGCGTTCACTCGCCAAAACCCGCTGAGACGCCTTTGCCCGACAAGATCATCGAGACCTGGGTGGCTGAGAAGTCGCCCGCGAGTCCCGCGCCGGCCCTCGTGCAGACCGCTACGGAACCCGCTGGGCCTCGCCGCGTGACGCCGCGGGACCTGCTTTACGACGGCGGCCAACTCGACGCCCGAGTGATTGGCCTGATCACGTTTGTTGTTACGTTGATTCTTTGCTTTGTCGGGCTGGCGATCTTCCGGTAGACGACGAGAAGGCGCCGGATGATTCGTTGATCTGCGTGTCTGTCTGGTGTGCTTGTTACTGGGGGCCTGGTCCACGGCGCTGCAGCGCGAGATCCTCCAGCACCCGTTGCGCCCGCAATATGGCTTGCCCGGCTTCTGAGCGTGTGCTGCCGGCACGGTGCTGCAGGTCGACGTAGTCGTGAAGTTCGGCCGGCGAATCAGGGCCCGCGACGAACCCCGCGCGGCGGAAGACATGCTGCAGGGCCGACTCGGCCCGCGCTTGTGCGGCGTCGGCGGACTGGTGCTGCCGCTGTGCCTGCCGCAGCGCCGACCGGGCGCCGTCGAGCGCCGTGGTCAACTCGTCCCGCAGGTCGCGAACACGCTGATCCGCCCCTTCGGCGCGTGCCTGGGCCGAGGCGAGGGCCTCTTGCGCCTGCTGCGTCTCCCGGCGCGCGCGCTCGGCCTCTGCCTCGGTTAGGCGCATTCGTTCAAACGCTTGCCGTAACTGCTCCCGCGTCTCCTCAAGGCGTGTTTCGATGTACTGGGTGCGCTCGGACCCTTCACCGAGCTGCTTGGCTGTTTCCTCGGCCTGACGCCTCGCCTCGGCCGCCTGTTGGCGCAGTGCTTCGGCGGCCTCCTCGGCCGAGGCGGCTTTCTCTCGGGCCGCCGCCGCTGTGCCCGAGGCGCCGCGCGCCAGGTTGCCGGCCACCGTCGCCTGGCTTTGGGCCAGCACAACGAGCTTGCGCGCCTCCAAGGCAGCGTCTTCGGCTTGTGACGCCTGCCGCTCAGCCGCCCTCAGCCGGGTTTCGGCCGCGACCGCGCGGCTCTCTACGAGCTGAATCACGTACACCGAGTAGCCCGAGACCGCAAGTGCGATCACGACGGAGAGCGCCGAGAAAATCGACGTTAGCGGTATCGTGGCGGCCTGCCGCCGCGCTTGTTCCCTCGCCTGTCGTGGATCGAGAGGGCTTTGCATGGAGGGCATGGAACCTCCTGAAATCAGACCGGGACCAGCCGGCCGGATGCCGCGCCGCGAGAACTGCCTAGCGCGGCCTTTCCTCGTTCGCGGGCGGAGGATCGTAGGAAGGGGACTTCCCGCTCAGGAACGCCCCGAGCTGCGGGGCCGGCAGCCGCAACGCAATGTAGAACGTGCCGAAGAGCGCATAGAGCGCGCTAGCCTCATCGAAGCGCATTTCATAGATCAGCTTCTTGAACACCAGTGGGTCGTTGGCAAACAGATCGACGCCCCACTCCCAGTCGTCGAAGCCGATCGAGCCCGAGATGATCTGCTTTACCTTACCGGCATAACGCCGTCCGATCAAGCCATGGTCACGCATCATCCGTCGCCGCTCGGCAATCGGGATGTTGTACCAGTTGTTTACCTCGGCGCGCTTCTTGTCCATCGGATAGAAGCACAGGTAGCGGTGCGGAGGTACGGTCGGCCACAGACGCGCGGCCATGGCCTGCCTCTGCTCTTCGAGTTTCTCTTCCTCGGCGGCGAGCCACTCCGGGCTTCCCGGTTCGACGCCGCTTTCCGCCAGCGCTTCATACAACTGAACAGAAGACTCATATAGCCCAAGCTCCACCACGGACACATAGGAGCTAGTCGGCTCCAGGTATTCGTTCAGCTTGAGCTGCGCCAGCGCCAGTTCCGCCGTGTTCAAGGCCTCGAACGAGCGGCGGAAATGCACCAGCATCAGGTCGCCTTTATGGCCAAGCTGCGAGAACAGCGCGCTGCCGCCTTCCGGGTCCACCTCCATCGAAGTGAGCGCTGCTTCGGCTTCCGCGACGGCTTCCGATTGCGCCTCCGCTGACAAAGCCTTCCACGTCGGCCAACGCACGCGGAACATCTGATGCAACAGGCTCGATCCGTCAAGCGTCAGCGGAACAGCAGGGGCGTGCGCGGGCGCCGGGGCCCTGCGGCCGTGCTCGTGAGGTTTGGTTGCGACGTCTGACGTGCTCATCAATGAGGCCCTTCGGTGCCGGCAGCCTCGTCAATCCAACCGTTCGGTTGCGCGAGACAATACCACTGTAACAGAAGGCTTTCCGCGCCCCCTGGTTGCTTCCTCGCGGGTGCCTTCTTCAGTGGCGGAGGCCGCCCGCAACTCAGGTGTAACGCGGGGGATTGATCCCGAATCTGTCGTAGCCGGGCGGGGCGCCTCAGTACCTTCGGCCCATTGACAGTCCAAGTCCCTTGTTGCATTCTTGACGAAGGCGCCTCGGTGCCTCGGCGATGCGGTTCTGCGCGCCGCCATCGCCCCCTTCTTCCGGCAGTCATGCCTTCGCAAGCACAGTCTCGGCAAGCCTCCGAGGCCGGTTCGGAGCGACGCCGGTCCAAGCCGCGCCACGCAGCGTCGGGCGAAGCCAAGTTGGGCATCCGCCAGGCGGACGGCTCGGTTCGGATCGTCGCGGGGCAACTCGTTGACCTGAGCGACTTCGGATTCGGCATCGAAACCGAGATTCCGCTGGCGGCCGGCGACCGCGTGACGGTAGCCAGCCGCTTTTTCCAAGCCGGAGAGCGTCTCATCCAGCGGGCGGCGCAGGTGATGCATTGCCGGCTGCGGGATACCGGCACGTACCGCAGCGGCTTGGCCTTTGAGAAGACGTCGGAAACCAAGCAACCACCGCGTCCGCCAAAGCTCGAAGAAGGCTTCACCGACTACTACGAAGTTCTGCAGGTGAGTCCCAACGCGGACCTCGACACGATCCAGCGCGTATACAGGCTGTTGGCCCAACGATATCACCCCGACAACGCCGAGAGCGGCAACGAAGAGGCTTTCCGGCTTGTTCTGAATGCTTTCCGTGTGTTGATCGACCCCGAGCAGCGCGCCGGCTACGACGCGAAACACAAGTCGCAACGTTCGCTGCGCTGGCGCATCTTCACACAAACGTCGGAAGCGATGGGCGTAGACGAAGAGAAGCGCACTCGCGTGGGTATACTCTCTGCGCTGTACGCGATGCGGCGCACGCAACCTACCAAGGGTGGAATGCTGGTGCGTGAGCTAGAAAGCCTGCTCGGGTGTCCGAGCGAGCACCTGGAGTTCAGCTTCTGGTATCTCCAGGGCAAGGGCTTGGTCGAACGCACTGACGGCGGCCGCTACACCATTACTCCAGCCGGCGTAGACCTACTCGAGGAATCCGACGAAGCCATCATTCGCCCACCGCTCCGCCTGATCGAAGACGGCCAGGCCGGCTAGGTTCACGGGGCATCGTCCATTCGGGCCGCGCTCTCCCGCCGGGCAACCCCTGCCGGCCATTGCGGCAGCAAACAACGTTCTTGCTACGATGGGGTGCTGTTCCGCCGATGCGTGGGCAACCCCTCGTTGTCGGCATGTGCGCGCGAACTTTAATTCCAGGGAGTTCACGGTTGATCAGGAACGCCGTCGTGCCGGTCGCGGGGCAGGGCACCCGCCTGTTGCCCGCTACGAAATCACAGCCCAAAGAGATGCTGCCGGTGGCGAAAAAGCCCATCGTGCAGTATGTCGTCGAAGAGTTGGAGCGTTGCGGCGTTCGCGAAATCCTGTTCGTGACGGGGCGCGGCAAGGCGTCGATCGAGAACCATTTCGATCACGATCCCAACTTGGTGGCCTCTCTCAACCAGTCCGCCAAAGAAGACTTGATCGACGAACTGAACTTCGAGAAGCTCAAGACGCACTACCTCTACACGCGCCAAAGCGTTCAGCGAGGGTTAGGAGACGCGATTCTGTGCTGCGAAGCCTTCGCCGGGCACGATCCGTTCGTGGTGGCGCTGGGCGACTCGATCATTGGGCTGCACGGGAAGTCGAACGTCTGCCAGGCGATGAGCGACGTGTACGACGAGCACCAGGCGGCGGCCGTGATCGCCGTGGAGGCGGTTGAGGCGGACCAGGTTTCCTTATACGGCGTGGTCAAGCCCGATGGAGACAGCGACGTTTTCGAGATCAGCGACCTGGTTGAGAAACCCTCCCTCGACGCCGCGCCCAGCCGGCTTGCGATCGTGGGCCGTTACGTCTTCGCGCCGGTGATCTTCGACATGATCCGCAGGGTAAGACCTGATGCGCGTGGCGAGATCCAGCTCACCGAAGCCATACGGTTGCTTTGCGAAACCGGCCGGCGGGTGATGGGCGTGAAGTTACCCGCCGGGGAGACGCGCTACGACATCGGCAACTACGGAAGCTATTTCGAGACATTTGTCGAGTTCGCCCTCGTCGATCCCGAGCACGGACCGGCCTTGCGTGAGAAGATCGCCGCTCTGCTAGCGAAGGGGTAGCGCCGCGATCCCTCGTCTCAAGGTCTCGGCAGCATCCTTGCTGCCTCGAGGATCTTTGTGACCTTGCCGGCGTCAAATCAGTTCAAGGAGCATCAAAATGTTTGATCGCGTTCGGAATTCGCCGACGTTCCTCCGCAGTTTCGTTCTTGTCACCCTTGTTGCCCTTGCCCCTGCGGCAGTCACAGCCGACAGCCACGGATCCTACGACTACACCGTGATGAAAGATGTCATGGTGGCAACGCGCGACGGGGTGAAGCTCGCGACGGACGTTTACCTTCCGACCGAGGCAGGCGTCATCGTTGAGTACAAGCTGCCCGTCATTCTCACCCGCACACCTTACAGCAAGGAAGGCAACGTCAGTCTGGGGCGGTACTATGCTTCCCACGGCTACGCCTTTGTAGCCCAAGACACACGCGGGCGATACAACTCAGAGGGCGTTTGGCACATGTTGAACGACGATGGCCGTGACGGCTATGACCTCGCCCAGTGGATCGGCCGGCAAGCATGGTCCAACGGCAAGATCGGCATGATCGGAACTTCCTATGTGGGCGGTACCCAGCACGCGATGGCGATGGAAAAGCCGCCTAATCTCGTGACGGTCATTCCGGTCGACGCCATGTCAAACCTGGGCTATGCCAGTATGCGAAACGGAGGCGCCTTCGAGCTGAGATTTTGGAACTGGATCTACTCGATCGCAGGACCGCGTGGCAGCCGTCAAGCTCGAGATCCCGCGACAGCTCAGGCTCTGCGCGAGATGATGGACAATCGCCGCCACTACCTGCTGAACCTTCCGCTGCGGCGCGGTACGACTCCGCTCAAGCTGATCCCCGAATACGAAGATTGGCTGGTCGACGCCATGAAAAACGGCGCCAACGGCCCCTTCTGGGAGCAGAACAACATCATCGACTTCCCCGTTCGCTACAAGGATATCCCCGTCTACCTCGTCGGCGGATGGTATGACTCCTGGGGCAGTAACTCGACCGCCAACTACCGTGTCCTGAGCAAGACCATTCAGGGCCCAGTGTATCTCATCATGGGTCCGTGGATACATGGCCGTCAGGGCGAATCGGCGCACGGGCAAGTCAGCTTCGGCTCCGGCGCGGCGATCGCCGACCCGCTGGCGTGGCGCCTCGAATGGTATGACCACTGGCTCAAAGGGAAGAAGACGGCCGTCGGAAACGTCGAGCCATTCAAGACCAAAGTACGCATCTTCGTCATGGGGGGCGGCGATGAACGCAAGGATCAGAACGGCTTCAAGAAGCACGGCGGCTCCTGGCGAGACGAGAAGGAGTGGCCCCTGACTCGCACGCGCTATACCAAGTACTACCTCCACACCGGGGGAGCCCTTTCCACCAACTCCGCTAAGCCCGGCGCCGAGCCGACGACCTACACCTTCGATCCTCGCAACCCGGTGCCGACGATTGGGGGTAATATCTCTTCGAACGGGGGCATCCTGCTGCAAGGCGCTTGGGACCAGAAAGGCGGTCCACATATCTGGAACGGGCAGACGCCCATCCCCCTCTCCGCACGCAATGATGTGCTCGTCTTCCAGACCGATCCGTTGAGCCAAGACCTCGAGGTCACAGGTGAGATCGAGGTGAAGCTGTGGGCGTCGTCGTCGGCGCTCGACACCGACTTCACGGCGAAGCTGATCGACGTTCACCCGCCGAATGAAGACTACCCGGGCGGTTTCGACATGAACATCGGTGACGGCATCATTCGCGCTCGTTTCCGCGATTCGATCAACGAAGAGAGGCTGATGGAACCCAAGACCGTCTATGAATTCACCATCAAGCTGTATCCCTCCTCGAACATCTTTCAAAAAGGGCACCGCATCCGCGTCGACATCTCGAGCAGCAACTTTCCCCGGTTCGATGTGAACCTGAACACCGGCGAACCGCTCAACGATCACCGCCGCATGGTCGACGCGCGCAATACCATCTACCACGACGCGGGACGGCCTTCGCACATTGTGCTGCCTGTGATCCCAAAGTAAGGACTCACTATTCGAATTTGATTTCGGATCGACGAGCCCGTCGGACAGAAACGTGGGCTTCGAGCGCGTCTTGTGCCCATCTGTCCGTCACAAGGCTAGCAGCCCGTGGCGGAAGTTCGAAGCTTCCCTTCGGGGACTGCCACCCTTTTTCGCGGGTCCACGGAATCAACGGCTTGCCGCTATCTTTCGCGCGCGAAAAAGGGCTGGCTGTCCCCAGAGCACACATTTACCACGGGCTGCTACATGGCGCCTACAGGTGGGCCCGGTCGAGTCACTGTGTTACGCTGCTGAGCGATAGACGGAATTCCTTACGTCAAAGGAGTGATCGCAATGCCATTTGGTGGACGGAGGTCGTTCGATCGTGGGACGGGACACTACGGGGCCCAGCAGTTGACCGTGGGCGACAAGCTCATGGGCCAGACTGCGCTGGAAGGGAATCGCGCCGAGGTTATTAAACAGACCTATCTGCTGCTGGGGCTTGGCGTGGCGTTTGCCATCGGTGGCGGGATGGTCGGGGCCGGCACCCAGGCGATCGTCGACCTCTTTTCGGGTTGGATCGGCTGGATTCTGGCTATGGTGGTGCTGAATGTGGCGCCGCGGATAGCGATCGCGGCGCGCCACAACCCCGTGTTGGGCGTGACGGCGCTGGTGGCCGATGGTTTCGTGTCGGGTCTCGTGCTGGCGCCGATTCTCGCTTTTGCCAGCGTGAGGGATCCGGGGGCCATTCAGGGCGCGTTCTTCATTACCGCCGTGGCCTTCTGCGGCGTGACCGCCTACGTCATGACGACCCGGAAGGTGTTCTCGGCGCCGCGCGGGCTGATGACGGGCATCTTCTTCAGCGTCATCGGCGTCATGGTGCTGAACGCGTTCCTCGACATCATGTTCCTGGGGCTGCTGATCTCGGGGGCGATCGGCGTGTTCGGCGTGTTCATCCTGGTCTACGCGACGAGCGAGGTGTTGCACAATCCCGAAGCGTCGAGCCCGATTCCCGGGGCCGTGATGCTTTTCGCCGGGTTGTTTAATATTTTCGTTGCGGCGTTGAATATCTTGCTGAGGTTGACCGGCGGCGGGCGTGATTAGTTTGTGGTTCGTTGTTCGTGAACCGTGATTCGTGAAGAGTGAACCGTTTGTCTACAGGGGCGTTACAACGCAGAGCCAACCCTTAGCGCGCGCGGGCTAGCGCTTCCTTCCAGCCGCTGTAGAGTTCTTCCCTTTGCGAGGGCTGCATAGAGGGTTCGAAGCGGCGGTCCGGTTTCCAGAAACTCTCCACTTCATCGGGTCCCCGCCAAATACCGCTAGCGAGGCCGGCCAGGAAAGCCGCGCCCAGAGCCGTGGTTTCCGTGTAGGCGGGACGGACGACGGGAATGCCCAGGATGTCGGCTTGGAACTGCATCAGGAAGTCGTTCCCCGCCGCGCCACCGTCGGCGCGTAGTTCCGAGATGGGTGATCGAGCGTCGGCTTGCATGGCTTCGACCAGTTCGCGTGTCTGATAAGCGATGGCTTCCAGCGCGGCGCGGACGATGTGCGCCCGGGTAGCCGAGCGCGTCAGTCCGCAGATGACCCCACGTGCCGACGGGTCCCAGTGGGGCGCGCCGAGACCAACGAAGGCGGGCACGAAATAGACGCCGGCCGTGTCGGCGACCGACTGCGCGAGTGCTTCCGACTCCGCGGCGTCGGCTAGCAGGCCTAGGGTGTCCCGCAACCACTGGATGGTAGCACCAGCGACGAAGATACTGCCTTCGAGAGCATACGCTCGCTCATCTTCGCTCGAGGCTGCCACGGTGCTGATGAGACGGTTGGCCGACACGACGGGCGCGCCGCCCACGTGCATCAGCATGAAGCAGCCGGTGCCGTAGGTGTTCTTCGACAGGCCCGGGCGGAAGCACGCTTGGCCGAACAACGCCGCTTGCTGATCGCCGGCGATGCCCCCGATCGGAACCTCCGCCCCGAGAATTGCACCATCTGTTACGGCGAGATCTCCCAGCGATGGAACGATCCGCGGCAGCATGGCTCGCGGCACGCGAAAGAGCGCGAGCATCTCCTCATCCCAGTCACGCGAGTCGAGGTTCAGCAGCAGAGTACGGGAGGCGTTGGTGACGTCGCTGAGGTGGCTTCGGCCGGCGGTGAGCTTGTAGACGAGCCAGGAGTCGACGGTGCCGAAAAGAAGATCACCGGCGTCGGCGCGAGGCTGGCCGTCGGGCAGGTGGTCGAGGATCCAACGGATCTTGGTCGCGGAGAAATAAGGGTCGATGAGCAGTCCGGTGCGGCGGGTGACCTCCGCTCCGTGCCCGGCCTCGAGCAGGCCACGGCAGAGATCGTTCGTGCGGCGGCACTGCCACACGATCGCGGGGCCGACGGGCCTGCCCGTCGAGCGCTCCCAGACAATAGTCGTCTCGCGCTGGTTGGCGATGCCGATGCCGGCCAGTTGCGTCGGCTGGATGCCGGCCTTGTCGATCGCTTGTCGGGCGGCGTCGATCTGGGCGCGCCAGATGTCGTCGGCGTCTTGCTCGACCCATCCGTCGTTGGGGTAACGGCAGTTGATCGAGAGCTGCGCCGAGGCGACCTCGCGCGCCTCACCGTCAAACACCACGGCGCGGGCGCTGGACGTGCCTTCGTCGAGGGCCAGCAGGTAGGGCATTCAACAATCCTGCGCGAGGGGAGATGCGAGACGCAAGGCCGTCACCCGAATAACTGTACGCCGAACACACGCGCGAGGATGAGAATCACCGTCAGTCCGGTGAAAACGACGAAGCTGCCCCAGCAGCACCAGATGGTCAGCCGGGAAGGGTAGAACAGACTGTCGTCTTTCGGGATGATCGTGAGGCAGTAGAAGACGTTCAAGAAAAAGATCACCGGCGCAATGAAGAACGCCAGAGCCGAGGCAACCAGCACGAGGAACACCGGGCGGGGTAGTCCGGCGATGATGGCGACCGCCGCGAACAGAGAGAAGATCATCGTAGCGCGATAGATGTTGTATTCGGAGTACCAGCGTCGACGATGCTCGGCGGTCAGGTCTTCTTTCGCGGTGCCCTGCAGAGCGGCGGTCGAGTGAAACAGGTTGCGGCAGCACGCGCCGACGATGCGGGGCCAACCGTCGAAGTAGTTGAACGCCGTTGAATACGTGGCCGCGAACGCGCCGGCCAGGAAGACCAGCATCATCCAGGGGCCGACGCTCTCGGTGAAGATGCCCGCGATCTCTCCCATCACCGCGCGGCCTTCGACGGGACTCGGATAGAGCCACACCGCCGCCAGCAACACGAACATGCAAGCCAGTACAAACGACACCACGTGGCCCACGCGAAAATCGAGCAAGCCGATCTTGTACCACCTCGCGCAGTACTCACGCGCGTGATGGGGCAGGGAATCGCTCTGCACTGACAGGCTTTCCCGGTTGGACGCGAAGGGGTCGAAGGGCCGAGCCAGGCCGGCGGTTTCCAGGCGGCCGCGTATCTTTCCCGTGCCGACCTTCTTCGCCTTGCCCCACTCGGAGGCCTGCAGAGATACGTCCATGCCGGTGGGCAGCAGGCCGAGGAACGCGGCGATGATCAACCACGAACCCTCGGGCGTGTCGATGATGAAGAAGTTCGCGAACGCGGAGAGTGGAGCCGGCTTGACCAAGTAGACGGCCACGGTCGAAACGAAGAGGATCCCTGCCAGCACCCGCGTAACCGATTCCAGAACCGCATAGTCGCCGCGGAGGATCACGATCACCGCCGTCCCGCCAAGCACGAAACCGTAGACCCAGATCGGGATGTCGAGGCCAAGGGAAATCGAGAAGAAGTAGAACAGGACGGCCGAGGCAGCGATGAGCCGTCCCGCTTGGCCGATCGCGCTTTGAATCAGCGTGGTGACGAGAACATACCAGAGGGGCCACTTTCGCCAAGCAGTTGCATAGGCCTCGATCAGACTCTTGCCGGTTGCGTGCGTGAAACGGAAGGCCATCTCGAAGCCGTAGTACTTGAAGACGTAGGCGATCGGGATACACCACAACAAGGCGAAGGCAAACCGGCCGCCGGCTGTCGGCGCGGTAACGAGGTGGCTGGTTCCGATGCCGGTCATCATCAGAATCATGCCCGGGCCGAACTCGCGCAGAAGGCTGCGAAGGTCCATCTTCGGTAGAGCCAGATCCGCCCAGGGTTCCTCTGCGGGTGTGCTCGTGGTGGGCCTATCGGAACGATCGAGGTTCATGTACAGCCGTGGTCGCGCCACCCGAAAGCAGCTTGGGCGTTCTCAAGATCTTACAGGGTTTGTTCGGGCGGGGCTGTTGGCGGAGCCCCAGCCCGCTGCAAGACCGGCACTTGCCGTCCCACGGGTGGAGGTGCACTCCGAGCGCGTCTTTCGAGAACGACTGCCCTAGGTCAACGCGCCGACCAGCCGGTCGACGTCCTCATCGTTGTTGAGAACGGAGACGGCGACCCGCATCTGGTTCCCGAACCGCAGCGTCACCTCGACGTTCGCGCGCTTGAGGCGCGCGCGTACATCATCGGGGTCCTTCAAGCGGAAGGTGACGATGGGACTGCGGTTCCCCGGCGGCGTGATCGAGGGATAGCCGATCGCGTGCAGCTCTTTCCGCAGGCGCTCGGTGAGGGCGGTGGCGTGGGCCTGGATCTTGTCGACCCCGATGCGGTGGATGTAATTGAGCGCCTCGTACTGGCAAACACAACCAATGCTCGAGACGTTGCCGACTTCATACTGTGCGGCGCCGGTCTTGGGTGTGTAGGTGATGTCGTCTTTGGTGGCGTCGGGCGTCTCGGTCCACGGTGCGTAGTTGAAGCCGATGCCGCCGCCGAAGCTGGTGGGGCGCACGACCGAACCCTGTAGGTCTTCCTTGACGTAGAGGTAGGCCAGGCCGCGCAGGCCCATGAGCCACTTGTAGGTCGAGCAGGCCGCGAAGTCGAGACCCATGGCTTCGACGTCGATCGGGACGGCGCCGGCGCCTTGAATGATGTCGGCGTAGACGTACGCGCCGCGGGAGTGGGCGAGGTCGCTGATCGCCTTCACGTCGGCCAGGTAGCCGTTGACGTTCGACACGAGCGTCAACGCGACCAGCTCGGTCTTGGCGTCGATGGCCTTTTCGAAATCGGCGAGGTCGAGTTCCCAGTCGCGATGGCGGATGATGCGCACGTCGAGGCCGGCCTTTTGGCGCATCTTGTAGCTGTAGAGGCAGCTCGAGTAGTGCAGGTCGTTGGTGACGACGTTGCCGCCGGCTTCTTGGATGTCCATGCCATTGGCGACGATGTTCTCCCCGACTTGCGTGCTCTGGCAGTAAGCGATCTCGGACGGCTTGGCGTTGATGAGCTTGGCGAAGAGGTCCTTGGCTTCGCGGCGGCGGGCCCCGACGAAAGTCTTCGTCTCTTCGGAATTCCCGACCCAGCCGGCGCGGGAAACGACGTGCGCGAGATAGTCACAGTACTTCTGCATGGCCTGCGCGCTGCGGAGGCTGACCGGGTGCTGGGAGGCGTGGTTCATGTAGACGCGGCCGTCCGAGCAAGGGAAGTCCTCGCGTGCGGTCGACAGGTCGCCGAGCGTGGGCGAGGCCTCGGTGCCTTCACCACAGCCGAGGTGGGTGGCGAGTGAGGCGACTGCGCCGCCGGCGAGGAACTGTCGTCGATCGAGGTTCATGGTGGACTCCTGTGCGGTGAGATCCGTCAATCCGTCCTGCTTACGACAACGCCTCTAATAATGCGTCAACATCCGCGTCGTTGTTGTAGATGTTGGGCGAGATGCGTAGCCGGTTGCCCGTCGTCGTCGCCTGAACGTTGGCTCGCTTGAGGCGCGCTTGCGTGTCGGCGTAATCGCGCGGCATGAAAACGATGATCGGCGATCGGGCGCCCTCGGGCGTGATACAGCGGTAGCTCTTCGCCGGCAGCTCTTTCCGTATGCGATCGACCAACGCGGTGGTGTGCGCGAGCATGTTCTCGATGCCAATCTTCTCCATGAACTTGAACGACTCGTACTGGCCACAGTAGCCCTCGCGGGCGGTGTTACCCGGCTGGTAGCGGCCGGCGGCGGTGGGCGCTCTGTAGGGGAACTCTTCCTTGGTCGCGTCGGCAGGGTCTTCCCATGGCGGGTAGTTGAAGTTGACGTAGCCGGGGTAGAGCAGGTCTTTGACCACCGTCCCCTGAAGGTCTTGCCGCACGTACAGGAAGCCCGAGCCCCTACACCCCTGTAGAAACTTGTAGTTCGAACAGGCGGCAAAGTCGATGCCCAGTGCCCTCACGTCGATGGGAATCCCGCCGGCGGCCTGGATGATGTCGGCGTAAACGTAGGCGCCGTTGGCATGAGCCATTTCACTGATGGCCTTGGCGTCTTCGATGCGGCCGTTGACGTTCGACACGAGGGTGATGGCGACAAGTTTCGTTTTCTTGTCCATCGCCGCCTCCATGTCTTTGAGGTCGATCACCCAGTCCTTGCCCTTGACGATACGCACGTCCATGCCCGCCTTGCGGCGCCCGATGAAGCTGTGGATCGACCCGGCGTAGTGCTGGTCGTTGGTGACGACGTTGCCGCCGGAGGCCTGGATATCGAGCCCGTTGACCACAACGTCCTCGCCGGCCTTCGTGTTCTGGACGAACGCGATCTCAGCGGGGTCGGCGTTGATCAGCTTGGCGAACATCGGCTTGACGTTGCGCATGGCTTCGCCGGCGTACTCGCCGCGGCCCTCGCCGGGGCCGTACATGTGGAAGTCCATATAGCGCTCCATGCCCGCGCGCGTGTGCTTGCTCAAGGGGCAGTGGGACGCGGAGTCGAGATAGGGCTGCTGCACGGCGCGCGGGTATTGTTCGCGCACCGAGGCGAGGTCGGAGAGCGTGGGCGAGGCCCCGCTTTTCGAGCCGCATGAGGTTTGGGTTGCCGCAGCCGCGGCCACAGCGCCGGCGGCGCCGAGAAACTGTCGTCGATTGATCGTCATGTTGTCCTCTTTCAATTTCAGCGTTACAGCGGCCGCACCCAGATGTTGCGGAAGCGCAGCGCGGTTTTCTTGACGTCGTGGTGAATGTGGTCTTGCAACAGAATGGGACCCGGCTCGCAGACATTGCCGCCGAGTCCGCCGGCCGTCGGGCCTTCGAACTCGAAGTGGTCTTGGATCAGCACCCCGTTGTGCAGGATGGTGATCGTGCCGGGCTTCACTGGGCGACCTCCATCGCACTTCGGTGCATGGAAGATGATGTCGTAGCTCTGCCAGGTTTCCGGCGGACGGCTGGCATTGACCAGCGGCGCGGACTGCGCGTAGACGGCTCCGGCCGACCCCTTGGCGTTGGTCGGGTTCCGGTAGGAGTCGAGCACCTGTATCTCGTAGCGCCCCTGCACGTAGACGCCGCTGTTGCCTCGCGCTTGCCCTTTCGCTTGGCGCTGGTTTGGCGTGGCGAATTCGATGTGAATCTGCGCGCTCGAGAACTTTCGCTTCGTGTGGATGTTGCCGGTGCCGGTCTTGCAGACGATGTCGCCGTCCTCGACGGCCCAGGTGGCGGGCTTGCCGTCGGCGTGGATCCATTCGGAGAGGTCGCCGCCGTCGAAGAGCACGATCGCATCCGATGGAGCGCCCGATAGAGCTTTGCCAGGCCCGCCGGGATCGACCGCGGGCGGTTGGGGACCGTCGGCCGCGAAAGATGTGGCCCCGCCCAGTAGAGCGAGCAGGAGCGCGAGGCGGAGTATTCGGTTCATCAGCGGCGATGGTAGCACTGGTGGGTGTCTTGGGCCAAGCATGGGATCTGACACAACCGGCAGCCTGTGGCAAACCGAGAGCGGTGTTGTCAACAAAGTAGGGGCACGGCATGCCGTGCCCGCGCTGCCGATCAAACCCGAGCCGCGCAAGCGGCGATCCAAACCGAGCCGTGACCGTAAGGGAGCGGTCCGGCAAGAACCCTGGCGCTATCCCAACCGCCTCTAGGTCAGAAGTCCTCCCACACTCCCGGCCCTTTCGGCTCACCGCGCCACGATCGGCTTTCGACGGGCACATCCACCGGTTGCAGCACGACCAGGAGATAGCGAATAGAGAAACAACGCCAGGCCGACCGTCCCCGCCAGACCGCTCCCTTACGGTCACGGCTCGGTTCAGGTGGTTTCACTTCAGGCCACCTACAATCTGCGATACTCTTTGGGTCGCCGGCCAAACGGGCCGACAGGGAATTGCCTTGACGTCTACAACCACGAAAGCCGCGTTTCTAAGTTCACTTGCACTACTAGTCAGCCTCGGAGTTGCGATTGACCAAACCGCCCGACCCGGGCCACGCGATACTCCCGCTACCCGCAACCCAAACAACATCGTGACCTCCATGCCCGCCATGCCCCTGGCGTTCGAACCGAACCAAGGGCAGGCCGATCCGGCGGTCCGCTTCCTGTCGCAGCGGGGTGGACGGTCGACTTTCTTGACCGGTGAAGGAGCCACCTTCGTCGTGGGCACAGAAGAGCCTTCGGCCGTGACCATGCGCCTAGTCGATGCAAACTCCGAGATCGATATCGAGCCGCTGGAGCCGCTGCCGACCCGGAAGCATTACTACATCGGCAACGACCCCGACAAATGGGTCACGAACGTGCCGACGTTTGAGCGCGTTCGCTACCACCAGGTATATCCGGGCATCGACCTGGACTTCTATAGCAACGATGGGCGGCTGGAGTACGACTTCATCGTCGCGCCGGAAGCCGATCCGTCCGTGATCCTAATCGCGTTTGAAGGAGCGGACGAAACACGTCTCACCAACGGGGGAGCACTGTCGTTCCGGGCGGCGTCGGGAGAGGTCCGCCACCACAAGCCGTTCGTCTATCAGGAGAAGGCCGGCGAGCGGACCGAAGTGCAAGGCGCGTTCCGCCGCGAGGCCGACGGCGGCTTCCGTTTCGAGCTGGCCGACTACAACCCGCTGCTCGCGCTGGTGATCGATCCCGAAGTCACCTTCGCGACATACGCCGGTGGCGATTTATTCGACTTTGCGGTGGATGGCGCCTATGAGCCCAACGGGAATCTTTGGGTAATCGGCAATACGTTCTCCCCCAACTTCCCAGGTCCGCAGAAGGGAGTAGCGTTTCCCGGAGGCGGGCCCGGGGGAGTTCCCGCCGGCGGCAACGCTTTCCTCAACCAATACGTGCTTGAGTCAAGCGAACCGGGCAACGACACCTACTCACTGGCGAACGTCATGATCATCGGCGGGTCGGGCGACGACTCGGTCGGCGGCATTGCTCTCGCGACCGACAGCATCTTCAACACAGGCAAGGGCGCGGAGACAAAGGGTGTGGAGACCGAGCCCGGCATGATCGTGTTCGTGGGGGGCACCACCGATTCAGCCGATTTCCCGATGCTCGGGGCGCTTGCCGGAGGGACCGACATGTGGGTGGCGCAGATCGGCCCCGTCGGACAGGTCGCGTTCTCCTCCGACGGGAAAGGACCACCAGTGATTCCCCCCCCTCGGCATCATCAACGCCGTTCCTTTTGGCACACTCTTTAACGACCCCTTCGGTGGGTTCCCCGCACCGCCTCACTACCGCACACCGGGGTTCCCCTGTCCACTCCCACTCCCCTTTCCGTCGGGGGGGGGGGTTCGGCTGTCCCCCTGGGTTCCCCCTTCCCCCGGGACACCCCTTCCTTCCCTGGAGCCCGGTCTTGGACTACGACCTCAATGGCACCCTCAACATCATCGTCCACGGCGACATGGGCCGCGACGGGCCGAATCCAGCCAACAACATCACCATGCTCGAAGCGGCGACGCTGAAGTTGATCGAGCAGTGGGAAGTGCCGCGGACCGGCGGTGACGCCTCCATTACGACCGTTACCTACGACTCGCAGACTGGGAACCTCCTCTTCTTCGGCCACGCGAACCAGGATCTGGAAGACGCCGTCAAGCCGGGCAACCCGGGCGTCTTCAAGTCGTTCGGTGGGACCGTTATCCTCATTGATGAGGAGTCCATTGATAATGGTTTCCTCGACGATGGCACGCCGTCGGACACGGACGTGTTCGTTCAGAAAGCGGTCATCCGTCCTAAGGTCGTAGACGAGCAGAACCCGCCTCAAGTCTTCGTCGCCGGGACCAGGGTGCTGAACTTCGCACCCAGGATCGGTTGGGTTGGCACGTTTGGGGTAACTTATACGCCTGCCTTCGAAGTAAACAACTTCCGGACCTTCAACGAGCTGCCGAACGCGGACATCATCGACCTGGAGATCGGCGGGAACCTGAATCTGTTTCCTTACGGGCACCAGGACACCGGCCCGAACCAGCGCCGGCTCATCGTGCGAGAGCTTGACATCAACACGGGCGACGGCCAGGACTCGCTCACGGTCGTAGGCGGCGACGCCTTCGCGCAGGGCTCGGCATTCATGGCCAACGGGTTGGGCTGGACCGGGTTCGGAGCTGCCGCCGGGGGCTTTCCCACTTCGCCAGGCGCACCGCAAGCGAACAACGCCGGCGGGTTCGACGGGTTTATCTTCAAGACCGAAGACCTGGACCTCGACCCGCTGGCGATCGTCACCGCCGGGGGGTTCAAGGGGGCCCCCTTCGTGCCCTACGGCATCTACACAGCCTTTTTCGACTGGCCTCGCATCCCCGGTCTCATCCTGCCGGCGTTGGTAGACAACAAGTTCCCGAAAGAGGCTGGCGGGATGGTGGTCAAGATGAACGGCGAGCCCACGGCCATTACGGCCGTCAGCAACAGGCAGGTTAACTTCATCGCCCACAACAACGTGGACCAGAACCCGACGGCCACCCTGCAGCTTTGTTACACCGATCCGGTTACCGGAAAGACGTTCGAATCGAACATTGCCACCATGCCGGCTCAGAGCAGTTGGGTCAATCTCTTCGAGATCGGCGGCGCAGTGGCGGCCTTCCACAGCGACGGCATCATGACAAGGGAGAACCGGCAACACCGGGATGACTTCCTCGCCGTGGTCGGCACCGGGGGAGGTGGGTTCGGCAATCCCTCGATCGAGGCCGATGAGATAGCGCCGCTGGACAGGACATTCGCTTTCGACAACCTCCCCGAGGTCAAAGCAGTCGTCGGGGAGCGGGAGTTCGAAGTCCAAGTGGCATTCGGAGGCCTCCTGCCAGGTTTGACGGTCGGCGGTGCTCAGTACAACCTGATCTTCCCAGAAAATTTTTGGGTGTTCGCTTGCCTACAGACGAACGTCGAGTACACGCTCACGGTAACCGATACCCAAACCGGTCAAGCTAGGACGTACGATAACGAGTTGGGGCAAGCGGCCGCGGCGGTCCTAGACACGCAGGCGTTCGCGACCTGCCCCTAGCCGTCGGATCGAAGCCAAGTAGGGGCACGGCACGCCGTGCCCGCATGCTCGGCCTGCCGCAACATGTAAGGGGTATCGAGCGGTCTCGACACAACAAGGCATGCGGCCAACCACAAACGTGAACCTACCGGGACATAAGTAGGGTAGGGGCGGGCTCCCGTGCCCGCCCTCGCGACCCAGATAACAGCCCTGGGCGTGAGCCCAGGGACTCCAGGCCCCCAGGTAGACCTCATGAGCCCTGTCAGGGCGACTCATCCCGCCCGAGCCGTCCGCCCCCGCGGCAGTCGCCCGTGAACGCCCCTAGTTAGCCGCCGGCGTCGACGCTGGGCGAGCTCGGCTTGGCTGGCTCGGTGCTATCCGCCGCGGCGGGATCAGACGCACTCTCGTCTTGACCATCGTCGACGAAGTCCTGACCGCCCCCTTCATTGAAGCCGCCGGCAAAGGGCACCGGCTGGTCGTCGTACTTCACAATCAGCGAGATCCGCCGGTTCGAGGGATGCTTGGGATCGTCGGCGTTGCGCAGTTGCACATCGGCGAACCCCCGCACGCCCACGATGCGGTCCGAGATCAGACCGTTGGCGAGAAGCAGGCGTCGCGCCGAGTTGGCGCGGTCCACCGACAGCTCCCAGTTGGAGTAGCTACGCCGGCCCCGAAAAGGCCGGCTGTCGGTGTGACCTTCGATAATCAGATGATTCGGCAGCTTGGCGAGTTCTTTCCCGATTACGGTCAGCGTCTCTTGGCCGAAGCGGCTGGGTGTCGGGCTTCCGCTTTGAAAGAAGGTGCCCTTTTCGTTTTCGAGCAGCTCGATCCGAAGCCCCTCGGCCGTCAAGCTCATCGCTATCTGTTCCTCGGTCGCCGCGAACTCGGGCACCGCTTCCATCGCTTCCTGGATCTGCTTGGCCAATTCCTCGGGGCTCTGCCCGTCAACCGTGATGCCGCCCAGGGATTCGCCGCTACCATACTTTTCGCCGAAGCCCTTGGGATCATTGAAGTATCCGGCAATCGCATCGCGCGTTTCATCCTTGGCCGCCATGAGCCACATCACCATGAACAACGCCATCATCGCCGTGACGAAGTCCGCGAACGCCACCTTCCAGGCTCCGCCGTGATGGCCGGCGGCGACCACGACTTTCTTGATGATGATCGGCGGTTGATCCGCGCCTTCCCCTACGCCTTCCCGGTCTTCTTGCATGCTTTCTCCATTTCGGCGAACGTGGGCCGGTCATGGTGCGGTATCGAGCGGCGCGCGAACTCGATCGCCATGATCGGCGGGTGTCCTTTGATGAACGCAATCAGGCCCGACTTGAGTACCCGGTAGTACCCGGCCTCGGCTTCATCCACCGCCTGCATCGCGCCGGCTAGCGGGGCGAGGAACCCGTAGCAAGTCAGGATGCCCAGAAACGTTCCCACCAGCGCGGCCGCCACTTTGTGTCCCAGCTCTTCCGGCGGGCCGCCCAGCGAACCCATGGTGATGACGATGCCCAGCACGGCGGCAACAATCCCCAGCCCCGGCAACGCGTCGGCGACGGTCATCAGCGAGTGGATCGGCGCGCGGTTGTGCTCGTGATGGACGTCGAGGTCCGCGTCGATCATCTGATCGAGATCGAACGGCGGGATGCCACCGGTGATCGCCATCCGCAGCGTGTCGCACACGAAGTGCACGGCGTGATGGTCGCTGAGGAACTTCGGGTACTTCTTGAAAATGTCGCTCTTCTTGGGATCTTCGACGTCGGGTTCGAGCTTCATCATGCCCTGCTTGCGGGCCGCTTGGAAGATTTCGTTGAACATCTTGAGCGTGTCGATGTAGACGGATTTGGTGTACTTGTTGCCGCCAAGGATCTTGCCGAAGTTCTTGAGGATGAGCATGATCACCGGCATCGGCGTGGCAACGACCAGCGTGCCCAACGCCGCCCCCCAGATGATCAGGAACTCCGAGGGCTGGATTAGCACGTTGATGTCTCCCCCGTGCAAGAGAAAGCCTCCAAAGACGGACGCCATCACGATAACGAGGCCGATGATCGCGAGCATGGTTCGCGTGTGTGCGTAGGGCGCATCAATCGTTGTGGCCGTGGGTAGTACATCCAGGCCGCGCGGACTCTTACGCAAGCCTTATCGGCCTTGGCCGTGCGAATGGAGAATCAGGCCCTTGCGGAGCCATTGCCGTAGGGCCAACCCCGCATGCGAATGGCGGGCCGACGTGCCAGTGTGGCGTGAGCCTGCAAGGCTTGCCGAGAACCGATTCCTCGGTTCTCAGGTCCGCAAGGCCGCGTTCTTGGTGAGGGGCCGCGAGTCGTCTCTTGAAGAACCCCCCGCTCTCAAAACGAGAAACGCGCCGTCAACATTCAGCCTGGACGATGCGATTCGAGGCTGAACCGCCCGTTCGCCGTGACTCGTTGACAGTCATTGCACCGCACTCCCCGGCGGTTGTAGAGTGGAGGTGGAGGCCGGTTCACACTTGCCGGGCCCATCAATAAGGGAGTTCATTCTCGTGAAAAGCTATAAAAACGTTCGAACACATCTTCTCGTTCTCGGTTCCCTGGTGCTGCTGTCGGTTGCGCCACCGCTGTTGGCGCAGGACGGCAAGCTGAGGACGCGCATCGATCCCCGTGTCGCCGGCGTTTTCGTGGACGGCAAGTACCGCGGCACCGCGGCGATGTTCAGCCATGAGCAGGCAGCGCTCCGCCTGGCGCCTGGAAGCTACAAAGTCAAGATCGTCGATCCAAGACACAAGGACCTGATGGTTGATGTGGGCATTCAGGCAGGCAAGACGACGACGATCCGCCGCAAGATGGAGCCGGCCAACGTCAAGACGACCGGCCCGTTCGGCGAGCTGGTCACCAACGACTTTGGCAACGCGGCGATCTACCTCAACAGCAAGTACTATGCCAACACCGCCGAGCTCGACAACCCTGCCTACTCGCTGTTGCTTCCGGCAGGTAACTACGACCTGAAGATCGCGCCGGCTGACGGCTCAGCGGGGCGAGAGGAGAAGATCACGATCAACGCCGACGAAACGCTGGTGCTGTCGAAGAACGCAGCGGACGCCCGCAGGAAGTAGCGGCGGCACGGCGGAACGACAAAGGACTGGTGTGGGGGCGGGCCACTGGACCCTTAGCGGAGATGGACGGCCCTCGTGCTGGCGTGACTGTCGGGGCGGGCCCCCGTGCCCACCCTGGCTATTAATAAACTTCTGAGAGTCGACTTCCAAGGATCACGAGTCGCCTCGGATGCCGGACTGGTTATCACCGCGAACGCGACGAGCGTGCTGCGAGGTGGGTCATGAGTTGGGTGCGCCCTTTGGGAGCTTTTCTGGTGGGAGCCTGCCTCATCGGCTGCGGGTCCCCGGAGCCCGAGCGCGAACCGCAGGCGCCGTTTCAGTTGGCGGGGCCTCTGGTATTCCGCCGGTTCGGCGGGTTCTTCGGCTTCGACGACCGAGTTGAAGTGCTGCCTTCCGGGGCGGTCCTGGCTGGCGAAGACGACATTGGCGTGGCTCACCAACTCGCGCTGGACGAGCTGAAGATCTTGGCGGACACGTTGGCTCGTACCGAGGCTGGGCGCTCGACGCCGGCCTTGGGATCCGATCGGATCTTGTATTCCATTAGCTACGACGGGCGGACGATTCAGTGGGCTGAAGGCGTCATCCCACCCGAACTTGAGCCCGCGCTTGCCATCCTTCAAGAGCTGCTCCCATAGCGCGTCAGGTTGGTAAGTCCTCTCCCCTCAACCACTCCTGATTTCTAGCCGGCGATTCCGCATTGAGTCGTTGGGCCGATGATGTCGCTTCTATGCGCGCTTAGGAAGGCCTCGGATCTCAAAATCGAGACCCGCGCTGCGAGCGATTGTGGATCGGACCACTTTGCCCGCCCTACAACGGCCCTGAAAGGGCGATGGAAAACCCGCCCCATACCGGTCGGCTTCAACCAACCCGTACCGAACCGCAAGTCACTCCCCATCCGCCGGCAACGACTCCAGAATCTCACTCACCACCTCGTCCGTCGTCTTCCCCTCGGCATGCGCGTCGAAGTTCAAGATAATGCGATGCCGCAGCGCCGGCAACGCCAGTGCGCGCACGTCATCAAGGCTCACGTTCAGGCGGCCGCGTACCAGTGCCCTCACGCGTCCTCCTTGAATCAGCGATTGCGCCCCCCGCGGCGAACTGCCGTAGCGGATGTATTTCTTCGCCATCGCATGTGAATCGGCCTGTTCCGGCTGTGTCGCAAGAACCAACCGAATGGCGAAGTCCCGAACGTGCGGAGCCACCAACACGTCGTGCGCCCCGCGCCGGACGTCGAGAATCTGCTCGCGGTCGACAACTTGATGAACCTGCGGCTGCTCGGCCGCCATGGTCCGCTCAACGATCTCTTCCATCTCCGCCTTGCTCGGGTAGCCCACCAACAGTTTCAGCAGGAAGCGGTCGAGCTGCGCCTCCGGTAGAGGGTACGTGCCTTCCATCTCGAGCGGGTTCTGCGTCGCCATCACCAGAAAGGGATCTTCCAGCGGATAGGTCACCGTACCAGTCGTCACGGTCCGCTCCTGCATCGCTTCCAGCAGTGCTGACTGCGTGCGGGGCGTGGCGCGGTTGATCTCGTCCGCGAGCACCAGATGCGCGAAAATCGGGCCAGGCTGAAAACGCAGATTCTTGGCGCCGGCGGCATCCGAGTCGAGCACCATGCTTCCGACGATGTCCGCCGGCATCAGATCAGGCGTGAACTGAATGCGCGAATAGTCCAGATGCATCGCGCCGCCCAACGTGCGCAGCAAAGTCGTTTTGCCGAGGCCGGGGACTCCTTCCAGCAACACATGGCCGCCCGCAACCAACGCGATCAGCACGCCCTCGACCACGTCCTCGTGGCCGACGATCACTTTGCCGATCTCGTCGCGTACCTGCCGAATCGTTTCGGTGACAACTTGAAGAAACTGTTCCGTTTCGACCATCAATTCTTTTCCTGTAGCGCCTCGAAATACTTCTGGATGAAGTGGCGATAGGCGTGCGGTATCTGATCTCGGCGGATGACGCCGCCGGGGTCGCGATGGCCCGCCTCGCTCGGCGAGTACGGCGTCTGCAGTTCTTGTGGGCCTGCCTCGGTTTCGATCAGCACCTCGCCGCTCATCTCTTCCGCCCGGCGGCTGTACAACTCGCTCAACTCACCCAGCGCCTGATCCAACGCCGCCGCGGCCAACTCCTTCGATCCGTCGTTGCTGCCGGCCGACGACGTCGCTTGGCCCTCGGGCGTCAAGTTCGAGTCCTCGCTGCCGCCTTCGCCCTGGGACAACTCCTGTGGGTTCTCCGGAGTACCGCCGCCCTCCTGCCCCTGGCTATCGCTTTCGCGGCCCTCTTGCCCTTCACCGGCCGAGGCCTGCGCTTCCGCACCAGCCTCGCTGCTTTGTTGCGACTCCTCGCCGCCAGAGGGCTCGCCGCTCTCGCCCGACGTCTGCTCTTCGAGGTTCATGCTCGACAGCATCTTTTCAAAGGCGTCTTGCAAACGCGACCACAAGTCGTCGGACTCTTCGCTCTGACCGCCGGCGTTGGGTCGCGACGGATCTTGTGGCGAGGACTCGCCGGGGCTGCGCTCATCGGTATCGGCTTCGAGGCCTTCCTGCTCGGAACCGCTCTCCCGGCCCGCTCCTTCCGCCGAGGCCAGTTCGTCGCCGTACTGTTCATCGACCGACAGCCCCTCGACTTCGGGGACGGCCATCAGGTCTTCGGCCAAAGCTTCCGGTGGCTGGTCGCCTCCCGCCATCCGCGGCGTCGGCTCGCGTTGCTCTTCGCGGGTATCGCGCTCCAACTCGCGCTCCTCGCGGTTCGACGCCGCGGTTTCATCGGAGGTCTCGGCGAGTTCTTCCGATGTCTCTTCGTCGGTGAAGAGGTCGTCGGCCCGGTCGCCCAACAACGCTTGCATCACCATCGGCGGCAGTGGCGGCTTGAGCGAAAGCGTCGCCTGCATGCTGTAGCGCAGTCCGAACAGCCCGCCGATCAGCACCACCATGCCGGCGAGCGCGTAGGCGGCTTTGGGGATCTCGAGCGGTAGAGCGATGGGAACGCTACCCGCCGAAGCCAGCGGCCCCGCTAACCCCTGCTGCTGCTTCGCCAGGGGCCCCGCGCGGTCGGCGTGTTCGCTGAAGTAGTATGCCGTGGAGATCTGATCGTGGGTTTCCCAGCTTGCGTCGAGCCGTTGGGCAACGGCGTAGGGCGACGGTCGCGCGTGCAGCCAACGATACGTGCCGAAACCCAATCCCGCCAACACGAACAGCAGTAGCAGCGCTTCGGGAACCAGGTCCGTGCCGAACACCAGCAGTACGGCCGGGCCCAGCAACGCGACGGAGCAAGCTTCCAACGCATCCTGCAGCGCCAAGTGTCCAAGGCTTCTGCGACGCGCACGCTGCACCACGTCGAAAACAGTGGTCGCAGCAGAATCCATCGTAGGCAGGGCCGGCGTCACAAGCTCCCTATTATAGTTACACAGCGGTCTAACGCCTTTGCCTCGCTTCCGAGTAAGACCCTTGTAGGGGCGGACCGCTGCGTCCATCCCGGTTACCGCGAAACCGCTCTCGGCTTCAAGCCAAAGATGAAGGTGTTTGCGAGGGCAATCGACCTTGCCTATGTCCCGGTAAGTTCAGCTTGATTCAATCAATGGCTCCCGGCGGCCGCTTCAACTTCTCCCGCCGGCACGACCCGACTCGACACCGGCACGTCCGTCGCTCGCCGCCGCAGCCAACCGTCCCGAACCACCCGTTGCAACTGTGACGCTGCCTCCATCTCGATGACCTGGTACACCTCTTCGCCCTTATGCGTCGGCTTCAGTTTCAACTCTTTCTGTGAACCCTTCCGCTGAACGCGCACCCCGACCGCCCGCCCGGCCGCCTCCTCAAAAGCACCCCGCACTGTTTCCACCGCGCCGCTCGCCGGACGCCCCCCGACCCGAAGCAGCCGATCGCCGACCTCGAGGCCGGCCTTCTCCGCGGGCCCATCGGCTTCCACCGCGGCCACCACAATCCCCATACCGGGCGGGTTCGACAACGTGAGACCGACGTCGACCGAGGGCTTGGCATCGCTGCTCAAGCGCAAGCCCGCCAACCCGAGGTAGCGGTCCCAGGGGATGGCCCGTGCCGAGCGCACCAGCAAGTCAAACTCCGCCGACAGGTCCGCGCCGGCCGTCCGGGTGACGGCGTCCGCAAGCGCCACCGTGTCGTCGAAGTAGCGTCCCTGCTGTGCATACTCACGATTCAGGAAGCGCATCAGATCGTCCAGGCTGCGCTCGTTTCCCGTGCGATGGCGTATCGTCAAATCCAGCAGATAGCCGATCAGCTCGCCCTTGAGGTAATAGGAGATGCTGCGGTCAGGATCGCCATAACTCGGGTACCGCTCAAGCCACGCATCGATACTCGACTCCTCGGCCGACTGCGCGCGCGCCGCCGGACGTCGTTCGAGATCCCCAATCAGCCGCGACACATGCGCCAGAAAATCGTTCGGAGTGAGCAACCCTCCCTGCAAGCGCAGATACTGCGCGTAGGCCGAAGTGACTCCTTCGGAAAACCAAAGCGACGGCGTGTGATTCGGCCGAGTGAAGTCGATCGGCTCGAGCGACTGCGGCCGAATCCGCTTCACGTTCCATAGGTGGAAGAACTCGTGGGCCGTCAAGGCCGACACGTCGCACCCGACACATGGCTTGGGTACGAAGATGCTCGTGCCGTTGCGGTACTCCATGCCGCCGCCGGGATCGTCGCTGAATCGATAGACGAACAGGAACGAGGGGAAGGGGGCCTCCTCCATGATCTCGGTCGCCGCTTCAACGACCGTCTCCGCCATTGCCTTGACTGCATCCAGATCGTACGCCTCGGGATCGCCATGCACCGCCAAGCGAATGCGGCGGCCCCAGTGATGGAACTCCGTCTCCTGGAACTTCGCGAGTTGCACTGGCGTATCGATCAACCGGTCATACGACGCAGCTTCGAACCGGCTGCCGCGTTGTGGCAACGCCAGGGCCGCCTTCCAGCGCCTCGGTTTGTGCGTGAACCGTAGCGTAAACGGCCGCTGCCGGTTCGCGACCGGATAGATCAACACCTGAGCCAAGTTCAACGACGCGTACTCCCGCCCCACGAAAGCGCCGAATGGCCCGGGCCGGTTCGCAAACACGCGATAGCTGACGCGCACCGTCTCATCGCCGTCCGCCGTCAGCGTCCATCGCGACGGATTCAGCTTGCGCGCAACGAGCGGCTGCCCACCGCCTGTCTCAGCGCGAAAGTCATAAACATGCTGAGCAAAGTCGCGGACCTGATAGGTGGCGCTCCACACCGGCATCTGGAACTCGCACGGCCCACCTGCGCAACGCGTTTCCATCTCGACGCTCAGCCAGTGCGACTGCGCGTCGGCCAGGTCGATGACATATCGGGTCTGGCCAGCCGCCGCGGCACAGCAAACGGCGAGCAGGATCGTGATGCGGATCGTTCTCATACGGGGCGCGCCGAGCCGGGCTTTACTTGGGAAATTGGGATGAATCGATGCCGGGAATCAACCGCAGCGCGTTCTTGTAATAGATGCTCTTCAGCGTCTCGTCCGGCAGGTCGAGCCCGTACATCTTCCAGTGCGCATGGTAGTGCCGGTAGTAATCGAAGTATTCATCGCGCGTCTCGAACACCCGCCAATAGTAGGGGAACTCGTTGGCGCGATAAGAGTCCTTGCCGAACAGAACGCGGTCTTTGTACTTGATCAGGAACTCGCGCGCCGTGAACGGCTGCCGCCCCAACTCGGCCAACACCGCCCCGACTTCGCTGTAGAAGTTCGGGTACTTATCAAACAATCGGCCCAGCCGCCCCAGATCATTCCCGTGCCACCCGAGGTGGGCAATGATGAAGTTGATGTCCGGATGCTTTGCGACGACGTTGTCGCGTTCGGTCATCAGGGTTTCGAACGCGGGGAAGCGGTCCGGAGGTCGGCTGCGCCTCGGATGGATCTTCAACTCCAGCCAGCGCTCGTTGAACTGGTCGTGAGGCTTGAAGAACTCCGCCGGCTCGGCGACGTGAATCAGCACCGGGATCTTCAACCGAGCGCACGTGCGCCACACCGGCTCCAACTCGGCGTCATCCACCTGCATGCGGCGCCCGTCGGCGTAGCGGGTCGTCATGCCGAGGTTCTTGAAAATCTTCAGACCTTGCGCGCCGTTCTTGACATCTTGTTCCAATTGCCGGGCTGCTTTGTCGCCCCAGTTGGGCTCATCGATCGTCCGAAAGTTCAAGTTGGCAAACACGCCGAACCGCGTAGGATGCCGGCCCTTGAAACCGGTGACGACCGACTTGAGCCGCTCGCCGAAGCCGCCGCTCAGGTTGACCAGCACTCCGAGGTTCAACTCGTCCATCTCTTGCACGATCTCGTCGAGCCGTTCGGTCGTTGTGCTGGAGCGATGATGGCTGTGAACGTCAATCACCGGAAACCTCGCGCGCTTGACCGGATGTTGCGGCACGACCAGCGTCGATCGTGGCTGGTATTCCTCGATGGTCAGCGTCTGCGCCGACGCGAGCTGGGGGCACGCAGTTAAGAGAGCCAGTACAAGCAGAGCAGGGAGCTTCATGAGCATGTCGGGTGTGTCGGCGCCGCCAATCAGAACGGCTCGCCTTAGGCAGCTATCACTATAAGCGGTCAGGTGCGAGAGCCAAGCGGGGCCGGCCTGGACCCGCACTTTGCGCCCTCACTCAGCACCCAGGCTGCGATGCAACAGATGAAGAAAGAGCCCCACATCCGTGACGACGCCGATCGCCTGGCCGGTGCCGCGGTCCGAAACCTTTGTCACGACGGCCGGGTTGATGTCAACGCAGATCAACTTCACCCACGACGGCAGCATGTTGCCCGTAGCGATCGAGTGCAGCATCGAGCCAAGGCAAATCACCAGCCCCGCGCCTTCGAGCTGTTGCGCATAGAGCGACTGGGCCGCGTTCATATCGGTGACGGTGTCGGGTAGCGGACCATCGTCCCGCAGACTCCCGGCGAGCACGTAGGGCACATTATTCTTCACGCATTCATACAGAATGCCTGAAGTGATTTTGCCCTCCTCGACGGCTTGCCGGATGCCGCCGCAATGATACACGGTGTTGATCGCCCGCATATGATTGCGGTGGCCGTGCTCGGCCTGGCGTCCGTCCGACATGCGGATGCCCAGCGACGTTCCGAGCAGCGCCGCCTCCGCGTCGTGAACGCCCAGCGCGTTCCCGGCCAGCAGGCAATCGACGTATCCGCCGCGAATAAGGCCCGATAGCGCCGACTGCGCGCCGGTATGCACGACCACCGGCCCCGCCACGATCACGACCCGCTTGCCCGCGGCCTTCATCTCGCGGATCAATCCGGCCGTCTGGCTCACTGCGGTTTCGACCTGCCGCTCCGACGAAACCTCGTGCGACATGAATGAGAATGCCAGCCGGTCGCGCTCCTTCGACTCGGGCACCACGCGGATGCCTTCGTGTCCGCACACCACACGGTCACCCCTCTTGAGATCGCGCAGCTTGAGGCATTCCGCACCTTCGGGCGTGACGACAATAGAGGCGTCCATCCGCTGCCTGCCCACATCGACCCAATGGCCGTCGAGCCGGACCTGCGTGCGATGGTTGGTCGTCGAATAGAAGTCCAGCGGTGCGCAACGGTCCCGCTCAACCTCGCCCGTGACCGCGTTCTCACGGTCCTCCGTCCCGCAGCCCAGATCGATCAAATCTTCGATCAAGTCGGCCATCGACTCTTCGGAGGGTGCCTCGACACGCATCCGCATGTACGACTGGTCGACGTTGGTGCGCCCGATACGGAACTCCTCGACCTCGAACGCGCCGCCGTGCGAGACGATCGTGTCGAATATCCGCTCCATGACGTTGGAGTCGACCAGATGCCCTCGCGCTTCAACGATTTCGTGATGATCCATCGATCCAAGTCTACCGTAACGGCTTGAGCCACCAGCCGAGAGCGCCGGAGTTCGAAACGTAGGGGCACGGCATGCCGTGCCCGCCGGCCGGGCGCAAGGCAACACCGCCGCCGTGCATCATCCCGCTCTGCAACTCACTTTGTACGCTCTGCAACTCACTTTGCAGGGGTGGACCGCTGCGTCCACCCCGGTGCCGCGGAGTTGCTCGCGGCTTCAACGCAGAGATAAACGATATTGCCAAGGGGCGCGGCGGGGCGGACACAGCGGTCCGCCCCTACAAAAGGGTCTGCCTCCACACCATCGGTCTGGCACCGCCTACCCAAACCCACCGGCTAAGATGGGAACTTCATCTCGCCCTCCGCAATGCGCCTCCTCCTCTCTCTCGCCGCGCTCCTGGTCGTCCTCTCGCCGGCTCGTGCCCACATCATGAGCATGAGCAGCGGCGACCTCGTCGTCGACGGCAATCGCGCCTCGTTCGAACTGCGCATGCCGCTCTACGAGATCGTGCACCTCGAAGAACCCGAGCGCTCGCTGCTCGACAACTTCCGCCTCTTCCAACAGGGCAGGGAAGCCCCCTCGCGCGAAGGCTCATGCCGGGCGAACGCCGACGAAGGGGTCTACCGCTGCGAAGTGACATTCGAATTCCCCGAGCCTATCGAGCAGCTCGAAGTCCATTGCACCTTCGCCGCGGTCACCGTGCCCAACCACGTTCACGTGCTGCGCGCAACCCGCGGCGACGTAACCGAGCAAGCCGTCTTCGACTTCAGCTTCAGCCGCTCGACGATCCGCTTCACCCCACCCACGACAAGCGAACTGTTCTTCTCGCAACTGGGCGCGGGGTTCGTGCGCGTGTTGCTCGGCCCGTTTCAGATCCTGTTTCTCCTGGCGCTCGTGTTGGCGGGACGCAGCCGTAGCGAGCTGTTCTGGATCACCGCGGCCTTCCTTCTGGCGCAATCGGTATCGGCCATCGTCATCGGGTACAAGGACTGGCAGCCGCCGCCGCGCTTTGTCGAAGCCGCCGCCGCGCTCACCGTGGCCTATCTCGCGGTCGAGATACTCGTCCTGGCCGACGCCGGGTATCGCTGGCTCGTGGCCGCGGGGATGGGCGTCTTCCACGGCTTCTATTTCGGCATCTTCCTGCAGCAGACCGAGATGGACTACCTCTACCTCCTGAGCGGCGTCACGCTCGGGGACGTGCTAGTCCTGCTAGTCTTCGCCTTCCTCTTAGCCCGCTTGAAGGCCGGCGCGCCGGCGTTGCGTCCCGTACAAGCGGGCGCCGTGTTGTTGTTCATCATCGGCATCGCTTGGTTCATCAGCCGCATGTGGAACTAAGCGCGTAGGGGCCCGACCTAACACTCAGAGCCGCGGGCGTGAGCCCGCGTTGAGATGCAACGGCGGAAAGAGGTCGCCGTCAAGCCGTCGTCGGCTGCCGTGGCAGGTGGAAACGGCTCAACGCAGGCTGACGCCTGCGGCTCCGATTGGCGGGACGACCTACCTACGTCTTGAGGACCACCTTGGCCCGCAGGGGCAGGACAACTGCCCCACCGGTTTGGAGTACCCTATCAAGATCGCCAGGAGCTAACACAATGAGCCACCAAGCCGACACGAAACCCCCATCCCTACTCAACCGCCGATCCTTCCTGACCGCGGCGACCGCCGCGGCGGCCCTCGCCCCAACCGTCCTCGCGCCCCGGGCCCTCGCCCAACGCGACTGGAGCGGCAAGACGCCTGTCCGCTACCCCGACCCCGACATCGTCGTCATCGACAAGCGCTTCGCCAAATACAAACTCGGCAACACCCCCATCCAGCGCCTCCACCAGGGGACGTTGTGGGCTGAAGGCCCGGCCTGGAACGGCGTCGGACGCTACCTCGTCTGGAGCGACATTCCCAACAACGTCCAGATGCGCTGGCTCGAAGAGGACGGCCACGTCACCGTCTTCCGCCACCCGGCGGGCAACAGCAACGGCAACACGTTCGACTACCAGGGCCGCCAAATCTCCTGCGAGCACGGCAACCGCCGCGTCGTGCGCTACGAGTACAACGGCAAGATCACCGTGCTCGCCGACACCTGGCAAGGCAAGCCGCTCAACGCGCCCAACGACGCCATCGTCCATCCCGACGGCGACATCTGGTTCACCGATCCCGGCTACGGCAGCCTCATGAACTATGAGGGCAACAAGGGCCCGCTGCACATCAAGGAAGCGGTCTATCGCATCGGCGGCGACAGCGGCAAGCTCGAGATGCTGACCGACGAGATCTACAAGCCCAACGGCCTATGCTTCTCGCCCGACTACAAGAAGGTCTACATCGCCGACACCGGCTCGTCGCACTACCCCGAAGCGCCCAAGAACATCAAGGTGTGGGACATCGCCGACGGCAAGACCCTGCGCAACGGCCGCGAGTTCTGCTCGATGGCGCTCCCCGGCGTCGGCGCGGGCCTCGCCGACGGCATTCGCGCCGATGTCGACGGCAACGTCTGGGCCAGCGCCGGCTGGGTTGGCGACGGCTATGACGGCGTTCACATCTTCGCGTCCGACGGCGTCCGCATCGGCCAGATCCGCCTGCCGGAGATCTGCTCGAACGTCTGTTTCGGCGGCACCAAGCGCAACCGCCTTTTCATGACCGGCAGCCAATCGCTCTACGCCGTCTACGTCGAGACGCAAGGCGGACATATCACGTAGCACCGCGGCCCTGGCAACGAAACCGAGCCCGGCGCGCGAGTGAACGACGGACCGACTCGTTGGCGCAGGAGCTTAATGGTCCTGACTCCCGAGCGCCAACGACGTCATGTTCTCTTCTCGATGTGAGAACCTCACAACCAGCCAGGAAACCACGGGCAACAATACCACTCCGCCTATGGCAACCCACCTCGGCGTGCCAAAGGCCTCAAGGAAGAAGATGGTCGCAAGCGCGAGCTGGGCGAGCACCATCAAGACAAAGACAACCAACTGAAGATTCGATAGAATCCACAGAAAAAGCTCGCTCATTTCTGAGTTTTCAGAATGCATCTCACGGTACTTCAATCATCCCACAGCCGCGTGGAGTTGTCCCAAACCTTATGCTTTGAGTCTTAGCTGACAGGCGCGATACATCCTCAGCCACTCGGCACAACACTCTATGGCCCGGAATGATCGCTTTTCTGTGACCCGTTTGCCCCCGGGCGCAACAGCCCCACCTTTGCCAGCACCGCTTTCACCAACCCCACTGCGCTCCCCTTGACCTTGCCCTCGAACGTCAATTGAACTACCAACACCACGGCTACGAGCAAAACCGCCGCGATCAAGATGGCCGTCAACTCCAGCCAGTCAACATATTGCGCCGCGACAACCAAGGCTCCGATAATCGCAAGGCACACTACCAAAACAAACCACCGCGTGCCCCACGTACCGCCGGGTGCAGGCGCTGGGGGAACGTCGGGTACCGGTGGTCTGACCACGGGCTTCGGTCGCGGCCGCAACGGCGGGCCCGGGTCTCGATCCCCAAACTCCCCTCTCCCAACCCGCCGCTCCTCGATCCCCTCCAACAACCACGCCACGCTCACTTGCTCTCTACCCCCGGGAGGCAGAAACTTCTCAATGCCCTCCCTGCGCATGTCCAGCAGGTGTTGATACTCCACCGGCTTGCACGTCTGGTTCGGGACCGGCACCTTCTCCTCCACCACAATCCCGGGAATCGTCTCGTGGATGTGGGCGAAATGGTCACGGATCACCGCCAACGCGCGGTGGCGGCCGGGTTCCCGGCCCAGGATCGACACCGTAGCCTTCCGCGCGTCGCTGTCGGCCTTGACGCGCGCCTTGTTGCCGTCAATATTGAGCACCACACCGCTGCGCCAGTAGGCCAACTGATCCTTCGGCAGCAGATGGCTGGTACGCACGATAAACCGTGAAATCACACTGCCCGGCAACACGTCGTAGTGGTATTCCCAGCCGAGCGCCGTCTCCTCGTCCCAGTTCAGGGCAGGCTGCTCTTTCGGCAGCAGGTCCGGAATCAAATACGTGTCCTCTCGCCCCTCGAAGGCAAAGCACAGCTCGAACTTGCGCATCATCCCGATCAAGAACTCGTGCTTGTCGCGTGGGTATTCGCCCCTGTCGAGAATGTGCGGCAAGGCCGTGGTTCGCAGCACGCCCTTGCTCTGAAACAGCTCGTTCGAATTGAGGATCTTGTAAATCCCCTGGGTCACCCACTCGGGGTTGAGGATGTTCGTATCCCGCAGCCGCTGGTCGTCCTTGAAAGTCAGGACGACGCCCAGGTCGTTCAGGTAGCCGAGCAACAGAGCCCGGTCGCGCTCGTCGGTGATCCCCTGGCCCTCGCACATCGCGGTGTACTCACTCTCGGGGATGTAGTTCTCCTTCATCTCCTCGAGCTGTTTCTTCACCTCGAACCAGCGTGTCAGCAGCGGGTTACGTAAATGGTCCAGGGCGGATATTTCCGTGGCGATGTGCTTCTTCAGATCATCGATACCGTTGCCGGTCTCACCCTTGAGCGGCGCCATGCAAGCCGTGTCGACGAACGCGCGGATACGCCCGGGATACTTGTCGTGCAAGTCCCGGCGGTTCAACTGCAAGCGGTTCTCGTCGCTCCAATTGGTAACGACAATCACCGGCGAGTCGCCGCCAAAGCTCCCGATGATCTTGAGCCAATAGTCGAACCTCCCTCGCGTCTCTCCTTCCCGTGCGTTGAGCACCAGCAGATAGAGGCTCCGCCGGGTCAAGAAGAACTGGTGCGTGGCGTGCATGATCTCCTGCCCGCCGAAATCCCAAACATTAAGCTGCACCGTCTCGTCGCCGATCGCGAGCGGCCAGCGGCGAATGTCGATTCTTTCCGTCTGCGGTTCATGAGGGTCCGCGTGGCCTTCGAGCAGCATGTTGACGAGGGACGTCTTGCCCACCCGCCCTTCCCCGACGAGCACTACCTTCGCTTCATTAAGAGGACGTTTCGGTTCCTCGCTTGAGATCTGTTCGATGTAGCGCAGGATGGTCGGCGCGTCCTCCCAGTTCCTGAAAATCTCGGGCGGGAAGTCGAGCGCCTCGTTGCCTCCTAAGGCCAACTGCCGCAGCTTGGTCAGTTGGATGAAGGCCGCTGGCACGTGAGTCAGCCGGTTGTTGCTGAAGTAGAGATGGGTGAGCTGGGTCAGTTGGGTGATCGCCGGGGGTACCTCCGCGAGGCGGTTCTGGCTGAGGCTGAGATGGGTGAGTTGGGTCAGTTGGGAGATCCCCGCAGGCACCACCGTGAGTTGGTTGCCGCTGAGGTCGAGCACGGTGAGCTGGGTCAGTTGGGTGATCGCCGCCGGCAGCGCCGTGAGCTGGTTTTCGCTGAGGTCGAGCGAGGTGAGCTGGGTCAGGCGGGTGATCTCGGGCGGCAGCGCCGTGAGCTTGTTTCCGCTGAGGTAGAGCTCGTCGAGCTGGGTCAGTTGGGCGATCGCCGCCGGCACCTGCGTGAGCTGGTTGCGGTGGAGGTTGAGCGAGGTGAGCTGGGTCAGTTGGGTGATCGCTGCCGGCACCTCCGTGAGCCGGTTTCCGCCGAGGTTGAGCCAGGTGAGCTGGGTCAGGCGACCGATTTCGGGTGGCAAAGTCTGGAGATCTTGGCCTGAAAGATCCAGCTCCACCGCACCTTCCTGGGCGGCCTTTTCGATCATTTCCAGGCAGTCGGCGTAGGCCATTTCAGTATCCCGTCGCGCTTTTGGCGGGATTTCGCGCGTCTCGTTCTTGCGCCAACCAGTCTACCCCTCTGCCCGGCCGCGAGCAACGATGCTTCACGCAGACCCCGCGACCGCGACCACCGGGAAAGCCCGTAGCCCATAGCGCGGATCTCGGTTTTGAGATCCGCGGCCTTGACTCATTGGCACCGGGTCCAAGGCAGAGCCCTGTTCGCCCGGTGCGATGCAGGATGCTGCTTCGGCTGAAGCCGCTCGGCACGTCGCCGCTTTTCCATCGCCCCTTTCAGGGCTCCCGACGAAAAGAGGTTCGGTACCCAGGGTTTCGCCTGACGGCTTCACCCTGGGCTAACATCCAACGCCGCTTCGCGGCTGGGGTCCTGTGTAGGCTCGTGGGCCGAGGCCAAAAGGAAGACTCCTTGGCACCCCAGGACCGACGACCCCGCGTGTCGCGGGCCACAGGCGCGGCATGCCGCTAGAATCCAACGCCGCTTCGCGGCTGGGGTCCTGTGGGGGCTCGTGGACCGAGGTCAAGAGGGAGACTTCGTGGCACCCCAGGACCGACGACCGCGCGTGTCGCGGGCCACGGGCGCGGCATGCCGTTGGCTTGTCGAAGTTAGCTCGGCCCGCGCGGGTTCGAAATGTAGCGGCAGCGGGAACGGCATGCCCCTGCATTGCGATTCGCACGGCTCTCGGTTTTCCCAGAGTCTGCTACACCCGCGTCGTCTTTACCACCACCGCCGTGTCAATACAACCCCTTCTGGTCACCCTTTTGGCGGGCATTTCGCGCGTCTCGTTCTCGCGTCAACCAGTCCATCCCTTCGCCCGCCCGCGAGCAACGATGCTTCACGACCAACCCCACGACCCCGACCATCAGCACGTAGCGCGGATCTCGATTTTGAGATCCGCGGCCTTGACTCATCGCCACCGAGGCCAAGGGCAGAGCCCTGTTCGCCCGGTGACGATGCGGGATGCTGCTTTGGTTGAAGGCGCTCGGCACGTCGCCGCTTTTCCATCGCCCCTTTCAGGGCTCCCGACGAAAAGAGGTTCGGTACCCAGGGTTTCGCCTGACGGCTTCACCCTGGGCTAGAATCCAACGCCGCTTCGCGGCTGGGGGTCGTTTCCAGCTCGGCGCCCGTGTCGGCCAAAGGGTAGGAGTGCTTGCCGGCGCTGCTGGGCGGACGCAGCGCTCAGCCCCTGCTCGAGCGGCTGCTTTGCCGCGAACAGGGATGCCACCCGAGTCCTTCAGTTGCTACCGTGTCCGTGCAGTTCTAGCCTGGATTTCTCACCATCTGACGGTCGCGGCACGCGATAAGGCCGCCATGACGTCGTTGCGCTTGCTTGCCGTGTTCGGTGTATGTCCAGTACGCCCCAGAGGCCGTCGAGTGGCGTGAGGGTCAGTGCCGGACCGCTCCCTGACGGTCACGGCTCGGCTGCTTTCGCCTCGCCACGTGGTGAGATATCCAGGCTAGGGCAGGGGTACAGTAATGTTGTCGACATCCTGATTCGTGTCGTTCATGAGGTTCAAGGCCTGCATGACATAGGCGATGGTGTTTTCTCGGAACACGTTATAGCGAGAGTTTTCGCTGGCTGTAATCCCGGTGCCGAAGCCTGTAATCAGGTTGAATGGGGTATCCACTTGACTCAGGTAGCCCCTAGGCGTTGTGGTTTGGTCGATCCATGGACGCCAGCACACTGCACCCAGAATGCACCCTGGGGCGCCAGACGCCGGTCTGCAGGCAATTGGGCCACGAGGCTGCGTTTCGGGCCGATCAAGGATTACGCACGCGCCATGGCCATCGCAGGCTTGGAAACGTGGTGCTATCGGCAAGCCTTTCCGGGGGCCGCCAATGGCCAACCACAGTATGTTGTGGTCACCTGAGTCAAATGGATACCCCACTTCAGGTTGTTGTGGACTAAGTCGCCGCGTGGCCCTTCCGAGTCGTCGCCCGTGGGGTTATAGCAGATTCCGATAGCGCCGTTCGTATTGGCCGTGATCGTGTTGTTTCCCACGCGATTGCCCCAGCTCCGGCCACCCCGTACGAAGACTCCCAGACCGGTGTTGTAGATCACATTCTTTTCAATACACACGTTCTTTGATTGTGCCACCATGATGCCCGTCTCGGGCGGCAGCTCCGCAATCGGCAGCCCCTCGCCCCGGATGCGAAGGTCCTGCAATACGACGTTCGGGGTATGCACTTAACTCCCGACGACCCCACACCTTGTGGTCGGCGACTGCGGCGACCGCACCCTCGAGGGGCCATCGGGCAGCGGTCGTGGGTCCTACAGCCGCCGCTCATTGCGCCCCGCGGGGGGACGGCAGCGGTTGAATTTGAAACCTGAAGGCGAAGCGCTCTTGAAACTCCCCCAGCGTGCGCGAATGGTCCTCCAGAGCCCGGATACTAGACCTTGGGGCTTCGGGAGTCAAGTGCATACCCCATTACGACGTTACTGCTCTCGTTGACGACCACGCCGAAAGCCAGATTCGCCAGTTGGCCATTGACGACCTTGACGCCCGAGGCCCCATCGATCATGATGCCGATCCCCTGCTTGCCTCCCGGCCCTCGGATTTGGTTTCCGTTGAGATCGAGCGTGACGCCGTTTCCGGTAATCACGATACCCGCGGGTCCGCTCGGAATCACAGCCATGTTCGACCGGAGAACATAGTTTCCAGGGGCGTCGATGGTTGTCCCTGGTAGGGACACGAACTGAGTGTTGAAATCCTGTCCTTGCAGCGACACGGCGGCCAGCAAGACCGCCAGCGACAGAGACAAGGAAAGCAGGCCGTTCTTTGGGGGAGTTTTCATTTGTAACATCGCTCCTTTTTCTTCATGGTCAGAGAAGATTCGCACTTCTGAGTGCGCCATGGTTGTCATGTCGTGCTAGAAGAGGAGATCCCCCTCCGAAGAGCAAACTTTTTTGAAGCGCTGTCCGACGGCGTTGAGTAGAATCAGGACTTGGGTTGCCACCGGCCAATCAGTTCTACTTCAACCCAAGTGCTGTCGATCTTGTTGCTCACGGGCTGTTCCAGTGGGTTGCTGTTTGGACAGAGCTCGGGCTTCGTGGGCGCCCTGGGCGGCATCTCGACTCTTTCCGCCGATGGCCAGACGCGCATCACTCCCGATTCCACCCAGGTTTCTCTCTACAAGCCCGAAAACGGCCCGACCTTCATGGCCGTGGGCGGCGGGCACCTGAGCGACTATCTGAGTTTGCAAGGCAGCTACGGGTGGAACCGGAACGACCTGACGTTGACCAGCTCCCAGTCGTGCGCTGATGCGAACATGTTTGTCGAACAGGTACGCGTAGCGACCCAGCACAGTGTGTTGGGAGAGCTACTGCTGTACTTTCGCAACCGCAAGAGCTCCGTCCGGCCCTACTTGTCGGCCGGGGCCGGGGTGGTTCGTCTCAGCAGCCCCGAGGCAAGCATTCGAAGCGCCCGGGGGCTGAATCAAATGGCGCCCGGCGCGTTTGGCTCCACAAGCGCCGCGTTTCGCGTGGCGGTTGGGATCGACCTTTTCATCAAGAACGGCTGGGCGTTCCGCTTCACGTTCAGCGAGACGATCCGCAACAACGCAATCAGTGAACAGCTAAGCCCTCCGGGCGAACGCAACCTGGCTCATTTTCAGAATCTGTTCGGGTTTGTGAAGCACTTCTGACGACGGGTTGGACGATCGGCCGCGTCGTTTAAAGATAGGCCTGAATGCTTCCGGCCCGGTTCGCTGGGAGCGCGCATCGGCGGATGTCGCTGGGGTTCTCCGCACAGCAAGCCTTCAGCCTTTCTGGAAACCTACGTAGGGGCAGTGCTCCCAATAGATCGGAGCATTCTCGAGGGTCTCGGCGAGGACCCGCGCATGGCAAAGGCGGCAGCAGTTGAATGATCGTGCCGTCTCTCCAACGGGAGCGATCCTAACCAACTCTTCAAATACGCAGAGTCCGCGTCCGTCCGCCTTGCTCGCTAATAGGCTCGCCAAGCGACCGGATTCCTCCTGACGACGGACGAGTGCCGAATATAGGCTCGACTTCAACCGCGAGGGCGTGGCAAGCTCCGCCGGGGCATCCGCCTCGAGCTGGGCGGCGAGTTCGTCAAATGCCTGTTCATCAGCTAGCATGCTACTCATCGTTCCACCTCCGCCGAAACTGCTGCCGCGCCCGTGCCAGCAAACGCTCGATTGCCTTCGCGCTGCTTCCGGTTTGCATGGCCATTTCCTGGGCGCTTCGCTTTTCCCAGTAGCGCCAGAGCAACGCCGCGCGGTATCGGTCGGGCATAGACTCGAGCACCCGGCGCGTCTTGGCCTCCAGGTGCTCGCGGTCAAGGAATTCGTCAAACGGCGGCTCCACCGCGGAAGCCGAATCCGTCTCCAACCGATAGCCGTCGGCGCCTTCGGGCTGACGAAGCTGCGCGCGGTAGTGGTCTTCCACTTTGTGTCGGGCAATGCCGTGAAGCCAAGCCCGCAGCGAAGAGCGGCCTTGGAAACGTTCGAGACTCGCCCAAGCCGCGAGAAACACTTCTTGGAGCAGGTCTTCGATTAAATCGGCTCGAGGAAAGAGCCGGCGGTGAAGGTACGCGTACAGCCCATCGGAGAAGCGGCTGACGAATTCAGCCGTGGCCTTGCGCTCTCTGCGCAGGACGGCCGCCACCAACTCCCGGTCCGCGGTGACACGGTCGTCTTGGGTCTGGGCGAGATAGGTCGAGGAAGAGGTATGGGTGTCCAAGGGACTCGACTCCGATGCCTATATAGTCGCAGCACAAGGGGCCTCTCCCCCTTGTCCAGGCGGAACAAAATCACCCGACGGTTCGAGTGAGAGCCGGCCAATGCTACCGCGTGGGTCGGAGCCCGCTTGGGGGAACCGTACCCTCCCTCGAAAGTCGTGGCTCTGCTGGAGGCTGCTAGAATCCTTGCATGTTGAAGTTGTTGCGGGTCGCTCTCGCGCTCTTCGCTGCTACTCTCTGGCCCCAAGAAATTCCGCAGGCTTTCATCGGCGCGAAGGTGATCCCGATCGAGGGCACGGACCCTGACCCGGATATCGCTCCGGACATCGACCGCGGCGTTCTCATCATCCACCAAGGCCGCATCACCGCCGTCGGGCCGGCCGCTTCGACACCGATCCCCGACAACGCCGAGCGTCACGACTTGAGCGGCAAAGTCGTCATGCCCGGCCTGGTCGACACCCACAGCCACGTCGGCAGCGTCGAAGGCGGTGATCGCAGCAACCCGATCCAGCCCGATGTTCGCGCCATGGACTCGATCAACGTTCGCGACGCGCGCATTCAGAAAGCGCAGGCGGGCGGCATTACCACGGCCAACATCATGCCCGGCTCGGGGCACCTGCTCAGCGGCCAGACTCTCTACGTCAAGTTCCGCGACGGCACGACGATCGACGACCTGCTCATCCACACCTCCGACGGACAGATCGCGGGCGGCATCAAGATGGCCAACGGCACCAACTCGCGCAAGGATCCGCCCTTCCCGGGGACGCGCGCCAAGTCGGCCGCCCTCGTTCGCGAGCAGTTCGTCAAGGCTCAGGAGTACGCCGCCAAGATCGAGCGCGCCGCCGACGATGCCGACAAACTCCCCGAGCGCGACCTGCGAATGGAAGCCCTGGTCGAAGTGCTCGAAGGCAAGCGCGCGGTCCACCACCACACCCACCGCCACGACGATATTCTCACCGTGCTGCGGCTGGCTCGCGAGTTCGGCTTTCGGGTCGTGCTGCAACACGTCAGCGACGCACGCTTCGTTGCCGAAGAGATTGCCGCCGCGGGCGTGGGTTCATCGCTGATTCTGATCGACAGCCCCGGGGGGAAGATCGAGGCCAAAGACAACGCCTTTTCGAACGGTGTTGCCCTCGAGCGGGCGGACGCGCTGGCCGGCTTCCACACCGACGACGGCATCACCGACTCGCGGTTGTTCTTTCGCCAAGCGGCGCTGGCTGTGCGGGCCGGCATGTCGCCGGAGAAGGCGCTCTACGGGCTGACGATGGCCGGCGCCATCATGCTCGACCTCGAAACCAGGCTCGGCTCGCTCGAGGCAGGCAAGGACGCCGACTTCATCGTCCTCTCGGGCGATCCGCTCAGTGTCTACACCAAGGTCGAGCAGACCTGGGTCGATGGCGTGAAGGTCTTCGACCGGTCCGACCCGAAGGACCGCCTCTATGCGGTGGGGGGATATGGTGCGAGCCACGATCAAGCCGCCATTCTCGACCACATTGCCGAGGCCGAGCACTATTGAGGCTCGCAAGATACAGTGACGTTGGAAGACGGGCACGGCATGCCGTGCCCGCCCGCTCGGCCTGCCGCAACGTGTCGAGGTGGCACAGCGGACAACATTACTCTCACGACGGGCTGCCGGCGGCCGGTCTCTTACTCGGGCTACTTGTCCTGTGCGCCTGGCCCACAGTGGCTCAAGTTGCCGTCCGGGGCGAGACCGTCTACACCATGGCGGGGCCGCCCATCACCGACGGTGTAGTCGTCATTCGCGATGGCAAGATCGCCCAGGTCGGTCCGGTCGGCCAGGTCCAAATCCCCGACGGCTTTCGGCAGCTCTCGGCGAAGGTGGTTACGCCCGGCCTGATCGATGCTCACACCGTGATCGGGCTCTCGGGATACCTCAACCAGAACCACGACCAGGACCAACTGGAGCGATCGAACCCGGTTCAGCCCGAGTTGCGCGCGATCGACGCCTACAACCCCCGGGAGAAGCTGGTCGAGTGGGCTCGCGGCTACGGTGTCACCACCATCCACACGGGCCACGCGCCGCGCGCGCTCATCTCGGGCCAGACCATGGTCATCAAGACCACGGGCACAAATGTTGAGGACTCGGTGCTCAAGCCTGTTGCGATGGTCGCCGCAACCCTGGGCGAAGGGGCCCGGGACCGGCGAGAAGGCAAGTCTCCCGGCACGCGGGCGAAGATGGCGGCGATGTTGCGGGGCGAGTTGATCAAGGCTCAGACCTACCGCGACAAGCGCCAGTCGGCCGAGGAGGACAAGAAGCCCGACCGCGATTTGAAAAGCGAGCTGCTGGTGCGCGTCCTCGATGGCGAGCTGCCGCTGCTGATCACCGCGCATCGGGCCCATGATGTTCTGACCGCGCTCAGGATTGCCGAGGAGTTCGACTTGCGGGTGGTCCTCGATGGCGTGGCCGAGGCGCACCAGATCGTCGACCGCTTGCGAGATGCTCGGGTGAGGGATGCTCGAGTGCCCGTCATCATCCACCCCACGATGTACCGCGCGAATGGTGAGGCGGAGAACCTGAGCTTCGAAACCGCGGCCCGGCTGGTCGAGGCAGGCATCCCGGTGGCGCTGCAGAGTGGTTTCGAGTCGTACGTTCCCAAGAGCCGGCTGGTGCTGTTCGAGGCCGGCGTTGCGGCCGCCAACGGATTGTCCTTTGAACAAGTGCTGGGGACGATTACAATAGAAGCGGCTAAGATCCTTGAAGTCGACAGCCGGGTCGGGTCGCTCGAGCCAGGTAAGGACGGCGATGTAGCCCTTTATGACGGCGACCCATTCGAGTACACTACCCATTGCGTGGGCGTGGTGATCGACGGAGAGGTGGTCAGCGAGGAGGTTCGATAGCTATCGTGGCCAACGATCGGGCGAACGAACGCTACCAGCGCACAGACCGGGCGGGTTGCCCAACCGTCAAGCCCCGGTTCGTCTCTCGGCGCGACTTCCTCTTCAACGCCGGGTCGGGCATTAGCGGGCTGGCCTTCGCCGCCATGCTTCAGCAGGAGGGGCTACTCGGCGCCGAGCCGGGAGGTGCGTGCAGCACCCCGCCAGGTCTCCAATCCCCCTACGCTCCCAAGCCCAGCCACTTCGCCCCGCGTGCCAAATCGGTGATCTCGCTCTTCATGAGCGGCGGCGTCAGCCACGTCGACACCTTCGACCCCAAGCCGATGCTCGACAAGTTCCACGGGGAACCGCTCGAGGGCAAGGGGCGTGTGCGCGTACGTCAGGGATACCCCGGGCCCTTGATGCGCAGTCCGTTCGGGTTCAAGAAGCACGGCAAGAGCGGCATCGACGTCTCGAACCTGTTCCCACACATGGCCTCGAAGGTCGACGATCTGGCCTTGATCCGCTCGGCCCAGGGCCGATCGAACGACCACGTACTCGCTCATTATGAATGGAATACGGGCTCTCTGTTGATGGGATACCCGAGTGTCGGCTCGTGGGTGGCCTACGGGCTGGGGACGGAGAATCAGAGCCTGCCGGGCTTCGTCGTCGTCTACGACTACCGCGGGGGCCCCTTCAGCGGCCCGACCAACTGGAGCAGCGGTTTCCTCCCCGCCACCTACCAGGGGACGGTGTTCCGCTCCTCGGGCGACCCGGTTCTCGACCTCAATCCGCCGCCCGAGCATGTTTCACCCGAACAGCAGCGCGCCCGGCTTGACCACCTCGCCTGGCTCAACGAAGAGCACGCCCGCCGGCACCCGGGCAGCTCGGAGTTGGCGGCCCGCATCGCCTCCTACGAGCTGGCCTTCCGGATGCAGGCCTGCGCGCCCGATGTGGTTGATATCTCAAAGGAAACGGAGAAGACCAAGCGGCTCTACGGCATGGACCACCCGACCACCGAGCCCTTTGGCAAGCAATGCCTGCTGGCCCGGCGGCTGGTGGAGCGCGGGGTGCGGTTCGTCCAACTCTACAACGGCGCCTTGCGGCAGCAGAACATCGACACCTGGGACGCCCACAGCAACCTGGTCGAGAACCACACCCAGCACGCCGCCGAGGTCGACAAGCCCATGGCGGGGCTGATCGAGGATCTCAAGCAGCGCGGGATGCTCGACGACACGCTCGTCCTCTGGCACTCCGAGTTCGGACGCATGCCGATCTCCCAACGGGGCGTTGGCCGCGACCACAACCCGGGAGCCATGACCATCTGGATGGCTGGCGCCGGCATCCAAGGCGGCCAAGTCATTGGATCTACCGACGAATTCGGCTACAAGGCGATTGACCCCATCACGCACTACGACCTGCACGCCACGCTGCTCCACCTGCTCGGCATGGACCACAAGCGGCTCACGTACTTCTTCAACGGCCGCCACATGCGGCTAACCGACGTCCACGGGGAAGTCATCCCGCAGATCGTGTCGTAGGGGCCGAGTGGTGTGGACGCGGGCCTCCGGCGCTTCCTTGTGGTGACTGCTGAAAGCCGGCGATCTCACCCAGCGACCCAGTGCCGGTACAACGGCTTCACCTTGTCGGGTAGCCTGTCGAATACCTCGCGCCGAATCGGAACCGCATCGTAGTTCTTCCCGCCCGTATCGAGAACCATGCGCTCGTGGTCGGGCGTGCCGCGCATCGTCGGCGTTAGATTGAGCCACCAGGGGGCATACCGCACGATCAATGCCACGCGGGCTTCGTCGCTGCGGTTCGGCGCGACGGCGTGCCAGAGGCGGCTGTCGTAGAGCAGTACGCTGCCCGGCGGCCCCGCCGCCTGACGCTCATCCGGGTGCGGCGCGTCTTGGTCGACGCCCTCCATCTGACCCGTCGCCGGGTTGTTGTCGAAACGGTGGCTGCCGGGCCGGACGAACGTTCCGCCGTTGTCCGCGCCGAAACGCGTCAGCATCCAGATCGACGAGAGGTGCATCATCGCGTCGGGATAAGGAGCCTTCACGTGGGTCGAGTTCGTGGCGTTGAAAGGTCAGTCGGCGTGCCAGTAGCCGCGCTCGTTGCCGGGGTGATTGATCACGCAATCGGTGCACGAGATCCGAACAAACTGGCCGAAGAATGACTCGACCACTCCGAGGACTCGCTCGTCTGCCAGATAGGGCGCGAAGCATTGTGTGGCATTGATGGCCTGCTTGAGGACCCCGACGCCTGCCGCGCCCACGCGGTGACCCCGCGCCCGTATTTTCGCCAGCTCGGCCTCGGCCTCCTCGTGGTGAGCCTGCTGCGCCGCGACGACCTCGCGGCGGACGTCGTCAACCGCGTCCGCCGGGATGACTCCCTCGACGATCGAATAGCCGTCCTTCTTGATGCCCGCAACGATCTCGGATACGTTCATGTTGCTCACTGCACGGTTGACTTCTTGGTCGGCACAAGGCGCGTCACTTGGATCGCCGAGCGGTCCATCACGTCCGGAATGCGAGGGCCAATCTCATTCTTCCAATGGTCGCTTTGATAGACCGCTTCGTAGAGCCGCTCGCGTTCCTCTTCACTCTCGAATCGCCGCATCCAAATGTATATGCTGTCATCGTCCTCACCGCGCCAACTGCCGGTGATGACCATTCCCTTGGACACTTGGAACGGGATGATTTCTTGCTCCATGAGCTGTAACCACTCGTCCATCTTGCCTTCCAGAATCTTGTACTGTCGCAGTTCGTAGAATGCCATTGTCGGTTTCCTTACTTTCGTGTCCAGGTATAGCTCTCGAAATCAAAATCGTAGTCGGCGCGACTGGGAACCGGCGGCGCACTCGTCTTCGGCATCCACTCCGCCAACTCTCGCTTCAGCACCGTGTAGCGCGATTCCGCAGCGACGTTCTTCCATTCGTTCGGGTCCCTCACGCGGTCGTACAACTCTTCACCGCCGTCGCTGTAACGAATGTATCGCCACTTCTCCGTGACCACCGCGTGGTTGCTCGGCAGGTAGTCGATCACCGCCGGACGCCGCTTTGTCTTCGCGTCCCGTAGTAGCGGCGCCAAGCTCAGGCCTTCGAGGTCGTCCCTCTCCGGCAGCCCGCACATCTCCGTCAACGTGGGATAGATGTCGAGCAACTCCACCGGCTGCGAGCGGTCCCGCCCGGCTTGCCGCACGCCGGGGCCGGTCCAGATCATCGGCACGTGAGTCGCCCGCTGCCAAAGCGTGCCCTTATTCCAGTGGCGCTTCTCGCCCAGATGCCATCCGTGATCGCTCCACAAGACGACGATCGTGTTCTTGGCGTAGGCGCTCTGCTCGAGCGCTCGCAGAACGTAGCCCACCATCGCGTCGGCGAAGCTGATGCACGCCAGGTACGACCGGACGCCGTCGGTCCACTTACCCTCGCGGAGGATGCGCTCGTGCTCGGCGCGGCGCACGGCGGCGAACCTCCGCGCAACCGGAGGCAGCTCGTCGAGGTCGTTGCCCGGCACCTCGGGCAGCTTCACGTTGTCACGCGGATAGAGGTCGAAGTAGTTCTGGGGCGCGAACAGTGGAATGTGCGGGTGCCACAGGCCCACTGCCAAGAAGAAGGGCTTGTCGTGTTCGCGCTTCAGGAAATCCTGCCCGTAACGCACCGCCGCCATGTCGCCGTAGGTGCGCTCGGGACGGTCCGGCAGCACACCCCAATCGAACTCGCCCGCGAAGTTGTCGCCCGCCATGCCGTTGAAGGGATGGCCCGGCGGATTTGGGATCTTCTTGACCCACGGGTAGTACGAGAGCCGGCGGTACCAGGGGTCGTCGAACTCCTGTATTTGGAAGTCGTCCCACTGGTCGGGCGGATTGAAGCCGGCGACATGGTGGTAGATCTTGCCCGCGCCGGCGACGTGGTAGCCGTTCTGACGGAAGAACGTTGGGAGCGTGACGATGTCCGGGTGCGCGGGACGCCAATACTGGCCGTTGTTATAGACCCCGGTGGTCGACGGACGTTTACCCGTCAGCAGCGCCGTGCGAGACGGATTACACAGCGGCGAGGTGCAGTGGGCGTCGCGGAACAATGCGCCTTGCTTCGCCAGCGCGTCAATGTTCGGCGTCTTGACGCCCGGGTAGCCTCCCAGGCAGCCGACCCAATCGTTCATGTCGTCGACCGAGATCGACAAGACATTGGGACGCTCACTCTGCGCCGCCCCCGCTGCTCCCGCCGCGAGCATTGAGCCTACGAAGGTGCGTCGCGTCAGCATCCCGTAGATTCTACCGCGGATGGTCAGGTAGGCCATCCCCCATGTCCCCAGCCTGCCCGGTTCTTCCTGCGCACAATTCCTCAACCCGGATTTCCGATTTGACCGTTGCCTGCTAACCAACCGGGCACTCTCAGCGCCCTTACAGATGCGGGTTTGAGCGCAGCGCAAGAGAGCGGGAGGGCGACACCCAGTGGGTGACAAAGAGCAGAGGGCATTTCAGCTATCGTTCAACGGATTTCTGAAGGTCGATTTCCAAGGCTCGCGGGTGACCTCCGATGGCGGGCTTCTTCTCGTCCGAGAACTGGACGAGCGGCTCGGAGTGGGCAAGCTGATCGACGAGCATCTGACGGATTCGCGACAAGGCTCGAACAAGAAGTTCCCGCTGGCCGATCTGGTGCGACAGTCGGTCTACAGCCGACTCGCAGGCTACGAGGACCTCAACGATGCCGTTCGTGTCTCCGCCGATCCGACGTTTCGCTTGCTGGGCTCGAAGAAAAACTGGGATCGCGGTGGGGCGCTCACCTCGCGACGGCAAAGTTTTGAGGCAGAGCTGCTGGCCAGTGAAGAAAACCTGCTTGGGTTGATGGCGGTGAACCGCGAGTTGGTCGCTCAAGCCGAAGCGCAGGACCAGTCCGAGCGCGTCGTGCTCGATATGGACTCCACCGAGAGCCCGGTCCACGGTCAGCAGGAAGGCAGTGCCTACAACGGGCACTTCGAGTCCACCTGCTAGCACCCGCTGTTGCTGTTCAACCAGCACGGCGATTGTCTGGCGGCGAAACTGCGAGCGGGCAACGTCTCCAGCGCCGAGGACTGGGACGAGTTGCTGCTGCCCGAGATCGAGCGCCAACAGGCCGAAGGGAAACACGTGACGTTCCGGGCCGACGCCGCCTTCGCCAAGCCGGAGATTTACGAAGCGTTGGAGCAGCGTGGCGTGGACTATGTGATTCGCATGCCGGCCAACAAGAACCTGGAGTTGGAGATCGAAGATATTCTGTTCCGTCCGCCGGGCAGGCCGAGCGCCAAGCCGCTGGTGCGCTACAAGAGCTTCCGCTACCAAGCCGCGAGCTGGTCCAAGCCCCGACGGATCGTCGCCAAGGTCGAGCTTCATCCCCGGCGAGTTGTTTGCGCGACCCGGCTTCCTGGTAACCAACAAGGCCTTGCCGAGCCGCTCGGTGGTGTGCTTTTACAACAAACGCGGCACCGCCGAACAGTGGATCAAGGAAGGCAAGCAGGCCACGAGCTGGACGCGGCTGTCGTGCCATCGCTTTCGAGCGAACGAGGTGCGGCTGCAACTGAGCGTGCTGGCTTACACCCTGGGCAACTTGTGGCGGCGGTTCGGACTGCCGAGCAGGATCAAGAGTTGGTCGCTGACGACCTTGCAACACAGGTTAATGAAGACGGGCGGTCGGCTCGTCAAGCACGCCCGCTATTACTGGCTGCTGCTGGCGGAGGGGCATCTGAACCGGCGGCTGTTCGGTGACATGCTCAGGCGGCTCGCGGCGCTACCAGTGCCAGGCGGGTAGCTAGCGACGGGCTGCGACGGACAAGAGACGCCGAGTTGCTGAAGAGCGAACTACTAGGGAGCAGTGTCGGCGAAAAGCCCCCCAGCGAGTTGGAACGCGGCGATGAAGCGGCATTCAGCGACCGAATCGGGGGCGAACGGGGCATCGACCGTGAGAGGAGAACCAAGGTCTTGCATCCGAGCCGCGGATGGGAGCACCCTGACCGTGTCGGGATGGCCAAAACGGAAATCCCGGCTCAAACGCCCGCCGTCGAAGCCGATAAGAAAGTACACAAAGTTTTAGAAAGTAACGCGCAGGGCTGTTGATAGGAGTGCGCCTCCACGGCTGCCGATCCGGCCCGCGCGGTTACTTCTCCGCTGCGTTGGCGTGACGCTCCCTGAGATGTCTCGTAGAAGCGGCGGACCCGTCTTGGTCTCGGCCCTGGCCGGACCGGCGGGCTCGACCCCTCCAACCCCGTAGCGGGCGGGCGGCGGGTTGGGCCAGGCCGAGGCCATTTGATCAGGCGCAGTCCAACTCTCGGCATCCACCTGACTTGCAAGGTCGCGTACCCGAGCGTCACTATGTACGCTTGCGGAGTGCCACGTGCAAGCCCAGAAGGCGCTGATGTCGAGTAACGAACCAGCCGTTGGCTCGGATGCTGTTGCCAGTGAGTTCGTCCGTCTTAGCCGGCGGCAGCTTCGACAGTATGTGGAGCGCATCGAGTCGTGCCTCGATAAGCTGACCCTCGAGCAGATCTGGTCGCGCGAGCACGAGGCCGAGAACGCGGTCGGCAATCTGGTCCTCCACCTGGCCGGCAACGTCCGGCAGTGGATCGTCAGCGGCGTCGGCGGTGCGCCGGACAGCAGAGACCGCGACGGCGAGTTCACCCGGCGCGAGCCCCTGGCGGCCGGGGAGTTGTTCGGCACCCTCCGTAGTGCGGTCGAGGAGGCCGATGCTGTGATGGCGGGTCTGTCCAGCGACGACTTACTCAGCACGCGCAAGATTCAGGTGTACGAACTCACGGTGCTTCACGCGATCTACCACGTCGTTTGGCACTTCGCCGAGCACACCGGACAAATCATCTGGGCCACGAAGCGCATGACCGGCGAGGATCTTCAGTTCTACGGGTACCTCAGCACCGGAGAGGAACGGGAGTCTGCTGACGGGCGTGAACCCTAGCGCCCGGAAGCATTCCCAGGCAAATAGCCGGAAAGGGTTGGATCGATATGGAATTCGCCGCTTTTGATCCGGATCAATTGGAACGCAATCGGAAGCACGCACTATCGTTGGATCTGAATGCCGACGGGCACGACATCGAGCTGCCCGTCCTGCTGGCTCGTGGCGCTGGGCCCGGCCCGACGCTGGTCGTGACGGCCGGCGTTCACGGAGATGAGTTCGAGGGGATCCAAGCGATCTTCGACGCGTTCGAGGAGGTCGACACCGGCGAGATGGCGGGTGACCTTCTCACCGTTTCTGTCGCGAATCCTCCGGCCTTTTGGAACGGGACTCGCACGAGTCCGCTGGATGGGGGCAACTTGGCGCGCGTGTTTCCCGGAGACCCTGGCGGAGGGCCGACCGAAGCCATTGCGCACGCGCTGGCGCAGGCGGTCGTCGCGCGCGCGGACTTCTATCTCGACCTCCACAGTGCGGGCGTGCGCTGGCTCATGCCGACGATGGTCGGTTACGATGCTAACGATCCGAGGGGCCGCGAGGCGGCTCTCCGCTTCGGAGCGAGAGTGATCTGGAGCCACCCGATTATCGCCCCGGGACGCACGATCTCATTCGCAAGCGAGCGCAAGATCCCGTGGCTCTATACGGAAGCGCGCGGAGCGGGGAGGATCGACCCGGACGACCTGCGGATCTTCCGCGACGGTATCTTCAACCTGCTGCGCCACCTCGATATCCTGCCTGGTGATGCGGCGTCCGGCGAGCAGGTGGAGTGGTGTCTCGAAGGCGACGGCAATATCGAGGGCGGAGCGGTGTCAACGAAAGCGGGCTTCTTTGTTCCCGGCGTCGGGATACTCGAGCAAGTTGAAAAAGGCCAGGAACTTGGACGAACCGTTGATTTTCATGGTAGGACGCTCGAGACGTTTCGAGCGGCGTCCAGTGGTGTGATTGCTCTGGTGCGTCAGTTTCGGATGGTCGAGCCCGGCGAGCCGATGTTCGTGGTCACCGATGTGGAGAAAGCCGGACGGGTAGGGGATTGCAGCCCTTAAGAAGTGCCCGCAAACGCTTCGGCGACATGGCGGTCATGTTTGCGGCTAACGTTGCTCGCACCGGAGCGGAAGCGGCCCGCCGCACGCAATGCGCGTTCGACCCGATCCTGACGATTCGGCTGCCGCCGGGCTGTCAACATTGCATCGATACTCTCGCGGACCAAGTCGGCGATCGACCGGCCAGACTGCGCGGAGAGCCGCCACAGGCCTTCTATCTGGCTCTCGGTAAGGTGCACATGAGTGCGGATCATACGCGCCGTACCATCAACCTTGAGCGTACTTGAGTCAGCGCTTCATCTCCCGGCACGGGCTTGACCTTACCGGTGGCGAGTTCGTCATAGCGGCGGTCAAGGTCGTCCCGCAGAGCCAGCCTCTCTTGCTCCAAGGCATCCTCGTCGAGGTCGAGTGCGTCTAGAGCCTTCTGGACGACGTCGTCAGCCGACCCAAACTCCCCGGCCGTCATCTTGTCCCGGATGCGTTTTTCAAGCTCCGGGCGCAATTGAATAGCCATGACTCGCACGATAACGGAGGACGGGACGCACGTCAACCGAGTGGACACCGCAGGCGGTCCCGTGCGGGGGAACGGGTCGGCAATCTTTGCCAATACTAGATCGCGGTCCAGCCGGCGTCGACGGGGATGTTGGCGCCGGTGATGTAGCGCGAGGCATCGGAGGCGAGGAACACGGCTGGGCCCTTGATGTCATCGTCGTCGGCCATGCGGCCCAGCAGCGTTCTTGCGCTGTACTGCTTGACGAACCGCTTCGAGTGGTCAGGGGTCTGTAAGCCGCCCGGCGACAAAGCGTTGACGCGGATGTTGTATGGTCCCAGGAAACTGGCCAGATAGCGCGTCATCTGGATCATGCCGCCCTTGGCGAAGTGGTAGTCGATGGGGTTGGTGACGTTGGTGCCCTGGTAGATCGACCAGTCGGGTCCGGCCATACCGTAGATGGATGCGATGTTGACGATCGAGCCCGAGCGTTGCTGCTGCATCGGTTCGGAGAAGATTTGGCACGCCAGCAGCAGGCCGGTGGAGTTGACCTTCATCGCTTCCTGCCATGTCCGGGCCGTTGCCTGGCGTAGGTCGCCGCCGCCGCGGGCGACGCTGTTGTTGAAGAGGACGTCGAGCTTGCCGTGGCGCTTAAGGATGCGGTCGCGCAACGAGCGGATCGAGCGCTCGGAGGCTTGGTCAAGCCTGTCGCCCTCGACGTCGAGAGATTCCGACGACAGCTCGGCGGCATACTCTTTGCACCGCTCGACGTCGCGCGAGGCCACGACGACCGTGGCTCCCGCTTCGGCCAATGCCCGCACGATGTGACGCCCATAAAGGCCGGTGCCGCCGGTTACCAGCGCGATCTTGCCGTCGAGGCGGAAGAACTCCATCGCGTGTCTCACGCCGCGCCTCGTTCCTCGGCGGAGTTGCCCAGTACTTGGGCGCGGATGTCCACCCCGACCTTTTCACTCCATGCCGCGAGAATGCGTTCGAACAGGGGACCTCCGACGGCCTCGCCGTCCGGCCCCACCGGCAAGCCGTTGACGCGCGAGACCGGCGCCATGCAATAAGGTGTCGTCACGACGAACACTTCGTCGGCGTTGATGATGTCGTGGACTTGCAGGTCGCGTTCGTGAAACGCGATGCCGAGCGCGGCGCACAACTCAGACACTACCTTGCGGCTGGCGCCGCGCAGCATGTTCGCCGCGGTCGGGGAATAGACGGCCCCGCCTTTGACCATCAAGAAGTTCGCGCCGCTGCATTCGGTCAGGTTGCCGTCGAGGTCCAGCAACAGCGGCACGGCGTCGGGATCGGCGAGCTGCGCTTCTTTCTCAGCGATCCACCAGTGCAGGCGGCTGCGGTGCTTGATCTTCTGGTCGAGACACTGCGAAGGGACGTGGCGCGTCGACGGCGTCACCAGGTGAAGCCCTTCCGTAAACAGGCGTCGAAAAGCCTCGAACGGTAAGGGGAACGAGTGAATGCAAAAGGTTGGCTCGCTGGGCGCGAAGTTGGCCGCCCGTCCAGCGTAGCCGAGGTTCTCGCCGGGCGTGAGGAAGTAGACGACACCGAGGTCCGACTCGGCCGGGATCAGTTTGGCGTTGCGCCGGATCAACTCGCGTGTGACGTCGGCGGTCTCCTCGCGTGGTATCGGTACGTCGAGCCGCGCATACTTCGCTGACTCGTAGAAGCGCTCGACGTGGTCGTCCAAGCGATAGGGCTCATGGCGGAAGGTCCGCAGTTGGTCGGTGATAGTCGCGCCCAGCACGATCCCGAAGTCGTAGATGTTCAGATGGGCTTCGGAAGCCGGGGTGAACTGGCCGCGGAGATAGACGTCGGGTTCGGACATGGTGATGGCTCGGGGGAAACGGTACCGCGATCTCGGGGAGACTTATAGCACCCCTGCCCTGGGCATGCAACCGCGAACGCATGAAGCGGGCGGGGCAGGGGTTGGATGATCGTTTCGGTGGGCGAACGACCCTGCGGCGGATTTACTCCTCGTCTCGCGTCCGGGGCTCGGTTTCTTAGTTCAGCGTTTCGCAGGGTACTTTGACAGAGGCATCCGCCATCCCGGAGGTTTCGGGCACGGCATGCCGTGCCCCTACTGCGCACACCGCAACGTCGTCGTGATGGCAAAACACAGTACTTAGTATGTAGGCTCGTTGCCTGGCTTCCACTTGATGTTGCAGCCGATGCTGGGCTTTTGGTCGGCGTTGAGGGCTGTCCCGGCGAGGACGGCGTCCATCGCCGCGCGCAGGTCTCGCCCGGTGACTGGGATGCCGCTGTCGGGACGGCTTTCGTCAAGCTGACCGCGGTAGACGAGTTTGCGGCCGTCGTCGAAGAGGAAGAAGTCGGGGGTGCAAGCCGCCGTGTAGGCTTGAGCGATCTGCTGGGTCTCGTCATGGCAATACGGGAAGCGATAGCCATGTTGCTGGGCCGACGCCTTGAGCTTGTCGGGCGCGTCGTCGGGATAGTTCCCCGCGTCGTTGGCGCTGATCGCTACGATGCCGATGTCCGAGTCAGCGTAGTCGCTGCCCAAACGCCCCAACTGCTCGTTGATGTGCTTGACGTAGGGGCAGTGGTTGCAGATGAACATGACCAGCAGGCCCTTCTTGTCGGTGAACGTGTTCAGGCTGATCGTCTCGCCTGAAACGGTGTCGGGCAGTTCAAAGTCCGGCGCCTGGGTGCCGAGTTCGAGCATCGTCGAGGGGGTGAGTGACATGGTCTGAGGTCCCTTTTTGTTGGAGACTGGTTGGTGCAGTATGCCGGCAAGCGGTCCTGGAGGTCCACCTGATAGCGTAGCAGCCCGGCCTGTTGGGGATACCCCAACGACCGGTAGTGGCTCAGTTTCAGCCATGACGGTCTCACGGACACCGGATCAGCCATCCACGGTGGCTCAAGCCGGTGTGTCGGAAGGACGCTGAAGCGCCCTGGGCAGGAACGAAGGGCCACGCTGAACCGGCCGTAAACGACCGGCCTAGTGTGCCCAGCATGGGCTGTTTACTTGTGAGTTGCAACGTACTCACCGGAACCGATGGAGGTAACCGTAGGGAACCGCAAGGTGGATCTCGTGGCCAACGCCGCGAGCCAAGCTGAAGGCAGCGGGGAACAAACCTTCGACCGTAGGAACACGAACCGGCAGAGAGGCCGCGTACGGGCGGCAAGCTGGCTAGGCACAGTGAAGCCCAAAGTCCATCCAGACGTGCGAGGTAGAGCCGGACGGTATGAAGGGAAAGAAACAGCGCCTTACCTGGGGAGAGCTCCTTCGTGAGAGCGAGGGAGAAGTCAGCAGAGGCCATAGTAGCGAGGAAGGCGGGTAATGCCGCTGGAGCGAAGGGCCGAAGGACCAAGGAGCAAAGCTAGAGCAGCGACTGACACAAGCGCCCAAGAGGTTTCCCGGAGTCCCGGGCCGGAAGGTCCTTCCCCGGTGGGGAACAAAACGGGGAGCAGGCCGACGCAGAAGCGGTGGAGCCGCTGCGGGCCGAGGCCGGTGGAAGCCAGGGTGCGTGTCGCGAAACTCTCGACAGAAAGCAATGCACGAAGATCTGATGGACGAGGTGGTCGCCGAGAAGAACTTGGCGCGGGCGCGGGCGGCGGTGAAACGCAACCGCGGCGCGGCGGGGATCGATCGGATGACCGTCGACGAACTCGAAGTTCATTGGCAGCGCCACGGCGCGAAGAGGCGGGCGAAACTCGTGGCCGGGCGATGGACGCCGAGCCCCGTGCGGCGGGTGGAGATCCCGAAGCCGAACGGGGGGACGCGTCAGCTTGGCATACCGACGGTGATGGATCGGGTGGTGCAGCAAGCGTTGCTGCAAGTGTTGCAACCGATCTTTGATCCGCGGTTCAGCGAGTCAAGTTACGGTTTTCGTCCGAGGCGCAGCGCGCACGATGCCGTACGAGCGGCGCAAGGATACGTCCGCGAGGGCAAGGACTGGGTGGTGGATATTGACATTGCGCAGTTCTTCGACCACGTCAACCATGACATCCTGATGCAACGGATCGCGGAAGTGATTCGGGACAAGCGGGTGTTGCGGTTGCGCTCGTGGCTGCACCAGAACGTCGACCCGGAGGCCGACGCTGCAGGCCGGAGGCCCGCGCCACGGGGGGCCAAAGAAAAAGCCGGGCAGGAGGTGCTCCTGCCCGGCTGGAACCTGCTCTCAGTTGGTCCGATTTCTAGGGATCCCCGATGATGAGCGACTCTCTAGCAAACGATCTCAGCCCCTTGTCGTCGACGACCTCCAACTCGAACTCATACAGCCCCCGCCCGCCGGTGAAGCGGACCCGAGGCCTGTCCGCGCCTTGATCGAGGATCTCGGCGGCCTTGTCCCCGACGTTGCGCCAGATGAGAGTGATCGGATCGCCGTCGGGATCGAACGAGGCGCTGCCGTTGAGTTCCCCGATCGTGCCGGCGCCGTCACCGCGAATCAGCCAATCCGCTGTGGCGATGGCCACCGGCGCTCGGTTTCTCGTCTCGATGGTCACCAGCACCACGGCCGTCGCCTCGGTCCCGTCGAGATCCGTGGCGTTAAGAGTGTAGGTTGTGTCGACGGTCGGGTTCACCGTCACCTCGCCGCTCAGCGCGACCTCGCCCACGCCGGTGATGACGACCTTGGAGGCGTTGCTGGTCGCCCAGCGAAGCACCGTCGGGTCGCCTGCCTGCGCTAGCTGGCCTGGCTCGGCCGAGAAGGTCAAGATCTCGACCTGCCCCTGCCCGGTCGGCTCCTCCCGTACCGTCACCGTGGCGGTGGCCGAGGCCTCGCCCACGTCGTTGCGGGCGGTGATGGTGTAGGTGGTGGTCTGATCCGGCATTACCGGCCTCGCACCCTGCGGGTCAACAGACCCGATGCCCGAGATGGTGACGTCGGTCGCGTTGCTGACCTCCCAATTCAACCTGCTCTGGCTGCCGCGGACAATCGATGGCGGTGAGGCGAAGAAGCTGTTGATGATGGGCGGATCGGGATCAGGCGGCGGAGGCAGCGGATTCACCGTCACAGTCACGGTCTGGTTGAGCGTCCGCTTCGGATTGCTCGCGGTGAGCGTATAGGTAGTGGTGTCGGTCGGGCTCACTGTGGTGCTGCCGCCAGCCGGATCGACCTCGCCGATCCCGGAAATCTCCACGTTCGTGGCGTTCCGCACCTCCCAGATGAGCGTGGCGGGCTGGCCCTCGGTGATGGTCAGCGGCTCGGCCGAGAAGCGCAGAATGGTGATCTGGCGGTCAAGCGTGCTGACCGTGACGCGGTCCGTCCCGACGCCGTTCTGGTCGTCCCTGACGGTCAACCGGAAGTGATAGGTCTCGCCCTCGTCGGCCGTGAAGGTGGTCTGGGCCGTGGCCGGCGAAGAGAGCGTAATGCCCGGTCCGCCCACCTGCTCCCAGGCGAAGGTAATCGGGTCGCCGTCGGGGTCGGACGAGCCCGAAGCGTCGAGCGATATGGTCCCGGCCTCGACACCCATTTGGTCGGGCCCGGCGTCCGCCACGGGGACGTCGTTGCCGGTGCGGATCGTCCGCGTCAGCACTTCGTAGCGGACCCGCGGAACATCCACGGGAACGGGCCCCTCGGTTTCGCCGTACCCTTTCGGGCTGAGCCATTTACCGAACTCCAGGCCCACTGTGACACTGCCCATATTGTTGGTCGAAATGAGGGTCTCGTTGAGGCCGCCGGCCACGGTAAAGGCCAACCGGTCAGTGATCGGATGAATGTAGCGAATCCGCCCGCCGGCTTTGTTGTCGTCGAACTTGCGGAACTGGGCTCCGATGTTGCCCTCGAACCAAGCATCACCCCAGGCAGCCACAGCCGTGCTGAAGCCAAATTGATCGACGAGGCTCAGGTAGGTCTCTTCAACACGGTTCGGCGCCAGGAAGCGGGTGTTGAGAATCGACCCGTCCATAAAGCCCTTGGTGCCAAAAAGGCCGACCCGGCCCCGCGGGAAGATGTAGTCCAAGGTACCGGCGGCCTGGCCGAGCGCGCCGGAATCGGGGTATGCACTTCACTCCCGACTACCCCACATCTTGTGGTTGGCCGGTCCGCCTGCCGCGTAGGTGTTGGACCATCTCTGAATAGGTCGTGGGCCCAACGGTCGCGGCCTGTTGTACAAGCCGGTAGAAGAGCTTTCCCCGGTGACGAGAGCGTCGTCGATTGAATCGAAACGTATACTCATCAGGTAATAGTCCAGGTGTTCACGGCTCACAGCGCCTTGGTGCGTCCCGATCAACCAGCGCTTCAACAGGGCAGCCACCCGGTGAACGTGGGGCAACAGCTCGGAGGCCGACGCTCGAACCGGCCAGAAAGTCGTACTCGTGCCGATAGCCAAGCGCCTCCAGGCCGACGTACCCTTCCCAGCCGTCGGTGTGGATCGTGCTGTCGGGCTCGACAGCCTCTTGGATGAAGCCGTGCAAGCGGATGCGCTTCATACGGATCCTTCCTATCCCCGCGCCGTCTTCCTCGGCGGCGATGGCTACCAGTGCTTTTTTCTGCGTCTGCCGTCCGCGCAGTCCCTCTTCTGCGCCCCCCACAAGGTCTCGTCGACCTCCACGCGACCGCTGAGCCGTTCTCGGCCGGGCCGCACCATCGCGCGCCGCAGCTTGTGCAGCAACGCCCAGGCGGCTTCCCAGACCCAAGATGCTTTGCAGTCCCAGTGCGCTCGCCCCGTTTTTCTGGCTGGTCACCCACCACATGGTCCGAAACCAGGTGCGCAGCGGCAGGCGCGTGTCCTGGAAAATCGTGCCCGCCGTCACCGAAGCCGCATTGCCCACACCGCAGCAGGCCCCGCCGGCTGGGCCGAGCTCTCCGCCCTCCACAGCGGGGACACACAAAACCCTGTGGCCAGAGCAGTTGCATCAGATACTCGCGACACGCCTGCTCAGTGGCAAAACGCCCCTCAAACTCCTCCAGCGTCCGCGGGTAGTCCTCCACAGCCCCGCATGCTATATGTTGGGGTCTCGGGAGTCAAGTGCATACCCCGATGGCTGAATTCATCAAACTTGACGTACTTGAAGCTCGAGAACACGCCCGCTTGCATGGGGCCGAAGCGGTTGACGAGACCTAGGTCGACTTGGCCCTCGTCGCGGCGGAAGTTGTGCATGTATTCGCCCTGGGCCTGGACGGCGTGCCTCTTGGCGAACGGCAGGAAGACCTGCCCGGACCCGCTGACGGCGAGGTTGCCCTGTTCGGTGTCGGGCCCTGCCATCAGGTTGTAGCGTGCAAACTTCTTGGAGGGCTCCGGCGTTTCTTCGCGAATGATCTTGGGAGTCTCCTCGCGAACGATCTCACGAACCTGGGTCTCGGTGGCGGGCTTGGGCGCGGCGGCCATCTTGGTTTCCATCTCGCGCTGGCCCTCCTTGAGCTTGTCGACCTCACCCTTGAGTACATCATTCTCGTTCTTGAGGCCCTTCAAAGCAGCGAGGATGTCGTCGAGTTTCTCGAGTTCCTTCAGGATCTTGTTGCAGCACTCCTCCTGCGCCTTCATTAGGTCGGCGAGCGAAGTGATGGCTTCTCCCACGCCGCCATCGCTGACGATGTTCCCTTGTGCGTCGGTGACCGTGACCTTGACGCGGCGGTTCATCCAACGGCCTTCGCGCAGGTTGTTGTCGGCGGTCGGGCTTTGTTCGCCGAACGTTTCGATGGTGATCTGGCTCGTCTGCGTGCCGTACTTCACGAGGAAGTCGCGCACCGTCTCCGCTCGCTTGCGGCCGAGCGCAGCGTTGTAGCTGTCGGGGCCGAGATGGTCGGCGTGTCCCTCGAGCTTGACGCGATAGTCGCGGTGTTGCGTCAGCAACTCCGCGAGGCGCAGCAAGCTGGGATACCCGTCGGTCAAGACCGCTCGGTCGAAGGCAAAGTTGACCTCCTCCCAATCGCCCTTCTTTTGATTGGTATTGAGACCTTGACTGAACAGGGTTGCCGTCGAGAGACAAACCACGGAACAAAGGCGTAGGAGTCGCGTACTCATAGCGGTAACCTCAAACGGGAATATCAACCGGTCGGGCGGTTGCGGGGGGGGGGGGGGGGGGGGGGGGAGTGCCCAACCATTTACTACTGGAGATGTTCTAGGATACCACACGATCCCCTCAGGATCGCGCCATTTCGATCTGTTTTCTGGTGAAAAAGGTTCCCCTCGTGTACCCCGGAAAACGGTCTCCTGGAGTCCTGTATCCAGCTTGCGTGGGAGAGCTTCTCAGGGGAGCTTCCAGTTGGTTTTCGATGGAAGGAGGTTCGAACCTTGCATCGGAGATCCCCCGGAGCCAGCGAGGCCTATCCCGTCAACCGAACCCTCGAGCCGGCGGCCATTCGGCGGCTTCGCGGCAGTCACATTCTGAAGGATCTACTTGCGAACCCCCGGGGGATAGCATTGTGACACAAGCCCTTAGCTTGCCGGCGCTACACGTCGGGCTCCAAACGACGGGTAGAGATCGTCCCGGTACGGTAATCCCGTCCGGCTGGACCATACAGTGTCATGGCTAACACTATTATTTACTGCTTCATACAGTCGTAGATGAATGTATCAGATGATTTAGTGGAATGACCTCTTATCGGGGATGACGGCTAGCTCGGACGATCAGAGCGATCAAGCTGCGCCGATGAGGCAGCACTGGAAGGTTCTCTTCCAACCATCGACAAGCTCGGGCGGCCACCCGAACCCAACCCCACCTAACCAGCCGCCTTCTCGGCCGTCGCGACCTTCTCCTCCTGCCGTTTTGAGACGGTCGCGATTACTCGGTCCATCGCCGAGAAAAGGACCTCGACGTTGTATCCGACCAAGAAGGCCAGACTCAAGCCGGGCAGTATGTTGAGATCGGTGCTCGATTCCGGCCTAAGGAACCAACCGATGGTGAGACCGGCCAGAGCGCCCATGGTGATCCTCAGCCCGTAGAGAATTTCCGAGTCCGCGCGGTAGGTCAGATGCCTGATCTCTTCCGACAGCCTGCGGAGCACGAACATGGCCGCGCCGAGGAGGCCGTACACCAGCGGCAAAAAGTATTCGTCGAGAGAGGTGACGACCAAATGGGCCGCCAGTTGCCGGGCCGCCAACTCGTTGCTTTCCTTCTCGGCGACGGGTTGAAGCGCCAGGGTCGCTTGTGCCCGCCGCAGGCCGGCGAGCTCGCCCTCAATCCGTTGCCTTGTGATGGCTTGCTGTCCTGGTTCGTCGATGCCCTGCGCGTATCCGCCGGAGTCGAGGCCGGCCGTCAGGGTCTCGATCCGGGCTTCGACTTGACCGAGTTCAGATGCATGCTGGCGCGAACGATATTCTGTGACGCCCCCCGCGAGCGTTTGGCCGGTGGGGAAGAGCCACATCTTCTTGTTCCAACTGCGTAGAAGCTGGAAGTGTGCCTCCTGATCCCGTAATCATCGCGCGGCGTTTCTCCCTGAGACTATCGAGATTGGCATCATCGTATGTGCCAGCCGTATCGCCATGCGCTTGTTCGATGTACTGGATTTCCTCGTCTGCCACGGCTATTTCCTGGGTCCGCTGGTTGAGCTCGAGGTTGGCGTGGGCCCCTACGAGCCAGTAGATCTGGAGGGTCAATAGTACGAGCAGCGACAGGACTGCCAGGACTCGGTAGCGCCTGACAGCCCGTTGCGCCGGGCTGGCTCGTTGACGGCCTTTTCGGACGAGGGGCTTGGTCGCGATCAGGCTTTCCATCGTGACCGGGTGGATCGCTCGCGTCATGGTGTCCAGCGCCACCCAAAACTCGACTTCCGACTGTGCGTCCCAATCGCCGCGCTGTGACCGATACTTGGCGTTAACGATCTTCTGGACGACGGTCTGGTCGACCTCGATGCCGGCCTCGGCAGAGACATAGGAAATCAGGAGCTGCGACTCGCGCGCAGCCTGATCGATATCCACCGAGAGATATCTGCGCGTTTTGTCGCTACCGGGCGGCAACTGTGAGGTTGCTGCATCCGAACTCTTGAAGGCGTCAAGGATTCGTTTGAGAAAAGCCATGGTTGCCCACGATTATGGCGAGGATTTCCGATTTGGCTCCTCTGACAGCGCCAGTCTACACCTCCACCAACGAGATACGACCGTTTCTCCCCAAGCACCTCAAAGCGAAGCTTCGGTTGATCGCGGGCAGGACCGACCGGGTGCTCGCTCGTGCCCGAAGGCTGGCGGCTGGAGGGAATGAAAGCCCGCGGGTCTCTGCGAGCCCCGCGCTACGCGTGCTCTTCCGGCAAGCCGATAACGCAAGCGGGCTGTTGGTAGTGGCTCAGTTTCAGCCATGACGGTCTCACGGACACCGGATCAGCCATCCACGGTGGCTCAAGCCGGTGTGTCGGAAGGACGCTGAAGCGCCCTGGGCAGGAACGAAGGGCCACGCTGAACCGGCCGTAAACGACCGGCCTACAACGCGCTTCGCGCGGAAGCCGCCTGAAGGCGGCTGGGTGGACACAGCGGTCCACCCCTACAACCGGGTTGAAGGCTGCCTGAAGGCGACTTCAGAAACGATGTCCTTCCGGCACAGTGTGCAGCGCACGCTCATCACCCAGCGTGGCGCCGCCAAATTGAGCCACTACCGGGCTGTTCGGTAGTGGGGTCTTAGCGTGGCGATGGAGGCTCAGGCTCCGGCTGCCTTTTCGCGCTTCCTCTTGTCAAGCCGCTCAAGGACATCCTTCCGATTCAAACCGAGCGTTTTGGCGATGCTCAACACGATGTCTTCCTTCAGGTCGCGCTTCCTGGGGATTACGATGGGCCGGTTCAACCCCGGTTTGGTCATGATGTAGTGATCACCACGCTGGCGATCGAACTGACAGCCCTCGCCCTCACAAATCTTGGCGAGTTCCTTCCAGTTAACCGCGCGCACGAGCAGCGTCCCCTAGCTGCTGGGCGGCGATGTAGGCGGGGATGATTCCCACAATGTAGTCGGACCCTCGACCGTGGCCAAGGGAAAACGATACCCCCGCCTGCACTTTCTTCCGTCTTGCAGTTTGGGAGACGGTCTTCCTGACGACGTTGACGACATCGGCACCCTCAGGGATTTCTTCACGCGGCGGAATCTTGGCGAAGCCGACTTCCGTCAACGCCGCATCAAGCACGCCACGATCGATACACGACTCGAACCACAGTTCAACAGCCTCTCTGAGTGATTCGAGGGCACGTTTTCTTGTTCTGGCTTGACTCATGACATCAATGGCTGGACACCAGACGATCCATTGTTGCCCATCTCTGCGGAACCAAGCGTGGAGTCTGACGCTGTAGCTGGTGACTGGGGATTCCATACGCTCTTATAATACGCATCTGTTGAGCCTCCGTAAAGGGGGGTTGGTGACCTAAAACGAAGTCAGGCCGCAATGATTTCCCTCAGATCCCAGACATGATCCGTGATGCCCGCTTCCATCGCTGGGGTGACCCGCAACGATCATGAACCCGGCAGAAGTTATAGAAAGCAAAGTGGATAGCCAACGCCGCCCGTAGATTCTCTCGGCTCTTCGAGAAGGCGTAGGTCATCCGCGTCAGCCGCTTGCACCACTGGCGAAGGGTGCCGTTCTGGCGCTCGACGTGCGACGTGCACGCTCGGGTCATGCTCGGATGCCCCATTATCGCCGCTGATATCGTTCCTCGTATTTTGGCGGGCCGGTAGGACTCTCGTCCAGTCGGGAGCGCTCCGTAGAGCTTTATCAGTTGCGCGTAGGCCACCCGATCGTGCAGGCCGGACTCGATCGCGCCACGATAAGCGGGGAAGGCGTCGGAGGTCACTTGGAAGTGGCCGACCGTCGCGTCCCTGAGCTTGGTGATGAAGTCCCAGGTCGTCTCGTTGGTTCGTCGGCCCAACTCCCAACACAGAATCAACTTCGATGTTCGCTCGATCGCAATGAACACAAACTGATCGCCGATGTCTTCGCGATGCTGCTCTTTGGGCTTCTTCCGGCGCTCTTTCTTCTGCACGTATGTCCACGCCTCATCGACCTGCACGTCCTCGACGGGGACGGCGCGAACCTTGCGCGTCAGTAAGGCTTCGCAGTTCTCGCCTGCCAGCTTGAGGATTCGGAGAACCGTCCCCAATCCAGTGGCCAGATCCGCTGAGCCCAGAATCCTTCGAGGACCTCAAAGCATACATCGACATCAGCCTCCGAAAGATCGAACGGTCAGTCAAGAAGCGGCAGTAGTTGATCTCTAGGTTGCCCCCACGCCCATCTCCACGCAAAGACCCCACTACCGGGCTGTTCGCCCCGCCGGGAAACACGCTATCATGGATCAGGGGTGAAGTAGGTGAAATGATCTTCCACTTCGCAGCGATTCGCTTCACTACCACCGCTGTCGCGATATCCGTTCTCGCCATCCAACTCTCGGCTGCCGGCGTCAAGGTCGAGTTCAACCGCGACATCCGGCCGATTCTGTCTGATCGGTGTTTCACCTGTCACGGCCCTGACGCCAACAACCGCAAGACGCCGTTGCGGTTCGATACCGAGAAGGGCGCGACCCAAGACCTCGGCGGACACTTCGCCATCGTGGCGGGACAACCTGAGAAAAGCACGCTCGTCGAACGCGTCACCAGCGACGATCCGATTCGCCGCATGCCGCCCTCCTATGAGGGACACAGCAAGCTCTCCGAGCGCGAGATCGGGCTGATTCGCCGTTGGGTCGAGCAAGGAGCCAAGTGGCAACAGCACTGGTCGTTCGTCACCCCGACGCGTCCTCGCCCGCCGGACGTCCGCGATGCCAACTGGCCCCGGAACGCCATCGACAACTTCGTTTTCGCCCGGCTCGAACGCGAGGGGCTTGCTCCCTCGCCCGAAGCCGACCGCCCGACGCTGATCCGGCGCGTCACACTCGACCTGACCGGCTTGCCACCCACGCCGGAAGAAGTCGACGCGTTCGTCAGGGATTCTTCACCCACGGCGTACGAAAAGGTGGTAGACCGCCTACTCCAATCGCCGCGCTACGGCGAACGGATGGCGATCCGCTGGCTTGATGCCGCCCGGTACGCCGATACCAACGGCTATCAGACCGACGCCGAACGGTACATGTGGCGCTGGCGAGACTGGGTGATCAACGCTTTCAATAGCAACATGCCGTTTGACCAATTCACGGTCGAGCAGATCGCCGGCGACCTGTTGCCCGATCCCACACTCGATCAACTGATCGCCACGGGATTCAATCGCAACCATCGCGGCAATGGCGAAGGCGGCATCATCGCGGAAGAGTACGCGGTCGAATATGTGGTGGACCGGGTGGAGACAACCTCGACCGTCTGGCTAGGCCTGACCATGGGCTGCGCCCGCTGCCATGATCACAAGTACGATCCCCTCTCGCAGAAGGAGTTCTACAAGTTCTTTGCGTACTTCAACAACATCCCCGAAAACGGCAAAGCGTTCAAGTACGGCAATTCACCGCCGTTCATTCAGGCCCCGACGCCCAACCAGCAGAAAGAACTGAAAGAACTGGACACGAAGCTAGCTGAGGTGGAAGCCGAATTTGCTTCCCTGCGGGGCGAGATCGAGAAGACCCAAGGGGTCTGGGAGAAGTCGGCGGCCAAGTCGCAGTTCCTCGACTGGGCGCTGCATGACGGGCTGGTAGCCCACTACGCGCTCGACGGCAACGTCTTGGGTGAGACACCTGGATCGGGCCGCGTCCCCACCCGGCTCGTGGACGGCCTGCCCGATTTCGTTAAGGGCAAGGTCGGTCAAGCAGCGCGCTTCGACGGGAAACGCTTCGTCGACGGCGGCGATGTCGCACCTTTTAGCTTCACCGAGAAATTTACGCTATCCGCATGGGTATACCCGACGGCCGACGGGCCGATCGTGACTCGTACCAAGCAAGGGGCGACCGAAAAAGAGGGGTATGGCCTCTACTTGAAGGACGGCAAGCTCCAGTTCAACCTCGTCAATCGCTGGCTTGACGACTCGACCCGCGTCGAGACCGCCCAGGCGCTGAAGCTCAACCGTTGGTACCACGTCGCGGCCAGCTATGACGGTTCCAGGCTGGCCGAGGGCACGGCCATCTACGTCAATGGCACGCCCTCGAAGCTAACCTACGTCGTCGACGAGTTGAACCAGTCGTTCGGCGTCAAAGCCCCGCTACGGATCGGCGCGGTAGGGAACGCGCCAGACCGCTTCCGCGGTGACATCGACGAGGTGCGGGTGTACGACCGCGACCTGACGCCGCAAGAAGTCGCGGTCTTGGCAACCGCCAAGCCCGCCGGACGGATCGCCGCGGTCAAGCCGAGTCGCCGCACCGCGGGCGAGGCAGAGAAGCTACGGCTTTGCTTCTTGGACCAGTACGCTGCTGAAAACATCCGCGAAGCGTGGCTGAAGGTAACGGAGACACGCAAGAAACACGGGCAATTCGTCGACAGCCTGCCGACCGTGATGGTGATGAAGGAAAGGGAGGTGCGCCGACAGACGCACATGCTCGTGCGAGGAGCCTACGACAAACCCGGCGAGAAGGTCTCACCCGGCGTACCCGCCATTCTGCCGCCCGTCAAGGACGAGCACGGCGATAATCGGCTGGGTTTCGCGCGTTGGCTGGTAAGCCGCGACAACCCACTCACTGCCCGGGTCACGGTGAACCGCTTCTGGCAGGTGTATTTCGGTACAGGGCTGGTGCGGACGGTGGAAGACTTCGGCTCCCAGGGCGAATGGCCGACGCACCTGTCGCTGCTCGATTGGCTCGCGGTCGAGTTCATCGAGTCGGGCTGGGACGTGAAGGCCCTCCAGAAAAAGATCGTGCTGAGCGCGACCTATCGCCAGTCGTCCAAAGTCGAGCCGGAACTGCAGAAGGCAGACCCGGACAACCGTCTGCTTGCCCGCGGCCCGCGGCTGCGCCTGCCGGCCGAAGTGGTGCGCGACCAGGCGCTGGCGATCTCCGGCCTTCTGGTGGACGAAATCGGTGGGCCGTCCGTGAAACCCTATCAGCCCGCCGGTCTTTGGACGGAGCTTGCCGGCGGCAAGGCCTATGAGCAAGACCACGGCGACAATCTCTACCGCCGCAGCTTGTACACCTTTTGGAAACGCGCCGTGCCGCCGCCCTCGATGCTCAACTTCGACTCGGCCGGGCGCGAGGCTTGTCGGGTACGGCAATCCCGAACGAACACGCCGCTCCAGGCGCTCAACCTGATGAATGACGTGACCTTCATCGAGGCATCGCGCTTGTTGGCCGAGCGCATGATGACCGAAGGCGGGCCCACGGCTCGCGAGCGTATCGGATATGGGTATAAGCTGGCCACCGCCCGTGAACTGCGCGACGAGCAACGCGATGTCTTGCTCGGCAGCTTGAACCACTATCGGGACAACTTCGCCACCGATCGCAAGTCGGCCCTGGAACTCGTAAAACAGGGCGAGCGTCCGCGAAACGAGGTGCTTGACCTTGCCGAGTTAGCTTCGTACACGACGGTGGCAAGCCTGATTCTGAATCTGGACGAGACCATCACGAAGGAGTAGGTTCAGGCTCGCCGCTCTGTCGCTGACGGCTCGCCTCTGCCCGGCGCCCGTAGCAGCCTGTGTCAAAGTAATGTTTCTCGTCACGCTCGTCTCGACAGCCCCACATGCCGCGGCGTGCCGAGTAGGCGGGCACGGCATGCCGCGCCCCTATATTTTGACCGGTGCCGTTCGCGATTTTGCAACGGGCGGCTAAGCCCAGATGTTCTACAGTGCCGCCACCCGAGGGGCCGTCCTTCTGGCGGTTTCCGCGGTATTGCTTCACGTTCACCTTCTTGCGTTTGATCTCGTGATCATCAACGACGATTTCGTCGCGCATTTTGCTTGGTTCAAACAGTTCTCGGAAGCCATCGGCCAAGGCGACCTCTACCCACGTTGGATGCCCCGTGATCAGTCCGGACTCGGCGATCCGGCTTTTGTCTTCTACGCGCCGTCGACCTATCAAGTGGGGGCCCTGTTATCACTCCTCCTCAAGTCACATTGGGCCGCGATGAAAGGCGTGCTGCTACTGGCGACGTGGCTGGCGGGCCTTCTGGGCTTCCTGTGGGCGCGAAGGCGCGGACTCAACTGCGCCGTCCTGCTCGGTGTGCTGCTGCAGTGCGCCCCATTCATGGTTTTCGTCTTGTTTCGGCACAACGGCTGGGCCTGGTACTGCAGCTATCCGCTTTTCCTCTTCTTACTGCTTTACGGCCTGGAGCTTGCGGAGGATTCGTTCATAGACTCCTGGCTCGCGCTCGGTGTCGCGGCTCTCGTTCTCACGCATGTGCTCTCCGCGTTCGTTGCACTTCTGTGCTTGCCGCCCGCCTATACAGCGCGTAAGCGATGGAGGCAGCTCGGCGTCTGGACCCGCTCGGCAGGCCTGGGGGTGGGACTGGCGTCTGCCTACCTCATACCCGCGGTCCTCAGTCTCGACCAGATTCGATCGGAGGCATGGACGACGGGTGCGGACTACGAATGGCAATACCATTTTGCGCTTCCGCTGTTCCGGGCTCTTACCCAGGGCACTTCCGCGGATCCGCGGCTGTGGGTCTTGCCCGCGATCGTTCTGCCACCGCTACTCGTTCTTACATGGACGGACCTTGAGCATGGACTGCCGGCTCGTCAGCGCGCTCAGCTTGTAGCGCTGAGAAACGTGGGGCTTTGGTCATTCTTTCTTAGCACTGAGCTCTCGTTCCCGATTTGGTATCTGGCGGACCCTGTTCTGCGATTCGTCCAGTTCCCATGGCGATTCCTCTACGTGGCCACTGCCGCCGGCTTGATCGGTTGTTTTCTGTGCGTCACGAGCCTTCGCCATCGAACCCGCACGCGGCTGAGCTTCGCGATTTCACCCCTGGTTCTCTCGGCGGCCGGGGGCGTCGGCTTGCTTGTCTACGGGGTAGTCTCCATAGCACAGCCTATCCCCACCTTTATCAGCGAGGCAACGTCCTTCCCAGGCCGGCCCGAGTACCTTCCCACGACGTCCACCGATCAATGGCCAGGCTATCTGCAGGCAGGCGGCATGGATGGTGAATGTAGCCTGCATGAGTTAGAGTGCGCATCCGTGCACAAGAGCAGCAAGCTGTACCAGTGGGAGATTCACGCGGCGCAGGGTTCGTCTCTGCGCGTTCCGGTCTTTGCTTTCCCTAACTGGATCAGCCGTCTCGATGGGAAAGTTTGCGATTCCGAAATCGACGAATCAACGGGACTGGTGAAGATCCAGGTCCCCGAAGGCCGGCACACGGTTTCGCTGCGTTGGGAGCCGTCGGTGGTCGAATGGGTGGGCCGGGGCCTCAGCGGAACTTGCCTGGTTCTGCTCGTAGGGCTTGCACTTGTATCGAGCCGATCAACCAGTCGAATTAAGGCCAAGGGGTTTGATAAAGTGTAACTGTAGTACGACCCCTCCTGACCTGAGGAAAAGCCATGGATGATCCACGCACGGAACGGCGCCTACATCTCACCCGGCGTCACTTCTTCGGCAAGACCAGCCTCGGTATCGGCGGCGCGGCGCTGGCGAGCTTGCTGGACCAAAACCTGTTTGGCGCGGCCGCGAATGTGCCCACAGCCGACACAGTGGCTCGAGGCGGACTTCCCGATCTGCCCCATTTCGCCCCCAAGGCCAAGCGCGTCATCTATCTGTTCCAGTCCGGGGCGCCGTCGCAGATCGACTTGTACGACTACAAACCGAAACTGCAGGAGTTTCGTGCCACCGAGTTGCCCGACTCAATCCGCAAAGGCCAACGCCTCACCGGCATGACGGCGACGCAGACCAGCTTTCCTGTCGCGCCGTCGATCTTCAAGTTCCAGCAGCACGGCAACTCGGGCGCCTGGATCAGCGACTTGCTGCCGCATACCGCCAAGCTGGCGGATGATCTGACCTTCATCAAGACACTCCATACCGAGGCGATTAACCACGATCCGGCCGTTACGTTCTTCCAGACCGGCTTTCAACTTGCCGGACGGCCTAGTATCGGCTCCTGGCTGTCGTACGGTCTGGGGACACTTAACAAAGACCTGCCGTCGTTCGTCGTGATGGTTTCGAGCGGTAGCGGGCGGAGCGGCCAGCCGCTCTACGATCGCCTCTGGGGCAGCGGCTTTCTGCCAACCCGCTACCAGGGTGTAAAGTTCCGTTCGGTCGGCGACCCGGTGCTGTACTTGTCGAACCCTCCCGGTATCAATCAGGGCGCGCGGCGGCGGTTCCTTGACGATCTCGCGAAGATGAACGAGCTGAAGCTCGGCGAGTTCGGTGACCCGGAGATCTCGACACGGATCTCGCAGTACGAGATGGCCTACCGCATGCAGAGTTCGGTACCGGAGTTGACGGATCTCTCAAACGAGCCCGAGAGCACTTTCGAGAAGTACGGGCCCGACTCGCGAAAACGGGGCACCTATTCCGCGAACTGTCTTCTGGCCCGCCGGCTGGCCGAGCGGGGCGTGCAGTTTATCCAGCTCTTCCATCGCGGCTGGGACCAACACGCGGAACTGCCCAAGGGCATCCGTGCGCAGGCCAAGGACACCGACCAGGGCACAGCGGCGCTCATCCAAGACCTCAAAGACCGCGACATGCTCAAGGACACACTGGTGGTTTGGGGCGGGGAATTCGGCCGCACGGTCTACAGCCAAGGACGTCTCACCGAGGACGATTACGGCCGCGACCACCATCCGCGCTGCTTCACGATCTTCATGGCCGGGGGCGGCGTCGAGCCCGGCATGAGCTACGGCGAAACGGACGACTTCAGCTACAACATCACCAAAGACCCCGTACACGTCCACGATCTACACGCCACGATGCTGCACCTATTGGGTATCGACCACATGAAACTTACCTTCAAATACCAGGGCCGGCACTTCCGGTTGACGGATGTGCACGGTAAGGTCGTGGAGAAGGTGCTGGCGTAGGAACGGCTCGTTTCACCAGATGGCGTGCCGATAGTTTGCGCGGATTGCTTCATCTTTGGTGATGAGGGAGGCAGTGTTCGCTTTCGCGTGTCCCACAATCAAACGGTCGAAGGGGTCTCTTACCCACTTCTCGCCGAGGGCACCCTCAACAACCTGAGCAAAAGGCAAGTCCCAGACTTTCAAGCTCAGTTGCCTCGACAACGTGTCCACGATTCGCCCGGCATGGGGTTGGATTCGCCCGATCCCTTTCAAATGTTCGAGTTCAAGCAGAACCGCCGGTGAAACCAGCAAATCGGATTCGTCGATGGCCGTACGAGCATTCGTGCTGAGCCGAGCCAGTTGGCCACTATACAGCCAGACGATCACATGGGTGTCGACGTAGACGACACTCACTTCCACTCCGACCAGTGCTCGATCCAATTCATGTGGACGAGGTCTTCGGGATTGCCGACAATTCAGTTCCGCTTCGTAAGCCGGCTCAACTTAGACGGTCGTTCTTCCGGGACGATCTTGAGGATTTTGCCCTTGTGCGTAACCTCAACCGGAGTCCCCGTCTCGAGAACTTGGTCGAGGATCGAGTAGATGCTCGCACGTAGCTCGGACGCCGTAACCTTCATGGATAGCCTGACCTGATTCTACTACCACGTACGTAACCTCTATTTCGTACGTATTGATATATACCGGCACTGCGAACTAGCGGTAGCGTGGACCTGAGCACGACGGGCTGAGCCGCGACCAGTTGGTGGACCCCCGAGAAACATGCAGACGTAAAATGAGCCTCGCGCTGGCAAAGGCCTTCGCCAGCCAACCCCAAGGAGGTCACCCACATGGTTACCAGACACAGCATAGCAAAGGCGGCCGTCCAACAAAGGCCCAGCCGTGACGGCCTCGCAGGGCCCAATCATCGGGGGCTTCGAGCAGCTTCTTGCGGCAAGGGATTCGATTTGGACCGGTGGTCCGCGCTGACGTTCTGAGAAGTGCGCACGTCGGTAGAACGTGGAACACGTCACTTCCGTCACTTTTTGCCGGTCAGGATGGGATCCGAGTACGACGCGGATTCTGGGCGGGAAGTTGGCCCCCCCAGGACACGCAGAGTAACGAAAAGGCCAGCCTTGCCGAGCTACCACCTCTACGCGCGTACGTGCATAATTCAGGTGATATATAACCGGCAGCGCGACCGAACTAGCGGTAGCCTTCACCGCGCGGGAAGATATCGAGCACGACGATTTGGCGCGCCGCGAAGTCGGGTGTGAACACGACCCGCAGACCGCCGACACGCAGACGAAAATGAGCCTCGCGCCCGCGCAACCTCTTCACATCGCCTTTGGGTAGGGCGTCGATGGCGTCCCGGACTCGAACTGCATCGTCACGCGACAGCCGCTTGAGCGACTTCTCGGCTGCGGCCGTGAGGACAAACTGCCATTCAGCCAATCCGGCTACGTACCTCGGCCCAGGGCTTCGTTTCACCCCGGCGGGCTTCGCCGATAGCGCGGTCTAAAGCAGCTTCTTCATCGGCTGAGAGGGATTCGGGATCTTCCGGAGCCGTCACAAGCGTTTGGAGGACCGGGTCATCCTGTGGCGTGTCGCGCAGACGTTCCAGAAGGCGATGAGCCACTTTTAGCTCGTCGTCGGGTAGAAGGTCGACCATGTGATGGAGCTGCTCTCGGGTGGACATTGCTCGAACCTATCTATCGGTTTCTCCCGCGCTGCAAGTTGAGCCCCCCCAGTCTCACTACGCAGCGTAACTGTATTCTACGAAACGACGGCGACGCCTTGCTCCTCGTTCGGACCTACAGTCATCAACCTGCTTCATACCTCTTTGCGACCGCGTCGTTGATGCGCATCCCCAGGCCCGGACGGTCCGAGACGGCGAGGTGGCCTTTGTCGAGGACCTCGGGCGGGTCGACCAACTCAGCGCGCCAGGGGACCTCGCCGTGGGAGAACTCGAGGATCAACGAATTCGGCATGCCCACACAGACCTGGGCGGCGGACATGTTCCCGACCGGACTTGCCGGGCCGTGCGGCGCGACCGGTAGTCCGGCCGCTTCGGCCATGGCGGCTATCTTCTTTAATTCCAACATGCCGCCGCAATACTTCACGTCGGGCATGAGGATGTCGACCGCTCCGGCCACGATGTACTCGTGGTTCTGCTCGAGTCCGAAGAGCGATTCCCCTCCGGCCGTCGGCATCTTGGCTGCTTGGTTGATCGCCGCCAAGTTCTCCAGCGGCCTCGACACCTCTTCCAGCCAAAATAGATTCAGCGGCTCGAGACGGCGGGCCAGGTCGAGGCCCAACTCGAGGTCGAAATTGCTGTGTGCATCGACCAGCACATCGCCTTCGTCGCCCATCACTTCCCGGACGGCGCGGACACAATCGATTCCCAGTTGGGTGTACTTCTCGAATTCAGCGGGGGTCTTGGTGTCTCGGATGCCGTCAAAGGACGCTAGCTTGATGGCATCAAGACCGGCCTCGCGCGCGCTCGCCGCCATCGCGGCAAAGCCCGCCGGGTCGCGCTTCTCGGTCGAGCGGTTGATGTTGGCGTAGTTGCGCACCGTGTTACGCAGCTTGCCGCCGAACAGTTGATAGGTGGGCACCCCGGCGACCTGCCCTTGCAGGTCGTAGAGCGCCTGCTCGATCCCACTCAGTGCGCACGCGGTCGCCCGGCCGAATTCCGGCCACTGGGGATGCACTTGCCGACGCAGCCACTCGATGTCGTAGATGCTTCGGCCCTTGATCAACTCGAAGTACTCCTCGAGCTTGGCGACCTGCGGATCGTTGCGTCCGGCATGCGAGGCGTCGCCGATCCCGCTGAGGCCCGCGTCGGTGTGGATGCGCGGGATCACCCAATTGCCCCGTGGGTTGACGCGGACGCGGATGATGTCGAGGCCGGTGACCTTGACCGCCGCTGCGTGGCGGTCGGGTGGGCTGCTCGTGCTGCAAGCGCCGGCGAGGGCCAGCGGGGCCGCGGGGATGGCGTTGAGTAGCTGTCGCCTAGTCATCAGAGAGATTGTACTAGCCGCGGCCGGGAGTCCGCGATTTGTCTCGGCGCAGTGCGGATGCATGCTACCACGTCACTGCGCCCCGGTACGGGGCGTTTGAAAGTAGCCCACCGCGCAAGCGGTGGGTCAAGGCCGTGAAACGATCTCCAGCCCCGGCAGGGGCGTTTGAGGTTCTCGTCCCTACCACCGAGTCAGTGGGGCCGGGTTAGGGCACCTGCCTTCGAGGCCCACAACGATCGGGTCTTGGGAAGCAGGGAAGACTCAAACGCCCCCTACCGGGGCTCCCGATTCGTTGGTGGCGTTTTCCCACGACTTGCGTCGTGGGCTAGTGCCCAGCATGGGCTGTTTACTTGTGAGTTGCAACGTACTCACCGGAACCGATGGAGGTAACCGTAGGGAACCGCAAGGTGGATCTCGTGGCAGATGCCGCGGGCCAAGCTGAAGGAAGCGGGGAACAAACCTTCGACCGTAGGAACACGAACCGGCAGAGAGGCCGCGTACGGGCGGCAAGCTGGCTAGGCACAGTGAAGCCCAAAGTCCATCCAGACGTGCGAGGTAGAGCCGGACGGTAGGAAGGGAAAGAAACAGCACCTTACCTGGGGAGAGCTCCTTCGTGAGAGCGAAGGAGAAGTCAGCAGAGGCCATAGTAGCGAGGAAGGCGGGTAACGCCGCTGGAGCGAAGGGCCGAAGGACCAAGGAGCCAAGCTAGAGGAGCGACTGACATAAGCACCGACGAGGTTTCCCGGAGTTCCGGGCCGCAAGGTCCTTCCCCTCACGGGGGAACGAAACGGGGAGCAGGCCGAAGCAGAAGCGGTGGAGCCGGACTGGATCGAGAGGCATTTGCGATTGCGAGTGAACCGTGCCAAGAGCGGGGCAGGGAGGCCTTGGGAGCGAAAGTTTCTGGGGTTTCGAATCAACCGCAAAGGGCAGCGAGAAGTAGCGCCGCAAAGTGTGGAGCGATGCAAGCAGAAGGTACGAGAGATCTGGCGCAGTTGCCGCAGTGTCACGAGTCGGGAGTTACGCGACGAGTGGCGGCAGTACGTGGTGGGCTGGTGGGGATATTACCGGCTAGCCCAGCAGCGTCGGAATGTCTTTCGGCTGGAAGGTTGGATCCGGCGACACATGCGGAGGTGCTTTTGGCTGCGTTGGCACAAGGTGCGAGGCCGCCAGAGAGCGTTACGGCGGCTGGGAGTGGGGGAACGGCTGCTGCGTGGGGTATCGACGCGTCGTGGGGCGTGGAGTATGGCGCGCCACGCGTTGATGCACACGGGGCTGTCGAACGCCCTTCTGAAGCGCTACGGGTTGGTGGTGCCATCGGATCTTGCGGCGTGAGGATCAGGCCGCTGGGTCCAACCGCCGGATACGGAAAACCGTATGTCCGGTGGTGTGGGAGGGTGCCGGGGCGCAATCCCCGTCACCCGACCCGATCTTTCAGTCGCCCCTTCGCGGGGCTTGGCGCCGTGGTAGGATGCAACCGCGTTGCGCTCAGCGGGAACCGCGGGTTCCCACCCGCGGCTCGGTTGTGTAGCTGGATGCCTCAACTTGCCCTAGCAGTTGCGGCGGGCCTTCCGGCAATGCTACCCGTGGACTCCCCGATTTTTTACAGCCGCTCCCAGCCGCGGCTCGGAAGCTTCGAGGGCGCGGTAGCGGCGGATTGGGGCATCGAGTGATCGTTTGAATGCGTACTTACGGATTCGGGGCGTGGCGCTGTGGGATAATCTCATCGAATCCCCTTTTTACTCCTGCAACCCCATTTTCAATGAAAGACAAGCTCGCCGAGAAAATCCGCACCAAGCAGGCACGGACGGCGGTGATCGGGCTGGGATACGTCGGGCTGCCGCTCGCGGTCGAACTAGGTTCGGCCGGTTTCAGCGTTACCGGCATCGACAACGACACTGCACGAGTCGACCGCATCGCCGCGGGACACGCTGACATCACCGACGTCGAAGCTGAGGCGCTACGCACACTCCTACAGGTCCGGCGCTTGTCCGCCACCACCGATACCTCGGCCCTGAGCCGTTGCGACACGGTCAGCCTCTGTGTCCCGACACCGCTGCGCAAAACCCGCGACCCGGACTTGAGCCACATCCTCGACGCCACCGAACGGCTCGCCGAGCATCTGCACCCGGGGATGCTGGTCATCCTTGAATCGACCACCTACCCGGGTACGACCGAGGAGGTCATTCTTGACCGGCTGGAGAAGTCCGGCCTGCGCGTGGGATCGGACTTTTTTCTCTGCTTCTCTCCCGAGCGCGTGGACCCGGGCAACCCGAGTTACCACACGCGCAACATCCCCAAAGTCATTGGCGGCGTGACGCCGGCGTGTACCGAGGTAGGCGCGCTGCTCTACTCGCAGGTGATGGAAGAGGTCGTTCCCGTCAGCTCGACCCGCGTGGCGGAGATGGTCAAGCTGCTCGAGAACACGTTTCGGATGATCAACATCGGCCTGGCCAACGAGATGGCCCTGCTATGTGACCGCATGAAGATCGATGTGTGGGAAGTGATCGACGCGGCCGCCACCAAGCCGTTCGGCTTCATGCCCTTCTACCCGGGCCCCGGACTTGGCGGGCACTGCATCCCGGTCGACCCGCACTACCTGTCGTGGAAGACGCGCCAAGCCGGCCAAGAGGCCAGGTTCATTGACCTCGCCGCGCAGATCAACGGCTCGATGCCGCAATTCGTGGTCGAGAAGATCCAGACGGCGTTGAACGACCGCGGCAAACCGGTCAAGGGCAGCCGCATTCACGTCATGGGCGTCGCCTACAAGCGGGACGTGGCGGACGTTCGGGAGTCTCCCGCGCTTGACATTCTCGCGTTGTTATCGGAGCGCGGCGCTGTATTGAGCTACACCGACCCTTTCGTCGCGCAAGTCGATCTCGACTCGCTCCGACTGGCTTCCCAGCCGCAACAAGCGGCGGCCCTGGCCGACTGCGTCGTGATTGTCGCCGATCACTCGATCATCGACTATGACAAGCTGATCGAGGACGCTTGTTTGATCGTCGACACTCGCAATCGGCTCAAGTCGATTCCAGACGAAAAGATCGTCCGGCTGTAGGCGCCCTGCGGTTGAGATCCCTTACCGCAGCGAGAGCGGCTTCTTCGTCCGCGTGAGTTCCAAGCATTGCTTGCACCCCGCCGGCGTGGCAATCTGGGGGCAGCGTGCCCGAACTGCCGGATATCACGATCTACATCGAGGCCTTGGAAAAGCGCATCCTCGGCCGTCGGCTTGAAGGGGTACGGATCGCAAGCCCTTTTCTCTTGCGCACGGCGGATCCTCCGATCGAGGCCTCGCATGGCAAGACCGTGATTGGTCTGAGGCGCATCGGCAAACGCATCGCGATCGGCCTCGAAGACGAGTTGTGGCTGATACTGCACCTGATGATTGCGGGGCGGCTCCATTGGCGGGGACCGCGGGCCAAACTTCCCGGCGGACGGCGCGGCTTGGCGGCCCTCGATTTTTCGCATGGAACCCTCACATTGACCGAAGCGGGATCCAAGAAGCGCGCCGCACTCCATATCGTGCGCGGTGAGGATGCGCTGCGCCAACACGATCCGGGTGGCCTCGAGATTCTGGAGTGTGATGCCGACGCCTTCACCCAGCGGCTGCGCTTGCGCAACCACACGCTCAAGCGAGCGCTGACCGATCCCCGGCTGTTCAGCGGGGTCGGCAACAGCTACACCGACGAGATCCTGCATCGCGCCAGGCTTTCACCCGTCGCGCTGACCCAGGGGCTGAGTGACGAGGAAGCCGCGGCGCTCTACTCGGCCTGTCGCGAAACCCTCGAGCTTTGGATCAACAGGCTGCGCACGGATTGCGGCGATGCGTTTCCGGAGAGGGTCACCGCGTTTCGCGACGGCATGGTAGTGCATGGCCGCTACGGCAAGCCTTGTCCGGTATGCGGGTCGCCTGTGCAGCGCATCCGGTATGCGTCGAACGAGACGAACTACTGCGCCCCATGCCAGACGGGTGGCAAGCTGCTGGCCGATCGAGCACTCTCGCGGCTGCTCAAGAGTGACTGGCCGCGCACGATCGAGGCTTTGGAATCGTTGACAGGGGGGACTGGGGGCAAGTAGCAGTCTGTGGGAAAGTCAGTTTCTTGGTCGCGCCCGTTCGGCAAACCCCACATGTTGGAGCCATACGGGACAGCGGGCACGGCATGCCGTGCCCCTACATCTTGATCCGCGCCGCTCCTGGTTCTGCCGGGAGCGACTAGGTCGGGAGCGTTAGCTCCTGGGCGGAGCGTAGGCGGCCTCGGGCGTAGTAGAACAAAGCCCCGAACCCGAGCGACTGCGCCACGAGGCCCGTCCAGGCGCCCAGGAAGGGAATCCCGCTGATCAGCAGTAAGACCACCAGGCCCACCATCAAGCTCAGTGCAAAGCCCCTCGAACCAAGCCGCAGCTTTTCGATCACGAAGTGGCCGAGCCATGGCGCTATCAAGATCTGCGCGGCGTACATCGCGGCGGCGTAGCATGCCGCCACAAGCAGGCCAATGGGTAACCCGACCAACGTCAGCATGGCGAGCAGCGCGGCCACCGGAGTTGCCACCCCGGTGACGAAACCCCACGCCAGCGTCCGCAGCACCGCCCCGCCCGTATCCACGCCGCTCAAGAACAGCGCCGGCAGCAGCCAGTGCAGAAACAGCCCAGTGACAAATGCCGCGGCCAAGGCCCACAGGTGCCCGATGTAGAAACCCGGCTGGGCAAAGCGGCTGGGTTTGGCCTTTGCCTTGGTAGCCGGTTTAGGCTGGTTTAGGCTCCGGAAGATTCGTCGTCGTTTTGCCACCGACGACGGCGCCGGGGTCAATCCTCACAGCTTCCGTCTTGCCTACATGAGCCGTCAGATCACCATCGACCCGCGCCCGTGACTCCAACGATAAGCGTCCGGTGCGCGCCACCAGGTCACCGCCCACCGTGCCCGTCAGCTCGCTGTTTCCGGTGTAGGTCCGTGCGTCGCGCGCGACAGAGCCCTTGATCCTCGCCCTTGATGCGAAGAGGAACGCGTCGCCGCGCACGGTTGCGCTTTCCTCCAGATCCACGAACTCAGAGAAGGTGTGCACGCTTTGCGAAACCTCTCCCCCAAGCTCAATCTCGCGGCCGAACGCCAGCACGTTTCCCTCGACGGACCCCGCGATCTCGACCTCCGCCGCGCCGGTAATGACATCTCCTTTGACCGTCCCGCGGATCGTCACGCGACGCGCGAACGCCACGAGATTGCCTGTGATGATTCCATCGACCGTCACCACGCCGGCTGCCGCGAAGAGCGTATCGTCGATCTGCTCGCCCTCGGCGACGGTGACCCGCCCCGAGTCCCCCTTGGCGATGCGGGTTTCGAGCGCGGTTGAGGGGCCGGCTAGACAGAGGCTTGCGAGGAGGAGAATGACCGCCTTGCAACGGGCGGGTAAGACTGTGTGAGAATGCCCGGTCGAGAGTCGTGCTTTAGCAGGCATAGGCTCTCCTTTCGGCACGAAAGGGATCGCGTCAATCATAGCGAACCCGTAGAGGACTGGGAAAACCGTGGTCCTGACCGACAATACAGCGGGCATGCCGTGCCCAGCGCGGACTTCCGTCCGCACATCTGACCTGGCGGGTCGGGCGGTTGCGCTGGGAGTGGGTTGCCGCGGCGTTGGCGGCTGCTCAACGCAGACTCACGCCCGCCGGTTCAGAGTGGCGGGTTGGGGCTGCGCACGACGTCCGGGCTACTCGAAGGCGGCGGTGATGCCATCTTGGCTGCACTGTTCGCCGACGCAGACCTTCACCGGAAGCGCGGGGCCGGCAGGGGAGTTCGCCGGCATCACGGTCCACTGGTTCACGCCGCAGATGAGACCGGGCGCCGAGCCCGCGTACGGGACCTCGGCCTCCCCGCCTTCCACGAACGCCGTCGAAGGCAACTTGAGCCGAGGCAGTGGCTCTTCGACGGGGGCCAATTCGCCGTCGGGACAGATGGGGTCGGTGCGTCCGCCGCCGGTACCGTAGACGATGATGAAGCTGTCGGAAGGGTTGTCGGGACCGTTGATGGAGAAGTCGGGATTGAGGATCGCCCCCTGTCCCGTCCCGCTGAGGTCGAGCGAGAAGATACCTGGATTGCTCTCGGCGATGGGGAAGACCACTGTGTTGGCGAGGTCACCGTCGACTTTGACTTGCATCGGGTTGGGTCCGGGTGGTTTCAAGTTCCAACGGGTCACGAAGGTCACTTGTAAAGGCGACACAAAGAGCATAGGGCTGGCCTTGCCAAGCGTCAGCACGCGGACGCCGCCCCAACTCGTCGGGCAGGACGGGCTGTTTACTCAGCAGTGCGTTGAGAGGACCCTCGATGCCGGGAAAGATCCCGAAACCAGCCACGATCTCCTGTGGCGAGATGCCGCCTCCCTCGGACTGCGAGTACTTGGCGGCGCTGACCAGGCCGTCACGGAAGAGAATCGTGTTGGTGATCTTCGCGGCGAAGG
>CBDEGI010000003.1:0-2171884 GCA_965237575.1 Bryobacterales bacterium
TGGATACCAGGGCATTATCCAGCGAGGGTTCGCCGCTTCCAGCCCCGAAACGGCGAGGAAAGGCTTCCTGTATGGCGGCGTGCTCGGCATCCTCTGGTATATCATTCCACCATTGATCGGCCTGCTCGGCTTGGCGCTGCACGGGGACACCGTAAGAGCGGAAGACACGTTCGTCCGAGTGGCTTTTGACTCGACGGGCGGTCAGATGGCAACCTTGATCGTCGTGAGTGTTCTCGCGGCGAGCATGTCCACGCTGTCGTCGACGATCAACACCCTGGCTTCGAACTTCACGATCGACGTTTACCAGCGCTTCATTAATCCGCAGTCAAGCATCCGACGTCAACTATGGGTGTACCGTGCCAACGTTGTATTGGTAGGGCTACTGGCAGCTGTAATTTACTACCTCGTTCCTCTTCTGATAGAGCTGTTTGGCTGGGGGGACGCATCATGGGATCTTCGGTGGCGCCGGCGCTGGTTGCTCTTGTTTTGTTCCCGGCTGTCAGAAGAGCTCCCAAAACAGTCCTCGCAGCGATGATCTTGGGAGCCACAACTGTGACTCTGTTGCAGATTTTCGGGGCTATTCAGGAAGTCGGATCGGTAGTGATTATTTGGCAGCTCGACCCGATCCTTGTGGGTTTGCCCATTGCTGTTCTTACCCTGTGCTTGGGCACTTGGATCGAAACTCGACAAAGGTAGCGACAGGCACTCCTGCCTGTCGGCCGGGCGAAGCACCGGCAAGGCACGACATGTCGTGCCCGCCTGGAGTTTCTACACCTGCTCAGGCCACACGGCCCCGTAGGGCCGAACAATCATAGCCCACGGATTCATCCGTGCGTCTCGAAAACGCCTATTCCTGACTCGTTTCCGCCCGATTCACGGGCGCTAGCAGCGCGCGGCAAGTATAATGCCTCGCTTCGGTGGCTGTCACCAGAGCACAGTCACCAGAGCACACTTCTACCACGGGCTGCTACAGACAGCGAAGCGCTACACTCACAAGACCAAGCCCGAGGACTCGACGATGCGCAAGAGCGATCGCTTGCCGAAAACGACCGTGGGATCCGACGATCGGCGGACACGCCACCCTGAGGACAACAGCGAGCACCGCGGGCCCGCCGCCGCCGCCCCAGTACACTCTGCGTTGGGAGGTGGGCGCCGGCGCTGCCAGGGACGATGTACCGGCAAAAAGCCAGATATCTTCTGATTGCCGCGCTCAGCCTCTGCTTGAGCCTGCAGATGAGCCAGGCACTTCGGGCACAGGATCTCGTATGGGCCAAACGGGCCGGCGGCTCAGGTCTTGATCTGAGCAGTGGCATAGCGGTGGATGCTGTGGGCAATAGCTATCTCACGGGCAACTTCAGTGGTTCGGCCACCTTTGGCCCGGGGGAGACCAACGCAACCACCCTAATTAGTGTGGGTCTTGACGACATCTTTGTGGCGAAGCATGATCCCTCCGGCGACCTGGTCTGGGCAAAACGCGCCGGCGGCACAGGTTTTGACCAGGCCTTTGGCATAGCGGTGGATGGTTCGGGCAATAGTTATGTCACGGGTCGCTTCCGTAATCCCGCCACCTTTGGCCCGCGGAGACCAACGAAACCACCCTGACTAGTGCTGATTCTGATGACATTTTTGTGGCCAAGTATGATGCCTCAGGCGACCTGGTCTGGGCAAAACGGGCCGGCGGCACAAGTGCCGAGGGGGGCGATGGCATAGCGGTGGATGGTTCGGGCAATAGCTATGTGACGGGTTTCTTCTTTAGTTCGGTCACCTTTGGGCCTGGGGAGACGAACGAAACCACCCTGACCAGTGCGGCCGGCGCTGACCTCTTTGTGGCCACGTATGATTCGTCCGGCGACTTCGTCTGGGCCAAGCGGGCCGGGGTCACCGGTGGTGCCTTTGGCAATGCCATAGCGGTGGATGGTTCGGGTAATAGCTATGTGACGGGTTTCTTCGAAAATACGGCCACCTTTGGCCCTGGGGGAGACCAACGAAACCACCCTGACCAGTGCGGGTGGTTTTGAGATCTTTGTGGTCAAGTATGATGCCTCCGGCGACTTGGTCTGGGCCCGGCGGGCCGGTGGCCCAAGTACTGACGAGGGCAATGGCATAGCGGTGGATGGTGCGGGCACTAGCTATGTGACGGGTTACTTCCTAGGGTTCGGCCACCTTTGGCCCAGGGGAGACCAACGAAACCACCCTGACCAGTGCGGCCGCGCTGACCTCTTTGTGGCCAAGTATGATTCGTCCGGCGACTTGGTCTGGGCCAAGCGGGCCGGGGTCACCGGTGGTGCCCTTGGCAATGCCATAGCGGTGGATGGTTCGGGAAACAGCTATGTGAGGGTTTCTTCCAAAGTTCGGCCACCTTTGGCCCGGAGGAGACCAACGAAACCATCCTCACCAGTGCGGGCTCTTTCGGCGAGGTCTTTGTGGCCAAGTATGAGGCCTCCGGTGACCTGGTCTGGGCCAGGCGGCCGGCGGCACAAGTGATGACGTGGGCGCTGGCATAGCGGTGGATGGTGCGGGCACTAGCTATGTGACGGGTTACTTCCAACAGCCTTCGGCCACCTTTGGCCCCGGGCGAGACCAACGAAACCACCCTCACCAGTGCTGGCTCTACTGACATCTTTGTGGCCAAGTATGGCCCGCCCCGGCGCCCGGCGCTGACGCCGGCCCGGACCAGTTGGTGACGGTGGCACCCGGCGACACAGCTATGGTGACACTCGACGGCTCCGGTTCCTCCGACCCCGGTGGCGCTCCGCTCATCTTTACTTGGACCAACTCGTTCGGTACCGCGATGGGCGTGATGCCGACAGTGTCATTGCCTGCCGGGGTACACGTCATTACGCTCACCGTCGACGACGGAACGGGCGCGACGGACACCGACACGGTGGTCATCACCGTCAACCAGATCCCCGTGGCTGAAGCGGGCCCCGACCAGATGCTGGTCGCGCCGGGACCCGCCGGCGTGCCCGTCACGCTCGACGGCTCCGACTCGTCTGACGCCGACGGCGATAGTTTGACCCTCACCTGGACCGGTCCTTTCGGGACCGCAACGGGTGTGAGCCCGACCGTCACGGTTCCGGGTGGAACACACATCGTCAATCTGACGGTCGATGACGGCCGCGGCGGGATGGCCATGGACACGGTGACGATCACCGTCCTAACGCTGATGGTTGCGCCGGGGCAACTGACGGCTACGGTGGCTCAGGGTGGCGACGCGGTATCGCTGCCGTTCACAGTGAAGGCTCTGGGCGGCACGGTGAGCTATGCGATCCCTAGCACCGCGAGTTGGCTGACAACAAATCCGGAGAACGGGGAGTCAAGCGGAGAGACCGACACCGTACAGGCCGTCTTCGATCCGGGAAGGCTCGATCCCGGCACATACGGCACGAGCCTGTTTGTTCGCGGCGGCGGTGTGATCGTAAGCCGAATCCTGGCAACCCTGATCGTCACAGCCGTCCCGTTGCCGATTCCAACTCCGTTTGAGAACGGCGTGGTCGACACGGCCGATTTCATTCCGTTTGGCCAGCCGGGCCACGCCGTCACGCCGAAGTCGGTGATCTCGATCTTCGGGACGGGCTTTGTCGCCGAGGGCGAGTTCGTAGCCGATTCGATCCCGCTGCCGACGATGCTGGGCGGCGTGATGGTCACGTTCGACGGCATCAAGGCGCGGCTGTTCTTGGTCACGCCTACCCTGATCATCGCGCAGCTACCGATGGGGGTCACGCTACCTACAGCGACGATGGTGATCGACAACGGCGGTGGTGAGAAAGCAGTGAGTCAGCCGCGGGAGGTCCCAATCGCCGAGCATTCGCCGGGCATCTTCACCTTGACGCAGAACGGCGAAGGACAAGCGATCGTGACTTTTGCAGGGACCGCCGACCTAGCCGCGCCGGTTGGGACGGTCGGCAACAGCCGTCCGGCCGAAGAGGGTGACTTTCTGACGATCTGGTGCAACGGGCTCGGAGCGGTCGATCCGCCGATTCAAGACGGCCGCAACTCGTGTGATCCGGACGGGGTCTGCACCGCATCGAACGTGTCTGCACAACACGGTCACGAAGCCGACCATCCGTATTGGTGGCGTGCAGGTACCGGTCGAGAACGTTTTGTTCTCGGGCGCATCGGTGGCCTCGGTGGCGATCAACGAGGTTGTCTTCCAGATGCCGCCCGGCACGCCCACCGGCCCCGACGTGCCGCTGACAATCGAGATTGGTGGCGTGGTCAGCAAGGGCGACGTAACCATGGCCATCGAGTAGGCCCGGACCCCCCGCGCCCCCACAAAGGTCGCCACAAATACGATCATCGAAAGCAAGGGCGCCAGAGCCGCCTTGATCGCCATCGAGGGATTCTGGGATCGATCCAATCCTGGTGGGCTTGCCCCCTTGCTGTTCTTACGTTGTGCCTGGGTACTTGGATCGAAACGCGACACAGGGCCGGCAACGCGCCCGTCGCAGGTTAGAAAAGGGATGTTTTCGATTACGTACGGTCGCGGCGCCCTGCCCAGCTAAACCCAATCCATTCGGCTCACGCCAGGATGTCGTGGATGACGTGGCCGTGGACGTCGGTCAAGCTGACGTCGCGGCCGCCGAAGCGGAAGGTCAGCTTCTCGTGGTCCAGCCCGAGTTGATGCAGGATCGTGGCGTGGACGTCGTGGATTGAGATCGGGTGCTCGACGACCGAGTTGCCGAACTCGTCCGTGGTCCCGTAGGTCATCCCCTTCTTGAAGCCGCCTCCGGTCAAGAAGATCGAGTAGCCGTTGACATGATGGTCGCGGCCGACACCGTCTTTGATTTTCGGGGTGTGCGGCGTGCGACCCATCTCGCCCGCCCATACGACCACCGTGGTGTCAAGCAGGCCTCGCTGCTTCAGATCCTGGATCAGGGCGGCCACCGACTGTTCAGTGATCATGGCATTCTCTTCGTGATACTTCTTCAGGTTGCTGTGCTGATCCCACGGCGAGTTGTTCTTGTGGGTGAGCGGGCAGGTGATCTCCACGAAGCGCACGCCGCCTCGACCAAACGGCGAGCACGGAGGCACTGCAAGGCGTAGTGCTTCTTGTAATCATTTGCGGTCTCGAGCCCATACATGCGGCGAGTTGCGGTCGACTCGCCGCTGACGTCGGCCAGCTCGGGGAATCGTGGTCTGCAAGCGAAACGCGGTCTCGTAGTTCTTGATGGCCGACTCGATCGAGTCGTTCCCTGTTTCAGCAGCGAACGCGCTGTCCTGCTCGCGCAGTAAGTCGAGCTTGCGCCGCTGGATGGCGGGGAGATCGGACGGTGTGATATTGTCCATGGCCACGCCCTTGGCTCGTAGCATCGTGGCCGCGTGAGACGCGGGCAGGAAGGCGCTGGCAAAGTTTTCCCAGCCGCCGTTCGGAATCCAGTCGTTGTTGAGCAGGACGTAGTTGGGAAGATTATCGCGTTCGGTGCTCAGGCCGTAAGACACCCACGATCCGAAGCTCGGGGCGCTGCCGGTGACCCGGCCCGTGTGCAGCAGTAGGTTCTGTTGGCCATGCAGGGGTTGCCGGCCGACCATGGAGCGCAGCACACAGAGCTCGTCCGCGACTTCGGCGATGTGCGGCAGCAAGTCGCTCACCCAAAGTCCGCTCGATCCACGTTGCTGGAACTGCCATGGACTGCCCAGCCAAACCCGGTCGGCCGTTGACTGCGACTTGGTCGAGACGGCCGATTCGCCGATGGCTTCGCCTGCCGTTCTTTCAACAGTGGCTTGGGATCAAACGTGTCGACATGACTCGGACCACCGTCCATGAAGCAGAAAATGACGCTCTTAGCCGTCGCCGGGGAATCGCCACTCGACTTCACGGCCGAGCCTCGCAGCTTGGCTTCTTCGGCCAGCAAGGCCGAGAGAGCCAGCATGCCGAACCCGTTGGAAGCGGTGCTCAGCCACTCACGGCGCGTGAGGGGCCGTCGGCCTGTCCATCGGCTATCGGACATAGACAAACTCCTTGGCATTGAACATCGCGTGCGCCATGTCTTTCCAAACGTCAAGCGAATGCATGAGGCCGCCCGGTGCCGGCTTCTTCTCGGGAACATCTTGATACAGGCCCGAAATGTCGTGAACAGCGCTGATCCAGCGTGTCCGTTCCTGTTCATCGGGATCACGGCCAAAGGCGCGTTGAAACATGACCCCGAGTCGCTGCTCCGGCGATTCGTGAGATGTAGCGATCAGTTGCCGCGCCCAGAACTCAGCCTGCCCAACAGCAAAGGGGTCGTTGAGCAGCGTAAGCGCCTGCACGGGAACGTTGGTGACATCGCGGGCGCCGGTCGGGATCTTCGGGTTGGGTTGGTTGAAGGTGCTGAGGAACTTGGGCGGTTCCATGATGGTCATTTTGAGGTAGACCGAGCGGCGGCCCTGCCCGTCGAGTGGGCCTGAGAGAAGCCACTTGGCCGCATCTTCGTTTGACCGGTAGGGGTTAATGGGGGGGCCGAAGAGCCGCCGTTCCAGCCGTCCCGGAAACAGCCAGCAGTGAGTCGCGGATGGCTTCGTGCATCCAGGCGCCGCAGGGGATAGTGGTGAAGCAGCCGATTGCGAGGGTCCGCTTCCCGGGCAGCAGCGCTGATCCGACCCGACTGCTGGAACGTTTCGCTCATCACCAGCATCCGCACAAGCTTCTTCACCGACCAGCCGTCCTCGACAAACCGGCCAGCGAGATAGTCGAGCAGCTCGGGGTGAGACGGTCTGTCGCCCAGATGGCCGAAATCGTTGGCTGTCTTGACGATTCCGGTTCCGAACACCCAGTGCCACACGCGATTGACAAAGACTCGCGCGGTCAGGGGGTTGTTTGGGCTCGCGATGATCTCGGCCAGCTCCAGGCGCCCACTGCCCGCCGGGCGTGGGCCTTCTTCCCGGCGGCCTGCGATGACTTCGACGTAACCCCGCGGCACCTGCTCGCCCAGGTCCTCGTAAACGCCGCGGATGTTGAGGCGGTAGTCGCGGCCTGGATCGAGATCGGCCATGCCGTTGACCGTCTGCGGTTCAGCGAGCTGCTTCTCGGCCGCCCGGTAGGAAAGCACTAGGTCCCGGATCAATTCACGGTCATCCACGTTGTTCGGTAGCAGCCCGCTGTCGAGCATCCAGTTGATCAACAAGACGTCATCATCATCGGCCCGATCCTGCGCCCAGGCCTCCAGGGAGGCGGTCAGCCACTGGTTTGTATCGAGACGCCACGGAAGGAAGGTTGGCCGGGGCGTCGCCGGCGAAGAGGGAGTCGAACTGCGTCAACTCGTCGGCGGGCGACTCAAGGCAAGCTTGGGCCTTCCCGTAGTCCGTTACGTCGCCTTGTTTCGCCAGGAACGCCTGCGTGATGCCGAACCAACTACGCGGGTCTTGCGCGCCACACCTGTCCTCTCGCACCTTTCTTTGGTGCATCCGCCGAGCCCGACGCGGGGCGGGAAGTACGGGTTAGAGGCTTTGGTGGTGAGTTCGACGAAGGTGCGAACTTCCGCCATCTCCTTCTCGGTTCGCGCCCGAGCGCTCTTGTCGGCCCCCGTCGTGGTATGGCACACCCAATGCAGGTTGTCTTCCTCTAGGTAGGCATACTCCCGCTCTGTCAGGAACGCGTTGTCCGCCAAGAGTCGGCGAGTGCTGTAGTCGCCACCGGCCACCTCCAGGTTGACATAGGGTTGGCTGAAAGAGTTGAGGTAGGGGCTACGGACAGCGCCATTGAGCCGGGGCGAGAGAGCGTGCGTAAACAAGCCGGCGGGAAGCAGCGCTCCCACGGCCGCCCGGCCTTCGAGCGCCACCGTGAAGTCGCCGTTCGATACGGGACCATCGCGCAGCCCGACGCCGTCCACCGACCAGCCCTCGGGGACTCCCCGGCGAAAATCCGCCAGGAGCAAAAACTCTTGTGCATTGCTGTGGGATCGCTCTCGACGAGTACTGGAATAATCCTCAGCCAGCTTCGCCCAGGTACCTTTGATGCTTCCGCCTTCTTTGGGCGCTGACCGATGGACTTCGAACCAGGGAAATAACGGATCTTCCAAAGTCGGTCGCTGATCCTCCTCAGGCGCACTCTCCGCGGTTTCGGACGGCTCTTCATCCTTGGACGACTTTTCGTCGGCTTCAGCCGGCTCTGCCTCGGGTTCGAACTTGAGTAGTTCTTCCCAGGCGGTCAGGCGCACCGGGTCAAGCCCTCTGGCCAGTTCCCCTGCCTTGCCGTCGCCATCGATGCTGGCCTGGGCGGCGCGCAGATACAAGGGGACGTCCCGCGCTCCCTCCAACCACCAAGCCGCCAGAGGAGCGCGAAGTTTCGCCTTCAGCGCTGAAAGCTCGTCGAGAACTTCGCTGTTGCGATCGGGCGTATCCACCGTGTTGACCACCCAGCGCGAACTTAGGAACACGCCGCCTAGCGCGTAGTAGTCTTTCTGAGAGACGGCGTCCAGCTTGTGGTCGTGGCAACGCGCGCAGGCTACCGTCATCGCCTGAAACGCTTTGGAAAAGGCATCGATCTTGTTGTCGAGCATCTCCTGATAGATGCCATTGAAGACCACGCTGTCCCCGTGACGCTTTTCACCCATCTGGTAGAACATCGGCCCGATTAAAGACTCGTTGATCTGCTCGGAGGTGTTTGATTCGTGGATGGGCCAGAAGGTCGCCGGCGATCTGCTCGCGCAAGAGCTGGTCGAAGGGGATATCAGCGTTGAAGGCGCGAATCAGATAGTCCCGAAAGCGCCACGCCCCTTTGGCGGGGATGTCCCATTCGTAACCGTAGCTGTCGGTGTAACGCACCACATCCATCCAATGGCGCGCCCAGCGCTCTCCAAAATGTGGTGAGGCGAGCAGGCGATCCACCACGCGCGCATACGCCCCGGCATCCTGATCGCCGGCGAAGGCCTCCACTTCTTCAGCCCTAGGCGGCAACCCGGTCAGGACGAAGCTCAGGCGGCGCAGCAAGGTGTTGCGGTCTGCCCCGGGGGCGGGCTGAAACCCTTCTTCCTCCAGTTTGGCAAGGATGAAGCGATCCACCGGATGATGCGACCATTCCTCGTTTCTGACATCAGGTACTGGCGGCCGAACGACTGGCTGCAAACTCCACCAGCGGCTGCGGTCCCGGTAGACTTCCTCCCAGGACTGTTCAACCGCAGGTGCGGCGGCGGGGGCATCGCGGGGATCGGGCGCTCCCCGGCTCACCCACTGCTCGAAGGCACTGATCACCGAGGCACCCAGCTTGCTGCCTCCCAGAGGCATTGCTGCTTGCGAGCCGTCATGACGGATGGCTCGAATGAGCGGGCTCAGGTCCGGCTGCCCCGGTACAATCGCCGGTCCCGACTGGCCGCCCTTCTCCCATCCGCCACGAAAGTCGAGGCGCAACCCGGCCATCGCCTGCTCGCTGCCATGACACGTCAAGCAGTTTTCCAGCAGGACCGGGCGGATTCGTTTTTCGAAGAGTTCAAGTTCGTCGGGATTGATCTGCGTTGTTCCGGGTTCCGCGGCTCGCACTAGTGCCAAGCCGCAAACTGAGGCTAGGGTGAGTGTCAGGATAGTTTTTCTCAGCACGAGTGCCGCGTCCTCTAGGCCCGTCTGTTGACCCAATCCTACACCATTATCTTCATTTCGGCCTGGCCGGCCCGGCGAGCATGGCGGCAGGGTTGGTTCCGGAAAAACGGATTCTCGGCTGCCTTCACATTCGATGCGCCTGCGCGGTTCGCTCCAACCGTTGCATACGGTAAGTCTTTTCTGCGCTTCCCTGATACCCCCTGTTCGTCTGAAATGCCAGTAAGTGGGGTATCCACTTGACTCAGGTGATCCCAAGATGTAGTATACGGCCTCGTGGAGGATTACCCGCGCGATTGGCTCGAGTTCGAGTCGCGTTTCGCCACCGAAGAGGCCTGTCGCGACTATCTGTTCGCCTTGCGCTGGCCGGACGGATTCCGCTGCCCGAGCTGCGGGCATGAGCGGGCCTGGCCGGTGCGCAAAGTGTGGTTCGAGTGCGCCCGCTGCGGGCGGCAAACGTCCGTAACCGCCGGCACGATCTTTCAAGACACACGCAAGCCGCTGCGGCTCTGGTTCCGGGCGATGTGGCACGTCGTCTCGCAGAAGAACGGAGTCAGCGCCCTGGGTTTGCAGCGCGTTTTGGGACTGGGCAGTTACCAAACCGCTTGGACCTGGATGCATAAGCTGAGGCGGGCGATGGTGCGTCCCGGGCGGGAGCGGTTGACGGGCGTAGTCGAGGTCGATGAGACTTACTGGGGCGCTGAGGAAGAGGGCGTTCGCGGCCGGCAGACCGAGCGTAAAGCGTTGATTGCAGTAGCCGCGGAGGAAAGGGGTGCCGGGCTGGGGCGCATTCGCATGCAGCGCGTGCGGAACGCCGGGGCGTCCAGTTTGATGCCCTTCGTCGAGGAGTCGGTCGAGCCGGCCAGCGTGGTTCGCACTGACGGCTGGCTGGGCTACGAGCCGCTGGAGAAGATGGGCTACCAGCACCGCATCGTCTTTCTAAAGGGTCGCCGTGAGCAGGCGTCGGAATTGCTGCCGCTGGTGCACAAGGCGATTTCGCTGCTCAAGCGCTGGCTGCTGGGAACGCACCAAGGGGCGGTCAGCCACGAGCACCTGGACTACTATCTCGACGAGTTCGTGTTCCGTTTCAACCGGCGCAGCTCACGCAGCCGCGGCAAGCTCTTCTACCGGCTGGTGCAACAGGCTGTGGCCGTCGACCCAACGCCGTATCGCTCGATCGTTGCCGATGGGGACGCCGAAGTCCCGTGAGCCCAAACCACAAGATATTGGGGTCACCTGAGTTAAGTGGATACCCCACTTGCCAGTAATCTGACGCGGTGTTCATCACACCATGATCCACGAGGTGGTATAGCTCATCAAGCGCCCCGCCAGGGCCTAGCATGGCTGCTAGAATGTTCCGGGGGATGTTCAGGCTAGTCGAAAGGGAGCGGTAGCGCCAATCGCGCCTAGCGGCATTTCGTGAGTTGACAGAATCATGAGACACTTGCTGCTTCTCCTACTCACCTCGCCTACGCTGTTCGGGGCCGGCTGGGAAGCGGCCTTGCAGCGTGGATTGCAGGCGTTCCGGCAAGGTCAGTGCACGACGGCGCTGCAAGACTTGAACACTGTTGTTGCACAGAATCAAGGCACTGCGCAGGCCTACCAGGCGATCGCGATTTGTGAAACGCGCCTGGGCCGGCCGGATCGCGCGACCCGTTCCTTCCAGCAAGTTGCTCAGCTGCGTCCCCACGACTGGCAGGCCTGGAACAACCTCGGCGCGAACCTGATCGAGACCAGGAACCCGGACAAAGCGCTGTCGGCTTTTGAGAAAGCCGCCGATCTCAATGCCGGCAACGAATTGGTTTGGTTCAATGTGGGATCGACCCTCTTGACCCTACAAAAAAACGACGAAGCGTTTCAGGCATTGAGCCGCGCTCTGGAGATTGCACCACAGGATACGGAAATTGAAGCTGCCTGGCGGGTCGCGGCTGCCGGCACCGCCGAAAAGGCGCAAGAGCTGTTTGCCCAGGAGCGGTACGCCAGCGCCAAAGCACTTCTCTCAACGGTCCGCCCGGCGTTGGAAAGCAGCAGTGCCTGGAACAACCTGCTAGGGCGAACTGAATCCAGGCTGGAGGAACCCGAATCAGCACTCCAACATCTGCAGAAGGCGCTGACGCTAGAACCGACCAATGAAGAGTTTCTGGTAGATGTCGGCCAGTTCCTGATTCACTATCGTGCCTTCGATGCTGCCCGGGAGATGTTTGAAGTTGGCCTCCCGCGATTCGCTTCGTCGATACGTGTCAAGTTCCTGCTCGCCCTGGCTTATACTTTGGAGGAGCGGAGGCCGGAGGGTGTCGAACTACTGACAGAGATTCTCGCGGTTGACAAAGAGTTCGAACCGGCGTACAAAGCCCTCGGAGAGTGCTATGAGCAAGACAGAGATGCGAAGGCCCTGATCGCGCTCGGCGAGCAGTTCATCGGACTGCAGCCGGCCAGCGCGACAGGCTATTACTTGAAAGGCATGGGACACTTGAGGCTGGCGACGGACAACCGCACCTCGATGGCGCCGGCGATCGAAGTGCTGCAAAAGGCTGTCGAGATTGAGCCCGCCGTGAGCGATCGGCACTTCACCCTCGGGAAGGCTCTGCAGTGGGAAGAGAGGTACGAGGAATCGATTGCCGAGTTAGAGAAAACGATTCGTCTGGACCCGCAACATGATCGGGCGAACTATGTTCTGGCGACGCTCTACAGACGCACCGGAAATCGTGAGTCGGCCGCGAAGGAACTCGAGATCCACAAAGGCCTGCCAAAACGTACTCCCAGGGGAATTCGGCTCCTGGTGGAAACCCAGCCGCAGTAGGACCCGCTTGCGACGCGACGCCGGCACCGCCGTGAAGCTCGCTTGGCGATGGTCTCAGCGTGCCGGGATGACCGGCAGAAGGATGTGAGATGGGTGCATCGAGTCGTGGTAAATCGTTTGGTGCGCCACTTTCCGCTCGGCGTTTTCGCCGATCGGGTGACCGGTGTTCGGGTTGCGGTCATATTTTGGAAAGTTGCTGCTTGAAATCTCGACTCGAATTCGGTGACCTTGACGAAATAGATTGCTTGTCGACCAAAGATCGATCAGATACTTTTCGATCTTCCCCGGCGTAACCAGCTTCTCCTCTTCGAATGACTCCCGGTACCGTGCGCGCAGGACACCCTCCAATAAAATCTGCGCATAGCCGTTCGGCCAGACGTCTACCAGTTTACCCGTGAAGTCCGTATCGGTCACGTCGGTCGACGCGTACAACTCGACGAAGACCGGACCCGTTACTTCTACCTCTTCGGTCAGTGGAGGCGTTGTGAAGACCAACACGTCGTCGCGCCGCTCGATGGCTGCTTGATCATAGGGCCCGGAGGACGCCGGCTTCATCGAAACGTTGCCGCCCAAGGTGGGAACCGGGTCATCTGGGTCGTAGCTGAAATGATCCGGCGGCTCACCTTCTGGCTTTTCGGTCGACAGTGAGCCATTCCCGAGGAGGCTATTGGCGAGGCCCTGGCTGTGCAGGTAGTACTTCGTGTAGGATGTCCGGGCCAATGGCCACTCGTTTTCCAAGCGCCACTCATCCGCTCCCATCACATAGATCTGGACAGGAGGCTCATCCATAAAGTCGTTCTGAGTTCCTTTGAGCCAGTGATCCATCCAGCATAGAACCATCTTTCTCATGTCGGGCGCGGCTTCGGGAGGAAACGTCAGATCGCCTTGCTTGCGAGTCACTCCGAAACTGACGGCGTGGGTCCAGGGGCCCATGAGCAGCTTGTGTTTGTCGCGCAGATGTTCGGGGCCGTGACGGACCATTCCCAGATAGTTGTTGATGGTGGCTTGGCTGACCTGGTCATACCAGCCGGAGATGTTGTAGGAAGGCACCTTCATCTTGTGATATTTGCCTGGACCATTCTTTCCCGGTGCGATGCGGTGGCCGGGACCGGGCCAATAGTCATCGCGGGTAGGATGGTCCAGCCAATCAGACCAGAACTCCGCGCGAAGCCCGAGCGCTTCTTTGTCGAGGGTCCGCAGGGGCAGATGGCGGTAAACCTTGTCCCAATCCAAAACAGCGTCAGGATTCTGGTTGGTGTGCTTCCCAAGGATCCACGCCAGGTTAACGCTGTTGGAAAGCTGAAAGGCCCCGGACGGGTATACGTTATCGTAGTGATCGTCCGGGCTCACCATCGGCACCATGCAGGTGTAGTTCGGATTACCCTCCAGGGCCGCTTCGAGTTGCACAAAGCCGAGATAAGACCCGCCAGTGGTCCCGATCTTGCCCGTCGACCAGGGTTGCTTGGCGGCCCAAGACTGAATGTCATAAAGATCGGGGCCGTCGTGCGGGCCGTAGAGGTAGTTATCACCATCGGAATCGTATCGACCCCGTACGTCCGCGATGACCGAAGCGTAACCTCGTTCCGCGAAGTACTGCCCCCACTCCAGATACGGTTCCCTCATCTTGTCGTAAGGGGTGTTGATGAGAAACACCGGAAATCTTCCTTCGACGTCCGGACGATAGATGACCGCCCGCAAGATCACTCCATCCTGGCCGGGATCTCTTCGACGCCGAATCGGAGCTTGCCGTGGTAGATAGGTTGAGAGAGCATCTTGTGCCAATCCGGATCGGCTGCAGGACTATTAATCACAAATGCGATGACCAGCGCAGCCAAAGCGCCGAATCGCCTTGTCCAGAGCCGACGTTTCTGATCCACCGAGATCCCCAGGAGCGATACCAGTCGATTCCCGCATCCTACGTTTTTCCACATGATTCTCCAGGCTCCTCCACTACGATGATTCTGTTGACCTCATCAACGGGAACGGTTTGCTTCGTTCCGCTCGGCCAGTGGACCAGAAGCGGCGGAATCTCGGTGTGCTCGCCAAGTCCGAAGAATACCCTCGGATCTTGAGAAGACAAACAACTCGCCGTCCGCAAAGCGGTTGCATATTGCTTGTTCCCGTCCGGCGTCGTGACCACGATCTTGGCACCGATACCGTCACGATTGCTCAGACATCCTCGCAGCTTCAAGCCGAGCCAATTGTGTTTCGAGCGCCGGTCACTTTGATTTTTCGCCAGGTAGGCCGGTCCGCACAGTTGGTGACGACAATGTCCAGGTAGCCATCATTGTCGAAATCTCCGACGGCGGCTCCCCGGCTCGCCCACGAGCGCTGGAACGTCGGTCCGGCCTGTTTCGACACGTCGGTGAATCGCCCATTGCTGTACCGAAGCAACAGAGGCGGCTGCAGGTACTGGAGCGAGGGGTCCGCCTGCCCGATATTGTCCATAACGTGACCGTTCGCAAGAAACACATCTCTGTGACCGTCGTTATCAAAGTCAAAGAACTTCATGCCCCATCCCGTGTACGAATTGGTGATGGCCCCTAGCCTACTTTGAACGGTCTCGTAGTCAAATAGGGAGTCGCCTGGGTTCAGGTAATAGGCATAGCGCTGGAGGGAGATCGTTGTTGTGAGGATCTCCGGCAGGCCATCGCCATTTAGATCTCCCAGATCAGTGCCCATGCCGCCGAAGTTCTGACCATCCTCATCGAGGGCGACCCCCGCATCCATCGCAATTTCAGCAAAGCTCCCGTTACCCTGATTCTGAAACAGTAACTGCGGGACCGAGTCGTTGGCGACCGAAATATCGATGCGGCCGTCGTCGTTGATGTCCCCGAACACAACGCCCAGGCCCTTGCCTTCGGCTGCCTGGATGCCGGCTGGTGCGCTCACATCTGTGAACGTGCCATCACCGTTATTGCGGAAAAGGTAATTCGAATTAGGCTCGAACGCATCGGGATGGCAATAAGACCTACCTGCTGCCCGGCCGGCGGACGTATCGAGCCAACAGTCGTGGTCCACACCAACCGGTCAGGGATTTCCGTTTTGGCCATCCCGACACGGTCAGGGTAGTTCGCTCCCATCCGCGGCTCGGATGCAAGACCTTGGTTCTCCTCTCACGGTCGATGCCCCGTTCGCCCCCGATTCGGTCGCTGAATGCCGCTTCATCGCCGCGTTCCAACTCGCTGGGGGCTTTTCGCCGATATGGAGTTGTGGCGGTAGCGGCAGTGGTGTCAACTCAATAATGTCGCAAGTCGTCTTTTCTGCGGTTTCCCTCCCCGTTTGAGCCGCCTCCCGATCCCGGCGGGCAAAAGCGACTGCTCCCTAGTAGTTCGCTCTTCAGCAACTCGGCGTCTCTTGTCCGTCGCAGCCCGTCGCTAGCTACCCGCCTGGCACTGGTAGCGCCGCGAGCCGCCTGAGCATGTCACCGAACAGCCGCCGGTTCAGATGCCCCTCCGCCAGCAGCAGCCAGTAATAGCGGGCGTGCTTGACGAGCCGACCGCCCGTCTTCATTAACCTGTGTTGCAAGGTCGTCAGCGACCAACTCTTGATCCTGCTCGGCAGTCCGATTTCACGTGGGCCGCGGCCCGCCGCCACAAGTTGCCCAGGGTGTAAGCCAGCACGCTCAGTTGCAGCCGCACCTCGTTCGCTCGAAAGCGATGGCACGACAGCCGCGTGGGCCCAGCTCGTGGCCTGCTTGCCTTCCTTGATCCACTGTTCGGCGGTGCGGCCGCGTTTGTTGTAAAAGCACACCACCGAGCGGCTCGGCAAGGCCTTGTTGGTTACCAGGAAGCCGGGTCGCGCAAACAACTCGCCGGGATGAAGGCTCGACCTTGGCGACGATCCGTCGGGGCTTGGACCAGCTCGCGGCTTGGTAGCGGAAGCTCTTGTAGCGCACCAGCGGCTTGGCGCTCGGCCTGCCCGGCGGACGGAACAGAATATCTTCGATCTCCAACTCCACTCCAGGTTCTTGTTGGCCGGCATGCGAATCACATAGTCCACGCCACGCTGCTCCAACGCTTCGTAAATCTCCGGCTTGGCGAAGGCGGCGTCGGCCCGGAACGTCACGTGTTTCCCTTCGGCCTGTTGGCGCTCGATCTCGGGCAGCAGCAACTCGTCCCAGTCCTCGGCGCTGGAGACGTTGCCCGCTCGCAGTTTCGCCGCCAGACAATCGCCGTGCTGGTTGAACAGCAACAGCGGGTGCTAGCAGGTGGACTCGAAGTGCCCGTTGTAGGCACTGCCTTCCTGCTGACCGTGGACCGGGCTCTCGGTGGAGTCCATATCGAGCACGACGCGCTCGGACTGGTCCTGCGCTTCGGCTTGAGCGACCAACTCGCGGTTCACCGCCATCAACCCAAGCAGGTTGGCCAGCAGCTCTTCACTGGCCAGCAGCTCTGCCTCAAAACTTTGCCGTCGCGAGGTGAGCGCCCCACCGCGATCCCAGTTTTTCTTCGAGCCCAGCAAGCGAAACGTCGGATCGGCGGAGACACGAACGGCATCGTTGAGGTCCTCGTAGCCTGCGAGTCGGCTGTAGACCGACTGTCGCACCAGATCGGCCAGCGGGAACTTCTTGTTCGAGCCTTGTCGCGAATCCGTCAGATGCTCGTCGATCAGCTTGCCCACTCCGAGCCGCTCGTCCAGTTCTCGGACGAGAACAAGCCCGCCATCGGAGGTCACCCGCGAGCCTTGGAAATCGACCTTCAGAAATCCGTTGAACGATAGCTGAAATGCCCTCTGCTCTTTGTCACCCACTGGGTGTCGCCCTCCCGCTCTCTTGCGCTGCGCTCAAACCCGCATCTGTAAGGGCGCTGAGAGTGCCCGGTTGGTTAGCAGGCAACGGTCAAATCGGAAATCCGGGACCAAAGCTCCACTTCACGAAGCGGCAAACGAAGAGGTCCAGGTATTCGTCATGGTCGTAGTCGACGAAGCCGGCGCTGCTGGTCCAGCCTTGGGTCTCGATACCCGAGCGCTCGGTCACGTCAACGAACTTCTTGCCGGATTCATTGCGATACAGAATTGAGGACGGGTGGTCCTCGGTGCCGAAATTTGCAACGAGGAGATCCGCGTCTCCGTCGTTGTCGTAACCACCCGCCGCAACGCCCATTCCATAGCCGCGGCCTTGGAGGCCGTATTCGACCGTCACGTCGCTGAATGTTCCATCCGTGTTGTTCCGGAAAAGGCGATTCCAGAACTTGGGGTCCGATTTCTTCGGTTCTTCTCCATCCGGATGAGGCACCGTCAACTCGGCACCGTTGACGAAGAAGACGTCCATCCAGCCATCGCTGTCGACATCGAGAACAGCGACACCGCCTGCCATCGTCTCGGGGAGGTACTTGCGCGACGTCTTGGAGTTTTGGTGGTGAAAGATGAGCCCGGAAGCTTCCGTGGCATCGACGAAGAATGGCGTCGGAACCGAGTTCGCCGACACAGCTAAGGCAGCACCCGCACCCGCGGCGAAAAACTGCCTTCAGCCGCATGTTGAAAGTATAGTCTTCTTCGGGGCGGCTGGCCTCGCCTCGCACTGCTCCCTGACGATCACGGCTCGGTCTCGACGCCTCTGACAAGAATGGCTCGGGAGCCGAACGGGTTCCCGAGCCAAACCTTTCATCGATGCTTTCGCTTCAGAAGTCGTACCGCAGCGCAAGCTGAATCGTACGGTTCGGCACCGAGGTGCTTCGAATCGTGCCTGTCGAACCCGAGACAAACGGCAGCGATATATTCGGATTGCCAAAGTTCGGGTGATTCCAGGCATTGAACATCTCCGTTCGCCACTGTATCGTATGGCCCTCCCAGGGCAAGGAGAAGCGTTTCATGATCCCGATGTCCCAGATGAGGCCCGGGCTGACGATACTCCCACGCCCGGCATTGCCTATGGATCGGTACGGATCCTGTCCGGAATCCAAAACTTGCTGCAGCGTTGGCGGATTGACGAAAACCGTATGGTCAAACCAGTTGTCCAAGGTCCTGGCAGCGTTCGCCATCGGGTCCCCGATCTGGTCCGGCCGGTTTCCGCCCGCGTTGCTGTTGTTAAAGGTCAGAGCGGGCGTCAGGCGATTCCCGCTTTGGAAAGTAGCGATGCCCGAAATCTGCCACCCCCCAAGAATGAAGTCGCCCGCTCGGGAGGCGTTGCCCCCGAAGCGCTTTCCTTGGCCGAACGGCAGCTCAAAAACGCTACTCACGACCAGCCGGTGGCGAATATCGGCAGGCCCTGGACCTTTGTCCAACCTAAAGTTGGTTGGGTTGCGAAAGCCTTGACATTCGTTTTGTGAGCCGACGACACAGCCAATGGTGTTCGACTTGCCCCAAGTGTAAGGACCGACGAAATTGAAACCGCCATTGAAGCGCCGCTCCATTCTCACCTGAAGCGAGTCGTACCAGGACTGCCCCACATTACTAACGTAGCTAATGTTCTGTAACTGCGGGAACCTGCGGCTGGAGGCTGTCGGGCCTAGTCCGGCACCAACGAAGTTCGGATTCCACGAATGCACCGTGCTGATACCACGATTGGCGACATACGCGACATCGAGTACCGTTCCGGCGAACATCTCCCTCTGGAGGCCAATCGACCATTGATGGACATAGCCCCCCTTAAGGTTATTAGACACGGCGGTCGGTCTGGGGACTCGCGCGACTCCAACCACGGAGGCCTACGGTCCAAAGTCCAGGGGCACGGCATACCGTGCCGCTACATCTAAACATGGATCCTGTCAGCATAATTCGAGAGAGTCAGTAGGTACACGACGTGAAGAGACTGATTGGTTTCGCGCAGCCCGCCGGCGATCGGCCGAACAGGGAGAGGGGATCTTTCAGGGCGTCTCTGGTTCGTCCGACGTGGATGCTGTTGGCAGTGGCAGCTTGCGCGAGTGGGTCGTTTGTCGATGTAACCGATGAGGCCGGCATACGATTCGAGCACAGTAACGCGAAATCGGAGGAGAAATACTTAGTCGAAACCATGGGCTCCGGGTGTGCGTTTTTGGATTACAACCAAGACGGTTTCCTGGACGTCTTTTTTGTGAACGGCGGCCCGACGCCTTCGTACCGGCCGGAGAAGGCACCCAAGAACGCGCTCTATCGATCCAACGGGGACGGCACGTTTGCGGAGGTCACCGCGGAGGCTGGCGTGGGATCCAACCGCGGCTTCGGGATGGGAGCCTTCGCCGGCGATTTTGACAACGACGGCTATCCGGACTTGTACATCAGCGGCTACGGCTCGTCCACTCTCTACCACAACAATCGCGATGGTACCTTCACGGACGTCACTGACCGCGCGGGCGTCGCCAACCGAGGTCAGTGGGGTAGTGCCGCTGCTTGGTTTGACTATGACAACGACGGTCACCTTGACTTGATCGTCGCGGAACTATCTCGATTACGACTATGGCCGTAATACCTATTGCGGGGAGCGCGAGGCTGGGGCTCGTATGTATTGCCACCCGCAAAACTATGACGGAGTCCACCCCACGCTTTACCACAGCAATCAAGATGGCACCTTTACCGTCGTGAGCAAGGCAGCCGGCCTCGAAGGCGAAAGGGCGAAAGGCCTCGGTGTCGTCGCGGCCGATTTTGACAACGATGGGTGGGTGGATATTTTTATTGCCAACGACTCCATTCGTAATCTGCTCTACCTCAACAAGCAAGACGGAACGTTTGAAGATGTTACGCTCCTATCGGGGACCGGTTACAGCCAGGATGGAGCTGCTGAGGCCGGGATGGGAGTCGATGCGGCCGACTTCAACGGGGACGGCCTGCTCGACATCTTCGTCACTCATCTAGACTTCGAGCTTGACCGTCTGTATCAGAATCGCGGTGACATGGACTTTGTGGACGCCACGATGCTTTCGGGTTTGGGCCGCGCAGGGGTTCTGAACAGCGGTTTCGGAACGCGCTTCGTCGATTTCGATCTCGACGGCGAGCAGGATCTCTTGATCGTCAACGGACACGTTCTTGACAATGTCAGCCACTATCGACCGGCGGTCCAGTATGCGGAAAAGAAGATGCTGTTCCGCAACGTTCAAGGACGGTTTCGTAATGTTAGTGACACCTTGGGTTCTTTTTTTTTCAAGCCCACCGTGGGCCGCGGCTTGGCGATAGGTGACTTCGACAATGACGGCGACATCGATCTGCTCGTGTCCAACAATGGTCAGCGAGGCGAGCTCGTCCGAAACGATCTAGCTAACGATCACCACTGGCTGGCCCTCTCCCTCCACGGCGTGACCAGCAACCGGGACGGCATTGGCGCGCGTATCAAGGTGGTCGCGGGCGGACGTGTTCAGTACGCCCAAGCGAAGGGAGGCATGAGTTACCTGTCAAGCTCCGATCCCAGGCTGTACTTTGGTTTGGGCCGCGCAGACAAGGTAGATCTCGTGAAGATTCTCTGGCCCTCCGGTAAGATCGATCGGCTCCAGGGCGTCGACGCCGATCAGTTTCTTACGATTAAAGAAGGCGCGGGGCAGGTTCTGAGCCCCAATCAGAGTTTGCGATGAGACCGTGGCTTCCTTGCGTCCTCGTCTCCCTGAGCTACGCAGCGCAGGCGCAGGGCCCCCCACTCAGCGAGCGTCACCGACAAGGTATGGCTCATCTTCAGCAAGCAGCAGTCCACTCTGAAAACCAGCGCGATTCGGAAGCTCTCGTGGAGTTGGAGCAGGCATATGCACTGCTGCCGCCTTCTTACGGGCTGGCGAAGCTACTCGGCGAGGCTTACCTGAAAACAGAAAACCCTAAAGCGGTCGAAGTGCTCACCCAAGCGACCGAGCTGAATCCCGTTCCGGAAGCTTGGGAGAGCCTGGCTAAGGCGCTTGCGGTAAGCGGCCAGTTCGACCAGGCCATTGACACCTTTGTCGACAAGACGAAGGCTGATCCTAGCAGCACCCTTTTTCGTTTACTGCTCGGGGAAGCGTACTGGAATCGGTCGAGGTTTCAGGACGCGCTGGAACAGTTTCAACTCGCGGCGAAACTGAGCCCGGCCTCCGCCCGCGCCCACTTCTGGACCGGGTACGCACAGCAATTAGGGGTCGTCAGCAAATAACATTTCCATTTAGGAGTGGTTTTGAGCTATCCTGTGGGAGATGGCGGACCTGGCAGGAATCAAGTCTCGCTTCACGGCTCTGGCGGCAGTGCTCGACGAGCGCTCCAGGCGGCTGATGGTCGCGGCGGAAAGTGCAGCCATCGGGCGGGGCGGGATTTCGGCGGTTTCAAGAGCGACCGGCGTATCGCGGCCGGTGATCCGAAAAGGGATAGCGGAGTTGAAGCAGGCGGTCTCGCCTCCGCCGGTGGGCCGAGTGCGTCGTACGGGAGGCGGCCGCAAGAGAGCGATCGAACGCGATCCGAAGTTGCAGCAGGAGTTGGAGAGATTGCTGGATCCGGTCACGCGAGGCGACCCGCAATCGCCGTTGCGCTGGACCTGCAAGAGCGTCCGCAAACTGGCCGAAGAGTTGAATCGAGGCGGGCGCCAGACGAATCGTCAGACCGTGGCGGAGTTGCTGCGGGCCATGGGCTACCGCCTGCAGGCGAACCGCAAGACGCTCGAAGGCAAGCAGCATCCCGACCGCAACGCCCAGTTCGAATACATCAATGAGCGGGTGCAGCAGCAGCTGTTGCAGAGTCAGCCGGTGATCTCGGTGGACACGAAGAAGAAGGAACGGGTGGGCGAGTTTAAGAACGGCGGGCGGGAATGGCGGCCGCAAGGAGAACCGGAAAGGGTTGGCGTACACGATTTCCCGAGCAAGGAGTGGGGGAAAGTAGCGCCCTACGGCGTCTACGACCTGGGGCGCAACAGCGGCTGGGTCAGTGTCGGAGCGGATCATGACACCTCGGCTTTTGCCGTGGAGAGCATTCGGCGCTGGTGGTATTCGATGGGTCGGCGCTGCTATCCGCGGGCTCGGAAACTGCTGATCACCGCCGATGCCGGCGGCAGCAATGGGGCGCGGGTGCGACTCTGGAAATGGGAATTACAGAAGCTGGCCGACGAAACGGAGTTGCGCATTGCGGTCTGCCACTTTCCGCCGGGCACGAGCAAGTGGAACAAGATTGAGCACCGCTTGTTCTCGGCGATCAGTCAGAACTGGCGTGGCAAGCCGTTGGTGAATCACGAGGTGATCATCAATCTGATCGCGGCCACAACCACCAAGAACGGCCTGCGAGTGGAGAGTCAACTGGATACGAATCTGTATCCCAAAGGAATCAAGATCTCTGACAAACAGATGGCTGAGCTGCAACTGCGGCGAGAAGAATTCCATGGAGACTGGAACTATGGCCTCCTTCCGCGAGGCCCTCAATACGGAAACGTTATTCCCTGACGATTCCTTACTCGGGAATTCCACCACGGCGAAGCACTCACTGGAAATGGCACTCAAGCTGGACCCCGGACACACCCTCGCCAACCTGACCATGGGGCACCTGCTGGCCGATGAAGGAAACGGGCAGCAGGCCATTCGGTTTCTCGAACGCGTGTCCGAGGAGAAGCCCGAAGATTTTGAAGTCCGTTTGAAGCTTGCACAGGTCTACTTGGACCTTCAGAGCTTCGATCGAGCGCTAGCCCAACTCAAGACGGCAGAACGGTTAGCGCCCGACAACAAACGGGTTTTTTACCTGCTCGCACGCCTTTACACCCGGATTTCCGATTTGACCGTCGCCTGCTAACCAACCGGGCACTCTCAGCGCCCTTACAGATGCGGGTTTGAGCGCAGCGCAAGAGAGCGGGAGGGCGACACCCAGTGGGTGACAAAGAGCAGAGGGCATTTCAGCTATCGTTCAACGGATTTCTGAAGGTCGATTTCCAAGGCTCGCGGGTGACCTCCGATGGCGGGCTTGTTCTCGTCCGAGAACTGGACGAGCGGCTCGGAGTGGGCAAGCTGATCGACGAGCATCTGACGGATTCGCGACAAGGCTCGAACAAGAAGTTCCCGCTGGCCGATCTGGTGCGACAGTCGGTCTACAGCCGACTCGCAGGCTACGAGGACCTCAACGATGCCGTTCGTGTCTCCGCCGATCCGACGTTTCGCTTGCTGGGCTCGAAGAAAAACTGGGATCGCGGTGGGGCGCTCACCTCGCGACGGCAAAGTTTTGAGGCAGAGCTGCTGGCCAGTGAAGAAAACCTGCTTGGGTTGATGGCGGTGAACCGCGAGTTGGTCGCTCAAGCCGAAGCGCAGGACCAGTCCGAGCGCGTCGTGCTCGATATGGACTCCACCGAGAGCCCGGTCCACGGTCAGCAGGAAGGCAGTGCCTACAACGGGCACTTCGAGTCCACCTGCTAGCACCCGCTGTTGCTGTTCAACCAGCACGGCGATTGTCTGGCGGCGAAACTGCGAGCGGGCAACGTCTCCAGCGCCGAGGACTGGGACGAGTTGCTGCTGCCCGAGATCGAGCGCCAACAGGCCGAAGGGAAACACGTGACGTTCCGGGCCGACGCCGCCTTCGCCAAGCCGGAGATTTACGAAGCGTTGGAGCAGCGTGGCGTGGACTATGTGATTCGCATGCCGGCCAACAAGAACCTGGAGTTGGAGATCGAAGATATTCTGTTCCGTCCGCCGGGCAGGCCGAGCGCCAAGCCGCTGGTGCGCTACAAGAGCTTCCGCTACCAAGCCGCGAGCTGGTCCAAGCCCCGACGGATCGTCGCCAAGGTCGAGCTTCATCCCCGGCGAGTTGTTTGCGCGACCCGGCTTCCTGGTAACCAACAAGGCCTTGCCGAGCCGCTCGGTGGTGTGCTTTTACAACAAACGCGGCACCGCCGAACAGTGGATCAAGGAAGGCAAGCAGGCCACGAGCTGGACGCGGCTGTCGTGCCATCGCTTTCGAGCGAACGAGGTGCGGCTGCAACTGAGCGTGCTGGCTTACACCCTGGGCAACTTGTGGCGGCGGCTCGGACTGCCGAGCAGGATCAAGAGTTGGTCGCTGACGACCTTGCAACACAGGTTAATGAAGACGGGCGGTCGGCTCGTCAAGCACGCCCGCTATTACTGGCTGCTGCTGGCGGAGGGGCATCTGAACCGGCGGCTGTTCGGTGACATGCTCAGGCGGCTCGCGGCGCTACCAGTGCCAGGCGGGTAGCTAGCGACGGGCTGCGACGGACAAGAGACGCCGAGTTGCTGAAGAGCGAACTACTAGGGAGCAGTATCGGCGAAAAGCCCCCCAGCGAGTTGGAACGCGGCGATGAAGCGGCATTCAGCGACCGAATCGGGGGCGAACGGGGCATCGACCGTGAGAGGAGAACCAAGGTCTTGCATCCGAGCCGCGGATGGGAGTACCCTGACCGTGTCGGGATGGCCAAAACGGAAATCCCGGTTAAGATGGGTCTGTATCGATGTCACTCCGGTCTGCTCTGCCACGGTGATCGTCTCGACTACGGCGTCCAGCATTGTCGGCGCGCCCGGCTTGTCTTGACTCGGCCACCACCACATGGGCTGCGGGCCGCTACTACGCTCGTGCACGATGTAGATGCCGTCCCAGGGTGCGATCTCACGAACGAGAGCGACGATCTCATCGGTGTTGGCCCAGATCATGGGAATGTACTCGTATGCCCCGCTCATGCCGAAAGCTCCTTCTTCCATCCCCTGCCTCACAAGAGCTTGCATCTTGCGGATCTCGGCCTCTGTAGCAGTCCGGCGGAAATCGTCGCCCATGACATCCCGACGCAACCTGCCGTGCCCGATGAGGAGTAGTGCATTCGGTCCGATGCCGTCGGCCTCCATGTTGGCCCGCTGGTCTCGAATCGGCCAGGGAGAACCGCCGTCCTGATTCGCCACGATCGTCGTAACGCCTTGCGCTACGAGGTTTGGCGCTGCGCGATAGCGTGGGTCGGAACTCGTCAGGCCGCGCTGACCCCCACCGTGCGAATGCACATCGATAATCCCGGGAGTCACAACCTTCCCTGATACATCCAGTACTCGACCGGCGGAGGCGCCTCGTAGCTTCCCGACGGCAACGATTCTGCGATCCCGGATCCCAACGTCGGCATAGAACCATGGGTTGCCAGTCCCATCAAGCACGCGCCCGCCAGTGAGCAGCAGTTCGAAGGGCTCAGTGGATGCTTCTCGTTGGGCCGTTGCAATCCACGGGGAGGCAAACAGAACGGTAACGATCCAGGCTTGAGGCCTATCCATCGGTTTGTCTCGCTACCTAGATCTGGTGAACGCCACGTCAGATTACAGGTACTTCAGACGAACGAGGGGTAGCAAGGACGACTGGAAAAGCTTATGCTAAACAGCGTTTGGCGGTTGGGCACTGGCTCCGCCCGGTGTCGTGAATATTGACGGTGACTCGTCCGGGCTTCGCGAAGCGATTCGCCGGCGGTGCACGGAGCGTAGAGCGCGGAGGAAGTGCCGGATGCCGCACCGCCACATGTCCGGCCGCCCCAGGCCTCCGGTCCCAGACGCTGGAATCAGCGTCTCGTAGCGTACCCTTGTGTCAGGTCTCGGATTGACTGCGACGGAAACGTGAACCTTGTAGGACAACAGCGCCCAATGCAGCTAGATCCGATCCTTTTCGAGGTCATCCGAAACGCTCTCGTCGAAGCCACCGAAGAGATGTCGCTGTCGCTGCAGCGGACGGCCTACTCGACGAATATTAAGACACGCCTTGACTACTCCTGTGCCTTCGTAGACGCAAAAGGGCGGATGGTGGCGCAGGCCTTCTGCCAGCCCGCGCATCTAGTGACGATCGGGCGCATCGTTCCCCGATCGATCGCTGAATACGGTGTCGAGAACCTTGAGCCTGACGACGGGCTGCTGGTGAACGATCCCCATCGGCAAGCGAGCCACCTCAACGACATCTTTCTCATCACGCCCCTCTTCTACGAGGAAGAGTTGATCGGCTTCGTGGCCAATACCTGCCACCACGTGGACGTCGGAGGCGGAGCCCCGGCTAGTGTCGGAGCCTTTCGCGAAATCTACCAGGAGGGTGTAATTCTCCCTGTCGTGAAACTTGTCTCGCGGGGAAAGGTCGTCGCTGACATCCTGAAAATGCTGCTCGCGAACGTGCGAGCCAAGAAAGAGGTGGCCGGTGATCTGCGCGCCCAAATCGCAGCGAACAACATGGGGATTCGGCGGCTGACTCACCTGATCGAGCGCCACGGCAAGCCGACCCTCGACTTTTACATCGACAAGCTGATCGAGTACAGCGAACTGCGTATTCGGAACGAGTTGCAAAAGTTGCCGCAGGGAACAGTCGAGGCCGAAGCTTGCCTGGATGACGACGGTGTCACCGGCGAGCCGGTACATCTCAAAGCCCGTGTCACCGTCGATGGCCGCAGCGTCACCTTCGACTTCACCGGCACGGACGACCAACGGCCGGCGCCCATGAACTGCAACATGACGCAGACCTTCACCGCCTGCGTTTACGTGCTCAAATGCCTGGTCGACCCCGACATACCGATGAACGAAGGCTTCTACGCGCCGATCGAGGTCATTGCGCCCCTTGGCAGTGCGGTCAATCCGCGCCCGCCGACCGCCATCGTGGGAGGCTGGGAGGTCTGCATGCGCCTTTGCGAGATCCTCTTCAAAGCCTTCTCTTCCGTGCTCCCTGAGAAGGTTCCCGCGGGTACCAAAGGCATGATCTGCCACGCCGGGTTCGGAGGGCAAGACCCTCGTACCGGCGAATACTACTGCTTTCTGGAGACTTTGGCCGGCGGCTACGGAGGCCGCTTCTCATCCGACGGTCCCGATGCCGTGCAAACCCATACGCAAAACACGCAGAACGCGCCCGTGGAAGAGACGGAGTTGAACTACCCGGTTCGTATCACACGTTACAGTCTGATACCGGACTCCGAAGGCCCCGGACGGTTTCGTGGAGGACTCGGGTTGTGCCGCGAATACTCGTTCGTGGATCACGAGCCGGTCTTTACGATTCTGGCGGACCGCGCCAAGTTCCCCCCTTGGGGCCTGTTCGGCGGCGACAGCGGGCGCACCGCCCGTTATCTGCTCATCAAGAACGGCTCCGAGCAGGAGATCGGCTCGAAGGTTACCCTTTACCTATCCAAGAACGACGTGATTCGCATGGAAACCTGTGGCGGGGGAGGGTTCGGTCCCGCCTGGGAGCGTGACCCGCGGAAGGTGCTGCGAGACGTGCGGGAACGCAAAGTCAGCATCGACCGCGCGCGGCAATGCTACCGCGTCGTTGTTCAACCGGATTTGAGCGGCATCGACGAAACCGTGACCGAACAGCTTCGCCAAGAATCGAGAAGGGACGCCGCTCCGCATGAGTAGTTCCTTCCGGCTTGGCATCGACGTTGGGGGCACCTTCACCGACGCTGTCATTATCTCGGAAACGACGGGCGAGTCCTGGATCGCCAAGGTCCCTTCTACCCCTCGAGATCCTTCCATTGGCTTTCTCAACGCGGTCGATGCGGTTCTGTCGAAGACCGGCCTCGACCCCGGCGACGTAAGGTACCTGGTGCATGGAACGACTGTCGCCACGAACGCTCTCATCGAAGGCAAGACTCCGAAGACAGCATTCATCACGACGGCTGGCTTCGGTGACATGCTCGAGATCGCCCGCCAGGTTCGGCCGTCGCTCTACGACGTGCACTTCGAAAAACCGCGGCCCCTCGTCTCGCGGGACCTCTGCTATGAGGTCCCGGAGCGCTTGGATGCTTCCGGCACAGTGCTCAGCGAACTCGACGAATCGCGCCTTCTCGAGATCGCCGCGGCATTGAAGAAGGAGGGCGTCGGTTCGGCCGCTGTTTGCTTTCTACACTCTTACCTGAACCCCGCCCATGAGATTCGCGCCCGTGAGTTGCTGCTGGAAGGTCATCCGCGGCTCGCCGTTTCGCTGTCGTCGGAAGTACTCCCGGAGTTTCGCGAATACTTCCGAGCAAGTACCACGGTGGTCAACGCTTGTCTGCAGCCCGTAGTCACGCGTTACCTGAACGGTATCACAAGCCAACTGCAGAGCCGCGGCATACGGGCGGAATTGCTCGTGATGCAATCGAACGGCGGGGTGCTGTCGTTTGATACCGCTTCGGAAAAGCCCGTCTATATGGTGGAGTCGGGGCCGGCCGCCGGCGTCATTGCGGCCAACTATGTCGCGGAAGCCCTGGGCTGCCGCAATCTGATTTCGCTCGATATGGGCGGCACGACCACGAAGGCCGGCCTCATTCTCGACGGACAGCCTAAGGTAACCAAGGAATACGAAGTCGGATCCGCAGCGGTGCCCGGCATCGGTGAGGCACGGGGCAGCGGCTATCCGATCCGGACCCCGGTGATCGATCTCGTCGAAATCGGCGCCGGGGGCGGCAGCATCGCCTGGGTCGATTCCGGCGGGATTCTGCGGGTAGGTCCGCAGAGCGCGGGGGCGGACCCGGGCCCCATCTGTTACGGCAAAGGCGGCCAAGACCCCACCATCACCGACGCCAATCTCGTGCTCGGGCGCCTCGACCCGCAACACTTCCTGGGAGGCGATCTTCATCTCGACCGGGAAACCGCCCGTGAAGGTGTTCGCCGCAGGTGCGCCGAGCCACTCGGCATGGATACGATCGCCGCCGCGAATGGCATCGTCGAGATCGCCAACGCCGCGATGATCAACGCATTGCGGTTGGTTTCGGTGCGGCGCGGTTATGACCCTCGCGAGTTGGCGATGGTCGCTTTCGGCGGGGCTGCTCCACTCCATGCGAACCGTTTGGCGGCCGAGATGCAGATCCCGTTGCTTGTCATTCCTCCCAGTCCCGGCACGACATCAGCCCTCGGCTTGCTGGTCACCGATCTGAAGCACGTGTTCTCTCACACGCAAATCATGCAGACCGATCGCCTCAACGCGGAGGAGGTCGGCCGCATCTTCGAGTCGATGGAAGACGATGGACGACGGGCCCTCAGCCGCGACGGAGTTCCTTCCGAACAGACGAAGTTGCTCCGCGAGATTGAAGCCCGCTATGTCGGGCAGTCGCACGAACTCCCTGTGATGTGTCCCGAGGGGCCGGTGCGGGAGGAGATCTTGCGGGAGGTGATCGGCCGATTTCATCAGGAGCATGACCGGGCGTACGGCCATGGATACACGAAAGAGGTCGTTGAGTTTGTGAACTTCCGGGTTGTCGCGGTGGGCACGATCGGAAAGCCAAAGTTGCGGGAGTGGCCCGCTGGGGATCGTGCTGTCAACCACGCGGAGCGGGAGCGCCGCCCCGTCTACTTCGGGGAAGTGGGTGGGTTTCTCGAGACCGCTATTTATGAACGGTCGGGTCTCCTCGCCGGTCATCGTCTGGCCGGGCCCGCGATCGTCGAAGAGATGGACTCGACGTCGTTGATTCAGCCGGGCTTCACGGCGGAGGTTGACCGATTCGGCAATCTTCTTGTCAGGGCCTCATCGTGAGCTGCTCGTTGCTGTCTCTATGCATTTCGTAATCGTGCGATGCTGCAGCTCCGTGCCAAGCCCGCCCGGCCGCGGATTCCACAAAGGGGATTCGATGCCAACGAAACCCCGGGGTAGGGCGATAACCTCCTATGCAAGTGCGCTATGTCCGCTGGTGGGTCTGCGGAATGCTGTTCACCGCCACGGTGATCAGCTACATCGACCGCCAGACGATGTCGGTCGCCGCGCCGGTGATCGCACAAGAGTACGACCTAACCAACGAACAAGTCGGACGCATCCTAGCCTCGTTCCTGCTGGCCTACGCCTTCGGTCAGCTCCTAGCGGGGAAGTTTCTCGACTGGGTCGGCAGCCGCGCAGGCTTTGCGATTTCGATTACGTTCTGGTCTCTTGCGAACGTCTTGACAGCGACGGTGACACGCGTCTGGGGCTTCAGTTTCTTTCGCTTCATGCTCGGTCTGGGAGAGGCGGGCAACTATCCAGGCGGAGTGAAAGTCGTGACCGAGTGGTTTCCGCCCCACGAGAGGGCCTTCGCCGGCGGCGTTTTCACGAGCGGGGCCAGCATCGGCGCGGTGATCGCGGCCCCGCTGGTAGCCACCATCACGCACTATTGGGGCTGGCGTGCTGCGTTTGTCGCCACCGGGGCCCTCGGATTCGTATGGCTCATCGGCTGGCTTCTGTTCTACGAGGTTCCCGCGAAGCATTCGATGGTCATGCCCGACGAGCGCGCCTTGTTGGACAAGCACCTGAAGGGAGGGCCGCCCCCGCAAACTTGGCGCTGGCTCCATCTTTTCCGGTTCCGCCAGGTGTGGGCGCTGACGATCGCGCGGTTTCTCGAAGAGCCGCTGATCTGGCTCAGTGTTTTTTGGCTTCCCAAATACTTGGTCGACGTCCGTGGGCTCTCCCTGTTGGAAACAGGCTGGGTTCTAACCATTCCCTACATCGCGCTCGACATCGGCTACGTTTCGGGTGGCTGGGGTTCCGGCCGCTTGGTGCGCCGCGGCTGGACAACCCAGCAGGCCAAACTCGCGGTCATGCTGGTCGGGATGGTCTTGATGCTCGGAGCCATCCCCGCCGCCTTCGCCGGCCAGGTGTGGCAGGCCGTCATGTTCATCAGTCTGGCGACGATGGGCCACGGCGTTTGGTCTGCCAACATGCTCACGATGCCCTCCGATATCACCCCCGTTGGGCAAGTGGCGTCGGTGTACGGAATCACGGCGCTGGGGGGAGCCCTCGGCGGCATCATCTCGACGGAGCTCACCGGCATCGTTGCCGACAAGTTCGATTCGTTCACGCCGGCACTCGTCGTCGCCGGTTTTCTGCCCGTGGTCGCTACCGCCGTCCTCAAGCTCGTGGGAAGGGATCTGCGGCCTCTATCCACCGGGCCACAAATCCACGGCGATGGAACCCGCGTCGCTCCCACGGTCTCGAACAAGGAGATGTCTGAATGAGCACTTCCCGATTGGGTGTCGATATCGGTGGCACGTTTACCGATGCGGTCATGATGGACGAAGCGACTGGTGAAATTCGACTGGTGAAGATGTCCAGCACGCCGAGCGATCCGTCGGTGGGATTCATGGACGTGATCGAGCGTATCTTGCGCGAATCTGAAGTCCCTGCCCGGAATATCAGCTACAACGTCCACGGAACCACCGTTGCCACCAACACAATCATTGAAGGCAAAGGCGCCAAGGCGGCTTTGATCGCGACCGAAGGTTTTCGAGATGTCTTCGAGATCGCCCGGCAGATCCGCCCCAAGCTCTACGACATCTTCTGCGAAAAGCCCAAACCGCTCGTGCCCCGTTTCCTGTGTTTCGAAGTGCCGGAACGGCTCAATTTCGAGGGCAAGGTGCTGCGTCCCCTCGATGAAGACCGAGTGCGCGAAGTCGCGCGCTCCATCAAGCGTGAAAAGGTTGAAGCTGTCATCGTCTGCCTGCTTCATTCTTATATCAACCCGGCCCACGAACGCCGCATCGGGGAAATCCTCCGAGATGAGCTCCCAGGCGTCTTCATATCGCTCTCTTCGGACTTGTGTCCGGAAATGCGCGAGTACTTTCGCGCCAGCACCACGGCTATCAACGCGTTGGTGATGCCCGTCGTGACGCGTTACATCGAACGGCTTGAGACCCGCCTCGCCGAGATTGAGATCCACGCCGGACTTCACTTGATGACTTCCGCCGGCGGAGTCATATCTTCCCAGGTGGCCAAGCAGGAACCCGTCAACCTGATCGAGTCCGGTCCAGCGGCCGGCGTGATGGCTGCCACGCATCTCGGAAGCCTATTGGGCATCGACAACGTGATCAGTTTCGACATGGGCGGAACGACGGCAAAGGCCGGCTTGGTCGAAGGGGGAACACCCAAGGTCGTGCCTCACTTCGAGGTCGGAAGCGCGGCCGTATCGGAAAATCGCTCGGCCGGTTACCCCGTTCGTACCCCGGTGGTCGACCTCGTCGAGATCGGAGCCGGTGGCGGCTCCATCGCCTGGGTTGACCCGGGCGGAGGCTTGCGTGTCGGTCCGCGGAGCGGCGGAGCCGACCCCGGCCCCGCCTGCTACAACAAGGGACAAAAGGCCCCCTGCATTACCGACGCCAACCTCTTCCTCGGCCGCATCAACCCTGACTACTTCCTTGGCGGCGAGCAACAGCTCCATCCCGAACTGGCGGAGGAGGCCATTGCGACGATCGCCCGGAAACTCGGATTCACCACGGTCGACGCCGCGCGGGGCATTATCGAGATCAGCAACGCCAACATGGTCGGCGCTATCCGCCTGATCTCCGTCCAGCGGGGCTTCGACCCGCGCGACTTCGTACTCGTTGCCTACGGAGGCGCCGGCCCGATGCACGCCAACGCCCTCGCCCGCGAGTTGCGCATCCCCAAGGTCTTGATCCCGATGAGTCCGGGCGTGACGTCCGCCCTCGGCCTGCTTGTCACCGATATCAAGCACGACTACGTTCAGGCTTTCATCCAGCCGCTCGATGCCGTGGGTTTTTCGACGGCGAACTCCGTCTTTCACGACTTCGAGACGAAGGCGGGGGAAGTCTTGACGGCGGAAGGAGTGTCCGGCGAGAACATCTCATTCGCCCGCTCGCTCGATATGCGTTACGTCGGGCAATCCTATGAATTGCGGGTCGATGCGCCGCCCCACGACCTTCAGCCCGGTGATGAAGCCCAACTCAGCACGGCTTTCTTCCAGGCTCACGAGCGCGCCTACGGTTACGCATCCGCCGAGGAGCCGATCGAGGTCGTCAACCTACGCCTCACCGCGACCGGCAAGATCCGCCGGCCGGCCTTGCGCAGGTTCGAAGCGGGCGGTGAGAACAGTGACTCCGCCGTGAAAGGTGAGCGGCCCGTTTACTTTTCCGAAACTTCCGACTACGTCGCATGCAGGGTCTACGACCGCTACCGCCTGTTGGCGGGCAACCGGCTACATGGGCCCGCGATCGTCGAAGAGTTGGATTCGACCGTCGTCATTCATCCGGACTATCACGCCGAAGTCGACCTTCACGGAAACCTCATCATCCAGGAGTAGGGACACATGTCAACCGTTACCACGGAACAACAAGACCGGGAAGACAAGCTCGGCATGGACCCGATCCAATTCGAGGTCATCCGAAGCGCGTTCGATGCCGCCGCGGACGAAATGGGCGCCGCCCTGCGCAAAGCGGCTTACTCGACAAACATCAAGACGCGCGCGGATTTCTCCTGCGCCTTGTTCGACGCCAAGCTTCGTCTGATCGCACAGTCGTTCTCGCAGCCCGTGCATCTGGCTTCGATGTCGCGGATGATCCCCAGCGCGGTCCGCCAATACGGTCCGGAGAACCTCGATCCCGGCGATGCCCTCGTGATGAACCACCCCTACCTGGGCGGCGTCCACCTGAACGACATCGCCATCATCGCGCCCTTTTTCGGCGGAGAGAAGCTACAGGGATTTGTCGCCGCCGTGGCCCACCACGTCGACATCGGCGGCTATGCTCCGGGCGGTTACTGCATCTCCACCGAACTGTACCAGGAAGGGATTATTCTTCCTCCCGCCAAGCTTGTCTCACGCGGCAAGATCGTAGACGATCTGTTCCGGGTCATCTTGGCCAACATCCGTTCCCCCCGCCAGTCCGGAGGCGATTTTCGGGCCCAGATTGCAGCCTCGCTGCTCGGACAGCGGCGCATGGGCGAGATCATCCTTAAGTTTGGCGCCCCCACCGTTGAAACCTTCGTCGATGAGTTGATCGACTACACCGAGCGCTGGTCTCGCAAGGAAATTGCCGCCCTGCCCGAGGGAACTTACCGCTCTGAGTGTTTGCTCGATGATGACGGCATCACCGACGAACCCATCCGGGTAGTCGTGAAGGCCACGATTCACCAGGGCCGCGTCTCGTTCGACCTCACGGGCTCGGACCCGCAGCGAAGCTCGCCGATGAACGCCACGTTGACACAGACGTATTCGCCACTGGCCTACGTCATCAAGTGCCTCATCGACCCCAACGTGCCGACCAACGAAGGCTTCTACCGCCTGATCGACGTTACCGCCCCCGAAGGCACGGTCGTCAACGCGCAGGCCCCGGTCGGCGTCGTCGGCGGTTGGGAAGTCGCCATGCGCTTGTGCGACCTCACGTTTCGCGCCTTTGCCGACGCCATGCCCACCCGCGTCATGGCCAGCACCAAGAGTATTAACTGCCACATGGCTTGCGGTGGGCGCGATCCGCGCGGCGGTGAGTATTATACCTTCATCGAAACCATGGCCGGTGGTTACGGCGCCCGCCCGACGAAAGACGGCATGGACGCCGTGCAGAGTCACATTCAAAACACAGAAAACTCCGCCATTGAGGAAACGGAAAATAACTATCCCTTCATGATCACGCGCTATGAACTCATCCCCGACTCCGAGGGTCCCGGCCGCTATCGCGGCGGTCTCGGCGTGAGGCGCGATTGGGCGTTTCCGGATCACAACGCTACCCTGACCGTGTTCTCCGACAATCGCAAGTTCGCGCCTTGGGGCTTGTTCGGAGGCGGCAGCGGCGCCCCCTCGAAGTACATCCTCAACCCCGACGGGGAAGACCGTGAGCTGCCATCCAAGATCACGCTGCAGCTCCCACCCGATTCGGTCATCAGCTATCGTACGCCCGGCGGCGGCGGTTACGGCCCCGTCTCCGAACGAGACCCGGCGACCGTCTTGGAGGACGTCATCAACGGCAAAGTAAGCAAGGCACGTGCGGAAGAGGTCTATGGCGTCGTCATCGATACCGAAAAGCGGTGCGTCGATCTCGTAGCCACGCGCAAGCTTGGGGGCCGGCCGTGATCGCCCGCTATTCACTGATTACCAGCGGGAGGGCCGGCCGATGACGGTTCGCCGTACCATTCGCGCAGGCGCCGCGCGCTCCGACATTACGCCGCCCGTCGGTTCGCCCCACCTGAACTGGGGCGCGGCCACACACGAGGTGGCCTCGGGCGTCGACATGGAGCTGTACTCCACGGCGCTATACCTCTCCGACGGGGAGACGGACCTTGTCCTGCTGAACCTCGATGTCGCGACCCTGCCGGAAGACCTGGCCCTCGAAGTCCGGAAAGAGGTTTCCGCCGCGCTGGCACTGGCTCTCGATCGCGTCTACGTCACCTGGACCCACACTCATTCGGCGGTCCTGCTCCACGATACTCCCTGGATGAAGCAGGGCCGCGAGTTATTCCTCCCATACCGAGAGGGTCTTCCGTCACGGATTGCTCAGTCGGCGCTGGGCGCCAAGGAATGCGCACGCCCCGCCCAAATCGGTTGGGGGAAAGGCGCCAGCGATCTGGGTGTCAATCGCAGACAGAGCCTCGAGGATGGACGCATCATCACCGGCAACAACCCGGACGGACCCGTCGACCGAGAAGTGATCGTGCTCCGCATCGACGACGAGCAAGGCGGCCCGATCGCAACGATCGTGAACTTTGCCACGCACCCCACGATCGCCGGTCACGAGAACGACAAGATCACGCCGGATTACCCAGGGGCGATGAAGAGGGTCGTCGAGCGCAACCTCGGCGGATTGAGTCTGTTCCTCCAGGGGGCGACAGGCGACATCGGGCCGGTGGAAGGCTTCACGGGCGATCTGGCCGTCTACCGGCGCGCCGGCGCGCGCCTGGGCTACGAAGTCTGCCGCGTGGCCGAGGGCATTCGCACGCGTGGCGGTGATTTCGAGTTTAACCAAGTCGTGGAGTCCGGCGCGTCTCTCGGCACCTTCAAGTGGAAGGATCAAGGGGATGACGCGATCAGGATCCGCACCGAAACCGCCGTCGCTCCTTTGGTTCCGCACCCCGTAGAGCCGATCGAGAAACTGCAAAGCGAGTACGGCCGCCTTGAAGAACGGCTACATCAGGCGCACGAGCGAGGCAATCCGGAGGAAATTCAGGATCTCCACTATCAAGTCAAACGGGCCCCCCTACAGTTGCAGCGGGCCCAGGGCCTCTCCGAGAAAGGCGCAGTCGACATCCCCGTACATGGCATCGCGCTCGGCGAAGCCGCCCTCGTTCTTACGCCGCTCGAACCTTTCTGCGAGATCGGAATGGCTGTGAAAAGGCAGTCGCCGTTTCCGGCCACCCTGTTCTGCGGCTATTCGATGGGCGGCCACTTCCTCTGCTACCTCCCAACCGACGAGGCTCTCGATGCCGGCGGTTACGAGGTGGGGATCACGCCCTTCGGACGAGGTTCCGCGGGACGCCTCGCCGATACCAGCGTCGAACTTCTCAAGCGGCTTCGCGAGTACGGCTAGGCGCGGAAGGCCGTCCACAGCAGAGTAGACGGCGGGGCCGGGGATTGAATGCTTGTTACTCGGTGGGCCCTCTATTTGGGGGACGCGAGGAAGGAGACTACGTAGTCGTGAATACCGCAGATGCAGTCGTAATCGGGGCGGGTGTCAACGGTGCCAGCACCGCCTACAACCTCGTGAAACGGGGCATGAAGAAGGTCATACTGCTTGAGAAATACCTAATCGCCTCCGGCGGGACCGGGCGTTCGGCGGCCATCATCCGCCAACATTACTCGAGCGAAGAGCTGATCCGCATGGTGAAGCGGTCGGTCGAGATCTTCCAGCACGGTTACGGCTTTCTCGTTCCCGAGGGTGTGAAGGAAGGCTTTGCAAGAAATGTCTCTTTGCAGCAGAGCCTCGGCATTGATACGCGGGTGATCTCGAAAGAAGAGTTTCATGAGCTCGAACCACGCGCCGATCTCTCGGACATCCATCAGATCGTCTATGAGCCCGGATCCGGGTACGCCGATCCCCACGACACCACATACTCCTACGTCAACCGCTTTCGAGAACTGGGCGGCGAGTTACGGCAGATGACGCCGGCCACCGGCCTGATCATGGACAACAGCGCGGTAACGGGAGTTCGCACAGCAAAGGGCGACATCTCAACGGGCACCGTCGTCAACGCAGGCGGCCCCTGGGGTCAGGTGATCGCGCAGTGGGCCGGCGTCGACGCTCCAATCACAGTGACCCGTGAAGAGGAAATGATCCTCGAAACGCGCGACGTAGGCGGTCCTCCAAAGATGGCCATCTCGGACGCCTGTAAAGCGATCTACTATCGGCCCTTGGGGCCGACTCACACGCTGCTCGGCCGCGGCTTCCCGAAGGAGTATGAATACGTCAACCCCGATAGCTTCAAAGAGTCAGCGGACGTTGAATTCATCGAAGACGCAACCGCGCTGTTCGTCGAGCGCTTCCCGTCGTTTGAAAAGGCTCTGCTGATTAACGCGTACACCGGACTCTATGACGTGACACCGGACTGGCATCCGATTCTCGGCCCGGTCGACGGCGTCGAAGGGTTTCATATGTGCGCCGGCTTCAGCGGCCACGGGTTTAAGATCGGCCCCTCGATCGGAGAGTTGATGGCCGAGGAGGTCATGGATGGAAAAGCAACGACGATTGACATCTCGCGCTTCCATCTCTCCCGCTTCGCGAGGAACGAACTACTCGAGGGCAGCTACGGCGCGAATCGTGCTTGACGGCGCGCCGCCCTGATGATTACACGGAGGGTGCGCCGGTTCGGGGCTCATCCTGGCCGTAAACCGGGCTGAGCCAACCGCGGTACTGAGGACGTTCTCCGCGCACCACCTGGAGATAAGCCTCTCGAACGGACATCGTCAGACCGCCCGGCTTGCCTCCGCCGAGCGGGTGCCGATCGATGGAGAGAATCGGCGTAACCTCCAGGCCGCTGCCGCAAACAAAAGCCTCCTGGGCCAGATACAGTTCCGTCCGGTCGATTTCTCGCTCAACGACCTGTTGATCAAACAGATCTCGAAATAGCTTGATGACCGTATCGCGGGTAATGCTTTCGAGAATATTGTTTGTCACTCGCGGCGTGTGGACGCAGCCGTCTTTCACGACGAAGACGCATCCGCGAGGTTCCTCGGATACCTTACCTGCCTCGTTCAGTAAAACCGTGGCGTCGTAGCCGTCGAGCCGAGCCTGCATCAAAGCCATCCGGCCGTTTTGATAATTGGCGGCGCACTTGATTCTCGGGGGGAGCGAGTTGTCGTTGATCCGCTGCCATGAACTTACGGAGGCATGAACTCCAATCTCGTCCCCGGAAAACCAACCCCCCTTCGGAGTCACAACCACGGCGTGGCTGATGGGACCCAACGCAAACATCTCGCCCGGCCCGTCGACGTAGACCATCTGGCGGACATGGGCGCCCTCGCGGATCTCGTTCGCCTGGAGCGTCGCCAAGACAGCCCCGGAAAAATCAGCCGCCGCTGGCCCCGTCTCCATCCGCATTACGCGAACGGAATCTTCCAAGCGACGGGAATGGTCGTCCAGCCGAAACGCATATAACTGCTTCTCTTCGTCGTTCCAATAAGCACGCACCCCCTCGAAAACCATCGCGCCATACTTGAACGCCACGGTGTCCAAGTTCACGCTTGCTTCTTGCTTCGGAACGATTCTACCGTTGCACAATGCGACAAGAGAACGGCTGGGCGGTATCACTGTGTTCATGGTAGATCTTCCTAACGCGGCACTCCCAGGCGGGGGAGGGCTGCCAGCTTTCTAGGCAGTGACCTTGGCGCTCGGGGCGGCAACCCGGTCGAGTGCGGCCACCAGACTTCGATCGATCAAATCGTACAGTTCGTCGATGTCCGATTTCTCGGCAATCAAGGCGGGACAGACGGCGAACCAGTTAGGATCAATTCGGATGATCAGACCGTTCTCGAGTGCGGTGCGTTTGAGCGCCCGCCCGAGTTCCGGGAATGGCTCCATGCCGCGCGTATCTTTCACTAGCTCAACGCCGCGGAGCACACCCTTACCCCGAACCTCCCGCACGACACCGTATTGCTTTAAGCCCTCGAGTTTTGCAGCCAGGTAGTCACCCAACTCGCGAGCTTTCGCCACCATCTGCTTTTCCTGGATCTCGTCAAGAACGGCGAGGCCTACAGCGCAGGCGAGGGGGTTCCCGGCGAAGGTATGGCCGTGCGCGAAGAAAAGATCATTCTCTTCGGGACTGTAGAACGTGTCACCCATTTCCTGGCGCGCCATCATCGCGCCGAGTGGAATCGCGCCGCTCGAAAGCCCCTTGCCGGCGCAGATGATGTCGGGCGTCACGCCGAACGTCTCCGCCGCGAAAAGGTTTCCGGTCTTGGCGAACCCGGTGATGATCTCATCGAAGATGAGCACAACGTCATAGCGGTCGCAGATGTCACGCAGGATCTGGAAGTACTCGTCCGTCGGCGTGATAACGCCTCCCGTATTGCCGATCGGCTCAACGATGATTCCGGCAATAGTGTCCGGATCCTCGTTGACGATGATGTCCTCGAACATGCGGGCACAAAAACGGTTGCATTCTTCCCAGGACGAGAATTGATCGCGGTAGTGGGTGGGTGGGAAGACCTTCAGAAACCCACCAAGATGGGGTTCGAACGAGCTTTTGCGCTTACCGGTACCGCTGGCAGCCATGGCGCCGTACGTCGCCCCATGGTAGCCGTGGTAACGGCTGATGAACTTGTACTTGCCCGGATGCCCGCTCTGACGGTGGTACTGCCGCGTGAACTTGATCGCGGATTCGATCGACTCGGATCCACCACTGTAAGGCTTCACAAAGTTCAGCGTTCCCGGTGTTACGCGTCCCAGCGCTTCCACGAAATCAAGAGTCACGTCGGACGTACCGTGCATCGGAGGGGCGAAGCTGAGCAGGTCCATTTGACGATGCATCGCTTCGATGAGGCGAGGGTGCTTGTGGCCAAGTGTCGCCACGAAGATGCCGCCAATTCCGTCAAAGTAACGCTTGTCATCCGTATCCCAGTAGTGAAGACCTTCGGCTCTGTGAACAACGAGAGGGTTGCCCAAGAACTCACCTGTCGACTGGTAATCGACAAAAGTCCTTTTCAGAAGGTTCACTTGGCGTTCATCGAGTTTCACTGCAGGTCTCCTCGTGGGTAAAAGCGTACCGGTTGGATAAAGTGGAATCGACGAAAATGCTCTTAGTTGAAGGCCTCGGCCCCAACGACGCCCGCCCCTTCCCGGATCGTGACAAGTCGGTCACCGGCGATATCGGCGAGCTTTTCGACCTGCCCGTTTGGCCAGCGAATCTCAAGATCGGCGCTCTTCTCTTTGCCAAGGCCGAAGTGCAGCCGCCGGTCGTTCGAGGAGTAGAAACTGCTTTGACTGGCCACCGCCTTGGCTTGCCGCCTCTGTCCGCAACGGGCCACAACCGTGGCCCCGATCGCGCTGCGATTCGACTTCACGCCGATCAGTTTGACCTTGAGCCAATGATTGTCGCTGGTGAGATCGTTGCGGAGAAGCGAAGGTGGCTCGTTGAGATTGACGATGAGGATATCGATGTCGCCGTCGTTGTCGAAATCACCGAAGGCGCACCCGCGGCTTACGTGACGCTCCAAGACGCCGGGCCCTCCGAGCTCCAATAGTTCCTCGAAACGCCCATCTCCAAGGTTTCTAAAAATAACGCGCCGAGTTCTGAACGGGTAGTGAGGAAGGACTTTTTCCACTTCCGGATAGGCGCTGCCCGTCACAAAGAAGATATCAGGAAGACCATTATTATCGAGGTCGACAAACCCCGCGCCCCAACCCGTAAAACGAACTTCCACTCCCAGGCCCGCCCGAATTGTGACGTCGTCAAAGTTACCCTTGCCGTCGTTGCGGTACAGCACGTTGGTATCGTCGGAAAAGTGGGTCTTGAAGAGATCGAGGAAGCCGTCGAGGTCGTGATCACCCGCGGCAACGCCCATGCCGGCCTGCTCCATGCCGTCCTCATTGACGGCGATGCCCCGGAACAAGGCCTCCTCACTGAAAGTGCCGTCGTGATTATTTCGGAAGAAGAAGCTGCTCGTTGAGTCACACGCCAGGTAGATGTCGGTCCAGCCGTCGTGGTCGAGATCGACCGCGACCGCTGTCATCCCGTAACCGCCCGTAGCTTGCGCGATGCCGGAGGATTCACTGACGTCGGTGAACGTGCCGTCACCGTTGTTGCGGTAAAGCAAATGCCGGCCGGGCGGGAGCCCGCGCGGGCCACAGTTTACGGGGACGCCTTTCCAGTTACAGGTTTGCCCCTCCCCCGACTTGGGAATGCTCTCAAAATCAAAGACCAGGTAGTTGGATACGAAAAGATCGAGGTGGCCGTCGCGGTCGAAATCGAGAAACGTACAGCCGGCGCCCCAGCGGTCACTGTCGCCGAGAAGCCCCGCATCCTTCGTCACATCGCTGAAGGTGCCGTCGCCGTTATTGCGGTACAGCACGTTCCTCCCCCAGTAAGTCACGAACAAATCTTCGTAGCCGTCATTGTCAAAGTCACCAACGCAGACCGATGACGCCCAACCAGTGCGTTCGAGGCCGGCTTCCTTCGTGATGTCCGTAAAAGTTCCATCGCGGTTGTTCTTATAGAGTCTGTTGGTGGCGCCTTTGGGGTTGCTATCTACACGGGTGCCGGAGAGAAGGAAGATGTCGAGCCAGCCGTCGTTGTCGTAGTCGAAGAACGCGACGCCGCAACCGATGGTCTCGAGAATGTAGTCCTTTCGATCCACGCCGCCGTAGATCACGGGGGCCGTCAGACCCGCCTGCGCCGCGATGTCGGTTAGCTCGGCCGGGAACGGCAGGCCGGAGGGCTTACCGCGGCGCGTCGGCTTAACGCCCCTCGACGCGACGCCCTGCGCCCGCAAAGAAGCAGCCGAGGCCGGCAGCAGGGCGAGAAGATCACGCCGAGACCAGAGCATGAGGTCAGACTACCGTATCCCCGTGGGCTCTGCATGCAAGACCCACCCATGCGCGCCGGAGCCTTGTTGGATGATCAAATCGAAGCCCGACCATCCCGGCTACACGATCAGCTCGGGGACGGGCTCGAAGGGCTCATCCACGATCCGGACCGGCCGTCCAATGCCGCTCTCGTACATCTTCCGGTAGTCGATGCCAAGCTTGCCTACGGCGTCGAAACGATGCACCAAGCGGGGATCTTTATCGAAGTAGTCGTCGTCTTGGTGGCCGACCTCGTTCCCCTGGGAGTCCATCAAACTCCGTACCGCGTCAAAGAGTGTCCCAACTCGTGAAGAGCGGAGGTCGAAGGTGACGACCTGGCCGGCCTGCGCCTCGATGCGAAAGTGGTCGTAGTCCTCCGACGGAACCTGCCCATTGATGACAATGGGAAACTCGATCGGCGGCGCTTCGCGCCAGTCATCGTTGGGTTCCGCCTCTGTCCGTTCGGGTAGACTTCCGACCTCAAAGATCTGCACGAAGCTGCCCTGAGGTGTGCTCACGCGCAGATCGCGTCGTCCTACGGGCGCGTCAGGCGCAACGGAGATCTTCATATCGATCGTGGACTCCGATGAAGCCATGATTGATGGTGCGACGCCCTCACCCGACACGCGGACCTCCGTAACGGCGCCCAGCGCCCGTCCAGAGATCTTGACTTCTAATTCCGATCCTTGCGCCCCACCGCGTGGAAAAATGGATTCGATGAAGGGTGGTCCTCCGGGCCCAGGCTCGGCTGCTCGCCCGATTGCCGAAACGAACAGGCAAACCGCCACCGGCAGGACAAAAGACTTCGCGAAGAGGAAAGTTCGGGAGAGACGGTCGGCACTGAAACACCCGCCGAGCGCGCAAGCGGGAGAGGCAGTCCGTGTTCCCTTGGTACGAGTTTTCATCTCAGCGGGAGCACCAGGTCGTGGCCTGACCGATCTCCTTTGCTACCCGGTTCGTTACAGGACCGTGCGACGACCTGACCCGCTACGGTCTGCCGTCCTGGGTGGATTATAATGCAATCGGTCGAAGCCACTCAATATCGGAAGAAGAAGCCTTCAGGATTTGAAACGCGGATTCGGCCCGTTTTGTTTCCAAGACTCGACGCCTTGGGCCGCGGACCCAACTTCACGTAATGCGCACTCATGCCCCCGGCCTGACGGTAGATTCGGTGCAGGATGAAGAAACCGATTGACCTCCGCAGTGACACTGTCACACAGCCCGGGCCCGGCATGCGGCAAGCAATGGCCGAAGCCGTGGTGGGCGAGGACCTGCAACACGAGGACCCCACCGTTACATTGCTGGAATCGAGAGTGGCGGACCTGTTCGACGGAGAGGCCGCTTTGTTTGTGCCAACAGGAACCATGGGCAACTTGGTAGCCCTCAAGGCGCATACGCAGCCGGGTGATGAGGTTATCCTCGAAGAGCGAAGTCATATCTACGACTGCGAACTGGCCGGTCTCTCCGCCTTCTGCGGCCTCCTCGCCAGGCCTATTCGAGGAGCCGCCGATGGCACGCTATCGTGGGATGATATCCGCCCGCGCATACGCCCGCGCGTGACATCTCGTGCTCAAACTCGCCTGATCTGTCTCGAGAATACACACAACTTCGCCGGTGGGGCGGTACTCGACCAGGATGCGGTGGACGAGGTCTGTGTCCGTGCACGGGATGCCGGTCTCCGGTTGCATCTTGACGGCGCGCGGCTGGCGAACGCCTCTGTCGCCGATGGCCGCTCCTTGGCGTCGTTGAGCGCCGGCTTCGATTCGGTCATGATCGATTTCGCCAAGGGGTTGGGGGCGCCGGCGGGAGCGATCGTCGTCGGTGACGCCGGCTGGACCGAGACCACCCGTCGCATACGCAAAATGCTGGGCGGAGCCATCCACCAGCCCGGTATTCTGGCCGCCGCCTGCCTCTACGGACTCGACCATCTGTTGCCACAACTTGAGCAGGACCATCGCAACGCAAACCGTCTCGCGCACGGGTTGGCCGCGGTCCCCGGTATCGAGATCAACCCGGATCAAGTCGTCACCAACATCGTGATTGCGGGTTTGAGCCAGGATCTCGATCCCGAACGAGTCTGCGCGAATCTCGGCGCCAAGGGTGTCTTGGCGATGCCGCTCGAGGATGGACGGCTCCGCTTCGTAACGCATTGCGACGTCGGTAGAGACCAGATCGACGACTCTTTGCGGATCATCCCAGCCGTGTTGGAGAGCCTCGGGACAAGCGTGACGGCGTGATGACGGCAGCCGAGCGGTCCCCATGACGGTCTTGTCGCCTGCTTCGACCGTGAGGTGGTGAGAAATGCCGCCTGACCGTAGCCTAGTGGCTCACTCCAGAATAAACGTCCCCGCCACCCATCTCGAGTCGGCGCTTGTAGGTGCCGGGGGTTTCCCCGTACTGTTTGCGGAACTGCGCGATGAAGGCACTGACCTTGTTGAAACCGCTGTCCAGTGCCGCCCGCGTGACGGAACTCGTCGCCAGGCGCTCCCGGCCCCGGGCAAGTTTGGTGAACCGGATGAACTCACTTGGCGGTCGCCCCGTGGCCAGGCGCACCGCACGGGAGAGGTGCGACGGGCTGACGCTGAGTGCCTGAGCAACCACCGCCACCGTCAGAGGGTTTGCCGCTTCGTTTCTGATGTACTCGAAGAAACGTTCGAGCAAGCTCGGAACACGCGATGTCTCGTTCGGAACCTGCCGCAATACCTCTTCACAAAACTCCACTAGGACGGTCCGTAGACAGTCGCTTCGGTCGACCGGGGTCTTGGACAGTTTCTGGAGGAACTCCATGCTCTTTCGAAACAGCGGATCAGGCTCGGCCCCGGTGCGATAGATGGCCCGCGATATCAAGGCCTCCAGTTGAATGACCCGCATCTTCTTCATCGTGGCCGACTGGCTGTTCGTCTGCATGATCGCTTCGAAGTTCCGCAGGGCCAGGGTGACAAACGCAGTCTCGTCACGCACGGTCCTATTCAGGTTTTCGGCCAGATAGAACGGATAACTCATACTGCCTCCTGTTCGGTCGGTTCGTCCCGCAGCCAGAGCCACAAGCCGATGAGACCGAGAGGTTCTAGGATTGCCCACAACGTGAAAACTGTCCAGTAATCGCCCTGGGATCTCCAGTAACCCACGAGTGTGTTGAAAAGGATGCCGCCGGCAGCGCCGGCCGATCCCGCCAGCCCATAAACCGTGGCTACGATATGTTTCGGAAAGCTGTCGTTGGGAAGGGTGTGCAAGTTTCCGGCCCACACACCCACTCCGAAGGTTGAAACGCTCAAGGAGGCCAGCACCGCCACCGTACCGGTCGCGGAGTTGAAGAGAGCGCCGGTGGCAACGAACACCGTCGCTACGGTCATCATGACCTTGCGCGAGAAGATGATGGGATGGCCGCGACGGATGAGCCCGTTCGAAGCGTACCCGCCGGCGAGCGGGCCGAGGTCATTCCAGAAGAACGGAATCCAGGCGAGCATCCCCATCATCGCGAAGCTGAACCCTTTGTGGCTGGTGAGATAGTCCGGCATCCAGAATAGTGGAAAGTACCCTGAAAAGTCACCAAAGAACCGTGCCAAAACGTACGCCAGAACACGTCGGTTGCGCAACATGCCCAGGTCCTTCAGGCTGAAGCCCGGCGTTTGCTTCGATTCAGCCGACGCCGTGGACTGCCTCCGCGTGACTTTGAGCCAAACAGGGAGCCAGAGAAGGCCGAGTAAGCTTGGGATCAGGAAGGCCATCCGCCAGCCGAAACGCGCGCTCATGTAGACCACCAGCGGCGGAGACACCATGACGGCGACACTCGCGCCCGTACTGAAGATGCCTGTGGCGATTGCCCGCTGCTTGGCGTTGAACCGTTCGCCGACAGTCTTCACCGCCCCCGTGAAGCCACCCGGCTCGGTCACCCCGAGCAGGAAACGAAACACGGCCAGGCTCCAAAAACCACGGACTGTCGCGTGTAGTGCGCTGACGAGAGACCACAAGCCGACGAACAGCGTCAACCCGACTCGTGAGCCGACTTTGTCCAGAATGAGTCCGGACCCGAAATACATGACCGCATACGACAACAGGAAGGCGTCAACGGCCCAAGCGTAGTCCGTTTGGGTCAGACCGATCTCCGTTCGCATGATCGGCGCCAGCACGGCAAGCACCTGGCGGTCGAGGTAGTTCAGAAACAGCATCGCGAAAAGCAACGCCGCCACGTACTTTTGCGTGCGGTCGAACTTGGCTTCTTCTTGCTTCGTCGGCTCGGGCATTTATCCGTCCTGGCCCAGCCGCTGGAGAAGGCGCGTCAGGTGATCGGCCGCTAGGTCCGCCGCGTCTTCGGTGTACGGAGAATTGTCCACCTCCATCGACGGCGGCTCGAACTGATACGCCTCCCGAGTCGGGATGTACATCATGTCCCCTCCCAAGTAGCCGGCGACAAGCGTCTTGTTCTTGAAAGGCGAAGCGTTCTTCACGGCTACCCCGATCTCGCTGTAGGGCTCGCCGCCGATCGCGACGATCGCCGTGTCCCCAAGCCGGATGGCTTGCGTTTCCACCGGTAGGCTCTTCTTGCCGGAGTAACGTTCCTGGCGGTCGGCCCGCAGCTTGCTCCGCGTGATCTGCTGGACGGCGACGGCAATGTCGCTGTCATCGCCGTCGCCCGCTTCAAGATCGGCGAGCCGTGCCTCCCACTGTTTCAACTGCTCGGGAGCCGCTTCGTAAACCTCGGCAAGACGGGGCCGGACCGGAAGGTCCACGTACGCGCTAGCCAGCCGCAAGCGGGGTTCGGGAACGTCGACAGGAACATCGTCGTAGTAGGCCAGGGCCGCTCCGGAAGCGACTACGTCTTTCAACCGCTTCTCGACAGGCTTCGTCTGCAACTCGAAAAAGACCCGCGCCGCCTCCAGACCCAGGAGCGTACCCAGTCGTCGGGCCACAGCGGCATCGTCGACGAAGGTTTCGATCGGGCCGACATTCCCCGCCGCGCCTTGCAGGAAGAAACACAGGCCGCCCGTAGCCCGTTCCACCGTTCGACGAACGCTCCCAGGATAGTCCGGGCTGATCAGCTCATTGCCCGGTCCCAGGACCGTCGGATGGCAGGCATAGTTGACGATCGAGCCCAGCGTGCGCCCTTGCACCGAATCGACGCGGATCACCCCGACTTCGGGGTCGCGAAAGCCTTCCGGGTTGCAACCCACCACGATCCGGCCATCCGGCTGCGGCAAATCCCGGTTGACGCCAATGTCGGACCGGCCTGTTTCGGCGGCAACGCGAACGGGCTCCAAACGGGTCAAGGCGGCCACCGCGGCGCCGGCTACCCAGTAGGGAAGCATCTGCGCATAGGCCGCCACGCAGTCTTCCCCCTCCCCGCGATACGACTCCACAATCACCGGCCCCGCATGCGTGTGACTGCAGAATGGCAGGACGTTCTCAATGGGAATCCCGGTCGCCTGGCGCACGGCTTGCCTCATGGCGGCGGCTTGGGAGTCCGAGAGAAAACAAAGGTCAAGGTCGATCAGTGCGGTCGACACATCGCCGTCTCGCAAGACGATCACCGTGGCGGCGATGTCCATATCTAAACCCGAGCCCCGAACGTGCTTCTGGGCCATCCACATGCCCGTTGGGATGTTGAGCGGTGGGTTCATTAACGCCCGCCCAAACCCAGCTTCTAGCGCCATTCTTCCTCCTAAACTGCTGTCGAATCGAACTCCCCACCGTCACTGAAGGACTCGGACTACGCCGCACAACGAAAGCCGATTCGATCCTGTAAGTCGGTACCTGCACCCGAGGCACAAACTTACGTCGCGGCGCGGTTGTCGTGCCTAGGCGCGATTCCCACCTCCCCAAGCAGAGGTAAACATCTCCCCTTCGATGAAGCGGTTCGGCCGAAATGCATGGATGTCAATCTTCGGCTCGACTCCGGCAATCATGTCGCTCAACGAGTCGCCGATCGGAGGCCCCAGCTTAAAGCCGTGTCCACTGCCCCCGAAGCAAGCGTAATACCCGTCAAGACCGGGCTCCGGACCCACCAGCGGATGCCAATCGTCCGTGATGGCATACATCGAGCCCCAACCCTCTACCAATGCTTGCTCCTTGAGTGCGGGCATTCTTCGAAAGAGCCCGGCTTCAATCCGCCGGCGCGAGCGTGCGTCCAGCCCAGGATCATAGTTGTCAATGTCCAGGGGCTCGACCTCTTTTGGCGGCCCGAGCCCCGAAAGCACGCTCCCGTCGCCTTCCGGCCGGATATACACCTGCAGGTTGGGATCGGCGATGACCGGAAAGTCGGCGTACCCGGCGGGTCTCTTGACAACGAGATCCGCCTCGCGGCTCCAGCGCAAGGAATAGTTCAGTCCTATCGTAAGACCGATCGCGCGAGCCCAACCGCCGGCGGCGTTCACGGCCACGGGGGTTTCGATTGTCCCTTGATCGGTCTCTACGGCGCTCACGCGATGGCCGGTCAAGCCTATCCTTGTCGCCGCGACACCTTCATGAGCCGACAACCCCCAATCCTTAGCTCTGCTTACCAGGTTCTCCGTCGTTTTCGCCGGGTTCACATACCCGGACAACGGTTCGTGGATGCCAAAAACAATATCGTCCACGTCGATGAGTGGAGCTAGTTCTTTGATCCGGTCGGGGGAGACTTTGTTCGCGACCGCGCCCTCGGGCCTGGGGATCTGGAGTATCTGTTCTCCCGTCTTTGCGAGTTTCTCTCCGAACAGGCAACAATACCCGACCTGCCGAAAGTCGCAGTCTCCCCCAAGCGCTTCCGCGGCATTCTCGAACCACGATCGTGAACGTAGCGCAAGTTCCATTGTCAGAGGGTTCGAATAGAACGTCCTGACAATGGCCGCCGAATGCCCCGTACTCACCGCGGCCAACCTGGTCTTCTCAACCAGTACAACCTTTCCAAACTTCTTCTTGGCCAGAAAGTGAGCCGTGCTGGCGCCGAGGATTCCACCTCCAATTACAACTGCGTCCGCTGTCTTTTCCATTCTCTTTCTCGCTTCCCACTGCCCTGGCACGTGTGCTTAGATGTTGCACTATGGCCCCTCCGAGTCTTGGCGATGATTACAGAGCCCCTCCCCAATACGAAAAACACCCAGGACCCCATCCCCGAGTAGCGGGGAGTATGACAAACGTCGGAGGGCTTGTCAAGACCAGTTTCATTGGTGAGGAGGATATTTCAGTATATTCTGAAAGTGCTGGCGGCTTGCGCCGTCCGCGCATCTTTCGGGCCGGCTTCGGCGGGCCCGCGACAAGGGGTTCGCTCTTACCCAACCGCCTTTTGGAACCACGAAGATGGGCTGCGGGCGGGTCGGCACCGATGGCCGCCGGCCGGACTCTACAGTATCCGCGACGTTCGTGCGTGAGGGTGTTTGGGCCGGCGTGGCGGTTTCAGTCGTGCGCCTTCGTGTTGCAGGCAGCGACCCGGTCGGATGTGATGCGGGTCGCGGATTCGCTCCTGGCCGGGCTCAATTCACTGTCTGTACCCGAGGTTTTCCGACAGCGTTCGAGCCGTCGATTTCACAAGAGTGGTGTGGTTGCGCTTCATATGCCTGTCGAACTTCGAAGCGATTCCACGAGGGCCGAGTTTGGCTGTGATTGCTTCTTCAGAAATGGGACGACTCGCGCGGGCAACTTGTGACGTTGGGGTATGACACGCTGGAGAAACCCGCAAGGGGATTCATGTGGCGGAGAGAGAGGGATTCGACTCCGCCGACTGGCACAAGTTATTGAAAGCACTATAGATGTCTTGTAAGTGCCCTGATTCCAGGAACTTGACACTTGTCTCGTCAGTCTATCTGGTTCCCTTGAGTCTGCCTGGTGCTCTCTAGAAACCGACACCAAACAGACACCAAACTACTTCGGTTCCTCGGTCAGAGCGCCTAGCTCTCAACATCGATAGGTTCACGAAATCTTTACGGGGTGGCTAACGCACGGACGGTAAGTCGTGCGAGACCTTTACTCACTTAGACTCACAGTAGGATCGATGCGCTTCAGCGATCCAGGTGGTTCCGACGTTCTATCTTTGGAGCGTCGTTCGTCGGGCTCGACGAGGTTCATTCCACGCTCGGCGAGGTCGCGATCGCATTAACCCGTCGCGCCCCGAGCCGGGACAGTTTCGGTGATTGAGGTGCGGGAGAACGGCTCCTGGAGATGCCACGGCGAGCGAAGTCGGCACGCGCCTTCCGCCTGTACGTCGAACCCCTCCCAGCTGTAGTCGCCCTGCGCAAGACCCGGCACGTTGCCTTTCACACTCATTTTTGCGCGGATCGGTTGCATGATCGACGACGGGAGTCGCATGCCGAACCGGGTGTAGAAAAAGTACCCCAGGAACTTGCTGACTACCGGCTGGCAAAGCATCGTACGCACAGGATCGAAGAGCGGAAACTCGTCGGGCTTACAGATTTCTCCGTAGGCTTCGAAGGTCCCCGTGACGATAGTCTTGCCCAGAATGAGCGATGAGATCCGGAGTCCGGCAGTGTCCGCGTGGAACCGTTTCAACTCCTTTTTGTAGGCGAACAAACGTCCCCCAACGAGCGGCGCGATCGCGTCAAGATACAGTATCGGATTGTAAATGAACGGGAGGCCAGCGAGACGTTCCGGCTGCATCGGGACCGCATCGGCGACATCTTCCTGTTAGGAAAGCAGCACGTCGCCTTTGGCGCGCTGGAGAAAGCACGCGAGACGGTCAGCGTGCGCTCTCACGGTTCGCGCTTCGAGTCCACCGTTCCCATCCTCGCTTACGGGGCTCCGGAGCCGCCCGAGCCGTACGAGTGCAACCTCGACCTCGGGCGTCTATTCATGTGGGAGGCTTGAAGGCCGCCAGGCTGTGCGCATCTGATCTCTACGCTAGAAGCGTACTCTGCGACTTCGCGGCATGGACAGGTCAGTCCATCTTCTCTGTCACCGGCGGCGTGGTCACGCCGTCACGCCACCTGCTCGTTGGTGTGCATGCGCTCAACATCGCCCACTTGATCCTCGTCGATGGCCAAGTTCAGACCACTGGCCGTAACCGCGGTTGGTCCATACAACACAGCCCAGCCTCCGTGGACCCCGTCCATGGCCGCCTGGCTGACCACCGCGGCGGTGACTGTAGCGAAACCGCTGAGGCCATAGTTATACGGAGGGGCGTCACCCACGCCCAACACCGTGTCGGAACCTAGGGCGGCCTGGTACGCCACCCCTGAGATGGTCCCGCTGCCCGACTCGATCACGATGTAGCCGATCGTCTCGTCCGCGCGTACAAGATTCGGGTCTTCGCCGACATGCTTGCCCACATAGAGCACGCTCGCCGAGGGCGGGCTCAGGGGGTCATTGCCGCGGCTCCAGAAGGCGGAGAATTCGGCGTCGTTGTAGGTCATCACCTGCCCAACCACCGCGGGATTGGTGTAGGTGTTCACGTAGCTCCTGCTTTGGCCAAGCCAAGACGCGTCATGATCGGTGACCGTGGAGGTGAATGTGACTGCCTCCATGGTGATCCCATGCTGCACGTCTGTGTAGATGCCCTCTTCCGCCACGGCGCAGTGTACGTCGATACCACTGATGATCGGCGACGTCGAGCCATCGGCCCGGTCCACGCGCACGTCGAAACTGCTGCCGGACGCGTTCTGGATGCGCGGAACCAACGGCGGGTCCGAGCTTTCGTAGTTGGCCGAGCAGACGACCACCGGGGAGGTATAGACGTTCGTGAGTGGTGAAACGGTCGTCCAGGCATCGTTGCTAACACCGGAAACCACGAGGTTCTCCCACACGAGGACCGGGGGCGAAGCGAGTACGGTGACGTTCACCATGTCTGACCCGGGTAACCCGCCCAAATCGACGACGTCAGCGGTGATCGTATGCAATCCGGGGATGGTGAGAGGCGCCATGAAATTTGCTACACCGGTCGCCAAGGAGCCTTCCAGATCGGAGGTCCAGGACAGCGACGATGATATGACTCCGTCTTCCGGGTCGGTGGCGGAACCGGTGAACGTAACATTTGCGCCTGCGATCACCACGGCGCCGTCAGCCGGGCTGCTGATCACGACGGTGGGGGCCACGTTCGGGTCGTCGATTGTGATGCTGATGGAGTCGAAACCCGTGTTGAAATCCGAATCGGTCGCTGTAGCCTTGATTACATGCGTGCCCACCGACAGCGTGGATGTCGAGAAGCTACCTCCGGTTCCGATCGAGCCCATATCGAGGTTAGATGTCCAATCGAGAGATGCTGTGACATCACCGTCTTGGGGATCGGTAGCCGTTCCGGTGAAAAAGATGTTGTCCCCTTCATTGAAATTGGCGCCGTCGGCCGGAGACGTGATGGTGACGACGGGGTCGGGGCCGGTCCCGAAAGCAAGGTAGGCCACCTGCTCGTTGGTGTGCAAGCGCTCAACATCGCCCACTTGATCCTCGTCGATGGCCAAGTTCAGACCACTGGCCGTAACCGCGGTTGGTCCATACAACACAGCCCAGCCTCCGTGGAGCCCGTCCATGGCCGCCTGGCTGACCACCGCGGCGGTAACTGTAGCGAAACCGCTGAGGCCATAGTTATACGGAGGGGCGTCACCCACGCCAAGTACAGTGCCTGTCCCCAGACCGGCTTCATACGCGACAGTCCCTATGTTCCCGCTGCCCGACTCGATCACGATGTAGCCGATCGTCTCGTCCGCGCGTACAAGATTCGGGTCTTCGCCGACATGCTTGCCCACATAGAGCACGCTCGCCGAGGGCGGGCTCAGGCGGTCATTGCCGCGGCTCCAGAAGGCGGAGAATTCGGCGTCGTTGTAGGTCATCACCTGCCCAACCACCGCGGGATTGGTGTAGGTGTTCACGTACCCTCTGTTCTCGCCAGCCCAGGAGCCGTCATGATCGGTGACCGTGGAGGTGAATGTGACTGCCTCCATGTCGATTCCTTGGACACCCTGGGTGTAGATGCCTTCCTCCACCACCACGCAGTGCACATCGACGCCGCTGGCCAAGGGGTCCGTAGGCGTCGTGTCGGCCCGGTCCACGCGCACGTCGAAACTGCTGCCGGACGCGTTCTGGATGCGCGGAACCAACGGCGGGTCCGAGCTTTCGTAGTTGGCCGAGCAGACGACCACCGGGGAGGTATAGGTGTTCGTGAGAGGTCCCGCGGTCGTCCAGGCATCGTTGCTAACACCGGAAACCACGAGGTTCTCCCACACGAGGACCGGGGGCGAAGCGAGTACGGTGACGTTCACCATGTCTGACCCGGGTAACCCGCCCAAATCGACGACGTCAGCGGTGATCGTATGCAATCCGGGCATGGTGAGAGGCGCCATGAAAGTTGCTCCACCGGGCAAGGTGCCTTCCAGATTGGAGGTCCAGGACAGCGACGATGATATGTCTCCGTCTTCCGGGTCGGTGGCGGAACCGGTGAACGTAACATTTGCGCCTGCGATCACCACGGCGCCGTCAGCCGGGCTGCTGATCACGACGGTGGGGGCCACGTTCGGGTCGATTGTGATGCTGATGGAGTCGAAACCCGTGTTGGAATTCGAATCGGTCGCTGTAGCCGTGATTACATGCGTGCCCACCGACAGCGTGGATGTCGAGAAGCTACCTCCGGTTCCGATCGAGCCCATATCGAGGTTAGATGTCCAATCGAGAGATGCTGTGACATCACCGTCTTGGGGATCGGTAGCCGTTCCGGTGAAAAAGATGTTGTCCCCTTCATTGAAATTGGCGCCGTCGGCCGGAGACGTGATGGTGACGACGGGGTCGGGGCCGGTCCCGAAAGCAAGGTAGGCCACCTGCTCGTTGGTGTGCAAGCGCTCAACATCGCCCACTTGATCCTCGTCGATGGCCAAGTTCAGACCACTGGCCGTAACCGCGGTTGGTCCATACAACACAGCCCAGCCTCCGTTGACCCCGTCCATGGCCGCCTGGCTGACCACCGCGGCAGTGACTGTAGCGAAACCGGTGAGGCCATAGTTATACGGAGGGGCGTCACCCACGCCAAGTACAGTGCCTGTCCCCAGACCGGCTTCATACGCGACAGTCCCTATGTTCCCGCTGCCCGACTCGATCACGATGTAGCCGATCGTATCGTCCGCGCGTACAAGATTCGGGTCTTCGCCGACATGCTTGCCCACATAGAGCACGCTCGCCGAGGGCGGGCTCAGGGGGTCATTGCCGCGGCTCCAGAAGGCGGAGAATTCGGCGTCGTTGTAGGTCATCACCTGCCCCACGACCACGGGATTGGTGTAGGTGTTCGCGTAGCTCCTGCTTTGGCCAAGCCAAGACGCGTCATGATCGGTGACCGTGGAGGTGAATGTGACTGCTTCCATGGTGATCCCATGCTGCACGTCTGTGTAGATGCCCTCTTCCGCCACGGCGCAGTGTACGTCGATACCACTGATGATCGGCGACGTCGAGCCATCGGCCCGGTCCACGCGCACGTCGAAACTGCTGCCGGACGCGTTCTGGATGCGCGGAACCAACGGCGGGTCCGAGCTTTCGTAGTTGGCCGAGCAGACGACCACCGGGGAGGTATAGACGTTCGTGAGTGGTGAAACGGTCGTCCAGGCATCGTTGCTAACACCGGAAACCACGAGGTTCTCCCACACGAGGGTCGAGGGCGTGGCGAGGATCCGGACGTTGTCGAGCTGGAAGAAGCCAAATCCGGTTCCCGGCTCCGGGGTATCCCATACAAACTTGATGCGCACGGCCTGCCCCGCGAGGGCGGTCAAATCGACGACTCCCGCTGGATATCCGGGCCCTCCTCCTGAAGGATTGTCAGTATCTTCTTCAAACCCGCCGTTCGTCGCGGACAAGATGACTTCGCTTTGCAGCGGCGCTCCGCCGCCCGAAGGCTCTATCACGACGCTGAACGTGCGGTCCACGGTGGACCCGAAGCGGAAGAGCTCCCACGCAGCCCGATAGTCGAACAGCAGATGGGTGGCTTCGGACGGCAGGCTAACATCCTGGTATAGCTCTCTCAGGTTAGGAGAGCCTGGCGTCACCGGATCGTCTCCGTTGAAGTCGTGGAGTGCTGCATACTGCCCGTGTGTTGGTGCACTGGTGAAGTAATCAAGGGTTTCCGGCGGGGCAGAGAAAGTGTCCGCGGGAAACTCGACGCCGGCGCCAGCAACGCTCAGAGGCAGGCTCGGAGTGGATGCCGGATCGATCTCTGTGAGGGTCCAGCCGCTGAAGTCACCGGTTTCAAAGCTGCCGTTGATGATCGGATTGAGTGGGTCAGCGGAAATGTTGATAGTTGCGACGGCGGCCGCCCCGTTATTCGACTCGTCGCTTTCGCCGATGTCGTTGTCGAGGTCAACAAGAAGTCCGACATAGTAGGTTCCCGGCAGCAATTCCGGCACGTTGACGAAGCCGTCACAGCTGCCGCTGTCGCCGGGGGGCCGGGGCTTGCGGCCAGGCCTGCTGAGGTGCACGTAGACCCAGTGGGGACGTCGTCGGCATTGATCACCATGTCCGTCGAAAAATAGATTCCTACGTCAAACCCGGCACTGGCAGCGGTTCCTAGGTTGCTGAAGCTTGAGGTCACCGCTATCTGAGAGCCGAGGTTGGCGCTTCCCGGCGCGGTCACGGAGTCCGCGGAAATATCAACATTGGAACCCGGGAGTGCTATCCAGCAATCTCGGATCCCGATACTCCCGAGATCCACGGTTGCGCCGGCCGCTAGGCTGTTAACGGTAGCCAGGTTGTCGAAGGTCGTGCTCTGACCTGGCAGATCCAGGAGGTTTGAGTTAATGGTCGTGTTGTTATAGCGGAAGGCTGAGTAGACAGTCGGAGCCGCAGGCGGACTGCTGTCCAAAGTGCGTGCAAAGATCGTATAGGATTCACCGCCGGGCAGAGGCGGCACATTCAGGTCCACAGAACCGTCTGCCGGTTCGCCCGGGAGCCCGGCCCGTAGCTGGGAGCCGCTAAACACTTCCACTCGATTTGTGCCTGTCAGCCCTTCCGGGGTGCGGTAGGCCCACACGGAGACGCCGGTCGCATCCTCGCAAGCGCCGCCCTTTTTCAGATCGAGGTGGATGATTCCGCGATCACCCAGAGTCGCGGCGTGCTGAGGGTTCGCGGTCCTCGCATAGGTGCGTAGGAGCGAAGCCTTGTCGTCCTCTTCCAAGCTGCGGACATTGATGTCGTTGGTGATCGCGAGATTCGCCATCGTTGCACTCGTCGCGTCCACCCCGGTGGTGTTGCCGACCGTAGAGTGCGAGAGTGCCACGAAATGGCCGCCTTCGTGCGATGCGACGGATTGAACGTCAAACTCGCCCACGGAAGGCCCGGCCGATGTCGACCATGCGTCGGCGCTGTCGAACTCCATGCCGCAATCGATCAATGCACCCTTCGGGTAGGTCACGCCGATCCCGCCCGGAAATGGGATTGGTCCTCCCGCGGTGGGCAGTACAGTGCCGCCAGACCCGTCGTCAACGGTTATCGTGTCCGCCGTCAGGGCCCAGCAGGGTGTGATGGCCAAGGTTCCGCCCGCGGCTCCGGATGTCCAAACCACCGCGTTGACGCCGTCCAGCGCAGCCGCATCCGTGACCGCCGTAGCACCGGCCAGGTTCACGATCGGAACGGCCGGCTCCTCCGCCAGTCCGTCGTCCACGGCTTCCCAGTTGTTAAAAGCTTGCTCGAGTTCGGTCTCGAAGGCCGCCTGAACTACCGGGATACCCGCCGGATTGTGGAATATCTCGATCGCTGCCGCTTCGGTTCCGTCAAACAACCGCTGGTCCCAAAAGGTGTCGAAGATCACGCCTGCGTCCTCCCGGTCGAGGTCGTCGCCGGCGCGTACCGTTCCCGCGGACCACATCCCCGCCAGCAGTGCCAGCAAGAGCCCGAATAGAACGAGTGATGGAAGTGGCTTCTTTTTGAATGGTTCTCTCTTGGTCATCTTAGTTGTTACCTTGCCGCGATCGGCTGAGCCCGCGTACCTTGTCCAGGAATGCCTCTAAGTTCTCCGGCCGGCCGCTCGGCGCCACGGTGCCCTCCGAGCCCCCATCCGCCCGATTGACGGGGACGAGCCCATCGACAGTTCCAATGGGTTTGAAACTCGATTTACCGTCGAGAGGTTGGCCAAAGAAGACGAGTTCCTCTCCGGTGCTAAGATCCGGGACGCCCGGAACGGCCAACCGCACGTTTCCGAGCGCGCCCCCAAGCACAGCCACTGTCACGCTGCTCTGCGCTCCGCCTTTCAAGGTTTCTTGCACCACCAGGTTGTAGTGGGTATAAATCACGCGGCCCACCCACTTGGCTTCGCTGCTGGCCACAATCCCTCGAACGATGAGGGTCGACCGCTCCGTGAGCTGCTCAACGTTCACCGGTCCACCGCCATCAATCTGAGTCGCACCATTCGGCTGGGGTAGCGCCTGGCCGAACAGCGGGGTGGAAAGTACCATTGACCCGGCCATCACTAGTCCGGCCAGCAGCAGCGATCTGCCATCGCGGCGGAGTAGACGGCTCAAGAGCCCGTCAGTATTTGATTTGATGAAAGTGGGGTATCCATTTGACTCAGGTGACCACAACATACTGTGGTTGGCCATTGGCGGCCCCCGGAAAGGCTTGCCGATAGCACCACGTTTCCAAGCCTGCGATGGCCATGGCGCGTGCGTAATCCTTGATCGGCCCGAAACGCAGCCTCGTGGCCCAATTGCCTGCAGACCGGCGTCTGGCGCCCCAGGGTGCATTCTGGGTGCAGTGTGCTGGCGTCCATGGATCGACCAAACCACAACGCCTAGGGGCTACCTGAGTCAAGTGGATACCCCATTTTGATGAATTTCATGGGGTTCTCTCTGACAGAAACGAACGCCCAGAAGGGTTCCAGGGCTGCGATCAGTTTGCACCGCCACCTTCGCGATGGTCAATAGTACGGTCGGGCCATTTAGACACTGCGTTCCCATTAGTTTCGATCTAAGTACCAGTAGACCGAGTCTGAAATCTGCCTACTCGCCACTTTTCTCCTCGGCGACCTTGACCATAATATGCGCGTAGGGGGTGTCCTTCCACATCACATGAACTGGGTCAGTCGGATCGGTCGAAAGACCCTCAAGGGCAGCCGGGTCCGGCACAAGGATCATGAGATGCGGACCCTCCTTAACCCACTGATTCTCGTCAGAGGGCTCCGTGGCAAAAGGATCGACTTTGCTGACACCGAGGGCTTGCCCCTCGCCGGCAAGCATGTAGGAGATGCTGAATTGATTGACCTCGGGATTGGGCGTAGACGCTGGAGCGGCGGTCGGTGCGGTGGCGGCGTTCCGGCAGGCAGGGCACGAGACGGAAGTGAGACGCTGTTTGGGGTGCATCCATCAACCTCTGGAGCGAGAGGACACGAGGCCGTATTGGGCAGCCGACCTGCAGATGCGTTACCGGGCTAACGAGTATCTCTAAAATAGAGCGCTGAGATGAGTTTTAGGCTCGAAGTGGGATTCGGGGCCGTACCGCCTTGCGGAAACGTCGAGAAACGTCTAGAACGCCTATAACGGCATGCGTTGAGGCCCTGGCCTGCTTTGGGAACGGCTCCGTGCGAAATTCGGCGCCGACAACCGGAAATCGCCGCGGCCGACAGGAGGCGCAGAAGGGTTTTGCTGAACCGGATCATGCTTCACCCCCGCTCATGGTGAGAACTTGCTCAAGTTGATCGACCACGCCCGCGAGAAACTCTTGACCGCCCGCTTAGTCCTGCGTGGATACATACCGTCGGAATCTCGTTCGAAGGTCGACGAGAGATGGATCGGTGGGGACAAAGCGCCGGTGGGACCGTCAACATTCCGCCCCGCGTGCACAGCGAGCGTTTCAACTCTCATGGCACCAATACTACCGAGCTAACAAACTGAGCTGTTGGAAGCTCGTGGCGCGAAGCGTCTGAGAATCCCAATTCGGTGACGACAAACTGTAATTGTGGTTAGGGGTGTACTGCGCCCAACTGTGGATTTGTGCGGCGCAGCGCAGGTGCGGAATCGAATTCCCAAAACGAGGCAGCTCCCACGGCTACAGCGATCAGTAACCCGGATGTGCCGCCTTCCGCGAATCCCCATCATCGGAAGATCCGGCGGAACGGGAGCCGAGACGAGAGAATGGTGTCAGAGGAACCAGGAGGGACGGATGGAGGATCTCCTCTGCTACTACAGTCGCTACGACGAAGCGAACAGGCTCTTCCAGGGCTCAGGGCTACCGAGGACTCGCCGCTCCTCAAGCTGAGCCCGCGTCTGCAGGTCCTCGGCCTTCAAAGCAAGCAGCTCCTTTCTGAGCGCGGGCTGTGGCACGGTGTCCCTACTATACAAAACTTCCGACATGTCCCGGTTTCGCGGAAGTCACGGGCGCGGGCAGGATTCAAGTTGGGCTGAATCCTGACTAGTCGGCATAGCGGGATTCATGGACGGCGATGCCGCCGCATGCGCTGACGCGGCGGCTCGCTGATGTCATCCAAGTTCCGGCTCAAGTCCCATGGTGTCGTTCACGGCGTGTCGGAGCTTCTGCTTCGACCCGAGATACCGCTCCGTCGTCTCAACCGACACGTGGCCGAGTAGGAACTGGATCTGCTGAAGTTCTCCTCCGGCCACGTGGCAGAGCCGCGCACATCTGCAAGTCAATGGATCTTTGAAGGAGATTTCGACAACCCGGTCACTGCCGCCCAGGGGGACATTGTCTACGCTCCAGCGAAGGCGTTTCACATCCCCCGGTTTTCCGGTGACGAAGGGGTCAACTGTCGCCTGACCAGCAGTACATTCCCGAGCGCGAATCACATCTTTGATGCCTCGCCGCACTAGGGCGTCTTAACACTAACGAGGGCCTCGACGATGAGGGCGAAGTTAAGGGCGATGGGCTAGCTTCAAGGTGGTTATGGAACTCATGGCGCTGAACAAGGTTTACCGGACCCGCACGACGGAGCCTTTTGCGGCGGACTCTTCGGCGGCCAAGCACGCGCGCACCGCTTCTAGGGCCTCTTCAGGCGTGACGATCTCGGGCTTGTTACCCGCGAGCAGGCAGTTCGCAAAGTACGCGAGCTCCTCGCGCAGAGCCCCCGAGCGCACTCCATGCAGACGCGGCCAGTAGGTCGTGTCAGGAGAACGCCAGCCGTCTTGGTCGCACACGGAGAAGTTGGGATGGGTTTCGTGGATGTGAAGCGATCCTTTGGTCCCGATAACCTCGATGCGCTCGTCAATCTGGAACGGAGTTTTCCGCGGCAGGAACCAGACGTTTTCGCACACCCCGATGGCGCCGTCCTCAAACCGGTACATAGTCCAGCCGAGGTCCGGATGTCTCAGGCCTCGTACGGATAGTGTCTGCGCATAGGCAGTCTCGATTGTGGAGCCACTGAACCACAGCATCAAATCGGTGTCGTGCACGGCGTCGCCGATGATCGGCCCGATCTTGTCGAGGACGCCCTCACTGACCGAAGCGGGGATGTTGCGGCGGGCGTACATAGAGACAATCTTGCCGATGGCTCCAGAGTCGATTTCGGCCTTGGCTGCGGCGTGGCGGGGATTGAAGCGGCAGATGTGGCCCACCATGAAAGCCTTGGAGGAGACCTTGGCGGCGCGAACGATGGCCTCGCAGTCGGCCAGCGTCGAAGCCATCGGCTTTTCTAAGAAAACGTGTTTGCCGGCCTCCATCGCTGCCAGGGTGGGTTCCACGTGCTGGTCCCACATGGTGACCACCGAGACAGCTTCCAACGCCGAGTCGGCGAGCAATTCGTTGTAGTCGGTATACACCCGTGACACTTGGAATCGGTCGGCCAACTCCTTGAGGCGTTCCTGCCGCCGTGTGCATAGGGCGAACAGCTCCACCTGCGGCAGATCGAGAAGCACCTCGCAATGCTTCTCGCCAAACCAACCCAGACCAATGACTCCGAACTTGATTCGTTTCACATGATCCCCTTCTTGCGGCTCTCAAGACAGATCGAACAAAACGCCGAAACGTGCCGCCCTGCTAATGCTTGTGGCCGGTCCTCAGCTAATCCCTTGGTACGGCTTTGTGAATCGAAGCGGAGGCCACCGCGATGATCCCGACCTTGGAACTTGAGAAAACCTGGGACACCCGCGTCGCACCCTGCGGATGATCCAGTACGTAGACTTCCCCAGCGAGCCCGACTGCCACACCAGTCGGGTGAGCTAGATCTGGTGGTCCAGCTACTACCGCTATCTGGCCTGGAGGTGTCAACTTCAGGATGTGTTGCGTGCCGTAGTCGGCAACATAGATCTCCCCTTGTTGATTCAGGGCGAGTCCCATTGCCCGCTCAAGGCGAAAGCCCCCATTGACGGTCACCGTCGAAACGGTCCCGTCCGGTGCCAGTTTGCGGATGCGGCTTCGATCCGTCAGGTAGGGTCTCTTGTCAGGCCCCCAAGCCATAGAAGAACCATGCAAGTTGCCAACCTGGCCTTAGCACCCGGCCCGTCTGCGTGACCTGACGACACACCCCCGGCGAAGGAGGTCATTACGCCCCGTGGGCTGATTCTCAGGATGCGGGTGCGCTCAGGGTAGCCAATGCAATAGATGTTCCCGTCTCGGTCGAGGGTGAAGGGATCCCCCCAAGCCCCGATCCTCGAGGCTCTTCTCCTCGTCAAGTGGGGATAGGCCCGGAGTATTTGCCCATCTGGCTTGATCTGCCAGACAACACTTTCCGATTCGGACACCGTGTACAGGTTCCCGAGCTCGTCTATGACGAGATGATGGGCTCCGCGGACTCGCTCATCTGTGACAAAAGCAGAAAGGTTTCCCCGCGTGTCGATTCGCATGATTCGCTCGGCGGGACCGGAAAGGACAAAGTAGATCTGACCGGAGCGATCCACTACGATGCCAGATCCCGGGTGTGCAAGGGTCGTCGCCGCAGCCGCGAGCAGAAGCAAGAGGGGGCGCATCGAAGTACAGTCTAGCCCGTTGCGCGAGCCATCGCCGTCCAGTTGGAAATCGTGCGGCTCTGCTAAGGGAGATCCTCGAATCGCTGGCGCACTTGGCTGTGCCTTGGACAATCCACGACAGGTGTCGCTCCCTTCCTTCAATGGCATCGAAGACCACGGAGCGCGGCTAGATCCTGCCTTGTCGGCTAGCGTTTAGTAGCTCTGGTCGTGACCTACAGCCGGCTCGCAGCCGCACCTCTATCACGGCTGCCTCGGGGGCCCGTCGCGACGCTCTTGCCATCAGTCCAATTGCGCACGCGCGCAACAGGTAACGCCTCGCATCTGTGCATAGCTTCCTCCTCGCTCGTCCTACAATCAGGTCATGAAGCCGCGAACCGATAGACAGAGAACCGGCAGCGCCCATCCAGATCCGAGCCGTCAGCCGGCTCCTGGGGATCGTCGTCCGCCGGGCTCCCGATCCGGACCCCGCTTGGAGCAGATTGCGCAAGCCGTGGGCGGCAGGGCTGTGCTCGCCGAACTTGCCTCCTATTGCCAAGACCCGAAGGTCAAACAGGTCCTCTCGCTGTGCAAGCCTTCAACGCAAGACACCAAACCTCTCGCTGAGCTTTGCCAGGAGGTCGGCATCGAGCCGGGACGCTTTGTGGGGCAGCTGGTGGCGACGATGTGGCGATTCAATCTGGATCTCTCGAAGCTGGTTGTGGCGCAGTCCCTACCCGGCATCGTTGCCGCGACGGCCAAGGGGGCTCTTGAACCGGACGGGTACAAGGACCGCGAAGTGTTCCTGAAGCACATGACCTCTGACCAGATCGCGGTTCAGTTCCGGGAGGAGGGGTTGAAGCGGCTCCAGTGCTCGGAAGACAGAGGTCCTTGACCTAATGCCCACGCGGAAGTACCTCGATCGGCTCGAGCATCTGGCCAGTCTCGGTAGGCTGAAAGACGCCAAAGCCGCCAACCCTTGGCTGCTCTTCCGGCCCCCGAACACAACCCTGGAGCACCTGGCCAAGCCGCTCGGTGGGCGCCAGGCGCTGATCGAGCTGGCCCGGCTGTCGAAGGATGCGCACGTGCGCAAAGTGATCCGGGTGCACGACCTCCCTAAGCAGACGCAAGAGAGAGCGGACGAGCCTGGGGGAGCTGTGCTGGGCCTGTGGGGTGGATGAGGAGCACTTTCTGGGGGCGCTACTGGAGCGGCTCTGGGAACGCGGCGTCGACGCCATGCCGCTGATCGACCGCTGCGTAGGCATCTTGGCGAGAGAGCCTGGCCAGCAAGGGTAGAGGGCAACTCCAAGTCGAGCTGCCCGCTTTCGACGCTGATCCGGGTTCTCGTCAACCCAGCACTGGTTTCGCCGACTCGCTCAGGATATGGACGATCCGGTCCAGTTGGTCTCGCGTGGTGACAAACGGCGGAGCCAGACAGAACACGTCTACATGCAGTCGGGTGGAACGATTCGCTCTTCTGAGCTTCCCCGTTGAGCTGGGGGGCAATTGAGCCGCAAAGGCCGCCGACGGTCAGATTTGCGCACGTGCGCAAAGGGCCCACGTGCGGAGTCCTTGAGCCGGTGCAAGCGAGAGCGGACGAGCCTGCGTAGCAATGATGGATCGAGAGCCCGGGGCGATCAGGAGTGGGGCCAACACAACTGCGCGGTTCGCAACTCCGCCGGAAACGGCGTCAGGGCTGATTGCGATCCTCCGCCAACCGCAACACCGCCGGCTCGTTCACCTTCAGCACCCCGAAGCGAGCGTTATTCTGCGCCGTGACGTAGAGATATCCATCGCGGTAGACCAAGTCGTGCCCGTTGTCGTACCGAGGGACGCCGTCGAGTTGGATCTCTCGGCTCGGAAACAGCTCGCCGTTGCGGTACTGCGCCACAGAGACGAGATGGGTCGGGTCGGAAACGTCGATCGCTTCCACGCATTCACCGCCGGCAACAAACAGTGCCCGCCCCACCAGGGTGAGACCCGTGGCGTCGATGTCGCATACGGGAAGGTTGGCTCTCTGAAAAATGTCACTGGGGTCACTGAGGTCCACAATGGCGACGCGGTCCGGGACGTAGGCTCCCACATAAGCGTGAGTCCCCTCAACGTGGACCCGGTTGGCGCCGCCGAGATCGAGCCTGCTCTCCGTGCCGGCGACGACGCGGCCCTCGGCCTCCCACTGCTCGCTCGGCAGCAGCCGACCCTCTTCGAGGACTCGGTAGACGCGCACCGCCGCTTCGGAGTCGCGGGAGGCATCGACGACAACAATTCGTTCCTCGCCGTAAGAGGCGATATCGTGGGGCCTGTCTTGCCCGTGAGCCCGCGCGTCGAGCACATCGGCGAGCCGCGGGTTTCGGGGTTCGCTCACGTCGAACACCGTGACGAAGCCCGTCTTGTTCGCTGAAAAGACGTAGCGGCCCACTTTCACCATTCCGTTGATCTTGTCGATCCGCGGCCGATCGGAGATGGTCTTGAGGATCTTGGGAGCCTGCGGGTCGCTCACGTCGACAGCGTGGAGATCTCGCGCTCCCAACAGGAGGATGTCGCCGAGCGGCAGCACAGTCTCGGCGTCCTCAATCTTGACCGGGTCGACGATCGCCGAAAGCAGTCGAGGCCTTGAGGGATCGGAGATGTCGATCAGTGCCAGCGAGCCTCCCTTGCCGGGCACGAAAGCCATATCGCCCTGCAGCGCTACGTCGTGGGGGCGTCGGAGCGCGTGTTCGTCGTGCAACACGCCGACCAGCTCGATCCCTGGAGTCTCCGGTGGAGGTGGTCCCACCCCGGAGCAGCCAACCAGGCCGAGCAGGACCACAGCTTTTCGCATCCGCTGTCCCATGGGCGTGTTCATAGATTAAGGCGACCGGATGGTGGCTTGCTCTGTTGTCCAGATTTGCGCACGTGCGCAATAGGCATGACCGGCGCGGTCATCCATTCTCCCCTTTACACGGGCACTAGAATGAGAGCGACGAAGGAGCTTCTGATGCCGAGCCTACAGATGAGCAGTGAGCAGTTTCAAGCCGTCGTGCGAGTGCTGACTGCAAGAGGGTTTTGCCTGAAGCCGCGGCCCAACGATCCCACGGTTGGTGTGGTTCCACTGGGGGACCGCTCTGTCCGCATGGCGATGGAGCAGCTCGTTGGTGCGGACGATCTGCCGCAGTCGCTGGTGGTGCGCCGTGAGGACTGGGAGCGGTTCGGAGGTGGCATCCAGGAGGACTTTGCCGGGCTGGTCGAGGTGCTGCGAAACCTCCAGCAGGTGCCCGATGCCACAGCTCAGACTGTCCTCACGGTCGAGGAAGCGGCGAAGATCCGGGCGCTGGGCTTTGCTGCGAAGGCAGGCCCTTGGCGAGTCCCGCCGCTACCCGACGAACTGGTCGTCGGCGACGGGTTGCTTGAGTGCTTGGGGGAAACCTGGCGGGCGAGCAACGAGGACATTCCGCTGCCGGAGTTGAGGGCGCAGGAGCCAGAAGCCGCCGTCGAGGCTCAGGTCGAGAAGCCGCCGGCGCCGAAGGTTCCGCCGTTTTCGGACGACGAGAAGCGAGTCCTCAGAGCTGTCCATCGCCTCGGCGTCTGTACGGTCAGGACCGTGCAGCAAGCTCTCTGGCGCATGGGGGCGGAGCGGTTTCACCGAGCTTTGGATCGCCTGGTTGCTCGGGGAACGCTGCGCACGGTCGGCCATATGATCGTGGTGGCCAGATCGGGTGCGTGAGCTCGCACGACAAGTCCTCGCTACCCCCTGCCACGCTGCATTCGGTGTGCGCATCCCCCCGAACTGCTCTCAAGAACACCGGTTTCAGCGAGGTTCCTTCTCAGGTGTTACACTCGCGGCGGAGAGCGATGTTCCCGCTGGCTAGCCCTCCGGACGATGGCAAGCCTTCTCTTGGCGGCACTGTTACACGGCAGGGGCGTAGTAACCATGAAAACAGGCGGTGGAAGGGCGACAGCACCGTGTGCAGCAGCGCTATCTACCAGGTTTGAGGCGAGTTAGCTGCGGGCCGATGACGGCGACCTGAACACCGTGGAACAGATGGGCGGGGAAGGGGGCTGGACCGCGCGGGCGGTGAGAAGTTGTTTTCAAGTACTGTAACCATCGCCTGGGACGATGTGACGAAAGGCCTGCACCCACAGATGCAGAACCTGACGTTGTTTCGGACCGTGACTGCCAATGAGGACAGATGTTGAGAAAACAATGACTCACCTGGATAGCATCGGGCGTGACCTAGAGGAGTTCGGTCGGGCTATCGCCACGAGGAAAAAGGTGGGCCTGGAGTTTCGGACAAGGCTTTCGTTGGTCCTTAACGGTTTGTCAAGGCGGTTCGCGAAGCATCCCATGCTCAAGCAGATTGTTGACGATCTGCACGGGGTTCCTTTTGTCGCGTTCTGTGCGGGGCCGCCCGAAAGAGAGCTTCCCAGGGACACCTCAATGGACGTCAGTGCCGACGTCCGACGGGGTCTGGAACTGCTCGAAGAGCTACAGCAGACTCTACGTCTAGTAGCCACCTGGCCACCGGACTATTGGAGATGGCGGCCAACGAGGACCACCGCACAAGGGGCAACATCTAAGGACTCGTTCAAGGACCAATTTGAGGACTTCCTTCGTCTCAGACGAGAATGTGTTCGCGTCTCCGCTCTCCTTGCAAGTCCGACGACTGACCAGATGTTTCCCGAAGAACTCCACCGAATGGTGGTCCGGTGTTTCCGGGAGAACTTGGCGCCCAGGGTGTTGCTTGCGGTGGAGGACGAGAGAGCGGAGTTCAGAGAAGGCTTTATGAAGACTGCTGTGGCCAAGGCGTACTTCGCGAGACCTCCTGAGACGGGTCCTATTGCACGCCAGACCCTCCTCAAACGGCTCGATGAGGTGATCGAGTTCTTAGAGGCCGCTCAGAAAGGGAGGCTTCCGCGGAGCCTGTCTCCCACTTCTCAGGACCGCTCAGCGAAACAAATCATCGACGCCTACAGGAACAAGAAAGGACTGACCATGGAGGTTCTGGCACACCGTCTGGGCGTGAGTGTGACCGTGCTCTACCGCCTTAAGAAAGGTGAGCTACGAGCGTCGGCGGAGAAGCTCGAGAAAATCGCAAACCGGCTGGGCTGCTCCCCTGGCGAACTCCACCGCTCTTGATTAGGCTTGACAGAGACTGTCCTCCAGCTTCACTCCAGATTTCCAGACGTCCTGCTAACTCACTGATCAACAGCCACTTAGAATTATCCACAAACTTCTCCAGTTTTCTCCAGCGGCTCCAGCCTTAGGCTGTAGCTGTGAGTGACAACGCTTCCAAAGCCCTCCTAAACGAACGTCAAGTTTCACGGTTGCTTGGCGTCACTGTTGCCGCCGTCCGCAGGTGGCGCTGGCAACGGCGAGGGCCAACGTACCTCAAGGTCGAGGGAGCGGTGCGATATCGACTCGACGACATCGAACGCTACCTTGCGGGACGCACCTTCGACCCCCTCAGACAGGTCGGCCAAAGCAGCGAATCACAGTGACCATAGCTCAACGTCTTGTGGGTGCTCCGCCGACAGAAGAGGACGTGCGTTCGCTCTGCGAGAACTCATGGCTTTCCGATGAGATCATCGATGAGATCATCGAGCAGGCGCAGATCCGCCGCGTAGACGATGCCACAGCGCGGGAGCTGCTCGGGCGGAATGGGCGGAGCGGAGCGTATCAGGGTCTGGCATTCCCCTATTTCCTGCCTGGACAGGACCACGTGCGCGAGTACCGAGTCCGCCGCGACCAGCCGGACATCGAATCCAAGGACGGAAAGCTCAAAGAGCGCGGCAAATACTTGAGTCCTCCCGGCCGCGGGAACCAGCTCTATTTCGTTCCTGGGACGCCGCCTGAAGCGCTATCGGACACCGATCTGCCCGTCACGCTCGCTGAAGGCGAGAAGAAGACCCTGGCGCTCCATCGGCTCGCAACTTGGGGTGATCCCACGAAGCCTCGATGGTTGGCGGTCGGGCTTTCGGGGGTCTGGAACTGGCGCGGCACAACTGGAAAGACAACCGGTTCAGACGGCGGCCGTCGCGACGTCAAGGGCGTCATTGGTGATTTTGACCGCATCACCTGGGATGACCGACTCGCCTACATCTGCTTCGACAGTGATGTACACACGAATCCATCGGTCCAGGCAGCACGCCGACAACTCTTGGCCGAGCTCCGCAGTCGAGGCGCCCGTTGCCGACTTGTGACTCTGCCGAACCGCGAGGGCGCCAAGGTTAGCGTTGATGACTTACTCGCGAGCGACGGACCCGACGCTGTGCTCGCGCTCTTCGATGAGGCTACCGAGACCGGCGACCCGGACCTGACGCGGCAACCCTACACCGATGCCGGCAACGCCGAAAGGCTCGTCCTGATGCACGGACAAGACATCCGCTACTGCACTGAGTTGAAGGGCTGGCTCATCTGGGACGGGCGACGCTGGACGCGGGACACGACCGGCCAGGTGCAGAGGTTCGGGATTTACACCATGCGCGCGATGTATCGACAGGCAGCGGGAATCACAGACGGCGGTCAACGCGAGAGAGCCGAAAGGCACGCCCGGAAATCCGAGCAGTCACGGACGGTCCGCGACATGCTCGCGCTGGCACAGTGTCAGCCTGGCATTACCGTCTCTGTGCTGGAGTTCGATCGACAGGCTTACCTCTTGAATTGTCTGAACGGGACATTGGAGCTCAAGACCGGAACGCTTCGTCCGCACCGACGCTCAGACCTGCTGATGAAGCTATGCCCCCACCGCTACAAGCCGGAGGCCGACTGTCCCCGCTATCTGCGGTCACTCCACCGCGCTATGGGCGACCGCGAGGGAGCGTCTGCTGGCGCAGCCGAAGCAGCGCATGTCCGAGTAGAGTTCCTCCAGAAAGCTGTCGGCATGAGCCTGACTGCGGATGTCGGTGAAAAGGCGGTCTTCTGCTTGTTCGGGGATACGGATGCCGGCAAGACGACCTTCCTGAACGCCATCCGGCACGTGCTTGGCGACGACTACGCTGGCCAGGTGTTGATCGAATCCCTGATGGCCAATGCTCGTCAGTCCGACAACAACTCCAAGGCGGATCTAGTCGACCTACTTGGCAAGCGGTTTGTTACGACAAGCGAGGCTGAGGCATTCCAGCGGCTAGCGGAGGGTCGGTTGAAGTACCTGACGCAAGGTGCCTATAGCCGGATCAAGGCCGCACGGAAATACGAGAACCCGATTGAGTTTCCAGCCACGCACAAGCTTTGGCTTGACGCGAACGAGCGACCTCAGATTCGCAGTGCCGACGATTCGGTCTGGAAGAGGTTAAGGCCAATACCCTTCGACTATCCCCTCCAGAAGGATGAAATCGACAAAGAGCTCCCGCAGCGACTCCAGACTGAGGCCGAGGGCATACTGGCGTGGGCAATGCAGGGCTGTCTTCGCTGCCTTGAGGAGGGGCTGGGGGAGATCCCCGATGTCCAAGAGGCACGCCACGACTGGCGCACCGAATGCGACCCGCTTTCGGACTTCATCGGCGACGAATGCGAGTTGACGCTCGAAGAACCAAAAGCGTTCGCTTGGAAGTCTGACGTACGGTCCCGCTACGAGTGTTGGTGTGCGAGGAATGGCGACAAACCTCTTGGCGGGAGGGTCTTCGCCGAACGGCTGCGGGCGTTGGGCTGCAATGAGGGCAAACGATACGACGACGGTACCCAGCGCCGGACGTGGGAGGGAGTCCGGCTGAAGTAGGCAGGCTCACAAGACACAAGACGTAACAAGACATGTCTTTCCCAGAAAAAACCCTAACGCGCGCGTATAGAGGAAAGTTTTGGGATTCTCACGTCTTGTCGTGTCTTGTGTCTTGCAGATGCCGTAGGGGACCACGGCTCCCGCACGTGCGTGACAACGGCAAATGAAGGTGGACCGGCCTAGCCTAGAGCAGAAGCAACACTGGATGCGCGAGCGCCACGCTGCGCCCGCTGTGGCCGAGCCGACAGGTAACGGCAAAGTCGTCGCCTTCGAGCGACACTACCGTCCGAAGGATCTCGCGGCGGTCTGGGGCCTCGACGAGAGCACAGTCCGCCGGCTGTTTCAAGACGAGCCCGGCGTGCTGAAGATCGGCCGGTCTGGCCGACGTGACGGCAAGCGCGACTACGTTTCGATTCGCATTCCGGAATCCGTCGCAGCCCGAGTCCACGAGGAGCGTTCTCGATGAGCAAGTCCGGCTCTGGGTCGGGATCTCGTACAATGCCTGCCATGCTAGGTCTCTGGCGTCGCCACACACCAAAGTGCCCTCACCGCAAGAAGGGGAGGAAGTACCTCAAGTGCAAGTGCCCGATCTGGGTGGATGGGGAACTTCATGGAAAACGCTTCCGTCGTTCGGCAGGAGTTCGGGACTGGCAACGCGCATTACGAAAAGTTGCCGCGTGGGAGAACCCCGATGCGCCAAACCCAAAGCTTGTTCCCGAAGCTCTAGAAGCTTTCCTGAAGCACTGCCGGGATCTCTCACCAGCTTCACGACGGAAGTATCGAAACCTGTGCAATCAGTTCCAGCGATTCTGCGAAAGCCAGGCGATCAGCACACTCTCGGAACTGACCCTTGAGGATCTCGACCTTTACTGTGCGAGTCGCGACCTGAGCCCGCTGACTGCCCAAAAAGAGCTTCAGACGCTCCGGCAAATCTTCGGTTTCTGGGTGGACCGGCGATGGATCGGCGACAACCATGCGCAGAAGATTCGAGCACCAAGAGGAGCGAAATCCAGGCCGGTGGAGCCGTATACACCCCCGGAAGTTACCCGCCTTATCACGGCGTGCGACAAAATCGGTCGTCAAGCCTACGAGCGCCTTCGTGCCCGCGCGATGGTCTTGCTGATGCGATACACCGGCTTGCGAATCTCTGATGTCATAGCACTTTCGCGAGACCGCGTGAAGGACGGCTACCTTCATCTCCACACGCAGAAGACAGGTGGGCACGTACTTCTACCAATGCCCTCCGACCTACAAGAGGCGCTTGACGCACTGCCGGTGCCGAAGAGAGCCAGCCACGGGTGCCAGTATTTCTTCTGGAACGCTAAGACATCGCGAAGGCAACTGGTGACGATGGCGCACAAGACGCTTGATGCGGTTTTTCGTATAGCGGGTGTTGAAAATGCCCGCTCGCACAGGTTCCGTCACACCCTAGCGACCGAGATTCTAAGCAAGGGGGGCACGGAACAGGATGTTGCGGACATCCTCGGAATCAGTCCAGCCGTCGTCCGCAAGCACTGCGCCAAGTGGAACCGCGGTCGGCAGGAGCGGGTCATCAATATCATGCGGGCCGTGCACGGCAGCCGCGGTTTCGAGGACTTCGAAGAGTTATCTACCGGCGCCCAGATCCAATGATTGTTGGCACATCCTTGGCACACACTCGGCAATGAACTCGTAAGTATCTGATTCTAAAAGGATAAAACTGGCGGAGAGAGAGGGATTCGAACCCTCGGTAGAGTTTCCCCTACACACGCTTTCCAAGCGTGCGCCTTCAGCCACTCGGCCATCTCTCCGCGAGGAGGGTGTTGCGGGCTACCCGGGCCGGCACCCACACAGGATGCTGCTTCCTTATTCTATGGGCAAGTGGTGAGGAGCGCAAACGGGTGAGATCCCAATCCGCCCTCGCGCGCCTCCACGGAGTCGGCGTGCAAAGCCACGATCGAGTTCGACAACGCTCCAGACGTAGATGCGACTCCGGGCGCGAGCACGGCATGTCGGGCCCCTACATGGCACAATCAGGCTTTTCACACAGGTGATCGGAGGGAAGCCGTGCGGCTCTTTCCACAACCTTTAGTTTGCCTGCTCGATCGCCTCGCGCGCCCTTTGACGATACACTTCGCGCGCTTCCTCGAACTGCGCAAAGACGTGTTGTTTCTCGCGCTCGGATCGCCAGCCGAACCAATCGGCGGCCTGACCCTCGAGCTTGTCGATCCATTGTAGGAAATACTCGGCCGACTCGCGGCTGCGGATCTTCCCCTCACCAACGTAGACGCGGATGCCGCTCGTGACCGCCTGTGCATACGCCGCCGGGTCGCCTTTGGGGTACGTGTCGGCTTCGACGGTCAACGTGAACCAGCCGCTCTTCGACAGCTCGGCGGTCTCTCGCAACGTCATGTTGCGGCGATCGCCCCCGATGGCGATCTCTTTCCAGATCTCGCCGTTGTGGTAGATGAGCACCTTGCGAAGATCCGTCGTCGACCAGACCCGCCCTTCAATCGTGACCTCGCCGCCGCTGGAGGGCAACTTCACGTCCTCGCCGGGGCCCTTGCCGTTAATCGTGAACTCGACCAGCGGGCCACTGCTCACGTAGGTTCGGCCGGTCTTGATGGAGTCGGTCCACCCTTGCGCCGTGAAGTTGTCGCCGAGATGAGAGTACGTGCGAATTGAGCCGATCGGACGATGCTTGCGCAGGTTATTGAGCGCGTCCTCGCCGCCCACCGGCGTGATGCGGAAGTCGTTGTTGAGCGCGTGATGCAGGACGATCACCGCCGCCCGCGAGGACGACGACCATTCGAAACCGTCGGCTGTTCCCAGAGCGAGATCGACGGCGAACCCCTTGGCTCCGCCGAGGCCGCCTGATAAGGGGTCGCTGTTGCCGCCGAACGCGTGAACGTAGCCCACCGCCGCTCCCTGCGCACGGGCCTTGCGGAATAGGTCGGTGTTGCTGGGGTAGAGACTTTCGACGCCCGTCCCTTCGTAGCCAGTGAGGAAGGGCGAGATGTAGTGGTCATCGAGTCCGATGTAGAAGGTGTGTCCCCAGAAGGGTGGCCGGTTCTCCTCACCGAAAACGACGATCTGCTCGGCGTTGCCTTTGGAAGACGAGTGCTCGCCTCCGCCTTTCTCGAAGTACTGCCAATCGAGGATGCGGTTGTCTTTGTTGGCGATCAGGGCGCTGAGGATATCCATGTCCTGGGCGCGGGCGGTCATCATCAGGTAGTCGGGAGTGATGCGGGCCGAGCCACCGTAGTTCATGTGCGTGTGGGTCGTGCCGCTGAACCAGCCCTTCGCGCCCATATCGACGATGGGCTCTAGCGTGATCTCGACGTCGCTGGTCTGGTTCGCCTTGACGTCGAGCTCGCGCCGCACCGGCTTGTACTCGAAGCCCTTGACGGCCTCGAGAGTAAAGCGGCCGGCGGGCGCCTCGATCGTGAAGTCGCCTTCCGCGTAGACGACGTTCTGCCCACGCAGGCCGGGCAGGCGGGCGGTGATCGGGAACGTGTCCGGCGGCGCGTACATCTTGCCGTCGGAGGCTGTGTTGGCGATGCGCGCGGCGGTGGGTTTGCCGGTGCGCGCGTCACGCAGCTTGACGCGCACCTTCCCGACGGGCCGCTTCCATTGCCGTTCGGTGATGGTGACCTTGCGTTGCGCGCCGCCGTAGGTTTCGAGCAGCCAAAGCTGCGGCGGGCCCTCTTCGTTCGAGATGAACGCTATCCATTCGCCGTCGGGCGACCAGCGCGGATGGAAGTGGTCGTGGTCGCCGAACGTCATCTTGTAGGGCTGTCCACCGGACGTCGGCAGTACGTAGAGGTGATTGAACTGGTCGCCTGAGCCGCGCGTGGAAGCGTACACGAAGCGCTTGCCGTCGGGCGAGACATCGGGGCGCGGGCGGTAGAGGCTCTGTTCGTTCAAGATCAGCGTACGGTGCTCGAAACCATCCGCCTCGGCCGGGACGCGCCAGATGTTGCCGGAGCCGAGCGGGACGTCGCGGTTCGAGACCAGCAGTAACTCGCGGCCGTCCGGCATCCAGGCGGGCTCGATGTGCATGTCCCACTCGCCGAAGTAAAGGCGGCTGTTGCGGTACCTGTGGTCGGTGCTGAGCGCGACGGCCTCGCCGGCCCAGTCGCCGTTTTGGATGACGCGCGTGAACAGGTTGAAGGCGCCGTTGGGCGCGGTCGAGGTGTAAGCGACCCGGTGCCCGTCCGGCGAGAAGACCGGGTCGGTGTAGACCTGGTTGTCGTGCGTCAGGGCGTGGGAGCGGCCGGTCTCGACGTTGAGAACCTCCAACTGAATGTTCAAGCCATCATCGTCGGCGCTGTAGATGATCCACTTGCCATCGGGCGACCAGTCAGGCGAGGAGTGGTACTTCTCGCCGTGGGTCAGCTCGATCGCGCGGCCGGTTTCGGGGTCGACTTTCCAGATCGACCCATGCATCGAGACGGCGATCCACTTGCCGTCGGGCGACCACGAGGGCGCCCACGGCGTCGGGTTGGGCATGTGGGCGAGGTAGTAGGCCGAGAGGTAGTTGCTACGGAGCTTAAGGTTGGGGTACTCGCCGCCTTGGGCTTGCAGGCCTGGGGGAGCCAACAGTCCGAACAACAGGACTAACGGAAGCGCGAGACGAAAACAGATTTGCGGCATGACGAAAACCACCCGAGTGAATGTAGAAACCGCGAGGCCTGTGTGGCGTAACCCTTAGGCTTCCCGCCCGCGATTCTTCGCGAGGCAGGACCACAACTTAGCACTGTGAACCTAGCCGCTGTAAAGGTAGCACTCCGCGGCTAGGCCCTCAATCGCCCGTCGCTTCAACCGCCACGGGCTCGGTAGCGAGAGCCTGCTGGATGGCTTCGACCTGCTGGGGCGAACTCTCCGGCATGGGCTCCCGTGGCAGCCCGCCGTTGCGCCCCTGCAGGCGCAGCGCCGTCTTGACGTTAGCCGGCAGATTCGGCGCGTCGATCGCGTTCCAAAGCTGCAACAGGCTCTTGTGCAGACCGAGCGCGCGGGCGTGATCGCCGTCGCGGACCGCGTCCCACTGCGAGACGCACCACTCCGGCGCGGCGGTCAAGATCGCCGCCACCGAGCCGTGCGCGCCCAGGCTGTAGGACGGGTACAGCAACGCGTCCACGGCACTGAGGATTCGCACATCCTTGCGGCTGCGCAGGTCCTCGGTCAGCAGCAACAGATCGGCCAGGGTTTTCATGTCGCTGGCGCTCTGCTTGACGCCGATTACACCGTCGACTTCGGTAAGGATACGCGTCAGAAGTTGCGGCGACAGGTACGACCACGGCACGACGTTGTAGATGATGATCGGCAGGCCGCTGGCCTGGGCGATGCGGTCGAAGTGCCGCAGCATGGCCTCATCGTCGGGCCGAAACAGATAATGAACAGGCGTCACTTGCAAGGCGGCGGGCCGCAAGTCGGCCACGGCCTGGGCGCGCTCGATCGTCGCGCGGGTGCTGTCGGTGATGATGCCGGTGACGACTGGGACGCGGCCTTGGACTTCCTCGACCGTCGCGGCGGTGATGCGGCGGGTTTCGTCGGCCGTCAGCGTGTGGCCTTCGCCGGTGCTGCCGCACACCGCCAAGCCGTGCACCTTGGCGGACTCGACGAGGTAGCGGACTTCGGCGCGGTGAGCGTTCTCGTCAACGTTGCCTTCAGCGTCGAAGGGCGTAACCAGCGGCGGAATGATGCCGTGGATGTCGATTTGGCTCATCGGTGGGTTCGAGGTTCCTGAGTCGCTATTGTTGCACACGTCGGCGAGGTGCCAACCGACTGTTGACGACGCGGCCGACCCACAACCAAACTCAGAGCTACAGGCGTCAAGCTGCGTTGAGGAGAGCGGGACCGGCCTGGGGCGCTGCTGGTAACGCGAGGTCCCTAGGCCTCCGGTCAGACCCGCCTCACCTCGCCACATCTCAGCGCAAGCTCACGCTTGCGGCTCTGAGCCTGGCTAGCCGTCGCGGCGACTTGCAGTGGGCGAGTCCACCGGTTGAAAGCTTGACGGGAGTCGCCGATAATCCTAGGCAGTGAGCTATTCACTATTCGCCGTCGGCGCGGCCCGATCCGCTCAGCAAAGTAGTAACCAACTTCGCTTGCTCAGCGTTCTTGGGCTAGGGCTATCGTTGGCCGGCTTCTTCCCTTCTCTTCCAGCCCAACAAGACTCGAGCGGGATCGAGTTCTTCGAAAAGAAGATCCGGCCACTACTGGCCGAAAACTGCTACGCGTGCCATAGCTCGAAAACCCTGGCGACAGCGGATCTGATGCTTGATACAAAAGCCGGCGTCCTCAAGGGCGGCAGCCGCGGGACGGCTGTGATCCCCGGCGCGCCCGAGGACAGCCTCATCGTCCGCGCCCTCTCCTACGACGACCCGGACCTCAAGATGCCGCCCAGCGGCAAGCTCAGCAACCAGCAGATCGCCGACGTGCGCCGCTGGATCGAACTGGGCGCCACCGATCCACGCACCGATGAAGCGCAACCCAGGGCGGACGCCGGTATCGACTTCGACGAAGCCCGCACCTTCTGGGCCTTCCAGCCGGTGACGAACCACTCCCCGCCGAAAGTTGGGCAACCCGACTGGCCCCGAACCTTCGTAGATCCCTTCATCCTGGCGAAGCTCGAGGCAAACGGCCTGGGCCCAGCGCCGCCCGCCGACAAGCGCACTTTGCTACGGCGGGTCACGTTTGACCTCATCGGCCTGCCGCCCACGCCGGACGAGATCGAGAACTTTCTGCGCGACGAGTCCCCGCAAGCCTACGAGAAGGTCATCGAGCGCCTGCTCGCGTCCCCGCATTACGGCGAGCGCTGGGCGCGGCACTGGCTCGACCTCGTCCGTTTCGGCGAGACCAGCGGACATGAGTTCGACCCGGACAAGGCCGACGCCTGGCGCTACCGCGACTACGTGATTCGCTCGTTCAATCAAGACCTGCCTTACGACCGCTTCGTCCGCGAGCACATCGCCGGCGACCTGCTGCCCCAACAACGGCTCACGCCCGACGGCACGCATTGGGACAGCCCGCTGGCAACCGGCTTCTTCGGGCTGGGCGAGGAACGCAACGCCGCCGACGATGTGGCGCAGGTTCGCGCCGATCGTATCGACAACCAACTCGACGTGCTGGGTAAGACCTTCCTCGGCCTGACGATCGGTTGTGCGCGTTGCCACGATCACAAGTTCGACCCCATCCCGACCGAGGACTATTACTCGCTGGCGGGCATCCTCGACAGCTCGCAGATCATCCATGCCCTTCTCGACGCCCCCTCACGCGTCCGCCGCATGAAGCGCATCGATGAGGAGTTGATTGAGGTTAACGGTCAGATCACCTCGCTGATGCGGCAGGCTCGGCTGGAACGGATACACGAGATCAAGCCCTACCTGCTGGCCGCGGCCGATGTGCTTGCGAAGCAACAAGAGAAGACGAAGGAGCCGATTGAGAACCAGCTCGGCGGCTACGGACTGAGTCCGCAGATCTTGAAGCAATGGTTCGAGGTGCTCGAGCGGGCGGCCCAGGAGCCCGACAACGTCTTCTATCCGCTCGCGAAACTGGCAAAGCCCGCGGCTGAGGGCGAACCCACTACGTTCGACGATCGTCTCTCGGCCCTACGCGACGAACTCCGTGAGTGGACGGCGAAAGCAGACCCCGACCATCCGTTTCAACAGGAGCGCGGCGACGTGGTGCTTGAGGATTTCGAAGGGCCGGACTACGATGGCTGGACCGGCGGGGGTGGCGCTTTCGGGGACGGTCCCTCGACCCACATCGCGCCCAACCTCGCCGCCGGTGGGTACCAAGGCACCGGGGCCGCCAACTCCTTCGCGAGCGGCTCGAACCACTGGACCGGCACCCTTACATCGCAAAGCTTCCCTATGGAGAAGCCCTACCTGCATGTGCGGTTCGCCGGCAGCGAGCGTCCGACCAACCGCCGCAAGTACGGCGAGTTGTATGTATCGCTGATCGCGGCGGGCCGCTTCCGCTCCTTGAACGCCGACGGCTCGGGCTTTTTTCACTGGAAGACGACGAACGTCAACCGTACGCCGGGGCAGGTTTCGTTCATCGAGATCGTCGATCGCACGCGTGAAGCGCACATGGTTGTCGACAAAATCGTGCTCTCCGACACCAAGGAACCGCCGCCCATCGCCTCGGCGCCCAACTCGCGGATCGTCGGCATGCTCGATGACGAGGCGCTCAACTCGCTCTCCGATCTCGCCGCCGCGTACGAGAGACTCTTCCGCGATGTGCTGAGTGAAGGAGTGCGCGGCCGGGAAGACCGCTGGCTGCTGTCGGCTATGAGCCCCACCGGGATGTTCGAGGACACATCGGTGCCGCTGACGGACGAGCAGCGAAAGGCGCTCCAGGAACTACAGGACAAGCGGGCTGAGATGGAAAAGCAGATCCCCGACTCGGCTTTCGGTCGCGTGGCCGCCGAAGACCGTGCGCAAGACCTCCCAATCCACATCCGTGGCAGTCACACAAACCTGGGAAAGCCGGCGCCGCGGCGCTTCCTGCGCGTCCTGGCGGGGGACGGCCGCGCGGCTTTCCGCGACGGCAGTGGACGCGCGCAACTTGCCGAGGCGGTCGCGAGCCGCGACAACCCGCTGACCCCACGGGTGATGGTCAACCGCGTCTGGAAGCATCACTTCGGTCGGGGGATCGTGGCGACGCCTGACAACCTCGGCAAGACAGGCAACCGCCCGTCGCACCCCGAGTTGCTCGATGCGTTGGCGTGGCGGTTTATGGAGTCCGGCTGGTCGCTAAAGGATTTGCATCGCGCGATCGTCCGCGGCAGCACCTATCGCATGTCGAGCGACCCGGACGAGCAGGCAGCGGCCGTTGACGAAGAGAACGCGTTGCTGCACCACATGCCGGTGCGGCGACTGGAGGCCGAAGCGATCCGCGACGCCATCCTGACCGTGACGGGAACGCTCGACCGTACCGCGTACGGCCCGAGCGTGCCACCCTTCATTAGCCCCTACCAGGACGGCCGCGGCAAACCCGAAAGCGGTCCGCTGGACGGGGCGCGGCGGCGCAGCATTTATATCAAGGTGCAGCGGAATTTCATCAACCCGTTGTTTCTCGCGTTCGATTACCCCCTGCCGGTCTCGACGATCGGGCGGCGTTCGACTTCGACCGTCCCTTCGCAGGCGCTCATGCTGATGAACAACGAGTTCGTCGCCCGGCAAGCCGAGAAGTGGGCCGACCGCGAGATCGCCCGCCACTCTTCGCCTCGGGAGCGCATCGCGTCAATGTTCGTCAGCGCCTTCGGGCGGCCCGCCGAAGAGCAGGAGATGACCGAAAGCAAAGCGTTCCTCCGCGAGCAGAGGGCCCACTATGAGACGGCCGACGGCGACGACTACCGCCCCTGGGCCGACCTCGCCCACGTGCTGATCAACTCGAAGGAGTTTATTTTCGTTCGGTGACGGTGCGTTCGCGGTTGACGATTCGTCCGTAAGGGCTCATCATGACGCTAGAAGGCAACCCACACATGTTGGGCGATCGTAAACAACTGATGCTCGAATCGGCGAGCCGCCCCACCCGCCGCGAGATGCTCTTCCGCGCGGCCAACGGCTTCGGCGGACTGGCGCTGGCCGCGATGTTGGCCGACGACGCCGCGGCGAAGGCTGGCCGAAAACCCTCGGTGGATCCGCTGCAAGCCCGGTTGCCGCACTTTGCGCCGAAGGCCAAGTCGGTCATCTTTCTCTTCATGGACGGCGGGCCGTCGCATGTCGATCTGTTTGACCCCAAGCCCAAGCTGCGCGAGATGAACGGCGAGCCGTTGCCGCTCAAGATGGCGCGGACGGCCAACACGTCGAACAACAAGCTGCTGGGTTCGTTCTGGGACTTCAACAGGTACGGCCAAAGCGGGCTGGAAGTCAGCGATCTGTTCCCCCATCTCGGCACGTGCGCCGATGATCTGTGCCTGATTCGGTCGATGCACGCCGACTTCTCCGAGCACACCGCCGGCAACTACTTCATGCACAGCGGCTCGTCGATGCAGGGGCGTCCGAGCGTTGGCGCGTGGGCGACGTACGGCCTCGGCAGCGAGTGCCGCAATCTTCCCGGGTTCATCGTTCTCGACAGCGGCATGATTCCGCCGGGCGGGCTCGACGTCTTCGGCAGCGGCTTTCTGCCGGCGAGCTACCAGGGGACGCTGTTCCGCAGGGGCGAGCATCCCGTGGCCGACATTGCGCCCCGCGAAAGCAAGCCGGAGTTGCAACGCGCCAAGCTCGGCCTGCTCGAAAAGCTCGACCGGCGCGTGCGCGAACGCTACGGCGCGGTCAACGAGCTGGACGGGGCGATCGCCAACTACGAGCTGGCCTTCCGCATGCAGAGCGAAGTGCCGGACCTGGTTGATTTCTCGAACGAGAGCGCTGCCACCCGCTCACTTTACGGCCTCGACGAGCCCGACACCGAGGAGTTTGGCAGGCAGTGCTTGATCGCGCGGCGGCTGGTGGAGCGAGGCGTCCGCTTCATCGAGTTGCTCTCGCCCAAGCGCAAGCGAGTCGACCGCTGGGACCAGCACGGCCGGATGAAAGACGGCCTCTCGAAAAACTGCAAAGCCACCGACCAGCCCATGGCCGCGCTCATCAAGGACCTCAAGTCGCGCGGACTCCTCGACCAGACCCTGCTCGTATGGGGCGGCGAGTTCGGCCGCACCCCTACCGGCCAGGGCAGCAACTACGACCGTATCGGGCGCGACCACCACCCGTGGGGCTTCACGATGTGGATGGCCGGGGGCGGCGTCAAGGGCGGACTGGCTTATGGCGCGACCGACGAGTTCGGCTACTACGCGGTCGAGAACAAAGTCCACGTCCACGACCTGCACGCCACGATCCTGCACCTGCTGGGCCTCGACCACGAGAAGCTGACCTTCCACTTCAGCGGGCGCGACATGCGCTTGACCGACGTGCACGGCAACGTTGTGCGCGACGTCTTGGCGTGATCCGCTCCCGCGTGATTGCTTGCTCCCGGATCGCTGACCAGGCAAGCAGACCCATGCAGCCAGCCGACCATTCGCCTGTACCCAATCGTGGCCCACTCACGTCTCATCACCGACACGACTTAGTGACACCGGCGGGTCTACAATACGGGTGACGGCGGTCTCATGTGGTTGAACACGCGGGTGCGGAACAGCAGTAAGGTGGGGCTAGTCTGCCTGCTTGGGTTCCTGTGGATCGAGGTCGGGGCGGCGCAGTTACCTGTGCCGGGAGGACGGACCTATCCCAACCCCGTGCCGGGAGCGCCGACGTATCCCGGCGACCGCCGACCGCCACGACGCAGCCCCATACCGGGCGATACCCGCGAAGAGAGCATCCCGATGGAACGCGGCGGGCCCCGCGCGCGCGGACCGGCCTCCGACATCAACAGTATCCGAACCTACCTCGGCGAGTGCCAGGAAGTCACTAAAGAGCAGCTCACCATCACTACCCGCGACCATCGCGAGTTCCGCTTCAAGCTGACGAAGGACACCGAGTACCTCCGTGACACCGAACAGGCCCAGCTCTCGGAGATCAAGAAGGGTGACATCGTGCGCGTGACGTCCAAGCGGGACGGCGAGGGGTTCCTCACGGCGTCGCGCGTGCAACTCGATACGATCGAGGGCAAGGCGCAAGAGGAACCGACGATCAGTGAGGCCGGTGAAGCGACGACCACTGTTTCCCCGGCGCCCGAGATCCTGGCCCCCGTCGAGGACGACCCAGACGACCCCGGTCCACCCAAGCTGCGCCGCCGCACCCCGGAAGAGATCGAGCGTCTCGCAAAAGAGAAGGCCGAACAGCAGACGAGAGAGGCCGAGTTGGCGGCAAACCGGCCGCCGCCCGCGCCGCTGCCGGCCGCATCCGAGCCAGTGCGGTTGCCAGCTGCATCCGAGCGCGGGCCGCTGCGGGCTGCATCCAAACCCGTACGCATTCCAGCGGAACCCAGGCGCGACGATCACATCGAGAAGGCCCGCGAGCAAGCCCTCAAGTTCACCGCAACGCTCCCCAACTTTATCTGCCGCCAAATCGTGGCCCGCTACCAGAGCCTCGACATGAACCCGCGCGACTGGGACGCGCTCGACATCGTCGAGGCCGATCTCGTGTTCTTCGAGGGCGAAGAAGATTACCAGAACATCAAGGTGGGTTACAAGAAGGTCGACAAACCGATGGATGAAATCGGTGGCGCTTGGTCGACGGGCGAGTACGGCACCGTGCTGCGCAACCTCTTCGAGCCGTGGACGTTGACCGAATTTCGCTACCGCGGAATGCAGATGGTGTCGGGCCGCGTCGGCCGACGCTACGAGTTCAGTGTCGAGCGCGAGCGCTCGCAATGGGAGGCGCGGGTCGCCTCACAGTCGTACCTGCCCGCTTACCGGGGAACCATCGCGATCGACGAGAAGACCCATCGCACACTGCGGATCGAAATGCAGGCGAAGCACTTCCCGTCCGACTTCCCGCTCAACTCCGTCGAGATGACGGTCGAGTACGGTCTGGTGCGCATCGGGGGACAGTATCACCTACTGCCGGTGCATTCCGAGATCATCGCTTGCGACCGTTACACAAGCATGTGCAGCATGAACAAGATCGACTTCCGCAACTACCGCCAGTTCAGCAGCGAGTCCACTATCTTCACGTCCGACTCCGACGTCTCGTTCGACAACGAGAAGGCACCCGCCGAGGCCGAGCAAAGCCCGCCCGCCGAGCCCGAAAGTCAGCCGCCCGGCAGTCGCTGATCCCTCACGCCCCCAACACGCTGAACCCGCCAATGGGCGCGATTTTCTGTTCGTCGAGGATTTTTCTGACCTGGAACTGGTTCGTGTCGCCGCCCGTAAGGTGGTTGACGAGCACCTCACCGAACAAGTGGGCGAGCGGGTTTCGAAACAGATCAATATCGGCGTCGACTTTCATTTGGCCCTTGATTACCCTCGTGTAGCTGAACTGCAAATTGCCCTTAGTGGGGTATCCATTTGACTCAGGTGACCACAACATACTGTGGTTGGCCATTGGCGGCCCCCGGAAAGGCTTGCCGATAGCACCACGTTTCCAAGCCTGCGATGGCCATGGCGCGTGCGTAATCCTTGATCGGCCCGAAACGCAGCCTCGTGGCCCAATTGCCTGCAGACCGGCGTCTGGCGCCCCAGGGTGCATTCTGGGTGCAGTGTGCTGGCGTCCATGGATCGACCAAACCACAACGCCTAGGGGCTACCTGAGTCAAGTGGATACCCCATTTGCCCTTTTTCGAAGTGGCTTCCTTCACGCTCCCGTCTCGAAAGCGATGGAGGGCGGGGTTGGCCTTCTCGACGACCTTCCGGTTTCGCAGATCGTCAAGCGCTTCGAGAAACGATCCATTCGCTCGGAAGTAGATTCGGTCGGGGAAGACGCGGAAGACGCTGATGCCGAACGCAGGCGATAGAAGATGCCGCCCGTTCGACGTAAGGCTTCTCATGCGCGACGTGATGTTGAGCATCGCGAACGCGCCGATCCCCGATGCGTCGGCGTAGTCCTTCTTCGAAATGGCGTCCTTGAGTTCTTCCAGGTCGTCGTGAAGCGGCAACACCGGGATGAGCAGCTTCGCGAACAAGTCCTCGGCGTCGCGGGCCGTGTCGCGTGCGGTTTTGAGAATGCCGCGGAACCCACGGAACACCGGCCGGTCGCGGCTTTCGGCGGCCTGCTTGCTCGCGGCGCGTAGGTCGTCCCGGGCCTGACGGCGCGCCTGCTTGATCGCCGCGCCGCCAACGAGTTCGTCCCGCGCCAATTGATTCAGGAACTCGTCCGCGCGTTCGAACCGGTCCCGAATGCTCTGAAACCTGTTCTCGACACGCATCTGTTGCCGGCTCGTCAGTTTCTCCTGCTGGATCAAGTCGCCAAGCTTGGTTTGGTATCGGCGCCACGCGAGCGCGCTGAAGTCCCATAGCTTGACATTGGCTTTCCGCAGGCCGCTAACGGCGCTGGGGAAGATGCTGCCGCCCACGTCTTCGGCGGTCTCCTCGAGCTCGATCAACTCGCTCTCGAACGACTCTCGAATGAACACCTGGTCGAGGATTGCGTCGTTGAGACCGTTCAGGGCCGAGGAGAGCTGCGAGCCTTCGCCGCCGAGACGGACCTGGAGATCGACCACGTCCAAGCCCGTGATGGCCGTCAACCGTAGAGACTGCCGGAGCTTCTTCGTTGCTTTGGCGGCGCGGGCGGAATGATCAAGCAGTTCCTTTCGCCTCTTCTTCGGAAACTTCGGCGAGGATGCCGGTTTGTCTTCCACCGCTTGCCGAAACGTAGCGAGTTTACGATCGAATTCATCGATCGCCGTAGTGGCTTTGTCGAGAAACGCGTCCATCGGGGTCTCCTCCTGCCGCAGATGGTAGCACCCGGCACGACCCAGCGGCGCGGGACGCAACAGGCCGTGGTTCCCTGCGACGTTCCGCAACGGGACTCAGGCGATGATCTTACGTGGCACGACATCGGCCTCATCGATAAGTCAGAAGTCATGGCCGGTGTAGTAGTAAGTCAGGTTGTCGTGGTCAAGTCCCAGTAGGTGCAGGACCGTGGTGTGGAAGTCGTGGATATGGATGAGTGAACTCGACGACCTTCAAGCCGGAGTGGCCGATGCCAGTCCCTTGAATCGCGCCCGTTAGAAATGCCCATCAGCTACGGCCAACTCAGGAGGCTAACTCCAGCAGCTTAAGTACCGTTCTCCAGTTTCGCAGCGTGCTCGTTGTCGCCAGCGCGGAGTCAAAGTACGCGTTCGTCAGCTTCGTGCGCGCGAGACCGTTGGGGCAGTGCAAGTAAATCTCTCGCCCCCGCACCGCGAACTTCTCGGGTGGTGAGCGACGAGGGTCGAGCGCATCGACTCTGGATGGGTCCGGCACGGCAGCGAGAAAGGCCACGTGTAGCGTCTTCGCATCTGCGCCTGCAAGCAAGAATGGGTTGCCGCGCGCGACTTTTGTCAGTTCGCTGGATGTGCGCATCACGACCGGGACGTGGATCCCGAAGCGGTCGGCCACGGCCACGGCGATCAGGGCGGGGAGTTCGTCAGCCAGCGCAGGAGCCGCCTGGAAGACGACGTTGCCGCTTTGAATGTAGGTCTGCACGGCGCCGCAGCCGGCGTCGGTGAAGAGCGCGGCCAAGTCCTTCATTGGCAGCTTGTTCTTGCCACCAACGTTGATTCCGCGCAGCAGAGCCACATACGAGCCGGGCGTCTTCCCGGTCCTGCTTTCCCTGCGTGCCATCACTTGAAGTATCGAGTCAGCGATCCAGGGCCATCTCAAAAAGAAAGGTACGGCCCAAAGCACCGGGCACATCGCCGCACCGTGTGAACCCAGCCTTTTCAAGCACACGAGCCGAGACGGTGTTGGGTTCGTCGACCGCGGAGTCGATCGTGCTCAGCGATGTGTTGGCTTTGGCAAAGTCGACGAGAGCGTGCGCGACTTCGGTGGCAAGGCCTCGGCCGGTGTACGGTTCCCGAAGGGCGTACAGCAGTTGCGGCTTGTCGCTGAGTTCCTCGAATCGACGATAACCGCAGAATCCGATCGACTCCGCCGCTTGGTCCCCCGCCTCGGAGACAAGCCAAAGGCCGAGACCCACCTCCTCGAATAGCTCGTCGCTGCGCCGGACCTCCGCCTCACACCAGGCGCGGTCCATGATCTCGCCGTCGAGCAGGTAACGGCGAACGTGGGAGTCGACGCCGAGGGAATGAAACGTCTCGACGGCATCGATCGTCAAACTCTCGTAACACAGACGCGTTGAGTGGAGCGGTGTCGCACACATGAGTTCGAACGTCCCGACGCGCTCGGGAAGACACACCCATCATGTCATGCCCAATGTCACTAGAGAGAGTGCCACTCGGTCTCTTGGGAACCGGTCTTCGCCCCGCGAGGCGCAGAAGATGTAAGCCCTGACTCCAAACCGTGGGTACCACCGGAAAGTTCCCGTGTATCATCGGGGAATGAGCCTACCAAGTGTGGCGTTGCTGAACTACCACGCTAGACTTCAGGACCTGCAGGCCCGTTTTTCTGATGGTCTGGGGAAGCAAACCGAGGGTATGGTCCTTCTGGCGGCGATCGGCCTCGTGTTTGTGATCGTCTCTGTCCTTGCGTTGGCAAGACGCAACGTCCCGATCTGGAGTCCGCTAGTGTGCATCCCACCATCGGCGTGGGTGACCCGAAGCTTCGGAAGGCGTCGCCGGGGAATTGGGGCGGCTGCAGCGACTGCGGGAATTCTACGAACGAGGGGTCGGGCGGCTTGAGCATCGCTGGCAGGGAAACGGGGAGGACGGCGAAGAGTTCAGTCCTGCGACCCATCCCTACAGCCGAGACCTAAACCTAGTTGGGAAGGGTTCGTTGTTCGAACTGCTTTGCACAGTGAGAACGCAGATTGGCCGACGCCGGCTTGCCTCCTACCTTTTGGATGCCCCTGAGATAGAGGAAACGATTCGTCGCCAAGTAGCGGTTCAGGAACTACAGAGCCGACAAACGCTCCGAGAGGACATCGCTCTCCTCGGTGGCTATGACAAACAGGAATCAAGTTGGGACACCTTTACTGACTGGCTTGACAGCCCTCTGACAACGTTCCACGGAATCATTCGGGTCGCAGCGGTCGTTTTGGCGTCCGGGGCAGCGGCGTTGGGGCTCAGTGGTCTTCTGGGATTGGTGTCGGCCGGCTCCCTAGTGAGTATCTTGATTCCACTTGCCGTTCTTGAGGGCATACTCGCATTGCTGTTGCTGAAACGAGTGCGCCGAGTGATCGCGGATACGCAGATTGTTGGCGTCGAGCTGGGCGTGTTGCGCCATGGGCTAGAACTTCTATCCGAGCAGCACTTTGCCTCGGCTAAATTGAGGCAGATCGTGACGCAAGTCGGCTCCGGTGCCGCGGCAAGGCTGAAGCAACTCGATAGACTGACCAGGCTTCTTGATGAACGAAACAAAGATTGGTTCTATATCCCCTCGCTGCTACTCCTGGTTGGAACGCAAACGGCCATGGCGATCGAGAATTGGAGGGCTGCGAACCGCGATGGATTGCTTGTTTGGTTGGACGCCTGGGGCGAGTTTGAAGCGCTGAACGCTCTGGCGTGCTACGCCTTCGAACGCCAAGAGACGACCAGCTTCCCGGATCTTACCGACGAGGACCCGGTTTTCGAGGCACAAGGACTTGGCCATCCGCTACTCTCTCGCGACGAGCGTGTGTGCAATGACTTCGCATTGAACTCTACGTCAAGATTCTTCGTGATCAGCGGCTCGAATATGGCGGGGAAGAGCACGTTCCTGCGGGCGGTCGGATCCAATGCTGTCCTCGCTATGGCAGGAGCGCCGGTGACCGCCAAGAAGCTCAGGGTCTCGCCGTTCAAGGTGTGTGCATCGATCTCGACAGCGGACTCTCTTCTCGAGGGCAAGTCCAAGTTCTTGGCCGAAGTCGAGCGCCTACGAGATGCGATCGCTTCCACGAAGGAAGCCCGACCCGTCTTGTTCCTGATCGATGAGATCCTCAGCGGGACGAATTCGCGCGATCGTAGGCTCGCAGCCGAAGCGGTGATCCGAACTCTCGTCGAGGGCGGAGCGTTAGGTGCACTTTCGACGCATGACCTGGCATTGACCGAGATCACAGACACCGTGGCCGGCGGTGCCAACATACACATGTCATCCCGGCAGGGTACAGATGTTCTCGATTTCGACTATCTGTTGAAGCCTGGGGTTACTCCGGAAGCAAACGCCATCGCGATCGCTCGACTCTCTGGAGTGCCGGTCTGAGAACTTCCCCTAGCGATGGGATTCTTGCCCCGGCAACTCAGTTGCTCCGCGCGAAGCAGTACAGGTTTTTGGACGTCCGCAGGTACATGCGCGCATCGAGAATCGCCGGGGTGGCAAAAATGTCCTCGCCAAAATTGTTGGTGCGAAGGACCTCCCATTCTCCGGCGGCCTTCAGCACCGATACCTTCCCGGCCATGCTGGCCATATACACTTTTCCGTTCGTGGCGATCGGCGAGGCGTAGTAGTCGTCGAGCGCGTCACGGAGGCGTCCCATCTTGAGCACTTTGCCGGTCTTCGGATCGAGCGACGTGACGATGCCGCCCTTCTTCACTTGGTAGAGCACCCCGCGGTAGAGCAACACCGACGGCACATCCGGCAGTGACTTCTGATGCTGCCAAAGCACGTGCGTGTCGGTGACGTCGCCGCGTCCGCCGAGCTTGACGGCCATCGTCGAATTGGTCGACGTGCGGCGGGCACTGTAGTACTTCCACTCGCGGGCGTTGAACACCGTGTCCTTGTCGAGGTCCTGCATTGGCCAATTGCCGGGATGCCACTCCTTGGGAACTTCGGCTTTCGAGAGCTTGCCGTCTTTGTCGCCGTCGTACGTAGCGAGCATCTCGGGGAACTTCGGCAGCACCAAACGCCGCGACGGCATCCCACCCGGCGCCCAGCCGTTGAAGTAGAGCGTATCGCCCTCGATCACGGGAATCGACTTGACTTGATAGGTGAGCCCGCCCACGCGCCACAATTCCTTGCCGGTCTCGACGGCGTAGCTCACCATCTGATAGGAACCTGGAACGACTAACTCAGACGGTCCGCTCGCGGGACGGTAGACGATCGGCGTCGAGAAGCTATGCACCATGTCGGGCCGCTCGGTCTTCCACGCCGTCTTGCCGTCGACTGTGTTGATCGCAACGACGTAGGCGTCGATGTCTTGGTCGACGACCATCAGCAGCTTGTCGCCGTCGAGAACCGGTGACGCGCCCATGCCGTGGAAGTTCGTGAACGGCCCCATCGGCCGGCGCCAGCGCTCGTTTCCGTCAGGACCGTAGGAAAGCATGCCGAAGCCGCCGAAGAAGACATACACGTTCTCGCCGTCGGTGACCGGGCTCGAGGAGGCCTCGTCGTTCAAGCCATGCATCTTTTCGAGCCGCCGGCTCGGCGCTTCTCGCCTCCACAGGATCTTGCCGGTTTGGCGGTCGAGGCAGAGCGTGAAGAGCTTCTCGTTCTCGTGAGAGGTCAAGAAAATGCGGTCGGCTGTGAACACGGGAGACGACTTGCCCATCGGTAGCGGGGTCTTCCAGACGACGTTCGTCTCAGGACCGAACTCGTCGGGGATGCCGCTCGTCTCCACAACGCCAAGGCCGTCGGGCCCGCGGAAGCGGGTCCACTCGGCCGCTTGTAGCGACGGCAAGACAAGGACCAGTGATAGAACGGGCAACAAGACTCGCATGAGGGTTCGGTTACTCCTTTTGGCCGAACGCATAGAGCGCCGACTCGGTGCGCACGTACAATCGCCGGTCGCCGATAGCGGGCGAAGCATAGACCGGCTCGCCCATGTCGTTGACGTTGAGCAGTTCCCACTCGCCACCCGGCTTGACGACGCTGATCTTGCCCACCTCGCCCGCGAAGTACAGCTTACCGTCGCCGGCCACGGGCGAGGCGTAGTAATTGTCGATGGCCCCGGTGAGGCGTCCCTGCTTAAGAACGGCGCCCGTCTCGGGATCGAGCGCAGTCAGGATACCGCCGTTCTTGATGATGTAGAAGACGCCGCCGTAGAGCACCGGCGAAGGCACGACCGGCACGGCTCGCTCGTACTCCCATAGGACGTGCGTCTCGGTGAGATCGCCACGGGCATTGCCGGGCCTCACCGCCATCGTCGCGTTCCTTGCTGACCGTCGTGCCCGATAAAACTTCCAGTCGCGGGCGCTGAGGAAACCATCATTGTCGAGGTCGATGGCGCGCCAGCTTCCGGTGGGCTTCCACTTCTCGGGCAGCTCGTCAGGCGAGATTTGTTTGTCCTGGTTAGCATCGGCCTCCTTGGCCACCTCGGCGAACGGCGGGAACAACTTGCGCTGCGCCGGCTCGGCGCCGGGCGCCCAGCCCGTGGCATAGATCGTTTCGCCGGCGACGACGGCTGCCGGTTTGACCTGCCAGGTCATGCCTCGAACCCACCAGAGCTTCTCGCCGCTGTCGGCCGAGTAGGCGATCAACTGATAGGAGCCGGGGACGATGATCTGCACCGGCCCGCCCCCGGGGCGAAAGACGCTGGTCGTCGAGAAACCATGCACGACTTCCGGCCGCGCCGTCTTCCAGGCGACTTCACCGGTGTCCTTGTGGACGGCGAGCAGGTAAGAGTCCTCGTCCTGGTCGCACGCAATGATGACTTTGTCGCCGACGACAATGGGAGACGCCGACATGCCGTGAAGGTTGGTGAACGGGCCGAGAGCCAGCCGCCAGCGCTCATTGCCGTCGGGACCATAGGAAGCCAAACCAAAATCACCGAAGAACACGTAGGCGTTCTCGCCATCGGTGGCAGGACTCGCCGAGGCGGGGCTATTGAGCTTGTGCAGCCGCTCCTCGCGACCCTGAACAATGTTCCGCCGCCAGAGGACTTTGCCCGATGCGCGGTCGAGGGCCAGCGTCCACAGCTTACCCGCTTCGTGCCCGGTCAAGAAGATCTGACGCTCGGTGAGGACGGGGGATGACTTGCCGGCTGGCAGTGGTGTCTTCCAGATGACGGCTTCGTCAGGGCCGAAGTGGGTCGGCAGTCCCGGAGTATCGAAGACACCCGTTGCATTAGGGCCGCGGAAGCCCGGCCAGTCGGCGGCAGTTGACCAGGCTGTCGCGAGCAGAAAGCCACCAACACAAAGCAACCGGGAGAGGTGCACTCGGGAAATCATAGACGAGTCCGCGCTTGCAGAAAACTATACCGCACAAACTATGCACGACCGCGCGCCTCGGGTTGATCGGGCAGGCCGTTCCGCGCACCGGGTTGCGAGAGAAGCGACTGCAACGCGAGGAAGTTCATCAAAAAGACGGCCCACACGCCCAGTCCTGCTACGGTCGGCCGCTACATTCGGCAATGCGCGATGCCGCGCTTCTCGAAGTATTGCTGGTGGTAGTCTTCGGCGCGGTAGAAGGTCGGGGCGGGCGTGATCTCGGTGACGATCGGGCGCTTGTACCTGCCGTTGCTCTCCAGGGCGGTCTTCGAGGCCCGCGCGGCCGCTTCTTGCTCGGGGGTGTGGAAAAAGACAGCGGAGCGGTACTGCGTACCAATGTCGGGTCCTTGGCGGTCGAGGGTGGTCGGGTCATGGACGCCCCAGAACACGTCAAGCAGTTGCTCGTAAGAGACCTCGGCAGGATCATAGTCGACCTCGACGACCTCGGCGTGTCCCGTGGCGCCGGTACAGACGTCTTGGTAGGTGGGATTATCGAAATGCCCCCCGGCGTACCCGACCGCGGCCGATCGGACGCCGTTGACCTCACGAAAGGCGGATTCGACGCCCCAGAAACATCCTGCTCCGAAGGTGGCTTTTTCAGTCATGTTGCTGCTCCCCAAGAAACTGCTGTTGGAATCACGCGATTACCCAGACCCTTAGCTTCGAACCGGGACGGTGTGGCCGTCAAGTGCCCGTGGCTGCGCCTCGGGCCGCCGAGGTGCGGGACGGTCCGGACCGCTCCTTGACGACGGCGGCTCGGACGGGGTGGGGTGCTATAAGGGTGGGGTGGGGTGGGGTGGGGTGGGGTGGGGTGGGGTGGGGTGGGGTGGGGTGGGGTGGGGTGGGGTGGGGTGGGGTGGGGTGGGGTGGGGTGGGGTGGGGTGGGGTTGAGACTGAGACTTGCAGCGTTGGTCGGCCTGGCTGTTCTTGGACCGGTAGCCACGGCCGACGACGACGAGGCTTCGGCGCTGAAGAGGGCCGTCGCGTACCTAGTCCAAGAAGTGCCCCGTTGGTCGAGCGAGAACCGGTGCTTCTCGTGCCACAACAATGGAGACGCTGCTCGGGCCCTGTTTGCGGCACGAGCACTAGGGCACGAGGTTCCTCGGGCGGCGCTGGTAGATACGACCCAATGGTTGGAGCATCCCTCGGGCTGGGACGAGAATCGAGGCGACCCCGCTTTCAGCGATAAGAAGCTGGCGCGGCTCCAGTTCGCTTCGTCGCTTCTGGCAGCTCGGGAGGCCGGGTTGACCGAAGAGCCGGCGGCGCTCGTCGAAGCCGCCGAGTCGTTGCTGCCCTACCAAGAGTCCGACGGGTCTTGGCAGGTGGACGCAGAGGGCTCAGTAGGCTCACCCACGACCTGGGGCGCTGCGCTGGCGACGCTCTTCGCGCGCCGCGTGCTGTCGGCTGCCGGCAAGGAGCGATTTCAGACCGCCGTGAAACGCGCCGACCACTGGTTCGCTGCTGCTCGGTTGCGTAACACTCTGGACGCCGCCGCGACGGTCATGGCCGTCACCGATCGAGGGCTCGAACCAGGCAAGTCGTTGGAAGCGGATGCGAAGCTCGGCGAGGGGGTCGATCTGATTCTCGGGGCGCAAGCATCGGACGGCGGATGGGGGCCCTACCCCCAGTCTCCGTCAGAGCCCTTCGACACGGCGGTCGTCCTGCTGGCCCTGGCGCCGCTCGCAGAACCCCGCTATCAGGAGCCGATTCGGCAAGGCCGGGCTTACTTGCTTCGTACTCAACTCCCCCTGGGTGGGTGGCCTGAAACGACTCGTCCCCCGGGGGGCGAGAGCTACGCACAACACGTCTCCACGTCGGCCTGGGCCACGCTGGCGCTCTTGTCGGCCGACTAGCCAGTGTGAGGAGGAAAGCCTATAACAACACTGGTGAAGAACCTGCCGAGGCTATCGATTCTCAGCAATCGTCACGTCGTTGCGCAGCTTGAAACTGACCACGGACTCACCGCCGATCACCGCGGGATCGCCCCGCGTCGCGACCACGGCGCCACCGCCAACGCCCGCGCCTACCGCGGCGCCTTTCGCCGCGCCCTTGCCGCCTCCGGCAATGGCGCCGATCGCCGCCCCAACGGCGCTGCCAATACCGACCTTGGTCGCGTCTTTCTTCTTCGTCGACTCGGCCACGACGGTGTAGACGCTGCTGTCAACGTCGATCTTCTGTCCGTCGGAGGTTTCGATCTGCGTTAGGCGGATGGCCAGCTTGGCCCGCCCTTTGACTCGTCCGCCCGGATCAGACTCGACGACCTTGCCCCGGATGTCCGCGCCTTTCGGAGCAATGACCCAGGTGCCGTCGACCAGAGGCTGTTCGAGGCTCCCCGCGAAGGTCTCGCCAGCCTGCACCGTCTTGGTTGATAACGTGGTCATCGTGCGGATGACGATGGCGGTCCCAGCGGGGAAGGTCGCCGTTCGCACAGGCGGTGGTGCGACGCCTCCACCACCGGAGGTGCCGCCTGGTTCGAGGGAAACGCCGCCTGGTTCAACGGGCGCTTCGTCTCCGGCGGCAGGCCCGGCACCCTGCTCGCAACCCGCAAGCACCAAGAAGACCAGCAGCGATGCAACAGCGATCGATCGGCGAGACGTGCGTAGCAACATGGTTGCAAACCTCCGCGCGGCAAGAAATGGAATCACTCCACCGATTCTACGCCAATACGAAGGCTACCTGCACCACGGTTCGGTGCTAGTTGGAACGGATTTCTCACCCGAGCGGATGCGTCGGCCAAGTCGCCTAAGTGCCCGAGCGCAGGAAGCCTCGGAACTCCTCGACATCGCGGGTGCGGCCGGAGAACTCGGCGGCGATCGTCTCGTCAGGACGTACGATCGCGTAGTGCGGGATGGCGACGCTGCCGAAGCGATGGAGTTGCAGGTCCTGGTTGGCGGCCGTGACGTCGTCCTGGCCATCGGTGTACAGCTCAACGAGGATCATCTCATTAGTCAACTCGGCGATCGCCGGCTTGGTGAACATGTTGTACTTCATCCATTTGCAGTTAGAGCAGGAGTAGCCGGTGAAGCTGACGAGAACGGACTTGCCCGACCCGCGGGCCTTGGCCAGCGCCCCCTCGTAGTCGTCCTTGATCCAGGTCGATTTCTCGGCGGCGCTGCCGCCCAGCGATGCCCGGCTGATCCCAGAGTACTCGGGCGGAGGGACGTAGGCGTCGAGCTCGCCCAGGCGTCCGCCGAACATCCCCGGCACAAGGCTCAACGCGACGACGAGGAACGCAGCGCTCACCGACAGACGTCCCAGACCGACGGGTTCGGGCTCAGAGGTCGTCGGCTCGTCCGGGAAGCGGAAGAAGCCCAGTAGATAGAACGCGGCCAGAGTCAATAGCACGATCCAGGTCGCGAGAAACCGCTCTCGCGTCAGAATCTCCCACTGGTAGACCAGGTCTACGTTGCTGAGATACTTGACGGCGGCGGCGAGAATCAGGAACGCCATCGTTTTCTTGACGCGCCCCAGCCAGCCCCCGCTCTTGGGGAGCTTCTTGAGGTACGCCGGGAAGAGTGCCAGCGCGAAGAACGGCAGCGCCATGCCGGAGGAAAACATTGCCATGCCGAACACCGGCCATGCCAGGCCGCCCTGTACCGAGCCGGCCAGCAGCGTGCCGACAAACGGCCCCGTGCACGCGAACGACGCAAGAGCGAACACCAAGCCCATCATCAGCACCCCCGCCGTCCCTCCCCGCGCCGAGAGCTGATTGAGAGAGGTGAGCGCGCCGCTCGGCACCGTAATCTCGAAGACGCCGAACAGGCTCACTGCAAAGACCCCGAAGATCAACGCGATGAACAGGTTCACCCAAACGCTCGATCCCAACTGGACGGTTCCGAAAGGCCCGAGGATTACCGAAACCAGCGCCCCCAATCCGGTGAAGCAGATGACAATGCCGGCGCAGAACGTGAACGCTTGCACGATCGATTGCCGCCGCGAAGTACTCCCCGCGCTCACGAAGTAAGACATCGTGATCGGAATCATCGGGAAGACACAGGGCGTGAAGATGGCCAGCAGCCCGAAGCCAAAAGCCACGGCGGCGAATTCCAAAAGGCCTTGCGTGCCGGAGCCGGTGCCGGAGCCGCGTGTTCCTTTGGCCGGTGCGCTACCGGCCGACACGCCTTTCGCGGCGGGCTTCGCTTCCGTATAACCCTCGGGGACAGGCGGCACCGCGGCGGACGAGGTCGATGCGATAGTTACGACGGCTTGCGTGGTCTTGCGCACAGGCCGCAGGCAAATCTTGTCATCGCAGGCCGAGTATCGAGCCGAGGCTTCCAGCGCCAGCTCGCCCAGCGGCGCGTCCTCGTTCAACTGCGCTTCGAGCCAAAATACCGCCTCGCCCTGATAGATCTCGCTGTCCATTTGGAAGTTCGGGTCGTGCTTGACCACCGGCGGAGGCTGGAAGAACTTCCACGACTTGATCGCGGGCGACTCGGCGAGGGCCAGCTCGGTGGGAAGCGGGCCTCCCAAAGGGCCATCGGTCGGCGTACTGGGCGCGTAGAGGCGCCATCCCTCCTCGATCGTCGCCGTCAGACGCGCCACGACCCGCCCGCCGGGCACGGCCTCGGCCGGCTCGGCGGTCAGCGACCATTGCACCGGGTCGAATTTCTTCTTCGCGGCGGACTGCGCGTGGGCCGCTTGAGCCAAAAGCACGAAAACGATGGCCGCAACGGTTTGTCTTGCCTTCAGGGACATGGTGATGGGGTTGCCCGGCTCGGCCAGAGGCGGTTTGACGTCTATAACCTGATTCGGCTGCCTCGCACGGCAGGTTACTGCGAGCAGGGCGGGCGACCGCTCCTCTCTCACAGTCTAGCGCCCGGCGCGAACGCCCTGTGCTCAGGCTACGGACGCAGCGAAAGGGCTAATCCTGCCGGCATTCCGAAACCAGCGCGCCCGTTAAAGTTCGCACCTGATGTACCGATTAAAGCAATGTTCTCGCGCCTCACGTTTGGCCCGCTGTGTCTGCTCGCAAGATCAAGATCGCGCACGTGCTCACCACCGCGATGGGAGTTCGCGGCACGCTCGACGGCCAGTTACAGTACTTGAGCACGGCCAGCTTTCGGGTGACCGTGCTGTGCCGCCCCGACGACACAATCAAGACGTTCGCGTCAACGCAAGGGGCGGACTTCCTGCCGATCGAGTTCGAGCGTGAGATCGCTCCGTGGCGCGACTTACGTGCGCTGTGGCAATTGTGGCGTGCCTATCGACAAGTACGTCCCGATCTCTCACACGTAGGCATGCCCAAGGCGGGACTTCTGGGCGGCTTGGCGGCCTGGTTGGCCGACGTGCCCTGCCGCGTCTACACCCTGCACGGCCTGCGGCTCGAAACGGCAACCGGCGGCAAGCGACTGCTGCTCCGACTCATGGAACGTCTGGCCTGCCGCTTTGCCCATCGGGTCGTTTGCGTCAGCGAAAGCGTCCGGCGGCGGGCTGTTGAGTTGGGGATCGTCGAGCAGACGAAGTGCGTGGTTTTGGCCTCGGGCAGCGCTAACGGCGTCGACAGCGCTCCGTACGACGACAGCGAAGCGCTGAGCCGTACCGCGCGGGCCAAGCGCGAGGAACTCGGCATCCCGCAGTCGGCCCCGGTGATCGGCTTCGTTGGCCGGCTCACCCGAGACAAGGGAGTACCCGAGTTGGTCGCCGCCTTCCAGCGCCTGCGCGATGCATACCCGGAACTGCGCTTGCTCCTGCTTGGGCCGCTCGAGCACGGTGACCCGGTGCCGGCCTCAGTGGCCGACGCGATTCTCTGGGACGCACGGATCGTCGCACCGGGCTTTGTCAAACAGACAGCCGTCTACTACCAACTGATGGACCTGCTCGCCCTGCCGAGCCACCGCGAAGGGTTTCCGACGGTGGTACTGGAAGCGGCGATGGCCGGCAAGCCCGTCGTGGGGACACGAGCGACGGGGGTCGTCGACGCCGTCGTCCACGGCGAAACCGGACTCCTGACCCCGGTTGGAGATGTGGCGGCTCTGACCCGCGCACTGGCACGCCTTCTCGACGACCCCGCTCTGGTAAATCGACTAGGGCAAGCCGCCCGCGAGCGCACAACTCGACACTTCCAGCCAGCCGCGCTGTGGCAGGCCGTCGCGGGCTTCTACCGCGAGTTACTCCCGCAGGCAGCCGTCGCCGAAGCTCAGCCTCCGAGTGACCTCACGCCCGACGCAGTATCGCAGAGATGGAGCCTGTAGGGGCGAGCCCGTTGCCCACCCGCACACTTCTACCGGTGAGTCTGCTTTGCGATCCTCGGCTGGGTTGCTCCCGCCGTCCGACCTACCGCGTGAGCACATCCTCGACCTCAGGCGGCGTGGCATGGATCAACTCGCCCAGAGCCGGTTCCAGTTCGACGATCCTCTGGCGCATCTGCCAAGCCACTGTGCGGTAGGAGATGTGGCCTTTCACGCCTGAGCGAACGCGCGCAATATACTCCGCCTCGGCGAAGTCCATCTTGAACAGCGAGCGCATGCGAGCCGCGAAGGGCAACAAATAGTGCGCCGCGCGCGGCGAGATCGACTGTAACCGCCCGCGCGCCGCCTCGGTGTCGGCCAACGCCGTGCGGTACTCCTCGGCCACGCCGGCTTCTTCAATCAGCGGAGGCGTGTCGTAGCCTAGCGCGCCGGTGAACTCCTGGCGGATCTGCTGGCACCGGCGGTGGCGGTGCAGGTCACGGTAGGCGCCGATGTCGCAGACCACGTCGAACACATATCCGTATCCGCTGCGAAACTCGCGCAATAGCTCGTCGCGCCGGTCCCGCTCTTGCAAAGCCACGTCCAATACCTCGCGTCGGCGCGCTTGACTCCAGCCGCTGACGGTATCGAGCAGGTGGCGAAACGGAACGTCGGTCACCGCGTATAGCAACGTGGCGGCGGTTTCATCCAGAGGGTCAGTGGGACGGATCAGATCGACGTCGGGCACGTCGCCGCCCTTCTCCGGGCCCGGCTCCAAACTCAAGTTCTGCCGCGCCCACTCAGCGACTCGTTCGCGCGCTTTCACCGAGCGCAGGTCCGGGGCAGCATACCGCGCGAGCGTCGGGGCGAGCGGTTCCGACTCCTGCGCCGGATACCAGGGGCACCCGGGCGGGTCGGCGCAAGCCCGGCGCATCTCGTCGGCCAGCTCGCGCACCTCGCCATAGCCGGCGGCGCCGAGCCGCTGGATCTGCTTCTCGAGCGTGCGGATGCTGGTCACCTGCCCGATATTGGTCGAAATGCCGAGCCACAGCAGATAACGCGCGACATCGAACGCGCGGGCCGCGATCGTGCGCCCGTAGGCGCCGGGCTTCATCTCCTCGGGCCGTGGGTGCTTCTCGGTCAAGTGCTCGACCAGCCGCTGGTGGATGTCGAGATAGGCCGCGAGCAGCTTGGCCGAGGCCTCCTGGTAGAGCGCCTCGCCGGCGGTGCCGGTCAACTCGGGCGGCGTGACGACATTGCCCTTCGAGAAGTCCTGGTACCGCGTCGACTTGGCCTGGCCGTCCCAGAGTTGTTCGTCCTCGATTTCGATAGCCGCCAGTTCCGAGATACCTTCAAAGCAAAAGATGCAGTGGCCGAGGTCGGCGATAGACGCGTGTCCGTATTGGAAGTAGAAACTCTCAAGGAACTTCTCCGAGCTGTGGCCGCGCACCCAGTCGAGGCTTTGCGCGATCGAGTCGGGCGAGCGGCTATAGCGGGCGAGCGCATACGCGCTCTTCTCTGGAGGCATCGGTGCCACGACGACTACGCGCGGCGGTTTGGTTTGGGAAGCGGAAGAGTCCGGCAAGCGGAGATTATACCGAGATTGATGCGCGGACCATCCGTGACGAAGAGATCCGAACGCGAGCCGATCCCTTCCCAACTCGGCCTTGACGATCGAAGCACGCAATACGACCGCCATGACATCGTTGGGCTTGCTTGGCGTGGCCTTGGGACACTGATTCGGGCAACCGATCGAGCCGCGGGCACGGCATGCCCCTACTTCTCGTTGGAGGCCCTCAGGTGATGAGAAATGCCGTTTAGAACTCGGCTAGAGCGGCTGCGCGTTCTCGTCGACGTAGCGTTGCAAACTCGGTTCGCTCGGCCCAACGTAGTGGTAGTACTCGGCGTACTCGAGGCCGTGCTGCCGGCCCCGCGTACGGTCCCGACTCAGGGCGAAGCGCTTGGTGTATTCGCGGTTCGCGGTCTCATCATCGTCGCCTAGCAGCGGCAGCTTCTTGTTTTCCGCGGCGAGGCGGCGGCGCAGGGCGGCTCCTCGGTTGCCCGACGGTCCCTGGGTGACGTTCGCCATGTTGGCGTAGGCCTTTTCGTCGATGAAGTCCGAGATGTCGACCACGCGGTTGACGAGCTGCGGCCCACGGGCGAAGTAGTAGGCCTCATTGGGGGCCATCCGGTCCGAGCCCGACCTTGAAGTGCTCGGGGTAGTCCCACTCGGACTTGGACATCCAGTACGCTGATTCGACGGCGCGGGCCGTGACGTAGTGGTCGGGGTTGCGCTCGTAGAGGCCGGACGGATCGTAGACCAGGACCGTGTCGATCTTGTAGGCGCGGAAAAGGAAGATGAGCCGGGCACGCATCTCGATCACCGGCCAAGCGTCCATGTTGTGGTTAGGGTAGTTGAGAAAGATCGACTCTTTGAGACCGAGCCTCCGACCCATCTCGATGGTGTCCTCCTCGTTGGCGCGAACGATTTGGCCGTAGGTGGCCTCGCCGCGGCGCGTCTGAGCGAGATCCGCGTTGAGGTTGCCCGCCATCGAGTCATTTGACATCGTGATGAGGATGCCCTCGTAGCCTTCGTCGATTAGCTTGAGGACCGTCCCGCCGGCGAAGATCGGGATGTCGTCGCAGTGCGGCTGAATGGCGGCGAACGTCTTGCCCTTATGGGGTTTGCCAGAGACGCGGCGCTCAATGGTGGTTTCGACGTCGTAGGCTGTGCCGTCCTCCCCGCCTGCCTGGCGTTCCCGGGAGGCCGCTTGAGGGGAGGCGGCCGCGAGTCCGCCGGCGAAGGAGTTTGAGAGGAAATCCCGTCGTTGCATGGGGACCATTGTAGCGACTCCGATCCGGGCTTTACGACGTGGCCCTCACGGCACGGTCAAGACAACCGCTGCTTTGCCGCGGTGCGACGTTCTTCGCAACGAACACTCGTGGATAATGGTGAAGTCGCAACTTCGGGGTAAGCGGCGTCCCTTACGAGGCCCAGTGAAAATCTCTGCCACGATCGTCACCCTCAACGAGGAGAAGAATCTTGCCCGGGCGCTCGGTTCCCTATCGTGCTGCGACGAACTGTTGGTCGTGGACTCGGGGTCGGACGATCGAACCGTCGCTATCGCCGAGGAACATGGCGCCCGGGTCATCCGTCGCGACTGGCCCAGCTATGCCGATCAAAAGAACTTCGCCGCCGAGTCCGCCGAACACGACTGGATCCTATCCCTCGATGCCGACGAGGCGTTGAGCAACCAGCTGGCCGAGCAGATCGAGCAACTCAAGTCGGAGCCGGTCAAGGTCGACGCCTATCGCTCTCCCCGCCGAGCCCGCTACTTAGGCAAGTGGATCGGCCACTCAGGTTGGTATCCCGATCACAAGGTGCGTTTGTACGATCGTCGCAAGGCCCGCTGGGTGGGCGAGTACGTGCACGAGTCGGTCACAGTCGACGGCCGCGTGGGAACGCTCGACGGCGACCTTTTGCACTACACCTGTGACACCATCGCAGCCCACATCGCAACCGTGGACCGCTACACGGCCCTCGCCGCCGAGGATCTCGCCGCCCGCGGCCGCCGCGTCAGTTGGCTCGATCTTTCGCTCGCCCCGGCCTGGACATCCTTCAAGACCTACTTCCTAAAACTCGGCTTCCTCGACGGCGTCGAAGGGCTTGCCATTGCCTACATGGCCGGCTTCTACGTCTTTGCGAAATACGCCAAGGCCCGCAAGTGGGGCGCGGGCTGATGCGCATCCTGCACGTCGACACCGGCCGCACCCTTCGTGGCGGCCAGCGGCAACTCCTGCTGCTGATGAAGGGTCTTGACGCGCGCGGCCACACGCAAACGCTCCTGGCCCAGGGAGCAACGCTGCAACAACGCGACGGGGAGCGCGAAGGCGCGCCCGCGACGCCGCTACGCCTGGCCGCCGCTGCCAAGCGAGCTGACCTGATCCATGCCCACAGCGGCCACGCCCACACCCTGGCCGCGATCTTCGGCCTCGGCAAGCCCCTCGTCGTCTCGCGGCGGGTAGCGTTTCCGGTTCGCCCAGGGTGGATCTCGGGCCTCAAGTATCAGCGGGCCCAGCACTACATTGCGGTCTCGGGGTTCGTGCGGGCGCAGCTCACACGAGACGGCATTCCTCCGGACAAGGTGAGCGTGGTTTACGACGCCGTGGCATCCGAAGAGTTGCAGGCCGCAGCGTCCCTGCCTTCCACCGCGCCCCTCGACCGGGCGCTTCGGGTGGTCGCCCCTCAGGTTGACGATCCCCTCAAGCGGGCCTCGTTACTTCGCAGCGCCTGCGCCGCCGCCGGGGCTGAGTTGACGTTCTCGAACGACCTTCAGCGGGACTTGGCCGACGCCGATGTCTTCACGTATCTCACCGACAGCGAAGGGCTGGGCTCGGCGATTCTCCTCGCGATGGCGCACAAGAAACCGGTGCTGGCGAGCCGCGTCGGCGGGATTCTCGAGATCGTAGAGCACGAATCCACCGGGCTGTTGGTCCGCAATGACGCGGTGGAGATCGCCGCCTCGCTTAAGCGCTTTTCCTCCGACCGCCGTCTGGCCGCCGAGTGCGCCGACCGCGCCTTCCACATGATGGGAGAGCGTTTCACCGATGCTATAATGGTGCGGCAAACCGAGCAGATCTACCAAACGGTACTCTCGGGAAGTCCGCCTCCCAAGTGAATCCATCCGTCGTTCCGGCCCTTCTGGTTGCCTTCGTCTTCGGGTTGTTGGTCGGGAGCTTTCTCAACGTTTGCATCCATCGCTGGCCGAAGTATCAATCGGTCGTCAGCCCGCGCTCGCGCTGCCCGCACTGCGAAGCGCAAATCGCCTGGTATGACAACATCCCGCTGCTGAGCTACTCGTTCCTGCGGGGACGCTGCCGCAACTGCCGGACCTGGATCTCCATTCGCTACCCCATTGTCGAATTGCTCAATGGACTGCTCTACGCCTATCTGTTGTGGCGCTTCGGGACGGAGCCGGCCGTGGCCAAAATGGCGGTCTTCGGCTCGATGATGCTGATCCTGATCTTCACCGACCTCATCGAATACATCCTGCCGGACGAAATCACCCTTGGCGGGCTTGTGTTGGGGCTCGCTCTCAGCCCGTTCTTGCATCTCGGGACAGGGCCGGTGCAGTTCTTCCTCACCCTGACCGGCAAGGAGTGGGCTCAGTGGACGGTGTCGCTGGCCGAGTCCGCTCTGGCAGCGTTGGTAGTCGGCGGCTTTCTGTTTCTCCTCGGCGAGGCGTACTATCGGCTCCGGCATCGCGAGGGTTTGGGATTCGGCGACGTCAAGATGATGGCGATGGTCGGGGCTTTCTGGGGGCTGGGCGACTCGATTCTGACGCTGATCATCGGCTCGATCGTGGGCTCCGCCGTCGGGATTGCACTCGTCATCATCGGCGGCAAGAAATGGACGTACGAACTGCCGTTCGGCAGTTACCTCGGCGCGGCCGCCCTGGTCGTAATGCTTTGGCGTCACGACATGCTGAGCTGGTATTGGCAGACCGTCCTGCACTAAGCGCGTTGAGCGCGATCGTCTCTTTGGTCGCACAGCATCCCCAGTCCGTACATAAGCCGTGACGAGCGCTTGACGCAAGACGGATCGCGCACATGGGGCTTGACGCAACATCAGCCAAATCCGGGATCATAGACCCATGAAACTCCAAGCGATTGCCGAGCGCCTCGGCTGCCGCGTCGAGGGCGACGGGGCGATCGAAATCACCGGTGTTGCCGGCCTCGATCAGGCAGGGCCGAGCGAACTATCGTTTCTTTCGAATCCCCGCTACGCGCCGTTGCTCGATTCGACGCGGGCAGCGGCGGTCATCATCGGCGAGGCCGTGGCCAGCAAGGCGCTCTCCTGGCTCGTCTCGACGAACCCCTACCTCGATTTCGCGCGCGCCTTGGAGTTGTTCTACCAACCGCCGCGCCTGCGGCCCGGTATTCATCCAACGGCCGCCGTGGCCGAGTCCGCCGTCGTGGGTATTAACGCCGGCATCGGCGCCTTTTGCGTGATCGGAGAGAACGTTGTAATCGGCGACAACGCTATCCTGCACCCGCATGTCGTCATCTATGAGGGGGTCAGGATCGGAAGCGACTTCGAGGCGCATTCCCACGCTGTTGTCCGGGAATATTGTGAAATCGGCAACCGCGTGATCCTGCAAAACGGCGCCATTGTCGGGCCCGACGGCTACGGCTTCGCCCGTCAGGACGACGGCTCGCACTACAAGATTGTGCAGTCCGGGAAGGTCGTCGTGGAAGACGATGTCGAGATCCAGGCTTCGACCTGTATCGATCGCGCGGCCGTCGGCGAGACCCGCATCAAGCGAGGCTCGAAGATCGACAACCTGGTCCAGGTCGGCCACGCCGTGACGGTGGGGGAGAACGCCATCGTATGCGCGCAAGTCGGCATCGGGGGCAGCAGCACGTTGGGCGACAATTGTGTGCTGGCAGGACAGGTCGGGCTCGTCAATCACGTGCGGCTGGGCGACGAAGTCCTCGTCACGGCCGGCACCGGCGTTCCCAACGACGTCCCCTCGGGCCGCAAGATCTCGGGCGCGCCCGCCATCGACAACCGTCAGTGGCTGCGCTGCATAGCGGTCTTCAACCGGCTGCCCGAACTCAACAAGCGTGTCCGCGAAGTCGAACGAAAGCTGGCCTCTTCGGCGGAGGGGGACACCGGCCAGGACTGAGTAACTGAGCGCCAACCGCGAGGGAGGGGTGCGCCACCTCGGAACGCCGATCCGGCTCATACCCCCAGAATTCTGCCACTGGGCCGTCTGGCGCAGCACCCATCGCGCTAAAGCCCCCCTCCCGTAGAGCCGATTTCCCTTCATGGGTAGCTCTCCTGCCTAGGGAGGTTCCATGCCTAGAAACGCTGGTCGCTTGTTGCTCGCGATGTTGTCCTGCTGTGCTCTCGCGGCGCAGACGCCCAATCTGGAACTCATTGGCGTCAGCGGCGTCTACCGCGTCGGTTCGGGCGATGTCATCCGGATCGATGTGTTTGAGGTGGAAGAGTTGAGCCAGTCGGCCGTCGTGGCGCCGCAGGGGACCATCTCGATGCCGTTGATCGGCGAGGTGTCGGTCGATGGACTAACGACGCCCGAGATCGAGGGTCAGTTGAAGAAGCTCTACGGTTCCGAGTACCTGCGCGACCCGCAGATCGCGGTTACGGTCGAAGAGTTTCGCAGCCAACCGGTCAGCGTGGTTGGCGCGGTGCAGCGGCCGGGGGTCTACCAGCTCCAGGGCCGGCGGCGACTGGTTGAAGTGTTGGCGATGGCCGGGGGCTTGACCGAGAGTGTGGGCGAGAAGATCACAGTCTTCCGCCGGGACCCTAAAATGCTCGCGGGACTGGTCGAGACTCCGGCGCCCATCTTCAGTTCGGCTACCGACCCGACGGGGACATCGGTCGGCCCGCTATTAGGCGTGAAGGAGGAAATCCACATCCCGGTGCGTAACCTGCTCAAGATGGGCGACAGCGAAGACCTGAACCCATTCATTGAGCCGCACGACGTGATCCGTGTCGGCAAGGCCGGGGTGGTGTACGTAATGGGCGCGGTGCAGCAGCCCGGCGGTTTCGCGATCAAGGACCAGGAGACGATCACGGTGCTACGTGCCGTTTCTCTGGCAGCGGGACTCAAGCCCCACTCCTCGCCGCAAAAGGCGCTCGTCATCCGTCACGTGGACGGCGTGAAGAAGGAAATGCCGGTGCGGATCAAGGATGTCCTCGTCGGCAAGTCCGCCGATCTGGCTCTCCAGGCGAACGATGTTCTCTTTATCCCCGAGAGCGGCGCGAAGAAGGCAATGAGCCGGAGCGTCGACGCTTTGGTCCAGGTCGCGACCGGTGTTGTGATCTTCCGGCGCTAGGCGGCCGAAGTCAAAGAGGGTTCTTGGGGACAAATGAGCGATAAGCTTCAACGACTGTCGGCTTCCTTGGAAAGGACCGAGCCCGCCGAGTTGGAGCCACGCCCCCGAGAACTTTCCGTTCCGTTCCAGCGCTTTGCCACGGAAGAACACGAGTCGGGCGGCGAATTCGTCTTGCGTGACTACTGGCGGACCATCCACGCCCGCCGCTGGACGATCCTCTTCGTCACCGCCTTGGCGCTGACCGGAGCCTTAATCTACAACTTCGTCCAAGTGCCCACTTACCGCGCGACGGCGACGATTCAGATTGACCGGGAAGAGCCCGACCTCGCACGCATTGATGACCAGTATCGGCCGACGATCGAGCATCCCGACTACATCGAGACGCAATACAAGGTCCTCCGCAGCCGCAGCCTTGCGAGGCGCGTGGTGGGCAAGCTCGACTTGGTTGACCGCGTCGAGTTTCAGGCCGATCAAGAGAGCCCAGAACACCAGAGTCGCGAAGACACACTTCTCGCCGGAGACGGCCCCATCGCGTCGGCTGCCGTGAACGCCTTTCTAGAAAGGTTAGGCGTAAGCCCGGGCAAGGGGACACGGTTGGTCGAGGTCAATTTTGAGTCGGTCGACCGCCGCCTTGCCGCTACCGTCGTCAACACGCTGGCCGAGGAGTACATCGAGCACAACCTCGAAGCGAAGTGGAACGCGACGCAAAAGGCCTCCGGCTGGCTGCAACAGCAGCTCTCCACGCTGAAGGCCCAGTTGGAAGCCAGCGAAACCGCGCTGCAAGACTATGCCGCGGCGCACTCGATTCTGTTCGTCGAAGAGCGCAAGGACATTACGACCGAGAAGCTCGCCAGGCTCGAGGATGAGTTGACCAACGCCGAGGCCGACCGCATTCACCGCCAGTCCATGGCGATGCTGGTCGAAGATTCGGTCCGGCGTGGCGGCCCGCTGCTGGGCAGTCTTAACAGCGAGGCCTATGAGAACTACCGGACCAACCTGTCGGAGTTGCGGCGGGAGCACTCGCAATTATTGGTCACCTTTGCGCCGGCGTACCCGAAGGTCAGGCGTGTCCAAAAGCAGATCGAGGAGTTGGAGAAATCACTCGAAGGCGAGAGAGCGCGTCTGCTCAGCGCCGTGCGCGAAGCGCACCAACTGGCGCGAGGACGGGAGACGTTGCTTCGTAGTGCCGCTTTGTCCCAACGCCGCAAGGTGAACCGCCTCAGTGACGATTTCATCCAGTACAACATCCTCAAGCGCGACGCCGAGACCAACCGTGATCTCTATGAGGGACTGCTGCAGCGCCTCAAGCAGGCGGGCGTCTCCGCCGGCTTACGGGCGTCGAACGTGGCCGTGTTGGACCCGGCTGAGACCCCGCAGAAGCCCTACCGGCCGAAGAAGCTTCTGAATCTGGTGCTGGCTCTCTCCGCGGGGCTGCTCCTCGGCGTGGGTCTGGCCTTCGTTAAGGACCACATGAATACGATCGTGCGGACGCCGGAGGAGGTGGAGCGTACTACCGGGCTGGCGCTGCTTGCCGTCATCCCGCGCAGTCGTCGCAAACTCACCAGGAAGGTCGGTACGAGGCCGTACAGAAACGGACGGTCGTCGCCGGACCTGCCGTTGATGGCATTCTCCAACGGTACAACCGGCACGAAAGGCGCGCATAGGTCCAACGGCGCCAACGGCTCGAATGGGCATGGCGTCCCCGAAAGCGGCCTCGTCAAGTGGGCGCCCGAGCAGGGGCTGTCAGAAGCCTACCGGACACTGCGAAGTTCCGTTCTGCTCGGCTGGGACGAGTCGATGCGGCGGATTCTGGTTACCAGCTCGCAGCCGGAGGAAGGCAAGACATCCGTCAGCCTTAACCTCGCGTGCAGTCTGGCGCAACTCGGCCGGAGGGTGCTGGTCATAGACGCCGACATGCGTCGTCCCAACTGCAACAAGCAACTTGGAGTCAGTCTCGAGTACGGATTGACCGACTATTTGCAAGGCCTCAGCGAACTGGACCAGATCATCACCAAGACCCCCATCGCGGGCTTGTCCCTCGTGCCGGCGGGCCGCTCCAGTTCGGTCGCTTCCGATCTGCTGTACTCTCCCCGGCTGGTCTCTCTGTTGCAAGAAGCCGGACGGCGCTATGAGCACGTAGTCGTGGATTCGCCTCCGTCGCTGGTGCTCTCCGACGCGCGCACGATTTCTCGGTTGGTGGAGGGCGTGATCCTCGTCGTCTCGGATAAGACCGAGCGGGGCTCCTTGTTGCGGACCAAGCAGACCTTCGACGACGCCGGCGTTCACTTCCTCGGGTTCGTGATGAATCGCGTGAACCTCGACAACCTCGACTACGGTTACTACCGCAACTACGGTTACTACTACTCCTACGGCGGCCACGAGAAGCACGATAAGTAGGCGACCTGCCACGAGTTGACGAACCTCGGAACCACACACGCGCTTCAGCTATCGGCCACCCCCTGGCTGCGCCGCGTAGGTACGCGAGTCTTGCTGGTCGTGTTCGCGGGACTCGCCGCCGCGGCGGCTCTGCTGACCGCGCCCCCTCCCTCCCCCGATCACAACCGAGCGGACGCCCTGGCCGCCGTGCTGGTCATCGGGACATGCAAGTGGATCGCCCTTGAGTTGTTCCGATTGCCACGTGTTCGGTGGAGTCAGTTTGGCTTGCCGGATGCCGTTGCCGTATCCCTTGCAAACACGGGAGGCGTCCTTCTCGCGGCTGCATCCTGGAGCGCCTTGCTACCGGGACGGCCGACCGCCGCTCTGGTGTGGCTTGACTGGCTGCATTGCCAGGTCTTGCTCTGCGCGGTTCTCGCGGGCGCACGGTTGTTGGCGGAAAAACGAAGACGCCGGGTAACTCCGACCGATAAGAGCACCGTACTAATCTACGGCGCCGGCAATTCCGGTACCGCGCTGGTGCGACAGATTCAGTCGGGACACAGGACCGGCTACCACGTCGTAGGATTCATCGATGACGATCCGGCGAAGCTTTACCAGAGCATTCGCATGACGGCCGTCTTGGGAGCGGGAAACGACATACCACATCTCATTCGCCTCCTCGGCATCGAGAAACTGCTGGTCGCGATCCCGCGACTGAGTGAAACCCGGAGAAACCACGTCCGGCTGTACGCTGAGATGGCCGGCGCGGCGATCCAGTTTGCTTCCCCTGGGAGGGACGGCATGATAACTGAAGTGAGTCATACGAACTCGACACATCGGCAGGCAGGCGATCTGGAAGTCGCGTTGGCAGAGGAGCCCTTCCAAGACTCCGTTCGCCATCTGACCCACGCTCTCCAGTCGCAGGGCTTACAAGACGAGACCGCGGGAACCGGCCGGCAGGCCGACCAAGCGCCGGTTACGAAACCAACCTCGCGTTAGCAGCAAGCCGCAAAGCGGCGTAGGAGGGTGAAGCCATAAGGCGGTACCCCGGGGCATCTAACCTCTTTGTGACGAGAGATCCAAAGGGCGATAGAGAAGTCACCGGGCCGCAGCGGCTCAACCACCGGGGAACACCTACTTTTTCTTCTTGCCCGTGGCCGCGTCGACGGCGGCCTGGACACGCCAACCGAGATACCCAAAGCAGACCAGGGCAAACAGCAAACTGACAAGGACAAGAAACAAGTCATCGATCGATTGGACGAACTGCCCGCTCACGATCAGCCACACGCCGAGCGCGAGCCCGATGACACCAAAGAGGATGCAAAAAAGATAGCCGCTGATCGTGTCCCACATTCCGACGTTGTCTCCTGCGTGCATTCAGACGTTGTTCCCTTGCCCGGTAGAATGGCCTGACAGTTGAAGGCCTGGGGGCCCTGAGTTAGATCGACGAAACCAAGATCTCCCATTATTGTGGATGAAGAGGCGCGCCGGCCGCAATCGCCGCGCTGGAGGCGGCTGGGCAAAGGGCCCGCCCCCGAACGGGCGTGACCTCGATCTGATCGAAACTTGTCTTCCTCATCATCCACGTTCCAGATCGAAATCTATCGGGATCGTGCGACGGCTCCACCGCGCTCGGGACGCGCCGAATCTTCTGTCGTGCGACCCCACAAGACTTGGTGCCGGGGTGGCAACAGCCAAAGATTCCTGCGATGGTAAGGAGTCGACCGGCGGCCCCGCCATCACCGCTGTTGCACCCATGGGAATGCCTGAAACCGCCGAATACGGCTTCTGGAAGTCGCCGATCACCTCCGAAGTGGTCGCGGGGGAGGCGATTCGGCTGGCGCCGCCGACGCTCTCCGGCGGGCTCGTCTACTGGAGCGAAGCGCGGCCCACCGACCGCGGCCGATCGGTCATTGTTTGCCGAGAGGCCGATGGCACGCTCCACGACCTCAACCCGCCGCCCTTCAACGCCCGGACGCGTGTCCACGAGTACGGCGGCGGCTCCTATGTCATCGGCGGCGGGACGGTCTACTTCTCCAACGACACCGACCAGCGGCTTTACCAGTTGGAAGCCGACCACACGCCCGCTGCGATCACCCCAGTAGGTGCTTGGCGTTACGCCGACAGTGTGGTCGACCGTGCACGCGGACGGCTGATCTGCGTCCGTGAAGATCACACGCCAACCGATCGTGAGGCCGTCAACACGCTCGTGTCCGTGGGCCTCGACGGCCGGACCGGCGTACAAGTGCTTACGTCAGGCCGTGACTTCTATTCGAACCCCCGCCTCAGCCCCGACGGCTCGCGCCTGGCCTGGCTCACCTGGAACCATCCCAATATGCCGTGGGACGGAACAGAGTTATGGCTCGCGGATCTGGACGCCGACGGCTTGCCCCGCGAACCTCAACTCGTGGCCGGAGGGCTGGCGGAGTCCGTCTTCCAGCCCGAGTGGTCACCGGATGGGGACTTGTACTTCGTATCGGACCGTAACGGCTGGTGGAACCTCTATCGGGCCCACGGCGGTGCGGTGGCACCGGTCGTCGAGATGGAGGCCGAGTTCGGAGTCCCTCAGTGGATCTTCGGACAGTCGACCTACGCCTTCGAATCCGCCAGCCGCATCGCCTGCGCCTACCACCGCACCGACGGTTGGCGGCTGGCGACGATCGACTTGCCCAGCGGCAAGCTCACCGACATCGACACGCCGTACACCGAGATCGCGGGCGTCGAAGCCGCGGCCGGGCGGGCGGTCTTTCGCGGCGGGTCGCCGACCCAACCGGACTCGATCGTTGACCTTGACCTGTCGAGCGGCGCATATGAAATCCACCGGCGCGCGTTTAAGGTCAGCGAGGAAACCACGCGTTACTTCTCGATCTCCGAGCCGATCCAGTTCCCAACCCAAGGCGGCCAAACCGCACACGCGTTCTTCTACCCGCCGAGCAATCCCGATTACCAGCCGCCCGACGACGAACTTCCGCCGTTGATGGTCGTAAGCCACGGCGGCCCGACGGGTTCGACTTCGAGCACGCTCTCGCTCTCCGTTCAATACTGGACCAGCCGGGGCTTCGCGATCCTCGACGTCAACTACGGCGGTAGCACCGGCTATGGCCGCGCTTACCGCGAACGCCTACGCGAGAAGTGGGGCATCGTCGACGTCGATGATTGTGTCAATGGCGCGAAGCACATGGTCGAGCAGGGCCGAGCCGACGGTGACCGGCTCATCATTCGCGGCGGAAGCGCCGGTGGCTACACGACGCTGGCCGCGCTGACGTTCCGCGACGTCTTCCGCGCCGGCGCGAGCTACTACGGCATCAGCGATCTCGAAGCGATGGCCAAGGAGACGCACAAGTTCGAGTCGCGCTATCTCGATTCGATGATTGGCCCCTACCCCGAGCGCCGCGACGTCTATCTCGAGCGCTCGCCGCTACACTATGTCGATCAGCTCTCCGCGCCGGTGATCTTCTTGCAGGGCAGCGAAGACTTGGTCGTGCCGCCGAACCAAGCCGAGATGATGCTCGACGCCTTGCGCAAGAAGGGTATCCCGTCGGCCTACCTGCTCTTCGACGGCGAGCAGCACGGCTTCCGCAAGGCGGCGAACATCAAACGCGCGCTCGACGCCGAGCTGTATTTCTATGCGACGATGTTGCTTAAGAAGGGCCTGCGGTTTTGATTGAGGAGTCTTGATGCCTGAATGCAAATTGGAGTACCTATTCTCGTTCTCCTTCGGCCTGAAACTGCCGCCGGAGGTTATCGGGCCCGTTCCAGAAGGAATTCGTGCCAACTTCTATCTCACTGGTGGCTCCGTGGAGGGTCCCCGATTAAAGGGGAAGGTTTTGCCCGTTGGGGCTGATTATCTACTGCTCCGCAAAGACGGGGTTGCGGTGCTGGATGTCCGCGCCACTTTTGAGAGCGAGGATGGAGCCTTGATCTATGCGCCTTATTCGGGCATTCTCGACGCCGGACCTGACGGATATGAGAGATTTCTACAAAACGATCTGCCGCCCAAGATGCCGGTGCGCAGTGCGCCACGGTTCCAGACGGCCCACCCAGATTATGCCTGGATGAACAGGCTCCAATGCCTCGGTGTCGGGGAATGCGATCTCGTCGAGAATCGCGTCTCTTATGACATATACACGGCGCCCTAGAACCTGCCGCACGGCTTGCGGCGCAGCATCTCGTAGGGTTCGCTAGGAGATCCGGAAGATCCGAGACGGACGGAGAGCCCGGGGACGAGCCCGAGTTCGGGGGCCCGCACTCCCGCACCCGACCCCACCCTAGCCCTCTGACCCGCCCTGATACCCTGGCGATAGAGGTTTTGATCCACATGGCCGTCCGGAGATCCGCGGCGCACTTCGCGTTCTTCACCGCACCCGCTCCGCTGCCCAATACATGCCGGGACCGTCTCTCTGCGTAATCGTCCAACGGCGGCAAGCGTCTTCGTTCGCGAACCAGACTGTCGCCGACTACCAAGTCCTTCACCTCGCTGACGAGCAAGCGGCCCTAGGCCAATCCTCGGCCGATTGCTTCCTGTGGTACACCGGCGACCGCCCGCTGCACGATCACGCCTTCGAGGAATGCATCTGGGGTCTGCGAGACGCCGAGTGGGTGACGTGGGCGGACACCGGCCAGGCTCCGCCGCCCTCACTGCGGCAATGCGCGGGCCCTCTCGGCGTCGCCAGGCAAACCCTCGAAACACTCGAAGCGAAGAGAACCGGTCGCGTCCGGCAGCTCCCATGGCGCTGCCGCTTGGACATCGCAGCCCCCGCCGCCGGCGGCACGCCGGGCCCGACGCCACACGCCCTCTATCCGCCCAGCGGCGAACCCGAACCCTCCACCGTCGACGACGGCCGTGGACGGGGCATCGCCGCAGCCTTCTTCCGCGCGCTCCAGCATCTCGAAAACGCCGAACTGCTCTCGCTACGCGCCTGGGCCGAGCACCCCGCCCGCTCTGTCTCGCGCCTCATCCCGTTGCGGCTCAAGGAGTACGTCAACCGGTGGGCGGACCGGCCGGTCTTCGACCTCAGTTTCTATCTGCGATTCAAGCCCCAATCGGTGTTGATCGCTGGAAGCCTGGTCGAACACGTCCGATACCAGCCCCGCGAACGCACCGGCTCGCGCCGCCGCATCGCTCTCTGCACGCCGCACTTGGGCATCGGAGGCGCGGAAACCGTCCTGTTGGAGTTCGCGCGGCAGATCGATCGCGAGCGCAACGAAATCTTTGTCCTCGCGACGCATTCAGGTGATACGCGCCTGCTCGAGGAATGGCGTACCGCGGTCGACCACATCTACGACCTGGGCCAACTTCTTCCCACCGAGCAAACCGTTTCCGCGATCTACTCGATGGCGATCAACTGGCGCTGGGACGATCTCGTCATCCAGAACACCCTGCCCGGCTACAGTTGCCTGCCCGCTCTGAAGCAAGACCGGCCAAGCTTGCGCGTCATCGACATCCTCCACAACATCGACGAGGAGTGGGACTTTTTCTCCGCGACGCTCAACGTGGCCGACGCGGTCGACCGCCGGGTTGTGATCGGCGAGGCCGGCCACCGCTGGCTCATCGAGATGGAGATCCCCGAGGACAGAATCCGTCTCATCCGCAACGGCGTCGACCTCGACCGATGGAACCCCGGTCGCCCGCGCCGACGAGACCTCCGTAAACGGATTGGCGTCTCGCCGCAGACCAAGCTCATTCTCTTCGCGGGCCGCCTGATTCCACGCAAGCGCCCTTTGCTGCTCGTCGAGGTCGATCGTCGCTTGCAGGCAGCGCAGACGGCGACCCCCTACCATTTCGTCATCGCCGGCGACGGCCCCGACGAGCGGCCGCTGCGCGCCAAGATCCGATCTGGACAGCTCGACGCTCGCTTCAGCGTGCTCGGACACGTCCCCGACATCGCACCGTTGCTCGCCGAGGCCGACCTGCTGATTGTCCCGTCGCTCGAGGAGGGCCTGCCGCTGGTCATCATCGAGGCGTTGGCGATGCAAGTGCCGGCGGTGAGTTGCCGTGTCGGCGCCATTGACGAAGCGGTGCCACCCGAGTGTGGCGTACTGGTCGACAACGACGGACTCGAGGCCTCCGGGCTCGCCCGCGCCCTCAGCGAACTCCTCGCCGACGACGACCGACGACGAGCGATGGGGCTAGCGGGCCGGGCCCTAGCCGAGCGCGACTACGATCTCGAGAGAGCCCGCCGCCAATACCGCGATCTCCTCGCCGAAGGCAGCGCGCCGCCCGCGTAACCGCTGCCCGCCTCAGGCCGGCCGCCCTGCCGACCCCTTCTCCACCAGCGACAGGATCTTCAACCCATACTTCGCCGCCAAGCGCGGCCCAAAACCTGAAATCGCCAACAGGTCCGCCTGCGACTTCGGCTTCTCGCTCGCGATCGTCTGCAACACGCGGTCGTTGATCACGAGAAAGGCCGGGACCTTCTGCCTTTTCGCTTCGGCCATCCGCCAATCGCGAAGCACACGAATCAGACCCGGATCCGCCCCTGATGGCTTGGGTGCCGCTGCTTCGGAGGGCTCCGCCGCTCCCCTCGGCACAGCCGCGACCTTTCGCTTCCTCGCACCCGCAGCCTTCGCAGCCTTGGGACGGCTCGTGCGCTTCCGCTCCTTCTTCTTCTTGGCAGGCGTCACCGGCAGGACAAGCGCCTCACCCCAGCCATCACGCGGCTCCCGCCCCTCCGGAGTCAGTCGCACCCACCGGAACTCGATGCGCTGACCGTTCTTATCGAAACTATCCGCCTCGATATCAACAAACCCCGCTCGCGCTAGGGAGTTGATCAGCGTTTCGAAACGCCGCCGCTCGATTCCGCCCTCGGGAAACGCGGCTTGAAACAAGCGGCCCGCGGTCAGCCGCCCCGCCTCCCTCAGCTCGCCGATGATGCTATCGAGTTGCGCCTCGTCTTTCGCATTCGGCGGACGAAACTGCTGCGCCAGACCCCCACCCGTACAAACATCACAAACGCCGCACCGCCGCTGAGCGTCATCGAGATCACCGAAGTGTTGTACCAGGTGGAGCATGCGGCACTGCGGGGCCTCGGCGAAGCGCAGCATCAACTCCAGTTGCGCCATCTTGTGGTCGCGCTGCGCCCGATATGGTTGTTTCCAGTTCGCCTCGCCGCGCGTCACCCGCTGGTCCCCGTCGATGATCGCGCCGCCGTGAATCCACAGCTTCTCGAGGGCCTTCTCGAACACCATGCCGCCGTGCACGACCCGCCCCTCCAGCTCTTCGACTGTCTGCGGCTCATCGGTCAGCGTGTTGTAGAGGCGTTGCAGGTCAGTGGGCTCGGGGTAATCCCGGTCCCAGAAAAACTCATGCGCCTTGCGGTCGGCCCAGGAATACATCAGCACAGCGCACGCCGGTTCGCCGTCGCGACCCGCGCGGCCGATCTCTTGGTAATACGCTTCGAGGCTGCCTGGTAGCGCCGTGTGGATGACGCTACGCACGTTCGCCTTGTCGATACCCATGCCAAACGCAATCGTCGCGACGATCACCTCGCAACGCCCGTCCAGGAACGCCGACTGCACTTCATCGCGACGCTCCGGCACCATCCCGGCGTGATAGGCCGCGCTACTGAAGCGTCGTTCGAACTGTGCCGCCAGCGCCTCGGCGTTCTTCCGCGACGACGTATAAACAATCGCCGGACGCCGCGCCGGGTCTTCGAGGATCTCCTCCGTCTTGTCGGCGCGGAGACTCGGCACCATCTCAGCCACTTCGATCGCGATGTTCTCCCGTCGGAAACCGTGGATGAAACGCCCAGCCTCGCCTAACTCGAGTTGCTCGATGATGTCGTCCTGCACCAGCGGCGTGGCCGTCGCGGTCAGCCCGATCACCGGCGCCGGGCGCAGCGAGGGCAAGCGCCGGCCCAACATGCGGTACTCCGGGCGAAAGTCATGGCCCCACTGCGAAATGCAATGCGCCTCGTCGACCGCCACCAGCACCGGCTTGCGTTTGGCGAGCATCTCGGGAAAGCCGCTCACGCTCAGGCGCTCGGGCGCGATGAACAGGAAGTCGAGCTTGCCTTCGAGGTAATCCACCGACACCGCCCGCGACTCGGCACGGCTGCGCCCTGAGTGGATCCGCTCCGCTCGAAAACCCATCGCCCGCAGCTTCGCCACTTGGTCTTCCATCAGCGCGATCAAAGGGCTCACCACTAGCGTGGTGCCGCCGCGCGCCACGCCGGGAAGCTGATAGCACAACGATTTCCCCGCCCCGGTCGGCATCACCAACAACACGTCGCGGCCGTCACGGACGGCGGCGCACACCTGCTTCTGATAGCGGCGGAACGACTCGAAACCGAAACGGTCGTGCAGAAGGTCGACCAACTCTCCCCGATGCTCCTTGGGCGGTTGGCTCATCGCGGCATCAGGCAGCGGTCGTTCGACAGGCCCGCTGCGAATGGCAGCCTGCGAGCCTCCGTCGTGGCGGGCACCACTGGCCGCCACAGCCGCCCGTGCATCCGCGTCCCGTTGTGGCGGGGTCGTCGACCGCGGCGAGGCGGCGGTCTGCGGCGACTCCCCCGGTATTCCCTCCGCAGCGCGCCAGTCGCCCTTCTCAGGCACTTCACCGATAACCTCTTCCACGTAACGCTCGATCCTCCGCATGAACGAGGGAAGATCGGCCTTCGCCCGCTCGATCTTCTTCAGCTCGGACTCCCACTCGCCCGTCATCGCCGGGCTCTTGACCGCCGTATGCACCACGTCGATCAGCCGGACGCCCTTGTCGGTCGCGCCGAGCGATTTACCGCTGCGGGTGATGTACTCGCGCTTCACCAACGTCTCGATGATGGCCGCTCTCGTGGCCGGCGTACCGAGGCCACGATCCTTCATCGCGTCCGACAGTTCCTTCTCTTCGACCGTCTTGCCCGCGGACTCCATCGCGGTCAGCAGCGTGCCTTCCGTAAACCGCCGAGGCGGACGCGTCTGCTTCTTCAGCGACTCGATGTCCGCCACATCCTGCGCCTGACCGACAGCCAGGCTCGTGGGAAGCGCCTGCGGCTGACCGGCGTCCTCCCGCCCGTCGCCGCCAGACGCCCTCGGGCCGCCCTTCGACTTACCCGCCCGGCTCCGCTCTTGCAGTTCGAGAACCTTCCACCCCTCCTGCTGCACTAGCGTTCCCGAACTCACGTAGCGGTCAACAAGCAGCTCCCCGCCGCCCTCCGCCCCTGGGGTGATCTCCGCTGAGGTGATGGCCGTGATCACCGTCGTCACCGACCAGACATGCTCCTTGTGCCAAGCGCTCAGCAGACGCCGGCAGATCAGGTCATAGATGCGAGCCTCGTCCGAGTCGGGCGGCAGGTTCTTCGGTGAGACCGCCGTGGGCAGAATCGCATGATGGTCGGTCACCTTGGCGTCGTCTACGAACCGCCGGCCCAACGGCCGCGCGCCGGTTCCCGGGGCGACATGCTCGCGATAGGGTGCCTCGATCGCGCGGACCACATTCTCGAGCGTCCCCGCCACATCTTTGGAAAGGTGACGGCTGTCCGTGCGCGGATACGTGATCAGCTTGTACTTCTCGTACAGCGACTGCGCCAGCTCGAGCGTGCGGGTCGCCGTAAAGCCGTAGATGCGGTTGGCATGACGCTGCAACTCGGTGAGGTCGTAGAGCAGCGGCGGCGCCATGCGGCGCGTCTTGCGATCAATCGACTCGATGCGCGCCTCACCCGTCTTGGCGCGCTCGACGATCCGGCCCGCCTCGTCACCATCGATGGATAGGCGGGTGTTTCTTGCCGTCTTGCTTTCCTTGCCTTGGCTATCCCGTGCGGGCACGTCGGGCGGGAGGCGGGGCTCGGCTGGTTCCTTTTCGGACTCCCGAAAGTAAACACCGCGATAGTTGTCTATTTCCTTTCTCTCGCCCGCAACCTCGCTCGGCGAGAACGTTGCATGAACCTCCACGTAATCTTCCGGGACGAACTTACGAACGGCCAACTCGCGCTCGACTAACATCGCCAGCGTGGGCGTCTGGACCCGGCCGACCGAGAGCTCCTGATCGTAGCCAAGACTATAGGCGCGGGAGAGATTCATCCCGACCAGCCAGTCCGCGCGGCTGCGGGCGCGCGCGGCGTCGGCCAGCGGTTCGTAGTCGGCGCCCGGCTTGAGGCGGCGGAAACCCTCGTGGATCGCTTCGGGCGTGAGCGACGAAATCCACAGCCGCTCGATGGGCTTGGCCGACTGGGCGGTTTCGTAGATGTAGCGGAAGATCAGCTCGCCTTCGCGTCCGGCGTCAGTGGCGCAGATGACGCGGCCGATCTTGGGGCTGGTGAGAATGCGCCGGACGGTTTCGAACTGGTCCCGGGTGCGCTCGTAGGCGACGAGCGGCCACTCACCCGGCAGCATTGGCAGGCGATCCCGGCGCCACTGACGCCACTCGGGATTGATCTCGTGCGGCTGCGCCAGCGCGACCAGATGGCCGACGGCCCACGTCACGACATAGCCGTTGCCGTGCTGGTACCCCTCTCCGCGCTGGGTAGCGCCCAGGACCTTCGCGATATCACGTGCAACAGACGGCTTTTCGGCAACGACGGCCGTGGCCTTGCCGTTTTGGGTGGGCACAGTACGTGCTTATTCTAAACGACCACCCCACCGAGGAAACAACGGGGCCTGTCGTCGATCCGACAGTCCGTCAGTTGTAGCGGGGGACCTCTGCGTCCACCCAAGAGCCCGCCGGCATGTCGCCGGACCCAAATGCATTCCGCTATACCGACGCGCGGCGCCGACCCTGCGGCCCCGCACGGTACCCGTCCGACCCAGGCCGCGAAGCGGCGTTGGACGTTAATGCAATGAGAAGAGTCGCGGTCTTTGGAGTCAGGTCAGTCTCGGTTCGAGGCACGCACTGGTAGGGGGAAAGACAAAGCCGGCCCTTGGGCCGAAACCCAAGAGCCGGCATGGAAACGAATCCCGTTCTAGAAAAGCGCCTGCGCGCTCCCGCGATTAGTAATCGTGCGAGGGCGGTGCCGCTGCCGGCTTGTCTTCCGGGATTTCATGCACGGTGGCTTCCGTCGTCAGCATCAGCGAAGCGATGGAGGCCGCGTTCTGCAGCGCCGTGCGGGTCACCTTGACCGGATCGACGACGCCGGCCTTGATCATGTCGGTGTAGGTGTCGTCTTGAGCGTTGTAGCCGAAGGAAGCATCCTTGCCGGCCCGCACCTTCTCGACGACAATGGCGCCCTCTTTGCCCGCGTTCTGCGCAATCCAGCGCACGGGCTCTTCGAGCGACCGCTTGATGATGTTGATGCCGACCTGCTCGTCATGGTCGTCGGCCTTCAACTCGGCTAGGGCATCGGCGGCCCGCAGCAGTGCGCCGCCGCCGCCGGGAACAATGCCTTCCTCGACAGCCGCGCGCGTGGCGTGCATGGCGTCCTCGACCCGAGCCTTCTTTTCCTTCATCTCGGTCTCGGTCGCCGCACCCACCTTGATCACCGCCACGCCACCGACCAGCTTCGCCAGCCGCTCTTGTAGCTTCTCGCGATCGTAGTCGGACGTGGTTTCCTCGACCTGGTTGCGCAACTGCTTGACGCGGCCCTCGATGGCTGCCTTTTCGCCCGCGCCTTCGACGATCGTGGTGTTGTCTTTGTCAATGACGACGCGATCGGCCTTGCCGAGGTCGTCCATTTGGACGCCTTCGAGCTTGATGCCGGTCTCTTCCATGATCGCCTTGCCGCCGGTGAGGATCGCGATGTCCTCGAGCATGGCCTTGCGGCGATCACCGAAGCCCGGCGCCTTGACGGCCGAAATGTTCAGCGTGCCACGCAGCTTGTTGACCACAAGCGTGGCCAGCGCTTCGCCCTCGACCTCTTCGGCCACAATCAACAGCGGCCGGCCGGCGCGCGAGACTTGCTCGAGCAAGGGCAGCAAGTCTTTCATGCTGCTGATCTTCTTCTCATGAATCAGGATCAGCGGTTGGTCGAGGTTGCATTCCATGCGGTCGGGATCGGTGACGAAGTAGGGCGAGAGATAGCCGCGGTCGAACTGCATGCCTTCGACCACGTCCAGCTCCGTCTCGATGCCCTTGCCTTCTTCAACGGTGATCACGCCGTCTTTGCCGACCTTCTCCATGGCCTCGGCAATGATCTTGCCGATGGTCATGTCGTTGTTCGCCGAGATCGAGGCGACCTGTGACACCGCGTCGCCCTCAACGGGCTTCGCCAGTGCATGCAGGTTCGCCACCACCGCCTCGGTGGCCTTCTCGATGCCGCGCTTGATGGCCATCGGGTTTGAGCCGGCCGCGACGCTCTTCATGCCGTCGCGATAGATCGACTGCGCCAGGAGGGTCGCCGTCGTGGTACCGTCGCCCGCAACGTCGCTGGTCTTCGAGGCGACTTCGCGCACCATCTGCGCACCCATGTTCTGGAGCTTGTCTTCGAGCTCAATCTCCTTGGCTACCGTGACGCCGTCCTTGGTCACGGTCGGGCCGCCGAACTTCTTCTCCAAAACCACGTTGCGGCCCTTGGGGCCCAACGTCACCTTGACCGCGTCGGCCAAGGCGTTCACCCCGGCAAGAATGGCCTGCCGGCAGTCTTCACCGAATTCGATTTGTTTTCCTGCCATAGCTCTCGTTCTCTCCTCAGTGGGCCCTTAGGCCGCGTTCTTTTTCTTTTTCTCCTGGCCTTCTTCGATGATGGCCAGCACTTCGTCTTCGCGAAGGATCAGATACTCTTTATCGTCGACGCTGACTTCGCTGCCCGAGTACTTGCCGATAAGGATCAGGTCGCCTTCCTTCACCGTCAGCGGAACCACTTCGCCGCTGTCAAGGCGTTTGCCGTTACCGATGGCAATCACCACCCCGCGTTGGGGCTTCTCCTTGGCTGAATCGGGGATGACGATGCCACCCCTCATTTCTTCGGTCTCCTCGCTGCGTTCGACGAGCAGCCGATCCTGCAATGGTCGCAGTTTCACCTTTCTTACCTCCAGTTGTTGTTGGTTACGCGAAGCCTAGAATCCTAGGCTAGCTGGCTTGAGTGGCCTATGTGCCACTAAAGATTCCTGATTGGATCGTTATCAGGTTTAGGATAGCGGAACTGGGTACCGATTGTCAAGTCAAAGGCTAAATTACTAAAGAGATTGACTTTCCGACGATCTGGAGAGCAGCCCTGTGGACCAGTAGATTCTTGTGACAGCTCCACGGATGACCCGGGCGTGAATCGGGATTCATCTCTGGAACGCCGGGAGCCGACATCAGGGTAACGTCGGGCACGCTGACCCGGCCCGCTCCCCGTCACGCCACTCGTGGCGGTGCTGACACCTAGACCGCCGAGGCCGAACATAGTAGGAATACCGTATTAGGCTGCTCCCAGGGCCAGTGATATAATCCCGTTGCGTTGCCGGTGTGTTGCCCGTGCCGGCAACCATCCCGCTCCCCACCGATGAAGCCCTGGATGGACAAAGCGCTGATCAGCGTCATCGGTCTGACGCTGATGTTCGTCATGGCGATGTCGGCCAAGGAGCAGATCCTCTCGGGAAAAAACGACTTCGCTCCGCTCTACAACGGGACGCAGCTTCTGGGTTCACCGCATCTCTATAGTGCCGAGCACAATTACGGTCTGCTCGAAGCGCACGTCGGGGGTACGAACGACTCGCTTCGGTACACGCGCCTGCCCTATCACGCCGCCATCTTCTGGCCGTTGGGGAGGCTGCCCTACCTGACCGCGTACGCCCTGTGGCTGATGATCGGCTTTGTGGCGCTGATTGGGTTTGCTCTGCTTTGGCGCATCCCCCGGGGGATGGATGCGGTGGCCTTCACCGCGTTATCGCTGCCGGCCTTCCAGTCGCTGATGAACGGGCAGGACACGCCGTTGCTGCTGCTGTGGATCGCGCTTGCCGTGTACCTCCACCGCAAGGACAAGACTTTCGCCGCCGGGTGCGTGCTGGCCCTGTGCGCGGCCAAGTACCACTTGTTTGTTCTGCTGCCTCTGGTGCTGATCGCTCAGAAGCGTCGCGACATGCTGGCGGGCATGGCGGCCGGCGGCGGCGTGCTGCTGGCGCTTTCGTTCGCGGTGGGCGGCCTCGGTTGGCCGTTGGAGTACTTTCATACGTTGACCGACGGCCGCGTGCACCCCGACCCTGCGAAGATGCCGAACCTGCACGGCCTCCTGGCCGCGGTTCCGATGAGCGCTTTGTTGCAGGCCTTGTTGACGGCCGCGATCGTCGTGGCGGTTTGGCAGGTTGCGCGGCATAGTTCGTTTCCCTACGCGCTGGCCGTGGCGCTGAGTGGAGGACTGTTGATCAGCTACCACGCCTACCTTTCTGACTGCGCGTTGTTGTTGCCGGCCGCGATGATCGTCTATACCCAGGCGACGAACCGCTGGTTGCAGTTGTTGGCGGCCGTGTTGCTCACACCTTTTGTTTACTTCTTCATCCTGGCGCCTCCCCCGGCATCGCATGTGTTGCAGTTGACGATTCTGGCGTTCTTCGCGGCGTCGGTGGTGGTGGCGCTACGGAAGCCGGCTGCAGTGCGGAAAACGGTCGAAGCGGCGGCGTGACCCCCGTTTCGCGGCACTGGCGAGACACGATCCCGGCCGGCAGCGTAGCGGCGTCTCAATTAGCGCCCAGAGTGCAAGCTCGCTGAAACCCGCGTGGCCCGCCTGCCAGACATAGACCGGCGTCCAGGTCCCTGGCGCGGTCCTTGGGGTGGAAAAACGACGTCGACAAGAAGCGAGCAGAGCGATTGGGCCATCGAGACTCGACCGGTGTACCCGATGATGGCCCATAGACGGAAGGTTGGTTCGCCCTGACAGGGCTGCTGAGACTGGGAGCGCCATGGAGTGCCTGGGCTTACGCCCCAGCGATTTCGCAAAGGTGGGGGATGAGGCTAGGTAAGCGGCTGGTTTGGTGGAGCTTGCGGGGTTCGCCCTAGCGGGATCATTTTTGCAAAACTTTCAACGGGCTTGACTTTCGCTCTTTCTGCCACTATAATCAGTGTCAGAGAAGGAGCCTGTGGCCTCCGACCCCGATCTGGCCCGCCGCGGCCGCCTCAGGCGCAGCCTCTCCGCCCTGCGGGAGATGCTGCCCGGCTCGTTCGTCGAACGCCGCCGCCGCTGCGGCAAGCCCACCTGTAAGTGTGCCGATGGCCAACAACTCCATCAAGAGTTCCTGCTCTCGGTGCGCTTCGAAGGCAAACCGCGCACCTTCCATATTCCCGCCGCGAGGGTCGAGTCGGTGCGTCGCCGCGTCGGATTGCGGCAGCGCTTGCTCCAGATCGTCGACAGCATCTGCGAACTGAATCTGCGCCGCTGGCTGCGCGACAAGGAGACCTCCTAGCCTGCGCCGCCGCCGCTTCGAGGCCTATCTCGACAAGGTCTTTGACTTCCGTGCCGCCGTGGCGGCTTTGCCCGACGGACGTTCGGCGCCGCGCATTGCCCTGTCGCGCCTCTTTGATGCCGTGTTTTTGGGTTGCGCCTGCCAGTGGCCCGGCCTGCATGCGATCGAGGCCGAATGCCGTCAGGGGGCGCTGTGGAAACGCATCGGTCCGCTCTCCGAAGACGCGCTGCGTTACACCCTCGAGCGCCAGGACCCGGCTGCGCTGTTCGAGCTGGGCTGTCGGCTGGCGCGGCGGCTGAAACGGAATGGTGTGTTGGGGTCGAGGTGGGCCCGCGGTCGCGTCGTCGCCGCGCTCGACGGCATCGAGATCGCTCGCTCCTATCGCCGTTGCTGCTCGCGCTGTTCGGCACGAACGGTCGAACGCAAAGTCCACGGCGAGACCATCGAGTGCACGCAGTACTACCATCGCGTGGTCGTCGTCTCGGTGGTCAGCTCGAGCTTCGCGGTTCCCTTGGGCCTGCGTTTTCAAAAACCCGGCGAAGGGGAAGTGGCGTGCGGGCTGGCGCTGGTCGAAGAGTTGGTGCAACGCTTGGGCCGCCGTTTTTTCGACCTGCTGGTGGCCGACGCGCTGTACTTGGAAACCCCCTTCGTCACGGCCCTGGAAGCGTTGGGGCTGGAGTGGGTGATCAACCTCAAAGACAACCAGCCCCGGCTGTTGGCCGAGGCCGAGCGGCGCACCGCTGGGGGGGAGGATCTGCGCGAAGACAGCGCCGAGGAGCAACGCTGGCTGTGGCATGAGCCGGCCGTGGAGTGGCCGGTGGCGAACCGGACGGTGGGCGTCGTCGAGTGCAAGCGCAAGCAGACCCGGCGGCGCGTCACGATCGTCGAGCAGCAACCGGTCCAGCAAGCCGAGCAAAAAGAAAGCACCGACTTTTACGCCAGCAACATCGAGTGGGGGGCCATCCCGCCCTGGTTCCTCCATCAGATCGGTCGCAGCCGCTGGTCGATCGAGACGAGTCTGTTTCAGACGATGACGACCGAGGCCCATCTCAAGCAGCCGTCGGTGCACCAGAGCCATCCGCAAGCGCTGGTGGTGCTGAGGATGATTCGTTTGCTGGCGTACTTGCTGACGCAAGTGTTCTATCACCGTCAAGTGCGGCCTCGGGAGGGTCGGCGTGCACCGGGTGTTGGTGCGGTGGCGCGCCAACTGGCCTACGGGTTGGTGGTGGAGCTGCTGGATTCGAGTTGATCCCAGGGCCGTTCGTCGCAGGCTCCACGCCGGCCCAGCACCTGCCCCGCAGGCGCCCGGAGCCTTGTCGTCGGTCTCCACAATCAGCCCTGCGCGGGCGGTCGAGGGCCGTGCAAAACAGGGCTCCGGCTCCATCCCCACCCCAAACGCCGCCGAATCAACCACCTTCAGGTTCTGCCGTGACCGCTTTGCGAAATCGCTGGGGTCCTGTGTGCCTCCCCTGCCGCAACGGCGGAACCGGGATATAATGCTCGCAGCGGAAAGGTGGCCGCTAGACGTCATGGAACGTATTGTTCTCAAACACTTATCCGGCTCGAAAGCCAACGAAGTCGAGGAGTTTCCCCTCAAGCACTTCACCGAGTTGCTGATCGGGCGCGACCCCGGGGCGACGGTCAAATACCATCCCGAACAAGACGACTTGGTGGGGCGCCAACACGCGCGCATCACCCGCGACGAATCGAACCCCAACCAGTTCCTGCTGACCGACCTCGACAGCCGCAACGGCACCTTTCTCAACAAGCATCGCGTCTATGGCACCGCCAGGATCTCTTACGGCGATACCGTGCAGTTCGGCCCCGCCGGACCGGAGTTCGAGTTCCAGGTGGAGCCGCGCCCGGTAACGCCGGAGACGCGTATCGTTGACGACGCGAGTCGCCCCAGTACCGCGCCGCCGATGCCTCCGCCGACGCGGGTTGGTTCCGGCGGACCGCCCGTTGCATCGCCTCCGCCGTCTCAGCCTTCGGGGCCGCCGCGCCAGACGGTCGGCAAGGCCACCGTCGAGCGGATGATCGCTCATTCGACTACCGAGACCAAGAAATCGTCGGCCGGGATCGCCCTGGCCGTCGTGGCTCTGCTGGTTGTCGGCGTCGGCGCCTACCTCTACCTGGGAGGATGGGAGACGATTAGCGGCTCCATCGCCGAAGACCGTTTCGGCCCGGGCGAGACGACTATTGCGTCGCAGAACAGTGAGGCCGTCGTCTTGGTCGAAGTGAGCTGGAAGCTCTTCGACATCGATACGGGCCGCCAGCTCTATCACTGGTACGTGAACAACCCCGTGTACCGCCAATACGATCGCTTCCCGGGGGTAGCGTCGCGGCAGATCGTGCCGCTCTACATACGTTTCCCGGACAACCGCATCGAGCCCGCGCTGTTCACCGGCGACCAGGCCGGGCGCAACTATCCCGTCGGAGCGCGCGGTTCGGGGTCGGGCTTCGTGGCCAGTCCCGAGGGCTTCATTCTCACGAGCCGGCACATCGCGGCTTCGTGGGAGGAGAACTTCACGGCGTGGCGCCCGGAGGCCGCCCCGGGATTGGTCGCCGTGCTGGGACGCCGCGGCACTGACTACGTATGGGTGGGCTGGGAGGAGTTGGTAACGGCCCCGGCCGACTGGATGCCGTCGCGGACGAGATTCAAAGCCTCGCAGGTGATCAACCTGACACAGATTCGCATTCCCGAAACCAGCGGCCCGACCCGCTCGGTCGAGGGACGCCATGACTACCTGGACGTGACCTTCGCGAAGACCAGCCTGCGGATCCCTGCGACTCTCACGCGCGTCTCTCAGCGCCACGATGTCGCCATGATCAACATCGCGGCCCCCTCGGCCTTGCCCACGGTGAACTTTCCCACCGACGCCGCTGAAGTGCAACCGGGCGCGCCCTCCATCGTGATGGGCTACCCGAACGTCTCGCCCGGCACCTTCTCCGTGGCCACGGTCGCGACCGGTCTGAGAAGCCAGGGACAGATGCAGGAGGTTCCCGACCCGACCGTCAGCGTCGGCAACATCGGCCGCGTGCTTCATACGCAAGCGGCCGCCGGCTCCGCCGATGCGCTATACAACATGTGCGGCGACTGTTACCAGTTGACGATCAATTCCGCCGGGCTCGGCAACAGCGGCGGTCCGGTGTTCGACGATCAGGGCCAGGTGATCGGCATTTTCAACGCGGTCGTCGCCCGGGACGTGACGGTGTCGCTGGCCGTCCCGATTCGCTTCGGGCTCGAGCTGATGGGCATCAGAAGGGTGCTGCGCTAGCGTAGGGCGCCGAACAGCGGGGCTTGAAAGAATTGGGGCTGCACCGCGCACCGCCCGCGGCGGGTTCTTTGTTTTCGTCGCTCACGGGCGGCGCGATGCGGCCGGCCCCCCGACTGGTTCGACAGGGAAGATAGACTTTGCCACCAACCTCGCAAAAGCCCCTCACGTACGCCGTCGATGCCAGCTTTCGCACTGACGTCGGTTGCAGCCGTGAGTTGAACGAAGACGCCGCGACGATCATCCATCCGGACGAACAGGAACTGCTGGTCTCGAAAGGCACTCTCGCGGTCATCGCCGACGGTATGGGAGGGCACTCGGCCGGAGAGGTCGCCAGCCGCATCGCCGTCGATATCGTTGGGCACTCCTACTACCAGAGCAGCAAGGCGCCGCAGGAAGCGTTGGTTGATGCCGTCATTGAGGCGAACACCGCCATCCACGATGCGGCCAAGCAAAACGGCGGGCTCAAGGGCATGGGTACCACGTGCACGGCCCTCGCGCTGCAGAACCAGTCGGCTATTCACGCGCAGGTCGGCGATAGCCGCCTCTACTTAGTCCGCGGCGGCAGCGCATACCAGCTCAGCGAAGACCATTCGCTTGTGATGCAGATGGTGAAAGACGGAGTGATCTCGCTCGAAGAGGCGCGCTCGCATCCCGACCGCAACGTCATCATTCGGGCGTTGGGCCGGCAGGCCAAAGTCGAGGTGGCATCTTGGGAGAAGCCCCTGCCGGTCAAACCGGATGACCGCTTCGTGCTCTGCTCCGACGGCCTTTATGGTGTTGTCGAGGACGATGAGATCGCCAAGACCGTGGCATCCGTTGCGAGCACCAGCGCCTGCGACCGGCTTGTGAAGATGGCCAACGACCGCGGCGGTCCCGACAATATCAGCGTTTGCGTTTTGATAGTCAGCGAGTCCGGCGCCCAGCGAGCCACGACGAGCAAAGAGTGACGTTTCGACCATGATCGGCAGCGTTGTAGGGAACTACAAGATTATCGAGAAGATCGGCGAAGGCGGCATGGGGTCCGTCTTCAAGGGCGTCGATGTCATGCTCGACCGCGAGGTGGCGATCAAGAGCCTGCGCCCCGAGCTGGCCCGCAAGCCCGATCTGCTGGCGCGCTTCCGCAGTGAGGCGGTCACCCTCGCCAAGCTGAACCATCCCAATATCGCCACGCTGTTCTCGTTCTTCCGCAGCGGCGACGACTTCTACATGGTGATGGAGTTCGTCGACGGCCCCACGCTCGACGACATCATTCGCGATTCGAAAGCGATGGTGGCAGCGCGAGCGGTGCCGCTGTTCTGCCAGGCCCTGGAGGGTATCGAACACGCGCACAACATGGGCATCCTGCACCGCGACATCAAGCCGGCGAATATCATGGTCTCGTCGCAGGACGTGGTCAAGGTGACCGATTTCGGCATCGCCCGCGTGCTCGGCGAAGCCGGCATGACGCGGCAAGGCGCCGTGGTGGGAACCATCGAATACATGTCCCCCGAGCGCATTCAAGGCCAAGAGATCGACCGCCGCTCCGATATTTACGCGCTGGGCGTCGTGCTGTACGAGATGCTGACCGGGCGCGGCCTGTTCTCGGCGACCAGCGAATACGAGCTGATGCGGGCGCAAGTCGAGCAACCGCCGGCCCCCCCGCGCGAGTATGAGCCCGGCATCCCGGAGGCGGTTGAAGCGGTCATCATGCGGTCTCTGGCCAAGAAGCCCCAGTACCGCATCCCGACGGCCGCCGAGTTTCAACAGGCTCTGTGGGCGGCGATTGAGCCGCAGGGCGTCGCGGCGAGAGGCAGCCGATTGACCCCCGTGCCTCCGCCCCGTGAGACGCCGCGGCTGAAGGAGACGGTTGTGTACGAGCGTCCGGAGCCCGCAGTGAGCACTCCGGCGCCGCCACCGCTCGCGCCCAGAACACGGTTTGTCGCCGAGGCGGGGCCGCCGCTGGACGCACCGAGTCCAAGTCCGCCCGCGCCAAGCGAGCAGCCCTCCGCCCCGGCTGCCGCCGTCAAGCCGCCGCCGAAACCACCGGCGCCGGTGGAACAGCAAGCTAACGCCAAGGCAGCGCCGGCGGCTTATTCCGCTGAGGAGCGTCCGACGCCCTCGTCGGTGGACGAGACCCTGATTGCGCCTCCGGTGGCCCCCGCGCCACCGGTCGCCCCTACGCACGAGGCGACAGCGGCAGCCCCACGGCCGCCTGCTGCTGCCTCGGGAGAACGGGCCGTTCCTCAACAAGCCGCGTCACCCGTGATCGCTGCTCCCACCCTGGGATCCATTGGAACGGCGGAAGACGATTCACGATGGAAGCTTTACGCGGGCTTGGCCGCGACGATTGTCCTGGTCGCCTTACTCGCGTGGGCATTGATGCCTGGAGCCAGTGAACCCGAGGTTCCACCTATCGCGTCTGACACGCCGGAGCTGCCGGGGGCCGTGCCGAATACGCCCCAGCCTGCCGCCGCGGGTGTCGGTGGGACAGATGCAGGCGGGTCGGAATCGTCACCGGTAGCGGCGCGCCCCTCGATTCCGCAGGGAACGAGTACACAAGGAACGATTCCTCGGGGAACGCCTGCGATCGGAGCGGAAAAGTCCGTTGGAGGCGAGGTCGGGAGACAGTCTCCGCCGCGAAGAAAGCGCCCACCGGCTAAGGTCGCAGCGGTGCCGCCCAAGAAGGTTCCTCTCGCGCCGCCGATCGAGCAGGCTCCGCCGCCGCAGGCGCTTTCGCCTGAAGTGGTGGCCGACGCCGCCGAACGCGAGCGGCAGCGCCGGCGAGAACAGACTTTAAAAGAGCTCGAGAAATGAGCGGCCCCCAAATAAGTGGCCGCCGGAAGATCGAACGTTGGCGTCCCCGAGGCGTGAGGACGCGGCGCGCTGCACGTAGCACTGGCACTGGGGGCACTGGCACTGGGGGCACTGGCACTGGGGGCATTGGCACTGGGCCCGCCACTTTGTCAGGGCTCTGAACGATGAACAGGGCAATGTCCGATCAACACCCATCGCACCGATTTCACAGCCGCGGTTTTCTGCGTGCAGTGCACCTGCTGTGCCCAGTGGCCCTCGCGCTCTGTGTCGTCGCCGCCGCTCAGCAGCCGCAGCCGGTCAGCCGCGACGGCCTACTCGGAGCCTTGAGGATCGGCGGGCTGACGGAGAAGGAACTCGCCGACATCGTTGTCGATCGAGGCGTGCGATTCCGGCTCACGCCCGAGATCGAACAGGAGATTCGTTCCGCCGGTGCATCAGATACATTCATCGACGTCGTAAAGCGAAGCTACCGGCCCGCGGACGGCGCAGCGCCTCCTCCACCCGGGCTTGCTCCGCCCGGGCCTGTTCCACCGGGGCCTCCTTCACCAGAACCCACGCCCTCGACGCCAGTGCCAAAGGGTGACTCGCCATTCCCGGGCGCGACGCCGTCCTCGCCGCCACCACCTGCTCCCGACGCGCCACCCCCGCCCTGGGAGCAGCCCGGTCCGGCGATGTCGAAAGGGCAGATCGTGATCCTGCTCCAGTCGGGAATGCCGTCACCGCGGGTCCGGCGCATGGTGGAAGTGCGCGGCGTGGACTTCCGCTGGACCCCCTCCCTCGATCCCGAATTCCAGACCGCCGGCGCGAGTCCGGTGCTAATCGAGGCGGTCCGAACGGCTGGGTCAGCCAAACTGCCGCCGAAGCCGGAGGAAGCGCCGGGGGAACCCCTCGCGCCGGGCGCGACGTCGGGCCCACCCACAACCGAGTCGCTCCTGGCACAAGGCTACCTTCCCTTGCCCGCGCGGAAGGCGCTGGACTTCGACCCTTATGCTAACCAGGGCCGCTTCGACTTGCGCCTGTGGGTCGACCACGTCCAAGAGGTATTCATCCAGGGAACAACCGTCGTTCATAAGCATCTCTCCAACCAACCGGGACGCAACGCAGGCACCGAGTACACGCAGGGGATTCCGCAAGAACCGCTGCAAGCCTTCGAGGTGAAGAAGAGAAAGGGCCGTGGCAAGTTTGTCGTCCTGGCAAAGCCCACCGAGGAGAACGGCTACAGCGCGCGCATCCGCATCTATGACTTCAAGGGCGGCGAGGGGCAGTATCATTTGCAGATCACATGGAAGCATTAGTAGAATGTCGCCGCTGCGGGGTAACGTAGGGGGGCTGTAGTGCGCTACGCGCGCGTCCGGTCACGCCTCGGCCTCTCTTGTGGCGCACGGACCACCTTTTCTTGAGGAGATCAAAATGAACAGCAAGCAAACGATTTTGGTTGTCTTGGCCGCCACGGCCGCCGGTTTCTTCGGGGGCCTATTGGCGACCCGACTCGCCGCGCCGGCCTCGGTCTCGGCGCAGGCGATGCCGCAACGCATAGTCGCCGAGAGTGTTGCGGCGCAATCGTTTGTGCTGGTCGATAGGAGCAATCGCACGCGCGGCGGGCTACAGCTTCACCAGGGCGGCGCCCGTGTCAGCCTCACCGACGCTCAAGGCAAGGTGCGATCGGCCATTGTTGTCGCCTCGGATGGCAGTGGCAGCGTGGTGCTCTTCGACCAGAACGGGAACGCCGGCGTGGACCTCTACTTGTCGAATGATGGCAATCCGCGCTTGTCGATGTCGACGGCCGGCAAGAAGTCGGGCGCGCTGATGTACGCCTCGCCCAACGGTACGGCCCGCGCCTCGCTCACCGGCCCGAACGAGAAGGTTCTCTGGGAAGCGCCGTAAGAAGACGACTCGCGCCGCCCAGGAGACCCCTTGCCGGCCGAGAACGAGGGGATCGACTCGTGTTCTCGGATCGGTCCTGATAATGACAAAGTTAGCGTCTGTGCGCTGGGGCGCAGCAAACGGGGCAAGGCAACCAAGACCGACGTTCCAAGATGATCAACAGCGTCGGCGCACCCGAAACCAGCCTGCCACATTCCATCTCCTATGTTCGCTACAAGGGACGAAAGCCTCCTTTTTTCGTAACTACCTCGACCGAGTACGCGCCGAGCACTCGAGGTAAATCGGAGGGCCAATCGCCGGTTCGGCTGTAGACGTGGATGCAGGTGGCGTTGGGCTTCGTGCGGCACCGGGCAACCGCTAGTCCTACAACTCCCGGCATCGCCATGATCTTCTCGCGGTGACGTAGAATCACTTCGGCCGCCGACTCTCGACTAGGCGTTCCCGTGCCTGAGGTGGTCTTCTCCGGCACTTGTCCATCGTTGTCCCCGTCGCCAGCGCTCTTCTCAGGGTCCGGCGGACGCTGGAGGCGGGGCTCGGCGGACGGGAGATTCGGCTCGCGGTCCACGCAGGCCGCGAGTATCAAAGGCAGCGAAACCAGTAGCTTTCCGATGCAACTCGCAGCGCGTATCTTCACTGATGACTCGTCAAACTGGTCGAACCTGCGCCACGCGAGCCGAATCATGTCCCGTCGAGATGCTGCGCTCTAGACAGCGCTAGCCCCGGCGCCTCGACTTGGACCGGGCCTTTTTGGCGGCCTTTCGCCGAGCCCTCGAAGCTGACGCTGACGGATGGTCCCCAGCGTTCAGCAGCTCAACGTTGAGTTGGTTCATCACGTAATTGATGGGGTTGACGATCGTCGTGGCGGGCTCCGTCTCCGACCCTTCCGAGCCGGCAAACAACAGTCCCACAACGCGGTTATCCGAGTCGTAGACGAGTGAGCCGGAATCTCCGCCGTTCGAGAACGCTTCCTCCGCCGGCGACTGCGAGACGATGATTTGGTCCACAAAGGTTGCCTTCTTGAACAGGTCATACTTGACGCTGACCGAGGCGAACATGGCCTCCACGAAGCCCTGCGTATGCTCCGTCGTCCGACCGGTCTTGTGAACGTAGTCCCCCAGATCACTCTCGCCGAGGACGCGCCGCGTCTTAGGGGTTTCAGCACCGATCTCCACGGTATTCCACGCCACGTCGGCAGGGTTTAGCGGAGTTGCAATCGCACCGTCGACCCGGTTCTCGGATCCCTCTGCGAAGTCGATAGGGACGAACCTTGTCAGCGTCGCGATCTGATCGGCGGGGTTTGTTCCGCCATCAGCCGGACCGGGCTGAAGGATTGGATCTCCCACAACGGCCTCGTTTGAGTCAGCGAGAACGTGGTTGTTCGAGAGAATCACCACATTGCCGGTCTCGCGGTCCCGGACGAGCCCGCCCAAGGTTCCCGCGGTGATGTTGACGTGGCCAACGCTGATTCCACTCGGCGCGGGCCTTTCACGCGTGGTGAACTCAAGCGAGCTGAATCGCGCCTCCTGGACGTCGGTTGTAAACTCGAGCACTCCGTCCTTCGAGTGTTCGTTAGGAAGACGAAATGTCTTCGGAATACGGTTCGATGTGGGCAGGCGTCGAAGGCTGAGCTTCTTGTTGACAAAGACGCTGATGCACATGTCTTTCGTGACTTCTCCGCCCCTCCTCTTCCTGCCCACGGCGTAGCCGTTGATGCAATCGCATTTCATCAGTTGGGTGAATGTGTTGAATCCTCGAACCAAACGAACGTAGTCTCTGAATGCCGCAATAGCCATGTTCTCTCCTTTCGGACAGAAGCGCTGCGGCGCGCTACCGATTCATAGCGCCCGGAAGCCCTTCGTCCTCACGATCATTTCGACTGAGTACCCGTCTAGTTCGTGTGGGAGCTCTTCAGGCCAAGCTTCGGAAGTTGAATAGACCAGCAGACACTTCTGCCCCGAGCCTGATTTCGATAGACCTGCGCCGAATCCAGTCACGCCGCGGATCTTCATGATTCGTTCGCGATGCGATTGGACGACATCTTGCAGAGGTTTCCGTTCACTCACATTAGTCTCCTAGCCCAAACGGCAGGTCGTTGCAGTGCCGGGACCAAATCGGTTGGGCGAGGCACAGCTGACAGCATGAGTTTCCGGGCCAAAAGGCCGAGAGTGTTCGCGGCCCGCCCTCGCGCTCCTATGCGACTATTCGAGTCTCGCGCAGGTTCAGCCGCGGAGACCGTAGACCCGCGATCGTCCCTGCACTATGACTAAGCGAAAAATCACGTCCGGGAGGGCCACTCGCCCGGAACCATTGTTCTTTTCCGGCCAGTTGCCCCTCATTGTAGACTCGAGACGCCCTTGCCGACCCCGGGGAGAGGGCCCTCCAGCGATCTCGAAACCTAAGCAGGTTCGTTCCGGCCCCTCTTGCTACGACTCAGTTACGATAGATTTAGTTATTCCCATGAACCCTCAGATTCCCCGTGCAGCAGTGGTTTTGGCTCTTGTGGCCGCTTGCGCCGACCGAGCGCCCGCCCCCGCGCGCGAGGAAGACCCGGCGCGCGCGCGCCTGCAGCAGCATCGCAATCTGGGAAAAGCCTTCTACGAGAACCCCGGGGCCCAAAACCTCGCACCGGACGAGCTCCGTAAAGCGCTCGCGCTCAACCCCGATTCCGCCCGCGAGCATCTGAACCTCGGTTTGGCGCTACTGCGGGTCGGCGAGAACGACGAAGCCATGGCCGAGATCGAGAAGGCTCGCGAGATCGACCCGACGCTGCCTCACACCTACTTCAACCTCGGCATCGAATACAAGAAGCGTGGCGAGAACGAGCGGGCCATCGAAGAGTTCGAGCAGATGATCAAGCTCGTGCCCACCCAGGCCAAGAGCCACTATCAGCTTGGCGTGCTCTACCGCCAAAACGAGGATCTCGAAACCGCGATCCCGCTGCTCGAAAAGGCATCCGAGTTGGAGCCCAGCCTCGCCGCTCCCCACTTCCAGCTCTTCAATATCTATCGCCGCAGCGACCGCGAGCGCGCTATGCAGGAACTGGCGCGGTTCAAGGAGCTGAAGGCCGGGCAGCAGGGGGCGGCGGTCGGCGAAGACGTCAACTGGAGTTTCTATTCCGAACTTTACGATGAAGTGGAGCCCGGCGCGGCGGTGCCGCAAGCCGTCGCGACACAGTTCGAAACGATTGCGCTCGATGCGTCGCTGCAAGGCGACCGCGGCCGCGTCGTCCTGCTCGACGCCGACGCCGACGGCAAGCCGGACGCGCTCGCCTGGTCAAACGCTGACATCGTCCTGCTGCGGAATGTCGAGGGAAGGCTCGAAGCCGAAGCTTTGCCGTCGCCAAGCGGAGACGACAGGTTGAGGCACCTCGCCGCGGGCGACTACAACAACGATGGCTTCCCCGACGTCGCAGCGGCCGCTTCCAACGGTGGACACCTGATCGAGAACCAAGAAGGCCAACTCACCTCAGATCCAAGAAAGATCGCCGACGGGAACTTCGAAGCCGCTCTGTGGGTCGACTACGATCACGACTACGATCTTGATCTTCTACTGACCGGCACGGACCACAAGCTGCTCCGCAACAACGGCGACAGCACGTTCGCCGACGTAAGCGCCGACTTCCCGTTCGACACGACCCGCCGCGGCATGGCAGCCGCCACGCTCGAGCTGGTCGAGGACAACGGCAACGACATCGTCATCGCCTACGCCGATGGCGTAACCGTCTACCACGACCGCATGCTGGGCCGCTACAAGGCCAGCCCGGTAGAGGGCGCAACCCCGAAGGGCGACTCGGCAACCCTCGATGTCGTAGACGTCGATAACGACGGCTTCCTCGATCTCGCCCTTACTTGGACCCACAAGGCAGGAGCGACAACACAGATTCTCGAGAACCACGAGGGCGCCGTCACCGCCGGACCCGAGCACGGCGGCGCGCTCGCATGGGCCGACCTTCAGAACCGTGGCTGGACGGATGCCGTCGCGGCGGGCCGGGTCCTCATCAACGAAAGCGCCGGCCGGTTTGAGCCGCAACCGCTGGCTGCCCTCAACAGCGCGCGCGCCGCCGCCAGCGCCGACTTCAATGGCGACGGACGCGAGGACCTGCTGATCGTCGACAACGACCGCAACCTCCGCGTCCTCGCCAACACCACGAAAACCGGCCACGCGCAGGTGACCGTCTCGCTTGAAGGCGTCAAGAGCGCCAAGCTTGCCGAGGGCTCACGGGTCGAAGTGCGCGCCGGGCGGGTCTACCGCAAGCGCATCTATCGCGGCGTGCCACTTGTCTTTGGCCTCGCGAAAGCCGAGAGCATCGACACGGTTCGCATCACGTGGACCAACGGTTTGATTCAGAACGAGTCCGAGCAGTTGGTCGGTATGGACCATCGCTATGTCGAAAAGCCCCGGCTGTCGGGCTCGTGTCCGATGATCTTCACGTGGAATGGCGAGGAGTTCGAGTACATCAGCGAGGTGCTTGGCGTAGCTCCGCTCGGCGCGAGTCTCGGTGGCGGCAAATTCTTTCCCGTCGACCATGATGAATACGTCTGGATCCGCGGCGAACAGCTTCGCCGGCAAGACGGATTCTACGAGGTCCGCATCACCGAGGAGTTGCGTGAGGTGGCTTACCTCGACCAGGTAAAGCTCATCGCCGTCGATCACCCGTCCGACGTAGCCGTCTATACGAACGAGAAGTTCAAAGCACCGCCGTTCCCCGAGTTTCGTTTGTTCGGCGTTGCCGGCGGGCAGAAAGTAGCGCCTTCGTCCGCGCGCGACCATCGCGGCCGGGATGTGCTCGCGCGGCTTGCCCAACCTGATGGCCGCTGTGTGGACGGCTTCGAGCGTACCTTCCGAAACCGGGCCGAACGGCACTGGCTCACGCTCGACTTCCCCGACCTGCGTGACAACGACGACGCGATGCTGTTCCTTACCGGCTGGGTCGATTGGGCCGACGCCAGCACGATCGTTGCCGCCTCGCAGAACCGTGCCATCGAGCCGCCTTACGTGCAGGTGAAAGACGGGCGTGGCCAGTGGCAAACGGTTATCGAGGACCTGGGTCTGCCTGGCGGCCGGCCTCGCACGATGGTGGTCGATCTCAGCGGCAAGTTCCTCTCCGCGTCGCGCGAGATCCGCATCGTGACCAACATGTGCCTTTACTGGGACGAGATCTTCGCGGCGAGAGGTGTCGGCGAGCCCGAGGCGGCGTTACCTGAACTCGCCCTCGCGCGATCGGAGCTGCGCTTCCGCGGCTTTTCGCAAAACCAAACCCACCCGCAGCGAACCGAGCCGGAGAGCTTCGACTACGCCCGCGTGCGCCCCACATCGGTGTGGAACCCGACGCCGGGCAACTACACCGCCTACGGTCGCGTGGACGAGTTGATCGAACAGATTGACGACCGCTATGTGATCCTCGGTGCGGGCGACGAGCTGACGCTGCGCTTCGCCGCGACGGGCGAGCCGCCGCCGCCGGGCTGGCGGCGCGACTTCCTGCTGTTCGTTGACGGCTGGGCCAAAGAGCACGAGTCGAACACGGCCTTCGGCGATAGCGTCGAGCCGCTGCCGTTCCACAGCATGACGAGCTACCCGTACGGGGCGGACGAGCACTACCCCCAAGGGCCCCTGCACCGCGAGTATCTCGAGACCTACATTAACCGGCCCGCCTTGCGATTGATCCGTCCCCTCCGGCGGCCCTGAGTCGAGGGCCATGAGTCGCTAGCCATGAATCGACCAAGAGCCCTCGCCGCCGGGTTTCTGCTGTTGCTCGTCAACGCGGGCTGGATCTGGGCCTACCCGACTGCCAGCATCCTCTACGTCGCGAACGTCCTTATTCACGTTGGCCTCGGTGTCGCTCTGTTGGCCGCGCTGTGGTTCGGCTCGAACGAGGGTGTGCACCGATTGCGCCGGGATTCGCGCTTGGCCTTTGCGGTGCTCTCATCCTGCGGCGCCCTCGGGCTGGTGCTGTGCGTCGTCGGCGCGACGATTCCGAACATGGCAATGGTCGTCGCGCATGGCGCGTTGGGGCTGATCGGTTCTCTGCTGCTGCTGCCGCGGGCGTTTCGCGCGCAACGGCGATGGGCCTGGTCGCTCTGCGCGGCGATCGCGGTGGGGCTGCTGCTGCCGGCGAGCAGTTGGCTGCGCCTGCATTGGTTCCCGATCGAAGGTGACCGCATCGTCAACCCTGCGATGGCTCCGGCCTCGATGGAATACGAGGGCGGTGGCGCGGATAGTCCCTTCTTTCCTTCCAGCGCCAACACCAACACCGGCGGATTGATCCCCTCGGACTTCTTCCTCGATTCAAAGGTCTGCGGTGACTGCCACAAAGATGCCTACGAGCAGTGGAACAGCTCGATGCACCACTTCTCGTCGTTCAACAATCAGTTCTATCGCAAGGCCATCGAATACATGCAGGAGACGGCGGGCGTCGAGTCGTCGAAGTGGTGCGCGGGTTGCCACGACCACGCCATGTTCTTCAACGGCCGGTTCGAACAACCAGCGAAAGAGCAGATCGACACGCCCGAGGCGCAAGCTGGACTTGGCTGCGTCTCGTGCCACTCGATCGTCAATGTCGGCGACACGATGGGCAACGGCGGCTTTACGATCGAGTATCCGCCGCTGCATGAAATGATGGCGAGCGACAACCCCATCATCCGAGCCGTGCATGATTACGTCGTAAACACGGCTCCGGCGGCGCACCGGCGCGCGTTCTTGAAGCCCTTCATGCGCCTCGACAGCGCCGAGTTCTGCTCGACTTGCCACAAGGTTCATCTCGACGTGCCGGTCAACAACTACCGCTGGTTCCGCGGCTTCAACGAGTACGATGCCTGGCAAGCGAGCGGCGTCTCGGGCCAGGGTGCGCGGTCGTTTTACTATCCCGAGCAACCGATGAGTTGCGCCGATTGCCATATGCCGCTGGTGCGCTCCGACGACCCGGGTAGCCGCGGAGGCTTCATCCATTCACACCGTTTTCCGGCGGCGAACACGGCGGTTCCGTACGTGAATCAGGACGAAGAGCAACTTCGGGTCACCACGGAGTTCCTGCAAGACGACATCGTCTCGGTGGACATCTTCGCCATATCGCCGGTGATCGAGGACGCCGCCGCGCCGGCCATGCGCCGACGCGCGTCGGATGCGCCACAGCTTGCTACCGGTTTTGCGGTCGGCGAGGAGAGTGCGTCCTTCGGGGCGCCCGCCGTGCTGCGCGAAGTGGGCGACATCGCCGCGCCCATCGACCGCTCCCAAGCTGCTTTTTCGCCGGGCGATACAGTCCGGGTGGACGTGGTTGTGCGCACGCGCGGTGTCGGACACTTCTTCCCCGGCGGTACGGTCGATTCCTTCGATGTCTGGCTCGAACTGAAGGCCACTGACGCCGACGGCCGTCCAGTCTTCTGGAGCGGCCTGATCGAAGACGAGGGCAAGGGGCCTGTGGAGAAGGGCGCACACTTCTATCGCGCCATGCTGCTCGACGCTCACGGCAATCCGATCAACAAGCGCAATGCTTTCCAGGCGCGCACCGCGCTATACGTTCGCCAGATTCCTCCCGGCGCGGCGGACGTCGCCCATTTCCGGCTGCGCATTCCCGATGGCGCTCGCGGGCCAATCCGGTTGCACGCGAAGCTCAACTACCGCAAGTTTTCGCACTACTACACAGAGTTTTCGTACGCAGGCCAACCGGTGGCCGGTGACCATGCGCCGTTCGGCAAGGACTACGATGACCGGCAGTTCACCTTCTCGCCCGCCGACATCCCGAAGAACGTCTCAGGCAAGATTCGCGGCCGCATCCCGTCGCTCCCGGTGGTGACACTCGCCGAAGACACGGCCGAGTTGCGGCTCGGCAGCGGGCCCACAAAGTGGGGACCGGCCGTCGCCTCGGACGACTACGAGCGCTGGAACGATTACGGGATCGGCCTGCTGTTGCAAGGCGACTTGAAGGGCGCGCAATACGCCTTCTTGCGGGTGACCGAAGCGCGTCCTGATTTCGCTGACGGCTGGTTGAACGTTGCTCGCGCCCTGGTCCGGGAAGGCCAAACCGACGCAGCGAAGCCCTACCTAGAGCGGGCCCTCGGCATTGACGACTCACTGGGACGCATCCACTTCTTCCGCTCGCTGGCGCAGAAGGCGGATGGGGACTACGACGCAGCGCTTGCGTCGCTGGAGAAGGTCGTGGCTGAATACCCACGCGACCGTGTCGTGCTGAACCAGACGGCCCTGATCTACCGCTTGCAGCGCCGGTATGAGGAGGCGCTGGCCGTGCTCGACCGGGTGGCACGAATCGACCCCGAAGACTTGCAGATGTATTACACGCGTATTCTGTGCTATCGCGGTCTGGGTGATGAAGAAAGCGCGGCGGAGGCTGAGCGGCGTTTCTTGCGTTTCAAGGCTGACGAGTCGGCTCAAACGATCACCGCCTCCGCCCGCCGCCAAAGCCCCGAAGACAATAACGCACGCCAGGCCATCCACGAGCACGTGTCGGTTCCGTTGGACTGATAATGAGAAGCCGAGCCCGGCACGCCAGTGACGGGTGCGCAGCCCCAAGCCATCGGGCGGCGGATTGACCCCTCACTCGCGTTCGGGGCTTGGTTTCTTCGGTGGCACGCGGCGCCCCATGAAAAACTGGCACGTATGTATGAGTTACAGACGCGAACAGAAGCCGGCCCGCCCCACGTAGGGATGTCAGGGGTGATAGAAGTAAAGCTGTTCCGTCCTGCGATTCAGTATCTGGTAGCCCGGGCTGATCCCCCAAATGGTTTGGGGCACGGCCAGCACGTCGTCCCAACGATGGTAGGCGCAAATGGCGAGACGGGGCCGGAACCGCGATATCGTCTCCCGCGCTCCCTTCAGCGCGTGACGTTCGGAACCCTCGATGTCCATCTTGATGAAATCGACCCGCTCCAAACCGAGTTCGCGAACCTGGAGGTCGATCGTAGTGGCCGGTACGCTCAGGCTGGTGTGTTCGCCGCTAGCGAACGGCATCACTGTCCCGCCCATCCCTGAGCCTCGAAGTTCCAGCGTGCCTGCTTCTTCCCACGCCGCCGCTTGCACCAAGCGAACCTTTCCGGCCGCGATCTCTTCTTCGAACGTTTTGCTGAAGCAAGCAATGCTACCCGGACCAATCTCGAACGCGACCACTTGCGCAGCGCCCAACTGGAGTGCCCGCCGCGTAAAGGTGCCGAGATGGGAGCCGACGTCAAGCACCACGTCGCCGGGCTGGATGATGACGAGATCCTTCTCGTACACACGCTTGTCGACCTGTTCATGAATCGGCCATGCAACCTCGGCACGGCTCTCGTTAGGTGCCCAGAACGAGCCTACGGTGGTTTGCCAGAGAGCGGGGCATGCTTCATCCCCCGTTCGCTTAAGTGTGATGTCAATGTCGGGGTCCGGATTGTAGCCATGCCTCCATTGGGTTGGCAGGAATCCTGACAACAGGTCTTCCCATCCGAGCCACGGCAGCTCCCCCTGAAGTTTGCTCGCCGTCAGGCTTGCTCGCCACTGTACCCTTGGGTCGTCATAGGACAACACGCCGATGAGCGCAATACCAACGAGCAGCAACAGTGCAACGATGCGCCTCATGGGTTTATCCTAGCCTAGCCGCCGGCAGCCAACGCGAGTCCTAGAGATATCTTCACCGGGTTCGCACCCGCATCCGTAGGGATGCTCAAAGCCCCAGAAAGATCGGGAGTCCATCTCAAATCGAATATCCAGGTTCAGGTGTCGGTCAGGGGCGAGCCACATACGAGGCGGCGAACCGTTATCTCGACGAGGGAGTACCTTTGGCAGTCAGCCGTTCAGCCGGCCCGCATTTAGCGCAGTGCCAAGCAGCCGCCGCGCATTCCTTGCCAGAATTTTCTTCTTATCCTCTTCCTTGATATCGGCGAGCCCCACCTTCGCCAACTGAGCGCCGGGGCTGAGGTAGGTCGAGTCGGTCCCAAACAAGATGGTGTCCGGCCCCGCGGCAGCCACGGTACGCTCCACGACGCGATACGGCACGCCCGAGGCGGCCGTTTCCATGAACGCGTTGGAGTGCTTGGCCGTGAAGCCGGCCCAGTCGGTCACGCTGCGGCCGTAGTGAGCAATGATCAGCTTCATGCCGGTGAACTCGCTGAGCACGCGTGACAGCACGACCGGCAACGGCTCGTGGTTGAGCGTCGGGGTTTCCGCTCCGTGGCTGCTCTTGACATGGAACAGGACCGGGAGCTTGTGGCGGTGGGCGAACTCGTACGCGCGCCGGTAGTTCGGCCCATCGACGGGATAGTCGTGGCTCACGCCATGCAGCTTGTATCCCACGAAAGGTGAGCCCGCTTCTACAAGGTGCTCGGATTCCCTGAGCGAAGCGTCGAGCAGGTTGGGGTGGAAGACGACGTAGGCCCGCAGCCTGTCCGGGTGGGCTCTGACGGCCGCGGCCGCCGCTGTGTGCGCGGCATGGTAGACCTCGGCATTCGCCGCGCTGATTCCGGTCGAGTTGCTAAAGAGTGACATGTTGATGCCGCAACGATCCATCGCGCCGATGAGCGTTCCAACACCGCCAGGCAGTTTGCCACCCTCCATCACGCCGCCGATGTGCGCGTGGGCATCGATCACGTCCACGTCGGTGAGCGGCCGGCCGTCGCGCACCTGTTCGAGAATGGACGAACCGTTTTCTGTAGTTCCAGGACGTGCAGCTCCAGCACGTCCGGCGGCTCTGGCGCGTTCAGCGCCGAGCAGCGACGCAGCGCCCAGCCCGGCGGAGCTCGTGACAAACTGCCTACGTGTAAGCACCATAACGACCTTTACTGTAGTGCTGGCGGGCCGGAATTACCAGTGGGCCGAACGTAGGGGCGTCGCGTGCTACGCCCCCCAGGCAGGGCTGATCCGCCCCCCTCCGTGCCAGCCGGCGACCTCCGTACCGCTAGAATAGAACCAATGCCCGAAGTCGAAAGCGCCAGCCCGACGCGCGTGCTCATCGCCGACGACGAAGAAGACCAGCGCAATGGCTTGGCAGCCTTGGTTTCCTCGTGGGGCTTTACCGTTCAAACCGCCGCCGACGGCCAGGAGGCACTCGAAAAGCTCACCGCCTTCCCCGCTCACGTACTCGTCACCGATCTGAACATGCCGCGCATGGACGGGTTCGAGCTGCTCGAGAAATTGGCCGACGACGGTCCCCGACCCACCGCGATCGTCCTCACCGCTTTCGGCAGCATCGACAATGCGCTCAAGACGGTCCATGATTTGGGCGCTTTTTGGTTTCTCGAGAAGCCCATTCAAGCCAACGCGCTCAAAGAACTGCTGGCCCGGGCCGCGGCGCAGGGCAAGCTCGCCGAAGAAGCCGACCGCCTGCAGCGTGAACTGAGTTTCAAAGGGGTGCTCGAGGACCTGGTCGGCCCCTCCGCCGCCATGCAGCAGGTCTTTTCGCTGATCCGCCAAGTGGCCGGCAGCAAGGCCGCCGTGCTGGTGACCGGCGAGAGCGGCACCGGCAAGGAACTCGTCGCGCGCGCGGTTCACAATCTCAGCCCGCGCAAACAGGGCCCGTTCGTCGCGGTGAACTGCGCCGCCCTTCCCGAAACGCTGATGGAAAGCGAGCTGTTCGGACATGAAAAAGGCTCCTTCACCGGTGCGCTGCAGCGCCGCTTGGGGTGCTTCGAGTTGGCGCACGGGGGCACGCTGCTGCTGGATGAGATCGGCGACATGCCCGTCGGCACCCAGGCCAAACTGTTGCGCGTGCTCGAAGATTCGCGTGTGCGGCGCTTGGGTGGAAGCAGCGAATTGGCGGTGGACGTACGCGTGATTGCATCCACCAACAAAAACCTCGACGAGGCTTTGCAGCAGAAGCAAATGCGCGAAGACCTCTACTACCGCCTTAACGTCTTCCACATTCAGTTGCCCCCGTTGCGCGAGCGCCCTGACGACGTGCTGCCGACCGCGGAGGCCCTGATTCGCAACCTCAACAAGAAACACGAATGCCGCGTGGTAGATCTCGACGGGGAAGTCGCCGACCGCTTCCGCCGCTACTCCTGGCCCGGTAACGTTCGCGAGTTGCGCAACGTGCTTGAGCGGGCGGTCATCCTCGCGGGCGAGGGCGCCATCCGGCCCTCCCATCTGGTGGGCGGCCTCGACGACGCAAACGAAACCGCCGCGGCTGAACAGTCGTCCGATCCCAATGTCGTCTCCGTGCGGGTCGGCACGACCGTGCGTGAGGGCGAAAAGGCGCTGATCTTCAAAACGCTGGAGCACACGTCGAACAATAAGACGCGGGCCGCGCGCATTCTAGACATCAGCCTGAAGACGCTCCACAACAAGCTCAAAGACTACAACGCACAATGAGTCCGCTGGGCCACGAGGGAAGAGGCAAGGCCGTGGCGTGCTACGCCCACGCTCGCCTGCCCACCGAGAGATCCTCGACGAAAGCCCCGCCGGCCCGAACCCAACCCGCCTCATGTCGCTGAGAGCCCGGCTCCAATTCTTCATCCTCGCGCTCGTCGTGGTGGTGGTCTTGGCTCTCTCCGCCCTCAACGTCCGCGACCTGCTCCACACGCGCTTCGAGGACGCCCTTCAAGAGGCCCGCACCAGCGCCGAGATCGTGGAGAGCCTGCTGCTCTCGACCGTGAACGAAGAAACCGAGCGCCGCTCGCCCCGCCCCGCGAACTTCGATGACGTGACGAGACTCTGGACCCGCATCGTCGAGCAGGACCCGGATCTTGCGGCTCTGCTTCAGAAGATGACGGGCACGTCACAACTCATCATCGAGATCGTCATCACCGGCGCGGATGACCGAATTCTCTCCGCGTCCTTACCGTCGCGCAAGGGGCAAAAGCTCGATCCGCCGCCGGACTTCGAGGAGTTCGACGACCAGAGCGCCTGGGCGCGGCTCAACGCGTTGCTCTCGCCCAACCAGGATTATCAGGTCTCGCGGCAACTGGGCGTGTCGGGAGAAACGGTGCTGAGCATCCGCGTCATTCTCTCCACGGTCCTACTGCGCAGCGCCGTGATGCCGCAGATCACCGAGCTGGCCGCGGTATCGGCGCTCTCGTTATTGGTGTCACTGCTGGTCGCCATCCTGGCATCGAACCTGGCATTTCGGCCGCTGGAGCGCATCGGGGCCATCATCGACCGCATCGCGCGCGGCGAGTCGCCCGTCGAACCCGGCGGCCACGAGCCTGCTTCGAAAGAAGAGGCCGCCGTCGAGTCGAAACTCACCTTGCTCGGCGAGCGCTTTCGCGGCGCGCAAGCCGACGTCAACGAGATGCGCTCGAATCTCGATCAGTTGCTCGACCGCATGGAGGAGGCCGTGCTCTTCTTCGGGCGTGACGACCGGCTGATGATGGCCGGGCGCGGCGCCGAACGGCTGCTGGGCGGGGGCCGCTGGGAGGTCATGGGCAAGACCCTGTATGAGATCTTCCCCGCCTCGACTGATCTCGGCGCGCTCGTGCAGGGCGCCGTCCATGTACGCCGCGAGGTCATCGATCACCCGGTCGAGTTTGAACGGCCCGGCACCGCCCCCGTCCATCTCCTGGTGACCGTCGAGGTGGTCGAGGACTTCCCTGGTCATGAGCGGGCCGGCACGCTGGTTACGATGCGCGATGCCGACCCGCGTCGCGAGATCGAGTCGCAACTCGACGTCTCGGCGCGCCTCGCCGCCATCAGCCGGCTGACCAGCGGCGCGGCGCATGAGATCAAGAACCCGCTGAACTCGATCGCTCTCCATCTCGAGATCCTCAAGTCGAAGCTCGAAAGCGTCGCCCCGGAAGCTGAATCCGAGATCGAGGTCATCGGACGCGAGATTACCCGTCTCGACCGCGTTGTCAAGAGCTTTCTCGATTTCACCCGTCCGGTGGACCTCGAGATGCAGCGCGTCGATCTGGCGGCCCTGGCGCGCGAGGTCGCCTCCCTCGTGCAGCCCGACGCGGCGAGCCAAAGCGTCGAGGTGCTCACCGCCGGGGTTTCCGGGGAAGCACCCATTCAAGGCGACCGCGATCTGCTCATGCAGGCCCTCCTCAACGTCGTCGTCAACGGTGTCGAGGCGATGAGGGACGGCGGCCGCCTGCACCTGGCTGTTGAGCAGGCGGCCGGCGCATGGACGCTGAGCATTCAGGACGAAGGCACCGGAATTCCCCCCGAATTACGAGAGAAAATCTACAACCTATACTTCACGACCAAGGGTAAAGGATCGGGCATCGGGCTGGCGATGACGTTCCGGGTCGTGCAGTTGCACGGTGGTACAATTGACTTCACCAGCAAACAAAACGAGGGCACAGTGTTTCAACTGAGATTCCCACCCGCCAAAGACGAGCGGCGGAATCCCTCGATGCCGGCCAGCCAGGCGGTGGCCCGGGAAAGCGGTACGTGAACGCGGGCATGCCACGTCCACAGCGAGAGCAAAGGAAAGCGGCGCGCGTCGGTCGGCGGGTGATCGCCGTCGCCGCTTGTGTTTTGGCCGTTGCCTGCGGCAAGAAGGATATCGCGCCGCCCCCGCCCACCCCGGCGGCCGCGGTTCCGGCTCCCGAGCTGCCGAGAGTTCGATCGGAGCCGGTCTCGGAGCCGCAGATCGTCGCCACGCTGCCGCCGGAGCAACCGATTCCGCCCGAAGCTCTTCCCGAGGTGCCGGCCCCCTTGGCGGTCGACCCTCCACGGCGGACCGACCCTGCCGCAGGGGAGAACGCGGGTGATGTACCGGACGAACCGGCCGAGCCGGCCGAACCCGTCGCGGCCGCGACCCAGACGCCCAGCCTACGACTGGGACGAATCCTCACACCCGAGGAGCGGGAAACCTTTAACGAATCGATCGAAGAGAGCCTTTCGGCGGCCCAGCGCAGCCTGGCTGTCGTGCTTCAGCGCAGCCCGAATCCGGAACAGACCGACGAGGTCAAACGCGTTCGCGCCTTCATCCGGCAGGCCGAGACGACACGCAAGCAGGACCTGCCACTGGCGAAAAACCTGGCGGAGCGCGCCAAGCTTCTCGCCGAGGATTTGGCCAGGAGTGTACAGTAATAGTAATTAAGGGCAGCTATTGCGTCGGCATTCGCGCTAAACGAACCATGTTTTCACCCAAAGTAGACGAGCAGACGGTCGAACTCGAAGACGAGGCATCCAAGGCGCAAGCCGGAGTGGCGGGCCGCAAGCGGCCTCGCTGGTGGCCTCGTCGGAACCGCTGTCTACTCGGGCTCGACATAGGGTCCAGCAGGCTCAAGGCTGTCGTGCTGCGCCGCCGCCAGGGTGCCATCGTGCTCGACCAAGCGGCCGTCGCAGAAGTTCCCAAGGCTGCGGTCAAGCATGGCGCTTTGACCGATGGGGTGCGCGTTTCAGACGAGATCCGCGCGCTGGCCGGCGATCATCACATCAAGACTCGGCATGTCGCCGCCGCGGTGGGCGGCAGTCAGGTCTACTGCCAGGCCGACACCCTCTCGAACGGCCACGAGGACTGGCGTCCCCAGGTCGAGTCCCTGGCCGAGCGGATCGTGCCCTACTCCATCGGCCGCGCCGCTCTGGACTGCCAGCGTCTGGGAGCCGATTCAGACAATAGCTCGTCAGTCCTGTGGGTGAGCGCGCCAATGGAGAGAGTCGACTGGATCCGCGAGACGATCGCCCTGGCCGGCAAGGTCCCGGCAGTGGTCGACGTCGAGCCCTGCGCGCTGGCCAACGCTTGGGCTTACAACTATCAGCCGGGACCGAAAGACGTCTCGGTGCTGCTGCACGTCGGGGCCCGCCGCATGACCCTGGCGTTGCTTCGGGGCGAGACGATGCTTTACTCACGCGGGGCGGACCTGCCGACCGGTTGGCCTTCCAGCGAAGCCGGAGGTTTGCCCGAGCGCGTCCTGGCCGCCGTTGACCGCCAATGGGAAACCCTGGCCGCCAAGGCCCAGCCGCTGGCGCTCGATACGCTCTATCTCTCCGGCGGAGCGGCGCGGAGCCCGGGGCTCACAGACACGCTCCGGAGCCGCGCCGGCCTGCGCGTTGTCGAGATGGACCCGTTTCGAAGAATCTCGTATGTCGCGGCCAGTAAAGCCGGCGAGGCGGTCGCCGACCACGGCCCAGCCCTGGCCGTGGCGGTGGGTTTGGCATTGCGGAGCTTTGACGACTTATGATCCGGGTCAACCTGCTCAAAGCGAAATCGTCGTCGGCCGGACGGTTGGAGTCGCTCGCGACGCCGCGTGATGGTACGTTCATCGCCCGGCGCGAGATCGCTGTGAGTGGATTGTTCTTGCTCGCGGGAGCGCTGATTCTTTTCTTCCAGCTTCGGGACCCGCAGCCGTCAGAGCCCGTCCTGGCCGGAGCCGAGCAGGCGTCGGAGAAAGAGTATATCGACGCCATCATGGACGAGGAAGTGGCTGACTCCCCGGCGGTGACCAACGCCACACCTGAAAAACCCGGGCAGAGCGGGCAAGAAAAAGCCACTGAGACATCCGGCGGCGAAATCCCCGGCCGACCGCAGCTCGTGGCCGCCTCCCCCAATCCAGCCGAGCCCATGCTCCCCCGTCGAACGCCGTCGACCGAGGCCGCCGACAAGCCGTTGCCGGCAACGATTACACCCCCCACCGGCACACCCGCAGCCGGGCAGAGCGGCAAGCTGACGCAACTGGTGGTGTCGCTTGGGGACGAGTCGTTGCGGATCTTCGCCTTGACCGGCAAGCAGCCCGAGTATTCCAGTTTCCGCCTCGACCACCCCAAGCGCGTGGCGGTTGATCTGCCAGGCGTGCAACTCTCGCTGCCGCGCGGGCAGCTTCAGCAGACGGTCGCGGACTCGCTGGTCACGAAGGTCCGTGCCGGACAGTTCCGGGCACAGCCGCCCACGGCCAGGCTCGTCCTCGAGGTGGAATCGTACCCCGAGATCGAGTTTCTCCCTCAGTTCAACGGTCTCTACCTGGTCGTCAGCGGAAAAGCGCAGTGAGCCGGTTGCGCAAGAGCGGCCCCGGCCAAGGCTCCCTTGCCCGTCTCGGCAAGCTTCGCAAGGCGGCCGCCCGGCAGGGCTTCGCCGTGGACCAATCGGGCAGCGAATCGGGCGCTCTGCTGATCAGCGGGCGCAGCAACATCCGCTATCTCAGCGGCTTCACCGGCTCGGCCGGATACCTGCTCGTCGGACCCTCGTCCGCGACTCTTTACACCGACGGACGCTACAAGACGCAAGCGCGCCAACAGACCACCGCGGCCGACGTCGTCATCACCGAGCGCGATCCGCTTCCCACGATCGCCGAAGACATCAAGAGGAAGCGTATCCGGCGGCTCGGTTTCGAGGAAAACCGGGCTCGTTTCGCCATGTACGACTGGCTTCGCCGGACGTTGCGCGGGCGTCGTCTCGTCGCCTTGAACGGCCTGGTCGAGGGACTGCGCCTCATCAAGAGCCCGGATGAAATCGCCAAGATGCGCCGCTCGGCCCTCCTCAACGCAAGAGCCTTCCGGCAAGCATGCCGCGTGGTTCGTCCCACATGGACCGAGGCCCGTTTTGCCGCCGAGATCGAGTATCAAATGCGGACCCTCGGCGCGGAGAAACCGGCGTTTGACACGATCGTCGCCGGCGGCCTCCACTCGGCCCTTCCGCACGGCCTGCCGCGCCGCGTGCCGCTCGAGCCGAATACGCTCATCGTTGTCGATCAGGGTGCTATACTCGATGGCTATACGAGCGATATGACCCGTATGGTCTGCTTGGGCCGCGTTGATTCGGCCCGGCGGAGGCTGTACCGAGCGGTGCTCGAAGCGCAACTCGCCGCGCTCGATGCGGTGCGGGCTGGCGTTCAGGCAGCGACCGTCGACCGCCGCGCCCGGCAGGTCTTGCGCCAATTCAAACTCGAGAAAGCGTTCACGCACTCAGCGGGACACGGGCTGGGCTTGGAAATCCACGAATCGCCCCGCGTTGGACCTGGCGAGAAAGCCCGTTTGGCGGCCGGCATGGTGATCACGATCGAACCCGGGGCCTACCTCGACGATCTCGGCGGTGTCCGGATTGAAGACACCGTCGTCGTGACGCCGAACGGCTGTGAGATTATCACCCCCACGTCCAAGCGATTGCTACGCCTCTGAGTGTCGCGGCAGATGCCCCCGAGGCAGCGGCTGCGGTAAAACCCCATTGCCATCATGAATATCGAGGAAATCAAAGAACTCATGGACGCGCTCGCCGAGCGTGACATTGAAGAGTTGGAAATCGAGCACGGCGGCGAGAGGATTCGCATTCGCCGCCGCGTTTCCTCGGAGGGCACGAATCAGTCGCCCTATATCGTCGTGGCGTCAGGAGCGCCGGTGGCCGAGGGAACCACCCTGCCTGCGGTAACGGCGGCCCCGTCCTCAGCCCCCGCCGCCTTGTCCGACGCGCCGGAGCCTGCCGCGCCCGAGGAAGAAGCGAACCATTCGATCATCACCGCGCCGATCGTCGGAACCTTCTATGAGTCCCCCTCCCCCGACACCGAGCCGTTCGTGCAAGTAGGCGACCGCGTCGAGGCGGGCCAGGTGCTCTGCATCATCGAAGCCATGAAGTTGATGAACGAGATCGAGGCCGAGACGGGAGGCGTCGTCGTAAAGCGCTTCGTGACAAACGCGCAACCGGTCGAGTACGGCGAGTCACTCTTCGCCATCGAGCCCGCCCCCTAGCGACATGTTTCGAAAACTTCTCATCGCGAACCGCGGCGAGATCGCCCTGCGCGTGATTGCCGCCTGCAAGGACCTCGGTATCCGCACGGTGGCCGTCTATTCAGAAGCCGACCGCAAGTCGCTCCATGTGCGCTTCGCCGACGAATCCCTTTGCATCGGCCCGGCGCGCACCGCCGACAGCTATCTCAACATCCCCGCCGTCATCAGTGCCGCCGAGATCACCGATGCCGATGCCATTCACCCGGGTTACGGTTTTCTAGCCGAGAACGCCGGCTTCGCGGAGGTGTGCCGGATCTCGGGCATCACTTTCATCGGGCCGTCGTCGGAGACCATCCGCTTGATGGGCGACAAGGCGCACGCGCGAAAACGCGTTCGCGAAGCCGGACTGCCGATCCTGCCCGGCAGCGAGGAGCCGTTGCAGTCCGCGGACGAAGCGCGGCAATGGGCCGACAAGATCGGTTATCCCGTGATCCTCAAAGCCGCCGGCGGTGGCGGCGGACGCGGCATGCGCATCGTCACGAGCCCCAGCGAAATTACCGATCGCTTTCACCAGGCGCAGCACGAAGCGGCGGTCAGCTTCCAGTCCTCCGACGTCTACCTCGAGAAGTACATCACGGCGCCCCGCCATATCGAGTTTCAAATTCTCGCCGACAACCAGAGCAACGTCATCGCCTTGGGCGAACGCGAATGCTCGATCCAGCGGCGTCATCAGAAGCTGTTGGAAGAAGCGCCTTCGCCCATCATCGACGCGGCGACGCGCGACGCCCTGTGCAGCCGCATCGCCCAGGCCTTCGGCGAGATCGGCTATTCGAACGCCGGCACTGTCGAGTTCTTGATGGACGACCAGGGGGAGCTGCACTTCATCGAGTTGAACGCCCGCATCCAGGTCGAGCATCCGGTCACCGAAGCCATCACTGGCGTCGACTTGGTCAAGAGCCAGATCTTACTCGCTGCCGGCGAGCCGCTCTCCTCCGTCGTGCCTGACAAGATCGAAGTTCGCGGACATGCGATCGAGTGCCGCATCAATGCCGAGCACCCGAGCAGCTTCGTCCCTTCGGCGGGCCGCATCGAGACCTGGCGGCCTCCGGGCGCGATCGGCATTCGCGTCGACACGGCGGCCTATTCGGGATGGTTCGTCCCGCCGCACTACGATTCACTCATTGCCAAGCTGATCGCGCATGGACGCGACCGTGCCGAAGCCATCAGCCGCATGCAGCGCGCTCTCGATATGTTCGTGGTCGAGGGCGTTCACACTTCGATCCCACTGCACCAACGCATCCTGGCCGATCCGGATTTCCTCGCCGGCCACTTCGACACCCGCTTCGTCGAGCGCTTCAACCCAAAACGCGAAGACCAAGTCGGCACCGCCATCGCCTGAGTTCGCAGCCGGCACAGACCTGGCGTGTCGGTGCTCTTACCGACACAGGGGTTTCGCCGCGGCCCGCCCACCAACCAGCAACCCAAGCAACCAACCCAAGCATCGACAGGAGTGTCGATGCGGCAGACGTAGGCGTCCGCGCCACATGTCCCACGCAACACCACCCACCCAGCACCTCGTCTAGAATACAGGCTCCTCAACCCTCCATGACCGAACTCACCTGGCGCGCTGTCATCCTCGGCCTCGCGATCGGCGTCGTCATGACCGCCGCCAATACCTATCTCGGCTTGTACGCCGGGATGACCGTGTCCGCCAGCATCCCCGCCGCCATCGTCTCGATGGGCATCCTGCGCGGGTTGATGCGCCGGGGGACGATCCTCGAGAACAACATCGTGCAAACCATGGCCTCGGCGGGTGAGTCGGTCGCGGCGGGCATCATCTTTACCGTCCCCGCGTTGGTCATCGCCGGCGTCTGGACTGACTTTCCGTACTGGGAAGTCACCATGATCGGCCTGCTCGGCGGCGTGCTGGGCATTCTCTTCATGATCCCGCTGCGCCGCACGCTGATCGTCGAAGGGGACGAGGAACTGATCTACCCCGAGGGCGTCGCCTGCGCCCAAGTGCTCGAGGCGGGAGAGGAGGGTGGCAGCGAACTCAACCAAGTCTCCGCCGCGGTCATGGGCGGCCTTGTCTTCAAGTCGCTGGTCGGCGTCGTTGGGGTCATCCGGCCGATCGTGGAAGGGGCCGCGCGCGCCGGCCGAACGCTCATCTATTTCGGCGGCGACATGTCGGTAGCGCTGCTGGGCGTCGGCGTCATCGTGGGCTTTGAGATCGCGATGCTGGTGTTTGCCGGAGGCGCCCTCGGCTGGATCGTTTCGATCCCACTGTTCTATCTAGCGCATCCGCTACCCGAGGGCGAACTGCTCGATGCCGCCTGGGACGCCTGGAGCAGCGAGATCCGCTACATGGGCGTGGGCGCGATGATCGTTGGCGGGCTGTGGTCGATGTTCAGCATTCGTAAGGGCATCGCGAAAGGCGTTCGTGAGGCGATGAGCGGCTTCCGCGCCAAGCAGCAAGCCTCGCGCGACCGCACCGACCAAGACCTGCCCACCTCGCAAGGCATGGTGATCTTCCTGCTGGCCGGCGTCACGACGATCATCCTTTACGCCTCGCTGACGGGCTCGATGGCCATTGCCATCGTAGCGGGCGTCGTGATGGTCATCGCCTCGTTCTTCTTCGTCGCCGTGTCGAGCTACATTGTCGGACTGGTCGGCAGCTCGAATAGCCCAGTCTCGGGCATGACGATCTGTGCGCTGATCTTCTCGTCGATCGTGCTGCTGCTGTTCGGCATGAGCGGCACGGCGGGCATTCTGGGGGCGCTCGGCGTGGCCGGGGTCGTCTGCTGCGCGGCCGCTACGGCGGGCGACACCTCTCAGGACTTGAAAACCGGCTTCCTTGTGAAGGCGACACCCTGGCGGCAGCAGGTCGCGCAATTCATCGGCGTGCTGATCCCGGCCTTCATCATCGCGCCGATCCTGACGCTGCTCCATCGCGGCTACGGCATCGGCACCGGCGGCGAGCAAGCGCTACGCGCCCCCCAAGCCAACCTGTTCGCCAGCATCGCGAAGGCTTTGTTCGAGGGCACGGGATTGCCGTGGACGATGGTCGGCATCGGGGTGTGCATCGCGATCGGGCTGATTCTTCTCGACCGCCACCTGCAACGCTCGGGCAGCCGATTCCGCGCGCACGTGATGCCCGTGGCGGTGGGCATCTATCTTCCGCTGGCGCTCTCGACGCCGATCTTCGCCGGAGGCATCCTCAGCGCCGCGCTGCTGCGGCAATCCGCCCAGCGAGGCAAGCGCGCCGCCGACGCCGCTCAACACAAGGCCACCCTGATCGCCTCGGGCCTGATTGCCGGCGAAGCCATTGCGGGCATCCTGATCGCCATCCCCCGCACCGCCGGCATGGACCTTCCCATCCCCGTCATCAACAGCAACCTACTTTCGTTAGCGGCCTTCGCGGCCGTAACCGGGCTCCTCTACCGCCGAGCGGCGCACGACTGATCCGGACAGGTCGGGGCGGTCCCCAACCAAGCGTGCGGCGCTGGTCTCCACATCTGCTGTGTTCGTACTCCTACCGATACTGATCCTACTCCGACCGGTTCAGTGAGCCGTTCCCGGTCCGGTTCCTCAAAATGCCCTGTTTTTTCTACGAAACTCCACTATGTTCGCGAGGGGGCGACTCTTTGGCTTCGCGAGTCGAGTCTCGGCCAATGAGCGTCCCGCCCGATCTGGTTTGCACCAGTTGTTGATCCTCAAGAACAGAGACTCAGCGACTGCCTGGCAGGGCAAGCGCATTGGCAGGGCAAGCGCATCGCCCGGACATCGACAGACACCGGCTTTCGGTTCCATTTCAGTGGCATTTGCACGAGTCCAAGGGCGGATTGGGGTCGTTAGGGCAGCAGATACTTGCCCTGATCCTTGTCGCCAAGTGGTAAACTGGCAGAGTGGTCAGGCCTGTCGTCCAGGACCGAGCGGCTCACCGGCCACTGGAGCCGGCGCACAGGACTATATCATCGGAAAGACGCGGTATGATTTGGGTCATTGGTGCAGCCCTCGCATCGCAAAGAGGGCCTCGATGCCATCCTCTAACTAAGCGCGTTTTCCGCACGCTAGATTAGCCAGAGTTGTGAGCAAAAGGGGGATCAAATGAACGCCGAGCCTAACCCCACGGGTGCAATCGCCCCACGTACCTTCTTTCAGCGATGGCTCTTCACAAAGCAAGGCGCACCCGTATTGGTAGCCATACTTTCATTATTAGCATCGGTAGCGTTCAATGTTTACCAGATAGTTGTCATTAACACCCAAAACGAACGGTTGAAGGACGCGCGAACCGTCATTGACACCCAGGACAGACGGTTGCGGAACTCGCTCAGCCGGGCCGGTACTTTCCTCAGTGGCCAGATCATGGGCGATATCCTGGCGGAGATCAACAAGTATGGGCCTTCCGAGGAATCACCAGGAGAGATGAGAATCGTGACTGATCTCGCCGGCTATGGCCTGTATTCATGGCCTGACGAATTGGCCAAATGCTTAGATGCCCTCCGCCGCAGATCAGATCAAGGACAGAACATTGTCAACGTAATACTGCTGACTGACGAACGCCAAAGAGAAATCCTGAGGCTCCAGTTCGCTGGATTCGATACTTTGAAGAATACTGCCAATGGGAAGAAAAAGATTGAACGTTTCTTGCGTGGTAAATACGGAATGCAAGCGGCCAGAAACCTTGATCTAGAGGCAAAGATTCTGTCTGTGTCAGAGCTCACCTTGAACGAGTGGGTGGAAATCATTGTGGAGGCGGATCGCTTGATCGTTGATGACCTCGACGATTGGGGCGTGCTGGTTGAAAGATATCCTCAGCTTTTGACAGTTCATCTTTGGAGCGCCAGTCCTCAGTCAGCGCTTTTGGCAGTGGTCGATTTTCAGCAGGCCGTTAATGAAATCGCCTTTGGTGCGACAGGCGAAGTTGCTTCTCACCTCCACAATATCTACGAGATTGTGCACAACGGCGTACAGCGTGAGATGCACTAGTAGCTTGATTATGCCAGATCGATCCACTTTGACGAGCGGTGGCAGACAGGCGATAGTGTCTCAGCTAGGGTTTCAGTAGGGGGTGCTTGGGGGACGCCGGGCACGATCGTCCGTATCCTTCACGGTCCGAGCGCGGCCGAGAAGTGGCTGAAGCCGGCACGGGAAGGACGCTGAAAGCGCCCTTGAAGAACCCCCGGAACGGCGTAACCGGCCGTAAAACGACCGGCCTACAACGCGCTTCGCGCGGAAGCCGCCTAAAGGCGACCTGGAAACTGAGATGCTGTCTTCGGCATCGAAGCTACGGGCTAGGCAGGCCCTGAGATCGACCCCGGTGCTACACTCATCATGGGCTTGCCGGACGGGCAGTCGCCGCGTCCTTCGGGGCGGGGAGGAAAGTCCGGTCTCCGCAGGGTGGCGTGCCGGCTAACGGCCGGGGGGCCGTTCTCAAAGGACGGTCCACGGATAGTGCCACAGAAAAGATACCGCCCCGCCGGTTCGCCGACGGGGTAAGGGTGAAATGGTGCGGTAAGAGCGCACCGCGCCTCGAGTAATCGAGGTGGCAGGGTAAACCCCACGCGGAGCAAGACCAAATAGGGGACGAGCGGTGACCCGCCGCGCCAGCGGCCGTCTTCGGGCGGTCGAGTCCCGGGTAGGTTGCTCGAGGCCGGCAGTAATGCCGGTCCTAGTCGAATGGCTGCCGCTCCGGCTTCGGCCGGAGTACAGAAACCGGCTTATAGTCCGGCAGGCCCTAAAAGATCGTGATTCGTGAACCGTGATTCGTGATTCGTGACTTGTGTCGGTTGTACCCTTCGCTGCTTGGCCGCGCCCGATGTGGCGTGACACTTCCAGGCTTGCCGCGAACCGATTCCTCGGTTCTCAAGCCCTCTATCCACAGCCGCAGATCGGTTGCTTGCCATCCTGAGTCCCGAAGAATCGAGACTCGGCAAGGCTGGAGCCTTACGCCACATGTGCCGGCCCGACTCCCACAAGACTTGACGCGGTTGTTCAGATGACGCTCTCGTGGCCACACCGGCCGCGCCACGTTCCGCCACAGTAGTCCACAATGGGGCTGTACATGACGCGCCGCCCTGTAATACCCGTCCTTCTGCTGCTCTCTGCGTGCGGAGGTACCGCGCCAGACCCCATCGCCATTCGTTTCGTTGACGTATTCGATCGTGAGGCTGTCGACGGCGCGCCCACGAAGATCCGGGAATCCGGCGCCTCCACCGAGTGGAACTTCAAGGACGCATCCACCACGCTTGATTGGAAAGGCGCCAACGGCGTTGGTGACTTGAGCCTGCGCGAGGGCAGGCTCAGCGGCCGCACTACCAATGACTTCCCCGTTATCCATGTCGCCCGCACCGAGGGGCTCGACGATGCCGGCCTGCTTCACTCCATCGAAGTGCGCATCCGTGCGTCCGAAGGCGCCGACCTCAGCACGTTGACGCGCGGCGAAGGCGACCTCGACTTCAAGAAGATCGTGTCCGACGGCAAGGAGATGCCCTGGCGACTCAAGACCCCGGTTCTCGCCGGCGACCGCTTCAACACGCTGATCTTGCACCCGACCGGCGCGACCAAGATGGCCGACATTCATCACGTCCTGATCCGTCCCACCGACGTTGCCGGTGCTGAGTTCGAAATCGAATCCGTGCGCCTGACTTCGCGCAAAGACCACTTGGCGCGCATCCCCTCGGGCGTCGGTTGGCAAGGTTTGTCGGAGATCTATCGCGAGACCCTGGTGTCGCGAGCGCCCGAGACTATGACGTTCAACGTGTCGTTGCCACAGAACCCCTGGCTCGACCTCCACGTCGGCTCACTCGACGACGCGCCGGTAACGTTCGAGATGCGGCTGGCGCAGGCGGGCGGCGATCCGGCTGAAGTAAAGACCCTACTGCGGCGAACCATCACCACCCCACAGCGCTGGGAGCGCGCCCCCATCGACCTCGCCAAGTACGCCGGGCAGGACGTCACGCTGTCGTTTTCTCTCGATGTCGACGAGGAGGGCACGCTCGGCTTTTGGGGCAATCCCGTCATCCGCGACCGCGGCAGAGCCTCCCCCGCCGCCACGGTCCGCCCCAGCATCCCGCTTGGAGACCAAGCGCGGGCGAGCGAGGCACCCCAGGGCGTGATCCTGATGATGGCGGACACCCTGCGCAAGGACCATCTCGACGCCTACGGCTACAACCGCGAGACGGCCCCTACCCTTGCCCGGCTCGCCGCCGAGGGCGTTCTCTTCCGCGACAACGTTTCACAGGCCACGTGGACGAAGGTCGCTACCCCGTCGATCATGACGTCGCTCTACCCAACGGCGCACCGGGTCAGGGATTTCTCCGACCGCCTCTCGGCTTCCGCAACCACGCTCGCCGAGGTCTATCGGGACGCTGGGTACGCGACGGTCAGCTACTCCTCGGTTTTGTTCACCGGCAAGTTCACGAACCTGCACCAAGGTTTCGAAGAGCTGCACGAACGCGGCTCTGTTCCGGGCGGACCCTCCAGCAAGACCGCCCGGCAATACACCGACAGGTTGGTGGAGTGGCTCGACCACCACCGCGACGTGCCGTTCTTCGTATTCCTGCACGTGTTTGATCCGCACGACCCCTTCGAGCCCTACCGTCCCTACGACTCGCTGTGGGCCGACCCCGCCAAGAAAGAGGAGCATGAGGCGAACCGCAAGAAGGTGCAGGAGGTGATCGAGGACCCTCTCATGAAGCGCTTCGAGATGCCCAACCGAGCCGAGCTGGTGAAGGCGGGCATCGACCCCGACCAGTTCATCGGTCGCGACATCGACTGGTATGACGGCTCGATCCGCGCAATGGACGCAGAAGTGAACCGTCTACTCGAGCGGCTCGACAGCCTCGGCCTCGCGGACAAGACCCTGTTCGCCTTCGTCAGCGACCACGGCGAGGAGTTCCTCGACCACGGCCGCACCTTCCACGGCCAAACCATCTACAGCGAACTGACCGATGTGCCGTTGCTGTTCTACCGCCGCGGCGCGATACCGGGCGGGTTGGCCATCGACGAGACCGTGCAGAGCATCGACCTGATGCCGACGCTGCTCGAGTTGAGCCACCTGCCCGTCCCCGAGGGCTTGCAGGGACGCAGTCTGCTGCCGCTGATTGCAAGCGCCGGCAGCCCCCCCGATGCATCCGCGAGCAGCCTAGCCTGGGAAACGCGTCCGGCCATCTCCGAGCGCGCCTACACCACCACGCCCGGCGCCCCTCCGCCTCTCAAGACCGAAGCGTTCGCGCTTGTCCTGGACGGATGGAAGCTCATTCACAACACCCGAGGCCGTGAGGGCTGGCGCGAGTTCGAGCTATACAACCGCGCCGACGACCCGTTGGACCTCAAGGACGTGGCCGCCGAACACCCCGACATCGTCAAGAAGCTCGCGGCCGAGCTGGAAACCTGGCGCGCAAGCGTCGTCAAAGCGCAGCTACCCGCGTCCGACTCAGCGGAAGGTCTATCGCAGGAAGAACTCGAGCGACTGCGCAGCCTAGGCTACGTCCAGTGATTAGTGAATCGTGATTCGGAACACAGTATCGTAGCTTGTCTCCCGGTTGATCGGCGTCACCCGGATCGATGAGTCTCCACTAACGCCCAAACCGCCCAACAACAAACCCCCGCCGGCACACAAGACGTCAGCGGCCAATTTCCGCCCGTCGCGCGAAGACCATACGCTGCCGCCGGTGCACCAAAGTTGGATTCACCGGTTTAGGCGGTGCTACGCCCGATCTTGCGTTCGATGCTGCCGGGAACCTTCATGTCCTCAAAGTGTTTCGTCGGCCTGCAGCCGCAAGTTATGCCGCTGGTGGTGTGAGGGGCGTTACTCCACGATGGTCGTGGCCTGGGACCACACGACTCGCCACCGCCCATCTCGGTACTCGTAGGTGTCGGTGTGCCAGAACCGCTCCGCAGGGAAATGCTGGCCGCCCACGTTGATCTCGAGTACCGAGCGGTACCGCACGACCGCCGACTCGCCGAGAACCCGCACTTGGATTTCTGACTCCGGCTCGAAGACCAAGTAGTCCAACTCGCCAGACCCGATGCCCCCGAGATACTCCTCCTTCGTGAACGTTCGCCCGCTCGGATTGACCAACTGGAAGTCGTCCGCGTGGAGACGATCCGCCACCGGCATATCGGCCTCAACCAAGGCACGCAACCGCTCGGTTTCCAGCGCACGGATCGAATCCGCGTCCGAGTTTGGCGGGGTGGCGGGGTCGCTGGAAGCGCACGCCGCGAACAGTAGCGCCGAGAGCAAGAAGAACGGCAGCTTACGAATGGTCATGCCAAGAGTGCCACGAAGTTACGGTTAACGAATTAGGAGTCACGGATCACGTTCGTCTCGCGGTCGATCGGCGTTACCGGATCAATGTACATCCAACACAGCAACGCCACTCCGCAAACGCCCGCCGACACGTAAAAGGTCAGCGGCCAATTTCCGTCCGTCGCGCGGAGAATATACGCCACCGCCGGCGCACCGAGGAACGCGCCCAGGTTGCCCCCCGTGTTCATCGATCCCGACAAGCTTCCGGCATATTTGCCACCCACGTCCATGCACGCCCCCCACGACACGGGCATCGTCAGGTCCGTCGAAAACGCGGCCAAACCCATCACGACGATTGCCCAGAACGGCTCTTCGATCTCGAGTGACACAATCAGCAGCGCGCCCGAGCCAAAGCACCCCAGCCCGCCCATGAATCGCCGCGCGCGGATCGCGCTTCCCAGCCAAGTAGTGAGCTTTCCCAGCACGAAGCCGGAGAAAAGCGAGCCGATGCCGGCCAGGAACAGAGGGATCCCGGCCAGCCACGCCGACTGCTCCATGCTCTGTCCGCGCGCTTCTTGAATGTAGGTGGGCAGCCAAGTGAAATAGAAGTAATAGCCGTACGACAAACAAAAATACTGCAGCCACAATAGCCATACCGTCCGCGAGCGAAAGAAGCGTCCCCACGGGACGTCGCCATGACCCGCCGCGTCTTCGACCGTTTCCCCGATCAGCGCGAACTCTGCTTCGTTGACGCTCGAGTGCCCGCGCGGGCTATCGCGATACCAGCGCCAGAAGACCAACGTCCACACGATGCCCAGCAGCGAGAAAATCTCGAACGCCTGGCGCCACGAGATGAACTGAAGCAGAAAGATCACCAGCAGGGGCGAGGCCGCGCCGCCCCAGCGCGCGCTGAACCACATCAGGCCCTGCGCCCGCACCCGCTCGTCGGGCAGCAACCAGGTGGTGAACGTCTTCGTCATGACCGGGAAGGCGCCGCCCTGCCCCAGGCCAAAGAAGAAACGCACGCCCACGAGAGACGCGATGTTGCCCACCCATCCCGTAGCGGCCGTGAAGAGGGACCACCAAATCACGATCGTCGCCAGCACGCGCCGTGGGCCGATCCAATCACTCAACCAGCCGCCGGGCACTTGAAACAGGAAGTACCCCAGCGCGAAGGCCGAGAACGCCCAACCCATCTGCACTTTGGTGAGGCCGAGCTCTTCGGTGATCAGCGGCGCGGCCTGTGAGATCGAGACGCGATGGATGTAGGTGATGACCGACAGCGTGACGGCGAACACCACGACCCAATAGCGCCCGTGGGTGGGCCGTTGGTGGTCGAGGTTTGTCTGCGTGTTCATTGTTCAATACGGGCTCGCCGGGGCGTAGCGGTCCCGGCCGAAGACCATGTCGGAATAGTTCCCTGCCGGGACCGCACTCCCCGCGGGCAGCGCATACCGCTCGACCACCTCGTCGTTCAGCTCGATGCCGAGCCCCGGGCTTTGCGGCATCGCGAGCTCGCCTTCCTCGACGCGTAGTTTGTCGACCAGCAAGTCGTCGATGAACGGGTTGCCGGTCTGGTCCATCTCGACCGTGATGCTGTTCGAGAGTGAGGCGACGACGTGCATGTTACCCACCATCGCGACGGCGTCGCTCCAGGTGTGCGGCGCGACTTGCAGGCCCGCCTGCTCCGCCAATGCTCCAACGCGCCTGCACTCGGTGATGCCGCCCGCGCGGCAGCAATCCGGCTGCACGATGTCGACCATCTTGCGGTCGATCAGCTCTCGAAATCCCTGCAGGCCGAAATCGTTCTCCCCGGCCGCCAGCGGGATGCCGTCGAGATCGGGCCGCAGCGCCAGGTAGTTGTCGACGTCCTCGGGCGTGAAGGGCTCCTCGAGCCAGAAGATACCGGCCTCGCGAAACTCGGGCAACATGCGCCGTGCTTGGTCGAGCGAGTACCGCGCGTTGCCGTCCACTTGAATACGGATGTCCGGGCCGACCGCCTCGCGCAGAATCTTGACGCCTGCTGAGTCGTACTCGTAGTGGCGCCCCAGCCGGGTCTTCACCGCGCGATAGCCGTTCGCGACATGGCGCTTGGCCTCTTCGCCCAACTCCGCGGGATCGTCCTTCCATAGCAGCGCGCTGGCGTAGGCCTTGACTCGGTCACGCTTGCCGCCGAGTAGCTGATACACGGGTTTGCCGGCGGCCTTGCCGCGCAGGTCCCACAGCGCCATGTCGACGCCACCGAGAGCCGACATCGCCGCGCCCTTGCGCCCGTACCATCGTGTGACGGAGTACATGCGGTCCCACAACCGCTCGACATCAGTGGGGTCTTCCCCAACCAGGAAGTCGCGCAACTGGCCTTCGATCACGGTACGCACCATCTCGGGGTGCGAATAGACCGACCCCAGCCCGACGGCCCCGGTGTCGGTGTGTACCTTGACCAGACAACTCAACCGGCCGGTACACAGGCCCCCGGCAAACTGAAACGCCTGATCGGGCGGATAGATAAAGCAAAGCGTGATGACTTCAACGTCGTGAATCTTCATGAGCTTCCTAACAACATCCAGCCTCGGTTATTGGTGTACTCGGCGTAACGAGGTTCTTGTTTTCGTTGAGCGGGGAAGTCCCGACAGCAGTCGACGGGCTCAATTCACAGTTGTAGGGGTGGACCGCAGCGTCCACCCCGGCGGCGCTACGCAGCTTTCCGCTTCAAACATCAAGACAAGCCGATTGCCAAGCGCCGCTGCGGGGCGGACACAGCGGTCCGCCCCTACAAGCCGCCTCCGACAACTCTGGGTGTCGAGGGCGCAACTCGTGGCAGCCGGCGAATAGAACTTCATTTGCCTACCGTCATCCTACCCACGACCCCATCTGCAACACCACCGAGTACCCCATGATCACCACAATCACCAACGACGTCACCCACAGCGCCAACGTGATCCAACCCTTCGGCACGATCGCCCTCGGCAGATGAACATACCGCAAGTAGATCGTCGCCAGCGACACCACCGGCAACAGCAACGCCTGCGAGACTCCCACGATCTTCACCATCACGACCGGCTCCCGCAGTAGCGCAAAGAACAGAATCGGAACCAGCAGGAACAGCAAGACGAACACCCGCGTCCACTTGAGCCGCCTCTCGTAATCCTCTCGGCCATAGAGCCCGAGCATGACGAGGAAGTCCGCCGCCATGCGGCTGTTGCTCGCCGTCACAGTGAACACGGTCGAATAGAAAACCACCACCGCGCCCGCGAGAAACAGATAGCGCGACCAGCCGCCGAGCGTTTCGGTATACATGTTCGCCAGCATGCGCACCATCTCGGTCCCTTGCGGAATCACGCCCATGCCGTGCAGCACGCCCGCGCCCAGCACGTAGAACGCGATCGTCGCGAAGGTGTAGATGACCATCGAGTTCAGCACGTCGACGCCCATCACGTTGATCCAGCCGTGCGCGCGCGACCGCCACGCCGGGGTGTCGTCGCGCGGGCCGGTAAAGCGCGCGTACCCTTTCTCGAGACACCAGTATGGGTAGGTGATGATCTCGTTCGCTCCGATGCCGGTTATTCCGAAGACCGCCACCGCTGTGATCAGCCCTTGCTCGGGCATGTGGAATGACAGGCCCTCGACCACCCGGCCCCAGGAGAAATAGTCCGGGCGGGTCAGCAACAGCAGCGCCGAGCCGACGGTCGTGACCGTGAACGCCGCGACCAGCCCCATCGAGACGTGCTCGACCATCGCGTAGCGACCCGTGAACAGCAGCACCAGCGTCACGGCGCCGACCACGCACACCCCCACCGGGATCGGCAAGCCCGTGAACACGATGCTCAGCACCTCGGCGATCGCGCCCATCATGGCACCGATGCCGAACATTGTCGTAATCATCGCCACGAACCAGAACCACACGATCCACGACACGCCCACGCGCGGACCCGGCACGCGGTCGAGCGCTTCGAGGCTGGTCTCGCCGGTCGCCACCGTGTAGCGGCCGAACTCGCCCTGCACGACGACTTTGATCACGCAGCTAGTCAGCACCAGCCACAGCAGCGCATAGCCGTTCTCGGCGCCGAGCACGGTGGCCGCGATCAGCTCCCCCGAGCCCACGATCATGCTGGCCAGGATTAAACCGGGACCGATGCGCCGGAAGATCGCGACGAGCCCGGTGGGAGGCTGTTCGATCAGGTCCGGTCGCAGGCGGTAGGGGTCTTGCGATGAGGGGTGCACGGCGAGCGAACCCGCATCCTACAGCAACGGGCGGGGAACCTCAACGCTGGCCAGTCCTCGAACGACCCGAACGCCGTATAGTAATGGGCTGAGCCGGAAGGAAGTACGGACATGTTCGGACCTTCTCTGAAACTCGACAAAGACCTCTACGACCGCATCAAGCGCTGTTCCGACGCCGCCGGATACTCGTCGCCCAAGGAGTTCATCCAGCACGTACTCGAACGCGAGCTGGGCAAGATAGAGGAAGAGGCCGAGTCGGACGAGGAGATCGTCAAGAAGATGCAAGGGCTCGGGTACATCGACTAGTCTTCCTCTCTCTCCTTTCTGAAATCCCCTCTCACGTGGACCTGCTGAACAGCTTCTTGCGGATGACCATCGGAGGAGTTTGTTCCGTGGCCGGGGCGGTGCATCCCATGGTGGGGTTGGCGGTGGTTTCCGTCCTCACCGGCATAGGCATGCTGTGGGTGTTTGGCCGGACGTCGAACCAGAAGGCCATCTCGGAGACGAAGAAGCGCTTGCAAGCGTATCTGCTCGAGCTGCGGCTGTACGGCGATGACCTGTCGCTCGTCTGGCAGGCTCAGAAGAACCTGGTCACAGGGAACGTGCGCTACATCGGGTTGATGCTGCGGCCGATGCTGGTTCTGACCGTGCCGCTCGTGGTCCTTCTGATTCACCTGGACGCTTTCTACGGGCGCGCGCCGCTGGCGGTGGGCGAAGCGGGCATCGTCACGATGCAGGTGAGCGGGCGGCTGGGAAGCAATGCCCCCGCGCCGGAGTTACGCGCGCCCGACGGCATCACGGTCGAGACGCCCGCGGTCCGGGCGATCGAGGCGGGCCAGATGAGCTGGCGCATTCGCGCCTCGAAACCCGTCAGCGGCGAGTTGCGCTTCGTGTGGCGCGACAAGGAGTGGGTCAAGTCGGTTGAGGGCGGCGAGGGTGCGCGGTACCTGTCGACCCGCCGTGTCACGGGCGCGTGGGATGCGTTCCTTTATCCCGGGGAGGATCGTTTGTCGGCCGACGAGGTGGAGTGGATTGAGGTGAGCTATCCGGCGGGCTCGATCGAGTTCGCGGGACTGGAGTTGCACTGGCTGGTGTGGTTCATCGTGCTGTCGATGGTGAGTGCCATTCTCCTCAAAGGGCGCTTCCGGGTCGTCTTCTGACGGTCGAATGAAAACGCTGTCCTTCCACGGTCCGTCCGTAAGCCCGGGGGAGTCTGTGTCGTAACACCTTCCTGACTCGAAGGGTGGGGTCAAAAGAGAGCGCATAGGTTTACGGTTGGCCAGCCGCGCGGGTGTTGAGAGGAGAAAAAAGCTCAAACGCCCCCTGCCGGGGCTACGGATCGTTTGTTTGCGTTTTCCCACGGCTTGCGCCGTGGGCTAAATTCAAACGCCCCTGACGGGGCTCGGTCCCGTGGTTGGTGGGTGGCGCGGTTGCGACGGGCCGGGTTAGCAAGCGATCGTCGGAATCCTTAGTGTATGCATTCGGGGTAGTGGCTCAGTTTCAGCCACCGCTGTTACGGAAATCGGATCCGCCATCCACGATGGCTGAAGCCGGCTTGTGGGCAAGACGCTGAAGCGCCCTGGAGAGGAGCGAGCGACCACGCGTAACCGGCCGTAAACGACCGGCCTACAACGCGCTTCGCGCGGAAGCCGCCTGAAGGCGACTTCAGAAACGACGGCATTTCCCGGCAGGGTCAGCAGCCCGCGCGCTCCATGCCCGAGCGTGCGCGCCGGCAAGTTGAGCCACTACCGGATTCGGGCCACGTCTGCTCCGCCGCTCGCGTTACACTGCTGACATGCAGTCCACGTCTGCTCCGCCGCTCGCGTTACACTGCTGACATGCAACTGCGCCGCCTGCTGCCCGCAGCCATCCTGGCGGCCGCGGCGCTTTGGTGGTACCAGGCGGGCTCCCTTCCTTCCGGCAGCGTTGCGGCGGCTTCCCCGCAAACGGCGGCACCCAGCCAAACCGCGTTCCTGATTCGCTTCGGCGTCGGCGAAGAACAGCCGCGCGACTGGAGCGGGCGCGTTCAAGTCGCCAATGGCCGTGCCGCCAAGCTCGACGGCTGGCAGTTCGCGCAGACCGACGAAGTACTCTCCGACACCGAATGGACGTGTAGCACCCGGCGCGAAACCTACTGGTACGCCCCCTGGGAGCGCAGCCTGCACGGCACCAAGCGCCTGGAGAAACTCACCGAAAAGGGCCTGCACCTGCGTTTGGAAATCAACGGTCCGGGCAAGGTTACCGTCGAAACAATGCAGGGCGAGTTCTCCTTTGTTCCCGGCGAAGTCACCTGGGAGCGTCCCAAGTTGTTCGGCGGCGGGGCTGTCGTGGTCAGCCGCTCGCCCGCCCCGCAGCGCTTGACCGAGGGACCGACCGCCGAGGATTACGTAACCGGAGTGCAGGGGTCGGACGGGCACCGCTGGGTCGCGTACCAAAGCTACGACACCGGCGGCGACCGGCTGTGGGTGCGGCGCGATGAAGATGACCCCGTCGCCCTGACCGAAGCCGGTGCGGATCTGTTCGGCGTGCACCTGGCCGAGGGCGCGCAAGGCCGCGTCTGGGCGGTGTGGTGCGAGCAGAAGGACTCCAACTGGGACCTGTTCGCCCGACACTACGACGGCGCGGCTTGGTCGGCCACCGAGCGCTTGACCGAAGCGGCAGGCTCGGACATCTTTCACGCTCTCGGAAGCGACGGCGAGGGCCGCCTTTACCTCGCTTGGCAGAGCTTCCGTTCCGGCAACGGCGATATCTACCTGAGGATCCACGACGGCAACGGGTGGGGCGTGGAAACCCAGGTCAGCGACGACCCGGCCAACGATTGGGAGCCCGACGTGGCGGTTTCCCGAGACGGTCAAGCAACCATCATCTGGGACACCTACAGCAAAGGCGATTACGACGTCGTGATGAAGCAGCTCAGCGGCGGCAAGCTGTCTGAAACCGTCACGGTCGCCGATTCGCCGTCGTTCGAAGCGCGCGCCACGGCGCACCACGATCCCAGCGGCCGGCTGTGGCTTGCCTGGGACGAAGGGGACGCCGACTGGGGCAAGGATTACGCGCAGGGTATCCAAGATGCCGGCATGGGCCTGCTCATGCGGCGGCAGGTGCGCGTCGCAACCTACGAGGGCGGACAACTCAAGCAACTGGCCGGCGATCTCACCGCGGTCCTCCCGGAAGAGGAGCGCCAAGTTTTCCACGACGCCCGGCTGGCAAGCGACGGCGGCGGCAACTTGTGGGTGCTGTTTCGCTACCGTACCAACACGCCCATGACCCGGGGCGGCAATCGCTTCCGGTCGATGTTCCGCCTGGGCGCTACGAGTTTTCAAAACGGCCGCTGGATCCCCGCCGTCGAATTCCCGCTGGCGTACGGGCGGATCGACTTTCCCGTCTCGGTCTACACCGGGCAGGATGGTCGCCCCACCGTCTTGTGGGCGAGTGACGGGCGCCAATTCCCTGACGGCTTCCAACGAGACCAGGACCTCTACGTTGCTGCGTTGAAGGCCGGCCCGCGGTCCAAAACGCAACCGAAGTTCGTTGCCTTCGAGCCCTCCACCGACGAGCCGGCCAACGTCCATCCGAACGAGGCAGCCGATGTCGCCCGCGTGCGTGACCACAGGGTTACCGTGGGCGGCAAGACCTACCGGCCAGTCCGCGGCGACATGCACCGCCATACCGACATCTCGTGGGACGGCAACCGCGACGGATCGCTCCTCGATGCCTACCGGTACGCCCTCGATGCCGCGGCACACGACTACCTCGGCGTAGCCGACCATCAAGCCGGGCAGGAGGTTGAATACAGTTGGTGGATGATCCAGAAGGCCGTGGACCTGTTCACGATCCCGGGCCGCTTCACGCCGCTCTATGGATATGAGCGCAGCCGCGGATTCCCGAGCGGCCATCGCAATGCGATGTTTGCGCAGCGCGGCGTCCGTGTCGTCAAGATTACCGACGAGGAACGCGAGAAGAACGACGAGGTCGGCGTCGAGCCCTTCTTCCAGAACTTACGCGAGAACCGCGGGATCGTGATGTCGCACACCTCGGCCACCGGCGCCGGCACCGATTGGAGCGACCATGACCCCGAGGTTGATACGCTGGTCGAGATCTACCAGGGCTACCGCCGCAACTATGAACACGAGGGGGCGCCGCGCTCGTCCAACCGCGGGAGCCGCCCGGCGGGATTCGTGTGGAAGGCCTGGGAGAAGGGATTGAAGCTCGGTGTGCAGTCAAGCTCGGATCACGTCTCGACGCACACCTCCCACGGCATGGTCTACGTCGAGGAACTCACGCGCGAGAACATCATCGAGGGTATCCGCGCGCGGCGGGCGTATGCCGCGACCGACAACATCCTCGTCGACTTCCGCATCAATGGGCACTTCATGGGCGAGGCGTTCGAGACCGGGCAACGGCCGAAGCTCGAGGCGAAGATCGCCGGTACCGGGGCGATCCGCAAAGTGGAAGTGATCAAGAACAACAGCTATGTTCACACGCAGCGCGGCCAGGGGCCGGAGCTGGCTTTCACGTACGTCGATAATGATGTGGAGGCAGGCGAGGCTTACTACTATATTCGCGTGGAGCAGGAGAATGGCGAATTGGCCTGGGCCTCGCCGATTTGGGTAACGTATAGGGATCGGTAGAGTTGATACACGAATCACGAATCACGTTTCGCAGTGAGGTTATCCATGAGTTCGAATAATCCTATATCTCGCCGTTCTTTTGTGGCTGGGTCGGTCGCCGCGACTTCGATGGCCGTGTCGGCGCGAGGCGCGTCTGCGAGGGCGCCGCGGGTGATCGGCGCCAACGACCGTTTGCGCATCGGTGTCATCGGCGGTGGCGGCAACGCGACGGGCCACATGAAGCGGCTGATGACGATGCGCGAGGACGACAACATCGAGATCGCCGCGGTGTGCGAGATATACCAGAAGCGCCTCGATGAGGCCGTCGAGCGGACTGGAGGCAAGCCCCATAAGGACTACCGCCGGCTACTCGACAACCCCGATATCGACTACGTGCTGATATCGGTCCCCGAGCATTGGCACGGGCGGATGATTCTCGATGCCGCCGACGCCGGCAAGCACATGTACTGCGAGAAACCGATGACCTACTCGATCGACGAGGGCAAGAAGGTCGTCAAGAAGATCAAGCAGACCGGCGTGAAGATGCAGGTCGGCGTACAGGGCATGTCCGACGACTCCTACGAGACGGCGCAGCGCTACATCAAGGAGGGTGCGCTGGGCAAGATCGTGATGGCGCAGATCGACTATTCGCGCAACCACCTCGACGACTATTGGACCAAGCCTTTTGATGAAGACGTCCGCCCAGGCGAGAATCTCGATTGGGATGCCTTCCTTGGGCCGGCGAAGAAACGTCCGTTCGACGCTGACCGGTTCTTCGCCTGGCGGCGCTATTGGGACTACTCCAGCGGGATCGCGTCGGACCTTTTCGTACACCGCATCACGCGGATCATCAAGGCCTGTGGCCTGACGGTGCCGTCCCGTGTGGTCGCCACGGGCGGGAAGAACTGTTTCACGAAGAGCAAGGCCGAGATCCCCGACACCTTCAACATGATGGTCGACTACCCCGAGGGGATTTCAGTTTTGCTGGTTTCGTCGATGGCTAACTCCGCGAAGGTGCGCCACCTGATCCGCGGGCACGAAGCAACGCTCGAGTTCAACAAAGAGGGTTTCATCATCGAACCCGAGAAGGAGTTCGCCGACAGCCGCGAGAGGATCGTTCACACCAAGACGGGTGCTGAAGACATTACGCTGCATCATCAGAACCTGCATCGCGCTATTCGCTTCGGCGAGCCGCTCAAGTGCGACGTCGAGTTGGGCTTCCACGGCATGCTGGCGTGCCGCATGGCGGTCGAGTCGTTACGGAGGAAGAAGTATTTGGCCTGGGACCCGCGTCGGGAGAAGGTCGTGAAGGCATGACGGCCTAGCGCTTAACCAACCCATCCGCCACTCGGAGCCGAGCCGGGGCGTCAGCCCGCGTTGAGCGATCGGTAGCGATCGGGAACGCTTCGATGGTGTCACGACCCCGTGCTCGAGTAGTTGGCCACACCGCGGTTCCAGAGCAGGATCGACGCGGTGAAGAACACCAGGGTTACCACCGGCAGGAACATCAAGTACGACTGGTACTCGAGCCGCCCGAGCAGGACCGTCGACGGATAAAAGCTCGCGAACCCGAAGGGGATGATCCAGCTCAGCAAGAACTGAATGAACGGGCTGTAGATGTTGAGCGGGTAGCGCCCGAAGGCGAGCATGTTGAAGATCGGCGGGATGATGCCGACGCGGTCCTCCACCCAGAACGAGACGCTCGTGAGGAGCAGGAAGACCGACAAATAGATCATGACGCCGCACCCCGTGGCGAAGACGAGGAACAGCCAGTCGAGCGGCCCGTAGGTCAAGCCCAGTTCGCGCGCCGTATAGGTGACGATGGCCAGCCCGATCACGGCATCGCTCAGCGATTCCAGGCGGAACTGCTCGCTCATCACCTGAAACAGCGAATGCACGGGCCGCAACAAGATGCGGTCAAATTTTCCTTCGATGATATAGGCTTCGCTGAAGTAGTAGAGGTTGATGCTGACCACGTTGAAGAACGAGAGCGGGATCAACCCGAAGCCGTAGAGGAACAGGATTTCGTGGAACCGCCAGCCGGCGATCTCCGGCGAGCGGCCGAAGAGCAGGAAGACAACGCCAATCCCGAAACCGGTGGCGATCACCGTGGTGGCGACCGAGACGAAGAAGTCTCCTTTGTAGGCCAGGCGGACCTTGGCGTACTGCAGGAAGTATTGAAGCAGCAGTTGGGTGTACCGGCGCACTGTGTTCGGTCAGCGGGGTCTTCCCGAAGGTAGAGGGTAGCAAGGTCCAGCCCTCGATGGCCTAGCAGCCCGTGGTAAACGTGTGCTCTGGGGACAGCCAGCCCTTTTTCGCGCGCGAAAGATAGCGGCAAGCTGTTGATTCCGTAGACGCGCGAAAAAGGGTGGCAGTCCCCGAAGGGAAGCTTCGAACTTCCGCCACGGGCTGCTAGTGTGTGAGCCTGCGTTGAGGATCTCGACTGGCCTGGGGTACTGCTCGTGGCGCGACATCCCTCGGCATCGAGCCAAACCCGACTTGGCGGCGCAAGCCTCCAGCAGGCTTCAGGCAAGGTGTAGATGGGACCCTAACAAGTTGTGGCCACCGCGGATTTCTATCCGCGGCTCGGTTGTGGCGCCGAGTCGCTTCAACTCCTGTCGACGTTGGCTGCGATTCAACCAGATCAACGCTATCGTCGAGGCAACCGTCGATCTTCAGAGGGTGTTCGGCCCGCCACAACCGAGCCGCGGACGGGGGCCGGCAGCGACGCAGGCGCCTACTTGTTCTCGTTGGGGGATTTCGACCGCTTATCGGAGGAAGAGGAAAGCTCGACTTTTAGCTCGGCAAGCTTGGCTTCGACCTTGGCGATCTCGCCGGAGTCCTGGTCGGCTTTGGCGCTGTTCTTCCACTCCTGGAGCGACCGCTCCCAGTGCTTGCGTGCCTCATCGACCTTGCCCTGCTTGAAGTAGACGCTAGCCAGGTGGGAGTGAACGACGGGGTCTCGCTTGACGCTCTCCAGCGACCGAAGTAGGTAGCGCTCGGCGAGGTCCAATTTCTCCTGGCGGAAGTACAGCCAGCCCAGGCTGTCGAGGTAGGCGCCGTTCTCCGGGTCGAGGTCGAGCGCTTTCTGAATCATGTCGTGGGCTTCGTCGAGCTTCTGGTTCAGGTCGGCCAACATGTAGCCCAGGTAGTTGAGTGCCGAGGCGTTCTTCGGGTCCGCCTCGATCAGATCACGAAACGCCTTCTCGGCCTCGGCGTGCCGCTTGGCGCGCTCCAGGACGGAGCCCTGCGTGAACAGAACCGTGAGTTTCTGCGGCCGCGTCTTGGACAGCTTTTCCGCCTCTTGGACCGACTTGAGCGCCTGATCGAACTTCTTGCCCTTCTCGTAAACCTGCGCCAACGCCAGGTAGACTTCAAGATCCTGCGCCTTGCCGTCGAGCAGGGACTTGAGAATCTTACTCCCCTTGCCGGAATCTCCGGTCTCGGCCAAGACCGTGGCCCGCAGGACAGCCAAACCACGGTTGTCCGGGAACTCCTCGTACGCCTGTTGCGACCAGTCCCGCGCCTGGTCGTACCGGCGTGCGAATCGATACGTGTCGATCACGTGCATCAGTGCCCGAGGCCTCCCCTGGGGATCGATCTCGGCCATCTGTTTGAAGACCTCGGCGGCGCGCTCAACGTTCTCTTGGCGTCGGTAGAGCGACCCGAGCTGCTCGAGGAACATCGCGCGGTTCTGGCGGTCCCGTGCCGTGTACTGCTCCTTGGCCGTTTCCTCGAGAAGCTGCTCCATGCCCTCGATGGCCTCGACGGTCTTGCCCTCGGCTTCAAACAAGAGCACGCCGTTGTAGCGGACCTCCAGCGATTCCGGCGCCAACTCGGAGGCCTTCCGCAGGTGCTCCCAGGCACGGGCGAAGTTGCGCTCCTGGCGATAAATTTGGGACAGCCGCAGGTGATGCTCGGGGTTATTGGGTTCGCCCTCGACCAGCTCCTGGTAGTGGGTGAGCGCCTCGCTGAACTGGCCGGAGAGCACCAGGTTGTTCGCCAGAGCCCGTCGGACGCGAACCGCGTTCCCGCTGCTCTGCCTGAGCAGCTCGCCGAAGACCTCTGCCGCGTCGCGATGACGCCCCACGTTTTCGTATGCGCCGCCAAGCGCCGCCAAGCTGCGGGGATCGGCCTCGCCGCTGGCTTTGATCTTCTCAAGCGCCTCGATCGCGGGACCGGGTTGGCCCATCGAAAGGTAAAGCTGCGCCAGGCTACTCAGCGCTTCGGTGGAATCCGGCTTGATCTCGAGCAGCTTCCGCAGCGACTCCTCGGCCTTTTCGTTGTCTTCGAGGATGCGGTAGAGCGTCGAAAGCTGCAGCAGCGCCTCTTCATCGTTGGGGTCAATCCCGATCACTTGCTCAAACTGCTCGACGGCCCGCTGCAACAGATCCTTATCGACCGAGCCACGTCGTTGCGATGTGGCGTACGACCGCAGGAAGCCCCCGATGACCCTGCGGACTTCGGTGTTGTCGGGATCTTGCTCGAGGATCTTCTCCGCCTCGGCGACGGCTTCATCGAGACGGTTCGTGCGGCCGTAAAACTTGACCAGCTCGAGCCGCAGGAAACTCGACTCCGGGTCGGCCGCGAGGGCCTTCTCGTAGTTGTCGAGCGCCTTGCGGACGTACTCCTGCCGTCCGAGCTCCGCGAAGCGCATCATGTTGAGATGCGCGATCGAGTAGTGATAGTAGGCCTTAGCTCGGTCGGGCCCGGCACCGGATGCCGCGCCGGCAGGTTCCTGAGGCGACGCTACCAGCCCCCCGGCCCAGAACAGAAGGAGTGGGACCGCCAAAGCCAGCTTTTGGGGCGCCGACAGCATCTTCTTCACAGGAATTCCTCTCTGAACGCTCGGCAGGTTACAGAATGCTCATGTTAAGTATACCGTGAACAAGCCGGATGCCAGTTTCTCAAGGTTAGACGGTACCCGGTCAGCGCTGGTTGCGTGCCTCGCGGGTCGACCCGAGACGAGCACCCGACCTCGAAATCGGCTCTCTCCGCTGTTCAATACAGCGGCTCTTCCCCGGGCGGTCTCGTCTTCCAACGCCGGTGGATCCACAGCCACTGGTCAGGGTGCTCGCGAATCGCCAGCTCGATCGCGGTCTGGCAGCGTTGCGTGTTGGTCACCAAATCTTTCTCATCGTCCCCGCTGCTCACCATCTCCACCGGCGGATAGAACTTCAGCGTGTGGCATCGCTCCTCCTCTTTCCAGAAGGCGAACCCGGGAACGACCGTCGCGCCGGTCCGCATGGCAATCTTCGCCAAGCCGCCGGTCGCGCCGGCCTTCACGCCGAAGAAATCGACGAACACGCCATCCTCGCCGGCCGTGTTCTGGTCCGCCAGGATGCCGACCACTTCGTTGTCGCGCATGGCCCGCAACACGACACGGCTAGCATTCTGCTTGCGCACGGGCTGGTTCCCGGTAAGCGCCCGGTGGCGGTTCAGCAGCCGATCGAGATAGCGGTTGTCGAGTTCGCGGACCATCACATACATCAGGTGCCCGTGCAGCGCGTGCGTGAACGCGCTCAGTTCCCAATTGCCGAGATGCGCGGTGAGGCAGATCGTCCCCCGCCCGTTGCGCACCGCCTGCTGGTAGTTCTCGAAGCCCTCGTAGCGCATCCACTGGTCGACGTTGCCCTTGTGGATACGCGGCATGCGGGCCACGAACAACAGCACGCGAGCCATGTGCTGATAGATGCCGCGGATGATCTCGCCGCGCCGGGCGGCGTCCAGCTCGGGCATGGCCATCCGCAGATTGCGCTCGGCCACGGCCCGCCATCGTAGGGTGGCGCTGTGGGCGGCCTTGCCGATGCCGCGGGCCATGAGCCGGGCCCAGGGCAGTGGCAACCACTCCAGCGCCTTGAGGAGGGGCCACAGCAGAAGAAACTCGGCCAGATCGCGAAGGCGGCTGCGTCTCGACACTCGTTCCAAAGATATCAGGCCGGCGCGCAAGCGATCGCCGCGGCTCGAAGGTAGAGGTGTAGCGTGCCGGGTCCTGCAGCCCAACGTCGCAACGCACCACCGGGCGTCAACGGGGCTCGCCGTCTCCAACACTCACGTCAAACACTTCCGACTGTGCAGGGATCAACCGAAGGGAAACAAACGCCGCCCGCTCGCCGGCCCGCTTGTCCGGGCCGGCTTGTCTGGGCCGGCCCGAGGCGCCTTAAAACGTATACAACAGCTCGGCCTCGCGGACCGCCACGCCACCTTCGCCCTCGGCCTCTTCGCCGTCTTTCCCGACGTAGCGGTAATATATGCCGTTCTCGCCGACGAAGACTTCGAGGTCGGCCGGCCGCTCGAGAACCCCCTGAATCAGCGTCTCCGACAGCGGGTCCTCGATGTACTTCTGCAGCGCGCGCCGCAACGGGCGGGCGCCGTAGTTGCGGTCGACGCAAGTCTTATCGAGGATGTACTGCGCCGCGTCGTCCGCCAGGCGGATGTGGATGTCCTTGCGGCCGAGGTTCTCATTGATCTGCTCTACCATCATCTCGATGATCCGCAGGATGTCTTCGTCGCTGAGCGACTGGAAGATGATCGTCTCGTCGATGCGGTTGAGGAACTCTGGATTGAAAACGCGCTTGACCTCGTTCAGTACCTCCGACTCGGCCTTCTTGTCCTCGGCCGACTCCGAGCCGCCGGCGAAGCCCATGCGCTTCTGCTTTTGCAGATAACGGGCGCCGATGTTCGAGGTCATGATGATGATCGTGTTCTTGAAATCGACCGTGTTGCCGAGCCCGTCGGTCAACTGGCCGTCTTCGAAGACCTGCAGCAGGATGTTGAATAGGTCCGGGTGGGCTTTCTCCACCTCGTCGAGGAGGATGATCGAATAGGGCGCGCGCTTGACCCGCTCGGTCAACTGGCCGCCCTCCTCGTAGCCCACGTACCCCGGCGGCGAGCCGATCAACTTCGAGACAGAGTGCTTTTCCATGAACTCCGACATGTCGAAGCGCACCAGCGTTTTCTCGCTGCCAAACAGAAACTCGGCCAGCGCGCGGGCGACCTCGGTTTTGCCGACACCGGTCGGGCCGAGGAACAGGAACGAGCCCGCCGGACGGTTGGCTGATTTCAACCCGGCGCGCGAGCGGCGGATCGCCCGCGAGAGCGCCGAGATGGCGCTGTCCTGGCTGACGACGCGGCGGTGCAGCTCCTCCTCGATCCGCAGGAGCTTCGCCATCTCCTCTTCCTTGATCGAGGTCATCGGCACGCCGGTCCACTTGGCGACCACTTCTTCGATGTCGTCCTTGGTGACCGTCGCCGTGGCGGTTTCGTCGAGGTTATACTTCTCGCGCAGCGCCCGCAGATTTTCGCGCTCCTTGCGCTCCTCGTCGGAGTAGAAGCGCGCCTTCTCGAACTCATGGTTCGCGATCGCGTTCTCCATGCGGTGCACGATGAACTTGATGCGCTTGTGGACCTCGGCGATCTCCTCGGGCATCGTCGTCTGGCGCAGCTTGACGCGCGCACCGGCTTCATCAATCAGGTCGATCGCCTTGTCGGGCAGGTAGCGGTCCGGGATGTAGCGGCTTGAGGCATACACCGACGCCTCGACTGAATCATCGGTGTAGGCGACGGCGTGGAACTTCTCGTAGCGGTCCTTGATACCGAAGACGACCTGGACGGCTTCTTCTTCGGTGGGCGGCGCGACCTTGACAGCCTGGAAGCGTCTCTCGAGCGAACGATCTTTCTCGATCGACTTGCGGAACTCGCCGGGCGTGGTTGCGCCGATGCACTGGATCTCGCCACGGGAGAGAGCCGGTTTCAAGATGTTCGCCGCATCGAGCGAGCCCTCGGCCGACCCCGCTCCGACCAGCGTGTGAAGCTCGTCGATGAAGATGATGGCGTTCTGGTTCTCCATCAACTCCTTCATGATGGTCTTGAGCCGCTCTTCGAACTGCCCGCGATACTTCGTGCCGGCCACGATCAGCGACAGGTCGAGCGCCAAGATGCGCTTTTCGGCCAGGAACGACGGCACCTCGCCATCGGCGATACGCTGCGCCATGCCTTCGACGATCGCCGTCTTGCCGACACCCGGCTCGCCGATCAGCACCGGATTATTCTTGGTACGCCGGCACAGGATCTGCGTCACCCGTTCCAGCTCGTTCTCGCGCCCGATCAGCGGGTCGAGCAGGTTGTCGATGGCCGACTGTGTGAGGTCGCGGCTGAACTCGGCCAGCAGCGAGCTTTCCTTCGGACGGCTCGACAGCAGTTTCTCCGACTGCGAGCGCGCCAACTCTTCGCGGATCGTCGCCAGCCGCAGGCCGCGCTCGTGAAGGATCTCGGCCGCGAAGCACTTCTCCTCACGCAACAGCCCCAGCAACAGGTGCTCGGTACCGATGTGCTTGTGCGAGAGCCGCTCGGCCTCCTCGGCTGCGTAGGCCAGCACCCGTTTGCACTCGTGGCTCAGAGGCAGGTCGACCGACGTCGAGACCTTCTCGCGGATCGTGGTATGCGCTTCGATCTGCTTGCGAATCGACTCCACCGCCGCGTGGGACCGCAGGAAGCGGTTGGCCAGCGCCTTGTCTTCCCGGATGAGCCCCAGCAGTAGGTGCTCTGTCTCGATGTAAGGACTGCCGAATTGGCTCGCCTCATAGCGGGCGAAAAAGATCACCCGTCGAGCTTTCTCGGTATACCGTTCGAACATAAAGAGACCTCGCTACTCAGACCGCGCGATACTGCTTGCCTAGCGACAGTTCTTCCATGATATCAGCCCCGCGACGGTTGCCACACCGCAGGGCGTCTCGGCAGCTCGGGCCGCGCACTGTAGGGGCGGACCGCCGTGCCGCCCCACCGCGACTCTTTTGGCCGGGTCTCTTTTGGCTGGGCGCCTTTCTTTGGTCGGCTCGGCCGAAACGTGTAGGGGCACGGCATGTCGCGCCCGCGCCGCGAATCGCATCCCCATCTAGTTCGAAGGTACCGACGACCGGCCCTCGCCCACCGCTTGGCTATAGTAGGGAGTAATGTCGGCCGGGCTGCTGCGTTCCATCACCCTGCTGCTCTCCCTGGCTGGCGCCGCCGGCGCTTCCGGCGCGCTTCCCTCGCCGGAATCCCACTTCGGCCACGAAATGGGCGCCGACAAGCGCCTCATCGAGTGGGACGATGTCGTTCGCTACTTCCGCCGCGTAGCCGACGCTTCCGGCCACGTCGACTTCAGCGAGCTTGGTAAGTCCACCGAGGGCCGTCCGTTCGTGATGGTGACCATCGCTGCACCGGAAACACTCAAGAACCTGCGCCGGTACCGCCGGATTCAATCGAGCTTGGCCGATCCCCGCCAAACCACCCCCGGCGAGGCCGAAGCATTGATCGCCGAGGGCAAGGCAGTCGTTCTGATCACCTGCTCTATCCATTCCACCGAAGTCGCATCGACCCTCGCCGCCGTCGAGTTCGTCCACAAGTTGCTCACCGAAGTGACGCCCCGCCACCAAGCAATCCTGCGGGACACGATCTTCCTGCTCATCCCGTCTCTCAACCCCGACGGCGTTGACAAGGTGGCCCGTTGGTACAAGCGCTATCTCGACACCCCCTACGAGGGCGCGCCGATGACCGAGCTGTATCACAAATACGTCGGCCACGATAACAACCGCGACTGGTACTCCTTCTCCCAAGCCGAGACCCGCCTCACGGTCGAGAAGGTGCACAACGTTTGGTGGCCCCAGATCACCTACGACGTGCATCAAATGGGCGGAACCGGCGCGCGCATGTTCGTGCCGCCTTGGGCCGACCCCGTGGACCCGAACATCGATCCGCTGATCGTGCAGCAGGTCAACAAAATGGGCACCGCCATGGCCGTCGACCTAACCACCGCGGGCAAGAAGGGTGTGCTGATCAACGGCATCTACGACTACTTCACGCCCGCGCGCCACTACCCGAGCTATCACGGAGGCTTGCGCCTGCTCAGTGAAGCCGCGAGCGTGCGCTACGCTTCGCCGGTCAACGTGCCGTTCTCGTCGCTCAAATCCAACGGCCGCGGGTACAACGCCCAGCAAGCCAGTTGGAACTTCCTCGAGCCCTGGGCAGGCGGGCGCTGGACGCTGTGCGACATCATCGACTACCAGCTCATCACCTTCGAGTCGTGCCTCTACAACGCCGCGCTGCAACGCGAAGATCTGCTGCGCAATTTCTACCGCATCGGCCGGCGCGTCATCAAGCGCCACAAGGACTTGGCGTACGTCATCCCGCGCCAACAACATGACCCGAGCGCCATGATGCGCTTGCTTCGCACACTGGCGTTCGGGGCGGTGGAGATCGAGCACGCCACGGACGGCTTCCGCGCCGGTGGGCGCGTGTTCCAGTCCGGTGACTACGTCATCCGCCTGGCGCAGCCCTACGGCGCTTTCGCTAAGACGTTACTCGAGAAGCAGAACTACCCGGACTTGCGCCAGTATCCGGGCGGGCCTCCCCAGCGCCCCTACGACGTAACCGCCCACAACTTGCCGTTATTGATGGGCGTCGAGGTCGTTCCGATCAACGAGCCGTTCGAAGCCGCGCTTAAAACGCTCACGTCCCTTGATCCCCAACCGGGCTCGGTGGCCGGCGCGCCGCTGTTGCGACTGTCGCCCAACGCTACCCGTGCCTGGACGGCGGTGAATCGTCTGCTCAACGAAGGCGTGCCGGTCGATCGCGGCGAGGACGGCGCGTTCTACGTTCACGTCGAGCCAGGCGGCCCGGGCCAAGGTGGTACTGGGCGCTCTCTCGTCGAGACGCTTGCAAGGGAGTTCGGACTGGTGTTTACCGAAGCGTCTGCCGGCCTGGCAGAGCCCGGTTCCGCCAACGCCCGCTCCGATCTGCCGGGCTCGCGCCGGCGGCTGCGCACGCCGCGGGTCGGCCTGTACCGCGGGCACGTGCCGATCATGGACGAGGGTTGGACGCGCTGGGTGCTCGAACACTACGAGTTTCCCTACGAGTCGGTTGGCAACGAGCGCTTGCGGCAGGGTGGGCTGCGGCGCGACTTCGACGTGATCCTGCTGCCCGATGCCGCGCCGCGCACGCTGCACGCGGGCTATCTGGCGGGAGCGCTCTATGAGGGCGTTCAAGCGCCGCCGGAGTTTGCCGGTGGCATTGAGGACGAAGGGGCCGAAGCGCTGCGCCAGTTCATCCTCACGGGTGGGACCGTTCTGGCCTTTAACCGAGCCTCGCAGTACGCCCTGGAGCGGCTCAAAGCGCCGGCGCGGAACGTGCTGATGGGCCTCAGCAACAGCCAATTCTATTCGCCCGGATCGTTGCTCACCGTGCAAGCCAACACGTCGCACCCGTTGTGTTTCGGGCTGCGGCCGCGCGAGACGGTTTGGTTCGAGTCCGGCCCGGCGTTTGAGGCTTCGGTCGGGGCCGCCGAGGCGTCGGCGACGGAAGTGCTTCGCTACCCGCGGCAAAACCCGCTGGCCTCGGGCTGGCTGCTGGGGGAACAGCACCTCTCCAACCGCGCGGCGGTGCTCGATGTTTCGATGGGACGCGGCCACTTGGTACTCTTCGGGATTCGCCCACAGTACCGCGCGCAATCCAACGCTACCTTCAAGATGGTCTTCAACGGCCTGTACTACTGGGAGCCGTAATAGCAGAGCCCGCGTGGAACACCACTTCGCGGGCTTGAGATTTGTGTCGCGCCGACTGTTCGTACCGGCCAAGGAGTGGGAGTGCACGTCGCGGCCTTTGTAGGGGTGGACCGCTGCGTCCACCCCGGCGCCGGCTGAGTTGCTCGCGCCTTCAACGCAGAGACGAGCGGGATTGCCAACTCCCACACCGGGGTGGACGCAGCGGTCCACCCCTACAAAGGGTCTCCATGCATCCTCGGCCAAGGGGGCTGCGAGAGCAACCCCACCGCACGCACCGCGGAAACTGGCACAATCTCGAAGTGATCACGACTCCCCCGGCGCCCGGCGATCTAGCGGCCCGTGACCGAGCCTGCGTTTGGCATCCCTACACGCAGATGCAGACGGCGCCGCCGCCGATCCCGATCGCCTCGGCGAAGGGCGTCTACCTGCATACCACCGACGGTCGGCGCATTCTCGACGGCATCTCGTCCTGGTGGGTCAACATCCACGGACACAGCCACCCGAAGCTCAACGAAGCCCTCGCGGCCCAGGCGCGTGAGATGGAGCACGTGATCTTCGCAGGCTTTACGCATCGCCCGGCGGTGGCGTTGGCCGAGCGTTTGACCGAAGCGCTCCCCGAGGGCCTCACACGCATCTTCTACTCCGACAACGGCTCGACCGCCGTCGAGGCCGCGCTCAAGATGGCGCGCCAGTACTGGGTGAACCGCGGCGAGCCCGAGCGACGCACATTCGTCGCACTACGGTTCGCCTACCACGGCGATACTGCCGGGGCGATGTCGGTGAGCGACGAGTCGGTGTTCACCAGCGCCTTCGAGCCGATGATGTTTCGCGTCGCGAGAGCCCACGCCCCCTACTGCTACCGCTGCCCGTTGGATCTCGAGCGATCGACGTGCCAGATCGACTGCCTCGCCGATCTGGCGCGCCTGCTGCGCGAGCAAGAGGGCGGCGTGGCGGCGGTGATCGTCGAGCCGATGTTGCAGGCGGCCGGGGGCATGATCGTGTGGCCGAAAGAGTTTCTGCAGGGCGTTCGGGACTTGTGCGATGAATCCAACACCTTGATGATTGCCGACGAAGTCCTAACCGGGTTCGGACGCACCGGCCGCATGTTCGCCTGCGAGCACGGGCCGGTGAGCCCCGACATCCTGTGCCTCTCGAAAGCGCTGACGGCCGGCTATCTGCCGCTTGCCGTCACGGCCGCTACCGACAATGTCTACGAAGCCTTCTTGAGCGCCGACCGTGCGAAGACATTCTTCCACGGCCACTCCTACAGCGCAAATCCGTTGGGCTGCGCGGTGGGGCTGGCGAGCCTCGATCTGTTCCGGACCGAAGGCACGCTGCAACGGGTGGCAACCCTGGAGCAACGTTTGCGATCGGGCCTCGGACCCTTGGCGGACTTGCCTAACGTCGGCGACGTTCGCGTCATCGGCGGCGTGGGGATTGTCGAACTCGTTGCGCGCGAACAGAGCAAATCCACCAGCGGCTATCTGGCCTCCATCGGGCCCACATTATACGCCGAGTTTCTCGCGCGCGGACTACTCCTGCGGCCGTTGGGGAACGTGCTCTACTTCATGCCGCCGTATGTCATCACGGATTCCGAAACTGACTGGGCCCTGGAGCAAATCGAAGAGGTCATCCGCTCCATCTAGTCGACAGACTCGCAAACGGACCCATTCGAAACGACACGCCGAGGACCTGCGGCTGCGAGTGTCGATCCTCACCAATAAGGTCGAACGGCGGGTGCGGCTCGCGCCTTCGACGCCGGCTGCCCGGAAGCCCGTACCAGGAAGCCTGTACATCGTACCGCTCGATTCCACTGGCCGAGTGCAGCATCTCGATCACGGGATCGATCCGCAAGCATTGCTCGCGCCGGTGCGAGGCCGGCCCAAAGCAAGGGATGGTTCGTAGGGTACTCCCACCGGCCTTGACCGCACGTTCGTGGTTGGGACTCTGCTTGCTCGCGGGCGCTGAAACTCGTCAAGCTACCACCCCCGGTTTAGGAAGAATGCCTTAGGCGCATTAAGCAAGGTCTTTTCACGCGTTACCGGCTCGTGCTTATTCAGCAGGTCTAGAGCATAGTTGCAGAATAGTCCACGGCGGACTCTTCGCCGGACTGTCGTGCGTACCCCCGGACGCGCGCGTGAGGGTGGACTCGCGTCCGGCAGGCGAAGCCAACCGCTACATGCAACTTCGACCCAACGTTGAAGGCGAGATCAAGGCGGGACGGCCGGACCGTAGCGTGGCGCCGTGGGCCGTCCTTGGGCTGTCGCTGCTTGCGACTCTCGGTGCCTGGTACGCGGCGGCGAGTTACGTCGGTAGCCCGCAGAATGTGGAACCGTACGCCGCCTCGTCGCCCGGCGTCGCAGCGGCCGGCGACTATCCGCTGCAGGTGCTGATCGGTGGACTTGCGGTGAGTGTGTTGCTGTTCGACATCGCGCTCATGATGGCATCGACGCGCGCCAAGGCACTCGCGGTGTCGGAGTTGATGACGCGCCGCGTGCGCGAGAGCGAGGCCCGAATGCGCGCCGTGCTCGATTACGCTCCCGAAGGCATCATTACCTTCGATTCGGATGGCGTGGTGACTTCGTCCAACCCCGGGGCCCAACGGCTGTTCGGACACGAGGCGGATGCGATAGAAGGACTCCGCATGCAGGAGCTTGTGGATGGCTGGTCGCCGGAGCAGACCGTACAGGCCGCTGGTTCCCATGGTGAGAAGCCCGATGACGGCGAGCCCGAGGAGATCGAGCCCGTGGCCGTTGAGACCGTCGAAGTAGTCGGACGGCGCAAGGATGGACAGCGCTTCCCGGCCGAGCTGACAGTCAGCCACATGCGCTTCGGCGATCCGCCACGGTGGACCGCCATCATCCGTGACATCTCTGAAAGAAAGCAGACCGAGGAGGCTCTGCGCCGCAGCGAGGAGCGCTACGCCTTGGCCGCCCGCGCCGCGAACGACGGACTCTGGGATTGGGACCTCGAAACGGATACGGTTTTCTTCTCTGCCCGCTGGAGGGCGACCCTGGGCTACAGCGAGCATGAGATCGGCGACCGTCCGGCGGAATGGCTCGATCGTATTCACGTCGAGGATCGCGACCGATTCGACGAGGCGCTCGGTGATCATCTACAGGGCCGCACACCGCACTTCAAGGCGGAATACCGAATGCGGCTTCGTGACGGTGTCTACCACTGGATGCTGGGCCGGGGAGTATCGGTGCGCGACTCGGACGGCAAGGTCGTCCGCATCGCGGGTTCGCAGACCGACATTACCCCGCGGAAGCAGGCGGAGTTGAAGCTTGTGCGCGAGGCTCTGCACGACTCTCTCACCGGGCTTTCGAACCGAACTGCCTTCCTGCGCGAACTCGAGCGGCTGGTCAAGGACAAGAACGAATCAGGCCGCAACTTCGCGCTCCTATTCCTGGACCTTGACTACTTCAAGAACGTGAACGACAGCTTGGGGCACCATGCCGGCGATCAGTTCTTGGTCGCGGTTGCCGAGAGGATTAGAGGCGTGCTCCGTCCGGCCGATCGCTTGGCACGACTGGGCGGCGACGAGTTCGCGATCGCGGCCCAAGACGTCGGCAAGACCGGCGACGTGATTCGTGTCGCCGACCGTATCCAAGAGGCGCTTTCCCACGCGCTTGTCGTGGCCGGCACGGAAGTGTTTGTGACGGTGAGCATCGGCATTGCTTTGGCCAAGCATCAGGGCATGACGGCCGATCGCCTCATTCGCGAAGCCGATACGGCAATGTATCGCGCCAAGGCGGCCGGCAAGGGGCGCTGCAAGGTGTTCGACGAGCGCATGCAGGCCCACTCGGTGCAGAGGATCTCTTGTCAGCGCTTGTTGCGTCAGGCGCTGCAACGCGACGAGTTCGTGTTGCATTATCAGCCGATCGTCTCGCTGGAGACCGGTCGCATCTCGGCGTGCGAAGCTCTGGTTCGCTGGAGGCATCCGGAGCGCGGTCTTCTCTTGCCCGATGAGTTCATCGGGGTCGCGGAGGAGACCGGGCTGATCAATCCGATCGGCGAGTGGGTGCTCGAACAGGCGTGCCATCAGGTCGCCGCCTGGAAGAGTGACGGGCTGCCGGCGGTTCGTCTCGCGGTTAACGTCTCGCTACGCCAATGTACGTTCGGTAATCTGCGGAGTGTCGTTTCTCAGGCCTTGAGCAGCTCCGGGCTGGAACCCCACGCGTTACAGCTAGAGATGACCGAAAGCGGGCTGGCGGAGAGCCCGGACGAACTGTTGAAGCCGCTCGTCGAGCTGTGCTCGGAGGGCGTTTCTTTCTCCCTCGACCACTTCGGAACGGGGAGCTCTTCGCTTATGTACTTGCGCCGCCTGCCCGTGAGTACGTTGAAGATCGGCGAGCCATCGCTACGGGAAGTAGCGGGCGATCCGCTGGATGCCGCCTTGGCGTCGGGGCTGATCGCCCTCGGCAAGAGCCTCGGCTTCAACCTGGTTGGCGAGGGAGTGGAAACAGCACGGCAGCTCGAGTTCTTTAGGGATCGAGGCTGCCACGAACTACAGGGACATCTGTTGAGCCCTGCCGTCGAGGCTTCGGTGTTCTCCGAGCTGCTGGCCCGCGATGCGCGGGAGCCGTTGCTGGAGCGCGTGCAAGGCTCGAATGGTGAGGCGGTAGGAGTCGGCGCAGGAGTACGCGAACTGTGACTATACCCATCGTATTGTTCGCACTGGTGCTCGTGATGGCCGTGGGGCTGGCCCTGGAGTTACTGTGCCTTTCGCGCGCCACACCGAAGCTCGAGGAGGGCTCGGCGCTCGCCAACCAAGCGCCGAACCCCCAGCGCTTCCACGTGATCGGGAGACTGCTGCGCCGCGACGACGGCTCGGCTGTGAAGGGGCGTTTCGCCAAGGCCCGCCGCAAGCTCTTGCGCCGGCATCTCCGCACGACGAAGAACGACTTCCTGCGTACGTGGTCGCTATGCCGGCTCCTGGCGCCCTACATTCAGGATCCGGATTTTGGGGGCCTCCTTTTCCGCGAGCTGTTTTCCTTCTATGGGCTCTACGCATCGCTTTGGGTGAGGCACCTCAGCCACAACCGCATCTCCCCCCGCCTGGACGCTTTGGAGATGCTGGCCTTGATGGACCGCATCAGCGACGCGGCGCAATCGGCGCTCGGCGACGCGCAGGACGTCGCGTTGCGCGCCTTCGACGCGTAGCGGCCCCGGCCCGTCCGGCTGGGCTAGTGTAGGCCGCCGAGAGCTTCGACGCCGGGGAGCTTCTCACCCGCCAAGAATTCGAGGGAGGCGCCACCGCCGGTCGAGATGTGCGTAATGCGGTCGGCGACCCCGGCGGTTTGCAGCGCTTTCTCCGAGTCGCCCCCGCCGACGATACTGGTAGCCTGCGAGGCGGCAACCGCCTTGGCGACCTCGATGGTGCCTTGCGCGAAGGGCTCAATCTCGAAGACGCCCATCGGCCCGTTCCACACGATCATCCTGGCTCGCTCGGCCTCGGCCCAGTAGGCGGCGATTGTTTTCGGACCGATGTCGACGCCTTGCCATCCCGTGGGAATCGGCTCGGTGGATCCATCGACACTCTTGACGGCAGCGCCGGCCCTGAGGTCGTCAGCGACGAGATGATCGGCCGGCAGCAGGAGCCGCCCGTCCGCGTCGGCCAGCAACGCAGAGGCTAACTCGACCTTGTCGTCCTCTACGAGACTCTCGCCCACCGGCACGCCCTGCGACTTGAGGAAGGTGTAGGTCATCGCGCCGCCGATCAGAACGCGGTCAGCGATACGCAGCAGATTGTGGATCACGTCGATCTTGCCCGAGATTTTGGCGCCGCCGATGATGGCGAGATACGGGTGCGCGGGCTGGTCGACGGCCATGGTGAGGTACTTGAGTTCCTTCTCCATCAGCAGCCCCGCGGCGCTGTGGCCAGCGAGCGGGACCATGCCGGCGGTCGAGGCGTGGGCGCGGTGTGCGGCGCCGAACGCATCGTTGACATAAGCGTCACACAGTGATGCGAGTCGTTGTGCGAACCGCGGATCGTTGGCCTCTTCGCCGGGGTGGAAGCGCAGGTTCTCCAGCAGCAGTACCTGGCCGGGTGAGAGCGCAGCGGCCTGTGTGGCGGCGGCCTCACCAGCAGCCTCCGCGCCCATCGCAACCGGCCGCTCGATCAGCTCCGCCAATCGCACCGCCACGGGCTGCAAGCTCATCTTCGGGTTCGGCTTGCCTTTGGGGCGGCCCAGGTGCGAGGCCACGATCAGCGACGCGCCCTTGTCGAGGGCCAGTTGAATCGTGGGCAACGCCGCGCGGATGCGCGTGTCGCTGGTGATGGTTCGGCCCTCGGCATCGAGCGGCACGTTAAAGTCAACGCGCAAGAAGACGCGCTGACCTTGCAGGTCGAGGTCGCGGATCGATCGATAGGGCATGGATGTTGAAGCAGGAAGCGCGGGACGTCGCCCGTTGCGCTCTTCGGGACCGCCAGCGGACCGCCCCTGGCGATCGCTACGGTCGGCCGGCGCCGTTTGAGGCAACTCGGCTGATGAGGTCGACGAGGCGGCTCGAGTATCCCCACTCGTTGTCGTACCAGGCGAGCACCTTGACCATGTCGCCGCCCATCACACGGGTCATCGACGCGTCGACGATCGACGAACGGGCATCGTGCATGAAGTCGCTCGACACCAGCGGCTCTTCGGTGTAGCCCAGAATCCCTTTGAGCGGGCCTTCAGACGCTGCTTTGAGCTTAGCGTTCACTTCCTCAACCGTGGTCGGCTTGTCGAGAACGGCGACGAGGTCGACGACGGACACGTTCGGTGTCGGCACGCGGATGGCGAATCCGTCGCATTTGCCCTTGAGGTCGGGCATGACCAGACCAATGGCTGAGGCGGCGCCGGTATGGGTGGGGATCATGTTCAAGGCGGCGGCGCGGGCCCGGCGGAGATCGGAATGAGCCAGATCGAGCGTGCGCTGATCGTTGGTATAGCTGTGCACCGTGGTCATCGTCGCCTTACTGATGCCGAAGTTTTCATGCAGCACTTTGGCGACGGGCGCCAGGCAGTTGGTCGTGCACGAGGCGTTCGAGATGACATTGTGCTTGCCGGCGTCGTACCGGTCGTCGTTGACTCCCAGCACCAGCGTAATGTCTTCCTGTTTGGCCGGAGCCGAGATGATCACCTTCTTGACGCTGTCACGGAGGTGCTTCTTCGCATCGGGACCTTTGGTGAATAGACCGGTCGATTCAATGACAACCTCGGCGTCGACCGACCCCCAGGGGATCTGCGCCGGATCTCGCTCCACGAACACCTTGAAGCTGTGGCCGTCGACCGTGATGCCGTCATCGGTTGCGGCGACGGCGTTGCCGAGGTTGCCCAGCACGGAATCGTACTTGAGCAGGTGGGCCAGAGTCTTCGTGTCGGTGATATCGTTCACGGCGACGATTTCGACATCCGAGCGGTTGAGCGCCACCCGATATACATTTCTCCCAATACGGCCGAAGCCGTTGATTCCTACTCGTACCGCCATGAGGGGGTCTTCTCCAGGGGTTATTTTTCTTCGTTGGGGTCTACGTCTTGTTTTACCAGGCCGCCCAGCTTGGCGTGGGCTTCCTTGATTTTGATGACTTCATCGTCCTCGAAGGTGACGAAGATGATGTCGCCGGGCGGAAGGCCATAGATCCAATCTTCAGTCTCGATACCGTCCTTGAAGTCGCGGACCTTTTTGCTGGGCTTGCCCTTGGCCAGCAGCACGGTGTCCTTATCCATGCCGACCAGTACACGCTCTTCCTTGACCGCCTCTTGGAACTCCTCGGGAAGTTTCTCGACGAAAAGCTGGGTGGCCGAGCGTTGGTTGAAATCTAGGTAGGGCTCAAGTTGCTTCTTCACCTCGTCGGACGTGAGCGGCGGGATCGCTTCGTCGTACACCAGCGCGAGCTTGGTGCCGCCGGGCGCATAGACGCTGGACCCTTGGCCCAGGTTGGTTCCCCGATTGCTGGTGCCCGAGACCTGGACGCGATGCCACCACTTGCGTCCACCCTTGATGCCGTGGTTCAACTCGATAACCAGCCGGTTGCCCTTGAACTCGACCTTCGTGATCTCGACTAGGTCGCCGACGCGCGCGGCGGGTCCGTTCTCATCGATGGCGTCAAGCCATTGGTCTTCGTCGTAGCCGCCCGCGGGACGGAGAGCGAGGGCCTTCTTCGAGCGCGGGATGACCATCTTGGCCGTGCCGTGCTCGGCGGTCATCTCGCGAATCAAGTAGGCGCGCTGTTGGTCGGTGATCTTCTCTTTGGCGGCCAAGCCGGCGCCCAGCAGTAGCACCGCGGTCCCCAAGGCGAAGCCCCGCCGCGCCGTTCGGGCCGGGGCGGCCTTTGAGCAGAGAGTCGTTAGTCCCATAGTCTCACCGAGTGATCTGAGATCCGAGGCAGCTTCATGATGACGATCACGCCCAAGCCCAAGGCGATGGTCACCAACAGGCTCGCCTCCGGCCCGTAGTCGCCACCGGTCCACAAGGTCGGCCCGACGGGAACGACCGCGAAGTCCACTATCTTAATTCTAAGGCCGCTGAGGCTCGCGCCGGTAGCCACTAACGTGAAATTCCACCCAAAATGAGCGCCAAAGGGCGTCCACAGGGACCGGCGCCACATCAGAAGGAGCCCGAACAAACATCCGAAAAGAGCCGTATTGAACAGGCCGACGTTGGACGCGTTGGGGTTGCCGCCGTGCAGTAGGCCGAAGAGCGCCGACGTGCCCACGATCGCCACCGCCGGGTTGGTGGCGCGAATCAACTGCTGTAGGCCGTAGCCGCGGAACAGCAACTCTTCCCCGGCGGCGCCGGCCAACAGCCGCAGCAGCAGTGGAACGGCGCCCATCGAAACCACGCTTGCGATGGCCGGGTCTCCGGCAAGAGCGGCGTCGGCGGCTCGTTCCTCGATAGTGATCCACCCGGCGACCCATTGCGTCCCGAGGATGCACAGGGCGGTCAGCCCGCCGCCGGCCGTTCCGGCGATGAACTCGCCGAGCGCGACAAGCTCGAACGACAGCCCCAACTCGCGCAGCGGCCGTTGTTGGCCCACCATCATCAGCAGCGCCGTCGACGCCGATGTGGCCAGAAACAACGCCACGATCGAAAGCAAGACGCGGTCGGCGCCGGCGAAAAAAAGGATTGCGCCGAAAGTCCACCAAAAGACAACGGTGATCACGCTGAACACCGCCGCTTGCAGGAGCCCGGATCGAAAACGCGGCATCCCGGCATGAAGTTGTGATGCACCCGCGGGGGGCGGCGGGTTGACACCCGCGTCTGTGGGCAGCGATTCGAGTGGGCCGGGCTCGGGTAGGCGGTCGTTGCCGGGCGGTTGCGACATCGGTTGGGATATATGGGGGCGGGCGAAGTTTCAGTCTATCTCGGACTTGCGGCGGAGCGTCAGTCCCGAGGGTAGGACTTGCGGTTCGGATCAGTTCCCGTTCGGATCAGTTCTTAGAGCGGCAGCCCGGGCGATAGTCCTCAACGGTGGCGCCTGGCTCGAACGGAGCCGGCTCTTCGACACCTGCCAGCCGGGCCAATGTCGATACCATTCGCTCGAACTCCTCGCGGCTCCAGCCGACGGAACTCTCGGCGATCGTTCCGGACGGCTCGATGACAAACGTGGTCGGCACAAACTCGATGCCGTAGACATCTGAAACCGGGAAGTCCTCGGCTTCGGCGTCGAAGAGTTGAGGCAGGCTGATCCCGAACTCTTGGTTAAAGAGCTGGGTATGTTCGGGGGTGTCTTGGGAGATGGTCCAGATCGAAGCGGCGGTGCCGACGAACTCGCGGTATAGGCGATGGAGGAAGCCCAGCGAGTACTGGCACGTCGTGCACGAGATCTTGAAGAAGCTGAGCAAGACCGGCCCGTGATCGAGCGCGTCTGCGAGCCCGTGAGGCCGGCCCACCGCATCGCGGAGAGTGAAGTCGGGGGCGATGGAGCTTTGCGAGGGCAGGGGCAAGAGGTTGCCGGCAGGCCGGGTGCGGCCGCCTGAGAGAATGCTACCACCACCTGGCGGGCAGGCGGCCGCAACACGGGCGCCGGGTTTCGTCTTGATCCTCCGCGGCTTGACCCTTGCGGCGCCCGCGGCGTCGGCAGATAGCAAGGCAATGAAGTACAATCCCTGCAAGATTCCCGGATGACGGTGAAGAAGCTTACGGCGGCTTGTCTTTCGATCGCGTGCCTCGCGGCCGCGAGCTTGGTGGCCGCGCCGCAATCCGGCGGGGCGGATCTTGAGACGGCCGCAACCGACCTGATCGCAGAGCACTGCCTACCTTGTCACGGTCCGGCGCAGGCTGCGTCCGGGCTGGATCTGTCGACACGGGCGGGCGCTCTGCGCGGCGGCACGAAGGGACCTGCGCTTGCGCCAGGTGATCCTGGGAACAGCCTGCTGTGGAGGCGCATCTCAGCGGGCGAAATGCCACTGGGCAATCCGTTGCAGCCACAACTACGCGAGATCTTCCGCGCTTGGATCGCCGACGGTGCTTCGTGGAATCGACGGCTCGAGGTGCGCGCCCCGCAGCGTCCGGACGCAACGTGGTGGGCTTTCAAGCCGATTGCAAATCCTGACCTTCCGGCTCCCGATCGACTCCCCGAGCGCTGGGGACACTCGCCCATCGACCGTCTTGTCCACGCACGCATGGCGGAAGAGGGTCTGCACCCTAGCCCTCCGGCCGATCGGCGTACTCTCCTTCGCCGAACGACTTTCGACCTGATCGGGCTGCCGCCCACCCCGGCACAGATAGAGGCCTTTCTCGCCGATCCCGGGCCCGATGCTTACGAAAGGCTTGTGGATCGGCTCTTGGCTTCGCCCCGATACGGCGAGCGCTGGGGGCGACATTGGCTTGACGTCGCCCGCTTCGCCGAAAGCGAAGGCTTCGAGCGCGACTGGCTGCGCGAAAATGCCTGGCCGTATCGTGACTACGTCATTCGAAGTTTCAACGACGACAAGCCATACGCGCGATTCGCCCAGGAGCAGATCGCCGGCGATGTCCTGGAACCGGTCACCCATGACGGCATTGCCGCTACCGGGTTTCTCGTCGCGGGCCCGACCGATGTCGTCGGGCTGACGTCGGCTGTGGCCTCCCAACGGGAGACCGTTCGGCAAGACCAGCTCGAAGAGATCGTCGGTACCGTGTCACAAACTTTTCTCGGCCTGACGGTGAACTGCGCCCGTTGCCATGACCACAAGTTCGACCCGATCTCGCAGCGTGAGTACTATCGTATGAAAGCTGCTTTCGAGGGCGTTTGGCAGGGAGAACGGGAGTTGCTTACGCCCGCCGAGCAACAAGCCCGCCAGGACCTCCTCCAGCCACTGCAGCAGCGTATCGCGGAGCTCGAGGACCGGCTTGCCGCGCTTGAAATCTCCGCCCGACGGCGTGCTATCGACAGACCGGATTCACCCAAGCCCCTCGCGGCGCCCGCACCCTTTGTGCAGTGGACGTTTGATCTCAATAGTCGCGACTTGGCGGGGTCGCTGCACGTCCCGTTGTCGAAGAAGGCCGAATTGGCCGACGGCCGTCTGCGCCCGGCCGGCGATGAGACGTCGGTGATGGTTGAAACCGAGACGCTGCCGAAGGACCTCCGGGAGAAGACACTCGAAGCCTGGGTGTGGGTGCGTAAGCTCCCGGAGAAGTCAGGCGCGATCATGCGCATCCAGAATACCGAGGGGTTTCGGGCCGCCGCCATGGACGGCATCCAGTACGACGGCGGCGATGGCCGCCGATGGCGAAACGCCAGCACGGGCCGGTTCCGAAATGCCGACGTGCAGGGGGCGCCCGAACAGGCGAGCGAGGGGCAAGTCATCCACATCGCCATCACCTACGCAGCCGACCACAGCATCCGCTTGTACCGCAACGGGAAGCCTTACGGCGAGGCGTATACCCCCAACCTGGAGATCAAGGCGGCACGTTTGCAAACCTACGTTGCCGGCGAAGCTACCGTCTCTCTCTCGGCTTCCAAAGATCTCGAGCTCGAAGAAGTGCGCATTTATGACCGCGCCCTGACCGCGGAGCAGGTGGAGGCTTCTTACCGTGCGGGGGCGCCCAATTTCACGCCGGACCAACTGCTCGAAGTCATGGCCCCCGGCGAAAAATCGCACACGGTAGACTTGCGCGCCGAGCTACGGGCGTTGCGGGAACGGCTCGACGCCATCCCGGAACCGGAGAAGATCTACGCCGCCGAGATCAAGCCGCCGCAGCCGACCTATCTGCTCGATCGCGGTGATGTCAACCAAAAAGGCGAGCGGGTCGCGGCGGGCGGCTTGTCGTGCGTCAGCAGTCTTTCACCGGAGTTCGGTCTGGAGGACGACGCTCCCGAGGCCGATCGCCGCCGCAAGCTCGCCAAGTGGGTAGCCAGTCCCGGCAATCCGCTGTTTGCGCGAACCATGGTCAACCGCGTGTGGCACTACCATTTCGGAAGAGGCTTCGTCGGCAACCCGAACGACCTTGGGTTCAACGGTGGGCCGCCGACGCATCCCAAGTTGCTCGACTGGCTGGCGACGGAATTCATCCGCGGCGGGTGGAGCCTCAAGAAGCTGCACAAGCTCATCATGATGTCGCAGACCTACCGCCAGTCTTCGGATTGGCGGGATCATGCGGCCACCAAGGACGCCGACAACCGTTTCGTGTGGCGTTACTCTCCTCGACGGCTCGAAGGGGAAGCGATTCGCGACGCGATGCTCCGCGTCAGCGGCGTCATGAATGAGACGATGGGCGGCCCGAGCTTCCGCCCTTTTACCACCGAGCGCCAGGGCTCGCTCGAGATCTACACAACGATCGATGCCGATCAGCCCGACTTCAACCGCCGCACGGTTTATCGAATGAACGTCAGCTCGGCGTCGAGCCCTTTGCTCGATTCACTCGACTGCCCCAATCCGTCGGTCAAGGCGCCGAAGCGCGTCGTGACGACAACCCCGCTTCAAGCGCTGAGTCTGATGAACAATGCGTTCGTCCTGCGGCAAGCCGAAGCGTTTGCCCGCCGCGTAGAACGCGAGGCCGGCGAAGAGGTGCGACACCGCATCGAGCGGGCTTTCGAACTCAGTCTGGGCCGTGCTCCCGAACCACGGGAACGGGAGTGGAGTGCAGGCCTGGTGCGGGATCAAGGCTTGACCAGCCTATGCTGGGGGCTCTTCAACACCAGTGAATTCCTGTACGTGAATTGAGGGACCAACCCATGCGCAGCCCGGCAGCGATCGAAGCGCAATCAAGCCTGCTTCTGCGGCGCCGATTTCTCTTGGACGCCGGAGCGGGATTCGGGTGGGCGGCGCTCTCTTGGCTTCTGCAGCGTGAGGCAAACGCTGCGGTGGGGAATCGCGCCGTCTCTCCCCTGGCCGCCAAGAAGCCGCACTTCGCGCCGAAGGCCAAGCGCGTGGTGCAGGTGTTCGCCGTCGGCGGCATGAGCCACCTCGACACCTTCGACTACAAGCCCGAGCTTTCCGCGCGTGACGGCCGGCCCTTCGACATGCAGACGTTCTTCGGGCAGGACGGGAACCTGTACAAAAGCCCGTTCGCCTTCGAGCAAAGAGGCGAGAGCGGACTGTGGGTCAGCAGCCTGCTGCCGCACCTCGCTCAGTGCGCCGACAAGCTGACGCTGATTCACTCAATGGCTGCCAACAGCGCCAATCACATGCCCGCTGTGGCGCAGATGAATACGGGCTTTACGCTCAGCGGCTTCCCCAGCATGGGCGCCTGGATCACCTACGGCTTGGGAACCGAGAACGAAAACCTGCCGGCGTTCGTCGTTCTGCCCGATCCGCGCGCCCTGCCTTGGGGCGGCAAGCTGCAGTGGTCCGCGTCGTTTCTGCCGGCCTCCTATCAGGGGACGGCGTTCCGCACGTCAGGCCAATCCGTGCCGGACCTGGCCACGCCCGAACAAGTCTCGCCCCCGCAGCGGGAAGCAAGCCTCGAATGGCTCAAGCGCATGAACAGACGGCACCAGCGCCAACATCCCGGCGATAGCACTCTCGAGGCGCGGCTGCGCTCGTATGAATTGGCGGCGCGGATGCAGCTCAGCGTACCCGAGATTGCCGATCTCAATCGCGAAAGCTCGGCTACGCGCAGCCTCTACGGCCTCGATGGTGGAGAAACCGGCAGGCTCGGCCGCCAATGCCTGCTCGCGCGGCGCTTGCTGGAGCGGGGAGTACGGTTTGTTCAGATCTTCCATGGGGGTCCCGCGAAGAGCTGGGACGCCCACTCGAGACTGCAAAAGAACCATACCGAGATGGCCCAAGAGTACGACCTGCCCGTCGCCGGGCTGCTTCAAGACCTGGAAGCGCACGGTATGCTCGACGATACGTTAGTGATGGGGATGACCGAGTTTGGCCGCACACCCGTCGCTCAGGGCGGCAGCATGGGACGCGACCACCATCCGGACGTGTTCACGTGCTGGCTGGCCGGGGCCGGCTTGAAACACGGGTTCGCCTACGGCTCCTCTGACGAGGTCGGGTACAAGCCCGCCGAGAACCCCGTGACGATTTACGACTATCACGCCACGGCCCTGCACCTGTTGGGCATCGACCACAAACGCCTCACCTACTATCACAACGGCATCGAGCGCCGGCTAACGGATGTGCACGGGCACGTCGTCGAGGCACTATTCGCCTGAGAGGGCAGTGCCTGAGTCGCCAGCAACTGCGTTTAGCAGTTCCAGCAACGTCTCGGTAATCTTCACCGACGCTTGCTTCTCCACCCGGTTCGTGCCCAACCACGTTTCGTAGCCGCCCCATTCGTGCTGTTCGGGCGTGGGAAGGTACCCGTTGGCTCCGTTAGCCAGCTCAATCGTAAAGGTGGGCCGCAGGGGGCTCTCGCTCTTGAGCTTCAACCCGATCTCGACAAACGTCTCAAACGGCACAGCCGTAATGCCTAGGTCGCCGATCCGGACAGCTTGTAGTTTGATGTCGGTGGTGTCCGGCCCCTCGTAGAGTCGGATCGCCCGCCGGGCGTAGGGCTTGGCCCGGCGCGGCAGCGTGGACTCATCCTCGGTTGCCAGCACCTGCTTCGCCTTCTCGTAACCCTCGGCCGTCGGCTTCCTCATCTCGAGCGTGATCTCCCGCTCCGCCATCGCCAGGTCTAGCGAGCTGCGGTGCTCGATCGCCTGATACGCCTCGTGGGCTTTGTCGGCGACTTTGTCCGCGACGAGTCGAATCTTCTCGAAGGGTTCTCGCGCAACTCGTAGCTTCGTGAAGTTGATGTTGTTGATGTCTCCACTGGTGCCGTTGGAAAGGATGCCTACGAAGTTCTCATCCGCGCCGTCCGCGGACAGCCGCTCGCCAATCAGCTTGGCGAATTCGCCGAAGTAGTCCGCCGACACTTGCCCGCCCGGAATCCCACCGACGTAGTGCAGCGAGTAGTTCGCCAGTAGGGCCAGCGGACGCCCGTCAACCGTTCTCACCGACACGACGCTAATCTCCGGGTCCGTCTGTCCCGCCGGACGCACCAGGTTGTCGCCCGCCCGCCCCGGGTTCATCTTGACTCGATCCGTCGTGCCCCCAAACGGGTCGGGGGCGATCGTCCCCTCTTTCATGAACCAGCGCCGGTTGAAAACCTCGTCGGGCAGCTCGGTGACGCCCCACCCGATCTCCGCCGGCGCCCGCCGTTCATCCGCTTGCGTGATGGCGGACGCGATTCCCTCAATCAGTTGTTGGGAGTACTTCGTCTCCTTCGCCGTTCGCTCTTCGGTCTCAGGACCCTTCGGGCCCAAGCCCGGCTTCGCGGGCGGTGCGCTGTGCGTGTGTGTGGCCGAGACCAGCATCTTGTCCGTCGGAATGCCGGTCTGTTGCGCTGCTTGGTCCTTAGCGGCGTCGAGAATATCTCGCGGCACATAGCAACTGTCGACGACGGCGATCGCCAAGCGGGTCGTACCGTCGTCGAGCACCAACGCGCGAACGTTCAGCGGGTCGTGGGCGCTCGTGGCCGGCCGAAAGCTGAAGGAGCCAATCAGCGCCAGAGGCCAGTCGGTCGGCGTGATGTCGGCTGTAGCGGCCCCTGCTTGAAACGTCGGCCCCTGGCCGCACGAAAGCGTCAGTGCGGCGCAAGCCAAGATCACGAGCGCAGTCAGTTTCTGTTGCATCTGCATAGAACCTCCGAGGACACCTGCCCGCACAGTGTAGCCGAATCGCGGCGGACCGCGGCCCGTCACGCCAGGATGTCTTTGACCACGTTGCCCGCGACATCAGTAAGCCGGAAGTCGCGGCCCGAGTGGTGATAGGTGAGCCGGGTGTGGTCGAACCCGAGCAAATGCAGCATCGTGGCGTGCAGGTCATGCACGTGGACCGGGTTTTCGGTGGCGCGCCAGCCGAATTCATCGGTGGCGCCGTAGGCCAGGCCGCCTTTCACGCCCCCTCCGGCGAGCAGCATCGAGAAGCCGTAGGGGTTGTGGTCGCGGCCGTTCTGCAAAAACTGCCGCACGCTGACCTCGGCGGTCGGCGTGCGTCCGAACTCGCCCCCGATCAGAACCAGCGTTTCCTCCAGCAGTCCCGAGGCCTTGAGTTCCCCCAGTAGGGCCGCGATCGGCTGGTCGGCAGACGGGGCCAACTTCTGGTGCATCATGATGTCCTCGTGATGGTCCCAGGGCTCCTTGGCCTCGTAGTAAACCTGGACCGTGCGCACACCACGTTCCACCAGCCGCCGCGCGAGCAGGCATCCACGTGCGAAATCGCCGGCGCCATAGCGTTCGCGAACCTTCTCCGGTTCCTGCCGGATATCGAAGGCGTCCATCGCCTCGGCCTGCATGCGATAGGCAATCTCCATCGACTGGATCGAGGCTTCCAGTTCCGCCTCACCCTCGCGCCGCGAAGAATGCTCTTCGTTGAGCATGCGGAGCAACTCGAGCTGACGGTGCTGCTCGGCGGAGTCGTGCTTGCTGTTGCGCAAATAGGGAATCAGTTCGTCCGGACGGGTCGCCCTGCCGTCGTTTTGGATGTGCGTTCCCTGATACACGCCGGGTAGGAACGCCGAGCTCCACAGCTCCGCTCCGACGGGCGTCGGCTTGCCCGGACACAGGACCACGAAACCCGGAAGGTTCTGGTTTTCGGTGCCAAGTCCGTAGGTGGTCCACGCACCCCACGACGGCGTTCCGAGCCGGCTGCTGCCGTTGTTCATCATCAGTAGCGCCGGCGGGTGATTCGGGATGTCGGTCACCATCGAGCGAATCACGCAGAGGTCATCGATGTGTCCAGCGATGCGCGGGAAGAGTTCGCTGACCTCGATGCCGCTCTGGCCATAGTGTTGGAACCGGAACGGCGAAGCCATCAGGTTTCCGGTCTTGCGTTCGGTTTTCAGATTGCCGACCGGGCTGGGTTGGCCGTTGTACTTCGCAAGCGCCGGCTTTGGGTCGAACGAGTCGATATGCGAGACCCCGCCGTTGAGAAACAGGAAGATGACATGCTTCGCGCGCGGGGCAAAGTGGGGTTTCTTGGGCGCCAACGGGGAACGGTCGACACCGGCCGCCGCCGAACCCAGCATGTGGGCCAGCCCGAACATGCCAAAGCCGTTGGCCATGGTCCGTAACGCATGGCGCCGGCTCATAAGCGGCGCGGTGACTCTACTCGACATAGAGAAACTCATTCGAACTCAGTAGCACCTGGGCATACCGCGGCCAAGTTTGTTCTCCTTGGCCCGTGAACTCGAGCCCCGCACGGAGTTCCCTCGCCGTGGGACCGCGTTGGAACAGCAGTTGATAGGCACGGCTGACCTTGGCCTGGGTATCCCGGCCCGTTTCGCGCTCCAGTCGGGCGGCAAGCGCTTCGGATTGGCGCATCATGAAGCCGCTATTGAGCAGGAACAGCCGCTGTAGGGGCACGGTCGTACCGACCCGCCGGGCGCTCGTCATGTTCGGATTCGGGAAATCGAAAGTCGCGAGCATGTTGTCGACCCGGCGGCGGCTTACCTTGCCGTAGACGGTTCGACGCGTGTTGCCCGGATCCTCGAGAGCCACGGGCGGACCGCCGCGCTTCGGGTCGAGGGCGCCCGCCGCGAACAACAGCGAATCGCGCAGCGCTTCGGCGTCGAGGCGGCGGCGCGGGTAGCGCCACAGGAGGCGATTGCCGGGGTCCACCGCGTGGTTCTCCCGGCGGATCGTGGGGCTCAGCGCGTACGTCGCCGACAACATGATCTCGCGGTGAAGCGACTTCAACGACCAGCGATTCCTGATCAGCCGCCGCGCCAGGTAATCGAGCAGCGCGGGGTGGCTGGGGCGGTCGCCGGTCTGCCCGAAGTTACTCGGCGTGCGGACGATCCCCTCGCCGAAATGATGTTGCCACAGCCGGTTCACAATCACTCGCGCCGTGAGAGGATTGTCGGGCGTGGCGATGGCTTCGGCCAGTTCCCGTCTGCCGCTGCCGTCGGTGAAAGGCGGCGGATCTCCGGGGCTCAACACTTGCAAGAACCGCCGCGGCACTTCGTCGCCCAAGTTCTGTGGGTTCCCGCGGATGTGGACGCGTAGGTTCTTCGGCTCCGGGACGTCCTCGATGGCGCTCAGGTAAGGGTACGGCTCTGGCACCGCCCTCTCGATCCGCGCGACCTCCTCCTGCTTCGTGGCGATAAACGTTCGCCAGCGCTCGGGGAGGAAGCGTGCGAGTTGCTCGCCTTGGTAATAGAGAACCCCGTCCACGTTCGGGACCTGCCGGTTGAAGGACCCGCCGGGTTTCCCCTCGGCCAATAGATCCTGCCACAAGATGTACTTGGGCCGATCCATCGTCTTGCCTTCGACTTCACCCAGCATCCGGCCGGTCGTGTAGCCGTGGGAGATGATCTTGTTGAACTCGTCGACTTCTTTTTTTTCGCGGATGACGTTCAGCAGCAGCTTCTGGAAGCGGTCCGACTCGGCGCGGATGGCCGTCTCCTCCGCGCCCGACGCCAACGCTTCCTCCCACTTGCGCAAGAAGGGATGCTGCTTCCCAGGCCGGCGTAGGTAGTCGATCCAACGTTCGAGGGTTTCCAGGTTGAGGCGGCTCCCGGTAGCCACTTCCGGTACCGCCGCTTGAGCCGGGCCCAGCACTTTCCAGGCGGCAACCAGGTAATCGCGCGTTCGTGCGGCGAGAATGTCGCCGAGCTGGTAGCTTTCCGTCGTCAAGAAATCCTTCAGCTCGTCCCTCGCCTGCTCGTATTCCCTCTTGCGTTCTTTGAAGTTCGCGACGACGTTCGCCGGGGCGAGAGGGACCTCGCGATATTGCGTACTGCGAAAGACGCCGAGCAGCGAGTAGTAGTCCTCGGTCGGAATCGGGTCGTACTTGTGGTCATGGCACTTGGCGCAGGCGCCGGTAAGGCCGAGGAAGCCGCGGGTCGCGACATCGACACGGTCGTCATCGGTGAACTCGCTCGGCGCGTCCACGAAGACCGTGAGCGCCGGGAGAAGCTTCTTGTTGTCCACGTCGGGCAGAAGGTCGGCCGCGAACTGCGCCTTGACGAAGAGGTCATAGGGCATGTCGCTGTTGAACGCCTCGATGACCCAGTCGCGGTAATGGTAGAACTGCGGCGCGTCGCCGATGAGCACGTCGTCGGAGTAGCGCGCGATGTCGAGCCAATAGCGTCCCCAGCGTTCGCCGTAGTGTGGTGACGCCAGCAGGCGATCGATGACGCGGGTGAAAGCGTCCGGCGAATCATCCGCTAAGAAGGCCTCGACCTCCTGCAGCGTCGGTGGCAGCCCGATCAGGTCGAACGTCGCGCGGCGAATGAGAGTCCGCTTGTCTGCCGCTCCGCCGGGCTCTAGACCCTGTGCTTCGAGCTTCGCCAGGATGAAACTGTCGACGGCGCTTCGAGGCCACGAAGCATTGTGAACAGGTGGCGGCTCGGGGTCGCCGATCGGCTGGAACGACCAGAAGGCGCGCTGCTCGGCAGTGATACGAAAGCGCCCCGCGTCCCGCTGGGCCGTCGCGGCGGCATCCGGCCAACGAGCGCCGTCCTCAATCCACATTGCAAGATCGTGCACTTCTTCCGCGCTGAGCTTGCCTTGTGGAGGCATCGCAAGCTCGGCGTGATCATGACGAACCGCTTGGAGCAGCAGGCTCTTCTCGGGATCACCCGGTACAATTGCCGGCCCGCGGCTGCCACCCTCGACCATCCCCTCCCGCGAGTCCAGGCGTAGGCCGCCGAGTTTCGACTGTGTGTGGCAGGCGAAGCAGTTCTTCGCCAAGACGGGCCGCACACGCAGTTCGAAGAACTCGTCCGCCTTGGCTGCGTATCCGGCCGAGCTGACAACGAACAGACCCACACCGAGAACAAAGCCTCGCACCGCTCCGCTTGAGAGTGCCCAAATCACGCCTTTAGTATACCGAATCCCCCCGGACCCCAACGGTCTGAAGACCACCGTAGAGCTGGCCGCCCAGCTTCTACCTACGTCATGGTCAATGCCCTCCCTGCTAAGATCACGAACGGGGTGAGGCCATGCTCGAGGAGGTCCAAATGAAGCACCGAAACCGTATGTCTTCATTGATAACAGCGACCTTGCTGGCCTCCAGCGCCGCCCTACCGGCCGACACCGTGTTCATCCACACGCACGACCGCAGTATGTCTCTCTCCTTGAAGAAACGTTGATGAGCACGTCACGTCTGAAGTCTCCCTGGCGTTTGCTGACGCTGCTTTGCCTTGGCGCGGCCGTGCTCGCGGCGAGCGATCCCCCGACGCAGTCGCCCGCTACGGCCCGCGACGCGTCGGAGAAAGCCGCTGCAGCCGACTCGGCACCCTCGGACAACGGCCAGCCATCCTCTGCATCTGAGGAGCAGGACGAGAACACCCGCACCGAACTCAATCTACTCGGCGAAGTGGACGTTGCCGGGGGCGAGAGCCGCCGCAACGAAAACGTCCAGATCCAGCTCATCGACAACAACGTCCTCAAGGAGCTGAACAAGCGCGTCGGAACGACCGCCACCATCCTGAGCGAATTCGACCCCGAGAAGCGATACTTCGGCGGCGAACTCGGCGGTAGTTCCGGGATCCCTGTACACGTGAATCCCTCGACTACGCAGGGCATCCACGGCAATCTCTTTTGGGGACATAACAACAGCATCCTCAGCGCCCGCTCGTTCTTCCAGGTCGGCAATGTTCGGCCGGCGCGCGCGAACAATTACGGCGCCTCGCTGACTGCGCCGGTGTGGAGGGGCGCATACTTCAGCATCGACGCGGCACGCGACGAAATTCGCGGCAACGTCAACGGGACCGTCCTCGTGCCTCGACCGGACGAACGAACCCCGCTGACGAACGATCCGGAGAAGCGTGAGTTCATCGAAAGGATTCTTGCCGCGTATCCGAAGGAGCTGCCAAACCTTCCCGGTAGAAACGAGCGCGCCCTCAACACCAACACTCCGCAACGGATCGACAACAATAACCTCGGCGCCCGCTTGCAGCAGGACCTGTCCGACCGCGACCGCCTCGTCATGCGCTACCGCTTCCGCACGCAAAGGGTCGATGCATTTCAACTCGTCGGCGGCCAGAACCCAAACACGACGACGCGCTCTCACGACGCGCGCATCACCTGGAACCGGGTCTGGTCGCCGGCGACGATCACCGACTTCACCGCGGGCTTCGATCGGGTCTCGTCGATCATTCTTCCCGACGAGTCTTACCCCGGCGCGAACATCTCCACCGGCTTTGTATTCGAGCGGATCGGTAGCTCGAGCGTACCGATCGATCGCTCGCAAAACCAGTTCCGGTATGGCGGCCGCCTGCGGCAGACGCGCGGACGCCATAGCTGGAACGCCGGCTTCGAGTTGATGCGCCGGCAGGTAAACGGATCCGAGGCTAATAGCCACTTACCCTTCTACCTCTTCCGAAATAACTTCCTCCGGGACTCGGTGACGAATTTCCTTCTGGGCGATGCCAGCGAGTTCATCATCTCAATCGGCAACGTTCATCGCGGCTATCGGAATTGGCAGACGAACTTCTTCTTGGGCGACGTGTGGCGAGCAACCCACAACCTGACCGTGAACATCGGTTTTCGCTACGAGCCCTGGACGGCCCCGAGTGAAGTGAACTGGCTCGACGCGCTGCCGTTCGGGTGTGACTGCAACAACGTCGGGCCGTACCTCGGGCTGGCTTACCGTTTGGGTGATCGGCTCGGGGTTATTCGAGCCGCCTACGGGTTGCACTACGGCCGGATCGCCCAGGTCACCTACGGTCAGACTCGATACAACACCCCGGGCAACCTGCGCCTTACGATCCAGACACCCGACTTGGTCAACCCTCTGGGCGACATCGACCCGGACGACATCGACCCCACGACACCCGCTACGGTGTTCCAGTTCGATCCCAATTTGTCGACGCCCTACTCGCACCAATACAACTTCAGTTGGGAACTGCCGCTCGGGAATGAATGGACGTTGACGACGGGTTACGTCGGCAGCCGCACCCACAAGATCATCTCGATGTGGAACCTCAACCGAGGGCGGCCGGTCGAGGGCATCCCTCAAATAACCGCTACGGTGAACGAGCGGCGTCGCGACCGGAGCATTCTCGATATCCGCAAGTTCTTGAACGGCTCGCGAGGTTACTACGACGCCGCGAAGCTGACGGTCGCCACCCAGCGCTGGCATCGTTGGACTCTCGACGCTTCGTATTGGTTCAGCAAGGCGATCGACCTGGGCGCGCCCTACACCTCCACCGGCACGGGTCGCGATGGCTTCAACGCACGAGGCCAGTCGGAGTTCAACGTGCACCAGGACATGAAGGGGTTGAGCCCGTTCGATCAGCGTCACGCCGTGCTGGGCCGCATCAGCTACGAGACCCCTATGCTGGGCGCGTCGCGCGCTTGGTGGATCCGCACGCTCGAAAGCTGGCAGGTCACCACCGTCGTTCTCCTCAAGTCCGGCACGCCCTTCACGGTGCGCGCCGGGTCCGACGGTCCGTTCTTCGGAAACGTGGATGGCGCGAGCAGCGACCGCCCGAACCTGCTCGATCCGTCGGTGCTGGGGCGAACGATCGGCCACCCCGACACATCCCAAGATCTGTTGCCCGCGTCGGCCTTCGGCTTCATAGTGCCAACGGACCTTCGCGGCAGTCTCGGCAGCAACACCTTTCACAAAGACGGCATCAGCAATATCAACGCAGCTCTCTCGAAGAACTGGCCGCTGGGTCAGGAGAGACTGCTGGTACTCCGAGCCGAAGCCATCAATCTGTTCAACCAGCCTCAGTTCGCCGAACCCGGCCGGGCCCTAACCTCCCCGAACTTCGCCCAGATCACCAACACGCTCAACGACGGCCGCACCTTCCGCTTCCTCCTACGTTTCGCCTTCTAACCGTCCAAGCAACTCGGAAACAACCGAGCCGTGACCGTCAGGGAGCGGTCCGCCACGTACCCTGGTGCCCACTCAAATACCTCTAGCCCCGATGGATGTTCCAAGCCCGGTCTCTCAATGGCCGTTTGGGCGGTTCGCCTTCTCGACCCTCAACTAGCGTTCACCATCACCGGTCTGCAATACTGACCTTCCTGCCGGCGTCTGTGAGCCCGCGTCTTCAGGCTAAAACACCATGTGCGGAATCGTAGGCTACTGGGACAAAACACACGGCGACGAGGGCTCCGCGGGCGCCACTCTGTTGTCAATGCTCAGGGCCCTGGCCTGCCGCGGCCCGGACTCGGCAGGCGTCGCTCTCTACGCCCCAAAGCCCAGCGACGGGTTGGCCGTCCGAGTGAAGCTGCCCGAGAGCGGATCGAATGGCTGGGAGACGCGGTTACCTAAACTCGCGTCATCCCTCGGCACCGTCCATGACGTTGCAACCGCGGGCGACTACCTCTCCCTCACAATCAAAGGCGATATCAATCCCATCGCCCTCGAAGCCGCGCTCCAACAAAACGGTCACCAAGTGGAAGTCGTCAGCATGGGCCGCAAGCTCGACATCGTGAAGCAAGTCGGCTCGCCCGATCAACTCGAAGCGAGTTATCACGTCTCCAACCGGACCGGCTATCACGGCATCGGCCACACGCGCATGTCGACCGAATCGCGCGTCGACCTCAGCCATTCGCAACCGTTCTGGGCGCACGGCTCTCCCGATGTCGCCGTCGTGCACAATGGCCACATCACCAACTACCACAAGCTTCGGAGGCAGTACGAGCAACGTGGCGTCAAATTCTACACCGAAAACGACTCGGAGGTCATCGGCGTCTACCTGGCCGAGCAACTACGCAACGGCCTGACGCTCGAACAAGCACTACAAGCGGCCACGGCCGCCCTCGACGGCTCGTACAGTTGCGTCGCCGCCACCGCCGACGCCATGGGATACGTCAAAGACTCCTTCTCGCACAAGCCTCTGCTGATTGCCGAGACCGAAGCCTTCGCCGCCGTGGCCACCGAAGAAGTAGCCCTGCGTGGCGCCCTCGCCGGCGACTTTTCCGTTCGCGAAGCCCAGAACAAGGAAGTGCACGTATGGCGGAACTGACTTGTGAAGGGCGCACCGTCCGCGAAGTGAACGAGGAACTTCGGCGGCGGCTGGCGGCGGGCGAAAGTGACGTCGTCGTCGCGCAGCCAGCGGCGCGCCACAACCTGGGCGTCGCTCTGCTTTCGCCGGGCAAGGTCACGTTCCAAGGCAGTGTCGGCTACTACTGCGCCGGGCTCATCGACGGAGCGAGCGTCGTGGTCGAGGGCAGCGCCGGCTGGGGCTTGGCGGAGTCGATGCTGGCCGGCAACGTCGTCGTCAACGGGAACGCCGGCAACAGCGCCGCGGCCGCGATCCGAGGCGGCACCGTGGTAATCCACGGCGACGCCGCCGCCCGCACGGGCGTATCCATGAAAGGCGGGACCGTCTTGGTGGCGGGCAACTGCGGCTATATGTCAGGTTTCATGGGGCAAAAAGGTACGCTGATCGTCTGCGGCGACGCGGGTGAAGCGTTTGCGGATTCGATGTACGAGACGGTTTGCTACGTGGGCGGCCGGGCCGACGACCTGGGCGGCGACGCCATCTTCGCCGACCTGTCGAGCGACGACATCGAGCTTCTCGAAAGCGCGCTCACGCAGAATCTGCCTGCCTCGATTCGACAATCGAAACCGCCCGCCGCGCGGTTCAAGAAAGTCGTCGCCGGCCGCAAGCTGTGGAACTTCGACCGCGCTGAATGGAAGATTTGGCAGGAGGCGCTGTAGAGATCCATGGCAGACTCGTCCGCGCCCCGGCCAACCCTCCAGTCGAGCGGCCTGTTCTCGTCGCGCGTCATCGACGACATCCAGACCAAGGCCGAAACCGGCATCTATCGCATCCGCGGTTACGGCACGCTACGCGAGCGCTGCTGGGCGACGTTCGACGACCTGACGTTCCTGCCCTGCTCGCTGACACGCATTCCGCTCGAGGGCTACCGCGAAAAATGCTCCTCGAAAACGGTGCTCGGCACGCGCTACGCCGAGAAGCCGATCGAGCTCGACATCCCGATCATGATCACGGGCATGAGCTGGGGCGCGCTGTCTTACAACGCGAAGGTGGCTCTGGCCCAGGGGGCGTCGGCGATCGGGTCGTCGAACACGACCGGCGACGGCGGCATGCTGGCGGCCGAGCGCGAGCATAGCCAAACGCTGATCTACGAGGTGCTCCCGTCGCGCTACGGCATCAACATCCACGACATGCGCAAAGCCGACGCCATTGAGCTGACCATCGGCCAGGGCGCGAAACCTGGCACCGGCGGCCTGTTGCTGGAATCGAAGGTCTCAGAGGTCATCGCCAAGCAGCGCGACCTGCCGGTGGGGGTCGACCAGCGGAGCCCGGCGCGGCATCCCGACATGCTGGGCCCCGACGACATGATCATCAAGATCGAGGAGTTGCGCGAGGCCACCGGCTGGCAGGTGCCGATCTTCGTCAAGCTGGGCGCCAGCCGTGTCTACGACGATGTGAAACTCGCTGTCAAGGCGGGCGCGGACGTCGTCGTCGTCGACGGCATGGAAGGCGGTACCGGCGCGTCCCCCGCGATCATGCAGGAGCACACCGGTATTCCCACTCTGGCCGCGGTTTGCGAAGCGCGCCGGGCGCTGGAAGCCAGCGGCGTCTACGGCGAGGTGCAACTGATCATCGCCGGCGGCATTCGCGACGGGGTCGACGCCGCCAAAGCGATGGCGCTCGGTGCCGATGCCGTCTACATCGGCACGGCCGCGCTCATTGCTCTCAACTGCAACAAGCCGCTATGGGTCGAGGACTATCAAAAGTTGGGAGCGGAGCCACACTTCTGCCATCACTGCCACACAGGCCGATGCCCGGTTGGGGTAACGACACAAGATCCGGAACTGATGGCGCGATTGCCCATCGAAGAAGCCGCCGAGCGAGTGACGAACTTGCTACGTGCAATGACCCTTGAGATCCAAATGCTGGCGCGGGCCTGCGGCAAGTCGGACGTCCACAATCTCGAGCCCGAAGACATGGCTGCCTTGACGGCTGAGGCTTCAGCGATTTGCGAAGTCCCCCTCGCGGGCACGAGGCGGGTCTGGGGTGCACGAGACTGAACACCCCTGTATGCAACCGCACTCGATCCACTCTGCCTTGCCACAAGAGAACAAGCAATAGCTGCTTATGCACAGCGAAACGAGGATTCTGTACTCATCGGGCAATGCCTCCCGACCGCGGGCCCCCGGGCTCGATTGGTGGTGTAGGGGTGGACCGCTGCGTCCACGCCGGTGCCGCTCCGTTGCGCTTTGTTTCCAATACCAAGCCAGGCCCACAGCCAAGCGCCGGCAGGGCGGACACGGCGGTCCGCCCCTACAAGCTGTATCCTCGACGCTCCGGGATATCAAGGGCGGAGCCCTCGGATAGTTAGCGATGTCGTTTCAGATCCCCTGTCCCGAGTGCGGCGGCCGCGGCGTCTATGAATTCCGTTTTGGCGGTGAGGTCCTCGAGCGCCCGCAGGTGAACGCCTCTGAGGAAGAGTGGCACCGCTACCGTTACGTTCGCGCCAACAAATCGGGCGAACAAACCGAGTGGTGGTACCACCGCTCCGGGTGCCGCCAGTGGATTCAGGCCATCCGCAACACCAAGACCAACAAAGTGATCGCGGCCTTCTTCCCCGACGAAAGCCCAAGGGGGCCTCTTGGCGGCTGACAGCGAAAACCGCGAACTCGCGTTCTCCTTCAACGGCCGAACGATCCACGCCCACCCGGGCGACACCATCGGCTCGGCGCTATTCCGCGCCGGCGTCCGCGTCTTCAGCCGCGGCTTCAAGACCCACCGTCCGCGCGGGCTGCTCTGCGCCGCCGGCCGCTGCCCGAACTGCCTCATGAACGTCGACGGCGTGCCCAACGTGCGCGCCTGTACCAGCCCGGTCCGCGCGGGCATCCCCGGCCGTGCCCCAATGGTCGTCAAGCCCCAGAACGTTTTCCCGTCGCTCGAGTTCGACTTGCTCGAGCCGGCGCAGAAGCTGCTCTCCCCACTGATGCCCGTGGGCTGGTACTACAAGCACTTCACCAGCCTCCGCGCTTGGAAGATCGTCGAGCCCGCAATCCGGCGCGTCGCCGGCTTGGGGGAAGCGCCCCCCACGATCAACCAGGTCGCGGGAGAGTTCCCCCATTACGAGCACCTCCACGTGAACACCGATGTGGCGGTCGTCGGCGGTGGGCCGGCGGGACTCGCCGCGGCCATCGAGCAGGCCGGTCAAGGCAAGCGCGTTACCTTGATCGACGATCAGCCCGAGCCGGGCGGCCATCTGCGATACGCCCCCGACGGGCAAGCCGAGCTCGACGCCGTGCTGGTGCAGCTCCGCGAGCTGAAGACCGTCGACATCTACTCAGGCTCGCAATGCTTCGGGCTCTACGAGGGCAACCTGCTCGGCGTCCTACAGCCACGGCCGCACGATTCCGCTCGCGAGCGCTTGGTCCACGTACGCGCCAAGAGCGTAACCGTCGCCACCGGATGTTACGAGGCCCCGCTGCTCTTCGAGAACAACGACTTGGTCGGCATCATGCTCAGCTCCGCCGTCGAGCGGCTCATCGGTCTCTATGGCATTCAGCCGGGTGCGCGGGCTGTGATCATCGGGGAGGGCCCCAGGGCCGAGGCTATAGCCGCGAGGCTCCGCGACGCGGGGACTGAAGTCGCCGCAACGATACCCTTCGGCCAAGTCGTCGCGGCCACCGGTCGCGGCAAAGTCCGCGGCGTCCGCACCGCCCATAACCTCGTGCGTTGCGACCTGCTCGTCGTGTGCGGCCATCAGATCCCCGACGCCGGGCTCCTGCACCAAGCCGGTGCCAAGCTCGAGTGGGACGAATCAAAAGGCGCCTTCCTTCCGACCGACCTTCCCGCCAACATCGCGGCTGTGGGTGAGGTCACCGGCGAGAATCTCACGTCCGTCCATCCGCTGCCGCCCGAAATCCTCCCCGACTCGAAGTCATGTTACGTCTGCCTCTGCGAGGACGTCACCACGCGCGACCTCCGCACCGCCGTCAGCGAGGGCTTCGACCAAATCGAAACCATCAAGCGCTACACGACCGTATCGATGGGGCCGTGCCAGGGCCGCATGTGCCAACTCTCATCCATCGCCGTCTGCGCGCGCGAGACCAACCGCTCGATGGGCCAGACCGGCGTGACCACCAGCCGCCCGTCGAACCCGCCCGTCTCGTTGGGAGCGCTCGCCGGCCCGCGGCACCCGCCCATCAAGCGCAGCCCGCTGCACCACGAGCACGAGGCCCTCGGCGCGGTCTGGATGAACATGGGGCAGTGGAAGCGCCCACACTACTACCACAGCGACCCGGCACTCACCCGGCGCCAGTGCATCGAGAACGAGTACCGCGCCGTACGCCAGCGCGTCGGGGTCGTCGACGTCGGACCGCTCGGTAAAATCGAAGTCCGGGGCCGCGACGCCGGCAAGCTGCTCGACGAGGTCTACACCCATCGCTTCGCGGACCTGAAGGTGGGACGCGTCCGCTACGCCGTCATCTGCGACGACACCGGCATCATTCTCGACGACGGTACCATCTCGCGGCTCGCCCCCGACTCCTACTACCTCACCACCACCACCGGCAATCTCGACTTCGTTGTGCAGTGGCTCGAGTGGTGGCTCATCGGCACCGGCTGGGACGCGCACATCACCAACGTCACCGGTGGTCGCTCGTCGGTGAACGTCGCTGGGCCCAACGCGCGCGATGTGCTTTCGCGTCTCACCGACATCGATCTCTCGACCGGCGCCTTCCGCTACATGGCCTGCCGCCAAGGCGAGGTCGCCGGCGCGCCGGCCATCTTGATGCGCATCGGCTTCGTCGGCGAGGCAGGATGGGAGGTCCACGTTCCGGCCGAGTACGGAACACACGTATGGCGGTCGCTGCTGGCGGCGGGCGAACCGTTCGGCATCCGTCCCTTCGGCGTCGAGGCGCAGCGCATTTTGCGGCTCGACAAGAAACACGTTATCGCCGGTGTCGACACCGACGGGTTGAGCAACCCCTTCGAAGCCGACATGGCCTGGGTCGCGAAACTCGACAAGGACGACTTCATCGGCAAGCCCGCACTCGAGAGCCTGCAATCCGCCGAGATGCGCGAGCGCCTGATCGGCTTCGTGATGACCGAGGACGGGTTGCCGGAAGACGGCTCCGCGGTCGTCGTCAACGGGAGCCCGGCGGGACGCGTCACCAGCGCGCGCTACTCGCCCGTCAACGGCCGCGTCGTCGGCATGGCTTGGGTCGACGCCACCCTAGGGGAGGACGGGACAGAAATCGACGTCCGTGTCGCCGGCAAGCTCGCCAAGGCGCACGTGCAGCAGGCGGCCTTCTACGATCCGGAGGGCGAACGGCTGCGGATGTAGTGGCCCGCACCGACAACAGCATGCCTGCCGAAGAAACCAGCCCGGCCGTGAAACGCACCGCGCTCTCTGCACTGCACGAACGCATGGGCGCCACGCGTGTCGAGCCGTCCGGGTGGGAGGCCTCCGATCACTTTGGTTCGCCCAAAGACGAAGCCGCGCAAACTCGCACGGGCGTCGGGCTCGCCGACTGCGGCTGGCTCCCCAAGTTCGCGCTCAAGGGCAGCGAACTCACCGCCGCACCCGACCTCGACGACAAGAGCCACGCGTACAAGCTCGGTCGCGGCCACTACCTCGTCACCTGCGACCTCGATGCGCGACCCGCCGTTGAAACCCGCCTCGACTCGCTTAGCCAGGCCCCGTCCGGGTCAGATCCGCCACGCTTCTACGTGACCGACGTCACATCCGTCTACGCGTCGTTCCTCCTCGCCGGACCGCGTAGCGTCGAGGTCCTGCGTAAGCTCACCAACCTCGACGTCTCCGACGCCGCCCTTCCCAACTCGGCGAGCGCACAGGCCGAGGTCGAACACACCCACGCCATCATCGTTCGCGACGACCTCGGCGCGCTGCCCGCCTACTGGCTCCTCACCGGACGCGAATTCGGCGAGTGGTTCTGGGAAGCCGTCATGCACGCCGGCAAGGAGTTCGACATCACCCCCTTCGGCCTCGCTGCCCATCGTTTACTACGAGAGGCCGGGAACCTCTGAGCCACACCATGCAACCGCTCAACAAAGACCGCATGTGGCGCACCCACGATCTCAAGCCGTCCTACGACGTGGTGATCATCGGCGCCGGCGTGCAAGGGCTTGCAACGGCCTACTACCTAGGCAAAATGTTCGGAGTCCGCAAGATCGCCCTGCTCGAAAAATCCTACCTCGGCGCGGGCGCCAGCGGACGCAACACCGCCATTCTGCGCTCGAACTACCGCACCCCCCAAGGCGTAGCGTTCTACGACGCGTCGCTCAAGCTCTACGAAAAGATGTCGAGCGAGCTGGGCTGGAACGTCTTGTTCAGCCAATGCGGCCACATGACGCTGGGGCACACTGACACCGCCGTCTCGGGGCTGCGGGTGCGCGCGGAGACGAACCAACTCATGGGCGTCAACAGCCGCATTATCGGCCCCGACGAAATCCAGAAACTCGTCCCCGGCATTGACTGTAGTGACCGGCCCCGGTACCCGATCATGGCCGCGCTCTACCACCCGCCGGGCGGCATCATCCGACATGACGCGGTCGTCTGGGGCTACGCCCGCGCCTGCGACCGCATGGGCATCGAGATCCACCCCTACACCGAGGCGACCGGCATCCAGGTGGAGAACGGGCGCGCCAACAAGGTCGTCACGAACCGCGGCGACATCGCGGCGGGCGCGGTGGTCAACGCCACCGCGGGATGGGCCACCACCATCTGCGACATGGCCGGCGTGGCGATGCCGATCGTCACCCACCCGTTGCAAGCCTGCGTGACCGAGCCACTCAAGCCGTTTCTCGATACCGTCATCGTGTCCGCCAGCCTACATGTCTACGTCAATCAGAGCTCGCGCGGCGAACTGGTCATCGGCGCCGAGATCGATCCCTATCAGTCCTACAGCATGGCCAGCACGCTGCCGACGCTCGAACACATGGCCGCCTCGGCGCTCGAGCTGTTCCCGCAGTTGCATCACATCAAGGTCTTGCGCCAGTGGGCGGGCATCTGCGACATGACGCCCGACTTCGCCCCGATCATCGGCGCCGCCGAAGACGTGAGCAACTTCTACGTCGATGTCGGCTGGGGCACGTACGGCTTCAAGGCGGCGCCCGCGGCGGGCCGCTATTTGGCCGAGTTGATTGCGACCAAGAAAGTGCCCGAGGTGATCGCACCCTTCACCCCCGGCCGTTTCCGCACCGGAGACCTGGTGGGCGAAAAAGCGGCGGCGGCGGTTTCCCATTAACAAGGAACTGATTCACTAGTCGTATGAAGGGGCAAAAGATTACAAGCGTGTCAGGTTTTGGAAGAGGTGCCCGCGCGGGACGTGGCGTAAGGCTCCAGCCCTGCCGAGAACCGATTCTTCGGTTCTCAGGTCCTCGATCCACAGACGCTGCTCGGTCACTTGCCGTCCTGAGTCCCGAAGAATCGAGACTCGGCAAGCCTGGAGGCTTACGCCACCTGGGCGCCGATTTATCGGCGAGCAAACTGATTCACTCATAACCTTTGGGAGGCGAAAGTGACAGCGGACGACGTCAAGAAGCGCATCGAAAAAGAGGGCATCGAGTATTTCCTGTGCTCCTTCGTTGAGATGGGCGGCGCGCCCAAGGCGAAGCTCGTGCCGTCGACCAACTTCGACGAAATGGTTCGCGAGGGCGCGGGCTTTGCCGGCTTCGCCGCGGGACATCTCGGCCAAGGCCCCCACGACACCGACATCATGAGCATCCCCGATCTCAGCTCGCTCACCGTGCTGCCGTGGCGCAACAACATTGCCTGGCTCGCCGGGAACCTGCATGTCGACGGCGAGCCGTGGCCCTACTGTCCGCGCACAATCTTGATGCGTCAGCTCGCCAAGGCCGCCGAGCAAGGCTACGTTCTCAACGTCGGCGTCGAGCCCGAGTTCATGCTGCTGAAGGAAAACGACAGCGGCCAGTTCGCCCCCTGGGACGTGCATGACCGCCTCGAGAAGCCGTGCTACGACCTGCGCGCCCTGCATCGCAATCTCGACCTGATGACCGAACTAATCGGCTACATGCAGGGGATGGGATGGGGCCCCTACGCCAACGACCACGAAGACGCCAACTGCCAATTCGAGATCAATTGGTCCTACGCCGACGCCCTCACCACGGCCGACCGCAACACCTTCTTCAAGTGGATGGTCCGCACCATCGCCGAGCGGCACGGCCTGTGGGCCACGTTCATGCCGAAGCCCTTTGCTAACCTGACCGGCAACGGCACGCACTACCACATGAGCCTGGCCGACGCGAAGTCGGGCAAGAACCTCTTTCTCGATGAGAGCGACGACCTCGGCCTCTCGCAACTGGCGCGCTGGTTCACCGGAGGCATCCTCCATCACGCCAAGGCCCTGGCTGCCGTGACGGCGCCGATCGTCAACAGCTACAAGCGTCTCACCCGCGGCGCGCCGAGCTCGGGCGCAAGCTGGGCGCCGGTCTACGTGACCTACGGCCCGTCGAACCGCACGCAAATGATCCGCGTCCCCGGCCCCGGCCGCATCGAAAACCGCACGGCCGACGGCGCGTCGAACCCCTACCTGGCCTGTGCGGTGACCCTGGCCGCAGGCCTCGACGGCATCCGAAACCAGATGGACCCCGGCCAGAAAAACAACGAGAACCTCTACGTGCTCTCCGAGGCCGATCTGAGCGAGCGAGGCATCACCTTTCTACCGACCACGCTATCCGGAGCCCTCGACTGCCTCGACCAGGACGATGTGGTGAAGGCCGCCCTCGGTGAGACCTACGCGCCCTACTACATCCAAGTCAAGCGCGACGAATGGGCCGACTACCACCAAAGCATCAGCCAGTGGGAAACCGATAACTACTTGCTGGTTCATTAGGCGCGTCAGGTCTACGGCTACGCCGGTAAAAGTGTTGTCAGCCGCGAAGCGGCGTTGGATGTTAGCCCAGGGTGAAGCCCCTCAGGGCGCAACCCTGGGTACCCGCCCATTCCGACGAGGAGCCCTGAAAGGGCGGTGGAAGAACGGCGACCCGGCAAGTGGTTTCAACGGCACCAACGACCCCATCGCACCCGGCGAGTAGGCCGCCCCGCTCATGCGTTTGACGCTGCTGCGATCTCGACCTACACTACAAATGGGCCGTGTGCCGGCCAGCGGAAGGAAGAGCCCGCTGCGCCAACGCGGGGGCCCAGTTCCATCACGAAGCACCCGAAGGGGGAGTCGGTGGACGAGCATGGCTACAGCGTGATCTACGAAGAGTTGACCGAGGGGGGCTACCAGGTTATCGTTCCCGCACTATCGGGAATTGTGACGTACGGACGCACGATCGAAGAAGCCCCCGAAATGGCCCGCGACGCCATCCGCTGCCACTTGCGAGGCGTGCGTAAGGCAGAAGTGGTAACCCAGAAGTAGTAGCCTGTCCCCGACTTTCCCGACTTTCCCCCCGACTTTCCCTCCCGACTTTCCCTGTCCCCGACTTTCCGACTTTTCCGCAGCCTTTGGCAGGACATGACCGCTAGCTATCCACAGTACCCTCTTCCTCCTCCTTGAGTCGCATATCTCGGCTCGGCAAGGTAGTGTCCGGAGGATCAGGAATTGTTCCTGAGTCGTTGTCTTCACTCTCCGGCGAATCGGCCTCGCTCAATAGGCGCTGGTCTTTGTCACTTACGAGGCCACCCCTGTGAAGTTCCGAGAGTATCGATTCAACCGTTCGCAAGGGTTGATCGTAGATCTTGGGATACATCGTCTTGAGATCAGCGAGAACGCCAAAAAGGATGAAAAATCCTGTGATTACAACTCCCCATCGAATCTTTGGTATGGGGTATTTACCCAGGATTTCCATTTTGGCCCTGGCACGGCCACAGTATACACCCGCTCCGCTCCGAACAGCACGTCCTTTCACGCTGAACCCTGCACATCACCTCTGCTGGTAGTCGCCAGAGCTGGTTCGACCGCTCACAGTCGTTGATTGAGCGGCTTGAACGGCGCTCCGGCCGACACTGCTCCTTGCGAAACCTTTTGGAGCCAAAAGCTGTTGATCCTCACTCCGGCAATGCTACCCACTCGGCAGCGGCAGCGCCCAGATCTTGTGCAGCATGTCGCCGAACAGCCGCCGGTTCAGATGTCCCTCCGCCAATAAGAGCCAGTAATACCGCGCGTGCTTGACCAGCCGACCGCCGGTCTTCATCAACCTGTGTTGCAAGCTCGTCAGCGACCAACTCTTGATTCGCTGCGGAAGCCCCAGCCGCCGCCAAAGATTGCCCAGGTTGTAGGCCAGCACGCTCAGTTGCAACCGCACTTCGTTGGCTCGAAATCGATGGCACGACAATCGCGTCCAGTGCGTCGCCTGCTTGCCTTCCTTGATCCACTGTTCCGCCGTGCCGCGCTTGTTGTAGAAGCGCACCACCGAGCGGCTCGGCAAGCTCATGCTCGTCACGATGAATCCGACGCGCGGGAACAGCTCGCCCTGGTGATGCTCGACCTTAGCGACGATCCGCCTCGCCTGCGACCAACTCTCCGCCTGATAGCGAAAACTCTTGTAGCGCACCAAGGGCTTGCGGGAAGGCCTTCCCGGCGGGCGAAACAGGATGTCTTCGATCTCCAGCTCCAAGCTCTTGTTGGCCGGAATGCGAATGGCGTACTGTACTCCGCGTTCCTCCGAAGCCTCATAAACTTCCGGCTTCGCAAAGGCCGCATCGCCCCGGAAGGCGACCTGCTTGCCCGCAGCCTGTTGGCGCTCGATCTCCGGCAACAAGAGCTCATCCCAGTCCTCGGCGCTGTGCACGTTGCCTGGACGCAGCTTGGCAGCGAGGCAATCACCATGACCGTTGAACAAAAGCAACGGGTGGTAGCAGACCGACTCGAAGTGTCCGTTGTAGGCACTGCCTTCCTGTTGGCCATGGACCGGACTCTCGGTGGAGTCCAGGTCCAGAACGACCCGCTCGGCGTCGTCGAACGCTTCCGCTTGCCCGACCAGCTCTCGGTTCAGCGCCATCAGCCCCAGCAGGTTCTCTTCGCTCGCCAGCATCTCCGTCTCGAAGCCGTGCAGCGTCGAGGTCAAGGCCGCACCGCGATCCCAGATCTTCTGCGAACCGATCAGCCGAAACGTCGGATCGATCGAAACCCGCTCGGCGTCGTTGAGGTCCTCGTAGCCGGCGAGTCGGCTGTAAACCGACTGCCGCAACAGATCAGCGAGCGTGAACTGCTTGTTTGTGCCTTGCCGGGAGTCGCTGAGATGCTCGTCAATCAGTTCTCCGAGACCGAGCCGTTCGTCCAGTTCGCGAACCAAAATCAGGCCACCGTCGGAAGTGACGTGCGATCCCTGGAAATCGACTTTGAGAAGTCCATTGAAACTTAGCTGGAATGGCTTGGTTTGTTTTTCACCCATTGGGTGTTGGCCTCCATGGCGTCCTCATCGGGCTCTAGCCCCTATGAATAAAGACGCTCAAGGCCGCTGGAAGGTCGGGATGTCAAACATCAAATTGAAAATGCGGGTTTACTTGACTCAGGTAGCCCCAAGATGTAGTATGCGGTGCGATGGAGGACTATCCGCGGAACTTGGCTGAGTTCGAGGCCCGCTTTGCGACGGAGGAGGCTTGTCGGGATTATCTGTTCCAGCTGCGCTGGCCGGAAGGATTCCGCTGTCCGCGCTGCGGACACGGCGCGGCTTGGCCGGTCCGGCAAGGGCTGTGGGAGTGCTCGGGCTGCGGTCGGCAGACCTCGGTCACCGCTGGCACGGTGTTCCAGGACACTCGTCAGCCCCTGCGGCTGTGGTTGCGAGCCATCGGGTGGGTGAGACCAGTCAGAAAAACGGAGTGAGTGCCCTGGGGCTGCAGCGGGTCTTGGGGCTGGGCAGCTACAAGACGGCCTGGAGCTGGCTGCACAAGTTGCGCCGCGCCATGGTGCGCCCCGGTCGCGACCGCCTCAGCGGCCGTGTGGAGGTGGACGAGACGTACTGGGGCAGCCCAGAAGAGGGCGTGCGCGGTCGCCAGACCTATACCAAATCGTTGATTGCCATCGCCGCCCAGGAGGACGGCAGGGGAACGGGACGGCTTCGGATGCGCAGAGTCCGGGATGCGAAGCGCAGAAAGCTTGATGCCCTTTGTCGAAGAAGCGATTGAACGGGGCAGCACGGTTCATACCGACGGCTGGCTGGGCTATGAGCCGCTACAGAAGCGCGGCTACCGGCACGAAGTAACGTTCCTCGATGAGGGGCCGGAGTCGGCCTCGAAGCTGCTGCCCCGAGTGCACCGCGTGGCGTCGCTTTTGAAGCGTTGGCTGCTGGGGACGCATCAGGGGGCCGTCAACCCCAAGCATCTGGACTACTACCTGGACGAGTTTACCTTCCGCTTTAATCGACGCAACTCTCGCAGCCGAGGGAAGCTCTTCTATCGACTTGTGCAACAGGCGGTCGCCATCGACCCCGTGCCATACAAGTCCATCATCGGCGGCACCGAAAATGCTGCTTCTGTCGACCACAAGATGTAGGGGTCACCTGAGTCAAGTAAATACCCCAGTTCTTTGGTTTGCGGATCTCGGCTTCCAAGTCAGCGAGCTTCGTCGCGAGCCGCTCTCTGATCGTATCATCGGGAATTGAGTTCGTCTGGACGTTAAGGTAATGGACTAACGTAAGGAGCTTGTTCTTATCTACGATATTCGGATCATAGTTGTCCTTGAATTCGAAGAAGGTATTGTCGTAGTCGACAACCTCGATCGACGCCGCGAACTGTAGAATCTGGCTCAAACGCTTCAGAGCCATTTTTGCCCTCAATACCTGGGGCATTGTCAGCTGCTTTAGGTCATCGGACCAAGAGGACCTACGACCGAAAGAGGGGAACATGTCGAGAACCGAAAACGCGAGACTTCGCTGTCGAAGCGCGGCAAGCTCCTTCGCTGACAGCGCGGAGAGAATGGCGAACAGATCGCAAAGAGAGTTCCTATCCACTATCTCCGAGATCTGCCGCCGAATTGAGTCCGGATAGACGACCAGCCTGTCCTGCAACCACAAATAGACAGACTCGAATCGCTGGATCAGTTCTGGGTCGGCGTCAATGTTGACACGCCGATAGTCTAAGGCGTCGGCCAGGTAGGCGTAGTACTTGGAGATCTGAGAAATCTGGTTACTCAGATCCCAAGAAGTCACGTAACGCGAGAAGAGGTGCTCGACTTGAAACTTCAGACTCACTACTGTCCGGCTATAAGTCGAACAATGTCAGTTGGTTAGGGGGATGGAGTATGTCGACTCTGGAGGCGGGGCGCTCAAACCCGGATTTCCGATTTGACCGTTGCCTGCTAACCAACCGGGCACTCTCAGCGCCCTTACAGATGCGGGTTTGAGCGCAGCGCAAGAGAGCGGGAGGGCGACACCCAGTGGGTGACAAAGAGCAGAGGGCATTTCAGCTATCGTTCAACGGATTTCTGAAGGTCGATTTCCAAGGCTCGCGGGTGACCTCCGATGGCGGGCTTGTTCTCGTCCGAGAACTGGACGAGCGGCTCGGAGTGGGCAAGCTGATCGACGAGCATCTGACGGATTCGCGACAAGGCTCGAACAAGAAGTTCCCGCTGGCCGATCTGGTGCGACAGTCGGTCTACAGCCGACTCGCAGGCTACGAGGACCTCAACGATGCCGTTCGTGTCTCCGCCGATCCGACGTTTCGCTTGCTGGGCTCGAAGAAAAACTGGGATCGCGGTGGGGCGCTCACCTCGCGACGGCAAAGTTTTGAGGCAGAGCTGCTGGCCAGTGAAGAAAACCTGCTTGGGTTGATGGCGGTGAACCGCGAGTTGGTCGCTCAAGCCGAAGCGCAGGACCAGTCCGAGCGCGTCGTGCTCGATATGGACTCCACCGAGAGCCCGGTCCACGGTCAGCAGGAAGGCAGTGCCTACAACGGGCACTTCGAGTCCACCTGCTAGCACCCGCTGTTGCTGTTCAACCAGCACGGCGATTGTCTGGCGGCGAAACTGCGAGCGGGCAACGTCTCCAGCGCCGAGGACTGGGACGAGTTGCTGCTGCCCGAGATCGAGCGCCAACAGGCCGAAGGGAAACACGTGACGTTCCGGGCCGACGCCGCCTTCGCCAAGCCGGAGATTTACGAAGCGTTGGAGCAGCGTGGCGTGGACTATGTGATTCGCATGCCGGCCAACAAGAACCTGGAGTTGGAGATCGAAGATATTCTGTTCCGTCCGCCGGGCAGGCCGAGCGCCAAGCCGCTGGTGCGCTACAAGAGCTTCCGCTACCAAGCCGCGAGCTGGTCCAAGCCCCGACGGATCGTCGCCAAGGTCGAGCTTCATCCCGGCGAGTTGTTTGCGCGACCCGGCTTCCTGGTAACCAACAAGGCCTTGCCGAGCCGCTCGGTGGTGTGCTTTTACAACAAACGCGGCACCGCCGAACAGTGGATCAAGGAAGGCAAGCAGGCCACGAGCTGGACGCGGCTGTCGTGCCATCGCTTTCGAGCGAACGAGGTGCGGCTGCAACTGAGCGTGCTGGCTTACACCCTGGGCAACTTGTGGCGGCGGCTCGGACTGCCGAGCAGGATCAAGAGTTGGTCGCTGACGACCTTGCAACACAGGTTAATGAAGACGGGCGGTCGGCTCGTCAAGCACGCCCGCTATTACTGGCTGCTGCTGGCGGAGGGGCATCTGAACCGGCGGCTGTTCGGTGACATGCTCAGGCGGCTCGCGGCGCTACCAGTGCCAGGCGGGTAGCTAGCGACGGGCTGCGACGGACAAGAGACGCCGAGTTGCTGAAGAGCGAACTACTAGGGAGCAGTATCGGCGAAAAGCCCCCCAGCGAGTTGGAACGCGGCGATGAAGCGGCATTCAGCGACCGAATCGGGGGCGAACGGGGCATCGACCGTGAGAGGAGAACCAAGGTCTTGCATCCGAGCCGCGGATGGGAGCACCCTGACCGTGTCGGGATGGCCAAAACGGAAATCCCGGTCAAAGGCCTGTAAAAAGGGTGTTTTCTCGAACACGGTGATGCTCAGAACCTGTAAAAGTTGGTAGAGACTGGCTTCCAGCCCGAGGCGCTTCTTCAGGATGGCCACCAGCAGATAGGTTGCGATGGCAATCCAAACCTGCGTCTTGACGGCGTTCTCGCTGGTGCCGTAGAAGGCCTTGATGCGGAGATGCTGCTTGATCCATTTGAAGAACAGTTCGACTTTCCAGCGGGCCTGGTAGAGATGCGCGATCGTCAGTGCCGCCAGGTCGAAGTTGTTGCTGAGAAAGACCAGCCGTTGATCGGATTCGGCGTCGTGGAACCGCACGCGCCGCAAGGCCTCGGGATAGACGCGTGCGGATCGAGGGTGGCGCAGGACCACGGTGGGGTCGGAGAGGAGGCCGCTCTCCAACGGCACGGGGCGGGAGTAGCGCCGGTCGAGTTGCACGTTCTTCTTGCAACGCACCACATAGAAGGCCGAGCAGAGAACGAACCTGTGGAGCCGTGCGAAGTCGAGATAGCCGCGGTCCATGACGTAGAACGAACCGGCCTCCGGCGTGAACTCGTCGAGGAGGTTGACGTCGTGCCCGCGGGCCGGGCTAAGGCGGACAAACGTGGGGATCGAGCCGCGCAGGTCGAGCAGCGTATGCAGTTTGACCGCCGCTTTGGTGCGGCGAAAGCGAGCCCAGGGGAACAACGACAAGCACAGGTCGATGGTGGTGGAATCGAGGGCATAGACGGTGGCGTCGAGATCGGCGCCGATGGCTTGGTGAGCGTACATCGGGCGGGCGATGCCAATGAGTACTTGCGCCAAGTCTTCCCAAATGCGCCAGTCATGAGCCTCGTTGGCGTCGGCCAACGTCGAACGAGAGATGCGTCCCCGGAATCCCAAATGGTAAAGCCGGTGTGTCACCGAACGCAGGCAGGTTTCGATGTCACGAAGGCTCTCGCGCCCCGTCAATTGGGCGAACGACAGGGCAAGGAACTGGTCCATGCAAGAGAAGCCACGATGCCGCCGCTCCCCGCCGTAGCGGCGGACGCACCGATGAAACTCGTGAGCGGGGAGGTGGTCGATCAACTGCGAGAAGACGGCACGGCCGGAGTTCATGGACCATGGTCCGCTCCGAAGGCCGTCCTCCAGCGGGGCCGCAAAGCCCAGGGAGAATTCAAATCGAAAACGGTGAGAGAAGGACCTAACTTACCCTCCTCCAGCTACTTGCGACTACTCGCCAACTCGTTAGCCGGACAGTAGTGATGGGGGATCTACGGTACTCGCGGGACGGATGGAGCCGCCCCAAGCCATGAAAGTCGCTGTCTGCACGATCATTTCAAAGAACCACCTGGCGCACGCCCGCGTGCTGATGTCTGCCGTCCGGAAATCGAACCCCGGGTTGCAAAGGTTCGTCATTGTCGCCGACGTCGTAGATGGCTATATCGATCCTGGGCAGGAGGATTTTACAGTCATTTTGTCCAGCCACGTTCCCATACGGCAAAATCAGTGGTTTCACTTCAAATACAATGTGTGGGGTATCCATTTGACTCAGGTGACCACAACATACTGTGGTTGCCATTGGCGGCCCCCGGAAAGGCTTGCCGATAGCACCACGTTTCCAAGCCTGCGATGGCCATGGCGCGTGCGTAATCCTTGATCGGCCCGAAACGCAGCCTCGTGGCCCAATTGCCTGCAGACCGGCGTCTGGCGCCCCAGGGTGCATTCTGGGTGCAGTGTGCTGGCGTCCATGGATCGACCAAACCACAACGCCTAGGGGCTACCTGAGTCAAGTGGATACCCCATTTACAATGTTTTCGAACTAAGCAATGCGCTCAAACCTTACGCGCTCGATATGCTGTTCGAAGACTATCAATTGGATGGGATCCTTTACTTCGATTCAGACATCAGAGTCTATCGGCGTCTCACCCCGATTTTCGACGCTTTGGAGCAGTCAAACATCGTACTGACACCGCATCTGACGGAACCCATACTAGACGATGGCCGACCCAACGAGCTCGACATTCTCAGGGCAGGGACATACAATCTGGGCTTCATCGCTCTAGCAAACCGAGGCGGTGGGAGAGCGTTTCTGAAATGGTGGCAACGAAGGGTCTTCGACGAGTGCGTCATTGACCTGGACAGAAGTCTCAATTGCGACCAGCGGTGGGTCGACCTCGTCCCGGGCCTGTTCGACAAGGTGCGCATCCTGCGTGACCCGGGGATGAATCTGGCTTACTGGAACATCCAGCAGCGGCACGTAGAGTGTTCCAGCGGGGTCCCGCTGGTTAACGGGGCGCCGCTTTACTTTTTTCACTTCAGCGGGTTCAAACCCGACGCACCCGGGGAGTTTTCTAGACACCAAAACCGATTCAGAACACAGGATCTCGGTGAGGCGTCAACTCTGGTACGGGACTATCGGAAAGAGTTGCTGCAGCGTGGATATGGGGCCTGTAAACAGTGGCCGTACGCCTACGGGTCGTTCACCGACGGAACGCCGATCCCGGATGTTGCCCGGCGGGTCCACAGGGAAGATCCGAGCCTGCCGAATACGGTGGCCGACCCCTTTTCCGCAGTGGGGTTCAAAGCTTTCGTAAGAACGTGGAACTGCCGACTAGAGAGCCCAAGTGGGCCGAGCGGGTTGACAAAGTTAGCGCATAGGATTTACTCCATCCGCCCCGACCTTCGTGCGGCTATGCCGGATGTCTTAGGATCGGACCGGCCACGATAGTTGGAGTGGTTTGTCGGTCGGGCGAAGCAGGATTACGATCTTCCCGAAGCACTCGTCGCTCCAGTTCGCGAGTTATTGAATCAGGATGGGCCGGCCCGGGCGACCGTCGCTTCGGAGCTCGACCGGCTGATGCATCAGATCTACCATTCTCGCCCCGATCTTCAGCGGGCCTTTCCTTCTCCTTGGGGCGACGATCGGGTGAACTACAGAGCGTGGCTCCTTGGCTATGGCCGGCTGGAATACCCGCTGCTCAAGGATTCGTACAGCGCCGGGCTGTGGGAAGAATGGCGTGAGGCGCTTCGGGCGACTCCCTCTTGGGTCACGCGCTGGTGGCAGCGTGGGCGGTTGGCAACGTTCTTGATCTCCGGGCGGCTGGGTAACTGGGCTTAACCTAAATCCCGCCTTGCAGCATCCACCAAAGCTTTCCACGTAGGTAGCCTCATCGAATCCTCGCTCGCGCTGCTTGACGCGCACGTGCCGCTTGACCGCGCCGGCGACGTCGAGGGAACGAATCGCCTGGACCAGCAGCGGCACACCTCCCAGCGCAATCAAGCACTCGTCGATCAGTTCCGGATCGATCTCAAACAGCAGGGGACCTTCGGCGGCCGAGGGGGTTTTGATCTTTCGCATGACGGATCCGGATAACCCCGGCCGTGCACCGAGCGGGTGCGACCCGCCCGCGGACAACGACGCCGACCGTCTTGACTTCAACCCTTACTCGAAGCCCTTTCCGTCTCACCCCGTCCCGCTCGCTCTTCTCCAAACCACTCTGACGGACGGATTAGGGGCTGGGTCGCTGGTGGTCGCTGGGTCCGTGGGTGATCATGCGTGCCGTGGGTTGAGATATAATGGAGTATCCTCCCGCACGAAAGCGAATTGTCCAGGTCCGCGGGCCTCTGTTACGCTCGATCGAAACAGGGGCAGGCGAGACTATGTTACTGAGGACATTGCGCGCCTGGAGACTCGGCACCCCGGAGCCGCGTCAAGGGCGCCCCAGGGCGAGCGCCTCAGAGAGACTGCGGAGTCTTGAACACAATCTTTGCTCGCAAGCAGCAGAGCACCGCTGCCGCGGGAGGGGCCATTGAGAGTTCTTCGTTTGTTGCGCCATCTTCGTTACTGCTTACCCGTAGTCTTGGCATGCCTGCTGGCTCCAGCGGCCGAAGCCCAGGTAGGCGGCCGCATCACGCCGCTCGAACACGATGAGATCTCATCCACGCGGGATCGGTTCTCGCCGGAACTGTTGACTCCAGCGCAACACAAAATCACTCGGAGACTTCGCCGCAGAGCGTCTCGGATGCGCCAGGCCGGGATCACGGTTGGCAACGCTCGAGACCGGGACGCCCGCCGCACCTTTTCCACACACCTGACCAGGGTGGATGACCAAGGTCGCATCAAGGTCTACCTCGAGGTCACGGATACGGAGATCAGCACAATCGCGTCGATCGAAATCGCGGGTCACGCAGAGATCCAGATCGTGAACTCCGATCTGAATCTGATTCAGGCGCTGATTCCTCATGACGGTCTGGAGGCGGTCGCGGCCTTGCAAACGGTGACTCGCATCAAGACGCCCAGCTATGGCTTTACGAGGACGGGTTCGGTGACCTCCGAGGGGGATGTGATCCATAACGCCGATGACGTGAGGGCATTGCCCGGGCCGACAGGGTCGGGTGTCAAGGTAGGAATAATTTCAGACGGCTCGGACGGTTCGGCGACTGCCACCGGTACCGGCGACTTGCCGGCGATCATCACGACTTTTGGCACGTCGAATGGTGGCGAAGGTACCTCGATCGGGGAGATCATCCACGATCTGGCGCCCGATGCGGACCTGGCCATCGGGGGCGCTTTCAACGCAGGCGATCCGTTGTCCACTGCTGAGTTTCTTTCCCGCGTGACAGACCTGAAGACTTGGGGCGCGCACGTTATCGTGGACGACGTTGGCTTTGCTGAGGAGCCGTTTTTCACGGATGGCCCAGTTGCTGCCTCCTACGCCACCGCCCTGTCGGAGGGTGTCGTTATGGTCTCGGCGGCCGGCAATGACGCTGAGAGGCACTATCAGGGCACGTATGTCAGTGGTCTTCTGGGCGATCCTGACTGCGCTCCGCGCAACTGGCCCTGCGATCGGCACGAATTCTCATCCGGCGACCAGCGGCTCGACCTTTCGATGACGGCAGGCGACGCGCTGCTGGTACTGCAATGGTCCAATCCGTTCGGAACCGCCTCGGATGACTACGATCTTTGTACGATGCCGGACGGCATCGACTTCAACCCGCCGAACCCCACCAACCTGCAGATTGTCTGTTCCACTAGAGACCAAGCCAACGGGGTGTTTCCCGATCCGGTGGAAGTCCTAGGGCTCAACTGCACGCCGAACATGGGTTCCAATACCTGCTCGGGGATTCACGCGAAGATCCTTCGGTTCTGCCCCGGTGGATGCACGTCGTCCATTGATCCTACGCCGCAGATACTCGAATTGTTCTTGATCGGCCCGATCGAGTTGGTAGAAGCCGACGAGGAGATCGAAGCCGACAGTGTTTTCGGTCACCCGGCGGTGCCTGGCGTGATCAGCACGGCAGCCATCAACGCCGACGACCCGGGTAACGACGACATTGCCTTGTACAGCTCGCGAGGCCCGTCGACGGTCTGTTGGAAGGTTCCGTCGCGCACATAGAAGTTGGCCCGGGCCGTGTTCTGCTGGCCCACGTTCGCCGGGTGGGGCACCGAATTGGGATCGTCCGGGGTAGGGTTGGCGCCGTCCACGAAAACGACAATCTGGGAGGCTGTGGGGAACGAGCCGGCCTGTTGCTCGTCGCACTCCGTGTCCGTGGCCTCGCAAGGTCGGACTTCGGCGTTCTTTTGGGTATCGAAGGTGTCGCTCACGAGCAGATCCGTCGCACCTTCGAAAAGCAGTTTCGCGTCTTGACCAAGCGAGATCGACTCCGCACTATATGCGTCACCACGCGCGGTCGTTCCGCCCGCGAAGACAAGCGTGGCGCTGCCGCCGACCGTGATGTCCTTGAACGAGCTGCCGCCGGATATGGTCTGGGAGCCCGAGAGCACATCCAGGTCCGACGGGCCGGGCGAGGCGCTTTCGAAGAGCGGCAGCGTCTCGACGATTGGGGGCTGGTCATCGCAAGGCGCAGGGTCGGCGTTGCTGTAGGAGTCCGGATCTCCGCCGCTGAAAGTCGCCTGGCCGTGGGCTGTCAGGTCGTCGGAGCATATGACTCCCGCTGCGGCCTTGCGGTCCAGGTCGACCGTAGAAGCCTGCAGATCCCCGACCGTGGCGTCGCGGTCAACTGCAATGTGAACGCCCTCGTCCAGGAATATCGGGCCGGGACTAATGGTGTTGACAATAAGCGAGCCGCCGACGTCTGAGTCCTTCCCGACCAGTATGCTGTTGAGCGCCACGCCCACCACGTCGTCGGGCAGCGTTTTCCTGAGCTCAACCGCGCTGGGGCCCGAGCCCAGATTCGCCGAGCCCACCCGCATGCGCGGGTTGCGAGGCCCGCCGAGAGACGGGAACACCGTGCACAGCACAACAACACTGACAACCAACAGGCCGACGGCAATGCGTAAGAGGGGCGTTCCATGCTCGCTGCGATTCTTCATGATCGTTGGCTCCTCATGCTCTCGAGGCCACGGCCTCAACTCGGATGGGACGACTCATGGGGTCACGTTCCGACAAACCCCAATCGGATATTGTGCGCCGGTTCTGAAGAGGATGTCAAGGGAAATCATCGTATCAGACCGAAGTTTTTTTGCTGCCAGTGAGTTACGCGTCTGTCGTCCTACTTCTTGGTGCTCGAAGTACTATGCCGAGTGGACGTGAGCAGTACTTTCTTAGCAGTACCATTGAACCCAAACGCCTCTGCCGCGTGGCGCACGCCTCCCGGCGCGCTGCGTCGGCCTCCGGGCCGACGTAAGACTCACACCTCCGAAACTCCTTCTGAAGGCCACCGGTCGTGGTTGGGCCGGCAGCGAGCTGTTCCAGAGCTTGAGGCCGGCGTGGACGCCGGCCCTGCCGGCCAGGAGGCCTGCGCCACGTGAACGATGCGGTGCGATCAAGTGGCGCGCGCCTTCGGCGGGCTGCGTCGGCCTCCGGGCCGACGTAAGAACTCACAACCTCCAGAAACTCCTTCTGAAGAACACGTGTCGTGGTTTGGCCGGGAGCGAGCCGTCCAGAACTGAAGGCCGGTGCCAACGCCGACCCTGCCGGCCAGGAGGCCTGCGCCACGTGGTACAGTGACTGGGACGATGGCGCGGTACCGGCGGCGCTTGCCGCATGATCACCCCGCCGGTCGGACGTTGTTCCTCACCTGGCATCTGCATGGCAGCCTTCCCCATGCACGTTATCCACCCCCTGGAAATATGAATTCCGGGAAGGCCTTCGTGTGGATGGACCGGTATCTCGATACAACCCGGACCGGACCGCTCTACCTTCGCCGACCTGATGTTGCACAGGTCGTTGTAGACACGCTTCAGTACGCCGCTAACGAGATCGCGTCCTTCGACCTGCACGCCTACGTCGTGATGCCGAACCATGTGCACGTACTGGTGACGCCGCACATCGCGCCGTCCAAGCTGTTGAAGTCCGTGAAGAGCTTTTCGGCGCGGCGGGCCAACCAGATCCTATGCCGGGCGGGGAACCCGTTTTGGCAATCGGAATCCTATGACCACTTGGTGCGGGATGGAGACGAGTTTGAGCGGATTAAGAGTTATATCGAGGAGAATCCCGTCAAGGCGGGCTTGGTAAAGCGTGCAGAGGACTACCGCTGGTCGAGTGCTTGGCGGGGAGATGACGAGGTGGCGCGCGCCTCCCGGCGGGCAGCGTCGGCCTCCGGGCCGACGTGAGACTCACATCACGGAAACTTCCGGTAGCAGAGACCGGTCGTGGTTGGGCCGGGAGCGAGCCGTTCCAGAACTGAAGGCCTGCGCCACGGGATTGCCATCGCCTAGAAGATCCCGAAGCGCTTCTTCTTCTTGGACGGAGCCCGAGCTCGAAGCGCCTGATTCACGGCTCCATGGGCGAGGGGAGTCATGACGCGGTAGCCCTCGGCGTTGGGGTGCAGGCCGTCGTCGGCGATCTCGGCTCGGAGGTAGCCACCCGAGTCCACCGTGCCCGAGAAGTAGTCGAGGTACACGAAGTCGCGGACCTCGCACATCTGCCGAATCCACGCGTTCAGCTCGAGGATCGTGGAGGGTGGGCGCGCCGGGGTGCGCTTATAGTTGGGATCGTTCTTTTCGTGGTGGTCGCTCACGGGCAGAATCGAAGCGAAAACCGGCGCGATTTCATGCGCCACCGCCAGGTCGGCGATCATCGACAGGTTGTTCTTGATGATGTCCGTCGATACCCCGCGGGCAATGTCGTTGGTGCCGGCGAGCACGACCATCACCGTCGGCTTGAGATCCAAGACGTCCGCCTTCATGCGCGCCAGCATCTGGGATGTGATCTGCCCGCCGATACCACGATTGACGTACGGTTTGCCGGGGAAATATTGGTTCAGCGGCCAGCCGTCGGTGATCGAGTCGCCCAGGAAGACCACGCGCTTCTCGTCCGGCTGGGGCGGCCCGAGTTCGCGGTTCTGCTGGGAATAGCGCCGCAGGTTGTCACGGTCGGAGCCGCGCAGCCGGTCTTCCTTGGCGCCGAGCTGGGCTAGGAAATGGATCTCGACTCGCTGCACCCCCTGACGCAGCTCGATGAGTTGCCGCTCTACTTCAGCGGCAAACGGACTGGTCGTCGGAACGGCATCGGCGATATCGAGATAGATCCGGGCGTTCCGGGTCAGCTTGTAAATCAGCCCGGAGTGTTCACGGGTCGCGCCAATCTGCAGGGCGTCGGAGGCTTGTCGCACGTTCTCGATCAAGGGGGCGCCGGCGCGCGCCAGCTCCGGCACGGCCATCGAGGTTGCCTCCATGTGATCACCGATCTGCCTGTAAAGCTGGAAAGCCTCCCGGCTCGGAAGAAGGCCGCCGGGTTGCTGCGCGAGACTGGGAGGCGACAAGATCGCCGCCGAGAGGATGAGAGACAAGAGGGCAACAAAGCGATTCATCGTTAGGTTTCCTGTAGACAATATGGGCAATGTGATCAGGGTGATTCTTCAACGAGCAGGGGTTTTCACGGCAGGGCCCTTCACGAGGTGGCCCCTCACGAGATGGCCCGCGCCCGTTCGGCGGGCTTCGCGACCTGCGGTTTGTCTCGGAGCATGGGTTCGAGCGCCGCCCAAACCTCTCGCGGCTCGATCGACCGCATCGAGGGGTCGATCTCTCCCCGGCGCTTGTACGAAGTCGCTGCCTCGGGCGAGCGCAACACGCGAAAGGTCGAGCCGTAGGGGCCGTTGCGCGCCGGGTCCGTGGGACCGAACAGGGCCACGCCGGGTGCCTGCAACGCGGCAGCCAAATGCAGTGGCCCGCTGTCGACGCCGACGACGGCGCGCGCCTGTCTGGTGGCCGCGATCAATCCCTCAATTGTGGAGACGTGCAGCCGGCAACTCCCCGCGGGCGCTCGACGAACGATCGCCTCGTAGTTCGGCCGGTCGGCCGCCGCGCAGTCGACCAGCAGCGTCATCCCGGTTTCGCGGTGAATAATTGCCGCCAACTCCGAAAAGAGTTCGAGCGGCCACTGCTTGGAGCCCCAACCCGCCATGGGGGTCGTGAGGACGAAGCCGCCCCCGGGCAATTGTGGCTCCGGCAATTGCGAGTCGGGCACGCCTGCCGGCAGGGGGAATCGAATCTCTTCCTCGCGATCAGCGACAAGTTCTTGATTTCCCACACCGGCCGCCGCCAAGGCTTCGGCAGCCAGCTCGAGGTTGCGATCGACCACATGCGCCGCCCTCGCGGCGACGCGGTCGGAGTAGAAAGACGCCGCCAGCGGTTCTCGCAGCTCTTTGCGGTGGAAGCCGAAGACTCGCTCAGCCCGGCTCAGGTAGGTGACGCAAGCTGACTTCAGCAGTCCTTGGAAGTCGATGGCGAGATCGAACGGCTCCTTGCGCAGTGCCTCTCGAAAGGTTCGGAACTCGCGCCGTGTCCGAGCCCGAAACGGCTGGGCGCGCCAGCGGCGCAGAGGGGCCTCGATGACGCGGTCGACGGACGGATTCCCCTTCAGCAGGCAGGCCCACTGTGGTTCGATGACCCAGTTTAGCTCGGCGTCCGGAAGGCGCGACTTGAGACGGGCCACCGCGGGTAGGGTGTGGATGACGTCGCCCATCGAGCCGAGCCGGACGACCAGGATGCGACGTGGCAGGCCACCTCGCCTACGTCGATCGGTACCGTTGGAGGACATCTTCGACGACACTGCCAGGAATCGGCTCTTCCGCGTCCAAGATCACCGCCGGTTTCCAAGCGGCCGTGAGTTCTTCTTCGGCGGCTTGGTCACAGATTACCACGTAGGCCACGGCCCCCATTGCGGCGACCAGTTGCGCCCGCGAACCCTCGTCGAGCACGGTCGGGTGCGACTCGCGGTCCGCATGGACGAGGGCGACAACACGGTGACCCTCCGAGGCCGCACCCTCGATCACCTCGCCGTGTGCCGACCGCAGGATATCGAACCAGCCCTTCACGACCGCGATCCGCTCACCGGCGGTGATCAGCGATGAGACGACTTCCCGGGCGCGCTCCGGGCTGAGGATCTTGACGCGGGTGTCCATGCAGGGGAGGCACTTGTGCCGGCAGAAGGGGCTATGCCTAAAAAGCCGTGAGCGAGGGATTGAGAAGAGGCCGCCGAAGCATAGCGGCTTCTTCTATCGTTGCACACTCGCAGGGAAAGGCCGGAAAGTCCGCGATCCGTCCTTAAGAAGAAACAGCAACGGGCGGGTGGAGGCGCTCTCGACCGATACCCATGGATAAATCCATGGGCTATGATTGTGACGCTCGGTTCACGGGCGCTAACGGCTCATCTTCGTCGTCGAAGAGACTTATGTACGGATTTGGGGGAAAGGCCGCGAAGGCCGCGACCCGGTTTTGATTCAAGCGACGCCGGCGATCCGGGCGGATCAGAACAGCCGCTCGAACTGCTCGTGTTCTTGCTTGAGGGTCTTGCGTGGAATCCAGTAGCTCTCCTGCGAAGGGCCGCGGCGACGAAGCGGGTTGCGCCGTACCAGGCGCGAGATGAGCCCGTACGGGGTGATGACCAGATAGAACATCAACGAGAGCAGAATCCGCGCGTTAATAGCCCAGCACCCCGGCGAACTTCATCCAGTAGTGGTGGAATCCGCGCGCCCCGGCGTCCCAGACGCGGCTGATGACGAGCAGGCTCAAGCCGATCAAACCGAAGGGGTAGTAGACCGCCGGCCGCCCCTGCCAAAAATTGAACCCGGCAATCACCAGCAGCACTACCCCCACAGCGACGGCGGACTTGCGCGCCTGTGCTGTGAGTTGGGCGTCCGGCGATAGGGGATCGAGCGGGCTAGTCAAGCTGGAAGACCTCCTGCCAGGCGACCTCTTCCACGAACTCACCCTGGTCCTGCTTCTCGAGAACGAAATCGCCGATGACGAGAACGTCCATCTCTGTCCGCATGAAGCACTTGTAGGCGTCCTCGGGCGTGCAAACCATCGGCTCGCCTCGCACATTAAACGAGGTGTTGACCACCACGGGACAACCCGTCAGCTTGCCGAACTCGGCGATCAGATCGTAGTACAGTCCGTTCTCCTCGGGCCGCACGGTTTGCACCCGCGCCGAATAGTCCACGTGTGTGACGGCGGGGATCGTCGAGCGCGGCACGTTGAGCTTGTCGATGCCGAACAGCCGATCCTGGTCGGCGCTCATGCGGCGGCGAATGTCCGGCTGCACCGGCGCGACCAGCAGCATGTAGGGTGAGTCGACGTCCATTTGGAAAAAGTCAGAGACCGCCTCGCGCAACACCGACGGGGCGAACGGACGAAAACTTTCGCGGAACTTGATCTTCAAGTTCATCATCGACTGCATCTTCTGCGAACGCGGGTCGCCCAGGATGCTCCGCGCCCCTAGCGCCCGCGGGCCGAACTCCATCCGGCCTTGGAACCAGCCGACGACCTTTTCCGCCGCCAGTTGTTTCGCGCTCCAACGCACCATGTCGCCGCTAGCGACACGCCGGTATTTCGCGCCCTGGGTATCGAGAAACTCAGCGATCTCGGTCGGCGAGAATTCCGGGCCCAGGTAGGAGCCCTTCATGCCGTCGATGCGCCCGCGGCACACGCGCGAGACCTCGCGGGGCTTGTCGAGATACTGATACCAGGCCGACAGCGCCGCGCCCAAGGCGCCGCCCGCATCGCCCGCCGCGGGTTGGATCCACAGGTTCTCGAAAGGCCCCTCGCGCAGCAACCGTCCGTTGCCCACGCAATTAAGCGCCACGCCGCCGGCCAGGCACAGGTTCCGCTCGCCGGTTTCCTTGTGAACGTGCCGGGCCATACGCAGCATGGCTTCCTCGGTCACTTCCTGCACCGAGCGCGCCAAGTCCATCTCGCGCTGCGTGACCTCGCTCTCGGGCTTTCGCGGCGGACCGCCGAAGATCCGGTCGAACGCGGCGTTGGTCATCGTCAAGCCCTGGCAGTAGTTGAAGTACTTCATGTTGAGCCGGAACGACCCGTCTTGGCGCAGGTCGATCAGCTCGTCGAGAATCTGCCGGGTGTAGCGCGGCTCGCCATAGGGCGCCAGTCCCATGACCTTGTATTCGCCTGAGTTGACCTTGAAACCCGTGTAGTAGGTGAATGCGGAATACAGCAACCCGAGGGAATGGGGGAACTGCGTCTCGGCCCTCAACTCGACGCGGTTGCCCCTGCCGAGCCCGTAACTGCTGGTGGCCCATTCGCCCACGCCGTCGATCGTCAGGATCGCCGCCGACTCGAACGGTGATGGGAAGAAGGCGCTGGCTGCGTGCGATTCGTGGTGCTCGGTGAAGAGCACCACCCCCTCGAACTGCGACTCCTTTTCGATCTGCTCGCGCATCCACAACTTCTCGCGCAACCAAAGCGGCATCGCCTGCAGGAACGACCGGATGCCGCTGGGCGCGTAGTCGAGGTAGGTCTCGAGCAGCCGCTCGAACTTCTGAAACGGCTTGTCGTAGAAGACGACATAGCTCACCTCGCCCGAGCGGATGCCGGCTTCGCGCAGGCAATAAGCGACAGCATTGGTCGGATAGCGGTGATCGTGCTTCTTGCGCGTGAAGCGCTCTTCCTGGGCAGCGGCCACAATCTCGCCGTTTCGCACGAGGCAGGCGGCTGAATCGTGGTAATAGGCCGAGATGCCCAGGATGTAAGTGTCGTTCGGCGAGCTCATCGGGTGTTCAAACGGCCGTCCGTTGAGTTGCTTCCACTGGATCGGCTTATCTTCCCTGTTATCGCACATCTACGGATTCTGGTCCCTTAGTCGGCGTCTCGTGAAGCGCCGTCCCGCGGCCCCGGTAGGGCCCAATGCGGAGAGCCCCACGCCGGGCGAACGGGCCGTCGAAGTCTTAAGCGCCCGGTCCGGGCGTCCGAACGGCTCTGGGTTCTCCCCGACCAGCGTGCGGTAGACGGCCCGCGCCGCGATTTGCTGTCCAGCGTGATTGGGATGGCAGTAGTCAATAAAGAGGTCGTCCCACTCACGCTGGCCGGTGATCATGTCCTCCCTCGCGCGGGAGTACTCATCGAGCAGACTGACTAGCTCGATTCCGTTCTCGCGGCAGAACTTCTCCAGCCGAGCAAAAGCATCAATGCGAAATTGTGTCTTGTCGATGCGGTATGGATTATCGCGGGGGTCGTCGCTGATCTGGAACTGATAAGGGAAAGCGGCCACCACGAGCGTCGCCCCGTCAGCAGCCACCGCACTCTGTAACTCCCTTAGAGATGCTAGAGTCTCCCGCCAAGCCTGCCCCGCGACCTGGGTCATACCTAGGCTGTTGAGTTGGTAAGGATGGCTCGTGAGCCAACTCTTACCGCTCAGCGGATAGATGTGACGCTTGATCACTTCCGTCATGCCCAAATCGAGCGCGGAAAACAGGTAGCTGCGGCGCAACTCGAATCGCCAAGCGCGCAGGCCGCTCCCGGGGCGCGCCAGCGCGACGCTCTTCACGTCATTGGAATGCCGCGCCAAGCGGACGTCATTCATACAGAACCCGAGAACCACGGTTCCCGCTCCGAAGGCGCGCGCCGTCTCGCGGTAGAGTGCAAGCGCCTCGTGTGTCGTGGCGGCGTTGCCCGCGGCGTTGATGCAGAAGATGTCTTTGCCCGCGTAGCGCTGCCGCAGGTGAACCTCGAGCAGCTTGGGCCACGCGCTCTCATACGGCAGGCCGTAGCCGAAGGTAATACTGTCCCCCAGGCACAGGACGCGTGTTTGCCCCGCGGGCCGCGCGGTAGGGAACTCCACTTCGCGTATGCCGAGGCTGTTGAGCGAGAAACGGTGCCCGAGGGTCACCCCGTAGCCGGTCTCGGGGTCGATCGGCGCCGCATAGGCGTATTTCAAGTCAGGCATTGCAAGCCGCAGCAACCCCTCCGCCACGACGCCGGCCAGCAACACCAGCGCGCCCAACACTCCGCAGAACAGCAGTTTCTTGCGCAATGAAAACTCAACCGGCTCTGGAACGCTTGCTGCGCTAGCGGGTCTGCGGGCGGGTCCGTGGAGCGGAGTCATCGTGAGCGTCCCGTTGACGAGCGGGGGGCGTACCTATTGCGAATCGGCAGTGCCGAATAGTGCCTTTAGGTGCCGCGCCGCCGCGAAACACAGCCCCCGAAGGGGGCGGCCCAGATATCAGCCCAGTGCGTAAGCGCTGGGAAACGAGTTCCCCAACCCGAACAGAGCCCTGAAAGGGGCGACTCAACCTTCTTCCCTTGACAGGGCACCCCGTGCGACGCGCCTCCGGGCGCTCAGGCGCCACAATTCCCACTGCCCAACGGTTCACGCATCACGAACCACGAGACCCACTCTGTTCCGACCGACGCCGGCGCCTTTCGACATCTCCGGACCTGTGGCCTGGTAGACATCGACGTTCAGACACGGTGCCCTTGGCCTTACCACACGCTTCGCCCCGTCACTTGTTGAAACCTGCAGGCCGGCTCCCGCGGCTGGGACGGGTCCTCGCGGGCGGACGGTTCGGCGGAATGGAACAGTTTGGCAAGATTTGGCAGAATATGGCGTGGTTTTTCCAGATAGTCTAAAGATTCTTCATCACTACTGTCCGGCTAACGAGTTGGCGAGTAGTCGCAAGTAGCTGGAGGAGGGTAAGTTAGGTCCTTCTCTCACCGTTTTCGATTTGAATTCTCCCTGGGCTTTGCGGCCCCGCTGGAGGACGGCCTTCGGAGCGGACCATGGTCCATGAACTCCGGCCGTGCCGTCTTCTCGCAGTTGATCGACCACCTCCCCGCTCACGAGTTTCATCGGTGCGTCCGCCGCTACGGCGGGGAGCGGCGGCATCGTGGCTTCTCTTGCATGGACCAGTTCCTTGCCCTGTCGTTCGCCCAATTGACGGGGCGCGAGAGCCTTCGTGACATCGAAACCTGCCTGCGTTCGGTGACACACCGGCTTTACCATTTGGGATTCCGGGGACGCATCTCTCGTTCGACGTTGGCCGACGCCAACGAGGCTCATGACTGGCGCATTTGGGAAGACTTGGCGCAAGTACTCATTGGCATCGCCCGCCCGATGTACGCTCACCAAGCCATCGGCGCCGATCTCGACGCCACCGTCTATGCCCTCGATTCCACCACCATCGACCTGTGCTTGTCGTTGTTCCCCTGGGCTCGCTTTCGCCGCACCAAAGCGGCGGTCAAACTGCATACGCTGCTCGACCTGCGCGGCTCGATCCCCACGTTTGTCCGCCTTAGCCCGGCCCGCGGGCACGACGTCAACCTCCTCGACGAGTTCACGCCGGAGGCCGGTTCGTTCTACGTCATGGACCGCGGCTATCTCGACTTCGCACGGCTCCACAGGTTCGTTCTCTGCTCGGCCTTCTATGTGGTGCGTTGCAAGAAGAACGTGCAACTCGACCGGCGCTACTCCCGCCCCGTGCCGTTGGAGAGCGGCCTCCTCTCCGACCCCACCGTGGTCCTGCGCCACCCTCGATCCGCACGCGTCTATCCCGAGGCCTTGCGGCGCGTGCGGTTCCACGACGCCGAATCCGATCAACGGCTGGTCTTTCTCAGCAACAACTTCGACCTGGCGGCACTGACGATCGCGCATCTCTACCAGGCCCGCTGGAAAGTCGAACTGTTCTTCAAATGGATCAAGCAGCATCTCCGCATCAAGGCCTTCTACGGCACCAGCGAGAACGCCGTCAAGACGCAGGTTTGGATTGCCATCGCAACCTATCTGCTGGTGGCCATCCTGAAGAAGCGCCTCGGGCTGGAAGCCAGTCTCTACCAACTTTTACAGGTTCTGAGCATCACCGTGTTCGAGAAAACACCCTTTTTACAGGCCTTTGAGCGCCCCGCCTCCAAAGTCGACATACTCCATCCCCCTAACCAACTGACATTGTTCGACTTATAGCCGGACAGTAGTGAGTTGATCACAAGGTCGACTCTGATGACAGCGCGAGCTCCTGTAATCCTATAAGGAGGCAGCTTGTCCAAGGTGCTTCGTAACGCCGGCCGCGGCACAGTCACTAGTAACCATCTCAGTCACGAGCTGATTGAAGGTAAGCCGGGGCTTCCATCCAAGGACTCTCCTCGCTTTGGATGCATCACCAAGGAGTACATTCACTTCTGCCGGCCTGTACAGCTCTTTGTCCACGACGACGTATTTACGGTAATCAAGCCCGGCGGTCGAGAAGGCGAGTTCGACGAATTCCTCCACTATGTGGGTTTCACCCGTCGCCACGACGTAATCATCGGCCTCCGGTTGTTGGAGCATAAGCCACATGGCTTCTACGTATTCTTTCGCGTATCCCCAGTCCCGCTTCGCACCCAGGTTCCCCAGATGAAGGCGATCGGTCTTGCCAGAAAGGATCCGTGCCACGCCCTGCGTGATCTTCCGGGTTACAAACTCGGAGCCCCGCCTTGGAGATTCATGGTTGAACAGAATGCCGGAGCTCGCGTACAGCCCATCGGCCTCTCGACAGTTTCTGGTCAGCTCGAAGCCAGCAACTTTGCTGATGCCGTAGGCCGAACGTGGGTGGAAGCGAGTGTTCTCCGACTGTGGGACTTCTTCGGCGTGGCCGAATTGCTCACTGGAGCCGGCAAAGTAAAAGCGGCACCTCGGTGCCAGGCTTCGAACGGCATCTAGCATGTAGTGGGTACCGTTGATATTGGTGTTGAAGGTGGAAAACTCGTCGTCGAACGAGTAAGTCACAAAGCTTTGAGCGGCCAGGTGGTAGCACTCATCCGGCAACACGCGGCCGATCACGCGGTAGATGCTGGCGTAACTCTCCAGTGATGCCGGGTGCAGTTCAATTTTGTCACGAATCCCTCGTATCCTTGAGAGGCGATGTTCCATATCTTCTAACGCCACTCTTCGAACGAGCCCGTGAACCTCGTACCTCTTCTCTAATAGCAACTCCGCCAGGTACGATCCGTCCTGGCCGGTGATTCCGGTAATGAGAGCCCTCTTTGCCAATGGATTCCTCCGCCGTGATTCCGCCCGGCCCGCAACTCCTTTTAGTCCGCCAAAACCGCCCTGTCAACCCTGCACGCCTCAGCGATGTGCGGCTCAGGCAAGCCTGGCTTTTTACCTCGACTTCAGCATCACGGAGCGATCGACTCAAGAGTCGGACTCATCACCCCGGCCACAATTACAAGAACTGGGTATAGTGGGGTATCCATTTGACTCAGGTGACCACAACATACTGTGGTTGGCCATTGGCGGCCCCCGGAAAGGCTTGCCGATAGCACCACGTTTCCAAGCCTGCGATGGCCATGGCGCGTGCGTAATCCTTGATCGGCCCCGAAACGCAGCCTCGTGGCCCAATTGCCTGCAGACCGGCGTCTGGCGCCCCAGGGTGCATTCTGGGTGCAGTGTGCTGGCGTCCATGGATCGACCAAACCACAACGCCTAGGGGCTACCTGAGTCAAGTGGATACCCCATTCTGGGTATTTCGTTGACTCAGGTAGCCACTATATCTTGTGGTCGGCGACATCCTTATTTTCCACACCTCCGACCATGCATTTGTGACCGCACCGTGGGCAGCGGCACCCCTCTGGCCAGGGCAACTGAAACAGATAGTCTCGACAGGCCTCCTCGCCGGCCAATCGCGTCTCGAACTTGGTCAAATTGCGCGAATAATCCTCCACGGCCGTACATACTATATCTTGGCGGCACCTGAGTCAAGTAAACATCACTTTACAAGACTATAGCAAAGCGCAGGCTGACTGATGGCCGGCCGGTTTCCGGGCCGTCGAGGACCGCTTTCAGTGGACCCGGGGCAGCTCCGCTGAACCGCTTTGCCGATGCGGTCCATATCAAGCGGCCACATACCGTCGGGGGAAGAAACCTACTTCGTCGAATCCGTCGTCGTTGCAGTCACCGATGAGCACATCGTCGCCGGCCCGCCGACGGTTCCACCCACCGGTCCTGTCGCAAACTCGCCGAAGCGCTCGGCATCAGGAAAAACCTGGCTCATTGTGTTTGGCGGTGAGCCGAACTGAACGGCCGCCCACACCCACCATGCTATATTGAACTTTTCACAGGGTTTACCCCCCACAAAACACCCCCGACATGCAGCTTGAAAAAGTCTACGAACCCAACCGGTTCGAGCCCCACTGGGCCGAATGGTGGGTCGAGGAAGGCCTGTTTGTCGCCTCGAACGAGACGTTAAAGCCCGCCTACTGTCTCGTGGTCCCGCCGCCGAACGTGACCGGCGCGCTCCACATCGGGCATATGTACGAGATCGCCCAGACCGACATCACCATGCGCTGGCGGCGCATGAAGGGTGATAACGTCCTCTGGCTGCCCGGTACCGACCACGCCAGCATCGCCACCCAGATGTTGGTAACCCGCTACCTGGCCGACCAGGGTATCGACGCCAAGGAGATCGGGCGCGAGAAGTTCCTCGAACACGCCTGGGCGTGGAAGGAGAAGTACAGCGGCACGATCATCCGCCAGTTCAAGCGCATCGGAGCAAGCTGCGATTGGACGCGCGAGCGCTTCACCCTGGACCCAGGGCTGACGCGGGGGGTGGTCGAAGCCTTTGTCCGGCTGCACGAAAAGGGCCTCATCTATCGCAGCGAATACCTCATCAATTGGTGTCCGGGTTGCGGAACGGCTGTCTCCGATCTGGAAGTCGTCTACGAACAGCAGCAGGGCCACTTGTGGCACATCGCCTACTCGGTCACGGACTCCGATGACCAAGTGGTGGTAGCGACCACGCGTCCCGAAACGATGCTCGGCGACACCGCCATCGCCGTGAACCCGACAGACGAACGCTACCGCCACATCTGGGACAAGACCGTCACCCTGCCCATCGTCGGCCGAGAGCTCAAAATCATCCGCGACGATCTCGCCGACCCCGAGTTCGGCACCGGCGTCGTCAAGGTGACCCCCGCCCACGACCCCAACGACTTCGCGGCGGGCAAGCGGCACGATCTCGAGTTCATCACCGTGCTCGGCACCGACGCCCGTATGAATGAGAACGCCGGCGAATACGCCGGACTCGACCGATACGAGGCCCGCAAACGCATCGTCGAGCGTCTCGAACAAGAAGGCCGCATCGACAAGATCGAGGACTACACCAACAACATCGGCCGCTGCCAACGCTGCAAGACGATCGTCGAGCCACGCGTGTCGACGCAATGGTTCGTGCGCACCAAGCCACTCGCCGAAAAAGCGATCGAGGCGGTCGAAAGCGGCCGCATCGAGATCATCCCCGACGTGCAGCGGCGCAACTACTTCGAGTGGATGTATAACATCCGCGACTGGTGCGTCTCGCGGCAACTGTGGTGGGGACACCGGATCCCGGCCTGGCATACCGCCTCGGGTGAAGTGATCGTCGCCCGCAGCGAAGAAGAAGCGCGCGAGAAGGCCGGCGGCGCAGCCATCGAGCAGGACCCCGACGTGCTCGACACCTGGTTCAGCTCCGGCCTGTGGCCCTTCTCGACCATGGGCTGGCCCGACGACACGGCGGACCTGAAGACCTTCTACCCAACCGCGCTGCTCAACACCGGCTCCGACATCCTGTTCTTCTGGGTGGCGCGCATGGTCATGCTCGGCATCGAGATGGCGGGCGACGTGCCGTTCCGCAAGGTCTTCATCCACGGCCTCGTGCGCGACGCCGACAAGCAGAAGATGTCGAAGACCAAGGGCAACGTCATCGACCCGATCGAGATGACCGAGAAATACGGCACCGACGCCGTCCGTTTCGCTCTCGTCTCGGCCGCCGGGCAGGGGTCCGACGTCGTCATGTCGGAGGAGCGCATCGCCGGGGCGCAGACCTACGCCAACAAGATCTGGAACGCGGCGCGCTTCGTCTTCATGAGCCTCGAGCGCTCGGGCGCCGAGCCCTGGGTGCCGGAAGATCCCGACGCCTATGTGCCCGAGGCGTCTGAGTCGACCGGCGAAGTCTCGCTCGAAGACCGCTGGATCTTTTCGCGGCTCGACGAAGTCGCCCGGCAGGCGAACGTAGATACCGACAAGTTCCGCTACCACGAAGTGGCGAACTCGCTGTATCACTTTTTCTGGGGTGACTTTTGTGATTGGTACATCGAGCTGAAGAAGCTCACTTTCGAGGACGAGTCCGGGCTGACGCCGGAGTGGCGCAACATGCTGGCCGCCATGGAGCGCGCCCTACGGCTGTTGCATCCGGTGATGCCATTCATCACCGAGGAGCTATGGCAGCGCCTGACGGAGAACGCCGCGTCCCGCCCCAAGTCGATTGCCCTCACGCCCTACCCCGAGGCGCGGGAGGGTCTCCGCGATGAGGAAGCCGAGCGCAAGATCGCGGCACTGCGGGACCTCGCCACCGGCGTCCGCAACCTGCGGGCCGAGTTGGGCGTGGCTCCCAAAACGCAGCTCGAAGGCGTCGTCTACGCCCACGCCGGCCCTGTAGCCGAGGTGGTCGCCGAGAAAGCCGACGCGCTACAGCGCCTAGTCAATGTAAAGCTGGAAGTCGAGCGAGGACACGCGCCTAAGGGCAGGGCGATGCATCATAGCGCTGACCTCGACTTGGTCCTGCACCTGCCCGAAGCGGAACTGAAGGTGCTCGAAGAGCGCCTGCGCAGACAGCTCAAACCGCTCGAGAAAGCACGAGACTCGTCGACGCGGCAGCTCGGCAACGACCAGTTCATGGCAAAGGCGCCGGCACACGTCGTGGATGGGATTCGCGGCAAGCTCGCCGACTATGAGTCTCAGATCGAGCGCATCCGCGGCACCTTGGACAGCTTGTCGTCTTGAGTTACCCTGAGTACATGCCGGCTTCAACCGTTGTCGCCGTGGAGGAGTATCTCTCCACAAGCTACGACCCGGATCGGGAGTACATCGACGGCGTGGTCGTGGAGCGAAACTTGGGAGAAAGAGATCATAGCCGCCCCCAAGGATTGATTTGCACTTACTTGATGAGCCGTGAAAGGGCCTGGCGTGTCGTGACCCTGTTGGCGCAGCGGGTGCAGGTCGGCGACAGTCGTTTTCGCATCCCCGATGTATGTCTACTTCGCGCATCCGATCTGGCCGAGCCAATCGTGGGAACGGCGCCCATCGTCTGCGTTGAAGTTCTCTCTCGAGACGACCGCATGCCCGCCGTCCGCGAGAAGGTGCGAGACTATGTCGCCATGGGCGTGAAGCATGTGTGGGTGATCGATCCACGCGAGCGGCGAGGCTTCAACTTCACGGCGAACGCGATGGAAGAGCCGGCGGATGGTGTGCTGCGCGTCTTGGATTCCGAGATCCAACTGCCGCTCGATGAGATCTTCCGCGACCTTGTCCTACGGCCGTGAGCGGTCGCGTGCTCCTGCGGTACATGACGACGCATCTTGACCGGAGTGACCTGGAACCATCCCGAGATTACCGGCGCGATTGAACGCGCCCTTGCCGAAGATATCGGCCCCGGTGACGTCACCACCGGCGCCTGCGTCCCCACAGACGCCACAGCCGGCGGCGGGTTCATCAATCGCGAGCCGCTGGTCGTGGCGGGCGTTGAACTGCTGCCGCAAATCTACACCGACGAGGACGTAACGCTGCTGCACAACAGCGGCGACCACCTTGCCGAGAACACCGAGATCGCCCGCATCTCCGGGCGCGCGCAACGGCTGCTGACCCTCGAACGTACAGCGTTGAACTTCCTGCAGCACCTGTGCGGAATCGCCACGCTGGCCTCGCGGTTTGTTGAGGTGGTCGAGGGAACCGGCTGCCGGGTTCTCGACACGCGCAAGACCACGCCGGGTCTGCGGCGTCTCGAGAAGCTGGCCGCGCGGGCCGGCGGCGTGACCAACCATCGCATGGGTCTCTACGACGCCATCCTCATCAAGAACAACCACATCACGGCGGCGGGCGGCGTTCGGAAGGCCCTCGAGAGTGCGCGTGGCCGTGACCTTCCCATCGAGATTGAGGTGCGCACGTTCGATGAGCTCGACGAGGCACTCGAAGCCCAAGCCGAGCACATCATGCTCGACAACTTCAGCCCCCCGCAAGTTCGAGAGGCCATCGAGCGGATCGCCGGACGCGCCAAGGTAGAGGTTTCCGGCGGCATCACGCTGGAAACCGTACGCGCCTACGCCGAGACCGGCGCCAATTTCGTCTCAGCCGGCGCCGTGACACACTCCGCCCGGGCATTGGACATCGGCTTCCGGCTGGAATAGAGCGCCGCTGAGCCGCCCGGCTCCCCACCACCCATCATGCTCCCACGCCGCTTCGGCCAACCACGCTTCCAATTCGACACCATCGACACCACCATGCGCGAAGCCACCGAGCGCGCCGAAGCGGGCGCGCTTGAAGGCACACTCATCCTGGCTGATACACAAACCGCCGGACGCGGCCGCCTGGGACGGTCTTGGATTTCAGAGCCCGGCACGGGGCTCTACTTCTCCCTGGTTCTGCGTCCCAACGTCCCGGCGGCGCAAGCTCCCGCGCTGACGCTGGCCCTTGGCCTCGGAGTGGCCGACGGCCTTGCCGAAGCCGCCGGCGTCCGCTGCGACTTGCGCTGGCCCAACGACGTCCTACTCGGCGACAAGAAGTGCGCCGGCATTTTGGTCGAGATGTCTTCGGAGGGAAAATCGGTGCGCTATGCTGTCGCGGGCATGGGCATCAATGTGAACCAGGCAACCATTCCGCCCGAACTGTCGCGGCTCGCGACCTCCCTTCTCATCGAAACGGGACGACGCCACGATCGCGACACGGTTCTCGACTCGGTACTGGCTCACGCGGAACGCTACTATGAGGTGTTTAGTGGGGAAGAGTTCACAGACCAAGGTGCTGCGCCGATCATCGAGGCCTTCTCGAGAAAGTCAAGCTATGTTCGCGGCAAGAGCGTCGTGGTCGAGAACGGTCAGTCCCGCCTCTACGGCACGACTGCGGGGCTGGACGGGTCGGGCGTGCTGATGCTCGAAACCGCGCCAGGGCGCATCGAACCCATCGTTTCGGGAAGCGTCCGGCCGTGGCCTGGCCGCGCGCCGCTGGACGAAACCTAAATGCTCTTTGCAGTCGATGCCGGCAACACGCACCTGACGCTCGGTGTGTATCGAGGCTCTGAGCTCGTTGCCCACTGGCGGCTGAAGACCGACCCCTCCCAGAGCGTCGACGGTTGGGGCGTGCTGTTTCGGAACCTGTTTAGCCTGGCCGATCTCGACATCGGCGAGATCAGCGGCATCATCATCTCGTCGGTCGTGCCGCAGCTCAACGCCTCGCTCGATGGAACCGCCCGCCGCTACCTGGGCGCGCAGCCGCTTTTCGTCACTCCCGACATCGACACCGGCATCACGGTCAAGATCGACAATCCATCCGAAGTCGGCGCGGATCGCATCGTCAACGCCGTGGCCGCCTTCAGCCGCTACGGCGGACCGTGCATCGTCGTCGATTTTGGAACCGCCATCACGATCGACGCCATCTCAAGCCAGGGCGAATACCTCGGCGGGGCCATCTGCCCCGGCATTACGATCGCCTCCGAGGCCCTATTCCAGAGGACGGCGCGACTTCCGCAAATCGAGCTCATCGAGCCCGCCAAGGTGATCGGTTCAAACACCGTTGCCAGCTTGCAAGCCGGGTTGTATTACGGAACGCTGGGCATGGTGGACGCGATCCTCGAGCGCATGATCGCGGAATTGGGCGGCGCGGCGAAGGTCGTCGCGACGGGCGGCCAGGCGCGCGTCATCTGCCCGGCCTCGCGCTACATCGAGGAGATCGACGAGCACCTAACGCTCGATGGCCTCCGCATCATCTGGGACAAGAACCGCGACTCGTAGCACGCAGCACGTGGCTGGGCTGCGGGCGCATGTGCGATCATACGGAGCTACCGTTTCCACAACGGTAGGCGCTGTTGAATCGCGTTGTTGAACCTTCGGTCGATCCTTCTTAGCCGATGCCAACCGCCCAACCAACCATCGCCCCGTACCGAGAATCCATTCCCTTGCCCCTGGCCATCGTCACCGGCCTGATGCTGGTCGGGTCGTTGTACCTGATCTTTATCTGGGCGCCGAACGAAAGCACGATGGGCGTGGTGCAGCGGATCTTCTATTTCCACATGCCCTCGGCGATCGTATCGTGGGTGGCGTTCATCATCGGCGGCGTCGCGGCGATCCGTTATCTCGCCAATCGGGACCCTCGTTTCGACGACCTCTCGGTCGCCTGCAATGAGGCGGGCCTGGTGTTTTGCGTCGTGAATCTCGTGACCGGCGTGTTCTGGGCGCGGCCGATCTGGGGCATCTGGTGGGCGTTCGACGCGCGCGGCACGTCGGCGCTGATGCTGGCGGTCATCTACACCGGCTACCTGATCTTGCGGCAATCAACGACCGAGCCATCGCAACGCGCCGTGGTCTGCGCCGTCGTTTCGATTCTGGGCATGGTCGACATCCCGATCATCTACATGGCCAACCGCTGGTGGCGAACCCAGCATCCGGGTCCGGTCATCACCGGCGGCGGCCTCGACTCGCAGATGTGGCTGGTTCTGGCGGCGACGTTCTTCTCGCTGTTGGCTCTGTTGTGGATCGTGGTGAGGGCTCGGCGACGGTTGGCTACTCTACAGCGGGAGACCGAAGGTTTGCGGCGCATGGTGCACGCGCTCTGAGGCGAAGGCGAAAATCGGAAGGCGGCTCCTCATGGAAGAGAATCTGAAGTGGCTCTGGTTCGCATTCGGCGCGGCATGGATCATTCACATCTTCTACATCGCCACCATCTCCAGCCGTGAGAAGAAGATCCGCGAACAGCTCGACCACCTCAAGTCGCTCCTCACCGAGCGTGAGGGCAAGGCCGGCAACTCCTGACGCTGGCCGACCGGACGGTCACTCCCATCCAATCGAAGCCGAGCAGTCTCCGAACGAAATCGAAGACGGCGCGGGTACCCATCGGTAGGGGTGGACCGCTGCGTCCACCCCGGGGCCGCGACCCACCGCGATGCCCGGCACCCTGCGGGGCGGCTTCACCCCCCCGACCCCAGATTAACGATCGTTCGACAAAGCCCCTTCCCCCGCCTCTCCTTCGAACAACCTGAACGGCTGATGAATTTCCCGTCTCCCCGTTCGGCAAGATCACAACCAGGTCGTACTCGCCGGCCTCAAGCGTCTCAGTCGCGAGCGTTGCCAGGTAGCGCAGCTCTTGCCTCTCGCGAGATGGGAACACTTCGTAGGTCTCAAACGGCGGACGCTCCATCGGCTGTCCGTCACGCAGCAGAAAGACGCGCGGACCGGGCGGTGCGGCCAGCGATACCTCCGGCGCGTTGTAGAGGTCGTAGAGGACGTAGACTGGCTTGCCCCGCACGAAGACGTCGGCCGCTTCGGGAAGGAACGCCGTGTCGCCGATGTCAATGCCCCGGTCACCCTCAGCAACCGCCGCCTTCCTTTCACGCTTGCGGCCTTTGGATTCGGGCCGAACCGCGTGCGCCGTGGTCGTCATCAGCAGCGAGCTTGGGCTGGCGGCGCTGCTGAAATCGGGAACGTCGATGCTCACTTGCTGTGTGCCCACCGAGCCGGAGGCCCCATCGCGGACCACCGTCTTGAACTCATAGCGCCCTGCCGGCAGGGGCATTCGAGCGCGGAACTGAAGTTTCTTTCTGACGCTTTCGCTAGTCACAGCCTCGCCGGACGGCAGTTCCACCTCGATCCGCTGGCCGTCCAGTCCCAAGAGCTTGCCCTCTTTGCCGTTGCGCGAGTTTCATTCGATCAAAAAAAGCCGGCGGCCCTTGGGACCGCCGGCTCGAAAATCGAGTCAGACTAGATAGCAAATCCTGAGCTACCCCTTCAGCACCTGCTCCAATCGCTGGCCGACGACTCGGTCGTCGCCCGGCTGCATCATCCAAACCGCAACCACGAGCTCGTCCTTCGAGCCCGGCCGGATCTCGATGCTTGGGCTGCCTTCCCGAAGGGCCTTGACGGCGTCAGGAGGCTTGAGCCCGGTCGCCTCGGTGTCCCACGTGATGTGCAGATGCGGCACCATGTTGGCCAGTTCAGGGACCTTGATCTCCGTCTTGACGCCCTTCACGCCTTTCACGTAGCCGGCGATGCGGTTGCAGCGGGCTTCCCAGTCCTTCCATGTCGCGTCGTGGTCGCGATTGACGAACATCTCGAGCGCGACCATCATGCCGACCAGCTCTTCTTTGTTCACCTTGTTGCCGCGGCAGAGGGAATCGGAGAATGGGCTGCTGTTAAGACGCCCCGCCTCGATCAGGTCCTTGCGGCCGAGCAACAGGCCCGCCGACTGCGGACCGGTGATGCCCTTCCCGCCGGAAAAGACCACCAGGTCGATGCCCGCCTTGGTGAACTTCCACAGGTTCTCGACCGGCGGCAGATCGGCTGCCGCGTCCATCATCGTCGGGACGTTGTGCTTCTTGCCGAGTTGGGCGAACTCCTCATAGCCAATCTGGCCGCGGTTGTTGGCCGATTGCAGGAAGAACAGCATGGCGGTCCGCGAATGAATCGCGCTCTCGAGCTCCGCCGCCGTTTCGACTTCAACCATTCGAATACCGGCGTTGCGAACACCGTGGTCGTAGCCGTTGCGGTGGCTCTTCTGGACGATGACCTCGTTCTTCATGCCGCGCGTATCGGGAATCCGCTGTACCTTCTCGCGGTCGGTACCCGTGACGCAGGCGGCCGTTGCAATCGCAAGGGCCGACGCGGCGCCGGCGCTCACAAGTGCCGCTTCGCTGCGAGCGAGTTCGGCGATGCGCGCGCTAACCGCGTCGTGCAGGTCTTTGAGCGGACAATACTGCCGCGACGCGACGGTCATCGCGTCCCACACCGGGCGCGGCATCAACGAGGCCGTCAAGCTCGTGTAGGTGCCGGCGGCGTTGATGAAAGTACGGACTCCGAGTTCGCGGATTACGTCACGCTGCCCGCCGCCCAAACGCGCGGCTGCGGCTGCGGCCGACGCCGTGGTCGGCAGGAGCGCGCCCAAGCCGGGTACGGCGGCCAACGCCCCCAGCATGGAGCGGCGATTCAGTCGATGCAAATTCATGTGTTACCCCCTTTTTTCTCAGCGCCTTCTCGGCCGCCGCTGAACGGAATGTCACGGCGAGCCGCCGTCAGGCTGCTGTCAGTATACACGGTGGCCCCTCAGCGGTTCGACCCCTGCAAGCCCACCGACCCGCCACGCTCAACCAGGTGTATCAAGCAGAGCTGTCGTGTCGGTGCCGCCTCGTCGCTCAGCGAGGGAAAAGCTTCGCGATCATTGACTCGCTACCCCAACCAGTTTGGTCTTGACACCGGGCTCGGCTCCGATCACAGCGAGCAGTGTGTTGATCAGTTCGTGAGCGCGATAGGGCTTTTGGATGAACCTCGTGAGGTCGTCATCTTCCAGAAGGCCCGCGAACTCGGCCCCGGCATATCCGCTGGAGAGAACGATTCTCACCTGTGGCCGCAGATCGCGCAACACGGCCATGACTTCTTCCCCATCCATGCGCGGCATCTTGAGATCGAGCAGAACGGCGTCGATCTCGTCGGCATGAATGCGGAAGAGCCCTGCGGCTTCCCGGCCGTCTTCGGCGAGGACGGTTTCAAATCCACGTTTCTCCAGGATGCTCTTGGCTAGCAGCCGTACCTCAGGCTGGTCGTCCACAACAAGAATGGTTCCGTGCCGGCTCTGCCCGCCGGGGGCCAGTGGCTCGTCCGCGGCCGATGAGGGCAGTGCAGTTGACGACAGGGGAAACAACACGCGGAACGAACTTCCCTGCCCGGGGCGGGTGTCGAGCTTCAGCGCACCGCCGTGCCCGTGCACAATGCCGAGAGCCGCCGCTAAACCGAGGCCCCGGCCGGTGGCTTTGGTGGTAAAGAACGGATCGAAGATCCTGTCCCTCGTGTCTTCGTCCATGCCACAGCCGTTGTCGCTGATCTCGACGTAAACGTAACGGCCTTCCGGCAGACCGTCATTGAAGTAGGTCCGCTCCAGGTAGGCGCGGTCCGCATTCATCAACCCCGTGGTCAGGGTGATGACGCCGTCTCTGTCGCCGATCGCGTCGGAGCCGTTGGTCACTAGGTTCATCACGAGCTGTTGGATTTGCCCGGGGTCGGCTTCGACCGGGGGCAGATCCGGCATCACACGGTACCGCAGGGAGGCCTTCTTGGAAATCACGGTTTCGAGTAAACGTCCCATCTCCTCGGTGAGGCGCGAGAGATTAAGGGGGCGGACGGTGAACCGGCCCCCGCGGGAATAGGCGAACAGGTGCTTCGTCAATTCCGTGGCTGTCTGGGCGGCTTTCACGACTTGCTCGACATGGGGCCGGACCGGGGATTGGCGAGGTAAATCGTCCAGGGCTAGATCGGCGAATCCGAGCATGGCCGCCAGCAGGTTGTTGAAGTCGTGCGCGATGCCGCCGGCGAGTACGCCGAGACTCTCCAACTTCTGTGCATGGCAGATCTGTTCCTCCAGGCTCTTTCGAGCCCCCTCCGCTTCGTCGCGCTGCCTCAGCGCGGTTTCCATCTCGGCATTGCTGCATTCCAACTCGTCGTTGAATGCTTCCAGTTCCGCGTTCGCCGCCTCCAGTTCAGTCGTCGTCACTTCCAGGGCCCGATTGCTGTCGATGAGCTTCCGCAAGGTGAGCTCGTGTTCTTCGACAATCGCCTTGAGATTCTCCTTCGTGGTCAGCAGTTTTTGCTGCAAAAGACCGACGTCTTTCGTCGCCGGCGGACGCCGGGGCGCTTTCCCTTGTTCCCGACGCCCGTTGGCCTCTTGGGGGGAGACATAGGGTTCCAGAGTCCGGTCTTCGAACAGGACCCGGAATGCTGGCCCGTCGACCCCCGGATCCTCGACTCGCTCCACCGCGATGTCGACCTTTCGGACGCGTCCCTCGCGGCGCAGGAGTATGCCCTCCCTTCGCGGACGGTCCTCGCTCTCCCTGGCCTGGCGGACCGCACCGAACAGTGCGTGCTGCATGCCCGGCCGGGCCATCGCGCGCAGGTTGAAGCTCGCCTTTCCGTGTGGAAACTGAAGATAGGCCCCCGTATCTCCGAGGAATTCCAAGATGTTAAGCTGGTTATCGACCAAGACGCCGCTGGTCTCTTGCACGGGGGGGGGGCGAGCCGACTTCCGGGCTGCCCGTCCACCGAGTTGCCGTTTCATGGGAATCCTTCCTATTATACCAGTAAGTTTTGATAGATAACAAGAATCTGGAAGTCCTGGATGGGGAAAACCAACGACGGGCGTGAAAAAGATCTTATCGAAGATGTCGGTCCGCCGAGAACTCGGCGGTGATTTCGGATCGCAAGAGCACTGCCACCAGTCGCTGCATCACCTGGTCGCCGACTCGCCTTGGGACGTTTCCATCCTTGCTGGCCGCCGTTCGACCGTACTCGCCCAATCGTCATACCAAGGGGAGTAGCCCTCGGGAGCATGTCGCCCCTTCGGCGGCCGAACCCTCGGCCTGAACCGGAAACAGATCTTGCAACGACGGGAACCAAGCAAGCCCAGGAAGACGAAGGCAAAACTCGCCAAAACGTGGCACCCTCCCATCTCCACGGTAAGACCCCATCTACCACCCTCCACCAACCCTTTCCAACCGGGCAAGCTATTCTAAGACTCTGGCGTTCGTGACCTACGCCCGCCGCTCGTCTCCATGCATATCCGTAAGCTCCGGCTCCTGACACCCGGACCGACCCCGCTCTACCCGCCGGCGGTGCGCGCGATGGCCGGTGCCGACATCCACCATCGTACCGAAGAGTTTCGGCAGCTCTATAAGCAGGTCCTCGGCGACTTGCAGTACTTCATGGGCACGTCGAACGACGTCATGGTGTTCACCTCGTCCGGCACGGGCGCGATGGAGAGCGCCGTCTCGAACCTTTTCTCGCCAGGCGACAAGGTGTTGGTGGCCACCGCAGGCAAGTTCGGCGAGCGCTGGGTCGAGCTGACGCGCGCCTTCGGTTTGGAGGCGACGGTTCTCGAAGCCCCCTACGGCGGCGCGGTCGAGCCCGGGCGGATCGCGGAAGCCCTGCGGGCCGAGCCGGCGACCCAGGGCGTCTTCCTCCAGGCAACGGAGAGCTCCACCGGGGCTTCACACGATGCCGAGGCCATCGCCCGGGCGGTGGGAGGCACTGAGGCCATCTTGGTGGTCGACGCCATCACGGGTTTGGGTACGAGTCACCTCGACATCGACGGATGGGGTTTGGACGTGGTGATCGGCGGTTCGCAAAAAGCCGCGATGATCCCGCCGGGGCTGGCTTTTCTTTCAGTCAGCCCCAAGGCCTGGAAGCGGGCCGAGCCCCGCAAGGCGTCGTACTTCTACTTCGACCTGCTCAAGCACAAGACGACGGGCGACAAGGGAGAGTCTCCGTGGACGCCCGCGACTTCGTTGTTACTGGGTCTGGCCGAAACGTTGCGCTACATCCGCGAGGTCGGCCGCGGCAATCTGATCGAGAACGCGCAACTGCTCGCCCGCGCCTGCCGCGAGGCCGCTACCGGTCTGGGCCTCGAACTCTTCGCCAAGGCGACGCCCGCTGGCGCCGTGACGTCGATTCGCGCGCCCGAAGGGATCGACTCGAGCGAGATCGTCAAGCAGTTCAAAAGCCGCTTCGGGGCCATCATCGCCAACGGGCAGGGGTCGATGAAAGGCAAAATCTTCCGCGTAGCGCATCTGGGCTACTTCGATTTCCACGACCTGTTTGCGGTCATCGCCGAGCTGGAATTGATTCTGCAAGGGCTGGGTCACCCGGTGGAATTGGGCGCGGGAGTCAAACGCGCGCAGCAGGTCTACGCTCAGGCGGCAGGTTTGGAAGCGCCCGAGCCGGCGGGGGTCGAGAAGCAGCCGGTCTAGCAGTCCGTAGTCGAAATGGGCGCGGACGAAAAATGGGGACTGTCATCCGATTTTCGCTTCGCCAACTGCATCGCCTCCAACAAGTGTGGACGGCGAAAACCGGTGACTGTACCCCTTTTTCGGGGCCCACAAACGAAGGTTGCTGCCGCAGGGTCGCAAGAATCGGTGACCGTAGTCTTTTTTCGCGCCCACCACGAAGGACAAATACTCATTGAAAATCGTTGTTGCTGATAACGTTTCTCCGGTCGCGCTCGATCTGCTGCGGTCCGAGCCGGGCTGGACGGTCGTCGCCTCGAACCCACAGGCGTTCGCCCAGCCTCTCGCCGATGCCGATGGTTTGCTCGTCCGAAGCGGCGCGCAAGTGACGAGCGCTGTTCTCGACGAGGCTCCCAAGCTGCGGGTGATTGGACGCGCCGGCGTCGGCATCGATAACGTCGACACCGAGGCCGCCACTGCGCACGGCGTGCTCGTGATGAACACGCCCGGCGGCAACGCCATCTCCGTCGCCGAGCATTCGCTGGCGCTGATGCTCGCGCTGGCTCGATCGATCCCCCAAGCCAGCACGTCGACCAAGGCAGGCAAGTGGGAGAAGAAGAAGTTCCTCGGCACCGAGGTCAGCGGGAAGACGCTGGGCATCATCGGTCTCGGGAACATCGGCCTGCAAGTGGCGCGGCGTGCGCGTCCATTTCGCATGAAGCTCGTGGCCCACGACCCGTTTGTCTCGCGCGACCTGGCGCAAGACCGCGGCGTCGAGATGGTCGAGTTGGATGAACTGCTCGCCGTCAGCGATTACCTCACCTTGCACCTGTCGCTAACCGCCGAAACGCGACACGTGTTGAACGGCGACGCCTTCGCCAAGATGAAAGGCGGCGTCCGCATCATCAACTGCGCCCGCGGCGAGTTGATCGACCCCGCCGCGCTGACCGAAGCGCTCGCAAGCGGTAAAGTGGCGGGCGCCGCCCTCGACGTCTTCGAGACCGAGCCCCCCGAGGCGGGATCGGCTCTGCTGGCCGACGAGCGCGTGATTGCCACTCCGCACATCGGCGGCTCGACCGAGGAGGCGCAGGAATCGGTCGGCATCCAGATCGCCGAGCAGATGCGCGACTTCCTCAAGAGCGGCGTCGTCACCAACGCCGTCAACATGCCCTCGATCAGCGCCGAGCAGTACCAGCTTCTGCGTCCGGATCTCGAGCTGGCCGAGCGGCTAGGCTCGTTCGTCGCGCAGATCGCCACCGGGCGGCCCCAGCGCGTCACGATCACCTACTCCGGCAAACTCGGGGCGGCCAACTCGGGCCTGGTGCGTAACGCCGCACTGATCGGCGTGCTGAAGCGCGTCCTCTCCCAGCCGCCCAATCTGATCAACGCCGCGCAGGTGGCAGCCGCACGCGGGCTGAGCATCAGCGAGAACCGCCGCGGGCGCAACCACGCGAGCGATTCTCTGGCGTTGTCGCTCGAAACCGAGGACGGCCGCCGCACGGTCGAGGGCATGACGTTCGCCGACGGCTTCCCCCGCCTGATCAGCGTCGACGGCATCTACGTCGAGGCCTCGCTTACGGGCCACATGGTCTTCACCAAGAACGTCGACGTACCCGGCGTGATCGGCCGTGTCGGCACCATCCTCGGCGACAACCAAATCAACATCGCCGACTTCTCGCTCGGCCGCCGCGACAAACCTCCGAACGGCGAAGGCCCGGCCGAGGCGGTAGCGGTGATCCGCATCGACGGCCCCATGCCGAAGAAGGTCCTCGACGAGCTCAACGCCCTCGAGCCCGTCCGCTTCACCCGCCCCATCGAGCTGCCGAAATAGCGTTCAAGGAAGTCACCCGGCAGCTACGTCGCGCGGTCGGCGCCGCTTTCGGGGTCAGGGATGTCGGCAGGTGCCGGTGCGATTGGCACACGGCGATTGCCACACCAATGCATCCTTGCTTGACATCATGATGTTCGCCTCTGATACTGAGAAGCGTGCGTACTACTATCAACATCCAAGACCAAGCGCTCGACCTGTGCAAGAAGAAGGCAGCGGAAACGGGGAGGCCCCTCGGTGACGTCGTTTCCGAAGCCATTCTCCAGGCCTATACGAAGCGTCCTGTTGCTGAGAAACGAGTCCGCCTCCACCTTCCTGCCTCGGGACACGGCGGACTACAGCCCGGCGTCGATCTGGATAGTTGGGCCGCCCTGGAAGACGTCATGGACGGGACAGGATGATTCTGGTCGACGTCAACGTTCTCGTCTATGCATTTCGAAAAGATGCGGACCATCATCGGGAGTACCGACGCTGGTTAGTCGACGCTCTTGAGGGTGACTCCGCTTTCGGCATGTCAGAGCAAGTGCTATCGTCGTTCGTGCGGGTAACAACTCATCCCCGTGTCTTCCGGCACCCGACGCCGCTAAAGGACGCATTGTCTTTCGCTCAGACGCTGCGTGACCACCCGCTCTGCCGGTTGATCCGTTCGGGAGACCGCCACTGGCCGATCTTTGCGCGGCTGTGCACGCAGGCGGGAGCCAGGGCCAACCTCATTACGGATGCTTGGCACGCCGCCCTGGCAATCGAATCCGGGTCTGTCTGGATCACGGCAGACCGCGACTTCGCTCGCTTCCCCGGCCTGCAATGGAAGCACCCCCTCGACCACGCGGCCGTGATCGAGAACCCAGGGTGAGAGCACTTCCCTTCGCCGCTTCCGTTCCTGACCCCTACCGGAACTCGGCCTTGAACTTCTTGAGTTCCTCGGCCTCGGGAAGATTCTTGTAGAACGTATCCAGCGGGAAGCACCCCGATAACAAGCCATTGCGGGGGCCGGTCGTGCAGTCGCTGAACGTGCGGCAGATGTGCTTGCTGTCCAGCGCACCGTTCTCTAGCGCGTCGCGAGGCAGCGTCGGGTAGGAGAGCACCACGCGCCCCAGGCCGACCGTGTCGGTTCGGCCCGTGCGAACCGCCCACTGCGCCACGTGCGGAAGGTACTCCTGCAAATAGGAATAGGCGGTGCCGACAATCGCCATCTCGGGGAAGCGTTTCTTAAGCGCCGCGGTCACCTCGATCTGCCGGGCGCAGCCGACCAGCGGGTCTTCGGGTGGCTGATACCCGTCCGAAGGCGGGAATAGCGCCGGCCGCTGGATGTGCGGGTTGTAATACGGGCTCCCGCCGCTGACGTTCAGCATGCGAATGCCCAGTTCCCGCAGTAGCTCGATAAACTGCTCCGTCTCGCTCAACTCGTAGCCGACCGGCTCGGCCTTGTCGATCCCAAAGCCGTAGTCGTAAGGCAGGCAACTCGAAAAGTCGTCCGGGATGCCGGGCCCGAGCTTCTTGCCTTCGCTGCGGTCCGGGTCGGGGTGAAAGGGCGCGAAGTCGAACGCGCTCAGCCGCACGCCGATCTTCAGGTTCGTCGTCTCGGCGCGAATACCCTCGACAACCTCGCGCAGAAACCGTGTGCGGTTTTCAAACGAGCCGCCGTAGGGCCCCGGCCGCGTGTAGGCGCTCAGGAACTCGTGCCCCAAGTAGCCGTGGCAATGCTTGACGTCGACAAACGCCGCACCGCACGACTCGGCGATCCGCGCGGCGGCGATGTAGCGCTCGATGACGCGGCGGATCTCGTCGTCGCCCATCACCGGATAGTCGTCGGGTAGGTGGAACTTCCTATCGAGCAGCGGGTGATGGTAGAGGATCTTCGGCTCGGGACGATCTTTGCGAAAGGGTTTGCAGAACCGGCCCGAGTGCGTGAGCTGGAAACCGACCAGCAGGTCGTCAGTCGTGCCGAAGGCTTCGCGATGCGCGTCGAGCAACTCTTCGTGCAGGCGTGCCAAGCCGTCGCGGTTCGCTTCGTTGATGATGAGTTGGTTCGGATTCGCGCGCGCCTCGGGCAGCACGGCCATGGCCTCGCCACCCCAGATCCACTTCGCCCCGCTGATACCGAAGTGACGCCAACGCCGCCGCACCAGGTAACTCGGTTGGCCGTCGGTCTCGGCGTCCCAGCCCTCCATGGGATGGATCACCCAGCGATTGCCGACGCGCAAGCCGTCGAAGTCGAGCGGCTGCGCCATCGGCGAGTCGGGCGCGGTCTCGATGCGGTCGTCGCACTCGATCGCGAGGCCGAGCTCAGCCAGGCGTTCCCGAAACGCCTCCACGGTTTTGAACGTGGCGACGCGAGGGTAAGAAGACATAGGGCAGGGAAGCGCCGGGGCGCCCGCGGCGAAGCAGGTTCCCAGTATACGCCAGGCCTGTCTGCGCGCCGCCTTCTTTCCGTGCTGCGGGGATCAGGGGCTGTCAAGAAAGCCCAATCCGGTCGCCGATCTGAGTGGGGCGGCTATCCTTACCGGCCCATTTTGCCAGTTGTTGGCGATGTATCAGGCAGGCGCAGGCGCGGAAGCCGCCGGATGAGGTATACTTACGAATAGCGTCGGGAAGTTCCAGCGGACCCTTCGTCCCCCAGCTACGAACTTCGCCCCCCTCCGCGCTGCACGCCAAGGTGGATCACGGCAGTGGAGGGATGGCGGAATTTGGTAGACGCGGGGGATTCGGAATCCCCTTTGGCTTTCTCGCCAAGTGCGGGTTCGAGGCCCGTTCCCTCCACCACCGCCCCTTAGTCTAACCCTAACGAGCAGTTGGTGGCCATGACTCTAGGGGTTCAATTTGTTTCTGGTCCTTTGGTTTGGACGTAGTACTTTAGTACTGCTTTGAGCCGAAACTATTGTTGGCGATTGCTGTCGCCGCTCGGAGACAGGGCTGCCCGGAAGCCTGCATCACCCATTTTTTGACCTGATTACCGCTTGCCTGCCCACCCGGCAGAATGCCCCGCCCCCGGCCAACCCGTCTTCGGCCCCGGATACGCCTCCACCTGCTCGATCCTCGGGAACTCCTCGACGCGCCCGCCAGCCTCGATCACCGCCAAGCAACGCCGCACCTCCCGCTCGATCGCCGCCGTATCAACGCCATCCCACTTTGGCAGGTACCCCTTGATCTTCTTGAGCCCTTTGCCCAGCTGCCGCGTCGCGCCGACCACGTTGCCGTTGCGGTGATGGTAGAACCCGACGGCAAAGTGAATGAGGCTTTGCAGGAACCAGCGGTCGGGCTGTTCGGTGGGCGTCCACAGCTCTTCGAGCACTTCATGACAGTCGTAAAACTCGCCGTGATTGAAGAGATCGATGCCCTCCTGGAACAACTTTCGAGGATCGGACTGCATGATAGACTCTCAGTCTAGACCGCGAGACCGAGCGCAACGAGGGCCCCCGCAGGCAGGATCGTTGGGCCAGTCACGTAGGGGCACGGCATGCCGTGCCCGGCGGCTTCGAACGGACGGCATGACCCGAGCACGGGCACAGCATGTCTGTGCCCCTACTTTTCGGTTCGCCGGTTCCGTTGCGACCACCCACCCGAATGCTCTTCAACACCGAACGCAAGCAACTCGAGCAACAGCGCCGCCAAGAAGGGCGCCTGCCGCCCGGACAGTCGCTCACCCTCAAGTGGCCGGTGCTTCACGAGGGGCCGATCCCGCCATTCGACCCGGCGGGTTGGGACTTCACTGTTGGCGGCCTCGTCGACATCCCGCTCGTGCTGAGCTGGGCCGAGTTCCAAGCCCTGCCGCGAATAACCGTCCAAGCCGATTTCCATTGCGTGACCACCTGGAGCAAGTTCGACAACCAGTGGCAGGGCGTGCCCTTCCGCGCGATCGCCGCACGCGCCCAGCCGCGACCGGACGCGCGTTTCGCAATGGTCAAAGCCGACGGCGGCTACACCACCAACGTGCCGCTCGATGATCTGATGCGCGACGACGTGCTCTTCGCCGACCAGCACCAGCCCGAGCCGCTGACCCCCGAGCACGGCGCACCGCTGCGGTTGATCGTCCCGCACCTCTACGCCTGGAAGAGCGCCAAGTGGGTGCGGGGTCTCGACTTCCTCGCCGAAGACCGCGCCGGCTTCTGGGAGCAGGTCGGCTATCACATGTACGGCGACCCGTTCGAGGAGCAACGCTACCGAGGCCAGTAACGCCGTCCCGATCCCGACTCTCATGCTCGCCTCCCTCAAGCGCCTGTTCAAGAAAAAGCCGCCCCCTCCCGAGCTGCGCGGCACCCCGAAGGTGCGCCGCGAGAAGACCTACTCCGCCGACACCGGCTACGTCTATCAATACTTCTACGAGGGCTACCGCGCGAGCCGCCGGGGCCAGCAGCCGGGCGACGAACACGTCTTCAGCGTGACGTCCGACCGCGCCTCCCGCTTCCCCGTCACCGTATTCCTGGGCAGCGCCGTGGTCGCCGAATGGCAGCAGGGGTCGGGCCGCGAGCTGAACGCCACCGAGCACTACGCCCTGGTGAAGCTGTCGTTGTTTCAAGCCTTCGACGAGCGTCATGACCTGGTTGGCGGCGCGGGCGATAGCGCGGCGGACATCGAAATCACGGTCGGCGACATCGAGCAGCATGCCGAGACGCTCGATTGGTGAGCCGGCGAGGTAGCCGGCCGGCCGCCCTTGCAGCGCCTCCGGTTCCGACCCTCTTCCCGACATTCTTCCTAACCCTCTTCCTGCGCCCCTCGCCGACGATAAGGAGACTCCCGAGCCATGCCACAAACCCCGGTCAAGTGCTTCGACAACCCTGACTTTCTGCATAGCGCCAGCGCGCGAACCTTGCGCATTCTCTCGGAGTATCTGGAACCGAAGAGCCGCATCGAACGCTTCGGCGTTCGCGACACGATCGTCTTCTTCGGCTCGGCGCGTTTCTGTGACGCCGAGACGGCCGAGCGGCGCGTGGCCGAAGCCGCCACACCCGAGCAAGCGCGCGAGGCCGAGAAGTGCCGCATCGGCAGCCTTTACTACGAGCAGGCGCGAGACCTGGCGTCGCGGCTAGCCACCTGGTCCATCGGGCTCTCGGAGAAGCAGAACCGCTACGTCATCTGCTCCGGCGGCGGTCCCGGCATCATGGAGGCCGCCAATCGCGGCGCGCACGAGGCCGGCGGCCGCTCGATCGGGCTCAACATCAGCCTGCCCAACGAGCAGCAGCCCAACCCCTACATCACACCGGAGCTGTGCTTCCAGTTCCACTACTTCTTCATGCGCAAGCTATGGTTCGCCTATCTGGCCAAAGCCCTGATCGTCTTCCCAGGCGGCTTCGGCACGCTGGACGAGATGATGGAGATCCTCACGCTCGCCCAGACCGGCAAGTTCCGCAAGAAGATGCTGGTCCTGCTCTACGGCGACGGCTATTGGGACCGGGTGGTCAATTTCGACGCGATGGAGGAGCTAGGCGTGATCGTGCCCGAGGACCGCAGCCTCTTCCGCAAAGCCGAGACCCCCGAGGCCGCCTTCGAGATCCTGACCAGTTGGCTGATGGAGCATTACGTGTAGCCGCGGGCGGGTCGGAGTTATCCAACTAGCCCCGGGTGCCAACCCGGGGACCGGTCGCCCACCCCACCTTCTATTGATTCGGGGCCCCACCGTGGCAACGGGGGCACTACGGACAACCCACGCGCCCTCCGCCTCACGAATCACGATTCACGGATGACGAATCACGACTCCCGGGCCGTGAGGGACGCCCCGGTCTCCCCTCGCGCAGCCAATGCGGCGGACGCCCCCGCCGCTTCCCCTTGCCGCGCGCCAGAATCTCCAGCGTGACGATCGCCTGGTTCAACAACTCGCGCTCCTGGTAGAGCGCCTTCAACACCGCATGCACGTCCATGATGACCTTCCTCTCGCACGAGAAGACCACCACGGACACAGGCCCGCTAAAATGGTGCTAGCGCATGCCACGGGCTATGTCCGTGGTGGCGTAGGCCTCGGCGGAAGCTCCCACTTCCGTCGGGGCCGCTACTATTCTATCGCGTTCCCGTCCCTCCTGGGCACATTTCTAGCGAATCCCAACGAATTTCCTGACAGCCACGCAGCCTCCGAAAGGGGCGGCCCAACGATTAGCCCGGAGCGGTGAGCCCGGTCGCATGGCCTCGGCTCTCAGCCCCCGAAGGGGGCGGCCCAAATATCAGCCCAGTGCGTGAGCGCTGGGAAAAGAAAGACCTCAAAACCAACCGAGCCCTGTAAGGGGCGGCTCAACCCCTGCCACGTGCCGCCGCATCCGACACAACTCCCTTGCACACGCCCAACCCGACCTGTCCCGCGCACACCCGAACCGTAGGGGCGAGCCCCCGTGCTCGCCCGCCGCCCAACCCACAACCCACCCCTATTGATTCGGCCCTGGGCCTTGGGTTTCCAAGCCGCGCAGCGGCGCCTTAATACTAGCCCCGGGTGCCAACCCCGGGGACCGGTCGCCCAACACACCCTCTTTGATTTCTGGGCCTGGGACCGGCGTCCGAAGACGTCGGTCCAAGGCCCCCGGATGAAAGCCCCCATGGCAACAGGTTTGGCGCGCTCCGACGCAACTCCGGGCGACCGAAGCCTCACGAATCACGGGTCACGGTTGACGATTCATCCCTCCGACACTCGCAACCCGGCCTTTCCCGCCCGCACCCGAACCGTCGGGGTAAACCGCCGCCTCCACCCAATACCGCCGGCCGCCGCAAGGCATGCCGCATTCGCGCAGGCGTCCGCAACGCGGACATAGGAAAATAGCCCAGCGCTTCAGCGCTGGGTAAACCCACAAAAAAGATCCGAAAAGCCCTGGAGGGGCGCTGGACTACCCCTGAAACACCCACCTGAGCGCCCGGTCCAAGAAGTAGTAGCCTGTCCCCCAGTTTCCCTGCGTAATCTGTGGATACCTCCTCCGTCTCGTGCCCGTGTCGGTACCCCTACCCACACACGCCGAATCACGACCCACGCTTCGCCCGCCAACACATCCAACCTCCCGCTTAGCCGTGAAGCGGCGGCCGGATGTTAGCCTGGGCGTGACGCCGCAGGCGGAACCCCAGGTATCGAACCTTTTCTGTCGGGAGCCCTGACAGGGCGATGGAAAAGCCTCGCCAAACCGACCCGTCGCCGGCTCCACAGCCGTCCGTATCGCCCCGATCGCTCATCCGCCGGAAGCCCGTAGCGCGGATCTCGGTTGTGAGATCCGCGGCTTTGCTTCTGGCACCCTGCCCAGCTTCAGATGCCGCAGCCGAAGAAGGCTGTCTACGTCCGTCTGGACGCCGACGTTCTCGACTGGCTGAAGTCCAAGGGCAAGGGCTATCAGACCCGCATGAACGCCAGGCTACGCGCGCTGATGGAAAGCGACCGGCACCCACACTGGGGCGTTAGAACTAAGCCGCTCGCGCGGCGGACGCTGCGCGTGAGCGTTCCATCAGCAGTGGCGCCTGGTTGAGAGTAAGGTCGGGACACCAACGAAGGAGGTGTCCCAGTGACCCGTTTACGTCAGATGATGCTGGAGGAGCTCCAGCGTCGCAACTACGCCCAGACCACGATCAGGAACTACATGAGGACGGTCGAAGACTTTTCCAAGCACTTCGGCCGTCCTCCGGATCAGCTCGGCCTGGACGAGATTCGCACGTACCAAGCGTACTTGCTAACGGAGAGGAGGATGGGCGTCCGTACCGTCGGCCTGCACACTGCAGGCCTGCGGTTCTTCTTCTGCAAAACGTTAAGGCGGAACTATCCCGTCGAGGAGTTTCCCTACCCCAAGAAACCGCGAGAGCTGCCGATCATCCTGACCCAACAAGAAGCGGTGCGGCTGATCGAATCGGCCAGCAACCTGTTTCATCGCGCCATGTTGATGACGCTCTACTCGACCGGGATGCGTCGAGCAGAACTCTGCAACCTCAAGGTGGAAAACATCGACAGCGAGAGGATGCTCGTCCACATCCGTCACGGCAAAGGCGGCCGCGATCGGTCCGTGCCGCTGAGTCCGAAGCTGCTGGAGACCTTGCGCGAGTACTACCGCTGGATGAAACCCAAGACGTATCTGTTTCCCGGTGCCATCAGAAACTGGCGAGTCGACAAGCCAATCACTCCGAAGGTGCCCTGGTTGGCCTGCCGAGAGGCAGCGGAACGAGCGGGCATCGACAAACCCGTTCGCCCGCACTTGCTGCGGCACAGCTTCGCCACGCATCTGCTCGAACAAGGAGCCGACCTGCCGACGCTACAAGCGTTGCTCGGCCATGCCGAGCTGAAGGCCACGTCGATCTACCTGCATCTGTCCGAGCGGCATCTCAAAGCGGCGGGGACGCCGATCGATCAAGCGGAGTTCTCGAGTCCGGACCAGGTCAAGCGGTCCAAGAAGCTCCATAAGAAGAAGAGGTGAAACGGCCACCCTTCGAGGTGGCTGACATCATTCGCGCGGTAGGCAATCGATTCCAACAGCGGTTTCGACTCAACGGACTTCATCGCAAGATTCTGAGCGCCATCGAACGCTGTCGTACGGCGGCGTTGGGCGGACACCGCGACCGTTGTACCCGCTGTGGCTACGACGCGGCCATCTCCTACAACTCCTGCCGCAATCGCCATTGCCCCAAGTGTCAGGCTGGCGCGAGGGACCAGTGGCTCGCTGCACGCGAGGGTGAGCTGCTACCGGTGGCCTACGTTCACGTGGTCTTCACGATCCCTCGGCAGCTGGCGGACGTAGCGTTTCACAACAAGCGACTGCTGTACGGGTTGTTGTTCCGCACCTCTGCAGCGACTCTGCTGGAGTTTGCTGCCGACCCGAAACACCTGGGCGCTGAGATCGGTTTCCTCAGCGTGCTGCACAGCTGGGGTCAGACTCTCGTCCACCACCCGCACGTTCATTGCGTGGTCCCGGCCGGCGGTCTCTCGCCCGATCACAAGGCCTGGGTCCGTTCCCATCGCCGTTTCTTCCTGCCCGTGAAGGCGCTGAGCCGCGTCTTCCGCGGTAAGTTCGTCGACGCTCTCGAGCGCGCTTATCACAACAACGAACTCTGTTTGCCAGGCGCGCTGAAGCCGCTGCGGCAAGAAAAAGCGTTCCGCTCGTTCGTGCGCTCGCTCCACCAACAGGACTGGGTCGTTTACGCCAAGCCGCCCTTCGGTGGGCCACGCTACGTTCTCAACTACCTGGCCCGCTACACCCACCGCGTCGCGATCTCGAACCATCGCTTGGTCGCTTTCGCCGACGGCAAGGTCACCTTCCGCTGGAAAGACTACGCTCACGGCAACAAGCAACGACTGATGACGTTGACGGCCGAAGCGTTCCTTCGGAGGTTCCTGCAGCACGTGCTGCCGCCCCGCTTCGTGCGCATCCGCTTCTTCGGCTTCCTCTCCCCTCGCAAGCGAGGAGCCTTGTTGCCGCTGTGCCAGCAATTGCTGGCGACCGACGCCAGCTCCTCGGTTCCTGCCGTGCCGAGGGAGAAGCGTGAACCCGTCGCTTGGACCTGTCCGCTCTGCGGCGGCCCCATGATGCTGCTCGAGAGGCTCGACGCCTGGCAGCTGCAGCAAAAGGAAGGAAAATACTTTGACACGTCCTGAATTCACTCCCTGCCTGACTCAACTCACGCGTCGACCGACGCGCTGCGTCGAGGTGCGCCTCACTCACCGATGCGCCTACCCAAACTGCCATCGAGTCCGCCAGCGTCGCTTCTCGGATGTCTCCAGCCCTGTCGGAAAACAGCGTTTCTGTCCCCTCGTGGTAGTCCCCAACCCGAAACCACCGCGCCCGAAGGCACGAAAACCCGATTCAATCCCCATAGCCCTGCCAGCTTGACCGCGTCCGCCGCGCGAGCGGCTTCCTTCAAACGCCCTTATCCAAAGCAACCCGGCGATCGGCTTCCTCCCCCTCCCTGTGCCCTCATCCCGCCGGGTTCCTCCAGATAAGGTCCTAACGTTATATACGTCATTCTGGCGGCCTCTGACTCTACACTGGCCGACTACACAGGATCTAGCCGCACTGCGCGGTCTTCTGGGCCGCGTATCCGGATTGCCTACCTCACAGCCAAGCGCACTAGCGATTCGAGCTAAGCCTCTTTGTTGGAAGAAGTTGGAAGGATAGATGGCGGATTCCTCATGCGAACCCGATATCCCGACATCTATCTGTGGACGAGCGCTATGTGGTTCGTTTTTGGGGGCTCAGCTATCTGTCGCTATGTGGTTCGTTTTTGGGGGCTCAGTCTTGCGCGCGGTCGCGGAACTCTTCGTACCAGTTTTGGACGACGCGGATGGCGGGGGGCTCAGCACCCTCCACGCTGTCAGGGATGACAAAGCGCTGCCCGTCGGCCGAGACGTCGTAGGTGTGGGAATCAGAGGGCCGGAAGTAGTCGGACTGGAAAAGCCTGGTCGCCAAACCCACGGAAAAATTCGGCCTCGTCTTGACTGTAACTGCAACCAGGGTCTGACCCTCGACGTAAAAAAGCTCCTTGCCATCCGGGTTCCAGAGTGGCTGGCGGGCACCGTTGGTCGATATCGACCACTTGACATCCCCGCTGGGGAAGGGCGTGACATAGAGTTCCTTGGTCCCCGACTCATCCGAAAGGTAGGCCACAAAGCCCCCGTCGGGCGAAAACTGTGCGTCTTGCACCTTGAATGGCGTTTGCAAGAACGGAACTTCCTCGTAGCCGCTGCCGTCTTCCTTGCGACGGAGATACCAAAGCTCTCGTCCCCCGCTGTTCGCCTCGCCAGACCACCGAAGGTAAAGGATGTATTTGCCGTCCGGCGACCAGTCGGTTGCGGCCTCTCGTGCGGGCGTCGCGAGCAACGGCGTCGCCTCACCACTGCCATCGGCGGATATGCGAGAGATGCCCTCGGTGTTGAACGCCACTTGATCTCCCGAAGGCGACCAAATGGGGTGCCATTCGGGGCCTGGATCGGTTGTCAAACGAGTCTTGATGGGACGGGCGGTGTCATGAAGCCAGATGTCAAAATTCCCCCCTTGGACTCCAACGACCGCCACGCGGCGGCCATCGGGGGACAGGGCCGCATGCCACATTCCCTTTTGGGGTTGACCGATCACCCCGAGCTTTTCACCCTGCCGGTTTCGCCACACGAGCTGAACCTGGCCGCCCTCCGGAGGGTCGAAGTACGTCAACGTCCCGGTGGCCGCAATACTGGCAAATTGTGCATTCCGAGCACACTGCACCCAGAATGCACCCTGGGCCAAGTCTGGCAATTTCGGGCCGATCAAGGATTACGCACGCGCCATGGCCATCGCAGGGGAAACGTGGTGCTATCGGCAAGCCTTTCCGGGGGCCGCCGCAAATTGTGCATTCCGAGCAATTGGGAAGGGTTCGGTCGATTTCAAGCTGTCGATGGAAAACGGCAAGGCCCAGAGCCCGCCGCCACCGTCCGAAGTTTGGTACACGATGTGGCCGCTCGGTGAATAAAAGGGTCGACTGCCTTCGGCCAGAACCTGCTCGTTGCCGGTGTCGAGGTTGCGCAGTACGATCCGCGGTTCGAAGCGATTCACCCGGAATAGCAGCATGCGCGGACCCTTCGCGAGAGGGAGGAAGTGCGGGTGAGCAAACTCTCCTGTTTTCGCAGCCTCCTCCGGCTCGAACAAAGGTTTGGGCGAGCCTCCCCGAGCGGGGACCTCATACAACAAGCCTGCCGCAACGCTGCCGAAAATGATCGAGTCACCGTCGGGGCTCCAGGCGCCTCCGCTTGGGTCTCCCGGAGGCAGTTGGCAAAGTACAGCGACCGGACCGCCCTCGACGGGGACTTTCTTGACGTCTTGAGTCGTGGTGAATCCGATGAAATCGCTTCCAGGCGACCAGAAAATCTGGCCCCTAGAGCCTTCGGTTCCTTCGATTTCTCTGGGGGCGTCGCGACCGAGGTCCTGCACCCACAGTTTGGTGTTCCCCCGCCGCCGTCCCACCGCGTAGGCAATGTGCCGGCCGTTTGGAGAGATGACAGGGCTCGAGACATCGACCCCGGGCGTGAAGGCGAATCTCAGTACGGAGGCATCCGCCGGCCGGCCGGGGTCGCCGGGCCGCCCGACCCACATCCCAACGATGATGCCAACGGCAAGCACGACGAGCGCCGATATCGCGATTTGCAAGAAGCGTTGTGGGCGCTGAGGAACCGACTCGGGCACGGCGTGTGGTGCCCCTACATGGTCGGGAGTGGAGGTTAGGCTTGGAGCGGCAGAAGGGCCGGTCCCTGGCGCGGGCGAGCCCGGTGCGGAACCCGCCGCAGCAGGCCCGTCCACTGGGGCGATAAAGCGATAGCCCCGCCGGGGCAGGGTCTCGATTAAACGCGGAGTCTCGGCCGAATCGCCCAGCGCCTGGCGGATCTTCTTGATGGCCGTGTTGAGCCCGTGATCGAATTCAACGAACGTGTCGCCCGGCCACAGTTCGTTTTGGATTTCCTCCCGGGCGACGAGTTCTCCCGCTCGCTGCAGCAGCAGGGCCAGCACGCGGAAGGGCTGATCTTGCAACCGGACCTTCTGCCCGTTCTTGCGCAGCTCTCCCGTGAGAAGGTCCGCTTCGAACACCCCAAAGCGAACGGGCCCGCTCGATTTGGCATCTGTACCCATGGCCGGGCCCTGAACACTCGATGAACCGCGGGGCTGCCAAGGATTATACCACTCGGCTCATCGCCTCCTCAAACTTCTGAATTCAGTTCAGTTGAAGAGCTAAGAGGTTTTTTTCAACTAGTTGAGTGTTCAGCTACGCTCCCGCGGGTCTACAGTCAATGGCCAACCCGGGTGCATTGAGTAGACCCCTGACCTGCTCCATTCTCGGTCTCACATCCCCCCACGGAGGTGAGCACCATGGGCAGGTTTTTCAGAAATTACGAGGTTCCGATTTTTCTTTGCGCGTTAACGCTACCCGGCTTCGCCGGCATACCGTCCGCTCAGCCGGAACCGAGTTTGAAAATCAACGTCGGAGTCTATAATTATGAGCGTGTCCCGGACGCCATCCTGACACGAGCAAAACAGGAAGCTACTCGGGTTTTTGCCAGGGTCGGTGTTGAGACGGTGTGGGTGGACTGCGCCACGTCTCCGGCAGAGCGCCCCAAGTATCCTGCCTGTCAACGGTTGCTGCAGTCCGGCCCTCTGTTCCTAAGTCTAAAGATTCTGTCTCGATCGATGGCTGAGGCTCTGCACCCCCGGTTCCCCTCGACAAGCTACTTCGGGTTCGCGATGCTGGACACGCACGGCGGGTTTGGCTCCTACGCCAGTATTTTCTTTCACCGCGTCAAACAGCGGGCCCAAAAGCCGCTGCTCCCGATCCACACGGTTCTGGGACACGTCATGGCGCACGAAGTTGGACACCTTCAAACTGGGCTTCAAGCCGGCCATCCACACGGTTCTGGGACACGTCATGGCGCACGAAGTTGGACACCTTCTACTGGGCTTCAACGGCCACAGTGCCTTAGGCATCATGCGCGCGAAGTGGAGCAAGAAAGATTTGGAGCGCGCAACGCGTGGGAATCTGCGCTTCACCCGACGCCAGGCCGCACGGATGCAAGCGCAAATTGACGCGCGGAATCGGTCAACAGGGCCAAGCCGAAGTCCATGATGGTGACAAGCTGCTTCGAGCCCGAGCCGGTCACCATCAAGTTGGCCGGCTTGATGTCGCGGTGGACGATGCCCTTCTCGTGAGCCGCCTGGAGTCCTTGGGAGGTTTGGATGGAGATATCGACTTCTCCCGACTTCTCCCGACTTCTCCGACTTCTCTATACAAGCAGATCCAACGTCGCCGGGCCCAGAGGGAACAGCGCGCGAAAAGCCGGGTCCTACGCCCAAAAGGGCGCCCAAAAGGGGACCGCCCAAAAGGGGACGGAGCCACTACTGTCCCAACGTCGATTCGTAGAAACTCCGTAAGTCACGATTTCACAGCGTGATAGGGTTGGTTTCAAGGCAAATCGATTTGAACGCCATCTGGGGCCTGCCTGCCTGTACGATGTTGGGTCATGCATGTCGGACGGACCGTTTTCTCGCAGCTGATGGATTTGTTCCCCTTGGTTGAGTTCCGCCGTTGCGTCGCGCGCTACCGCGGAAATCACAAGGTCCAGCGCTTTTCTTGTCTCGACCAGTTCCTGTGTCTCGCTTTCGCCCAACTCACCTCGCGGGAGAGTCTGCGCGATATCGAAGTTTGTCTCCGCGCCGTACAACCACGGCTCTACCATATGGGCTTTCGCGGCAACATCGCCCGCAACACGCTGGCGAACGCCAACTTGAAACGCGACTGGCGCATCTACGCCGCTGTCGCCCAGATCCTCATCCGCCAAGCCCGGCAACTCTACTCCCACGAAAATCTGGGGCTGGAATTGGAGCAGACAGCCTACGCCCTGGACTCCACCACCATCGATCTGTGCTTGTCGTTGTTCCCGTGGGCTCCCTTCCAACGCACGAAAGCAGCCGTGAAAGTCCATACCCTGTTGGACCTGCGCGGCAGTATTCCCAGCTTTATTCGCGTGACGTCGGCGCACGTCAGCGATGTCAGCGTGTTGGATGATCTCGTGCTGGAGCCGGGGGCCTGCTATGTCATGGACCGCGGTTACATTCATTTTGCCCGCCTCTACCGGTTCACGCTGGCTGCCACTTTCTTCGTAGTACGGGCTCGAACCAACATGCAGTACCGCCGCCGCTACTCCCATCGCGTGGACAAAACGACGGGCCTGCGCTCGGATCAGACGATCGTACTCACCGGCCAGGATTCGGCCCGCGACTATCCCGCCCCCGCTCGGCTGATCCGCTATTGGGATGAGCCGCAGGACCTTCGCCTGCGTTTCCTGACGAACAATTTCCTGTTGCCTGCGCTCACGATCGCGCAGCTTTACAAGCGCCGCTGGGACGTGGAATTATTCTTCAAATGGATCAAACAACACCTCCGCATCAAGAAGTTCTACGGTACATTGGCCAACGCGGTGAAGACGCAGATCTGGGCCGGGGTGATCGTCTATCTGATGGTGGCGATTCTCAAAAAACAGCTCGGCATCGAGGCCAGTCTCTCCCGCATTCTACAGATTCTCAGCGTCACCGTTTTCGAGAAAACGCCCATTTTACAGGTGTTGGAGGGCCTCGATTCCCAACTTCCACCACTCCATCCCTCCAACCAACTGACTCTATTCGACTTATGATGGGACAGTAGTGGGACGGAGCCCTTTTCGGTACGAGCCCGTAGCGCGGATCTCGGTTTTGAGATCCGCGGCCTTTCCCTCAAAGACCGATTTCGGTCACAGAACTTTCAGGTTTTGATCTCCTTGATTCCACAAGACTTAGCCTGCGCAACGACCCTCCAGCCCCACCACCCACCGGTATCCTGAGAGTGAAGAACGCCGGCCCAATGGCCGGCGTACCAGGCCGCGCGGGCCAACCGCGCGGCTTTTTCATTTTCAAGGAGAAAGAACCATGCCTACAGAAGCACAACGGAAGGCGAACCGTCAAAACGCCAAGAAATCCACCGGCCCTCGCACCCCCGAAGGCAAGGCTCGCTCTTCACAAAACGCACTCAAGCACGGCCTCCTCGCCCGCGACGCCGTCATGGCCGACGAGGACCCCGCCGAATACGACCGGCAACTCCAAATCCTCGAAGAAAACCTCTTCCCCAAGAACGCCATCGAATTCGAGCTCGTCCTCCAGATCGCCGACTCTCGTTGGCGCCTGCGCCGCATCACCCGCATCGAGGCCGGCCTCACCACCTACCAGTACCACGGCACCGACCGCGCCACCCGCGAACGCTACCCCGACACCGTCGTCCCCGGCCGCAACGGCGAGAACCAACTGCTGGGCAAGAGCATGCAGGACCACACCCAGGCCCTCCACAACCTGGCCCGCTACCGCACCATGACGAGCCGCGACATCACGCGCGCTCTGCGGATGATCCGGCAACTGCGCAAAGACGAGTTCGAGTGCAAAGAGAACCGCGCCGCGAACGGGGCGATCCACCGTCCGACCGTCACCGACCCGGACCCTTACAACACCCCCGACCCGATGGAACCGCAACCGCCGCGCTACGAGCCCCCGGCAGCGGCGGCGCAGACCTCCAACCCGATCGGCTTCCGCGCACAGTCGCAGCAAACCGAAGCGCGTAGCGCGGATCTCGCTTTTGAGATCCGCGGCCTTTCCTCCCAGTTCGTGCCCAGCCCCCAAGCGACGCTCGGCGGCGAATCACGATTCACGAATCACGAATCACGAATGAGTGGCCGCGGCCACAGACGAACCCAAGGCCCCATGAAAACAAAGGGCTTGAGCACCGCCGAAGCCCTCAGGACGAATTACGGAACGAACCGCACCCCCGTGGCGCCCGTTCCGAGCCGCCTAGCAACGGAGGTAATCGCGAGCTAACGCCGCCCAACAGCAGCAAAAACAACGTCGACACCAACGACAACATGAGACCCTACACCCGCAGTGCGCCCAGAGGCAGTGCGCCCATCGGGTTTGTGGCGCGGACGCCCACGTCTGCCGCATCGACACTCCTGTCGATGCTTGGCGCCTTTGGTGTGGCTGCGGGCCTCACAGTCGCGGTCCACCCTACGGATCACGGTTCACGGATCACGAATCACGAATCACGTCCGCGACCTACGGCGTGCTTACAATTAAGACCTGCGGCCGACCGGAACCCATGCGCCGCTTCCAGCGAATCAAGGAGATCGCATGTCGAGCTACTATCATGAGGATGATCTCGCCCGCTTCGGCGACATGGGCAAGAACGTCCCGCACCTGTGGGAGAAGTTTCAGGCTTGGTATGGGGCGGTGTTCGCCGACGGTGCACTGAGCGAGCGCGAGAAGAGCTTGATTGCGCTCGCCGTGGCCACCGCCGTACAGTGTCCCTATTGCATCGACGCCTATACCCAGGCCAGCCTCGAGAAGGGCTCGAACCTCGATCAGATGACTGAGGCGATCCACGTGGCTACGGCTATCCGCGGCGGCGCCAGCTTGGTGCACGGCGTGCAGTGCCGCAACATCGCTGAAAAACTCAGCATGTGAGGAGCGCTTGACTGAGAGCCTGATCTACCGCAACCACGCGCTGGCTTCGAGCCCCGAGCAGCTTCGCGTGCTCAACAACTCGACGGCGTCGGTCACGAGATTCGACGACGCCCTGGCCGCCTCGGGCCTTCATCCGCTGACGGCCACCGGTATCGAGGTGTTTCAGGTCAACGTCGGCAAGTTGTGCAATCAAACCTGCCAGCACTGCCACGTCGACGCCGGGCCCGACCGCAAAGAGGTCATGACGCGCGAGACGGCGGAGTGGTGCGTCGAGGCTCTGGCGAAGACCGGCATCCCCACGGTCGATATCACAGGCGGCGCCCCGGAGCTGAATCCGCAGTTTCGCTTCCTGGTCGAGGAAGCCCGCAAGCTCGACCGTCACGTGATGGACCGTTGCAACCTGAGCGTGTTGCTGCTGCCGTCGCAAGCCGACCTGGCGGAGTACCTCGCCGCGAACCGCGTCGAGGTTGTGGCGAGCCTGCCCTACTTCCTGGCCGCGCAGACCGACGCGCAACGAGGCGAGGGCGTGTTCGACAAATCGATCGACGCGCTGCGAAAACTGAACGGCCTGGGGTACGGCCGCGAGGGGACCGGGTTGACGTTGAACCTGGTCTACAACCCGGTGGGCGCGTTCCTGCCGCCGCCGCAGGCGGGCATCGAGGCCGACTTCAAGCGCGAGCTCGACACGCGCTACGGCGTCGTCTTCAATTCGCTCTACGCCATCACCAACATGCCGATCAGCCGCTTTCTCGAGTTCCTGCTGCGCACGGACAACTACGACCGCTACATGCAGCGGCTGGTCGAGGCCTACAACCCGGGCGCGGCTGCCGGCGTGATGTGCCGCAACACGCTCTCGGTCGGCTGGGACGGGGCTCTCTACGACTGCGACTTCAACCAGATGCTTGATCTGCCGGTCGGCTATGGGGCCCCCACGCACATCCGCGATTTCGCGCTCGGCACACTCGACGGGCGCCGCATCGTGACCGGCCAGCACTGCTACGGCTGCACGGCCGGCGCGGGGTCGAGTTGCAGCGGAAGCGTGGCGTAAAGCTCCAGCTTTGCCGAGTCTCGATTCGTCGGGACTCAGGATGGCAAACCACCGAGCAGTGGCTGTGGCCCGAGGACCTGAGAACCGAGGAATCGGTTCTCGGCAAGCCTGGAGGCTTACGCCACTCCGGCAAGCCGGTTCGCTACCACACCCGATAACTAAACGCGATGTCCGCTTCGGCTCTTAACCAACTCTCGGGCCTTTCTCTGGCCGATCTCCGCCGGCGCTATCACGGCGAGCTGTTCGGCGAGCAGCTTCCCTTCTGGAACCGCTGCGGCATCGACCACGAGTTGGGCGGCTTTCTGTGCTCGCTCGGCTACGACGGCTCGCGCGTCAACGACGATAAGTTCGTCTGGTTTCAGGGGCGCGGGCTCTGGGTGTGGAGCTTTGTGTACAACCATCTCGAGCAAGACCCTGCATTGCTCGAGGTCGCGCACAGGACGAAGGACTTCCTGCTACAGCACTTCCCGCAGCAAGACGGTTCGTGGGCCTCAATGGTCACGCGGGAGGGGCAACTCGTCGCGTCCGAGCGCGACGTCTACGGGCGCTACTTCGCCGTCGAGGGCCTGTTCGAATACGCACACGCAGCCGGCGACGGCGAGACGCACGACCTCGCGCTCAAGCTCTTCAAACAGCTCTTCCGCGAAGAGACCGAGCGGCCCGGGGGCCGCCCGGGCACACGACCCCAAGGCTTTTGGATGGTCAACATCAACATCGCCACCCAGTTTCTTCGGCGCGATTCGGACCCCGACGTTCAAGAGATCGCCGACCGCTCCATCGAAGCGGTGATCGAGAGGCACTACAACCCGGACATCCAACTCAACAACGAAGAACTCAACCCCGACTTCACCCGCCCGCCCGGGGAGCAAACCAAATGCAACCTGGGCCACAGCGTCGAAACGCTGTGGATGGTGATGGAGGAGGCCCGACGACGCGGCGACGAGCAACTAGCGGACGTCTGCGCCGAGCGAATCCACCGTCACCTCAACGTCGGGTGGGACTGTATCCACGGCGGGCTCGCCTTGTGGATCAACGTCGACCAAGGCGGCTACGAGTGGCCGGCCGAGCGGGTGCCGGGGACCGATGTCGAGTTCCGGTCGGTTGGCGAGTACAACTACACCAAGACGCTGTGGTCGCTCGACGAGGTGCTGATCGCGACCCTGCTCGTGCTCGAGCGGTGCGGTGACGATCGGGGTGGCGACGCCTGGGGCGGTGGGGCTTTGGGCGGCGACGCTTGGGCCGCCGACTACTTCATCCGCGCGCAGCAGTTGATCGACGAGAAGTTCTCGATGAAGCACAAGCACGGCGAGCCGACCTACGTGCTGTTCGCCGACCGCCGCATCACGCCGCCGGAATGCTCCGTGCGTCAGGATAACTACCACCGGCTGCGGGCCTTGGCTCTCAACCTTCTGACGCTCGATCGGATGATCACCGCGCAGTCGAGAGAAACCGGGCCTTCCGGAGGAAACTCCTACTAGTTCGCTAAGACCTTGCTGGACGGGACCGACGGCTTCCAGGCGCCGTGGATCTTATCGATCGCCCTCGCCACGTCGAGCATGTCTTCCTCGCTGCCCATCATGGTCTTGAGCGGCAGCCAGAATGATGTCGCGCAGGCTTCCTCCGCCACCGGGCACGGCTCGACGCGGTGCGCGAGCGACTGGTACATCGGATTCTTGTAGAGCGGGTGATCGTAGAACGCGCCGCAGGGGATGCCTTCCGCCTCCAGGGCTTTGACGAACTCGTCGCGGCTGACGCCGAACTCCTTCTCGTTGACCGTGCCGCAGAGGACATAGTATGAACGCGCAGTAGCTCCCTCGGGCGCGACTTGGAACCGTATCCCCGCGGCCTTCACCGCCTCGGTGAGGACCTCGACGTTGGCTTGCCGGCGGCGCACTTGCTCGGGCAGCTTCTCGAGCTGCGCGACGAGCACGGCGGCCTGGAATCCGCTGATGCGGAAGTTCGAGGCCAGCTTGAAGTGGTCGAACCAGCCGTGTCCGGGCCGCCGGCCGCAGTTGGCGTAGGAGCGCGCGCTGGCCGCCACGTCATCGTCGTTGGTGGTCATGATGCCGCCCTCGCCGGCCGTCATGACCTTGGTGTTCTGGAAACTGAAGGTGCCGGCCCGCCCGATGCTTCCCGCGCGCTTGCCCTTCCATTCCGAACCGTGGGCGTGCGCCGCGTCTTCGATCACGACGAGGTTGTGGCTCGACGCCACATCTTCGATGCGGTCCATGTCGGCCATGACGCCGCCAAAGTGGACGGCGATGACCGCTTTGGTCTTAGGCGACAGCGCGGGCTCGATCTTCGCCGGATCGAGGTTGTAGGTATCCTGCTCCAGGTCGATGAAGACCGGAATGGCCCCGACGCGCGAGACCGCCGACGAGGTCGCCACGAAGCTATGCGCCGGTACGATCACCTCGTCGCCGGGCCCGATGCCGGTGGCGTGCAAAGCCATCTCGATGGCGATCGTGCCGTTCACGCAGGCAATGGCGTGTTTGGCGTCGTGAACGCCCCCGAAGAGCTTTTCGAATTCGCTGACGTACTTGTTGTAGCCGCCCCATTGGTCGGAGCGAAGCACCTCCAGCACGAGTTCCTGTTCACGGGACCCCGCCATCGGCCAGCCCGGGTAGTCCTTGGTTCGAACGGGTTCCCCGCCGTGAATCGCCAGCTTGTCGCTCATGCAAATAGAATACGGTATTCGCGCGTCAGGCTACTCAATTCCGGTTCGCTCAGCCGGCATTACCGGCGGCCCATTCGCCCAACTCGATCGACAGGGGATCGTCGGTCTCCAGGCCCCACTGCTTCACCTTCCCCGCCAGCTCGATCACCGTCGCGCGATGGCTTGCCGAACCGTAGAGGTTCCGCGTTTCGCCGGGGTCGGCCTTCATGTCGTACAGCTCCCCGGGACGGAGCACCGGGCGGCTGCCGAACTTGCGCAGTACCACCTTGTACTGCTCGGTTCGCAACGCGCGCTCCTCGTAAAAGGCTCCGTCGATCGCGCGTTGCGGCACGTTCTGGATCATGATCGGCCGGCTCCAGTCATCGCGGCCCGACCCCACGACCTCGAACAAACTCTTGCCGTGAAGCACGGGCCGGAAGCGGTTGCCGTACGCCCCGATCGACGTGCCGATGCCCGCTGCGTCCAGGATGGTGGGCATCAGGTCGACCAGACTGACTCCCGAGTGCCACACCTTGCCTTGCGGCAATCGCTTCGGGTAACGAACGAGCAGCGGAACGCGCGCCGCGTCGTCGTAGGGGATGCACATGCCTTCGGTCGTACCGGGCCGGTCGATCCAGGTGCGGCCGTGTTCGGTGCTGAAGATGATCATCGTGTCGTCGAGAAGGTTTTGTTGGCGCAGCGAGTCGAGGATGCGGCCGACGTTCCAATCGAGCGCCGTCACCGATCCGTAGTAGCCGGCGTGCTCTTGCCCGCGATAGTGTTCGAGAAACTGCTTGGGCGGGTCGGACGGTTCGTGCGGTGAATAGTAGGACTGGTAGAGGAAGAAGGGCTCGTCGGCGTGCCGCTCGATGAAGCGGATGCCCTGGTCGGTGTGGACGTCGGGACGGTACCGTGAGTTGTGCGGCTCGCCGATCCAATGCAGCAGCAGCGAGTTGAACGACTTCCAGTAGTCGAAGAAGCCGGGGTTGGCCGGGCCGAGGTGCCACTTGCCGATGTGTCCGGTGGCGTAGCCCGAGGCGTTGAGGAAGAAGGGGAAGTTGTCCCACAGCCGGAAGCGTCCGTCGCGGAACGGGTCGGCGATGGGTTCCTGGTAGGTCGAGTTGCTTGGCCCCGGGCTGTGCGGGTAAACGTTGCGCTGGACGCCGTGAATGTGCGGGTAGCTGCCGGTCAGGATCGACGCGCGCGCCGGGCCGCAGACGGCCTGCGGCGTGTAGCAGTTGGCGAAGCGAACGCCGGTTTCGGCCAGGAAGTCAAGGTTGGGCGTGTGCACGTCGCGCTCGCCGTACGCCCCGATGGCGTCGCTGCGGCACTTGTCGAACAGCAGGAAGAGGATGTTTGGCGGCCGGTCATTCGCGCCCGTGTTGCTCTGTGCACTCGCCCGCGCGCCGGCCACGGGTGTTGCAGCCACACCGGAAAGAAACGTCCTACGGTCCATAAGCCCCCCTTGTGGATCGTCACCAGTATAGCCGCCTTGCTGTCGGACAACGCTGAGTCGCAGGCCCTACCTGGTGTTGACGCGGCTCGCGGGATCACCCCGTACCCGACTTGCATCAACGAATTCTGTTGCTGAGCGGTTGACCGCGGCGGGTCCAGAGCTGCCAGACTATCAGCGCCAACGAAGTCCACAGCACGGGAACGTAGAAGGTAAGAATCATCCAGGTGACGCCGTTGGCGATCGCCATCATGCCTTCGCGCATTCCACCGGCCATGGCGTTCGACAAGTCAATCATCGTCTCCACGACGAACACCCAGACTAGCGGGATCGCCAACCTCGAGTGGTATCGCAAAGCAATGAGAGCGGCAACGGCAAGTGCCATGCCGAGCACGTCCCCATAGGCGATTTGGTCACGAAGGTCGTTCGGCACGGCGAAGCCCGCTTGCTGCGCCGAGAAGATTTGCAAGGCAACGTGCCGGAAAGCGTGAAGCCACAGCAGCGGCGCCAAGGCGGCTGCACGCTCTTGCGTCTTCAGCCAAGGGACCACGTACCAGGCCGCTGCCATCACGCAGAGCACAAAGCTCAGCGAATTCGCGATCAGAGCTGCAAGGGTGGGGTCCATAAGAGGTCCTATTCCATGACCCACGCGAGGGCTTCGTCTTCGGTTGAGCAATACCGCTCGTCGTAGTTCTTGCCCTCGCTGCTCGGCTTCATGCTCGACGTGTCCCCCGGCCATACCCAGGCCTGCTTTTCCACTCCGGCCTGGTTATACTTTGGGACGGTCACTCGGTCTCGCCACGCTAGGATCTCTGTCGAGGGCCGGTGTTTGAACTCTCTCACGTCGATGATGAGCCGCTTCGCTCCATGCTGCCGAGCGCTCTCGGCAAACACCTCGAGGGTTTCGCGAAAGTCCTCATCCGTCATCCCTTCGGTGCCGGGCAGCCACGTGAGGCGGGCAAGCTTTTCGGCCTTGTGGTAGGTGATGGAATACATCGGATCGGTCATACGCGCCCTCCTCGCAGTCGATGTTGGATCTGTTGGTTACGGCTCGCTCTGAGTCCGCCAAGCTAGAAACTGACAGAGTAGGAGAACTTAGTATATGATGTCAACCAGGCACACACTAGTAACTAGGTATACATAATGGATGAGGCCGTACAGCGCGTCGAAACCATCCTGAGCACGGTCGCCGCCAAGTGGAAGCCGGCCATCCTCTATTGCCTGGTCACAAAGGGGACCTTGCGCTTTGGCGAGCTGAGGGCGTTGATTCCCGAGGTGTCGCAACGGATGCTCACGCAGCAGCTTCGCGACCTCGAGCGAAACGGGCTGGTAAGGCGAAAGTTCTACGAGCAGATTCCTCCGCGGGTCGAGTACTCTGTGACCGAACTGGGCCTAAGCCTGGACCCGATCTTCAAGTCCCTATGCGGGTGGGCGACGGAGCACTACCGCCAAGTCAGCGCCGCCCAGCGCCGCTACGACCGGGCGCACTCCGAGGAGGCCGACAATGGCTGAAAAGACTCACAGGAAACGCGGCCGAGCCGGCCCCGTGAAAGCGGCGAAGCGGGATTCTGAGCTGCTCGTGCGAGTGCGGCGAATCGTGTTAAGCCGGAAGGGTATCTCAGAAACCCGAATGTTTGGGGGCAACTGCTTCACCGCCAACGGGAACATGATGGGCGGGGTGACGGGGAAAGACGAACTCATGGTCCGCGTGGGGCCGGACATGTATGAAACCGTCCTGCAACAGGAACCGAACGCCCGTCCCATGGACTTCACAGGTCGGCCCTTGCGGGGCTTCGTGTTTGTCGATCCCGAGGGTTACGACACCGACGCGAAGCTGCGAGCATGGCTCGACAAGGGCCTCAAGCACGCGCGTTCTCTCCCTCCAAAGAAGAAAAAGTAGACCGAACCGAGCGCCCCCGATCGTGGCGGAACCTCGTAGCGCGGGGCTCAGACGAGTTGTGCCAGGAGGTGCAGCTTGGCCACATCCCATCGAAACTCATCGCGATCCACAACAGTTCTGGAACTTCCGGGCCGCTCCCGCAGGGACAGGAGGCATTGTGGCCAACCTTCGGCTCCCGCCGCAGAGTCTGCGCCGCAGCGGCTCTAGCGCTGCTCTAGCGCCCAGCAGCCTCTCAATGTCGGACCGGTCTTCCGGTTCACCGGGTTCGACACCCACGATGACCTGCCAACCGTGCTCGTCATCAGACCAAAAGACCAAAGGGACCAAAGGGGACAGGCACCTTTTCACAAATCCCTGCATGCCGCTGGACATCGATAACCCCCATTGTATCAAACGCTTACATCGATGAGGTCGATTGCCGGCCGCCAATCATCTGAGGCGTAACTGCTTTAGGATGAGCAGAATACTCGGGGGTAAATGTAAAAAGGTGCGTGTCCCCTTTGGGCCCCCCTTGGGCCCCCTTTGGGCCGCGAAGGACCCGTGCGACTCGCGCAACCTTCAGGAACGCAACAGTGCCGTCGCACTCTTCGTAAGCCCCCTCAAGCCAGTCCCGCCTTCGCCGAGCTTCTCGGTGACCTTGTAATGGCTGATCGTGGAGCCGATCACGAAGATCCGATTCTACACCGAAAGGATAAGTAGCGATAACAACCGATCCGTTGAACGATCCGATCGTACCACGGGCGGGCCGGTTGATTCAGCTCGGCTTTCGACTCGGTAGATGAGGGTCTGAGGCGCTGCAGGTTGCGGAAGCTCATGCGAGCCGGATATACCGACATCTTTCTTGTGAATGGGATCTATGTGTATTGTTTCGTGGGACTTAGTCCTGCTCGCGGTCGCGGAATTCTTCGTACCAGTTCTGGACGACCCGGATCTTCCAAAGCTCCTTCGTCCCTTCGGGCTCGATCAGCGCAAAGCGCTCGCCGTCAGCGGACACGTCGTAGAAACGAGGGTCTTTGATTCGCGGCGAGAAAAGCTCTCGCGGAGCACCCATCTCAGGCATTGCAACAGCGACTAGGTTGTCGCCTTCCAGATAGATGATCTCGGAGCCGTTTCGAGTCCACCTAGGCCCTCTGCCTCCTTTCGGTGAAACCCGCCGCTTGCCTAGGCCTGCAGGAAACGATTGGACGTAGATCTCGTTCTGACCCGACTCCGCCGATTCGTAGGCCAAGTATGCTCAGTCGGGTGAAAAGCGGACCGAAAGCCGGCCGGAGGCCGACATGAGCGGTAAGTCTTCATAACCGCCATCGTCGCTCCGGGCGAGGTAGCGGAGTTCGTCGTTCGACCGGAATAGGATGTAGCGTCCGTCCCGCGACCAGTCTGTCGGCCGTTTGTTAGCGGGAGATTCATAGAGGGGTGATTCTCCCCCCGCTTCGTTGGGTCGCACCCGATAGATATCCCGCCAGCTACCACGGAAGGAACCATATGCAATCTGTGCCCCGTCGGGTGACCAAATGGGACCGGAGTCGTTCCCGGGATGAAACGTCAAACGCAGCGGCGAGCCCCGATCGACATCGTACACCCAGATGTCCGAGTTTCCTGCGGCTCGACTCCGGATTGCAATGCTTTTGCCGTTCGGGGAGAGGCGAATATGCAAAAGGCTGTCTTCCGCGTCTCCAACGGAACGAATGAGTTCGCCGTCACGGCCACGGATGGCAATTCGCGAGCGGACCTCCCCGTCAGAGTCTCTGTAAACGAGACTTCCCTGATTCGAAACACTGGGGGAGTGGCCATCGGTGATCAGGAAGGGTTCTTCTTGGATCTCGAGAGACTCCAGGGAAAACGGGACGCCCCAAACGGTTGCCTCGGAACTGCGGAGCGTGTCCTGATAGAGAATATGTCCGGAGCGATCGTAAGCCGCGTTAGCCCCTGCTATCAAGTCCTGTTTACCCCCGGTTTCCATATCCAGCAGCGCCACCGTCGTCACGTCGGCAGTCTCGGGGAAGCTGGTGATCAACAAAGCGCGCGCTGTGCCCTCTAGAGGAAGATAACGAGGCAACATCATCCTATCTTCTGGCTTATAAACCAATCGCGGAGTTCCACCGCGAGATAGCACCTCGTAGACACCCGTGTTGCTTGCAAAGGAGATCAGGGAGCCGTCGGGACTCCAACTTGTCCCGTTAGGCCTCTCGTCGAGAGGAGACAGGGTTTGGATAGCCCCGTCCGGAATCGACACCCGTACAAGCGCTTTGCCCGCCCAGAGGGCCAGACTCCGACTGTCAGGTGACCAGGACAGGGCGAGAGCCATGTCTAGTCCGCCCATCTCGCGAGGTGCCATCTGGCTAAGATCCTGGATCCAAAGACCACCTTCCTCCCCGGTGGTGCTATAGGCGATGCGGCGCCCGTCTGGCGAGATTGCGGCCGAAAGAAGGCGGCTTCGGGAGTTTAGCGAGAAGCGTAAGACTTCCTTCGGTTCGGGGGTCGTTCGCGAAAACCACAGGGTCAGTGCGACCACTGCGAGAGTGAGACTAGACAGACCGAGCACCGCGACCAGCACTCCCAAGGTGCGCTCACGCGAGGTGCCAGGCCTTCCAGCCCGCTCGGTGAGGCTCTGGTGGCTTACCTTCCGCCCGGTATCGCGTGGCGCCTGGGGTCCAGCGGCCGGCTGCCCAGGTTGCGCGATACCCGTGTCCGTCGCTGCTCCGCTAGGGATGATGGTCGACTTGCCGGACTTGAGCTTCTCGCTCAGGCTTTGCAGGTCGACGATCATCTCGTCGGTGTGCTGGTAACGTTGCTCGCGGTCTTTGGCAAGCGCCTTGCCCACGATCCACTCCAGCTCCATGGGGACGCCCGCGCGCAGTGCCGTTATCGGCTCGGGCTCTTCGTTCGTGATCGAAAACGTCACCGCCTGTTGGTAGTGACCCTTGAACGGCTGCCGCCCCGTCACCATTTCGTAAATCGTCACCCCCAACGACCAGATGTCCGTGCGGTGGTCGAGGTCCATCCCGTAGGTCTGCTCCGGTGACATGTAGACCACGGTGCCGGGCGTTTCGTTGTGACTGGTGAGCTTGGTGCGGTCCGCCAGCTGCGCCAGACCGAAGTCCATGATCGTGACGTGGCCGTCAGGGCCGACCATGAGGTTGGCCGGCTTGATGTCGCGGTGGACGATCGGCTTGTCCCTGCCGTGAGCCGCCTGCAACCCTTTCGCTGTCTGGATGGCGATATCGACCGCAGTTTGCAGTTTCAGCGGACCGCCCTCGATCTTCTTGTCGAGAGGCTCGCCCTCGATAAAGACCATGGCAATGAAGGTTTTCCCCTCGGCTTCATCGATTTCGTGGACGGTGCAGATGTTGGGGTGGTTGAGGGCGGCGGCCGCTTCGGCCTCCCGTGTGAAGCGGGCCTTGACTTCCTCGTCATTCACGAGATGTGCGGCGAGAAACTTGAGAGCGACGGGCCGGCGGAGCTTCGTATCCTCGGCCTTGTAGACGACGCCCATTCCCCCTTCACCGAGCTTCTCGGTGATGCGGTAATGCGAGATTGTGGTGCCTATCACAGCGGTCCAATTTTACCTCTTCGCGGATAACTGGCGGTAACACCGAACCCACCAACAATCCGACGGGCGTCAGGCCAAGCCCCTGAGCCCGGCCTGTCTCGGCGCTGGCCAGCGAGCCTCACAAGGGCTTCGAGCGGCCGTTAGGTGGTGAGAAAGAAGTTCCTCAGATAGGTGTCTTCGAGTGCCCGATCTCATCGCCGATGAGAAAAATCCCGCCTCCGCCAGTTTCAAGCGAGTCTTACGTTCCCTTCCATCCCGGACCGCGCACGAATCGGCCCGGTGTGGCGCCGGTGTGCTCGCCGTCCTTAAGCACGTGTCCACCGTTGACGAAAACGTGGGAGACCCCCGTGGCATACTGGTGCGGCTTGGCAAACGTCGCGTGGTCTTGAATCGTGGCGGGATCGAAAACCACCACGTCGGCAAAGTAGCCTTCCTTGAGCAAGCCACGCCGGTCGAGCCGGAGCGCCGTCGCCGGGAGATATGCCAGCTTGCGGATCGCGTCCTTCAGCGAAAGCAACTTCTCTTCGCGCACAAACCGGCCGAGCAGCTTCGCGAAGCTGCCGTAGGCGCGAGGATGCGTGCTGCGCTTGAGAAACACGCCCTCCGGCGCCAGCGACGCCGAGTCTGAGCAGAAACTGACCCACGGCAGGCTGACCTTCTTGCGCAGATTGTCTTCCGATTGCGAGAAGTACACCGTCCCGACGCGGCTGTCGTCTTCGACGATCAAGTCCATGGCGGTCGCCTCGGGCGGAGTGCCGCGTATCTCCGCCACCTCGGCCAGCGTCTTGCCGGTCAGAGGCTTCAGCTTTTCGTTCTTGAAACCGACCAGCAGAATCCCCCGCGGCGACCCCGCGCCGACGTAAAGATTGGCCCACTCCGTTGACTCCTGCTTCATCTCGCGAGCGATCCGCCGCCGGGTGGCCGGGTCCTGCAGCCGCTTCAGCGCCTCTTCGAATCCGCCCTCCTGCACCCACGGAGGCATCGAAGAGAGCAACCCCGTCGAGCCGGCCGGATACGCATAGACGTCCGCGGTAATCTCCAGGCCCTCGACCCGAGCGGCCTCGATGTTCGCGACGGCCTCATCGAACTTCGCCCAGTTGGTCTGCCCCGACGCCTTGAGGTGGTAGACCTCCGCGCGAATCTTCGCCTCGCGCGCAATCGTGAGCAACTCGTCGAGCGCCTCGATCAACTGCGTCCCTTCACTGCGCATGTGCGAAGCGTAAAGGCCGTCATATTCCGCCGCCGCTTGGGCAAGCGCGATCAACTCGTCGGTCTCGGCGAAAGACCCTGGCGGATAGATCAGAGACGACGCCACTCCGACCGCGCCTTCTTCCATCGCCTCGCGCACCAACTGCTGCATCGCCTTCAACTCGTCCGCCGTCGGCGGACGGTCGTTGTAACCGATCACGTACTTTCGGGGCGTGGCCGCGCCGATGAACGAGGCGACGTTGGGGGAGATCCCGCGCGTCTCGAGGAACTCTCCATACCCGCCGAGCGTCGTCCACTCGACGTCGTACCGGATGTCGGCCTGCCGGGCGACCATCTCCCGCTTCATCTCGTCGTTGAGCGGCCCCATCGAGTTGCCCTCACCCATGACTTCGAGCGTCACCCCTTGCCGGATGTCGCTTTGCGAGCGGCCGTCTTCGATGAGCGATTCGTTCGCCCAGCTCATCATGTTGATGAAGCCGGGGGAGACCGCCAAGCCGTGCGCGTCCACCTCTGTCTTGCGCGTGGCGCCGGCCAGATCGCCAATCGCGGCGATCGAGTCCCCTTGAATCGCCAGATCCGCGGTGACGGGCGACGAGCCGGTCCCGTCATAGATCGTCCCGCCACGGATGAGAACGTCGTATTCGGTAGGAGCAGAGCACCCCACTGACAGAAGCAGCATCGCTCCAACGAGGTGTGAAGTAAGGGTAACAACCTGTCTGTGATGAACTTTCGCCATGACAGAGGGTAGTTTACCCTCTCCCCGGCGCATGCTCGACAACGCCGGCAGACCTTCGATTACGCTGCTGTGACAGGAGGTTGGGCGGATCGTTGGCCAAAACTCCCAGCCCGATCTCATTGGGACGCGGCAAGACGGATTCGAGATGCGATGCGACGAGGCAACGACTCATGCCAAGGATCTGCCGAGCGCGTTGGCTATAGGCTCCACATTCGGCCCTTCTTCACTTTCATCTTTTCGATCTTTTCGCCTTGCAGGCGGTCCCACAACTGCAACCCCGCTCGGCGCTCGACCTGCTCCGTCTCGATCAGGAAGCTCGAAGGTTTCTTTTTCGTCTCTTCGTTGGGAATCAGGAAGGACCACAACTCGAGCCTGCCGAGTCGTTGTTCCGCCAGTACCGACTTAAAGAAGGCGTGCGGAATCACCACCTTGGGCTCTTTCGGGTCACCGATCACTTCGAGCGTCTCACCAATCTCGAACACCGGGCCGCAGATCGCATACACCTCGGCGTACTTCCACACCTCTACCTCTTTCTTCTCTTTCCTAACCTTGATCTTCATCTTGGTCTGCGACAGTTTTCGCACGGCGCTTTCGAGGTCCTTCCACACTCCTCGATTGAACGCCGGCACTTGGGGGCTCATGTTGCTCATGAGAAAGGTCTCGCTGTTGATCAAGGCGTCTTCGCGCCGGTCGGCACTCGAAATCAGGTGTCCGCGGTCATGATTTGAACCCCTGAAGGTGGCCAAAGTGGAACGAAACATCTCTGGGATACGGGGATCTTCCCGGAAGTTGTCTAGTCGTCTGAGATCTTTGTCCGCCATTTGCCTGGTGTGCCGGTTGATCAGCTCCAAGGCCCACCGGGGCTGGCGAAACAGGTAGGAGTATCCCACGACGTACCGGCGGTTGAACAAAAGCCGATCGGCAGCCGGCGCGCCGTAACGAGTTTCGTCTCGAAGGCTTGGGATTTCGAACATGTTTGATTCTCCTTTCTGCCTCTTTGTGGACTATGACGGCCCTAGCAGCCCGTGGCGAAAATCGAGGACGGCGCTGGTCCAGATGTAGGGGCACAGCATGCCGTGCCCACCTGTTCGGCCCGCCGCAACATGTAGGGGTGTCGAACGGGCTTGCCAGGAAACCTCACTTGCACCACCGGCTGCTAGGGCCGTCCCAATCTTGACGGCTGAGCTGCCCGGAGTCAAGGCCAGGTCGAATCAGTAGTAGGCGGGCTCCGCGCTACGGCCCTTCCAGCCTGGTCCCCGAACGACGCGCCCCGGCGTGGCGCCCGTGTGCTCGCCGTCCTTCACCACGGCAACGCCATTGACGAGGACGTGCAGTATACCCGTCGAATACTGGTGCGGCTTCTCGTAGGTAGCGTGATCTTGGACCGTCTCGGGGTCGAAGATAACGATGTCGGCGAAGTATCCCTCCTTCAGCATTCCCCGCCGGTCAAGCCGGAGCGTCGTGGCCGGTAGCGAGGTCATCTTGCGGATCGCCGCTTCCATCGTGAGGACCTTATCTTCGCGCACGTATTTCGCCAGGATTCTCGGGAAGCTGCCGTAGGCCCGAGGGTGGATGTGTGACTCGAGAAAGATCCCCTCCGTCGCCACCGAGGGAGAGTCGGTACAAAAACTAATCCACGGAACCGGTATCTTCTTGTCCACATTCTCCTGGCTCATCGAGAAGCCGACGGACATCACCTTGCTGTCGTCTTTGATGATCAGATCCATTGCTGCTTCTTCCGGCGATGTGTTCCACGTCTCGGCGATCTCGGCGATCGTCTTGCCGTTGAGGTGCTTCAGGTCGGGGTTCTTCAGACCGACGACCTTGTAGCCAGTCGGGCCGCCGACGCCGAGATAGAGGTTTTCCCACTCGTCTGACGGCGTTAGCATCTCGTGCGCAATTCGTTTCCGTGTGGCCGGATCTTTGAGTCGCTTGACGCGGGCCTCCTGTCCGCCCTCTCCGACCCAGGGAGGCATGGCGGCGGTAAGCCCGCCCGAGCCCGCGTTGTAAGGGTAGACGTCAGCGGTCACCTCCAGCCCATCCGCCCGGGCCTTTTCAATGTTCCCGATCGCCACTTCGAGTTTCGGCGCGTTCGCCTGGCCGACGGCTTTGAGGTGGTAGACTTCGGCGCGAATGCCGGCCTCGCGGGCAATCGTGATCACCTCGTCAATGCCGTCCAGCAACCGCGCGCCCGAGAACCGCATGTGCGACGCGTAGAGACCGTCATACTCGGCTGCAACCTTGGCCAGCTCGATCAACTCCTGGGTGTCGGCAAACGGCCCGGGAACCTGCATCAGCGCCGAGGCAACGCCAAGGGCACCCTCTTCCATGGCTTGACGGACCAAAGCCCGCATGCGATCGAGCTCCTCGGGGCTGGGCGGCCGGTTCTCCTGGCCCAACTCGTGAATGCGCGCGGTCGTAGTTCCCATGAACGAGGCCACATTCGGCGAGACGCCGCGCGTCTCTAGGTAGGTCAGGTACCCATCGAGGGTTTGCCAGTCGAACTCGTACTCGATGTCTCCTCCGCGCTGCCGCCAGTCTTCACTGGTGCGGTCGTTGACGGGCCCCATCGAGCGCCCCTCGCCCATAACCTCGAGTGTGATGCCCTGCCGAATGTCGCTTTGCGAGAGGCCGTCGGCGATGAGCGATTCCTGCGAGTGGCTCATCATGTTGATGAAGCCGGGCGCGACCGCAAGGCCTTTCGCATCGATCACTGCCTTGGCCGCGGAATCGGGCACCGATCCGATCGCGGCGATCACGTCGCCTTGAACGGCCACATCTGCGGTGACGGGCGGCTCGCCACTGCCGTCGTAGATCGTGCCGTTGCGGATGACAACGTCGTACTCAACTGCTGTGGAGCAAGCCATCCACGTGGTGGTGAGCACCAAGACGCCGAGAAGTTGGACCCTGATGGGATATCGCCTGGAACGAAGCATGACGCCGCCAGTGTAGCGCCTTGAACGCAATAAGTCATCTCTTCGGCTAAAGAATGTCAACGCCCAATAGAAATGTCCCCCTCGGTAGCTCGATAGAAGTGTCCCCTTGTGTTTCTTGTTCGTAGGAGAGATATCGTCGTCGTCGGGGCTGTGGAACTGTGGGAATCGCGTAGCGATTTCCAAGGGGCGGTGGGAAGGGTGGAAAACCATCCACCGCTCCTCGAACCCGGTACTGCTGCCTCGAGAGATTTTCCACGCTTTCCATCCGACCCGGCATTTCCACAGCCCTCTTATGTATTCGCAGCCCGTTTTTTCCGTAACACAGCTCGCCGCCAGGGGTGGTCCGCCGCCGGCTTGCGCCCGCCCCCCGGACGCTGCTGTGGTGCTGGCTTCGTCCGCAGCTGTGGCGTCGGCGTGGCGATCACGTCGTGCTCGATCTCGTGCCCGTCAAACCTCACCTGCAAGCTCTCATCGCGCCACTGTTGGACCGTCACCCGTGCCCCCGCCCCCACGCCCTGGTTGCGTTTCGGCTTCAACTGCAAACAACGATTCTCGAAACGCACCACCCGGTCGTTGCTCACCACGCGTTCGTACTCGCAACAGAACACGCCTCGCAGCTCGGTGCCGCGGGGGAGCGCCTGGTGAAAGTCCGCTGCCGCCGCCGGCTCACAGGCGAAGCGCTCGTTGTGCTCGGCCAGGTACTCCTCGTCGAGATAACGGTTCGCCGCCTCGTACTCGACGATCCCGCGCAGCCGCATCTTCTTGATCAGGCGGTCTTGGTGCGTGCCGTGATGGCGCTCCACTCGGCCCTTGGCTTGCGGCGAGGAAGCCGCCATGATCGTAATGCCGAGCTTGGCACACATGCGCCCGAACTGCGTCTCGGGCTTGATTCCTGCCAGCGCTTCCCGCGACGTCGGCTGGCGCTGGTAGACGTTTTTCCAGTCGCAGTACAACGCCTTGGGAACGCCGTGTTGACGCACCCAGGCTGCGAGCAGATCGGCCGCGGCCCAGGTCGTTTCCTGGTCCGAGAAACGGCACAGCGCCACACCGGTCGCGTCATCGACGAAGTTCATCAGACAGGCTTTCGGGCCGCGTTCTTCCAGCCAGTGGTGGTGCGAACCGTCGAGTTGAATCAGCTCGCCGAAGTGCGCTTTGCGTTGGCGCCGGGTGCGATGCGGTTGGCGCTTGCGACGGCGGCTCCACAGACCCGCGGCGAGCATCCAGCGCCGCAGTGTTTCGCGCGGCACTTCCAGGCCGTGGTCGGCTGCCAGATGTTCCGACGCCAGCGTCGGCCCGAAGCGCTCGTGCCCCTCGCCCGCATAGTTCTCGCGCACCAACTCGAGAACCTGCTGGCGTCGCTTCTGATCGGCTCGGTTCGAAGCACGGCCGACGTTACCGTGCACCAAAGCCTTGGCCCCGCCCGCACGGTAACGCTTCTTCAGACGCTTCGCATGGCGGTAGCTGACCTCCAGCAGCTCGGCGGCTTCGGTCAACTTCAGTTCCCCTCGTTTCACTCGGCTCAGCACTTCGCCGCGCCTCAACTCCTTGGCACTCATCCATGTCCTTCCCACTCTCGGCTCCTCCTTCGGAGCCTCAGAGTAGGGGACATTTCTATTGGGCGCTCAAGGGGACATTATCATTGGGCTTCAACACTCTTCGGCTGAACCGAAGCGCGAAACGACATCGAGGCTAGAGAGAGAAACCGTACCCGGAACGCGATTGACGGGCTTGATGCCTCAAAGCCCTCGGGCGTCTTGACCCCTCAGTGGGTTTCCGGAGTCGGTTGCCCGACGCGGGTTTGGCTTCGGCCGTGATCGCCACGCCGAAATTCGAACCGAGATACTTCCAACGCGCTGCCGACAGCACCAACTCCCGGCAGCATTGTAGAATCAAGAGGCACTCTTTCACCACGGGGCGTAGCGCAGCCTGGTAGCGCGCCTGCTTCGGGAGCAGGAGGTCCGGAGTTCAAATCTCCGCGCCCCGACCAACTTTCTCGTTTGTTTTCAACGCATCCCTATCGTTGCCGTTGATCCGAGCCGGTCGAAACCGGCAAAACGTAACAAAACCGTACCAAAAGTCGGTACGGCTGGTCAGACCGTAACAGAAGTGCCGACATGCTCCGCCGCTCCGCGGTCGAGCTTGGCCAGCGCCTCCCGCATCATCTTGAGCTTCGCCTGGCTGTAGCGCTTAAACACCGCCGAATCGCCCTGCCGCAGGAGTTGCGTGACGAAGTGGTCGGCGACACCTCCGGCGCTGAGCCGCGTGGCGAACGTGTGCCGCAGCTCGTACAGCGAAAAGTGCTCGATCCCGGCCTTCCGCAGAGTCGCGTTCCAACCCCGCCGAATGTTCCGCAGATGCGGCTTCACAGATGTTGGATTGCTCGACGGGAAGAGATATTCCGACCCCTCGCTTTCCCGTATCTGATCCGCGAACGCTTGATGGGCTCTATCCGTCATGGGCATGTCGGCGATGCCGTTGGGCGTCTTCGAATCGGGCAGGTGAACGAAGCGGTTCGTTAGATCGACTTGCTCCTTGCGCGGTGCTTCCGTCATCGAGTGTTGCCGAGAAGAGCTTAAGTGCCCATCATGCAAGCACTTACAGCCGATTGTCGCGTTGACAGCTTCTGCAATTGCCAAAATTGGGTGTAAGTGCTGTCGTTAGAAGGAGATAAGGGCGAGACAGCAACAGTGAATGACTGAAGCACCGCAGGGGTCCGAGAAGCCTGAATCATTCCAAGCTGGCGATTACTGAACGGAACGCGAGATCCCGCCATTTATCCCCGGACGCGCGGCTATGGCGATTGCTCCAAGCCTTGATCTAGGGTCCAAACAACGCTCCGTGGACCAACCGTATTTCTCTCGCAACCGAGTCCCGCTTGAACATGGCTTGTCCTCAACACGACCTTGTCGGGAACTGGAGTGGGCGGCTCGGCATTCCTGCTCTTGGCTACTGATCTGAGAGAAGATCGTGAGCAGCGACTGTCCTCGCCGAGAGCACGTTATCCTTGGGGGACCTGAGAATGTAGATGCCGCCCCTAGTCATCCGTCGGTGTCAATGAATACCCGCCGTTCGGCGCATCGAAATACCCGTTGCCGTCGACATCGACGAAGATCGGGTTGGTGAACGAGAACGAGCTGAACTGAGTGAATGGTTTCGACCACCGCTTGTCGGACGTCGCCAGCACCAGATACCACGAGTCCCGCTCCGGCTTCACGATCATTTCGGCGGCGAAGTGCCACGGCTTGTCTTCTTCCGGCGCTGAAACCGGGTAGGTCTGCAGCAGCTCGCCGTTGCAGATTACCTCGACGCGCTCCACCGGAATCCAGTGCGGCGCCTGTACTTCGATGCGTAGCGACACATTGCCGTCGAGATCCGAGACCACTGAACCGATCGGTGCGCCGTTCCCGGTGAATCGGATGAACGGCCCGCCGGAGCCCGTGACGTTCCGCCTCTTGATGGCGGTGACAACCTCCTCGGGGTCGATCTCCCAGGGCTTGTCGGTATCGGAAACCACGTAGTTGCGCGGGTAGCCGGGCAGCTGCTCCGGGTAGCGGTGAGCGTCGCTGTTGGCCACCCCGGCGGCGAGCATGCCCCGGTTCAGGAAGCCGTACCAGTCCGTGAGCTTCTGTTCGACCAAAGCAGTCCGCCCCATATGGCCGTCCTTCTTGTCGCCGCCTGAGTTATAAATCTCGAAGCTGTCGAAACCGCCGTCGAAGTACGGGTACCCGGCTTCGCCCGTCTCTGCGTTCAGGCGTTGGTCGAAATAGCCACTCGTCGGATTCGGCTCCCAGCGGCGCGGATGGTTGACTTGGATGATCTGCTCTCCCGGGTCCTGTCGAACGATCCGGAAGAACTCGGCCGGCGTCCGTATGGCGTGCCGAAACGTGCGGCTGCTCCAGCGGTCGGCACTCAGCGGAAAACTATTGAAGTGACCGAAAGCCGTGTCGAGCTCCGAGCCGACGACAGACTTCATGAAGCGCTCCAGGCTGAGCGACTCAATGTAGGGAGCGTAATCCTTCAAGACATTGTGGTCGGTGGCAGTCAACAGGTCGATACCTTCAGCGGCCGATACCATCGCCCCGTCGCGCATTTCGAACTGAAGATGGAGATGAAAATCCGACGAGATGAAGCCCGACGTGTCCACCACGCGAGCTAGCCGCGAATCGATGTGAGTCGTCTTGCCCTCCACGATCGAAATCTTGTGATGATTGAGGCTGTACTCGGTGCCGCGCGTGATGTAGACGTCGTACTCCCCGGAGGGAATTGTTTTCACTTCTCTACCGGAGGAAGTGACGATGAAGTTCTTGAAACGGCCGACAACCGGCTCTTCCTCGCGTCCGTCTGCATAAGCAAAGTACAGCCGGGCCGGGAGCGAGATGTGGTTGGTGGCATCGATGATCTGGAACGAAAGCTTGCCGACAGGCTTGCCGGTCTGGACAACGAAGGCCTCGTCGGGGTCCGAAGCATCGACGGGGATTCCGGCGGTTGATTCGCCTTCCCAAAGCAGAACGAGCAAGCCTGTGCTCAGCAAGAGGAAACCGGCGCGGAGCGCCAATGGCAGCGACATGGGGTTCATCGATCTTCCTCCTCCTGCTCCGAGAGCTTTCGACGCTCATGGTAGCAGCGCAAGGTTCCGATGGCATCAACTGTTGGAATGCTCAGTTACCAGTACCCCAGCGTCCTGGGCTCTGGCATTGCACGCCTACAGCATCACGACTACTGGTGAGAACAACCCATGTCACAATCTCTGACATTTTTTCGTCCCCAGGTGCTTGAGCCGGCTCGGGTTGCCGTCAGCCCGGCCTCCTGTTGAGGGATCCCTCACCGCCTATTGTCGAGTGCGAAATCATTTCTCGACAGCTATCGGTTGCGACACTTCTGCTTCGAAAGATTCTAGCTTGGGCGGGCGGCATAGGGAGGCCGCCTACCCATGAATCAATCCACTCGTCGACGTACCCGCCGCCGGAGGAAATCTCCCACCTTGCCCGAACTCGAGCAGGCCAAGGCCGGAGCTCCCGCAAGCCATTATGACTGTCTCCGAGGCCGCCGATCCAGCCCCCGGGCGGCGAACTGCGCACCACAGGTGACAGAGACGCCGGATGACCGCTGATCAAGCTGGTCAATCGCGCGACTCAAGGCGTGATCGCCTAGGTACCACCTGAATCGATTCTATGAGCCACTGAGTGAACTCGGTGCTCGACGCGGACTGACTTGGCTAGGTTGTGAAGCGGGGCGTCGAGCGGAGATCGACTGCAGATCTTTGCCAGGTTTGAACCGGACCGCTTTGCCAGGCGGAATGACTACTTCTTCGCCAGTCTTCGGATTCCGACCGATACCGGTCTTGCGTGGGCGAATGGTGAACACACCGAACCCGCGCAACTCGATTCGCTCCCCCTGACCCATCGCGCGCTTCATCATTTCGAATACGGTTTCAACCGCCATCGCAGCCTGCGTCTGACTCAGACCAGTGCGGCTGAGTACCTGTGCAACGATGTCAGCTTTGATCATGCGTGGGGTTACGTCAGATTGTACCCGTACGGGCCGTTAGGCGGGGATTGCCCGTACCCTGCCGTCCTCACGGCAGTCGGTGACGGTGGGGTTCAGCTTACCCAAGCTGCTGCGGCCAGAGCTTGCGGCTGGCGAAAGCCTCAGGTGTTTAGATCTCGCGCTAGACCTGGAATTCTTTGTCGAGGACGAACACCCTGACGGTCTCTCGCTTGACGCCATCAAATGCCATCGCCTCCGCCGTCGCGGGAGAATCTAGGACCTTCATGTAGGCGTCTAAATCTTCTGGCTCGAAGCAGACCGCGACCTGATTGTCTTCAATCGTTGAGAAGGTTATGGGTTTCGTGACGGTTTGGCTCCGGAAGAGGTCAGCGTGGGTTCGAAACCCCTGCTCCCACTTCTCTGAGTCTTCAACCTGCGCCGTGACAACGACCTTGGCGGTTCGCCCCTTTTGCCTTCGTACAGTGCTGGCGTTTCCTGTGTCCTCATTGATGAGGTCGTCAACCGTATCTGTGTTGCGGTCGAACACCACCGCCCCGTCGCCTCACCGCACGCAATTGGCTTAACTAACTGTCGTGGGGGACTCACTCATCCAGAACCTTGATGCGGATGTTGCGGAACCGGACGCGGTTGCCCTCGCGCCAGAGCGTCACGTGGCTGACATCGGGATGGACCTGAAGCGCTATGCCGCCGTGCCTCCGCACCCCTTTCGTGGTCGTTTCGGTGTGCTGGAAGTCGGTAATCAGACGTCCGTTGAGTCGGACTCGGATGAGCGCCGGTTCGCCTTTGATCAGAATCTCTATGCGGTTCCACCCATCTTTATGAAACGCCCTTTCGCCCAGCGGGTTGGGAAGGACCATGCCTTGCGTCCAAGGAAGGTAAATGGCCCCGATGTCCCCCTTGGGACGATGGTCCAGCGTTACCTGATGGCTCTTACCGTCCTTGCCGACGCGGAGGAAGATACCGCTGTCGACGGGATAATCGAGCCGGGCATCCAGTCTTAGGACGAAGTCGCCGAACGCGCGGTCGCTGACCAGGAATCCGCCCCTACGCGGCGGGTCCTGGAAGCCCGTGATGGCGCCGTCGATCACCTCCCAACGGCCGCCGACATGTTCCGTCGGCAGGCCCAGGTGCTTTCGCCAGCCGTTGAGGGTTTGCCCATCAAAGAGACTCTCGAAGCCGGATTCTATTGCCTGGCCGCGGGCGGTTTCCAATCCCGTCGTGGTCCAGGAGCTTCCCAAAAAAGTGAGGACCAAAGTCTTGAACAACCACTGTCGGCGGCTGCCTTTGATCTGGCTGACCATGCCGGTCCAATTCTACCGCTATGCCGATAGCTGGCGCGAAGGCATTGTCAAGTTAACGCATCACAAGCTGAGACAGCCCCAAGATATGGGTAGCAAAACCGCGCCTGAATACTCGATATGGTAGCTTGGTCCCTCGGCAATCAGTTAACTTGACAATGCCCTCTCGATTCTGGTACGAACCAGGATCTCCATTTTGGCCCTGGCACGGCCACAGTATACAGCAGGTGCAGAACCCGTACGAGGAGTTCCGTGACCGCGAGCATGTTCCTGGCGCCGGGCCTGCAGTACGTGACGAAGCGGTGGGTTCTCGCCAGGCCTCCTGGTTTGACACACTCTTCGTACCAGTTACAATCGCAGGCACGAACGGCCCGCAGAAACCTTCACGATGCGGGCTGAGAGTATTCCCTTGGTACAGCGTGGGGCGCATGCTTCTCGGAGCGATCGATTCGTACACTACGATCGCTTCAAAGGTTGAGATGAGAAACGGTCGTACAGCGCGAATTCGATCCCAGACGCTAGCCGCAATGCCGATCGCGGCGTTCATGCTGTGGTCTCCTGCTGCGCTTGTTCCCGCCGAACCGATCTGGGAGTCGCTGTCGCTGACCGGCTACTCGGATCGATTGAGCGTGCAGCAAGGCGAAACGATCCGCTTTATGGTCAGCACTAGAGAGCCGGAGTATCGCGCCGACATCGTACGACTCATCCACGGCGATCCTCATCCGAATGGCCCCGGCTTCAAAGAAGAGCTCATCCTCACGCCGGTGAACGGCCGATACCCGGGCCGCAGACAAGAGCTGCGCCCAGGCTCCTACGTCGAGGTCGCCGACGAGGCTCTGCTGCAGCCGCCGGGGAGCTTGACCCTCCAGGCCTGGGTGAATCCGACGACATTGCAGGATGGCGACCAAGCGATCGTCGCCAAATGGTCGGCCGGCGAGGACGCCGGCTACGGGCTATTCGTCGGATCGGAGGGCGGCCTTTCCTTTTGGATCGGAAACGAAGCACAAGGAGTCCGAAGGGTTACAAGCGGGACGCCGATGCAAGCCGCGCGCTGGCACTTCGTTGCCGCTTCTTACGACGCTGAGAACGGTGCGGTAACGCTTTATCAGCAGCCCTTTCGGTCCTGGCCGGTAGGCGAGGGCGGAGTGATCGTCACACGGCCGGTCTCGATCCGGTCCGCCGGACGAAACCGGGCGGCCCTGCTGCTTGGTGCAACAGGGCGATCGACCAATTCGGGAGGGGACGGGGTCGGTAACTTCTTCAGCGGGAAGATCGAGAGTCCGCGAGTGTTTGGCCGCGCGCTTGCGGCCGAAGAGATCGAACGACTGCGGGGAGACGCGTCTGCCTCCGAGGTCGGGGCCTCGCTGATCGCCGCCTGGGACTTCTCAAAGAACATTTCCTCCGAACTCGTCACCGACGTCTCGCCGAATCGGCTGCACGGCAAGACCGTCAACATGCCGATGCGGGCGGCGACCGGTCACCGCTGGACGGGTAAGGAAACGAACTTTACCCATTCGCCCAACGAGTACGGCGCCATTCATTTCCACAACGACGATCTGGCCGACGCGCGATGGCAGGTCGATTTCGCATTCAAAGCGCCGTCGGGCTTGCGGAGCGGCGTCTATGCCGCTCGGCTCCGGGCTGGCAACAACGAGGACTACATCCCGTTCTTCGTTCGGCCGAAGAAGGGCACGGCGGACGCACGCATCGCCTACCTGATTCCGACGTTCAACTATCTCGCATACGCCAACTACAACTCCCAGATCCATGGTCTTCTAAGCCTGTACGATCACCACTCCGACGGCAGCGGCGTCACTTACGCATCGCGCCTGATACCCCTGCTGGACATGCGGCCGAAGCTGGCTAAGGAAGTCTCAGCAGCCGGTAAGCCGTTCGCGCGACATCTGAGCGCCGACCTTTACTTGGTGGATTGGATGGAAGCTAAAGGCTTCGACTACGACGTGATCACCGACGACGATCTCGCCGCCGAAGGCGCCGAACTGCTCGCACCCTACAAGGTCGTCGTAACCGGTTCTCACCCGGAGTACACCTCGGAGGGCATGCTCGACGGCCTCGAGGCGTACCTAAACAGCGGCGGGCGCCTGATGTACCTCGGGGGCAATGGATTCTACTGGGTCACGTCCCAGTTCCCGGGGCTCCCGCACGTCATCGAAGTGCGCCGGTGGGGCGGCACGCGAGCTTGGCAGGCCGAGCCCGGCGAGTACCACCACAGCAGCACGGGCGAACTCGGGGGCCTGTGGCGCTTTCGAGGCCGGCCGCCGCAGAAACTGGTCGGCGTCGGATTCAGCGCCCAGGGCTGGAGAGCGGACGGCCGTTGCGGCCTGAATCGACCATATCGCCGGCAGCCGGACAGCTTTGATCCGCGTGCGGCCTTTATTTTTGACGGTATCGGCGAGGAGGAGATCATCTCGGACTTCGCATCGTTGGGCCTCGGGCGCGGAGCCGCCGGCGATGAGCTTGACCGACTCGATTACGCCCTGGGAACCCCTGCCCATGCGCTCCTGCTGGCAACCGCCTCGGGATTCTCCCAGGACTACCAGCATGTGATCGAGGAACTCCCGACGATGCACTCGACGCGAACGGAGAGCGGTAATCCGCTCGTGAGATCGGACCTAGTCTTCTTCGAATACCCTAACGGCGGCGCGGTGTTCTCGGTCGGCTCGATCAGTTGGTTCGGCAGCCTGTCCGACAACGGCTACGACAACAACGTCTCAAGGATCACCGGCAACGTCCTCGAGCGATTTGCCGACGACGACCCGCTACCGCGGCCCCCGAACGCGCGATGAATACTCGTCGATGAGGGCGCCGGTAGATCGTCAGCTCACTGATTTGACCGCTGGCGGACTGCAGTACTGGAGAAAACAAGCCGACCCACGAGCGGTCTGCGAGACTCAAATCTCCCGGTCGAAACCAGTGAGGCTAACAAGAGATCCAGAGCAGCGCCTGACCAATTTCGTACACCGAGCAGATGTTGGGGTGATCGAGACGTGCGGCGGCCTTGGCTTGCCGGACGAAGCGGGCCTTGTGTTCGGGGCCTTCGATGGCGTGCGCGGCGAGGAGCTTGAGGGCGACAGGTCGTTCTAGCTTGGTGTCCTCCGCCTTATAGACGACACCCATGCCGCCCTCACCGAGCTTCTCAGTGATGCGGTAATGCGAGATGGTTTGGCCGATCATGCCGGTTCGATTTTACCTCGAAAACTTAGATGGCGAGAACAACCGATCGCACAATCTATCCGTCCGAGATGGTTGTCCTTCGCCAAAACTACGTAGCCGTTAAGATTGAGGAGCTTGAGCCCACGCGGCCTTGACAGCCGGGTCCGCCGTTCGCGCATTCTGGTAGCAGTGATTCCCTTCGTCTTCCGGCTCGTTCGACTACTCAACTTGGCTCTGCCCAGCCGCCGGAGCCTCATCCTTGAGAATCTGGCGCTTCGCCAGCAACTGGCAGTCTACAAGCGCAACGCCAAACGACCTCGCCTGCGCCCAACCGATCGCCTGTTCTGGGTCTGGTTGTCTCGCTGCTGGTCCGATTGGCGTTCGGTCGTTGACATTGTTCGACCCAAGACCGTCGTCGGCTGGCACCGTCAAGGTTTCCGGCGCTACTGGCGTTGGAAGAGCCGGCAGTGCGGGCGAAAGCAGGGACGGCCGCGTGTAACGGGTGAAGTCCGGGCCCTGATTCGCACGATGAAACAGGCGAATCCGCTCTGGGGTGCGCCGCGCATCCACGGCGAGTTGCTCAAGCTGGGCTTCGAGATTTCCGAGCGCACGATCTCGCGTTTACTTTCCCAAGACCCGTCAGCCTCCGTCGCAAAGCTGGCGGGTCTTTCTCGCCAATCACGCCGGGGACTTGGTGGCGTTGGACTTCTTCACCGTGCCCACGATCAGTTTCCGAATCTTGTATGTATTCGTTGTCCTGGCCCACGAGCGTCGCCGCGTTGTCTATTTCAACGTGACCGCCAATCCCACGGCGTTCTGGACAGGCCAACAGATGATTGAGGCCTTCCCAGAGGAAACGGCGCCACGCTATCTGCTGCGCGACCGGGATGGGATCTACGGCGACGAGTTCCGGGAGCGAGTCGAGGGCATGGGCGTCAAGGAGATGCTGACGGCACCGCAAAGTCCCTGGCAGAATGCTTTCGCCGAGCGGCTGATCGGATCGATCCGTCGAGAGTGTTTGGACCATGTCATTGTGCTCAACCGGAAACACCTGAAGCGGGTCTTGACGAGCTATTTCGGCTACTACCATCGATCGAGAACGCACTTGGGGTTGGACAAGGAAGCTCCGATCGAGCGGGAGGTGCAAGGTCCTGAACTTGGCAAGGTGATGGAGTTTCCGGAAGTCGCCGGGCTGCACCATCACTACGAACGCCGCGCCGCCTAGCTGACAATCCTGAGACCACGAATCTGAGCCGGTTGTCGACGGGACAATCGGAAGGGTCAGCCGTGCTATGGCGCTTCATCTTTCGCACAGGACGCTCTCCGCCAAGGCCAGATCGTAGGGCACGCCAGCACGACTACACCAAGAAGACCGGGTCGTTTACGAGTCCGGTCTTCATTTCGATCGGCTATCAAGTTTTGGCGAGGGACAAGTTCAATCTCTTCAACGCGGACGGAGTTTACGATAGGGACAGGTGAGGTATACTGTCGATGGCGCCAGGGTCGAAATGGAAGTCCTGATCAAGGCCGCGCGAGGTTCCATGTCTCTTCCGGGCCTGCGGCTGGTGTGTGCAGCGTCATTTATTCCGCTCAGTCGAGCCGCGAGGCCTCGCTTTCCGTTCGCATCCTCGATGCTGGCACCGGTCAACCCACGCCAGTGCGGGTCCTGCTCACGGACTCGGACGGCAACACTCCTCGGGTCACGGGCGCCTTAGCGGTCTCGGAATCTGCGCTCCCCATCCCGGACGCCGCCATTCCGGTCATGTACGGGCGCTACGATCGCTCGGAAGGGTATCTGCTCCAGCCCGACGGCTCCTTCTACGTCGATGGGTCATTCGAGGCGCAACTGCCCCCGGGGACGTATTCGCTCAAGCTGTCCAAGGGATATGAGTTCGTCGCGCAAACCGTGAAGCTCAACCTCAACCCGGGCGAGAGCCTTTCCCAAGAGTACAAGCTGGAGCGATGGATCAACATGCCCCGGCGTGGTTGGTACTCTGGGGACGATCACATTCACCTGCGGCGGTCGCCGCGCGACGACCCGACCATTCTTCGCTGGGCGGCAGCAGAGGATGTGCACGTGGCGCATCTTCTCCAAATGGGGGATTGTGGGGTATCCATTTGACTCAGGTGACCACAACATACTGTGGTTGGCCATTGGCGGCCCCCGGAAAGGCTTGCCGATAGCACCACGTTTCCAAGCCTGCGATGGCCATGGCGCGTGCGTAATCCTTGATCGGCCCGAAACGCAGCCTCGTGGCCCAATTGCCTGCAGACCGGCGTCTGGCGCCCCAGGGTGCATTCTGGGTGCAGTGTGCTGGCGTCCATGGATCGACCAAACCACAACGCCTAGGGGCTACCTGAGTCAAGTGGATACCCCATTTGGGGGATTTTTGGGCCACTTATTACTCTCAATATGCGTGGGGCAGCAGGGGCCGTTACCGCGAAGGGGACTACATCCTCTCGCCCGGTCAGGAAGGCCCCCGGACGCCCGAGATCGGCCACACTATCTCGCTCGGTGCGGAAGAGTTCGTCCGATTTCGAGACGATTACTACAACTACGGCCGTGTTTTCGACCAAGTGCACGAGCTGGGAGGCATTACCGGCTTCGCCCATCAAGCGATGACCTTTCACGGTTATCGCGGGATGACCCTAAACGTGTTGCGAGGGAAGCTCGACTTTCTCGAGGTGATGCAGTTCTGTCCCCAGGAAGGGCCGCTGGCGCTGAAGCACTATTATCATTTCCTGGATCTTGGGTACAAGCTTACAGCGTTAGGCGGCTCAGACTTTCCCTGGTGTGGCCGAGGACCTCGCTATGGCCTTGAAGAGGGGTGTTCGCAGATCGGCGACGCCCGGTTCTATACCTATACCGGCGATAGCCTCTCGTTTGACCGCTGGCTGCAGGGCGTAAAGGCAGGCCGCACCTTCGTTACCAGCGGACCGATGCTGGAATTTACTGTAAATGACCGGCTGCCTGGAGCGACGCTGGATGTCGAACCGGGTACTGAAGTACGGATCTCAGCCAAAGCCTACGGGGAGGCGTCTCAAATCCCCTTACGTCAGCTGGAAATCGTGGGGCATGGAAAAACGTTGACGAAAGTCTCTGCGGGGGAGCCGGGTCAGAGTAAGGACGTGCTCTCTATCGAGATAGAGCTGCCGGTAGAACGTGGGATCTGGGTCGCCGCCCGGGCAGATGCCGCCCACACCCAAGTCGCCCATACGACGCCAGTCTACATCAGAGTGAACGGAGCGAGCTTCCACAACCCGACAACGGCTGCTGACTACCTTGAGCTTTGTCGCCGCTACCTGAAGGAGCTGGAAGAAGATCTGGCCCACCCGGGAGAAAGAATCGATAACCAGGCTGCCCGACATAAAAAGAACCTGGAACGGCAGATCGTTGAGACGAGAGCCGTGCTAAAGCACTTGGCTTCGCGTCTGCGCCGGGAGTGACTTTGCTCACCGCTTCGAACGCAACTGATCTACCGGCCAGACTCCTTGCCGGAGGCAGCAAAATGTCCCGCACTTTCTCCAGGTGACAAGGCGCGGCTATAGACGGCTACCTCGTCGATCCTTCCTTCAAAGTTGGCAACAGAGTCGCTTCGGCCGCCTATGAATAGCTTGCCGGGTGAAGCAAAGCTCTTGTGGGGCCACTTGCCAGAGATTTCCGGCGTCGTCTTCCCGTTCAAATATTGTGCCTCGCCAAAACTACGTAGCCGTTTAGATTGAGGAGCTTGAGCCCACGCGGCCTTGACAGCCGGGTCGGCCGTTCGCGCATTCTGGTAGCAGTGATTCCCTTCAGGCGTTCGACTACTCAACTTGGCTCTGCCCAGCCGCCGGGGCCTCATCCTTGAGAATCTGGCGCTTCGCCAGCAACTCGCAATCTACAAGCGAAACGCCAAACTACCTCGTATGGACTCCAAAACTCGAACGCGCGAGCAAGGACGCCCTGCGGGTTCGCCGAGGTCTGCGCGTGTTGGCGCTGAATCCGCTCAAGTCCGCCAATGGAGAGTGTGCATCAGGTAGCTCAGCTGCCGAGGGTGACTGAGCGCAGAAGCGCAGCTGCCAAGCCAGTGAGGTGACTTCAAGCCTTGCCGAGTTGAGCTCCGCCCAACCGCTGGCGGCGGGTGCTTCCGTTATCGAGTGTTGCCGAGAAGAACTTAAGTGCCCTCATGCAAGCACTTGCAGCCGATCACGGGCCAAAATTGGCTGTGGAGGACTCAGGTAGCCTGCAGGCTGACGAGATTCGTACGATCGTCGCTGGCAAGCACCAGCCCATCTGGATCTTCGTTTCGATCACGTCTGGTCTCACAGGCACCCTCTCCGCACGACGGTGGTCGGGAGACGAAGCCCTTACCTCAACTGGCCCTCTTTCGAGGCCGTTGCGAAAGCCGCATGAGTTTTGCAGACGCTTCGGGTGAAGTCAACCTGATCGCCACGGACCCCGAGCTACGGTATTGTAGATAAGCGCGTTGAACGCGCGGACCTGATACATTTGGGAAGCACCCAGTCGAAAACTGGCGGCCCAAAAAGCGGCGCGTCTTCGGGCCGGCCTGTCTGTACGTTCCGCCAGGCGATCAAGACGCGCAGGAACGATCGGTCGTCGCGAGTGGAAGAACCAGGATCGTACCTTGCAACGTCTGGCGATGGGAGCAGGCGTTGGGTGACTCCGAGGACTCTGAGAAACTGATCGCTCGCACGTCGTTCATCGAACGGCTGAATCTGACGATTCGGGATGCGCAGCGTATCTTTGTCGGCGGACACTCTGGACGCGCCATCGTCTACGGAGGGAGCGACTGGAAGCTCACCCGAGTTGCTGCGCTCGCTATTACAACTTCGTGAGGCCGCACCGGGCGCTGCGGGCGAGAGGTCAGGACACCGGCCATGCAGGCGGGTCTGACGACGCGACGTGACCTGACGTTCAGGGAGATCTTCTCACGAGAATGCGTTTTTCTGGCATACGGAGAAGCGCCACGTCGGTGTTCGCCTACCTGATGAGCTTCGCGTGGACAACTGATCTAGGCGAGTGCAACTGGCGGCGTAGCAACACTCGATGACGGAAGCACCCCTTGTGGTCCCACGCGGCTGCCGGCCGGACCCGTCCATCCTCCTTACGCGTCAACGCCATCGCCGGCGGCATCACCTAGTTTTGCGCCCACAGGAAGCCGCATAACTCGACGCGCCACCGCGGTCACCGCCACGGCGTGGGTTTGCCGCGCGCCGTCAGCCGTTGGTAGCTTCTTTGGCACCGCACAAGCGTTTCTGCGCCGTCCGTGACGCCATCGCCTGCACCGCCGTGCGAGGTCTTCTCGGCACGACGTTGCAGGCGCGCCGTTTTCCGCGCCGGGAATCGATACGCCCACCCCGACTCCATGCCAGCAGCGCCGCACGTGCTGGTTGCCGGATTTCGTGATCGCTCCCTGCCGCCGCCGCGGCCCACTGGAGTGCTCGCTCGGCACCAGTCCCACAAACGCCATTAACTGCCGCGGACTCCGAAACCGGCTCAGCCGTAACTCGCCGCTAGGATTCGGCTCAACAGGGTCAGCGCCGCCACCTGGTCGTCCGGTCCAGGAGCAATGAAGAGTCTCAGCTGCGCAAACAGGGACTGCCCGCTGGCGGGGAAAGCTGCTGCCGGAAGAGTCGTCCGCACGGCTTCTACCGGCGAAATGGGGAAGGTGTCGTCGCTACCGTTGCCAGGCTTGCGGTAAGACCTTCTGCACCAATACCGGGACGCCCTACCATCGACTCCCATCGTCGCGCGACCTTCGATGAGGTCGCCGCCCTCAGCGTCGAAGGCCTGAACAAGTCCGCCATCGCTCGTGTCAAGCAAATCGCCTGGAATCCGTCGATCGCTGGATCGAACGACGGCCAACTCGCGTCATCATTCAACTCGCGAAGGATCACGGGCCTGGCTGTGGAGGAGCTGCAGGCTGACGAGATTCGTACGATCGTCGCTGGCAAGCACCAGCCCATCTGGATCTTCGTTTCGATCGACGTCTGGTCTAGGTTCTGGCCTTCGACGGTGGTCGGGAGACGAAGTTACCGCAACACGCTCACCCTCTTTCGAGACGTTGCGAGCCGCATGAATTTTGCACGCTTCCCACTGATCGCCACGGACGGATTCGAGTTCTACGAAAAGGTCGTGCGGCGCGTCTTCGGGCCGGCCTGTCTGTACGGCCAGGTGATCAAGACGCGCAGGAACGATCGTGTCGTCAGAGTGGAGCGAAGAACCAGGATCGGTGCTGCCTGGCGATGGGAGCAGGCGTTGGGTGACTCCGAGGACTCTGAGAAACTGAACACGTCGTTCACACGGCTGAATCTGACGATTCGACAGGGCCAGCGTATCTTTGTCGGCGGACACTCTGCTACGCGCGACGGAGGGAGCGACTGGAAGCTCACCTCGAGTTGCTGCGCGGCTATGGCAACTTCGTGAGGCCGACGGGGCGACGAAATTCGGGCGAGAGGTCAGGACACCGGCCATGCAGGCGGGTCTGACGACGCGACGACTGACGTTCAGGGAGATCTTCTCATCGAGAATGGTTTTTCTGGCATCGGAGAAGGCCACGTCGGTGTTCGCCTACCTGATGAGCTTGGGACGGCCGTGTTCAGCAGCCGGTCGACAGCGAGCGGGGTATTCTCGACCGTGCCCCAGATCTGAGGGACGCCGGTCGGTTCGGCCACCGCTACGGTGATGGTGTTCTTATGCACGTCTAATCCGATGTACTTGGTAAACTTCTTCATGACCTGTTCCTCCTCGATGCGGCTCTGCGCATCCTTGGGTGTGTGTATCTAGCGTAATCCGCGCCACACGCGGTCGAACAGGTCACACCATCATGTCTACATTGTCGGATGTACGACCGTAGCCTAACGAGGAGGAAGTCTCGTTACGCTTGGCACAACGGTCCAAGCGATTCACTTGAACGCCGCGCACACCACCCTTTGCCCGCGGGCGTGCTGCTCGTAGGCGTCCGGGGGCGGGTCGATGAACTCGACTCGCTGAAAACCGGTCTGCTTGAGAAGGAACTCAAGCGCTTTGGGTGACGGACAGGTGACGATGGGCGAGTGTCCGGTCTCGGTGTTATTGGCATCGAAATCGTCGGACTCGTCGATGACGGCGAGAATGCCCTGATATGGATGGGTCCACTCCCGCGCGCCCCACTCGGCCTCGCCTTCAACCTCGGGCACGACCTGCGTTTCAATTACACACATCTCCTTGGTGACGCGGCTTACGTTGCGCAGGCAGAGCACCGGGTTCTCGAGGTGATAGAGAACGCCTAGGAACAGGGTCAAGTCGTAGGCGCCCCACTGTTGCGGGCTTAGCTCTTCGACGTTGCCTTGGCGGAGGTCGACTTGCGAGAGCCCAACCCTTTCGGCCACGAAGCGGGCTTTGCGCAGGTTGATGTCGCGGTACTCGAGGCCCGTGACGTGTCCGACGCCGAGCTTCGCCATCTCGAAGCTGTAGAAGCCTTCGTGGCTGCCGATGTCGAGGCAGCGGATCTCCGGTAGTCGCGATCCGAAATGCCGCTCGACGACGCCGGTGACCATTTCGAGACGAGTCCCGAAGATCTTCGTGACGTGTGGCGGGATGGCGGGAGTGGTGCGCAGTCCGTCGCCCAGGTCGAACGGATAAAACCACGGACCGAGTTCTTCGATCTCCCGCTCCAGCTCTTCTCGATTCATGGGTGATGAGGTTTGGTCACAGCCGGCGCAACCAGCCGTCGGGCCAGTAGGTGACGGCGTCGGTCGTGGGACCGTCTTGACTCGGCCGCGGCGGCCGCGCTCTTTCGAATTCGCTGTGCGCGGCGAGGAAGTCGTCCACGGCGGCCAGTGGGTTGTCGGTTTGCCAATTCGCCTCGCCGCCCGGCACGTCAGAGAGATCACGCATGATACCGTCCGCGACGATCAAATACGAACCGGGCGTCACCAGCGGTGCGTAGGCTTCCAGCTCACGCCGAACGTGATCCCGGCTGTGGTCGGAGTCAAGCAGTACGAGCGTCGTGTCTCCGGCGTTCTGCAAGCCCCTCACCTGGTCGACCACGGCGGGGTCGGCCGAATCGCCCTCGATCAGCGTGATTCGCGGAGCCAGCCGATGGCTTGTGAGCGCCTCTCGCACGCCGGGCCGGACGTCGACATCAACGCCCACGACCCGTCCCTTACCCAGCGCCTCGCACAGCGTCGCGTGGTAAAGCAGCGAACCGCCTTCGAAGACCCCGGTCTCGATCACTAAGTCGGGCTGCACCTGGTGGAATACCTCCTGCATGCGAACCAAGTCTTCCGGCAGTTGCAGGATGGGGCGTCCCATCCAGGTAAAGCCGTGGTAGTAGCGCAGACTCCAGCCGACGCGCACCCACTGGCGTGACAACTCTTCGAAGGCTTCTCGGGTGTAGAGGCCGTGGGTGCGAGCGTCGCCGTCGCCTTCGAGGGTGAACGTTTGGGCGTCAGTGTCGATGGTGTATTTCATCCGGCGGTGGGGCTTGCCGCTGTCGCGGTGCACTTAGACCGTCATACCCGGCCTAACGAGAATTTCGTTCTCGTTAGGCGAGGCATTCCGACAGTAGTCGTACCGGCTCAGTTCATGGTGTAGGAGTGGACCGCTGCGTCCGCCCCGGCGCCGCTACGTTGCTTTCCGTCTCAAACCTAAAGACAAGCCCGTTGCCAAGCGCTGCGGCGGGGCGGACACAGAGGTCCGCCCTTACAAGGCTGCGTCCTCGGACACCTCACGATATCGAGGGCGCAGCCCCCTGGCTAGTTAGCGGGCCTAGGGCCATCATACCTGTCAGCCACGCGGCACCGTCATGGCGAAGCAACTCAGTCGACACGATCGAGCGCCTCCCGGAAGTCGGGCTTCGGCGAATCTTCCCGCTCGATCGCTTGACGGTAAAAGCGGGCCGCCTCGGCGCGGTTTCCCTCGGCCTCCGCGATCTGGCCGAGAAAGAAGAAGGGGTAAGGGTTGCTGCCGCCTTCCAGCGTTCTTGCTGATTCAAGGTGCGGACGGGCTTTCTCCGCCCAACCCCAATCCCAGTACGCCGTACCCATTTCGACGTGCTCGGCCCACGCAGCGGGATCGTCCTCCAACCGGCGAGCTGGCGCATCCATCTCGGGAATGAGGATGCGGTCCGCCGGCGGCGGCTCGCTGCAACTCGTCCTTGCTAATTTCGCGCAGGAGCCGGCCGTCGGGATCGAAGGTGAAAGCCAGGTCAAACTTTGTCAGGTCGACGTCCTGCACGCTCACGCGCCGCACCAGGTCGTCACCGCCGCGCGGAGCGTCGCGCATCATCGTCACCGTCCAGCGGCGCTCGCGGCCGAATTCGAAGGCGATGTACGACTCGTAGTGCTCGATGTAGAAAGGATGGAAGGGGCTCTTCAGACCCGTCACCAAGATCTCGCGTGCATCGGCCGCCGCGGCCCGGAGCCTGGGAAGCGCGTGTTGGATGTTCCCGAGGATCTGCTGCTGCTCGGTCCGCCAGCGGTGGTGCTCGTAAGGTCCGCGATGGAGCGACCATCCCGCGATGCTGATCACACTAACGGCGGCGATGGCTGTGGCCGCGGCGAGACGTCGAGGCGTTGGGGCAGGCAACAACGCGGCCAAACTCTCCCGGGAGATCAGCAAGATGGGCGACAGGCAAAGTACGGCACCGACCCATCCGTACTCCGGCGCGATGTGGTTGGGCAGAACCGCATGCGGCAACAGAGCCGAGAGGCCAGCCACGAAGAATACAGCCGCGGGACGCCGCAGGTTCCGTCTGGCAAACGCAAGCACGAGCGACAGAGCCGTCACGACCGCGAGCGCCGGCGTGAACAAGTAAGAGAGCAGCGTCCCAAAGGCGGTCGCCAACGAAGCAGGCGCCAGACTCATGAAGTAAGGGTCAGTCGGGTCGGCGCTCGGCTGGATGAAGGCGTTGCGCACTCCCAGGTTCACCGCGATGGCCGTTAACTCGAGAGCGACTACGCCTGCAAAGAAGCCGACGGCCCACCTGCGCCGCCCGGCAGGGATGTCGAAGACCTGCGCCAGCCAGAAGAGCATGGCCGCCGGATAGTACGTCTCTTTGGTGAACGCCAGCACAAACAGCAGCAGTAAAGCCGCGACATACCAAGAGCGTCGGCCCCCCTGCCGCCACGACAACCAACAATGCATCGCCAGCAGCAGATAGGCCAGCGACAGCGTTGCCATGGTGTCGTGCGAGTGGTTGAGGTAAAACTGCGGGTGCGCGAACAGGCTTGCCAGGTAAAGCACTACGGCCCACCACGACAGGGCGAACGGCGCGAGACGCCGCCACAGTTCGACCATCAGCGCGGCGTTGATTAGGGTGACCGCCACGATGACCGCGGTCGCCCCCGCGAGACCCAGGTGGCCGATGGTCCATAAGACAAGGAACCCGAGCGGGCGCGGGTAGTGGAGCTTCTCCGAAAGCGGCTCGCCGTCGGCGGTGATGCCCGGAATCAGGTAGTAGTCGGAGTGAAGCGGGTCGAGCGGCGAGAAGTAGCCGGGAAAGACGAACTGCAAGCAAGCCCAGTAAACCAGCAACGCCAGTGCCAGCGCCAGGACGAACCGCTTGACGTTGAAAGTCGCGAGCGAGTCGCCCGCCGGGTTTAGGGTCATGCCTTCTGAAACACCTCGGCGACCGTCGCGGCAAGCTTCGAAACCGAGAGGCCGTAGCGGTCTTCGAGGTAGGCTTGGCTGCCGCTGATGCTTGGCTCGAGCGCCGAGACCCCGCGCCGCACGACCCGGCAGTCGAGGCCCTGCTCGGCGACTGTCTCGCAAACAAGCGAGCCGAGCCCGCCGTCGATCGAGTGCGCCTCGACCGTGATCACGTGGCGGAACCGCGCTAGCAACGCTGCCAAATTCCTCGGCGGTTGCGCGCCGATGTTGTCGACAAGCGCCACGGCGGCATCGATGCCCTGCGAGTTGAGTTCCTTGGCTGCCGCGACAGCGTTCACGGCAGCCGTGCCGAGTCCGATCAGGAGCAGGTCGCTGCCGTCGCGCACAAGCTGGGCCTCGTCCAAAGCGAACCGCCCATCGAGCCCCTCGACAAGGGTCTTGTTGTCTTTGCTCAAGCGGAAGTAAACCGGCTCCGGTAGAGCGTTGGCGGCGGTGAGAGCGGCAGGGATCTGCTGGGAGTCGCCGGCCGCGATGATCCGGATGGCCCTCTGCGCGCGCAGCACGGCAATGTCCTCCAAAGCGTAGTGCGAGAACCCGTTGGGCCCGTACTCGAAGCCGCCACCCACGCCAACGATGCGCACCGGCAGGCGATGCTGAATCGGCCCATTGCGCAGGAACTCATACGGGCGCAGTAAGGCGAACGGAGCGATCGAGTAGACGAAAGGCGTGAAGCCGCCTTCGGCCAAGCCCGTCGCGAGCCCGAGCATATTTTGCTCCGCGACGCCGACGTTGAAGAAGCGGTCGGGGAAGCGCTCCGCGAACGGCTCGACGGCGGTGTAGCCGAGGTCGCCGGTGAGGAAGACGATGCGCGGATCGTCTTCGGCCATCGCGACGAGGGTCTCGATGAAGGCGGCTCTCATCAGGCCGGATCGACCTCCTCGATCGCCTGCCGGTATTGCTCTTCCGACATGGGCCAGTAGTGCCACTTGATCCGGTTCTGCATGAACGAGACGCCCTTGCCAAACACGGTCCTGGCGATCACCGCGCGTGGCGCTCCTGAGCCGGCCTCAGGTCGGTTCAAGGCTACCGATAGTTGCTCTTGTGCGTCGTCGCCGCGGGCGTCCACTTCATCGACGTCCCAGCCGAAGGCTCGCCAGCGTTCGGCGAGAGGCGACAGGTCGAGTACGTCGCGCGTGTAGCCGAGCGCCTGCTGCCCGTTGACGTCAACGATCGCGGTGAGGTTCGAGAGCTTGTGGTGCGCGGCGAACATCGCGGCTTCCCACAGTGAGCCTTCATTGCATTCGGCGTCGCTGACGAGGGCGAAGGCCCGCCGGCGCGAGCCCTGTAGTCGAGCCGCCACGACCGCGCCGGCGCCCATCGAAAGCCCGTGGCCGAGGGACCCGGTGGCGAAGTCGACTCCGGGGAGTGCGGCCTCGGGATGAACGCCGAGAGTGGTTCCGTCACCGCAGTAGGTTGCCAGTTGCTCCGCGGTCACCCAGCCCTTCAGGTGCAGCGCCGCGTAGAGGGCCAGAGCGCCGTGGCCTTTTGAAAGGACTGAAGCGGTCGCGCTCGGGGTCGGTGGGGTCGTCGATGCGCAAGACGCTGTCGTAGAAGGCCGCGATGATGTCGGCGATGGAGAGGGCGGAGCCGATGTGTCCGACACCGGCGCGATAGGCGTGGTCGAGAATCAAGCGTCGAATTCGGCGGGCTTGCATGGGGCTGATTGTTGCGGCACACGTGCCGCTTCGTGGGCCTGAGTCCCGAGGAATCGGGACTCGGCAAGGCTGGAGCCTTACGCCACGTCAGTCCGGCGCTTCACAGGTTCGGTCGCGTATCGCGTATCTGAGTGGGGCCTTTGCCGTCTTGGCGATTCCGGGCACGGCATGCCGTGCCCCTACATAGCAAACTGTCTTGAGTCCGTCTAGTGCTACCGAATATACTGCAAGTGGTATAGGTTACGGCTTCATGATCGGCCAGTCGTCAGTGTATAGAACCTCAGCCCTGCTTGTCGCCGCCGCGCTTGGGAGCCTTCCGGTGTCGGCCCAGAACCCGAGCGCTGAGCGTGTCGAGTTCTTCGAGACGCATGTGCGGCCGGTGCTGGCGGAGAACTGTTTCGCGTGCCACACGGCGTCTCGGATGGGCGGCCTCGAGATGACTTCGCGCGCGTCGTTGCTCACGGGAGGCAATTCCGGGCCGGCGATCGAGCCGGGTAAGGCCGGCGAGAGCCTTCTCGTTCAGGCGGTCCGCCACTCGCACGAGCGGCTCAAGATGCCGCCGCAGGGTAAGCTCGCGGCCGCCGACATCGAAGCCATCACCACCTGGATCGACGCGGGGGCTGCTTGGCCTGAAATTCCAGCGAAAACCGCCGCTGCAAAAGACGGCGAGGGCTTCGTCATCACGCCGGAGCAGCGGAATTTCTGGGCCTTCCAGCCGGTTCGCAAGTCGCCGCTGCCCACCATCCCCGGGAAGGAGCGCGACAAGGGTTGGGTTCGCGCGCCGATCGACCAATTTGTCCTCGCCAAGCTCCACGCCGCGGAGCTCAGGCCCGTCGGGCCCGCTGACAAAGCGACGCTGCTGCGCCGGGCGTATATCGACCTGACAGGTCTGCCGCCCACGCCTGAAGAGATAGATACGTTCGTCACCGACAAGTCCTCTGACGCCTTCGCCAAGGTCGTCGAGCGGCTGCTCGCTTCGCCACGCTACGGCGAGCGTTGGGGGCGCTATTGGCTCGACGTCGCCCGCTACTCCGACGACAAGCTCAACTCCACGCAGATGGATCCCTACCCTCACGCCCACCGTTACCGCGACTGGGTGATCCGCGCCTTCAACGAGGACATGCCGTACGACCGCTTCGTCAGGGCACAGATCGCGGGCGACTTCATGGGCGCCGGCAAAGACGCCGACTGGGTCGCGGGCCTCGGGTTTTACGGTTTGAATCCGCAGTTTCAGGACGACCGTATCGACGCGACCATGCGCGGGTTCCAAGGGCTCACCGTGGGCTGCGCCCAGTGCCACGACCACAAATTCGATCCCATCCCGACCGAAGACTACTACTCGTTGCTTGGCATCTTCAACAGCTCCGAGATCGACGAGTTCCCGCTGGCTAAGAAGGAAACGGTCGAGGAATACGAGCGCTGGGAGGAGAAGGTCGGCAACGAACGCAAGGCCCTGAACGAGTTCCTCATAAGCGAGCGACGGCAACTGGTGCGCGTGCTCGCCGGACAGACCGCCTCCTACATCGTTGCGGCGTGGCGCGTCCTCAAGGCTGACGAGGAAGAACCCCAACTCGCTGCGCGGAAAAACGACCTCGCCGGCGACGCTTTCAATGGGGAACCTCTCGATGGGGAAACCCTCGAACGGTGGGTGAAGTACCTGGGCGCTACGCCCCGAGACCACCCTCTGTTCGACGAGTTCGACCGGCTTCTCGCCTCAAACGCCACCGAAGACGACGTGGGCCGCTGGGCATCCGAGACACAGCGGCTGATCACTGATGTTCTGCGCGAGAAGAAGAAGATTGACGAGGAGAACCTCGTTCGTCTCGGCGGTGATGCCAACCCCAGGAAGGCCAACGAAGTAGAGCTACTGTCGCTCGAGAGGGACCGCCATTTCCTGTGGCGCGACATGGCCGCGGGGCAGGGCTTCGACACGCCTGTCGAGTTCGAGAGTGGCATCCTTTACTACGCGGGCGATAAGATCGACCGTTTCCTGACGCCTCTGTGGAAGGCGCACGCCGACGGCTTACGGGCCCAAGTGGAGGCGCTCGAAGAGGCCATGCCGGAGAAGTATCCGTTCCTGCACGTGCTCAAAGACGTGGATAAGCCCAAGAACGAGCGCGTGCACATCCGCGGCAGCGAGAACAATCTCGGCGCGGAAGTGCCTCGCCGGTTCCTGACCGTGCTCGGGGACGGCAAGCCTTTCACCCAGGGCAGCGGCCGGCGCGAGTTGGCCGACGCCATCACCGGGCCGTCGAATCCTTTGACCGCGCGGGTCATGGTCAACCGCATCTGGCTGCAGCACTTTGGGCGTGGGATCGTCGGCACGCCCAGTAACTTTGGGCAAATGGGCGAGCACCCCACGCACCCCGAACTGCTCGACTACCTGGCGGCGCGCTTCGTCGAGCAGGGCTGGTCGGTCAAGGCGATGCATCGCGAGATGATGCTCTCGGCGACGTATGCGTTGAGCAGCAAGTTCTCCGAGAAGGCCTACGAGACGGACCCCAACAACCGCCTGCTGTGGCGTGCCCGCCGACGCCGCCTCGATGCGGAAGCCCTGCGAGACTCGATGCTCTACGTCTCGGGCAACCTCGACCTCACGCCGGGAGGGGAGCCCGCCTCGCTCGACGACCCGGCCAACCGCCGCCGCACCGTCTACGGCTATGTCAGCCGCCGCCGGATCAACAAGTTACTGGGGCTTTTCGACTTCCCCAACCCCAACAAGACCAGCCCGCGCCGCTTTGGCACGAACACACCGTTGCAGGGATTGTTCCTACTCAACAGTGAATTCGTGATGCGCCAGGCCGAGCGCTTGACCGACCGCCTGGAGCGGGAAACGAGCGACGAAGCAGCTAGAATCCGACGCGCCTACCGGTTGCTCTACGGCCGCCGCCCTACGGCGGAGGAAGTCAAGGTCGGACGCCGCTTTCTTGCCGGCGACACGAGCCGCTGGCCACAATACGCACACGTATTGATGACCTCGAACGAATTCCTTTACGTTCAATGAGAGAATGTCTGTGATGATCCACGATCGGCCGGCCCGCGTTTCCCGGCGGCAACTGTTGCGCACTTGCGGCGCGGGGCTGGGCATGGTGGGCCTGTCGCGGCTGCTGGCGGCCACCGCACCCACCACACCGGGCACCGACCTGCTGGCCGTGAAGCCTCCACACTTCCCGGCCAAGGCGAAGCACGTCATCCACCTGTTTCTCAACGGCGGCCCGTCGCACGTCGATAGCTTCGACCACAAGCCGATGCTCGCGAAGTACGACGGCAAACCGTATCCCGGCGGCAACCTCAAGACCGAGCGCAAGACGGGCTCGCTGATGCGCTCCCCGTTCGAGTTCAAGCCGCACGGCGAGAGCGGCCTCGAGATCAGCGAGATCTTCGGCAACCTCGCAAGCCACGCCGACGATCTGTGCATCGTCAAGTCGATGTACACCGATATGCCGTTTCACGAGCCGTCGCTGTTCATGATGAACTGCGGCAGCCGGCTCCCGGGCCATCCGTCGATGGGGTCGTGGCTGACCTACGGTCTCGGCACCGAGAACCAGAACCTGCCCGGCTATATCGTTCTGTGTCCCGGCGTGCCGGTGGTCGGCCCACAGCTTTGGTCGTCGGCGTTCCTGCCGGGCAGCTACCAGGGGGCGCACATCCAGAACGACGAGACGGACCCAGAGAAGCTCGTCTCCTACGTGCGCAATCCGCGCGTCGCAAAGGCCGACCAGGCCCGGCAACTCGAGCTGCTCGGCCGGCTGAACCGGCGACATCTCGACAAGCAGGGCCCCGCGCCCGAGTTGGAAGCGACGATCCAGTCGATGGAGGTTGCCTTCCGCATGCAAGTGGAGGCGCTCGACGCCTTCGACATCGCCAAGGAGAGCGAGACGACGCGCGAGCGTTACGGCGACGGTGACTTTGCCCGCGGCTGCTTGATCGCGCGCCGGCTGGTCGAGCGCGGCGTCCGCATGGTGCAGGTCTACTACGGTGAGTCGCAACCCTGGGACACGCACCAAGATATTCTGCGCATGCGCAAGCTGGCTGGCGATTCCGACCAGCCGATGGCAGCGCTGATCCGTGACCTGAAGTCGCTGGGCTTGTTGGACGAAACGCTCATCATCATCGGGGGTGAGTTCGGACGCACGCCGACGGTTGAAGTTAGCGGACGCATCCAGGTGCAGAATGGACGCGACCATAATAGTCACGGGTTTTCGACTGTGCTTGCGGGTGGTGGGATCAAGGGCGGGACGGCTTACGGGTCGAGTGATGAGTTTGGGTTCAAGGCGGCTGAGAATCCGGTGCATCCGCATGATTTGCATGCCACGTTGTTGCATTTGATGGGGTTTGATCATACGCGGTTGACCTACCGTCACAGCGGGCGCGACTTCCGGCTGACGGATGTGGAGGGGCGGGTGGTTGAGGGGATTTTGGCTTGAGCCGCTTGTTTTGTTGGTGGGTGGGCGCAAAACGCGACTGGCAACCTGTGACAGGTCACGATCCTAACCGGGCCAAGATCCGGGGCGCAAACGGGCCGCTCCGGCTGAGCCTCCCGAACGCAAAACAGGCCCGTTCAACGGGCCTTGGTTTCAATTAGGCCAGGCGTTTTACGCCTGGTAAGACGACCCCCTGCGAATGAATCAGGCCCCTTCCAGGGGCCTTAACCGAAACCGGCTTGAGCCACGAACCGGCAAGCCCCACGGCCGTCGCCCATCGTGCACGGCTCAAAGCCCGCCAGCGTAAGCCCGCTCGATTCAACCGGCCTAGCTGTCTGAAGCAAACGTCGTCAGAACAAAGTGTCAGGTTTTCAGCGAGCGGCAACGCGGACGAGACCGAGCCCCGAACGCCAGTGATGGGTCCGCGGACGCAGTGCCCAACGGGTGCGGATTTACCCCTCACTTGCGTTCGGGGCTCGGTTTCTGCATTGCCCCTGATTGTTCGAGATCGTAGACTTCGTCAGGGTTGCTGCGAGGCAATCAGCCGTACAACGGCCGGCCTAATCGACCGCAAGCCGCGTAAACGCGACTGGTTGCCATCCTGCCGACCGATCATGACGGGTCAGTCCTGCTCGCGGTCGCGGAACTCTTCGTACCAGTTTCGGACGACGCGGATGGAGGGCCGCGGCCGGTCGGCGGGATCTGCTTCGGCGCTCGCATCTTCGCTTTCTACCCGCTCCCGCAGTACAATTTGCTGACCGTCGGGCGTGACGTCGTACGTGGGGAGCCTGCCCGCAACCCCAAGCTGTTGCGAAGAGAAGAGCGGTAGGGGCTGGCCGACGGCTAGAGTAGGACCTGTCGAGACAGGAACCGCCATCAAGGTGGTGTTTTCGACGTAGAAGATCTCGCCTGCCTGGCTCCAGCGTGGACCACCTCCACCGTTGACGGAGACTTGCTGTTTCCCTCCGCCATCGGGGAACGAACGGACATAAACCTCGTAACGTCCCGATTCGTTGGACACATAGGCTACCCACTTCTCATCAGGCGAGAACACCGCCCCGGCCTCGCTGAACGGTGTCTGCAAGAAGGGCACGGCTTCGTACCTGCTGCCGTCATCGCGGCGCTCCAGGTACCAAAGGTCATGAACTCCGATTTCGGACGCCGGCCGCTCATAGTAAAAGGCCAGACGAGCATCGTCGGACCAGTCGGTCAGCAAACGCCGAGCGGATGGGTCGGGGTTCAGTAATGGCTCGGCTGGGCTGTTTCCGTCGACCCGCCGCAGATAAAGTTCCCTGTCTCCCGACCGGTCCGAAGCAAATGAGATGGCGTCACCGGATGGCAGCCACCTGGGGAGAACATCCTGACTCTCGTCGAATGTCAAGCGAGTCTTGACGGGACGGTTGACCTCATGCAGCCAGATATCTTGGTTGCCATCTTCTACGGCCCCAACCGCCACCCGATGTCCATCCGGGGACAGGCTCGGATCTCGAAGTCCTACTTGCGGTTGACCGATCGTGCTCAGTGTTGTGCCGGCTCGATCCTTCCAAACGAGTTGTTTTGGAAGAGGAGACCTGGTGGTTCCGGAATCGTAGTAGGCCAACGTACCGTCGGCGGCGATACTGGCCCTGTGACCGGATTCCTCGATCGGAAAAGCCTCTCCGTTCACCGCCAGATTCTCAACCGAAAAAGGCAGGGCTCGCAACCCAATATCAGTGTCGTTGCCGGGATGGTAGATCAAATGTCCGCTCTTCGAGTAGACCGCACCCGCGCCGGGTGTCAGTTCGCGGCGCTCGCCCGTTTTGAAGTCCAGCAGCCACACCCTGAAGTCGGCCGGAATCGACGCAGCAGTGTAGAGCAGACCCGCGGAGACGCCGCCAGAAGGCAGAAAATGCGGAGAGATAAAGTACACCATCCCTTCGGACTCATCTGGCTCAAAGAGGAGCTTGGGTTCGCCGCCACGGGCGGCTACCTCGTACAGCTTCAAGCCTGAAGAGAAGACGATTCGACTGCCATCGGGACTCCCCGAAGCTCCAAGAAACGCGTACGATTCAGTCGGCAACTCGCACAGAGTGATCGCGCCGCCTCCATCGATGGAGATCCGCTTCAACTCGCGGTCCGTCCCGAACACGATGGACTTGCTGTCCGGTGACCAGTTGCCGCTCAGAGCGCCTTCTGTGCCTTCCAGCTTGCCGGGCGTCTCGCTATCCAAGGGGCGCAACCAAAGGACCCTCTCACCTTCTGTTGCGGTTCTGTAGACAACGTACTTGCCATCGGGGGAGATGCCGCCGCTGGCTCGGTTGTAAGGAGTGAGGTTGTCAGGAGAGATCGAGAATCGCCACACCCGGGCCTCGGGGACCGGGTCGGGCGAGAACACCGAAAACAGAGTGAGGACCAGCCCGACGAGCAAGCCCACTCCGGCCAGGCCAAACGCAATCGTTAGCTTGCGACGCTGAGCGCGCTCGATCTGTTCCGCTGCTGACTGTGGCAGCACCCGGATGGCGACGGAGCGATGCAGCTCGGTGTCTTCGGCCAGGTACTTGGTCGAGGTGTCCGATTCGGCGACCTCCTCGATTACCCTGTACTTCGCGAGCTTGTACTCGGACGGTTCTGCGGGCGTCTCCCGCGGCGCGGCGGGCACGGCATGCCGTGCCTTCACCGATCCGGCCGGGGCGGTCCGCAGGATCGTCGACTTGCCGGACTTGAGCTTGTCTTGCAGGGTTCGCAAGTCGACAACCATCTCACCGGCGTTCTGATAGCGGTTGTCGATATCCTTCGCCAAGCACTTGCCCACGAGCCACTCCAGCTCCATCGGCACGCCCGTGCGTAGGGCCGTCATCGGCTCCGGATCTTCGTTCAGAATCGAGTACACCGTCGCCTGATCGTAATGGCCCTTGAAGGCTTGCTGCCCGGTCACCATTTCGTAGATCACCGCGCCGAGCGACCAGACGTCACTGCGATGGTCCAGGTCCATCCCCTGGGCCTGCTCGGGTGACATGTAGGCCACCGTGCCCATCGTCTCGTCCATTTGGGTGAGCTTCGAACGGTCGGTCAGCAGAGCCAGCCCGAAGTCCATGATGGTGACGAGTTGCTTCGCGCCCTCGCCGGTGACCATCAGGTTGGCCGGCTTGATGTCGCGGTGTACGATTTTCTTCTCGTGCGCCGCTTGTAGGCCTTGCGCCGTTTGGCCGGCGATATCGAGGGCGTCCTTGAGCGTGAGGGGGCCGGCCTCGATCTTCGTCTCGAGGCTGTCCCCCTCGATGAAGGCCATGGCGATGAAGGTCCGGCCGTTGGCCTCGGCGATCTCGTGGACGGTGCAGACGTTCGGGTGGTTCAACGCGGCGGCGGCTTTGGCTTCCCGCTCGAAGCGTTTGCGGATCTCCTCGTCGGAGACCAGATGGGGCGCGAGGAATTTCAGGGCGACGGGGCGTTCGAGAGAGGTGTCTTGGGCTTTGTAGACCACACCCATCCCGCCTTCACCGAGCTTGTCGGTGATTTTGTAGTGCGAGATGGTTTGACCGATCATGCCGGTCCGATTCTATCGTGAATGGCTGTGTGCAGGTTGTATCTTGTTGAGGCGGCTCGAGCTATTTGCGGTGGTGGCGGCTGGTCCAACGCCCTTTCAGGGCTCCTGTTCGTCGACATGGTTTCCTAGGGTTCCGCCGAAGACGGCTGCACCCTAGGCTAACGTCCGGTCGCCGCTTCGCGGCTAGGCTTCAACAGACACTCTGTCGTGGTGGGCCGGGCGCCGTTCTACTCCTCTTCGTCCAGCTTGAGGGCGACTGAGTTGATGCAGTAGCGCAGGCCGGTGGGGGCCGGTCCGTCGGGGAAGACGTGGCCCAGGTGAGCGTCGCAATTCGCGCACATGGCCTCGGTGCGGACCATGCCGTAGCCGTGGTCCTGCTCGGTGGCCACGTTGTCCTCGCTGGTGGGAGCGGTAAAGCTGGGCCAACCGGTGCCTGAATCGAACTGATCGTCGGAGCGAAACAGGGGCGTTCCACAGCACGCGCAACGATAAGTCCCCTCGATCTTGCAGTCGTTGTATTCGCCGGTGAACGGCGGCTCCGTGCCCTTCTCGCGGCAAACGTAGTACTGCTCGGATGTCAGCTCGGTCTTCCAGTCTTGTTCGCTTTTCTCGACTTTTTGCATGGCAGTTGATTGGACGCAACGAGTCGAGAAAGGATGCAAAATCTTGCAGTGGGCTGGATGGGGCTTGGTTGGGTGGTAGGATGCATCCGCGTTGCGCCCAGAGGGAACCGCGGGTTCCCACCCGCGGCTCGGTTGCGTAGCTGGATGCCTCAACTTGCACTATGAGTTGCGGCGGGCCTTGCGGCAGTGTCAACTGTGAAATCCCCCGATTTCACAGCGCGGGGACCTTGCTCTAGAGGAAACCGGTATGGCTCGAGGGTTCGTGCCGGACCGCTCCCTGACGGTCACGGCTCGGTTGGTTTGCGCTTCGCCCCGCCAGGTGGTGAAAGACGCAGGCTGGCACCTATCTGACCGATGGTCACTCCCGAAGCAGGCGCAAGGCTTCTTCGAGGGCGGCCGGCTCTTTGTCGCCGACGTCGTCCAGTCGCTCTGACTCCAAGTCCCCTTCCCCGGGCGCCAGGAAGAGGTTCGCCTCCAAGCCGTGCTGCTTGTTGTAGAGATCGAAGTAGCGGCCTTCGGACTCGTAGAGCGAGGCATGGGTGCCTTGCTCAAGAATGCGGCCGTCTTCGATGACGAGAATCTGGTCGGCCTTGCGGATCGTCGAGAGACGGTGCGCGATGACGAACGTCGTGCGGCCTCGCATCAGATACGACAGGCCCTCTTGAATTAGCGCTTCCGACTCGGAATCGAGGCTCGAGGTCGCCTCGTCGAGAATCAGAATGCGCGGATTTGCCAGAATCGCACGCGCGATCGAGACGCGCTGCCGCTGACCGCCCGAGAGCTTGATGCCTCGCTCGCCCACGATGGTTTCGTAGCGATCTTCGAACTGCTCGGCAAACTCGTCCACCCGCGCCAAGCGGCAAGCGGCAAGGATCTCATCATCGGCGGCATCGGGCCGCGCGAAGGCTACGTTCTCGCGGATCGTCCCCGCGAACAGAAACGTATCCTGCAACACGACACCGAGTTGCGAGCGGTAGGAGGCGAGTTGCACCGTCGCAAGGTCGATCCCGTCAACGCGGACGCGCCCCTCAAAGGGCTTATAGAAGGCTGCCACCAGGCCGATGATCGTCGACTTGCCCGACCCGGATGCGCCGACGAGCGCGGTCACCGTCCCGGGCTTGGACTCAAAGGAAACGCCATGTAGAACCGTCTTGCTCCGCTCGTAGGCGAAGCTAACGTTCTCGAAGGTGATCTCGCCCTCGATCTTGCCTGCGGGGACGGAGCGCTCGGGATCCTCGTCTTCAGGACGCTCCTTAAGCACTTCGCGGGTGCGCTCCAGACCGGCCAGGGACTCAGTCAACTGGGTGCCGATACTTACCATCTGATAGAGGGGGGAAACGACAAAGAGCAGGATCGCGGTAAACGAGCCCAGTTCTCCCAATCCGAGCGAGCCCGAGAGGACCTCGCGGGTGCCAAGATACATGATCAACGCACCGACAAACCCCATCACTACGGTCGCCGAAAGGCTGATCAAAGCGGTGCCCGTCAGCGTCTTGAGGATATTCGCCAGCAGTCTCCGGGCGCCCTCGGCGAAGACACTCGCCTCGGATGACTCCTGATGATATCCCTTGACGACGCGGGCGCCTCCGAGCGACTCGGTCAGCCGCCCGGTCAAGTCCGCCCTGATCTTGCTGCGCTCGCGAAAGATCGGCCGTAACGTCTTGAACGCGTACCAGAGCACGGCGACAAAACCTAGAATGATCACCAGCGCCGAAGCGGCGAGAGTCGGACTGATGGTGAAGAGCAGTGTCAGGGCGATCACGACCGTGAGAATTCCGCCTGCGATCTCCACCAAGCCTGTCCCCACCAGATTGCGGATGCCATCGACGTCGCTCATGATGCGCGACACGAGAACGCCGGTTTTGGTGGCGTCATAGTAGGCGATGGGCAGGCGTCCGATATGCTGCTGTACCTTACAGCGCAGGTCCGCGATGATCCGATGCGCCGCCTTGGCGAGAAGCTGCGTCAGGGAAAATGAGGCGGCGCCCTGCACCAGCGTCGCGGCCAGCACCGCGAGCACAAGAGGCACCAGCAGATCCTCCTGCTTGTTCAAGATGACGTCGTCGATCAGGAAACGGCTGGAGTACGGGAGCACGAACCCGGCAGCCTTACCGATGGCAATCAGCAGCAGCCCTAGTGCAATAGCGTTTCGCCGCGGCGCGATCAACTCCCACACCGCCGCCGTCAACGACTTGGCACGATCGCGCGTGAAAGGCTTTCTTTCCGTCTTCGCCATGCAGTTCCTCTTATGGTAAACGTTCGTCCGGCGCGAGTTTCCGCACCCCCGGCCGTCCGACACGCTCGGCCCGACGGGAAACGCCTGCGCGGACCCTCAAGAGACGGCCGGATGGTTTGCGTCACGAAACGGGCACGCGACACTCTCAGGCTCCTGTTCCCGGAGTTGCGCGGAGGGCACGCAACGTGCTGCGATAATAGCTGCGATAATAGAGGAGCAGTGTGATTAACCACCCGTTGTTCCTGAGCGCTGATTCGGAGGCGGGCGGGTGGTTTTGTTGGCCTTCATGGTCCCCGCTCCGGGGCTTCCACACTGCCTCAATTGAAGGTGAAAGGAGAACTTTTGGCAGTTAGCCAGGCGGATGGAATCGTAACAACAAAGCAAGATTTCGGAAAGCAGCCACTCAAGGTCAGAGAGACCGGCCACTACGAGGAAGAATACATTCGCGGGTTCGTCGAGAAGTGGGACGAACTGATCGACTGGCGAGCACGGGCCGAAGCGGAGGGGCAGTTTTTCATCGATCAACTCAAAAAAAGAGGAGCACGTAAGGTGCTCGATGTGGCCGCCGGCACGGGCTATCACTCGGTTCGACTGATTGAAGCGGGTTTCGACGTCGTCAGCGCGGACGGCAGCGCGCAGATGCTCTACAAGGCGTTCGAGAACGGCAAGAGGCGGGGGCACGTGCTGAGCACCACTCGAGCCGATTGGCGTTGGCTGAATCGCGATATTCACGGGCGCTTCGATGCCGTGGTGTGCTTGGGGAATTCATTCACCCACCTGTTTTCGGAAAACGACCGGCGCAAAGCACTTGCTGAGTTCTATTCGGCGCTGCGGCACGACGGCGTGCTAATCCTCGATCAGCGCAACTACGACGCCATCATGGACCACGGCTATGACAGCAAGCACATCTACTACTACTGCGGCGAAGACGTGTCGGTTCAGCCGACCCATGTGGATGAAGGGCTGGCGCGGTTTGAGTACAGATTCCCAGACGGCTCCCTATACCACTTGAACATGTATCCGCTACGCAAGAAATACGTACAGCGGCTGATGCGTGAGGTGGGTTTCCAACGGGTCGAGACCTATGGAGATTTTCAGGAGACGTATCGCGACAAGGACCCTGACTTCTTCGTTCACATCGGCGAGAAAATGTACCACCCGGAAAGGAAGGCGTAGTGGCGACGGAAGCATCGTACGTGGCACAGACGGCGCGAGGATACTACAACAGCGATGACGCCGATGGTTTCTATTCGACGATTTGGGGCGGCGAGGATATTCACATCGGGCTCTATGAGTCGCAAGAGGATTCGATCTTCGACGCCAGTCGACGGACAGTCGAGCGAATCGCTTTGCGGTTGGAGAACCCGGACGAGAGAACGCGGGTGCTGGATATCGGGTCCGGCTATGGCGGCGCGGCTCGTTTTCTGGCGCGTTCGTATGGTTGCCGTGTCTCGGCACTGAATCTCAGCGATGTGGAGAATGAGACGGCGCGGCGCTTGAACAAGGAGCAAGGTCTCGATCAGCGGGTGGAAGTTGTTGACGGTAGCTTCCAGGAAATCCGGTATCCCGACAATACGTTTGACGCCGTGTGGTCACAGGACGCCCTATTGCACAGCGGTGACCGCATGCAGGTGATCGAGGAGGCCGCACGGGTGCTCAAACCGAGTGGGCAGTTCGTGTTTACGGACCCGATGCAGGCGGACGACTGTCCGGAGGGCGTGCTGCAGCCGATACTAGACCGTATTCATCTGGAAAGCTTGGGTTCGCCGCGGTTCTATCGGGAGGCCGCCGAGCAAGCGGGGTTGGAAGAAGTTGGCTTCGATGAATTGACGCCGCATCTTGTCACGCACTATACACGCGTCCTCGAGGAAACGCAGAAGCGCAGCAACGAGATTGAAGGAGCAGTAAGCCTCGAATACATCGAGCGGATGAAGAAGGGTCTGCAGTATTGGGTCGAGGGCGGCGAGAAGGGGTATTTGTCATGGGGGATCTTCGAGTTCAGAGCTGCTTAGTCCAGGCTAGAACCAGACACTCTCGGGCGCTTTGACAACAGAGGTAAGGGCGGCTACACTGCCCTTTTCCCGCGGCACGCTCAAAGTAGGGAGGTACCGGGTCCAATGCATCCTCGCCGGTTGTTCGCCGCCAGTTGCATAGCGCTGGTGACGACGTCGATGGTCTTTTCGGTTCGCGGGGATATCCTCGACGCACTGGGCGCGGACTTTCACCTCAACAAGCAGCAGACCGGCGTCGCGCTGATGCCCGCGTTCTGGGGCTTCACCCTGTCGATCTTCATCGGCGGCTCGTTGGTGGACTACTTCGGCATGCGCAAACTGCTGCTACTTTCCAGTGGCGGCTACATCGTCGGGGTGCTGGCGATCTTGTTTGCCCCAACGCCGGCCGGCGCGGTGGCACCCTATTACTCGGATCCCGGCTTCGTTATTCTTTACGCCGCGATGCTGACGCTGGGGCTCTCGCAAGGGCTCGTCGAGGGCGTCATCAATCCGCTGTGCGCCACGCTCTACCCGGACGACAAGACGCACCGCATGAACGTGCTCCACGCTTGGTGGCCCGGCGGGTTGATCATCGGCGGATTGCTGGCCTACGGCATCACCAAGTTGATGGCACTCGACGCTGGCGGCGTCGATACCGCCACCGCCACCCTGGGCTGGAAGATCAAGTTGGGGACGTTGCTGGTTCCGGCGGTCATTTTCGGCATCATGATCCTGCGCCAGAAGTTCCCCGCCACCGAGCGCGTGGCGGCCGGTGTTTCCGGTGGGGAGATGCTACGCGAGGCCGTGCGGCCGATGTTCATCCTGTTCTGGGTGTGCATGTGGATGACGGCGTCGACGGAACTAGGTCCCGATCAATGGGTGGGCTCGCTGATCACGAACCTGATCGGCATGCAAGGCATCTTGATCCTGGTGTACACGGCGGGGATCATGTTCGTTCTGCGGTTCTTCGGCGGACCGCTGGCGCGCCGCTTCTCGCCCATGGGGCTGTTGACCCTCTCGGCCATTCTGTCGGCGATGGGGCTGTACGCGCTTAGTTCGGCGACCACCCCATTTGAGGCGTTCCTCGCCGCCACAATATTCGGCATCGGGAAGACCTACTTCTGGCCGGTGATGCTCGGTATCACGTCGGAACGATTTCCTAAGGGTGGCGCGCTGCTGCTAGCTATTATGGGAGGCACCGGCAACCTGTCGGTCGCTTTCATCATCCCGATCATGGGCGGCTGGTATGACAGTTACGGAGCTGCGGCGGCGTTCCGCTACGTGGCTATTTTGCCGATGATTCTGACCGTCATCTTCGGGGCGCTGTTCTTCCACTACCGTTCGCGGGGCGGGTACCAGGCCGTGAAGCTGGAATCGGCTGAAGGCGCCTAGCCGGATGGTTGTAGGGAGTTTTGAACAAGAGCCTAAAGATTCGCTGTGTCCGGGCGGGATGTGGCGTAAGCCTCCAGGCTTGCCGAGAACCGATTCCTCGGTTCTCAGGTCCATTGTCGAAGGCGCTGCTCGGTTGCTTGCCATCCTGAGTCCCGAAGAATCGAGACTCGGCAAGCCTGGAGGCTTACGCCACACATGAAGCTGGACGGCAAGGTTGCCGTCGTCACCGGCGGCGCGCATGGGATCGGCCGCGCGCTCTGCCTGCGGTTTGCCGCCGAAGGGGCGCGGGGGGTTGTCGTTGCTGATAAAGACGGCACAGCCGCCAAGGATGTAGCGGGGCAGATTAGCGGCCTTGCCGTGACCACCGACGTCGCCCGCGAGGCCGACATCCTCAGTCTCGTTGAGCAGGCAACCAAACACTTCGGCCCGATTGATCTATTCTGCTCGAACGCCGGCATCATGGTCGAAGGCGGTGTCGAGGCGTCCGACGACGAGTGGGATCGCATCTTCGACATCAACTTCAAAGCCCACCTTTACGCGGCCCGGGCTGTCGTGCCGGCCATGCTCGAACGGGGTGGGGGTTACCTGTTGCAGGTCGTCTCGGCCGCCGGTCTGCTGACGCAGATCGGTTCGGCGCCCTACTCCGTCACCAAGCACGCCGCGCTGTCGCTTGCCGAGTGGTTGGCGGTCACGTATGGCGACCAGGGCATTACGGTGTCGTGCGTATGCCCCCAAGGCGTCCGCACGCGGCTGCTCGACGAAAGCGATTCCCGGTTCCTGAAAGAGAGCGCCCTCGACCCCGAAGACGTTGCCGATGCGGTGATCGCGGGGCTCGCTGACGAGAGGTTCCTCATCCTGCCGCACCCGGAGGTCGCGGACTACTTTCGCCGCAAGGCCGCCGACTACGACCGCTGGATCCGCGGGATGCGCCGCCTGCAGCAGAGTTTCCGCGAAGGATGATGGCGCGGAGGATGATGCAGCGAAGTATCATACTGGGCTATGGCGATCGATCCGTCAGCCCGCGTTGCCTCGACGGCGCAAGTGTCCGCGGACGCCGACATCGGCCCCGGCGTCGAAATCGCTGACTACGCAATCGTCGAAGGCGAGGTCACGATTGGTGCGAACACCCGCCTCGAGCCGCACGTCGTCGTCAAACGCTGGACCACGCTCGGAGAGGACAACCAGATCTCCGTCGGCACGGTGCTCGGCACGGACCCACTCGACAAGAAGTTCGGCGGTGAGCGCAGCTACCTCAAAATCGGTAACCGCAACCGCGTCCGCGAGCACTACACAATCAGCCGGGGCACCGAGCCCGAATCGGTGACCGAGATCGGTGACGACAACTACGTGATGACGTCGGGACATATCGCGCACAACTGCAAGATCGGGTCGAACAACGTGATCTGCAGTTGCTCGCTGATCGCCGGGTACGTCGAGATCGAGGATTCGGCGTTCATTTCGGGCGGCGTGGGCGTGCAGCAGTTCTCGCGCGTCGGCCGGCTGGTAATGGTTTCGGGGAACTCAGGAGTCAACGTCGACGTGCCACCGTATTTTCTCTACTCGGGCTTTCGCATCTCGCCTCGCGGCATCAATTTGGTGGGATTGCGGCGCGCGGGCTTGCCGCCGGAAGAGATTCGGCGCTTGAAAGAGGCGTTCCGGCTCTTGTTCCGCGCGTCGTTGCCGCTCGAAAAGGCGCTTGAGCGTATCGAATCGCAGCTCCCCGGCGAACATACGCAACACCTCGTGGAATTCATTCGCACGTCGAAGCGTGGCATCTGCCGCCGCTAGTTGCGATCATGGGTTGTCGTTCCGCAACAACAGAGCCTCGGGCGTGAGCCCGCGGGCCCGCGCCCTCACGGGCGCGGCTCTGTCGCTTCTTTGAGAGGTTCAACATGAAAGCGTTCCTCATCGCCCTATGTAGCCTTCTACTCGCACTTCCCGCCGTCCAAGCCGACGAAGGCATGTGGCCTTTCAACTACGTGCCCGTCGAGCAGATCAAGCGGAAACACGGCTTCCAAGTTAGCGCGGACTTTCTGGCGCGGCTGCAAAAGGGCTCGGTCCGTTTCAATAACGGCGGCTCGGGCTCGTTTGTTTCCCCTGGCGGCCTGGCCATGACGAACCACCACGTCGCGTCGGACTGCATCAAGAAGCTCAGCTCAAAAGAGAAAGACTATATTGCCGACGGCTTCTATGCCGAGGCCGCCTCCGCCGAAATGAAGTGCCCGGACCTCGAGCTGAACGTCTTAATGACGATCGACACCGTCACCGAGCAGATCAACGCCAAGTTGAAGCCCGACATGAGCGAGAAGGAGCGCTTCGAGGCGCAGCGGGCCGCCACTGCCGACGTCGAGAAAGAGTGCAAGGACCGCACCGGCGAACGCTGCGACGTCGTGAAGCTCTACGAGGGCGGCATCTTCGATCTCTATGAGTACAAGAAGTACACCGACGTGCGGCTCGTCTTCGCGCCGGAGTTTCCCGCGGCGTTCTTCGGCGGCGACCAGGACAATTTCACCTATCCGCGCTATTGCCTCGATGTCGCCTTTGTCCGCGTTTATGAGGACGGCAAGCCGATCACGTCCCCGTCGTATCTGCCGTGGAGCAAGAACGGGGCGTCGGACGAAGAGCTGGTTTTCGTCACCGGGCACCCGGGCCGGACGAACCGGCTCAAGACCGAGGCACAACTGCGCTTCGAAGCCGACCTACGCATGCCCTTCATGCTCGACTGGCTGCACGCGATGGCCGGCGAGTTGCGCGCGTACGGCAAAGCGGGTGGCGAGGCGGCCAGGCTGGCGCGCGACGAGTTGTTCCGCCTCGACAACTCGATCAAGGCCTACACCGGGATGCTGGGCGGGCTGCGCGACCCCGAGTTATTCAACGCCAAATCGGAGGCCGAGCGGAGCGTCCGTACCTCGATCGACACGGACGAAGAGAAGAAGAAACAGTACGGCGGCGCCTGGGAGGCTATCGCCAAAGCCCAGAAGGTCAAGAACGACATCTACGAAGAGTACCGCCTGATTGGCGGTCTCGGGTTCTACTCGCGCTTCTTCACTATCGCGAAGAATCTCTACCGCCTCGCTGACGAACTGCCTAAACCCAACGCCAAGCGGCTACCGGAATACCGCGAGTCGGGGCTTGATTCGCTGAAGCAGCGCCTGTTCTCACCCGCGCCGATCTATGACGATGTCGAGATCGCCAAGTTGTCGCGATCGCTCGCGTTCATGCGCGATCGGCTCGGGGCCGACCACGAAACCGTGCGCGCGGTGCTCGGGGACCGCAAGCCGGGCGACGTCGCCAAGAGCTTGATCGAAGGGACGAAACTCAAGGACGTTGATTTCCGCAAACAACTCTTCGACGCCGAGGCGAAAAAAGCGAAGACCTCTAATGACCCGATGATCGACTTGGCCCGCAAAGTGGACGAGGAAGCCCGCCGCCTCCGCAAACGCTACGAGGACGAGGTCGAAGCGATCGAGAACGCCCACGGCTCCCGCATCGCGCAAGCCCGTTTCGCGGCGCTGGGTACCGACGCTTATCCCGACGCGACGTTTACGTTGCGGCTGGCGGTCGGCGTGGTGAAGTCGTACCACGAAGGCGACGAGCGCATCGCGCCTTTCACGCGTTTCTCGGGCCTCTATGACACGGTCACGGGGAAAGACCCGTACATCCTGCCGCAGCGCTTTCTCGACCGCAAAGATCGCGTGGACAAAGATACCCAATACAACCTCGTCTCCACCAACGACATCACGGGCGGCAACTCCGGCAGCCCGCTGGTCAATGGTAAGGGTGAGGTCGTGGGGCTGATCTTCGACGGCAATATCCAGTCGCTGCCGAACGGGTTCCTATATTCGGAGAAGCAGGCGCGCGCGGTGAGCGTCGACTCGCGCGGCATTATGGAGGCGTTGCGAAAGCTCTATGATGCGAAGCGGGTGGTCGAGGAATTGACCGGCTTGCCCGGGCCGTAGGTGGGGGCGTGGGTGGGGACGACGGGCCTGATCTAGGAGCGACCGAAACAACTTCAGGGCGTGTGCCGGACCTCTCCCTTACGGTCACGGCTCGGTTTGTGCGGTTGCCGCCTCGTTTGCGAGGGAAAGGGACGTGACGCCGCGCGAACTTTCATTGCGGATTATCCGCACCCTCCGGGAGGCCGGGCATACTGCCTACCTCGTCGGCGGCTGTGTGCGCGATATGCTGCTGGGCGTCGAGCCCGCCGACTACGACGTCGCCACGGATGCCAACCCTGAGCAGATCGTCGCTTGCTTCCCCGACGCACTCCCCGTCGGCGCGCACTTTGGGGTCGTCTTGGTCCGCCACCGCGAGAGCGAGGGCGAAAGCCAGGTGGAGGTCGCCACCTTCCGCACCGACCATGACTACCGCGACGGACGGCACCCCGAAAGCGTTAGCTTCACCCGCAGCGCCGAGGAGGACGTCAAGCGCCGCGACTTCACCGTCAACGGGCTGCTCTATGACCCCGCCGAAGACCGCTACCTCGACTACGTTGGTGGCCGCACCGACCTCGAGGCAGGCCTGATCCGCGCGATCGGGCGGCCCTCCGAGCGTTTCGCCGAAGACAAGCTGCGCATGTTGCGGGCCGTGCGCTTTGCCGCGCGTCTCGGGTTCGCGGTCGAGCCGGAAACGATGAGGGCGATCAAGGCTCACGCGAGCGAAGTCAACGAAATCTCGGCCGAGCGCATCCGCGATGAAGTCAGCGGCATTCTCACCGAAGGCGCCGCGCGGCGGGGTTTTGAGCTGCTCGACGAGTCGGGCTTGCTCGGAGCCGTTCTGCCGGAGGTTGCGGCGATGAAGGGTGTCGAGCAGCCGCCCGAGTTCCATCCCGAGGGAGACGTGTGGACGCACACCCTGCTCATGCTCGAACAGCTCAACACCCCCCCCGTCACACTGGCACTCGGAACGCTCCTGCACGACGTAGGCAAGCCCGCGACCTTTCGCGTTGCCGAGCGCATTCGGTTCGACGGACATGTCGCAGAGGGCGTTCGTCTCGCTGACGAGATCTGCACGCGCCTGCGCTACTCGCGAACCGATACCGAGCAGGTCATGGCGCTCGTGGCGCACCACATGCGGTTCAAAGACGCGCCGGTCATGCGGGCGAGCAAGCTCAAACGGTTTCTGCGCATGGAGCGATTCGACGAGCATCTCGAACTGCACCGCCTCGACTGCTTATCGAGCCACGGTGGTTTGGGGAACTACGAGTTTGTTCGCGACAAGCTGACCGAGCTGCCCGAGGAGGTGTTGCGCCCGCCGCGCCTGCTCACCGGTGATGATTTGATCGCCGCGGGCTACGAGCCCGGACCGGCGTTCCAGGCGATCCTTTCCGATGTCGAGGACGCGCAGCTTGAAGGCCGCCTGACCGACGCGGCGGAGGCGCTGGCGTACGTTCGGGGGAAGTATGCGAGCCCGAGTGGAGAGGTGGTGCGATGAAGTTCGATCGCAGCCTTACGCCACATGGGACCTGACTTGCCGGTTCAGATCTCGTAGTCAGGCCGCCGCGGCATGCCCCAGCGAACGCGAGCCCACAGGCGTTCGTGGACGAAATACGCGCCCATCTTGGCCACGCCGTCGAGAAGCCCGATGCCGAGCGCAATGTCCCACTGGCCGCTCAGCACCAGCGCTATGGCGGCTGTCAGGCACGACCCCAATACGCGATAGCTGACCGCCTTGGCGATGCTGCGCTTGCGGCTCTCGAACATAATCTACTGTTTTCCGATCGAGAAACAGGTAATTCTATGCTAGCACGAGTCGCGGCCTTTCCAAGCACCAGCGGACGACGCTGGAAGCGAGTTGCCCCGGCGCGGCTCGTGGCGTATGCTTTGGCTAAGCCGAACTCGGCCGAAAGAGGATCCACCATGCGTTTGAAGCTGTACTCCCCCGCACTACTTCCGCTACTGCTGACGATGCCGGCGACCGATCTGGCCTCGGCGCAGACCATCCCCCTACAACCCTTCGCGCAACATGTGCGCCGGTTGGAGGACGCCTTGAACTACACCGGCCAGCCACTACCGGCGAAGCTCCATGCGCAAATCAACGAAGCGATGGCGCTCTCCGACGAGGGCGCGGCCGTGCGGCGGCTGCAAGAGTTGCTCGACCCGATGGTGCTGGCTGAGGTCGATATCAACGCCGAAAGCCGGGTCAAGGTGCGGCAAGGCGCGGCCAAGCCCGTGCTGGTCGAGAAGGGGACGCGGCTCTTCCTGGTGAAGGTCATCAACGGCGCGGGCGTCACGGCCCCGCTGCAGGTCGAGAGCCCCAACAGCGGCCCAACGTCGCTGCGGTCGCGCGGCGAGAAAGAACCCAAGATGGAGCTCACGCAGGAACACGTGAAGGAGCGTTGGGCCAACATCGAGATCTATAACCAGCCGCCCATGGCCGAGCGGCTCCTAGGCCTCGGCATCGAGTATCAGATCCTGCAGGTCTACAGCCGCGACAGCGGACAGCGTTCGGCGAAGATCGCCTTCAACGTCGGCCAAGGCACGCAGGACATCGGCTTCCGCAACGACATCCTGGTGCTGTTCAACATCGAGTCCGCGCGGCCCATCACGTTTCGCGTGCGGGACGAGAACGGCAAACCCTCCATCGGCGCGTTCCTGATCAAAGACCTGCAGGGGCGCATCTACCCCAACCCGTCGAAACGGCTGGCACCCGACTTTCCCTTCCAGCCGCAGGTCTATCGCGCAGACGGCGAGAATGTGCGTCTGCCCGACGGCTACTACTCGATTCAATACGACGGCGGCCCTGAGTTCTACACGCGGACGAAGGAACTCCCAATCGACGCCAACTCGCCCGGCGAGCTCTCCTTTCAACTGCAGCGCTGGATCGATCCGTCGAAGTACGGCTGGTGGTCGGGTGATCACCACGTGCATGCGTCTGGCTGCTCGCACTACAAGAACCCGACCGAAGGCGTGCTGCCCGAGGACATGATTCGCCAGGTGCTGGGCGAACACTTGAACATCGGTGCGGTGCTGACCTGGGGCCCCTCATGGTACTACCAGAAGCAGTTTTTCAGCGGCCGGGACAACCAACTGTCGAAAGGCGAACGCATCATGCACTACGACGTCGAGGTCTCGGGCTTCCCGTCGAGCCACGCCGGGCACCTGGTGCTGCTGGGGCTCGATGAAGACGATTACCCCGGCACGACGCGCGTCGACGAGTGGCCGTCCTGGGACTTGCCGGTGTTGCAGTGGGGCAAGAAGCAGGGCGGCGTGGTCGGCTTTTCGCATTCCGGCTGGGGCTTGCAGGTACGCAGCGACGAGCTGCCGAACTTCGAGATGCCGGGCTTTGACGGTATCGGCGCGAACGAGTATGTGGTCGACGTCACGCACGACGCGGTGCATTTCATCTCGGCGGTCGATACGCCGTCGGTGTGGGAGTTGAACGTCTGGTACCACACCTTGAGCGCCGGGTTCCGCGCGCGCATCAGCGGCGAGACCGATTTCCCGTGCATCTATGACGACAAGGTCGGGCTGGGCCGGAGCTACGTCAAGCTCGACAAGCTCAGCTACCGCGGCTGGATCGACGGCATTCGCGACGGCCGCAACTACGTCAGCGACGGCAAGAGCCACTTGATCGACTTCACGGTCAACGGCGTAGAACTCGGCGCGGGCAAGAGTGAGGTGCAGGTCAAGGCGGGCGAGACCGTGCGGGTGGAGGTCAAGGCCGCGGCGTTGCTGCCGGTCTATCCCGACCCGAAGTTCGCGACGCTGCGCTATGACGAGAAGCCCTACTGGGACGTCGAGCGGGCGCGCATCCCGAACACGCGGGAGGTTCCGGTGGAGTTGATCGTGAACGGCGAGTCGGTGGCGACGCAGAACCTGCTCGCGGACGGGCTGGTCCACGAGCTAAGTTTCGAGGTGCCGATCCGCAAGAGCAGTTGGGTTGCGCTGCGCATCCTGCCCTCTTCGCACACGAACCCGATCTTCGCGATGGTCGATGGCAAGCCGGTTAGGGCCTCGCGGCGCAGCGCGGAGTGGTGTTTAGCCGCGGTGAATCAGTGCTGGACGCAGAAAGCCCCGCGCATCCGGCCGGAGGAACGCGAAGAGGCGCGGAAGGCCTACGACCACGCGCGGGAAGTTTATCGGCAGCGAATCGCCGAGTCGGTGGAGTAGGCTGCATTTCCCAACACGTGGCGGAGCGAGGTGGGTGAAGAATCTATCAGGGCGATAAGAAAGGAGCTTGGGTGCGATGTCAGTACTAAGCGCTAAAAGCGAGAGGCCCCGATTGCCTATTAAGTGGTTGCCGGAGTCGGCCCTCGAGTGGCTGGCCGAAGCGGCGGCACTCGGTGTGCTGCTGTTCTGGGTTTTCTATCTGGCGACGTACTGGTCCGACTTGCCGGATGAGGTGCCCAAGGGGTTCGGCTTTGGCGGGCAACCCCGGGGGTCGGCCTCGAGATCGTTTCTTTGGCTCCTGCCCGGCGTGGGAATCGTGAGCTACTGTGGACTCACGTTGTTGAGTCGGCTGACTCACCTTCATAATTTCCCGGAGTGGGGTATCCATTTGACTCAGGTGACCACAACATACTGTGGTTGGCCATTGGCGGCCCCCGGAAAGGCTTGGCGGCCCCCGGAAAGGCTTGCCGATAGCACCACGTTTCCAAGCCTGCGATGGCCATGGCGCGTGCGTAATCCTTGATCGGCCCGAAACGCAGCCTCGTGGCCCAATTGCCTGCAGACCGGCGTCTGGCGCCCCAGGGTGCATTCTGGGTGCAGTGTGCTGGCGTCCATGGATCGACCAAACCACAACGCCTAGGGGCTACCTGAGTCAAGTGGATACCCCATTTTCCCGGTAGAGGTAACCGCCGAGAACGCTGCCGAACTCTACGCTTTCTCGCGACGAATACTAACCCTGGTGAAACTTCAGTTAGTGGCCGCGGTGGGCTTTATCGAATGGAAGATGATTCAGACAGCGCGAGGGACTGCCGATGGGTTGGGGACCTGGTTCATGCCGCTCCTAGTGGCCGCCATCTTTGCAACCAGCCTTTATCCACTCTATCGGCTGCGGCGGAATCGGGACAACGATATGACCTAGGGTCAGAAGCCCGTTCATGGCTCAAGCCGGTTTGGGTAAGGCCCCTGGAAGGGGCCTGATTCATTCACTCGCGGTCATTTTACCAGGCGTAGAACGCCTGGCCCAGTTGAAGCCAAGGCCCGCGAGCGGGCCTGTTTGTGCCCGGGTGCTGGTTGGGATGGTGGTCGTTTGGCCGTCGGCCTGCAGCAAGTTCGTCGTGACGAAAAAGAATCGAGAATGGATGTCCCCGCGGCGTAGCCTCGACATGGTGCTGGGACGGTAGGCGTCGTAGCCTGGTTAGTGCGGCGAATCGAGAGGCGTTGGGAAAGTCCGTGGATCTCAAAACCGAGATCCGCGCTACGGGCTCGGCCCGCCCGCTACTTCTCGATCTCCAACGGGACGGTCAGCATGAGCGGTGAGCCCGGATTCGCCGGCACGCGGTAGAGCGTCTGCGGCATCGGCTCTTCCTGCACCAGTAAGCGCGACCCCATCCCGGCTTCCTTCTCCGCGCTGGTCCAGCGCTTGCCGAGACCCCCGACCAACTCGAAACGCTCGGCCTCGGCACCCCACATCGATTCCCAGTCAGAGAACTGCTCGTCGGATAGCTTCAGCGCGCTGCGGCCGATCTCGATCCCCTCCATCGGCTTGGACGCGATCAACACGATCAGCACCTCGCCGATCTGGTTATCGCGCCGGGGCCGCAGTGTGAAGAAGGGGGGGGTTGTCGCCCTGATCGGGGATCTCGACGACCCGACCCGCCTTGACGGCATTGTCGCCGCCGCGTGTGCGCAGCGTGGGGAAGATCAGGTAGGGCTCGCTCATCGTGCCATCAGCGTACTGCTCGCGGTTGATGACGTACAGATAGCCCGCGCGGGGCGCCTCGATCGACACCCGCACGCGCTGTCCGGCCGCAACCGGTTCTCCCGCCGCCACGCGGACGGGGACGTACTGCTTCGTCCCGCCCTGCTCGGCCACGCTCAGCATGGCCGATTCTTCGTCGCCCGCCCTGGACGGCCGCAAACCCCAGATCGTGATGCCCACAATCGCGTCGTCCTTGGAAAGGGGGGTGGGATCGGTAGCGGCGCTGGCCTCATACGCAGGCTTCGTCGGCTGTGCTTTCGGCGTGGACTTCGCGGCGGCCTTTGCCGGGGTCGCCTTCTTGGTGTCTTTCTTGCCCTTCAGTTGCGCATTCCAAAGCTGCCGGGTGCCCAGCGAGGCCCCCTGCTGCGCATCCGCCGGAACCGAGCCGGCCAGCCCACACACCAACGCCAATGCAGCCGATGTCAGGCTGATCTCAAGAAACCCACGTGAGAACTTCATTAGAGCCTCCTACTGATCTTAGAAGTGTGTCAGCGGCACCAGGTGTACAAGAACTTCTCCCGATGTCGCCACATCCGTATGGTCCTTTGTCTTCACGCGCTCCACCTCGGAGCGCGCGGCGATCAGGTCTTGGATGGCCTGCACTTGCCCGGGGTCGGTGATGAGCCCCATGTCTTCGGAATTCGCCAATCCCTTCACGGCCTCGAACTCCGGGACCGGCTCGGCTGCCCACACGAGCCAGAAATTCTCCGTCCCGGCCGCCCCATCAAAGCGGAAGCCGCCGTACTCAGGGATCTGGAAGTGGGAGCCGGCCTTGAGGAAAGCCTCGCCGTTGTTCATCCCCTCGAATGGGAACTGTGCCACGTAGGTGATCGATCCGTCGGCCTCGTCCGGGCCCTCGGTGACGATGTACAGGTGGCCGTCCTGCGGACTTTCCAGGTGCAGAAATATCGCATAGCCGGCCTCGAACACCATCTCGCCCGGCAGCCGCAGCGGGTCTTCTATCGGTTGATTGTTGCGGTACCGTTGCATCGTCATCCAATAGGTGAACGACCGCGCCGATGACAAGGGCAGGCCCGCGACGCAGCCGGGGGCGTCCGGGCTGAATTGGCACCGCAGCCGCTCCCAGTTCAGCGCCCCGGCCAGAAGGACCACGGCCAAGACCGCCGCGGCGGCGACCCTCTTCTTGGTATTGAGTGTCTTCCGCGCCTCGCCCGCTGCCGCCTGCTGTTGGACTTTTCGCGGTGGTTCGGCGTTCCCGAAGTCATCGCCGTGCAGGCTGAACACCTGGACCCGCACGCCGTGTTTGACCTCCATCACACCGATGTCATGCACGTACTGGCTCCACTCGGTCAATTGACCGAGCATGTCCGCGACGCTTTGCGAGAGCAGGATGTGCCCATCATCACCACAGTCCATCACGCGCTGGGCAAGGTTGATGCCGCCGCCGGCGACGTTGCGAGCCTGGTTAATGTCGACGGTGTGATACACCGGGCCGCTATTGACGCCCATGCGCAGTTGAATCTCGGAGCCGCTTTTGAGGGCGCGGGAGATATCGGCCGCGCATTGCACCGCCGCCACCGGGTCGCCGAAGAACGCCAGCGCGATCCCGTCACCGGTGGGCAGCATCACCAATTGATCGTGCCGCTTAGCGCGCTGGAAGGCGTCTGTTGCCTCGACGATGCGGGTTAGTTCCCTGACCAGCCGGGCGCCTTGGTCCATGGGCAATCTCGAGTAGCCCACGATGTCGGTGAAAAGCACCGACGCCATTTCCAGCTTGGGGTGGGTGCCGGTGCCTGATGACGTGGAGGACATAGAGCGAGGGCTCGAACGACCCGGCAACGGGGTCGAGCCCGAAACGATAGTGTTTGGTCAGATTCTACCAGCCTGCGAGAGGAGGGCGAACGAAACCACGATCCGCCTAGCCTTGCCCGGTCGCGTCCACCGTGAAGACCCCGGGTGGCGCCGGTGGCGCCGCTTTTGACTGCCTGGTCACTCTTCGAAGACCCACACGGTTCGAGTGGGCCCTTGTTCCCGGAAGTCACTCAACGAAGAGCGTCACGACCGTACTGGTCTGGCCGGCGATCGTGACTACCATGTCAACCTCGCCTGGGGCGACTCCGGCGGGCACGATCGCGTTGATCTGATACAGACTGGCGAAGCCCGGCGAGAGACCCGAAAAACCAACCGCGGCCGGAACGCCGCCGATGGTGACCGTCGCCACCCCGGTTGTGAAAGAAAGAGGCACGAGCGGGGCCTGCGCTCCCGTCACTACTGCCGGGGCCACCTCGCCCAACCCGGCGGCGTAAATGATGATAACCTCCCCTTCGCCGACCGGATTCGCCGCCGTGACCAGTTGAAAGCCTGGAAAATCCTGGACAATCCCCGGGCCGACCCCCGACGCGTTTTGCGTAAAGATGCCGGGCCGAGCCTCGGTCAAGAACACCGGTTCCGACAGCGCGACGCTCCCGGCATCGGTTCGACGCACCAGCAGCGGCAGGCTCTCGTTGATGCGGTCCGCCACCTCGAACGGCAGGATGGCGTTGACTTGATCCTCGCGGGAGAACAGCAGCGGCAGGGCCTCGCCGCCCAAAGTGATCTGCGTTCCGCCCAACTCGGTGGGCAGCGGAAACATCGTCGCGAGGGCGCCGCCGACCGTGCCGTCGGCGGGCTTCGGTTCGCTCGAAAGGTTCTCGCCGACGATCGCGACGATCGTACCTGGCGCCAGGGGATCCGGTACGAAGCTGGCACTGTGGACCACCCCGCCCGGAAACACCTTGGGAACGGGCACCGCGTTGGGCGACACCGAGATGGCCTTGGTGAGGTTGCCAGTGATGCCCCCGAGATCGGAGGCAGTCACCGTCACCCCCGCCATCGACTCCTGCGCAACATTAGGGACGTTCCACGTAGCCGTCCAGACTCCGTTTCCCGCGTGTCCCATGGCCAAGCTCGGGGAGTTGACGTTGTTGAAGTCCATGACGACCGACCCCTCCTGCATCTTCGCCCCGCAGTTATCCACGACGTCGACTAGAACGCTGGCCGGCCAGCCGGCCGGGATAGGTGACGTGCCTCCCAGCACGCTGAACACGGGGTCCACGTCGTCACGCACGCAGCCGCCTCCCTTCGGAGCGGCGGTCAGGGTTACACTACCGCCGAGGGTCCCGATTCCACCGGCTGCGGTGACGACCAAGAGAACATCGACGGTGCGGCTGGTCTCGTCATCAAACGAAAACCGAAGGAGTCCTCGATAGGTGCCTGGCTCCAGTCCCTCGGCGGTGACTCCCACGAAGATCGGCAGTGGCTGCCCTGGAACTACCTCTCCTTCCGGCAACGGAGGGAACAACCACGGCCCACCGGTCAGAGTCAGAACCTGCAGCGTATAGGAAACCGTGTCCAGGCCGGTGTTGGTCAACTGGACTTGCTGAACGGCCGGCGCGCCCTTCTCTGCGCCGGCGACGAAGATCAGCCCCTCGGGCGCCACGTTGATTCGGCTCGGGCCGTCGGCCTGCTGCCAGTTCAACACCACCGTCACGAACTGGGGCGAGTTCGCGGCGTCGTTAGCGCCAATACCGACGAGACCGTAATACGAGCCCGGCGCCAGGGCCAAGGGGTCGACCCGCACTTCCACCGGCGAGCTCTCGCCGGCGTCACTGATTCCGTTTTCCGGCGTTGCGAGCAGCCAATTCTCCCCGCTAAGCATGATCGTTTGCTGGTTCCACACCATCAGCTCGGAACCGTCGTTGAGAACGTCAAAACTCCGCGGCGGCGGGCCCGAGCCACCCGCTAGCCCCGAGAACGTCATGCCGCGCTGCGAGAGCCGGAGAGATTGCGTCTTGTCGCTGATCGCCATGGTGACCGGAACCGTCATGTTCATCGGCCCCGGCGGCCCATTGCCCTTCTCGGGGACGCTCAGTTCCAGCTCGGCAAAATGGGTGCCCGCGGAGAACCCGGAGGGGTCGGCGGTCACCTCGATTCTCACGGGCTCGGGGGCGGTTGCCCGTCCGGCCAACGGCCTGACGGTCAGGAAGGGCGGAAACCCCTTGCGCGGCGGTGGCCTAACCTGAAAGCCCAGGTTTCCTCCGCCTCCGTTCATCACCTGTAGGCGCTGGGTCTTCGCCGGTGCGCCTTCGACGAATGAGAACAAGAGCCGGTTTGGCTGGAGACGGAGTTGCGGGGGATCACCGGGGTCTCCGTTGATTGGAATCCGAAACTCTTTGGCGGTCGAAGCCCCAACACTATCGGTCACCGCGGCCGCCCAGCGGAACAAGCCCGCTAAGGTAGGTAGGCCGCTGACGGCGCCGGTCAGGGGATCGAGATTGACCCCCGGCGGCAGCAAGCCGCCGGCGAGCGACCACGAATAGGGTGGGTTTCCTCCCGTCGCCTCCAAGCCCGTCTGGTAGGCCTGCCCGACGACGCCGGGCGGCCGGGCAGCCGCGCTCGTAATGATGAGCTGCTCACTCACCGTCAGCTCGAAGTTTTTGAAGGCGTTGGTACCTTGAGCGTCACCCACTCGAATACCGAACTGGAACACACCCGCTCGCTGCGGGATGCCGCTGATCGAGCCAAAGTTGGGGGCCAGCGTCAAGCCGGCTGGGAGCGCTGCGAAAGGATTCGCGAGGGACCAAATCAGTGGCTCCTCTCCGCCGCCGGCCATGAGCGGCTGAATGTACAGAGCCCCCACGCTCGTGGGTGGCAAGAAGGCCGAAGTCGTGATCACCAGACCCTCAACGACCGTAAAAGGAAACTCGTTCGACACCTGCTCGTTGGGATTGACCACGACAACCTGTGCTACGTCCGGTTGAGCAACCAAAGGGGACGGCACCGACGCGAGGAGCCGGTTCGATTTGACGAACCCAGTCGTCAAGGCACCCTCGTTCCAAAAAACGGTCGAGCCCGGAACGAAACCCGCCCCATTGACAGTAAGTTGAAAATCCGGGGTGCCGGTGGAAGCCGCGTCGGGGGAAAGGCTTCGAATCGTAGGCCCTATAAACTGCCCCTGATGGACGGATGGGGCCATGCTCAGGAGAAGAAGGAGGGCTGCTATCCGGCCCCCAATATGGTGTGGTTTCACCCGTCGACCCTGCCCTTACGTGAGGCGCACGCCAGCCAAGACTCGGTTCGGCCCCGCTGTGTCAAGCCGGTCATTTCTTACTAAACGATACCAGCCACGGAGGAGGATTCAAAGGCCGTCTTGTGTGAAACCGAACCGATAACTATCGAGGCTCGCAAAATATAGTGACCTTGGAAGACGGGCACGCGCATGCCGTGCCCCTACGTGTGAACATGCGCGTCAAAATGTGAGCCGCACAATCAGTTGAATCTGCCGCGCCGTCTCATCCAGTGGCCGCAACGCTGGAAATCCCGTGTCTCGCCCCCGACGCCCGAACAGCGCGTGCCCGAACGTACTCGAGCCCGGTACGGTGTCGGGGTTGGGGTCGTTGAGATTGGCGTGATTGAACAGATTGAAGATGTCCGCGCGGAACGTCAGCCGCCCCGACTCGCCCAGCCGGCTCAGCGGGACCGAACGGCTCAGCGACACGTCGATGCTGAACAGGCCCGGTCCGCGGAACGCATTGCGCCCGGAGTTCCCCAGCAGCCCCGGCCCCGGCACCGCAAACCCTTCTTCGCTGAGTAGAAGGACGCCACCGGGAATGGGCGTGCCCTTGCCGATCTGGGTCAAGTTCGGGTCAATGATATCCGCACGCTGGTTGATGATCTGGCCTTGGCCGAAGTTGTGTCTCGACGACGCGGACACCGTGTAGGGAAAGCCTGTTCGAAACGCGGCCACCTGGGCGAATTGCCAGTCGCGGAACACCATGGCGGCCGTTGACGACGAGAACAGCTCCGGCAGATCCCAGTTCGAAAAGAACACCAGGTTGTGGCGCTGGTCGAAGTCGGCGTTGCCGCGATCGGCCCCGCTGTCGAACTGCCGAGCGAAGGCGGCCATGCTGCTTGTGCTTGCCGCTCCGGCGACGCCTGTGAAACTGAGATCGAAGAAGTCGCCGGCCAACGGATCGCTTTGATTGTCGATCGCGTGGCTCCAGGTATAGGCCGCTTGGAGAGTCCCGCGCCGGGCACGGTAGCGGGCCACGGCGGTGAGAGCGTGATAGTTCGAAAGCCCCTGGTTGGCGCGGTAGGAAATATCCGGTAAATCGTCATTGAAGCGCCCAAAGGGCCTCACCGGCAGGCTGAACTGGCGGTTGACGATGTCGGTCGTGATTAGGCCGCGTCCCAGTGAGCCGAGGGTGTTGACCTCGAGCGTCCAGTCGCGTGTCAGCTCGCGCTGCACACCAAGGAAGTAGTTCTGCGCATAGCCGGACCGCAGCTTCGGATCGAGCAGTGTCAGCCGCGGGAAATCCATCGAAAAGTTGGTCCCCTCATAGGTCGGCAACACTCTCGACACCGGCGCCAAGTAACCGTCCTCCGACGCCGAGGGCTCGTAGACGAAGTTGGCCAGGACGAAGTTGTTGTGGCGAACGTTCTGCCAAAGATTGTCGAACGGCCGGTCGAAGAAGATCCCGTAGCCTCCACGCACGACCGTTTTGAAATCGCCGAGAAGGTCGTAAGAGAACCCGAACCGCGCAGCGAGATTGTTGTTATCCGGGCTGAAGAGTTGCTGGTCGCCGCCGGTCGGAAAAACGACCGCCGCCCCGGCCAGCCGCTCCGGGAAGTTGGAGCCGCTCCCGAGTTCGACGATGCCGTCCTTGACCGCGCCGGTGTTGGTTGGGGCGCCGAACTTTTCATAGCGCAGCCCGAGGTTGAGCACGAGCCGCGGCGTCACCTTGAAGGTGTCTTGAAGGAAAAGGTAGTGCTGGTTGTAGCTGTACTCGCGCTCGTATGGCGGCAGGGTCAGCGCCGGCAGGTCTTGACGGGACACCGCGACCGAGAAGCAGGGCAGGTCTTTACGCTCCACCGTGAACGACAAGCACCTCGGCCGGTCGAGCGAGAACTCAAAGATGTCATCGAACAGGTAGCGGCCATCACGGCCCGCCGTTAGTTCACCGTCGATGGTCCGGGCCAGCAGGCCTCCGCCGACCTTGAGCAGGTGGCGTCCGCGTACCCAAAGAAGGTTGTCGTTCAGCTCCCAGTTGCGGGTACGGTTGCGAAAGCCGTAGAAGGCAGGACTCCCCGGAAGCAGAGTTCGCCGTAGCCTGTCTTCCGGCACATCACCGGCCGCTTGCAACGTGGTCCCGACGCCGAGAGTCGGGATATCCGGACGGGCACGGTCCCAGCGAAGGTCGTCGCGGCTCCAGCCGAAACGCAATTCGTTGGTCAGCGCCGGCCCGACGACGCTCACGTGACTCAGCGCCAGGCTGAGCGTCGGCTGCTTGAGCGGCGAAATGAAGTCCTCGTAGGGGTACCAGATGAAATCCGGGCGCGAGAGCCGCGCGACCGCAACGCGCCCCATCAGACGATGGGCGCCTGACGGCGAGACCCAGTCCGCGCGCCCCAAGGTCAGGTAGCGGTCGATCGAAATCGGCGGCCGCACGGATATGTCCGACGTCAAGCCGTTGCCTGGGTCGGTCGCCGGCGTCGGGAATTCGGTGAGCAGGCGGCGCGCCAGGCTGTCAGGCGCCGTGAACGATTCGGCAAAGCCCGGCGCGGGCACCCTGTACTCCATCGCCTCGCCCCGGCCCCGGTTGCGCAAGGCCTCGAACGCTCCGGAGACGAAGAGAGCATTGCGGCGCAGCGGCCCGCCGACGTGAAAGCCTCCCTGCGACTCCTTTAGCGGCGAGCGCGGCAGCCCGCGGCGGTTTCTCTGGAAGTCATTCGCGTTGAGTGCGTCGTTCTTAAGGTTGAAGTATCCGATGCCGTGCCACTCGCTGCTCCCCGAGCGAGTGACGGCGTTGGCCAAGTATCCCGAGGTACGCCCGTACTCGGCTGAGAAGTTACTCATCGAGACACGGTATTCCTGAACCGCCTCGGGCGCCAGGGCCGAGAGCGGTCCGGTGATGAGATAGTTGTTGTTCTCGAGCCCGTCGAGCATGAAGTTCGACGCCGAGGGCCGCTGCCCGTTGATCGAGAGGCCGAGCCCACGCCCGGTCGTCGTGTCGGCGGTGACACCGGGTTGCGTCACGAGCATGGTGTAGGTGTCCCGGCCCGAGAAGGGGAGCTCCCTGATTTGCGCCGGGTCGATGACCTGCGACACGGTCGATTCCAGCGCCGCCTGGTTGCCTTCGGTGGCTTCGAAGGTTCCGACGCGGCTGGCATCGACGTCGGGGCCGAAGAAGGTGAGCACGGCTTCGGAGTCGGGAAAGAACACGCTGCGATAGCGGCCCTGCTCCCAGACGTCTCCCAGCGGCCGCAGCTTCAGATTGAGATCGACCCGGCTGGCGACGGGCAGCTCCAGCTCGTGGACCTCCTGCGCCTGGTAGCCATCTGCCGTGGCGCGGATGCGGTAGGCGCCAGGGGGCAGAAGCGGGAGAGCGTAGAAGCCCGACGAGCCGGCATCGGCGACCCCGCGTGTGTTGGTTTGCAGGTTGAGGTAGGAAACTTGGGTGGCGGCGATGGGCTGTCCCGTTTGGGCATCGACAATTCGGCCGGCGATCAGGCCATCAGTGGTCTGTGAACGCGCGGCAATCGCCGCGATCCAAACTATCAAGAGGATCGATATTGCCTGCCGCATCGAGTGCCTAGTTCAGCCCAATGATATCCCGAATCGCCCCACCTCGTGATGACCTCGGTGTTCTACGCCACACGCGGCGGCAGCCGCCCGGCTCATTCCATCGTATAATTTGGGGGGAAGCCGACGGCGCAGATGTAGCGGCGCAGCGCTAAACTCGCGTCTTTCACACGTCCCTGCCGGCGAGCTTGTAACGAAGGCCTGGAGTCCGAATGGGTTGGAAATCGTGGCAAAGGCGCGTGGCCATCGGCTTGGCGGTTGCCGGGCTGAGCCTGCCCGCGCGAGCCGAGCAGGCGGTTGGCTTGGTCCTCGAAGCCCAGGGCGGAGAGTTGCTTGGCGCCGGCACGGCCCTGCCCTTGGGTGTCAAGGCGGGGGATGTTCTCTTTCCCGGCGATTCGGTTCGAGCCGCCGGCGGAACGGTCTCGTTCCTCTTCTGTCCCGCCAGTTCCTCGCAGACGCTGGCTGAGCAGGGTGAGGTTTTGCTGGCTGCCGGCGAACTTCGCGTCGAGTCGGGCTCTCTCACCAACGAGCAGGAGGTCCAGACCTGCATCCTCCCTTCGGTCGAGCGGTCGATTGCAGCGAGCCAACAACACTACGGCGGCTCGCTGGTTCGCGACTTGACGCCCGAGCAAACCGCGGAGGGGACCACGGAGTCCCGCATCCAGGCATTGCCTGAGGGCCAACGCAACGCGCTGCTCCCGCAACTTCAACGGGTCGACCAGGCGATCGCCGCGGATCCCGGCAACCAAGCCGCCCGCGTCGCCCGTGCCGCCTTGTTCGAGCAATACAAACTCTCAACCGACGCCTTGCGGGAGTATCGGCTCATCGCCGAGACTTGGCCCGAAGCGGCCTGGGTGAAGAGCCGCCTCTTCGTCCACGACAAGCAACAGGCGACCGAGAGCCTCGATCAGGCGCGCGAACAAGAAACGGCGCTCAGCGGCGAAGGCAAGACCTACGCCTTGCTGATCGGCATCTCGTTGTATCAGTCGCCGCAGATCCCGCCCTTGCAATTCGCCCACGAAGACGCCCAACTGTTTGAAAAGCACCTGACGAGTCCCCGCGGCGGCAGCCTGCCGCCGGAAAACATCACCCTCCTGGTCAACGAGCAGGCCACCACGGCCGCTATCCGGCTTGCCTTTGACAGTTTTCTCAAGGCGGAGGCGGGCCCCGACGATACGGTACTTGTCTTCTTTGCGAGCCACGGCACCGTCGACCCCGAGACGCGCGAAGGCTACATCGTTACCTACGACAGCGACCCCCAAGACCTCAGCAGCACCGGTCTGCCCATGGTCGATCTGCAGGAGCTGGTTCGCGAGGAGCTAAGCACCGTCAAGCGCGCGCAGATCTACGTGGACGTGTGCCACGCCGGCAAGGTCGGCGCCATCGAGAGCAAGAAGAACCGCATCAACAGCGTCATCGAGCGGTTGGGTGAGGCCGACGGCGAGATCCTCGGGATGATGGCCAGCCGTCCGCGTGAAGTCTCTTACGAAGGCCGGCAGTTCGGCGGCGGCCACGGCGCCTTCAGCTACTTCCTGCTGAACGCTTTGAATGGCGCGGCTGACTACGACCAGGACGGGATCGTCGCGGTGGACGACGTGATCGACTACGTTCGCGAGAAGGTCGCCGAAGGAACTTTCAACCGTCAACACCCGCGCGACTTTGGTGACTTTGACAACTCCCTGCCGATGGCGAACCTCGGGCAAACGGGCATCGAGATGGCCCCTTGGGAGCCCCCGGAACCCGGCGCATCACGGCAGTTGCTGGCCCAGGTCGGCACGCTGACCCGCTCGTTCGTACCACCGGCCGTTCCACCGCGCCAGAGGCGCAAGCGCGATCTCAGCCGCGACCTGCAAGCCTTTCACGATGCCGTCGAATCGGGGCGCGTCCTGCAGAGCGATGCCGATAACGCCTTCTCAGCGCTCAACACGCTACGGCGTCAACTGCCCAAGCAGGAGTACTTGGCGCAAGCCAATCGCTTGCGGGCGGCGTTGGAGATTCAGGGCCAGCAGGTGTTGCTGCAATACCTGAAAGGCGAGCAAGCGCCACAGACGCGCGATGACTTCGTGACCGGTGCGGCGTACTTCGAGGCCGCGCAGTTGCTGACGCCCGAATCGCTACTGCTCGACGCCCGCTCGGCTTTCTGTGCGGGACGGATCGCGATTTTCGACAAGAACTACACCAAGGCGGCCGGCGATCTCGAACGCGCCGCCCGCCTCGATTCGAAAGGAGCGTACTCCTATAACGCCCTGGGCATCGCCTACCTCGAGCAGGCAAACTACGAGCGCGCGATTCTGGCTTTCGGTGAAGCGATGCGCCACGCTCCCCGCTGGGTCTACCCGGCCCACAACCTGGCCCTGGCGTACGTCCAAACCGGCGACTACTCGAATGCCATTGACACCTACGAGCGCGCCATCGAACTGGCGCCGGACCTCTTTTACCTGCCCTACAACCTGGGGACTCTCTATCAGCGCCTGAACCGCCGGCAGGCCGCCGAGAAGGCCTATCAGCAAGCTCTGACCAAAGCAGACAAGCTCGACGCGGGCCCGCGGGAGCGTTATCTGGCGCACGCCAACAACGCACTGGGTTATCTCAAAGAGTCCGCGGACCGCAGAGACGAGGCCGAAAAGCTGTATCGCGCGGCCCTGACCCACCAACCCGATTTGATGGAGGCGCGCCACAACCTCGCCGTGCTGCTCGCCGACGGTACCGGACCCTCACGCCCCGATGAGATCCGCGAAGCTCTTGACCTGCTGCGTACCAACCTGGCGGACGATCCTGCGTACTTGCCGTCTCGCATCAGCCTCGCGCGCGCTTTGGCCCGGCAAGGGCAGACCGCCGACGCCATCGGCGAATACGAACAGGTCGTTGAAGCGCAGCCCGACTTCATGGCCGCGCGCCTCGCCCTCGCCGAGTTGCACGCCAAGGCGGGCGAGCCGGCCGAGGCCCTCGCGCAACTCGACGCAGCCCGCACCCGCCAACCCCGCTACACCGCCGTCCATGAGCAGATCGGCGACCTGCAGAAGGGTCGCGGGCAGACCGCCGAAGCGTCTGAAGCCTACAAATCGGCGCTCGAATACGCTCCCGACCGCAAGACCAAGAAGCGCATCAAGAACAAACTGAAGCGCATGTAACGGGGTGGCATGCCGCTGACGTGCCTAAATCAGTACACGAGACGCAGGTTCAAAATGTAGGGGCACGGCAGCCCGTACCCGCTGCCACAGCAAACCGCGGACCTGCGGAACCCCTCGTAGAGGCGGGCCCCTGTGCCCGCCCTTTCTGTTAGCGATTGTAGGGGCGGACCGCTGCGTCCGCCCACCGCGAACCGGCGTTGAACGTCCTTCAACACCCAAGCCGGCGCTAAGATGAACTCAGTTCCACCCCCAGCCCGCCAATGAGAACCGCGCTCAAGGAGTGGGCAGCCGTCATCGAAGCGCTCGCCCGCGGCGAACAGCTCTTCCTGCTGCGCAAGGGCGGCATCGCCGAAGGCAAGCAAGGCTTCGAGGTGAAGCACCACGAGTTCCTCTTCTTCCCCACGTGGGAGCACCAGCATGCCGGCTTGGTCCGGCCCGAGTACCACGCATTGCTCGATGGGCTTAAGCCCCAACGAAACGACACTCTAGACCTGACCTACTGCGGCCGAGTCAGCGACATCGTCCCGGCCCCTCGCTCTATCGAACAGATGCGCCTGCTCGAGCCACACCACATCTGGACAAACGGCTTCATCGAAAAGCGCTATCAGTACCGTCCCGACCTGCCGCTCTACCTGGTGATCGTCCGGCTCCACCGGCTGCCGGAGCCCGTCTCCATTCCGATCGATCCCCGCTATGCCGGCTGCCGCTCGTGGGTCGACATTGCGGAGGACGTACGGGTCGAACCAGCCCACCCCGTCCTACCCGACGCGCGATTCGAGGAAGCTCGGGAGCGGCTGCTCACGAGACTTTCCGACGTCGAAGTGGCTTGAAACTGGTACCCTCAACCGCACTGCTCCTGACTCGGCAACTTCGACCGCGCTCCCATGTTTTCAGCCATTTAGCTAACCACTACCGATCGGTGGTGGCGATATGTCCTTTGTTTTGTGGGTACTAAGGTTGCGGGTGGCACTCGGCTCAGGCGATAATAATGGTACGGCTGATCGAATAAGGGAATCTACGGAGGAGCGCTAGGTGGGTCTAGTCACAGAGAAGGTTACGCTTGTTGATGCCATCGCTTCATTCTCGAATCTGCTTCATCGCGAATCGGCCCGTGAGTTCCTAGAGGGTCTCTCCACAGACGAGTTGGAATACATCGCCGCCTATTTCGGGGCACGCACGCTGGACCCGAAACTCCGCGGGGCCGACGCCAACCGCAATCACGTCGCCGGACGGATCGAACGCTACGAACGCGACCGCCAACCCAAGGGCCGACCCGATCTCTCTTGCGGTCGCGCGTCTTGCGCGGCAACGCTCACCGACGTTTCACACAAGATGATTGTGCTGCTCGAGTTCCTCTCGGTCAGTGCGGTCAGCCGGCGTACGCCGTGGCCCGTACTCGGTGGGTCTGCCTGAGGTTCTTCTTTCCAAACTGTCGGTTTCGTTGGCTCGTATCCGGGTGGGTGTGTTACGCTGGAAAACTGCCGGAGAGAATCGGTCCACTGACCGTCTCGCCTGAAAACAAAAGACTTATTGAGTGACTGGCCGCTTACCTGCCGGCAAGCGCGCGTCGCTCCCACACTTCGTTCTCATGACCCGTTCTTATTGCGACCGCTCGCCGGTAGTGTCCCCGTCAGCCTATGTCGACCCGAGCGCTCAGGTCATCGGTGACGTCGAGATCGGCGAGAAAGCCAGCGTGTGGTGCAACGTGACAATCCGAGGTGACGTGAACTCGATCCACATCGGCGAGGAAAGCAACGTTCAGGACAATTGTTGCTTGCATGTGGATCGCGACAAGCCCTTGGTGTTAGGCCAACGGGTGGTGGTCGGACACTCCGTTACGCTGCATGCCTGCGTCGTCGAAGATGAGTGCTTGATCGGGATGGGTTCGACGATTCTCAGCGGAGCGACCATCGGTGCCGGGTCGATCATTGCCGCCGGCTCTCTGGTGCTCGAAGGAGAAAAGATTCCCACAGGCAGTTGGGTCTCGGGAGCGCCGGCGAAGGTCCGTCGGGCGATGAGCCAGAAGGAACTCCAGCGCACGCGCCGCAACGCCGCCGGCTACGTCGAGCTAGGCCGCGAATACGGCGCGCAACAGCAAGCCGACCAACAGCAAGCCCAACAACAGCAAGCCCAACAACAGCAAGCCCAACAACAGCAAGCAACGTAATGGAAACTCCGTCTGAAGCCTCTCTATCTCTCGACTTCCTCGGCGAGCTGCGCCGCACCCACCTGTGCGGAGACTTGCGTTCCCCCGACGTCGGCAGCCGCGCCGTGCTGATGGGCTGGGTGCATCGCCGCCGCGACTTGGGGGGCCTGATCTTCGTCCACCTGCGCGACCGCACCGGCATCGCGCAGATCGTCTTCAACACCGAAAACGATCCCGACATCCACCGGCGCGCGGAGATGCTCCGCAGCGAATACGTCATCGCGGTCGAGGGCCCGGTGATCCGCCGCTCTGACGACACCATCAATCCCGAACTGGCCACCGGCGAGGTCGAGGTGGTGGTTGAGAAGCTCCACGTGCTCAACCAGTCGCGCACTCCGCCGTTCCTGATCGAAGACGACGCCTCGGTCAGCGAAGACGTGCGCCTGCAATACCGCTACATCGATCTCCGCCGTCCGCACATGCAGCGCAACATCCTGCTGCGCGAGAAGGTGAACTTCGCGATCCGCGAGGCGTTCCACAAGCAGAACTTCTTCGAGATCGAAACGCCTTTCATGACGCGCTCCACGCCCGAGGGCGCGCGTGATTTTCTGGTTCCAAGCCGCATCCAACTGGGCAACTTTTATGCCCTGCCGCAGTCGCCGCAGCTCTTCAAGCAACTGCTGATGATCAGCGGCTTTGACCGCTACTTTCAGATCGTGCGCTGCTTCCGCGACGAAGACCTGCGCGCCGACCGCCAGCCCGAGTTCACGCAGATCGATCTCGAGATGTCGTTCGTGCAGCAGGACGTTGTCTTCGACGTGATCGAAAAGGCCATGGTCAACTCGGCCCAAGCCGCCGGCCACGCGATTCCCGACCCGCCTTTCAAGAGGCTCAACTATGCCGAGGCCATGGAGCGCTACGGCAGCGACAAGCCCGACCTGCGCCTGCCGCCGATGACGCGCGTCGACGACCTCTTCCCCGCCGGCGAGCTGACCAAAGACGGCATGCCGCTGGTGGCCATCCGCACCCCCAAGGTCGGCACGCTGACTCGCCGCGAGCGCGACGAGTTGAAGCCCATCGGCAACGAACTAGGCCTGCGCGTCTTCGACGACATGAAGCGGCTCGATCGCGACTTCGCCGAGCCGATGACCGCAGTCCGCGAGCGCGTCGGTGTCGAGGAGGGCGATCTGCTTGTGCTTTGCACCACCGCCAACACCCCGACGACGCCGAAACCGGCCGAGAGTGCGCTGAAGGCCGCGGGCTCGTTTCGCCTACAGGTGGCGCAGAAATACCGCGACCGCCACAACCTGTTCGACCCGGCCGACTTCCGATTCCTGTGGGTCACCGACTTCCCGATGTTCGAGTGGGACGAGGAAGAGAAGCGCTGGGAGTCGGCCCACCATCCCTTCACGTCCGTTCACGACGAAGACATCGACAAGCTCACCACCGATCCGGCCCGGTGCCGCTCGAAAGCTTACGATCTGGTGTTGAACGGAGTCGAGCTGGGCTCGGGCTCGATTCGTATTCACCGCCGGGACGTGCAGGCCACGGTATTTTCGGCTCTCGGCTTTACCGACGAAGAGGCTCACCACCGCTTCGGCTTCTTCCTGGAGGCGCTCGAGTACGGCACCCCACCCCACGGCGGTATCGCGCTGGGTCTCGACCGCCTGATCATGATACTCGCCGGCGAGTCGACGATCCGCGATGTTATTCCCTTCCCCAAGACCGCCAAGGGCACCGACCTGATGTGCGAAGCCCCCTCGACGGTCCCGCCCCGCTCGCTGAACGAGTTGGGTATTCAGCTACGTCCCGACGTGCAGCGCGCCATCGACGCCGCAACGCAAGCACCCGAGCCGTGACCGTGAGGGAGCGGTCCGGCACGAACCCTCACACACCTCAGCAACCCCTAGACTAAGCTCCGCTGGCCCAGTCGCAACCCAATGGTACCGGCTCCGAACGCGAGCCCCGAAGGGGGCGGCCCAGATATCAGCCCAGTGCGTAAGCGCTGGAAAAAGAAAACGCCTCATCCACGCTGGCACTGTTTTCGAAACACAGCCCCCGAAGGGAGCGGCCCAACTAACAGCCCAGCGCGTGAGCCCTGGGAAACCGATTCCCCCGACTTGGTGGAGCCCTGTAAGGGGCGACTCAACCTCTTGCCGCTTCAGGATTCTCGCCCCCGGCTCCTGGGTCGTGAAGGCCGCCCCCAAGCGACACCTTCATTCCGGCCCGCGGTGCCAAAAGCCGTACGGGCCGACGGCCGTGTCCGCCCGCTGCCGCATACGCTCCTCAGAAACGTACGGGCACGGCATGCCGTGCCCGTCTTCCAAGGTCACTGTGTTTTGCGAGCCTCAATAAGAGGTTTGACGGATGGACGGCAATCCACGACTCGTCCTAGACTCAGGTCATGCACCGTTTGCGGTTACCTTTGTTGCTCGTCTTCGCCGGCGGGCTCCCCGTAGCGGCGCAATTGAAGCCGACTCCCATACCCACTTTCGGCATGAAGCACAAACACTTCGTTTTTTTCAAATGCGACGGCCAGCCCGACAAGGTCATGGGCCGCCGCGACGAACGCTATTTCGGGTGCGTGAACGGCAAGGTTGCCTGTAACGACGATGGCGTTACGCAGAGCATGATCGCGGCTTACGAGGCCAGGAGGGACGAGATCCAGGCCGGAGCAAAGCGACGCAAACGAGAATTTGACGTCAAGCACGCCAGCAAGCACGAAAGAGGGTGGAGTCCACGATCGTCCACGAGGTCCACGAGGTCCGCGACGTCCTCACCCGCTTACACCGTCAAGAGCACGCCTCGGCCGCCGGCGCAGGCCGCGCCCATCGACGCAGACAAGGTTCGTCAAGTAACCGCCGGCACTTCGACCGACGAGGTGATCTCGATGTTGGGTCAGCCAAAATGGCGGATTGCCGGAAGCACCGAGAGCTGGAAGTACCGCCTTACGTCGGGCGGAACGGCGAAACTGGTGATTCAGGACGGGAAAGTCACAAGCGTCGTCGTCCCCTGACAACGACCCCGTCGGGGTCGCTTCCTGGCTCCTCCATCAGAAATGTAGGGGCACGGCATGCCGTGCCCGCTGCCCCAATCGCCTCCGGCTCCCGCTCCGTGCTCTCGGCTCCTCGCCCCAAGACGAACCCGTACCGCGACCCGGAAGTGCACGGCTCTTCTGCTGCGTCTGAGACGACCTTACGGCTCTTGCACCTTGCGCCGCACGCGTTCCAGAGCTTCCCGGTCGCTTTCGAGGTTAGGGCTGCCGATCTGCTCGTCAATCTCCGCGGCGCGTTCGAGCAGGGGCAGAGCTTCGGCGTAGCGTTCTCGATCCTCGTACAGCCCCGCGATATTGAACAATGTAACCGCCAAGCCCGCCCGGTCCCCGATCTCTTCTTGGATCACCCGGCTTTGCTCGTACCGCTCCAGCGCCTGCTCCCACTCCCCGCGCTTGTCGTGGATCATACCGATGTTATTCAGCGTGCCCGCCAGCCCGCCCCGGTCCCCGATCTCTTCGAGGATCACCCGGCTTTGCTCGTACCGCTCCAGCGCCCGCTCCCACTCCCCGCGCTTGGAGTGGATCATCCCGATGTTATTCAGCGTGGTCGCCAGCCCGCCCCGGTCCCCGATCTCTTCTTGGATCACCCGGCTTTGCTCGTACCGCTCCAGCGCCTGCTCCCACTCCCCGCGATTGGAGTGGATCATCCCGATGTTATTCAGCGTGGTCGCCAGCCCGCCCCGGTCCCCGATCTCTTCGAGGATCACCCGGCTTTGCTCGAACCGCTCCAGCGCCTGCTCCCACTCCCCGCGATTGTCGTGGATCCCCCCGATGTTATTCAGCGTGGTCGCCAGCCCGCCCCGGTCCCCGATCTCTTCTTTGATCACCCGGCTTTGCTCGAACCGCTCCAGCGCCTGCTCCCACTCCCCGCGATTGAAGTGGATCATCCCGATGTTATTCAGCGTGACCGCCAGCCCGCCCCGGTCCCCGATCTCTTCTTGGATCACCCGGCTTTGTTCGTACCGCTCCAGCGCCTGCTCCCACTCCCCGCGCTTGTAGTGAACGTAACCCTCTTCGTGGAGCAGGTACGATTCACGTTTACGATCCCCTCGAGCCGTCGCAAGCTTCAGACAACTACGTAGCCAGCCAACCTTCGTGTTCCATAGTGCCTGTCGGTTCAGAAAATCATTCGTGGCTATCTGGAGTGCGTCTGCGCGGTCGCCATCGCTTCGCTCCACGGCCCATTCGAACGTGCGGTCGAGCTGCTGGACCTCCGGCAACAGACTCTTCCACTGGTCTTGCGGGGTTTCGCGTGCCAGCTCAACGTAGAACGCATGGCGGCGCTCCGCGATCGGGTCGCCGGCGCCCGACCGGGCTAGCTCGCTTTCGGCGAAGTCGGCAATGGTGGCGTGCTGGGTATAGCGAACCGTCTCGTCCTCTTGTCCCCGGCTTTCCTCCAGCTCGACCAAACCGCTCTCGACGAGAGCGATGATCACCTCCTCGGCTGTCGTGTCGCCCGCGTCCCACACGGCTCGGGCCGCATCGAGCGAAAAGCTGAGCGGCTTCGCGCCAAACAAGCTAAGGGCCCGAAAGCAGGCTCGGGTGTCATCACTCGGCAGGTTGTGGTAGCTCAGGGCGATCACGGCGCGAAGCGAGCGTTTGGTCTCATCTTTCGCCGAGCGCTTGGCATCATCCGTCGCGTCGAGACGCTTCTCGCGATCCGCGAGTTCCTCGATCACGCCGGCGGCGTTAAGGCCCGCCCGTGTGTGGCGCCGTAGCACCCGGCCCGCCAGCTCGATGCCCAGCGGCAATCCGTCCAGAGCCTTCGCCAGGCCCCGGGCGGCTTGCTCGTCCTCGGCGACTGCCTTCGGAGCGAGTTGGCGCAACAGATCGAGCCCGTCTTTCGGTTTAAGCGGTTTGACGTGCGTCGGATCCTCCGCCGCAAGCTCATCGGCGATCGCCTTCTGTCGCGTCGTGACCACCGCCCGGCAGCCCGCGCCTCCCACCAGAAAAGCCCGTGCTTTTTCGACGTCCCAAACATCGTCAACGATGAGCAGGGCCTTCTGCTTGCGCAGCCAGCCCTGCAGCGCCTGCGAACGGGCCGTGATGTCCTGGTAGGCCACCATGTCGAGGCCGATCAGCGCGCCCCACTTGTCGAGTTCCGCCTCGACGTTGCCCTCGGGGCCAAGCTCGGCCCAAAGAACACCGTCCTCGAAATGGTTCTCAATCCGCGGGTCCCAGGCGACCGCGCGGGCCAGTGACGTCTTGCCGACGCCCGGGCCACCGTCGAGCGCGGTGAGCGCAAGGGGCCCGCTGCTTGCGTCCCCGGCCATTAACCGTTCGACGATCTCGTCGACGGCGTCACTGCGGCCCACGAACGGGTCCGGCGGACGCGGCGCCGCGAACGGCACGGGCCGCTCCTGCCCGTCCGCGCCGATGACCAGCTTGCCGACATAGCGCGCGACCATAACATTTGCAGCTTCGATCTTGCCGACAAGCTGGCCTTTCGGGGCGTGGCCGGCGGCTTCGAGTGCGCGGGCGAAGGCGAGTTGCAGCGCTTGGTTCTGGGCAAACTGCTGCTCCAACAGCGGCTGGAGATCGGTCTTAGTCCCGACTTTTTCGAGGGATTTCTCGGCTTCCGGCTTGCCCGCAATCGCTTCTTTGAGTTTCGCGTAGGCGTCCTTAAAGACGCTCTTAGCGACTTCCTCGGCCCCCTTCGCCAAATACGGGGCGAGCGCGGAGGCGGCCATGGTGGCTAGGGTGAGGGGATCCATGGCGAATTACGTGCGCGAATTCGCCGCAAGCTGCCGGAAGTACTCGGAGCCGCGCTTGGCGGTTGTGGATACCCCAACCAGCATTTCCAGGCCGTTCTCAATCCGCGGGTCCCAGGCGACCGCGCGGGCCAGTGACGTCTTGCCGACGCCCGGGCCACCGTCGAGCGCGGTGAGCGCAAGGGGCCCGCTGCTTGCGTCCCCGGCCATTAACCGTTCGACGATCTCGTCGACGGCGTCACTGCGGCCCACGAACGGGTCCGGCGGACGCGGCGCCGCGAACGGCACGGGCCGCTCCTGCCCGTCCGCGCCGATGACCAGCTTGCCGACATAGCGCGCGACCATAACATTTGCAGCTTCGATCTTGCCGACAAGCTGGCCTTTCGGGGCGTGGCCGGCGGCTTCGAGTGCGCGGGCGAAGGCGAGTTGCAGCGCTTGGTTCTGGGCAAACTGCTGCTCCAACAGCGGCTGGAGATCGGTCTTAGTCCCGACTTTTTCGAGGGATTTCTCGGCTTCCGGCTTGCCCGCAATCGCTTCTTTGAGTTTCGCGTAGGCGTCCTTAAAGACGCTCTTAGCGACTTCCTCGGCCCCCTTCGCCAAATACGGGGCGAGCGCGGAGGCGGCCATGGTGGCTAGGGTGAGGGGATCCATGGCGAATTACGTGCGCGAATTATACCCCAACCAGCATTTCCAGGCCCAGCGATCCGAGTAGAGTCACAGATTTCCAAAAATTTTGTTCGCAGAGACTCTTTGAGTCGGAAGATCTGCGGTGGCGTGATTATTCCACCCCTGATTACGACGTGTCCGCCGACGGGGAAAGATTTGTGATAACAGCGCCCGTCGAAGACGAGAACGCCCCTACGCCTGCGATCCGCGTGGTTCAAAACTGGCACGAAGAGTTCCGCGACCGCGAGCAGGACTGAGTTCCCTTAAACTAACCAACTAGACCTCAACATTCCCGAAGGAGTCAACACATGGCAATCAAACGTCTGCAAGTCGGTCCGCGCATGAGCTAGGCCGTCATTCATGGAGACACGGTGTACACAGCCGGGCAGGTGGCCATCGACGCGCCCGGCGCGTCGGTCACCGAACAAACCCAAGACGTTCTCAATCGCATCGACAAGCTGCTCGCGGAAGCCGGCACGGACAAAACGAAGCTGCTGTCCGCCACCATCTGGCTCTCGGACATGGACACCTTCAACGAGATGAACGGGGTCTGGGATATCTGGGTGGCTCCGGGCAACACACCCTGCCGGGCCTGCGTGAACGCCCAACTGGCAGCGCCACAGTATGACGTCGAGATTGCGGTGATCGCGGCGCTCTGACGGGCCCGGGCGGACAAAGCGCCCAGTCATCCTTCCGATGCCGGCATGACGCGGTTTCGGGTGCGCAACAATATGCAGCCCGCTCCAACCGTGTCAGGTCCCGATCGGATGCCTAGAACGGTGGCGGCTCCCCATCATCAGGCACGTCTTCGCCAATATCACCGGCGAGGTTCTCGAACTTCACATACTGGCCGATGAAGGCGAGCTTGATGCGGCCGGTGGGGCCGTTGCGCTGTTTGGAGAGGATCAGCTCGGCGACGCCTTGCAGGTCTTCGCGGTCGGGCTTGTAGACCTCTTCACGGAAGATGAAACCCACCACATCGGCATCCTGCTCGATCGAACCGCTCTCGCGCAGGTCGCTCAACTGCGGGCGGTGGTCGCCCGGACGTGTCTCGGGCGCGCGGCTGAGCTGCGAGAGGGCGATGACCGGTACCTTCAGGTCCTTCGCCAGCAGCTTGAGCCCACGCGACATGGCCGAGATCTCTTGCGTTCGGTTGTCGTGGCGTCCCTTCGACGCCAGCAACTGCAAGTAGTCGACAATCACCAGCCCGAGGCCGTGCTCGGACTGCAAGCGCCGGCACTTGGCGCTGATGTCGAGAATGTTCGTGTCGGCCGAGTCGTCGATGTGGATCTTACTGTCAACTAACTGCGTCAGCGCCTGGTTCAAGCGGCGTCGCTCCTCCTGATTGAGGTAGCCGCCGCGAAAGCGATGGCTGTCCACCCGCGCGGTCGAACACAGCAGCCGCGTCAGCAACGACTCGTTCGACATCTCGATCGAGAAGAGCGCAACCGGAACGGCGGGTTTGTCGGGCATCGCCGTGCCGACGTGCTGCGCGATATTGAGCGCCAGGGCGGTCTTGCCCATCGAAGGGCGCGCCGCGATCACGATCAGCTCCCCAGAGTGCAGCCCGGTGGTCATCTCGTCGAACTTCACAAACGGCGTCGAGAGGCCGCGCACCCTTTTGCTCGGATCCAGAAACGCGCGGATGCCGCCGGGGAAGCTCTCGACCACCTGGCGCGGGTTCGAAAAACCGGAACGCAGTTGCGCGTCGCCGACCTTCATGATCGACGACTCGGCTTCGGCCAGCAGGTCGTCGATCTCTTCGCCGCCCTCGATGCATTGCGCGATGATGTCGTTCGCCGTGTGAACGAGCCGCCGCATCAGCGACTTGTCTTTGACGATCTTGACGTAGTTGTCGATGCTCGACAGCCGCGGCATGCCATCGCTGAGCGAAGCGATGTAAGCGACGCCGTCGCACGATTCGAGTTGAGTGTTTTTAGAAAGCTCTTCGACGAGCGTGAGGTCTTCGATTGTCACGCCCTTGGCGTGAATCTCTTCCATCCGCAGGAAGATGCGGCGATGCTTCTCGATCGCGAAGTCGGCGGCGTCAAGCCGGCCTGCCACCTGCGGGAACAGGCTGTCGTCGAGCAGTATCGAGCCGAGCACGAATCGCTCGGCTTCAACATTGGTAGGGAGCCCTTTTTCGAGGGCCAGTGCGGTTCCGCTAGCGGCCATAGCGTTGCGAGGGTATCAAATGATGTTACAGGAGTATGCCAACTCAACCAAGAGAAAATATATCCCTTATTTTCAACGGCTTACACTGTGCTGTGGACGATCGGCACCCAATCACGCGTAGCCCCTTTCCCCTCAGCACTTTACCCTGTGAATTCGCCTGTGGATGAGGCTGTTGACGAACAAGAGGGCGGCCAAAGCCCTTGTCTTCAGTCGTTTAGAGCGATACGAAACATACGGCTCCCAGAATGTTTCACCGTATATTACCACTCGGGCGAACAAATGGCAAATACGAACAAGACCGCTCTGAACGTAGATCAACAAGGACAGCAGCCGACGGGGAGGGCTCTTCGCCCCGGCAACGAGGTCGCTTGCCGCCGACCCGCCTGCACTAACACTCACAAGTACCGCTTCGAAATCTCCGCTCCCGCCACATAGTTCAGCTTCGCCAGCTTGACCATCTGGTAAACGTTGATCCGGAAGTCGGGACAAGTTCCCACCAGTGCATAAGCGTCGTTGGGCGTGTAGCCGTACTCGGTGATCAGCCAATCCATCAGGTGGTAGGTCGCCGTCTCGACCGCGACCTCGAGTGGCCGATAGGCGTAGACGGCCACGATCGAATCCGGCTTTTCGATGCGCATCCAGGGCAGCCGCTTCTGCTTGATGAGTTCCAGCTTGACGCGCACCGTGGAGTTCGTCTCGGCGGCGGTGCCGGTAAACTCGGTGTCGCCCTGGCTGGCGTGGACGTCGCCCAGGTAAAACAGCGCGCCGTCGTGATAGACCGGCAGGTGGATCCGGTTCCCCGGCGCCACGTCGCGGATGTCGAGATTGCCGCCCCAGGCGTCCTGCCCGTCACCGCTGGTGGTGACTTCGCGGTCGGGCGCGACACCGATCGTGCCGACGAAAGGCGTAATGGGCCATGAGATGCGGTCGTTGAAGTGGATCGTGCCATCGCGCGTCGTTCCGCTGGGTCCCACTTCGTGGCGGAGGATGTAGGTGGTGTACTCGGTCGAGATTTCAGGCCAGCGGTTCGAGTCGCCCAGCGGACCGCGCCTGGGGCCGTTGGCCGTCCAGGAGAAGTCGGCCACCTCGATGTCTTCGACCGTCACGACCAGGGTGTCACCGCGCTCGGCGCCGTTGAGATAGACGGGGCCGCCGATTGGATTGGCCAGCGGCGGGACGCGGTCGAACCCAGGCCGATTGGCCGGAATCGCCAAGTCCTCGGGCGTCTTGAAAAAGCCGGTTGAGGCGTCCCAGGTTTCGACCTCAAAGCTCTCGCCCGGCTCGACGCGCAGCAGCGGCTCGTCTTGCCAGTTGAAGGCGTACTTCTTGGATTGGTCGCGCGGAATGCGTTGCATACAGTCTCCTTGGGTCCTCGGATCAGGATCTATCATAGTGGCCAAACAGCCTCACCGAAAGCAACGCCCCAACCTCAGCGCAACTTCCCCGGCCCGCCCGTCCCCCCAATATCAACCTCCCTTGCGACAATAGAAAGCCGTTTCAAGACTCGACAGGGAGAACCGACGCAATGGCAGCACCACAGGCGGAAGTGGACCGGGAAGTAAAGAGGTTCATGGCTGGGCTCCGCAAGCGGAACCCGGGTGAGCCCGAGTTCCATCAGGCAGTGTGTGAAGTAACCGAAACCTTGATGCCGCTCGTGCTTGAGAACCCTAAGTACCGCAAGGCACAAATCCTCGAGCGCCTCACCGAGCCCGACCGTGTGATCATCTTCCGCGTAACGTGGGTGGACGACCGGGGCAACATCCGCGTCAACCGCGCCTGGCGGGTGCAGTTCAACAACTCCATCGGACCCTACAAGGGCGGCATGCGGTTCCACCCCACCGTAACGTTGAGCGTGCTGAAGTTCCTGGGATTCGAGCAGGTGCTCAAGAACAGCCTCACGACGCTGCCGATGGGCGGCGGCAAGGGCGGCTCGAACTTCAATCCCAAAGGCAAGAGCGAGAACGAAGTGATGCGCTTCTGCCAGTCGCTGATGATCGAGCTGCACCGGCACATCGGCGAAGACACCGACGTCCCAGCCGGCGACATCGGCGTCGGCGCCCGCGAGATCAGCTACATGTTCGGGCAGTACAAGCGGCTGGCCAACCGCTTCACCGGCATCCTCACGGGCAAGGGCCTGGCTTTCGGTGGCAGTCTGATTCGCACCGAAGCCACCGGGTACGGCGCCGTCTACTTCATGCAGAACATGCTGGCGAAACGGGGCGACGGCGTGAAGGACAAGACCGCGGTGGTTTCCGGCTCGGGCAACGTCGCGCTCTATGCCATCGAGAAGCTCATTCAACTCGGGGCGAAAGTCGTCACGGCTTCCGATTCCGGCGGGTTCATCCACGACCCCAATGGCATCGACGAAGAGAAGCTGGTGTGGCTCAAGGAGCTGAAGGAGGTTCGACGCGGAAGGATCTCCGAGTATGCCGAGAGGTTCGGCTGCACCTACCGTGACGGCGAGCGGCCCTGGAGCGTGCCATGCCAGGTCGCCCTGCCCTGCGCCACCCAGAACGAGGTGACTGTCGAGGACGCGCGGACGTTGCTCGCCAACGGAGTCACGGCGGTAGCGGAGGGAGCGAACATGCCCACCGACCTCGAGGGAGTCCACGCCTTCTTGCATGGGAAGATTCTGTTCGGTCCCGGCAAGGCGGCGAACGCCGGTGGCGTCGCGGTCTCAGGCCTCGAGCAGAGCCAGAACGCTTTACGGATCTCGTGGTCCCGCGAAGAGGTCGACACCCGGCTGAAGGACATCATGAAGAACATCCATTCCCAGTGCGAAGAGCAGGGCCGCGACGGTCCGGATTTTGTCGATTACGTCAAGGGAGCAAACACCGCGGGGTTCATCAAGGTGGCCGACGCCATGTTGGCCTATGGGGCGGTTTGATAGGCGACCTTGACTCCCGAGACTGGTTATTTCACGGCTCGATCGCCCGGCCCATCAGTGCCTCTGTCAAGGCTTTCCAGATGCCAATAGGCCCGTTCACGGGCCTTGGTTTCAACTAGGCCAGGCGTTCGACGCCTGGTAGAATGCCTCCGAGTGAATGAACCAGGCCCCTTCGAGGGGCCTTACCCCTAACCGGCTTGAGCCATGAGCCGGCCCTGCCTCACAAGGTCGATTCCGAGATCAACCTCCACCTTGCCTGGCCGCAACCACGAGCGGCTCAAGCCGGGTGAGAATGCTACGAAATGGAACGAAATGGGACGGTCGTGGGGTTCTTGGCTTCCTATGAGCAGGGCGCGATGCGTCGCTTCGTCGGATGGCCGGGCCGGGCGGAGTTCTGCTCTCGGATCTGTGTCAACAGGCTCCACTGCAACGCCGGACCGCTCCCTCACGGTCACGGCTCGGTTCAAAATCGGTAAAAGTGGGGTATCCATTTGACTCAGGTGACCACAACATACTGTGGTTGGCCATTGGCGGCCCCCGGAAAGGCTTGCCGATAGCACCACGTTTCCAAGCCTGCGATGGCCATGGCGCGTGCGTAATCCTTGATCGGCCCGAAACGCAGCCTCGTGGCCCAATTGCCTGCAGACCGGCGTCTGGCGCCCCAGGGTGCATTCTGGGTGCAGTGTGCTGGCGTCCATGGATCGACCAAACCACAACGCCTAGGGGCTACCTGAGTCAAGTGGATACCCCATTTCGGTAAAAGTGGGGTATCCATTTGACTCAGGTGACCACAACATACTGTGGTTGGCCATTGGCGGCCCCCGGAAAGGCTTGCCGATAGCACCACGTTTCCAAGCCTGCGATGGCCATGGCGCGTGCGTAATCCTTGATCGGCCCGAAACGCAGCCTCGTGGCCCAATTGCCTGCAGACCGGCGTCTGGCGCCCCAGGGTGCATTCTGGGTGCAGTGTGCTGGCGTCCATGGATCGACCAAACCACAACGCCTAGGGGCTACCTGAGTCAAGTGGATACCCCATTTCGGTAAAAAAAGAGGGCCCTCTGGCTCCAGTCTGTGATGACCTCAGCGGCCCGCTCTAGATAGGAGCGAAAGAGCGGGCTTGAACGGACGGTCCTCTCCTGACGGATTGCGTCAGGAGCTGCCGTTCGCGGGGGAAGGTCGCTTACATATTTTCGGAGAGCAACATCGAAACTGCCTGCGCAGGAAACGGTCGTTGTTGGTCCGGCGATCTGTCCGCACCGGTCGTTCCCAGTATCAGGCTAGCACTCGTCTGTGGGGGTTCCGGGGTCGGCGGCGGGTCAAGTTGTTGAAGGGAAGGAGAATAAAGTTCTGGAAAATCCGTGATGCCGGGCCCGATGGGAGGTCAATACCACATCAAACCCTCGATCCACAGATTACACAGATTCTCACAGATGAAACACTGGCAAGCCGGGCTATTGAGCCGTGAGGTAAGTCGTTTCGGGGACGCGGGTGAGTTGCTGTACCACCTGGTCGTTCAACAGGCCCGTGATGGCGAACGATTGGCCGGGCTTGAGGTCGATCGAGCGGTTGATCTGCCGCGTTACGATCGCCGGGACGGTGGTGGTCGAAGAAGATAGGTTGGCGGTTGTTGCCCCGCTGAGTGAGGTGGTGCGGTTCGCCCACCGCCACCACCCGCGCGAGTCGGGCCATCGAGTTGTCGATACTCTACCATAGCCGTCTCAGAAGTCGTAGCCTGTCCCCGACTTCCCCCCGACTTCCCCTGGACTCGCTTGCCAGTCGGGAATCCCTGGTCACTCGAATAGTCACCGCCAATCGCAAAGTAGTCTTCTTGACCGGGGCGGCACTGTCGCAGCCGGACGGTGACAGTCCCGGCGTTCCAGGTGTGGAAGGAATGATCGAAACAATCCGGGAAATCATTCGGATTAACCGTCTCGATGAGCAGTTCGAGGACGCCCTCGACTCGCGAGATGGGCGATCGCGTTATCAGCGTGCCATGGCTTTTCTGAGCGACAACCTAGGCCCCCAAAGAGTTCGCTCCGTCGTCGAACGGTCGGTCCAGAGGGCTCGAAGAGTCGAAGACGAAAAGCCGCCATCGAGGGAATTGGAAGACGATCTCGAGTACTGGTACCTAAACACGGGCACCGCTGCTTTGGGTGAAATCATTTCAAAGCATAGCGACCAACTTGCATCGGTGCAGCTAACAGTCAATTTCGATCCGCTTCTTCACGTGGCGGTGCGGCTTGCAGGCGGGCAGGTTACGTACAGCGTCTTGAGCGACGACGGCACAGTACCCGACGAAGAGGGCGAGATTCCAGGCTCCGTCCGAATCGTCCATTTGCACGGCTTCTGGCGCGGGGACACGATGCATACAGTCGAGCAGCTAACGACCGCGCGCGATAGGTTGCGTAAGACGCTAGGGAGGATTCTTGAAAAAAACCTCGTTGTAGTGGTTGGCTACAGTGGGTGGGACGATGTTTTCACCAGAAGTCTCGCGGATGTCGTGCAGGATGCTGGGACCGATGTCGAGGTGGTCTGGTCCTGTTATTCAGAGGATGAAAGAAGCATACGCAACGAGTTCTCGTCCCTCTTCTCAAGACTCCGGCCGGCAATCCTCAAAGGACGCTTCAAACCATACTCCGGTGTCGATTGCCACTGGCTCTTCCCCGAGCTGCTTTCCCGACTCGACTCCGGCGGAGCGCAACCGATCATCGCTGCGACCCGAGCTACTCCACGGGTCAACCGTGAAACGGCTGCTTCCGCGGCCGCCACTCGAGAGCCGTATCAAGGCGGCCCAAGTCGAGAGCACTTCGACAGAGCACTGCGAATTATTACCCAACACGGTGACACAGATATTTTTCCTTTTCCTGTCGAAAATACGATCTTTAGTGATCGCCCTGAGCAGATCGTCGCTCTACTGGAAGAGCTTCACGGCGACTTCAACAAACGGTTTACTGCGCACAGGGGTTTGTACGAAAGTGATTTCGTCGCAGCAGGCTACTTTGGATTCCGCAGGGGAACCCAGATCGACCCACTCTGGAACGCCTATCTCTTGGGCCTGATTGTTTCGATCGGTAGCGAGATCGAGGCGGAACGGATCCCCATTAGCCACAAAGTCGTTTTCTCCTACCGTTTTCAGCTGGACGAGAAGCAAAACGATCTGTTCGTACGCGGAGACCCTTTGCCCGGTCCCACCAAGCCCACGGTACAACCGATGCGTGGTGTGGGATGGACCTCCTTTCACCGACACTCGATTGAGTTAGCCCGAAGAAACGAGATTACACATGTCGCCACTTGTGATATCGCCGATTTCTATCGGCGTGTTCGGCACGAAGAACTTAGAGAAGTCCTCTTTCGTCTTGACGTCCCAGACGAAACGATCGAACGCATACGGCAGATTCTCGCACGGCTCTCAGGTGACATGCCCCACGGGCTGCCGATAGGTGGGGACGCGTCGAGGTTGTTGAGTGAACTTCTCCTCAATAGTTACGACAAGATACTGCAACAGGAGGGAGTGCAATTCTGCCGTTTCGTCGACGATTATCATATCTTTGCCTCCAACGAGGAGGAGGCCTTCGATCATCTTGTCCTACTAGGAGAGAAGCTTGCTCATCGAGGTGGCCTGAACCTGCAGCGTGCCAAGACCCGCATTATGTCGGCTAAGGAGTTTGTCGCGACATCCATATATCGCCTGGAGTCGGAGCGCCATGCGTCGCAGAGGCACCGGCTGCTATCAATCAAGGTTCACTTCGATGCATACAGTCCGCGAGCCAAAGAAGATTTCGAGGAACTCAGGCAGCAGCTCGATGGCCTGCCGATAATACCGATGCTAACTCGGGAACTCGCGAAGTCGCGAATCGATAGTAAGGTCACCGAGCGTCTTGTCCGAGTCATGAAGGCTCTAAAACCCAGGGACCGCGACGCAGCGGTAAGGCTGTTGCTGGATAACCTAGAGCCGCTTTATCCCATTTTTCCTACGGTTGTGGTGCAGCTAAGAGCGGTCTTGGGGGAGCTACCAGAGGAGCTTAGGGCTACGGCGACGGGCGCGGTCCGTCGCCTGTTGAAGGATGGATCGCATGTGACCCGGATAGCGGTCCACACTATGTTTGCCATGCGTATTCTTGCGTACGACTCGTCACCCGAGGCGGGAGGAGTGTTGACTAAGATCTACCACGTGAGCAGGAGTCAGTTGATAAAGCGGGATGTCGTGCTTATTATGGCGGCGCGGGGTGCGCGCGAGTGGATTGAGGACCTGATTGAAACTTTCGAAAGGCTGGGCCAGTGGGAGAGAAGTGCCCTCATCATTGCTTCGCATTGCCTCCACGGAGGCCAGGCGTGGCGCTCAAAGATCCGTGACAGTCTGGGCCCTTTCGAGAAGGAGCTCGTCGGCTGGATTGATAGCCGCGAAAATGACTGGAGGATTCCGATTTGATCTCCGAGCGGCAGCTAGTCCGACAGCACCCATCGTTCTGGCGGGTCGCCATGCCCATGAGCCGTAGTTTCACGTCTTTCGTGGCCGGTCGAGATTTGTCCTACATGGCAGAGTTGCAGAGCGACGTCCTACCTGATCGTCGTGGACTCGTGAACGAGCTGGCATTCGGGCTCTTCGCCGAGGCTGTTCCTGGTCCAGTTTCGGGGCTCCGAGACGACACGATCATGGCTGTAGTATCGAGCACTGAGGAGTACCTCCGAGACCTCACACCCGGAGGCGACTGGATGGCCTCAGAAGGTGAACTTGAGGAGGCCACGACGCTTGCAGAGCGAATTGCGGCCTTCTTTGAGCTGAATCACAGAAAGGAAAAGGTGGAGGTTTTTCCGGAGTTTTGCGGCTGTGGCCTTTTGGAGCGCTGCCGCGGTGACGTGCTAGTTGGGCGCACACTGTTTGAGGTCAAGTCGGGAGCCAGAAGATTCCAGCTGGACGACCTCAGGCAGCTCGTGGTTTACGCTGCCCTTGACTATGCTGCCGGAAGAGCTCGGTTCTCGAATCTCGGGCTGCTCAATCCACGGATGGGTTTGTACGCTAGATTCACCCCCGAAGAGGTCATTGAACGCACGGCGGCCAAGCCGCCGCACGAACTATATTCTGAGGTCATCGAGTTCGTGTCATCTGACCGCACGTCACGTTAGAAACAGTTGGGGGCAGTTTGGGGCAAAAAGGCGGTGGGAAAAGTGGGGGACAGACTACTACTTTCGGCTACTACTTTCTTGCCCGTAGGGTACCGACGTAATGGCGAACTTAATGGTGTGCTTCCACTGTCAGGTGGCGGGCAATCCGGGCTAGCGCGATCGCCCGCGCGAAGATCCGCGAGAGCCGCCGCCGGAGCGTGAAGCCGACCCGCGGCTGCGAGAGACCGACCCGCCGCTGCTGCCCCTCGATCCTCCGCGCGACATCGAGCCTCCGCGTGACATCGACCCTCCGCGCGACATCGACCCTGAGCTGCGGGCCGTCGGCATCCGGCCGCGCGAGACAGAGCCCCGCGACCGGGCACTGGGCGCCCGCATCGTGGGCATCCGCGAGGGCGAGACCGACCGCCCCGAGGGCATCGCCGAGCGTCCCCGTGAAACACTTCCAGAGCGGCTGCGCGGCGAACGCGACGAGGCTGAAGGCGCTCGGCTCGACCCTCCGCTCGACCGCCTGCTGCTCGACAGGGAGCGCCTCGATGACCCGGCGGTGGGCACTCGTGAGCGGCTACGCGGCGCGAAGCCGCCCGAACGGCGCGACGTGGTTGCAGAGGATGCGGATGAAGACGAACGACGCGCCGGCGCCGACGGCACCACACTGGCGCTCGACGACGATCGGCTCGACGACGGGCTCGAAACCCGCGACCGGCTGCGCGGGGTAAATCCTCGCGAGCTGCTCGAAGGGGTTGAGGAGGCGCCCCGCCGGGCTGAAGAGGCACCCCTCGGGGTTGAGGGCGCACTCCTCGCCGTGCTCGCGGTCGGAGTGGCCGAACGGGCCCTGCTGCCGGTAACGCCCGTCCCACCGGTCGCGCCCGGCACGCGGGAACGGCTGCGCGGCGCGAAACCACCTTGACGACCGCGCCGACTGCTCTGGCCCGAGGTGGTCGCTCGCGAGTTCGACGACGGAGTACCACCGGGACTCACTCGCGAACGAGTCGCCGGAGCGACCGTCGAGCTTCGCCCCGGGTTTGTTCGTCCGGGGTTTGTTCGCCCGGGGTTCGTCTGGGGACGGCTTAGCTCAAACGTTCGGGTTGACGAACCGCCGCGTTGGCGGACTCGCATCTGCGGCTTGGTTGAACCCGTTGCCGCTCCGCTTGGCGTGGTCCTGGCGTTCGCCGCTCGGCGACCGCCGAACTGCCGCCAGGCGGACGTTCCGGAGATCGCCCCAGTCCGCGACCCACCGACACGGCTTCGCGTCGTCGCCGTGGGACTGCCCGAAGACCCTCCGCGCGTTGGCGCCAGGGAAGAGCTGCCGCGCTGCGTGCCCGCGGCTGTCCCCGTAGCTGTCCCCGTAGCCGTTCCCGTACCGCGTGACGTGGCGCGCGCCCGTGGGAAGCCTTGGAATCGGCCTTCTCTCGATGACCCTGTCGCGGCCGAGCGCGTGCGGTTGCCGCTCGAACCGGTCTGCGCAGCCGTCGCGCCGACTTGCGTCCCCGCAGCACGAGTCCCTCCAGCAGGAGTCCCCGCACCACGCCCCCGCGTTGTGGCCGGCTGCCGGGATGTCGCCCCCGACACCCTGCCGCGCGTGGCGGTTGACGTGGTCGCGGTTCGTGCCGTCCCTAGTGCGGATGGTGTTCGCACGATCGACGACGACCGAGTCGCCGAACCGGTTCGTGCCCGCGCCGTACCCGCAGCTCCCAGGCCCGCTGCACCCACTCCTGCGGTGCCGGCGCCGCGTCCGGTTACCGCGGCCCTTGTGCCACCGCCTGTGCCTCGGCTTCGGGTCCCCGCGAACTCACGCACCGAGCCGGCCACGCGCTCCTGCTGCTTCTGGAACGACGCTCGCTGGGCGGTTGCGCGACCGCGGTTCGTTGTGAAGAAACGCGTCCCCGAGTTCGAATTCGCCGAGGCGCGCCGGAAGTCGGTTGGCGACGCACTGCGGCCACGGCTTTCGGCCGAGGGCACGATCGGCAATCGGCCTCGCATCAGGCCCGCTTGGCGCAACTGTGACGGACGCAGGCTCTGCGGCGTGCCGACCCGTCCTCTCGCGAACGCTTCTCCGCGAATCGCCGACGCTCCGTTGCGGTGCCGCGCGTTGCGGTAGTTGTTGTAGATGTTGACGCTGTTGTCGACGTAGACCGAGTTGTGCCGCCCGCCGCCGCGGTGCCGGCCGTACCAGGGGTTGTAGCGCTCGCCCGGAGCCAGCGGAATCCAGCCGAAGTGACTGTAGCCGTAGTGATGGCCGCGTCCGAAACCGAACCCAAAGTTGAAGCCGTGCCCGCCGCCGTAGTGGCCGTAGCCGAAGAAGGCGACCAACGCCGGCCGCCAGTAGTGATGGCCGTAGTACGATCCCGGATACCAACCCCAGCCGTGGTGCGCGTGGTGGAACCACCGCCCGTAGTGGTAGGGCGCCCAGCCCCAGCGCTCGTAGCTCACCCAGGTCCAGCCGTAGTAGTCCACCCAGGTCCAACGGCCGGAGCGGTAGGGCGCCCAGCCGGCGGAAACGGTCGGAAACCAGGAGTTGCCGTATCCCGAAACGTACTGCCAGCGCCCCGCATCGTCTAGGTCTTCGGCGCCATAGATGCTGCTGCTGAGCTTGCGGTAGCTCTCGGACTTCTGCAGACTCTTGTCGCGACGCTCGTTGAACTCGTCCCAGTTGTCTTTCGGGTCGGCCTTTTCGATCGCAAACTCGAGGGCCCCGTCAGACTTCTCCGCGCCGCGCCGCACCACCATCATGCGGCCCTGTTTGAGCGTCTCGATGCCCTGGGCGGAGGCAACCTCCGCTTGCCCTTTGCGAACGATGATTCGGACCAGGTCTTGCCCGATCACTTCGACGCGGTAGCGCCCGTTCTTGCCCGGACGGACCGCGACCAGCGGTGTCTCGAGATCGACATCCGCCTCGCCGCCGCGCAGTTCGCTGTAGCTCACCACGCCGCGTTCCACCTGGACACGGAACTGCTTGTTGCCCAGGTTCGCCATGTGGACTTCGCTCGACTCATTGAGTCGGAGAAGGTTCGAGTAATCGAGCTGGACTTCGGCGCGTGACGCCGCACCGGTCGCGATGCGATCGCCCTCGACCACGGGCGTGTTGACGGGCGCTTGGATCCAGTCGCCGGAATCCCCGCGCCGGATGGTGACATCGCCGTTGGTCAGGCTGACCCGCGCGACCCCCAAGGCGGGGCGGTCCTCCTCTTGGGCCCAGCCAAGCGGGGCCAGCAACAAGGCCGCCAAAGCGGCTCGTACTAGTAGGTTGCCGACGCGTGTCATTGTCCTGTCCTCTGACACTATAGACGCAATCGGCTGCCCAATGGTTAACAAGCTGATAAAAAAAGACTTATACCGGGCTTTGTCATGCAGAAAAGCGGTGGAGAACCACCACTGCGGCCGAAACGAACCAGCCGCGCGCGCCGGCAGAGACCCTTGTCGAGAAACGCCTCTCGACCCGCCACTTCGGAGCCGCGGACGGAAGTCCGCGGTCAGCCACCACCGGCGCAACACTTCAGTCTCGGCACAACTATGACGATCTCTAATGTGGGGACAGGCGGGCTAGATGCCGATACTCTCTCTGTCGAGTGCCTGCTCGATGGCAACAATGACGTCAACAACCGCAGGCGAGAGAACCGGAGGAACCGCTGCCGTGCGGATACTGGCTGACTCGATCATCGTTGTAACCTCCCTCGCGATCGGCGTGCTGTTCGGCCTCTTCGGCCGGCTGGGCGTCGATGCCGTGGGAAGCTCGAGCGATATCCTCCTGGCTCACGTAGAGTTCTTTCTCCGTGTCGCGCCGTCCCTCGGGTTGGTGTCGATCGCCCTGCTATCTCTTGCGGGCGTTTACCACACCAAGCCGGTGCTGACCTGGCGGCAGAAGGCGTTCGCGCTGGCACAGTCGATCACCATCGCCTACGCCGTGCTGCTGGTGGCCGGCCCACTGCTCGCGCCCGACACGAGCCTGCTCTCGCCGCTGGGGATCATCGTGGCGGCTTACCTGGTCAACGTCGCCGGATGCATCGGTGCGCGCACGGCGAAGTTCTACGTCTGGCAGAACTTCCACGTCCAACCCAAGAACCCCCCGATCGAGAAACCCGTCGAGAAGGTTCTCGTCATCGGCGGCGCGGGTTACATCGGCAGCGTCCTGGTGCGAAAGCTGCTGGCAGCCGGTTATGAGGTGCGCGTCCTCGACCTGCTGATCTTCGGTGACGAGCCGATTCGCGACCTCCTCCCGCATCCCTGCTTCGAGTTGATTCGCGGCGACTTCCGGCGCGTGGACGCGGTGATTCACGCCGTGCGCGGCATGGACGCGGTGATTCATCTCGGTGCGATTGTCGGCGACCCGGCTTGCGCTCTCGATGAAGAGACGACGCTGCAAACCAATTACGCCGCAACCGCGCTCGTGGCCGACGTCTGCAAGGGGCAAGGGGTGTCGCGGTTCGTGTTTGCCTCGACGTGCAGCGTCTACGGGGCCAGCGATTCGATCGTCGACGAAACCTCTGAGCTCGACCCCGTCTCACTCTATGCTGCGACTAAGATTGACTCCGAGCGAATCCTGCTGGCTTCGCGCAGCGACCGCTTTCATCCGACCATCCTGCGGCTGGGCACGGCCTTCGGCTGGTCGTTCCGCCCGCGTTTCGACCTGGTCGTCAATCTTCTGACCGCCAAGGCATACTTCGAGAAAAAGGTGGTCATCTACAACGAAGAGCAGTGGCGTCCCTTTGTGCACGTCAACGACATTGCGCGCGCCTTTCACAAGATGCTCGACGCCCCCCTGGCCCAGGTCAGCGGCGAGATCTTCAACGTCGGCTCCGAGCACATGAACCACCGATTGGGCGACGTCGGCCGGGCGATTCACGCTATCGCCTCCGGGGTCAACGTCGTCAAGGAGGCCAACGCCGACCGCCGAAACTATCGCGTGTCGTTTGAGAAGATCCACGAGCGGCTGGCGTTCGAGTGCGAGACGCCCCTCGATGACGGCATCCGCGAGATTCACCGCCATCTCGCGCTGGGCAGGATTCCCGACTACACCAGCGTCCTCTATCACAACCACAAGTCGGTCGAGCAGAACGGCAACGGCGTTGTCGAGCCGGCCGTCGCGCTCAAGCTGATCTCCGAGCGCTTTGCCGCGCGCAAGCACGAGCCTTCTAAGATGGGCGTCCCGGCCTAGCAGACTTGGCAAGGTCGCGGGCCGTGAATCGTGAACCGTGAACCGTGGCTGCGGACGGAAGTCCGGGGCCAGGGGGGGCGGCAGGTTTGCCTGGCCGGCGAACGGTCTTCCTTGGGCGTGGACTCGATGGGGCGAAGGAGACGTCGACCCGGAGGTCGACGCTGCAGGCCAGGAGGCCCGCGCCACCACGCAAACGCTGTTCCTTCTCGTCGTGCCCCGGTCGCAAGAGCGGGTCAGTCGCTCTGAGTGGTGGCCGGCGCGCGAGGTGGTGGGGACTTGCCAAACCAGCCCCTTGAGCCCCCATCCAAAACGTAGTAGCCTAACCACACGATGCCGGAAGGCGGCCAAGACGAAAAACGGACGGTTTTCGTCAGCTACAGCCATAAAGACAAAAAATGGCTTGAATCGATCATCCCCCACTTCGAGGCTGCGGAACGCCACGGCAACTTCAAGACCTGGAGCGACACCGAAATCCGCGAAGGCGAACAGTGGTATCTCCGCATCCAGCAAATCCTCAAACAAACTCGCTTTGCCGTCTGCCTGGTAACAGCCGACTTCTTGGCTTCGACCTTCTGCATGGACGAGGAGATTCCCTACTTCCTGCAAGAAGCCCGCAAGGGCGAATGCGAAATCCTTCCGGTTTTGATCAAGGCCTGCCCTAGGGAGACACACCCGTGACTCAAGGCGTTGCAGATGTACACCGCCGGCGGAGAGCCCTTAGCCAACGTGCCGGACCACAAACAGACCGAGATCTTCGCGAAGCTTGCCACCCGCGTCTATCAAGCATCAGAGCCGGGCTACAAGGCCCCCGAACCCCCGCCACCCGACTGGGACCCACCTGAGAAAGCCGACATCTCACACCTGCCCGAAACCGGATCGCTCCTCTTCGGCCGCCGCGACGAACAGAACCTCCTCGACAACTCCTGGGACGACCCGCAAACCAACATCATCGTCTTCAAAGCCCATGGCGGCGTCGGCAAATCGACGCTTGTCCGCGTGTGGACCGAGCACATGCACCAGGACAACTACCGCGGCGCCGAGGCCGTCTACGCCTGGTCGTTCTACAGTCAGGGGACGCGCGAGCGGGTCACGTCGGCCGACCAGTTCATCAACGCGGCCCTGCGGTTTTTCGGCGAAGCGAAACCCGAAGGAATCAAATCGCCCTGGGACAAGGGCGAGCGTCTGGCCGACCTGGTCGCCGCCCGACGCACGCTGCTGCTGCTCGACGGCATGGAGCCGCTGCAGTCGGGACACGACTTCGACCGCGGCGAGATCAAGGACCCCGCGCTCAAGACCCTGCTCGAAGGCCTGGCCGAGCGCAACCCGGGCCTGTGCGTCATCTCGACGCGCGAAGAGGTCACCGACCTCAAGCAGCCGGAGTACAGGAAGGCCGTCAAGCATGAAGACTTGGAGCACGTCTCGACCGTGGCGGGACGGGCGCTGCTGCGCACGGCGGAGGTGACGGGGCCCGACGAGCGGCTGGAGGCGGCCGTCGACGATCTCGGGCGGCACGCCCTGGCACTGAACCTGCTGGCGACCTACCTGAAAGAGTGGCACGGCGGTTCAATCGAGGGCGTGGCCGAGCTTCCCGAGCTGCCCGAGGTCAGCGAGCAGGAAGGCCGCCACGCCCAGCGGGTGATGGCGGCGATCGAGCAGCGCTTGGGTGATGGGCCCGAGGTCGAATGGCTGCGCGTGCTGGGGCTCTTTGATGCACCCGCGGAAGAGGGGCCGCTCGAGGCGGTGCTGGCCGAGCCGGCGATCAAGGGGCTGACAGATCGGCTGGCGGGGCTCTCAGAGCAGGGCCGCGACGAGGCGGTCGAGCGCCTGCGGGTGCTAAAACTGCTGGTGGGAGAGAGTCACCATGTGCCGCCACGGCTGAACTGCCACCCGCTGGTGAGGGAGCGTTTCGGCGGGTGGCTGAAGCGGGAGCATCCTCAAGCCTGGCGCGAGGGGCACAAGCGATTGTTCGAGTACTACCAGCAAGTGCCGGAGGAACATCAGCCGGAGACGCTCGATGACCTGGCACCGCTCTACGCGGCGGTGGGGCATGGCTGCGAGGCGGGGCTGTATGACGAAGCATATTGGCCGGTGTACCGTACGCGGATTGACCGCGAGTCCGAAGGCTACAGTACCGCGACGGTTGGGGCGTATGGGGCCAACCTGGCAGCGGTGTCGAGCTTTTTCGACCAGCCGTGGCGGAAGGTTGCGGCGGTTCTGAGCGATAACGAAAAGGGGTACCTTCTGAACGAGGCTGGCTTGAGCCTGAGGGCGCTGGGCCGCCTGCGGGAGGCGGCCGAGCCCATGGAGGCAGGGGTTGGTGCGGCAATCGAAACAGCTAACTGGAGGAACGCTTCTACCGGAGCCGGGAATCTGAGCGAACTGCAACTCACCCGCGGCGACGTTGCGGCGGCGCTGGAGTTTGCTCAACGCGCTGTCGATCACGCCGAGCGGATTGAGGATGCGTTCAAGCGAGCGCAGGCGCGAGGCAAGCTGGCCGCCGCCCAGCATCAAGCCGGCCACAACGAGGAAGCCGCCAAGTTGTTCGCCGAGGCCGAGCGCCTTCAACAGGAGCAACAACCCGAATACCCGCTCCTCTATTCGGTCGGAGGCTTTTGGTTTTGCGACCTGCTACTTGACCGGGGCGATCACGCCGAGGCACGACGGAGGGCCAAGCAGACGATCAAGATCGCCGAGCACCACAACTGGCTCCTCGACGTCGCCCTCGACCACCTAACCCTGGGCCGCGCCGACCTGGCCGCGGCCCTCGCCGCCGATGACCCTGACTTTAGCGAGGCGGAGGAGCACCTCGGTGCCGCCGTTGACGGCCTCCGCGCCGCCGGCACGCAACACCACATCCCTCGCGGCCTGCTCGCCCGCGCCGAGCTTTCCCGCCACCAGCGCAACTTCCCCCGAGCCGAGCGCGACCTCCGTGAAGCCGAGAAGATCGCCCGGCGCGGCGAGATGCGCCTACACCAGACCGACTGCCATCTCGAATGGGCCCGGCTGCACCTGGCCCGCAACGAGACCAACGCCGTCCGCGACCGCCTCGCCAAGGCCCGCACCCTCGTCAACGAAACCGGCTACCACCGCCGCGACCGTGACCTCGCCGAAATCGAGCAGCAGTTGCAGGCCGCCGCCTCAAAGAGCGCCGGCAACTAGCAGCGCGCGACCCAAGTTCGCGAATCCCTGGATTGCCTTGGGTTCGGAAAAGCGGTGAGTCGCGATTCGTGATTCGTGATTCGTGAGTGGTGAGTCGCGGGACGTGGCTGAAGCCGGCCGAGGAAGGACGTTGAAAACGCCCTTCCAGCGTGGCAGGGAGCGCCGAACCGGCCGTAAACAGCCGGCCTACGACGCGCTTCGCGCGGAAACCGCCTGAAGGCTGGGTGGACACAGCGGTCCACCCCTACACCGGGTTGGTTGGGGGCTGCCGGGTGGACGCAGGGGTCCACCCCTACGCGGCGCTGCAGGAAGCACATGGAAACTTAGACACTACCGAGTTGCGGCAGGCCGGCCAAGCGGGCACGGCATGCCGTGCCCCTACGTTTGTGAATAACAGTGCTCCCGATTTTTGCCACGGGCTGCTATCCCTTGAGCCAGCGGTCGAACCACTCGAAGGCTTCCTTCTGCATGTCGCGGTCGAACTTGTGCGGGCCAGGATAGAAGCTCGCGCGGTAGCGATCCGGCGCTTCGGCCTTGTGGTAAACCTCTTTGAGGATGGCGTCGGCCCGCTCCATCTCGGGCATCGTGAAGAGCTGATCTTGGCGGTTGTTGAGTACGAGCACAGGGTTCGGTACGGCGAGCCCCAGGATCTCCGGGTAGTCGAGGTAACGCGGCATGCCGGGGATGTAAATCATCCACGTGTGGGTGTAGCACTTGTTGAGAAGATAGTCGCGCCACGTGGTCATCATGCCCACGGCACAGGCACAACGAATCCGTTCATCCACGCCGGTCAAGTAACAGGTCCTCAGCCCACCACCGGACAGCCCACAGCAACCCACCCGCTCGTCATCCACTTCCGGCCGCGAGCAAAGGTAGGCGAGCGCGCGTTGGTCCTCGGCCGTGAAGACACCGGGCCAGGTCGTTCCGGCGCAGAACAGGCTTTTCGAGACCAGATGTTCGTGTCCGCCGGCAAAGCGGTTGTAACGCTCGATCTCTTCCTCCGATTCCGGGTTCACCTCTTCCAGATCATGCCCGCGCTTGATCACGGCCGGCAGATCGGCGGCTCGCACGCGGCGGGTGGCGAATGTGAAGGTGTCGTGAACAAGAACCGCGTATCCGCGCTTGGCGAGTTCGTTGGCCCAGGCCACGCCGCCGTAGTACTTGTCCTGGTGCGTGCGCATCAGGGGATGCACGTCGTTGCTGATGCGCGTGATCTTGCGGGTGCCAAAATACTTATTGCCGCCGTGATCGTGAAGCCCGACGACGCCCGGCAAGGGTCCCGTGGCGCCGGCGGGCTTGAGGAAGATGGCTTCGGTCGGCGGCCCGTAGGGCAGTTGCCAGCTCAGGTGTTCGATCTCGAGACCGTCGTATTCAAAGCGGTGTTGGAGTTGAGCGTTGGGCGTCCCGCCGGTGTCCGGCTGCATGAGGAAATCGCGGTAGCGCGTGCGAGCGCGGTCGCGCCAAGCGTTGATGTCTCTCCATTCGGCGCGGCGGAAAGACAGCTCGGCGGGCTCGTCGCCTACAAGCCCTGCAGCCCATTCGCCGTACCCGCCCAACATGTTCTGCGGCATATCGATCTCCTGCCACGACAGGATACACGACTCGCCGGCCAGGCTCGGATGTTCGAACCCCGAAGGGGTGGTCCAAATAATAGCCCTGGGCGTGAGCCCAGGGTAAACGACTCCCGGGGTTTCCGGCTCGGGGCTTCACGGAACACGATTCACGAACAACCGCGTCACCCTACAACTTGTCCAGCCCTTCCGTCAGCTCGATATACGTGCCCCAAGGGTCGGTCAGGAAGGCGAGGTTCAACCCCAGGTCGGGATGCTCCTCGTACGGCCGGTCGAACGTCACCCCTTGCGCTTCGAGCTTCTTGCAAAACGCCTTGAGGCCCTTGACCTCGAAGCCGATGTGGTCGAGGACGCGGCCTTGGGTAGGCTCGGTTGGCTCGGGAGCGGGCGAGTAGGTGAGATTGATGCCCGGCAGGTCGGCGGCTTGGAACGGACCGCGTTGGCCCCCGATCGCGCCGAACGTTTTCACGTACCACGCCTTCATCTCGTCTACCTGGTGCGAGAAGAAATGAATGTGATGGTTCGCCAGCGGGGTCTCGAGGGCCCGGTTTTCGAACATCTCGATCTTGAGGTCGTCGGGCGCCATGATGAACGACAAGTAGACGCGCTGCGACGGGCTGAAGAAGAGGTCGCCCTTGGCGCGGTTGCGGCTGATCTCAGTGCGGGTGACGACCGGCACGCCGGCGGCGCGCAGTTTCGACATCATCGCCGGGACGTCGGGGAACTGAATGCCGATGTGGTTGACCGAGCTGCCCTTGCTGCCGGCCGTCGGCGCCCGCTCGCGAAGGAAGATCAGCGCGTTGGGGAATTGGACGTATTCGAGCGGCCCCAGCTTACCCGGCGTCCCGCCAAGCAGGTCGACCCAGAAGCGCCGGTGCGCGTCGAGGTCGCTGACGTTGAGATGGTGATGGCCGATGGCGATGGGTGCGTCCTTGGCGGCAGTGAGCTGCGCGTCGGCGGCGGACGGCACGACCAGAAGGAGTACGGCGAATAAGCAGATGAATCGCATAAGGTCTTCCATGCCCGCGAACGAGCTCCTCTTGGACGCGGACTCGACGGGGGCGACAGCGTTGATCTTACACCGGGTTGATTTTACAACGGATCGACGACTACGCGCGGGAGGTGTTCGCGGCCTCGGGGCCAGGCGGAATCGGCTAGGGGCGACTAAGCTGGACCGGCTTGGCCCATCTTGCTTCGGCTGCGGGGGTTTGCGATACTTGAATCGCAGATGTGTGCCCGCGGTTCACCCGCTCGCGGCGTGATCGTTACAGCACGCGAAGCACGGTTTCCAACAACCCTAAAGGAGGGCAATGGCAAAAGAAGAAGGCATCGAAGTACAAGGAACGATAGTCGAGAAACACCCCGGCGGCATCTTTGACGTCAAGTTGGACGACGAGCACCTCGTCTTGGCGCGCATCGCCGGCAAGCTCCGCAAGCACCGCATCCGCATTCTCACCGGCGACCGCGTAACGGTGGAACTGTCTCCCTACGACCTCACACGCGGCCGCATCACTTACCGTTTCCGTTCCTAGCTCTTGGTTGGCGACGTGCTGCCGAACGAGGGCGGTGGTGCATCCGGGCGCACGTCCGAGGCGATCGCGCGCCGTCCCGGTCCGTGTTTCCCATAGAATAGGGGGATGCCGAAAGCAAGCTGGGAAGGCGTCGTTCTCGCCGAGAGCGAGCATACCGAGGTCGTCGAGGAGAATCACTATTTCCCGCCCGACTCGATCAAGCAGGAGTACTTCAAGCCGATCGATCAAACGTCCGCCTGCCCATGGAAGGGCACGGCCCAATACTACGACATCGAGGTGAGCGGCCAAACCAATCCCGGGGCGGCTTGGTACTATCCCGAGCCCAAAGAGGCCGCCGCCCAGATCAAGGACCACGTGGCGTTTTGGCGCGGCGTGCAGGTTGAGGCGTAGATTCAGCCCTGAGTTTGGTTCAGCCTGCCGGCTGCTGCTGTGTGCTGCAGTGCAGGGTGCCGAAGCCCCAAGCGAGATCGACGCTGTGGATGCCGATCACCTCGCGCTTGGGGAATAGCTTGGCTAGGATCCAGAGGGCGATGCGGTCAGCCGGGTCGTTGAAGGTCGGGACGAGCACTGCGCCGTTCGCGATGTAGAAGTTCGCGTAGCTGGCCGGCAGCCGGTGTCGTTGGAAGTGGAGCGGCCGCGGCATTGGCAGCTCGACGATGTCGAGGGGGCGTCCCTTTTCGTCGCGCATGGAGCGCAGGCGGCGCAGGTTGGCGCGCAGGGGGGCATGGTTCGGGTCGTGGCGGTCGGGCTCGACCACCGTGACGACCGTGCGGGCGGCGACGAAGCGGGCAAGGTCGTCGACGTGGCCGTGCGTGTCGTCGCCGGCGATGCCCTTCCCCAGCCAGAGCACGTTGCGGATACCAAGATAGTCGCGGAACAGCGCTTCGTAGCCGTCGCGATCGAGGCAGGGGTTGCGTTGCTGGGTCGTGCTCAACAGGCACTCCTCGGTCGTGAGGAGGCTGCCGCGTCCGTTGACGTCGATGGCTCCGCCCTCGAGGACGACCCGGCGGCCCCCGAAGCGGCGGTCCTCGGAGCGCGGATGCCAGGTGCGCGCCTGTTGGCTGCGGGCGATGCGGTGGGCTAGGGCCGCGTCCTTGTGCCAGTTGCGATAGCGGGCCCAGGCGTTGAAGCTCCAGCAAACGGCTGCCAACTCGGAGCGGCGACGGACGAAGAGCGGGCCGGAGTCGCGCACCCAGGAGCGGTCGGTCGGATAGCGATGAAAAGTGACGGCGGAAAGGTCGATGCCGGCGTGGTCCAACATGCGCCGGGCGACGGCTTCGGTACGTCGATCGTTGACGACGAGGTGGATCGGCTCGCGGTGGTATAGGTGGCGGATGATGTCGACGTACACCCAGCGTACGGCTTGGATCTTACCGGGCCAGTCGGCGGGCGTCTGCGGCCAGACCAGCCAAGTGGCTTCGTGCCGCTCCCACTCGGCCGGCATGCGGAAGCCGAGGGCGCTCGGGGTGTCGTCGTTGGCCATGGAGCGGGTGCTACGGCAGGCGCGGGTACGTTGCCTCTTCTGGGTTGTCTTTGTGTGGGTTGCCTTTGGCTGGGTCGGCTCCGTCTGGGTTGCCCTTGTCTGGGTTGCCTTGATCGAGGAAGCGGGAGGCGATGCCAGCGTAGGCGTCGACGCGGCGGTCACGCAGGAAGGGCCAGTTGCGGCGCGTCTCTTCAATCAGAGAGAGGTCGCACTCGGCGACGAGGACCTGCTCAGTCTCGCCGCCCTGCGCCACGACTTGGCCGAACGGGTCGCAGACGAACGAGCGTCCCCAGAACTCGACGCCCTCGTAACCGGCCGGCCGTGACGGCGACCCGTCAAGCAGCCGCTCGTGGCCGACGCGGTTGCAGGCGGCGACGAACACCCCGTTCGCGATAGCGTGGGCGCGTTGCGCGGTGCGCCAGGCTTCGAGCTGGCCGGCGCCGTGTGCGCTCTTCTCGGACGGGTGCCAGCCGATGGCGGTCGGATAGAACAGGATCTCGGCACCCTGCAGCGCGGTCAAGCGCGCCGCTTCGGGATACCACTGGTCCCAGCAAATGAGCACCCCGATGCGTCCGAACTCAGTGTCGAACGCCTGGAAACCCAGGTCGCCCGGCGTGAAGTAGAACTTCTCGTAGTAGAGCGGGTCGTCGGGGATGTGCATCTTGCGGTACAGACCGACGATGGCGCCGTCGGTACCGATGACGACGGCCGAGTTGTGATAGAGGCCCGCGGCGCGCCGCTCGAACACCGAGCCGATGACGACGATGCCGGCGTCCCGTGCGGCTTGGCCCAACGCCTCGGTGGTCGGTCCCGGAACGGACTCGGCCGAGTCGAACCAGTCGGGGTTCTCCTCCTGGCAGAAGTACTGGGAGCGGAACAGCTCTTCGAGGCAGACGATCTGCGCGCCCTGGGCCGCCGCCTGGCGAACGAGGCTGATGGCGTTGTCGAGGTTGGCGTCACGGTCGGCCGAGCAGGCCGTCTGTACGAGGCCGATCTTACAAGTACGCTCGGAGCTCGCCATACCGAATTTCATGGGGTCGTCTAGCGGGGGTGATGGAAAACAAAAGGCCCTGGATTGCTCCAGGGCCTTTAGAGGTTAATCGGGCGGCGTCCTACTCTCCCACGCAGTTGCCCACGCAGTACCATCGGGGCTGAGGGGCTTAACGGCCGTGTTCGGGATGGGAACGGGTGTGACCCCCTCGCTATGGCCACCCGAAATCGTTGGCCCGTTGGCTCGTGATCCGTCAATCCTGGATCAATCAACGGCACCGAATATTGAAGGGCTCGCGCATCGCGTCGAGCGCTCGCACCGAGCGTCGCTTCCGGGCCGCTCCTTACAGGAGACGGTGGGGAAGGATTCAGTGCTGAGTCAATTTTATGGTCAAGCCGAACGGGCGATTAGTAACGGTTAGCTGAACGTGTTACCACGCTTACACATCCGTCCTATCAAACTCGTAGTCTTCGAGTGCCCTTATTAGCTTACGCTTGGGAGATCTTATCTTGGGGAAAGTTTCGCGCTTATATGCTTTCAGCGCTTATCTCGACCGAACTTCGCTACCCAGCTATGCCGCTGGCGCGACAACTGGATCACAAGAGGTTCGTCCGACCCGGTCCTCTCGTACTGGGGTCAGCCCCCCTCAAATCTCCTACGCCCACCACAGATAGGGACCGAACTGTCTCGCGACGTTCTGAACCCAGCTCACGTACCGCTTTAATAGGCGAACAGCCTAACCCTTGGGAGCTTCTTCACCCCCAGGATGCGATGAGCCGACATCGAGGTGCCAAACCCAAGCGTCGATGTGAACTCTTGGCTTGGATCAGCCTGTTATCCCCGGCGTACCTTTTATCCGTTGAGCGACGGCCCTTCCATGCGGAACCGCCGGATCACTATCGCCTGCTTTCGCACCTGCTCGACTTGTAGGTCTCGCAGTCAACTTGGCTTATGCGATTGCACTCTACGGCTGATTTCCAAACAGCCTGAGCCAAGCATCGCGCGCCTCCGTTACATTTTAGGAGGCGACCGCCCCAGTCAAACTACCCACCAACCACTGTCCCTCTCCCCGATCAGGGGAGCAGGTTAGAACCGCAATACGATCAGGGTGGTATCTCACCGGCGGCTCCTCCGAGCCCAAGAGCCCGGAATCAAAGCCTCCCACCTATCCTGCGCAAAACGCAACGCGATTCACTGGTAAGTTGTAGTAAAGGTGCACGGGGTCTTTCCGTCTTGTGGCGGGCACCCGGCGTCTTCACCGGGACCACAACTTCGCCGGGTAGGTTGTTAAGACAGTGCTCAGATCGTTACGCCATTCGTGCAGGTCGGAACTTACCCGACAAGGAATTTCGCTACCTTAGGACCGTTATAGTTACGGCCGCCGTTCACCGGGGCTTCGGTTGAGAGCTTCGCTTCCGAAGAAGCTAACCCCTCCCCTTAACCTTCCGGCACCGGGCAGGCGTCAGCCCCTATACGTCGTTTTCGACTTAGCAGAGACCTGTGTTTTTGGTAAACAGTCGCCTGAGCCATTTCGCTGCGGCCTCTCTTGCGAGAGGCGCCCCTTCTCCCGAAGTTACGGGGCTAATTTGCCGAGTTCCTGAACAACCTTTCACCCGAGCGCCTGAGAATACTCATCTCGTCTACGTGTGTCCGTTTACGGTACGGGTACCTTAACTTCTCCTTAGAGGTTTTTCCTGGCAGTGTAGCGTCACAGCTTTGTTCCCTTTCGGGATCGCGTCCGTCTTCAGTGATAGCTTCCGGGTGGATTTACCGGCCCGGAACACCTTATGACGACCAAAGTGGATATCCATCACCACTCCTGTTTAGCTTCCTGCGTCACCCCATCGTCAAACGAAGTAAGGTAGTCGCGGAATATTAACCGCGTATCCATCGGCTACGCCTTTCGGCCTCACCTTAGGACCCGACTAACCCTGAGCGGATAAACCTTGCCCAGGAAACCTTAGACTTTCGGCGACCAGGATTCTTACCTGGTTTCTCGCTACTAATGCTGGCAGAGTCTCTTCTGAACCGTCCACCGGTCCTTTCAGTCCGGCTTCAACCAGTTCGGAATGCTCTCCTACCGCCCGTGAATCGCCGAAGCGATTCTCGAACTCGCGGCTTCGGTAGAATACTTGAGCCCCGTTACATTTTCGGCGCCGAGAGGCTTGACCAGTGAGCTATTACGCTTTCTTTAAAGGATGGCTGCTTCTAAGCCAACCTCCTGGCTGTCTGGGCCTTTCGACTTCCTTACCCACTTAGTATTCATTCCGGGACCTTAGCCGGCGATCTGGGCTGTTTCCCTTTTGACCATGAAGCTTAGCCCCCACAGTCTGACTCCCGTGCTTACGTCAACGGCATTCGTAGTTTGGTTGGATTCGGCAAGCTTGGAAGCCCCCTAGTCCATCCAGTGCTCTACCACCGTTGCGAATCACACGAGGCTAGCCCTAAAGCTATTTCGGAGAGAACGAGCCATAACGGAATTTGATTGGCCTTTCACCCCTACCCTCAGCTCATCCAAGCCGTTTTCAACCGACACTGGTTCGGGCCTCCGGTTGCTGTTACACAACTTTCACCCTGACCAAGGGTAGATCATCCCGTTTCGCGTCTATTCCCAGCGACTGAACGCCCTATTCAGACTCGCTTTCGCTGCGGCTCGCTTACGCTTAACCTTGCCACTGAGAATAACTAGCCAGCTCATTAAGCAAAAGGCACGCGGTCAGGCGTGACACCGGATTCCCGAAGGAACCACTCGGCCATAGCCCTCCCACTGCTTGTAGGCGTACGGTTTCAGGTACTTTTAACTCCCCTCGCAGGGGTTCTTTTCACCTTTCCCTCACGGTACTAGTTCACTATCGGTCGCAAGCGAGTATTTAGCCTTACCGGATGGTCCCGGCAGTTTCCCACAAGATTTCTCGTGTCCCGCGGTACTCAGGATCCCACTAGGTCTGTTTAGTTTTCGCCTACCGGACTGTCACCGTCTATGGTTGAATTTTCCAAAACATTCGGCTAACCGCCCAGATCCACGTTGTGGTCCTACAACCCCAGACTTACGTTACCGCTCGCCTGGTTTGGGCTATTCCGCGTTCGCTCGCCGCTACTAGCGGAATCACTATTGTTTTCTTTTCCTCCGGGTACTGAGATGGTTCACTTCCCCGGGTTCGCCTCGCCACCCTATGGATTCAGATGGCGATGACCGGTGTTCACACCGGCCGGGTTTCCCCATTCGGACATCCCCGGATCACAGCTTACTCGCAACTCCCCGAGGCTTATCGCAGCCTGCCACGTCCTTCATCGCCTGCTTGCGCCAAGGCATCCCCCGTACGCCCTTAGTAGCTTGACCATAAAATTGACCCAGAACTGAATCTGGGTCGGCGCTCGTTGAGTGTCCGCCTCTCTTGTCAAACCACAGTCACCGACAAGGAGAACGATCACCCAGCGATGTGCTAGATGCCCTTCAATATTCAATTGTCAAAGATCAGGACGGGTACTACATGTGAGCTTTCAAACAGTGGCGCTTAAAAGCTCACATGTGGCACCGGTCAAGCTCGCTCCGCACGCTGGAACACTCGGCCCAAAGCGGCGATGGTGGGCCTGGTTGGAGTTGAACCAACGACCTCACCCTTATCAGGGGTGCGCTCTAACCAACTGAGCTACAGGCCCTGGATCGCCGCAGCGCGAGGCTGCCGAACCGAACGACACCGAACCAAAAACTTCGAGCCAGGCGGCTTGGGAATGGTGGAGCTGATCGGGCTCGAACCGACGACCTCCTGAATGCAAATCAGGCGCTCTCCCAGCTGAGCTACAGCCCCCGGAAACAAGTTGCGCCAAGGCGAGATCGGCTCCTGCGCTACGAGTCCGATACTGCAACCCCGGTAGAGCCATCCATGAAAATGAGGCCGGTTGGACGCCCCGGCTTCCGAAGAAGCCGGGAAAACAGTTCACGAACGCGACCCGAATCCTAGTCGCGGCGGATAAGACCGAACGTCACCGCTAAACGACAGCGGTGTCGGCCCACGTTCTCTCTTAGAAAGGAGGTGATCCAGCCGCAGGTTCTCCTACGGCTACCTTGTTACGACTTCACCCCAATCGTGAATCACACCTTGGGCCGCTGCCCCCCGAAGGTTGGCTCGCGGACTTCTAGTACAATCCACTTTCGTGATGTGACGGGCGGTGTGTACAAGGCCCGGGAACGTATTCACGGCGCCGTTCTGATGCGCCATTACTAGCGATTCCACCTTCACGCAGGCGAATTGCAGCCTGCGATCCGAACTGGGGACGGTTTTTAGGGATTAGCTCCACCTCGCGGCTTGGCAACCCGTTGTACCGCCCATTGTAGCACGTGTGTAGCCCTGGACATAAAGGCCATGATGACTTGACGTCGTCCCCACCTTCCTCCAACTTGTCGCTGGCGGTCTCCTGTGAGTGCCTCCGAAGAGTAGCAACACAGGACGAGGGTTGCGCTCGTTGCGGGACTTAACCCAACATCTCACGACACGAGCTGACGACAGCCATGCAGCACCTCTACTGGGGTCCCCGAAAGGAAAACAATATTTCTACTGTGGTCCCCAGCTGTTCAAGCCCAGGTAAGGTTCTTCGCGTTGCGTCGAATTGAACCACATGCTCCACCGCTTGTGCGGGCCCCCGTCAATTCCTTTGAGTTTCAGCCTTGCGACCGTACTCCCCAGGCGGCATACTTAACGCGTTAGCTCCGGCACGGACTCAGTGAAGAGCCCACACCAAGTATGCATCGTTTAGGGCGTGGACTACCAGGGTATCTAATCCTGTTTGCTCCCCACGCTTTCGAGTCTCAGCGTCAGTAGCGGTCCAGAGAGCCGTCTTCACCGCCGGTGTTCCTCCTGATATCTACGCATTTCACCGCTACACCAGGAATTCCGCTCTCCCCTTCCGCACTCTAGCCTGCCAGTTTCCGCCGCACCCTCCCGGTTAAGCCGGGAGATTTCACAACGGACTTGGCAAACCGCCTACACTCGCTTTACGCCCAGTAATTCCGAACAACGCTTGGTGCCTACGTATTACCGCGGCTGCTGGCACGTAGTTAGCCGCACCTGCTTCTGCGGGTACCATCATCATTTTCCCCGCTGAAAGAGCTTTACACCCCGAGGGGCTTCATCACTCACGCGGCGTCGCTGGATCAGGGTTTCCCCCATTGTCCAAGATTCCCCACTGCTGCCTCCCGTAGGAGTCTGGCCCGTGTCTCAGTGCCAGTGTGGCCGTGCGCCCTCTCAGGCCGGCTACCGATCTAAGCCTTGGTGGGCCGTTACCCCGCCAACAAGCTAATCGGCCGCGGACCCCTCCACGAGCGCCCGAAGGCTTTCACCCCAAACACTTAGGTGCCTAGGGTCGTATGCGGTATTAGCTCCAGTTTCCCGGAGTTATTCCCCACTCGAGGGCAGGTTATCCACGTGTTACTCACCCGTCTGCCACTCTACTCACCGGCCGAAGCCGGCTTTCTCGTTCGACTTGCATGTGTTAAGCGCGCCGCCAGCGTTGATTCTGAGCCGGGATCAAACTCTCGAGTATAGTTCGTCTCCCCAGCCAACGAGGCCGGGGATAGCTCGTAGAGGTCCGCCCGATTCAGATTCGGAATTGCGTTCGCAAATCTGTAAACGTCCAACCAGATTGTCAAAGATCTTGACCGCGAGAGATCGCCTCCCGATGCCCGACATGAGCACCGGAATCCCTTCCGCGATCGGCCTCAAACTTGATTTGGCGACGCAGAACCCTTGGGCGACTAGGTCGCCGAGGGCCAGGTTGCCAGAGGTCAAAATTTCAAATACGAGGAAGGTTTGCTTGAGGGGCCGGATACCCGACCTGACTCGGTTGAGGACAAGCCTCAACCCCATCCTTCAAGGAGTGTACCATCCCCCACCGTGGTTTGCAACGAGAATCTGAACTTTTTCAGTCGCTTACTCCAAGCCACCACCGGCGGGTGGGGAGGGAGTGGGCGGTTCGGGGGCGAGCGGGCCCGCCTAGCGGGTCTTGCCGAACTGCTTGTCGGCGAAGTCGAGGTATTGCTGCCAGTCGTAATCGGTAACGTCATGCTTGCCGCTACGGATGTGGTATCCGATGGCGCCCGCCACGGGTTGATTCACAGCGGGCATGGCATCAGTGCCTAGGCCTTCCACACCGAGCAGCCGGTAGACGGGCTCGGCATGCTTGGCCGCCAGGAACTCGCCACGCGGGTCGGCCCACTGGTCGTCCTCGGCGCTGGCGACGTAGACGGACCGGGGAGCGATGAGGGCGATCAACATGTGCTGGTCGATCGGCAGGGCGTCTTCGTTGTCGTTGTACTGGTTGAAGTTGTCGGCGAACCAGTGCGGGAACCGGGTATTGATGCGCTCGACGGTCTCCCCAAAGCGGCGCCGGCTGAGGGCCGCGCCTCCGCAACCGGAGTTGTTTGAGATGACAAGGCCGAAGCGCGTGTCTTGCGCGCCAGCCCACAAGGAGGTCTTGCCGAGCCGCGAGTGGCCGAGCAGGGCGACGTTGGCCTGGTCGATCGCGCCGTCGTTCTCGAAGTAGTCCATGGCGCGGCTCAGGCCCCAGGCCCACGCCGCGATCGAGCCCCACTCGCCGGGGCCCGGTTTGGTTTGGGCGTCCTTGTAGAACAGCGGGTGGACGCCGTTTTGGAAACCGTCGTCGTAGTCGGGGTCGATGTCGCCGTAATAGATGGTGGCCACGGCGTAGCCGCGCTCGAGGATCATCTCGACCTGCCAGCGGCTTGCCGCGACGCCGCGGGACGCTGCGGTGGCGCGGTGGTTGACGACGCCCTGGTCAGGGCGGTTGCGCATCCAGCTTGTCGACAGCTTAATGCCCGTGTCCGTGTGGATCGAATGATTGCCCTGGAAGTTGAGGCCGAGAAAAGCGGGAACCGGCTTGGTCGCCGCGGCGGGCACGTAGATGAGCAGGTCCATGCCGGGGCCGTCTTTGTCGCCGCTGAACTGAATCGCGATCTGCTTCCGGACGGCCTTGCCGCCGAGCGCCTGCTTATCGATCGAGATGATCTCGAACCCCATCTGCTCAGGAGGTGCCGGGGCCCGCCCATACACGTGATCCTCAAACAGCGTGAGAATCTCGGGCCGGCGATCCGTGTACCACACGCCGGCGTCGCTGACAGGCTTGCCGTTGGCGAGGACCAAGGGGTCGGGCAGCGTGTAGTCGGGAACCTTCGCCTCGTCGTAGTTGGCGATTTCGGGCTGGGCGAAAAGCGAGAGGGATGACAGCAGGAGCAGAGCAGCGGCTTGCGCCAGCTGTCGGTGCGTTGCGGGCTTAATCGTTCCTTGGGTCATCGGATGTCCGATCCATTATCGCCAAGATAGCAGTGTCGTAGAAGTCAGTGGCTTTCGGGTTCGCCGATGTAAATCCGCGCGGGCTCGGGCGGCGACCGCGAGTGGTTTAGAATGGTGAACCAGGATGGACCCTGAACGCATCAAGGGACGTGTCGCGCTGGTCACCGGCGGCTCGCGTGGGATCGGCAAGGCCGTGGCGCTGCGCCTGGCAGCCGAGGGCGCCGCGGTGGCCGTCAACTACCGGCGGCAGGCCGACGCCGCGCAGGAGGTGGTCCGGCAGATTGAAGAGGGCGGCGGGAGAGCGCTGGCCGTCGAGGCGGACGTCGGCGACCGCGCGGCCGCGACGGCGATGGTCGAGATGACCATCAAGCACCTCGGCTCGCTCGACATCCTCGTAAACAACGCCGGCCTGCTGGCGACGGGCACGCTGCTCGACTACGACGAAGACGCCTTCGACCGCATGTGGCGGACGAACGTCAAGGGTGTGCTCAACGTGACCGCCGCCGCGGCGCCCGGCATGATCGAGAGGAAGTACGGCCGCGTCATTAACCTTTCGTCGATCGCCGCCATCGGGACAGCCTATCCCGGCACGACCCTCTACGCCGCGACGAAGGGCGCCGTCGAGATTCTGACCAAGCGCTTCGCTCTCGAGCTGGGCCCGAGCGGTATCAGCGTCAACGCCGTGCTGCCCGGGTTTATCCTCACCGACATGGTTTCCGACGGGCACACGCCTGAGGAGATGAAGGACGCCATCGCGTCGGTGTCGGAGAAAGCGATGCTGCGGCGCTCCGGTGAACCGGAAGACATCGCGCGGGTGGTGAGCTTTCTGGCGTCGGAGGAGTCGAGTTTCATCACAGGCCAGTCGATTGCCGCCGACGGCGGCCGCATCGACCTGCTATCTCACACCTGAGAAGCGGCGGAGCGGAGGAGAACATGATGCGGAAAGCGAATGCGATTCGACTAGCAGCCCTGGCTATGGCGCTCGGCGGTCTGTGGACGGCCTACAGCCTTCCCCAACGCCAAGTAGACTTGCAGATCGAAAAGGTTGCCGACAGCCTGCATGTGATCGTGGGCGGCGGAGGCAACGTCGGGGTGCTGGTCACCGATGACGGCGTCATCCTGGTCGACGACAAGTTCGAGCGGCACGTGCCCGACATCCTGGCCAAGGTCAAGGCCCTGACGGCCCAGCCGGTCCGCTACGTTCTTAACACACACCATCACGGTGATCACACCGGCGGGAATCCTCCTCTGGCGACGAGCGCCGAGATCATCGCGCACCGCAACGCGCGGCGAAACATGGAGAAGAACTCGCAGCCCGGCTTGCCGAAGATCACGTTCGATAGCGAGACCTCGCTGTTCCTGGGAGGCAAGGAGGTTCGCGCGCGCCACTTCGGCCGCGGCCACACGAACGGCGACGCCGTGATTTACTTCCCAGCGCTGAAAGTCGTCCACATGGGTGACCTCTATCTGACCGGTTCTCCGTTCATCGACTACTCAGCCGGCGGTAGCGCGGTCGAGTGGGACCAAACGCTTGAAGCCGCGCTCAAACTCGATTTCGAGACGGTGATCCCAGGGCATGGTGCGGTCACGACGCGGGAGGGTCTCGTCGAGTGGCGCAAGAAGTTTGCTACCCTGCGAAACCGTGTCGGCGATCTGCGGCGCCGGGGCAAAAGCGTCGAAGAGGCCGAGACGCTGCTGGAGTTCGACGGCCTGGCGCCCTTGTCAATGGACGGCCGGCTGAAGAGAAGCCTACCGGGACTCTACAAGGAGTTAGGAGGCTAGAACCGTAAGCAAGCCGGCCGCGACGCCGAACGGTCGGCCCAAGAACATCCCCCATCATGGCCCTCCAAATCGTGAAAGAGAGAGTCCGCGGGGCGATTTGTGTCACCGCGCATCCCGAAGGCTGCCGGCGTAATGTCGAGACCCAGCGGGACACCATCCGCGCCACGCACGCGACGCCCGTCGAAGGTCCGAAGAATGTTCTGGTCATCGGCAGCTCGACCGGCTACGGGCTAGCCACGCGCATCGCGGCGGCCTGGGGTTTCGGCGCCAAGACGCTCGGGGTCTTCTTCGAGCGCGCGCCCGAGGGCCGCCGGACGGCGACGGCGGGCTATTACAACACGGCTGCCTTCAACCAGCTGGCCGCCGAGGACGGACTCTACGCCGCCGGCATCAACGGGGATGCGTTCTCCGACGACATCAAGCGCCAAGCCGTCGCCGAGATCCGCAAGGACATGGGTAAGCTCGACCTGGTCGTCTACAGCCTGGCCTCGCCTCGCCGTATCGACCCGCGCGCGGGGGAGACCTTCCAGTCGGCGCTGAAGCCGATCGCCGACCCCTACACGGGCAAGACCTTCGACCTAGGGAGCGGCGCGGTCAACGAGATCACCATCGAGCCCGCCGATGAAGGCGAGGTGGCCGGCACGACGTCGGTGATGGGCGGCGAAGACTGGCAGTGGTGGATCGAGAGGCTGCTGGAGGAAGACGTGTTGGCTGAAGGCGCCCGCACGCTGGCCTATTCCTACGTCGGGCCGGAGCTGACTTGGCCGATCTATCGCCATGGCACCATCGGTATTGCCAAGAAGGACCTTGAGCACACCGCGCGCCTGTTGCATGGAACTCTCAACTCGAAGCTGGGCGGCGGCGCTTGGGTGTCGGTCAACAAGGCGGTGGTGACTCAGGCCTCGGCGGCGATCCCGGTGGTGCCGCTCTACATGAGCTTGCTCTTCCGGGTGATGAAGGACAAGGGCATTCACGAGGGCTGCATCGAGCAGATGCGCCGTTTGGTATTCGACCACCTGGCCGCGGGGAAGAGCATCGCCGTCGATGGGGAAGGCCTCATCCGCCTTGATGACCTCGAGCTGCGCGACGATGTACAGGAAGAGGTGGCCCGGCGTTGGGACGAGGTCACCACCGAGAACCTGGCCGAACTGTCTGACATCGCCGGCTTCCGGCGCGGCTTCAGCGGGCTGTTCGGCTTCGCGGTGGAAGGCGTCGACTACGAGCAGCCGGTCGAGACCGAAGTCCGGTTGTAGCTATTTTCCGGTGGCAAAAGGGTACGAACGGTCCTCTAGGATAGGGATGTAGCTGATCATCACTCCTATCGCTAGGAGGGGGGGCCCGTAGCGCGGATCTCGGTTTTGAGACTCGGGCCTTCACTCTCCGAGCAGTGATTGACGGCGATTGGATGTTGTACCGCCAAGACTCCCCACGCCAATTCGTGGCCAGTGAATGCTACAAATGGACATTTGACGATGGCACAAGCAGACACACGGAGTTCCACATCGCGGATACGGGAATCATGTTCGCCAAGGTGAGAACTGATCCTGAAGTGCCGCGGATGCATTCGTGATTGGAAGTTTTGGGCAAGAAAAAGCAACAGCCCTCCCCACTAAGGACCAGGATGTATGCCGCTAGCGAACTACGGCGTTCTAAAAGGGCGCCCGATTGCCAAAAAACTCGCGGCGGGTAGCAGCCCGCATTACCAGGTACATATCACCGACGACGAAATGGACTACCGCATCGCGGTGAACGTGAAATCGAAACTGAGTCCGTCCGGTCATCCTACGGTTTCTCCAGGTCTCTCGCACCGCTGATGCGGGCATAAACTGTTGGAGCGTGCTGGGTTCCCAGACCGAGTAGGGTTTGGCATGCTGCCATCGGTGTCTTGCGGCGGTTGTGTCGAAACACAAACTCGTCGAGGTAAACCTGGAGTTGAGCGCGGCTCACGCCGTGGTAGGTGCCAATCAACCATTGCTGCAGGTTGCCAATGGCGCGGTCGGCCAGCGGCACGACCGATTTGGCACCTTTCCGTAACTCCGTCCTGAGAGGTTGAGTGCGAGCGACCTGTTGGAAGCCGGCCTCCTCGAACCCAGTGAAGCTCTTCAGACCGTCGGTGTAGATTGTCGAGCCTGGGGCAACGTGCTGGGTGGGAAAAGTGATTAGCGTCGCCTTCCTGAAGTCAGCGATGACGGCCATACGGACCCGTCCTGAGCGCTTCCCACGTTTCTCAACAGCAACCAAGACAGGGGCCCCGCGGCGCCCCTTAAGTTGTCGGCTGCCTCGCAAACCTGCTTGCGGGCCACCACTTCGCCGTGCAAGGGCTCGCGAGCTGCGTTCACCATGGCCCGGCGTAGCTTGTGCAGCATCATCCAGGCGGTTTCGTAACGTGACAGCTCCAGCTGACGCTGAAGAAGTACTACCGACACACCCCGTTTGTCGGTCGTCATCAGGTACGCAGCCCAGAACCAAACCGTGAGTGGGATCCTCGTCCTGTGCAGGACCGTCCCTGACGTCAGCGAGACCTGGTGTCTGCACGCCGCGCACTGCCAAAGTCGTTGTTTCTCCAAGCTGTAGGCGCGCCGATGCTCACACCGAGGACACACGAACCCGTCCGGCCAGCGACAAGCGGCCAGGTACTGTTGGCAGGCCTCCTCGGTGGCGAATTCCGACTGAAACTGGCGCAGACTCTTTCGAAACGGCGACCGAGCCACGCCCCCACACTACCTCTTGGGGCTTGCTGAGGCAACCGGACAAACAGAAGGCACCTACCTGCGCCTCGGGGCGAACGCAGAGATCGAAATGGTATCCGCCGGTCTCACGTCCGCTAGTCTGTGGCTCCATCGCGGCTCGATGATCGTCGACGCGAAGCGTATCTTCGACGAGAATTCGCTTGTTGTGTTCGTGCGGGATGTGGAGATCAAGATCCTCAAAAGAGGGCTCTATCGATTCGACACCCCCGCCGGTGCGGCGGCTTCTCTCCATGTGATGACCGGCAAAGTGGCCGTCATCTCGGGCGGCATTGAGCACGAGGCGAAGAAGAAGCGATCCGTTCGCTTCGGCGGCCCGGACGACGCTGTATCCGTTGCGAGTTTCGAACGTCGGCTCGAAGACGAATTGGCCGCTTGGAGTGCCAAGAGAGCGACGGTGGTTGCCCATACGGTTGCCGTGGATAACAAGCAGGGCAGCGACCCAACGACCTTGATCATGCTCGACAACCTCCCGAATCGCTCCCGAGCGGGGCTCAACAGCCCTTAGCGTGCTTGCAGGCCCGGGGTCGTGGTGACGTTGTCGATCAAACGGGTCGTTCCCACCCACATTGCGCCGCCAATCATTACTGTTTCTGTGATATCGGTCATCGGTTGCAGCCCGTCCGCGTCGACTACCTCGAGGTACTCGACCCGCGCCAGGGGCTCGGTTTCAATCACAGCCAGCGCCTGCTTGACCACTTCACCAGGACACGTCTCACCCTCGGCCACCAGCCGCTCCGCCGCCTGAAGGCCCCGGTAGAGCACCGCCGCCGCCCTGCGCTCCTCAGTATTTAGCCTCTGGTTCCTTGAACTAAGCGCCAAGCCATCGTGCTCGCGAACGGTGGGTACGCCGACGATCGTCACCGGTATGTGGAGTTCGTCGACCATGCGGCGAATCACGGCCAACTGCTGCCCGTCCTTTTGGCCGAAGTAGGCCCGGCCGGGTTGGATGATGTTTAACAGTTTCGAAACCACGGTGGTCACGCCGCGGAAATGTCCGGGCCGGTGCGGGCCGCAGAGATGCTCGGTCAGGGTTTCCACCTCGACAGATACATGTTGAGGCTGCCGGTACATCTCCTCGACGCTGGGCGCGAACACCAAGTTCACGCCGAGCGAGCCGCAGCAGGCAATGTCGGCGGCACGGTCCCGGGGATAGGTTTGGTAGTCCTCGTCGCGGTTGAACTGCGTCGGGTTGACGAACAGGCTCACCACGATCCACTGGCACTCTCGCACGGCCAGCTCAATGAGGGCGGCGTGTCCAGGGTGGAGCGCACCCATTGTGGGGACGAGGCCGATCGTCTCGCCCGCTCGCCGAGCCGGCTCCAAGCGCTGGCGCACCTCGGCGACGATCTCGACCACATCGGCCATGGGAAAACTTACTTCGGCTTGCTGCCCGACGCAGCGGCCGCCACGGTGTGCTCGTGCGCGGGGAATCGCCCCTCGCGCACATCGGTGATGTACTGCTCGGTGGCGGCAACCATGTCTTCGCCCAGGTTGGCGTAGCGTTTGACAAACGAGGGTACGAACTCGTCGAACAGCCCGAAAGCGTCGTAGCTGACCAGCACCTGTCCGTCGCAAAACGGACCGGCACCGATGCCGATCGTGGGGATCTGTAGTGCGCCGGTCACGGTGGCGGCGACATCGGCAGGGATGGACTCGAGGACGAGTGCGAAGGCCCCGGCCGTCTCGATCGCGCGGGCTTCGGCCAGCAGTTCCTCCGCGTCCTCGGGGTGGCGCGCTTGCGGACGGAACCCCTGTTGATGCACCGACTGAGGCGTCAGCCCCAGATGGCCCATCACGGGAATGCCGACCTCTACCAGCCGCGCCGTGGTTTCGACGACTCCGCGTCCGCCCTCGAGCTTGACGGCCGCCGCGCCGCCTTCTTGGATCAGCCGTCCCGCATTGCGAAGCGCCTCAGCGAGGCTAACCTGGTATGTCATGAACGGCATGTCGGCCACGACCAACGCGCGCTTGGCGCCACGAGTGACCGCGCGCGTGTGGTGAATCATGGCGTCGAGCGTGACCGGTATGGTGGTCGCTTCGCCCATGATGACCATGCCCATCGAGTCGCCCACCAACAGCGCATCGATGCCGGCGCGGTCGAGCAGCCGCGCCATCGTGGCGTCGTAGGCGGTAAGCATGGTGATTCGCTCACCGCGCTTCTTTTTCGCCCGCAAGTCGCGCCCGCGTACCGGCTTGGTTTGTCCACTCATCGTTCTTTCAGCCGTCTTCATCAGGATAGCAACAGATCCCCAAACCGATCCGCGGCAGATCCGCGACAGGATTGGAGCGTCAAGATCAGGCTTCACGCAGCCTCGCAGCCGCAAGGGTTCACGTTGGGATGCGCTTGCCGGCTTGCTTGAGCCTGCGACCACACGAAACAAGGGTGGGGATTCGAAGCGTGGGCCGACAGAATGGCATCCTGTTTTTCCGTTCGCAACACGCCCTCCCTGGAAACAACGGTTCAGCGGTACAATCTCCCCAGGTTACCGGCTTCCCCGGTCGCAGGCGCAGGGCTATGATCGGCCAAACCATCTCCCGCTACAAAATCACCGAGAAACTCGGTGAAGGCGGCATGGGTGTCGTTTACAAGGCGCGCGATACGTCGCTGGACCGCCCAGTCGCGCTGAAGTTCCTCGCTCCACACCTCATCGCAGACGAAGAGATCTGCAAGCGCTTCGAGCGTGAAGCGAAAGCCGCGGCTGCGCTGAACCATCCCAACGTATGCACAGTCTATGAGATCGCCGAGGCCAGTGGCCGAACGTTCATCGCCATGGCCTTCATTGAGGGTGTCCCGCTGGAGAAGAAGATCGCAGCCGGCCCGCTCAAGCTCAAGGACGCTTTCGATATCGCGATCCAGACCGCCAAGGGGTTACAGGCCGCTCACGGCAAGAAGGTCGTCCACCGAGATATCAAGCCCGCCAACCTGATGATCGGCGACGACGGTCGGGTCACCATCATGGATTTTGGCTTGGCGCTGCTCGCCGATCGCTCCAAGCTCACCCGCACGGACCAGACCATGGGCACGGTAGCCTACATGTCGCCCGAGCAGACCTATGGGATGGACGTGGACCACCGGACCGACATCTGGTCGCTCGGTGTCGTGATCTACGAAATGGCAACCGGGCAGCAGCCGTTCAAGGGCCACTACGAGAAGGCGGTGATGTACTCCATCACCAACGAAGAGCCCGAGCCGATGACGGGCCTTCGCACCGGTGTACCGATGGAGCTCGAGTGGATGACCGGCAAGTGCCTGGCTAAACAGGCCGCTGAACGCTACCAGAGTGCGGCGGAACTCCTGATCGATCTCACAACATTGGCGAAGAAATCCGAATCCGGAGGATCAACCATCCTGGGAGTCACGGCCGCTCCGGGGATTGCCGGTGCCGGTGCGCGAGACACGCTAGTCGGGGCTCGGGCGGGCCCTCTATCGGTTCGAGCCGCCGGTCCCGGCACGGGCGATGGGGCCATTCAACGGTCGAGTCTGCGTGGGCTCAAGACGGTCCAGGTGATCGTTGAACATACGGCCACGGATGCTACTGGCGAGTTGCCCACGAGCACCCTTCAGACGGAAGTCGAGTTAAAACTGCGATTGGCCGGTCTCGAAGTGAAAGCGGGCCGTGATTCGCACCTGCATATCCGCGTGCAACCGCTTCAACTCCAAACAACCGACCACCGCGTGTATTCAGTGAAGGTTGAACTCAACCAGGCCGCTTCGCTCACACGCGACTCGACGATCTTCCTTCCCATGAGATCGTGGCACACCGAGCTGATAGGGTTCGTGGAAGCAAAAAAATTGAACGAAGCGATTCAGCACGCGGTGAGTGATCTGATGGACCAGTTCGTCAACGCCTACCTCTCCGTCAATCCTAGGTGATCGACCCGCCCTTCCAAGTCCGTCCATGACTTCCTGCGCCCGAATTCTAACGCTCGGGCTGGTTCGGTTTAAGGGGGGCAGGTCAGCGAAGACGCCTCCCGTCAGCCGCCCGCGAGGGACAGCCGGAACGCGACCATCTCCTGGCCGTTGCGAACCAGCAGGACGTCGCCGACCAGCACTGGGTGGTTCCAGGTCTTGCCTTCGATCGCCGGGAACCGCGCGAGCTCCGTGAACTGGTCGGGGACCGCCGCGACCAACGCCAGCTCACCTTGCTCCGACAGCACCAGCAGCAAGTCCTGGTCGGCCAACAGGAATATCTGGCCGGCGCCGTAGCGTCCGCCCTTCCACTTCCGCTTGCCGTCCTCGACGTCGATGCACGCGAGAATGCTGCCGTCGAAGCCGAAGGCATGGCCATCATGAACGACCAAGTCGCTGTAGTAGGGCTTCAGCCGGATCGACGTCCAGCGCTCTTCGATGGTCCATCCGCCGGGTCCGTGGGCGACCGAGATGCGGCGCGTGCCGCTTCTGTCGCTGACGCTGATCAGGACGTCGCCGTCCGCGGTCAGGGCCGGCTGCACGATGGGGGTACCGCCCGGCCACGGGTGCTCCCAGAGCAGCTTGCCATCGGCCGGCGCGACGCCGGTCGCGCCGGCTCCGCTCAGCAGCAGGATCTGCGGGACTCCCTCGATCGCCAATAGATGTGGCGAGCTGTAGCCATCGCCGCCGGCCGGGCCGAACCAGCGCGGATCGCCGGTGGCGAGGTCGTAGGCGACGAGCGCGCCGGCGGCGGCGACGATGACGACGTCGTTGACCACCAACGGCGAGCTCGCGAAGCCCCAGTACGGGACCTTCGTGTCGGTGTCGGACGCTGCGTTGCGCGACCACACGACGGCACCGTCACCGGCGTCGAGCACGTTCAGGATTCCGGTCGCACCGAATGTGTATACGCGACCGTCGCTGAGGGTCGGCGTCCCGCGCGGACCGGCACCGGCATTCGACTCCCAGAACCGAGCCGCGTCGCGGTGTCGCCACACCGGCTCGCCGGTGGTCACTTTGTAGCAGGCGACGACCTCGTCGTCACCGCGCTGCTCCTGGGTGTAGAGGAGGTCCCCGCGGACCGCGAAGGACGACCAGCCCGGTCCGATCGGCCGTCGCCACAGCTCGACCGGTGGCGACGCAGACCAGTCGGTCACGATCCGCACATCGGAGATGATGCCGTCACGATCGGGTCCGCGAAAGCCGGGCCAGTCGGCTCCTGTCTCCATTGCTACCGGAACCGGCGGGAGCGCCGTCGGCTCATCGCCGGCTTGGGCCAGGAGCCGCTCCTCGGGAGTCTCCGTCCACCGCCACGCAAAATCGTGATCAAGGTCGCCGGTAAAGCCACCCGTCCGGACGAGCGTCCACCCTCCGCACGCGAGCAGGATGGTCGCGACCATCATCACCCGCCGAGGTCCGTCAGAGAGGTGACGGCCGGCCACCGCCCAGACGACGAAAGCGAGACTCAGGACCGGCGTGGCGTAGATGGCGAACATCATCCCCATCATCGACGTCGCAATCGACTCGTGGATGAAGCGCGATGTCGCGACCAGCGCGACTATCATCAGGACGACGGCGCCCCAGCGCTCGGAACGAGGCGCCCGGCTGAAGAACGCCCACCACACAACGATAGCCAACCCGCCCAAGAGTCCGCCAATCACTCCGAAGGGTATGGCCTCGGGCACGAAGATGGGGACGCCAAATCTGGCCAGCCACTGCAACACCACGGCGACCACGCCGGGCCACAGCCGGAGCGGCTTCTGCCGAGTCGGTTCGTCGGTCTGCGCGATTGTCATATCAGACTTTCTCATTTATAGTCACGAAGATCACACCAGATCCCCGTGTGCAAAGTGAGACCTTATCGCACGGCGGTAAATCCATTGCGACGCCACTGCCAGACCGGCGAGGATGATGAGCCCCTGGAATAGGGTCGCGGGAATCCACAACCGCCAAAGAACCAACAGTGTTCCGACGGCAAGCGCAAAGAGAACTGGCGCTCCCACCCAAGGCCCGGGCATCTTCCACATGGCCGCCCTGAATCCCTTCTGCGCCAACGTTAGTTGCGGGAGACGTTTCAGAGCCATCCATTGAGCAGCCGGCATCAGGACAAACGCCAGGGCTAAAGCCAACACAAAACTCGGCACAAAGTCGAAGCTGAACTGGTGGCCTGCTGTCGAGAGGCTCAACTTTGCCAGAAGGCAATAGAAGATAGCCGTTGATCCAAGGGCAGCGGCACTTTGCATTAGACCACCCCAATAGGTAACCTCTGCCAAGCGAGTCCGGGAAAGCGGGTAGAGCCAGCCCCGCCTCAGGGAAATAGAAAGGGTAACAACGGGTTCGAACGTGCACACTGCAACAAGGAAACCGAACCACAAAGCCCCTCCCCAGTAGAAGATTGCAGCCAACGCCGGGTCGGCAAGGGCGGATTCCATCGAAACCAGCGGGGGGGCATGGCCGGGAGGAACGAAAAGTAGCCAGTAAAGGATCTGTTCAAACTCGAGCCGTGAGTTTCCTATTCCCAAGGACCAGGCTATCGCGCTATTAGAAATCGGCCCATACAGGGCATGCAACAGGATCACGCCAAGCAAACCGAGTCTCTTCCTCCCGAAGTTCTCATGTTCTCCGGCCCGGATCCAGTTGGCGATCGACGTCCCCAGGTAGGGGCGGTCCCAACTTGGTCCTGTTCTTCCCGCGGGGGCTACCAGCCACGCCCGGGAAGAAACCAGAGCGGACGAGGAGTCCGCCGGAGAAAGCCTGGCCTTAGCCGCGACGGGGTCGAAGCGCCTCCAGAGATACAACGCCGCACCTGCGACCGAGACAACGAAGCAAGGGATGGGCTGGGCCTGGCAAAGTGCTGCGATCCGATCGATGAAAATGAAGGTCAGTACAAACGCAACCGGAGGGAGCAGAGAGGAAGCGGCGAACCGAGCCGAGGGATCTGCCAGGAGATACGGGGTCGCGGTCGCGAGTCCAAGGGTGAATCCGAGAGCAGCCAAGCCAAAGATCCCTGGCCCGTAGGAGCCGCCCAGGGTGATGTGCAAACCCACCGCCGCCAACGCCCCGACAACGCCGGTCAGCATCACCGAAGACAACAACTTGCGGTGGAGGCCAGGGAGCGTCCAGGAGAACGAACAGAGTTCCAGCTCTCCGACCGCCTGCCCAACCACGAAGCCTGCCAGCGCGGGAAACAACAGTGCCGCGAGAGCCCCAGCTCGGTCGGCTGAGTCAATGTTCACGAACAGTAAGGGCGCGGTCACAAACACACCGCCGAGCACGATCCCCACAGGACTTGCGATCTTGGCCGGACACCACAATAACCGGAACAGCGCGTAGGAGTTCATGACGCCTTCTCCTTGAGAAGAAGCGGAAACATGCTCTCCAGACTCAAGGGCCTCGGGGCCATGGTCGCGAAGGTCACACCAGATCCCCGTGTGCAAAGTGAGCCTTTACCGCACGACGGTAAATCCACTGCGACGCCACTGCCAGACCGGCGAGGATGATGAGCCCCTGGAATAGTGTTGCGGGAATCCACAAGCGCCAAAGAGTCAACAGTGTTCCAACGGCAAGCCCAAAGAGAGTTGCGGTTCCCAACCAGGGCGCCAACGAAATCTGCTGGCGTACGCTGAATCTCTTCTGCGCCGACGTCAGTTGCGGGAGATGTTTCAGACCCATCCATTGAGCCGCCGGCATCAGGACAAACGCCAGGGCTAAAGCCAACACAAAACTCGGCACAAAGTCGTAGCTGAACCGTTGGCCTGCTGTCGAGAGGCTCCACATCGCCAAGAGGCAATAGAGGATAGCGGCCAATGCAAGAAAAGCGGCACTTTGGATCAGACAGCCCCAATAGGCAACTTCGGCCAAGTGAGTCCGGGAAAGCGGGTAGAGCCAGCCTCGCCTCAGGGAAATAGGAAGGGCAACAACTGGTTCGAACGTGAACGCCGCAACCATGAAACCGAACAGCAAGGCCCCGCACCAGTAGACGATTGCAGGCAACGACGGCTCGCCAAGTGCGGCCGCGGCGGAAACCAGCGGGGTGGCATGGCCGGGAGGAACGAAAACAAGCCAGTAAAGGATCTGTTCAGACTCGAGCGGTGAGTTTCCTATTCCCAAGGACCAGGCTACTGCGCCAATAAAAATCGGCCCACCCAGGGACTGCAACATGATCATGCGAAGCAAACCGAGTCTCTTCCTCCCGAAGTTCTCATGTTCTCCGGCCCGGATCCAGTTGGGCGTAGACGTCCCCAAGTAGGAACGGTCCCAACTCGGTCCTGTTCTTCCCGCGGAGGCTACCAGCCGCGCCCGGGAAGAAGACGGAGCGGACGAGGAGTCCGCCGGAGAAAGTCTGGCCTTAGCCGCGACGGGGTCAAAGCGTCGCCATAGATACAACGCCGAACCCGTAACCCCAACGATGAACCAAGGGATCGGGTGGGCCTGGCAGAGTGCTGCGATCCGATCGATGAAAATGAAGGTCAGTACAATCGCAACCGAAGGGAGCAGAAAGGAAGCACCGAACCGAGCCGAGGGATCTCCCATAACGTACGGGGTCGCCATAGCGAGGCCCAGGCTGAATCCGAGTGCGGCCAAGCCAAAAATCGCCGGCCCATAGGATCCGCCCAGCGCGATGTGAAACCCCACGGCCGCCAACGCCCCTACAACGCCGGTCAGCATCACCGAAGACAACAACCCGCGGTGGAGGCCGGGGAGCGTCCAAGAGAACGAACAGCTCTCCAACTCTCCGACCGCCTGCCCTATCACGAAGCCTGCCAACGCAGGAAACAACAGCGCCGCGAGAGCCCCGACGCGACCGGGTTCATCGGTGTTCAGGATCATTTGGGCCGGGGCCACAAACGCCGCAATGAGGACGAACCCGAGGGGGGTGAGGATCTTGACCGGGCACCACAATAACCGGAAGAGCGCGTAGAGGTTCATGATGCCTTCTTCTTGAGGAGAAGCGGAAACATCCTCTCCAGGCTCAAGGGCCGGCTGACGACCTCGGCTTGGTATCTCTTCTTGAACGCACCGAACTCGCTCGGCGCACTCCGCACCATGACGTGCGCTTCGAAGCGATTCCCCTCGTGCTGCAGAACAAAATCGTCGTTGATCGGCTCCGGCAGGGTTCCCGCCGAAGAGGTCACCATCCATTCCGCATAACTCTCCCGCAACTCATCCAAGGGCGCGCTGACCCTGATCTGACCCTCGTCCAAACAGACGACCCAATCGACGACTTTCTCGACATCTTGCAAAAGGTGAGACGAGATCACCGTTGTGTTTTCGTCCTCTCGAAACAGCTCCAGCAGGAACAGCAGGAATTGCTCGCGCACGATCGGGTCCATCGAAGCCACCGGCTCGTCGAGCAGCAGCAGGTCCGGGTGATGGCAGACGGCCATGACGATCTCCAGCTTCTGCCGATTGCCGCTGGACAGCGTCGATATCTTTTTGGAACGATCTAGTTCCAGTTCCCGAAGTAACCGCTCCTGTAGCTGCTTGTCCCAGCGCTTGTAGAACGAGGAGACATAACGCAGGTGCTGCTCAACGGTCATCCAATCGAGCAAAGAACCTTCCTGATGGACGACCCCGATACGTGACAACTCCTCGTGTCCGAGGTCGCCGCTGGGACATCGCAGTGTGAAACACTCCCCACTCGTGGGCAGGTAGAGACCCGCGAGGTGCCGAAGCAACGTCGTTTTGCCTGCACCGTTTCGTCCGATGAGGCCGACGACGGACCGCTCCGGAATCGAGAGGCTCACGTTGTCGAGAGCGGTCGTCTCGCCGAGTTTCTTCGTCAGATTCCTCACTTCGAAAGCCTGTTTCATTGGTCCCTCCCGTCAGAGGCTTCGGGTGCTTGCAGGAGCCCCTTGAACACGCTGACAGCCTCCGCGTTCTCAATGCCGCACTGACGAGCAATGGTGACCGAGGACGCAAGGCTGAGACGGAGCTGATCGAGTTTGTTGGAGCGAGCCTCACCCGCGTCAAGCGCCCGTACGACCAGCCGCATTCCACGACGCCGCTCAACCACCTGCTCTTTCTCCAAGAAGCTGTATGACTTACTGATGGTCATCGGATTCACCCCTAGTTGTGCCGAAAGGACGCGGGTTGAAGGCAGCTCGTCCCCTGCCTTGAGCAGTCCGCTCGCGATGTGGAACTTGATCTGATCCATCAACTGTCGATAGACGGGGACGCCGTTGTGATGGTCAATCGAGATCAGCATGAGGCTTTCTGCGGCACAGTGTATTACATACTATATACACTATGGCGCTAGCTGAGTCAAGCCTTTTCGCGTTGAGTCAGACGGAGTTCGCCGCAGTCCCCCGGCCTTCTCCTCGAATGGCCGTCTGCTCGCCTACTCGTCAAGCGAGTCGGGCGACCAGACGTGTCCGGCGGTTTCAGGAAGGCGTCGAGCTTGAGGCCAAGGGCAGGGACCTCAAAACCGTCTCGCGGTCAAGCTGCTATCCGAAGGCAACCCGCGGATCTCGAAACCGAGATCCGCACTACAGGCTGCTATCGCCCGCTGAAGTACTCCTCGAGCGGCTTCCAGTAGTAGTCGACCCACCCTTGGCGGTAGGCATCGGCCTGGGCGGCGGGCACCTGGGCGTGTGTCATCGTGACCTCGGTGCCATCGTCCTTCGGTGCGAACTGGAATTCGAGGCGGGAGGGCGGATAGCCCTCGGGCCATTCGCTCGTACGCCAATCCTGCACGATCTTGCGCGCACGGACTAGCTCGACGTACGTCCCGGAGATGTAGCCGTCGTAGGCGGTGAACTCACCGCCGGCTACGGCCCCGCCGGTCGCCTTGGCTCCGGTGAACTCCGAATGCTTCTTGGGGTTGACGAGCGCGTCGTACACCTCGACAGGCTTGGCGGAAAGGAACTGCGTCTGTTCGATGGTTGCGGTTTCGAGCGCCATGGCGACTCCCCAGAACACCGTAGCAGAAAGCCAACTGACCGCTGGGGACGGGTGCGCGACATGAAAGTGCCAAGTGGTTGGGGTACGGTCTGGGGTGCGGTGTCCTAGCGTATATAATACGCTAGGATAAGAAGGAGGTGTCCCATGCCCGATTCCCTGCCCGCCTTGGAGTACCGTCGCCACGCGATCTTCCAGCAGATGCTTGCCTTGGGTGATTTTCGCCAAGGCTCCGTCACCACCACTCAAGGCCCTTGCGGCAAACCCACCTGCCGCTGTCGTCAGCGCGGTCATCCCGGCCATGGCCCGCACTGGCGGTTGACCTACAAATCCCGCGGCAAGACCGTCACCCAGAGCCTCTCCGACCCGGCGGCTCGCCGTAAGACTCAGCGGGAGATCACCGCCTTTCGGCGCTTCCAGCAGCTAAGCCGAGAACTCATCGAAGTCAACGAGAAGATCTGCCGCTTGCGGCCCGTTGAGCAAGAGTCCGAGTCGGCAGCGTCTGTGACGCCGCAGGAAAAAAAACGGCCGCGGCGATCCAACAAGAAGTCGCCCAAGAAGTCGAACAGTTGCTGACTCTGATCTTCGCCGCCCGGCGCAAGCAGCAGCACTGGGACCTGGAAGCGCTGGAGACGGCCACCCGTGCGGCACTGCACCGAGCCGGCGCGAAGTTGCTCGAGCAACTGTTGGAGGCGCCCGCCGACGCCGCGCCTGAGCCATCCTGTCGCTGCGGCCGTCGCACCCGTCACCGCGGTCGGCGGCCCAAGACCGTGGTGAGTGTGCTCGGCGCGGTCGCGATCGAACGGCCCTACTACCTCTGCCCGGCGTGCCATCAGGGACAGTTCCCCTTTGACCGCGAACTCGATGTCGACAACACGCACTACTCTCCCGGCGTGCGCTGCATGATGGCGCTGGTGGGCAGCGAGTCGTCGTTTGAAAGCAGTCGCGAGCAACTGCGGGTGTTAGCCGGTTTGGACGTTACCACCAAAGCCATCGAGCGCGGCGCCGAGGCGATCGGGGCCGACCTCGCCGCCCGCGAACAACAACAGATCCAACGGGCGGTGCAACTGCCGCTGCCCGCGGTGGCCGGGGCCGACATTCCGGTTCTCTACATCGAGATGGACGGCACCGGGGTGCCGATGGTGGCGGCCGAGACGGCGGGACGAGCCGGCAAAAAGGACCGCGAGCGCGCCCGCACGCGGGAGGTCAAGCTCGGCTGTGTGTTCACGCAAGCCGAGGGCAAGCCAGGCGACCGACCCGTGCGTGAGGAAGGGTCGACGAGCTATACGGGAGCGATCGAGGGCGCCGAGGCGTTTGGGCGACGCCTCTGGCAGCAGGCGTGGGAGCGCGGCTGGGGGCGGGCGAACAAGAAGGTGGTAATCGGCGACGGAGCCGCCTGGATCTGGAACCTCTCGCATCAATACTTCGCGGGCGCGATCGAAATCGTGGACCTCTATCATGCGCGCCAGCACTTGTGGGAGTTGGCGGCGCAACTGGGGCTCGACGACGAGCCCAGCCGGCGGCGCTGGACCCAGCAACGGCTCCGCCAACTCGATCAGGGTCAGATCAAGAAGTTGGTGGCGGCCCTACGAGGTGTGGTGGCCCCGCAGCCGGATCTGGCTCGTCGACTGGCGAGCGAAGCGGAGTACTTCGAACACAACGCCGAGCGGATGCGCTATCCGCACTTTCGCAAGCAGGGATTGTTCATCGGTTCAGGGGTGATCGAGGCGGGATGCAAGACGGTAGTGGCGCAACGTCTGAAGCGCTCGGGCATGTTCTGGACGGTACGCGGCGCGAACGCCATCCTGGCGCTACGCTGCGCCCGCCTCAGCGGCCGCTTCGAAGACTACTGGGAATCCCGCACCCAGGCCGGATGAGCGGCACTTTTATGTCGCGCACCCGCTGGGGACTAGAAGCAAAGTTCGTCACGCCGCCTGAAAAGGGCAGGGACAGAAGGCCAGGCATTGCGTGAGTGTCCCAGCCGCGTTACCCTGGACTTCAATCCCTGATTTGTACTGTGAGGTCACAATGTCGAACCGTCCTACCCCGAACCGATCAAGCTCCCGCGGCAAGCGAACGCTGAGCCGCCGCGCTCTCTTCCAGGGCGGAGGGGCCCTGGCTGCCGCTGGTCTCGCGTCGTCAGGTACGCCCTTGGCGGCGAGTCCCGCGGGCAAGTTGAGCCTCGGCGCGGACCTGTACGAGTCGATCGGCGCCCGTCCCGTGATCAATGCGACGGGACCGATCACGAGGTTCGGCGGCTCGATCATCCTACCGGAGGTGCGCGAGGCGATGGCGCAAGCGTCGCGCCGCTTTGTCGTGATCGACGAGTTGATGGACGCGGTGGGAGAGCGGCTCGCCGAGATCACCGGCGCCGAGTTCGCGATCGTGACCTCGGGCTGCGCCGCCGCGTTGACGCACGCCACCTCCGCTTGCATCGCCGGCGGGAACCCGGAGCGCATTCGGCGCTTGCCGGCGCTGGCGGGCATGAAGGACGAGGTGGTCGTGCCGGTCGAGTCGCGCAATGGCTACGATCACGCGATTCGTAACCTGGGCGTCCGCATGATCAACGTGGCCGACGAGAAAGAACTGCGCGCGGCGCTGGGCCCACGCACGGCCATGGTGATGGTGCTCGCCCGCACTGCGGACCAGAGCAAGACCCTCGTGCTGAGCCAGATCGCCAAGGTCGCCCATGAGTACGACGTGCCCGTGCTGGTCGATGCCGCCGCCGAAGACCTCTCCGTGCCCAACATTCACCTCGAGCGGGGCGCGGACCTGGTCGCCTACAGCGGCGGCAAGGCGCTGCATGGTCCGCAGAGCACCGGCATGCTGATCGGCCGCAAAGACCTCGTCAAGGCCGCTTGGGCCAACAGCGCGCCGCACGATTCCTTTGGCCGCGCGATGAAGGTGGCCAAGGAAGACATCATGGGCCTGCTGGCCGCCGTCGAGATGTGGCCGCAGCGCGACCACGTGGCCGAGCGCCGGGCGTGGGCCGGCTGGGTGCAGGAGATGGCGGCCAGCGTCGGACGGGTGCCGGGGCTGCGTACACGCGTTGAACTCTGGGAGGGGATTGCCGAGCGCGATCCGATCATGGCGCTCAAGTGGGAGAGAAAACCGCGGCTCGACATGTTCTGGGACAGCAAGGAAGTCGGCATTGGTGGCGCCGAGCTTCTTCAGAATCTCCTTCGCAGCGAACCTCGGGTCGCTATTCGTCTAGGCGAGGGGACACTGCGGAGTGGGGGCGAAAGCAGGGCTCGGGTCTACCCCACGTTCATGCAGCCCGGCGACGCCAACATCGTGGCCGACCGGTTGTATCGGCTGCTGTCCAATCCACCGAGCGCCGGCGCGAGCAGCTCCGGGAAGCCTGCCGCCGACGTGAGCGGCCGCTGGGACTTGCGGATCGACTTCGTCTACGGCAGCGCCGACCACAAGGTGACCTTCGAGCAACGGGGAGACAAGCTGAGCGGCGAGCACCTCGGCGAGGTAACCTCCGGTGACCTCACCGGCTGGGTGGATGGTGACCGTGTCTACTTCCACGATTCGCAGGACTACGAAGCCGCCAGTTTCGGGTACGATTTTGAAGGCACCGTGACCGGCGACACCGCGCAAGGGGAAGTGGGGCTGGGGGGTATGGCTCCGCGCGATGGACCGCTAAGCGCTACGTCGCAGGGTGAAGAAGGGTGGAACCACACAAAACACAGATACACACTGATCAACCCAACTGAGAGTCCGCTCCCAGGTGACACCCGGACCCTCGGCAGCGAGGTCCAATCTGTGTTCATCCGCGTTCATCTGTGGTTTCGTTCTAGATCGCGGTGCGCCGGAGACCCGTCCTGCCTCTGTGCCACCGGGGGTAGATTGACGCCTCACTTGTGTTCGGGGCTCGGTTTCTTGGTTAGACGGCGCGAGGACTTCTCGTTCGAGGCGGCGGGAATAGAATGGGCGAGATCGGCGTTTCAATGGTAACGACTTGGCCGAGGAAGCCGAATGAATAGACAGATACTAGGAGGCCATCATGAAACTGACACGCCGACAACTCACGCTGGGCACGGCCGCCCTATTCCTTGGGACGAGTGCACGGGCCGGGAAACCGAAGAGGTTCGAAGTGACACGTACTGACGAAGAGTGGCGCCGGCTGCTGACGCCGGAGCAATATTCCGTTCTGCGAAAGCAAGGCACCGAGCGCGCCGGGACCAGTCCGCTCAACCGTGAGAAGCGCGCCGGCACATTTCAGTGCGCCGGATGCGATCTGCCGCTGTACTCGTCAGAAACCAAGTACGAGAGCGGCACCGGCTGGCCGAGCTTCTGGCAGCCACTCGACAACGCCATCGGGACAACCGAGGACCGTGGGTTCTTCATGACCCGCACGGAAGTTCATTGCCGCCGCTGCGGCAGCCATCTGGGCCACGTCTTCAACGATGGCCCCCAGCCGACCGGGCTACGCTATTGCATGAACGGCGTCGCCATGAAGTTCGAGCCCGCCGAGGCTGAGGCATCCGGTTCTTAGCACTGTCCGACGAAGGCATCGTTCTATCGAGAGGGAGGTTCCTGTCATGCGTTATCGCGATATCGTCAAACTGCTGGCGGTCACTGTTGGGTTGTCGGCGGTGGCCTCGGTTTCGGGGGCCGCTCCGAAACAAGACCAGAAGGAACAAGGCGCGAAGGCCGTGGCCATCTTCGCCGGCGGCTGCTTCTGGTGCATGGAGCCTCCGTTCGACAAGCTCGACGGCGTGCTCGCGACCACGTCGGGCTATACCGGCGGCCCCGAAGCCAGCCCCACCTACAAGCAGGTGTCCTCCGGGCGGACCGGGCACCGCGAGGCCGTCCGCATCGAGTACGACCCGAAGCGTGTCGACTACGCCCGCCTGCTCGAAGTCTTCTGGCGGAACATCGACCCGCTCGACGGACGCGGCCAGTTCTGCGACAAGGGCCGCCATTACACCTCGGCCGTCTACGCTCTCGATGACGAGCAACGGGCCGCGGCAGAGGCGTCCAAAGCGGCGGTCATGGCCGCCGGTAAGTTGAAGGGCGAGATCCGCACCGAGATTCTGACGGCAGGCGCCTTCTACGCGGCCGAGGACTACCATCAGGACTACTACACCAAGAACCCCGTCCGGTACAAGTATTACCGCTGGGGCTGTGGCCGCGACGCCCGCCTGAAGAAGCTTTGGGGCGACCAGGCGGGTCATTAATCGCACGATTCACACTGACCTGGCTGCAGCCCCCGGGGGTTTTCTGGTCCCTGGATCGGACTCCCACAGCGGTAGGCAAGCGAGGGATCAGAGAGAGAGGGGCGAAGGGGGTTACGAGGTCCTGTAAGCAGGGAAGGCGAATGAAGCAAGCCATCGGTTATGTGGCTGTCGTCGTGGAGGACTACGACGAAGCGATCAGGTTCTACGTTGACACCCTTGGCTTTCGTCTCGTCGAAGATACGTTCATCGAAGCGCAAAACAAGCGCTGGGTTCTGGTTGCTCCGCCCGGCTCGACCGAGTCGAAGTTGCTGCTGGCACACGCCGTGGGGACGGAACAGTCGTCGCGGATTGGCAATCAAACAGGTGGTCGCGTGTTCCTATTTCTTCATACGGATGACTTTTGGCGCGATTTCAACAAGTACAAAAGCAAGGGTGTCGTCTTCGTGCGTGAGCCTGTCGAAGAGGGCTATGGCACGGTCGCTGTATTCAGGGACCTCTACGGCAATCTCTGGGACTTGTTGCAACTCAAGGAATAAGGCAGCGGCACCGCACTCAACCGTTGGGAGCCGCACAACGTCAAGCCGAGAGGAAGATGACGACTAGAACCGGGCGGGTCGTCCGAGCTTGTGGGCTCGCTATCACCTATTTCGCCGTCGTGATCGCCGCGGGCCACGGCATAGCGCCGATTGCGCTCGTGCTTGTCGCTGGGCGAGCGCCCAAGTGGGTGTTGCCCATGGCCGTCGGCTGGCTTGGATTGGCAGGCTTAGTCTGCTCTGTTGCTTTGCCGGCGCGTCACCAGCGTACCACCGCGATCGCGGCCGTCGCCCTGCTGTCTGGCTCCTGGTTGGCCTTTTTTGCGCTTAGCCAGGACAAGCTCGGGACGACTGCTACATCCGTTCCATTTTTGGCCGCTATTGCGTGGACATACCGCGAGGAGCGCTCGAATGACTAACTCGGAACTAACACGTCGCCGGTTTGGTCGGTAGTGGCGGCGTGGGCAGCGCTCTCCGTTCTTCTAAACATCTCTGGTGTGTTCGCGCCTGATCCGGACCAACCGCCGCTCGCCTTTTTGCTTTCCATCATTGGTCCGCCCATCCTATTCGCTATTGCGTACGCTTCGTCGTCAACAGTTCGCAAGCTTTCACTCAGCCTCGATCTTCGCCTATTGACGGCGATTCAAGCCTGGCGGCTCGTCGGCGTGATGTTCTTGGTGCTGATGTCATTCGGCTTGTTGCCGAGTGGGTTTGCGTTGCCCGCAGTCATAGGCGACATCATCGTAAGTGCGTACGCTCCTTTTGTCGTGATTGCGATCTCACGCCAAAGCCCGTGCTGGCACAAACATGCTTTCGTGCTCAACGTTCTTGGCCTGCTTGATTTCGTCGGCGCAATTGGCGGCGGCGTACTCAGTGGTGGAACGCTGATCGGCAAACTCCGCGCTGAGGTGACATCGGACATCATGCAACAACTACCACTCAGTATGATCCCAACATTCGCTGTGCCGTTCTGGATCGTGCTTCACATAATCTCGCTCATCAAGTTGCGAAATCCCGATGCGGCAAGTTGAAGACGGCGTATTACACCGCTGAGCCGGAGCGTCAAGCACCGCTACTTCGCGAAGTCTTTTTCGAACAGGCGGCACTTGAGGTCGCCTTGCATCGTGGTGATCCAAAGTTCGCCGGGGCGGCGCTTTTAAATCACCGCTGAGCCGGAGCGTCAAGCACCGCTACTTCGCGAAGTCTTTTTCGAACAGGCGGCACTTGAGGTCGCCTTGCATCGTGGTGATCCAAAGTTCGCCGGGGCGGCGCTCGAGGATCCACGGGTAAGAGACGCGCTTCGTTGCGTCCTTGTGGCGGGCGATGATGGCCGGGTCGGTCCAGGTCTTGCCATCGTCGCCAGAGAAGGCGATCGAGAGCTCGGAGCGCTCCCAACTGGCGAGTGTTTCCGACCGTGCGCCGCCGCGCCGCTGGGCGGTGTTCTTGCCCTCGAGGTACAAGCGGTTCCAGGTCATCGCGAGCCGGCCGCTCTCGAGGCGCGTCATATACGCGGGTGAGCTGCTGGCATCGATGCTCGTCGGCCGCATCTCCCGCCAGTACTGGCCCTGATCGTCGGAGAAGGCTTCCCAGAAATAGTCGAGGTTGGTGCGAAGCAGCATCCACAGGCTGCGGTCGCGGCGCTCGATGATGGTGGCCTCGATCGCGCCGTCGTGGTGGCCGTGGCCGCCCAGATCGAGGATGTTGCTCGGCTTCCACGTCTTGCCGTCGTCGTCGGACGAGAAGGTGCGCGTGACGTGGCGCGGCGGGTTGTCGGCGAGAAACTGCGCGACGAAGACGACGCGGCCTGAGGTTGTCTGGATGATGTCTCGCACGGCGCCGCACCAGCCGCCTTGGATGCGTTGCGCGTCCTGCCAGGTGCGGCCCTCGTCGAGGCTACGGATGGTCCACGTATCGAGGCGGACGTCGCGGTCGGGGGCGTTCTTCTCGTCGTCCCAGCCCCAATTGAGCGAGTTGAGATTCATGAAGCCCAGGATGATCGCGCCGTCGCGGGTGCGCGTGAGCACGCGTTCGTTGCTGACTTTCAGATCTGGTCCGCCCGGGAATAGAGGAATCGGATCGAGCCACGTTTGGCCATCGTCGCGGGTGATGTAGGCGTACTTGTCCACGACCGTGAGGGCGCTGCCGTCGGCAAGCTTTGTGTAGGGGGCGGCTCTGATTTGGGGCATGGCCTGAACGCGGGGCTCGAGGCGGATGTCGGCGGCGGCGAGTGCCGGGAAGGCCATTGCCAGGATGGCGGCGGGGGCGAGGGAACTCAGAAACTTGTGTTTAGGTTGGTTGCTTTTGATCGTCGGTTGCATGGGCCTACCTCGAGAGTCGACTTGCAGTGGGTACAGAGCCCCCGTGTAGAACACCAATGCCGCGGCCGATGCGCAAAGCCGGCGGGTGGCGGAGTGACCTCATCATGGGTCTTCGGGACAAGGGCGCTGCGGTGATGTGTTTCCCGAAAGTCGATTTGAATCATCGGATAGTATAGCCTCCGGTAAACCCGGTAGATCTAGGGCCGAGGACCATCCAACCCGTCACCGGCGTTCCGGCTCGGTTGCTCCGGGTCGCAAACTCGTTGTCCCGCGGCTTTTCGGAAGGGTGGTCGCTCAGCGTATTTCCGGCAGGCTAGCGCGCTCAACTCGAGCGTTGAGCCGCCCACACGGCCCGCCACCATCCCGCCGTTTCGGCAAGGGCTTACGCCAGCAATGGCCGAAGCTTTCGGTCTTTCGTTAAGGTTCTGGGCCAGCATTATCGTGGTTGAGGGCAACGGCGTTCCCGCGGCGATCCTGTTCGCGCGTAAGGGCGACGTGGCCAACGGGCTTCCCGGACAGATCAACTCCAGATCCCGTGGGCGAGGCCTGAAATGGGAGTTTAGAGGCGCCCGACCCTGGCTTTCGTCTGGTAGCACAGCCGCCTACCCAGGGTTTCACCCTGGGCCAGTATTAACGAAATGTATAGAGGTGGGGCCGGCGGACCGGCTCCCGTATGCCAAGCTCGATTATCAGGCTGTCAGAAAAGCAGGCTAGATTTCGACCGAACAGCGTCCGCTCCACGCAGCCGATGCGCGGTAGCAAAACTCAACGTGCTCGGTTGATGACGGTCCTACCAGCGCGAGCCGCGGTCCCGGCCACCACCGCCGCCGCCACGGCCACGGCCGCCGTAGCCGCCACCGCCCGTCGGCTTCGGCCGTGCTTCATTCACGTTGAGAGCCCGACCGCCCAGCTCAGAGCCGTTTAGCTGAGCAATGGCTTTTTCGGCAGCGTCCTTCTCCGTCATTTCGACGAACCCAAAGCCACGGGGCTGGCCCGTGTCACGATCCGTCACGATGTTCACACGCTCCACGGCGCCGAAATCGGCGAAGACGGCTTGCAACTCGTCCTGTGTCGTGTCAAAGCTGAGATTCCCGACAAAGATGTTGGTCATATCTGTTTTCCTATCCCGAACTAGAATCATCCTTCGTCGGACTGAACTCGAACCAACGCGAAGAGGCGAGGGGTTAAGGGCGGCCAGAAGGCAATCCGTGATTGGCACGGACGCGGTCGAGGACAGACTGAGTATATCACCGCTGCCGACAGAACGAGTGGTCACGGGCCGTTCTGATGGCCTCGAGGCTTGCGATTCAGGGTCCCACATCTGACCCCGTACTAACGTCTCCGAAACTGCACCCCGCGAGAAGCGTAAGGACACACCGGGAAGCCACAACCAGGCGGGGCTTCATGAGACGTAGGCAGGCTTCGACCCCGGTAGTCGCAGCGCCAGCGCAAGAACGCACCAAGGATAGGAAGGCACCGTCACGGCCCGATTCTATCGCAGCCGTCGCCGTCCCACTCATCCGCCAGGGTCACGGGGTCCGGATCCCAGGTCGATCCCTGGTATGCTTCCCATGGTCTACCCATCCTTGCAGTGCTGCCGTGCGCTGCTGTGAACTTCCGACAAAGGAGCAATCCCAATGCCCCAGCCCTCGAACCGACCCCAGCCTCGCCCGAGCGGAGTCTCACGGCGCTCGTTCCTAGGCAGCGCCGGCGCCGGAATCGCCGCGGCAAGCAGTCAAAAAACCCTGAGCAGCCAAACGGCGTCGACGCCCATGGAGCGGGCGGCGCGGATTCTCGCGATCAACGACCTCGACCGCCGCGTCTGGAACGACGAGCTCGACGACTTCGTGCCCCAGCGCCTGTACGACATGCACGGCCACCTGACGCGCTACGAGCTAGACCTCGATCCGGACAAGGCCGGCACCCCGCGCTACAACCTCCCCGCCGGAGACTTCGCGCGATACGGCAGCCTCGAGTTGCTCGATGCCGCCGAGAAGCTGCTCTATCCCGGCCGCGACGTCAGCCACATGCTTGCGCCGTCGCCGCACTTGAAGGCTGACTTCGACGGCTCGAACCGCTTCATTTCCGATGAGGCCGCCAAGAAACCGGACGCGACCGCGCAAATGGTCGTCCATCCCAAGATGACGGCGGAAGAGGTCGAGCGCGCTGTGCGCCGGCATCGGTTCATCGGTTTCAAGCCCTACCGTCACTACTCGATCACGGGAGACCCGGTCGAGCCGCGCATCACCGACTTCATGCCCGAACATCAAATCGCCGTCGCCGACCGCTACGGGCTCATCATCCGCATGCACCTCGCCAAGTCACGCGCGATCGCCGACCCGGAAAACCTCGAAGACCTCGAGCGGCTGACGGAGAAGTATCCGCGCGTTCGCTGGATGATGGCGCACTGCGCCCGCAGCTACTCGGACTGGCCTCTGCTCGAAGCGGCCCCACGGCTCAAGAAAATTCCCAACCTGTGGTTCGAAACTTCGTCGGTGTGTGAGTCCGACGCCTTTGCCGCGCTGCTATCGATCATCGACCCGGCGCGGGTGTGTTACGGCAGCGACGATTTCACGGTCGGCGTCACGCGAGGCAAGTACCTTGCGTGGGGCTACTGCTGGAGTCAGCTCGACACCTCCAACCAGACGTTGAACACGACGCACTGCTCCGGCGGGTTCACCTTTGTTCGATACGAGATGCTGCGTGCGATGAAGCGTGCGACGCGCTACGTCACCCTGAGCCGTCAACAGATCGAGGACCTGTTCTACAACAACGCCGCCCGGCTCGTCGCCGATGCCCAGCGGGACCTCAACGAACGCCTGGCCGCATAGGAGAAGCCCGGCTCACGGCGACTCTCTGCCGAGCGCGAAGCAATACAAAGTTGAACTGAAATCCACGGCGTAGACCTGTCCGTTGGCGACGGCCAGACCGCTGAAGTGAGACCACGTCTCGAACGCACCAGGCTCGCTGCGCCATAGTTCGCGCCCGGTGTGCGCGTCGAGGGCTCGCAACTCGGCGCGGGCCTTGCCTTCGAGTCTCTCGGTGTCCTTGAGGATCTGCAAGTTGCCGCGGTCGAAGATGCCGGCCTCAACGGTTTGACGCACGTTCTCGCCGTTCGCGAGTACAAACACGACGTCATTCGCGATGGCGACAGGCTCGGGCACGGCGAGGTCACCGCTGACCCACGCCGCCTTCAGAAAAGGCTCGCCCGTCGCCGGGCTGTCCTCGACGATGAACGCGGCGACGCTGCCGTTGGAGTTGGGGCCGTTGGTGTGCGGATACGTCGGTCCCTTCGACGACAGCGGACCCCACAGCGGAACGTACAGCCAATGCCGGCCCTGCGAATCGCGATAAGCCGAGAGCCCGCCCCACACACCCTTGCCCTCGAACCACTCCTCGTCGTTGGAGAGCAGCGGCGTCGTATAGAGACAGGACTGGTGATCGTCGCCGCCGAGGCGGTCGGCGTCCATGAGGTAGACCAGGCCCTCTTTGCCGCCCACGGCGAGCAGTGGCCGGCCGTTGTAACCGAACACGACGGGCGAGGCGGTCATGTCGAAGTCGCGCTTCTTGAGGTACTCCCAGTTGCGAGGCGTGAAGTAGTCGAGCAGTTGCAGCGTCTTGGGGTCGAGGGCGAACATGGTCTGGCCGTAGTCGGATGCCGACGGGTCGAAGTCGCCGTCGCCGGTCGCGCCGAAGATGCGCCCTCGGTCGTCGAGCACGATGCCGCCTCGTCCCCAAACGCCCGCGCCGTATCGGGCCGCGCGCCAGTTGCGCACCACGGGCCGGACGGGGTCGCTCAGGTCCATCGAGGCCACGCCCGAGGGCGTGTCGCCACAGTTCTGCGAGATTGACGTGTAGACGGTGGAGCCGCGCACGTTGAGGCTCCAGTTCTTCGAGAACGGCGGCACGAACTGCACGGCGCGGAACTTCTCTTTGCCGGTCGCGAGGTCGAGCGCGTAGAGCCTGCCGTCGGTCGAGATCACATAGATCGTCTGCCGCTCGGGGTCGGCCGCGGGCGTGGCGTTGAGGCCCTTTGGACAGAGCCACATGCCCGGCCGCTTGTTGACGATGTCGGTCTTGAAGGTCTTCGACCAGACGACCTCGCCGTTCGCCACGTCGATGGCGTAGAAGACATCACTGCTACCGCCGACGTAGATGAGGTCCTTCGGCCCGTTTTCGATTGGGACACCGCTGACGACGATGGGCGAGGTGAGCGCGGTGAGCGACTTCGTTTCGTTTTCGAGTTTGACCTTCCACTTGAGCTTCAACCGCGAAACGTTGTCCCTGTTGAGGACGCGCTCCTCGCGAGCCCAACTGCTGCGCTGCGGATCGTGGCCGAAGGTGGGCCAGTCGGCAGCGAGTAGGTGGCTCGCGGCGACGAAACAGGCGAGGAAGATGCGGGCAAGCGACGTCACGGGACGAGTGTAGCAACCGTGATTAGACGGAGGGACAGACACTACACGAGTCGTGCCGAGGTGGAGGTCACATCGCAGCTTGTCAGCTCGATGCTGACGGGGAGACCCGGCGTCAGGCTCTGCTCCGCGATCCGCACGTCGAGGTAATTGTCGGTCAGGGCCCTGGTGCCCGCACCGTTGCCGGCCTCCAGCGTCACGGCGGGAAAGCGGCTCCCGACCAGGTCGCGGCGGAACTGGAGGTTCTTTTCGGCGACCAGCTCACGGAGCATGCGGTTCCTCTGCTTCTTGACCGCCCGAGACGGCTCGCCGGGCAGCGCCGTGGAAGGGGTGCCCGGCCGGGCCGAGTAGCTGAAGACATGAAGGTACGTAAAGGGCATCTCGGCGACGAAGCGCCGCGTCTCCTCGAACTCACGCTCCGTCTCGCCGGGGAAGCCGACCATCACGTCGGCCCCGATGCCGGCGCTGGGCATCAGCGTACGGGCTTTTTCAAGGCGTCCCGCGTAGTGTCGCGTACGGTAGCGCCGGCGCATCGCCTTCAGAATCGCGTCCGAGCCCGACTGCAACGGGATGTGGACGTGCTTGGCGATGCGCTCCTCCCCGGCCATCAGAGCGAGCAGGTCGTCGGTCCAGTCCATCGGCTCGACCGAGCTGAGCCGAAGCTTGACGGTGTCGGTCGCCCCAAGCAGGCGTCGTAGCAACTCGGGGAAGCGTGGACGGCTGGGCAGGTCGCGACCCCAGCGGCCCAGGTTGATGCCCGTCAGGACGATCTCGGGATAGAGCGCGGCCAGCCCGCGGACTTCGTCGACAATACGATCGGCCGGGGCGCTGCGGCTGTTGCCGCGCACCGAGGGAATCACGCAAAAGCTACAGCGATTGTGGCAGCCATCTTGAATCTTGAGATTGGGGCGACTGCGGTCCCTCCCGGCTTCGATGACAGGGGCGCTCAAGAAGGTCTTCTGTTGAAAGATGTCACCGACGAGCACAGCACCGCTGGCGATTTCGCCGTGATAGTCGAGCGCCGCGGGTTCGGGTGGCTGCTTGCTCGTAGCAATCGTGACAAGGGGTTGGGCGTCTGGCGCGAGAGATGGGGCGGCCGATGGGGCAACGACCTCGCCGATCACGGTCTTGTGCGAGTTGCCCACGACCCACTTCACACCGGGCAGAGCGGCCAGCTCGTCCGGCCGCCGCTGGGCGTAGCAGCCGGTGACGAGGATCTCCGCATCCGGGTTCTCGCGGTGCACGCGGCGGACGGTCTGGCGGGCGTCTTGGTCGGCTTCGACGGTTACCGTGCAGGTGTTGATGACGACCACGTCGGCGCCGCTGCGGTCAGGCGTAGGCTGTAAGCCGCGCGCCTGTAGGTCGGCGGCTAGCGCAGCGCCGTCGGCTTGGGTGGCCCGGCAGCCGAAGTTTTGGACATAGAATCGCCGCCGGTTTTCCATGTGAGTGATGGGAGCCTCGACCGGGTGCGGAAGGGCGACAGCCTTCCAACGCCGAGGCTGTACAGCATGCGGCGGACCCTGAGGGCCAGGGCCCAGCGGTTCCGCTAACTGTAGTCCCGGCGCAACTTCTTGCGATTGCGCTTGCGGGCGAGGGCCTGCTTGACCCGTTTCTTCTCGCCAGGCTTCAGGTAATACGAATGACGCTTGACTTCCTTGATGATGTCTTCCTGCTGGACCTTTCGCTTGAAGCGCCGTAGAGCGCCGTCCAGCGATTCGCCGTCTTGGATGTGAACTTCGGCCACGCAGCAAACCTCCTTTGTCAGAGATGGCTCCAGGACGGGCCTGGAGATACAAGGGAATAACCCCCAAAGACCTCAGTGATGATTGTAGCCTACCCGAGACCAAGGTGCCGCCACTGGCGCGGGCCTCCGGCCTGCAAGCGTCGACCTCCTGGTCGACGTCTCCGCCCTCTGACGCAGACTGTTTCTGTGCGGCTAAACCCTCCCCCAAACCGGCTTCAGCCTCCGCGCTACGCCCCTATGTCCGCCCCCGTTTCTTCGGGGCGGGGACCGCCACCCGGCCTCGGCCCTTCCAGCACGGCCCGCGTCTTCGGCAGGCTTTCGGGGAAGCGCTGCTGCAGGAACTTGATCAACTCCTCGCGCACGTGGCACCGCAGGTTCCACGCTTTGCCGGAATCCGCGGTACTCATGATCGCGCGTAACTTCATCGTGTGCTCGGTGGCGTCGGTGACTTGCAGGCCCCACGCCTTGCCGTCCCAATCGTCCGACAATTCGAGGATGCGGTGCAGTTCTTGGCGCACCTCGTCGACGGGCACGCTGTAGTCGGTGTACACGAAGGCCGTGCCGAGGATGTCGGCCGTCTGCCGAGTCCAATTCTGGAAGGGCTTTTCCATGAAGTACGACAGCGGAACGACCAGGCGGCGCTGGTCCCAGATGCGGACGACCACGAAGGTGGTGGTGATCTCTTCGATCCAGCCCCATTCGCCTTCGACAATCACGACGTCGTCGAGACGGATGGGGCGCGAGAGGGCGATCTGCACGCCGGCGATCAGGTTTGCCAACGCCGGCCGGGCGGCCATACCGGCGACCAAGCCGGCCAGGCCCGCCGATGCAAACAAGGTCGCGCCCACCTCGCGGATACTCGGGAAAGTCATGAGCATGATCGACAACGTCACGATGCCGACGAGGATGACCGCGATCCGCCTGAGGACGGCGATCTGGGTGTGGACGCGGCGCGCTTCGAGATTGTCCGCGACGTCAAGACAGTACTTGTCGCTGACGAGATCATCGATCACGTCAGTGAGTGAGATCAGCAGCCAGGCTAGGCAGGCGATCAGAGCGAGGCCGAGGGCATGCCGAAGCGGCCCGCCGATGCCCGCCGGGAACGGTAGCAGCGGCATCGCCAGAAACGCGGCCAGCAGAGGGAAGATCCACCGAAGCGGCCGGTGGCCGTGGCGGACGAGTGAGTTGTCGATGATGTTGTCGGTACGGTCGGCGATACGGCGGGCGATGGCGTGAAGCACCGCGTCGATGATCAGGCCCAGTAAGCCGGCTACGACGAGCCCGCTGAGGGACCACCCGAGCTGCCGCCAGTCAAGCTGAAGAACATCCATTGTCGGTTCTCCTTCCTCTTATGAAGGTAGCGCTAAGTAGTGTCGGGACGAACCCGCAACTACACGACGTCGATGAGCGGGGAGTTCCAGGGCGGCCCGCGCAATCGCGCCATGTTGTCCGTGGCACGCAAGTTGGTGGCGTATCTGCGGGCGGTGGACACCAGCGGCCGACCGTTCGTGCCGCGGGTGGCGGCCAAGGCGTAACGAGGAGGATGGGGACATTTTTAATCGGATACGACAAGCCCTGGACAAGCCCTGGACCGAGCTAGACACTCCCGTGGGTTGTTGTTATAATCACTGGCTACCATGAAGGTCAGCTACGCCTTTACCCATTGCTGTCGATTTACGGGCCGATAACCCGTAGAGTGGCGTAGGTTTAGAACCGCAGTCGTTTCACGAACCAAACCCACTCAGGAGAGTGGGTTTTTTTGTTGCAAGGGGTTCAAGTCATGATCATCTCGATGAAGCTCGGCGCGAGCAAAGAGCAGATTGACCACGTGCGAAAACGGATCGAGGAGTTCGGCTACCACGTTCACTCGATCCAGGGAGAAGAGCGAAGTGTCATCGCCGCCGTGGGGGTGGGAGACGTGACGCACTGCCTGGAATCGTTGCGCGCGGCCGAAGGGGTTGAGAGCGCGGTTCGGATCTCGGCGCCCTACAAGTTCGTTAGCAAGCAGTACAAGCCGGATCATACGCAGATCAAGATCCGCGACGCGGTGATCGGCGGCGAAGAGTTCATCGTCATGGCCGGACCGTGCTCGGTGGAAACCGAAGAGCAGATCATGACTACGGCCGAGGTGGTCGCGAAAGCGGGCGGCAAACTGCTGCGCGGCGGCGCCTTCAAGCCGCGTACCTCGCCCTACGACTTCCAGGGGCTCGAGGAAGAAGGCCTAAAGCTACTGCGAAAAGCGGGAGACGCGCATGACCTGGCCGTCATCACCGAGGTTATGACGGTGACGAACGTGAACCTCGTAGCCGAGTACACCGACGTGCTCCAGATCGGCGCCCGCAATATTCAGAACTTCCCGCTGCTCAAAGCGGTGGGCCGCGTGGACCGCCCGGTGATGCTGAAGCGCGGCATGGCCACGACGATCAAAGAGCTGCTGCTTTCGGCCGAGTACATCGTTACGCACGGCAATCCCAACGTCATCCTGTGCGAACGGGGTCTTCGGACCTTCGAGACGGCGACGCGCAACGTGCTCGACATTCAAGCCGTGCCGGTGCTGAACGAGTTAACGCACCTGCCGGTCGTCCTTGATCCGGCTCATTCCTCCGGCAAGCGCGACCTCATACCGACGCTGGCGCGGGCGTGCGTGGCGGTGGGCGCTGACGGGATAATGGTTGAAGTCCATCCGCAGCCCGAAGCCGCTTGGAGCGATGGCCCGCAGTCGCTGAACCCGGCTCAGTTCGAGGCGATGATGGACGACCTCAAGCCCTACATCGAGTTGTGGAAGGCGAACCGGCCGGTAGCGACGCTGGCCGCGGTCTAACTGGTGAGCGGGGCGCCTAGCTACATGTAGCCGCTCTTCACCGCGCCGACCTCGTCTGCCGCCCCCATGTTTTCCCTTGCCAATTTCCAACCGTTGAGCAGCACCGAAACGTCGGAACCAAACACCAGGTAGCGGGCACCGTGGCCGCGAGCCTTTTGTAGCAAGGCCAGTTTCGCCATATGTACGCCCGGGGCGACTCCGTTCTTGTTGCAAGCGTCGACCATACGGTCGAAGGCATTCCAGAAGATGGGGTTCTCGAAGTCCCCGGGAATGCCCAGCGAAACCGAGAGATCGAACGGGCCGACCATGATCGCGTCCACGCCCGGGATGGCGGTGATATCGTAGATGGCGTCGACGCAGGCCTGCGTCTCCATCTGCAGGATAACCATCGTTTCGTTGTTCGCCGACTCCATCTCGGGGCCAGCCCCGTGGAAGTCGAGGTCGGTGATGATGCTACGCATGCCGTAGCCGCGGCGGCCCACCGGCGGAAACTTCATAGCGGCAACGACGCGTTCGCCCTCTTCCACCGACTCGGTGCGCGGCGAGATGATGCCCATCGCTCCACAATCAAGGGCGCGCGCGATGAGGAAGTATTCCGACTGCGTGACTCGAACGACAGGGATGACATCGGCCGCACGAGCGACCCGAACGAGCGTTTGGATCTCGCGATAGTCGGTGGGCGAATGCTCGGTGTCGATGAAGAAGAAGTCGAGGCCGGCGGCCTTGAGGAGGGTGACGACCTCGGGGCTGGTGTAGTCGGTGATGCAGGAGCCGAGGACGGTGCCGCCCTGTTGAAGTTTGTGCTTGATGGTATTGGTTTGCATGGTTGAAGAAGACTGTTTTACCACATGTGGTCGTGGGGGGCGAGTGGTGTGAGCACTCGCCCGTAGCGTCCCGGCCGGCAAGCCGCGCGGCTTACGCGCCTCAGTCGCTCACGGCGTAGAGGTTCGGATCCCCGACCAGGTAGATCAGGTTCAGGTCACGGCCCTCGCGTTTGCGCCTCTCGAACCCGCCGGTGCGGCCTGTGAGTTGAAACGCTCGGGAATCCGCCGACCAGAGGTACTCAAACGAGCGGCCCGAGCCTGGGTCGGATTCACGCAGCGAGACGATCGTCTCAAGTTTGTCGGTCTCGAAATCCCAAAGATGAATGCTGTAGTATCCGCCGGCCATCGCCCCCGAACGGAGGAGCAACGCGCGCTGACGATCGGGGGAGGCGAGGAGCGTGTGTCCCGGCCCCCAGTAGGTTGACTGCTGCTGGTCTAGATCGTACAGATACAGCGAGTACTCGGGCCGCAGAGTCTCGTCGAACACGCTACGCCAGAAACGCCTCACCTTGCCTGCCATCGGGAGAAACCAGCTCTGCCAGCGGCTGAAGACCAACATGACGCGGCCACCGCGGCGAATGAAGACAGGGTTCTCGACAATCATGCCGTCAGGGATCGCGATCCGCTTGGGTTCCGTGTCGCCGCCCCGCAGTAGGATGACGCGCTGCTCATCGACCCATCGCTTTCCTTCGTGGGTTTGGACGACCCACAGTCCTTCGGGCTCGATGTGATCGGAGGAGATGGCACGCCCTGGGAGCGTTCCTGCATCGCCAGGCAGCTCGACATCCGACGCGGCTCGTTGAGGGCGGCCGGCAAACTCATCGAGATACGGAGCCACGCGTGGGTTCGAGGCCGCCGGCATGATCTCCGGCTGCTTCTCTTCAAGACCCGAGCCCCAGGTGCCGGGTCCCATGATGGCGACGCACGAGAAGTGGATGGCGAAAATGGGGAAGAGAACGGCGAGGAGGACCGCCCAGATCCAGCGTTTATTGTAGGCAGCGGGCATCAATCGCTAGTGAGGGGGCGTCGAGAACTGAACCGAGGTGTCGAGTCTTGAAGAAGCGCGTGGCACAAGCCTCTAGGCTTGCGGAGTCTCGATTCTTCGAGACTCAGGGTGGCAAGCAATCGGGCATCCGCTATGGTCCGAGAACCTGAGAACCGAGGAATCGGTTCTCGGCAAGCCTGGAGGTGTACAGTCTCATGACATCGTAGACACTTTCGGAACGTCCAGCGCTCGCTATGTTTGCGCTGTCGATGCCACGGCGTCAAGACCTTCCAGCGAGTTGGCTGCGCCAAGTCTTGACTCCGCGACATCGACAGCGTTTGCAATGCGTTCCACTAAGCTGGACGTTGCCTAACATCCTTCCCGTCCTGTACCCAGAGCGTATCTCCTTTGTTTGCCATCTCTTTGCTTTCTGTCGGCGAATAGGCGGCGAAGGGAAGTGTCTACGATGTCATGAAACTCAACGCCTGGAGGCTTACGCCACACGAACCCCGATCCTAACACTCCATGGTCCCGTAGACTTCATTGGGGAACGCTCCGGTCCAGACGCTACACTTAGAAGTTCCTTGGTGATGGCGACACCGGCTGCCAGTGTGGACTCCTCAACCGCCGAGCGCGAGTTGTTGTCGCTCGTCCGCAGCCTGCTTGAGGAAATCGGCTCCCACGAAGCGGCCCACACGGTCGAGCTTCACTCGTCGTTGGAGCGCGACCTGGGTCTGGGTAGCCTCGAACGTGTCGAGTTACTGGTGCGCGTCGAAAGTCGCTTCGGCCGGCGGCTTCCCGACGAGACGGCCCAAACCGCAGAATCCCCTGCCGAATGGCTCAAGGCATTGAGCGTGGCGGAGTCGTCGAAGGTTACCCAATCGCGGTATCCCATCCGCCAACCGGCCGAGGACGCACCGCCCGCGCCGACCGGGGCTCGCAGCTTTACCGAGGTGCTGCGCGGACACGCCAACGCTGTCCCCGATCGTGTCCAGGTCCACTTGCTCGAAGAACGATGGGGGCAGGAGATTTCCTACAGCCATTTGTTCCACGAGGCATCCGAGGTCGCTGCGGGACTCGTGGCGTCCGGCCTGCAGCGCAACGACACGGTGGCCATCATGCTGCCGACCTGCGCCGAGTTTTTCTACTCGTTTCTCGGCGTGATGCTGGCCGGTGGCATCGCGGTGCCGATCTACCCGCCGGCGCGTCCGGACAAGATCGAGGAGTACGTCCGTCGCCAGTCGCTCATCCTGCAAAACGCGGGGGTGCGCTTCCTGATCTCTTTCGACCAGGTGCGCGCGGTCTCGAAAGTCATGGGGCTGAGCCTGCCCGGACGGGTCGAGCTGACCACGGCCCAGGCTCTCCAACACCGCGGCCGGGGGGCGCGCACTCCACAGGTGGCGGCGGCCGACGCGTTCTTCATTCAGTACACCTCGGGCAGCACGGGCGACCCGAAGGGTGTCGTGTTAACGCACGAGAACGTGCTGGCCAATGTGCGCGGCATCGGCTGGGCGGTCGAGGCGCGTCCGGATGACGCGGTCGTGAGTTGGCTGCCTCTTTATCACGACATGGGGCTGATCGGCTCGTGGCTGTTCAGCGTCTATCACGGGTTTCCGATCACGGTCATGTCACCGCTGGCCTTCTTGTCGCGGCCGGAGCGGTGGTTGTGGGCCTTGAGCGACTCGCGAGGAACGCTCTGCCCGGCACCGAACTTCTCGTTTGAACTGTGCGCCCGCAAGATCCGAGACGAAGCCATCGAGGGGGTCGATCTCAGCGCTTGGCGCGTGGCGATCAACGCCGGCGAGCCTGTACTGCCGGATACGCTATCCCGATTCGCTGAGCGCTTCCGGTGCTACGGATTCCGTCCGGAAAGCTACGTGCCATGTTACGGCTTGGCCGAGTCGTCGGTGGCGCTGACGTTCCCGCCCATCAACCGAGTACCGCGTATCGACGTGATCACGCGAGAGGACTTCAAGGTGGAAGGACGCGCGGTCCCGGCGAGGCCCGGCGCAACCGCCGTACTGCGCTTCGTCGCCAACGGCAGGCCGCTACCCGGCCACGAGGTTCGGGTCGTCAATGACGGGGGCCAAGACGTCGCCCAGCGCATCCAAGGACGTGTGCTCTTTCGGGGGCCGTCGAAGACCGAGGGCTACTTTCGCAATCCCGAGGCCACGGCCGCCGTGGTCGGCGGGGACGGATGGATGGACACCGGCGACCTTGGCTACTTGGCCGACAGCGAGGTCTATATCACCGGGCGCAAGAAGGACTGCATCATCAAGGCCGGCCACAACATCATCCCTCAGGAGGTGGAACTGGCGACGGCGGACGCGGCCGAAGTGCGCCGAGGTTGTGTGGCTGCGTTCGGCAGCGTCGATCCTGAGAGCGGGACGGAACGGCTGGTCGTTGTGGCTGAGACTCGTTCGGCGGACCCGAACGAGCCGGAGCGCATCAAAGCCGACATCGTTCGGCTGGTGGACGAAGCGATCGGCCTGCCACCGGACCACATCGAATTGGTTCCGCCTCAGACGGTCCCCAAAACTTCCAGTGGCAAGATTCGCCGGTTGGAGTCGCGCGCCCTTTATGAGAGCGGGCGACTGCGCGGCAAGGCCAAGCCGCCGTGGTTGCAAGTCGCGCGCCTGTGGATGGAGAACGCCGGTGCCTGGATTGGACATGGGTTGCGCAACGCAGCCGGTCGAGCCTGGGCTTTCATCGATTCCGTAGGGCAGGAGAAGATTGCGCTTGCAGGAGGGCTGGCGGCCCGGGTGATGCCCAATCAGAGAATGGCCGCGGGGATCGTGCGTGGGACCGCCAGCTTGTTGAGCCACACTCCTCATGTCCAGGTAGGTACGGGCGGCGGGGCTTCCGGCGCGCCTGTGCTATACGTGGCCGGCCGTGCCGGACCCGATGATGCTCTGCATTTGCTGAGTGCGCTTCCTGGGCCCACGGTGCTGGCCGGCGAGCAAGGACTGCGGTCGCTAGCCCGGGCCATGGCCTTCCTACTCGAGCCGCTGCTGATTCCGCAGGAAGGTTTCGGCCCAGCGAACGCCACCCTGCGCCAAGATGTAGGGCGTGCCTTGGAAGGCGGCTGCTCGGTGCTGTTGCTCTCCGACGCGCCCGCGGCCGGCGGACCGTCGCGCAGCCGCTTCCGCCTCGAGCCGATCCAAGCCGCCAGAGATGCCGGTTCCCCTATCGTGCCTGTCTACATTGGCGAGGAGGCTCTGGAGTCTGCGCCCAAAGGAGGCCGTCGCCGACCAGGGGTCGCCGTGAAAGCCGGGCGTGCCCGTGCAGCCTCGAACAACGGTCTGCACAGCGATCTATATGACGGGGACCTAAGCGGTGCCGCTCGACTCCGCGACGAGCTACGGCGAGAGATCGCCCAACTAGCCCATCAAACTGCAAACGGCCAGGAGCCTAGGCACGTTCAAGCTTCCCATGATTGATCTCGACACACTACTCAGAATGCTGGGCTGCTTCTTTGTCGGCGCGATGCCCTTCTCCGTCCTGGCGATGATGGGAAGCGGCATCGACATTCGTACCGTCGGCTCCGGCAACCCGGGCTTCAACAATGTCCTCCGCGTGAGCACGCCACGGGCCGTGGTGGCTCTCATCGGCGACTTGGGCAAAGGGTACCTGGCGGTGTGGCTGTTCCTGCGGCCGGGCGACCCCGAATCATACGCGTGGCTGTTTGGCTTCGTCGTGGTCTTCGGGCATTGCTATTCGCCTTTTCTCAAGTTCCGTGGCGGCAAAGGCATTGCCACCTCCGCGGGCGTCATGCTGGAACTGTTCCCGCATTGGGCGGTGCTGTCCCTGGCGTTCTTCGTCGCCGTGCGCCTGTTGGGCAGCCGTCTGAAGTGGAAGGAAGCGGGAATGATTGCGTCGATCTCGACTTGGATCTTCTTCACCATCATGATGGCCACGTCGGTCGGCGGTATGCATACGCGAAACGCGATCTTGATGACGGTGTTTCTCGCTTGGCGGCACAAGCAGAACTTTCGGAACCTGTTTGCGGGCTCGTAGCGATGTCTTCGTCCGCTGTCAGATTTTCCTCAGACGCCGGTGGCCGGCAATCAGCACGAGCACGTTGAGACGTCCCCGACCGTTCTCGTTCGCGAGAGTTGCCGCCGGGTCGCCGAGCAGGCCCGGTACGTCTCGATCGACCGCGGCCTTCTGACCACGTACGCACTCAGCCTGCCCTTGTCTGAGCTGAGCCGACCCAGCTTCGACCCCAATCACCACTACCTTGGGCACGGCGACGACACAGTGGCCTTCATCGTGACGCTCGACAGCATCAACTTCGGCTCGGGGTACTTCCCTGCCCTCGAAAAGCGGCCCAGGTTGTCTGGCTACTTCACGATCGCGTCTTCGCTCAATGACTATTTTCAAGAAGATGGGCCGCTGTCGGCTCGGCAACTGCGTGAGATCTCAACGGAGCGTTGCACGTCGTTCTTTGGTCAGGATCCTTCCAATGCGACGGTCGCTGAGCTGATGGAGTTGTTTGCGAAAGCGCTTAATGACTTGGGCCGATACCTGCAGGAGCGCTTCGACGACAGTTTCACCAAACTCGTCCTCGCAGCCGACAGCTCGGTGGATCGGCTGATCGAGATCCTTGCCGATATGCCGCTGTTTCGAGATGTCGAAACTTACGACGGTGCCGACATCGCTTTCTACAAGCGCGCACAGCTCATGGCGGCGGACCTGGCACTCGCGTTCGACGGGTGGGGGCCCGGCCGGTTCGACGACCTGTCGAAACTGACGATGTTCGCAGACAATCTGGTGCCGCATGTACTGCGGGTGGATAACGTCCTGCGATACGACGCGGCTCTCCTCGAGGCGATCAACGCCGGCGAGTTGATCGCGCCGGGTTCGAAGCAGGAGGTCGAGATCAGGGCCTGCGCGTTGTACGCGGTCGAGAAGATCGTGGAGGAGTTGCAGTGCACCGGGCGCGCGGTGACAGCCATGGAACTCGACTACTTCCTGTGGAATCGCGGGCAGCAGGCAGAGTACAAGGCGCAGCCGCGGCACCGGACGAGGACTGTGTTCTACTGAGGAACCGTAAGCACCGTTTTCATGCACCAGCCCACGCGCGCCGCCTTCTACGACTTCGATGGGACGCTCGTCTCGAGCAACGTCGTCACCCGCTACGCGCACTTCGCGAAGAACCACCCGTCGCGGTTTGAAGCCTGGCGGCGATACGGCAAGCTGCTCGTCACGGTCCCCTTGTGGATCGGCCTCGACATGTATTCCCGGCGGCTGTTCAACGAGGTTTTCTACCGCGAGTATCGGGGTCTCTCGGAAGATTGGCTGCGAAAAGAGGCCGAGCGATTGTTTGAAAACGAAATCCGGCCCAAGGTCTTTCCCGGCGCTAAGGCATGCCTCGACGCGGACCGCCGCGGGGGCTACCGCTTGGTTCTCGTGAGCGGCGGGCTTGACTTCGCGATCGCCCCAGCCGTACGTTACTTCGGCTTCGATAATGTGATAGCGAACCGGCTGGTGTACGAGAACGGGATCGCCACGGGGCAGGTAGCGCCCCCGCTCCTGGCGGAAGCAGCCAAGGTGGAGGCGATTCGATCGTACTGCCGCCAGTATAATGTGGAAACCGCGCAATCGAAGTCCTACTCCGACAGCTTGTCGGACTTGCCGATGCTCGAGGCGGTGGGGCTTCCCGCCGCGGTGAATCCCGAGCGGCGGTTACGGCGCGTGGCCGCCGAGCGTGGCTGGCCGATTCTGGATTTGAAAATCTAGCGCATGCAGGCTAGTCCCGGCATTGCAAAACCATGGCGACCCAAGTCGAACCCATCCGCGTGACCTCCGACTTTGAATTCGGCGACCCCACGCCCAACGCCGTCGGACGCAACGCTTTGGTCCCCACCGACGGCTGCGTCGTTCACCTCGAAGAGCGCTCCGCCAACCGGCTGCTGTGGTCCGGCGAAGACCTGCTCGACATCAAGATGCCCGCCGGGATGCGTGTCGTTTACCCCAAGCCGACCATCGCCGGTCTGCCCGACCGCGAGGCCGGCATCGCGTGGGCGCTCGAGCATCCCGAAGAGATGGATCCGCTCGTCGCGCTCCTGCGCCCGGGGATGAAAGTCACGATCGCCATCGACGACGTTTCTCTGCCCCTGCCGAAGATGTCGCGGCCCGACCTGCGCGAATCGGTACTCACGATCGTGCTCAACCTTCTCGCCGAGAAGGGCGTCAGCGACGTTCACATCATCATCGCCACTTCGTTCCACCGCCGCATGGAGGAGTTCGAGATCCGCCACGCCGTCGGCCAGCACATCTTCGACACCTACCACCCCGATCGGCTCTACAACCACGACGGCGAGGCGCCCGACGGGATGGTCGAACTGGGCCAGACCGAGTTGGGCGAACACGTGCGCATCAACCGGCGCGCCGCCGAGTCGGACCTTCTGATTTACGTCAACATCAACCTGGTCTCGATGGACGGGGGCAGCAAGTCGATCGGTGTGGGCCTGTGTGACTACGCCTCGCTACAGGCACACCACGACCCCAAGACGATCCGCGAGTGCGACTCGTATTTCGACCACAAGCACTCGGCGCTGACCGATTCCTGCGACCGCATGGCGAAGGTGATCAACTCGACGTTAAAGGTCTTCCACATCGAGACCGTTGTCAACAACGCGATGTTCAACCCGGCGATGTCGTTCTTCGTCAAGAACGAAGATCATTACAACGCCTTCGACAAGGTGGCCTTTCGGACTGCACAGGCTTCGCTCAAAGCCCTGCCGCGCAACGCAAAGCGCAAGATCCTGTTCTCCGTGCCGGCGCCGTATCAAATGATTGCCGTCCACGCCGGCGCGACGCTGCCGACGCATGAGAAGACGTTGGCCTACTGCTATCAGCAGTACGGCGTGCCGCTCGACGGCCAAACGGACGCCGTGGTCTACGGCATCCCGTTCATCTCGCCCTACAACGTCAACTCGATTCTCAACCCGCTGCTGGTGCAGGTGCTGGCGCTCGGCTATTTCCACAACATGTACCGCGGCATGCCGGTGGTCAAGAAAAACGGCGTGTTGATCTTGACGCACCCGCTCTACAACGAATTCGACCCGAGACACCATCCCTCGTACATCGAGTTCTTCCACCGAATTCTGCCCGAGACGACCGACTCCTTTGTCTTGCAGCAGAAATACGAGGCGGAGTTCGCTCACAACCCCGAGTACATCGAGATGTACCGGCACGGGCACGCCTACCACGGGGTCCATCCGTTCTACATGTGGTACTGGGGGGAGAACGGCCGCGCGCACGTGGGCAAGGTGATCGTCGTCGGCGCGGAAGACCCGGCCACGGCACACGTGATGGGCTGGGAGTGCGCCGCGACGATGGACGAGGCTCTCGCAATGGCCCAATCCCACGTCGGTCACAAACCCAGCGTCACGCTGATGCACATCCCGCCCATCGGCATGGCGGATGTGTCGGGCATCCCCGAATCGATCTAGCGTCATGAAAACCGTTCTCGTCACGGGGGCCACCGGCTTCCTCGGCACGCATCTCGTCGAGCAACTCAAGCAGGTGGAACCCGATGCCAGGCTGCGGCTGTTGTGCCGCGGCGCATCGGCTCCAGACGACGATCGCGTTGAGATCGCTCAGGGTGACATCAAGTCGCGAGAGGACGTCGCGCGAGCTGTCGACGGCGCGGCCGAGATCTATCACCTAGCCGGCGTCGTCGATCGCAGTCCGACCGACCCCTGGCCGCTCTATCAGACGCACGTGGAGGGTACCCGTAACGTTTGCGAAGCGGCCCGAGAATCCGGTGCGAAGAAAATCGTGGTGGTCTCTTCCTCCGGGACGGTCGGCGTCAGCCGCCAGCCGGTGCTCCATACCGAGCAATCTCCGTACACGAACGAGATCGTCGCCGCATGGCCCTACTACCTGAGCAAGATCTACGCCGAGAAGCTCGCTTTTTGGTACGTCAAGCATGAGAAGCTGCCCATCGTCGTCGTCAATCCCAGTTTGCTGTTGGGCCCCGGCGACGAAAGGCAGTCTTCGACTCACGACATCGTTCTGTTTCTCAAGGGTCAGATCGCAGCGGTTCCAAATGGCGGGCTCAACCTCGTGGACGCACGGGACGCCGCAGCGGGACTGATCGCCGCCATGAAGCGCGGCAAGATCGGTGAGCGGTATCTGCTGACCGGACCCAATTGGGCTTTCCGCGAGTGGATCGACCGCGTCTCGTCGATCACGGGCATCAAAGCCCCCGCGCTGTCGCTGCCGGTGGGGGTGTCGCTGTTCGGTGCGCGGGCGGCTCGCCGCGTGCTGCCGTTGGTGGGTCGGACCTTCGAACTCGACGATGCGTCCATTGGGATGTCGAACCTTTATTGGTATTGCGATTCGTCGAAGGCGCAACGCGAGTTGGGTTTCCAGGCCCGCGATCCGATGACAACGTTGCGTGACACGATCGACGACATCTACCGGCGTCTTCCTCACCTGCGAAAATAGGTCTTGCCCGAAGCGAAGTATCCCGTCGCGATTCTGAACCCGAAGGCTGCCGGCGGCCGCGCGGCGAAGGCCTGGCCCGGCATCGCCGCGTCGCTACAACAGCGCTTCGGCGGTGTCGAAGAGAGGTTCACGTCCCGCCCCGGGCACGCGACCGAGCTGGCTCGCAGCGCCATTGAAGCGGGCGGTGATTTGGTCGTCGCCGTGGGAGGCGACGGCACGATTAACGAGGTCGCCAACGGTTTCTTGCGGGACGGCAAGCCGGTACGCCCCGCGGCCACCCTCGGCATCATCCCCATCGGCACGGGCGGCGACTTCCGAAGGACGCTTCAGCTCCCATCCGAGATTGACGAAGCGGTGGAGGTGATTGCCGCCGGGCGCACGCTGACGATCGACGTGGGCCTAGCGCGGCTCAACGGCTACGACGGCGTACCGGTAGAGCGCTATTTCGTCAACGTCGTCAGCTTGGGGATGGGAGGCGACGTCTCCAAGCGGGCCAAGAACTTCTTGAGCCCGCTGGGCGGGCGTGTGGCTTTCTTGTACGCGACGCTCGAGGTGTTCCTCACCTACAGAGCCAAGCACGTGCGGCTGCAACTCGACGATACGCCGCTCGATGAAAAGTTCCGCATCACGAACATCGCCATCGGCAACGGCCGCTACCACGGCGGCGGCATGCATCCTTGTCCGACGGCCGTGCTCGATGACGGGCAGTTCGAGGTGACGACCATCGACCGGCTCAATATGTTCGAGCTGGTTCGGGATCTGCCCGTGCTCTACTCAGACGATATTTACCAGCACCCCAAGGTAAGGCATTTCAGGGCGTCCAAGGTGGTGGCACAGTCGGCCGAGACCACGCGTATCGAAGTCGATGGCGAGGCGTTGGGTACGCTGCCGCTTGAGGTCAAACTGCTACCCCAGGTCTTGCCTGTTATTGTTCCAGCAGACATTCCTGGCGCGACCGGGTAGGCCTTCTTGCGTGCGGCGGGACTGGCGCGATGCTTGCTAGCGCCCCGGCTTGAAGTCGACGCCTATCCTAAGACCCCAGGGCCGCGGCTCTCCGCCGACCGTTCCAGCCTCGTACCGCCACTGTTCGGCCGCCGCGACGGCATTCTCGCGGAGCCCCTCAGGGCCACTAAGAACCTCGCCCACGCTGACGCTTCCATCGATTCCGATCGTCGCCTGCAACGCCACGACACCGGATTCTCCTGGGACCGACTGGGGCTCGATCAGTTCGATCAGCCTGGGTGGCACGATGTAGCTGACACGCGGTGGGGCGTCCGGAGTAGGATCGCTCGGCGGCTCGTCTTGCGGCAGTTCGCCTTCTAGTGGAGGGCATTGCGCGGGTTCGAACGCGACGCAGACTTCAAGCGGCCAATCGGAAGGCTGGCCGCTGATCACCCCCGGCTCGTACTTCCACTGTTGAACGGCCGCCGCGGCCTTCTCGTGCAGCGACGGCGCACCTTCGATGACGCCATCAACTTGGACACTTCCATCGATTCTGATCGTCGCCTCCAGTTTCACCAAACCGACATCCTCCGGGCTCGCGTCAGGCCTGACTTGCCGAATGAGCTTGGGTGGCACTCGGCTGCTTTGCCGCACGCCGACTCCACTCAATAGGACGCTTCGTGGGCCCCCGGGAGCGCTGGAGGAGATTCGCAGCCGGGCTGAGCGCGTTCCGCGTCGTTGAGGGATAAACGCCACCGAAACCTCACACCCCTCGCCTGGCGGCAACCGAGCACTCGCACACGCCTCGGGATGCACGGCAAAGTCTTCCTCCGGACTGTTCTCGACTGTCAACTCTTCGATGTCGAGAGGTATCGACCCGCTGTTCTCGAGTCGAATCGCTAACGGCTCACCCTCGTCTCCCAAGGGCCAGCGCCCGAAATCGAGTGCGGGTGGGTTCGCGAAGAGCGCGGGGGCGCCCTCGAGAGGAGGAACGGTATCCGGCTCTGGGGGACTCATGGGCTCAGCGATTACCGAAGCAGACAACGGAACACTAGCGAGCCAGTTCCCCGAGAGATCGGTCAAGGTGAGCGCCGCCCGACGCTCCCCGGCGTCGGTGGGTGAGAACTGAACATCCACCGAGCAACTCTGGCCGGGTCCGAGCGTTTGGCCTTTACACGTCCCGAAGACATCGAAGTCGCCGGCGTGGCCTCCGGTCAGCACGGAGTCGGCGATCAGAACGCCGGCAGCGCCCCGATTGGTGACGGCAACGGTCTCGGTCGAGCCCGCCAAGCCCAGCGAGGGGGCAAACGAAAGCGATGTGGGCACGGCGCGGAGCGAAGGCGCTCCGACGTTGCGGGAGTAGGAAATACCCAACAAAGCCACGATCACGACGACGAGTATGGGAATCCAGGCCTTCTTGGGCGATTCGAATTGCTGCCTTCGACGCCGTTGCCGGCTCACTCCCGCGACCGTAAAGACAAGTTCGCCGCCCGCCACCTTTTGCGGCTCTGCGTTTTCCATGGATCTCGCCCGCTCACCCCGAGGTTGACTGCCCGACGACCTTCTTAAGAACCGCTTCTTCTACGGTCAGCCTGCCGGTGACCTCGATCGGCGGCGGCGCCTCCTTCTCAACTTCCTCGGGCTTGCCGGCCATGTTCTGAATCGAGGTCTCCGCGATCCGCTCTGCCCCTCCGATCAACGCGATTCCGGTCACCACGGTATCTAGCAGCTCGGCGTTCAAGAAACTCAATGCCGCCGTGGTCGGGGCGCCAAGGCCCACCCCCAGAGCGGCGAGAATACGGAGGTCTCCTTGTGCAAGGAGCACGAGGATCGCCAGAATACCGGCGAAGAAGAAATACAGGAGCTTGTGTTTCTTCTCTGCCCTACGCCGTAGTCGTCGAGGTCCTTGGGGCGAGTCAAGTGTCAGTACCGGCGAAGAAGAAATACAGGAGCTTGTGTTTCTTCTCTGCCCTACGCCGTTCGTCGAGGTCCGCGATGTCTCGAGGTCGGTCGCTATACCCACGAAAGACAGCCCGAACATCAGAGCCGCCACGGCGCGGTCGATGGCGAAGGCAACAATTGCGATCAGGGCAACCACACTTACACCATCCATTTAGCGGTCCTCCTTGGCCGCTAGGAAAATAGCTGTAACATCCCTCGAGCGGCGAATCCATTGTACTTGATACAGAGAAGAAACGTACTCGCATTGATCCCGCCGTCCCGCCGACAGTGGTCTCACCCGAACTGAGCCCCTCCCGGCAGATCCGCCCGCGCCATTCAGGCAACTTGCAGTCACAATCGAACCTACCGACTTTCAATTGGCGGTCGTATTAGACGGCGTAATGTCGCGTCTCTTACTGAATGTTGATGGTGACGATGTTTGACTGGACCCCGCCAACGGTTAACTGAACAGGCACGTCTCCGCTACCCATCAAGCTCCGCGGGATCGGGCCCAGGTTCCCCTGATCGACGCCGACAAACTGCGGGGACGCCGCCACTATAACACCGACGGCTTCTCCTCCGACGGTTGCGGTTACTTGGGGTGGGGCGCCCTTCGCCGACGGCGATCCGGGGATGCCTGCGCGAATACCCGTCATAAACAGGCTTAGAAAGAGAAGGTCATTCTCTCCGCCCAAACTGATCGGCACAGGCACGCGCTGGCCCAAGGGCAGCGCCGGGTCGAACACCAACGCAATGACTTGCGTAAAGTCGGGCAGCACCAGGATGGAATTAGCGGCTGGCACTCCCTGCCCGTCGGCATTAGCCGTAAAGATCGAGGGACTCACAGGTACTACGAGAAACGTGCGGGTTGAGGTAAAGTCGTCAAAGAGCAATGGGCCCTTCGAATTACCTTCCCGCGTAAGTGTAAGCTGTGCCAGACCCGGAGCCGTGTCTCCTGATAAAGCCCAGTTCACCTGATTCGGCGTCACAACAAAGAGCCCGGGACTTTGCTCGGTTCCCGTACTGTCTCTTACCCGCAAACTCACGCCCGCCAGTTTCGTTGGAAGAGGCAGCGAGGCAGCCAGCTCGACTCGGTCGGAGAAGTTGACACCAAAGGAGGAATTAATTGAGTTCGGGGCGCTCCCAAGCCGGAAGTCGCCGGCATTTGCCGTTTCGCCGGCGTTGAGAATCGGCAGCGGTCCCAGGGCGTTGGGGACCATTGAGAATGCCGCCATCTGAAGCCCCGCCGGGAGACCTTCCTCATTGAACAGCTCAACCTGGCTCGGGCTCGTGAACTGCTCACCGAAGAGAGGCGGCTTGTGACCGAAAAGCCCGAATGCTTGCAGGGGTTCTTCGTTGTGGAGAACTAGCCCGCCGATTTGGACCTGAAAGAACAGGCTGACAAGCCCTTCAACGGTTCCTTCCGGTGAGAACGGAGGCACGTCGAGCACGCCATCCGTCAGATTCGCGGTCTCCTGCAAGAATCCCACCGACCCCTGAAAAGGACTTCGATCGTCCGGACGCACGGAAGCCTGAATTGGACCCAGCGGAGTTTCCCCTGTAAAGTCCATCTGCACGACCTCTATCGGCACGAGGTCTACCGGGCGAGTCTCCTTCGCCGGGTTGCGGCCGGTGCCGCCTCCTGGACCCACTCCCACGTGGACGGTTGTCGAACCGGCCAGAACGACTTCCGCCCCGTTGACCGCGGCGACCGCCACGGAATGTGGAAAGTGGTCGACTTCCGGCAAGACGCATTTGAGTGCATTCAGGTTGTCGTCGTCCTCTAGGCCCAGCGAGTTCGGGAAGGCAAACTCAGGCGGCGGCGCAACGATCGGGGGGCTCCTTACGAGAAATAAAGTCGCCGGGCCCTGCGCCGGGCCGAGAGTCGGCGAGCCCGGCGTCAGCGAAAAAAGAAGTTGCTGCCGGCGGTCGTCGTAACAGAAAGCATCGATGTCGTCGCCGGCTTGCAGGCCCAAGTCCGCGGCGGTAAAGAGGACCGTCGGAGCAGCCCCGCCGATCGTTCTGAGAATGTCGGCCGGTCCGGCCCCAATGCCGGCAAGGGTGGGCGAGAGCGCGGCCAGGGATAGGTAGACCGCGAAATCCGGAACGCCATCGCCATCGGGATCGACGAAGCTGGTTGGGGGTTCCGTCAACGCGTCGACATCGTCGGAGACCAATAGCGGAAAGCGTGGCGACGTGTCGCCGTTCTCATCGAGCACCTGTGTATTGAGGTTGCCCGAAGCCGGCGGGGAGGAAACGCGAAACTCGTCGCCGTGCGCTTGGGGCGGCACCTTGCTCGACTCCAGAAAAACCGCGGTGCCCGGAAGACCGTCTGCCCGCTCATCGACCGAAAAACGCGCCTCGAAGACGGGCGCGATATAGTCGACGCCGTACGACAAGCCATCGAGATCATCTCCACCGGTGAGTCCCAGGTTACCGCTGAGAATTGCGGGAGCCGTCGGGACATCGAACAGCGTAGCTGGAAACAGGCCCGAGGGCCCTCCCGGCGCCACGGAGAAAGACGGTGCCTGACCCACGAAGTGGCTCGCATGCCGCAGCACCCCGCACCCCGACCCGCACTCCTGCCGCGTTAAAGAGATCGACGCCCACGAAGGTCGCATCCGGGATGTACTTGGCCTGGAACGGGGGAATCTCGTCGATGACCGCCTGCAAGCGGATCGGCTCGCGATTGTGAAAGGCGCCTACGTCGGTTCTCACCTCGACGAAGATGTCGAAAAAAGAGTCCGCTGGAAAATCCCCTCTTGCCGTCTGCTGGACAATCACTCCGGACGACTGTCTGTTTGGGCTCTCACGGACCAGGATGACGCCGAGGGCACTCTCGCCTCGGAGTTCCAAGGAAAGGATCTCCGTCTCGATGACATTGCGCCCATCCCCGGCATCGACGGGGTCGCTGCGGTCGATGCGTGTCGGCCCGATGACTGTCAGGGTCATCTCCGGCCCGCCACTGGATGTCAGGTCAACCGTGATGATCGCCGAAGATTCGAATTCATCGATGCCGGCGGGCGGAAACTGAGCGAGCGCCGGTCCAAACGCGATCAGCGCAGGAAGGACGGTTCGGCCCGCACGCGTCAAGATGTTTCGAAGCCCGACGGCAAGACTACCTTCGGGCATAGCGCAAGCACTGCTTCGCTGCGTTGTCATGGTTCCCTCCACGTCGCAACCCGGCCTTCCGTCGAGGCCGCGGTCCGAGCCCAAGAGTTAGAACTGATCGTCGTCCGTCCCTTCGATCAGAATCGGTTGCAGCACCCTGGCGTCGTCGATGATCGGGCGGAGTTGTTTCGGCGTCGCGACGTTGGGTCCGACCAAGCGGCACTCCGTTTTCCCGACACCCCACAGGAAGCCGAGAGAGGGCTCGATCTGTCCCCGTGGGAATCGGTCCGTAAGATTCTTCACCCAACCGTACGCTCCCCCCGTGGGCGACAACAGCACCTCGATGACACCGGCTTGAGGCACGCCGTTCGGCCCCAGGCCGCTTTCCAGTGTTGCGCAGACATTGATTTCATCCAGATCCAGAGGGCTGAGATCCACCTTGTTGCTGGCGATCGGGCGCTCGTTTCCGTCGAGATACAAAACGTCGGCGGTAATCCGAAACCGCGGGCTCTGATTGACGAGCATCAGGGTGGTCACTTCTTGCATGAAGCCCGGCAGTCCGGCCGGCTTGCACTCGTAGAAGCAGGAGAAGATCCGGCTCACCTCGCCCCGTGTCTCCGGCTTGGGGCGACGCCCCACGTCGTGCTCTACATGAACCAGCGTTGCGATCGGGATGTCGTCTTGGCGGAAGAACAGTTGGACGGGCTGGACGCCGAAGTGGACGGACCCCAGCGGCGGGATGTGCGCAATCCGGGAAAGGATCCGAGCCGGTTGCCGATTCACGATCGGGCCCAGCTCGGGAATGTCGATCTCGACAAAGATGTCGAAGAAGCTATCCGCCGCGGTGGGTTCTGACGGACTATCAGCAACGATCTGGCCCCGCGACGGCAATTCCGGATTGAGGTTGACCTGCACCCCGCCGGAACAAGCCAGCGACAGCGAGACGATCTCGGTGTCGATCACTCCCCGGCTGTCTGGGTCCCCTCGTTGGACTGTCGTCGGGCCGCTGCAATCGACCTCGAGGTCGTTCGAGGTGACAATGCCCTTGCTCAGCAGTAGTGGGGTGAACTGCACCCTGAACTTGGCGCGTGTCGCCGGAAAAAAGTCATCACCGGCCGGGGGCAGGAAAAGCTCCTGCGCGTGAAGACCAACTGTGAGAAGGGCGAAAGCGATGAAAAGGCCGACGAGTTGTCTCTTCTTCATGATGGGTTCTCCTTTTACCGTCAAGCCTCGGCGGTGCGGCCGACTCGAAAGAAGATCCCGATCTTTCCCCGCACCCAAGACAGAACGAAGGTCGGCGGGGTGAACGACTTGGGGACGCGACCCCGCGCATTAAGACTGTAACGCGATTCCAATCGAAAGTCCATGGAAATTTTCGCTCTTTGGTTGCCGGCGTGGGTCCGCGGTCCCGAAGCCTCACGGGCGCGGCTATGCCAGAGCTTTGGTGGAGCGCCATCACGGCACGCACCAACCCCGTGCCGGTTGGTGTAGACTCGCGGTCTGTCGGAGGAGCCGCTATGAGAACCTGTGCGCTGTTCACCTGCCTTGCGGCAGTCCTGCTATCGGCCGCAGCCTTGGCGGAACCCCTGTTCACCAGCGTGGATGTTTTCACGGCCGGCGCCGAGGGCTACCACACGTTCCGAATCCCGACCATTGTCACCACCCCGGATGGCTCACTGATCGCCTTCGCCGAAGGCCGCAAGGAGAACCGCCACGACCCCGGCGGCGGCGATATCGACCTCGTTGTGAAGCGAAGCACGGATCAGGGCGCTACTTGGTCGTCCCTGGTGGTGCTCGATGACCCCGGTGAGGGCTGGTCCGCGTCCAACCCGACACCCGTGACGGACCGCGACACCAGCCGCGTCTGGATACTCTACAACCGCTGGGAGCCCGGATTCGGCACCGAGCGTTCACAGCCCGGAACGTCGAACAATCAGACCTGGGCCCGCTACAGCGAAGACAACGGTACGACGTGGTCCGACGCCCTTGACCTCACCCGCGACGCGCGCGACTACGATCACTGGGGAGCAATGTTCCTCGGCCCGGGCGGCGCCATTCAGACGCGCAGCGGCCGACTCGTCATCCCCGCAGCCATGAAGCACGATGCCTACTACGTGTACGGCGGTGCGGGCCATTACAGCGGGCGAATCCACAGCATGCGCGCCTACGTGATGTACAGCGACGACCACGGTACCACGTGGCAGCGCGGCGACCTGATTCCGGCTCTCACGAATGAGAATCAGGTAGTGGAACTGGCCGACGGCGCGATCATGATGGACGCCCGGCAAGGCGGTGGCGACCGGCGCTGGCTCACCGTCAGCTCCGATGGCGGGAAGGCGTGGTCAACGCCGATCCCGGGCCAGCGGGTGACCCCGATCTGTACGTCGATCGAACGCTACACCCTCGAAGCTGCCGGCGACGACCGCGATCGCATCTTATGGACGGGCCCTACGGGCCCGAGCCGCAAGCACCTCGTCCTGCGCGTCAGCTACGACGAAGGCCAGACGTTCCGCAAACAGCACGTCCTCTACGGCGGACTCGCCGCCTACTCCGACCTCACCATCCTGAACGACAAGACCGTCGGCGTGCTCTGGGAACGCGGCGTCAGCGACGGTTACCAGTTCATCACCTTCACACGCTTCGACAAGGCGTTTGTCGATACGGGGAAGATGTAGCTGATTACTGCGGTTGGATTGCGTTCCTCCGGTCAATCGACCAACCGGCCCCAAAAGCCACCAGGCTCACTCCCAGTCCCGCAACGGCATCGACCGCATAGTGGTAGCGACCGTAGATCGTGGCCCAGAAAATGAAGCAGGCCAGCACAAACATGCCTCGATAGATCCAGCGCGGCTTCGGCATCACCATCCACATCGCAAACGCGCCGGCAAACGCCGAGGAGACGTGCGCGCTGGGGAAAACGCTGGTCGAGATACCGCCACCGCCCAAAATCCACCAGTTCAATTGGCGAAATACGGTATCAATGTTGGGGCACAACTCGCCGGGAAAGACCCTGCGCGGCGGCTCGGACGGGAAGTATGGGAACAGCGCGTAGGAAAGGATCGTGCCCAACACTAGGACGAATAGAAAGCGATCGGCCTGCCGCCGTTGTCCCCGCAGATACAGTATCCCGAGACCGAACGGCCCGACCCCGTAAACCAACGTGTAAGAAAGCTCGACGAGCGCCGGCAACACCGGCCCCAGCAGTTCGGTCGCCTCCCGCAGGCTCCAATCGTTGAGCAACAGTCGGTCCCAGTAAACCCACGCCTGCTCGAGTTCGTACGTGTGTTCGGCCGGTGCGAACCAACCCATCTGCTGGTACGCCAGCATCATGGTGGGAATTGGCAGCCAGTCGCGGAGGATCGTTGAAACCCCGCTCGTGCGGGTCCGATCCCAATGCGCCAGCAGGAAGTACCCGGTGACGACCGTCAGGTTGACGACGAGCGTGCGCGCCGCGATGTGGGGCTCAATGTCGAGGAACTGCGTGAGCAATGCCGTGTAGCAGAAGTAGGCAATCAGCAGCAGCTCGGTGTTTCGGAAAAGCCGTCCGCCCGCGGTCGCCGATCGCTCAGGCGATGCCTGCGCGGGAGACGGCATCAGTTCAACCTCAAAACCTTCCCCGCACCCAAAGTGTCGAAGTTCACTCCGTACGCCTCTCGAAACATCTCTTTCGCGAGGTCGCCGCTGCAATGCGCGGGCATCACGCCTGCGACGTTCAGCTTCAGGAGCTGCCTGATCTGCGGGCCAATTTCCTCGGCCGACTGACGAAACATGTGCAGCCCGCCGACCAACAGGCGAATCGAGTCCACGCCGCGCTGCTTTTGCGTCGCTCTCACGATGTTGGCAATCCCCGGATGGCTGCAACCCACCAGCAGCACCAGGCCCTTCGAGGTCTCGATCGCCAACGACTGCTCCGGCGGGTCACCGGGGATCATGCCGGTCGAATAGGCGCCGGGGATCAACTCGAACGGGCTCGTCTCGCGCTCGGGCTCCATCTCCACGGCGAGAGCTTCCTGGTAGGCCTTCTCGTAGAACACATCGAGGAAGTGCACTCGTATGTTCCGATTCAACGGGTAGAGCCGGTAGATGCCGTTGCGATGGTCGGGGTGCTGGTGAGAAACCATCGCGGTTTCGATCGAGCCTGGCTCAACGCCCATGATCTTGAGATTCCTCAAGAAGAGGTCCGGTTTCGTTCCTGAATCGAACAGAGCGCGGCGGCCACGGAACGTCACGACCGAGGCGAAACCCCAATCAGCCTCCACTCCCTCGCGAGCGGAGGTGTTGTCGTAGATGATGCGGATCTCAAGTTCCGGAGGGTCCTGCGCAGGCAAGCCCGCTGCCAGAAGCAACAGCGACGTGAACACCAGGGTTTGTAACATGAGGCGCATGGCGGTCAATGGGGGCTCGCCCCTACTCCGTCACGACCCTTTTGATGGGACCGGTCACCATGAACAGCATTGCCAGCGAAAGCAGCGGCAAGATCCCTACCATCACAAACACAGGCGTGAACGAGTAGGTATCCGCAATATAGCCGACGAACTTGGTGAAAAGAACGCTACCCAGCCCGGCTCCCATGCCCGAAAAGCCCGACACCGAGGCAACCAACCGCGGCGCAACCAAGTCGGCGGGAAGGGTCAAAGTATTGGTCGAATAGGCGTAGAACGAGAGCAGCGCGATGCTTGAAAGAACCAGGGCGGTGATGTCCGACTCGGCAACACCGACGCCGACGCTTGACACCATTGCCAGCCCGGTCACCAGCATCACCGTTTTGCGAGCGCGATTGACGCTCCAGCCGCGGTTGATCAGATGGCCCGAGATTCCACCGCCCAGAAAGCTCGCGAAGATCGCCGGAAGGAAAACCATCCACAGGCGGTCGCGAATGTCTTCCATGCTGTAGCCGCGTTCATCGACGAAGTATTTCGGGAGCCACGCCAGGTAGAACCACAAGATCGAGTCGGAGAAGAAACGCACCAGCGTCACGCCCCAAACCTGCCGGTAGCGCAACACTGCCCCCCATCCGGCGAACATGCCTTGCGGTTTCGCGCCGGAGCCGTCCCTTTGGGAGGCGCTGTCGCCTTGGGAGGCGCGGTCTTGCTCCAGCTCTTGAAGCTCTTGCTTCGAAATAAGCCAATGCTCGCCCGGGCTACGGTAAAACCACAGCCACAGGGGCAGCCAGGCGAAGCCCGTCAGGCCGATAATGATGAATGCCCACCGCCAGTCGGACCACAGAATCAACTGCGCGATCAGCAGAGGCGCGATCATGGCGCCCACGCCTGAGCCTCCGCCCGAAAAGTAAGCTACGCCCAGGCCACGTTGCCGCGCGGGAAACCATTCCGAAACAGCCTTCACCGACGCGGGCCAATTCCCTGCCTCGCCTAGCCCAAGGCAGAACCGGAAGAGCCCCAGGCTCAGAATGCCCCTCGCCGTCGAACACAGGATGCCTGACACCGACCAGAACACCATGATGAGAACGAAGCCCACCCTTGTGCCGAGCACATCCATCACGCGCCCGGTGACGAGCTGCCCGACCATGTAGGCCGACGTGAAGGCGATGTTGATGTTGGCGACATCGTCGTTATTGAGGCCGAACTCTTCCACAATGGCCGGCGTCGCTACCGCGAAAGCCTGGCGGTCGAGATAGTTGATGAGCGTCGCCAGGAACAGCAGTGTGCAGATCCACCAGCGTAGTTTCATGATGATGAGAGGGAAGGATTCCGACGGCAGCCGTGGGCACCGGCTTGGGCCGAGAAGCGAGAGTACCGAATTGTAGCACCGGCCTCAAAGACGGTTCGCAGTATCGACGTTCAACAGCCTCAACTTGCCGAACGCCGCCCGCGCCGACTACGCTGACGGATGAGTGAAGGGTAAGCAGAACCGATCCGCCCGCAAACGCCGCTCCAGGGAAAACCCTCAGCAGTCCGGCACCAGATCACACGCCCAAAGCGAATCGCACCCCGAGCGGCCGAGGCTCACGCGAGTGATTGTGGCGGCTGCCGTTGTCCTCGCCGGAGGTCTCTATTGGGCGATTTCGCGGCACTCTCAACCCAACGGCCTCGCCGATTCATCACCGACGCCGGTCTACATCTCGGGCCAAGATGCGGGCTACGTCGATCCCGTCACCTGCAACGGCTGCCACCAAGAGATCTGGGACACCTATCGCCTCAACGGCATGGGCCGATCCTTCTACCGCCCTACAGCCGACAAGATTGTCGAAGACTTCAGCGAGAAGAACACTTACTATCACAAAGCCTCCGGCCGCCACTACAGCATGGTCGAGCGCGACGGTGAATACTTCGTGCGCCGCCACCAAGTCGGCTACGACGGCACCGAAACCAACATCGAAGAGAAGCAGATCGACTACGTGATCGGGTCGGGTAACCACTCTCGCAGCTATCTTTGGCGCACGCGGGACGGTGGCCTGGCGCAACTGCCCGTCGCCTGGTACGCCGAAAATGGAGGCTATTGGGCCATGAGTCCGGGCTACGACCGCCCCGACCATCAGGGATTTCGCCGCGAGGCCAACGCCGACTGTATCTTCTGCCACAACGGCTACCCGGCCCTGGAGCAACAGGACCAACGCGAGGGCGCAGATCTTTCCTACCCCGTCGACATGCCCGAGGGCATCGACTGCCAGCGCTGCCACGGCCCCGGCCGCGAGCACGTCGCGGTGTTTGAGTCGAACGATCCTCCGATCGAGCGCGTGCGCGAGACGATCGTCAACCCGGCGCGGCTGAGTCCCGAACGGCAACTCGAGGTCTGCATGCAATGTCACCTCGAAACGACCGTGCAGTCGCTGCCACACGCGCTACGCCTCCCCGGGCGCGGAGCTTTCAGTTACCGTCCCGGGGAACCCCTCGGCGATTTCCTGTTGCACTTCGACCACGCCCCGGACGCAGGCCACGACGACAAGTTCGAGATCGCCCACGCCGCCTACCGGCTTCGCAAGTCCGCATGCTTCGAGGCGAGCGGCGGCGCGCTCACCTGCACCACCTGCCACAACCCGCACGACGTCAAGCATGGCGACGAAGCGGCGCGCGTGGCCATCGCGGCTTGCCGCGGTTGCCACGGCAACGCCTTCGACCGGCTGGTCTCCACCGGACGGCACACGAAGGCGGCGGACTGTCTCGACTGCCACATGCCCCAGCGGCGTCCCGACGACGCGGTGCGCGTGGTGATGACCGACCACTACATCCAACGCCGCAAACCGCGGCGCAACCTGCTCGCGCCGAAAGCCGAGCTACACGAAGAGCCGTATCGCGGTGAAGTGACTCTCTACTACCCGCCGGACCTGCCTTCCGACTCCCCCCGCCAGCTCGATGTAGCCGTCGCGCAGGTCAAAACGGGTTCGAACTTGAAGCAAGGCATCGAGCAACTCGACCAAGCCATCCGCAAGCACGAGCCTGTCGGCGGCCACTACCACCACGAGCTGGCCGAAGCCTACGGCCACGCTGGGGACTTGGCCAAGGCGATCGAGGCCTATGAGGTAACGCTCCAGCGAGAGCCCCAGCTGCGCCCCGCGCTCGAGAGCCTCGGACGCCTGCTCGCCAAGGCCGGCGAGTACGAGCGAGCCATCGTCGTCCTGCGCAAAGCGGTTGAACGGCGTCCGGGGTCGGCTGAACTGCACAGCGACCTGGGTCTCGCCTACATGCGCACGGGACAGCCCGCGGAAGCACAACGCGAGTTGATGGCGGCGCTCCGCGTGCGGCCCGACTCACCCCGCGCGCACAACAATCTCGGTGGGGTCTTCGTGCAACTCAGAAACGCCGACGCCGCCGAGGCCTCGTTCCGGGAAGCCATCCGCATCCAGCCCGATTACGCCAACGCGCATTCGAATCTAGCGAACATGCTCACCGCCAAGCGCGACTTTGCGGAGGCCGAACACCATCTCAAGCAAGCAATCGCGCTCGACGTAGCCGGCTTGGAGGCACGCTTCGGCTATGCGCGTCTGTTGGCCGGCACCGAGCGATTCGATGAAGCGGAGGCGCAGCTCGGGGCCATACTGCGCCTGCAACCGAATCTGGCAGAAGCGCACGACGAGCTTGGCACTCTGCTGGCTGCGCAAGACAAGCTCGCCGCAGCCGAGAAGTCCTATCGGCAAGCGTCCGCCTCCGACCCCAAATTCGGCGAGGCGTTCTTCAACTTGGGGACTCTGCTCATGAGCCAGGACCGCGCCACCGAGGCCAAAGAACAGTTTCGCCAGGCGGTGAAAGCGAACCCGCGCCTCTACACAGCTCATCTCAATCTCGGCAATCAGTACGCCGTCGAGGGCGACTTCCTATTAGCGCGTGTGCATTTCGAGAAAGCCGCCGAGAGCAACGAAGAGAGCATCCGTGCCGCGGCGCAGGATTCACTCATGCGGCTCGCCCGCGTTGAGGCGCAGCAGTAGGAGCGCGTCTTTCTTTGAGCCGACCGCTAGTTTGCGGCTGGCTGCGCGGCAGGTGTTGCCGCATCAGGAGGGGTGGCGTCGGCAACCACGGGCGCAGGCGCCCTCTCGGGGATCATCAGGCCACGTCGGGCCCTCCGGCGCACCACGGTGACTCCGGCACGATGAGGCGCTGCCGCCATCCGGTGTCGCTCTCGATGTTCTCGTAGACGCTGCCTCGCTTCCTGCTGCCATGGGCGCCCCTGGCGCGAGATGCGAAAGGGATCGGGCTTGCCCGGGGGATCCATCCGCCGCCAACTGGGAAGCGTCTGAGTCCCGTCGGATGCCGGTGTCGGCGCAGTCTCCGCGGTCGCTTCCGTCTCAAGCGGCGCCGAGCCTTCCGCCACGGGGGCCGCTTCCGGGGCCTGGGCCACCAGTAGAAGAGGACACGTGACGCCCAGCATGAGGCAAACCAGCGCTCTCATACTGCTCCTCTTCGGCCAGCAAGGGCCTGGGTTGAAGATCGACAGCGCCGCGGCGCCGGGCTCGGACGCGCGTCGGGTGCTAACGAAAACCGGGGCCGCCCGTCACAAGGACGAACGGCCCCGACCTATCAAGGAGAAGAGTTAGAACAAACGGTTGTCGCCTTTACGTATCGGCAATGCCGCGGGAAACTTTAGGGGGCCGGCCCGCCGGCGGCGAATCTATTTCGCGGGTCCCCGCACGACCTCGACCCGCGCGTGAAGGTTCGCGACACCGGCGGTATAGCGGGAATCAGTAACCGTGAACACGATCGCTTCCTCCAACCAGTCGTGCGCAGTGCCGTCGGGATCGTGCGAGGCCACCGTTAGCGTGTATTGCTCGGCACACAAGTCGCATTGGAACAGGAACCGCAACTCCACTTCGTCGCCCGCCGCGCACGGCCCGATGTCGGCCTTCTCCAACTCCGTATTGGTTCCGTAGACATTGATTCCGACGCGGCTACGGATCAGCACGCCGATCACAGGCTCGTCGACCCGCTGTTCGAAAACCAGCCGCACGCGCACTTCGATAGCTTCGCCACTGCGCACGAGGCTCGTGGGCCGGCCGTCGGACCCGATGATCTCCACATTGGCCACGCGCGCCCGCTCATCACCGTGCCGCGATGCCGGACGAACCTCCGCGGCACCGGCCTCCTCCCGCTGCTTTTCGATTAGCCGGCCACGATACGCCTCGATCACCAATCGCGGGTCGCCTCGGTCTTCGACGCAACCTTCATCGAGCACGACGACTTCGTCACAGCAGCGTTCCAGCAAAGCTAGGTCCTGCAAAGCCAACACGATGATCGAGCCCTTGCGGCGAAGCTGATCAAACCTCCGCAGCAGCCGTCCCTGGTAGTCAAGATCGGTGAGGGCGAAGCAGGGCCCGATTAAGAGCACTTCGCTGCCGCTCTCGATCACATGGTCGATCGACGCGCGAACCGCCGCTGGATCGGCGGAGTCGAGGCTGGCGCTCGCCAGGCCCGCTCCCGCGAATCCGTCGATCGTCCCCGAATCGCGGGGCAGCTCTCCGGCCACTAGTCGCAGCAATTCGGACTTCCCTGCCCCGTTGGGCCCTGTCAGCCCGACGATGACGCCGTCCTCAAAAGAGAGATCCAACTCAAGCGTATGGCGGCCGGTCGTGGCCAGGACTTTGTTGAAACGCAGTGGCATCTCGGACAGCTAGTGAGAAACATTGGAAGAGACGAGGCAGGTTCCTGCCCCGTCACGATCGGCTGATGCCCAGCTTCTTGATCTTCTCCTGAAGGCTTTGGCGCTCGAGGCCGATCGCCGCGGCCGTTCGCGTAACGTTCCCCCCGTGCTCGTGCAGCTTGCGAGTCACGAATTCGATCTCGAACAGCTTGCGGGCCTCGCGAAAATCGTCCGCCGACGGGGATGCCGCGGTCGGCACAGCCCCGGAAGCCGCCTCAGGTCTGATCGCCGCGGCGACATCTTCCGCGCGCACCTTTTCATCGCGCGCCAGGACAAACAGCCTCTCGATGGCGCTTCTCAACTGACGTACGTTGCCCGGCCAGTGGGCCTTCTCGATCTCCAGCAGAATCTCTCGCGACAACTCTGGCCCTGGCCGGTCGTACTTGTGCTGCAAGTCGGCCCAGAAGCGCTCGACAAGCAACGGGATGTCCTCCCTGCGGTCGCGCAACGGCGGCACAAACAGAGTCACGCCGGCCAGCCGGAAGTACAGATCCTCGCGGAACGTGCCGTCGCGGATCGCTTGCCGCAGCTCTTTGTTGGTGGCGCTCACGAGGCGGACGTCCACCTCGACCGGCTTCGAGCCGCCCAATCGCTCGACGACGCCCGATTCGACCGTCCGCAAGATCTTCGCCTGTGTCGCCGGGTCCATGTCGCCGATCTCGTCGAGGAAGACTGTCCCACCGTGCGCCTGCTCGAACTTGCCGGCTCGCGAGCTGACCGCCCCTGTAAAAGCGCCTTTTTGGTATCCAAACAGCTCACTCTCGACCAGGGTCTCGGGCAGCGCGGCACAGTTGAGCGCCACGAACGGCTTGGCCGCGCGTGGGCTGCGGGTGTGAATCTGTTGGGCTAGTACGTCTTTGCCCGTCCCGCTCTCGCCGAGCAGGAGAATCGGCAAGTCGCTCTGCGCGGCCCGCTCGGTTGTCTGGAACAGCTCGCGCATCACAGGCGACGAGCCGACCATCGGGCCGAACTGTCCCTCGGCAGCAAGTTGATCGCGCAACCCATGGACCTCGCGTCGCAGGTCCTGCCGCTCCAGAGCGCGCTTGACGACGAGCCGCAGCTCATCCAACTCGTAGGGCTTGGCCAGGTAGTCGTAGGCCCCGAGTTTCATCGCCTCCACCGCCAGGCGCTCGGAGCCATGGGCCGTCACCATGATCACCGCCGGCGCATCAGCGTCGTCCTTCATCTCGCCGAGCAGGACGAGCCCATCCTCGCCGGGCATGTTGTAATCGAGCAGCACGATGCGCGGCCGATCCGTCTGTAGCCGCTGCCGAGCCTGCGCGACCGACTCGGCCTCGACCACGCGAAAACTCGACTGAAAGACGCGACTCAGCGCGTACCGCGACGGCGCCTCATCGTCGACCACGAGAATGGTATCGGGCAAACCCACCGAAGCTCAGCGTAGCGCAGCAGAGGCCGCACCCTTGACCCCCCAACGGAATCGGCGAACCAAAATGTAGGGGCACAGCATGCTATGCCCGCGTTCCTGTTGTCTCTGGCGGCGCGGTGGGCACGGCATGCCGTACCCCACATTGTCGGATGTACGACCGTGGGCCACGCGAAGATCAATCACCGAACCGGATCGCGAACAGGTCGGCGTCTTTCAACACAAACCGGAGTCGGACCGGCTTCCCGGCCAGCGACGACAAATCCGATTCGTCCTTCCACGCGACCGGCCAGTCGATCCTGTCGCCGTAGAGTTCGGGGAAGTTCGCCAACTCGAAACCGGGCAGTGGCTTGCCCGCCGCGTCCTGTAGCTCCACCTGCAGCGAGCCCACCGCGGAGGTCGAGAAGTTGATGTGCAGCTTTCGCCCCGAGAACTTCAGGGGGCGGGTGATGAGTTCGCCGCCCTCGTACGGGCCACGGACTGACACAAACCCGTCGGGGCGCAGCGTGTAGCGGCGAATGTGCACGCTCGGAAGACGCCAGTTCTGCATGCAATACAACGACAGCTCCGTCGACGACGTCTGCAAAATCCCTCGCTCCATGTAGAGTGACCGGTCGTGCCAGTTGCCCTGGTCGAGGCCCGGACGGATGAACGCTTCGAGAAACGTGCGCTCGAAGCGCAGCCCGTCGCGGCTCGAAAGCAACGCGATATCGTTCACGCCCTTGCCATACTTCCAGCCGGGCTTCGGCTCTCGGGCCGAAGCGAACCGCGAGGGAAACATGAGGAAGTAATCCGGCGCGCGCTCGTAGCGGATCGTGGCGTTGGTGTAGAACTCTTCCATCGGGGCGTCGCCGGTTTCGATCAGCTCGAGTTCCGACCACTCGCGAAAGTCGTTCGAGGTCGCCCGCCGGACCCACCGAATTCCACCAAGGAAACGGTCCTGCATTCCCGCGCCGAGCGTGCCCTCCTTGCGGACCCCGCGTGTATACGCGACGTACTGCTTGTCGACGGGATCCCAGAACGCGATGTTGTGGGAATCGAACGGGCGGTCGGTGAAGATCGGCTTATCGCTCGCGAGCCTCCAATGCAAACCGTCGGGCGACACCAGCGCGTACAGATCCCTGTTGCGCCCCACTGCCTTGTAACGTTCGCTCGGTTTGGCGTCGGGATTGTCGTCGCGGAATGGGGAGAGGTTGACGGCGTCGCCATCCCAGACAAGATTGTTGGCTTTCGATCCGTTGAACTCGATGACGCCCAGCTTCGGTTTGCGCCAGTGAACGCCGTCATCGCTTTCGGCATAGGCGGTCATCGTATTCCGCGGCGCCCCGTCCCAACCGGCCGCGTCCACGCGATACCATGCGCGAAATCGGCCGCCGTCCTTGAACGTGACCATGTACGACACGCCGTGTTGCTCCCACGGATGCTCGGGCTTGATCGCCACCTCCCGCTTGACCGGCTGATGCAACACTTGCCGGACGCCCTGCATCTTCTCGATGAGGTATTCGTCAACAAACAGTTGACGGCGGGACCCGATGTCAATCGCAGCTTCATCGGCCGAAACCGGGCCGAACGAAACGAGCGCACTGGCCAGGATCAGCCCGAGGGCAAATAGGATGATGCTATTAGTCCGCATTCTTCTTCACGTGGCGAGGAGAAGCGCAAAAGAAGGGAGTTCACGCTCTCCTCCAAGGGCGTTTCCAAGGTTCCTGCGATGCTCTTCTGCGACGCCCAGCCGCCCAGCCACCCCACCTCCCTGCCGGTGGAACGATATGGCACGGTCCCAAGCTCGGCTTGGCCCCCTTACCCTCCGATCCCAGGGTAGCAGGCAGAATGAGGGGTTCGGCCCGTTCGCAGAGGCAAGTGATGGAGAACAAGGGAAATAAAGCTCTGACAAATGCGTGACTCGAATGCCGTACAAGCCGAAACCGTGGAACGAACGTCTCAGGTGGGTACCACGGCACGTGGCTTCGTTTGGGGTTGAGTCAATCCGGGACAAGCAGCCGGCGGTGAACGCCAGTTTTGTCACGCCCGTTAGACAGAACGACATGTTGCGGCCGGGCCGAGCAGGAGGGCACGGCATGCCGTGGGCGTGCGCCACGCCTTTGGGTAAGCGGAAGGGCATTGGCGGACATTCGGAGGCGACGCCAGGTGGGACGGTCGGCTCCAAGAGTTTCCGAGAGAGGTGCGGCGGGTCGTGCCGGACCGCTCCCTTACGGTCACGGCTCGGTTTTTGGCGGCTACCAGCCCAACCGCTCGCGCAGTTCCCCGCTGAGCACGTCGGTCAGGTGACCGAGCAGCGCCTCGCCCATCTCGTGCGTGGCGCGGCGCGGATCGCCAACAATGCCGTTGGCCGTCACCGAGTGCATTCCCTCGACGAAGATGCGATCGAGCAACGGCTTGTTGTCGCCGATGTAGCCGGGTTCGGCCTTCGACATATCCACCAGATCAGGACGGATCACCAGCATGCAGGCCGTCTCGATCACGTCCGCGTGGAACCCCGCCTCCTCCAACGGCACGCCGTAGTTCTCACCGAGAAAGTTCTGCTGGATTCGCGAGTAGTGCAGAAGATTCACGTGCGGGATGATGCGCACCGGATGGCCCTTCCTGTGAAGGGAGTCTTGCAGATACGGACCAATGCCATCGATGTAGGTGAAGTTGCCCCCGTGGCCCGACGTGATGATGATCGACTTGAACCCATGCGTCGAGAGCGAGACGCAGTGCTCCTCGATGACGGCGCGGAACGTCTCGGGCGAGGCCGTAAACGAACCGGCGAAGTGCATGTGGTGAGACGAAAGACCCGGACGGATCACCGGCGCCACGAGCGTCTTGCCGAGCTTGCGCGCGATCATCTCCGCGACGCGTCCGCCGATGATGGTGTCCGTCAGCAGAGGCAGGTGCGGCCCGTGTTGCTCGACCGAGGCTGTCGGGATGATCGCAGTCTCGGTGCCCCCATCGAGCGCCGCCTTGATCTGCGGCCAAGTCATCTCTTCGATCAAAACTCGTTCGGACATTTACGGTTTCCTTTTCTGAACAATCAGGCTCGCAACGGCCTACCTGCGGCGCGGGACTCCTGTCCTGAAGCGTCAACCTCCGGGTTGACGTTTCTGCAAACCCAGCCGCTTTCCCAGGCTCAGGAGAAGACCGGCGCGGACGCCGGTCCTGCCCGCCGGAGGCGCGCGCCACACCTGACCTGGCGATCCTCAGCAGGCCGAGTCGGCGCGACGCAATCCACCGCCTCATGCCTTTTGCCGGTCGGCCTTGAAGTCCCACTCAACCACCCGTCCCGTCTCCGCCGAATGATTCACCAAGTGGGCGCAAGCCGCCGCTCGATGACCCGCCCAGACGTCTTCAACAGTCGCCTTCCGTGATCGCACGGACTCGAAGAAGCTCATGAAATGCTTCACCGTCGGGCTCGCTCCAGGCTCCTTGAACGTCTCGACGGCTCGTTCGGTACCCCGAGCCGCCAGCCGCGCCTTTTCTTCGCGCTTTACCTCGGGCCTCTCGTAGTGCTCCCGCTCCAGCCCTTCCGGCCACGCCTGGATGATCCAGTGGTTGTTCTCGAAGTTGCGCTCGGGGACGAACGTCATCCGCGTCCAGCCAAGCAGCAGGCTACCTTCCGTGCCGAGGAATTCGAACGACCCTTCGGCGTTGTTTTGATTATTGAAGGTCGAGCTGAGGTTGGCGGTGAAGCCCTCAGGGTATTCGAGGATGGCGTTGAGCGTATCGGGCACGTCTCGGCTCTCGCCCCAACGGTAGAGCGAGCCCCGCGCCACGACGCTCTTCGGCATCTTGGACGCCATGACGTAGTGAATCGTGGTGGTCAGATGAACGAACAGATCGGTCGCGATGCCGCCCGAGTACTCGCGATAGCAACGCCAGCGGAAAAAACGCGCCAAGTCAAACGGGCGCTTGGTCCCGTCGCCCACGAACATATCCCAATCGACGGTCTCGAGACTTGCGTCGGGAGGAAACGGATACAACCACGCGCCCCCTGCCGTGTTCCGGTTGTAGCCAGCCCGAATCATGGTCACGTCGCCGAGCCTCCCCGACTGCACCAGCTCCCGCGCCTTCTGCTGGACCCGCGCGCTGATTCCCTGGGCTCCGACCTGTAGCAGCTTGCCGCTTCTCTTCACGGCAGCCGCGATCTCGTGACCTTCATCGACGGCATAGGTTAGCGGCTTTTCGCAGTAGACGTCCTTGCCCGCGTCGAGGCACTCGATCACCTGCTGCTTGTGCCAGTGGTCCGGAGACGCCACGACAACGGCATCGATTCGGGAGTCCGCAAGAATGTCATGGTGGTCGCGGTACCTCTTGGCGCGGCCCTCGGTGCGGCTGACGGCGCGATCGAGGCGGCCTTTGTAGGCGTCACAGACAGCGACAATCTCGGTCCCATCGACCTTCTTGATGGCTTCGAGAAGCTCCTGGCCACGCGACCCAACGCCGATCATTCCGACGGTGATACGGTCGTTCGCCGCCGTGGGCTTCGAAGACTGCGCCGAGGCCACCGCCGCAACGCCGGCCGAACCAAGAAAACCTCGTCTGCTCAATTCTTCGCCCATACGTTCATTCCTTCGTGACGGCCTAGATCTTCCCGGCCTGGGCCAACTCTTCGGTCAGGTCCCGCTGGTACGCCGCCGACGCTTCCTCGTTCACCCGCGCGTGGGCCGAGTAGCAAACAAGGGCCAACGCGCGCCGAGGATGCTCGGTTGCGTTCCCGTCGGCACGGTGGATCGTCATGCTTTGATGAATGTGCAGGTCGCCTGGCTGCGACAGCATCGGCACTTCCGCAGCTTCATCCTCTGCGCCGTAGTCGGTGACTCCCTGCGAGAACCCCAGCACGTTCGACTTGGCGTGGGGCCGCATGCCTTTGCGGTGTGAGCCTCGCACGTAACGAATGCAGCCATTCCGCTCGGTGATCTCATCGAGCGCCAGCCACATGGTCAGCGCCTCGTTAGGCTCGATCATGAAGTAGTAGCCGTCCTGGTGAGGTGGTGTCGGCGTACCCACGAGCGGTGGCTTGGCGAAGTACTCCACGTTTCTCGGAGCCGCCGCGCCGTTTAGTAACAGCTCGGCCACCTCCATGAAGCGGACCGACACGAACAAGTCTTCAAACCACGAATCGTTTTGCATCATGCGATGCATCTGCTTGAGGGTCCCGGGTTGTCCCTTGACCTCGTAGTACGCATCGTTTTGCGGAAGGCTCGGAACGACTTCGGCGACGTAGCGCTTGAGCCGCTGCTCAACTTTGGCGAGTTCTTCCGCGCTGAAGAAGCCGGGAATACTCACGAAGCCATCGCGGTCGAAGTCTTGCTTGAGGGTACTCGGTAGATTCGCGCGTTCCGGCATGCCGTACTCCCAGTGTCGGACGAGACGAAGGTATTGTATCGGCTCGGGTCTGACGCTGCACGCGGCAGAGTCGTACAAGGCAAGATGATCCTGAAGGGGGAAGTCGGGACTGGCTACTACTTCTTGCGCAGGCTGCGTCGGCGAGAGGGGTCACGAGTCGGTTTTTGCCGCCGGCTCTTTTCGCAGCTTCTCGAGCGTCTTCTTGAGGCGGACCTTCATCTCCTGCTCGCGCCACTGGAGAAACTCCTTCTCTACTCGATCCCGGTCCCGGTCTTGGGAAGCCACCGGAGGAGGAATCGTAATGTCGGCGAACGTGATGCCTTCCTCTTGGCGATCAACGGCAACGATCGTGCCGCCGTCGACGATCAGCGTCACCCCGACGTTGGCCTCGACGATGGGGACACCGTTTTCCTTCCCGCGACTCAACACGGCTTCGTCCTGCTTCTCACTGCGCGATCCCATGGCCGGAATCAGCAGAAACCGGGCCCCGTCCAGCACAGGGATCCGAGCCAGACTGGGATTCCACCGGTCATTGCAGATCAGGATGCCCGCCCGGCCAAACGGCGTATCGAAAGCTCGACTGCCGCGTCCCAGGCGGTTGTACCACCAGTTCGGGTCGTAGCCTTCAGCAAACTGCATCTTGTGATACTTGCCGCGAATGACCCCCTCATGGTCGATGAAAATGGCGCAGTTATACACCTCATCGTCAATCCGCTCGGCCAGCCCGAAGACAAGAGACATCTCCAGCTCGGTGGCTAGACGTTGGAAGCGCTGGATGATGGGATGGTCCAGAGGGATCGCCACTTCACGCATCTTTTCCGGGGGAAACTCGCCGGCGATGATTTCGTTGACCACGTAGCCGTCCAAGGCGCCCTCCGGAGCGACGGCAATCTTGGCTCCACCCAGCCTGGCTTGACGAAAGGCCTGTTCCAGGCGGTCGGCATTGCCACGAAGGTCGAATTTCGTGGGCACAAACGAAACCGCGGCCACACGTACCTTCATGGCGGATGCCTCCGCATCCTCGCTTCCGATGCCGAGGAGTACTGCCGCCGAGACCACTGCCAGAGTCAAGAGCGCGATGTGTCCGTTTGCCATTCTGCGACGACCTCCCCTCGTTCCCACGTCATCCCCCTTGGGATCGGCCCATTATAACCGGCTTGCCCCAACGTGCCAGAACTGAAACCACTGGTCCCTCCCACAAGTACTTTCGTTTGACTTGGGTAGGACTCACACCGACGAAATTCGGTACCGACGCACCATTTCAAGAATCACCATAACCGTGAGAACATAGACGCAATGAGCCGACCGGAGACATCCCCAGAGACGTTCCCGGAGACAACCGCCGTGGAGCCCTCGGCAGCCAAAGCAACCTTGGACCTTAAAGAGCGGCTGGAGCAAGGCGTCCGCGCCCTGGCCCTCATCGACGAGTGCCGCCGCGCGACCAACGATCGGAACGCTGGTCTTGCGATCGAGCGGCGGATCGTCGGGCGCGAGTTGCTCGACTTAGACGAACCGGGCTTCAGGCAAACACCGACGCAAGCCCCGCGAGCGGTACGGAACATCGTAATCCCAGTGCGAAGGATCCCCCTGGCCTAGAACGGCCGACGTTAGCTCAACGAGATGCCAGAGATCGGGACAGCGAACGGGTCGATCACAGCCGGGCCGGCCAACGCCAACTCGGCAGCATGGGCGCACTGCATCTTTGCCGGTGCCGCAGCCGGCAGCGGCCTCTTCTTCTACCTGCTCAGTCAGTCCCTGCAACCGGCCCTGCAGACCGCCGGCCTGGACGGGATGTGGCTCGACGTCTGCCTGCTCGCCGGGGGGCTTGCGGGCCTCTGGTGGGCCCTCTCCCCACGGGCAAGGTAACGGAGCCGTGGCGGAAAACTGAAGTAGCGCAAGAACCGGCACCTGCGCACCGCGACGTTTCTAGGGGCGCCCGACCATCCAAGATCGCAAGAACCTTGACCAGTTTCCCGCTGCGGCACGATACCTACTTCGCGGTGGCGCACTTTCACTACATCATGGTCGGCGGCGCGGTGATGGGCTACCTCGGCGGCATTCATTTCTGGTGGCCGAAGCTCAGTAGGCGGCTCTATCCCGAGGGTTGGGGACGGTTTTCGGCACTGATCATCTTCGTCGGCTTCAACCTGACCTTCTTCCCGCAATTCATCCTCGAGTACTTCATGCACTTGCGGTATAGCGGACCGTTGCCCAAGCTCTTCTGGGTGGCCGGGCTGTTTTGGCTGGCAATCTTGCTGGACTTCACGATGAGCGACTATTTGACGCGACAGTGGATGGATCAGCCGGAAGGCTGGGCGCAAATAAGCCACTTTTTCGGCACCAAATCGTAACGCCAGTCCACGACAATAGACTTATCTCCTAGGCGGACTTATCTCCTAGGCTGTGCCGCCGGCTTCCGCTCTACTTCGTGACGCAAAGCCGGCAGGCAAACCAACAGGCAACTGGAACCAATCTAAAACGGAGCAAATCCCATGAGTCCCATAACCGAAACGAACGTCATCAATCCCTTGGTGGAGTTGAGCAAGCACGGGCAGTCGATCTGGTTCGACTACATCCGCCGCAGCTTGATCACCTCGGGCGAGTTGAAGCGCCTGATCGACGAGGACGGCCTCAAAGGCGTCACCTCGAACCCTGCGATCTTCGAAAAAGCCATCACGGGAAGTAACGACTATGCTGAGGCGCTCGACGAGTTGCGCCGGCAACAAGACCTGACGGTCATGCAGGTCTACGAGAGCTTGGCGATCCGCGACATCCAGGATGCCGCAGAAGTACTGCGTCCCATCTACGAGGAGACTAACCGTCGCGACGGCTACGTCAGTTTGGAGGTCTCACCCTTCTTGGCGAACGACACCGAGGGGACGATCGCCGAAGCTCGCCGTCTCTGGCAGGCCGTGTCGCGCCCCAACGTGATGATCAAGGTGCCGGGCACGCCCGCGGGACTGCCGGCCATCGAGCAGTTGATCAGCGAGGGCATCAACATCAACGTCACCTTGCTGTTTTCCTGCGACGTGTACGAAAAGGTCGCGAGCGCCTACATCGCCGGACTCAAGAAACGGTCCGCCGCCGGGGGTGATGTCAGCCACGTGGCAAGCGTCGCGAGCTTCTTCGTCAGCCGCATCGACGCGGTCGTCGATGGAAAGCTTGAGGCCTTGCGAAGCGATGAAGCCGACGGCCTCATGGGCAAGGTCGCCATCGCCAACGCCAAGGTGGCGTACCAGCGCTACCACGGAATCTTTGGAGAGGACGGCTGGCGCGCCCTGGCCGCGAACGGCGCGCAAACGCAGCGGCTGTTGTGGGCCAGCACCGGAACCAAGAATCCCGCTTACAAGGACGTTCTCTACATTGATGAGTTGATCGGCGCCGATACGGTCAACACCGTGCCGCCCACGACGCTCGACGCTTTCCGCGACCACGGCACGCCGGGCTCCACTCTCGAGGCCGACGCGGACGGCGCGCACGCCACCCTAGCCTCGCTCGAGGGTCTCGGCATCTCGCTCGACGAAGTCACCGACGAGTTGGTTACCAAGGGTGTGGCCCTTTTTTCCGAGGCGTTCGACAAGCTCTTGAACGCGGTCGACAGCCGCTGCCGCCTCGCGACCGGCATCAGAGTTAGCCGCCCGGCCTACTCGCTGGGCGCCGACCTTGACACCGAAGTCGCCTCGATGCTCGAGGACTGGCGCGTCAACGGAAAAGTGCGACGGCTTTGGGCGCGCGACGCCACCCTGTGGTCGCGCACCGATGAGAGCAAGTGGCTCGGCTGGCTGGGCATCACCGAAGATCAACTGGCGCACAGCCAACGCTTCACCGAACTCATCGAAGAAGTGAAGCGAGAGGGGTTCACGCATGTTCTGCTTCTGGGCATGGGCGGCTCGAGTCTCTGCCCGGAAGTGTTCGCGGTGACCTTCGGGCAACTCGACGGCTTCCCGCAACTGCACGTGCTCGACTCGACTGACCCGGCTCAGGTCAAAGCGGTGGAAGCCAAGGTCGACTTGGCGAAGACGCTGTTCATCGTCTCGAGCAAGTCCGGCTCGACGCTCGAACCCAATATCTTCAAGCAGTACTTCTTCGAACGAGTCAAGGAAGTAGTCGGCGCGGATCAGGCCGGTTCGCGGTTCATCGCCGTGACCGACCCGGGTTCCAAGCTTGAGCAGGTCGCGAAGCAAGACGGATTCCGCCACATTTTTCACGGCGTCCCAGCCATCGGCGGACGCTACTCGGCCCTGTCGGACTTCGGCATGGTGCCCGCCGCCGCCATGGGGGTCGACGTGCCGGCCTTCCTCGACCGCGCCGACGAGATGGCCATCGCCTGTTCGGCCTGCCTGCCGACCGAGGAAAACCCCGGCGTGATCCTCGGGGTCGTGTTGGGCGTGCTCGCCAACAAAGGCCGCGACAAGCTCACGCTCGTCGTCTCGCCCGGCATCCATGACCTCGGCGCTTGGCTCGAGCAGCTCGTGGCCGAGTCGACGGGCAAGCAGGGCAAAGGCCTCATCCCTGTGGACCGCGAAGATCTCGGCACGCCCGAGGTCTACGGCGACGATCGGGTGTTCGTCTACCTGCGGCTTGAGAAAACCCCCGACGCCGCGCAAGATGCAGCGGTCGAGGCACTCGAAAAAGCCGGGCAGCCCGTTGTGCGCCTCGCCGTCGCGGAACCCAACGATCTCGGGCAGGAGTTCTTCCGCTGGGAGATTGCTACCGCCGTCGTGGGCTCGATCCTCGGCATCAACCCGTTCGATCAGCCTGACGTCGAGGCCAGCAAGATCGCGACTCGCGCGCTGACCGACGAATACGAGGAGAAGGGCTCGTTGCCCGAAGAAACACCGATCTTCGAGGAAGGCGACTTTCGCCTCTACACCGACTCGAAGAACGCCGACGATCTTTCGGGAAGCGTGTCATTGGCCGAGTACTTGCGGGCTCACCTAACTCGGATTGGTGAGGGCGACTACTTCGCCCTATTGGCTTATGTTGAAATGAACGAGGCACACGAGGAGCAACTGCAAAGGATCCGCCACAAGGTTCGCGACGCCAAACGGGTTGCGACGTGTCTGGGCTTCGGGCCGCGCTTCTTGCACTCCACCGGTCAGGCCTATAAGGGAGGGCCCAACAGTGGAGTCTTCCTGCAGATCACGTACCAAGACGGGGACGATCTAGCCGTGCCAGGCCAAACCTACACTTTCGGCACTGTCAAGGCGGCGCAAGCCAGGGGCGACTTCCAGGTACTGGCCGAGCGCGGCCGCCGCGCCTTGCGCATCCACCTGGGCCCAGATGTTGCCGCCGGGTTGGCGAAGCTCGCAGCAGCCGTTGACGAGGCGCTCAGCTAAGAAAACCGAGCCGTGACCGTCAGGGAGCGGTCCGAACCCGCGTACGCAGGTCGAACGCGCGGTATCCGCCACGGGCGTTCCGGGTTCCAACTGACTAGCGCCAAGGCATCATCAAGGAGATCAAACCAACATGGAACCGTCAATCGAGACGCCGCAACCCACAGCCGGGCAGACCGCCGACCCGTCGGTGATGGTGATCTTCGGTGCCTCGGGTGATCTCACCAAACGCAAGCTCATCCCGGCTTTGTACAACCTAGAGCGGGAAAAGCTGCTCTCCAAGGAATTCGCTGTCGTCGGCATCTCGCGCCGCGACATGAGTCACGACGCCTTTCGTGAGAAGCTCACCGAAGACATCAAGAGCTTCGCGACCCATACGGTCGAGTCGAATCTATGGGATGAGTTCGTCAAGCGGATCTACTACCTTGCCGGCGACATGCAGCAGCCGGAAACGTATTCCAAGCTGCAATCTCTGCTCGCCCAGGTCGATCAGGACCACGGCACGAAAGGCAATTACTTCTACTACCTGGCGACGGCGCCGAGGTTCTTCGCGCCGGTTGTCGAACAGTTGGGCGCCGCCGGCCTCGTCGAGCAGGAGAACAAACAGTGGCGGCGTGTCATAGTCGAGAAGCCGTTCGGACACGACCTTCACTCGGCACAGAAGCTCAATCACGACATCCGCAACGTACTCGACGAAAACCAGATCTATCGTATTGACCACTATCTGGGTAAAGAGACGGTTCAGAACATCTTGGTCTTCCGGTTCTCGAACGGCATCTTTGAACCGGTCTGGAACCGCCAATACATCGACCATGTGCAGATCACCGTGGCCGAGTCGGTGGGTGTCGAATCGCGCGGCGGGTATTTCGAACAGTCGGGCACCTTGCGCGACATGGTGCCGAATCACATCTTTCAGTTGATCAGCCTGACCGCGATGGAGCCACCGATCTCCTTCGCCGCCGACGCGGTGCGCGACGAGCAGGCGAAGATTCTGCGCGCCATCCAGCCTATCTCGCCCGAGGATGTGCTGACCCGCACCGTCCGCGGCCAGTATGGGGCCGGCTCATTCGGCGGCGAGTCGACCGTGGCCTACCGCTCCGAGCCCGACGTGACGCCCGACTCGAGCACGGAAACCTACGTGGCCGCCAAGCTCTTTATCGACAACTGGCGCTGGGCGCACGTGCCGTTCTACCTCCGAACCGGCAAGCGCATGCCTAGCCGCGTCACTGAGATCGTGATCCAGTTCCGCCGTGCCCCGTTCATCCTCTTTCGCCAAACTGGCGTCGAGAAACTCACCCGTAACCGTCTAGTGCTGCGCCTGCAGCCGGACGAAGGCATCTCGCTCAGCTTCGGCGCGAAGATCCCGGGGCCTGTCGTGAAGCTTGGCACGGTCAACATGAACTTCCAGTACACCGACTACTTCGGCAGCACGCCAAGCACGGGCTATGAGCGTCTGCTGTATGACTGCATGCTCGGTGACGCCACACTGTTCCAGCGCGCCGACATGGTCGAGGCCGGCTGGGACGTCGTCGAGCCCATCATCGACGTCTGGAAGGCGCTGCCGCCAAGGAACTTCCCTAACTACGCCGCCGGTTCCTGGGGACCCGAAGAAGCCGACCGTCTGATCCAGGACGACGGCCACCGATGGACCAAGGCCGAGCCGTAGAGTCGCCGTAGAGTCAACCATCCCGCGGCAGCCCTACTCTTTGGGGGGCGTCGTGAAGGCGTTACGTTGCTCCATCCATCCCAGGCGCTTCTGTTCACTTGTTCTTGCCTGCTCACCTTCGGGTCGCTGGCGGCACAGCAGGTGGATCCGCCCAGGCAGGCCACGCCCCAGCGGCCAACCTTCACCAACGACACCTCCGTGACGGCACCGGGGACTTTCGAGCTTGAGTTCGGCACCGCTGCCAAACGTAACTCCTTTGGTCTGCCCTCTGGACTGAAATTCACGCCCGACATGCAGAGCGGCCTGTTGCGAGAGACGGAGTTAAGCATCGGCTTCGACGCACTCACGAGCATGTCGGAGGATGGCCGCCGAATCCATCAGTTCGGCGAACAGTTGACACTCGCGGTGCGCCGCGCACTCCACCGCGGCGAGCATTTCTCGTTTGCCCTGGCTCCCCGGGCCACGTTCTTTCTTCGCGGTGAGAAAGGAGCTCGTGTAGGCGCTAAAGCCATCGGAATGTGGTCGTATGGGCTCAACACCGCCGTCGCCAACCTCACCTACACCGGAGCGACTTCCCCTTCGGACAACAACAGCGCGCACCAAACCGACATCGCCTTGGGCTACTCGCGAACCCTCGGCGAGAGCGGAGTCGCCAACCGATTTGCCCTCTTCGCCGAATACCAGCACGAATTCCCAAGCGGCCGAGACAACACAGTCTCGCTGATGCAGGGAATCACCTTCCGTGCTAGGCCCGACCTCGTGCTCGACTTCGCGGTACAACAATCCGGCGTGGCCGCCGGACCCTTGGAGGTCCAAATCCTAGGAGGCCTGACGGTCAACCTCGGTGGCTTCGGGCGGCGGTGATTCCTGTTCTGCCAATAGAGCGTTAAGATGGTTACGCGTCCGGCCAGCGGAGCAGAGAGTGGATGTCGGCTAAATCACAGAATGTCCTGAGCGCCGCCGTGTTCGTTGCCGCCGTGCTGCTGCCGGTTCGCCTCGCCCTGGGTGCGGATTCGAAAACCCCTGCTGCTTCTGAGGCGTCCGCGCAAGGCGCCTTCCAAACCGGCGTTCTACCCATCCTCAAAGCAAACTGCGTGGGCTGTCACGGTGCGGCGCTACGACAGAAGGAGTTGGATCTGCGGCGCACGCCTTCAACCTGGCAAACGGCTTTGAAGGGCAGCGAGTCGGGACCTGTGATCGTCCCCGGCAAGCCCGAGGAAAGCCGTCTTTACGAGTTGGTCAGCACGGGGACGATGCCACCCGGCGACGCGCGTCTGGGTGAACGCGACATCGAGATGATCCGAAGTTGGATCGACGCCGGCGCTCCTTCGCCGGATGCTGACGAGATGGCAGAAGCGATAGCGGCTGCTACCTATGACGACATCATCCCAGTCGTGCTGAACCATTGCACAGCCTGCCACGGGCTGCGGCGGCAAGAAGCGCAGCTCGATCTTCGCACCCACGAATCGATGTTGCGAGGCGGGAAATCCGGACCGGCTATCGTTCCCGGCAAGCCTTCCGAGAGCCTGCTGATCCGCCGCGTCGAAGCCGGCGACATGCCGCCGAAGAAGGAAATGCTGACCAATGGCGTCAAGCCCGTCAGCCAGGCGGAGCTGGGCAAACTCGTCTCGTGGATTGAGCAGGGCGCGCCCACGGAGCGCCAAGAACCCGACGTCGCCGATGGTAGCCCCGATCCTCTGGTCAGTGCTGAAGACCGCCAGTACTGGGCCTTCCAGCCGCCTCGGGCGGCTCCGGTTCCGCCCGTGCGCAACCGGCCGCTGGTCCGCAACCCCATCGACGCCTTCGTGCTCGAAAAGCTGGAGGCCAAGGGCCTCGGTTTTTCGCCCGAGGCCGACCGGCTCACCCTGATTCGCCGCATCTATCTTGACCTGACCGGATTGCCGCCCGACCCCGGCGAGGTCCGGGAGTTTCTCGCCGACAAAGACCCGCAAGCGTACGAGAAAGTCGTGGACGGTCTGCTGGCTTCAAACCGCTACGGGGAACGCTGGGCGCGCCACTGGCTCGATCTAGCCGGATATGCGGATTCCGAGGGGGGAAAGCTCAGCGCCGACATCCTGCGGCCCCATGCTTGGCGCTATCGCGACTATGTGATCCGCGCCTTCAACAGTGACAAGCCTTACGACCAGTTCCTGCTGGAGCAGATCGCCGGAGACGAACTGGTCGATTACGAGAACGCGACTATCATCACCGAAGACATCAACGAGAAGCTGATCGCCACCGGCTTCCTGCGCATGGGGCCGGATTCCACCAGCGAGCGCGAAGTCTTTTCCGTGGCCGACCGCGTGGATGTGATCGCGGATGAAATCGACATCCTCGGCTCCGCCGTGATGGGGTTGACGATGAAGTGCGCACGTTGCCACAGCCACAAGTACGACCCCCTTCCACAGCGTGACTATTACCGCCTGATGGCGGTCTTCAAGGGCGCGTACGACGAATACGACTGGCTCACGCCGGTGACGCAGGAAAAGTATGGACTCAAGTACCCGGGGCGCTACCTGCCGTACGTTCGTCCTGGCGCGAAGCCGATGGAACTGCTCGAGCAGGAGCAAAACCGCGAACTCCACAATCACGTAGTCGACCGAAAGATCAAGGAGTCCGAGAAGGCGTTTGAGGCGCGCACGGAGGAGTTGACAACGAAGCTGCAAGAGCAGCGATTGCAGGCGCTTCCGGTTGAACTGCACGACGCTCTGTGCAAGATGCTGGCGACCAAGGCCGACGAGCGGGACGAGGCGCAAAGGGCTCTGGCTGAAAAGTACGAATCACAGCTCACGATCTCGAAGCGTGAACTGAAGGATCTCGACCCGGTCTATCGGCGCGAGGCGGAGCAACATGAGATTCAAGTCAAGCTCCTCGCGGCCAAGAAAATACCCGACCCACGGATTCGGGCCCTTTGGGATCGTGGAGTCCCCTCGCCCACCTACATTCTGCGTCGCGGCGACCCGAGCAGTTTCGGCCGGCTGGTTGGACCCGGTGTACCGTCAGTCCTGACGGATGGCCGTACACCGTTCGAAGCGAAGCCTCCTTGGCCGGGCTCCCAGAAGACGGGACGGCGTCTGGCGTTCGCGCGTTGGCTCATCCGTCCCGATCACCCCCTTACGGCGCGGGTCATGGTCAACCGCATCTGGCAGCACCATTTCGGCACGGGCCTTGTACGGACGACAGGCAACTTCGGCAAAACAGGCGACAAGCCCTCCCATCGCGAACTGCTCGACTGGCTCGCCGTCCGCTTTGTTAAGGAAGGGTGGAGCATCAAGGCAATGCACCGCCTGATGGTGACTTCAAGAGTCTACCGGCAGGTCTCGAAAGTGACGCCGGAACGAGAACGACTCGACCCGGATAACCGCCTGCTCTCAAGGATGCCGCTCCGCAGGCTGGAGGCTGAAGTGCTAAACGACTCGATGCTAGCGGTTGCGGGACGGCTCGACGAAACGCCATTCGGCCGACCGTCGCCTGTCCTTGTGCGCGATGACGGGCTTGTAACACCGATCGAAACGGAAAAGGGTTGGCGGCGGAGCATCTACGTTCAGCAGCGCCGAAAAGAGATCCCCACCGTTCTGGACAGTTTTGACATGCCCGCCATGAATCCGAATTGTACGGAGCGAACGGATTCTACCGTCTCGACGCAAGCCCTGTTCCTGATGAATAACGCTCAGGTGCATGAATGGGCGGCGGCGCTTGCGCGGCGCGTCGAGAACGAGGCTGGGCCTGCCCCGGGCGCGCAGATCGAAACGATGTACTGGATCGTGCTGGGCCGTCCGCCGACGGACGAAGAACGCGACCTGAACCTGTCGGCTTGGACGAAGCTCACCGAAAGCGCGGGCGCGAGTGTCGCAAAGACCACCGCTTTCGAGGCGCTGACGAAGCTGTGTCACACCGTGCTGAACTCGGCCGCTTTCGTGTACATCGATTGAGGTGACCAATGAGGACGATCGGCAAGCCACGTACTGAGCAGGGACTGACGCGCCGCGGCTTCTTCGATCACGTCGCCGGCGGTCTGCATGGCGCGGCGCTGGCCACGCTGTTGAGCTGCGATCTCTACGGTGCCGAGCCGTCAGTTGCCACCGAACCGGCCGACCGGCGACGGGGGTACGACCTCAAGCCCCGTCCGGCGCACTTCGCGCCAAAAGCGAAGTCAGTCATTCAGCTTTTCATGCACGGCGGGCCGAGCCAGATGGATCTGTTCGATCCCAAACCGATCCTCGATAAGCATGACGGTGAACCCTATTTCGACGAGGTGGCCGCCGATCTAACCGGGCCCGAGCAGGCTGGCGGGCTGATGCGCAGCCCCTACAAGTTCGCGCAGTACGGCGAGTCGGGGATGTGGGTGTCGGAAGTCATGCCGCACTTCGCACAACAGGTCGACGACGTCGCGATGATCCGGTCGATGTTCACGGTTCATCCCAACCACGAACCGGCTCTGTTCATGATTCATTCCGGGCGCATCATTCAAGGACGTCCGACGATCGGCTCGTGGGTGACCTACGGGTTGGGCAGCGAGAACCAGAGCCTGCCAGCCTAGGTGGTTCTGGACGATCCCCTGGGCCTCCCGGTCAACGGGATCCAGAACTGGCAGTCGGGCTTTCTGCCACCTCTCTATCAAGGCACGCGCATTCGCGCCGAAGGTTCACCGATCCTGAACTTGCATCCCGAGGTAGAGGAGTCGCCGCTGGCTGTCGAGGTCGGTCGCGAGCTGCTCGGTAAGTTGGACCGCATTCACAAGCGTGACCGTCCGGGCCAGTTGCAACTCGACGCACGCATTGCCAGCTACGAACTGGCGGCGAGGCTGCAGATTGAAGCGAGCCACGCACTGGATCTCACGCAGGAGAGCCCCAAAACGCTGGAACGGTACGGCGTTGGCAGGGAACCCACAGACTCCTACGCCCGACGTTGTCTGATGGCCCGGCGCCTGGTGGAACGCGGCGTGCGGTACGTGCAACTCTTCATCAACGGTCAGATTTGGGAACAACCACAGCAAGCTGCAGGGCGACTTGCGGAAAGCCTGTGAACGCACGGACCAGCCTGTTTCCGCGCTGCTAAGGGACCTTAAGGAGCGCGGCCTGCTCGAGGAGACCCTCGTCGTCTGGGGCGGCGAGTTCGGCCGCATGCCCATCGCCCAGCTTGCTGAAAAATCCGCGGCGGGGCGGGACCACAACCCACACGCTTTCACAACTTGGATGGCCGGTGCGGGGATCAAGGCAGGAACCATTCTTGGCTCGACCGACGACCTCGGCTACAAGGCCGTCGAAGACCGTGTCAGCGTGACCGACTGGCACGCTACGATTCTGCATCTGCTGGGACTCGACTACGAGCACCTGGTGTTCGATCAGAACGGGTTGCAGGAGAAGCTGACATCGGTGTACGAAGCGCGAATTGTCAGGGAGATCCTGGCCTGAGGTCCACGGAAGCGCCACCCCGAATAGACGTTGTTGTGGCAGCCCGAGCCTGACCTCGGGCTTCTGCTGCTCAGAATCTGTACGAGTAGGCGTCCCTGATCTTGTGGTCCATGGCGATCGGAGATTGGAAGACACGAAGCGTGTTCGATCGCTACAATATCAAAACACGCGGAGATGGCGGAATTTGGCAGACGCGCTAGCTTGAGGTGCTAGTGGGAGAAATCTCATGGGGGTTCGAGGGTTCGAGTCCCCCTCTCCGCACCACACCACACCAAACCTGCTTATTATCATTATCTTACGAGCTACCCAAATACTGTATGCGACCAAATTGTGACGTTTTCTTGGTGGGCGGTGTCGCCGGGGCACCGTCCCGTGCAGTCGGTGGTTAACCGATAAAGCTCGACGAGACCGAGACCAGCCGGCGGCTTTGGGGAGCTTGCATAGTAAGAGCAGTCCAGACTCTCGGGGACCCGACGACCGAAAGAGACGATTCAGTAGGCCCAAAGTCTGAGACCGCTTGATCCGTCACTCATAAGCAAGGCTGAGCACCCGTCAGGGGCCAGAGTTGTGGATGTTTCGACAGGTAATCTTCGTACATTTCCTGGCGCCAGGGATACCAAGAGATCGCCTGGGGCGCCAGACGCCGAAGACTGCAGTTCCAGTCTTGCAACTCTTCCGCGGAAGGCCACCGCGAGGCTTCGCCACAATGAGAGCAGCGGAAAGCTTGACCCGCGACGACGGGTTCGGCGTGCATTTTCTCACGTACAAAGGCGATCTCCCGCCGCAGGCCGGCCAGAGAACTCTCCCGAAGGTACCCCTCTTCGACAAAGGGGTAGTACCAGATGCCGACCAGATCGGCCACGCCGGTCTGGTCGGCGTATTTTTCACCCAAGCAGGGATACCGCCTGGCATAGGCGCCACCGGGCGCCCACTTGCTGGGATCGCCAAGGTCATGGTGGACCAGAGCTTGCGGCCACACCGCGCGGATGGCGTTTCGCAGCAGGCGTAGTTCGTCGGCCGGCAGCGCCCCGCACTTGTTCTGCCTCCCCGTGAGCGGGTGAATCCAATAGGGCTCGTTGTAGACGAACACCGACTTGACGATCGAGGCGCGCGAGGCAGCAAAGCGCAGGAAGGCCTTCCCTTCCGCCGTGATCGACCACTGGCCGTCTCGCAAGCGATAGGGTTCCGGGTAAAGACCGACGCTTAGTTTTATGCCCGCTGCTTCGGCCGCATCAAATGTCTTCTTCCACGATTTGCGGTTGTGGGGATCCAAGGTGGTGATGACGAAGCTGTAACCCAGCTTCACAAGCGTTGGGAATTCCGGGGGATCCGCCCAGTGCGTGCCTGTCTCGACTTGGTCGGGGGACAGGGAAGCTGCAGCCAGCGCGGTGACAGGACCGTTGTCCAAGGCAGCTTCGGGATCTGCCTGCCGGAATAAGTACAGGCTAGCACCCAGTACGACGAGTATGACGAGGAAGGACAGGCTGTTTCCACCACCTCGCGGCGTGGCGCGGTCAGTCGTTACCATCGGCTGCTCCTGACGAGGATCACGCCACTGTCAGGGGTAATCCCTGATCCCCGAACGGCGATCGTTAGCGAGCGATTGAAAAAGAGCTGAAACTGCTGGTTCTGTTTCTCATTCATGGAGCTGGATTCTTCTTAACAGAAATCCTCACTTAGGTGTTCGGCTACTGTATGGTCACGGTGGTAACGTTGGCCGGGATGTCGTCCACCGTCATCTCAATGGGAATCTCTCCCCGGCCGGCTAGCGAGGCAGGCAACGGACCGACGTTGACTTGATCCAAACCCGGGAACTCTCCTTGCGCCACGGCGGCCAGCACCGGTACGTCGTCTCCGCCTACGCTCACACGCACTTCGGAACTGAAACCTCGGATACCCGTTCCAAATAGCAGCAGGTAAACCAAGTCCGGCCCGTCGACGACCAGAGGGATGGGAGCTAAAGAGCCATCGAAGATTGGCGTCGTGATGCGGGTCTGGTCAGGCTGCACGACGATGACCAGCGCGGCCGCGGTGCCCTCGCCGCTGGCGTCTGCCGAGAAAACGCCGGGGGCGATGGCGGTCACTTCAATCTCGAATGATTGATCTTGGTTCTCAACGCCCTTTGTTTCCGCTGACAGCTCGCTCCCGCCCGTCTGCCAGTTTTGGATCGTCACGGTGCCCGGCCCGAGCGCCGTACCAGGTGGAATCGTTCCGTTGACCTGGCTACTCGATACGAAGTACATCTCCATGTCGCGCTCAATCGCCTCGCTGTCGATGACGGTGAACGTGGTGTCGCCCAAGGAGGTCGGCAGCGGCGGCGGACCGGCCACCACCGTTTCCGTCGCCAGGTTCACGCCATAGAGTGCGACGATCATTTCCGCGGAGACGTTGCCAAAGCCGTTGGTCGCCGAGTTGACGACCGCTGAGAGCACTTTGTCGACGGCGCAAGGAGCGTCCGGACTCGTCAGGGGCCAGAGTTCCGGATGGTTCGACAGGTAATCTTCGTACCGTGCCTGACGCCAGGGATACCAAGAGATCGCGTCGGGCTGCAGAAGCCGAAGACTGCAGTGCCAGTCCGTCAGCTCCTCCGCGGAAGGGAACCGCGAGGCTTCGCCACAATCAGAGCAGCGGAAAGCTTGACCCGCGACGACTGGCTCGGCGTCCATCCTCTCGCGCACAAAGGCGATCTCCTCCCGCAGGCCGGCCAGAGAGGTCTCGCGGAGGTACCCCTCTTCGTCAAAGGGGTAGTACCAGATGCCAACCAGATCAGCCACGCCGGTCTGGTCTTCGTATTTCTCACCCAAGCAGGGATACTCGTTAGCGTTGGAGCCACCGGGCGCCCACTTGCCGGGAGCGCCTATGTCATGGTGAATCAGAGCTTGCGGCCACACCTCGCGGATCGCAGTTCGCAGGCCGCGCAGTTCCTCGGCCGTCAGCGCTCCGCATGGCTCCCGTTGCCCATCGAACGGGTCAATCCAATAAGGCTCGTTGTACACGAACACCGACTTGACGATCGAGGCACGCGAGGCGGCATAGAGTAGGAAGTCCTCTCCCTCGTCGGTGATCGACCACTCGCCGTCTTCGAGGCGATAGGGTTCCGGGAAAAGACCGACGCTCAGTTGCAGGTCGGCCGCTTCGGCGGCGTCAAATGTCTCCTCCCAGAAGTCGCGGTCGCCGGGGGGCAAGGTGATGATGACGAAGCTGTAACCCAGGTCCGCAAGCGCTGGGTACTCTGGGGGCTCCGCCCAGTGAGTGCCTGTCTCGATTTCATCCGCGGAGAGCGAAGCCGTGGCCAGCATGACGAGGATGGCGAGGAAGAACAGCCTGTTTCCGCCGCGCCGGCCGGTCAGTCCGGCAGCTCGCGGCGTGGTGCAGTCAGTCGTTACCATGGGCCGCTCCTCCTGACATGAAGCCCGACAAGATCGGGGTCCCATGGAGCAGATCCGGAGCTTTCCAGCGCAAGCCATGACGGCCGTGCTCCACCAGGCTGTCGTAGACGGCCAGGTGGCTTTCCACCATTCTTTCTTGCGAGAAGCGGTCGCGAGCCGCTTGCCGAGCATTCTCGCCGAGTGTTTTCGCGAGAGCGGGCTCGCTCAACAGCCGGTTGACGGATTCGGCGATGGCCGTCTCGTTGCGTTTAGGTACCATCAGGCCCGTAGCTTCATGTTGGATTTGTTCGCGGTTGCCACAAATATCCGTAGCCACGATGGCTTTGCCGGCGGCCATGGCTTCCGTTAGGGAGACCGAAAGCCCTTCCCATAGCGACGGCTGCACAAACACGTCAAACGAGGCAAGAACATCCGCGACATCCTGACGGAAACCTAGAAACTCGACGTGTGCTTCGTTACCCTGCTTTGTTGCCAGCGCTTGGAGCTCGTTTCGCAAGGGGCCCTCTCCCGCAATCGCCAAGCGCACATTGGGGAACCGGGCCCGGATGCGAGGCATGGCCCGTACCAAGTCGTCCAACGCGTTGGAATAGGCGAGACGGCCCAGGGCGCCAATGATGACCTCGTCGTCGGCAAAACCGAACTTGCGGCGGGCCTGTGACCGGGAGGCGGTTTCAAAAGGTTGCAAATCGATACCGTTGTGAATGGTGCAGATCGTTTCGTCGCTCTCCACCCCGCGCTCGATGGCCACTTGGCGGTGTTCCTCGCTCACCGAGATCGCCAGGTGCCCGGCTCGGGCAGCGAGCTTCTCGAGGCTGAGATACACCCGGCGGGCCGGGGCTGAGTAGCCCTCGTTGAAGCTATAGCCGTGGGCGTGAAACACGATATTCGGCACGCCGGCGAGCCGCGCGGCAATCCGGCCGAGAAAGCCACCCTTCGATGTGTGAGTGACGACCAGATCAAAACGCTCTTTGAGGCACAGCGTCACGAGTTGACCGAAGGGGATCGCGTCGAAGGGGTTGATCGGGTGAAACCAAAAGGGGGATCGTACGATCCTTGAACCGATGGCACGGAATCGGTCGGCCACTCCGCCGTCCAGACAGAGCACCGACACTTCGTCGCCGCGAGTGATCAGCGCCTCGGTAATGGCGTGAACGACGACGCTGGTACCGGCCCAACTTCCACCGCTCAACACTTGCAGAACTTTCATTTAGGCTTTTCCTCCTTTCCGGGGGAATCTGTTCTCAAACGGTTAAACCAGCGGCCTGTTTGCCCTGGCCGACTTCACTCGATAAAACCGGATTGACCTTCCGCCGGGCGGGCGGGGCGGAGGCGGACGCCAAAGCCTTCTTCGCCAACGCGGCCATCGTCAGGGGAACCATGCGGCCGTCGTTCGTCAAGTCGCGAACTCGCTCAAAAATCTGTCCCAATACTTCGAGCATGCCTGGACCAGTTGCCATATCGGATGGGTGAAGCCAGAGATGCATCATCTCCCCGCGCGTGGCAGCCTGCTCCAGGGCCTGGAAAGCTTGGCGGCGGCGGGCCGCTAGCGGCACCAAACGCCGTGGGCCATCGAGACTGAGCAGCAACATCGATGCCGGCAAGTTGACCAGTCCTCTATCGACGAGGTTGGCGAGGGGATAGGTCGGGGCCGGCAGGGCCAGCGCCCGATGAAGCAGATGCCCGGCGCGGATGAGCGGGTGGCGCAGGCGCTGGAACCAACTCTGCTCCGGTCCCCGATAGGCGATGATCCCCAGTTCCCTTAGCACGTCGAGATGACCAATCTGGTTACGGGGAAAGACGACGCTCTTCAGTTCGAGTCCCCGCCGCTCGTGCAGTTCGCGGCACTTGAGCAGTTGAGATCGAGCGATCTCGCGGGTGCAGGCCGCGTCGCCAACGATCACGTGCGAGAAGGTGTGAGATGCGATCTCATGGCGGGTCTCGGCGGCCAAGACAGCTTTGAGAATGTCGGAACCATACCACAGCGGATCACGGTAGACGTCCGTCCCGGGATCGAGGGCGTGCCAGTCTTCGGCGAACCAGGTGTGACGGGGCCGCAGCACGTCTTCGTGAGTCATACCGTCACGCCGCTCGCAACGATCGAGCAGCAGGTGGCCGACAAAGGCCCATGTCGTCGGGATACGATAGCGGTCGAGCAGATCCAGCAAGCGACGGATTTGCTCGCGGGTCCTCATATACTGGTCCCGGTAGCGCTCGAGATCGCCCAAGTCAAAGGTTCCCCACGCGAGCTCGGTATCGAGCGAGAAGACGAAGTACCCCGGGTTACCGCCAGTAATCACAACAAGCCTCCTCGCCTTGCCACCAAGAAGGGCCGGGGCTGAGCGCGCGCGTGCCGCGGGTCAGAACCTCCGCGGCCGGAAGCCATTCTCCCCGGGCCAAAACTTCCGAGCGGCAGCGGGGTCCGAGATTGAAAAGCATGTCGACGGCGCTTAGGCGCGGCACAAATGCCGGTAAGTCAAACTGCTGCGGATACGGGTCATGCCGGTAGTTCTGAACCTGTACCTCGATGCCGGCTTGCTCGAACTCGTCAAGGTCCATATAGTCGAGGCCGCCGGGACCGGTCAGATAACGTCCAGCGCCAACCTCGAGACACAAGTCGAGGATGCGCCTGGACGACTGGGATCGAATGCCGAACTCCGACGAGAGCGCCACCGGTGTCGTAATCCCGAGTTGCCGTCGAAGCCATTCGGTGGACGCCAGGCTGACCGCGAGAAGGTTGTCCGCGGGATGCTGGTAGAGCTCACCGAGGGATTCTTTCTGCTCGGGAGTAAAGTGCGGTGCTTTTCCGTAACAGTGCAGCAGCGTCTTCCAGTGCTTTTGCGCCCAGGAGCTGTCGGGTAGCGCGACGTCGCGGATAGGCACCCGCCCACAAGACCCTACGGCCAGGCTGAGCCAACTGGGGCCTTGCGGCGTCAGAACCTTATTGCGGTGTATCTCGGAGTTCCTCGTGAACTGTACGTCGTCGAGATAGATGAACAGGTCGGCGCGCGCCATCTTCTCGAGCAGCGGCGCCCATACGAGGTACGAAGGCTGGTGGACCGAAACGGTGATCATGGCCTTGTTGTTCTCCAGGGAAGATTCCGGGGCGTGAGCGAGAGCAGCATTTTCCTAGGGCCTCCAGTAGCTGCGCAGGATTTGAAACGGCTCCGCGGCGTTCATGCCGGCCGACTGGCCCCACGTTCGAGCCCGTTCCTTGAGAGATTGCAGAGACCTCGGGCCCGGGTAGTCCTGCAATTCCGACTCGTAACACTTGAGGGCTTCCAACTTCGCGTCCAGGAAGTCCGTCACGTCCACAAACAGGTTGGGTGAAAAAGTGTAGGGGACCCCGTACTCGGTCTCGCTGGGGGTCTCGTAGGCCAGAAGCCACTGAATGCTCTTGGCCTTGCAGCGGCAGGCAACCAGCGTCGCTTCGTGAGCAATGCAGTGGTCGCGGTTGATGTCGCCGGACCCGTGCGTGTAGACGTAGCGCGGCTCCAATGCCTTGACCGCTTTTTCGATAGGCTGAATCACCTCGAGGATCGGACCTTGATCGAGCCGCTGATCCGGGAAGCCGACTACCTCGACGCTCTCAACGCCCAAGGTCTTGCCCGCATTGCGGGCGTGCTCAGCCGTATCGAATCCGGCTTCCTCGGGCGATTCATACCGCAACGACATGTTCTCGCACAAGATAAGGACGTGAACCTCATCTCCCTGCAGAACATGCCGGCGAAGGGTGGCGCCCAAGCCCAGTAATTCGTCATCGGGATGGGCGCCGACTACCAGCACGCGGTCTCGGTGCCCATTCGCCCCCCCGTTGGATGGCGAAACGCCTGAGGCAGGTGTAAAGAAGTTCAATGGAGTACTCCCGGACGTGGGGCGTTTCCCGCGGTTCCCGGGGTGATACGCGCGGCGGCCTCCATGGATATGTTTTTCACTCGGTTGGTCTCGTGCATCAACAGACTCGCATTCACATGGGCATTTGACCGCCGCGATACTGGGCGATCACTTCTTTGTCGGAGATCTTGCGGTCACTCTTCTCGCCCAGGAAGTAGAATCCGGACGCGGCGTCGAGCGCCCCTGGCTGCTTCGCCAGATAGTAATCCAGATACTTCAGCCAGAAGGCCGTCGTGCGGACGAAGACAATCGCCGCCGCCTTCGCCCAAGCGGAACGAAACAGACTCAGCACAAAGTACTGATAGGACCACGCAAGGGCCATCGCCGGCCCCCAGGTGACTCCGCTATCGATTTCGTTAAACCAGCGAAACAAACGGCGGTTGCCGAGGTGGGTGAATCGCGTGAAGTCATACTGCGCGCCGCAGACCTGTTGCATGAACGGGTTATCGGCGTACACGAGGCCGCCGGGCTTGAGAACCCGGTGGATCTCGTCGACGCAGCGATAGGGATCGACCACCTGTCCCATGACGGACTGAATCGTCACGCCGTCGAACGTGTCGTCCTCGAAGGGGATGTCGTGCGCGTCGCAGACCATCTTCGTCCGGGGGCCGATGTAGACGTCGGACTCGACGAACTCGATGTTCTGCCGCTGCAGCATCTGGGCAAAGCCCGGCGCCACCGTCCCACCACCCAGCACCAGGAGCTGGGGTGTGGGGGTTCGCTCCAGTAGAAGATTGGTGAACTTCCGATAGTTTTTCTTGCCCCCGATGTTCTTGCTGATCGTCGGGAGAAGCTTCTTAAGGAATTGCTTGGTCCTGTCGAGGCTGCCGAAATACGGGCTCCGCAATGAATGCCCGCGGTATTGGACGATCTTATCGATTTCAAAAATACTGTTGGATTCGTTGATCAGAATCGGCACTCCGTCCACAACCGGGAAGCGGGCCTGGCAGCCAGGCTTCACGCAAGTGTAATGGCTGTCGGTGAGCTCGACTTCTGATTTACAAATGGGACAACGCAGTCGGTCCATATTATTTTCCCTTCCAGCTAAACGGCCTCTCTAACGGTTCGCCTGAGCAATGCGAAGCGCGCCTCGTACAAGAAGAGCACCGGTGTATAGAGTGCGAGTAGTATCACTGCTTTTACGGGAGTCTGGAAGCTCCCGATGATTCCGTCGCCTAGGGCCAGCGAATCGACCCAGACTGTCAAACCCGCGGCCACGGCCAGCGGGAAGCACAAAGAGCCTAGGTACTTGACCGTCTCCGCGGGGGAATGGCCACAGCTCTTACGCGCCAAGTAGACTTCACCAGCGGCGACAAGCCCAAGAATGCCAACGGTCACCACAGCGACGGCCGGCAGCCCGTAGCCGAGTTTCAGGACCGTAACGTGCGCCAGCGCGCCGAGAGGAATCAAGAGGGCGAACACCTTCAGGAGGTTCGGGATCAGTTGGGCGGCGATGAGAAACGGCTCCATGCTTGCGCGCACCGTGACGAAGAAGACTCCCCACACAGAGATCTGGGCGGCGGCGATGCCGGGCACGTATTGCGGCAGAAGAGCTTCCACAAAACCCGGGATCAGCAGCACGCCGACACCCAGCAGCGGTGGAAGTGCATAACAAGATAGGCGCGCCGGCGTTTCATAGAAAACCGCTACGTCGGCGAGGCGGCCGTCTCGTCCGAATCGGTGAAGCAGGCTCGGTGAGACGACCGGCGAAATCCCGTAGCGGGCGATATACGTGGCGAAGTCGAGCAGAAGCAGACTCACGCCGTAGTAGCCGACCCAGGTTGGACCCAGTAGTAGGGCGATCACAATGAGGTCAAGCCGGCGGATCAACTCGAAACTTGCGAAGCAGCCCGACAAAGGCAGCCCGGTTCGGATCAGCCGGCGGATGCTGGCGAGGGGAAGCCGGAATTGAAACCGTAGTCGTTGCCGCCGCCAAAGGTACGCCACCGGCACGAGAGTCCCGATGAGCACGGCGACGCCCAGTCCCGGGAGCCCAAACAGACTACCGAGGACGATGAGAGCGACAAAGTCGACGGCAGTGGAAAGCAGGTTTTCCTTGGCTCGGAGGGGGAACAAACGCCGGGCGGCCGCGAGATCGCGCAGGAACTGGTGAGGCTGTGCGCAGAAGACGATGACCCCCACAAAGCGCAGCGCAATGCGATAGTCCTCGCTCGCGACAAAGAAACTGGCCGCGAAGATGGCCGCACCGATAACGGCGCCGGAAAGCAGAGCGAAGCTTCCGGCGGCGGTGGTCAGCTTGCGGGATTCGTGTACGTTGCGCTGGCCTCGCAGAATGGGAACGTGCACCGACATGCCGCGGGATACACCGAGCCGGCCGAACTCGCCCACCGTGTACAGGGCCATGGCGGACTTCCAGACGCCGATCACGGTGGGCCCGACAATCCTGAGGATCAGAAAGGCCCGCAGGGCCGACAGCGCGACCGCTACGAAGGCGCTCGAGGTCACGTACTTGGCGTCACGAAGTAGTCGCACGTTTCCTCAGGCGGCCAGACTGTGAGCCTCGGCGCCTCGCGGCGCGGGGCTCATCCAAGGGGCGGCCGTAGCAGGCCGCCAGTCGCTTTCGATGTAAAGGCGGCGATAGCACTCTAAGATCCCCAACAACGACCACAAGGCGCGGTCGTTCTCGACGTTGATGGTCATGCCCGCCATGGCGGCTTCCGTGAAGGCCGCCAGAAAGATTGCGGCGGCGCCCCAGCGGACTCCGCTGCTGAACAGGGAGTGCTCGCGCAGGAGCACCAACAGATAGACCCCGACAATGCAGATGTAAATGAGGGTGCCTAACAGCCCGACCTCGCCCAGCAGACCCAGTAACGTGTTGTGCGCGACGCCATAGCCGTAGACAGGCCCTGTCGGCTTGTGCTGTCCGAGATTTCCCCGGCCGATTCCAACAACGGGAGAATCCAGGAAGTCGGCGATGGCTTCGTCCCACAGGAGACGGCGGTCTGAAATCTCGCTGCTGCCAAGATCAACGGTGGTTTTCGTGAGCCGCGCGAATATCGGGTTGCTGGAAGCGTAGGCATCCCACTGGGGTAGCGACACGACGGTCAATACCAATGCCGCGACAGCCGTGGCGCTGACCACTTTCTGTTTGATGGACGTGCTCAGAAACCACCACGCCAGCAGCGCCGCGATGAAGGCGAAGGTGCCGCCACGGGATCCAGAGAAAGAAAAACCGGCTAACTGAATCGCCATCACAACGAACACCCAGTGGCGGCGCCCAGGCGTCAAGCGGAGGTACACGCATGCCAGAAAGAAACTAAGCGCCAAGTACATGGCGTAGGCGTTGCAGTCGTTGAGCGTGCCTTGGGCCCGGTACCAGTTCGCGAACATGTTGTGGACCCCGGTGTACTGGAAGCTCAGTGAGCCATACATCCCGGTACCGGCGACCATCACGCTGGCGAAGAGCCAGCCTCTCAAGAACACGAAGAAGTCGCGGCGGTCGTCAACCAGGTTGGCGACGAGATAGAAACTCAACCATAGAAACGGCGTCTTGGCAAGCCAAACAAGGATGCCGATGGGGCCTTGAGAGTTGAGCGCGGTTTCCTGGTTGTAGAGCGTGGCGACCCCCACGGCGGCGACGTTCAAAAGGAACAGTCCGCCCAGGGGAAGACGAATGCCCTGGGTGAGCAGACGCCAGAGCAGCCACAAACCCACCATGGCGACCAGCGGATCGGCGGCGCCGAAGTTCGCGTTCTTGCCGCCCAGGTTCAATTCACGGGAAATCGGTATCAGGAAGGCCGCCGTGAAGAGAACGGCGTGCCGCAAGCGGCGGCTGGGGGGAGCTGCGAAAGAGCCGCCGGCTTGCGGAAATCCCGAGACGACGCCCGCGAACGGCGGCCTTTGGCTGGTTGGAGGCCGAGTCATTGCTTCGAGGCCGTCCAATCCGCCTGAGCCGCAACCTTCGTCGCAACATTCTTGCCGAACAGGGGGATGTACCAGCTCTTGAAGCCCAGCGCAAACGCGGTGGCGGCGAGCAGGTACAGGTCGTACCAAAAGCCCTGCCGCCGCACGTACTCGAGATCCATGGCAAGCGAGAGGGGCAGGACAACGCTCCGGTAGTGTTCCTGGGGGTCGTCAACACCTTCACTTTGGAGTACGTCGGCGCAGTCGGGGAACAAACGGAGTTGCCGAATCCCGGTCAAGCCCGGCAGAGCATCGAGCACCTCCCTCTGATGGGGCGTGTAGCACTGCTCGACAATCTCCGGGTCTTCCGGCCGGGGCCCGACCACCGACATCTCACCGCGCAGAACATTGATGAACTGCGGCATCTCATCGAACCGCAGTAGCCGAAGCAGCTCGCCTCCGGGGATGACTCTCGGATCGTTCAAGGCGGTAAAAGATCCCAGCCGGTCGGCGCCGACGTGCATGGTTCGAAACTTCAGCTGTCCAAACGGACGTCCCTTCAAACCGGCACGCCGCGCGACATAGAGCACCGGACCGGGAGAAACGAGCTTGATCCAGAGAGCTACCAGCGCCATCGCCGGCGAGAAGAGCAGGAGCACCACGACACTAACAGCGACATCGATGAGTCGCTTCCACGTCGAGACGTTGTGTTCCTGTTTGTTCACTTTCGTTCGTCCCGTAGCGGCGCCTACAAGTTGGCCACGGCCTCCGTGCTTACCCGACCGTTCGTTTGCACCGTCTCTTGTTTGCAGTTTTGCGCTCTGTTTGCGGATATCATGCGCCACCACAAACTGTTTTTCGCGAAGCGCAGGGCTGTGAACTCCATCTCCGGTTCCGATACGGAAGGAGCATGCTGTACGCCGTTCGTCAGCGTGCGATAGTTGCTGTAGCGCGGCTCGCGATAGTCAGACACCAACCCTCTGCGGATCGCGTCCCTCAGCCCGAGGATGCCGCTGCGCAAGGACGTGCGGCAGTGAAAGCCCAGACTCCGACGGATTTTGTCGAACCGCACCCGGTAGCTGCGCCGGTCGTTGTTGTCCACGAATTCGACATCGAGATCCGGCTCCACCTCCAGGATCTGCTCGGCCAACTCCTGTAGGGTAAAGTTCATGACTTCACCGCCAACGTTGAAAGTCTCGCCGCTAACATGCTCGACCGGCGCGGCCAGAGCCATGCGAAACGCCCGCGAAATATCATCGACGTGGATCAGCGGTCTCCACTGCTCTCCGTTGTAGATCGTGATCTTTTGCCCGCTCACCGCCTGTGCCGTCAACAGGTTCACCACGAGATCGAAGCGAGGCCGATAAGACCAGCCGAAGGCCGTCGCTAACCGAAAGATGACGGGATGAAAAGTCTCGTCCCGGGCCGCCAGTAGCACTTTTTCGGAGTCGAGCTTCGTGGCGGCGTAGAGAGACACAGGCCGAGGACTCGAGGATTCGTCGACGAAGTGATCCGCCGCACCGTAGACGCTGCACGAAGAGGCGAACAAAAGTCGCGATACGCCGGCGGCACGGCAAACATCCGTGAGCAGGCTGGTGGCCCAAAGGTTGGTTTCAAGCGTCTTGTCTTCGTTGAGGCCGCAAGCCGGGTCGCCGACGATGCCTCCGAGATGAATAACAGCATCCACTCCCTGGGTGGCTCGAACGACGGGCTCGATGCGGCGGAAATCTCCCCGAATCGGCTCGAAGCGGGAACTCCCATACAGGTTCCGGACCGGCTCTTCACCGAACTCGAAAGAGTCGAGGATCCGAACGTGGTAGCCATCCGCGATCAATCCGCGTACCAGAACGCTGCCGATGTAGCCGGCGCCGCCCACAACGAGAACCGTGCGAATGGACCGCGGCGTGGGGGGAGCAGGAAAGGTTCTCTTGCACCCGTTCTCAAAACCGTCCTTCACATTGCGCACACCTACACGGCCGGGCAAAGTGATAAATTGCGTACTCACGGCTGACTCCTCGCTGCAAGGGTTGCGAAGCAGCGCTGAAGGCCGTCAGGCCTTTGGGTCAGGCTGCCGGCGAGACGGAACAAAGTCTGCTTACCCCACGAATGCATCATGGTAGGAACTCCCTCCGGGCTCGTCGTGGGCCCTCAAGTCTGCCTCGCTTAATGCATGCACCACGTGCTTGTTCGTTGCGTCCCACCCCGCTGGGACGGTGTATCCTACCGCCGCATGCCGCTTGACAATGGCCCCGATGGTGTTGCAAACGTAGTCCACCTCCTGCTCGTGCATCGCGGGGAAAATCGGCAAGGAAACCAAGCGTGGCCACACTTCTGCCGCCACTGGGTAGTCGTCGGGCCGGTACCCGTATGTCTGTTCGTAAAACGGATGCAGGTGCAGCGGCATCCAGTGCACCGAAGACCCCACCCCTGCCTCGTCCAGCTCGGCAAGGAAGCGGGTGCGGTCGATTCGGAGTCGATCGAGATGCAGTCGAATTGGGTAGAGATGCCAGGCGGATCGGCGGTCGGGATGCTCCGTGGGCAGTTCGATGAATTCCTGATAAGGGCCTAAACGCTGGTTGTAGAGGCGAGCCACCCGACGCCGTAGGTGCCAAAATTTCTCTGCATTGCCAAGCTGCGCTAGACCTACGGCAGCAGCCATGTCGGTGAGGTTGTATTTGTAGCCCAGATCTTGAATTTCGTAATAACAGGAGGCCGATGCTTCAAACCGTTTCCATGCGCTCTTGGACAATCCATGGAGAGACATCATGCGCACGCGGGCAGCCACGTCGGGGTCATGAGTCACCACCATGCCACCTTCCCCGCAGGTAATGCATTTGTTGGCGTAGAAAGAAAAACAGGTCAGCGCTGCTGTTGTACCGACCATGCGCCAAGGTTCGTTTCCGGCGTCGCGGGTATAGGCGGGCAGGGCATGGGCCGCATCTTCAATCAGCGTCATGTGCCGCCTGTCAGCAAGTTCACGAAGTCGTTTCACATCCGCCATCTGACCGCCGTAGTGCACGGCGACGATGGCCTTGAGATTCCCGCGGTCCAACCACGTCCGCAACGCTTCTTCAGCAGCGTTCGGGTCCATACAAAGCGTCTGCGAATCGCAGTCCACCAGCACCGGCCGAGCACCGAGATACTGAACGGCGGCGGCTGTGGCCGCGAAAGTCATCGTGGGTACCAAGACCAGATCGCCTCGGCCGACACCCGCGGCCTCCAGCGCTAGATGCAGGGCTGCTGTGCACGAGTTGACGGCGACGGCGTGTCTGACGCCAAGATAGCGGGCAAAACCAGCTTCAAATTCCTTGACCCTCCTTCCGGACGTCAGCCACCCCGACGAGAGCACGGCATGGACAGCCTCGTGCTCTTCCGGCCCGATAGACGGACGGAAGTACGGAATGTTTAGCCTGCCGGCTGTGTCTCCGTTCCTTTCCATAGGTTCGATCCTTTCCACGGGTCTAGAAATCCTCCAGGGCGTCAACGAACGCCGGGGCCGATGCATAAGCTTCTCCGGGAGAGGAGGGTCTCGTGAACCGTTGCCAAGCCCGCCGCATCTGATTCGGGTCACTGATGATGCTGCCGACGAGGTTCGCGCCCTCCGCCGTCAAACGCCGTTTGCTTCGCCGGATCTCTCGCGCACTCGTTTGATTAGGGCGGACGGTAAGGAGAACCGCGTCCGGCAAGCCGAAGGGGAAGTACGCGGACTCCGGGTGCGTAGGAGCCGGCAAATCGATGATCATGTTTGGGAAGGCTCGGAGCAGCGTCCAGTAGATCTCTGGGAAGTTCCGGGCGATGCGCTTGCGTTTTCGCCGGCTCACTGGCTTCCCGGCCGGGAGCACCCACAGTCCCGGAAGGACGGACTGGTGGATAGCGTCGAAGGCCGAGGTCTCCGGTTCAAGCAGTAGCTCAGCTAGACCCGGAGCACTGGGAGCGCCCAAAGCTTGAGCCAGGCCCGGCCGGCTCAAGTTCGCCTCCACGAGCAGGACGCCGGTGTCAACGAATCGGACCATCCACTGTCCCAGAACCGCCGCGATGCCCTCGGCCGGATCACCCCGGCCCGCGGGGCAAACGCCCAACGATGAGGCGTTTTCCAGCGATCGGTTGCCCAGCATATGAGCCAGCATCAGGCCCCAAGATCGGCGCTGCAGCGCCGTTGCCGGTGAATGCGCCCCGTGGCTTCGAGAGCCGTTCCGCTCGCTTCCCGACCGGACGCTCCGCGCGTCCGGGGCATCCACGCCCGAACTGCTCTGGCTCGACGTCGACGCGCGATCCGCATGGTAATCCGCATTGGGCTCGGCGCCATTCGAGACCGCGTCGAGCGGATCCCCGGTTCCGTTGGCCTTCATCAGGATTTCGAAGTTCTTTGACACGTCGTTCTTCCCGTCAGAACATCCCCTTGGGGAACGTCAGGAACAATGAGCTGTCCCGTCGCGCCTCCTGCCGGGGCGCTGAGTTCTCTACCGCACTCGGCATCGGGATACCCTCATCCGTCGGCTCTGGCCCGGGCGACTCGCGTTGGAAAGGCCGTTCGGCAGGTACAAAGACCGCCGGCTCAGCTCGGTCCTTCAGCAACGGTTTAATCCAGTACTCGTTCTGCTCAGGTGCGGTCTCTGAGATCTCCTCCCATTCGGGCGCGGCATTGCTAACGGGCGGCGCCGGCGTTTCGGGCGGCTGCACCTCGGCCATCCAGGTGGGCTGGTGAGGCGATTCGGCTCCATAGGGCACTGCTGTATCGTCGCCACCGGGCGCGTTGGACACGAGAATCCGCGTCTGGTTCGACCGCCGGTTCCGCCCACGCTTCCCGAACAGCGCACTCAGGAAACCGAACGTCTTTCCGCGCGAGGTCGTACTTTCTACCGGTGCGTCCGTCTCGACGGGCCTCAAGACCTCGGGGGGGACACCGCCGTCGCCCTCAATGAACTCTTGTGCGCTGCACGTGCCGTTGCTTCGTTCCTGTAGGGGCTGGTCTGCCGAGGGGGAAAGCGGCGACGGTGTCTCACCCGCTGCAACGAGTTGGCGCGGGGTCCATACCTGCTCGTTGGAGTGTCGGGGGCCGGAGAAATGTCGCGGAGCGCTGGCGGCTGCCCCGAACTGCCCTGCGCTCAGATCCGCCGGCCGAGCCGCGATCTCGAACCCCCCCTGGTCGGCGAGAGCCGGGCCATCCAACTCTTCGGCGACGCCCGGCCGCGCCTCCAAATCCTGAGCCGCCTGGAGAACGAACTCGTTTCTTACCTTGTTTTCCCCGTGCGCCCACGCTAACGCCATCGCGTTGTGGCAGAGGTGGTTGATCGTTCGTGGGATGCCCCGGGCAACTCGGGCAATCTCGGCGACCGCCCGCGGTGTGAACAAATCCCTCTCGCGCCCGGCGATCTTCAAGCGATGACGAATATACTCGTGCACGCCATCGGGGCTTAGCGGCTCCAGATGCGTCAGCAGGCCGATTCGCTGACGCAAGGGGTACATCTCGGGCAGGTTGAGCTTCTCGGCGAAAGAAAGCTGTCCGGCTAGGACGATTTCCACCATCCTCCTCCGGCTTGTTTCGAGCGTGCTGAACAGGCGAATTTGTTCCAGTACCTCGACGGAGAGAGTCTGTACCTCATCGAAGGCTAGGATCACTTGCCGGCCACGTCCCAGTTGCAGCAGGAAATAATCCCTAAGTCTGCACCACTGTTGAAACTCGCCGTCGTCACTGGCGTCGAGCCCGAGGCCGAAAAGAACGGCCCGGATCAAGTTCTTCTTGTCATCAAAGGGATGATCTAAAAAGGCTGAAACGGTTCGGTTGCTGACTCGTGTGATCAGATACTTCAGTAAAGTTGTTTTCCCTATTCCGGGGGCGCCCACGATCGCCGTGACTCCCCGGCCCTCCTGAATTCCGAGATAAAGCGACGAGATGGCTTCACGGTGCTCTGACCCGAAGTACAGGAACTTCGGGTCGGCGGCACTGCCGAACGGAGGCTCGGTGAGCTCAAAGTCCTTGAGAAACATGGAGCTGCGGCTCCTCCAAGGGCCTCAGGACAGGTACACCTGTTAACGAAGCAATCTCCGCCGCAGTAGCAGCCGGGCGGTGGTACCGATCGGCCAACAGAGCCGTCCCTGTTGCGGCACAGATCGCCACCATGAAGCCGAGGGCAATCAGGAACGGCCGATGTTGGTCGACCGGCAGGGCCGGCGGTGTCGCCGGTGCGATGACCGAGACGTTGACGATCTTATGCCGATCGAGGGCGCTTGCGATTCGAGCGCCCTCTCTTTTGCTCTGGTAAAGCAGATAGTTTTCTTCCGCAATGTGAAGCTGCCGGGCGAGTTTGGCGTGCTCGGCGGTAATGCTTTGGAAGTTGCCTTGTCGCCTGATCTGTTGCCGCAGCTTCGTCTTGAGGTCGGTGTGTCGCGCCGTGAGGCCGGCGATGGTGGTCTTCGTGTGAAGGTAATCGGCGTCGATAGACTGCCGAAGGGGATTCAGCGCTTCGGTTTCGCCCACCACGCTCGCGACTTCCTCGCGTTGAAGAGCCGCCCGTGTATCTTGGAGCTTCTTCTCGACTTCCTGAACCAAGCGGTAACCGGGACTGTATCGCGACAGTAACTCGGTCCTCTGGTTCTCCAACTCCAGCGCAAGGCTTTTCAAGCTCTGGATCAGGCTTTCATTTCGCGCCGTTCGGCTCTGCGTGCGTAGTGTCCTCGGAAGGCCGTCGATCTGCACACGGAGTAGTTCGGCGCGCTCTTGCGCGTCGCGGAGCTCCCCGCCCACTTATTGCAAGGACGCCTCCATTTCTCCGATTCGCAAAAGGTTCGCCTGCTTCTCCGCATCCGGCATTGAAACGCTGTGCCGAGTTAGAAACTCCGAGAGCTCCCGTTGCGCCTCTCTCAGTTCCTTGTCGTAACGCTCCAACTGCTCGTTGAAGAACTGCAGGGCCTCGGGACTGCGTCGCAGGGCCGTGCGCTTCTCCAGGTAGAGAGCCGCGAGTGAATTGACGACGTCGGCTGAGCGGTTCGGATCTCGGGAGCCATACTGTATGGAAATCAGGTTGGTCCCTGGGATGACTCCCAGGTGGAGGGCGCGTTCCAGCCGTCGCGCTGCGTGCGCGATCTGCTGGCGGCGTGTTTCCCCGGCCCGAGGGGACTCGGTGCTGTATTGCTCCGCGAGCTTTTCGAGTAACTCAGGACTACGGATGAGCTCGACTTCCGAGGCCAACTCGGATTCCTTGACGTTTCCCAGAGAACTCCCGTGTCGGCGCGGGTCGCCGGAGGCCTCGATCCGGTCCCCTTGCACCAGCAGTCTCAGCCCCGCCTGATACGTGGCAGGAGTTTTCAGAATCCATCCCACGACGGCCGCCAACACAACAAGGAACACCAAGCCGGCAAATCCCTTGCGCCGCCGGATGGTGGCCCATAACTCCCAGAGGTTGTACCGGCTCGAAGCATCGGCACTCCATCCCGCGGACGCATCCACGTCCACCGGGAGGTGCCGCCGCAGTAAATACTCGGACGGAGAATCGCCTGTCAGTGCTTTACGCATAGCCTCGGTACGAGTAGGGCGACTTGCTTGCGTCACCGGCTTCGATTCTTTTCGATCGTGGTCCTTCCGCCTTGACTCTGCCCAACTCAGTACCCTCCCAACGGGTTGAAATAAAGGCCTAGGCGTGTGACCTCCATGAATCGATCGATCTTGCCCAACTTCGAGCGGGAAATGTAAATCGAATCTCCCGTACGCAGCAAGATGTCCTCCCGCATGTGCGCTTGCTGAAGAATCTGCTTCACGTTGATCTTCTTGACTTCGACCCACTGCCTCGACACTCTGCGAAACAGCAACACGTCATTGGTGCTCCCTCTTGAATTGAACCCGCCCCCCATCGCAATCGCATCGGTCAGCGTTGCGTCGTAAGGGAGGTCGTAGCGGCCCGGTTTTTCAACCTCGCCTGCCACGACAAAGTATGGTTTGGCGAACTCTTTCAGAGTGAGCGTCAGTACGGGGTCTTTCAGTTGCGCGGCGTAAGTTTGGATCGTCCTCTTCTTGACCTCCTCCACGGTGAGGCCGCCGACGTTCAGTTCTTCCGCATCTTGAAGCGGGATGTATCCGTCCGGCTGGACCTTGACCGACTGGTTCAACTCCGGCGTGAATCGAAACTCAAACTCAATGACGTCACCGGGCTGAATGTGGTACCGCACGTCGCGGGACGCAAAGCCCAGCGTGCTTCTCTCGGACGGTTCCGTAGCCGGCGCAGGCTCCCGTGTGTCTTGCCCGGCGGCACAGAGGGCGACAGACAAGAACAGGCACCCGGCCAGAAAGGGTACGCGGCCGAGCAGACGGCTCCTGCTGTCACGGTCTCGGAACTTTGGACGATACCTGTTCATGGATTCTTTTCCTCCAACGAAGGCAATCCAGTCTTTGACTCACCGCCCATGGCGGCGGCCCTCATTCTTGACTCCCGTTGCCTCTGACGACAGAGGTGCTGCACTCGTTCAACCAGCAAGAGAACGTTATCTTGATAAGAAAAGTAATCACGCACGCCCGCTTCAAATGCCTCCGCAATCTCGTTCTGCGTAAGGCCGCCGTTCACGAGTACAACGCACAGGTCGGGATAGATCCCCCTCACCACCCGCAGAGCCTCGATTCCTATTCGGCTCCCCTCCCCGCAATCCAAAATCAAAACGCTCACAGTCGAGAGAATGACCGCGCTATGGTACAGCAACCCGAGGGGTTCAATGATTGTTACTTGGTTCCCTCTCTTAAGCGATTCGATGAGTGACCAATTATTGCTAACGCTTCGGCCCACGAGGCAAATATGGCACGTGTGATCATCTGGTCCTCCCTGCATCATTCGTGTTCTCTCCCAGCACAGGAAAGTCGGTTTTGGACTGACGTAAGTCCGGCATTGAGCGTATCTCCAGGCTTCAGGTCGTCAAACACCCCTCCCCCGGTGGCGTCGTTTTGTTACGCCGAATCAGGACTCAAACTCTCTCTTAGTAATGTGCGAAGCTCGCGCTTTTCCTTAATCGCTTGAATGGCCTGGGCACTTGTATCGTAAAAGACGACCGACCTAGTGTTGTTCAGCTCCCGATAGACCTTTTTCGAGGCTTCCATTGCCTCGAACGCCATCGTGCGGAGTCTCGTGGCAAGGCGGAAGGGTGGAGCACCCGGCGGATTCGAATCCATGCTTGGATCGCGCGGGGCAGCGGCCACACCGACCGCCGGGTTAAACTGCATGGTCCCGCCGAGCCGCACACTGAGGGGACCGGAGGAAACAAACGTCTCCTTCAGCCAGGCCCTCAGATCGAGCTCATCCGCGTTGTCAGGGAACAGGTGGAACAAGATGCCGAATTCGTCTTCCTTAAAGCGAAAGATCCAGAACTCGTCAAGTGGGGTATCCATTTGACTCAGGTGACCACAACATACTGTGGTTGGCCATTGGCGGCCCCCGGAAAGGCTTGCCGATAGCACCACGTTTCCAAGCCTGCGATGGCCATGGCGCGTGCGTAATCCTTGATCGGCCCGAAACGCAGCCTCGTGGCCCAATTGCCTGCAGACCGGCGTCTGGCGCCCCAGGGTGCATTCTGGGTGCAGTGTGCTGGCGTCCATGGATCGACCAAACCACAACGCCTAGGGGCTACCTGAGTCAAGTGGATACCCCATTCTCGTCAAATGCCTTGGATGACTTGCAATAGTCGGAGAGGCGGCGCCCGAAGTCCCGAATCACCTCGTCTCTCTCTTCGGAATTGGAGCTGCTCCCCAACCCTTCGGAGCCGTTCAGACCGCAGTAGACAAGGCGCAAGGACTCACGATTGTGCAAGCCCGCCAGTTTCCAGGCGTAATGGCGGCTCGAGTAGATGCCGTAATCCCCGGTGAGTGAGTCGTAGGAATTCGCATCGAGCATCTCCAGCGTCCTTCCCAGCCACCCAGCGAGGGCCTCGAGGTGCAGAAGCTCGTGCGGCATCCTCTCGATGAGCTCCGGCCCCAAGCCTGAGTCAAAGCTCAGCAACCCTACCAAACGGGACTCTGCGCCGCCAGGAAGGTGGCGGGAGTGAATCGAGATCGGAATGACGACGGAACTTCTGTGCATCACCTCGGTGCGGTCGACTCTTCGCCGCGTCAGCGGCAGCCGCTTGTCCTGGATCTCGGGGTGGGTGGTGTCGGCGACGTAGAACGCGCCTCCGCCCGTCGTCAGCTCGGGGAAGAAATCCCCCAGCTTCTTCTCCCGAAGCCACGAGGGTGCCGCCTTGGCGCCCGTGATGCAGTCGAGGACGTCCCAGAAGATCCCCGGCTTGTCCGAACTCCGTGGAATGGGTTTGTGTTGTTCGACATAGGGAACGGCCAGAGGGTGAACCTCATAGTCTTTCCCGATAGCGAACCACCGGACCGAAAGGGAGTCCTGCTTCTGCCGGTCAAATAGCAGTATCTGCGTCACACCTCCGGCCGAGGTCACAAGGGGGACCGCGGTCAGGAGAGCGTACTCGATATTGCCATTCAACCCCGGAAACTCAGCTTGCTCCATGATCTCGGACACCTCTCCCGAACCGTTGGTGAAGCTGGAGTCAAGCCGGGCGGAATAGTCGTTCTGCACCGAGTTGGCAGGATGGAACGGCTGTTGCGGCTCTACAAAGTCTGATGTCTTCATTGATATACTGTCCTTCATCGCCATGTTTGTCGAAGTCGCGTTTCCTTTCGGTCGCGGGTGCTACGTCTCCTCGGCCCTGAACATAATGAGGCCGGTGAGGTCACGCGAATCTCGAATCTTGGAAGACGGCACGCATCTTGACCGACAGTTCTTCGAATCGGAAGGGCCGCTGAATGAACCTTGCGAAGCCCTCACCGCCAAATCGGCCGGAAGCCTCATCGCCCGTGTATCCGCTTGATAGAACAACAGGCGTCAGGGGCCGAATCCGTCGTATCTCGCGGAACGCTTCGATGCCGTCCATATTCGGCATAATGGGGTATCCACTTGACTCAGGTAGCCCCTAGGCGTTGTGGTTTGGTCGATCCATGGACGCCAGCACACTGCACCCAGAATGCACCCTGGGGCGCCAGACGCCGGTCTGCAGGCAATTGGGCCACGAGGCTGCGTTTCGGGCCGATCAAGGATTACGCACGCGCCATGGCCATCGCAGGCTTGGAAACGTGGTGCTATCGGCAAGCCTTTCCGGGGGCCGCCAATGGCCAACCACAGTATGTTGTGGTCACCTGAGTCAAATGGATACCCCACTTTCGGCATATTCAAATCAAGCAGCACGGCCTTGATTTCGTCCGAGTGATCCACGAACACTTCCAACGCTTCCCATCCGTCCCGCGCTGTCAACACCTGGAAACCAAGGCGACCCAGCATATCCGCCGCGGACTGCCGGGAGCTGTCGTCATCGTCCGCGACCAGAACGGTTCCACTGCCGCGCCACTCCTGACCGGCGCTCAAGGTATTTCCGATGGTCCGATGACTGACGAGGGGGAACAGCAACCGAACCTTCGTTCCGTCACCCAGTCGGCTGTCCACCCCGATGGTGCCGCCGTGTGAGCGAACGACGCCCACGACTTCGCCGAGTCCCAAGCCTCTCCCACTCGCCTTGGTCGAAAAGAAGGGGTCGAACATTTTCTGCTGTGTTTCCTGGTCCATGCCGGACCCTGTATCCGCCACCTCGATGTAGAGGTACTTGCCCGGCGGCAAGTCGGCGCCTAAATAGGTTCGGCTCAGATACTCCTTGTCCGCATCCAGGAGTCCGGTGCTGATCGTGACCTCGCCGCCCTCTTTGTCGAGAGCTTCCACGGCGTTGCTCACCAGGTTCGTCAGCGTGCGACGCATCTGCACACCGTCGGCGTCCAGACCGGGTAGGTCCGCTTCCAATTCGTACCGCAGGGTGGCTTTCTCGGAACTCAGCTTGTCGAGAGAGGGCCTCATCTGCCCGACGACCTCACCCAGGTCGAGAGGTTTTGGAATCGGCTGGCTCCTTCCGGAATACAGGAGAAGCTGATTCGTCAGTTGCGACGCTTGTCGGGCGGCGGTCTCGATCTCCTGAAGTCTCGCTCGCGCCGGAGACTCGGGAGGTAGTTCCTGCAGCGACAGATCGGCGCCGCCAAGGATCGCGATCATCAAACTCTCAAAGTTGCGCGCGGCCCCGTCGGCGAAGGATCGAAGGCTCTCGAGCTTCTCAGCCTGAAACGCGCGTGTGCCGGCCGCTTGCAGCGCTTCCGGTTCCCGCTTTGGCGCTTCAAGGCCCCCAGCACCGGGCGTCCCGCCGTTGCTCAGAGGTATCACGGTGGCGTCATCCGGGCGCTGCAGGACGGTGGATGTCGATGCGGGGGCAGGAGCAGGAAAGGCCTGGACGCAGGCCAAGTACTCGACGCCACTTTGCGGGTCGACGGCCAGCGACACTTGAATCCCGGTGATGTCGAGGCTGTGCTGCTCTCGGAGCCAGCGGCTGGCCGTCAGGGTCTCGCTGTCGTACGTTTGCGCGACGAGGATCACGCGCTGGCGCCGCTCAACGTCGTGCGAACCGACAGTCAGGAATCCGCGAAGGCTCTCGGGCGTGCGGTCCGTCAGCCGTTTTACGAAATCGCCTTCCTTCCAATTGGCGACCATGCCCGCGCAGGTGATGGCCCGGCCGAGTTGCGGCTGCTCGCCGTGATCGGCCACGACCACAATGACAGCATCGGGGTATGCACTTAACTCCCGACGACCCCACACCTTGTGGTCGGCGACTGCGGCGACCGCACCCTCGAGGGGCCATCGGGCAGCGGTCGTGGGTCCTACAGCCGCCGCTCATTGCGCCCCGCGGGGGGACGGCAGCGGTTGAATTTGAAACCTGAAGGCGAAGCGCTCTTGAAACTCCCCCAGCGTGCGCGAATGGTCCTCCAGAGCCCGGATACTAGACCTTGGGGCTTCGGGAGTCAAGTGCATACCCCATTGACAGCATTGCCGCTCTCATCGAGGCCGAGTATGTCGGCTCGCAAGGGGGCCGCCTGCTCCGATGGATAAATGTCCTTCCCGATGACGAAGACATGCTGTCCGATTTCCTTGAAGAACGCGTCTGCGCTGTTTAGGATGAGCTCCCGAAGTTGATGGTGCTCGGCGATTCGCGACGGCCGCAACTCCAGTTGCCCGAGCGCCACCAGTTTTCCGTGCTCACTGTCGACCTTTAGCATCAAAACAGCCTCTTCGAGCGGACTACCGCTGGCGAATCCCCCGCTTACACTCATGGATCGCGTGACCCGCTTACCCAGCCGCAACCAAAAGCAGTCCTCTCCGGGCGGAGTATGGACTGGCAATCATCCTGCCAAACCTCGTCGTGCGGGTGGAATGGCAAGGATCGTCGGGCCAATCTGACTGAGTAGAAAGGACTTAGGATCCTGGACCGTGCGGGACGGAGAGTGGGATTGGTACGATAATCCGCCTGAAAGAGGATGAAAAGGTCAGGAAACCCTGATGCTTACATCAGTCTTCGGCGGTGCCGTGGCTGTCGTGTGAACTCGACGGTCCGATGAGTTCCGATTCAGACGCAGCCGGATCCCGAAAGCCCTTGGCACAAATATCGTATCGCTTGAGCTTCTCGTGAAAGTTTCGCTCGCTCAGCCCTGAAGCGTGGGCCGCACGGGTCACGATGCCACCGCACTTTCGCAAGGCGCCTGTAAGGTAGTCTCTCTCGAACGCTTCGACGGTCCGGGCCTTCGCGGAATGGAAATCGCCCGCCTCGGGCAGACCGGCGCCGTTCTGGGAGGCGGCCCGCACTTCGGGAGCGAGGTGATCCAGCGTGAGGCTTTCTCCGCACGAGAGGATAAGAGCCCGCTGAATGATATTCTCGAGCTCTCGTACGTTCCCCGGGTAATCGTACGACACCAGAAGGTCCAGCCTCTCCGGGCTGAGGCACGTGTCGCATTGTTTGGCGCCCATGACGCGCAGCAGATGATTGCAGAGCAGGGGAATATCACACTTGTGCTCGCGCAATGGCGGGATCTCGAGGCGGATGATGTTTAGCCTATAGTAGAGATCACGCCGGAAGCGCCCCGAGGCGACGAGATCAAGCAAGTTCTGATTGCTGGCGGCGATGACGCGAACGTCACAGTAGCGAGTCTCCGAACAGCCGAGCGGCGAATACTCCCCCGACTGCAAGGTACGCAGCAGCGCGGCTTGCAGCGACGGGCTCATGTCGCTGATCTCGTCGAGAAAAAGCGTTCCCCCGTGAGCCCGCTCCAGCTTTCCAACCTTCCGCTCCGTGGCTCCGGTAAAGGCGCCTTTCACGTAGCCGAAGAACTCTGATTCCTGAAGAGTCTCCGGTATCGCACCACAGTTCACAGGGACGATCGTTTGGTCGCGCCGCGAACTCTTCTCTCGGATCAATTTTGCGATCAATTCCTTCCCGGTGCCACTCTCGCCCACAATGAGCACCGTAGCGCTGGTACCGGCGACTTTATTGGCCATCGTCAGAAGTTCGACGATCTTGGGGTGCTTGCCCAGGAATCGGACGCTGCGCGGCGACACTTCAAGCCCGAGATATCCAGCGGCATCTTCAGCGAGGCTCGTCCGCTTCGGCGATCCGACATGGCGGCTTGCTTCGATGCCGACGCTGCTCTTCAATAGTGCCCGATCGCTCATTGCATCGTTTCTCTCGCGGCCAGATCCGTGCTTCCGAGCCGGCTCATAGGTTTCCTAGCCGAATTGGGAACCGAGCCCGGTCGGTCACGAGGCCCATGCGACCGGAGCGGGAGCCGAGCCAGGTGACGAACGCCCCAAAGGCGGCCCTCAATGCACCTAGCGATCCCTAACTCACTGATTCAACGGGTGATCAGACGTATTCCCTCATACGCCCGACCTTGCTCAAGGAGGGAGGCTGTGGTAGGATTACTCCGCATGGGAACATGCGGGGAGTTCCGCTCCCTCTTGAGCCGGCCTCTGATCGCTTCAGGGGTCGGCTCACCTCGATACCCGATAATCGGCGTCAGATGTCCGGTTCCATACGCTCAGCCTGCAGCGTTCACTCCTCCTAGAATTGCGCTAACAAATGCCATCGTGGCTTGAGCCTTCGGTGTTGGCGTGCGTCTCGAATGGTCGTTGTCGAGAACATCTCGGCAAGGAAACGCGGCCGCGACGAAACTTCGGGCCGCTTCTCGGAACCATCCGGTCGGGGGGGGGAGGGTAGACAGTGAGGCGCGCACCCCGTAGATCGAGCAGGGGTGTGGTCGTTTGGCTTCGGGAACTGGACGGATAGACTACCGCTCTGCCATGCATCGGAACGACCTCCGAGGGCCTGGAAACGACCAGGTTCCCTTAGTTGGGACACAAAAACTACTTAGTTCGTGTCTAATGTTCTACTATGGAATCTTCTCAATGTCAAGCTTCTTGCCCGGAAAACCCAGGCCGGGGAGGGAGATAATGGGTGCTTTCTAAGAACATTTGTTTGACAAAATGTTTTGGGAACTACGAGATATTGACGGCGTCAGCTATGGTTCGCCGACGGCCTCGGGCAGGAGATCGTCCAGGCCGCTCGTGACACCGCGCTGCGTCGAACACCTGTCCCTACCGGGTTCCGTCCGCCTTGAAAACATGGAGGTTATCGGAACATGCCGCACGAGCCCGGCCCCGCCGTTCGACTGGTTCCCACCAGCCCATTAGAGTCATGCTCTTGGAGGCGGTCCACGGCGGCCCTCTCCATTTCTTGTGCACCCACGCAGCCGATGGTAGGATCAGAGGGCAGATGCGACCAGGATCTGACTTGACGCGAACAGACGGCACAGCAAGCCACCAACGAGCCACGCCCTTCAGGGCGCACGCCCGGGGGCTCGCGACCGTCGCCGTGTGGCTCGTGCTCTCGACGCCCGCCGCGGCCCAGGTCCCCGACTCTCACTTCACCGACCATCTCTACCCCGCCCTCAACGAGGCTGGCTGCCGCGGCTGTCACACCGACGCCGGCGTCGCCTCCGGCACGCGCCTGCACTTCCCCGCCGAAGACGCCTCGGCCGACGAGGTCCGGGCCTTCGGCCTTCGACTGGCATTCCTTGTCGATCGCGGCCGGCCCGAGCAGTCTCTGCTGTTCGGCAAGCCGACCAACCGCATCAAGCACACCGGTGGCGAGCGCGTCCCGCCGGGTAGTGAAGCCGAAGCACTGTTGCTCGACTGGGTGAAGCGGCTAGCCACGCTGTCGGACGCCGAGTTAGCGGCCACGCTCGAAAGCGGCAGCCCTCGTAGTGGAAGTGGCAAACATCAGGTCGCCATGCGGCGGCTCACGCACCGGCAATACAACAACACGGTGCGTGCGTTGCTGGGCGACCAGACCCGTCCCTCAAACCAGTTCCCATCCGAGGACTTCGTTCACGGCTTCAGGAACCAGTCGGAGGGACAGAGCATCCCGCCTCTGCTCGCCGAGGCTTATGGCGCGGCCGCCGAGAAACTGGCGCGCAACGCCTTTCGCGGCGGCGACCGAAACGGGTTGATTCCCTGCCCTCCCGCGTCAGCCGACGACTCCACGTGCCGCGGCCGGTTCGTCCGCGAGTTCGGGCTCAAGGCGTTCCGCCGGCCCCTCACCGAAGCGGAGGCGACACAGTACGAGCGCTTGTTCGCGAAAGAGGCGGCGCGCACCGATGACTTCCTGCAAGGCGCCCGGATTGTCGTCGAGGCGATGTTCCAGTCGCCGAGCTTTCTCTTTCTTGCCGAGGCCGCCCCCGGCGATGAACTGTATCCGTATACGATGGCGTCGCGCTTATCGTTCTTCCTATGGGACGCCGCCCCCAACGACCACCTGCTAGCGGAAGCCGCCGCCGGCAAGTTGAACACGCCCGGCCAAATCGAGGCCACGGCGCGCCGCATGCTCGACGACCCGCGCGCCCGCAGCTCGATGGAGGAGTTCCTCGCGCAGTGGCTACGGTTCGACCGCGTCCTTACCACCATCCGCGACCGGCGACTCTACCGCGACTTCAACGCCGAGTTGGCCGCGGCGATGACGGAAGAGACCCGGCGCCTCTTCAGCCATCTCGCATGGGGCGACGAGAACTTCATGGAGTTCTTCACGGCCAAGTACGGCTTCGTGAGCACCGACCTCGCCGAGATCTACGGCTTTCCGGCGCCTGCCGAAGAGTTCGGGCGCGTCGACTTCCCCGCCGACACCGGACGCGCCGGCCTGCTTGGCCAAGCGATGTTTCAAACCGTCACGAGCAAGCCGTCGGACACGTCGGTGACCGAGCGCGGCCTCTTCATCCGCGACCACTTCCTCTGTCAGACCGTGCCGCCGCCCCCGCCGGGCTTGAACGCGGCGCTTCCGCCCGTCAGCGACGAGAAGCCGATGACGAACCGCCAGCGCCTCAACATGCACGTCACGAATCCGGCGTGCGTGAGCTGCCATCGGCTGATCGACCCGATCGGCTTCGGCTTCGAGCAGTACGACGCTATCGGCCGCTTCCGCGAGAAACACGTCCTGACGATCTTCCCGACGCGCGACGAAAAGATGAAGGGGCTCAAGAAGAAAGAGACCAAGTACGAGTTGCCGCTCGACATCTCGGCCGAGGTCGCCGGCATCGCCGACTCGTCGTTCTCGAGCCCGCGGGAGTTGGGAGAGATTCTCGGCGGCAACGCCGTCTGTCAGAAATGCGTCGTCAAGCAACTGTTCCGTTACGCCATGGGACGCGCCGAGACTACGGCCGACCGTGAGACCATCGAACGGTCGTTTGAGCGCTTCCGCGATTCCCAATTCCGATTTCGGGAGCTTATAATCTCAATAGTTACGTCGAAGCCGTTTCTCGGGCACTGGAGTTGAGCATGCCGTCGAATACCACGCTGTCCCGCCGCCGCTTGTTGCAGGGTCTTGGCGTCGCCGGGGCCGCGGTCCGGGTGGGACTGCCCGCGCTCGAGTGCATGTTCAACCCGAGCGGCACGGCCTACGCGGCGGCCAACCGCTTGGCGTCGAAAGAGATCGAGTCGCGCTTCGTGCTTTGGTTCAACGGCAACGGCATCATCGAGCGTTTCTGGATTCCGCGCGAGACCGGCCACGATTACCGCATCACGCCCTGCCTCACGCCGATCGCTCCCTTTCGCAACGACGTTCACGTCATCACGGGGCTCGACAGTCCGGCCGCGCGGCTGCCGGGGCCGGGCAACGACCACCACCGCTCGATGAGCGCGCTAATGTCGGGTACGTCGTTCAGCGGTCGCGGCGCGGGCGGACCGTCGGTCGACCAGGTGATCGCAAACAAGATCGGGAGCGACTCGCGCTTCCGTTCGATTCAAGTCGGCGTGTGCCAGGAGTCGTTCGGCGAGAGCGTGCAGCGCAACATGAGCTGGGCGGGCCGCGACCGTCCGCTGCCGCCGGAGATGATTCCGCAGCGGCTGTTCGACCGGCTGTTCGGCACCAAAGACGAGCACTGGATCGACCGCAAGAAGAGCGTGCTAGACGCGGTGCGCGGCGACGCCGCCGTGTTGAAGAACCGCCTGGGCCAGCCCGACAAGGTCCGTCTGGATCAGTACCTCGCGTCGGTGCGTGACGTCGAGAAGTCGATCGCCAGCCTGCCGCCCGAGTACAGCGAAGTCGTCGAGCGTCCGCCGGAAGGTGGCGACCTCAAAGACTGGCCGCGCATCGCCAAGCTGCAGACCGACTTGCTGGTGCACGCCTTCGCGTCAGGGCAGACGCGCGTGGCTTCCTACATGTTGACCAAGTGTCAGGGGCTGTCGCGCTTCCCGTGGCTAGGGCATGCGGCGTGGCGGCACCACGAGTACACGCACGGCAACGTCGAAACGCCACGCGGACAGCGCATCATGCGCGACATCAACCGCTGGCATGTCGAAGAGTTCGCGTATCTCTTGGCCAAGCTCAAGTCAACGCCCGAAGGCGACGGGACGTTGCTCGACCGCACCTGTTTGGCGTACGTCCACGAGCACGCCGAGGCCAACGCCCACAAGAACAGCGGCCTGTCGATCCTATTGGCGGGCGGCCTGGGCAACATGAAGACCGGCCTGCACACGCGCACCACCGGCACCATCGGCGACCTCTACCTCACCCTCGCCTCCGAGGTCTTCAAGACCGATCTCCAGACCTTCCCGACCGCCGGCAAGAAGCTGACGGAAATTGTGTAGGCGGTTCTCAGCGCCGCACCGGTGTTGTAGAGCGCGGCAATCCACAGAAGGATCAGCGAGAACCCAGTGGCAGCGTAGCGTCTCGTCGGTTCGTGTCGCAGACCTCTCTCACTCTTCCCTACCTCGTGACCTGCTCGGTCTCTCTCGGCTCCAGCCCGATCTTTCCCATCAAGACCGCATAGCGGGGATCCGAGCGTATCGCGTCATAGGGGGGGATCACTGTAATCGTCCCTAGGAAACCCCAGCGTTCCTGGACCGCCTGATCCAGCAAGGCGAAAGCGCGATCAGTCTCACCGACGGATGCATACACAAAAGCTCGTGAGTAGTGCGAGGAATTCTCGGGCGTCCCAACCCGCTCCAGCTCATCGAGTATCTTCCGAGCCGCGCCGCGATCACCCGACCTGGCGTAACACCACGCCAAGATCGACTGGGGCCGCATGTCCACGCCTGCAAGCGGAATCGACCTTCGAAGGTTTTCCAGCGCCTCGGCGTATCGTCCGCTGTCGGTGTAAACACATCCCAACATGGCATGCCAAATGGCCCCAGCAGGTTGTATGTCACGAGCGGCCCGATAGTGGTGGATGGCCTGCTCATAGTCGTCCACGAAATAATAGATGTCGCCGGCGGTCCCCATAGTCGAAGCCGACAACGGATCGAGATCGACGGCCCGCTGAGCCATCTCAACGGCTTCGTCCGGGCGGCCGAGAACCGTCAGATAGGTGCCATAGCCGAGGTAGGCACGTGCATGGTTCGGATTCCGTTCCAGTGCACGCTGGTAATGCTTCTCGGCATCCTCCCACTCCCACTCATAAAAGGCGCGGATCTTTGCCAGCAACAGGTGAGGCTCCGCGAGAGAGTTATCCAGTTCACGGGCTTTGAGTGCGGCTAGTTTCGCTTTTGGCAGGATCTCGACCGGCGGCCCGCTCCACCAACCGTGAATGATATAGATATCTGCCAGCCAGGAATAGGCTGGGGCATAGTCCGGATCCAGTTCGATCGTGCGCTGGAAATACTCGACAGCTTCGTGCGTGTTTCCCTGCTGGAACAACGAACGTGCTTTGAGATAGGTCTGATAGGCCTCCGGCTTGACCGGATGTGCAGCCGCAAGGCGCAGTTCTTCGTCAGGAGTCAGTTCAACCTGAATCGCTCTTGCGATATTGCGAGCCACCTCGCTGTGTAACCCGATGACGTCATCCACGTCGCGCGTGTAGGTGTCTGACCAGACATGCTGGTCGTCGGAAGCATTGATGAGCTGAGTCGTGATGCGGGCTCTACCCCCCGTCCGGAGCACGGACCCCTCGAGGACGTGTGTGGCGCCCAGTTGTTGCGCGATCTCCGGCAGGCTCTTGTCGCTGTCCTCGAATCGCATCGTGGAGGTGCGCGATATGACCCGCAGCCCCCCGATCTTGGCTAACTGTCCGATTAGCTCGTCCGTCATGGCGAGCGCGAAGTAGCTCTCCCCGGAACCTTCCGACAAGTCGGCCAGGGGAAGAACAGCAACCACGGGTTTCGTGACCGGCGTCGAGACGGATGACGAAGTGGTGGGGGTCTGCTTCGAGACCCAGAAGACAAGGCCGGCCAAGACCGCGGCAACGATCAGAGTGGCCGCCGCCATCGAAAGCGGGCGGGTTCTACGGCGCGGCAGCGGCTCCGGCGCCTGGGCGATAGCCGGCCGCTCTCCCATCCCAGCGACGGAACTCGGCTCCGATGAGGCGGGCTGGGGCTGTATCGTCTCCACCGGAGCAATGAATCGGTAACCTTGCCCGGGCACGGTCTCGACAAAGCGCGGTCTCTCGGCCGAGTCTCCGAGCGCGTCCCGGAGCCGCTTGATGACGTGGTTGAGGCTGTCGTCGAATTCGACGAACGTGTCGGAGTCCCAAAGCTGGCGCTGCAACTCCTCGCGAGTGAGCAGGGCGCCCGGCCGTCCGGCTAGTAGCGTCAGCGCCTGGAAAGGCTTCTGTTGCAGGCGGATGCGTGTACCATGCTTCCGCAACTCGCCGGCCTCCAGACTTAGTTCGAAGGGCCCGAAGCAAAAGACGTCCTGAAACGGGGGTTCCCCGTCATCGGGAATTTCCTCTCAACGGCGATCCAGTCAGTCCGAGTGACACTCCCTGCCTACCGGAGAACCGCCTGTGTGGCACTGTCAAAACATCCTCTCCGTCCCGCTCCAGCAGGGGGACGACAGCTTCGTCCGACGCAATCCTACCAGGAACCAGCCGGAAATTCAAACCAGGACTCGTCATCTCGTCATCTGGATCACGATTCTTCATAGTTTCAACAAGTTGGGCCGTCATGTCAGAGTTCATCTACATGTCAGACACCGATCATTGATCGCAAGCTCCACCAGCCTCATACTTCCAACAACCGAACTAGTAACGGAAAGGACCACGATCATGCCGAAAGGTGAATTATCTGTTCGCGTCGTTCTCTCTGCGGCGCTTCTCTTCTTGACGGACGGCCTGGCGTCCGCGACCGAAGTCACGACCGTACCAATGAACGATCTATCGACCTCTCTGCCCGTCGGAGATGGGTCGGTTTCAACGATCATTCGCGATCCCGGCGGAGTCACGGTCACGGTGCATACAACCCTGGTCAGGAGTCAGAGTTCATCTACATGTCAGACACCGATCAGGTGCCGCCACGGTCTGGCTGTTCATTTGGAACGATCCGTCGATTTGCACTAACGCAGGTGCCGCCCGGTCTGGCTGTTCATTTGGAACGATCCGTCGATTTGCACTAACGCAGGCCCGCCGAGGTGTTCGCCCCCGCCCGCGGGGGGAAGCGATGCACCGGACAGTATCGTGTTTGCCACGGGAAATGTCGTGCCCCAATCCGGCAGAGGTGATTTCTCGTTCCATCTAGATGTCGGAGACACACAGAACGTCGGCGGCGGAACTCAGCAAGCAGGACTGACAAACGCGCTCGGCGCGGATATCCACGCAATCGTTCGCTTCCACGGCGCTCCCCTGCTGGAGGCCTTGGACGCCCAACTCACTACGCTGAACGGCGGCTGTGACGTCAACCCGTGCGCCCTCGTCCAAGGGGCCGCTCACGAAGGGGGCGCGCCCGATGAGGATAGCCTTACTCTTCAGCGGACGTTTGACCTGGTGCGACGCATCGCTGTTCGATGGAGCGTTCTCCGGCCCGGCGAATAGCATTTCGGCAAGAGAGTGTTGACTGCTTTTCTCAGACTGGTGGCCGGGCAGCCAAGGCCGGCCCCATCGACGACGCTACTGTGACCGTCGTGCCGGCCGCTACGGTGGGACGTTCTCGTAACGCTCGGGCTCGGGTGGTTTCTCCCACCAGGTGACTTGAATGCGCGGGTGGTCGGCCCGGAATTGATCGACGGCTGGCTGCGTGACCTTAGAGCCGCCGAGGAAGAGCTGTTTCACGTTCGGCAACTCGGCGAGTTTGGGGAGCGCGGCGTCGGTGACCGAGGTCTCGGATAGGTCGAGCACCTCGAGGCTTTCGATGGCCGCTAGGTGCTCCGCCGCGGCGTCATCGACTTTCTCAACCTGCCACAGCCGTAGCGTCCGTAGCTTCGGCAGCTTCGCGAGAGACGCCAGGCCGCGGCTCGACACCGGCGTGCGGCTCAGGTCGAGCGACTCCAGGTTCACGAGCGCTTCGAGCCGCGCCAGCCCGCGGTCGGTGATTTTCGAGTCGCGCAGGTTGAGAGTTTCGAGTTCGGTGAGCGCCTCGATGCTTTCGAGGTTGAAGTCCGAGAGCGCCAACCCCCACAGGCCCGAGTCGGTACGTTGCAACCCGCCGGCGTCGAGGCGCTTGAGCGACGGCAGCAGATCGAGCAGCGGGAGCGAGACGCCGCTCATCTTGTTGCCGGCGAAGCCGAGCGACTCGAGTTGAGCCAACTCGGCGAGGTTCTCGAAGCCGTCGTCGGTCACGCGGCTAAAGCCGACGTCGAGCGACTTGAGCGTCGTCAGGTTGCCGACGTGTTCGAAAACGCGGCTGGTGACCTTGGTGCCGCGCAGGTTGAGGTGCTCGAGTTGCTTCCAGTGCTTGACGTGCGCGACGCCGCCGTCAGTGATGTATTCGGCGTAGTAAAGGTTGAGGTCGATCACGTTTTCGAGCGGCTTGAGTTGTTCGAGGCCCAGATCGGTGATCCAGGTGTGGGCGAGGGTGATGTGCGAGAGGCGGGGCAGTTGGGCCAGCTTCTCGAGGTCGGCGTCGGTGATCCAGGTTGAGGTGAGGTCGACCTCGGTGATGTGCCCTGACGAGTTGCGGGTGAGGGTTCCGCCTTCGGATTGGATCCAGGAGGCGATGTCGTTGGGGCTGAGGTGGGCGGCCGAGGCAAGGGGCAAGGGAGCAAGAATCGTTGCGCTGATCCAGTACAAGGTCAAGAACAGAGACGAGTAGCCGCGCTTCATCTTGCCGCCCCCGATCCGGCGTGGCGCGCGCGATCCGGCGTGGCACGCGCCTCCGGTGGGCAGGACAGGCGTCCTCGCCGGTCTTCTCTCCGCGCCGGCACCAGAGGGACTAGGCAAGCGGGAACGTCGACCCGGAGGTCGACGCTGCAGGCCGGGAGGCCTGCGCCACACCAAGCCGGAAAAACGACGCCACAAAGAGAGCCGGTTGCCGCGACGCTGGGCTGACCGCTCCCTCACGGTCACGGCTCGGTTACAGGTCACTAGCTTCTCCGGCGGTTGGGGAGCGCGGAGTCGCGGTCCCAGATGATGTCGCACTGCGGGTAGTTAGCCTTGAGCTTTTGATACGCCTCTTCAGTGACGAGCGTGTGATAGAGGTTGAGCGTCCGCAGCTTCGGGAAGTTCATCAAATGCTCGAGACCCTTGTCGGTGATCAAGGCGCTGTCGAGGCTGATCTCTTCGAGGTCCTGCAGGGCGGCGAGATGGCGCAAGCCCTGGTCGGTGACGTCGGTGTAGTCGAGATTGAGATGCGTGAGCTTGTGAAGCTTTCCGATGAAGTAGAGGTCGGCGTCCTTGAGGCGCGTTCTCACGAGATCGAGACGCCGCAGGTTGGTGAGCGCCTCCAGGTGGCATAGCGAATCATACTTGAACCGCGTATAACTCAGCGACAGGACTTGCAGATTCGTCAGGTAGCCAAGATGCTCGTAGCCTTCGGACTGGATATCGGTGCCCGCGACGTCCAACTCATCCAAGGCGCCGAGCTTAGCCACGTGTTGCAGGCCGTCATCGGTGATATCGGTGTAGGCGATGGAGAGCTTCTTAAGCGCGGTGAGCCGCGGCAGGACGGCCAAGCCGTCGTCTTGAACGGGAGATCCGAGTAGGCTCAGCTCGCTCAACCGCTGGAGCCCATTCAAATGATGAAGCCCGCTACCCTCGATGAGTGTGCTCTCGAGCCGCAGCTTTCGCAGGTTCCGCAGCTCGCCGAGATGCACGAGCCCCGCATCGGAAACGATCGTGTTGCTGAGGTTCAAGTCGGTTAGACCCTTCAAGGCGGCGAGATGCTGTATACCGAGATCGCCCATCTCGGTAACGCCGAGGTCGAGCTTCCGCAAACCGGAGAGACCTTGTAAGTGGACGAGCTGTGCGTCGTTGACGCCGGTAGACGCGAGCGAGATCTCGCGCACCGCGCCCGCGTCCATCACCGCCTCGCCGCTGAGCGACCGCACCCACTCAGCGATCGACGATTCGGTCGCATCTCGTGGACCTTCGGTCGCGGCCCCGGACGCCGATGCTCGCAGCGCCACGTCGAGAAACACGAAGCGCGCCTCCGGCAAGGCCGCCCGCAGGCTCTCGATGCCCGCTCCGGTCGCGCGCGAATAGCGTAGGTCGACTTCGCGCAGGTTGGTCAACGCTTTGAGTCGTTCCAGTCCGGCGTTGCTGACCTTGGTGCGGTAGAGGTTGAGGACTTCGAGGTCCTTCATCTCCGCAAGATGATCGAGGCCGGCGTCGGTGATGTCGGCGCCGAGCAGGTTCAGCTTCTTCAACCGGGTGAGCCCGCGAAGGTGCGCGAGGCCCCGTTCGGTGATTTGTGTGCCCCGCAGGTTGAGTTCCTCGAGCCCGGTGAGATGGCTGATCGAGCGAAGGCCCTCGTCGGTCACGAGCGTATCGCCGATCCAGAGTTTCTTGAGTTCGGTCATGCCCTCAAGGCTTTGCAGTCCCTTGTCGTCAAGGGGCGTAAAGGTGAGATCGAGGGCGCGGAGGTTGCGGAACGGGGCGAGCGTATGTCCGTTGACCTTGGTGCGGCGGACACGGATCTCTTTGAGGTTCGTGAGCGGCGCAATCTGCTCGAAGCCCTCATCGTAGAAACGAATGTAAGCCAGGAAGCTATAGCTGAAAGTCAGCTTTTCGAGGGTTGACAAGCCCGCGATATGGCCGAGGTCTTTGCTCTGGTCCTTATTGGCCCCGGCACGCGGGTTCCACATCGGCCCGGGAAGATGCAACTCTTCCAGCGCCTTGAGGCTGCTCAGCCGAGCCAAGTCGGGTGGGTCGATATTGCAACCGACGAGGTTGACTACGCGCAACCGGAAATCCGCGGCAGGCAGGCCATCGACCATACGGAGGACGCCGGGACGGCCTTCGATCTCGACAGCGCCGCCCAGGCGAATCGTCCACTCAGCGACCGTACGGTCTACCGCCTCGGCCGCGAGCGTAGCGCTCAAGGCCAGGGCGGGGATTAAGTAGCGAAGAAGTGGTGTCGCCAGTGCCATGCGTTCCCTTCAACGTTACCAGACGGACATCAAGCAGACCAGCGGATCAAGCAGGCGGCACAGAGCGGGCGCCGCCGGCTTCGTACCAGCGGATTACCTACAACGTTGGAGCGCGGATGCCGAAGCGATACAGGATGCCGGTCGTGAAACCGAAGTTGCCTTGGCGTTTGCTGCTGAAGCTGGTAATCAAATACTGCGGCTGGACGCGCCAAGCCAACTGCGGAGTGATGTTGACATCGAAAGCCGCGCCAATCACCATCGAGAACTTTGTATTCTTGAACGAGTATCGTGTAGGCGTGTCGTCGACGGTAAACGTGTCGGGCTTGGCATTGCCGCGCGAGGCGCCGAACAACGTCCGCGCCGATGCGGCGAATCTCTCGGTGCGGACGACGCGCACTTCCGGCCCGCCCAGGTAACTCCAGTGCGTCAAATCGACGCTCGTAGTCCCACCGAATCCGCTGCGCGGCGTGGCATTGCCATACTGGTTGCTGACATCGGCAGCGAACCCGATCCATTCGTTGTAGTAACCGGTAACGGCAATGTTCCAACCATTCATGCGGGTCTTATCGAACTCCACCCCGGGCTCGAGGTTGAGGGTCGAGTACCCGACTGCGACTTCGGCGGCGTATTCGTATTGCGCCGGCACGGCCGGAACGGCTACGAGGCAGGCAACGGCAACGATGATCCAACGAACAACGGGAGCAGTTTGTCGGCGCTGCTTGAGGGGAGCGAGCATCTAGATCTCCGGCGGCGGCCAGCTTCGGCTTTCCTCCACAATGGAAAACAGGCGACGCCGCGATTGTTTCGGAACAGACTCCAAGTATATCCTCCCGTCAAAGGCAACGAAACCAGTCAGGGCCCCGTCGATGGATCAATGACTCTCTCCCTTGATGCGCCGGTGGCCGCCCGCCGCACGTTTGCACGCGTCGACCTCGATGCGGTCGCCCGCAACTACCGGCAAATCGAGGACGCGGCCGGGGTCACTGCCGGGGTCACGAATGTGGCGGTCGTCAAGGCGGACGCCTATGGCCACGGTGCGGTTGAAGTCGCGCGCGCCCTGCACCAAGCCGGAGCACGGCACTTCGCGGTGGCTTCGATTGAGGAAGGCATCGAGCTGCGCGGCGGCGGGATTGACGGCGAGATTCTCGTCCTCGGAGGCTTGCAGCGAGGTGAGTCCGAGGCGGCGCGGGCCCATCGCCTGACGCCTTTCATCCACGACGTGCAGCAACTCGCCCGTTGGGAAGCCGAGGCGGCCCGGACCGGCGCGCGGCTGCCCTTTCACATCGAGATCGATACCGGCATGGAGCGCCTGGGGTTCGGCGAACGCGACGTCGGCGATTTGGCGCAGCACCTCGACCAGGCAGCGTACCTCCGGTTGGAAGGTATCGGAACACACCTGGCGGCGGCCGAGGATTTCGACTCACCGCAGACGGAAGAGCAGAGCCGCCGTTTTCAAGCCATCGTCGCCGACTTGGCCGCGCACGGCATCCGGCCCAAGTACGTTCACATTGCCAATAGCGCTGCGGTCGCCTTTCGGCCCGAACTCGATTTCGGCCCCGGCTCTGATCTCCACCCGGAGGTCAATTCCAACATGGTGCGGCCGGGCCTGGCGCTCTACGGCTACCTCAGCCGGACGATCGGCAAAGCGCCGGCCTCGCGCCTCGCCTTGAAGCCCGCCCTCGAGTGGAAGGCCCGGCTGGTTGCCATCCGCGATGTCCCCTCGGGTGCGCGGTTGGGGTACCACGGCACGCACTTCGCCTTCGATCCGATGCGAGTCGGCGTCGTCTCGATCGGATATGCCGACGGGTTTAGCCGCCGCATGTCCAACGGGGGTCAGGTCGTCGTGCGAGAGAAGCGCTGCCCGGTCGTCGGCCTGGTTAGCATGGACCTAACCATGGTGGATCTAAGCGAAGTGCCGGAGGCGAGCGTCGACGACGAGGTGACCCTCATCGGCCCGTCAATCAATGCGTGCGAGATGGCGACGCGTTGCGGAACGATCCCCTACGAAGTGCTTTGCGGTATTTCCAAGCGGGTACCGCGCGTTTACTGAACCACGGGCGCGGGCCCGTGGATTCAGAGTTTCACGGTAATGAGCGCTTAAGTCACGCACTACCGGCCTGCCTAGCTGCCGCCGGCGGCGCGCTTACGGATCTGCTCGGCGGTGAGCCGTGCCTGTTCGGCGACGTGGGCGGGCAGGTTCTCGCTGGGACGAAAGAAGCGCCGGATGTGCTCGATATCTTCCGGTGTCCCGACGAGGTAGAGGGCGCGGAGGGACTGGTGGGCGTGTGCCGGGTCGGGGCTGAGCACGACAATGTCATCGCCCGCGTGGACGTTCGTCCCGTCCTTAAGAAGACGCTCGGCGACAACTCCGGGAACCGGTGAGCGCACCTCGCCGGGCTCGTCCTGATCCTGCCGGGCGACACGTGCCAGCAGCGTGTCGCGGTCGACGACGTCCCCCGACTCGAGACGGTTCGTGAGCACGCCGGTGTCGGTCGACTGCACCGCAAACGGCCGCAACATCGCGAGCAGGACCACGCGGCCGGCCGGATCGTTGAAGGACGCGAGCGACAGCGCGGCGTTACGCCGCACGATCGGCTGCGGGTCGTCGAGCATCTCGTGGAGCTTGTCTTGGAAAGGCTTCTCCTGAACGTCCTGCCCCATCACCCAGGCAGCGGTGAGGCGCAACTCGGGAAGCGAGTGATCGGCCAGCTTGATAATTTGCGGGTACCATTGCTTGGCTGCGGCGTCACCCTCGGTGATGCGCCCTGAGATTTGCGCCAAGGCATGCTGCGCCTTGCGAGGCTTGTCGATGTCAGCCAGATACTCGGCGATCTCATCGTTGTCGAGCGGACGCCCGAACCAAGTGTCGTGCCAGAACAACGCCGGAACGACAACGAACAACACGGCCATGAGAGTGACCATGATGGTGACGCGGCGGGGTACGGGGTGTTCGGTCTCCGGGGCTTGCGTGTTCAAGTCACTCAGTATATCGGGAGTGGGTTCGGACACTGAAGGTAGCTAACGAAGACCGGCGGGTGGAACCCGTAACCTCCGCTACTCGATCCGCTTTCCGGACACGTCTCGGCCGTTCTGGTGCAGGATTACATGGGTCGCACGGCCTTGGCTGTCGGTTTCGAAGGTAAGTTGGGCGTCGACGACTTTGTAGAAGTAGGCCCGATCGCTTTGGGCAAACACCTCAAGACGGGGCTGGTCGGTGGCTTGCACAAAAAGGCGGTCACCCTCGCGTGTGACCGTTAGGACAAAAGTCGGAGCCAGTTGGTAACGGCCGACATAGCCATCGAAGAGTTTCGGATCGACCTTGATCTCGGCCCGTTGCTGTGGTGGCTCTGGCGGTTTGTCCCCCTCGATTCGCTTGCCGGGGACGTCTTGGCCTCCCTGGTGTAGGATGACTTGGGTTGCCCGGCCCTGGCTGTCGGTTTCGAAGGTGATCTGGGCGTCGACAACCTTTAGGAAGTACTCCCGTTCGTTCTCGGGAAATATCTCGACTTTCGGCTGGCCTGTTGCCTGTGTGAAGAGGCGGTCACCTTCACGCGTGACAGTCAGAATGAACTTCGGAGCCAGTTGGTAGCGGCCGACATAACCGTCGAACAGTTTCGGATCGACGCTAATCTCTTTGCGCTGCTTCGGCGGTTTTGTCAGAGGGTGATTGCCATCGAGCAAATGACGCCCGATGTCGTCGGCACTGATCGAAGTGTTTGATAGTACGACGACACCCGTACGAGCCTTGGGGTTATAGCCGACGAACGACCGGTAGCCACCCGTGCCGCCGTTATGCCAAACGATCTCAACGCCGTCGCGCGTCCGCACGTGCCAACCGAGAGCGATCTCCAGCCCGGGATGACCGGTCGGGAGGCGTACCGTCAACATGGCTGCCATGGCTGGAGTGAGCGGCGATTTCGTGTAGCCGAGGTTGGCCGCGAGGAAAGCTAGCATGTCGTTGGCACTCGACCGCAGCGCGCCCGCGCCGGCTAGAGTCGGCAGATCCCAACTGGGGACGGGTGCCAGCTCGGCGTTGTGCCCGCTAGCGAGCCGCGTCTTCATTTCCGGCGACAGCGTGATGCGCGTGCTGTCCATGCCGAGCAGTTCGCAGATGCGGGACCGCACCAGAGCCTCGTAATCCATACCGGCGCCTCGCGCAAGAACGTGTCCAAGCAGTCCGCCGCCGAGATTCGAATATTCGTACTTTGAGCCGATGTCGCGCGTCAGTTCATAGGTCGGCAGGAATTCGTAAAGCTGCTCGACGGAATAGTCCGCGTAAGGATTGGCGGGGTCCTTGGGCGTCAAATTCGTTGGAAGCCGTGGCAGCCCTGAGGAATGGGTCGCAAGATCTTGCAACGTAATCAATCGGCCATCGCGCTCCGGTACGTTGACTTCGGGAGGCAGGTACTTCGATACCGGATCGTCCAGGGCTGCCTCATCCCGCTGAACCATGTCAGCTAGTAGCAGCGCCGTGAAGACCTTGGTCACGGAGCCAATCTCAAAGACCGTATCGCCGTTGAGCGGGCGGGCGTCGCCGGCCTGGAAGCGCCCAGAGGAGACCACCCTGCGGCCTGCCGGCTCGATAACCCCGACGACGATTCCAACGCTCCGCCGCTGAGCGTCGATTCGTTCGGTGAGAATCCTGCGGATCCCGGAATCCGACGGGATGGGTGAGTCCGCTGGCGGAGCCGCGGCGGTCACCACTGCCACAGTCATCGCATAGACGAGCGAAAGAAAACACCGCTTCATGAATGGCCCTCCAGCTCGTTCTGTCTCTCCATTGCCGATAACTCGTCAATCTCGTGTTGAAGCTTCCGCGCGGTCTTCTTGTTGAGTTGCCCTACCAACAGGAAAAACAGCATGACTACAGTTCCCCTCACAGCAAGGGATTGCACGCTGTACTCGTTCGCGGCCCCGAGTTCCCAATAAAGAACGACTCCCCCAGGAATAAAGGGCCCGATGTACCACCACCAGACACGTCGGCCGAGGTCGCGTTGGCGCTCGAGTTCCGTCCGGTAGAAGGCGACGCTGTTCACAAAAGCGGCATCCGCACGGAGGGTTCTAGCCGAACCTCGCTTGCGCAGATGGTGAGCCACGTAAAGGGCGCCTGCAATGATCAGGGCGCCCCCGGCGTTCAGGATCAGATTCGCCGAGGAGACGAGTCGCCAACCAAAAAACGCAATCACGACGGCCACGGCTATGTACTCGCCGCGATTCCTGCGCTTAATTTTCGTCTCGAATTCTTGCGCCTTGAGCCGGATCTCATCGTGTGTCATCGATACGCCGCGGCTCACGGGGGCAGGCCGAAGACGATCGACGCCCGGCAGAAACCAGAGGCGCAATGTGGACAGAAGCAGTAGACTCATACCGCCGCCGAAGATCATGATCCAGCGTGGTGTGACCAAGTCCGGGTAGGAGACTGACAGCGCGGCTTGCGACAAGAACGCGAATGCGATGCACAAGGCTGCGCCCAGAGTCGACCTAAGACGCCGCTCAATCCCGGGAGTGGCATAGGCGTCCCCCACGACCAGAGCAAGTAAACCGGCGACGGCCGGAATCGCTAGCCGTAAGAACTCCGATTGCTCAAACAGAAAGGACGTGCCTTGTAACCAAACGCCTTGTAGCGAAACAACGGCTAGAAAAGAGCCGTACACCGCACACGCTTCCATCAGGAGAACTCGAGGGGCCGTCGTGCGGGCTATCTGGCTTAGGATCACGAGCGGTACCGTGCGCACCGAATCTACGATGTAGTGCCAGAGACTCGTGTATCGCTCGTGCAGATCGCCGAGCACGTGTTCCCGATGGACGGGCGGAACCAGGAGTCCTACGACGGCCTCGATTGCCTTGGGCGGACGTGGTTTCATCAGCCCACCTCCTTCCCCAAACGTCTCCCCCACTCTTTAGCCCAGTCCTTGCCCCAGACGTCCGCGATAACATCCCAGATGCGCTTCGCGGTGACCGCCGATTCCTGTAATGCCTGCTCGCCGAGCGCCTCCAAGCGGTAACAGCGCTTGGCCCGGCCGCCGCGTTCCGGAGTGGGATCCGACAGCCACGATGAGACGAGGCCCTTGTTCTCGAGCCGATCCAGTGTCACGTAAACCGCGCCGAGCGACGTTGTCTTGGGTCGGGACAGTTCCCCAACCTTGGCATGAATCGTGACACCGTAAGCGTCCTCGTACAGTGTCAGGATTGCCGTGAGCACCAACTGCTCGAACTGACCAAGAGAAGGGACCATCGTCATTTCCCAAACATAGTATGACAAATCGGTTTCGAAGTCAATACCCCGCGAAGGAACGCGCAGCGAGCCGAACATCGCGGGGCCCGCATCCCGCCCAAACAGCGCGCCTCGGGACTTACCTCTCCGGCGGGCCCGCAGGGGGTGGGGTCCGTAGCTACGAACGGGCAATCACGGGCGCAGTGCGGCGCTTTGTTGGCCCAGTCCGAGGATGGCCTGGAATTCAGGGTTATCGAGCAGCGGCTCGAAGGCCGGCTCCTGGGGGATCTTCTTGCGCTTGTTGTAGCCGTCTTCGATCGCCCGGCGCAAGCTCAGCAAGGCCTTGTCGTAGATGCCGGCGCCCGCGTAGGCCTTGGCCATGTAGTAGTAGTATTTTGCCCGGTCCTGCACGGAGCGCTCCTGAAGCAACGTGCCGAACGTGCCGCGAGAGTCGAACACCATGGGGTCGAGCTGAAGCGCGGTGAGGAACTCTTCGGAGGCCTTCTTGTACTTGCCCCGGCGGAAATAGGCGGTCCCCAGATTGCTGTGAATCGAGGCCGAGTTGGGACTAATCTTCAGAGCTTTGCGGTAGGTCTTGGCGGCCTTCTTGTACCGGCGTTCGGCATAGTAGACCGTCCCCAGGTTGTTCTGCGCGTGAAAGAACCGCTTGTTGAGTTTGATGGCCCGCTGGTAGCGGCGCTTGGCCTCGGACAGCTTCGAGAGGTGGTGGTAGGCGATGCCGAGCTTGTTGTACACGCGATAGTCGCGCGGTTGAGCGGCGAGGGCTTTCTCGTACGTCTCGATCGCCTCGCGGTACATCTTGCGCGCCATGTGGATGTCGGCGCGCGTTTCGTCGGAGAGTTCGGCCTGCGCGGAGGGGCTGGGTGCCGCTTCCTTGGTGCGGTCGACGAGTTGCGGCGGGAGAAGGACACAGAGCAGAACCATCAGTGCGGACATCGGCTCCTCCTGTAGCCTTCAGCCCGCATCTCAGGGTCGGGATGTTGTCCGATGGAGTCGGGATGCAGCCAAAGGCCGCGTGGCACCCTCATTAGAACATAGGGGAAAGGGCTCGCGGCGGCTTTTGATGAGGCTGGCTCCCTACCTGCTGGAATGGGCTCGGAGCCAACGGTTCCGTCCCACCAAGGGACAGACGTAACAGTCGCAGCCCGTGGGCGCACGCAGCGGTCCGCCACTACAAGTGTCACCTTTGGCCCTGCACGTTCAGGGCCCAGAGGGTACCGAACTCGACCTAACGAAACACGTCGAGGATACGCCCGAAGAAACCCTTCTTGGGCTCGGGCTTCTGACCCGAAGACGCGGGAGGCGTCTCGACCGGCGGCGGCACTTCGATCACTAGCGGAGGAGGCAGGGCTTCTTCGCCGGCGTCTTCGACCTCGGCGACGGTCTTGCCGGCTTTGGCCTTGCCGCTGTCCCAGCCGGCCACGTTGGTCGCCAGCAGCAAACGGCGGCCGCCACCGCCGTGCAGGTAACAGAAGCTGGTGGGCTGTGAGCCGGCAATGAAGACCTCGGCGGCGCGGTTCGGACAAGCGTAGGTGGCCAGCTCATTGGTGTCGAGGTCGATCTGCGCGCTCACGATGCCGTCCACGGGTTCGAACGGCTCGGGGTTTCGGTACTCGCGCAAGGCGTGGGCGCGCTTCATGAACTCGGCCCAAATCGGCAAGGCGGAGTGCGCGCCTTCGAGAGCGAGGTCAGTGTTGTCGTCGAAGCCGACCCAGGCGACACAAACCAGGTTCGAGGTATAGCCTGCGAACCAGCCGTCGTCGTCGGTGCCGGTCTTGCCCGCCGCCGGCTCGGTGAACCCCATGGCGCGAACGCGGACAGCGGTGCCTTTGCGAATCACGTCCTCGAGCATGTGCGTGACGACGTAAGCCGCGCGGGGGTCGAGAACGTCCTGCGGCCGGGGCTGGTTGCGAAGCAGCACGCGGCCGGTCTCATCGCTGACGGATCGGATGAAGTAGGGCTCCATGCGCTGGCCGCCGTTGGCGAAGATCGTGTAGGCGGCGGCGATGTCCAACGGCGTGACCTCGTACGCGCCGAGCGCAACCGCCGGGGTGGGCTGAATGTTCGCCCCTAGGCCGGCGCGCTGCGCCAGGTCGGCAACGCGGTCGAAGCCGGCCAGTTCGGCCACCTTGACCGTGGCGATGTTCATCGACTTGGTCAGGGCCGTGCGTAAAGTGATGAGGCCGTAGATCTTGTTCGAGAAGTTCGCCGGCTCGTAGGGCTTGTCGTCCCACCAGAACGTCGTCGGGACGTCGTCGACGGTGGAGATCGGCGTCAGCACCTCGCGCGACACCGGCGCGAAGAGATCCTCTTCCTGGTCGATCGCGGTGCTGATTGCCGCCGCATAGACGAACGGCTTGAAAGCGGAACCCGGCTGGCGATACGCCAAGACGCGGTTGAGTTGGCTTTCGCCGTAGTTCCGGCCGCCAACAATGGCCTTCACCTCGCCCGTTTCCGGATCCACCGCGACGAGGGCTGCCTGCGCCCGCGGCGCCGGACCACTCACCGGATACCCGAACGCGGCGTACTTGCCGCGGCGGTGTTGCCGCTCGACCTTTTCATCCACGTCGGCCATGGCCACGCGGATCGCTTCCACTGCCGACTTCTGGAGCTGCATGTCGAGCGTGGTGTAGATGCGGTACGACTGCGTGATCAGCTCTTCGCGGCCAAAGTTGGATTTGAGGGACCGGTTGACCAAATCGACGAAATACGGCGCGTTGCTGTACTCGATCTTTCCGCCCGCCAGCTCGATCGGCTGCTGCACGGCGGCCTTGTAGTCTTCGGCGGTGATAAAGCGCTCACGCAACATCGCGCCCAGCACGGTGTTGCGGCGGTTCTTGGCGCGCTCGGGGTGCCGGTAGGGGTTGAGATAGCTCGGCCGCTGAACCAAGCCGGCGAGCAGCGCCGCTTCGTCGAGCCGGAGCGCACGGATGTCTTTGTCGAAATAGGCTTCGGCGGCTTCGCCCATCCCCATGACGTTGAAGCTGCCGCGGCGGCCGAGCGGAATCTGGTTGGCGTAGAACTCGAAGATCTGCTCTTTGGTGAGCCGCATCTCGAGTTGCAGGGCGATCATCAGCTCGGCGAGCTTGCGCTTGTAGGTCTGCTCGGGCGTGAGGAAGAACTGGCGCGCGAGTTGCTGCGTCAGCGTCGACGTGCCCCGTGGACGCCGCCACTCCACCAGCCCGTCGAGGGCCGCGCGCGTCGTGCGGACCAGGTCGATGCCGTGGTGGTCGAAGAAGCGATGGTCCTCGATGGCAAGGACGGCGTTACGCAGCACATCGGGGATGTCGTCGTAGGCGACCAACCGGCGTTTGGAACGTTCTTGGTCAAACAGGTTCGTGACCAGGGAAGGTTCGAGTTCATAGACCGTCTGTGGTGTGTTGTCGCTGAGCGAGACGATGCGCGTGACGCGGCCTTCGCCGAGGTAGACAACGGCCGGCTCCTGCCGAAAGTAGGAGAGCGGCCCGGGGTAGATCTCGATGCTGTCGGACTTGGCGCTGAAATGCCCGACGCGGTTATGTCCCGACTCGGAGTAGCCTGCTCCCCGCAACTGCGAGATCACTTCGTCGATGGTCAGCTCGTCGCCGACGAAAACGGGATCGGGCGCGGCCAGAATCTTCGAGGTGCGGTTGAAAGGGCCGTGATGAAGCTTCGCGTCAACGACCTTCGCGAATTCCCAGTAGTAGTGATTGACGACGACCAGCACGGCGACCGCCGCGATCAGCATCAAGGCGAGGAAGACCTTGCCCACCGGGCTGCGGACCACGCGCAAGGGGAAGTTCAACAAGCTGGAGCGCACCACCCACTTCTTTGGATGCCGGCGCCGTTTCTTCATTAAGCTGCCAAATCAAGACCGGGGCCGCGTGCCGGGCCGAGGTCTTCAAGGGGACTGCGAAGGTTGTGGCGAAACGTTCGATGCGAGTACGAGAATTGCGCCATCCGGGGCTCCGTCGCCGCGCCTTCACGGGGCGTCCCTCCCGCGCGATAGGCGTTACTCCGACGTGCTCGAAATACACTACCCAGGCCGGCTGCTTTCGAGCCGTTCGCGAACCGACTCGGGCGCTTCTTCGAGTGTAACATCGGTCGATTGACGTGTCGAGCGAGCGGTGAGTTCCACAAAGCCGTCGGTTATTTTCTTCCCAACGGTGATGCGATAGGGGATGCCGATCAGGTCGGCGTCGTTGAACTTGACCCCGGCGCGCTCCTGACGGTCATCGAGCAGCACGTCGAGCTCGATCTCGGCGCAGCGCTTATAGAGCGCCTCGGCGGCCTCGCGTTGGTTGTCGTTCTTCCAGTTGATCGGCGTCACGACCACTTCGTAGGGGGCAATCGTGGCGGGCAGCACCATGCCGGCATCGTCGTGGCCCTGCTCGATCGCCGCCGTCAGAATGCGCTCCAGGCCGATGCCGTAGGAGCCCATGATCGGCGCGACCTCTTTGCCGTTGGGGTCGAGCACGCGCAAACCCATCGACTCGGAGTAGCGGTAGCCAAGCTTGAAGATGTGACCCACTTCGATGCATTTCTTCAGCTCGACCGGACTGCCGCACGAGGCGCACGCGTCGCCTTCGGCAGCTTCGCGTAGGTCGGCGTAGCGCGGGTCGAAGTGCCGTCCGGGGGTGACGTGGCGCAGGTGGTAGCCGTCTTTGTTGGCGCCGGCAATCAGGTTGCGGCGGCCCCGTAAGGCTTCATCCGCGACTAGATCCATCGTGGTCACGCCCACGGGGCCGAGCGAGCCGGCGTCGGCGCCGAACCACTCGCGGATCTCCTCGGGGTGCGCCGGGCGCAGCTCGGCGGTCTCGAGCAGGCTGCTCAGCTTCGACTCAGCTAACGAGTGGTCGCCGCGCAGAAGCACCAGGACAGGCTTCGCCGCGGCCACCATGACCAAGCTCTTGATCTGGGAACTCTCAGGCAAGGCGGTGAACTCCGCCACTTCGGCAATGGTCTTCCGGCCCGGCGTGGCGAACTCTTCCGGGGCCGACCCTCCCTCGGGGTCAGCCGCGGCGGGATCGGTCGCCTGCGAAACCGCCTTCTCCAAATTGGCGGCGTAGCCGCACGAGCCGCAGACCACGATGACGTCCTCGCCCGCGCCGGAAGGCACCGAGAATTCTTGTGACTGGCTGCCACCCATGGCGCCGGAGTGAGCCTCGACACTGAGATAGTCAAGGCCGCAACGGTCGAAAATGCGGCAGTAAGCTTGGCGATGCTTCTCGTAGCTCGCGTCCAGCCCGGCGGCGTCGAGGTCGAAGGAGTAGGAATCCTTCATCGTGAACCGCCGGACCCGCATCAAGCCGGACTTCGGCCGCGGCTCGTCGCGGAACTTCGCCTGGATCTGATACCAAAGCTGCGGTAGTTGCTTGTAGCTGCGAAGCTCGCCACGGGCGATGGTGGTCATCACCTCTTCTTCGGTAAAACCGAGGCACAGGTCGCGGCCGTTGCGGTCTTGCAGCCGGAACATGTCGTGACCCATCGCCTCCCAGCGTCCGCTCTGCTGCCAGACTTCGGCCGGATGCAACTCGGGAAGGAAGAACTCCTGCGCGCCGATCGCGTCCATCTCTTCGCGGATGATTCGCTCGATCTTGAGCAGCGAACGCCGCGCCAAAGGGAGGTAACTGTAAAGGCCCGCCGCCAGTTGCCGCACGTAGCCGGCCCGCAACAGGAGCTGATGGCTGACGACCTCGGCTTCGGCCGGCGTGTCACGCAGGGTCGGAACATATAACTGACTCCAACGCATGAGGATTCGACGAGCGGCGGAAGGACCGGGGAAGCGACGGCGGACCGGCGGAAAAGAGTGCTCATTTTAGCATGCTAGAATTCCTTCACTACCCGGCGGCCATCCAGTTCCGCGTGCGTTCTTTCCATCGATCGGTCGCCTTGATCATGTTGATCGGAATCGATATCCGGCGCTCCGAAGACTTTGGCGTAGGGACCTACATCCGCAACCTGGTCCGCGGCCTTTCGCGCGTCGGCCGTGACGAGGAGTACGCCTTGATAGGACATGCGGGGCAGTTTGGGAAGCTCGACGAGCTACCACCGAACTTCCGCTTCGAGGTGTGCCCGCACCGATTCGACTCGGCGCGGAACCAAGTCAGCTTTCCGTTGCTGCTTCGCCGATTGGGGCTCGATGTCTTCCACATGCCCCACCGGTCGATCCCTTACTTCCTTCCCGGGCCCTATGTAGTGACGCTCCACGACATCAGCAACGTCCTGTACCCGGTCGAGAAGCCGTCGCGATGGCTCGGGGCGATACGCCGGCACGCAATGGTTCGCGGCCTCAAGCGCGCGGCCCGCATCATGCCCGTTTCAAAAACGACCAAGCGGGATGCGATCAAATACCTGGGGCTTAACGAGGTACAGTTGACAGTCGTCCCGGACGCCGTTGACCCCCGTATCGCCCAACCGGTCAAGGACGAGGAACGCACGATGATCCTCGACCGTTACCAGATCAGGGACCCGTTCGTGCTGTACGCCGGGCGTATCCAGCCGCACAAGAATATCCCCCGTCTGATCGAAGCGTTCGCCGTCATCAAAAAGGAGTTGGAGAACCATCCGCACTACCACAACCTGCGCTTGATCATCATCGGCGACCAAGTCACCGCTATGCCGGAGGTGCGGCTAGCGGTGATGAAGGCGCGGATTCAGAACTGGGTGCGTTTTCTCGGGTTCGTGCCGGCCGAGACGTTGCGGGTTTTCTACGCGGCGGCGCGGGTGTTTCTTTTCCCTTCCCTCTACGAGGGATTCGGGCTGCCGCCGCTCGAAGCGATGGCGCAGGGGACGCCGGTTGTCACGTCGAACGTGTCGTCGCTGCCCGAGGTCGTCGGCACCGCCGCGGTGCTCGTGAACCCACAGAACGTCTTCGACATCGCGCGCGGCCTGCGCGAGGCTCTGCTGGACGAAGCGTTGCGCGAAGACCTGCGCCGGCGGGGCTACGCCCAGACGCAGCAGTTCAGTTGGGATGAGTCGGTGCGCCGCGTGCTCGAGGTATACCGGTCTGTGACCTTGGCACAATAAGCTCGGGACGCGAAGCACAGAGAACCCAACGCGCCACCCACCACGCATGGAACCCGAGGCTCCAACTCAGGACCCGCCCTCCGACGCCCGCCCCGACACGCGTACCGACACCTGGCTGTGGATCCTGCCCAACTTCACGGTCTTCGTTTCGAGCCTCTGCATCATGGTCGTCGAGCTGGTCGCCGGCCGGCTGATCGCGCGCTATGTCGGCAGCTCGCTCTACACCTGGACGTCGGTGATCGGCATCGTCCTCGCCGGGATCGCCGCGGGCAACTATATCGGCGGGCGGCTCGCGGACCGCTATCGCCCGTGGGACGCGTTAGCGTCACTGTTTCTCGTAGCCTCGGCCACCTGCCTCATCATCCCGCTGGTGAACAGCCGCGCCGGCGCCTGGATGGTGCTGCGCGACCAGGAGTGGGCCTTTCGTATCGCTCTTCATGTATTCGTCGTTTTCTTCCTGCCGGCCTCGCTGCTGGGCACGATCAGTCCGGTGGCGGCGAAGATGGCGCTCGAGTTGGGACGGCAGACGGGCCGCACGGTGGGCAGCGTCTATTCGTGGGGCGCCGTGGGCAGCATCGTCGGTACGTTTCTCACCGGCTACTTTCTGATCGCCCATATGGGTACCGTCGCCGTGCTGCTTTCGGTCGCGGCGGTATTGCTCGCAATGGCGTTGTTCTTCGGCTCCCGAACCTTCCTCCCGTATTTCTGGACCGGCGTGGTTGGGGCCTCGTTCGTCGCCATGTTGGGCCCGTGGGGTTGGGCCGTCACGATCGGCGAACGTCTCGGCCTCCGCGCGTATCAGAGCGAGTTAATTCACTTTCACGATGAGTCGCAGTACTCGACGATCACCGTGGAACAAGAGCCCGACAAGCCGGGCGTGCGTTCGATGACGCTCGACTTCCTCATCCACGCCTATATCAACATGGATGATCCCGACGACTTGATCTATGAGTACGAGGATATCTACGCCGGCGTGACCGAGTTGGTCACCCGCGACTGGCAGCCCGAGCGCAAGCCCCGCGCGTTGTGTTTAGGCGGGGGCGGTTTCGTATTCCCGCGCTGGCTGTTGCGGCGTTGGCCGGGAAGCCACATCGAGGTGGCCGAGATCGATCCGCAAGTAACGCGGGCGGCCTTCGAGGCGTTCGGCCTGCCGCGCACCACGCCCATGAAGATCTTCGATCTCGACGCCCGCAATCACGTCGATGACCTGCTCGCGCGGACCCAGCCGGTGGCAGCAACGAGTCGTGACAGGTTCGAGCCGTTCGACTTCGTCTACGCCGATGCGTTCAATCACTACTCGCCGCCTTTCCATTTGACGACCTACGAGTTCAACGAGAAGCTGCGCAAGTTGATGTCGCCCGAAGGCGTTTTCATGGCAAACGTCATCGACGTCTACCGTTCGGGGCAATTCATCGGAGCGATGATCAACACAGTCGAGCAAAGCTTCCCGCATGTGTACGCCATCTCGAGCGCGTTGCTGGGCCCTTCGGACGACGACGGCCGCGATACGTTCATCGTGGTCGGTTCGGCGCGGCCGGTCCCTCTCAACGAGATGGACTGGGACAGCTACCTCGGGATGGTGCTCGACCCCGAGCAGCTTGCGGTGCTTCGGCGACGATCGAAAGGGCTGGTGCTCACCGACGACTTCGCCCCCGTGGACAATCTGCTGGCCCCGGTGATCACCATGGCGGAGAAGCAGTGACGACCCGGTCCCGGTAAGGACATCCCGCGCAAGCTCCCCCTGATCGAAGGGCTCACCGATTGAAGTACTCACCGACGAGGGCGGCAACGGCCAGTAGATAACCCAATTACAGATAGGCCCTTCACGCAACGCCGACCGGTTCCGCGCTCTTCTTGGAAGCCACCGCTTCCGCCACGGCTTCGCCGAAGGCGGCGGCCGACTCCTCAAGCGCCTCTGGGCTGATCATCAGCGGCGGGCAGATCTTGACCGTGCCGCCGCCCGGCCCGACCGGGCTGAACATCAGCACGCCCTTCTCGACCGAACGCTTGACGATGTCGAACGCCAAGGCCGCGTCCGGCTCGCCCGTCGCAGGGTCGGCTATCACGACGCCCGCCACCAAACCACGGCCCATGACCGCCGCGATCTCGTCATGTTCGTCTCTTAGTTTGTTGAGTTTGCCGTGTAAAAACTCACCCATGCGTTTGGCGTTGCCGGCGAGGTCGTCCTCGAGAATCGTCTCGATATTCGCCAACGCCGCGGCGCAGCAGACCGGGTTGCCCGTATGCGTCGAGGTCATGCTGCCCGGCGCCGGGAGGTCCATGATGTCGGCGCGGCCGGCGACCGCGGAGAGCGGCAACGAACTCGTGATCCCCTTGCCGAAGCAGGCCAGGTCGGGGACGATGCCGTACTGCTCGAACCCAAAGAACGTGCCCGTGCGGCCGAACCCGGCCTGCACCTCGTCGCAAACCAGCAGCGCTTGATGTTCGTCGCACCAGCCACGCAGCCGCTGCATGAATTCCGTAGGCGCAAAGGCGGCGTCAGCGCCCTGGTAGGTCTCGAGGACTACGCCGGCGACCGAACCGAAGTCGACACCCTGGTCGCGCAGGCTCTGCTCGAAGGCCTCAAACGAGGTGTCCGTCTGGCGGTAGCCGTCGGGAAATGCGACTTGCACGAAACCCGGGTCGAGGTTCACGATCCAGTCCTTGAGCGCCGGGATGCCGCCGGTTTGTTGGGAACCGAGAGTGCGCCCGTGAAAGGCGTTGCGGAAAGAGACGATCGTGACCTTCTTCGGTCCGGCGGTCCGCATTCCGTGGATGCGGCACAGCTTCACGGCGCATTCGATGGTTTCCGACCCGGTCGTCAGCAGAAAGACTTTCTTCAACGGTTCGGGTAGAACCGAGACCAACTTCTCAACCAATTCGCGGCGGGCGTTGTTCGGGAAGCAGTAGCTGGTGAGCAGCCCTTGATCAATCTGCGCGCGGATGGCATCGTTGATGCGCTTGTCGTTGTGGCCCGCGTTGGTGATGAGCACGCCGGACGACCAGTCGATCCACTGGTTGCCCCAGCGATCGTAGACCGAGAAGCCTTGGGCGCGGTCCCAGACGATCGGCGGCTGTCCCTGCATCGCGCGAGGCTCGGCGGCTTGCAGGCGCTCGAGTTCCACGATCGACTCCGGTACGGGAAGCGGCGTTACGATCTTGCGTAGGGAGGTTTCGACGCGTGGCACCGATCGCGGCTTGAGTTCAAAAGCGGGCATGGTGGGCTACTCCGACGGAAGTTCGCGAACAGGCCTTATTCTAACGCGTCTCGTAGAGGGCTCCGCGTTTCTCGCAAAGGCGCAAAGTACCGCTAAGCACGCAAAGCTTTTCGTCTTTCTTGACGAACTTAGCGGTACTTTGCGCCTTTGCGAGAAACCGAAGGGCTGCAAGCGCGGCCTCCTTGATGGTTCGTGTAGCCAACAGGGCGCCGATGGCGCGCTCCTGGCTGTCCGAGAGTTGGTCGGACGCGGATCTTGTGGTAACGATTTGGTTAGTCATGGTGGTCAGGTCCGTGGAACAATTTGGCACTGTCAGATGCCTCGCTTGTGTCCCTCTATCCTCCGATTACAGGGTAACAGGCAGGTGGAAGGGTCCCGGCCGTCGGCGGAAGGCAAGTGATTGATTTGGGGAGGGTTAGATTATTTGGGTCTTCCGGGTTCTTAGTGGGTACCTGGGGTGTGCATTCCGATGAAACCGATCACCATCCCGGGATTTGCCCGATCAGTGTTCCGATGATCGGTCTGGGCTGAGATCCGTGGGCGCATCATCATCTCGTTTCAACAACTTAAGCGTCGATCGGCGGCCCAAGTAGGTGATCGGGCTTGGCCCGGAATCGGTGATCGATCGGCCTCGGAACGGTGATCGGATAGGCTCGGAATACGCACCTGAGGTGCGGGCGGGCTGAAATCCCCTTTCCCTCCCCTCGAATGGTTCCAGATCGGTCCTCGCCGTCAAGGGTCCGCTCCGCCGCGCCGAGGGCGCGCCCTTGACCGCTCTGGGCCGATCTGAAACACGTAACTGATACGAGGGAAAGGGGTTAAACGGAGCCGGCCAGTTCGCCAGGACTAGTTCGAGCGGGCATCAATTGACGTTTCGGTCGTCGGCACTCCGCAAACGCCGCTGGGAGTCCGGTCGTCATTGAGCCCGCGACCACCCACTACAAACCCGGAAGAGCCGATTATTTTGGTTTCGGGGTATGCACTTGACTCCCGACGACCCCACACCTTGTGGTCGGCGACTGCGGCGACCGTACCCTCGAGGGGCCATCGGGCAGCGGTCGTGGGTCCTATAGCCGCCGCTCATTGCGCCCCGCGGGGGGACGGCAGCGGTTGACTTTGAAACCTGAAGGCGAAGCGCTCTTGAAACTCCCCAGCGTGCGCGAATAGTCCTCCAGAGCCCGGATACTAGACCTTGGGGCTTCGGGAGTCAAGTGCATACCCCAGTTTTGGTTTTCTGTGACTGGAATTGGGGGGTTGGCGAAATGGTGGCACTGGGGTTCCAGGGGAATGCTGCGGATCATGCTCGTCGGATCTGTGCCCGGCTATCCCCACGGCAAGATCGATCCAATCCGCGAGCTCGGAGAGCTGGCACACCCAGAGGGGACAGTCACCGCAACCTCGGGGTTGCAGACGGTTCAAAGAGCGGACCAGTGGGGCCAGACAGCCCGTCGACACGGCTCAGGGTGCCGATGCACACCGGCCGTCCGCTGGGATGGGAGCCGGTTGTACGGAGCCTCGAAACGCGGCTGCAATCCTCTAGGGCGGCGAAAAAGCGTGCTGGCGAAGACGTTCAAGCTCTCGGTCGCCACGGGTTAGGGTGCGGGTTAGGGTGACTGTCCCCTTTGGCCCGGAGGACTGGGTTCCGTGGGAAGGTCGGGGCAGCGTGGGCGCCGGTCGCTTTCCATCAGCGCGCGAAGCATGGCGTTCAGGCGCGTCTGATAGCCCTTGCCGTTGGACTTGAGCCAGTCGAGAACGTCGGCGTCCAAGCGGACGTAGACGCCCTTCTTCGGCTGCGGCATCTGAAGCTGGGCGCGTTGCCAGAAACCCTCATCGAGTTCCGGGATGTCGGAATAGTCGATGTCCTCGTCCTTGATCGACTCAATTTCCTTGAGCCGTTTCTTCCAGATGCTCATAGGAGGCCTGCCTTTCTTTGCGGTTGGTCTTGCGGGCTGAAATCAGCCGGATACGCCCGCCGCGGCTGGTGTGCACCACCACGACAACCACCCCACAACAATCAACCCGCCGAGCCGGCCGATGCTGATGAAACGCTCCTCGCCGTAATCCCGGCGCTCATCCGCAGTGGTGAGCACCGGCCCGTCGAAGATGGCCTTGGCTTCCTCGGTGGGGGTGCTCTGGGCCACCCCCTGATTGCAAACGGTCTATCCGGGGTGGCCGTTGATACCAGTGTGGGCCTTTTGAATCCATAACATTCCTTTTGTACTTCAACGTGGAACCCAATCCCAAATCCTCACCAACACCTTGAGGGCGCGTCCAAATGGTCAGTAGTTTGCAAAGGTTACAGACTGGAGGGCAAAGCGTGAACAACCGAGCTTACGCAGTTAACGAGAGTGGGGTAAACGAGAGAACCGCCGAAGGCATCCCAGTAAAGCGCCTACTACGCCGACTCACTGCTGGCGGTAAGAAGCGACGTGGCAGGAACATGGCATATGCAGCAGGTTGTAGCCTTGCCTTGTTGACTCTGTTGAACCTTTCTCCCCCGGCCTCTGCCCAACGCCGACCGCCCGTGGACCAGTACAGGACCATCGACGGCACCAACAACAATCCTGCGCATCCTTCGTGGGGAAGCGCAGGCATCCAGCTCCTGCGTGTGGTCGACTCCTCCTATGAAGATGGGATCTCGAGTCCCTCCCAGGCCAGCGGACCGAACTGCAGGACACTGAGTAACATCCTCTGCCAACAAAATGGAGCGATTGTGAACTGGAAGCGGGCCACCGACTTCCTCTGGCAATGGGGTCAGTTCCTCGACCACGACATCGATCTCACCGAGAGCAACACGAGTGAGCCCTTTTTCATCACCGTTCCGTCGGGCGATCCCTGGTTCGATCCCCTGGATACAGGAACACTGCAGATGCCCTTCTTCCGGTCGATGAGTGACATTTTCACTGGGACCGACCCGTCCAATCCCCGGCAACAGCTCAACGGGATTACTGCCTTTATCGACGCCTGCAACGTCTACGGGTCCGATCCACAGCGGGCCGCCGCCCTTCGCACCAACGACGGAACCGGGAGGTTGAAGGTGAGCGACGGAGACTTCCTTCCCTACAACATCGATGGGCTTCCTAATGGCCACTACCGAGGATATAAGCGATCCGTGAACCCCGGAATCGCCAATGTCTTTTCTACCGCGGCCTACCGGCTGGGCCATAGCATGCTCAATGAGAGTCTTCTGCGTCTCAATGCCGCGGGGGAACCAGACAGCTGGGGACATTTGCGCCTCGCTGATGCTTTCTTCGCACCTGAGCGTCCAACACCACCCCCTGGAAACGGACCGGAGTTCTTCTTAGCTGGAGACGTACGGGCGAACGAGCAGGTGGCTCTCACCGCGATGCACACCTTGTTCGTTCGGGAACACAATAGGTTGGCGGACCAGATTCGAGCTCAGAATGGAAAAGCTCCCTACCTCTCCCGCGAGGAGATTTACGATTGGGCCAGAGCCTTCGTCGGGGCTGAAATGCAGGTGATCACCTACCGGGAATTCTCTGCCGGTACTGCTGGGTCCCCATGCGCTACGCCACTACCGAGGATATAAGCGATCCGTGAACCCCGGAATCGCCAATGTCTTTTCTACCGCGGCCTACCGGCTGGGCCATAGCATGCTCAATGAGAGTCTTCTGCGTCTCAATGCCGCGGGGGAACCAGACAGCTGGGGACATTTGCGCCTCGCTGATGCTTTCTTCGCACCTGAGCGTCTGGTGGGGGAAGGGGGATTGGAACCGATCTTTCGAGGACTCGCTGCCCAGCCGGCCCAGGCCGTAGATGCCTACATCACTGACGCCGTCCGAAACTTCTTGTTCGGACCGCCTGGGTCGGGTGGCTTAGATCTGGCGTCTCTAAATTTGCAACGGGGCCGCGATCACGGACTTCCTGATTACAACACGGCTCGGATTGCGCTTGGGCTTCACCCTAAAGAGAGCTTCTCTGCCATCAGCTCGGATCCCGAGGTCCAACAAAATCTCCAACAAGCGTATGGCTCGGTCGCTGAGATTGATGTTTGGATCGGCGGCCTCTGCGAAGATCCCGTCCGCAGGGGCCTGGTGGGAGAGCTGTTCTTCGGAGTTCTGAAGGACCAGTTCGAGCGTCTGCGGGATGGCGACCGGTTCTGGTATCAGCGAGTCTTCCGCGGAAGACTGCTCCGGCAGCTGGAGCGAACCACACTGGCCCAGATAATCCGGCGAAACACGGCAATTGGAGAAGAACTTCCAAACCGGGTCTTTCGGGATCGGTGACACAGAGCCGGATGGCCGTTGTAAACGCTGCGCTCTTGTTGTACGTGCACGGGGCTCTCGGTGGAGTCCATGTCGAGCACCACGCCGTCTAATTCGTCACCGGGGAAGTCGGGGGAAGTCGGACAGGAAGTCGGAGGAAGTCGGAGGAAGTCGGGAGGAAGTCGGGGAAAGGGAGGAAGTCGGGGACAGGCTACTACTTCTTCTTGACCGCGGAAATGAGGAACTCCTCAGATCTGCGTGATCGCCCGGGGACTGGGTTCCGAGGGAAGAGTCGGCTCAGCGTGGGCGCCGGTCGCTTTCCATCAGAGCGCGGAGCATGGCGTTCATGCGGGTCTGATAGCCCTTGGACTTGAGCCGAACCAAAGGGGACAGTCACCCTAACCGTCAAGTGTCTGTTCCCAATCACACCCCACGACGCGCACGCCGGCCCTGCTTCCTGTGCTGAGGCTCTGAACAAGACGGAATCACGTTACCCGCGAACGGTGATCTCGATGGCTTCCGGGGGGACGCCAAAACTAAGGGACAGGCCCTTCTTTGCCTCCGCCATCGTAAGCGGACCGGTGCCAACGGACGAATCGACCTCGCGCACTGCCGATTCCTGATTCTCAGTCTGCTCCGGCATCGGTTCCCACGTCAGTGCTGAGGGGTCGATGCCCAGGTCCTCGACTGCGAAGTACCTGATTGGGTTCCTGTCTCTCTTCCAAAGGTCCGGGATATTCACCCGTGCGTATTCGCTGAACTGAATGAGATAGCGACCTTCATGGTCGCGGGACGGCACCACGTCCCGGACCTTACCGACCAGAAAGGCCGAACGGTGGCCCTCTGACCCTTCAACCCAATCAGCGTGCGCGTTCCGGGTGCAGACCGCGAACGCACACTGGCGGGCATGCTTGCGGTCCAAACGCCACGAGGACGTTCCCCCTTCGCTGAGAATACGTTCAACGCTCTTTGCAGTGAAAACAACAGCGACTCCATCAGACACGGCTTCGAGCCCTCCTTGAGTTGGCCAGAGAGACACTATATCATATCTAGAGTGATACTACAACACTTTATCTTCCCTCTCTGTCGGTGAACAACAAGGGGCAGCGCCTTGGACCAAACGGGACGGCCCAAAAGGGGCCGAAAGGGCCGGAAGTAGACAGGGCACCCTGGCCTAAAGGGGACGATGACTGACGGTGAACACCGCCGATTCTCTCAGGCCGGTGCGCTACCCTGAGATCGGAGGGGAGGACGTCGCAACCCAGGATGGCAACCCCACCGAAAACCTTGCCAAACTGTGCCAAAAGCCGACCGGCCGCGACAGGTCAGCTGTCGCGGACGGTTCCGTTTGGATTTTGAGGTGCGCTGTCAGTCGTGGGTCGGATGGGAAACAGCGTGATCCGCAGATTACGCAGATGCTCGCAGATGACAGGCCAATTCATGAGGGCCTGAAAGGAATCTGCGTGAATCTGTGGATGGAGTTCGAGACGTTGGTGAATCGTGGGGGCGTTTCCATCGCCCTGTCAGGGCTCCCGGTTGGGTGGTGACGTTTCCTAGGGTTTCGCCGAAGACGGCTGCACCCTTAGGCTAACGTCCAACGCCGCTTCGCGGCTGGCTACCTCGTGAGTCGTGAATCGTGATTCGCTGAGTCTCCCCTTGCAGGGCTCCGGAAGGTTGGGGGATTGGTTTCCCAGGGTTGACACCCTGGGCTGATAGTTGGGCCGCCCCCTTCGGGGGCTTGTGGGGCTCTCGCACGTTTTCACGTGGACGTTCTGGGCTATTCGTTGGGACGCCCCCTTCGGGGCTTGTGCAAGGGGAAGCGGCGGGGCCGTCCGCCGCGTTGGCTGCGCGAGGGCCGGCAGGAGCCTCCGTCACGTCCCAGCAAGCCAGGGTCCGCAGGTGTTGCGTCGTGATGGGGTTGCGACGGGAAGGGTGAGTGAGGTTATTGTGGGGCCGTTGATGGGTTGACCACGGGAAGTTTCTCTTGCGACAGGCAGCGGTTGATCTTACCGAACAGCTCGGGCCAGTCGAAGGGTTTGGCGATGTAATCGTCGGCGTGGGCGGCGAAGGCCTTTTCGACGTCGCCGATGGTCGTCTTCGCCGTGAGGATGATGATGGGGATGTCTCGCGTGTCGTCGCGCTCTTTCAGGATCGAGCACAGCGTCAGGCCGTCGATGCCGGGCATCATGATGTCGAGCAGGATCAGGTCGGGCTCCTCGGAGATGGCGGTCTGGAAACCCAACTCGCCGTCGGGCTCCATGAGCACCTCGAATCCCTGCATCTCCAGACGAAAAGCGACGGGCTTGACCACGTCTTCTTCGTCGTCGACGATCAGGATGCGGACTCTGTCGTCAACGTCGGTCATGGCTTGTCCTCCTGATACCCCATCGGTTGGAACACCTCATCAACTGCAAAACATAGTGGTGCAGGGGCCCACGGCCGGCAGGGCCCCGATCTCGTGATCAGCTCTCACGACCGCGGCCCGGCGAGATGTACCGCCTCCTCTTCGGACTCCGTCGCCTCTCCGCCGGTGCCCGTCAGGCGCTGGATGTCGTCCGCGATGCGCTGGGCCGAGTCGAGGGCGTAGCGCGTCGGCTCCGGTAGTGCGGACGGCGTACCGGCCATATGCAACATATCGACCAAGCTGAGAGCCAAGCTGTGGAGCTGGTCGCGCACGACCGTTTCGGCGCCGGCCTGCGTCTCTTCCGCGACCGGCGCCACCTCGGAAACGCGCTTGACAATCGACGGGTAGCCGTCCGTCTTCGACAGGAAATCGACCGCGCCCAACTCGATCGCGCGCTTGCGAAACTCAGGGTCGGAATTGCACGAGAACAGGATGACACGCGTGTCGAACATCTTCGCGCTGCCCTTGACCATGCGGGCCAGCTCGAGCCCGTTCATCTCCGGCATCATGAAGTCGGCCAACACGAGGTCTACCTTGGTTTCCTGCAGCGCCTGCAGCGCCTTCACCCCGTTTTCCGCGGTAAAGACCTCGTAGCCGGCGGCCTTGAGCCGGAACTCGAGAGCGCTGATGGCATCGGGCTCGTCATCCACAAGTAAGATCTTGGTCATCGCTTCTGCTTAACTCCCTTCCGTTTCGTTGTCGTCGGCGAGCCGCAGCGCGAAGTAGAAAGCCGAGCCCTTGCCGACCTCGGACTCGACCCATATCCGGCCGCCGTGCAACTCGATAATCTGCTTGCAGATCGCCAACCCCAGGCCGGTGCCGCCGACTTTGCGTCCGGTGCCGGTGCTGAGCTGCACGAAGGCCTCGAAGATGTGCTCGAGCTTTTGCGCCGGGATGCCGGAACCGCCGTCCTGCACCTTAACGACCGCCTCGTCGCCCACCTTGCTGGTGGTCACCTCGACCCACCCGCCCCCTCCGTGACGGATGGCATTGCCGACTAGATTGACCAACACTTGACTGATGCGGTCCGGGTCGAGGCGTACTTTGCCCAAGCGATCGTCCAGCGACTGCTCGAGCTGCAACCCCTCTTTCTTCGCGGCCAAGCGCTGTTGTTGGACGACCTCGCTGGTCAGCGCGTTGAGGTCGTGCATGCGCAGGTCGAGGTGGAAGTCGCCGCGCTCGATCTTCGAGAAGTCGAGCGTGTCGTTGATCAGCCGGTGGAGGCGGTCGACGTTGCGCTTGGCGAGCGCGAGGAAGTCCTGCTGGTGTTTGTTGAGCGGCCCGGCGGTACCGTCTTCGACCACGTTGATGGCCTCTTTGATCGCGGTGAGCGGCGTGCGCAGCTCGTGCGAGACCATTGACGTGAACTCGGTCTTCACCATCACGGCGCGCTGGAGGGTTTCGACCATCCGCTTGCGCTCGGTGATGTCACGCGAGACGGCGACGAAGCCGGCAACACGTCCCGCGGCGTCACGAACCGGGGCGATGGTCTGGTCGGTCTCGAAGAGCGTGCCGTCGCGCTTGCGATTGGTCATGATGCCGCTCCAGACATCCCCTCGCGTGATCTTGGTCCACAGTTGCCGGTAAAACTCGGTGTCGTGGCATCCGCTCTTGAGGATGCGAGGCGTCTGTCCGATGGCGCGGTCGCGCGCGTACTGCGTCATGCGTTCAAAGGCCGGGTTGACGTGCTGGATGACGCCGTCGGTGTTGGTGATGAGGATCGCCTCGCCGACCGAGTCGAGCGCCGCCACCAAGTGGGTGTGCTCGCGCTCGATGCGCTTCCGCGCGGTAATGTCGAACCCGACGCCGATGAGGCCGGTCGGGGCGGCGTCGGAGTTGAGGACGGGCGCCTTGATGATCAGCAGCGTGTGCGGCTGGCCGTTGAACTCAAGCGACTCCTCGTGGCGAAGGGCCACCCGGCCGTCCATGACGGCGCGGTCGCGTTCGTTGAAGTCGCGGGCGACCTCTTCGGGGAACAGATCAAAGTCGGTCTTCGAGATGATCTTCTCGGCCGGCACCCCCAAGGCGTCGCAGAACGTACGGTTCACCGACACATAGTGGAACTCCGCATCCTTGAGAAAGGCCAGGGCCGGAAGACTATCGAGGATGGTATTGACCTCACGGATCTTCTGCGAGTAGGCGGAGGCCAGCCGCAGATGAGCGCGCCGCTCGAGCTGGAACGCCTCTTCAAAGACGCTGCACAACTCGCGCTCGATGTCGAGAATGGCGTCGAGCGACGAGGAGCGGTCGGCGTCGGGCGCGGACAGAAGGTACGGCTTGGCGGCTTCCCAAAGGGCCGTGCTCGCCTCGGCGATGGGGACGCGCTGGGCAGCCAGTTCGCGGGTGAGCAGCGAGAGGCGGGCGCGGTTCTCCTCGGAGTCGTCGCCGAGGTATTCGTTCACTGCCTGCTCGTAGACGGCGCACTGCGGCTCAGGATAACTGTGTGACGGCGGCGGGGCGCCGTTTTCCCCGGCAGTTACGCCCATACTTTCCACATCGGCGGTTTCGGGTTGGAAGCGGCCTGGGCCGGGTGTCCGGTGGGCGCCCCGGGGGGCTCGCGATCGTCGGCGGTCTCAGGGCGTACCGACACAGCCGGGCGCACAGACTGCTATCCCTTGTATCGGCTGGAGGGACGGTTGGTATGAGGGCCGGAAAGCCAGGAATCCCGTCGGGCCCGCCGCGACGGTGCAGATCTGTGTCGCCGACGCCTTGCAGCAACATCGTCACCGCCGTGTTCGAGTAGCGGCGTGACACAGGCTCTCACCCAACGGCGTCGAGACTCATCTCGACGCTGCACCGACCGTGCGTCGGCTTCATAGCGCTGTGCTGATCTCACCGGCCCGCTGGACCGCGTTCAAATAGGCTCGAACGATCGCCGGCCGGCCGAGGCCATCGTACTCGATCTCCTCCCAATGTCCTCTCTCATAGTTCTCCGTACAGCGCAACGCCTCCCCCATGGGACCGCCGCGGCACAACAGGGCTTCCTTGATGCCATCCGCGAGGGGCAGTGACGCTAACAACTCAGGCATCGGACGATTCAACAAGGCATCGAGCAGGGAGAACAACCCGACTACGAAGAACGCCGAGCCTTCTGAGGACGCCATCGCGATCCCGAGTTCCTCGCACATCAGGGCCCGCAATAGGGCCGTATTCAGCAACTCCGGCGGCTTGTCGTCCAGCCTCGACAGCAAGAGAATACCCGCCCATGTACCGATGGCCTCCTTTCCCAGGTATCGCACCGCTTGCTCGATCGACGTGAACTCGTAGCGGTGCGCGAACAGCGCGGAGTTGCTCAGCCGCAGTAGCTTGTAGCTGAGCACCGCGTCGCTCATGATCAATCGCCCAAGCTCGGTGAACTCGACGTCCGGGCGCTTCAACTCCGCGAGCAGGTGAAAGACGGCGAGCCGGTTGGTCGGGCTTCGCCGGCCGCTAACCGTCTTGGGACGGCACAGGAAGAAGCCTTGGAAGTAGTCGAACCCAAGCCGCTTGCACTCCTCGAACTCCTCCTCGGTTTCAACCTTCTCGGCCAGCAGCAGGACCTCGCGCTTGCGCAGGGACGCGACGTGTTCCGCCATCTCTGATGGGTCGACGGCCGGCAGGTCGACCTTGACGATCTTCGCGAACTCGAGCAGAGGGAGGAGATTCTCCTGATGCGTGAAGTCGTCGAGCGCGATGGTGTAGCCTCGTTCGACAAGACTTCGGATCCCTTGAATCAGATCCTCATCGACGGCCACGTCTTCGAGCACCTCGAGCACGACCCGATCGGGAGGGAAGACTTGGCCGTAGTCCTGCGTGAGAAAGTCCCGCGTGAAATTGAGAAAGGCTCGCTTGTTGCCGACAACCGTGTCAAGCCCGATTTCGACGAACGTATTGATGAGCACGTGCGCGGTCGCCTGATCGGCGTTGCTGAAGTTGGCGGTCCCGTCCGCCGTGCCTGCCCGGAACAGCAATTCGTAGGCGACGACCTTGAGGTCGCGGTCGAAGATCGGCTGTCTGCCGACTAGGACGTCGTGGGTGGGGCCGCCGGGGGCCGTGGCCTCACCCTGGCGGCTGTCGGAAAAGATCGGCATCGATGAGCAGACCCGCGCAGCGCAAGCGGGCCACATGGGTCTCATCGGCTCAATTCGGGGCCCATGGCCCCACAAATCCACAAGACCGAGCCGCGGTTAGCAAGGAGCGGCCCGTTGAATCATCCACGGTTCGAGCTGGAGGGTCCAAGTAGCTCTTGCATACGCAAGACACCGCCGAACTGGAGAAGGGCAAGTCCTACGACGTCAAAGTCTTCAGGCCGTTCCTTTCTCGATGGAGCCGGCAGGAATTCGAAAGTTCCGTGACCCGCGCGGACGGGGGCCCGCGGCGGATCGAGCGCTCGCTGATGCCGGGTTGCTGGGCGGCGGCCCTGATGGGTGGGGCACGTGAGCAAAGCACGCGGGGCCAGTTGCTGGGACTGAGTGGGGGCCGGTTCCCGGTCGGCGGACGGCACGGAAAGGTCGGTGGCTGGCTGGCGCTGGCAGGATTTGGCAGGATCTGTCAGGATTTGGCGCGGTTTTCGCGCAGATCCTAAAGATTCTTTATGTTCCTCCTGTTCTTCACTCATGGGTCACCTCGCACGGCACCGGTGCGGATCGATGCCCTGCCGGCGGCGACGAATCGCCGCCAGCTTTCTTCGCCTCCAGTATAAAACCCGTTGGTGGGAGTAGCGGGGGTGGCGGGAGAGGTAAGTGGTTGAAAGGATGGGAGAAATAGTTTTTGAAAATCTGTGAACGATTCATGCCTCCGCCACAACGGGGTATGAAAAGCGGGCTCGCCGTTCTGTTGCTCGTCCAGTCGGTGACCCCAATGGTGATTTGACCAAGCTGTTGATTTGTAAGGTGCTTAGGTCGCCCTTTTTTCAAAGGACCGACGAAGGGACGGAACCACGGCGCGGCTGGTCGGAGGGGCTGACGATCGTGCCCCGCCTACCCTGGCTCGATTTGGGGTTGGTGAAGGGGTTCCCGATGCCCGTGAGGATGCGATGGAGATGGCCGTGTGGCTACCTGGCTCTGTCGCCGTCTTGCATCAGATGTGGCGGCTCGGCTTGGTGTCCTCCAATGTGTCTTTGCTAGAGTGCTTCCCTGCATTCTTGGGGACGCAACGGTTAACATGAGGGGAGTTTTCCAGAGTCTGGAGTAAACCCTTGGCGAGACAGAGACCGCCTGCCGAAGTGAAGCCGACGCGCAAGCGACGCACCAAGGAATCTGCCACAGGCGGGCCTACCAAGCGTCCTGCGACGAAGTCCGGCGCAGTTGGGGGGCCCAGCACGGGAGCAGGGATGAACTACCAGACCAAGTATGGCGTGTTCGTTACGCTGGATCTGATCTCCCGAGCCCTCAATGCGCCCCACAAGTTGTGGACGATCAGAATTGAACCTCGGAGTGTGGAGGGAAGTGTACCGACCGCCTGGGATCTGGGTTTCGACCTCCCGGATTCGCTAGTCGAGGCGAAACTAAGGCCGACTCGACAGGATCTCCTCGATTGGCTCGAGCGGGTGAGAGCCGCTGAGAACTCCGTACCGGACAAGAAGTTCCTATTCGTCTATAGCGTCCGCTCCGGTACCGTCCTTCGGACGCTAGAACAGCTTTGCCGTCTGGCGTTTGAGGCTGTCTCCGAGGACGAGTTTGGGAGGCTCGTGGAGCTTGAAGGCCCAATCGGGGTGAGCGACGTTGAGGAGCGGCTTGGTCCGAATTGGTTCGTCGTCCTTCGTCGCTTGGCGATCGAGAACCTCCCGGAAAATCTCCTGCAGAGAAACCTAGAGATGAGCGCTCGATGGCTGGCTGGCGATCGTGGCTCAGCCGGGCTTCGAGAGTTTTTGTTCACCAAGCTGTCGGAGGGCATTCCAACTCGCGCTACGTTCAACGTGCGTCAGCTCATAGAAGAGGCCACAGAACGAGGCATAAACCTGCAAGCGCCGAAGCGGCTGAACCCCAGCGATTCGTCGGAACTCCAGATTCCACGATGCACGACTCGCAGGCACCCCAACAGAATAGCATGCGTTGGGCGTGGAGCTACCCGTAGGACGCTGGAGGAGTTTGAGGCTGCGTTTTGACTGAGCAGGCGTGTCGCGAGTATCTGATGCAACTGCGCTGGCCACAGGGTTTTGTGTGTCCCCGCTGTGGAGGGCGGAGAGCTCGGCCCAGCCGGCGGGGCCTGCTGCGGTGTGGGCAATGCGATTATCAGGCTTCGGTGACGGCGGGCACGATTTTCCAGGACACGCGCCTGCCGCTGCGCACCTGGTTTCGGACCATGTGGTGGGTGACCGCCAGAAAAACGGGGCGAGCGCACTGGGACTGCAAAGCATCTTGGGTCTGGGAAGCTACCGTACCGCCTGGGCGTTGCTGCACAAGCTGCGGCGCGCGATGGTGCGGCCCGGCCGAGAACGGCTCAGCGGTCACCGTGGAGGTCGACGAGACCTATGTGGGGGGCGCAGAAGAGGGACTGCGCGGACGGCAGACGCAGAAAAAAGCACTGCTAGCCATCGCCGCCGAGGAAGACGGCGCGGGGATAGGAAGGATCCGTATGAAGCGCATCCGCGGAGCGTCCAAGCAACAGCTGCACGGCTTCATCCAAGAGGCTGTCGAGCCCGACAGCACGATCCACACCGACGGCTGGGAAGTACGTCGGCCTGGAGGCGCTTGGCTATCGGCACGAGTACGACTTTCTGGCCGGTTCGAGCCAGTCGGCCTCCGAGCTGTTGCCCCACGTTCACCGGGTGGCTGCCCTGTTGAAGCGCTGGTTGATCGGGACGCACCAAGGCGCTGTGAGCCGTGAACACCTGGACTATTACCTGGATGAGTATACGTTTCGATTCAATCGACGACGCTCTCGACCGGGGAAAGCTCTTCTACCGGCTTGTACAACAGGCCGCGACCGTTGGGCCCACGACCTATTCAGAGATGGTCCAACACCTACGCGGCAGGCGGACCGGCCAACCAGCAAGATGTGGGGTAGTCGGGAGTGAAGTGCATACCCCGACTCCAGATTTCCACGATGACGATTCTGCAGGCATGCCCCCACAGAATACCGCTGACAGTTGTTGCGCAAGCAACACGTAGTTCCGAAGAGACATTAAGGGCTGACATCTCTGATCTACGGGACAGTGGTGTTGTTCAATGTGAGGACAACTTCCTGTCCATGCAGCCACTTTTGTCTGAACTAGCCCCTGAAAATCGATCAGATCTCTTGCGGCAGGCGCTAGATTCGTTGATTCTCTACATACGGAGTGACGTTTCAAAGATACCATCGCACCAACAGGTACAGAATGTCCGTGCGTTTGCAGAGGCCTGCTATTCCTCTAACCCGTTAGCGGCCGCGAAAGTGTTCGAGCACCTAGATCACCACCTTAAACGATTGGGAGATAAGCATCTTCTCTTCGATCTGGCGAATCTGTCAGTTCGCGCGGCCCGACGTTGCCCGCCGCAGCAGAGGGAGGAGGCCTTAGAAGCAGAGGCCCGCGCGCTTATTTGCGGTGTTTGCTGGGCATACCAGCGAATTGGAAGACCGGAGAAGGCGCGGGTGTACGCATTAGACAGTGTCAAGATTTGCGAAATGGCCGGACTTCAGACTACAAAGGCCTTCTGCGAAAAGTGCGTCGGGCGGCTTTGCCGCATCGAGGCGGACGGACTTTCGACTCCCAGTGACAAGGAGTCAAAGTTGCACGAGAGCGTCGCTCGGCTGGAGCAAGCGATCTCGGAATTTTCGGAACTCGATCAGTTTGGCCCCGAGAGCGCTCAGGTCGGCGACTGCCACAGCCTCCTAGGCCGAACTCATCTTGCCGCGGGACGTCGTCACCGGGCAGAAGAAGCAGTGCGGCGAGCTTCGAATATTCTGACAGAAGCGCACGGCAAGTATTATTGGGATCTTCAGATCCTGACCGGGGACCTCGAAGTAGCAAAGGGTAATCGAGATAACGCCACGCCATAGTCTATGACAGAGTATTGGCGACGTTGAAGCCCCTAAACGCCGAGGTATCGGAGATAGTGGCGAGAGCCCATATGCGAAGAGGGGTAAACAGCGCGGTTCTGTCGCAAGAGCCGGGGACTGCCGAAAGGGACCGAACGAAGCTTCGCACGAAAGCCAAAAACGATCTCAGAAACGCTGCTGACACATGGGCTCGATTGGATGAGGCGGGGTGGGCCGCTGAGGCGGAATGGCAACTGGCTAAGTTGACGGGTAAGGTCGATGAATCTGCTACGGAGACGTTCTTGGCGGAGGATCCGATTGTGAGGGTGGCGGCGCTACGAATCCATTCTGATAGGATGGGTGCAACAGCCGACGGTCCAAGAGCTCGCCGAGCCCTTTCACCGAGTGCCCGGTACTGGAAGGGGCTCATCAGGGACGCTCGGGCACAAGTCGTGGCCCAACATGTGGAGTGGGATTGATGAGACATGGGTAGGAAGCGGACTGTTGTGAAGTGGAGAAGCGCCGCGTCGCGCCGGTTGCAAGAGCTAGCCGGAGGGTCTCGGAGTGTGGAGGAGTCGGTCCCGATCGTCGTTGACCAGTTGCTGACTGGGCTCGATTATCCGCCTACGGATCTAGACGCTCTCTGCTCAAGGCTCAACGTCAGCACAGTCGTAGCCGAAGACTTGCCGTATGCTGGGGAGCTGCGCCCGGAGGGAGATACCTTCCAGATAGTCTATTCATCGATGCTGCCGAGGATGCGACGGCGATTTACAATTGCTCACGAGTTGGCTCATATTGTTTTGCAGACAACTGGACCTCGAACACCAAAGCACGGACGGGAGCTCGAACGAATCTGCGACATGATCGCAACTGAGTGTCTCATGCCGAGGGGCATGTTTTTGCAGCACACAAGTGAAGCCTTGTCGGCCAGACGACTGCTCCAACTGGCATCAACCTTTCAGACTTCTCTGGCTGCTACAGCAATTCGGCTCGCGGAGCTCCGAGAGGTCTCAGCATTCGAGGTCAAAGGAGATGTCGTTCGTTGGGGCTATGGGTTCGTCCGTTCAGGACCTGTCAAGGGGATCGACACGGAGTTCAGAGACCATGTATACCAGGGCGTTTCAGATGGGCCTGGTGAAGTCTCCGTGTACTATAGGCATAAGGAGAACACCAAAGAGTGGAAACTTAGCTGGCAGCCCCTGAAGCAGAAGGGCCATAGGCTGTTCCTGATATCGCCGCTGGACAATGGTACGCCAAACGGAGCCCTCTACTTCGATCCTTCCCGTTCGCTAAGTCGGACCGTGAGTCGTGAGCCGTGATGGGTCGCACCGGCGAGGCGCAGGGACGGTCTCGGATGCGATGTCGAGGGCAAGAGGAGGCCCGCCGCAGCAACTCAACCCATTTCGCCAGGTGGCGTTTCTTCAACCATGCCGATAACGCACGTCCACGCGAACACGCTCGATCGACAGCGCATGCCAGGCTGAATCGCCGCGCTTGGCGATTTCGAGCACGAGTTGATTGACTCCTTGCTTGATTGAAGTCGGCTCGATCGCGAGTTCGACGCCGTTCTCGGGGCTGCACTCGGCGACCTCTCTGGGCGCGTCGTTCACCGTCACGCCCAGGGCGTCGCCTGGGACGGCACCGGACGTTTCCATCCGCAGGGTCACGTCGCGGAGCTTGCTGTCGCGGTGTGCGCCGGCGATGTCGTCGCCCACGCGAACCGGGATCGTGCGAGCGCCGTCGTCTTTGCGGGCACCAACGACGACGGGCAGGGGAGCGGGGGCGCTGGCGCGCTGGTATTGCTCCCACCAGCGGCGGTTCACCGCGAACGACTTGTCGAGGTACTTCAGCTTCGCCGGATCGGCGAGCTCGGGCAACTGTCGGGTGTATTGCTCGGGCGCGAGGCGTCCGTAGCCGGGCGAGTCCGGCGTGGGGATGTATTGGAAGTTCCACAGGTAGAGGCCGTCGGCCCCGGCCCACCACAGGTTCGACGCCGCGGCGCGCAGGTTGCCCTGGCCCAGCTCGTAGTTGGCCGGACAGTTGATGCAGGGGTAGACGGGGACATCGTAGCGGTGTCCGAGCTGGACCAGCTCTTCGGCGGGCGTGTTGTAGCAGACGTAGCCGCCGCCGGTCAGCAGGCGGTCGACCAGGCCCTCGCGCAGCCAGGTCTCGAGGTCCAAGCCGATCAGGCGGCAGGTCTCGAGCGTTCCGGGGATGCGCACGCCCAGCAGCACGGGGCGGCCCTTGTCGCGCGCGGCCTCGTCGAGGCGGCGGCGCGCGTCGCGGATGAGGTCGGTCATCAGCGGTGAGCCCCGGTCTTCGGCGCCGAGCTTGAAGTAGAAGGGCATGCGGAAGAAGTTGAGATCTACGCCGTCGAGGTCGTAGCGGCGGGCGGTGTTGTCGATCCACCAGAGGCGGTCGGCGCGGACGCTTTCGTGGGCGAAGTCGAGGCCCGACCACATGGCGGCGGCGAGGCCGTCCTCTGGGCCACCGCGGCGTTGGCTTTCGTTGCCCAGCAGCAGCTCGGGGTGCTCGACCTTCAACGGGTAGACGAGCTTGGGGAACGGCAGTCCGAAGGCGTCATGGCAGTCGTTCATGCGGATCGAGCCTAAGGCCTCGATGCGGTTGTCGCGGCAGAAGCGCGTGACGGCGGTGGTGGGGTCGGGGAGGTTTTCCTGGAACGGGACACCGCGCATCTGGGTCTGCCAGTAACGCACGGGAGTCTTGCCCTTCTTGGCGATGCCCCACATCTGGCACCAGGCGATGCTGTTGACGTCCGAGGCGCGGTAGTCGTGGAGCCGCAGCGCGGCAAAGGCGTCGGGGCCTTGGAGGGTCTCGTCGGCGTAGACCAGGTCGCCGTCGTCGTCGATGATCAGGGGGCGTTTGCGCCAGGCGGCCTGGCGGCGGGCGGAGATAGACGTGGGGTCAGCCGTGTCGGAGTCGGGAGTGGTTTGTGATTGGCAGGCGGTTACGGGGAGGAGGGTGGAGGCTTGGCCGAGGAAGGAGCGGCGGGTGAGCATGTTGGGTTAGCGTGGCCGGGTGGTGTGGATGAGCCGGCGATTGTGGCAGGGCGTTGCGTTGAGCCGCCTAGCGGCTGGAGGGGGGACGCAGCGGTCCCCCCTACAATTGGTAGTGCCATGTCCCGGTCACCACAAACTGAACTGACCGACATCGTTACCCTTGTTGTAGCCGGTTCATACCCAACGGGTAGTGGCTATGTCCGGGCCGGGTTGAATTGACGGAGGTGCGAGATGGAAGTCTTTCGTGAGTCCGCCATACGGAAGGCGGCGATGGTCTGCGGTCGGCTGAGCTTGCTGGTGTTGAGCCTGCCCGGGCTCGCTGTTTGCCAGCGCGGCGAGGCGCCCGGCGTGGGTTCCCAAGAGGTGGGGTACAAACAGGCGCCAGCATGGCCGACCCCGGCCATCACCGCGGCAGGTACGCCCGCCGGGCCTTGGAATTTCGGTCAGGTGGCGGCGGTCGCCACTACCAAGCGGGGCAACATCCTGGTGCTTCATCGTGGCGCTCACCCGATCATGGAGTTCTCGAGCGGCGGGACGTTCGTCCGGTCGTGGGGTGACGGGCTGCTCAGCGAGGGTAAGGTCGTACAAATCGCGCCGCACGACCGGGTAGCCGGCGGGTCCGGCTATACAGCGGTCTATGGGCCGGCGGGATGCTATGCCTGCGGCGGGCACTCGGTGCGGGTGGACGCGGAGGGGAACATCTGGGTGGTCGACGCCGGGGCCCACGTGGTCTACAAAATGGACCGCGAACGCCGAGTGATCATGACGGTGGGCACGAAGGGAGTCGCCGGCGCGGGGCCTGATCACTTCAATCTGCCTACCGATGTGGCGTTCGCGCCGAGCGATGATTCGAGAGGGGATTCCGGCGGGGATTTCTACGTGAGCGACGGGTACGGGGGCGCGCGGGTGGTGAAGTACTCCCGTAACGGGACCTACCTGCTCGAGTGGGGCACGAGAGGCACGGGTCCGGGCGAGTTTGGGTTGCCGCACAACTTGACCGTCGACGCTCGGGGCAGGGTGTACGTGACCGACCGGGACAATCGGCGCATCCAAGTGTTCGATGCCAACGGGAAGTTCTTGGACGAGTGGGCGGATGTGGGAGGGGTCTCGACGGTGTTTATGACGAAAGAGCAACGGATTTGGGCCGGCGGGGTGTTGCGGGACTTGAAGGGAGAGGTCGTCGGTAGGTTGCCCGGGCGGGTTGGGGGTCACGGGACGACGGTGACGGTGGATGGAGAGGTGTTCGTGGGGCAGTTGAGTGGGGTGGTGCAGAAGTTTGTGAAGCGCTGAGGGGCCGAGCGGTTCTGTAACAAGGTTCACGGGGGTGCGACCAAACGAGACATGATTCCAAGCCGCGCAGCGGCCCCAATTCGATAGGATCGGTTGGGGAACGGGTCCCCGGGTTAGCACCCCGGGGCTAGTAATTAAGGCGCCGCTGCGCGGCTTGGAGTTCATTTCCAGTCTGGGGCTCGTCTTGGCCAAGGGGCAGGAGTGCCTGTTGACGTTCTTGGGCGGGCCCCTACTTCGCGTAGGGGTCGAGAGGAATTTCGAAGTAGAACAGATCCTGGCCTGTTTTTAGATTGCGGATTCCTGATAGATAGATGGCCGCGCCCGGGATCGGGTCGGGCTGCGTGCCGGTGACGTAGTAGAAGAAGCCGCTGGCCGTGCTGTGAGGGGCGATGACCGGGGCCTTGAACTCGCGGTCGGAGATGGACGTCTTCGCCAGCGGTCCCTTCTTTACCTTGGGCTTGTTCAAGCCCGGTAGCGGGGGAAGGTAGCGGGGCCGTTCTCTTGGCTGCGAGCCGTCGGGCTGGAAGTACTTCAGGTCTTCGGCCGTCATGGGGTCGATGCCCTCGCGGTCCGACATCACGAAGCGGACTTTGAGGTTCTTGAGGTCATACGCGTCGTCGCTGTCGTTGTTGATCACGACCAGCACGGGGACGATGCCGTACTTGAGGGGCTTGGCCTTGCCGAAGGCCTGCTGGACCTCGGTCTCATCCACAAAGGGCTTGACGGCGGCGGTGAGCTTCTTCTCGCCCTGGCGCGCCGGATAGTCGGTCACCGCGCGGACGCGGAAGCCACCCTTGTCCGCGGCCCATGCGCTTGTCAGGCTCAGTAAACAGGCGACCCCAACGGCGCGTGCGAGAAAACCTCTTGCGATAATGGGATGGGTCTGTAGTGACATATTTCGCCTACAATGTGCTGCTGGCGCTCGCCGCAGCGGTCGGCTGGCCTTATTATCTGCTACGCGCGCGCCGCAAGGGACAGCCCTGGAGCAGCCTAGCGCAGCGGTTCGGCCGATTGCCGCGCTCACTTCATCAGACTGGTTCGCAGTCGATCTGGTTACACGCCGTCTCGGTGGGCGAGGTGATTTCGTGCACAGGGCTGGTTGGGGCGTTGAAGCGGCGGTTTCCGTCGTCGCCGGTTTTTGTGTCGGTCGGCACCGCCACCGGGCGGCGGTTGGCGGATGAGAGGCTCGCGAGCTTGGTGGACGGGATCTTCTATGCTCCGCTCGATTTGCCGTTTGCGGTTCGCAGCGTGATCGCCCGGCTGAAGCCGCGCGTGGTGATCGTCGCCGAGACCGAGATCTGGCCGAATCTCTTCCGGCAGGTCAAGCGGTCGGGCGCCGGGTTGATGATGGTCAACGCGCGGATTTCCGACCAGTCGTTGAGCAGCTATCGGCGTTTTCGATTTTTCTTTGCAAGGGTGCTGCGGTACGCGGACTTGATTTTGGCGCAGTCGAGCCAAGATGCCGAGCGGCTGGTGGCGATCGGGGCGCCGGCGGAGCGCGTGAAGGCCGGCGGTAACCTGAAGTACGACTTCGAGCCGGGAGACGCCGCTTTGCCGGACGATTTGCAGGCGCTGCTGGAGCAGGCCACACCCCAGCCGGTGATCGTTGCCGGGAGCACACGGGAGGACGAGGAGCAGCCGGTTGTGGAGGCGTTTCGGGCGCTTGCCGATCGCCACAAGCGGGCCTTGCTGGTGCTGGCGCCGCGGCATCCGCAACGCTTTGACGAAGTGGCGGCGTTGCTCGAGCGGTTGGGAGTGCGGTACCGGCGGCGTTCGGAGTTGGGGGATGCGACGGAGAAGCCGCTTGCGCTGCCGGGCGTGCTGCTGCTCGATTCGCTGGGCGAGCTTTCGTCACTGTACGCGCGTGCCGATGTGGTGTTCGTTGGCGGGTCATTGAACGGCTGGGGCGGGCACAACGTGCTCGAGCCGGCGCTGTCGGGGCGGCCGGTGGTGGTCGGTCCCACGATGCAGAACTTCCGCGAGATCACCGAGCAGTTGCTGGCCGCGGGGGGGCTGACGCAGGTGCAGGGGGCGGAGGGGTTGGCCGCCGCGTTCGAGCAGCTTGTGGATGATCCCGCGGGGGCGGACGCGTTGGGGGCGCGCGGGCGCGAGGTGGCCGAGGCGCAGCGCGGCGCGACGGCGAATGCGGTGGACGTCGCCGATCGGCTCTATGGCGAAGCGCTGCCGCGTGAGGTGCCCAGCGTCATCGCGCGGCTGGCGCTGGGATTGCCGGCCCTTGCCTGGGGCATTGCTGCGCGGGTCCGCTTGGCCCTCTACCGCCGAGGCGTTTGGAAGAGCCGGCGGCTGAACGCGTTCACCGTGTGCGTCGGCAACCTCACGGCGGGGGGCGCGGGGAAAACCCCGATGGTCGGCTGGCTCGCGGCGCGGCTGCAAGAGCGCGGTTACCGCGTGGGGATTCTGACGCGCGGTTATGGGCGCTCGTCAGGTCAATCGGTGAGTCTGGTCGAGACTGGTCGGAAGCCGACGGTCACTGAGACCGGCGACGAAGTGCAGTTGCTGCTGCGCCAGTTCGAAAGGCAGGGGGTTGCGGTGCCGGTCGCCATTGGTGCGGACCGCTACAAGGCGGGCCGGGTGCTCGAGGAACGCTCGCCGGCGGACGTGCTGCTGATGGATGACGGCTTTCAGCATGTGCGGCTGGAACGCGACTTCAATTTGCTGTTGGTCGATGTCACTCGTCCGCTGAGCGGCATGCTGCCATTGGGACGGCTGCGGGAACCTATCGCCGGGGCAGCACGGGCTGATGCCATTGTGTTGACGCGCACGGACGCGGGCCGAAGTTACGGCGAAGTGGAGCACGCTCTCAAACACGTGAACCCGAAAGCGGTCGTTCGGCGCTCGCGGTATCGGGTGGCCGGGGTGGTTGACGTCAAGACGGGGAGCGAGGTCGGCGAGCTGGCCGAGGAGCGGCTGCTGGGCTTCTGTGGGCTCGGGAACCCAGATACGTTCCGGCGATCGCTACGTGAGTTGGGTGAGCCGGGTGTTCCCTGCCTGACCTTTGCTGATCACCATCGCTACGCGTCGGGCGATGTCGCCCGCATCGCGGAAGCCGCGCGCGAACACCAGGCCACGGCGCTTGTGACCAGCGAGAAGGACCTGATGAACCTGCGGCAACTCGCCGCGGACGGGCGCGTGGATCGGTTGTTTGACGTGCCGCTGTATTGGTTGCGAATTGAGTGCGAGGTGGACGAGGCGGCGGAGCTTGTCGAGGCGATTGTTGCCGGCGTTGAGAGCAGGATTGGTTCTCGGCGGGGGGCGGCGGAGCGCAAGGCCGTTGCGGAGTTGTCGTATTCCGGGTGAAACGCCCTAGCGGCGGGGGGACAAACGAAGTCCGTTGCCGTGGCAGCTGCGGGCACGGCATGCCGTGTCCCTACATTCATGAAACTGCTGGTTCGGGCGACGAATTGGGTGGGGGACGCGGTGATCTCGATCCCCGCGCTGCGGGAGATTCGCCGCGTCCACCCGGGCTGGGAGGTGGTGTTGCTCGCCCGTCCTTGGGTGGCCGACCTGTACCGCCGGGAGAGTTTCTGCGACCGAATCCTGCTCTACGAGAACAAGGGGCGGCACGGCGAAGGACTCTGGGGCCTCGCGGGCAAGTGGCGTCTGGCCGGAGAGCTGCGGCGGGAGGGGTTCGACCGCGCCATCCTGTTGCAGAACGCCTTCGATGCCGCACTACTTGCCTGGTTGGCACGCATCCCCGAGCGCATCGGCTATGCGCGCGACGGGCGTGGTTTGCTGTTGACCGAGGCCGTTGCGGTACCGAAACCGGGTGAGATCGAAAGGCACGAGCGCTTCTACTACCTGGAGATGTTGCGCCGGGCGGGGCTGATCGATCACCTACCCGAGTGCGAGGAGATCCGGTTCGATTGCGCGAGCGACGCCGCCGAGGGCGGGCGGGCCTACTGGCGGGATCGCGGCGTCAACGGTGAACGCTGGGTCGGCCTCAGCCCGGGGGCCGCGAACAGCCGCGCCAAGCAGTGGCTGCCGGAGCGATTCGTGGAGGTCGGGCGGGTGCTGGGTGAGCAGCTGGATGCCAGGGTTGCGCTGTTCGGGTCATCGTCGGAAACGAAGTTGTGTGCGGAAATCGCCGCGAGCATCGGTCCGAGAGCCGAAAACGTGGCCGGCCAAACCACCCTGACGGAGTTTATCGACTTGACGGCAGCGTGCGACGTCTTCGTGACCAACGACTCGGGTGCGATGCATGTCGCGGCGGCGTTGGGCGTTCCCACGGTAGCGGTGTTCGGGCCCACTGACGAGACGACCACGGGCCCGGTATCGAGTTCAGTGCGGGTGGTGCGCGAGCCGGTGGATTGTAGTCCGTGCCTGTTGCGGGATTGCCCGATCGATCACCGGTGTATGACGCGGGTCGAGGCGGGACGGGTGGTGGACGAGGCGGGTTTGGCGTTGGGGGCGGGGGCGGTTGGGCAACTGCGCCCCTGACATCCCAACGATAAGCGCGAACCAAGAAGTAGGGGCACAGCATGCTGTGCCCGTGTTCGTGGCAAGTCGTCCGTTCGAAGCCGCCGGGCACGGCATGCCCTACATTGCTTGATGGAGCGGGCGAGGTTAGTCCAGCAAGCCCTGCTCAAGCAGTAGCTCGGCGTTCAGCACGGCGGCGCCAGCGGCGCCGCGGATTGTGTTGTGGCCAAGGATGACCATCTTGTAATCGAGGATTGGGCATTCACGGACGCGTCCCACCGAGACCGCCATGCCGCCTTCGAGCATCGCGTCTTTGCGCGGCTGCGGACGGTTCGCTTCTGTCATCACGTGGACCGGCTGCTTGGGCGCGCTGGGGAGTTGCTTCTCTTGCGGAATGCCGCGGTACGACGCTAGCGCCTCGATCAGCTTGTCGACGCCCGGCTTCTCGCTCAACTCGATGGAGACGGCGACGGTGTGCCCGTCCACGACGGCCACGCGGTTGCAGTGCGCGCTGACTTGCGCCGCGAGAGGTTCAATTCCATCGCCGGCGACGTCGCCCAGGATCTTCTGCGTCTCGCTCTCCATCTTTTCTTCTTCGTTTCCAATGAAGGGAACGACGTTGCCCACGATGTCCATCGACGGCATACCGGGGTAGCCCGCGCCGGAAATTGCCTGCATGGTGGTCGCCAGGACCTTCGTGATGCCGAAGGGCTTCAACGGCGCGATGCCCAGGGCCATCGTGATGGTCGAACAGTTCGGGTTGGCGACGATCGCGCCGCGCCAGCCGCGGTTCTTGCGCTGCGTCGAGATGACGGAGAGATGGCCGGCGTTGACCTCGGGAATCAGCAGCGGAACGTCGGGGTCCATGCGGTGGTTGCGCGAGTTCGACACCACGAAATGGCCCGCGCCTGCGAAGGCCTTTTCGATGTCGCCCGCGACCGAGGCGTCCATGGCCGAAAACATCAGCTTGGGTGCATTGCCGTTGGCGGGGCTGGCCTCGTGGACTGTCTGGCCGGCGATCGACTCGGGGACGCCCCCGTCGAGCGTCCAATTGGCCGCGTCACGGTACTTCTTGCCGGCGCTGCGTTCGCTGGCGCCCAGCCAGGTCACCTCGAACCAAGGATGTCCCTGCAAGAAGCTGATGAACTGCTGGCCGACCATGCCGGTCGCGCCCAGGATGCCCACTTCGATGCGTCGTTCCATAACGGTATTCTCCCCCGGCCTCGAGCGCCGGAGACTTCCTTGAGCTTAGTTTGTCGTTTGGAGTTGCTTGACCAGGTTGCGGTAGAGCTCGACCGCCTCGGTCAATTGTTTCTTGGGCACACGCTCTTCGGCCGTGTGCGCCACGTGGATCGAGCCGGGACCGATCAGCAACGGCTCGCCCCAGTTGGTGAGTTTCGGGATATCAGTCGTGTACTTGACGGTGCAGGTCTCGAACCCTGGCACTTCCCTCATACGCACAGCCGGGGTCTGCACCGGCATCGTCACGGTCACACGGGCGTCGAGCGCGTCGCTGACCATCTTCACCACTTCGTCCATGTCGGACACGACACGGATCACCGCGATCGCGGAAGCATGGTCGGAGATGACGTTGGCAGCGCGCCCGCCGGCGATGAGGCCGATGCTGCATGTGCTGTCGCCTAGGACAGGGTCGTCGGGAAGCTTGAGGTCGCGCAGCTTCTGCAAGTTGTCGAGCAGCTTGTTGATGGCCGAGTCGCCTAGCTCTTCGTAGGCGGAGTGGGCCATCTTGCCATCGGCCTCGATCTCGACACGCAGGTTGCCCTTGGATCCAAGCGCCAGCTTGTTTTCGGTCGGCTCGCCGTTGATGAGGTACTTCGAGCCCGGCGGAGTGCGGTTGGCAAAGTGCGCGCCGATGCCGTCGATCTCTTCGCCGACGACCATCAGCAAACCCAGGTTGCGCACGCCTTCCTCGAGCAGCGCTTCGATAGCCTTGATCATCGAGGCGCTGATACCCTTCGTGTCGCAGGCGGCGCGGCCCCAAATGAACTCGTCATCCTCTTTGGAGGGGATGAAGGGTGGAACCGTATCCATGTGCGTCGAAAGAACGACGTCGGGGTGGCCCCAGCGCACGAAGACGTTGTTGCGGTCTTTCTCGACTTCGATGCTATCAATCTCGCCATCGTACTTGTCGGCGAGGGGCTTGAGGTAGTCGTAGAAAAAACGGCCCATCTCCAACTCGTTCGGTGTCACCGAGTTGATATCGACCATCGCGCGCGTGAGTTGGAAGACGTCCATGGGGGCGGAGCAAAGGTGAGCGCGGCGAGCCTGAAGGCCTGCGCCAAGTATCTTCTTGAGGATATCGGATCGTTGAAGGGAGGGTCAAACAGACTCTGAGTGGCGGTGGGCTACGGTCACGTCGGGCTGGGCGTAAGGCGGTCCTCAAGGCTTACTTGCGGATTTGGGCCACGATTCCGCTCGGGGGCGGCGACCCGTTATCATCTAGGGATCGCGCGCGCGGGCCGGTAGCGGCGGCGCCGTTGGGAAGAGCTCCGAAGCCTGGCTTCCCGCTGCCGGAGGACGCAGGCGTGAGTTCGTTTCTTGCAGCGAGCCTGCCGTCGTTCCATGGCCGACTATCAACCACAGAATCCGCTCATTGTTCAGAGCGACCACAGCATCCTCGTCGAAGTAGCGAGCCCCCGATACGCAGAAGCGCGGGACGGATTGGCCCAGTTCGCCGAGTTGGTCAAGGCTCCGGAGCACATCCACACCTACCGCATCACTCCGCTGTCGATTTGGAACGCTTGCGCCGCGGGCCTGGAAGCTCAGGGCATCATCACGACCCTCGAGAGCTTTTCGAAATACCCGGTGCCGCCGCATATCCTCGTCGAGGTCCGGGACTATGCCTCGCGCTACGGCCGGCTTCAGCTTCACCGAGAGAACGGCGATCTCGTTCTTTCCGCCAACGACCCCGTATTGGCGGAAGAGGTTTCGCACAGTAAACACGTTCGGCCTTTCTTGCGCGAGAGACTCTCGGCCACCTCGTTTCGCGTGGATGCGATCGCTCGTGGGGAAGTCAAGCAGGCTCTCATCAAGCTTGGTTTTCCGGCGGAGGACCTGGCGGGGTACACCGAAGGGGAAGCGCTGGCGATCGCTCTACGATCCGTCACGATGGAAGGCGCCGACTTCGGATTGCGGCCGTATCAGATCAACGCCGCCGAGGCGTTTCACCAAAGCGGCAGTGATCGCGGAGGCTCGGGGGTCATCGTGCTGCCTTGCGGCGCCGGAAAAACGATCGTCGGCATGGCGTGCATGGCCGGCGTGCAGTCCTCCACCTTGATTCTGACGACCAGCGTTACGGCGACCCGGCAATGGATTCGTGAACTGCTGGACAAGACGTCCCTGGAGGCGGACCAAATCGGCGAGTACAGCGGGTCGACGAAAGATGTCCGGCCGATCACGATCGCCACCTATCAGATTCTGACGTGGCGAGAGCGCAAGGACGCGCCGTTCCCCCACTTGCAGCTCTTCGACGAGCGCAACTGGGGGCTGATCGTCTACGACGAAGTGCATTTGTTGCCCGCCCCGGTTTTCCGCGTGACCGCCGGCTTGCAGGCGCGGCGGCGGCTGGGGCTGACCGCGACGCTCGTTCGCGAGGACGGCCGCGAAGAAGATGTGTTCGCACTCATCGGCCCCAAGAAGGCCGACGTGCCTTGGAAGGTGCTCGAAAACCAGGGCTGGATCGCGCAGGCCCGTTGTACCGAGATTCGGCTGCCGATGCCGCCCGACCTGCGCATGACGTACGCCATGGCCGAGAATCGGGAGAAGTTCCGGATCTGCTCTGAAAACCCCCTCAAGACGCAGGCCGTCGCCGAGCTTCTCGACCGCCACGCCGGCGAGCCGACCCTGGTCATGGGGATGTATCTCGATCAGCTTCGCAAACTCGCCGAGCCCCTCGGGCTGCCGGTGCTGACCGGTGCGACTCCGCAAACCCGGCGCGACGAGTTGTTCGGCGCCTTTCGCGAAGGGAAGATCCGAACTCTGGTCGTTTCGAAGATCGCCAACTTCGCCGTCGACCTACCCGATGCCTCGGTCGCGATCCAGGTATCGGGGACCTTTGGATCGCGGCAGGAGGAGGCGCAGCGATTGGGACGCCTGTTGCGCCCCAAGGCGGGCGAGAATCAAGCGCACTTCTATACGCTCGTCAGTGGAGAAACGGTCGAGCAGGATTTCGCCCTGAAACGGCAGCTCTTCCTGTGCGAACAGGGGTATGAGTACTCGATCGTGGATCTCGAGGAAGAGAAGCTCGCAAGTCGCATGCTGGCATGAATCACTTCGATCTGAGCTGGGTCCGGGTGTTCGAGGTGTTGCCGCTGTGGGAAAGGGTTCCGCTTGAAGCTCGCCGCTTGTTTCTGAAGCACGTTAAGCCTTCCGAGTTGGCGCGCAAGCCCGATCTTGGCGAAGCATTTCCGCTGCTCGAGGAACTGGGTTTTTTCCAGCCTTCCGAGGGCCGTATCCGAGCCACGTTGAAGCCTCAGTTCAAGGTGTTCGTCAGAGTGGTGCGGGCGATGGGCCGCAGCCAAGTCCACGACTCGCCCACCGCCGTTGCATTCAACGCCTACTTGAAGGACAACTTCACGTTGGAGGAACGAGCCGCCGTTGGAGAGGCCTCGGGTCAGGGACAGCGCAGCTATTACGGCAGGTACTACCGGGAACAGGACATCTACCGGCGGACAGCATCCAGTCAGTGGGTGCAGACGTTCGTGGCCTCGTCGTGGGTGTCGTGGCATGACAAGCAAGTTTCGCGCCAGCGTCCCATCCCCGGCCCTGAGGTGCACGCGGAAGCGCAAGAGCTGGTTCGCTTTCTGATCGAGCGGGCCGAGCCCGTGACTCTCAAAGACCTGTGCGCGGCCTGGGACGACCGGGACCCGAGCCGATTGCCCGAGGCCCTCGTCCATGGGATCCGTCAATTGCTCGTCTTTCCGGCTTTGCGGGACGGCGACCTCGAACCCATCGTGGGCATCTGGCCGTCGGCGGCGTTGCGGCTCTCGGCCGCCCCTCCCAAACCGGCAACCGTGCCGAAGGCCGGCGAAGTCTTCCAGGCTCCCTTTCTGGTGGACGACATGGCGTCGATTGTGGTCGTGTGCGCCTCGGAGCCGCTGCGGTTGCGCGGGAATGACTGGAGGCTGTTCGTCAAGGCCGAGAGGGAGATCGCAGCTCAATTGGCCCCGCTGCCCGAGTGGCTGGAAGAGCCCTTCTCGCTCGGCCCCGCCGCCCGGACCGATACGGCGCTCCGGCTGTTGGCGCACACGGGCCGCGTTGTGCAAGCGGGCGTTGCCGGGCGCGACCTGCGTTTTGAGGTAACGAAGAAGGGACGCGACTGGCTTTCGCTCGGCCCGAAGGAGCGTCTGCAAGAGTTGCTCAACCAGATCAAGGAGAGCATCAAGGAAGAAGTGTCGTCGAAGGGATCTTCGAAGAAAAACACTGCGCGGAAACGAACGCCGCTCCGAGTCATACCACGCTACGCCGAGGACTTCGACGACGACTACGGCGAAGACGATGACGGCTACGGCTATGACAGCTACGACCCTTACTACCATGACGACTACACACCCGCATCGCCCTTGAACCTGCTGCCCTATACCCTCGGCGCCGGCCATCAAGAGCTGAGTAATGCCGAGCTAACTGAGGCGGTCCGGCAGCGCTGCGCGGACTTGCCCTCCGAGGGGTTCGTCGACGCGGCGGTACTGTTGGAGTTCGAGGCCCGCGGAGAACATCCCTTCCGCCGGCTGCTGGCCCTCGGCTCGTATCTCTCCTTCTACCTCGGTCCGATCTCCTTGTATTCGCCGAGCGAGGGCGACCTGGACATCGCCTGGTCCCGGCTCCTCTCCGACACCTTCTTCCAGCGTCTGCTCCCGCTGGGCGTGGTGAAGGTGGGCGTGGGCGAAGGGGGAGCTATCTCGCTGGGTTTGTCGGAGGTAGGCCGTTATCTCTTCGACTTGACACAAGAGTTCTCGATTGACCTGCCTGACCACCAGGGGGATCGATCGGTTGTAGTTCAACCGAACTTCGACGTCGTCTTTCTGGCTCCCTCGCCGGCGACGGAGGTGGTGATTTCGCGGTTCGCTGAGCGCAAGGGCAGACGGGTAGGAGTGCTGTTTCATATCACCAAGCAGTCCATTTTCACCGCTGCCTCGGCCGGACTGACAGCCGAAGGAGTGATCGAAAACCTGCGAAGGGTGTGCGCGAATGAGTTGCCGGCCAACGTCGAGCGGGAAATCCGCGGTTGGTCCGCGCAATGCCGCCGCATCGAGATGCAGCCGGCCATCGTCATACGCTGCCCCGATGAGGACACGGCCGCGCGAGTGCGGTCGGTCGGCAAGGGGAAGGTCAGAGCGATCTCGGAAACGGTCTTGGAGTTTTCGGAACCGAAACAGAAGACCCAGTTTGTACGGAAGCTGCGTGGGATGGGGATTTTTGTGTGACTTAGGCCGCGGTTTCAGAAATCCGCTAACGTATTCCTCGCGCGCTCCCCGTCTTGGGTTGGACAGGATCAGCACCCGTGTTCGTCCGATTGCCACTTTTGTCTTACCCTTGGCGACAAGGCAGGATCGATTGTCCTTGGTGGTTTTCCGAGGCGTTGATCGAAGAGAGCGGGTGTTCAGTGGGAAACAGTCCCACCGACCGGCGCAAGAGTCAGACCCCCATAGCTTGGTTTACATTCGGGGGGAGACGAAACCGACATGGATAAGGGAATTGGAACTCGAAAGCTAGGGACCTTCGGCACCGATGTGACGTTGCAGCGCCGCAAAAGACGCTAGGAAATAGAGAATCGGGGTATGCACTTGGTCCCGACGACCCCACACCTTGTGGTCGGCGACTGCGGCGACCGTACCCTCGAGGGGCCATCGGGCAGCGGTCGTGGGTCCTATAGCCGCCGCTCATTGCGCCCCGCGGGGGGACGGCAGCGGTTGACTTTGAAACCTGAAGGCGAAGCGCTCTTGAACCCAGCGTGCGCGAATAGTCCTCCAGAGCCCGGATACTAGACCTTGGGGCTTCGGGAGTCAAGTGCATACCCCAGATAGAGAATTGGGTCCATCGAGGCGCGCTGACGCCACGGCATCCGTTTGAGTGAGTCAGCGAAGGCGAGTAGTCCCGCAAGTCGAAGAAAGGAAGTGTGTGAAGATCCTTACTCCGTATCAGGTCCTGGGTTAACTGATACAGAGGCCCTCCCAGATCCGCTGTGCTTGGCGGCGCGAAGAACGGTTGTTTGTCGCCTTCGAGAGCCTGCCGGGTGACGAAGGGAGCCACAGTTTGTCGGAGCAGGTATTTGTTCCGACCAGGCCGGAACAATAGAGATCCCGGGAGCAGGCGCACGTACTCGAAAAGCTTGTGATCGAGATAGGGGAGGCGGACCTCCACAGCGTGGGCCATATCCAATCTCTCGCCGGCGAGAACGTAATTGGGAAAGTGGGACTTGAGCCAAACATAGAGGAGCAGTCGAACCGGTGTTCGTCCGACGAGCTGGCGGAAACGAAACTGAGACAGGAACTCGCGATACACATCACGTCTGGTGTTACGCTCAAGAAAATCGGCATGGAGAACCGAGCGCAGTAAGTGGAAATTTCCGGCAAGCACCGAGGCTAAGTCCTGAGGTACTCCTACGCACCTCACGAGTCTCGCTAGCAGCGGCGATGTTCGGCCGATATCGGCTATATCGCCGCTTAGCGGCCTACACAGGTTACTCAGCAACCGTGCCATAGCGAGTGGACGTCTTGAGGCAGATCGCGAGAGCGCTTCGCTCAAGAAGTCGTACCCTGCGAACATCTCATCGGCACCTTCTCCACCCAGAACAACCTTGTAGCCCGCCTGATTAACGGCCCGGCTGAGAAGGTATCGAGCAGGACCGTGACCGTTGATGATCGGAGCCTCGGCGTGGGCAACAGCCTCCTCGAAGACATCGGCAATCGCTCTCTGAGTTGCTGAGATTCGATGGAACTCTACTCCTGCGTGTTTTGCCATAGCTTCGGCCCCACCGCTCTCGTCGAACTGAGGGTGATCGAAGGCCACGGTGAACGCGCTGATGCGCTTCTGAGTCTGCATGGCAGCGATGCCGAGCACGGATGCCGAGTCTACCCCACCGCTCAGATAACAGGCGATCGGTACGTCCGAACGTGTGCGGATTCGAACGGCCTCTTCAATCCGGCGTCCCAGTTCGTCAATACAACTCGCCTCGCTCGTGGGTGTAAGTTCGTCCCGGCGCAGAGGGTAGTTAATGTCCCAATAGGAGTTCAGTGAGACCGTTCCGCCCTTGGCCATGAGATAGTACCCCGGAGGAACCTGGCGTACGTTTCCATAGAGGGTTCGATCCTGGTGCGGGCAAAAGTGCACCGCCTGAAACACGGATTCCTCGTCCCATACAGGAGGCAAGCCAGCGGCGAACAAGGCCTTGATCTCCGATGCGATGAGCAGGTGACCCGAGTGCTCGGCATAGAACAGCGGTTTGATTCCAAATCGATCTCGAGCTGCAAAGAGCACACGCTCGCGTTCATCCCATATTGCGAATGCAAACTCACCCCGAAGCAAATGCACGCAATCGCGTCCAAGTTCTTCATAAAGGTGCAGCGCGACTTCGCTGTCCGAGCGCGTACGCAGTCGATGTCCGCGGGCCTCGAGCGACCGCTGCAATCTTTGGTAGTCGTAGAATTCACCGTTGACCACAATGTGAGCGAGCCCGTCCTCATTCGCGATCGGCTGGCTACCAGTTTTGAGGTCAATAATGCTGAGGCGTGCATGCCCGAGGCCTGTCCGGCCATCTTTCGAGAGCCAGATATGCTGTTCGTCGGGACCCCGGTGGCCCATCGACCCTAGCGCAAGACTCAAAGATTCGCGCGATACCGGAGCTTCGTCCGTAATGATTGCAAGGATGCCGCACATCAGTCTGAAGTTAGAAATTCAAGAAGTGGGGTATCCATTTGACTCAGGTGACCACAACATACTGTGGTTGGCCATTGGCGGCCCCCGGAAAGGCTTGCCGATAGCACCACGTTTCCAAGCCTGCGATGGCCATGGCGCGTGCGTAATCCTTGATCGGCCCGAAACGCAGCCTCGTGGCCCAATTGCCTGCAGACCGGCGTCTGGCGCCCCAGGGTGCATTCTGGGTGCAGTGTGCTGGCGTCCATGGATCGACCAAACCACAACGCCTAGGGGCTACCTGAGTCAAGTGGATACCCCATTATTCAAGAACAGCTCTTGGTCCAAAACCCTTCCCTTGAAGCAGGTGAACCGCATGAACGGGCTGCGCCCCCCAGGGTCTGGTCGTAGCGGATCGAGACGCTTGACCAGGACATCAACAGCTACGGAAACGGCTTGGTCTTCAGCGGCACAGTATCGTCGCCCAAGCCGGCGCTGCAGCTCCGCTCTCAGCCGAAGGAGTGGATCCGGAGCAACAGGTACCCACGTGATTCCGAGTCCGTAAGATAGTATCAACGCACCTCGTGTCCCGCGGGGAACAAGACTAGTCGGGCTAACGGGAGTAATGACGCCCTGCTCGTTTTCCTTTACCAGTAGCTGTACGTAGAAATTGCGCTCATCCACCCAGTCGAGAAGGCGAAATTGCTGCGCGAGGCCTAACACCCAGAGGGCGCCATAGAAGCTCGTTTCGAGAGCGTCGCCAGTTAGACCGTCGTCGGCGTGTGTTTTCGCAGTGGCAATCGCATTTGAACCGCGCGAGGGTTTTCGCCAACCCGAAGGTCTCATGGACAGCAGCATCGTAATCGTCAGAAGGACCAGCACGAGCGCGCCGAACCGCTCTGCTGGCCGCCACCGCGGTGGGGCATCTGATGCTGACGTTTCGTTTTTACGACGCCCCGGTGCCAGGAATCCCATGATGTCATGGCGAAAAATTAGGAGCGTCGCGGCCAGACAGGCCAGATTGGCGACCGGTGCGTCGAATGTCGCAATAACTCCCGCATGGAGCAGGAACAGACCCACGCCGAGCCATTTCTTGAGCGGACGTCCTGATGGCAAGAAGACGATCAGGGCCAACAAGGGCTCAACGATGAGGGCGGCATAGTTGCACAGAACGAGTGCGGCCAGATGCCATTCCTGCCAAAACCCCGGAAACCAGGCCGCAGGTAGCTTGAGGACTGCGTAGAGAGCGTTCCCCTCCAACCACAACCGACTTGTCCATTTTGTCGTTCCGGCCACGAAGTACATCAGCGCAATATTTCCAAGGAACAACCGGACACTCGCACCCGGCACTTGTTGCTTGGCCCATTCGGCCAACACGGGTCGCCCGCGAAACCACGATCCGACCGCGAGAGTCGTCCCCACAGGCATTAGGGCCACCCAGAGCAGCCACAGATGAAGGAGTGAGTCGTCCACATAAACCGTTAAGAAGTGAAATCGATACCAGCACGCCACGACGACGTATAAAACGAAGGCGCAAATGCGGGGCGCAATTCCGAAGACAATGCCGAAGGCCAACAAGCACGAGACTCCGAGAATTGCCCGCACGAGACCGATCGTCATCCAAGGGCGGAAGAGTGGCTGGATGGTGTACGGGAAGATCTCTTCGGACAGTTCATGATCGATCAGTCCGTCTGGAGAACTGAAGATAGGGGCCTCGAACGCGGCACGAAGGAGATACGCGACGGCAAGTAAACCGACTGCGATTCGGAACAGATCTAGGGGTAGGGCATCTGTCGGCGCTAACAAGAGCTGCTGTAGACGACGCAGGGCAACAACCTGGAATGTATTTACAGGTCGAGACAATCGGCGCAGTCGTGCTCGCCATTCCATCACTATCTCACCATGTGAGAGAAGTCCTGACCTGCGTGCGGGCCTTGTTGCTCGGAGAGGATCTTGTGGTAGCAGATCGTTTGGTCAAGCATAAGCTTTCGCTGGACGCACTATCCACCTCTATCCCCGGACGGCTCGGATGCTCGTTCGCGACGGGATGTGGAGCCAGAAACTTCAGTGCCACGGGGCGGTCCAACGAGGCGTCCTGGCCTTTGTTCACCGCACCCATGCCGCCTTCACCAAGCTTCTCGGTGATGCGGTAGTGAGAGATGGTAGTGCCGATCACGACGGTCCGATTCTATCGCAATTCACCAGCTTGGGCGGGCTCGGACGCGGCAGGCCCAACGGATCAATCCGGGCGATGATGTGTCCGCGGACACGATGAGCGCGGACGAGTTTATCGACGCGGTCTTGCAGGCCGGCGACCTGTTCATCGTGGGAGGCCTCGACGGTCACGACTGTGCCGTTGCCCGCGGGACGGAAGAGGCCGGCCGGGCGGAAGCTCGGGCCCGGCGTCCACTCGGCTTGGGCCAGTCGCGAAGTGGATTCACGCCGGCCGCTGCCGTTGAACGAGTCGAAGTAACGGCGCCATTCCTCTGAAACCGACGAGGAGTCGCGCAGGTAGGCCGTATAGAGTTCTTCGGCGAATGCCAGGTTCAAGTCGCCCGGCTGAGGAGATGGGTCGCTCACGAAGATGGTCCCTGCCTCGTCAGAACATCGTCGCAGCAAGGGGTCAAGGTCAGCGTCTGGTCAGGGTCTGGGGTTAGCGCCGGGGTGCTGGAGTATGGGTGCGTCGGTCCGTGCGATAATTCCGGTGCGGAGCCCTAGAAGCCTGCGACCTCAAGCCGACACGTTGGCACTGATGTGGAGTAAGGCTCCAGCCTTGCCGAGAACCGATTCCTCGGTTCTCAGGTCCGCGGGCCATCGCCGCAGCTCGGTGATTTGCCATCCTGAATCTCGAAGAATCGAGACTCGGCAAGGCTGGAGCCTTACGCCACGTGTCGGCCCGGCCCGCCCGCGAGGCTTGACACCGTTGTTCAGATGACGCTTGAATCAGATGGCTAGCTAGTGCTTCGTACCAACGGAGGGCAACCATGGATCGACGACAATTCCTGTTGAGTTCGGCGGCGGCCGTTGCCGCGGCAGCTCCGGCCTCGGCGATGCTCATCACGCCCGACGAAGCCCGGAAACGTAAGAAGCTTCGTGTGGGCATCATCGGCTGCGGCCGCATGGGGCAGTATTTCGCCGAGGTCTACCGAGCGCTGCCCGACACGGAGCTGGTCGCCATCGCCGAGTGGAACGATGAACGCCGCAAGGTGGTCGGCGAGCGCTTCGGCGTGAAGGCGCTCTTCAAGGACGTGAACGCGATGCTGCGCGAGGTCGTGCCCGACATCGCCGCGGTGATCACGCCCACCAAGTTCATGAAGGAGGCTGTAATCGCATGCGCCGAAGCCGGCGTGAAGGGCGTATCGACCGACAAGCCCATCGCCGCCAAGCTCGCCAACGCCGACGAGATGGTCGACACTTGCAAGAAGCGTGACGTGGTGCTTGCGGGGGGCAACCTGCAGCGGGCGATGTGGGAGGTGCAGCAGGCCGCGGCGCGGCTGCGCGCGGGCGACTACGGCCAATTGCAGGGGGCGGCCGTTCATCGCTTCGGCGGTGAGATTTCCGGCGGCGGCTGCCAGCATTGCTCGGTGTTGCGGCTTCTCACCGGCGCCGAGGTTAGCGAGGTTGTGGCCTGGGGGCAGCCCGCCGAGGCGCTCCAGGGCGACACCGATGAAGGGCTCGAGATCAACGGCGTCTTCCGCATGACCTCGGGCATCGATTGCCAGGTCTTTGGCAAAGAGACCCCGTATCGCGGCGTGGACGTGTGGACCGGCGATACGCTCGTGCGCTGGGACTGGGCTCCGCCGAAGGTCTTTCGCGGTGCGCAGGCTCGGGGTGCGCGCAAGGAGATCGATCCGCAGTACCCGGCGTTCCCTTGGAAGTACATCCTTGACCGGCCGGTGCTGCGGAACACCGATAACTACCTGGTCGCCTCGATCCGCTCGTTTGTGGACGCGGTGTTCACCGGGAGCGGGCTGTTCGTCTCGGGCCACGACTTGCGGCAGGCGCTCGAGATCGCCATTGCGTCGAAGCTTTCGGCACAACTCGGCAACCAGCCGGTCAAGCTGCCGCTCGACGACCGCTCGCTCACGCTCTACCCGCGGCCGTACCGATGGCTCGGCGGCGATGTGACGGGCCGGCCGCAGACGTCGGAGGAGGCGAGCGGGAAACCGTAGGCCGACCCACCCTCTATGCGGGGCTCGGCTCACGACTTCGCGAACTTGCGGAACAAGTCGTCGAAGATGGCGTCGCGGTTGAGGCCTGTCGCCACCCGCACCGGGTGCCGTGACGCATCGAGTTGGTAGTTCATCTCGTCGGTGAGAATCGGGCTCGGCGTCACCTCGGTTTCGACCCACGCGGCATTGATCAGCAGCGCGATCGCCGAGATATCCCAAATCACCTTTGACCAAGGGTATCCCTCGCGAGGACTCCGCTCCCGCGCGTACCCGGCGACGGTTTCATAGAGGTAATCGCCGATCTTCGAACGCCCCTTGAGGTACCGTTCGAGCTCCGGCAAGGTCGTACGCAGGTGTTCGGAGACGTTCCGCGCCGGCACGTTCATGAGGGCGACGCCGCTGTCAAACAGCGTCTGCGAGGCTGGGACGTCCTGCCGGCAATTGTACTCCCGCCCCGACTTCATCGAATACGGCTGCGCGCCCAGCCAGACCACGACGACCTTGTCGCGAATCTTCGGCTCCATCCGCAACGCCGACGACACGTTGGTCGGCGCACCCACCGCAACGACGAACAGCGGCTCATCGCGCGGCTCGAGCGCCCGGCGGATCAGGTCTGCCGCCGCGGGACTCTCGACCGGCTTGCCCTTGGTCCCGATGTAGCGGTCCGAGCCGCGCAAGGTGAATTTGTCGCGATCCAAGTTCGCGTACTTCGGCCCGACGCCCGCCCCCAGCACATCGAGGACGCGATGGATTTCCTGGTAGCTGCGCTCCATGCCGTCCTTCGGGCTCGACGAGCGGGAATTGGTGAACGGCGCGGCATACACAGCCTCGACCGTCATTGCCTTGGGCGAGAGCAGAGAGTAGGCCAGCGCGAATTGATCGTCGACCTCGTTGTAGGTGTCCGTGTCGAGGACCATCTGCACGGGACCGGTGGGTAGGCTGAGTCGGTCGCCCAGCGAGGTGGCAGCTTGCGATGTAGCGCGTTGCAGGGGGAACGCGGCGGACGCGGCCAGAGATAACGCGAACGAGCGGCGGTTCATGCCTTCTACTGTATCCGGTAATTCGCCGGTGGGCGGCGTGCACATTGCGGCCACTATGTGGTTTGCGGGTCATCAGCGCAGGCTCGCGTCTGCGACTCTGAATGGCGGGACGAGCGATCATGCTGCGTTCGGGCTTTGGACCGCTGGGGCGGGCATTCATATACGGCTTTCGCCGCCGCCGCGCGGCCGAGGAGTTCAAGAAGCGGTACGCGCAATAGGGGAGGCCGGCAAGCGGCGGCAGGCGGGCACATGCCGTGCCCCTACGTGGGGCACCTGGGTCTCTCGCTGCTGTGCCGCTCGCTTCCACGTTGGGAATCGGCGGCACTGATAGGCTGAATGGACAGCCCGGCCTTGGAGATTGCTGATGCCCAGACGACGCATATTGTGCCCGCTTTTTGTCTTCTTTTTCGTGCTCGCCGCCTCAGTCGGCGGGCAAACGATTCCCGACAAACTGACACTCGCCGGCGCGGTGGATGTCGCGCTTGCTCACCATGGCGACATCGAAGCCGCCCGGCAGTCGGTGATGGCTCGCCAGGGCGCGGAGCGGCAGGCCGGCCTTTCGCCCAACCCCACGGTCTACTTCCAGACCGAGAACTGGCGCTTCACGGGCAACCCGGGCTTTTCGGCGGGCCAGGACCTCGACCTCTTTGCGTGGGTGTCACAACCCATCGAGACGGGCGGCAAGAAGCGACGCCGCGGGGAGTACGCGCAAGCCGACCGCGCGCTGGCTGAGATCGGTGGCAAGGCTGTCGCATGGAGGATCCGCCAAGGCGTCAAGCGCGCCTACTGGCAAGTGCTGGCGGCGGAGCGTAACGTGGAGTTGCTTGCGAAACGCCGCGATACGCTCGGAGAGCTGAGCCAGTACCACGAAGTGCGCGTCAATCTCGGGGCCATGGCCGAGGTGGATTTGATCAAGGTCCGGCTCGAAGTCGAAAAGATCGCGATGTCGCTGGCGGTGGCGGAGATGGAGATCGAACGCACCAAGGTGGCGCTGCTGCGCGAGATGGGCAGCCCGGCGGTTTCGACCGCGTTTGCTGTCGAGGATGTGCGGCTGCCGAAGCCGGCGGAGGGCTGGGAATCCGACGCGGTCTTGGGCCGCCTGGCCTCGGACGCGATCAGCTACCGTGTCGAGGTGTTACTCGGCGAGGCCTTGGTCGAGCGTGCGCGCGCCCGCGTCGAGCTACAACGTACAGCATCGCGTCCCAACGTCACTCCGTACTTCGGCTACAAGAGGAACAACGGTTTCAACACCCTGATCGGCGGCGTGTCGCTGCCTGTGCCCGTTTTCAACCGCAACCAAGGCAGCATCGAAGAGGCCTCCGCGGAAGTGTTGCAAGCCGAGGCTGCGTTGCGCGCGACGAAGGCGCGGGTGCGCGCCGAGGTGGCCGCGGCGGCGAAGGTGGCGCAGCGCCGGGCGCGCATGCTCACGCGCATCGAGACGGGGATGATCGACCGCGCGCAAGAGACCTCGCGTATCGCCCTGGCCGCTTATCAAGAGGGCGCCACCGACCTGTTGAACGTGATCGACGCCCAGCGTACCGAAAACCAAGTCGGCCTGCTGTATTCGCAGGTGCTCGCCGATTTCACCGCGAGTTGGGTTGATCTCGAAACGGCGGTCGGCACCGAGCACCTTTCCGTGGCGCAGGGGTATGGGCAGCGTGCCGCCGCTAGAATGGAGGACTGAGTCGCGGATTCTGTTCGCTAGGCGACGGTTGTACAACGCGGCAGTGTAGGTAGGGGCACGGCATGCCGTGCCCGGCGGCCTCGAGCGGACGACTTGACCCGAACACGGGCACAGCATGCTGTGCCCCTATTTTTCAATTCGCGGCCGCCTCGGTTAGCGCTTTCGCTACTCTTTTCATGCACTCCTCACGCAGTTCTGGAAGACGCACCCCGCCAGCGCTTCATCGCGCCGGGCTACCACTCGTGTGCCTGCTGCTTTCGACCACCTGCTCCCAGCCCGCGGCCGAAACCGCGGTGGCCGAACCCACTCCCGTCGAACACCACGAAGGTGATCCCGATCTGGTGCGCATCGACACCGCTTCGATCGTCCCGGCCGGCATCGAAAGCGCCGAAGTCGAATCCATCGCCCTTGAGAGCGTTATTGAAGCGCCCGGCCGAATTGAGGTTGACGAGAACCGCACGGCCCGAGTCGGAGCGTTTGTGGAGGGCGTGGTCGTCGAGTGCTGCGTCTCGGTGGGCGCCGACGTCAAGCAGGGACAGGTGCTAGCGCGCTTGCACAGTCACGACGTGCATGACGCGGAGTCGAAGTACCGGCAGGCACTAGCCCAAGTCCAACAGCGCGAGTCGGAACTCGACTACGCCACGCAGCAACAGCGGCGTGCGTCAAGGTTATACGAACTCAAGGCCGGCTCGTTGCAGAAAGTGCAGGAAGCCGAGACCGCGCTCAAGAGCGCCGAGACCGCGCTGGAGTTTGCCAAGGCCGAGGTCGAACGGGCGAAGCGCCATCTTGGATTCCTGGGCCTCGATCCAGCCGGCTTGGCCGGTCACGCCGATCGTGAGACGGAAACACAAGCAACCGGTCAACACGCCCAGCATCTGATCCCGATCCGAGCACCCTTCGCAGGGACGGTCCTCGAACGAACCGCCAGCCAGGGCTCGGCGGTCACACCTTCCGACCCGTTGTATGTGATTAGCGATCTGAGCCGGGTGTGGGTGATCGCGCAGGTCCCGGAGCAGTATCTGCCTCAATTGCGCCGCGGCATGCCGGTGGAGGTGAGTGTGCGGGCTTACCCGGACCGTGTCTTTGCGGCGCGTGTGACGAGAATCGGAGATGCGCTCGACCCCGAGACCCGCACGGTGCAGGTGCGCTGCGAAGCGGCCAACCCACGGCGGGCACTGAAGACGGAAATGTTCGCCACGATTCACATCCCGGGCGACCGCGGCGACCCTTCTCCGGTCGCGCCTCTCTCCGCAATCCAGCATGTTGACGGCGACGAGATCGTTTTCATCGACGAGGGCGGGGGCGTTTACCGTGCAAGGCGCGTCGAGACCGGGCGGCAGTCGGATTCGAGAGTCGAGATTGTTCGCGGGCTCGAGGTGGGCGAGCGGGCCGTGGTGCAAGGGGCATTCCACCTCAAGTCCGAGTTCCTCAAGAGCCAAATGGCTGAAGATTCGCACTAGAGCCTGGCCGGTGCGGGCCCGCGGGCTCAAGCCTGCGGCTCTGTCCTCATGCTGAAGCGCATCATCGACTTCCATCTCGATCATCCCTGGGTCGTGTTGTTCGGGCTGCTGGTGCTGATCGCCGCGGGTCTGCGGTCGATGTGGAACCTCCCCGTAGACGCCTTTCCCGACCTCACCAACAATCAAGTCACGGTCTTGTGCGACGCGCCGGGACTGGCGCCCGTCGAGGTCGAGCAGCTTGTCACCTTCCCCATCGAGTCGGCGCTCATGGGTTTACCCGACACCTTGGAGGTGCGCTCCATCTCGAAGTTCGGGCTCTCGATGGTCACGATCGTCTTCGAAGACCGTGTCCCTACCTACTTCGCCCGGCAACTCGTCGGTGAACGCCTGATCGAGGCCCGCAACCGCATTCCCGGGGGACTGGAGCCCACCATGGGACCGGTCGCCACCGCGTTCGGCGAGGTGTACCAGTACACGGTCGAAGGCGACGGCTACAGCGCCATGGAGCTGAAGACGCTCCACGACTGGGAGATCAAATACCAGTTGCGCGCCGTCCCCGGGGTCGCTGACGTCAACACCTGGGGTGGCTTCACCCAGCAGTACGAAATCGTGGTCGACCCGTATCGCCTGCAGAGCCGCGGCTTGACGTTGCGCGACGTTTTCGAGCGTGTCCGCGACAACAACGACAACTTCGGCGCTGGTTTCGTCGAGCATGCCTCCGAGCAATACACCGTGCGCGGTCTCGGCCGCGTGAAGCACGAACGGGAAATCGAATCGATCCTGCTCGACTCGCATCGCGGCTCTCCGGTCTACCTGCGCGACGTCGCGGAGGTGCGGATCGGCCACATGCCGCGACAAGGCTCCGCCACGCGCGACGGGGAAGGCGAACGCGTCACGGGCATGGTGATCATGCTCAAGGGACAGAACAGCAAGACGGTGATCGAGCGCGTCAAGCACACGCTGGAGCAGATGAAACAGTCGCTGCCCCAGGGCGTCAGCGTTGTTCCCTTCTACGATCAATCGGAAGTGATCGACGGCACGATTCAAACCGTGCGAGACAACCTGCTCAAGGGCGGGCTGCTGGTGATTCTCGTACTGTTCCTGTTCCTGGGCGGCGTACGCGGCGCGATCATCGTGGCGGCGGTCATCCCGTTATCGCTACTGTTCGCGTTCCTCGGGATGGAACTGTTCGGCGTCTCCGCCAACTTGATGAGCCTGGGTGCGGTGGATTTCGGCATGGTCGTCGATGGCGCGGTGATCATGGTCGAGAACTACATAAGGCGTTTGCGGGAGCGGCAAGACCGGTCTACCAACACAGTGCGCGACAGCCTGGAAGAGATCCGAGCCGCGGCGCACGACGTCGCCCGACCGATTCTGATGGGCGTCGGGATCATCATCGCGGTGTATGTCCCGATCTTGACGCTCGAGGGTCTGGAAGGCCGCATGTATCGGCCCATGGCGGTAACGGTGTGCTCGGCGCTGCTTGGCTCGCTGGTGCTCACGCTGACGGTCGTGCCCTCGGCCGCGCGAATCCTCATCCGCCCCAGCGCTCGCGAGCGGCGTGAGCCGCTGCTCGACCGTATTCGAGGCGTTTACACGCGCATACTGCAAGGCGCGCTCAAATATCGCTTGGTGGTCGTTGGGTTGGGGGCCGTGGTTGTGGCGACGTCGCTCGGATCGCTGGCCTTCATCGGCACTGAGTTCATGCCGCGGCTCGATGAGGGGTCGGTGCTGGTGCAAACCTTCAAACTGCCCAGCGTTTCTCTGACTGAATCGACGGAGATGGGCTCTGAGGTCGAGCGCAAGCTTCAATCGCTGCCCGAGGTGACCAGTGTCGTGACCAGGACCGGCCGCCCCGACTTGGCCACCGAAGCAATGGGCATCTACGAAGCGGACGTATACATCGGGCTGAAACCGCAGGACGAGTGGACCACCGCCACGGACAAAGAGGGCCTGATCGAGGCCATGTCACGCGAGCTTTCGGCGATTCCCGGCATCGTTTACAACTTCACCCAACCGATGGCCATGCGGTTGGACGAGACGATCTCCGGGGTCAAAGCCGATGTGGCGGTCAAGATCTTCGGCAATGACGCCGACACGCTCGACCGCTTGGCCGATGAAATTCTGCCTGTGATCAGCCGTGTTCCCGGAGCCGCTGACGTGCAGAAGCAGGTGTTCTCCGGCGCGCAGGAGTGGCAGGTGCACATCGACCGCACCGAGCTGGCGCGCTACGGCCTGAACGTGGCCGACGTGCGGGACCTGGTGCAGTCGGCCGTCGGTGGCAAGGGTGTCAGCGAACTCATCGATGGGCGCCGCCGTTTTCAGATCGTCGTGCGACTGCCGGCGGAATATCGTAAAGACCGCGCTGCGCTAGGCCGGCTGCTGCTGAAAGCACCCGGTGGAGAGCAGGTGCCTCTGTCGCGAGTGGCGGAGATTCGCCAGACCAGCGGCCCCGAGAGGGTGCAGCGCGAGAACAGCCAACGGCGTATCATCGTGCAGTCGAACGTACGCGGCCGCGACCTGGGCGGTTTCGTCGCCGAGGCGCAGCAGCGGGTTGCCGAGAGCATCACCCTACCCACCGGTTACTTCATTCGCTGGGGAGGACAGTTCGAGAACCAACAGCGCGCCATGCAGCGGCTGTCTCTGGTCGTGCCGGGCGTGCTGCTGATCATCTTCTTTCTGCTGTTCTCGACCTTTGGTTCGGTGCAGCAATCACTGCTGGTGCTCCTGATCGTGCCGTTCGCCAGCGTGGGTGGCATCGCGGCGCTATGGATGAGGGGGATGAATCTCAACGTCTCGGCGTCGATCGGTTTCATCGCGGTCTTCGGCGTGGCGATTCTCGACGGCGTAGTGCTGGTCTCGACCACCAATCGCCTGTTGGCCGAGGGCCGCGCCGTGCGGGAGGCTGTAGTTCATGCCGCCTCGATCCGCCTGCGGCCGGTGGTGATGACGTCGTTGGTGGCCGGGCTGGGCTTCCTGCCGATGGCTATCGCCACGTCAACAGGCGCCGAAGTACAGCGCCCCCTGGCGACGGTAGTGATCGGCGGACTGGTCAGCTCGACCTCTCTCACGCTTCTGCTGCTGCCCGTGATGTTCCCGTGGTTCCACCGCGCCCAGAAGCAGGACTAGGCTCTGAATCGCCTCGTAGTGATTGGTCTCTAGACAAGTGCCCACTCCCATTCAGCACCGCGTCCCACGACCGGCTTCCCCACCGTCCACAGAGGCGCCCACGGGTTTTGTCGGCTCCTCCAATCGCGAACCCCGGCTCTGCATGCCCCCTGAGCACGGCTCGTGGGGCATGCTGCTTTTCCCGTTCATCAGCGCCGCCGTCCTGACAAAGACCTGGACGTGGGATTTCGTGATCGCCGCTCTGGCGGGTGCACGCATTCGACCTGTTGCGGCTCAACAATCCCCGGCAATTGAAGATTCCGCTGCAACGGGTCGGGTTCCGAGAACTGGGCCTCAGCGCGGTCTTTTCCGCCTTGGCTACGGCCGCGCTTTGGTAGTGGAGGGAGTTACTGGGCGAGCACGCCCGAAGGGCTCCGGGTCGCTGCTCGGTTCGATACCCTCGGTCCGACTCTACCGCTACATCGGCGGGTCGACCATTCCAAACGCATCCACGCCGTCGAGTTCCTCACCGCTATACTGCGCCAGCATTTGCGGCCAGACTTCCTGGTGCAGATCCGATTCTGCCCAGCGGATTCGCAGGTCTTCGCTCTCGAAGGCTAACGTGAGAACGTACTTGTTGTCGGTGTCGGGCACCTTGAGCAGGTTGGAGAACTTGAAGCCGGCTTGGCTACTGATCGCCGGGTAGTAGACCTCGTGAAAGACCTTTTCGAGTTCAGCGCCGGCGCCCGATTTGGTCGTGATATGTCCATGCAACTCGACCGGGCCGGGCCCATCAAAGCGGCGGCCACTGCCGGGTCCTGAAGAGCAGGCGAGAGCGAAGATCACGACACCTGCGAGTACAAACTGTGTCCAACGAATCATTTCAACGAAGTCCTTTCCTAGGTCACACGCGCTCAACGAGCACGCTGCCGGGTGCCGCGAGTATTATGGCAGAACTCAGCCGGGCGGGAAGTCGGGCCGAAGCTGCACGAACTCGACCAGCAGCCCGTCGGGATCCAGAGCGCACACCACGCCCGCCGCGTCAGGCGCGCTCACGGGCTCAGCGAGGAACTCAACCCCCTTGGCCGAGAGGTCCTCGTACGTCTTGCGGGCGTCGTCGACGAAGAAGGTCAGCCAGCGCACGCCGGCGGCAAAGTCGCTCCCGCGCCGCGGAGGCGGGTCGGCGATCTCCATCAGCTTGATCAAGGTCTCGCCGGCCTTGAGCCGAACCTGCCGGAAGGGCCGCGGCGCCAACTTGGCGCCCACCGCCACCGACTCAGGGATCTGGATGTCGAGCGCGACTTCGAGCCCCAGCAGGTCCCGATAGAAGTGCAGCGACTCGTCGAAGTGGCTGCAGACGATGCCGACGTCCACGAAGTTGCGTTGCGGAGCTTGGGTCTCTGGCATAGTAGTGGGCACATTGTAGAACCTCCAGACACAGAACGCACCGGCGCCTCGAGCCTCGGAAACCGAGCCGTGACCGTCAGGGAGCGGTCCGGCACGAGCCCTGACGCACATCGAAGGGCGCTGGAGCCGACAATCACACCGGTCTCAAATAGGCAACCCAAAGACTTGCTCCCTAGGAGGACAACATGCCACCAGATACATACACCCTCACCCGGCGTCACGCCTTGAGGATGGCCGCCCTCGGCGTCGCCGGCTCGCTCCCTTCACGCGCAGCCGATTCGCGCTGGACCACCAAACAGCCGAGCGACCCGTTCGGCGGCCTTCACGTGGGTCTCACGAGCTTCTCAACTCGCGAGCTGAGCCTCGATGACACCATCGGCCTGCTCACGACCCTCGGCATCGAGAACATCGCGCTCAAGTACTTCCACCTTCCACTCCGAAGCTCGCCGGCGGAGCGCGCGGCGGTGCGGCAAAAGCTAGCCGACGCAGGCGTGCGGGTTCTTGGCTGCGGCGTCGTGGGATTCAAAGACGACGAAGCCGACATGCGCCGCAAGCTCGACTACGTTCGTGACACCGGGGCGGCGGTCGTCACCGTCACGATCCCTGAGGAGGCGTTCGCGCTGCTCGATCGCGTCGTCAAGGACTACAACGTCCGTGTCGCCATCCACACGCACGGCCCCGAAGACCAGCTCGACTACTGGCGCTGGGACGCGACCCGCATCATGCCGATGATCGAAGGACTCGACCACCGTATTGGCGTCTGCGTGGATGTCGGCCACACCTTCCGGCTCCCGCTCGACCCGGTCAAGGCCATCCGGGTGTGCGGTGATCGGCTATACGACGTTCACTTGAAGGACCTCAAGGAAGCGAGCCGCCGACGGCTCGACGTACCGCTGGGCCGAGGCGTTGTGGACATCCGCGGCGTTCTACGTGCGCTCCAGCAGATGAACTACCGGCACCACGTCGCGCTCGAGTACGAGGCCGATCCGAAGGCCCCGCAACTCGGCATCGCCGAATCGTTCGGTTTCCTGCGGGGGGTGCTGGGCGCGACGTGAGGCCACTCTCTCAGTCTCTGCGGTCCCTGGGGTGGTAAACGTTGTAGAGGATTCGACAAGCCATGTCTTGAGCTGCTTCCTCGCTTAAGGAGCTCAAGTCCCTTTGAGCGTTGTGGGTCATGTAGATGTTGGCTGTCATGATGGCCCATGTGTTGTTCCTGACGATTCGTGTCGGCAGCGCGCCCTCATAACCGGCATTCTCGCTCTCACACCATTGGCGTGGATCCGGCGGGGGTGACGCTTTCACGGGTGCGGATGTGTGGTGTATGATGCCGACCGCCACGAGTAGCATCATGCCAGACAGAAACCCTATGCCGAAAGCCTTCTTGTCCATTGCTTCTCCTTTCAGCCAGCCATTCTCATCTCAGACTCAACTCTCTCACTTCAGGTGCAGCACGACCATCTTAGTTTCGGTCATCTCCTCGACGGCATACTTCGGGCCCTCCTTGCCGAAGCCGCTCTCCTTCAACCCGCCATAGGGCATCAGGTCGGCGCGCCACTGCGGCCCCCAGTTGATGTGGATGTTACCCGAGTCGGCCTCGCGGGCGAACTTCATGGCGTTGTCGAGGTTCTCGGTGAAGATCGCGGCCGACAAGCCGTAGTTGCTGTCGTTGGCCATCTCGATGGCTTGGTCGACGTCCTCGACCGGCGTGAAGCCGACCGCCGGGCCGAACAACTCCTGCTTCGAGATGCGCATGCCGGGATCGACATCGGCCAACATCGCGGGCGTGTAGACCGCGCCGTTGCGTCCGCCGCCCGCGATCAACCGCGCGCCCGCGCCGGCGGCCTCTTCGACCCACTCGGCCACCCGAACCGCATCGGACTCGCGAACCATCGGCCCAACCTTCGTCCCCTCCTCGAGCGGGTTGCCGGTGGCGAGGCCCTCGACCTTCGGCTTGACGGCGTCGAGCAGGTCGCCGTAGATCGACTTGTGCGCCAGGACGCGCTGTGCGCTGATGCAGACCTGGCCGGCGTTGGCGAAGCCCGTGGCCGCGATGGCCTGGGCCGCCTTTTCTAGATCAGCGTCGGGCAGAACAATCAACGGCGCGTTGCTGCCCAACTCCATCGTCACTTTCTTGAGCCCGGCCGTGCGGCAGATGCGCTCGCCCACATCGCGGCTACCGGTGAAACTGATCTTGCGAACGCGGGGGTCGCTGGCGATGATGTCGCCAATCTCGCCGCCCGAGCCCGTGATCACCTGAATGCCTTCGGCGGGAACTCCGGCTTCGAGCAGGATGCGGGCGAACTTGAGACAAACGAGAGGCGTATCGGTGGCGGGCTTGACGACCACGCTATTGCCGGCCGCGAGCGCGGGACCGACCTTGTGCACGACCAGATTCAGCGGGAAGTTGAACGGCGTAATCGCCAGTACGACGCCGCACGGCACGCGCAACGTGAACCCCATGCGATTGCCCGTACCCGGCGCGCCGTCGAGCGGGATGACCTCCGAGCCCAGGCGCTTGGCCTCTTCGGCGGCACCGATCAGGGTCTCCCCCGCGCGCGAGACTTCGAGCCGCGACTCGGCGAGGATCTTCCCTTCCTCGCGGGTAATCGTCTCGGCAAGGTCGTCGAGTTGCTCATCCATCAGCTTCGCGGCGCGCATCAGGAAGTGGTAGCGGTCGAACCCCGGGATCTTGCGCATCTTCTTCGCGCCTTCGAGCGCGAAGGCAAAGGCGCGGTCGACATCGTCGGCGGTTGCTCTCGGGACGGTGTCGATCTCGGAGTTGTCGAAAGGATTAATCACCGGAATGGAGCCGTTGCCATCCACCCAGTTGCCTGCGATGAGCATTTGCATGATGAGTTCGCTTTCGTGTTCTTGGTGAGAGTCGGCCCGGACCGTCACGCGCCCGGTGGACGATGGAATAACGTGGTTGCCGAGCGTTCAGACCCAGGCAACGACTCGGCGGGCCGAGCCTGTGGGTGCGCCATGGCGTGCCCCTACATCTACGGCCGCGCCTCTTGTTGATGATCCGTGGGTGAGTAGGGCGGTGTCAAGGATGTGCCCGCCCCCGGACTCGGAACCGCGCTTTCTGTCTCCCCCCGGTCAGTCCACGTACGCAACCGCATCCACCTGCAGCAGGGTTTCTTTGCGCCGGAAGGGGCCCGCCGGAAAACACGACCGCGCCGGCGGGTTCTCGGGAAAGTACTCCATGTAGGCTTCGTTCATCGGAGCGTAGTTGTTCTCCATGTCGGCCAAGCAGATGGTGACCTGCAGCAGGTTGTCGAGAGAGGAGCCGGCCATCTCGAGTTTCTCCTTCATCCGGTCGAGCACACTGCGAATCTGCACCTTGGCGTCACCGGGCTCGGCTCGGCGGCTGGGATACCAGCCGCCGGTTCCGGAGAGAAAGATCAAGTTGCCAGAGCGGACCGCGCCGGACAGCAGCGCGCCGCGGCGCACCTCACCCGGCTTGAGGCCAATGATCTGCTTCTTCGGTAGGCTGCTTTTCTCGCCGTGGGCGTGCGCCGCCCCGGCGGCGGCTCCACCGAACATGCCGGCACGGAGCAGGCTCCGCCGGGTGCGTGGGGATTTGGAAGTCGACTTCACGGTATTCCTCCTTGCGGGGATATCTTAGCCCACTCGCCGAGCCGCAGCCGGCAAGGGGGGCAACAGAGCCGCGGGCGTGAGCCTGCGGGCTGCACTCTTGCCGGTGCGGCTCCGAATCTACCGCGCCGCGGACGTCTGCTTCAGCTCGCCTTTTGCCGACCGGCGGCCGCGGGACAGATGGATCTGTTGCCCCTTCTCGCCGCGCTCGGTCCAGGCGACGTACACACGGCCCACCGTCCCGCCGGCGACCGCCGGGTAGGAGATAGACTTCGCATGGCCCGGAATCGCTTGCGGAACACCCGGGCGGCCGTCATCGCCGATCTCGACCAGGTAAGGCCCCGCCGGGTTCCAACCGGACTTCTTCACCGGGTCGCGGCCCTGGAACGTCAGCAGTAGGCGCCCATCGCCCGCCAAAGCGAGGGCCGGGTGATTGGCATCGAGAACATTGCGGGAAGCGATGAGGGGCTCGGAGAAGCTCTTGGCTCCGTCATCGGACCAAGCCAAACGGACACCCGGGTTCGATCCGTCGCCATCGGAAAACCAAGTAACGTAGAGCCGGCCGCCCTTACTCGCCATGCTGGCGCCTGAGTGGGGACAGCCGTTGATCTTCCAGCCGTCCTCCGCCACGCGAACCGCCTCCCCGAAGCTCGCGCCAGCGTCGCTCGATGTAGCAATCACCATGTCCCGGATGTGCCCGGGGAAGACGTGCCTCCACGAAACATGTACCTCGCCGCGTGGACCGAAACCCAACGTCGGGCGGCAACACGGGCACACCCCCGTCGCCACGCGAACGTTCTTGCCAAACGACGCCCCGCGGTCGGCTGACTTCGCCAGGTAAACCGCCGACGTTCCCGGAGGGCCCATCTTTCGGTCACGCCCGTCGAGCCACACGGCGTAGACGTCACCGCGCGGCGAGACGGCCATCGACGAGAAGGCGTTGGTCGAGGGCTTGTCTTTGTCCGTCACGCGCAGCGGCTCATCCCATGAGCGGCCGAAGCGGAGCGAGCGGGCGAACATCAGGTTGGTCCCCATGCCTTCGCCTGTGCTCTGCTCCCACAGCGCGTACATTTCGGTCGAGCGTCCGAAGGCAAAACTCGGGCTGTTCTCCCCGTGCGAGCTTACCTTTGCCTGCTTGGCACTGACGGGGACCGGAGGCGCAAACGAGTCTCCGCCGTCGTGAGAGATTGCCAGCCCGAGCCGAGAGTGCCCGTGCCCGCCATAGACCGCGAGCATATAGACCGCGCCGGACGCCCGTAGCGCCAACTTTGGATCTCGGCTGGGGGCCCCGTACATACTGAGCGGTGTGCTCGGCCGCGGTTCGAACCGGTAGCCCCTGGAAACACGCGGCGCACCGGACGCCGCCAGTAGCAAGAGGGCTGATGTGACCGTAATCAGCATGAGACCTATCGTTCTGATTTTCATGATCGCCTCCTAGTGGAGTGTCGCAGAGATTCTTTAGGCGTCGGAATAGCCCGTAGGGGCGGGCCCCTGTGCCCGCCCGGCTGCTCGTTTACCACGATTCCTCGGGACTCAGGTCCGCGAAATGCGCACACTCGCGGCCGAGAGCGATCCTGTCTCGCGAAGAATCGCGAGACGGGTCGCGGCTGGGGCCTTGCGCCACGTCCCGTCCGGACAGTGCTTCAAAACTGGACACGTTTGTTCAGATGTCGATTGAGTCAGACGGCTAGAACACAAACCGCAGCGCAAGCTGCACGCGGCGCGGATCGAATGCCTCTAGCGCCCGTCCAAAGTTGGGCGAGCTCAGAACGTTGTCGACGACATCGAAGTTCGTCGTGTTGAAAAGGTTGAAGAACTCTCCACGGAGCTGCAGTTTCTTGGTCTCGCTCACATTGAAATTCTTCGACACCGAGACGTTCCAGCTCAAAAGCGTGTCGGTCCGTTCGGTGTTGCGCCCCAGGGTTCCCAGCGCTCCCTCCAACGGCGTGAGTTGGGCCGCGGTGAAGCCGTCCGCCAGGCGGATCGGGATGTTCGACAACGCATCACGGATCAACGATTCGGCAACATCGTGGATACGATTGTTGTCCGTACCCGTTGGATTGTTGGTTCCGCTGAAGAGAGTGTACGGCCGCCCCGACTGCAATGTCGTCACGCCAGAGAAGGACCAGCCGCCCAGCCAGCGGTTCCGCCGCATCCAAGGCAACTCATATAGGTAGGTGAAGTTGAATGCTTGTGGGATGTGGAAGTCCGACAGCCCCCGATCGAGCGCCAGGTTCGTTTCGTCGAGCGGCAGGATCCAGCGATCCAGGCGCTGGTTGGAATTGGCGAACTCGGAGACGTCGTCGAGAAAGCGCGAATAGGTGTACGCCGCCCGGAACAGAAAACCGGACATGAAGCGCTGGGTCAGTCCGATCTGCAGCGCGTGGTACGTCGATGACGAGGACGTTTCTTGCCGATTGACCACACCCACGCTCGGGTCGGGCCGGTCTTCCTGTGCGAGGTTTTCGCCTCCGTTGGGCCGGCGCGTACGCGACAGCTTGCGCCCCAACGTCCCAACGTAAGCGACGCTCAGAGTCGAGCGCGGATTCCACAGCTCGCGCTCAACCGTTAGGTTGATGTGCTGGGCGTAGGGTGTCAGGCTCCCTTCCGCCGGAATGACGAGGCCGCTCGGCGTCGACTCGCGCGCCCGGGCCAGTAGGTCGGGGAACGACGGGCGAAACGCAGAGAGGTTCGTCAACAGCGGCGGATTGAAACGCGTCAGCCCCAGGAAGGCCATCTCGAGCGCGTTGTAAAAAATGCCGTAGCCGGCGCGCACGACGGTCTTCTTCATCGGCGTCCATGCCAGCCCGAAGCGCGGCGTGACGTTGTTGCGGTCCGTCTTGAAGCGAAACTCTTCGGGGATGCGGTCGTGCGATTCCGAGGGCGCCGTGTTCAGCTCGTAACGGACACCGAGGTTCAACGTCAGGTTCTGGGTGATCTTCCAATCGTCCTGCACATAGCTGTGCCACTCCCAGCGGCGCAATCCGATGAGCGGGTTGCCGATGTTGCGGTTGTAGGTGAGCGGCTGACCCGCCAGAAAGGCGTTGATGTTGGGGAAGAAGATCTGGCCGCGAAAGCCGTTGTTGACGGCCCCGCCGTTCACTTCCACCCGCCGCAGCGCGGAGCCGAATTTCAAGTTGTGCCGTCCGCGCGTCATCGATAGATCGTCGGTAAGTTGATAGTTGTTTTGGAAATTCTGGCGGCCCAGGAACGACAGCGGACCGGCCAAGCTCAACCCGGGGACGATCATGAATCCGATCTCCCCGTTGACCATCGGGTCCCCAAGCAGGGGCGAATCAATAAACGTGTCGTCCTCGGTTTGACGGCTGTATCCCAGCCGCAGTTCGTTGAGAACGCTGGGGTTGAAGGCGTAGGTGTGGTGAGCCGCCACGCTACGCGTCTGATTGTGGATCTCGACGCGGCTCTTGACGGTGTTGCCGATGGCATCGGCATCCGTGACACCATCGGTGTAGTTGGTGCGGAGCATCAGCGTCTGCCTCTGTGACAGCAGGATGTCGGACCGAAACATGTAGGTGTGCTGGTTGACCGTGCGCGGGACTCCCTGCGTCACAATCCGCGACCCGTTCGGGGAGACGGGGTACAGGTCGACCAAGGCTTGCACCGAGGGCGCCGCGCGGGCTCGTTCTTGATCGGTCAGCGTCCGAAAGGTGGCCAGCTCGCTGCCGCGTGGGCGGAAGGTTTCGTAGTTGCCAAAGAAGTAAGCTTTGTTCTTGACGATCGGCCCGCCCGCCGTGAAGCCGGCCAGGTTCGAGAGCTGTGTTGTCTTCTCGCTCTCGAACGGATTCCGTGCCCGTAGCGCCGAGTTGTTGTGAAACCAGAACCCGCTCCCGTGAAAGTCGTTGCTGCCCGACTTGCTCACTAGGCTGACAATCGCGCCCGAGTTGCGTCCATACTCAGCCTTGAAGTTGTGGCTGATCAGCTCGAAACTCTGTACGGATTCCTGGCTGATCAACTGCTCGGTCACGCCCCGTCCGGCGATCATGCCCGTGCGGGCATCGTTAGTCTCGACCGAATCGATCAAGTAGTTGTTGTTGCGTGGGCGTTGGCCGCTGACCGCGAACGGCCGGTGCGCCAACAACGACAGTGACGCGCCGGGCGTCGTCAGCGCCTGTGTGTAGAAGTTGCGGCCCGTCCCACCGGCCTGGACGGGCAGGTCGTTCATCTCGCGGCGACTGAAGCTCCGCGCCTGTTTGGTGTCGGCCGTCTGCAACGCCGAAGGAGCCTCGGCAACCACTTCGATCGTGGTTTCCAACTCACCCACCCGAAGCTCAATGTTGAGACTCACGGAGTCTCCCACCTGTAGGACGAACTCCGTGCTTCGGTACGTCGCAAAGCCGGGCTTGGCCGCCTCTACTCGATAAGTTCCCGGTTCGAGGGCGGGTTGAAAGAAGCGCCCTTCGGAGTTGGACGTCACCTGGCGCATCAAGTCCTTTTCGATTTCCCGGATGCAAACGTCGGCCTCGGTTACGACCGCGCCCTGGGCGTCGACGATCGTGCCGGCAACGGCTGCTTTGATGTTTTGGGCGCGGCCGGCGTTCCATCCGGCCAGCAAGCCCAACACGACGAGGAAACACACAAGGCGCTTCCCGACATTTTGCATGCACATCTAATCTCACCTCCGTGGCCCCCGCCCTCAGTCCGTTGTTGGTCCCCAGATGATCCGGGTGGGGGAGTCTCAGACGAGTTTGCGCCAGAGCAAAGAGATTGAGCAATAGAGCATGAGTGCTGTTTTCTTCTAAGTGCTATCCCTACATCACCTCCGTGCCGGAGCATCTCGAAGAGGGTGACGGCAAGATCGTCTTCGATAAGTTTCATATCGCAATCTCAAGACCGCGCGCGCCTGGGCCCTGAAAGAGACGCTGATGCGACTGTTTGCCTGTCGCTACCAAGGGGCGGCGCGCAGCTTTTTCCGCCGCTGGTTTTACTGGGCCACGCACAGCCGCTTGCGGCCCGTCATCGAGGTGGCCCGGATGATCCAACGACGACTCGAGAACATCCTGACGTACCTGCGGCACCCGATCACGAACGCGACGACCGAATCTCTGAACTCGAAGATCCAGTGGGTGAAGTACACCGCCCGTGGTTTCCGCAACCAAAAGAACTTCATCACCGCCATCTACTTCCACTGCGGAGGACTCAACCTGACGCCTTCACCCACTTAAAACCCGGAAGAGCCTTCGGGCAAGGAGATCACCTTCACTTCGCCGCGGAGCGGGAACGCGGACCTGTTCACAAAGCCCGCCGACGGCAGCGGCGAGGCCGAAGTATTGGTTGGTACTCCATCACACGAAGACACGCCCGAGTGGTCACTGGACGGCAGGTATCTGCTCTACAATCCGCAGCGGCCAGAAACCCTGCGGGACCTGGTGTATCGCGAACGGCAGCAGGACGGGAGGCTGGGCGAGGCCGTCGTGTTCTTACAAACCGAATTTGAAGACGCCGCGCCCAAATTCTCAGCGGACGGCCAGTTTGTCGTGTATACAGCCGGAAAGTTCCTCGACGAATGGTGCCGGCAAACCATGCGCTCCCGGATCGAACCCATGAAGAAGGTCGCCCGCATGCTCCGCACTCACCGCGAGCTCATTCTCAACTATTTCCGCGCCAAGAAACAGCTCTCCTCCGGTGTCGTGGAAGGTCTCAACAACAAAGCCAAAGTCACCATGAGAAAATCTCACGGATTCCGAACGTTCAGAATTACAGAAATCGCTCTGTATCACGCACTTGGAAAGCTACCAGAGCCACAACTTACCCACAGATTCTACTGACGAGGCTAATAATTGAAAGTGCTCAAACATGTCACCCAGGATTTCCATTTTGGCCCTGGTACGGCCACAGTAGACACCCGCGCTGCCCCGAATACGACTGTCTTTTCGCGCTGCACTCTGCACATCACCTCCGCCGGTAGTCGCCCGGGCTCGTCCATCCGCTCACAGACGTTGATTGCGCGGGCTGAACGCCGCTCCGGCCGACACTGCTCCCTGCGAAACCTTTTTGGAGCCGAAAACTGGTGATCCTCGCCCGGGCAACGCTACCCGCTCGGCAGCGGCAGCGCCCAGATCCTGTGCAGCATGTCACCGAACAGCCGCCGGTTCAGATGCCCGTCCGCCAGCAGCAACCAGTAGTAGCGGGCATGCTTGACCAGCCGCCCAGCGGTCTTCATCAGCCGCTGCTCGAGGCTCGTCAGCTACCAGCTCTTGATCCGTTGCGGCAGCCCGAGCCTCCGCCATAGGTTCCCCAGGTTATAGGTCCGCACGGCGAGTTGCAGTCGCACTTCTTTCATCTAGAAACGATGTTGGCCCGGAACCGATGGCACGACAGCCTTGTCCAATGCGTCGCTTGCTTGCCTTCTTTGATCCACTGCTCCGCCGTGCCGCGCTGGTTGTCGCAATTGACTGACTGTCACCGAATCCACCGAATCCAAGGCGAATTGGGTCGCGAGTACGGAGAAACAGGGTGGGAGAGGCGATGGATCGCCGTCGACGCCGACGCAACCGGTCCAAAGCGGGAATTTCTTTCTCAGTGGAAATTAAATCTGCTGAGCACAACCATGAGGACGCCTGTGCCTGCAATTGCCGCCGCCAGCAACGCCCACACCAACCAGGGGCGGCCCCGGATGCCCTTGGCGCCGCTCGGGTATCCTGGCACGCACGTAAAGGAATTCGCCTGGCCCCGGGTCAATCGCATGCGCGCGTTGATGGCCCACCCGGAGGCCTCGAGGATAGCGCTTAGGTCCCGCCGACGAAGCTTCAGATGAGCAACCAGGGAGGCAGGGACTGCGACGGCCGCCACCGCGGCCAGGATGCCGGCGAGGGTGGATTGCCAAGTAAGGCTGGCGAAGGTCTTTACAACGAATGCGGCCGAGGACCCGAGCGCGGCAAGAGCAATGCCTCCTCCGGCCAGCAGCCCACCAAGCATTTGGCCGGAAGGAGCCGATGGGACTTGTGCGGCAGGCTGTGCCTTTGCGAAGGCTGCTTGGACGCCGATAACAGCTTCCGAGCCCGCGGCGTCGAGCTTCTCTTCCGCGGCGCCTGTGATCCTCTCGATCTTGCCCGTAACCGCACGACCTAAGCGCTGGAAGGGCGCCATGACGGCTTCCCATAAACTGATGGGATTCTCGACGATCTCGACCACGATGGCATCCATCTCCCGAACATCCACATCCTGGAAAACGCCTCTCTTGCCTACGTACAAGATTCCCCTGCTGCCGGAAGTCACCGGAACGGCAACCTCATAGAGCTTTCCCTTCTCTTTCGATCCCACCTCCACATAGAGCACTAACATGTTGCTCGCGCGGGCGATGTTTGCGTGCTGAGAACGGTCGTGCACCCGGATGCTCAGGTTGAAGTGACGCCCGTCCATGATGAGTGTCCCCATCTCGAAAAGGGCCCGTCTTTTGGGGTTGTAGAGGTTGGGAAAGCTCACAAAGTTGTTGGCGAACGACAGGAGATAGGCCTGATAAAGGATGACCTTCTCAAGGAGGCGGACATTATCGAGAACGAAGGCCAGATCACGAGCGGCCCGAACCAAGGGGGAGTCGTTCAGATACCCCCGCAGTCTTTCAGCGCCCAGGACCTCGACCCGGCAAGCCGGTTTCGAGTCGAGCCAGTCTTCATGCGGCCTCAAGCACTCCTTTACGTGGCCCCACTGCTCTTTTGTCAGGCCCTTCTCGGCTGCACCTTCCAGCAGTGGCGACAGAACCACCTTTCGAAGATCCTCGAGCTGTAGGGCGTAATGGGGATTGATTTGACTGTCGAAGTCCAGCACGCCGTCTGGCTGGGGGGGGAGCCAGAGGAGATCTGACCAGCAGGGATTGGACGGCGGAAGGATCGGTAAAATCGACTTCCTCCAGGTGTGAGTTACCTGCCAACATCTGCTCACCGACACGGCGATCCAGGAGGAGGGTCTGGCAGAGCACGAAGTATTCATCGATCTTGTGCCGTAGGGAGGAGAACAGGGAGTAGGCGGAGGAGGTTGTCTCGCCCAAAGGCATGACGGGGGAGAAGGGTTCCCCATCAACCCGCTCGGCTTTTGCCAGCCAGCAGAGGAACGACTCGGTCTCGGTTAGAAATTCATCCAGATACTTGCGGCTGACTCCCTTGGAACCACTGGGGCTGGGGTATGCATCTGAGTCGCCGCCGACAGTGGCAAGGATGTCGCTCAGAAACTGGCGGAGCGCGCCAGCGGCGTCACCCTGGGATCTGAGTCGCCGCCGACAGTGGCAAGGATGTCGCTCAGAAACTGGCGGAGCGCGCCAGCGGCGTCACCCTGTGCGGCCTCGGGCAACACAATCCCCGCCTCGCTGACCGCCCGGTCCTCCTCCTCCTTCTTAATCCGCCTCACCTGATCGAGAGTGATCCGGGACTCTTCGGTGGAGCCGAGACGGTTCAAGATCTTGACCGCGGTCTCGACGATGCGCCGACCCTCGTCGCTCTCATTACTAATCGCAGCCAACACCAGGGCGGTGTTGCCGGCGTTGATGCCGGCGTAGTCTTTCAGGTGTTCAAAGAGCCAGGAAATCGCCAGGCGAAGCTCGGAACATCCTATGCGCCCGTCATGGTCGGTGTCCACAAGCTCGAGGAAGACGGGGTCACCGTTGATACCCGCGATCGGAGCGCTCGTAGCGACCCAGTGGGCTTCATCCAGTTCGCCTACGCGACGTAAGTCCCCGGCGTTCTCGATCTTGAGTTGAAGCGTGCTGCCAAAATACTGGAAGCGGAAGCGACCCTCACGATTCTCGCCGGTAAGACCGTCCGTTGGGCCCCACGCCATAGCAGGCATATTATATCGGGAATTTCCGATTTCGGTCTCCGGCCAGTGCGCTACCCGCTCGGCAGCGGCAGCGCCCAGATCCTGTGCAGCATGTCACCGAACAGCCGCCGGTTCTGATGCCCCGCCGCCAGCAGCAACCAGTAGTAGCGGGCATGCTTGACCAGCCGCCCAGCGGTCTTCATCAGCCGCTGCTCGAGGCTCGTCAGCTACCAGCTCTTGATCCGTTGCGGCAGCCCGAGCCTCCGCCTTAGCCCACCACTGAGCCACAACGGGAACAGAGCGGGAAGCCAGCCGTATTGCCAGTCACCCCGGATGGCGATTCACCACAGTGCCCGGCTTGACCCTGCGCCCTCGCGGGTCGGGCTCTGAACAAGCCTACCTTGCGGCCGAGGTCTGCTTCAGTTCGCCCTTTGTCGATAGACGGCCGCAGGGATATCTTAGCCTACCCCCCGAGCCGCAAGCGGCAACGAGGGGCCAGAGCCGCGGGCGTGAGCCTGCGGGCCTGCACCGTTGCGGGTGCGGCTCTGACTCTACCGCGCCGCAGACGTCTGCTTCAACTCGCCTTTAGTCGGTAGTGGCTGAATTTGAATCTAGGCCGACGCAACTTTTTCTGTCTCCTCAAGCAGCCCTACGATGTCGGCGATCTCCACGAACCGATTCGTCACCCCAGCGGCCATTGCGAGCGTGATCTTGAGCGTCTGGCGAATCCGAACGAAGTTGTAGTGCATGAAGTGCAGCGAGACGGCAGCGGCAAGGTTCTCAACCTTCTTGCGGCTTTTCTTGCGGCTCTGAGCTGCGTTTCGTCGAACGCCGATTCGCGCCGGCTCACTTCTATCCACCGATATACTTGGAGGGTGGCGTCGCCGCGCTCGATCGGGAAGCACGCCCTCGTCTTCGCTGGGAGCCTCGCCCTAGGGATTGTGGCCGGGTGGAGCGCCATTGGGGCACAGATCGACCGCGCGGCCTATGACTTTTTTCTGCGCCTCGACCCTCCGCCGGCCGGTTCTTCGCAAGCGGTCATTCTCGCGATTGACGAGCCCAGTCTGGAAGCCTTCGGCGGGCTATTGCAACTCCGCGAGCCCCTCGCCCGGGGTTTGAATGCCATCGCGCCGCACGAGCCCGCCGCCGTCGCTATCGACATCGTCCTGGCGGAGCAGGGGACCGAAGCCGCCAACCGACGCCTCGAAGACGCCCTGGCCGCGACACCGAACGTCGTGCTCGCGGCACACTTGCAGTCCCGCGCCCAGTCCGGCGCGGGGCCCGGAGGAGGGACCGATACCGGGCTCGCTTCCGGGCGTGGATGGCAGCAGCCCATCGAGCCCTTCCACCGCCAAGCCGCGGCGCTCGGACACGTTCATGCCGACCCCGACGACGATGGCGTCTGCCGTCGCATTCTGCTCGCCAAGGCGGCCGGTTCGACCCGCCACTGGGCGATGGCGCTCGAAGCGTTGCGCCTTGCCAACGGTGTGCAGACTGTTGTCGAGACCGAATCTACCCTCGAGTTAGGGAGCCTAACGGTCCCTGCCCGCCACCGGGAAGGCCGCGCGGTGCCGCGCGGTGCGCGTCCGCTATGCCGGCCCCGAGGCCCCGATCGAGCGCCTCTCGTTGGCCGAGGTGATCCGCGACCCCGAGGTCGCCGCCCGGGTGCGCGGCCGCGTTGTGTTCGTCGGCGTGGTCGTCCCCGGCGGGCCGGACCAGTTTCTGATGACGCCCTACTCCTACGGACAGGCGATGTCGGGAGTCGAAATCAACGCCAACGCTTATGAAACGCTGGCGCGCGGGGCGTTTCTGGTTAGTGCCTCGGACTCGCTCGTGTTGCTGATTGCCGCGCTGTTCGCCGCCGCTTTGAGCGCGAACTTCATCGTATTGGGGGACGCCAGGCGATCGTCGGGGCGGTCGCGCTACTAGCCGGCGCTCATTTCGTTCCCCTCGGGTTCTTTTTCGGAGGCCAGGTTCTGGCTCTGGCGCCGCTGGCCGCAACCGCCTGGTTCGGCTTTCTCGGCGGGGGTGGCTTGCATTACCTCGGAGTCCGCCGCGGCCTTCAAAGGGCCGAGACCGAGCGCAGCCGCTACCAACGCGCCGTGCACTACGTGACGCACGAGATGCGCACGCCGTTGACGACGATCCAGGGATCGAGCGAGTTGATCAGCCGCTACGAACTTTCCGAGGAAAAGCGTAAGGAGATTGCCGACCTCATCCATAGCGAATCGGTGCGCCTGGGCCGAATGGTCGAGATGTTCCTGAGCGTCGAGCGGCTGGCGGCCGGCGAAGTGAAGCTGGAGCGCGGCGACGTTCCGGCCGGCGAGATGCTCGAGGTTTGTCTGGAGCGCGCCACGGCGACCGCCCGGCGTAAGCACATCCATCTCGACCGCCGCATCGAGCCCGACGCGATGATCCGGGGCGATCGCGAGTTTCTCGAATACGCCTGCTATAATCTCGTTACCAACGCGATCAAGTACTCGCCCGCACGTACTACCATCACAGTCCGCGCCTGGAAGGAAAACGGAAGCGTGCGCATCTCCGTTGCCGACCGCGGCTACGGAATCGACAAGGCCGACCTGAAGAATATCTTTCGTCGGTTCTATCGCACGCCACAAGCCCACGAATCGGGAGAGAACGGTTCGGGAATCGGTTTGGCCATCGTGGAGGAGATCGTCGTTCGGCACGGCGGCTCGATTGAGGTCGAGAGCCAGGTCGGCGAAGGCTCTCGCTTCACGCTGTCGCTGCCCGCGGCCTCGTTGCGCGGAGCAGCCAGCGAAGCACCTGCCCGCTGATCTCCCCCGGTTCCGCCGGCGAAACGCGCAGCCATGAACGCGAAACCCACCATCCTTTTCGTGGAAGACGACGTTGCTTTGATGACGACGTTTACCACGGGGCTCGAGGCCGAGGGCTTCGAGGTCGAAGCCGTCTCGTCGACCGAGGAGGCTTTGAGCCGGCTCGCCAACGGCACGTACCCAATCGTCATCACCGACATCTACATCGACGAGCGCACGGGGCTCGACGTGCTCCGCGCGGCCCAGGACAACAATCCCGGCTGCGCGGTCATCGTCATCACCGGCCAGGGGACGATGGAGACCGTGATGGAAGCCACCGAGCGCGGCGCGTTCGACTACTTGGCGAAACCGTTTGACCTCTCACGATTGCTGAACGTGGTTCGTCGGGCCGAGACACACCTGGCGGAGAAGACGTCGCGTCCGCCGCCGCCGGCCGATGTCCCCGACACCGAGCTACTGGGCTTCTCGGCGCCGATGGTCGAGGTCTACAAAACGCTGTCACGGGCCGCGCCGACCGATGTGCCGGTGCTGGTCGAAGGCGAGTCGGGCACCGGCAAGGAACTCGTGGCGCGGCTGATTCACAGCAACAGCCCCCGCGCGCATGGCCCCTTCGTCCCGGTTGATTGCGGCTCGATTGCACCGACGCTGATGGAAAGCGAGCTGTTCGGCAGCATCCGCGGAGCATTCACCGGGGCCGAACGTGACCGCGCCGGGCTGCTGGGTTCCGCGGAGGGGGGCACGATTTTTCTCGACGAGATCGCCGAGGTCGACGGCAACTTCCAGTTGAGGATGCTGCGCTTCTTGCAGGAGAAGGAAGTGCGGCCGCTGGGCTCGTCGAAAAGCCGCAAGGTGGATGCGCGCGTGGTCGCGGCGACCAATCGCGACCTGCAAGCTCTCGTCGAAGAGGGCGCCTTCCGGCAGGACCTGTGGTTTCGCTTGAACGTCGTGCACATCCGGCTGCCGCCACTACGGGAGCGCCGTAGCGACATCGAGCCCTTGGCCGAGCGTTTTCTGGGCCGCTTTCGCGAGCAGTACGGACGCGACGTGCGCCTCAGCCCCGAGGCGGTACGCGTGTTCGGCGAGTACTCGTGGCCGGGTAACGTGCGTCAACTCGAACACCTACTCGAACGGCTCGTCATCCTGAACTCGGCCACGACGATCGACGCGGCGGCCGTCGTCGAAGCGTTGGATCACCTGGAGCCTCGTAAGAAGGCCGTTCGCTCGCTGGCCGACGCCGAGGAAGAGCAAATCCGCAAGGTGCTCGCCGCCACCGGGGGCAACAAGACCCGCGCGGCACAGATCCTCAACATCGAACGCAAGACGCTCTACCGCAAGCTGGAACGAATGAAGCTGTAGACGCGGGCGATGGGCAGTCCCACGACGTTGAAATAGCAACCCTCGATGCGGCTGACGAACTTCGACGCGCCACCCTGGATGGCGTAGGCGCCCGCCTTGTCGGCCGGCTCACCCGTGCCGATGTAGTCGGCGATTTCCTGTTCGCTGAGCTTGAGGAACTCGACCGAGGTTACCTCGACTTCGGTGTGGGCCCGATCGCCGTCGTAGAAGCAAACTCCGGTGAGCACACGGTGACGGCGGCCCGCGAGCAAACCGAGCATGCGGGCGGCGTCGTTGTCGTCGGCGGGCTTGCCGAGGACGTGATCGTCGATGGCCACGACCGTGTCGGCGCCCAACACGGTTTCGCCCTCCCGCCAAACGGCCCGCGCCTTGGCTTCGGCCAGCCGTCGTGCGTGCGCCTCGGCCGATTCGCCGTCGCGTAGGCCTTCATCCACGGAAGCGGGCCGCACGGTAAACTCGATGCCGGCGTTGGTGAGAATCTCCCTCCGCCGAGGCGACGCGGACGCGAGAACGAGAGCCATCAGTTGAGCGTAGCAGCGTGTTGACGGGACGGGCGCACCTCACCCAGGTCGGCCAAATCCGTCCGCAAGCCGTGCGTGCAGCTTGACGCCTCGACCCGACGAAACGGTGCCACCGACCACTTCAGAGGCGCGGACGGAAGTCCGCGCTCGCCCTCGGCGCAAGCTGGGGCCCGAAGTGGGCCTTCACCAGACCGCGTGGTAGAATAGCGCATTCCCGACCCTGAGGCTTTCCGTGAACAGCATCAAGAATGTGTTGCCGTTCGTCTACCGGCAGAATGTGGCGGGCGAAAAGGCGGACGAAGACCTCATCCGCTGCTACTGGCCGTCAGCGGTTGGCGAGGAGATCGCGCGGCAGTCCACGCCGGCGAGGCTGCGCGGTGGCACGCTGGAAGTAGAAGTCAGCGACGCGACGTGGTTGCGAACGTTGCGGGGTCTGCGGGAGCAGATCATCCGCCGCGTGAACGCCGCCATCGATCAACAGGCCGTGCAGAAGATCCGCTTCGTAGGCGCTGAAGCGACACGTCGGCCACCCGGCCGCGCCACGACCGCCACCGGCCTACCCCGTTCGGCAAACTGGCGCGAAGGCACCACCGGCGGCCCGCACCGAGGCCCGGGAACACAGTGGCCCGGGAACTCAGCCCCGAAGTCATAACCCGGCGCAGCCTGCAACAATACGCCAACCGTGAAGATCACTGAAAAAGAAGTCCGCTACATTGCCGACTTGTCGAACCTCGAGTTGAGCGACGACGAGGTTGCCAAGTATCGCGCCGACCTCGAAGAGATCCTCACCTACGTCGAGAAGCTCAACGAACTCGACACGTCGAACGTCGAGCCGATGGCGCAAGTGATTTACGAAGGCAGCGAAACGGCCACTTTCCGCGAGGACGAGACGCGGCCGTCGCTCGAACAGGAAGAGGCCCTCGACTGCGCGCCCGAATCCGGCGCCGGGCACTTCAAGGTCCCCAAGGTTATCGAGCGCTAGTAGTGCCTTGTAAATACGATGACGTTTGCGATTTGCTATCTGGGGCACGGCATGCCGCGCCCTGGAGTTTCTACCTATTTGCAGGCGGCGGTGTTCGGCCTATGACAGTTGCGAGCAACGTCGAAACCGGAAACAAACCGAGGGTGTTCGTCGGGAGTTCCGCGCCGGAGGGCCATGAGATTGTAGGGGCGGGCCCCTGTGCCCGCCCGACTGCTCGTTTGCCATGAAGGTTTCGTTGTCACTAGATCGCCCCTAGACCCCACCCACGATGGATTACAAACAGCTCACCATCGACAAGATCCACGACGGGCTTCGCGAGCGCCGCTTCAGCGCCAAGGAACTGGCCGAAGAGGCGTTGCGCGTCTCGCGTGCCGAGAACGACACCTATGGCGCGTTTCTCCACTTCGCCCCTGAGCGTGCGCTGGCCGCCGCCGAGAAGGTCGACGCCGACCTCGCCGCCGGCAAGCCGCTCGGGCCGCTCGCGGGCGTACCCGTCGCTGTCAAGGACGTCATCACCACCAAGGGTCTGCGGACCACCTGCGCGTCGCGCATCCTAGAGAACTATGTAGCTCATTACGACGCCACCGCCGTGGCGCGGCTCGAGCAGGCCGGCGGCGTGATCTTCGGCAAGACGAACTGCGACGAGTTTGCCATGGGCTCGTCGAACGAGAACTCGGGCTACTATCCGGTGCACAACCCGGCCGCGCCCGACCGCGTGCCGGGCGGCTCGAGCGGAGGCTCGGCGGCGGCGGTGGCGGGCGGTTTCGCCCCGGTCTCGCTGGGCACCGACACGGGCGGCTCGATCCGCCAGCCGGCGTCGTTCTGCGGCGTCGTCGGCGTCAAGCCCACCTACGGACGCGTCTCGCGCTACGGCTTGACGGCCTTCGCCAGCTCGCTCGACTGTATCGGGCCTTTCTCGCGCACGGTCAAAGACAGCGCCACGTTGCTCAAGGTGATCGCCGGCCGCGACCCGGCCGATTCGACCTCGGGCGGCGTCGACGTGCCCGACTACGCAGCGGCGCTCGACGGCAACGTGAAGGGGCTGCGCCTCGGCGTTCCCAAGGAGTATTTCGGCTCCGGTCTCGACGCCGAGGTCGCCGCGCGCATCGACCACGGGCTCGACGTGCTCAAGAAGCTGGGCTGCAAAGTCAGCGAAGTCAGCCTGCCGCACACCGACTACGCCATCGCCTCGTACTACCTCATCTGCACCGCGGAAGCCAGCGCGAACCTGGCGCGTTACGACGGCGTGCGCTACACGAAACGCGCCGAGAACGCCGACACGCTCGGCGAGATGTATCGCAAGACGCGCGCCGAGGGCTTCGGGCGCGAGGTGACGCGGCGCATCATCCTCGGCACCTATGTGCTCAGCTCGGGTTACTACGACGCGTATTACCTCAAAGCCCAGAAGGTGCGTTCGCTGATCGCCTCGGACTTCAAGAAGGCGTTCGAAAAAGTGGACGCGCTGATCACGCCGGTCTCGCCGTTTCCGGCCTTCAAGATTGGGGAGAAGACCGCCGACCCGCTCGATATGTATCTCTCCGACATCTACACCATCACGGCCAGCCTGGCGGGCATCACCGGCATCAGCGTCCCCTGCGGCGCCTCGAGCGAAGGCCTGCCGATCGGCATGCAGATCTTGGCGGACCACTTCGCCGAACCCCGCATGCTCAAGCTCGCCGACGCTTTCGAGAAAGCCGGCGGCTTCGATGAACCGCCGGTGCAGACGGTCAGTCCCCGTTGGACGAAAGGGCCGGTTGAACTGGAGCAGCCGATCCAGCATGAAGGGAGTCGATCCATGTCTACAAGCACGCCAAGCAGTCAGCTAATGCGGAGTACCGTGGAAGCTATGTTCGAGTACCTCGACAGGCTAGAACAGGCGATCAGCGATAGAGCTGACGCGGCACCTGAGCGGTCCAATTTCGGACTACCCAGTTACCGATTCGCTGATGAACCCCCCGAACCAGATTCCTTTTCTTGCGGAGCGACAGTGAAGTTTGTCTTCTTGGGGCAAGAAGCATCGAAGGAGCGCATGAGAACCGTCGACCTCACGCCAAACAAGATTCCAGCAGCTACTAAGAATGATCCTGAAGCCTGTAGGCGAAAAGGTCTCTGCTTTCCGAATCTTGTCCGACAGCAGTTCCGAGTCTGCGGTCAGGATCTTGTTCTGACCCGGAACAAGGCGCCGTACGGTCGCAACCATGGCGTGGTCAGATCCGCTGACCACGAACCACAGTCCTTGTGCTTTGAGCCATTCAGGCTTAACATTGCAATGAGTGTGGCCCGTGCGCTCGGCTCGGAAACTGGGACCTCAGATTATGAGATATGGGTAGCCGGCGAAGGATTCAACACTCAATGGCACTTCCATCTTCAGTTTCGAAAACAGAGAGGTCCCATCTGGGAGCATGTGGACAAACAGGCACCAAATTCGACGGGCTCGTGGCTCCTTGAGGACTACCCGTCGCAACCGCAATGCTTTCAAGACGATAATCGTTCACGACTCGTTGAAACGCTCTACCATGAAATCTCGCCATTCCTGCCGATAAACAAGTGCGAAACGGAGCTCGTTTCAACACCACACAGACCGGCCATAGGGCTATTACTGTCGTACGAGCAAGCCCGGTGGAAAGCCATCCTCGTCAAAAGTTGGTATCAATCAGGGAAACTACTGTTCGGGAAACAGCCGGGGTTACACGAGCATCTCGGCGAGGTTATATTGGAGTCCCTGGATGAAGTCCAGCGCGTCAAAGACGATCCTTCGGCTGCCACGCAAGAGCTTGAGGCACAATTGAAAAACTGGTCCACCGAAAGCGCCACTTGAGGCTGGGTAAGGGCATCATCCTTAGCCGCCCAACAAGACCGAACCGTAGGCTATGGAGGAATTGAGAAATGGCTCAGGAGCTCTTCCCTCTGACTGGAAGGACTGGAAGGGACTGGAAGGGGGGACTGGAAGGGGACAGTCACCCTAACCCGCGGCCTTGCCTCAGCCGCGAAGCGGCGTTGGATGTTAGCCCGGGGCGACGCCGCCAGGCGGAACCCCGGGTACCGAAACTCTTACGCCGGGAGCCCTGAAGGGGCGTTGGAAAAAGCCACAAGGCGCCGAGCGGCTGCGTCAACGCCGCGCGCCCGCCATAACAGACTGCCCGCTGATCTTCGTCACCAACGGGATGCTGTAAATGGTCGAGGCGTAATGGCCGCACTCGTGCGTGCAGAAGCATCCGTTTGCGGCGCGCTCGGCGACCTCGTCGGCCTGCTCGCTGAACCACAACCGCCGAAAGTCGTAGTCGACGTCCCGCAGGTTGCCGAGCTTCGAGTTATTGATCTCGCACTCGACTACGTCGCCGTTGCTGTAGATCACGCAGGCCAGCCGGCCTGAAACGCAGGAGAACTGCGGCCGGTTCTCCACGACCGTCCGCTCGACGCTGCGGCGCACTTGCTGATCGAGGATGTGATTGCCGGCGCCGTAGGCAGCCCCGCCGCTGGAGAGCCGGCCCTGGCGGAAGTCGTCTTCCATTCGGCGGGCCAGCGCTTGATAGGTCTCGGGTCTCAGCTCGGTCTGGGTTGGGTCGAGCGGGTGTCCGCGGCAGTAATTAAACGAAGCCCCGTCGGGCTCAAAGCGCCGCTGCAGCTCGTCGTAGATCTCGAGGATGTCGTCCTGGTTCTCCTTCATCACGGTGGTGAGGGTGTGGACGATCAGGTTGGGGAAGCGGCGTCGGAACGGGCGGATCGCCTCGGCGGTCTCGTTCATCCGCGCCCAGGCCCCCTGCTTGCCGCGAATGTAGTCGTGCCGCTCTTCGTCGGTGTGATCGATGCTGAGGTTGAGATGGAAGCGCATCGCCGGCGCGACGGTCAGCGTCTTCTCCAGGGTCTCGACCACGCGCGACGTGTGTTGGCCGTTGGTCGGCAGATACACGTTGGCAACCGCGTTCAACCGAGCGGCCGCGAGCACGATGTCGGCCAGATCCGCCCGCAGGAACGGCTCGCCGCCCCCGATGAACAGGTTATAGATCTCGCCCATCGACGACAGCGTGCGCTCGAACTCGTCGAGGCGGAAGTCGCGATTCGGCTGCGGGTTCAACTCGTCCCAGTAGTAGCAGTGAATGCACTTCTCATCGCACCGCGTCGTCACATAGAGCGTGACAAACGGCGGCGTGATGCGCCGTCCTCCCGCAGTCTTGAGCTTCACCCCGAGCAGATGCCGCAGGAAGGAACGGGGCTGGGCGGCTGTGGTCATGGAGTCTATGCGCAAGCCTCAGGATATCCCTAACGAGTCAAGGGCTGCGCCCCTCGATATCCGGAAGGTTGATATCCGGAACGCTCCAGGATGCGGTTTGTAGGGGCGGCCCCCCGTCGCCGCCCGAAGCCCCTGGTACCCGTCGTCGCTTTCGCGCAGAAACCGAGAGCAACTCGGCAGCGCCCCGGGTGGACGCGGGGGTCCACCCCTACGAGCTGCGGCTTCACCGCGACGCTACTCCTGCCCCTTACCCAGTTTCGCGCGCGCCAGATCCTGTTCCGTATTGAGATTCGCGAACAGGCCGCCTCCATGCTCACATTGCTGCTCGTATTGTTGGTAGTCGGCCGGGGCCAGCTCGATCACACGCAAGCCCTCGAAAGCGTCGGTGATCTTGTGGCGGTCCGCTTCGACGGCGCGCCGGATCGCCTCACGGCAGGAGGAGGCATAGACGGCGCACAGCGGTTCGGGCCGTCCGTTGGCGTCTGTCGGCGCCAGAATCTCGGCTTGCTCTTCGACCGCGCGCCGGAGCAGGAACCTCAGAAAATCGGGCGTAAGGTTCGGCATGTCACAGGCCGCGACGAGGTTCCAAGGCCGCGACGTTTCTTCGAGTGCAGCCAGAATGCCTGCCAAGGGGCCGAAGCCGCTGATCTGGTCCGGGATGACGCGCAGACCCAGGTGGCCGTACTTCTCAGGCGCGCCGACCAGCGTCACCTCATCAACCGCGGCGCCGACGGCCTGCGCCACGCGCAGCACCAACGGCGTGCCACCCACTTCGACCAGCGCCTTGTCGCGGCCCAGGCGCGAGCTTTTACCGCCGACCAGGATGTAGCCTGCTGCGTCAGTCAACGTGTCCCTCAAGGGGCGGCCTTCTGTGCACCCAGCGACAAAAGCCTAGGTGGGCGATAGTATAATCCATGAGTTGCTCGTGGGCCGTGTGCATCTTCTCGGAGTTCGCCGACTCGGGCCCGCATGTGGGAGTTCGCTGGTGGCAAGAACGTTCGTCGGTTTGTTGATGGTTATTCTCGTGATGTCGCCTCTCGGCTGCGGTTCGGAGGCCACGGTGCCGGAGCCAATCGCGCTGCTGGAACCCGATGCGACCCTTGCGACCGCGACCTCGATCGCGTTCACCGAGGGCCCGGCGGCCGATGCCGAGGGGAACGTCTACTTCAGCGAGATCCAGGGCAACCGCATCCTCAAGTACAGTCCCGATGGGACCTGGAGCGAGTCTCGCAACCCCAGCGGCCGCGCCAACGGACTGGCCTTCGACGCCATGGGGCGCCTGATCGCCTGCGAGGGAGCCAACGTCGGCGGTGGACGCCAAGTCACCCGCACGGACGTGGCGACAGGCAAAGTCGAAGTGCTCGCCGACCGCTTTGAAGGCAAGCGGCTCAACAGCCCCAACGACTTGACGGTCGATCGGCAGGGCCGCATCTACTTCACGGACCCGCGCTATGGCACCCAAGACGGCCGCGAACTCGAGACCGAAGACGTCTATATGATCGACGCCGACGGCAGCCTGCAGCGTGTCGCGAGCCGGCCGGACATCACAAAACCCAACGGCATCGGTCTCTCGCCCGACGGCAAGACGCTCTATGTCGCCGACACGCAGCCCGGCCCTCCGCGCCACGCCCGCGTCGTCAAGTTCGACGTTGCTGAGAACGGGACCCTCGCCAACGCCCGTGAGCACTATAGCTTCGGCGAAGGCCGCGGCATCGACGGCATGGCGATCGACATCGAGGGCAACATCTACGGCGCGGCGGGCAACAACGCCAATCCGCCGGAGAATCACGCCGGGGTGTACGTGATCAGTCCGGCCGGAATGTTGCTGGGGCGCATCGCGATCCCGGAAGATGCCGTCACCAACTGCACCTTCGGCGGCGACGATCGGAGAACGCTCTTCGTGACCGCCGGCAAGACGTTGTTCCAGATTCGCATGCGGAACGCGGGCAGTTTGGTGCACCCATGAAGATCGCAATGCTCCGCGGTCCGCGCGACCTGCGGATCGAAGACCAGCCACTCGACACGGCCAACCTCGCACCTGATCAAATCTGGGTCGAGACGCAAATTTCCGCGCTGAAGATCGGCACCGACCGTGGCAACTACGAAGGCGCCGAGCAGGTGCCCGGCGCGCCGGACTTCCCCCGCTGGGTGGGCGACAGCAACTTCGGCGTTGTGCGCGGAGTCGGCTCGGACGTCACGCGCTTCGAGGTCGGTGACCGCGTAGTCTCGCGCTACCCCCACCAGTCCGAGTACGTTGCGAGTGAGTCGGAGTGCATCGTCAAGGTGCCCGCGGGCGTTGACCCCGAAGACGCGGTCTACGCGCACCTCTACGCGCTCAGCTCGAAGTGTTACCGCAAAGCGCACTTTACCCCTGGTGAGAACGTGGCGGTCGTCGGCCTGGGTGTGTTGGGCCTCGGGGCGGTGGCGCTGGGACCGCTGTTCGGCGGACGCGTTGTCGCGCTGGGTAATAGCCCCGTGCGCCTCGAGATGGCGAAACGCATGGGGGCGCATGAAGCGTTCCAATCAAACGACCCCGACCTCGCAGCCAAGCTCGACGAGTTCACCGGCGGCGTTGGCATTGACCTCGTGATCCTCGCGGCCAACCCCTGGCCCGCCTATCGCACGGCTCTCGAAGTCGTACGTCCCAACGGACGCGTTTCGATCGTCGCCCTGACCGGCCGCGGTGAGAACCCGCTTGACTTCAATCCGATGGCGATGGAGATGTTCTACATCAAAGGCATCTCGCTGATCGCCGTTTGCCGTGAAAGCGCTTACCTCTACCCGACGTCCGATGAGCGTTTCGCCGACGAACGGACCTGCGCGCACGTCCTGTCGCTAATGAAGGATGGTCGTCTCGAGCCGAAGCGCCTGGTCACGCATCGCATGCCCTACACCGATCTCGTCGAGGCGTACGAGATGATCTATCGCCGCGAGAAGAACATGCTCGGCGTGATCTTTCAGTGGAAGGTGTAGGCCGCGGCCGCGCTGTCAGTCGTCGCGGTATCATTCAAGGTCGCGCTCGGAGCCTCCCTGGTGCGCTCGCCCGCATGACCCTCTCGTACTTGCGTTCGTGCTTTGTGATCGTCGCCTTGCTGGCCGCTGCGGCTCCAGTAGGTGCAGCCGTCGATCCGCCTGAGATCTCCACCGTCTCTCCCGAGTTGCGAGAGCGCGCGGTGGGAGTGCTTCGCCAAGGGCTCGAAAATCGATCCGCGCGCATCGAGGCAGCGCATTTCCTGCTGACGCTCGACTACCCGCAGGGCGTCCGCGACGCCGTTGCGGGCATACCGGAGGACCAACCGCAATCTCGCATCGACCGTTGGGGTGTTCTGGCTCGAGCCTCGAATCGCCCTCAACACAACCGCACGTGGGTCGAGAAGATCGAGCAGGTCTTCGACGACCCCAACGCGCCCGACCGCCTGCACGCTCTGGAGACGCTCGCCAAGCTGGGCGAATTCCCGACGTCGCTTCAAACTTCCAACTCGCAAGCGCCGGCGCACCGCGGGCCCCTGGCGGTCTATGCCGACTGGATCCGCGCCGCCGCCGGCGACATCGACGCCGAGGCTACTCTGGCGGATCTACTCAGCGCCCCCGAGCCCGTCGTGCGAGCCCAAGCAGCCTACGTGGTCTTCGAGCTCGCGGAAATCTCGCCCGAAACCTGGGCGAAGCTCGACCAGGCCGCCGGCACCGAACCTCCTAACTCCCTGGCCGGCGCCTACCTGGCGAGCGCCGCTTTCGTGCACGCACCCGAGGACCGCCGCGACCATTGGAGGGCGGCCTTCGTCAAGAACGGCCCACGCGTCAATCAGCGTCAGCGCTACCAACTCGCTGCGGCCCTGGCGCGCCGGGGCGAGGACGGCGATCTGCCGATCCTCGAGGCCCTGCTTGACGACTCCGAGCCCAGTGTACGCGCGGCGGCGGCGAACGCCATTCTGCGCATCGGCCGCCGCGTCCCCCACCAGATGACGTGGCTCGACTGGGCGGCCATCGTTCTCTACATCGTCGGCATGCTGGCGGTGGGTTGGTACTACTCGCGCCAAGTCAAAACCACCGAAGACTACCTGCTCGGTGGCCGCAACATGCGCCCCTGGGCGGTCGGCCTGTCGCTGTTCGCCACCCTGCTCAGTACACTGACCTACGTCGCGCTGCCGGGGGAGATCATCAAGCACGGGCCGATGATTGTCGCCGGGATCATTGCCTCCCCGTTCGTTGTGATGGTTGTGGGATGGGTACTGATTCCTCGCATCATGAAACTGCGCGTCACGAGCGCCTACGAAATCCTGCAGGCGCGGCTGGGTACAAGCATCCGGATGATGGGCTCGCTCATCTTCCTCACCATCCGGCTGTTCTGGATGGCGGCGATCATCTATGCGACGTCGAGCAAGATCCTGCTGCCGGTGCTGGGCCTGGACGAAAGCTTGTACCCGTGGATCTGCGTTGTTCTCACCTCAGTGACGCTGGCCTACACCTCGATGGGCGGCCTGCGGGCCGTCGTGTTTACGGACGTGGTACAAACGTTCATCCTCGTCGGAGGGGCGCTGCTCACGTTGGGGACGATCACCGTCATCATGGGGGGCGTCGATGGCTGGTGGCCGACCACGTGGCCGGCATCGTGGCAGGAGCCGAAGTTCGGTTTCGAGACCGACGCCCGTGTGACGGTAGGTTTCGCCTTCCTGGCGACGTTCGTGTGGCACATCTGCACCGCGGGCTCCGACCAGATGGCCATCCAGCGTTATCTCTCGACACGCGACGTGCGCGGCGCGCGGCGCGCCGTCATTACGCAGATCGCCACCGACGGCACGGTGATGATCTTCATCGCCCTGATGGGCCTCTCGCTCTTCGCCTACTTCCAAGCCAATCCACACCGCGTGCCTGATGGACAGACAATCTACGCCAACGCCGACCAACTCTTCCCGCAGTTCATCGTGTTCGGCTTGCCAATCGGCATCAGTGGTCTGGTGGTTGCCGGGCTGCTCGCCACCGCCATGTCAAGTTTGTCGTCGGGCGTGAACTCTTCGTGCTCGGTGATCACCGTCGACTTCATCGACCGTTTTCGCAAGCAGAAGATGGCAGAGACCGACCATGTGCGGCTCGCCAAGTACATCTCGGTGTTGGTCGGCGTTGTGGTTCTGGGCCTGACGTTCTTCGTGAGCATCGTGCCGGGCAACTTGCTGGAAGTGATCAACCGTGTCGTGAACCTGCTGGTGTCGCCGCTGTTCGTGCTGTTCTTCTTCGCGATGTTCGTCCCCTGGGCAACGACGTTCGGTGCGTGGGTAGGTGTGATCGCGAGCATCATCGACGCGGTGGTGATCGCGTTTTGGGAGCTGTTCACCGGCGAGCCGGGACCTACGTTTCTCTGGATCATGCCAACCTCGCTGGTCGTCGGCGGTCTTACGGGAATGCTTGCCAGCCGTCTGCCCATCGGCCCGAAGCCGCGCCCGCCGCTGTCTGCGTTGACCGGGGAGAACTAGCCGCGAATACCTAGCCACCGGTGCCGGCAGGGGGGAGTGGCGGGGCCTCCGGCCTGCAAGCGTCGACCTCCGGGTCGACGTTTCTTCTTGTCCCCGCCACTGCCGCGACTGCTACCCTACACAGAATCACCGCCAAAGGACCCCGCTATGCGACCCAACAAGCTCCGCGAACTCCTCAACGCCGGCAAGCCCACCATCGGTACCCACATCCACAGCAGTTGGCCGTCGGTGACCGAGGCCGTCGGACACACCGGCATGTTCGACTACATCGAATTCGTCTCCGAGTACGCGCCGTTCGACCTCTACGCGCTCGAAAACATCTGTCGCGCCGCCGAGTTGTACAACCTCTCGTCGATGATCAAGGTCGACCAGCAGCCGCGCCGCTTCCTGGCCCAGCGGGCCATCGGCGCCGGCTTCCAGAGCGTGCTGTTCGCCGACTGCCGCACGGTCGAAGACTTCGAGGAATGCGTGCGTACGGTGCGCCCCGAGACGCCCGAAGACGGCGGCGTCCACGGCGTGGGGACGCGCCGGGCCACCTACATGCTCTACGGCGGCACGCCCGCCTACGTCCAGCAACTGCGCGACATCGTCGTCGCGGTGATGATCGAGAAGAAGGGCGCCGTCGCGAACCTCGACGAAGTGCTGGCCGTCAAGGGCATCGACATGGTGCAGTGGGGGCCGGCCGATTACGCCATGAGCATCGGCCGTGCCGGCGAGTTTTTCACCCCCGCGCAGAAGGCGATCGAGCGCCGCCTGATCGAATCATCGTTGAAGGCGGGCATCGCCCCGCGCGCCGAGATCGAGTCCGTCGACCAGGCCAAGTACTATCTCGACCTAGGCGTGAAGCACTTCTGCATCTCGACCGACATCATGATCCTCTACCACTGGCTCAAAGACCACGGCGAGGGCCTGCGCAAGGCCATCGAGGGAGGGACGTGACCCGCTGTGGCGCGGATCCTCAGACCTGCCGTGTCGGTACTCCTGCCGACACAGCTTTTCCGCCCGCTGTGGTTCGCCAAAACTACGTAGCCGTTTAGATTGAGGAGCTTGAGCTGCACCATCGCTACGAGCGCCGCGCCGCCCAGCAGCGTCAGGAACTCGAATTCCGGTGTGTCGATTGCGCGATCGATGGGGCACACCGGCGACGGGTGCTCAACTACGTGCAGGAATGCGCGGACAGCAAATAGTGTGCTCGTTGGCCGGCTAGATTGCCGGGAACGCCCAGCACGATGACACCTCAAAAGACCGGATCGTATACGAGCCCGGTCTTCTTTCTATCGGCTATGAAGTTTTGGCGAACCACACCTCACCCTGGGCCCCGGTTCAGAAACGTTCCCTGCTCAAGTTCTTGGAACGCTTGGCGGAGTTGCTCCTGGGTGTTCATCACAATCGGCCCGCGCCATGCCACCGGCTCCTCCAGTGGTTTTCCCGAGACCAGCAGGAACCTCATCCCTTCCTCGCCCGCCTGCACCGAGAGTTCGTCGCCACGGTCAAACAGCACCAGCGAGCGGTTGTCCACCTCCGTGGGTGCCACCTCCTCGGCCCCGCCCACCTCCTCGGTGCGCACCGCCAACGGATCCGAGGCGTTGCCGAACCGGCCGGCGCCCGCGAACACGTACGCGAAGGCATGGCGAGTCGTCTCGACCGGCAGAGTCTTGCTCTTGCCCGGAGGGATCGACACATCGAGATACACAGGGTCAGCCGCGATCCCGTCCACGGGTCCGGACTTGCCCCAGAAGCTCCCACAGACAATCCGGACCTGGGTGCCGTCGTCATCCGTCACTACCGGGATATCGGCCGCCGTCACATCCTGGTAGCGGGGCGTCGTCATCTTGAGTGACGACGGCAGGTTCGCCCAGAGTTGAAAACCATGCATCCGGCCCGCTTCGTCCCCTTTGGGCATCTCCTGGTGGACAATCCCGCTCCCGGCCGTCATCCACTGGACATCGCCCGCGGCAATCGCACCGCTGTTCCCTAAGCTATCGCCGTGCTCCACGTGGCCTGCGAGGACATACGTGATGGTCTCGATTCCGCGGTGAGGGTGCCAGGGGAAGCCGGCTCGATAGTTTTCCGGCGCGTCGTTGCGGAAATCGTCCAGAAGAAGGAAAGGGTCGAAGTCAGACGTATTGCCGAACCCGAACGCCCGGCGCAAGTGCACACCCGCGCCTTCGAGCGTCGGCTTGGCATGAACGAATTGCTTGACCGGGCGAAGGGACATTTGTGGCCTCTAGTAGGAGTTTACCCTGTCACCCAACGGCGAGACTGTTCCGCGATCCGTCCGCAAGCCGAAATGCCGTGGTGGCGCGGGCCTCCTGGCCTGCAGCATCGACCTCCGGGTCGATGTCTCCGCGGCAGGGCACTGGCGCCAACGTTTACGCCGCTTGGGGTCGAACAGGCCAGCCGTTGGACGGTTGGTTTCGCGGGATGGGCTGGTTGGGATCGTCGCATTTCGCCTTTTGTGTGCGGTTTCACCGAGGCGCGGTTCCGGCTCGTACGGCTTACAGCAGATCGCTCAGAGCCTCCTCGTCGAAACCCAAAGCGAGCTTAGCCCCCTTGCGGACAATCGGACGGCGGATGAGGTTGGGGTTTTCCGACATCAGGCGGAGGGCCTTGGCGCGGGATGGGGGATTGTCCTTCATCTTCATTTCGCGATACAACTCGTTGCGGGTGTTGAGGAACTTGCGATAGTCGCGCTTGCCGATGATCTTTTCGAGTTGTTCGACGGTGAGGCCCTTGTTGAGGTCGACGGTGTCGAGGTCAGCGCCTCGATCGACGAGGAAGGCCTTCGCCTTGCGGCAAGTGGTGCAAGTTCGTTTTTCGTAGAACTTGAGCTTCATGTTGCTTCCTAATTGCGTGGGTTCGGGGCTTGGGCTGCGGTGACGGGCCGGCGCACCAACCCGTCACACGCTTCTCGAAACACGAAACACGGCCTTTCCTACGCCGCCGTTTCGAGCGTTTGCAAAATTCCCTTGATGTAGCCGTACGAATGGGCAAAACCTTGGCGTCCACCGGGGTCGTCGGGGTGCCTGGGCACGTGGTCGGGCATCAGCATGTAAGGGTACTCGACCTCTTGCAGCGACTGGGCCACGTGCACCATGTTCATGTCGCCTTCGTCGGGGTACACCTCTTGGAAGTCATCTCGCCCGCCAATGATGTTGCGGAAGTGGATGTTGAAGATCTTTTTGCGTCCGCCCAGGTCACGAATCACGTCGTGAATCTCGGTCTTGGGGTCGCGGAGCATCTCGGCCGTCGTCCCGAGACAGAGGTTGAAGCCGTGATAGGGGCTCTCGTTGATCGAGACGAACCGTTTCAGGCCCTCCGGCGTGCCCAGCACGCGCGAGATCCCCTGATAGCCTTCCGGCGGTACCCCCGGGTCGTGCGGATGGCAGGCGAAGCGCATCTTGTACTCGTTGCAGGTTGGGATCACACGGTCCAGAAAGTAGGTGATGCGCTCGAAGGCCTCTTCCTCGTTGACCTGGCCGGCACGGGTCACTGGCGGGTCGGGCTTGGCCTCGGCCAAACGCCACGTGCTGTACGTTGAGCCTCCACGGCCCGGCGTACGCTCGGTGCGCAGTACGCCGAGTAGGCTCATGTTGTACTTGACGCATGGCACGCCCGCCTTCTGACAGTTCACGATCATCTTCTGAATGTGCTCGATGTCGCGGTCGCGCTCGGGCGACTGGCCCATCATGATGGCGCCTCGCTTTTCACGGTCGATGTGGCTCGAGCTGAGGAAAGGCAATTGTACGACGTCGAGGCTGATGCCGTTTTGCTCGCACATCTCGCGGGTCTTGGCGACGTCCTCGTACGTCCAGTAGCCGCGGTCTTCCGGCGGACGTGGCGGATAGCCGCAGATGTGGTCGACCCCGTGCCGCTTGATGTACTGCAGCATTTCGGGGCTGGTCGGCCCACGCTGGGTGCCGACGTGCATCTTGATGGGCTTGCGCTCGGGCTTCGATTCGCCGCCGGCTTCGGGCTGCGTCGCACAGGACGATAAAGCGGTCGCTCCCGCCGCCACGCCCGTCGTGGAGATGAACTGCCGTCGATCCATAAAAACTCCTTTCGCCGGAGTTCATACTCCGCCGTTGCTTGGCAATGGAAACATGAACGGGCCGCCGGAGTCAACCGCCCTAGATCGCGCTCCGGGCTTCAAGCCGGTTCCTGTGTTTCGAGAACCATCCCGCGGGTGCGGGTTCGACAAACGCAGGGGTCATGCCAACGTCGTAGATCGTTAGTACTAGGGTCGTGCGAGATTCGCTATATTGTGCGTGAGGGTAATCCTGCCTGATACTCATCCCGTGCTGCTCGGACCGAATCGAGCCGCGCACGTCAGACAAAACCATCGAGCAATCGAACGAAAGGTGAAATCATGGCGACACCCCGGCGTCTGCCTCACAGGTTCGGCTCTTTCCTTCAGCCATTTTGGATCGCGTGCGCTGCCTCGCTGATCCTGCTTGGCGCGCCTGCCGCCGCCGAAAACGATGTCAGGCAAGGACCGGTGATCGAGTCCTTCTTGCTCGACAGCAACTCGCCCTCCGGCCCGTCGATGGCGGAGGGTGGCAGAGACCTTGGAGGCGGGGATCGACTATATCCTGAAGGTCGAGGGCACTTTCAGCGCTTGGCAGGCGTCCGGTTGGGAGCCGGTTCCGTGCGCGGGAGAAGCTGAAGACAGTCCTCAGTTCCCCTCCGAGCCGCCCGTCTTCAACGGCCGGGTGGGTCTGGATGCTAGGTTCATCTTCGCCTGGCCAGTGACCTCTCCTTCCCTATGCCCAGGCCGTATCTCGGAATTCGAGCCGCCGTTCGGCCCCCACGGCGTGTTCAGCATCAGCCTCGACGGAGGGCTGACTTGGTTCATTCCCGAACCACTCGATCCTGATTTCAACCCGGACCATGTCTATCGGTATCTGTTGACGGGTTTGGGGCTACCGCTGATGGCCAGGCTGAACTCGAACCCCTCCGTGGACGACTACGGGCAACTTCGGCTGATGATCGGCGAAACGGTTCGCGAGGTGTCGATCGACATCAAGCCGGGGAGCGCCAGGAACGTCATCAAGCTACGTTCGTCTGCAACGATCCGGGTGGCGATTTTGAGTGAACCCGATTTCGACGCTTCGACGGTTGACCCGGAGACGATCATGCTGGCCGGCGCGAGCGTGCGGATGGTCGGCCGCGGCCACCGGTCCCTGTGTCAACTCAAAGACGTCTCGAAGCCCCGAGATGGTCTGGATGACCTGGTTTGCCGCATCGTGAACGAAACGACGCTTCAGGTAGGCTCGACGATCGCGGTGCTCGAGGCCCGCACGTTTGACGGCACGATGATCCGGGGAGAAGACGGGGTCACCGTCATTGAAGGCGGGCGGAGGAATCCCCGGCGGCGAGGCGGCGATGATGATGACGATGACGATGACGGCGGCGGTCGGCGCAACGGCGATGATGATGACGATGACGATGACGGCGGCGGTCGGCGCAACGGCGATGATGATGACGACGACTAGGCCGGCTGCTCGCCTGCCGTTGAGCCGGGCGATCCGACCCACGCGCCGTCACGTCGCTTCCCGCTAGATAAACGCCACCGACCCATCGGCCCGATAACCCGTGCCGCGCTTCCATGGCCGCGGCGGCATGCTTGGGAAGGCCTCTTCGTTTAACTCAACACCCCAGCCGGGCTTGTTGGGAATCTCGACATGGCCGTCCTTGACCATGATGGGCTCCTTGAGCACGTCCTTGTAAGCGCCGCGATCCGGGGCCCGGTATTCGAGGATCAGGAAGTTCGGGGTGGACGCGGCGAAGTGGACGTTGACCGCCGCCGCCAGCGGGCTCATCGGGTTGTGCGGTGCCACCACCATGTACTGCGCCTCGGCCATGGCGGCAATCTTCTTCATCTCCAACATGCCGCCGCAAACGCAGATGTCCGGCTGGATGATGTCGAGCGCCTGGATGTTGATCAGATCGCGGAACTCATACTTGGTGTAGTTGCACTCGCCGCTCGCGAGCGGGATGTTCACATGGTCGGCCAGCTTCTTCATGGCATCGAAGTTTTCGGGCCGGATGGGCTCCTCGAGCCAGAAGGGGTAATAGGGCTCGATCTCTCGGGCAACGCGGATGGCCCGCTGCACCTCGAAGTAGCGGGCGTGGATGTCGACCCCGATATCGACGTCGGGACCGACCGCCTCGCGCACGGCGCCGACACGCTGACCGGCGATGCGGGTGACCATGTTGTACGGCATCTGGTTGTCGCCGCGATTGTGCGGTGACATCTTCACGGCCGTGTAGCCGTACGTCTCGATCAGTTGCTTGGCGTTCTCGGCGGCTTCGGTCGGGCTGCCTCCGCCGATACTTTGATAGACGCGCACCTTCTGCCGCACACGTCCGCCGAGGAGCGCCCAGCAGGGCAGGCCGGCCGCCTTGCCGGCGATGTCCCACAGGGCGTGCTCGATGCCGCTCATGGCGGCCCCGGAGACCGAGCCGCCCGGGAAGCGCGTCGTGTTGTACATCAGGTCCCACAGGAACTGAATGTTGCGCGGGTCCTGGCCGACCAGCCAGAGCTTGTAGTCTTCGATGACCTTGACCGTCGCCTCATCGGGACCGCAGGAGTACGCCTCGCCGATCCCATGGATGCCCTGATCGGTCAGCACCTTGACGTAGACCCAGTTGCGGCCTCCGCTCCAGACCAGGAACGTCTTGATATCGGTGATCTTGATGGCCGGTTTATCACCCATGGGCGCCGGAGCCTGCATAGGGGCGGCGGCCAGCGGCGCGGCAGAGGCCAAACCGGCATTTTTCAGAAAGTGTCTGCGTTTCATCGAGCGACTCCTCGTTGATGTCTTGATTTGATTTCGCCAGCTTTGGAGATTTCCCGCGGAGGCCGGCACACGGGGGCGAGGTATAATAGAGCTACCGAGGGAGAAGCAATGGAGTCAATGATAGATCAGGTTGCTTTCGGCGTGCAATCGATGCTGGCAGTGTTGGTGCTGCTGTTTCTCACCGCCCTCGTCTTCAAACCAGGATACTTGAATCTTGTGTGGCGAATTCTTCACGCCATCTTCACAAATCTCACGAAGACCACCATCATCACCCTGGATGGCGATCATCCGAAGAGTCGCTCCGGGTGACGGCGACGGCGTTGGATCACGCTAGACCAAGACAATGTCGCCGAACACCGAGCAGCCACCACCAGCCGAGGTTGGCCGCCCTGTTGCTCTAACAGCCGGTTTCAGGTTCGTGTTCGTCTGCGTGTTCTTACTCACCTTGATATTGCTCGCGTTGAGCGTCTACCTGGCAGGGCTTTCTGAGCCTTCCGAAAACGCAAAGAAGCTCTTCGCGGCCTGCACGACAAGCTGGCAGATGGGTTTCGGAGCGATGGTCGGCCTGATCGGCGGCAAGTCGCTCTAGCGTTTCAGGTTGCAGCATCGCTAGAGTGCCTCCAACGGATGCTTGCGGTCCTTCAACGGTAACTCGACGCGCGCTCCTGTCTTCTGCGACTGGTAGATGGACGTGATCATTTCGGTCGTCCAGCGGCCATCTTGCTCGTTGCAGATCGGCTTGCCGTCGTGCTCGATCGCGTGGAGCAGGTCGTCGACTAGCATCGCGTTGGCCAACCCACGGCCTTCAGCTTGAAAACGGCCTCCCGCCGGCGGCGGAACTTCGATCTTCTCCCACCGGTGCTTTTCATCCGGCAGCCAACCCGGCGACCGCAGGATATAGGGCTGGCCGTTCGGGTAGATCGAGTTCGGCATGAAGATCACGCCCTTGCTGCCGTAGAACCAGGTACCGAAGCGGTTGCGGTGCGTTTGGTCGTTCGCCTTGGAGCCGAAGTAGGCGTGAATACCGTTGTCGAAACCGAACACCGCCGCGATTTGATTGCCGGCCACCGGGCCAATCGGCTCCGACGCTTCACGCACATGCCGGCCGCCGATCTCTTGCCCATCGTCGGTCACGTGCGAGAAGACCCACTTGGGGTCACCCAAGAAGTGCCGCATCATGTCACAGATATGAGAGCCGAGCACCATCAAGTCTTCGCCGCCGGCCCGCCGGTCTTCCTTGCCGCGCCCACGGACCTCTTGGATCATGCCGATCTCGCCCGCCTCGATCGCCCGCTTCACACCGGCGACGAACGGCGACGTGCGCATCTGGTGCGCCATTTGGACCTTCACCTTGTTGCGCTCGATGGCCGCGACCATCTTGTCGGCGTCGGTGAGGCTGCGGGCGAACGGCTTCTCGTGAAAGATGTGGCAGCCGGCGTTGGCGACGGTGGTCGTCATCTCGACCCGTTGATCGAGCCAGCGCGGACCGATCGCGACGATGTCGGGCTTCTCTTTCTCGATCATTTCACGGTAGTCGCGATAGTCGCGCTTCGCCCTGGTGCGCTCTTTGCCCTTGGCGCGGCCCTCGTCGTCGGGGTCGGCCACTGCGACGATGTCGGTGAAATCAAACGCGTGCCAAACGGTATCGAGGCCGTGGCCGTAATTGCCATGACCGGTGTCGCCTATCACACCGATGCGATATGTTTTTTGCTTGGCCGACGCCGTGGCGGCAAGTCCCGCTAAGCTCGTCTGTAAAAAGGATCGTCGGTTCAGTCGGTTCATCGTGCCCTCCTGGACTGCCTCAGGGATTCTAGCAAAGCGGTCTTCCGTACGGCTCAAACGCTCCTGCCGCGCCGCAAAGTCGTACTCAAGGCTTAGGTGCGAATTCGGGTAAGGCTAACGTAACGAATAACGCAGGAGTGCGGCCCACCCGATGCTACAATCGGCTCGAAGACCTCTCTCGCCGGCGCCGCTAGCTGGATCGCGCCGGCGCCGGAGAGTTGCTCTTCCTTGACGCTCTGCGTCGGCCCGATCCCGCTGCGGGCTTGTGTTTGCACTTCGCCCACCGAAGCTTGGATTGGCCATGATTTTTATCCGCGGCGCGCGGCAGTTACTCACATTACAGGGCCCTCCGACACGCAGGGGTTATCAGCTTCGCGATCTCAGCATTATTCCCGACGGCAGCGTGCTGATCGACGGCGAGACCATTCGCGAGGTCGGCACAACGCGCCGGCTTGAGAATCTGCGGGTCGCGCGAGACGCCGAGGTGATCGAGGCAGCCGGGAAGGTGGTGCTGCCGAGCTTCGTCGACTTCCACGCGCAGATCGTCTTTGCATCCACTCCGCTCGACCGTCCGGCGCCGCTCCAGCCCATGGGCTCGCGGGCAGGTTCCCCTAGGCTTCACCCCCAGGCGGGCCCTCCGCCGCGCGTGCGCTCACGGAGCCAGCTCACCCAAAGAGCCCTGCGACTGAAGGCGAAGCGGTGGCTGGAGCGGTTTGCGGTTCACGGTACGACAACGTTAGAGACGCGCTCGCTGTACGGGACGGAGCTGGGGTCCGAACAAAAGGCGCTTCAGATCGCCCGATCGCTCGACGACGAACCCCTTGAGGTCGCGACGACGTTTGCCGCGGGCGCGCCCGAGCTGGACGGATCGCTGGAACATCCCGACCTGGCCGTGGACGAGATTGTGGAGATGATCCTCCCCAGCTTGTCGCGGCGGCGGCTGGCGCAATGCTGTGAGGTGGATTGCGATCCCGACGTGTTCGGCGTAGAAGGGAGCCGCCGGATTCTGCAGGCTGCGCAGAAGCAAAAGCTGCGGGTACGCGTCGAGGCCTGCCGCAGGCAGAGCGACGAGGGAGTCAATCTGGCTTTGGAGGCGGACGCGCTTAGCGCCGACCATCTATTGTTTGCCGGCGAGGACGAGATCGATCGCCTCGCCGGCAGTTCGACCATGGCCGGTTTGCTTCCAGGTGTTTCCTATCACCGGGGCGTTCGATTCGCCCCGGCGCGGACGCTGATCGACCGTGGGGCGGCGATCGCGCTGGCGACAGGCTTCAGTCCCGCGGGCTGCCCGACCGTGAGCATGCCCATGGTGCTATCTCTCGCGTGTTCGCAGATGGGCCTGCAGGCCACCGAGGCCATCGCCGCCGCCACGGCCAACGGAGCCGCGGCGATGGGGCTCTCCAAGCGGCTGGGCTCGCTCGAGCCCGGCAAGCAGGCAGACATCGCGATCTTCGACGTCCCGGACTGCCGCGAGATCCCCTACTATTTTGGTTTCAGCCTCTGTGTCATGACCATCCGCAAGGGCCGCGTGATCTACAGCGCGCCGGGTTTCAGACACGGGATTGGGGGACTGAAGCCGATGGGACGAGAGCCCGGGATTGACGCCCGGCTTCCCAGGTGGCGCAGCTAGGCCGGGATGTCGAACAACCACTGGATCGAATGCGTACCGAACTTCTCCGAGGGGCGTGATCCCGCCGTGATCGAGCGGATTCGTCGCGCGATCGTCTCGGTCAGCGGCGCGCGGCTGCTCGACCAAAGCGCCGACGCCGATCACCACCGCTCGGTCTTCACCTTTGCCGGACCGCCGGACGACCTGGCCGAGGCTGTTTTGCGCGCGGCGGCCGTCGCGGTGGAAGCCATCGACCTGCGCGAGCACCGCGGCGCGCATCCGCGCATCGGCGCCTTGGACGTGGTTCCATTCATTCCCCTCGACGACTCGACGAGGCAGCAGTGCCTTGATGTCGCGCTGCGGACCGGCGAGCAACTCTGGGAGCGCCTCGGCATTCCCGTCTACCTCTACGGTGATGCGGCGCACGTCGACGAGCGGCGGCGGCTGGAGAACGTCCGGCGCGGCCAGTTCGACGGAGTGCGGGCGCTCTTGCCCGAGGACGCGAGCCGTCGGCCGGATATCGGCGGACCGGCGCTGCACGAGACGGCGGGCGCTACCGCGGTGGGCGTTCGGAAGATCCTAATCGCTTACAACATCGTGCTCGACACACCCGACGTCGCGGTGGCAAAGGAAATCGCCGTACGGATCCGTGAGTCGTCCGGCGGCCTAAGGGCGGTGAAGGCGCTGGGCCTCAGCCTGGCCTCGCGCGGTCTCGCGCAAGTCTCGATGAACCTGACGGACTTCGAGGTGACGCCCCCGCACGTGGCGTTCGAGCGCGTTCAGCAGGAGGCACGCCGGTTGGGCGCCGACGCGATCGAAAGCGAGATCGTCGGCCTGATTCCACGCAAGGCGTTGGACCTGGCCGCGGGGTGTGACTTGCGGCTTCGGTCATTTCACGCCGGGCAGATTCTCGAGAATAGGCTGGCGGAGGCGAGATGCGATATGGCGGGGGAAGAGTAGGGCGGCGCGGTTGCGGCCTTCGCCGTGCGGTCACGCGCGCTTCCCGCTAAGCAGGATCTTTGACAGGAGCCGCAGCGGCGGCGGGAACGGAAGCCCCGGCCTCCTCAATCTCCTTCTCGATCTCCGCGATCTTGCGAACGAGCGCGTTCTTGGTGCGCTGGGGCATGCGGCCGAAGCGGTCTTCGTTGGCTTCGGCTTTCGCCAAGGCGCCGCGGAAGACTTCCAGCGCCCGCTCGGGCTGCTTGGCATCGAGATACATCGACGCCAACTCCAGGTGCAGCACGTAGTTGCGCGGGAAGTCTGTGATCATGCCCCGCAGCAAGGCGACGGCTTCCAGCGGACGGCGTTCCCGGCGCAGCAATAGAGCCAGCAAGGCGCGCGATTCGTTCCGGGCCAGGTTGCCTTCGCGAGTCACCCGCGTGACGAACTCCTCACCCTTCTGCTTGTTGCCGCGGATGCCGCCCAGCACGATCACCGCCCGAATCGCCCATGGCAAGCTCCCAACGACGTATTCGTGCACCCCGGCGACCAGATACGCATCCACGAAGTCGGGTTGGCGCTTCAGGATGCGCCGGCTGTGCTTGTTGGCTCGAACGCCGTTGCGCAGCGCCCCGAAGTAGCTTTTCTTGATCATGAACTGGTAGTTGCCGTGCAGGCCGAAGTTTGTCGCGAGGGCGTAGCGGGCCAGGGTACCGTTGGGCGACGCCTTCAGAGCGGCTTGGGCTCGCGTGCGGCCCTCGAGCAGGATGCGCTCGAACTCCTCGCCCACCTTGGGGTCGGGCTTCGGTTTTTCCCACTCCAAGAACTCGTTGTCGTGCTTGAACGCGCTCGTCTCGAGCATGCCCAGCCGCAGCAATTCCCGATAGAGCACGGCGGTCGCGAGGTGGTTGTACGCCCGATAGTCCTCAGGCGATTCTTCGATCAGGCGTTGGTAAGCGGCGATCGCCAGGTCGTATTCGAGATTAAAGAAGTGGTCGTGGCCGATCTGGCGATAGTCAACCGTCTCGGCAGCGGGCAGGACGCCGACGCCCAGCAGGACCGTGCCGAAAGCAACCGACCCGAGAAGGCGTGCGGACAGGGAGCGCACAGTTCGTGGACACACGTCAGCGCACGGCCATGACTTCGCGCAGGCTGTCACGGCTCAGGAAAAACTTGACCGATTCGAAACCGCCGAACAGCCGCTCGAGGCTGCGGTTGTTGAAGGTCCGGGGCAACCGGCGCGACCCGACCGGACGGATCGCCAAGGTCTCGCGGTCGCTGATCTCATAACGCTGCAGCGGGACGTTCTCGCCACCCGACTGGCTGTGAAAGAACGCCAGCAGCGAGCCGCCGGGCTGGAGCACCTGCCCCAGCCGCGACACGGCCAACTCGATCACCGCCTCGTCGAGGTGCTCGAGGGTGTCCCACGCCAGCGCCGCGTCGAAGTGCGCCGGCGGGAAGCCCAAATACTCCTCGACGAAGGCGCGCGCGTCTTCAGGCTCGAAGCGGCCGTTGACAGCCGCTAGGGCCTGGTCGAAGACCGCGAGCAGGTCGAGGGTGTGGATCTTGCAGTCGAGGGCACTGAGGAAGTTGACGTTGGTCTCGTTGAGTCCGCCGAGATCGAGAACCTCCAGGTGCTTGCCTTCGGGAAAGCACTGGAAAAAGTGGCGCAGGCCGCTGCTCGTGCGCTCATCGTTGCCGGGCATGCCGGCGGCCCCGGACGAGGAAGACGAGGAAGACGGGGTTCGGGTGACCGGTCCCAGGGGCGCCCGGTTCATGTCGTGGCGACAAGTCCTTTCTTCAAGACGTTCACCCTATGGCGTGGCGTAAGGCTCCAGCTTTGCCCAATGGGAAGTTCATTGAGCGATTCGTCGGTTCTCACGTCCGCGACCATCGCAACTGCTCGGTCGTTTGCCATCCTGAGTCTCGAAGAATCGAACTGTCAACGCCTACTGGGGTAAGGCTGGAGCCTTACGCCACATGCCGGTCCAACACTTCCGAAAGACTTGACACTCCTGTCAGACGGCTAACGCGATTTGCGCTGCTGGTGCTGCGGCTGGTTCGGCGACCCGGCGGCGGCCTCCGCGGTCGGAGGAATCGGCGCCGTCGACGTGACGATCGGGGCCCGTTCGGGCATCGGCTTGCGGCTGGGCGCGGGCTGTTGGACCGCCCCCGGCTTGAGGATGTCGATACTGCCCCGGAAGACCGCGCCGTCCTCGATCACAATGCGCGGGGTGACGAGGTCGCCTTCGAGCGAGCCGGTCTTGCGAATCTCGATCCGCTCGCCGGCGTGCACGTTTCCTTCCAGGCGCCCTTGCACGGTAATGGTTCGGGCCTTGATCTGCGCCCGCACGTTGCCGTTGGGGCCGACGATGAGGCTGTTGTCACGCAACTCGATGGTACCTTCGACTTCGCCGTCGATGACGAGGTCTTCGCTGCCGCTGATCTCGCCTTTGAACTTGATCGACTTGCCGACTTGCGCGTTGTTCCGTGCTCCCCGGTCGGCGGAGGCGGGCCGGGCGGCGGCTGCCGCGGGCGCCGGGCGCTGCAACTCTTGTGCCTGTCCACCGGCCGGATTTACCGCCGGAGCGCTCGCCGGTCGCGCCTCGGGCTCGTCTTTGCGTCCCCACATAATCGTCCTCACAATCTCGAAAACCCTATGTTACAACGTTTTGCTTTGCGACGGAATCGAAACACGCGCCTGCGGCCGTCTTTCCGCGGCGTGAGTGTACTGTTTCTTACATAGCGGTATAGCTAGCGAGCCAAGGGCTGCACCCTTGATCTCTGTAGGGGCGGGCCCCTGTGCCCGCCCGCCCTGCCGCCCCACGAGGCGCGCCCCAGGACGTGGGAGGCGCCGATAACCCGGCCGCCGCCACGCCACACCGCCGGACCAAGCATCGACAGGAGTGTCGATGCGGCAGACGTGGGCGTCCGCGCCACAACCCCGATAAGGCGCACTGCGGGTGTAGGGTCTCATGTTGTCGTTGACCTCGACGTTGTTTTTGCGCTGTTGGGCCGCGATTACCTCCCCAGTACCTCCGTTGCCAGGCGGCTCGGAACGGGTGCGACGGGGGTGCGGTTCGTTCCGTAATTCGTCCTGAGGGCTTCGGCGGTGCTCAAGCCCTTTGTTTTCACGGGGCCTTGGGTTCGTCTGTGGCCGCGGTCCCTCCTGGGTGACCCGTGGTTTGGTTTTCGTGATGCGTGATTCGTGAATCGTGATTCGCCGCCGAGCGTCGCTTGGGGGCTGGGCACGAACTCGGCGCGGAAGCCGATCGGGTTGGAGGTCTGCGCTGCCGCTGCCGGTGGCTCGTAGCGCGGCGGTTGGCGCTCCATCGGGTCGGGAGTGTTGTAGGGGTCCGGGTCGGTGACGGTCGGACGGTGGATCGCCCCGTTCGCGGCGCGGTTCTCTTTGCACTCGAACTCGTCTTTGCGCAGTTGCCGGATCATCCGCAGAGCGCGCGTGATGTCGCGGCTCGTCATGGTGCGGTAGCGGGCCAGGTTGTGGAGGGCCTGGGTGTGGTCCTGCATGCTCTTGCCCAGCAGTTGGTTCTCGCCGTTGCGGCCGGGGACGACGGTGTTGGGGTAGCGTTCGCGGGTGGCGCGGTCGGTGCCGTGGTACTGGTAGGTGGTGAGGCCGGCCTCGATGCGGGTGATGCGGCGCAGGCGCCAACGAGAGTCGGCGATCTGGAGGACGAGCTCGAATTCGATGGCGTTCTTGGGGAAGAGGTTTTCTTCGAGGATTTGGAGTTGCCGGTCGTATTCGGCGGGGTCCTCGTCGGCCATGACGGCGTCGCGGGCGAGGAGGCCGTGCTTGAGTGCGTTTTTGGAGGAGCGGGCTTTGCCCTCGGGGGTACGTGGGCCGGTGGATTTCTTGGCGTTTTGACGGTTCGCCTTCCGTTGTGCTTCTGTAGGCATGGTTCTTTCTCCTTGAAAATGAAAAAGCCGCGCGGTTGGCCCGCGCGGCCTGGTACGCCGGCCATTGGGCCGGCGTTCTTCGCTTTCAGGATACCGCTGAGAGGTGCGGGTGGAAGGTGGCCCGGCTGGGTAAGTGGTTGGAAATGCGGGAGATCGGGATTTGAAAGTTTTGTGACTGAAATGGGCTGGCGGGGGCGAGGGCGGCCCAGGTTGCTATGCAACGATCCTTCGCCGGTCGAAACTCCATGCCCAGAACGGCAAGAGCCACATTGTTAAGGTGAGGTAGGCGATCTCCTCTACACGCTCCGGTGGGGGTCCGAGGAGATTACCGAAGTAGACCAACAGAAGAAAGGCTACGAAGATCCACAGGCTCACCTGTCCGCTCTTCGACGTCGCAGTTGTCATACGCGTATACAGCCAGACGCCTGCACCGAAGAACGCAGCTTCCGCAACTAGCGTTGCGGGAACCGAATGCCACAGCCCGAGTCCGACTTTAGCTCCTCCCGGGTACAGCGGCAGGTCGGGCCGGTGAACGAGCAAATCGAGAAACCAATGGCTGATCACGCCAGCGCCGATCGCCAAGGCGCCCCGCGTGTACCTGTTTATCGCCCAGTAGATTCCCGCCACGAATAGCGCCCAACCAACCACGCAGAGCAGGCTGTGGGAGATCGGATAACTGACAAAATCCAATGGCGTGACGACTGTGGCTTCTGGGTCGATTCGGACCGACTCCCATCCCAGCAGGAGAAAGACCGGCCAAAGCAAGTCGAGCAGAAGTGGGGCCGCAATCAGCCACCCCAAGGAAGTCCGAGGAGCAGCTCTCTTCGCCGCGAGCCCGATACCGAAATGCCCCACAAACATCTCGGCCTATTCTAACTCAGCCAGGGCTGACGCCCCGGACAGGCCGCGATAGGCGAGGCGCATGGCTTCGCCGGCGATCTGGTCGCCGAAGAAGGTCCGTTTGAAGACGACGTGCGCGACACCGCTAGGGACTTCGGGATGGGACCGCTCGAAGGTGATGACGCCGCCGTACTCTTCGCGGTGCCGGACGGCGAACGAGCCGAATCCGGGGACGCTTGCTCGAGCGGTCATCCAAGCGACAAAGTCGCCTACCGTTCGAGGCGCGAAGTCGTCGAACACGCTGGAGCGGAAGGGCTTGGACCAAGCCCACACCTGCGGCCAGAAGGCAGTGGGGAAGGGCGAAACGAGGGAGACTTGTGCTCGGCCTATCAGTGTAGAGCTCGGCTGCTGGGGGAGGGGGTTGTGGGTGGGGCGGTTTGATTATGCGGGAGTTGGTGGGCCAGAAGTCGTCTTTGCCGGCCAGTGAGATGGACGTTCGAGGTGGGCGGGAAGAGCCGTAACGGAGTTGCCTCGCGCCTTGTCGAGTTGTTCCTGCGTGAGGCCCAGCACCCCTTTCAGGTGAGCGTTTTCTAGATGTGTCCCTTCCAGATAGGCGTCGAAGAGGTACGCTCCTTCCAGGTGGGCATACAAGAGGAACGCCCCTTCCAGGCGGGCGCCGCTGAGGTGCGTCCCTTCCAGGTGCGTGTCGAAGAGTTGCGCCTCTTCTAGGTGGGCGTTGTCGAGGTACGCGTGTTCTAGGTGGGCATGCCAGAAGTTCGCCCCTTGCAGGTGGGCTTCGCGAAGGTTCGCCCCTTCCAGGTGGGTCTCGGGGAGATCCGCCCGGCGTAGGTCGGTAGCGGCAAGATTGAGTTGGTGGTCTTGCTCACGTTCCTCGTCAAGCTCGCGGCGGCCCAGGACGGTGAGAATGGCTTGGATGTCGATGGGCGGTTCGGGGATTTCTGGCGCGGGTTGGGCTGCGTCGCTTGGTGTCTCGCCGCGGTCGTCGGAAACCTCGGAGCTCGCTTCTTTGCTGTCCTTCCATGCTGCGTTTTTTCTGACGTAGGCCGTCAGGACTTCCATGACGGTCCAGTGGTCTCTTTCGGAGTCTCGGGCGAACGCGCGGAGGTCCGCCGCGTGGAGATGCGCATCGTGGAGGTCCGCCTGGCTGAGGTTCGCCTCGATTAGGTGTGCCTCGCGGAGGTCCGCCTCGCTGAGGTGTGCTCCGCGGAGGTCGGCCCCGCGGAGGTCCGCCTCGGAGGTACGCCTTGCGGAGGTCCGCCCTGCGGAGGATCGCCCCGTTGAGGTCCGCCTCGCTTAGGTCCGCCCCGCTGAGGTCCGCCCTGCTGAGGTCCGCCCTGCTGAGGTCCGCCTCGCTGAGGTCCGTGTTGCTGAGGTCCGCCCCGCTGAGGTCCGCCCCGCTGAGGTGCGCGTCGCGGAGGTGCGCCGCGCTCAGGTCCGCCTCGCAGAGGTTCGCCTCGCTGAGGTCCGCCTTGCCGAGGTCCGCCTTGCCGAGGTCCGCCTTGCCGAGGTCCGCCTTGCCGAGGTCCGCCTTGCCGAGGTCGATCATGGCCGTGGGATTCTTGGCGCGCCAGGTGTTCCAGGCGTCCGGGCCTTGGCGGAGGATTTCGAGTTGTTTCTCGTCGGCCACGGTGAGGTTATTATGGCGGGCTTTTGGGGGAAATGGGGTTGTCGAGGTCCTGTGCGCCTTCAGAGGTTGGCCCGGATGGTGGGTTGGTTCCCTGGGCTCACGTCCTGGGCTGTTAGTTGGGGACGCCCCCTTCGAGGGCTCTTTGTTGCGTTGCCGTGCGCGTGAATGGACGGAGCGTGAGGTGTCAAGCAGTTGACGCATCGAGTCGCGGGCGCGGCATGCCGTGCCCCGCAGTGTTGGTCGACCTCCCGAGCCGAAATCCGGCAGCATGAGGACTAGTCATCATTGTGCTCACGCCGGTTTGGGATAAGGCCCCTCGAAAGGGCCTGTTCATGACTCGGGGGGCCTTCTACCAGACGTAAGACTCCTGGCCTAGTCGAAACCAAGGCCTGTCAACGAGCCTGTCTTCGAGCCACCGGCCATGGGCTCGCAACCGCCTATAATCGTTGAAACCCTCGCCGACTCGCGCTGCGCGGGGCGATTGGGCAGTGTAGACACGGCATGCCGTGCCCGCAAGTACGCGAGTCGAGCAACAGGAGGTCGAGTGATACCGGATGGATCGAACGCCAAGGCACCGAGCCGTTCAGGGGGCCGCCCAGCAGGCCGCCAGGAGAGCCGCCGGGCGTTCTTGAGAACCGGTGCCGCGGTCGGCAGCGCGGTAGCGGGTGCATTGACATCCTGCTCCGACGCCAAGGCACCCGACGCCGGTCCCAGCCGCCTGGGCGCACCGCTGAGCGAGTACGGAACGCCGTCGGCGCACGAACAGGCGGCCCGGCACATGCGCGCCACCAAGACCCCGGAGATGGGTTCGACGCGTACGCCGCTGCAAGATCTCTCGGGCGGCATCATTACGCCCTCGGGCCTCCATTTCGAAAGGCACCATTCCGGCGTGCCGGCGATCGATCCGGCCGAGCACCGGCTGCTGATCCACGGACTGGTCGAGCGGCCGCTGGTGCTGACGATGGAGGAGTTGCGGGGGCTGCCGACGGTGACGCGCGTCCACTTCGTCGAGTGCTCGGGCAATAGCGGCAGCGAGTGGGGCGCGAAGAAGGGGGCGACGGCGCAAATGAGCCACGGCCTCGCCAGTTGCAGCGAGTGGACGGGCGTGCCGCTGTCGGTCGTGCTCGAAGAGGTGGGCGTCGAGCCCGACGCCAAGTGGATCATCGCCGAGGGCGGCGACGCCTGCAAGATGCAACGCAGCCTGCCGCTCGACAAGTGCCGCGACGACGTGCTCCTCGCCTACGGGCAGAACGGCGAGGCGGTCCGGCCCGAGCAGGGGTATCCGGTGCGGCTGATGGTGCCTGGTTGGGAGGGCAACATCAACGTCAAATGGCTGAGGCGGCTGAAGGTGACCGATCGGCCCGTGATGGCGCGCGACGAGACGTCGAAATACACCGACCTGCTGGCCAACGGCAAGGCGCGCTTGTTTAGCTTCCCGATGGAGGCCAAGTCGGTGATCACGTTCCCCTCTGGCGGGCAGACGCTCAACGGGGCGGGGCCGTACGAGATCAGCGGGCTCGCCTGGTCGGGACGGGGCGTAATCGAACGCGTCGAGGTCTCGACCGACTCCGGCGCGACCTGGCAGGACTCGGGGCTACAGGAGCCGCGCCATCGGTTTGCCTTTACGCGCTTCCGCCTGCCGTGGAGATGGGACGGCAGCGAGACGACGATCCTGTCGAGGGCGAGCGACGACTCGGGCTACGTCCAACCGACGGTCGAGGCGCTGATCGAGGCGCGCGGGCGGAATTCGAATTACCACAACAACGGCATCAAGGCTTGGAAGGTCGCTGGAGATGGGCGTGTGTCGAATGTGTAGGGTGCCGAGGTCGAGTTCGAATCGCGGGGTGTGGGGCTGCGCTGTACTGGCGCTTGCCGTGATGGGCTGCGTTGCCGACGCGCAGTCGCCGAAGTACGGCGTCGGACGTCCACCGACCGCCGAGGAGATCAAGACCTGGGACATCTCGGTCTTTCCGGACGGAACCGGGCTGCCCGAAGGCAGCGGCACGGCGGCGCAGGGCAAGGACGTCTACGAACGGCGTTGCGCCGAGTGCCACGGCAACAACGGCGAGGGCGGCGAGCAGGGGGCGTTGGTGGGCGGCGTGGGCAGCCTCGACTCCGCCAAGCCGGTCAAGACGGTGGTGAGCTACTGGCCCTACGCGACGACGCTGTGGGACTACACGAACCGTTCGATGCCGTTCGACACGCCGGGCGTGCTGACCAACGACCAGATGTACGCCGTGGTGGCGTACGTGCTGTTTCTCGGCGAGGTGGTCGGCGAGAACGACGTGCTGGACGCCAAGACGCTGCCGCAGGTTAAGATGCCGAACCGTGACGGGTTCGTCGCGGACGACCGGCCCGACGCCGGCGCCGTGAAGAATGCCCCCTCGAAGGAGAAGTAGCATGGCGCATGATCGGATGGTTTCGGGTACCGTAGATCGCAGGAGTGTGCTGCGCTACGGCCTCGGGGCTGCCGCGGCGTTGGCCGCAGCCCGCTTCTCTGCCCTCGCACAACGACAAGCGGGCGATTCCTCCCGGGTGCCCTTTGGTTGGACCGACTTGCGCGTCTCGCGACTCTGCCAGGGTACGGCCTTCCGGCAGACCGAGCGGTCGCCGGACAACCCGCTGGGGCAACGGATTCTCCGGCGCTGCCTCGAGCTGGGCGTCAACTTCTTCGACTCGTCGAATGCCTACGGGTGGGGTGGCGCGGAGGCCTCGCTGGGCAAGGCGATTCGCGGCCATCCGCGCGTCCGGCTGGTGATTTGTACCAAAGTGCACCCGGGCCGCAAGCCCGAGGGCGACGCACCGTCGGTGGCGGTCCCATTGACGCGCGAGTTCGCGTTTCGCGAGTGCGAGGGCAGCTTGAAGCGCCTTGGGACCGACTACGTGGACCTCTACATCCTCCACAACCAGGACCCCCAGACCCCGTTGACCGAGATCGCCGACACGATGGACTCGCTGGTGAAGTCGGGCAAAGTGCGCTACTGGGGTGTCTCGAACCACACCGGCGAGCAAGTCGGCCGGCTGGTGGCCCACAGCGCGCAAGAAGGCCGCTCGCGCTTGGCGGGCTTGCAGAATTACTTCAACATCGTCGGCCGCCACACCCCGGAGCAGGCCGTGCAGGGTATCGAAGGAGAGCTGTTCCCATTGATTCGCCGGCACAAGCTGGGGCTGATGGCCTTCAGCCCGCTGGCCTCGGGCACGATCGCGCCCGGGCGCACCGCCCCGCCCGGCAGTCCACTAGCACGGATGCTCAGTGCCTTGGACGAGGTCGCGTCGGAGTTGAGCGTGAGCCGTGCGCAAGTGTGCATCGCTTGGGTGCTGACTCACCCGGAAGTGACCAGTTCGCTGGCCGGCGCCGAGCGTCCCGAGCACGTCGATGACAATGTCGCGGGTTCGCGGCTGACGCTGCCGGGAGAGTTGCTGGCCAGGTTGAACGCGGCGAGTGATGAGTACGTAAAGCAGACCGTCGGTAACAAGGCAGGCTGAGGGCGTAATCCGATGAAGGCGATGGGCTATAATCCCCTCGTTCCGCGGCTTGCATCAGCACGCTACGGCCAAGGGAGACATGTTGCAATGACACGAAGAGAGTTGCTAGCCGCAGCCGGCGGGGCCGGACTGCTGAGCGCTTGTGGTGCGCAAGAGGAAGCCGCGGAGGCACCAGAGGCGGCGTCACTCGGCGGCCGCATCATCGACGGCCACGTCCACATCTGGACGCCGGACACCGACAAGTACCCACTGCATCCCGACTTCAAGAAAGAAAATATGAAGCCGGCGAGCTTCACCGCCGAGGAGTTGTTCGCTCATTGCAAGCCTTCGGGAGTGAATCGCATCAACCTGATCCAGATGTCGTTCTACCGGACCGATCACAGCTACATGCTCGACATGATGGAGAAGTATCCGGAGAACTTCGTCGGTACCGGCGTGCTGCCGGACGTGCTCGATGACGAGTCGCCCGAACCGGCCGAGATGATGGTCGATCTCGGCAAGAAGCGCACCTACGCCTTCCGCGTGCGGGGCGGCATCCACCGCAAAGACGAGTTGGGCGAGCAGTGGATGAGCCACCCCAAGTGGGACCGGATGTTCGAAACCGGGGCCGAGCACAACCTGGCGTTGAGCTTCCTGATGAACCCCGGCGACATGCCGGAGCTCGGCCGCATGTGCGCAAAGTATCCCGACACGCCGGTGATCATCGACCACTTGGCGCGCATCGGAGCCGGCGCGCCTCCCGACGACGCGCAGGTCAGCGAGTTGTGTGGACTCGCCAAGCATAAGAACATCTTGATGAAGGTCGGCGCGTTCTATGCCTTAGGAAAGGCCACGCCGCCCTACACGGACATGCTGCCGATGATCGAACGCGTCGTCGACGCCTACGGCCCGGACCGCTGCATGTGGGAGAGTGATTGCCCGTTCCAGGTGCAGCCCCCACATAAGTACGACGACTCGTTGGCGCTGATCCGCGACCACGCGGACTTCCTGAGCGCGTCGGACAAAGAGCACGTCCTGGTCACGACCGCCGAGAAGTTTTTCTTCAACCGTTGAGCCTTCGGAGGAATGCCTTTCTTCGCTTTGGCGACGGCCACGCTCGATCCGTCCGTAGTCCCAAGCGGTTTCCAAGCAGTTAGCTAGAATCAAAGAGGAACGTCCCGCCGATTCCGCCTTATCCTCCCGGGAAAGTGGTCAGAGTGCAACGCCGGGCCCCGGCGCCGGTTACGAGCCCGTCTCGGTTGCACGAGAAAAAAATGGAGCGTCACAACAAGAAGAAATCGTCTCGACGTGGGTCTCCAAAGGACCCCAAGAGCGAGGGGCGGAGCACCGACGCGCAACCGCTCATCACTACTCGTGCGGAGGTGGCCAAACTCGCCGAGCGTTTGGCCACACGCTCGATCATTGCACTCGATACCGAGTTTCTACGCGAGAAGACGTTCTACCCTAAGTTGGGCCTGATCCAAGTGGCCGACCGCGAGGATGGTTGGCTACTCGATCCGCTGGCGCTTTCGAAGGAAGACATCGGGCCGCTGCTCGATGTGTGGACCGATCCGAAGGTGCTGAAGGTGATGCACAGTGCTGAGCAGGACCAGGAATGCCTGCATCACGACTACGGGATGGTCGCGACACCGCTGCTTGACACTTCGATCGCGGCGGCTCTCGCCGGTCACGGCGACCAGATCGGCCTGGGCCCGTTGCTTTCGAAGCTGCTTGGGGTGAAAGTTCCGAAGCACTACACGCGAGCCGACTGGCTGAAGCGGCCTCTTGCCAAGGCGCTCACCGACTATGCGCTCGAGGACGTGCGGTTTCTGGTGGAAGCAGCCGAGGTGCTACTGGCCGATCTCGACCGCCGTGGGCGCAAAGGCTGGGCAATGAAGCAGTCCGCCCAATGGGCCGATGCGGCGCGCTTCGAGCCAGACCCTGAGGGCCTGGCGAGAAAGCTGGCTGCCGGACGGGGCCTGGGGGTGGAAACGTACGCGGTGCTGCGCGAGTTGGTGCGTTGGCGCGAGGAGCGAGTTCGGAGCGCGGACTTGCCTCGCCGCTGGGTCGCCGAGGATGGCGTTTTGTTGAAGCTGTCGTCGGCACGCCCTACCAAGGAGGACGAGCTGGCGCATTTTCGCGGCCTCGGTAAAAACGCGCGTCAGAACGAAGCGATTCTGAAGGCGATCAAGCAGGGGATGGCGGCACCGCCGGATGAGCGGCCCAAGCCGCCGCCGCGGCGCGAGCCGGCTGGAGCGGACGAGACCCCGACGGTCAGCGTTCTGAAGTGCTTCTTGAACCTACTGGCGCGGGAGCACGAGGTGCCGGCACGCTTCCTGGTCGATCCGGATGACGTGGTCAGGCTGCTGCGGCGGCAGTTCGAAGACGTGAAGCAGCTTCGCCAGTCGGGGTTACTGAAAGTCGGCGCCGAGGATCTTGTGGCCGACGAACTGCTCGAGGTACTGCAAGGGCGTCGGGCTCTACGCCTCGTTGACGGGCGTGTCGAGCAGTACGAGCCGGGCGCGTAGTGGCCGGCCGCTGTGTCTGCCCGCGTTGTGCGATGCTGTGGCCTGAGTTTGGAGCCGGTGCTACAAGCAACCAAGGAGACGCCATGAGCTGCTATGTGTTTCGAGCCAAACCGTTGTCGCTTCTGATTGCCGCGTCGCTCGTCGCCTTGGCCGGCTGCTCCCCAGGGGATGCGTCGCAGGCCAAGCTGGAGGACGAGTTCGAAAAGATGCTGACGGGCGCCACGCTCGAGGGGGCGTTCACCGTCAACGGCCGCGAGAATGAGCCCTTGCGTCAGGAGAAGTACACGATCGAGGGTGTTACCAAGCTGGCGGGCGGCTATTGGACGATCAACGCCCGGATCGAATACGGCGACCACGATGTCACCGTGCCCGTTCCGGTCAGGGTCGAGTGGGCGGGCGACACACCAGTCATTCAGTTGACGGATGCGACCATTCCGGGCCTGGGTACTTTCTCGGCACGCGTGCTCTTCTATCGCGGACACTACGCAGGGACCTGGAGCCACGGCTCCGGGGGCGGCAATCAGTTCGGCAGGGTGATTCCAGCCGGGGGCTAGCCGGAGCGGGACGGGTCGCGGCGGCCGGAGCGGCCGTAGTCGTAACGGCGGGCGGTCCAGGTACCCTTGCCGTACTCGCCCAGACCTAGTTCACCCGTGATCCGGTCGCCGTCGAGTCGCCCCTCGAACAGGTAGCTCGAGGCCTCGCCCGCGTGGCCCAGGCGCGAGCGGAACCGCACTCGATTCCCGTGGAGGGAGCCTGCCAGCTCACCCCGCCCGCGTTGGCCCTGGTGGGTGCCGCTCAATTGGCTGCCGTCGGCCTCGATGAACAGCAAGTGGTCGCTTTTGCCCCGAACGAAGCTCACCTCAACATCCCAGCGTCCCGTGAGGTCGGCCGCGGGAGGAGCGTCGTCTCGCTTCGGCGGTGGGGCGCCGCGGAGCACCTGCTCCAAGTGCGACGCCACGATGTCGATCTGGTCGGGGCGGCAGTTGCCGACGCGCACTTGGAAGGAATGGCCATCACCGGAGGCGTGGGTTTGGACACGCGGCTCGCCGGCCATCAACGCGTCATGTAGCTCACCGGCCGTGTAGCCGATCTTGCCGGGGTCCCACTCGACGTTGAGGAACGGGTGTGGGTTCTTGCTGGGCGGCCGGCCGATTTCGGTGCTCACACCCGGGACCTGTTTGACTTGGCTCTCGATCCGCCGCAGCCAGCCAGTCCACTTCTCGACCTCGCGCTCGTGGTTGCGCCGGGCGAACATGGCTTCGATGGCCGCCAGCGCGCCCATGATCTCTTCCTTGCCGACCTTCATCATGCGTCCGAAGGAGTGATGCGGAGCTCCGTTGACCCAGGCGGCTTGGACCAGGTCTTTGCGGCCGAAGAGGAAGCCACTGCACTGCGGTCCGGAGTAGATCTTGCCGCCGCTGTAGCCGACCAGGTCGGCGCCGCGCGTGAGGTAGGGGTCAGGCGATTGAGGCCACTCGGCAGAGGCGTCCACGAGCACGGGTGCGCCATACTTGCGTCCGGCCTCGGCCATCTCTTCGATCCGGATCTTGCCGTGCTGCTCGTTCGAGCCCAGCACGGCGATCATCGCGGTGTTGCTGCTGAGAGCGCGGTGAAACTCCTCCCGGTTCGCGACCGTAATCATCTTCACGCCGAGGGCGCGGATAGCGTGGTCGTAGTTGTTGCGCGACTGGCTCGGCATGATGACTTCGGTCCGCAAGCCGGTGAGGTCGGGCAACTGCTGGATGCGCTCGGGGTCGCCTCCGGCCAGGCAGGCCGAGGTGGCATGGGTGAGAGCGGCGGCGCAGCCGGAGGTAACGATCGCGGCTTCGCACCGGATCAACTCGGCGAGCCGCTTGCCGACGCCTTCCATCAGCTCATCGATGTTGACGGAGAAGTACGACGCTTCTTCCATCGCCTGCTTGACCTCGGGCAGGGTGAGCAGGCCTCCGTTGATCGTGACGGCGGCGGTGAGGTTGATGAACGGCCGGACGCCGATACGGTTATAGACGTCGGGTTTCGCCGGCTCCCCTCGCGCGGCGGCTGCGGCCATTGGTGCGGCGGCGCCGAGCAGGCCGGCGGCGGTGAGGCCGCCACGGCGAAAAACGTCGCGGCGGGAGGGCAGGGCGCGGGTTCGTTGGGACTTCGAGGTCATGGTAAGAACTCCTGGGGTAGATCAGAAACCCCTGGCGGTCAGCGTAGTACCCTCGGGGTCCAAAAGCAAACGGGATGCCACCTTGCGGGTGGAGCGGGGGTGACGCGCGGCGACGCGCCGGCAGGGACCACCCAGACCGGCGTCAGCCTCGCTCCGGCCGAGACGCAGCCGACAGCATCGGCAACCGCTTGTACGTATTCTCGAGGAAACTCTTGAGCAACTCCGTCTGCTCGCCGACCTCGACCAGGAAAGCGTCGTGTCCATAGTTCGACGGCAGTTCGACGTAGGCGACGTCGAGGTTGCGGCTGCGTAGCGCGCGTACGACTTCCTGCGACTGGTACGAGGGATACAACCAGTCGGACGTGAAACTGAGCACCAGAAACCGAGATTCGGTGTTCGAGAACGCTTCGCCCAACGACGAACGCCCCTCGGCCAAGTCAAACGAGTCCATCGCCCGCGTGATCGCCAGGTACGAGTTGGCATCGAAGCGGCCGACGAACTGACCGCCGCGATGGCGCAGATAACTCTCAACTTCGAAAAGCACGCTCTCGGCGATGTTGGCGTCGCCTTCCGTTCTGCGCCGCCGGCCGAACTTCTCGCGCATCGAGTCGTCGCTCATGTAGGTGATGTGCCCAACCATCCGCGCGACCGCCAGGCCGCGTGATGGCGGCGGACCGCCGTAGTAGTCGCCGTTCTTCCAGTCGGGGTCCGCCATGATCGCCTGCCGGCCCACTTCGTTGAACGCGATCTGTTGCGCCGAGTGGCGATTTGTGCCCGCAATGGGAATCGCCGATGCCACGCCATCGGGATAGTCGACCGCCCACTGCAGCGCCTGCATGCCGCCCATCGAGCCGCCCGCCACCGACAACAATCGCGCGATGCCCAGGTGTTCGACAAGCCGCTTCTGCAGTCGCACCATGTCGGGGATTGTCACGAACGGGAAGCGTGAGCCGAAGGGCTGCCCGGTCCGGGGATCGATCGAACCCGGGCCGGTTGTGCCTTGGCATCCCCCCAGCACGTTCGAGCAGATGACAAAGTACTTGTTCGTGTCAAACGCTTTGCCGGGGCCGATCATGTTGTCCCACCAGCCCGGCTTACCGTCGGTGGCGCTAACGCCCGCGGCGTGCGCGTCTCCTGAGAACGCGTGCAGAATCAGCACCGCATTCGCGTTCTCGTCATCCAAGCTGCCATATATTTCGTAGGCCACCTCGACCGGAGCCAACACCTCCCCGCAATCGAGGGTCAACTCCTCAAATCGGGCGATCTGTGTTTCGACGCTCATGATGCGCGGGCCCCAACGCCGAACTGCGCGGAGTAGACCTCTATGATAGCCCGCCCAACGCGAGCAACGCCGCGGACCCTGCGGTTGCGTCACCACAACCGAGCTTGCGTAACCCCAATGGCATCAACGGTCGGTCGTCCCCACAGGCAACCTTACTCCGGCGCCTGTTCGAACTCCACCGTCCCCCCCGGTACCTTTGCGGACACCGTGCCTTATAATTTTGGTGTGGGGGTTGTGCCCGAAACGGACTATCGTCCGTCCAAAGGTGTAGAACGCGAGCGCGGGAAATCCTCGCAGTAGAGCATCCTTCCCGCACGGTCTGAGGAGACGACCTAATGGAGCACAAACATAAGTCCGGCCTGCTTGGTGAGTTCGGAGAGCGCAAGCTGCTCTCGTTCACCCTGGTTCTTTTCACATTGGCCATCGGTATGGTGCTGGGCACATTGATCTCCGGCGACGCCGGCGCGGCCCGCGAAGGCAAGGCGGCTCCGGACGCCACGTTGCTTACCGTTCCCGATCCGGTGCCGGTGGAGAACGAGTTCTCCCGAATCGCCAAGACCATCCGGCCCTCGGTCGTCCACATCAAGGTCGAAACCCTGCCCCAGAAGTCAGAAGCCGGCCAGCAAGGCGAGCGCAATCTCGGCGACGAGATGTTCCGGCGCTTCTTCGGGCTTCCCGAAGGCCGTCCCGGGCCCGGCCCGTCGCCGTTTCGCCGTCCCGGTGAGGGCTCCGGCGTCATCGTCGACCCCAACGGCTACATCATCACCAATCACCACGTCGTCCAACAAGCCGACCGCATTCGCGTGCGGTTGTTCAACAACGGCTCGGGCGGCGATGAGGAGCTAGTTGAGGCCAAGTTGATCGGCGCCGATCCGGAAACTGATCTGGCCGTCATCAAGATTGACGCCGGCCGTGCTCTCAAGACCGCTCCGATCGGCAACTCCGACGCCGTGACGGTAGGCGACTGGGCCATTGCCGTCGGCTCTCCCTTCGGGTACGAAGAGACGGTGACGGTGGGCATCATCAGTGCCAAGTCGCGCGAGGTCGGTGCACGAAAGAGCTTCCAGCGCTTCCTGCAGACCGACGCCGCGATCAATCCCGGCAACAGCGGCGGCCCGCTGCTCAACATCCGCGGCGAGGTGATCGGCATCAACACCGCCATCGTCTCCCGCAGCGGCGGCTCGGAGGGTTTGGGCTTCTCGATGCCCTCGAACACGGCCGTCAAGGTCTACAACCAGATCATCCAACACGGCAAGGTCACGCGGGGCTCCATCGGCGTCAAATTCAGCGCCGAGCAGCCGGCGGCACTCCTCCGGTCGTATGGAGCCCAAGAGGGCGGCGTGCTGGTCACCGAGATCCACGGCGGCGGCCCGGCGGATAAAGCCGGCATGAAGGCCGAAGACGTGATCGTCGAAATCGATGGCACCAAGATCCGCAACGGCGACAAGTTGATCGAGACCGTAGCTTCGAAGAATGTGGGTGACACGATTCCGATCGCCGTCATGCGCCAAGGCCAACGCGTCACGCTCGACGTCGAGATTGCCGACCGCGCCGTCCTGTTCGGTGAAGAGCTCGGGTACGTCACACCCGAGAACGAGAAAGAGCGCGAGACCGCCCAAATCATGTTCGGGATCGAAGTCTCGAATCTCAGTGCGGAGGACCGCAAACAACTGGACCTGAAAGAAAAGGACGGCGTGCTCGTGACCACGGTCGACCCCGCTTCGTTCGCCGATGACATCGGCATGTTGCCCAACGACATCATCCTCACCATCAACCGCGAGCCGGTGTCGCAGATCGACGACATCCGCAAGATCCAAAACAACCTCAAGCCAGGCGACGATGTAGCCTTCAAGGTGACGCGACGCGTCCCGGGACAAGAGAAGTGGATCACCAGCTACCTAGCCGGCGTGCTGCCGAAAGATAAGGACGGCCGCTTCTAATTTAGACTGCTTTTCTCACCGCGTGGCGAGGCGAAGCCACCGAGCCGTGACCGTAAGGGAGCGGTCCGGCACAGAACCTCACGCCGCTCGGAAGCCTCTAGTCTAGGTCTTTCACCACGTGACGTGTATTGAGAAGGCCGTCAGGACGAGGCGCGAGCTGCTGCGCGCGAAGGTGTACTTGGCGGGATCGTGCGCACGGCAAGCAAGCGCAAAGACGTTGATCTAGTCTTGATCTTGCCTGGGTTTCTCACCAACTGACGGTCGAAGCGCACGATAAGGCCGCCATGACAGCCTAGCGGCCCTTCAGTGGCGTCAGGGTTCGTGCCGGACCGCTCCCTTACGGTCACGGCTCGGTTGCTTCGCCCTTCGCCTCCGCACGGCCCGGCTTCCAGCCGCGGTGGGCTAGGCGCTTGAGGCCGCGCACCAGCCCGCCGCCGAGCAGCAGCCCATACACGGGCAAGTACTCGATCCGGCGGAATTCATCCGAGTACTCCCAGACGCCGAGCGCGTCATAGCCGATCAGCACGTGGTACGAGAGCGCAACCAACGCCGTCCACAGCAGCAACGCGGCGTTAGGATAGACCGCCAGAAACGGCACGAGCCAACTCAGATACCAAGGGAAACAGTTCGCTGAGAAAAATAGCAGCAGCGCCGCCGTCCACTTCGCGGCCCGCACGAGCGGAAGCTGCAGGCACCACAGCGCCGCCAACGCGCCGGTTAGCAGACGCGTGACTAGTTCGGTGCCGGCGTCGAAGTCGCGGTCGGCCGAGTCATAGATCAGCCCGTAGAGGCTGTCGTTGTTGCGCCAGCCCCCGAGGAAGCCTTCGAGCAGGTCGACGACATTCTCAATGCCACCCAGGTAAGGCCAACTGACGGCGAGCGCAACGGGAACCGTCACAAGTGCCGGCTTCCAACGCAACCGCCAACGGCCTTGCTCCCGACGTAGCAAGAAAAACGGAAATAGCAGCGCCGGCCAAAACTTGGCGGCGGCGGAAAGGGTGAGGCCGGCAAAGGCCACTGTCCAGCGGTCCGCCAGCGCCGCCGCCAGAGCGCCGACGAGCAGCAGCATCGCCAGAGAATCGTTATGACCCTGCGCCCAGATCTCGATGACGATCAGAGGAGACCACCAATAGACCAACAGCCACTCCGGCGCGCGGCCCATCAAGCGCAATAATCGAGCCACCACCAAACCGAGCAGCAGCTCAAAGAACAAGAACGGCAGCTTGAACCACCACGTCTGCTTCACCGGGTCGGGCTCGATCGCGGCGGCCAACGGATAGTAGGCGCGGAAGAGGCCTTCGTACAGCGGGCCGTAGACCGACGGCAGGTCTTTGCGGTTCACCCGCGGCCAGGTCTCATCGCGCAGCTTGCTCCAACGCGGGTCCTCGGGGATGTCGGTGTAAGGGTTGCCACCCGCGGCCTGCAGCTTGCCTTGCCAGCGGTAGCGGTTGAGGTCTTCGGAAAGCCCGGGATCGAGAGGCAGAACCGTGAGGCGGAACACGAGACCGGCGATCCATATCAGCGCCATGGTGCGCCGCTGCCCGCCCGCGCCGGAACTGGCGGACGTGCCGGCGGAGGGGCCCGCGCGCGTGATGAGGAAACAACAAACCAGGTAAAATAGAGACACTCCCAGGTAGAGCGCGAGGAATCCCCCCAGCTCCTTCTTGAAATCCCCGAGCCGCAGCATCGCGAGGAAGGCCGCCTCGGCCAGGCAGGCGAGGACGAGGAGTAGCTTGTATCGCTGGGTGTCCATGCGGCGCGCTATGCTAGAACGTTAACCGAGTAGAATGTTTTCCATCGAGATGCTTGACCTCGCCGCGGCAGTGCAACAGTGGGCCAACCGGCTGGCCGCCGAAATCCTTTCCGGCGCGGCGCAGGACGGTTCGCTCGAGTCGGCCCCCGAGTCGGCTGTGGTGGCGTTGTATCTGGCGGTGATGGTCGTGCTCGCCGGCTACGGGCTGCATCGCTACCAGCTCATCCGTTTGTACTTCCGGCATCGCGGCGGCGCGCGGCCCGAGCCCGCCGCCCATTTCGACACTCTGCCGGTGGTGACGGTGCAGTTGCCGATCTACAACGAGCAGTTCGTGGTCGAACAGTTGATCGAATCCGTCTGCCGTCTGGACTATCCGCGCGAACGGCTGCAGATCCAGGTGCTCGACGATTCGACCGACGAAACGCGCGCCGTGACGCGGGCCGCCGTGGCGCGTTGGGCGGCGCTGGGGCATCCGGTCGAGTACATCCACCGCGGGCATCGCGAGGGCTTCAAGGCGGGCGCGCTCGAGAACGGATTGGCTCGCGCGCGCGGCGAGTTGATCGCCGTGTTCGACGCTGACTTCGAACCCTCGCCGGACTTCCTTCATCAAACCGTTCATTATTTCACCGATCCCCAGGTCGGCATGGTGCAGGGGCGTTGGACCTTCCGCAATCGCGAGCACTCGTTGCTGACGCGCGTCCAAGCCGTTCTGCTCGACGGGCACTTCGTCTTCGAGCATGGCGCCCGCGCGCGTTCGGGACGCTTCTTCAACTTCAATGGTACGGCCGGGGTGCTGCGTCGCACGATGATCGAAGACGCCGGCGGCTGGCAGCACGACACGCTGACCGAAGACACCGACCTGAGCTACCGCGCGCAGATGCGGGGATGGAAGTTTCTCTACGCACCGCAGGTCGAGGTGGCCTCGGAGTTGCCGACGGACCTGACCGCGTTCCAAGTGCAGCAGGCGCGCTGGGCCAAGGGGCTGATCCAAACCGCGCGCAAGATTCTGCCGGCGCTGCTCAAGACCGACCTTCCAGCGAAGGTGAAGGTCGAGGCCTGCTTCCACCTGACGGCGAACCTTTCGTATCCGCTGGTGGTGTTGCTGTCGGTGCTGCTGCTGCCGGCGGTGGTGGTCCGCTTCTATCATTGGAACTGGGAGTTCCTGTACGTGGACATCCCGTTGTTCTTGGGGACCGTGAGCTCGCTCTCGACGTTCTACCTGTTGAGTCAGCGCGAGCTGTTCCCCAACGGCTGGCGTCGCACGCTCCCGCTTGTCCCCGTACTGGTGGCCACGGGAATCGGTTTGACGATCACGAACACGCGCGCGGTCCTGGAAGGTTTGCTGGGCGTGCCCTCGCCGTTCGAGCGTACGGCGAAGTACACCACCGACCGCCGGCGTGCGGGGTTGGCCCGCTGGCAGTATCGCCGATCGAGCGGATGGCTGCCGTTGGCGAACTTCACGATCGGCAGCTACTTCGCGTGGTGCGCGGTGATCTGCCTCGCGATCGGGAATTGGGCGACGCTGCCCTTCCTGGCGCTATTCATCGGCGGCTTCTACTTCACCGCGTGGATGCTGTTCTATCAGTCCTTCGGGTGGAGAGTCAGCGAGCCCGAGGGCTTGCGGCTCGATGAGCGATCGAGACATTCTTCGTTGGCGGAAAGCTAGAGAGAGAAGCGCATGCCGCGGTATCGAATCTTGTATCTGCGAGACAGCCAAGTAGACAGGTTCCGGAGCGCCCTGCCACGGGAGAAGCCCTACCGTCTCCGCGTCAGGGACTACGACGAGGGCGAGGTGATCGAAGCGTCCACGCCGTACGCGGTTTGGAAGCAGCTTCAGGAAGGCGAGGGGTTATCGGAGACGAAGCGTCCGTTCGGCGTGGGCGACGGGCTGCAGAGCGACGAGTCCGAACTGCTGGTGCTCAACTACTGGGGCTTTGACGAAGCACGGTGGCGGACCCCCGAAGAGAACGCCGCGGACGAGCGGCTGCAGGCCTTGGCCGCGTCGACGGGCGCCGAGTCATCAGTGAATGAGGCAACTGTGAATGAAGCAACGGCGCCAGGGGCGTGAGCCGGCGAAGGTGGTTGACGGGCGTATCGAAGTGAGGATTGTGTCCGATCTGGGTGTCAGGGAGTGAATCGCGATGGCGCTTCAGTGCGTCTAACAGACAGTTGGATCGAGACCGTGAGCCTTGAATCACAACCCTAGATCAAACGGGTGCCTGTTGTGACGGTTGAGTCTAAGCGAACGGAAACCCTGAACTCCTATGCGCTGGTGGCCTACCTGGGCGATCCCGTTGCGCAGTTCGTCGACCAGGTGAGGCGCGTGTTCACGCCCGATTGCCCGCACCGCGCGCACATTACGATTCTTCCCCCGCGTCCGCTTGCCGTGAACCTCGAAGAGGCGCTGGCGCATTGCCGCCAATTGCTTGCGCGGTTGGAGCCGTTCGAGGTGCAGTTGGGTGAAGTGGAGCTGTTCGCCGGCAGCCAAGTCATTAAGCTGTCTGTTATCTCGGGAGAAGTGTCGTTGCGAACCCTCCATGACGCGCTCAACACCGGGCCTCTCGATCACGTCGAGGAGTACGCTTACGTTCCCCACATCACGCTGGGACAGGACCTTCCGCCGGCGCGCGTCGCCGAGTATCTTGAGACCGCCCGCGAACGATGGCGGCAGTTCGGCGTGCCGCCGGTGATTGTGGTCGACTCGCTGACCTTAGTCCAGCAGGCGGAGGAAGGCTGTTGGCGAGACCTGGTCGAGATGAACCTCAGCGAGTCGATCGAAAGCGAGGAGACCGTGGCGGCTCCTGTGACGGTCTCGCGCAAGTAGTCCTTTCACGACGCCTTCCGGCGTCAGGTTTCCTGATCTTGGTGGTGGCCGCCGTTCCGTTCGCACTGTGGACCCCGCATGCAAGCGGCGGACTGCGATCGATCACGCGACGCGCGTGCGCCGAAGCTGTTTGGCGATCGCGAATGAGCCCGGGCATGGCTCCACGCGTTGCGCCTCAGCAGTGCACCATCCAACGAGGAGTGCGCATCGGAAGACCTTCGCTTGTCGCGTGTCTGAGAAAAAAACTTTTGCTGGCAACTTGCCGCCGCTCTCGTGTCAGAAAGGAGAATCTGCAAGGGGCAGCGGCTCCGGCCGGCTGGCGATGACACAGAAGACCTGAAACAGTTTATCGGATCTTTTTATCGGTTGATCTCTGAACTCCCCTGTTCATAGGGTATCCAGACCCCTCGCCGTTTTGCCGAAGCGCGCAGGCTGGCGCGCACCGTAACGCGGCTGCGATCTCACCCCCAGGGGTTGCGGCTCGACAGCTCCGCCATCGGGTACTCGCTCGCTGACGAGCCGCGCTTGTGACAACGCACGCGGTCGAAAAAACGTTTGGAGATTCAGCGGAGTCGTGATAAAACATTCATGATGAACAATGTTTCAAACAGGTTCGCTTGCGGACACGATGTTGCTCATCGAAACGCAACTGGCAGGGCATGCATCCCCGCTGTTGACTCCAATCGATTGAGGTGAATCAGTATGGCCAAGAAGATCTTGAAGAAGATAGCAAAGAAGGCAAAGAAGCCTGTGAAGAAGGCGAAGAAAGCGAAGAACGCAACGAAGAAGGTAGCCAAGAAGGCAAAGAAGAAGGTAGCGAAGAAGGCGAAGAAGGCAGTGAAGAAGGCAGTGAAGAAGGCGAAGAAGAAGACCAAGAAGAGGTAGCGACGAACGTAGCCGGCTCGTCAGGCTGTCGAGGTTTCGGCAGCCTGACGAGCCGGCGGCGGATTGCCCGTGCCGGTTGTGGTGCGGGCGGAACGCCAAAGAGAACGAGGCAGCCCTCACGGGCTGCCGTTTTTTTTGGGCGGGGCCGCTTTCAGACAGATCACCATTGGGAACCACAGGTACCGAAGCTTGCTGTTGCGTCCATCTGTGCTCATCTGTGATTTCAGCCCTTGCCAACGGCAACGCGGTTGATCCTTGCTATGCTTTGACCCGGCAAGCCGGAAAGGTAGACGCATCATGAACGCACATCTCGGCCGGCGACAAGTGCTGAAGCTAGCGAGTGGCGCGGCCGCGGGCAGCATGCTCGGCCCACTGCATGCGGCGGACAACAGCACCGACGCGATCGTGAGCAAGCACGGGGCCGTCGCCGCGGCACGGGCGCCGACACCCGCTCGCGTCGGGCAAGACATCCTCGCTCGGGGAGGCAACGCCGTGGACGCCGCCGTTGCCGCGGCCTTGACCGCGGCGGTGGTCGAGCCGGCTTCCTGCGGTATGGGCGGATATGGGACGCACATCACGATCGCGACAGCCGATGGAAAGGCCACGTGCATCGACGCCAACTCGATGGCGCCCGAGGCCGCGCGTCCCGATATGTTCACACCCGACGAGACGGGCCAGGTTCCCGGCAAAGTGAACTACTACGGCTGGCTCGCCGCAGGCATCCCCGGGACGTTGGCCGGCCTGCAGATGGCGCTCGACCGCTACGGGACAAAGAAGTTCGGGGAAGTCGCCGAAGCGGCCATCGGCTTCGCGCAGGACGGATTCGTCATCAACGAGCAAGTGGCGAACTCGTTTCGTGGGTCCGCCGATCACTTCCGCCGCGATCCGGCGTCCAAGCGGCTCTACTTCGACGGGGATGAGCCGATCGCCAAGGGCGCGACCTACCGCAATCCCGACCTCGCGGCGATGCTCACAAAGCTGGCCGAGCGCGGCACGTCGGACTCGTTTTACCGCGGCGACATCGGCCGCCAGATCGCTTCCGAGTTCCGCAAGCACGGCGGCATCGCAACAGCTGACGACTTCGCCGCCTACCAGGCGAAAGAAGTCAAGCCGGTTGAGCTGTCGTGGCGCGGCTACTCGATGCACACCGCTCCGGTCACGGCGGGCGGGCTGTCGACGTTGCAGGCGCTAGCTATTCTCAGGGCGCTCAAATGGGAAGGCTTGCCGGACCTGAAGAAGAACCATGCGGCACTCGAAGCGCTGCGGCTGGCTTGGGCCGACCGCTTTCGTTACTTCGGCGATCCCGAGCAGGTCGACGTGCCGGATCAGCGTTTGCTCTCGGCTGCGTACGTGGGCGAGTTGGCCGAGAAAGTCGAGCAGGCCATTGAGGCAGGCAAGCCGATCAAGCAGGACTTCGATTCCTACGAGCAGCGGGGCACGATCCACATCAGCACGTCCGACCGCGAAGGGAACGTGGTCGCTCTGACGTTGACCCACGGTGGCGGGTTCGGCGCGCGGGTGACCGTCGGCGGGCTTGGGGTCACGCTCGGACACGGCGTCTCGCGGTTCGATCCGCGGCCGGGGCGCGCGAACTCGATCGGGCCGCGCAAGCGTCCGCTGAACAACATGACGCCGACGGCCGTGATGCACGAGGGCCGTCCCGTGCTCGCCCTGGGCGCGCGGGGCGGACGCCGCATCCCCAACGCGGTGTATTCGGTCTTGTTGCCGTTCGTCGGAGAGGACCGGCCGATGGCAGAATCGGTAAACGCGCCGAGACTGCACACGCTGGGCAACATGAACCTGACGCTCGACAGCCAATGGCCGGCGGATGCGGCCGGGTTCTTCGAGAAGATGGGTTACCGGGTATCGAGAGGCGGCGTCGCGCTGCTGAGCGCCGCGTCGTTCGATCCGGCGACGGGGCAGGTTGGAGCGACTCTTAGGTAGAGGCGAGCACGCGATGAGGCTGACCTGGCGAACAGCTGCGCGCACGCTGCTGGGGCTTACCCTCGCTGCGGTGTCGGTGCAGGCGGATCCCATCGACATCGGGTCGCGACTTGAGCTGTTCGTTGACGACTACCTGATCGAACGTATCGGCGGCGATGCTCGGTTGCGGCTTCATCGGCCACGTCCGCGCGCGATCGCGATTGTTCTCGACGCTCCGTGGGAGGGCAACACCTCCGGGTATGTGACGGTGTTTCGCGACGGGCCCGTCTACAAGATGTATTACCGGGGCCGGCAGATGGACCTGACCGGCGACAAACTCAAGTTCGTTCATGGTCAGACGATTTGTTATGCCGAAAGTAAGGACGGTATCCGGTGGGGCAAGCCAGAGCTGGGTCTCATCGAGTTCCAAGGCTCGAAGAAGAACAACATCGTTTGGGACGAGGAGGGGTCGCACAACTTCGCGCCGTTCAAGGACACCAACCCGAACTGCGATCCCGAGGCCCGCTACAAAGCGTTGGGCGGCGTGAAGTCCGAGGGCGGGCTGTTCGCGTTCCATTCGCCCGACGGCATCCGCTGGAAGAAGATGCAGGCGAAGCCCGTCGTCACGAAGGGATACTTCGACTCCCTGAACCTGGCGTTCTGGGATACCGAGCGCGGCGAGTACCGAGAGTATCACCGCGATTTTCGCGACGGCCGCGACATCATGACGGCCACGTCGAAGGACTTCGTCCATTGGAGCGAGCCCGAATTCATCAAGTACATCCCGGGCCGGTTGACGCAGCTCTATACCAACCAGGTGACGCCGTACTTCCGTGCGCCGCACATCCTACTGGGGTTCCCGACCCGATACAACGACGGACGGGGCCTGCTGACCCCGTTCAACGAACGCTTGGCCCGCGTGAAGGAGCGCTACGGAACCGACTACACCGACGGCGGGTTCATGGCGAGCCGCGATCGGGAGACTTTCAAGATGTGGGGCGAGGCGTTCATCCGTCCGGGGCCGGTCGAGGAGGGCCGTTGGGTGTACGGTGCGAACTATCAAAACTGGGGGCTGATCGAGACGAAGTCCGCGATCGAGGGCTCACCAAACGAGATCTCGGTCTACGCGAGTGAGGGCAACGGTTGGGTCGGACCCGGCAAGAGCCTGCGCAGGCATACGTTGCGCATCGACGGTTTTGTGTCGCTCGAAGCGCCGTTGAGCGGCGGGGAACTGCTCACCAGGATCGTCACCTTCGAGGGCAACGAGATGGCGATCAACTTCGCGACCTCGGCGGCGGGAAGCGTCCGAGTGGAGGTCCAAGATGAGAAAGGGATGCCCATCGAAGGGTACGCGCTGAGTGATTGTGAGGAGATTTACGGCGACTCGATCGAGCGTGTGGTTGCGTGGAAGCGCGGGCCCGACGTGAGCGTTCTCGCGGGTAGGCCCGTGCGACTGCGTTTCGTGGTCCAAGACGCGGACCTGTTCTCCTTCCGATTTCGTTAGCATCCAGATCAACCATGCCGAACCAAGACCCTGCCGCGCCGCCGCCTTTCGGTTCCGAGAACCTTCGTCTGCCGGATGAACTGCGTGTTCCGGTGAAGGAGCACCTGGCCTACCTGCGCGAGCAGTACCGGGAGCTCAAGTGGGCGGGACGCGTTGGCTTCGGGAAACGGCCCGCGGTGATCGTGATCGACCTGGCGCTGAAGTGGACGAAGCCGGCGGCGTATCCGCTGGGCAGTTCGTTGGATTCGGTTGTCGAGGCGACTTGCCAGGTGATCGAGGCGGCGCGCGCGGCCGGCATTCCCATCTTCTTCACCACGTACGATCTCGATCCGGCCGAACCCCCGTCGCCGCATGACAAGAAGATTGAGGACACGACACGCGACGATCCGGACATGTCTCTTTACGATCTCGACCCGCGGCTCGATCGCCGGCCTAGCGAGAAGATCGTGAAGAAGAAGTATGCCTCGGCTCTGCGGGCGACCAATCTCGAGATGAACCTGGCCTCGCTGGGCATCGATACGCTGATCATCACCGGCGTCAGCACGAGCCACTGCGTGTACGCCACCTGCCGGGACGCCGCGCATACCTACCACGTGATCGTCCCCCGAGAGGCCGTCGGGGAGCGCTGCGAGATCATGCACGAGGTCAATCTGTTGGATATCGATATCGACCTGGGCGACGTGATGCCGGTCGAGGAGGTCGCCGCTCACCTGCGAGGGATGTCCGCCAAGACCGCGGAGTAGAAACGGCGCGGCCGTCTGCTCGTGCCTTGCAGCCGAGGGCGTAAGAAGGGGACACGTCGACCCGGAGGTCGACGCTGCCGGCCAGGAGGCCCGCGCCAAAAGGCGCGCTTGGTCGGTTCACTCGTGTACCCACTTCCAAGGCAAGCACACGACAAGGCCGCCATTCCGTCGCTGCGCCGCTACGTCTCGTGACCGGCTGCTTGGACTCCGCTCAACGAAGCTAGATCGACTTCCACCCCCAGGCCCTTGCCCTCGGGCAGCACGGCGCAACCCGCTTCGTAACGAATCGGGTCGCGGGCGATGCGGCGCTCGTGGTAGACGGGCCCGATGATGTCGTGATTCACCGCGGCCGAGAGGTTCGGGATGGCGCAGGCGGTGTGCAGCATGGCGGCTGTGCCGAGGTCCCACTCGAGATTGCTGCCGATGACGCAGTCGAGCCCGGCGGCCGAGGCCATCTGCGCGATCTCGACCGAGCGGCGGATGCCGCCGTTCTTGCCGGGATAGATGCTGATGATGTCGCAGGCGTCGCAGCGGATCGCTTCCAGCGCGTCGTGCGGCGTGAAGACCCCTTCGTCGAGCATGATGGGGATCGACGTTCGCTGACGCAGCCGGGCAGTGGCGCGAAACTCACCGCGGTCGAGCGGCTGTTCGAGGACGTTGACGCCGAGGCGCTCGAGGTGGGGCAGCGCTTCCACGGCCTGCATCTCGCTCCAGCCGCCGTTGGCGTCGGCGCCAATGGGGAAGTTGTCTCCCATGGCGGCGCGAATGGCCGCGACGCGCTCGATGTCGGTCTTGACGCCGAGGCCGACCTTGACCTTGACGGCGCGGAAGCCTTCACCGGCCATCCTCTCGGCAACGGCGGCGGCTTCGGATGGCGAGAAAGCGCCAATCGAAAACTTGAGCGGAATCTCGGGCGGGCGGCGCGCACCGCCCAGCAGCGAGCACACCGGGACACCCAGCGCTTTGCCGGCGAGGTCGAGCAGGGCCATCTCGACGGCGGCCTTGGTGAAGGGGTTGCCGATCAGGGCGCGGTCCATGGTGTGGGCGAGCGAGCCGGCCTCCAAGGGATCGCAGCCCATGAGCGCCGGGGCCAGCAGGTCGCGGATGGCCGCGAGCGCGCTTTGCTGCGTCTCGCCGCTCCAAATCGGCATCACGGTGGCCTCGCCCAGGCCGGTGCGGCCTTCGTCGTCGCTGACGGCGACGATGAGGTAGTGCGACACGCGGTGCGCGCCAAGCGAACTGACGATGCTGACGTCCGGGCGGACGCTGATCGAGACGGGGTAGGTTTCAATGGCGGTGATTTTCATAGGAGCATTCGTAGTTCGTGATTCCTGATCCGTGATTCGTGCAGGGGAGATGTTGGTGACCCTGCGCCACGCACGTGGGGCGGCGCGCTCACGGTCGGGGTGTCCGCTTTTGGCTGTTTTTTGTCCGCTTGTGCCCGCGTTTGACGAACCTGTTCAGCCGGCTGGACGCGCTGGGAGAGGGGCTTGGCGGGCGGGATTTGGCGGCGTTTGCCGAGCCGATGTTCTGAGTATGCTGGAGCATCGTTTGATTTGCCGTTGATCCGGTTCCGCGGGCCTTCAGTGAGCGGTGCGCCACGGTGATGGCTCAGTTTCATGGTCAACCCCGGGGATCTCCAACTCGAGATCCGTGCTACGGGTGGGGCACCCGGAAGCCGCCCGCAGGTTTTCGGCAAGGTTGTCATTCATCGCATTCATGGGTTGTCAAGCTCCCCCCTCTCCCGGTCTCAGGGTAGCAAACAGGGTATGGGGTAATCGGCCTTTTTCGCCGTAAGTTATTGATTCTGTGCGATGTGGATTCTGTGACTGAGTTTGGACGTGCCTGGTTCTTCGACCGCGCCGGCGGATTCGGTGACGGTGGTGGATTCCGGATTCGGTGACAGTCCGGATTCGGCGGATTCGGTGGCGGATTCGGTGGATTCGGGGTGGATTCGGTGACAGTCAGGTAATTGGCGGATTCGGTGGCGGATTCGGTGACGGCGGATTCGGTGCGGATTCGGTTGCGGATTCGGTGACGGTTGCGGATTCGGTGACGGTTGCGGATTCGGTGTGCGGATTCGGTGACTGCGGATTCGGTTGCGGATTCGGTTGCGGATTCGGTGACAGCGGATTCGGTGACAGCGGATTCGGTAAGCGGATTCGGTGACAGTCAGGTAATTGAGGTGATTCGGCCACACTCTACCAGGCTGGGGCGGTCGGGATTCAGCTAAGATCCTGTGTTTTCAACGCCAACCTCGGGTCGTCGGCCGCTGCAAGCCCGGTTCAGGTGCGAATCGGTACCGCTTTGGGCCAATTAGCTGACTGTCACCGATCGCCTTCATCAACTACCCTGTCACCCGGAGCCGTTTCCCACACGTACGGGCGCTTCGTTGCGTACTTTTCGAACCAGTCGAGCTGCACGTTCAGTCTGAACAACTGGTGCCTCAACTCCCTCCAGCCGTGGCCCTCTCGCGGCGCCACGTAGAGATGAGTCGGCACACCGTTGCTCTCCAGCGCGCGGTACATTTCCACCGACTGCGGCATGGGAACACGGAGATCGTTTTCGCCAACTAGAAAGAGCGTCGGTGTCTTCACCTTCGAGACGTACTTGAGCGGGGAGTGCTCCCAGTAGAGGTCGATTGGGGCGTGTTCCTGCCAAGGGGTGCCGCGAAAATACCGGGCGTCCCACCAACCCATGTCGCCCTGTGCGATGTACGAGACCCAGTTCGCCACGCCGGCTCCCGAGACGGCGGCTTTGAACCGATCCGTGAAGGTGATGATCTTGTTCGTCATGTGGCCGCCCGCGCTCCAGCCCATCTTGACCATGCGATCGCCATCAGCGATGCCGAGCGCGATCAAATGGTCGACGCCGGTCATGACATCCAGATGCGAATTCCTGAAGTAGCCGCCGACCATGTCGCGCAGGAACGCGTCCCCGTATCCGGTGCTTCCTCGATAGTTCGGTTCGAAGACGACGTAGCCCATAGCCGTCAGGACGCTGGCCCGGCCGGAGAACCCGAACTTGTCTGAAGACTCGGGGCCACCGTGCGTCTTCACGCAGAGCGGATAACGCCGACCGGCTTCGTAGTCGAGCGGATAGAAGATCAGGCCCTCCACGGTGACGCCATCGGCGCCTTTCCATTGAATCCGCTCCTGGCGCGGGAGCCTGAAGTCGCGCGCCAGGTAGTCATAGACACCGGTGACGCGCACGGGCGTCTGCTCTCGTCCGGAGGAGAGCAGCCACACATCTCCGGGTCTCGTCGGCTCGTCGAGGCGAAAGATGTGCCGATTGGCGCTCGGGATAAAGCTCCACCCGTCGATGTCGTGATTCCCGTCGGTCAACTGTGTCACGGCATCCGTCGCCAGGTCCAGCTGGAAAAGCTCGCTGTGCACCCCCATGTTGGCGACCAGGAAGATCGACTGCCCATCCTGGGACCACGCTGCGGATTGCACATCGTAGGGAAAATCAGGGGCCAAGAGCTGCGCTGTGCCGCCAGTAGACGAAACGAGGAAGACGTTCCCGTTGTACTGGGCGTCGAATTGCGCGTTCGCCATCGACAGAAACAGCACCTGGGAGCTGTCCGGGGACAGTGCCGCATTGGTCTCGAAGACATTGTTCTGTGTGAGCTGGCGCGCGTTCCGTCCGTCGGTGTCCATCACCCAAACCTCGCCCCGGCCGAAAAAGCCGATCCCGGGGTTGGGCTGACGATGGAACGCCACTTTCCGGCCGTCGCGCGACAAACGATAAGCCCTCACCGAATAGTCGCCGCCAGTGATTCGCTCCTCGGTCCCATCGGCGACCGAGACCCTCCAGAGATGCTGTTGTCGGTGGTCCTCATCGAACCGGTACACATCGTCCCTCGCTTGCAGGCGGGCTTTCTCCTCAGCGGTGCGATCGTCAGACGCGAGGAAGTAGATTGCTTGTCCGTCTGGCGACCACGAGATGCTCGACACGCTTGTTGGGTGATGGGTGAGTGGGCGCGATTCACCTCCGGCGTTGGGAAGCAGGTAGATCTGTGTCGCGTCACCGCGTCTGGCGCGAAAGGCTATCGTCTGGCCGTCCGGCGACCAGCGCGGGCTCGACTCGCCACGGGTACCGAAGGTCATCTGCGTTGTGCCACTGCCGTCGGCGTTGACCCGCCAAATGTGGCGGATCCGGCGGTTGGCCTCCCAATCTGCCTCCGAGAGCACATACAGCACCTGCCGACCATCCGGCGACAGCTGCGCATCAGACAGCCTGGGCACATTGAGCACATCTACCAGCGTCATCGCGCGGCGCGCTTGCGCGAACGTGCTCGCGCCACTCGATGCCCACACGATGACGGTGAGCAGTGCGACACGTCGGAACTTCATGGAACGCATCATAACCTCCCGCTCAGCCAGGATTTCCGTTTTGGCTGGTCTGGCACGCTATATAGGGTAGTCGAAGTTCGGCTCCGAAGCAGTGATTCCCCTCCTGGTCTCTGTTGGCGTTCGATCTCCGGCAGGATCGCGATCGGCAACTGCGAAACCTATGACACTCCAGCGCATGCGACTGCTACCGCTGCCTTGATGCCCGGCTGTCGCAATTTTTAGGCGAAAGACGACAGCTGGAGGCCGCAGCCACTGATTTGGCCCTGGCAGAGTTCTGGGGGCAGATCGCACGAGAAAAGAGCCCCGGAGAAGGCGCTGAAGACCTCCTCACGGCTCGGGCAGTTCGGGGGGAGTTCGGGGGGAGTTCGGGGACAAGCCCGGATTCGGGTTGGGTTGAGTCGCCCCTTCCAGGGCTCCAGAAGATCAGGGGGATCGGTTTCCGAGGGCTCACGCCCTAGGCTGATAGTTGGGCCGCCCCCTTCGGGGGCTCGGGTCCGTCGGTGGGGGCCCAAACGGGAGGGATGGGGCCCATTCTACCGCTCGCTCTGCAGCGCTCTCATAGGATCACAGATTTTTCGAACTTTTTTTCGCCGCGTTTTCAACCACTTGCCTCTCGCCGACCCCGGAACCCTAACACAGGAATGCTAGCCTGATAGCGGAAACGACCGGTGCGGTCAGATCGCCGGATCAACACGACCGTTTCCTGCGCAGGCAGTTTCGATGTTGCTCTCCGAAAATATGTTTAGCGATCCTCCCCCGCGAACGGCAGCGCCTGACTGAATCAGTCAGGTGAGGACCGTCCGTTCATGCCCGCTCTTTCGCTCCTATCTTGAGCGGGCCGCTGAGGTTGACAGAGACTGGAGCCAGAGGGCCCTCTTACTTAAAGCTGAGCCGTGACCGTGAGGGAGCGGTCCGGCACTGCAGTGCAACATGCTTACACAGGTGCTAGAGCAGAACTGTGTCTCGACTCGCCCAGACCGAACACCGACCGCCGGGGAGGTGTGTGCTGCCGCAACGACCGATTCAGAGCCGAAAAAAACGCAAGATCCGTCCCATTGGGTCCCATTTCGTCTCACTCGGCGTAGCCAAGTCCCCAGAGCTGCTGTGTCGCTACGCCCATCGGCGCCCGTCGAAAACGCCGGTACGTCTCTCAAAATCTCTCAGTTTCTCTCATTCCACTCGAACCCGACCGGCCGCCAGTCCGCTAACGTGGGACTCAACCTTGGGGTAAGACATCCGCTGGCCTCCCGGCCTGCTGCCATGCCGCATGTTGCACGTCTGCCGGCCGGCATGGCCGTTGGCACTCGATCAACTGAAGCGGATCTTGGCGAGATAGATGCTGGTCTTCGCCTCGTGGGAAGAGTAGTAGCTCATCCATAGGAGGTTGTCGTGCCAGACCATGCCGGGGTAGCTGGTGTCGCCGCCGCTGGGCAGGGTCAGGACCGGTTCGTAGCTTTCGGGCGTCATGCGGGCGAGGACGGTCTTGGCGCCGTCGGGGTGGTAGCGGCGCGCGCTTGCCCAGAGGCCGCCGTCGGGCAGGCGGATGAAGTTCGGTCCGCCGATGCTGTACTTCATTCTGTGGAACTGCCACCACTTGTAGGGCGGGCGGCTGCGGCCGATCCAGCCAGGGCGGACGAGGGCGATCATTTCGTCGTCGGGCATGAAGCGCAGCGTGGTCTCGCTGACGCCAGCGGCCATGAACTCGGTCACGTAGTTCCACTCGAGGCCGTCGGTGGTGGTGTAGAGAAAGCCTCGGCGCGTGCGGCTGCCTTCGTTGAGCTTCGAGAGGCAGTAGCCGACGCCCTTGTGCCAGGTGACGCGCCATAGCCAGTGGTCTTCGGCGAGGACGCGCTCGGGCGTCGTCCATTGGGCGCCGTCGGTTGAGAAGGAGACGCGGGGAGAGCGCGTCCAGTAGCGGCCGAACTCGGTCTTCGAGCCGCCCATGATGAGCATGAGGCGTCCGTCGGGCATGAGCGATAGCTTGGGGTCGCGGAGGTCGGTGCCGGCTTCGGTGAGGAGGCCCGTCGATTCCCAACGGTTGCCGTCGTCGGAGACGATGACGCGAACGTTGCCGTTGTCCGCGCCGTGGGTCGTGCCTTCACGGAAGGTGCAGTACCAACGGTTGCGAAAGCGGATCAGGTCGGTGAAGGAGTTGTAGGCGCCGCGGTCCCAGATGCGGTTGACGGAGAGGAGTTGCGGGTTGTCGAGTTGTTGAGGTGCGGCGAGTAGTGGGTGGGTCAGTGCGGCTGGGACGGCGGTGGTGCTGAGTAAGAAGTTTCGGCGTGAGGTACGGTGGTTTGGCATGGGACTCTCCTTCGCGGGGTAGAGGTTCGGGCTCGGCGTGCCGAGCCCCTACATTTTCGGTACATTTTCGGTGACGGCCTCACGGCAGTCCAAAGAGCAGCCGGGCGGGCACAGCGGCCCGGCACTGGGGCCCGCCCCTACAGTCTCGCCGAAACCTTCGCGGCGGTCCACTAGAATAGGGGAGCCGGAGGTGAGAATGAAGACCGTCTCGATCGCTGTTTTGTCCGCTGTGCTGGCGGCTCCCTTGTTCGCGCGTGAGCCGCTCGCGAACCGCATCGCCCATACCGAGCCCTCAGCCTATCGCCAGGCGAAGGCCGTCCACAAGGGGGCGGGTGAGTTGCACTACCAGGGTCTGCTCGATGCGGTCGCTCTCAACACGAAGTTCCTGTTCCTGCATCGAGGGGTGATTCCGCCCAAAGGCGGCATCGGACACCACTTCCATCACACGATCGAGGAGATGTACGTCATCCTCGATAACGAGGCCGAGTTCACGATCAATGGGCGAACGTCGACCCTGAAGGGCCCGGCCGGCGCGCCTTGCAAGATGGGCCAGTCGCACGCGATCTACAACTCCTCCGATAAGCCGACCGAGTGGATCAACATCGCCGTCAGTACCGTCAAGGGCAAGTATGACAACTTCGACCTGATCGACGATCGCGTCGGGGCGCGAAAGGACGAGATCCCCGTGTTCGTCACGATGCGGCTTGATCGCAAGCTGTTGAAGCCGGTGGCGGGGTACTACGACGGACACGGGACGGTGCACTACCGGCGCGCGTTGCCGCCCGAGGTGTTTTCGACGAACTGGGCTTACGTCGACCACCTGCTGATTCCGCCGGGGGCGTCGACGGGCAAGCGCAAACATGCCAACGTTGAAGAGGTCTATTACGTGATGAGCGGGTCGGGGACGGTGCAGGTGAACGATGAGAAGGCGCCGGTTCGCAAGTGGGACGCTGTTCCCATGTTGCTCAACGACGAGCAGTCGTTTTCGAACGACGGCGGCGCGGACCTCGAGATGATGATCATCGGCGTGACGCGCGTCAAGGGTAGTGTCGACCCGCCGGGGTTTTGAGGTTGTCAGGGCCGCGGATCTCAAAACCGGGATCCGCGCTACGCGCTTCGGTTCCAGAACCCACCGAGGCGAACGGGGGTTCGTGCCGGACCGCTCCCTGACGGTCACGGCTCGGTTTCCGCCGTGGTGTCGGTTGCGGCCCTGGATGCTAGAATACCTGCCGGTGGTGAACTCATGAGACTGGGACTGGTTACCTATAACGTCGCCCGCAGTTGGGATATCGAGACGATCATCGAGAAGCTCGAGGCTGCGCGGTACGAGGCTGTCGAGTTGCGCTCGACCCATGCCCACGGCGTCGAGCCGTCGCTTTCGAAGGCCGAGCGGGAGAAGGTTCGCGAGCGGTTCATGCGCAGCAAAGTGCGGCTGTTGAGCCTGGGGACGGCCTGCGAGTATCACTCGACTGACAAGGCCGTGGTGCGGAAGAACATCGACGAGACGCGGCAGTTCGTCGAGTTGGCGCACGATTTAGGGTGTTGGGGCATCAAGGTACGTCCGAACGGGCTGCCGGCGGGGGTGCCCGAGCGCGTCACGTTGCAGCGCATCGGGGAAGCGTTGCGCGAGTGCGGCGACATCGGCGGCAAGTACGGCATCGAGGTCTGGGTGGAGGTGCACGGCCGCGGCACGAGCGATCCGGCGCGCATGCGCACCATTATGGACGCTTGCGGCCACCCCAACGTCGGTGTCTGCTGGAACTGCAATCCGGGCGAGGTGGTCAACGGCTCGGTGAAGCCGGCGTTCGAGTTGCTGAAGCCGTTCATCCTCAACGTGCACCTCAAGTCGCTGGCCGGGGGGTACCCGAATCGCGAGTTCTTCTCGCTGCTGCGGGGAATTGGGTACGAGCGGTACCTGTTGGCTGAAGTGGCCGAGAGCAAGGAGCCGGAAAGGTTCTTGGGGTATTACCGCGCGCTGTGGCGGGAGTTGAAGCGGGGTTGAGCGGGGTTCGTGTTGCCCAGGTAGCGTGAGGCGGCGCTGGACGAGCCGTCTGTGTCACGTGTCGCACCTGTGTTCGAGGAAGAGTCCAACGCCGCTTTCAGGGCTGGAGAGGTGTAAGGGAGACGGGACCCTGGGTTTCGGCTTCGCCTTCACCCAGGGCTAACATCCGTCGCCGCTTCGCGGCTGGGACCGTCGCAGCCTCGCAGCGCCAACCCGACGAGGGCCGCAGCGGTACAGGTAGACGCTGAGGTTGCCGATGCGAGACACCCGATGAAGCGACTGGTCTTCCTTTTGGTGGCGTGTTGTTTGGCCCTGCCCGCCGGCGACACTCTGTTGCTCGTCTCGCAGAAGGCCGGGAGTTCGGTCGGCTTCTACACTTGGGAAGGCAAGCACCTCACGAGCGTTCCCGTGGGCACGCATCCGCACGAGATGACGCTCTCCGCGGACGGCCGCTACGCTTACACCACCGACAACGGCACGATGCGCATCGAGCAGGCCGGTGCTGGCGGCAACTCGATGTCGGTGATCGACTTGCGCGAGCGCAAGCGTGTGGCGCAAATCTCGCTGGGCAAGTATCACCGGCCGCATGGGATTGATGTCGATCCCGCGAGCGGGAACGTCCTGATCACGAGCGAGAACCCAGATCAGTTGCTGATCGTCGATCCCCGCACGCAGACGGTGCTTCGGACCTATGGCACCGGCGGCAGCACGCCCCACATCGTGACCGTCGGCCACGAGGGGAAATGGGCGTACGTCAGCAACGCGCGCTCGGCGACCGTGGCGGCAATCGAATTGGCTACGGGCAAGACGATCACGATCGCGGCGGGCGATCGGCCCGAGGGCAGTGTTCTCTCCAAAGACGGCAAGACGCTCTACGTCGCCAACCGCGTTTCGAACGAGGTGACGATCATCGACACGGTGGCCAAGAAACGTACGGGCACGATCCCGGTTGGCGGCGGTCCGGTGCGGGTCGGGCTTTCGCCCGATGAGCGGTTCGTCATCTACGCGCTAATCGGCGACAACAAAGTGGGGTTCGCCGACATCGCCGCGAGGAAGCAGGTGGCGGTGGTGGATCTCGACGGACCGCCGGTTTCGCTGCACACGTCCCCGGACGGCAAGTACGCCTTCGCGGCCTCGCAGGAAGCAGACACGGTCTACGTCGTCTCGATCGCCGAGAGGAAGCTGGTGCGCAAGTTCAAGACAACCGCCGGCGCCGGGCCCGACCCGGTGTTGCAGATCCCGGTATTGCAGATCGAGGCGCGGTAGCGGTTGGCGCGGGCCGCCGGGCCGATGTACGCCCGACGAAACGGCAGGCTCGGTTCAAGCAAGGCCGGCGTTGTTCATGAGGCACTTGGTGAGCGCGTAGACGGCGCGCATATTGGGCACCGGGACGCCGGCCTTGTCGGCCAACTCGACCACGGCGCCGACGATCGGTTCCAACTCGGGACGGCGGCCTGCCTCGAGGTCTTGTAGCATCGAGGTCTTGTGGGCGCCCACCTTGGCCGCGCCGTCAATCCTGCGGTCGGAGTTGATGCCGATTTCGACATCGAAGGCAGCGGCCACGGCGCGGACTTCCTCCATCACGAGGCGGACCAAGCCGCGGGTCGGTTCGTAGGTCAGCATTTCACCCAGCGTCGATCGCGTCAGGGCGCTGATCGGGTTGAAGGGCACGTTGCCGAGCAATTTGACCCAGATTTCGTGACGGATGTTCGGGCGGATGGCCGCCTTGAGCCCGGCACGGCCGAACGTCTCGGCGAGGGTTTTGATGCGCTCGGTGCGCGCCTGCGCGGGTTCGCCGAGCGGAAAGCGGGCGCTATCGAGATGGTCGACCACGCCCGGCTCGGCGCGGCCCGCCGAGCAGTAGGCGATGCCACCAATCACCCGGCGCACGTCGATGTTCGAGCTGATCACGCCGCCGGGATCGACCGCCTCGACGCGCGTGCCCTCCCAGGGCTCGCCTTGGCCGTGGAAGTACCACCAGGGGAAGCCGTTCTGGAAGGTGACAACGGTAGTGCTTTCGCCGAGCAAGCCGCCGACCGCCGGGGCGATCGCTGGAACGCCGTGCGCCTTGACGAGAATTAGGACGTAGTCGACGGGGCCGATTTCGGCTGGGTCGTCGGTGGCGGGAGGGCGGCTGTGCATCTCGCCGAAGACACGGCTGCGGACCAGCAGTCCGCGCTCGCGGATGGCTTCGAGGTGGGCGCCGCGGGCGATCAGACTGACATCCTCGCCCGATTCAATCAACCGTGCGGCGATGACCGAGCCGACGGCGCCGGCTCCGTAGATGGCGAACTTCATCTTGTTTCAGCGTACCGAGAAATACTGGGCTTGCGGGGGGTTGCTTGCAGAAGGATCAGCCGTTCGTGTAGAGGACTCAATGCCGCTTGTGACAGTCCCGGATTCTCTTGCGGCCCTCAAGGGGCGGGCGCGTAGCCCGGCCCCCGCAGTACCTGCCCCGGTAGTTTGCCGGAGTGCTCGCCCTTTTCAAGGACGACCTCGCCGTTGACGATTACAAACTCGATTCCGTCGGGGTACTGGTGGGGGTCCTCGAACTTGGCGCGATCGATGACGTCCTCGGGATTGAAGACGGTGACATCGGCGGCATAGCCTTCCTTCAAGAAGCCGCGGTCTTTGAGGCCGATCTTGTCGGCGTTCATGCCGGTCATCTTGTGGATGGCGGCGGCCAGGCCAAGAACCTCCTTCTCGCGCACATAGCGGCCCAACACACGAGGGAAGGTGCCATACCAACGCGGATGCGGATGGGTGTCGCCGCGGGGACCGCCGGGGCTGATCGCCGAACCGTCCGAACCCACCGACGTAAACTCCTGCTTGAGGGCAAGTTGCATGTCTTCTTCGGCGTGGTGAAAGTAGACGGCCGGGACGCGGCCGTCCTCTTCGAGCAGCACGTCGAGAAGCACCTCGACCGGGTCACCGCCGCGCTCGGCGAGCAGCTCGCTCATACGCTTGCCCACAAAGGGCTTGTTCTTCTCCTGCTTTAACGAGACCAGAAGGATACCCTCCCAGCCGCCTCCGGTGGCAAGGTAGTGGTTGTACCAATCGGGTAGCCCCTCCAAGATGTTCTTCTTCATGCGGGCACGCTGCGCGGGGTCCTGCAAACGCTTGAGCATCTCCTCGTTCCCGCCGTCATGCGCCCACGGAGGGATGATCGCGCGCAAGTTGTTCTGCCCGGCGGTGTAGGGATAGACGTTGGCGCGAATGTCGTGGCCCTCGTCGCGCGCGGCCTGAATCATGCCGACGACCTCGCTCATGCGGCCCCAGAGTTCGCGGTGCGCAATCTTGAGGTGGATGATGTCGACCCGGATGTCCGCGCCCTTGCCGATGTCGATCGCTTCGCGCACGGAGCTGAACACGCCGTGTCCCTCGTCACGAATGTGCGTTGAGTAAATTCCGCCGTGCGCCGCCGCCACCTTCGCCAGCTCGGTTAACTGCTCCGTGGTGATAAGGCTTGACGGTGGCATGAGAAGAGACGACGAGAGACCCATCGCGCCTTCGCGCATGGCTTGGTCGACCTCGCGTTTCATGGCGTCGATCTCGTCGGCGGTGGCCGGGGTCATCGCGTGCCCCTTGACGTAGGTCCAGATTTGGGTCTGGCCGACGTAGGAGGCGATGTTGGCGGCGGCGCCTTTCTGCTCGACGTAGTCGAAGTATTCACCCATCGTCGACCAAGGCTGCACGCCGGGCTTGCGGGGCCCCGCGGAGCCCCCTTCGCCGAGCACCATGGTGGTAACGCCTTGGCGGATCATGCTCTCGCAACGGGGCTCGTCGAGCAGGGTGAGGTCGGAGTGGTTGTGGATGTCGATGAAGCCCGGCGCCACGGCCAGTCCGCTTACGTCGACGCGACGCGCAGCGGCCACGCCGCTCAGATCCTTGATGTCAACGATCCGGCCATCCCGAATGCCGATGTCAGCGGTTCGGGGCCTCTCTCCGGTCCCGTCATACACCAACCCATTGGCGACCACCAGATCGTGGGACTCGATGCCGCAGCCCAGCAGGCCGAGCGCAACTAGCAGCAGTGGGAAACCCCGTCGTGTTCCGGATCTCATCGACATCTCGATGTCCATCTTAGTACACCGTTTCACAAGTTCGGTCACGCACCGGGGAGGGGTATTCCGGAGGTTTTGTGTCGTTGACCCCGCGGTTCCGTCTGACGGCTCCACTGCGGGCTTTGATCCTTCGGTCCACTTCGCGGACTTGCGTCGTGTGTGATTTGGTAGGTCGAGGTCAGAGTGGGGTCTGCGTGAACCCGTTCGAATGGCCCTACCGCGTGCGGCAGGAGGGAACGGCATTGCCGAAACGTACTACTTGCGAAACACACTACTTAGCGTGCGATCGCGGTCCGATGCGATGGGTGTGATCGGCTCACAAGGGCGTGCGCGGTGATGCAGAGATGGGCAGCCGGCAAGCGGCCCTCAAGTCGTGGGAGTCCTGCCGCCCAGGGGTTCCCGCCCACGGGCGGCGGCGACACGGTGGAGTTCGGTGACGGTGCCGACGTAGCCGGTGACTTTGTTGGCGCCGTTGCGCTGGACGGCGGCTTCGCCGAGCACCCAACTCGTGCCACCATCAGCATGCTGAAAGCGGTATTCAGCTTTGAAAGGCAGCGCATGCTCGGTGGCCTCCTGCCACTCGTTGAGCACGCGGTCACGATCGTCCGGATGCGTGCTGCGCGCCCAGCCCTGGCCGAGCGCCTCTTGCTGAGTAAGCCCGGCGATATCGCACCAACGCTCGTTGACGTAGACGTAGTTCCCTTCGGCATCGGCCTGGCAGATGCCGACGGGCGAGAGCTGCGCCAAGGTCCAGAACCGCTCCTTGCTGGCCCGTAGCGCTTCTTCGGCGCGTTGGCGGGTTTCCGTCTCGGCCGCGAGCTGTTCGGTGACGGACTCGATCTGGGCGACTCCCTCGGCTACATTCACCTCGAGACCGGTGGCGCCGTTGCTCAAGATCACCGCTTGATGCGATGTGGCCGCGCTGGAGACCGGCGTGCACCACAGGTACTCGGAGTCGGTGTGGAAGGTATTCGCGCGGGCGACACTCACGCAGAGAATGTCGACTCCCCCGGCGTTGAGCCACTCCGTCGCCGTGAGAGATTCGAAATCAAACGACTGGGCCACCAGAATCACCCGCTGCCCCTGGTTGATACTGTTGATGTCGACGGAAAGGTGAACCCGCAGGTCGTCCGCCTGCTTCGTGGACAACCGCCGCAGGAAGTCCTCGGGCGTCCACTTGGCCGCGAGCGCCGCGCACGAGATCGCGCGGACGGATTGCGCTTGCTTGGTCCCGCGATCGAACACGACGACAACCGATCGGCCTTTCGGATCAAGCGCCAATAGGTCGGCACGGAGGTCGGATTCATCGGAGAGTTGCACGTCCTTGCCGACCAGGAAGAGCCGCTGGCGGATCTCGTCGAAGAATTCGCCGGGGCTGTTGAGGATGACCTCGCGCAGGTCGTAGCCGTCTCCGTTCGAAGCCGGCGTCAACTTCATCTGATCGAGCGAGTCGAGTTTGTTGTGCTCTTTATCAATCTTCAGCATCGAAAGATCTCGGTCTCTGTGGCGGGAGGGAGCGCCGAGTCGTTGGGCAGGGTCGATGCCTGGGCCAGGACTAAGGTATTTGACTTAGTATATCGCTAAAGCCTTGTGGATGCAAGTGGTATTCGAGCTTTTATTTGAGCTTACTGAGCCCGCGATCCGTCCGTAAGCGGGCGGGAGTTCTGTGTCGTAACGCCCTCATGACTCGACGGGAGGAGTCCGAAGAGAAAGGATCTGTTTGCGTTGGGCCCCGCCGGGGCTCCGGATTCGTTGGTGGCGTGCCACCCGCCAGGATCCAACAATTGGCCGGTGGATTCATCCGTGGATGTCGGTTTGCCGACCCTGCGAGGGTCGAACCCGATCATAGCCCATGGATTCATCCATGGGTTCCGAACACGCCTACGTCAACTCGTTTCCCCGTTGGATGAATCCATGGGCTAGCATTGTGGCGCCCGATTCACGGGCGCTAACGGCTCATCTTCGCGGTCGAAGAGACTCTGCATCCACGGCTGAAGCCATGGACTATGAATCAGACGCCCCTCGCGGGGCTCGGACCACGTGGTTGGTTGCGTCAGGTTGCGCCGAGGGGGAACCGCAGCCGCGCCTGCCACGGGGAGAACCGGGCGGGTCAGACTCGCTTGACGGCGTTGATCACAATCGCGTCGACGGGAACATCTTGATGCCCGCCCCGCGTACAGGTCTCGGCCGACCGGAGTTGATCGACCACGTCGAGGCCTTCGACAACCTTGCCAAACACGCAGTATCCCCAACCTTGCGAGGTCTTGCTCTGGTGGTCGAGAAAGGTGTTGCTGTCGGTGGCGTTGATGAAAAACTGGGCCGTGGCGCTGTGGGGGTCCGACGTGCGCGCCATAGCCAGAGTGCCGCGGGCGTTCGAAAGACCATTGTCGGCCTCGTTCTGAATCGGCGGGAGGGTGGGCTTTTGATCCATCTGCTCGGTAAACCCGCCACCCTGCACCATGAAGTCCTCGATGACGCGGTGAAAGATGGTTCCGTCGTAGAAGCCGTCGTCCACGTACTGCAGGAAATTGTTGACGGTCCGCGGGGCCTTGTCGAGGAGCAACTCGACTCGCAACGAGCCCTTCGAGGTTTCCACCTCGACGATGGGGTTGGTTTGTTCTTCCACGGTGTGTCTCCTGTTGGGACGCGGCGGCGCTAACCATCCCGTCGGACGGACTTGATCAAGACGGTCTCGTTGGGAACGTTCGCGTGGCCTCGCTTCACACCGGTCTTCACAACCGCGATGGCATCCACCACATCCATTCCCTCGATCACCTTGCCAAAGACGCAATAGCCCCAGCCGTCGGCTGCCTTCTGCCGGTCGAGCGCCTCGTTGTTTTTGTGGTTAATGTAGAACTGCGACGTCGCGCTGTGCGGATTGGAGGTACGAGCCATGGCGATCGTCCCCCGGAGATTGGCCAAGCCGTTCGCCGATTCGTTCTTGATCGGCGGGCGGTTGGGCTTCTCCTGCATTTCGGGCGTGAACCCGCCGCCCTGAATCATGAACCGTGGGATGACGCGGTGAAAGATAGTGCCGTCGAAGAACTTGTCATCCATATAGGCGAGAAAGTTCTTGACCGTGTTGGGGGCACTTTTGGGGTCCAGTTCAATCTTGATGACGCCCTTGGACGTTTCCATGACGACGACCGACAGGCTGGGAGGCTTCGGTTTGGGCTTCGGTTTCTCAACGACCTTGGGTTTGGGGGCCGGCTTGGGCGGCTCGAGTTTCGCGGTTTCTACCGGCTCGGTCTTCTTCGAGGCGGGCGGAGGCTCCTCGGCCTTGGCGGCCGGCGGGGGCTCTTCCACCTTTTTTTCGGGCGCCTTTTCGGGCGGAGCCGAGGGGCCGCATCCGAACGACAGTAGGAGACCCGCGAGCAGCGTCGCGGCAAGCAACATTCGCATCCATTTCATCGTGAACTCCATTGCAGACTCAGAAAAATCAGGATACCGCAGCGGGCGGGCGGTTCGCAGGGTCGGGACGTACAGTGTTCCTCAAGGTTGCGGTCCTTCTGGCCCTCCAGGGCGAAAGGCCGCGGATCTCAAAACCGAGATCCGCGCTACGCGCTGGGAAGCGAGGCTTTCTCGGTGCTGAGCGACGGCTCAACGCAGGCTGACGCCCGCGGCTCTGGGTGTTGGGTCGGGCGCGAGTTGGTGGTCGGGGTTCAGGGATGGGTCTTGGAGTGTCAGTAGCCCTGCTCTTTGAGCTCCTCCACGCTGAGCTTGGAGCCGGCGTCGGGATTCCCCGCACCGAGAGCCCCAGCGCCGAGGTTCATCGTTGCGATCAGGCGCTCGACGTGTTTCGCGATCATGTCGCACTCGATGTTGACCGCTGAGCCGGGTTTGCGATCGCGGAGCGAGGTGACGTCATAGGTATGCGGGATGACCGCGATGCGGATGATGTCGGCGTCGAGGGCGGCAATGGTGAGGCTGATGCCGTCGATGGCGATGCTGCCCTTGTACACCAGGTAACGCAACAGCTCGCCGGGAACGCGCACCGCCAACCACCAGTTGCCGTCCCCGGCTGCGTCGAGGCTGACGAGGTCGCCCGTGCCGTCGACGTGACCCTGGACGAAATGGCCGCTCAATCGTCCCGTGGGAGAGAGCGGCCGCTCGAGATTCACTCGGTGACCGAGTTCGAGGCTGCCGAGGTTCGAGCGGTCGAGGGTCTCGGGAGAGAGGTCGGCGGCGAAGGAAGTATCGGTGAGGTCGATCGCCGTCAAGCACACGCCGTTGACGGCGATGCTGCCGCCGACGGGGAGGTCTGCGAGGACCTCGCCGGCACCGATGACGAGACGGGCGCCGCTGGAGTGGCGGTCGAAGGCTTTGACCCTGCCTACCTCTTCGATGATGCCGGTGAACATAAGCGTGCTTCAGCAGTCGTGGGTAGAGGCATCGGGCACGGCATGCCGTGCCCCTACATTGTTGGCCGGCGCTGCTGTTGATTTTGCCACGGCTGTTAGCTCGATGATCTTGGCTCCACGTAGGCCTCGACCGCGAACTCGTCAGGGCCGACCGTGAACGTACGCAGGCGGTGGAGCTTGATCGCGCCTTCGCGGCTGCGCCGTCCCACGCCGCCTGCCATGGGCAAAGAGTCCCCGCCACCGAGGATCTTCGGGGCGAAGTAGAGCAGCGTCTTGTCGACGATGCCGGCGTCGAGGGCTCCCCAGTTGAGCTTCGAGCCCCCTTCCATCACAAGCGACAGCATTTGCTTCTCGCCCAGCCATTCGACCAAAGTCCGCAAGTCGACACGGCCGCGGGGTGCGTCAAACACCTGAACCGGAATGCCGCGCGATTCGAGCGCGGCCCGGCGCTTGGGCGGCGCGGCCGAAGTGGTGGCAACGACCAGGTCGTCGTCAAAAGACTCCACCAGACGGGATTCGAGCGGCAGACGCAGCAACGAGTCAGCGACGGCGCGAAGCAGCGGGCGGCGGCGGGACAGGCCGCTGCGGTCGGTCAGCAGGCAATCGTCGGCGAGGACGGTGCCGATGCCGGTGAGGATGGCGTCGTGGTCGTGGCGGACCTGCTGGACGTGCGAGCGGGCCACTTCGCTGGTGATCCAGCCAGTATTGTCGTCAGGGGCGGCGATCTTGCCGTCGAGGGTAAGCGCTGTCTTGAGGGTGACCAGGGGCCGGCCCGTATTGGCGTGGTGAAAGAACGCCTCGTTGAGCCGCTGCGCCTCTTCGGCGAACTCTTCGGCGATCTCGACGGCAACACCCGCCTCGCGAAGCTTGGCGAAGCCGGAGCCGGAAACCTCGGGGGACCGATCTTCAATCGGAGCGACGACGCGACGAATGCCCGAGCCAATCGTGGCGTCCGAACAGGGAGGCGTACGGCCATTGTGGCTGCAAGGCTCGAGACTCACGTAGAGAGTGCCGCCATCCGCGCGGGCGCCGGCCTCGTCGAGGGCCAGCGCTTCGGCGTGCTTGAGGCCGTTGTAGGTGTGAAAACCCCGGCCCACCGGCACTCCGTCGGCGCTGACGATCACCGCGCCAACCATGGGGTTGGGGGTGGCCAGAGCCCGGCCGCGATAGGCCAGGTCAAGCGCCTCGCGCGTGTATTGGTTGTCTAGCTTTGTCATGTCGGACGGCCGGGCCTATCTTAGACTTCAAACAGTGAGCGGACAAAGCTTTCCGCGTCGAACGGGACCAGATCCTCCATTTTCTCGCCGACACCGACGTAGCGGATGGGCAGGCCAAGTTCGCGGGCGATGGCGACCACGATGCCTCCCTTGGCGGTGCCGTCGAGCTTCGTGAGCACGAGGCCGGTGACGCCGGCGCTCTCGGTGAAGACACGTGCCTGCTCAAGGCCGTTCTGGCCGGTGACGGCGTCGAGCACGAGCAGGACCTGGTGCGGCGCGCCGGGCAGCAGCCGTCCGGCGGTGCGCTTCATCTTCTCAAGCTCACTCATCAAGCCGGCTTTGTTGTGCAGGCGGCCGGCGGTGTCGACGATCACGCAGTCGGCTCGGCGGGCCTTGGCGGCTTCGAGGGCATCGAAGAGCACGGCGCTGGGGTCCGAGCCGGGTTTCTGCTTGATCAGATCGTTACCACTGCGTTGGGCCCAGACGTCCAATTGCTCGATCGCCGCCGCGCGGAAAGTGTCGGCGGCGCAAAGAAGTACCTTCTTCCCTTCCCCGCTGAGGCGATGCGCGAGCTTGCCGATGGTCGTGGTCTTGCCCGTGCCGTTGACCCCGACGACGAGGATGACCTCGGGCGGGGCGACCTTGGGCTGCCCGTTGGCCGGAGCGGTTTGGAGGATGCCCAGTAACCGTTGCGCGATGTGAGTCTTGAGCTCGGCCGGGTCGTTGAGTTGGTTGCGGTCGAGGCTCTCGCGCACTTCGTCGAGGATCTCCGTGACAGTACGGACGCCGATGTCCGCGCCGATGAGCAGCATCTCGAGCTCGTCGAGCAACTCGGCATCGATTTCCTTCTTGCCCTGGACCAGGTCGTCGAGTTGGACCACGAGGCCGTCGCGCGTCTTGGCGGCGGCGGTCTTGAAGCGGTCGAGCAGACCGGGATCGGGTGGCGGACCGAAGAGCGTTTGAATCATGTTGAGCGGGCCGGGGAAAGGGCGGCGGACCGGCGAAAGCCCTTCTTTTTCTTTGAGAAAGCCCTAATTCCTGATGATAGCACGGGGCCGAAAAGGCCTTGCGGGCGGTGTCGTTCGGCTGCGGGCGCGGTAGAATCAGGGCCAGTTCGCCGGGCGAGCCATGTTGAGGATCATCTTCGAGACGCACGCCACGTCGCTGGATAGCGAGGCGGGGCTGGCGTCAGGTCACTACGACGTCGCATTGTCGCCGGCCGGCGAGAAGCAGGCCCGTGAGTTGGGCTGGCGCCACCGGGGCACGGAGTTGGAAGCCGTGTATGGTTCCGACCTCCAGCGGTCGTATCGTACGGCGGAACTGGCGTTCGAAGGCCGGGACATCGTGATCGTCCAAGACCCGCGGTTGCGGGAGTGCGACTACGGCGAGTTGACCCGCCAGCCCGGGGAGGAGGTCGAAGCCGTCCGCGCCAAGCACGTCGAACAGCCGTTTCCGGGCGGGGAGAGCTACCGCGTGGCGGCGATCCGGGTGCGGGAGGCGCTGGCGGAGATGCACCAAAGGCATGAGGGGGCGTCGGTGCTGATCATCGGGCACCGCGCGACACAGTACGGGCTGGAGCACTGGCTCAAGGAGGTTCCCCTGGCGGAGGCGGTCCAGGCGCCGTGGGCTTGGCAGCCCGGGTGGGAGTACCGGCTGGACGTCCTTCCGCCCCGGGACGGCGCGGAGAGCGAGTGATGGCCTCCGTTGTTATCGTCCGCCATAACATGGGCCCGATCCTGCCCGATCCTGGGCCGTTATTATGATGAAAGGTCGTTTCACTATAATATGGAGCGCCGATCCGCCCGTTGTTATAGCTCACTGAAATAACGTCGACCTGGCTTTCGACCGCGGCGATCACGCGCAAGTAGGCTCCAGCGGCCTTTGAGTGGCGTCAGGGGTCGTGCCGGACCGCTCCCTTACGGTCACGGCTCGGTTGGTTTGCGTCAGCCCTTTTTGCGGTGGTCGGCGACGAGTTGCTCGATGCCGACGATGTCGGTCGGGTAACGGCCAGTGTAGCAGGAGTAACAATAGTTGGCGTCAACATCCTGGACCGCCTTCTCGAGGCTGTCCTTGGAGAGATAGGCGAGTGTGTCCGCCTCGGTGTACTCGCGGACCTCTTCGAGGCTGCTGTTCGCGGCGATCAGCTCGTCTTTGTCCGGAGTGTCCACGCCGTAGTAGCAAGGCGAAACCGTTGGCGGACATGAGATGCGCAGATGAACTTCTTTGGCACCCGCCTGGCGCATCATGCGGACGATCTTGCGGCTGGTCGTGCCGCGCACGAGCGAATCGTCCACTAGGACGACCCTCTGCCCGGCGATCAGATGGCTCACCGGGTTGAGCTTCAGCTTGACGCCGAAGTCGCGAATCGATTGCTTGGGCTCGATGAACGTGCGACCCACGTAGTGATTGCGGATCAAGCCCATGCGGAACGGCAAGCCCGATTCGCTGGCGTAGCCGATCGCCGCGGAGACGCCGGAGTCCGGGACCGGTACCACCAAGTCAGCCGGGACCGGCGCTTCCCTCGCGAGCAAACGGCCCAGCATCTCGCGCGAGTCTTCCACGTGCCGCCCGAAAACGATCGAGTCGGGCCGGGAGAAATAGACGTGCTCGAAGACGCAGTGCGACGGCGGCAACGCGGGAGTGAATGGCTCGCGGACCAGGCCTTCGTCACTGATCAACACCATCTCGCCCGGCTGCACGTCGTCGATATACTCGGCGCCGATCAGATCAAACGCGCAGGTCTCGGACGCGAACACGTAGGCTTGGTGACCGTTGTGCCGCAGCTTGCCGAATGCCAGCGGGCGGAATCCACGCGGATCGCGGGCGATGATCAGCCGGTCTTTCGCGAGCAAGGCCAGCGAGTAGGCGCCCTCCAGTCGCAACAGTGACTCGCGCAAGGCGTGCTTGAGACGGCGCTCGCGCGAGCGGGCAACGAGATGCAGGACGACCTCGGTGTCGCTCGTCGCCTGGAAGATCGATCCCGACATCTCGAGCTCGCGCCGCACATCGATCGCGTTCGTGAGATTGCCGTTGTGAGCAACCGCGAGCTGTCCCTTGCTGCACTCGACAAAGAACGGCTGGGCGTTGAGGTGGTCGCTCTGTCCCGCGGTGGAGTAGCGCGTGTGGCCGATGGCCATGTGGCCGGGGAGTTGCTTCAGCACCGGTTCGGTGAAGATCTCGGCGACGAGCCCCTTCTTCTTGACGCAGTGCAGTCGGCTGCCGTCACTCGAGCAGATGCCGGCCGACTCTTGGCCTCGGTGCTGCAAAGCGTACAGGCCCAGGTAGGCGAGGTTCGCCGCTTCGGGGTGACCGTAGATGGCGAACACGCCGCATTCGTCATGGAAGCGGTCAGCGGAGTCGACTTCCGTCGCGGCCGGCTCAGATGGAGGTAGCAGAGGTTGCACCGTTTTTTTCCTGTTCATCTTTAGTTTACGCCCGATTGACCATCGCTTCGAAGGCGGAGTCCCAGGTCTCGAACAACTCGGAGACATCAACGTCAACCATGACCACGCTATGCACTCGGATTTCGAGGCGGCCTTCCACCGTTTCGCCGATGACGGGCGCTTCGACATCGTGTTGGCGGGCGGCGGCGGTGACGGCGTCCACGTTTTCCTCGGCCACAGCCAGCAGCATCCGTGAAGGCGCTTCGTGAAACAGCAGGTGAGTCGTCATCAAGCCAGTCAAGATGTCGAGCCGCGCGCCGATTCGCTCCGCGCCCAGGCAGCTTTCGGCTACGGCTACCGCAAGGCCGCCGTCGCTGACGTCATGGACCGATTCCGCCAGGCCGTCGCGAACCACCGCGCGCGCCGCTTCGTGGACACGCTTTTCGTAACGCATGTCGAGCGCCGGGGGCAGCCCCCATCGTTGGCCTTCGATGACCTTCGCGTATTGCGAGCTGCCGAAGCGGCGATCGAGTTGCGCACGGCGGCCCTCGGCTCCGGGCAGGAGCCCGCCGAGCAGGACCAACTTGCGGCCGGGCGCTCGGAAGTGGATCCCCACGGGGGCGTTGGTGTGGCCGAGCAGGCCGACGATGCCGATCACCGGCGTGGGGTCAATGCCCTGCCCCAGCGTCTCGTTGTAGAGGCTGACATTGCCGCCCGTAATCGGCGCGCCGAAATGACGGCAGGCCTCGCCGATGCCTTCGACCGCCTCGATGAACTGCGCCATGATCTCGGGCTTCTCGGGATTGCCGAAGTTGAGGCAGTTGGTGGCGCCGAGGGGTTCGGCTCCCACGGTGGCGAGATTGCGGCAGCACTCGGCGACGGCCAGCTTCGCCCCCTCGCGAGGACCGAGGGCGCAGTAGCGACCGTTGCCGTCAAGAGCCATCGCGAGCGAGACGCCCGCTTCCTTCACGCGAATCACAGCGGCGTCGGCGCCCGGCGGCGCGGTCGTGTTAGTGCGCACCATGTAGTCGTACTGCTCGTAGATCCAACGCTTCGAACAGATGTCGGGGGCGGCGAGCAAGCGCCTGAGGACGTCCGCGTAATCCGTCACCGGGCGAAGCGTGGGGCCGTCCAGCGGGGCGGTACGCGGGGGTTCGGTGGCAGGCCGGTCGTACAGAGGCGCGTCGTCGGTCAGGATCGGGTTGGGCACCTCGGCCACAACCTGCCCGTGGTCCTTGACACGCAAAGCGCCGTCGCTGGTGACGACGCCGATCTCAACGGCGTCGAGGCCCCACTTGCGAAAGATCGCGAACACCTCCTGCTCGCGGCCGCGCTCGGCCACCAGCAGCATGCGCTCCTGCGATTCCGAGAGCATGATCTCGTACGGCGTCATCCCCTGCTCGCGCTGCGGGACGTGCCGCAAATCGATCTCGATGCCGGTGCCGCCGCGGCCACCCATCTCGCAGGTCGAGCAGGTCAGCCCGGCCGCGCCCATGTCTTGGATGCCGAGAATAACGTCCTTCTCCATCGCTTCGAGACAGGCCTCGAGCAACAGCTTTTCGAGGAATGGGTCGCCGACCTGAACGTTCGGCCGCTTCTCTTCCAAGTCTTCATCGAACTCGGCCGACGCCATCGAGGCGCCGTGGATGCCGTCGCGGCCCGTCTTGGCGCCGACGTAGATGACCGGGTTGCCGACGCCCGAGGCTTTGCCGAAGAAGATCTTGTCCTTGCGGAAGACGCCGAGGGCGAAGGCGTTGACCAGCGGATTACCGCTATAGCCGGGCTCGAAAACGCACTCGCCGCCGACCGTCGGGACGCCGAAGCAGTTGCCGTAGTGAGCAATGCCACCGACCACGCCACTGACGACGTGGCGGTTGCGGTGGCCGCTCTCGGGATCGTCGAGCGGGCCGAAGCGGAGCGAATCCATCACGGCGAGCGGGCGGGCGCCCATCGTAAAGATGTCGCGCAGAATACCGCCGACACCGGTCGCCGCGCCTTGGAAGGGCTCAATGAAGCTGGGGTGGTTGTGCGACTCGATCTTGAAGGCGGCTGCGTAACCGCCGCCGATGTCGACAATGCCGGCGTTCTCGCCGGGCCCGACGAGAATGCGCTCGCCCTCGGTGGGCAGTTTCTTCAGATGCAGGCGGGAGCTTTTATAGGAGCAGTGCTCGCTCCACATGACGCCGATGATGCCCAACTCGGTGAGGTTTGGCTCGCGCCCGAGGCGGTCAAGGACGCGCTCGTACTCCTCGACGGTCAAGCCGTGTTGTGAGAGAACATCGGTACCGATCGTCGCCATGAACAGGGTAACGAAAACGTCTAAGCGCCTAGGCGTGAACGAGAGATTGAACCATCGAGGCAAATACCTGCCGTCCGTCAAGCGACCCCATGACCGCGTCGGCGGCCCGCTCCGGATGGGGCATCATGCCCAGGATGTTGCGGCCCTCGCTGAGAATACCCGCGATGTTGTTCAGTGAACCGTTGGGATTGGCCTCGGACGTTACGTCTCCGCCGGGCGTCACATAGCGAAAGGCTACGCGATCTTCCTGCTCGAGGCCGGCCAGCGTAGCGTCATCGGCGTAATAGCAGCCCTCGCCGTGGGCGATAGGTACCGCCAACACCTGCCCTTTCTCGCACGCTTGCGTGAAGGGAGACACCGTCGTTTCGATCCGCAGGTGCACGGTTCGGCAGACAAACTTGAGGCCGCGGTTGCGCACGAGCGCGCCGGGCAGAAGACCGGTCTCGACCAGAATTTGAAAGCCGTTGCAGATGCCGATGACCAGTCCGTCCCGCTCGGAGAAACGGCGCACGGCTTTCATAACCGGCGAAAAGCGCGCAATGGCGCCGACGCGAAGGTGATCGCCGTAGGAGAAACCGCCCGGCAGCAAGACGGCGTCGAGGCCGGAAAGGTCCTCGGACTCATGCCAAATGAAGTCCGCGGATTGGCCCAGGTTTTCACGCAGCGCGTACAGCGCGTCGTGGTCGCAGTTGGAGCCGGGGAAGAGGACGACGCCGAACTTCAGCGCAGGCGGGGGGGCCACACGTCAGTGTAGCATTGTTGTGCTGAAGAACCGCGCCGCGCGGGCTGTGCGATCAATTAGAAGCGCCGAAGTCCCTGACGACGTCGCGGGCGAGGAAGTTTTCTATCTCGGCCTCGTTGCGGGCGACTTCCAAGTAAGCGGCCTTGAGCATTTGCTCTTTGCGGTTCCGCAGCAGGCCGCGCAGGCGCTGCTGCACATGGGGATCGGAGTACTCCCTCTGTCCGGCGTGCTCGATCGAGATGAGTTTGATAATGCGGAACTCGTCGCCGGTCTTGACCACGGGCGAAACATCCCCGGGTGAGAGAGACGCCACGACCCGCCGCAAGGTGAGATCAATCTGCTCGAGCGAAGACTGGGGAATGAACCCGAGGTCGCCACCGTTGGCCGTCGAGAGGGTATCCTCGGAATAGTTCTGCGCCAGGGTGGCGAAGTCCTCGCCGTTGGCGAGGCGCTGCTCGATCATCTCGATCTTCTGCCGGGCGGTCTCGAGATCCTGCGCATCGTCGTTGCGGCGGTTGGGAACGGGCGTTTCGGGCCGGGCGGTAGTCAGAATCCACGCCATATGAAGCTGTTGCTCCGGAAGATGAAAGTTCGCTTGGTTTTCCTGGTAGTAGGCTCGTAATTCGGATTCTCCCACGCGGATTTTGGAGGAAATCTCCGCATTGAGAAGCTTCTCGATCGTTAACGATCGGCGTAGCTCGTTTTTCAGCTCGGCCACCGACATGCCACGAGCCCGAAGGTGCTCCTCCAGCGCGGCGTCGGAATCATACGGAGAGCGGTAGTCTTGATATCGGTCCTCGACCTCGCTGTCGACCGCCATCAGGCCCAAGCGCTGGGCCTTGTCGAGCATGATCTGCCGGTCGATGAGCTCACGGAGCAGGTTCAACCGCAGCATTCGGTTGTCCTCTTCGGTCGAGGAGGACGTGGAATCGAGATCCTGGGTGGAGAGGTACTTATCCAGCTCTGCGTAGGTGATGCGGTAGCCGTTGACGGTCGCGGCCACGCGATCCCCGGGGTCACGTTCGCAGGCCGCAGCAAGGAAGGAGATCGAGAGGACTGCGGCTGCAAGCAGAACCCGCGGGACACCGGGACTCATGCTGTTCGAAACGGGAGGGGCCCAGGCAAGCCTTCGAGCCGCGCGCGCCAGGGTCGGGGCGCCCCGGCGGGTACCCAGGGCTTTGTCGTGAGATGGAGGGAGCCTGGGCAGAGAAGTCTCGACTCCCTGTGCGCTAGCAGCAGCCCCTAGTGAAAGCAAGGTTTCTCGGCAAGCCCTGTTCGATACCCTATACATTGGGGCAGGCGGGCACGGCATGCCGTACCCCCTACATTCTCGTGAGCAACGCCGCGCTCGACTCCGCCACGGGCTGCTAGGAGGACGATGACGCAGCCGCCGGCGATGTCTTTTCTTCGGCCGGGGCGGCTTCTTCCTGCTCGTCCTCTTTCTGCTTCTTGAGCCGGTCTTCCCGACGCTTGCGGCGCTCTTCGGCCCGCTTCTTCAGCTCGGAACCGAGGATTTCAATCACCGCTAGCTCAGCGCCGTCGCCTTTGCGAAGGCGCCACCGCGTGACGCGTGTGTAGCCACCGCTGCGCCCGGCGAATCGCGGTCCGAGCGTGTCGAATAGCTTTTTGACCGCGGCGGGCGTCTGCAAGAAAGCAGCAGCCTGACGGCGGCTGTGCAGGGTATCCCGCTTGGCGAGCGTAATCATGCGGTCCACCCACGACCGGACCGCCTTGGCCTTGGTGACCGTCGTCACGACGCGATCTTCGAGGATGACGCTGGTGGTGAGGCCGCGGAACAAAGCGCGCCGCGCCGACCCGTCTCTCTGAAGCTTGACTCCGCCTTTTCTATGCCGCACGATTCAGTCTCCGCGCTAGAGCGCAACGGCGGTTTCGATTTCGCCGCTCTCTTCGAGGTTGCTGGGCGGCACTAGACGTCCGCGCTCGTCGAAACGCATGCCCAGCGAGAGGCTCATCGAGGAGAGGATCTCCTTGATCTCGTTCAGCGACTTGCGACCGAAGTTTTTGGTCTTGAGCATGTCGGATTCGGTCCGTACGACCAAGTCGCCGATCGTCTGAATGTTAGCGTTCTTGAGGCAGTTGTACGAGCGTACACTGAGCTCCAACTCCTCGACCGAGCGATTGAGGTATTCCTGATACTGGTCGGTCGTGGCCTCGGAGGCAGCCACTTCGGCGGCGGCTTCTTCTTCAAAGTTGATGAAGATCGTCATGTGATCTTTCAGCAACTTGGCGGCCAAGCCGATGGCGTCCTGGGGCGAGATGGCTCCGTTGGTCCAAACCTCCATCATGAGCTTGTCATAGTCGGTCATCTGGCCCAAGCGGGCGGCCTCGACCGCGTACTTGACCTTGCGGACCGGAGAATGAACCGAATCGATGGGGATGTAGCCGAGGGCCAAGTCCTCATCGAAGTTCTTCTCGGCGCTGACATAGCCGCGGCCCGGCTTGACCCGCATCTCTACATCGAGCATGCCGCCCTCATTGACGGTAGCGAGATAGAGGTTCGAATCGAGGATCTCCACCTCCGAATCGGCCTCGATGGCCCCGCTCTGAACCGGGCCCGCCTCGGTCGCACGCAGGCGAATCGTCCGCGCGCCCTCCCCATGCAACTTCATGGGAATGCGCTTCAAGTTGAGAATAATGTCGGTGGCGTCTTCCACCACGCCGGGGATCGGGCTGAACTCATGCGAGATCCCCTCGATGCGAACCGCTGTAATGGCCGCTCCCTCGATCGAGCTGAGGAGCGCCCGCCGCAGCGAGTTCCCGATGGTGGTGCCGAATCCGCGTTCGAACGGCTGGGCATTGAAGCTGCCGTAGGTACTCGTCAGGCCTTCGCCTTCGATCGCTAGCCGTTTGGGCTTCTGAAATCCTGTCCACATGTGTGTCTTCCCCCTCGGTGGCGTAGTTCCGTACCGATGAGTTCCGTCCTCCCCCCGTATTCCGGCGTACCCCGGACCCTAGGCAGGGCAGGAGGACTTTACCTTGAGTAAAGCTCCACGATCAATTGCTCGTTAATGGGAATGTCCGCGACGTCTTCGCGCTTCGGCAGCGCAATGATGCGTCCGCTGAAGTTGTCCCTGTCCGCTTCCATCCACATCGGCGGAAGAGCGTAAGACATGTATTCGCGCGCCTCGACGATTCCACCGTGCTTGTGGCTCTTCTCGCGAATCTCCACGACGTCGCCGAGCTTGACGGAGAAGGAGGCGATATCCACCTTCTTGCCGTTGACCTGGACGTGACCGTGTCCGACGATCTGGCGGGCCTGCTGCCGGCTGCGCGCAAAGCCCATCCGGAAGATCACGTTATCGAGTCGCCGTTCAAGCAACGAGAGCAGATTCTCGCCGACGACGCCCTTCATCCGGCCGGCCCTTTCAAAATAGCGGCGGAACTGTCGTTCGAGCACGCCGTAAACGAAGCGCACCTTCTGCTTCTCGCCCAACTGCAGGGCGTAGCCCATGACCTTACGCGGACGCCGCGTCTTGCCGTGCTGACCCGGCGGATAATTGCGCCGCTCAAGAGCACAGTTTTCCTTGGTGCAGAGTTTGATGCCCATGCGCCGGCAGCGCCGGCAGGAGGCTCCTCGATATCTGGCCATAACGTTTGCCTAAATCAGACCCGCCTCTTCTTGGGAGGGCGACAGCCGTTGTGCGGAATCGGCGTTACGTCCCTAATGTGACGCACCCTCAAGCCGGCCGAGGCCAGGGCGCGTACGGCGGACTCACGTCCTCCACCGGGCCCCTTGACCTTGACACTGACTTCTTTCAATCCGTGTTCCTTCGCGGCGCTGGCGGCGGTCGCCGAGGCTTGCTGGGCGGCGAAGGGCGTGCCTTTCTGGGATCCGCGGAACCCTAACGAGCCGGCGCTTGACCACGAGATGACGTTGCCGTTGGCATCGGCGATCGTCACGATCGTGTTGTTGAAGGTGGCCTGAATATGGACCACGCCCACCGGCACGGATTTCTTGGTACGGCTCTTGAACTTCTTCTTGCCGGACTTTGCCTTCGTCTTCGCCATCCGCTCGCCTCTTTCGTCCTACCGCCTCTACTTCTTGGCGGCCTTGCGCTTGCCCGCGACCGTGCCGCGCTTGGGACCCTTGCGGGTGCGGGCGTTGGTGTGGGTGCGCTGCCCTCGAACCGGTAGACCGCGCCGGTGGCGCAGGCCGCGGTAGCAACCGATCTCGATCAGGCGGCGGATGTTCATCGCCACCTCTTTGCGCAGGTCGCCTTCGACGGCACCCTCTTCTTCGAGGATCTTCCTCAGGTTGGTGATCTCGTCGTCGTTCAACTCGCCCATCTTCTTGCCGAAATCGATGCCGGCGCGGTAGAGCAGCGAGCGGGCCCGCGACCGCCCGACGCCATAGAGATACGTCAGTGCGATTTCCGACCGCTTTCCGTTCGGCAGGTCGACGCCTTCCAGTCTTGCCATTCTTCCGCCTCTCTCGCGATCCTAGCCCTGCCGCTGCTTATGTTTGGGGTTGGAGCAAAGAACACGCACCACTCCCTTGCGGCGGATCACCTTGCAGTTCTTGCACATCCTCTTGACTGACGCTCTGACCTTCATGATTCGCACCGTTTCACGATTCGTCCGCGCCGCGGGTCGCGGGGGGAAAGTTGCACCCGCACCCGGTCTCCCGGCAGCAACCGCAAAAAATCCTTCTCCGAGCGCGGCGAGACGTGCGCCATGACGTTTGACTTGTCACCGAGCAGTTCAAGGCGGAAGAGGTCGTTGGGCAGGGATTCCACCACTTCGGCCTCCATCGCCGTCTCGACTGCTTGGCTCGCCATCACTCTCTCAATTCCCTTCGTCCGCCGCGTCGCCGATCCGGCTCAGGGGCGGGTAAGCACCCAGGGGCCGTTCGACGTCACCGCGATGCAGTGCTCGAAATGCGCGGCGTTCGATCCGTCGGCCGTGACGGCCGTCCAGTGGTCGGAGAGCACGCGCGTCTCGGGCCTGCCCATGGCCACCATCGGCTCCACCGCCAAGACCATGCCCTCCCGCAGCCGCGGATTCTTCACCTTCGGGTCCACGTAGTTCGGGACGTGTGGCTCCTCATGGAGCTTGGTGCCGATGCCGTGACCCACGAACTCGCGGACAACCGAGTAGCCGTTCGCCTCGACGTGCTTTTCCACCGTTCCGCAAACGTCAAACAGCCGGTGGCCCGCAACCATTTGCTCGATGGCCAGATCCAACGACTCGCGGGTGACCTTCAGCAGCCTCTCCATCTCGGGAGCGATCGCGCCCACCGGAATCGTGGTCGCCGAATCACCGTAGTAGCCGTCGAGCTTGACGCCGATATCCACCTTGACGATGTCGCCTTCCTTCAAAACCCTTTTCACCGAGGGCACCCCATGCACCACCTCGTCATTGACCGAGGTGCACAACACGCAGGGGTAGCGCCTTCCCGCTGCCGGCACATAGTAGCCTTTGAACGCCGCCTTAGCGCCGGCTTCGGTGACCCGTTTCTCCGCTACTCTCTCCAGGTCGAGGGTGGTGACACCCGGTTCGACCATCTTCGTCAACTCGTCCAGAATCCGCCAAACCAGCATGCCGCTGGCACGCATCTTCTCCAGTTCACTCGGACTCTTGCGGACGATCATGCGCGCCGGTATCCTTCAAGACTTCCACGATTTTCGCCGACGCCGCGTCCGGCCCGAGGGCGCCGTCAATCGCATGGATTTGTCGGCCATTGCGCCGGAACACCTCGACAACCGGGACCGTCTCGCGCTCGTGAACCCTCAGACGCTCTTCCAGGACTTCCTCGCGATCATCCGGCCGGGCTTTGATGCGAGCGCCACAGACGTCACAGATGTCGGGAATCTTGGGCGGTTTCGAGTGGATGTGGTAGATAGCACCGCACTGGGTGCAGATCCGGCGACCGGTAATCCTTTTAACAAGTTCATTATAGCCGATCTTGATATCGAAGACCACCGGCTCATGGCCGTGCTCCTCGAGTAATCCCGCCAGCCACTCGGCTTGGTTCGGGGTGCGCGGATAGCCGTCAAGCAGAAGCCCCCGCCGGCAGTCCGGTTTCGCCAATCGAGCTTTGACGAGCTGGTTTACGATGTCGTCACCCACGAGCTTCCCGGCCGCCAGAAGCGCTTCCATCTGCCGTCCGATTTCGGAGCCGGACTCAATTTCGCTTCGAATCATGTCGCCGGTGGAGATCTTCGGTATCCCGAAATGATCACTAATGACCTTCGCCTGCGTCCCCTTGCCGGCGCCTGGAGGGCCGAACAGAATGATTGCGCCCACGGAGCCGTCCGGCTCAGCGCTGCCGTCCAACATGACTACTTAAAACTCCTCACCCGCGACGACCCCGCCCCGTTCGCGACTCAAGCGAAGGACCGCCGACCGCGAATCCTACCCGCTCGAGGGGTGAAGCCCTCATAATGCCGCATGATCAACTGCGCCTCGATCTGATTGATCGTATCCATGGCCACGCCAATGACGATCAGCAGCGAGGTGCCCCCAAAGTAGAAGTTCACGTTCAACCCATCGAGAATCCAGCGCGGAAACGTGGCGTCGGCCCAATCGCCGATAAAGGGCAAGTGGTGCATCCTCGCCCCGGCGATCATCAAATCCGGAATGACCGAGATCAACGCCAGGTAGAGCCCGCCCACCATCGTGATCTTGGTTAAGATCTCGTTGATGTGGTCGGCGGTGGGCTTGCCCGATCGAATGCCCGGGACAAAGCCCCCGTACTTGCGCATGTTATCGGCCACTTCGGTGGGGTTAAATATGATCGATACGTAAAAAAAGCAAAAGAAGACAATGCCAAGAACGTATAGAAGCTCGTAGAGCGGCTCGCCGTACGCGATCGGCTCCAAGAGGCCCTGAAGATACGGACTGTCCTGAACCACGAGGCCCAGCGTCTGAGGAAAGGCCAGAATCGACGACGCGAAGATCACTGGAATGACGCCGCCCGAGTTTACCTTCAGCGGCAAGTGGGTCGACTGTCCGCCCATCATGCGTCGGCCGACGACCCGCCGCGCGTACTGCACCGGAATGCGCCGCTCGGCGCGCTCGACCAACACGATAAACGCAAGAACACCGAGCATCACCGTCAGGATCAGGAACATCTGCATCAGGTTCCACTGACCGGTCACAAACACGTTTTCATAGATGTTCTGGATCGCCCCGGGGAGGCCCACCACAATGCCGGCGAAAATGATCAGCGACATCCCGTTGCCAATGCCCCGCTCGGTGATCTGCTCGCCGAGCCACATGATAAAGGCGGTACCGGTGGTCAGCGTGACGATCGTCATCGCGACGAAGCCGATGCCGGGGTCATAGGCCAGTCCGCTGCCCTGCAAGCTGAAGGCGATGCCGGCCGACTGCACGATGCTCAAGATGATCGTGAGGTAGCGCGTCCACTGCGTGATCTTGCGGCGTCCCAACTCGCCTTCCTTCTGTAACTTTTCGAGCGTGGGGACGACGACCGTCATCAACTGCAGGATGATCGACGCAGTGATGTAGGGCATGATGCCCAAGGCAAAGATAGTCAGGCGCTCGAGCTGTCCGCCCGAGAACATGTTCATCAAGCCGAGAGCCGTCCCCTGGGCCGCCTGGAACATCTGCTGTAACTGGGCGGTGTCGACGCCGGGCGTGGGGATATGCCCGCCGATGCGGTACACCGCCAACATGGCTAGCGTAAAGAGGATACGCCTGCGCAGGTCGGGGATCCGGAAGACGTTGGTGAGGGCGTCGACGAACTTCATGAACTAAGCGCCGAGGACTTCGGCCTTGCCACCGGCCGTCTCGATTTTCTCCTTCGCCGACTTCGTGAAACAGTGGGCTGACACGGTCAAGGCGCGCGAGATCTCACCGCCGCCCAGGATCTTGAGTCCGGCACCGAGTTTCTTGACAACGCCGCGCTCGATCAAAAGATCGGGGCTGAATGTATCTCCCTCCAACACCTCGAGGCGGGAGAGGTTCACGATGGCGTACTCCTTGCGGAAGGGGTTGTGGAAACCCCGTTTCGGCACGCGCCGGACCAGAGGCATCTGGCCGCCCTCGAAGCCCCGCTTGCGGCTGTAGCCGGCGCGGGACTTCTGGCCCTTCTCGCCGCGGCCGGAGGTCTTGCCCATGCCGGAGCCCATCCCTCGGCCCACGCGCTTGGGACGCTTGCGCTGACCTGCCGGCCGGCGGAGCTCACTCAGATTCATTCGGTCACCTCGACCAGATGCGGGATCTTGCGCACCATGCCCCAAATGGCCTCATCGTTCGGCCGTTCCACCGTCTGATTGATGCGGCGCAAGCCAAGCCCTTTCACCACCTTCTTGAGCTTGCCCGGCGCTCCAATCGGACTGCGCACCAAACGGATTTTCAAGGTCCCCGCCATCGCCATCCCCTAGTTCGCCGCGACCTCGAGGCCCCGCAGAACGGCAATCTCGTTCTTGTCGCGAAGCTGCATCAAGGCGTCGAAGGTGGCCTTGACGACGTTGTGCGGATTTTTCGATCCAATCGATTTCGTCAGCACGTTCTGGATACCGGCCGCCTCGACCACGGCACGCACCGCTCCGCCTGCGATGGTACCCTTGCCGACGCGCGCCGGCTTCAACAGAACCTGCCCGGCGCCAAAGCGGCCGAGGACGATATGCGGGATGGTGTGCTCCCGCGTATTAACCTTGATCAGGTTCTTCTTGGCCTTCTCGATGGCCTTGCGAATGGCGGAAGGGACTTCTTTGGCCTTGCCGTTGGCGAAGCCGACGACGTGCCGGTCCGGGTCCCCGACCACCACGAGCGCGGAGAAGCTGAGGTTCTTGCCGCCTTTGACGACCTTCGTCACCCGGTTGATCGAAACCACTTGGTCTTTGAGATTGAGATCCGCTGTGTCGGCGGGCATCAATCGGCGTCTTGTCAGTTCTGCTTTCATGAACGCATACCGTATCCTCGAGCTAGAACTTCAGCCCCCCATCGCGCGCCGCAGTGGCGAGCGCCTTCACTCGGCCATGGAATCGGTGCCCGCCGCGGTCGAAGACGACCGACTGGATACCGGCCTTGACCGCGCGCTGGGCGATCTCCTGGCCCACCGCTACGGCAGCCGCCCGGTTACCGCCCGCCTTCAAGGGACGGCCCTTCTCGACCGAACTGGCCGAGACGAGCGTGCGGCCGGTCGAGTCATCGATGATTTGGGTATAGATGTGCTTGAGCGAGCGGAAGACCGCCAAGCGGGGCCGGTCGGCCGTGCCGCGCAAGCGTTTTCTGATGCGCCCATGGATCTGGCGCCGCATCCTGCCTCGATCAACTCGATGCTGCATCGTTCAACTCCCGCTACGCGACCGTGGCACCGCTCTTGCCTTCCTTCTTGCGGAGGATCTCGCCTTCATAGCGTATCCCCTTGTTCTTGTAGGGCTCCGGAGGACGCAGGGCGCGAATATCGGCCGCCGCCTGTCCGACCAACTGACGATCGATGCCCGAGACCGTGAGCTTCGTCTGGCCGTCGACCTTGATTTCAATGCCCTCGGGCATCATGAACTCGATCGTGTGGGAATAGCCGAGGCTAAAAATCACGATCCGACCGTTGACCTGCGCCCGGTAGCCGACACCGACAATCTCGAGGTTCTTCGCAAAGCCCTGTGTCACTCCGGTGACGGCGTTCTGCGCCAAGCTGCGTGCCAAACCGTGCAGGGCCGCGTGATGGCTGGAGCGCCGGCTCGCGCTGAGAACAGCGTCTTCCAACTTGAATTCCACGCCGTCGGGGACAGGGCACGTCACCTCGCCCTTGGGCCCTTTGACGGTCAACGTCCCGGCAGCGATTGCCACGCTGGCCTCCGGCGGGATCTGGATGGGTTTGAGTCCGATTCTTGACATAACGATCAATAGACGCTACAGAGGATCTCGCCTCCAAGACCCTTTTTGCCGGCCTGCTTGCCGGTCATCACGCCGTGGGAGGTCGTCAGGATGTTGATTCCGAGCCCTCCGATCACGCGCGGGATCTCGCTGGCTCCGACGTAGACCCGCCGGCCGGGCTTCGACACCCTCTCGATCTTGCTAATGACCGACCGGGAATCGGAAGCGTATTTCAGATACACCTTGATCGTCCGCTTGCCCTCGTCGTCCGCCACCCGGAAGTTGGTGATGTAGCCCTCCTCTTTGAGGATGCGGGCGATGCCGGTCTTCAAATGCGACGCCGGCACTTCAGTCTTGGTCTGGCGCGCGGCCGCCGCGTTGCGAATCCGCGTCAGCATGTCGGCGATGGGATCGGTTACCATTTGCGGTCTCTCCGTTACCGCTTACCAGCTACTCTTGATCACGCCCGGCAGCTCGCCCTGCAGCGCCAACTGGCGCACGCAGATGCGGCACATGTCGAACTTGCGGATGTAGCCCCGGGGACGCCCACAGCGCCAGCAACGGTTGCGGTGGCGCGTGGAGAATTTGGGCTTCTTCAAATCCTTGGCAATTTTGGCGGTCGTGGCCATAGTGTCTGTCCGTTAAACCTGATTCTGAAAAGGCATCCCCATGTGCCGCAGCAGCGAAAGCGACTCACGGTCGGTGCGCGCGGTCGTGACCAACGTCACGTTCATGCCCTTGGCATGGTCGACCTTCGAATAGTCGATCTCGGGGAAGATGACGTGCTCCTTTAACCCCAGCGTATAGTTACCCCGTCCATCGAACGCCTTGGCCGAGATGCCGCGGAAGTCACGCACGCGGGGCAGCGCGATACCGATCAATCGGTCGAGAAACTCGTACATTCGGTCGCCGCGCAGCGTCACCGCGCAACCAATCGGCATGCCTTCGCGAAGCTTGAAGGCCGCGATCGACTTGCGGGCGCGGGTCACGATGGGCTTCTGGCCGGCAATCGCTCCGAGTTCCGCTACGGCAGCATCGATCAAGCGGGAGTTCTGCGTTGCCTCGCCCATGCCGATATTGATCTTGATCATGGCGATCCTAGGGATCGCCATGAGGTTCGGGTAGCTGAACTCTTTCTGCAGCGCCGCCGCGACTTGGTCCTTGTATTTCGTCTTCAACCTGGGGGGCGCCGCTTTCTGTGCAGGCTCCTTGGCCGCCGCTTTCTTCTTCTCAGCCGGCTTGTCTTTTCGGGCCTTAGCCTTTTCCGGCTGCTCGGCCCCTTTGCCGGGCTCCGCCTTGCTCGCGGCGGCCTTCTTCGCCTTCGGGGCCGCGGCGGGCTTCGCCGCCTTCTTCTTCGGCGCGTCTTGCTCTTCTGTTTTCTTGCTTGCCATGATGTCTACGATTGGCCGCTTGCCGGACTATTGTTTCTTCTCCAATACCTGGCCGGAACGGCGCCCGATGCGGGTCCGCCGACCGTCGTCGTCGATCTCCACCCCAATCCGCTCACGGCCTTCCGAGGAGACGATCATCACGTTCGAGAGGTGAATCATCGCCTCGCTCTCGGCAATGCCGCCCTTGATCTGCCGCTGCGGATTCGGCCTGACGTGCTTCTTGATCATCATCACGTGCTCGACCAAAACACGACTGCGTTTGCGGTCGACTTCAATCACCCGGCCCTGCTTGCCCTTATCCCGGCCGGTAATGACCTGCACGATGTCGTTCTTGCGGATCTTCGTCTTGGTCATGCTGCTTTCCTGCCGCGCCATGGCGCTGTGATCGGTATTCTCATAACACTTCCGGCGCCAGCGAAACGATCTTCATGAAGCGCTTGTCCCGCAACTCGCGGGCGACGGGCCCGAACACGCGCGTCCCCACCGGCTCGCCCAACTCGTCAACAAGCACGGCGGCATTAGTATCGAAACGAATGTAGGTGCCGTCCTTACGTCGGCGTTCCTTACGCATGCGAACGATCACGGCCCGAACGACCGAACCTTTTTTGATGGTCGACTCCGGCGTCGCCTCCTGCACCGAGGCCATCACGATGTCGCCAAGGCCGGCCCGTGCGCCGGTGCTGCCGCCCCGCGGGAGAATACACCGCAGGCGCCGAGCGCCGGAGTTGTCGGCCACCTCGAGCCGTGTTTGCATCCCGATCATCTGGTTCCTCGTTTGCTTGCCGGCGATCCGGTCCTGCCGGTGCCGATCGTAGCCTCTAGCTCGCCTTCCAGATCACCTCGGCCAGCCGCCAGCGCTTCAACTTACTTAAGGGCCGGCACTCGACGATACGGACCCGGTCACCGGGCTTGGCGTCGCCGCGTTCGTCGTGTGCGTAGAACTTGTTCTTGCGAGTGACCACCCGCCGGTAGAGCGGATGCTGCACCCGGCGCTTCACCTCGACGACAATCGTCTTGGCCATCTTCGAGGTGAGGACGGTGCCGACCTTCTCGGTCTTGCGCGTTTCGCTTGCGTTGGAATCTGGCATCAGTTCGAACTCTGTTCCGCGCTTCGCTCGCGTTCCCGGCGCACCGTAAGAATCCTGGCCAGGTCCCTGCGAAGGGCGCGAAGCTTTTTCACCCCATCGGTCTGGCCCATCGAGATCTGGAAACGGAGCCGGAACAACTGTTCGCGGGTTTCGGTTTCCCTGGCCTCCAACTCATCGACGGCCAGAGCCCGGACATCCTCACCAGTCATACCAATGCTCCCGCACTGCGGCTGACAAACCGCGTCGGCACCGGCAGCTTCTGCGCCGCCAGATGCATGGCGCGCCTCGCCAGATCTTCGGGTACCCCTTCCATCTCAAACAACATGCGACCGGGCTTAACCACCGCCACCCACTGCTCGGGGGCGCCTTTGCCCTTCCCCATGCGCGTCTCGGCCGGCTTCTTGGTGATCGGTTTATCGGGGAAGATCCGAATCCACAACTTGCCGCCGCGCTTAATGTGGCGCATCATAGCCACGCGGGCGGCTTCGATCTGGCGGTCGGTGATCCACGCCGCCTTTTCCGTCTTTAACCCGTAATCGCCGAAGGAGAGCGACGAGCCACGCCACGCCTTGCCTCGACGTCTTCCGCGCTGCACCTTGCGGAACTTGACTTTCTTGGGCATCAACATGGCAGGGTTCCTCGTTCGTTCACACGGCGCGATCGGCCGTGACTATTCCGACCTTCCCTCCTCGGGCTTGGCTTCCGCTTCGCCACCATCGGACGGTGCGCTTTCGGCCGCGGGCGTCTCCTCGACAGTGGCCGTCTCTTCGACAGCGGCCGTCTCTTCGACAGCGGCCAGCTCCTCGACAGCGGGCGGCTCCGCAACCGGGGCGCTGACGGACAGCGGCGGCTGCAACAGCGGGGTTCCCGCGGATGACTCGGCCGGCGGCGCTGCCGGGGCCGCCGCCACGGGCGCGGCTCCGGGAGCCGCCTCCTGCTGGCTGCGGTCGATCGTCCGGGCCGCGCGAATCCTGTCGCGCTCACGCTCGGCGGCGCTACGGGCCTCGCGCCTACGGGCGGGCTCGGGCTCGGCCTGCGGTCCACCCGACAAGAGAGCGGCCGCTCTGTGGTCGAGGATCTCCCCGCGGTAGATCCAGCACTTCACGCCCAGAACACCGTAAGTGGTATGGGCCTCGGTGAATCCGTAGTCAATGTCGGCGCGCAGCGTCTGCAACGGAAGCCGCCCCTGCAGATACCATTCCGTACGGGCGATCTCCTTGCCGTTGAGTCGTCCGGCGACCCAAATCTTAATGCCCTTGCAGCCAAAACGCAGCGCCGAGTCCACCGCCTTGCGCATCGCGCGGCGGAAGGCGACACGCTTCTCGATCTGCAGAGCCACCGACTCGGACACGAGCTGCGCGTCCAACTCCGGCCGGTGCACTTCCTGAATGTCGATGTAGACTTCGCGCTTCGTGCGCTCCTGGACTTCCTGCTTCAGCTTCTCGATCTCGGCGCCGCGGCGTCCGATCACGATGCCTGGACGCGCCGTGCGGATGGTGACGCGGAGCTTATTGCCGGGACGGTCCAACTCGATCGAGCTGATACCGGCCGGCCGCAGCTTCTGACGCAGCGTCGCCTTGAGACGCAAGTCCTCCTGCAGCAGCGCGGCGTAGCCCTGCTTGGCGAACCAGCGCGAGTTCCAGGTCTTGGTGTAGCCCAAGCGGAACCCGTAGGGATGAACTTTTTGGCCCATAGTCTGTTACACCCGGGGCGGCGTGCCGCCCGCCTCTTTACGCCACTTCCTCCTGCTGTTCCGGTTCCTCGTCGCGCCCGTCGTCAACCACCAAGATGATGTGCGCTAGACGGTGGATGTACCGATGCGCCCGACCCATCGGAGCCGGCCGCAGCCTCTTCAGTCGCGGGCCTTCGTTGACGTACGCCTCTCGAACGACCAGTTCGTCGACATCCATGCGGCCCGTGTTTTCCGCGTTCGCGACCGCCGACTGCAATACCTTCTCGATCTGCGGCGCGATGCGTTTGTTCGTCGTCCGCAGTAGCGTCAGCGCGTCAGTGACGCGAAGGCCCCGGATCTGGTTGATCACCAGGCGAGCCTTGCGAGGCGCGACGCGGAGGTAGTTCAAGCTAGCCTTGGCCTGCATCTTCGTCTCGCTGCTCCTAGGAAGCCCTACCGGTCTTGGCGCCCTTGCCACCGCCGCCGGCGTGTCCGCGATAGGTCCTCGTCGGAGAGAACTCGCCCAGCTTGTGCCCCACCATGTTCTCGGTAATGAACACCGGGATGAACTTGCGCCCGTTGTGCACCGCGATGGTATGACTCACCCATTCGGGCAGGATCGTCGAGCGTCGGGACCACGTCTTGATTACCTTCTTCTCTTTCGAGGCCTCCATGGCCTCGACCTTCTTATTGAGGTGCTCGTCGTAGAACGGCCCTTTTTTCAGCGAACGGCTCATACTGAATTCTCTCGATCCGACTACTGACCCTTCTTCTTTCCTCGCCGCGCCACGATGTACTTGTCGCTGCGCTTATTGGTGCGGGTCTTGAAGCCCCGTGTCGGCTGACCCCACGGGGTCACCGGATGGCGTCCACCCGACGACCGCCCCTCGCCTCCACCGTGAGGATGATCGACGGGGTTCATCGACACCCCGCGGTTGTTGGGACGCCGCCCCAGCCAGCGGCTGCGCCCGGCCTTGCCGAACGACACGTTGCCGTGGTCGACGTTGCCGACCTGGCCGATGGTCGCCATGCAATCCGACAGCACGCGCCGGATCTCGCCCGAAGGAAGCTTCAGCAACGCGTAGTCGCCTTCTCTCGAAACCAACCGCACCTCGACGCCGGCGGCCCGCGCCATCTGCCCACCCTTGCCCGGCCGCAACTCCACGTTGTGCACCAACGTTCCGGGAGGGATATTCTTGAGCGGCAGCGCGTTGCCAACCAGAATGTCGGCCTCGGGGCCGGACATGATCGTCATGCCAACTGTCAGCCCGGCGGGCTGCAGAATGTAGCGCTTCTCGCCGTCGGAGTAGTGGAGCAGCGCAACGTTGGCCGAGCGGTTCGGGTCGTACTCGATGAACGCGACTTTGGCGGGGATGCCCCTCTTGTCGCGCTTGAAGTCGATCACCCGATACTTTTGCTTGTGCCCGCCGCCCCGCGACCAGATACAGATGCGGCCCTTGGCGTTGCGGCCGCCGCTGCGGGACTGTCCCTGGACCAGTGATTTCTCCGGCTTGTCTCGCGTGAGTTCATCACGTACCAACGTCGTCTGGAAACGCCGCGTACTGGTCGTGGGCTTGTAGGTCTTAATCGGCATGGGCTATTGGACCTTTCGACTCGCCATCCATCTCGGGGCGCCTCGGCTCCCCGCTTGCCGCCTCACACGATTCGCGCTGCATCAAATCTGCGCGTACTCCACCATCTTCTCGCCTTCTTTGAGCTTGACGAACGCTTTCTTCCAACTGGGCCGAAGGCCTTCGGACTGCCCCCAGCGCTTCCGCTTTCCGAGGTAGTTCGCCGTCCGCACGCCCTCCACCTTGACCTTGAAGATCGCCTGTACGGCGTTCTTGATATCGGTCTTGGTTGCCTTGGGATGCACCCGAAACGCCAGGGTTTGCTCCAGCGCCCGCGCGCCCTCGGTCTTCTCGGTGATGAGCGGGCCGCGAATTGTTACGTAAGGACTCATCCCAGTGTCTCGCAGACTTTGGTCACCGTCGGCTCGGTGAAAAGGATCGTCTCGTGTCCCAATAGGTGATACGGATGAATCTCAGTACTGCGCATCACATCGATGCCGGGGAGATTGCGGCTCGACAGCTCAAGATTGCGGTTCTCCTCGTTGTTGACGATCAGCACCGACTTGTCGAGCTCGAGCCCGGTGAGGACCCCGCGGAAATCCTTCGTCTTGTGGCTCTCGATGTCGAAATTCTTCACCACGCGGATGGCCCCGTCGGCCAACCGGGCCGTCAGAGCCGACCGCAGCGCGCCGAGCAGCATTTTCTTCGGCAGGTGATAACTATAGTCGCGCGGTTGCGGACCATGCACGATGCCGCCCTGCCGCCACAGCGGCGAGCGAATCGAACCCACCCGCGCCCGTCCGGTACCCTTTTGACGCCAGACCTTGCGCCCCGAGCCGGACACTTCAGCGCGCGTCTTCGTCTTGTGGGTTCCCGCCCGTATCGAGGCCCGATAGTGATGTACGGCCTGGTAAATCAGGTCTTGGTTCACCGTGACGCCGAAGACATCGTCGCTCAGCTCGACCGAGCCGACCACCTTGTTGTCGAGATCGATGACGTCTACGGCAGGCATGAGATTACCTCCCCGTCCTTTGGACGATCACATAGCTCCCGTTCGGCCCGGGAACCGCGCCCTTCACCAAGATCACGTTGTCATCGGCGTTGACCTCGACAATCTCGAGGTTGCGCGCGGTAACCCGGTCGCCGCCCATCCGGCCCGCCATGCGGGTGCCCTTGAAAACGCGCGAAGGATACGAACTCTGTCCGATCGAGCCTGGCTCGCGGTGCGACATCGAGCCATGACTCTCGGGGCCGAGCGAGAAGCCGTGCCGCTTGATGACGCCCGCGAAACCTCGGCCCTTGCTCGTTCCGATCACGTCGACCTTCTCCGAGGCTTCGAACTCACCGGCCAAAACGCGGTCGCCCGGCTTCAACTCTTCGTCGTCGCCCGCGTCGACGGCCAACTCGCGAAGGAAGCGGCATGGCGGCGCGTCGGCCTTCTTGAGATGGCCCTTCATGGGCCGGTTAACGCGGCTTTCCTTGATGAACTCGACCAGACCCAACTGGATCGCCTCGTAGCCGTCCTTCGCCGCGGTCTTGCGGCTAACGACGACGCAGGGACCAGCCTGCAGCGCCGTCACGGGCACCACCTGCCCGTCAGGGCGGAAAACTTGCGTCATCCCGATCTTCTTTCCTAAGATTCCCGGCGCCATGTCATTCATCCAAACGATTGCTATTCCAGAACCCTCTTGCGATCAACCGCCGAACGCCTTGATCTCGACATCCACGCCCGCTGGCAGGTCGAGCCGCATCAACGCATCGACCGTATCCTGGGTCGGCTCGAGGATATCGAGCAAGCGCTTGTGGGTCCGGATCTCGAACTGCTCCCGTGACCGCTTGTCGGCATGGGGCGAGCGCAACACGGTGTACTTGTTCTTCACCGTCGGCAGCGGAATCGGCCCCGCCACCAATGCACCCGTGCGCTTGGCGGTATCAACAATCTCGCCGGTCGACTGATCGAGCACACGATAGTCGTAGGCCTTGAGGCGGATTCGGATACGTTCTTTGGGCATAATGCGCTACTCAGTGACCCGCTACTCAACGACTTCGGAGACAGTACCGGCGCCGATCGTTCGCGAGCCTTCCCGGATCGCAAACCGCAACCCCTGCTCCATCGCTACCGGTGAGATCAACTCCACTTCCATCGTCACGTTGTCTCCCGGCATCACCATCTCCGTCCCCTCCGGCAACTGCGCTACACCCGTCACGTCCGTCGTCCGGAAGTAAAACTGCGGCCGGTACCCCTTGAAGAACGGCGTATGCCGGCCCCCTTCGTCCTTCTTCAGCACGTACACTTCGCCCTTGAACTTCGTGTGCGGCTTGATCGAGCCCGGCTTCGCCACCACCTGCCCGCGCTCCACCTCGTCCTTCTCCAATCCGCGCACCAGTAACCCCACGTTGTCGCCTGCTTCGCCCTGGTCCAAAAGCTTCTTGAACATCTCGACGCCCGTGATCACCTTCTTCTGCGTCTCGCGGAACCCGATGATCTCCATCTCCTCGCCTACTTTCACCGTCCCGCGCTCGATCCGCCCCGTTACCACCGTGCCGCGACCCGAGATCGAGAAAATGTCTTCGATCGGCATCGAGAACGGCTTGTCCTTGTCCCGCTGCGGCGTCGGAATGTAGCTGTCGACCGCCTCCATCAGCTTCTCGATCTCTTTCTCGGCCTCTTCGTCGCCGTCGAGCGCCTTCAGCGCCGAGCCCTGGATCACCGGGATGTCGTCGCCCGGGAAACCGTAACTCGTCAGCAACTCGCGCACTTCCAACTCCACCAACTCGAGCAACTCGGGATCGTCGACCGCGTCGCACTTGTTGAGAAACACCACCACATGCGGCACGCCCACCTGCCGCGCCAGCAGGATGTGCTCGCGCGTCTGCGGCATCGGCCCATCGGTAGCGGCGACCACCAGGATGGCGCCATCCATCTGGGCCGCGCCGGTGATCATGTTCTTGATGTAGTCGGCGTGGCCGGGACAGTCGACGTGCGCATAGTGGCGATTGGCCGTCTGGTACTCGACGTGGGCCACGGCGATGGTGATGCCGCGGGCCTTTTCCTCCGGCGCGTTGTCGATCGAGTCGAACGAGCGGAACGACACGCTGGCATCGTGCTTCTGCAGCACCTTGGTGATGGCCGCCGTCAGCGTCGTCTTGCCGTGATCGATATGTCCGATCGTCCCCACGTTCACGTGCGGCTTGCTGCGATCAAATTTCTCCTTCGCCATCTTCGCCTCTCTTCGCTGAAACTGCCGTTTCCGAATCCACTCGCCGTGCTAGTGGACCACCTTTCCCTGGACGCGGCCGATGATCTCCTCCGCCTTGGCCGCGGGCAATTCCTCGTAACCGTGCAGGTGCATCGAAAAGCTGCCGCGGCCCTGCGTCCGCGAGCGGAGGTCGGTGGCGTAGCCGAACATCTCCACCAGCGGCACCAGGCAGTTGACAATCTGCGAGCCGCCGCGCAATTCCATCCCTTCGATCCGTCCGCGCCGCGAGTTCACGTCGGCGATGACGTCGCCCATGTATTCCTCGGGCATCACAACCTCGACCGCCATGACGGGCTCGCGCAGGACGGGCTTGGCGCGCTTGGCCGCTGCCTTGAACGCCATCGAGCCGGCGATCTTGAAGGCCATCTCCGAGCTGTCGACATCGTGAAAGCTGCCGTCGTTCAGCGTGACCCGCACGCCGCTCATTTCATAGCCGGCGAGAATGCCGTGCGACATCGCCTCGCGAATGCCTGCGGACACCGGTTCGATGTACTCCTTGGGTATCCGTCCGCCCACGACCTTATTGATGAACTCGTAGTCGCCGTCGGCCATGGGCTCGATTGTGATCTTGCAATGGCCGTACTGGCCCCGGCCGCCGCTCTGCCGCACGAACCGGCCCTCAGCGTCAGCGCTCCGGCGGATCGCCTCGCGGTAGGCCACCTGCGGCCTGCCGACATTCGCCGCCACGGCAAATTCCCGCAGCAGGCGGTCAACTAGAATTTCGAGATGAAGCTCGCCCATCCCGGAAAGAATCGTCTGACCGGTGTCGGGGTCGGTGACGACCTTGAAGGTCGGATCCTCCTGAGCCAGCTTGCCAAGCGCCATGCCGATCTTCTGCTCGTCGGCCTTCGTCTTGGGCTCGATCGCCAGCGAGATCACCGGCGTCGGAAACTCGATCTGCTCGAGAATCACCGGCTCCTTCTCATCGCACACTGTGTCGCCGGTCTGGACGGTCTTGAGCCCCACGACCGCGACGATGTCGCCGGCGCGGATCTCTTCCAACTCCTCGCGCTTGTTGGCATGCATGCGCAGCATCCGCCCGATGCGCTCGCGGCGCTGCTTCGCCACGTTGTAGATGCTTTCGCCGGCTTTCAATACGCCCGAATAGACGCGCATGAAAGCAAGCTGGCCGACAAAGGGATCGGTGAGGATCTTGAACACGAGAGCCGAGAAGGGCTCCGCGTCGCCGGCCAGGCGCGTGACGGTTTCCTTGCCCTCGAGATCGGTACCCTGCACGGCCGGGACTTCGAGTGGCGACGGCAGATAGTCCACCACCGCGTCCAAGAGCCGCTGCACGCCTTTGTACTTGAAGGCCGAGCCGCACACCACCGGCGTGATCTTGATGGCGATCGTGGCACGCCGGATGCCGGCCTTGAGGTCTTCTTCGGTGATCGGCGTGCCTTCGACGTACTTCTCAAACAGTTGATCGTCTTGCTCGGAGACCCGCTCGATCAACTGCGCTCGCTGACGCTCGGCCGCCTCTTGCATCTCCTCGGGGATTTCCTCGATGTCGTAGGTGGCACCCAGGGTCTCGTCCCGCCAGAGAATGGCCTTCATCTCGACCAGGTCGATGACGCCGCGCAGCTTGTCCTCGCTGCCCATGGGGACTTGGATCGGAACCGGGTTCGCTTTCAAGCGGTCCCGCATGCTCTGGACGGCCTGGTCGAAGTCCGAGCCGACGCGGTCCATCTTGTTGATGAAGCCGATGCGTGGAACGCGGTACTTATCCGCTTGGCGCCAGACCGTCTCCGTCTGCGGCTGCACGCCCGCGACAGCGTCAAAGATGGCGATCGCGCCATCGAGCACGCGCAGGCTGCGCTCGACTTCCGCCGTGAAGTCGACGTGCCCCGGCGTGTCGATGATGTTGACCTGGTAGTCGCGCCAGAAGCAGGTGGTCGCCGCGGAGGTGATCGTGATGCCACGCTCCTGCTCCTGCTCCATGTAATCCATGATGGCGGTGCCTTCGTGCACCTCTCCCATACGGTGCGTGCGTCCTGTGTAGAACAGGATGCGCTCCGTCGTGGTCGTCTTACCGGCATCGATATGAGCGGCGATGCCGATATTCCGATATTTCTCTAGATTGACTGTACGTCCCATAGCACACTAAAAGCGGCGCCAAGCCGGATGATGAACCGCTCCGTCCCGCGCCGCCTTACCACCGATAATGAGCAAACGCCTTGTTGGCTTCTGCCATGCGGTGGATGTCATCCCGCCGCTTGATGGCCGCGCCCCGGTTGGCGGCGGCCTCCAGAATCTCAGCGCACAGCTTGTCAGCCATGCCTTTCTCACTGCGCGACCTCGCGAAGTTGATCAACCACCGGATCGCCAGGCTGGTGCGGCGATGGTTGTCGACTTCGATCGGCACCTGATAATTGGCGCCGCCGACCCGGCGGGACTTGACCTCCACCGCCGGCTTGCAGTTCTCGACCGCCTTCTTAAAGACCTTCAACGGGTCTTCGTTGCCCCGCTCGCGGACCTTGTCCATCGAGGCGTAGAAGATGCGCTCCGAGGTCCGCTTCTTGCCGTCCCACATCATCGAGTTGATGAAGCGCGACACCAGGGTCGAATTGAACAGCGGGTCAGGCTGTTGGGTTCGCTTGTCAATCTCTCTCCGGCGCGGCATGAGAATCTCTCCAACGATGGCAAGCAGCAGACTACTGCTTCGGACGCTTCGCTCCGTACTTACTGCGCGACTGTCGGCGGTCACTCACGCCGGAGGCATCGAGCGATCCGCGGATCACGTGATACCGCACGCCCGGCAAATCTTTCACGCGGCCGCCGCGGATCAGAACGATCGAGTGCTCTTGCAGGTTGTGCCCGACGCCCGGGATGTAGGTGGTCACCTCAATGCCGTTCGTCAAGCGAACACGCGCCACCTTGCGCAAGGCCGAGTTGGGTTTCTTCGGCGTGACCGTATAGACCCTCGTGCAGACGCCGCGCTTCTGCGGGCAACTCTGCAGGGCCGGACTGGCCGTCCCGAACTTCGGACGCTTACGCCCCATCCGTACCAGTTGGTTAAACGTAGGCACTGCTTATACCCTCGAACTCCCGTTCCGCTTCCCGATTCCGAACGCGGCATAACGCCGCAAGAATCGGCCCCAGCCGTGCCCCTCAACCTTCCCGGGCACCAAGCGCGGGCAGACTACCCTTCTATCAATGCTTTTCCGCGATGAAAAGTCCGCCACCCTAATACGGCCTGCAAAGTGCAGACCTTCTCGGCGTCGGAATCACTCGGGGCTTAAAAACCTCAGCCAGCCGTCTTCGGATTCACCCCTGAGTCGGATACTCGATGACAGCAGAAACGCTAGCCTTCAATTACTATATCCAAACGCTCAAACCCCTGTCAACAACCAAGAACCTACTCGAAACCACACGCACCCGGTTCGCCGGCATTCGGAGCCCTACGCTCACTCCTCGGAATGCCCGTACACCACCAGCCCGACCGCGCCGTCGACCACCTTCAGATCAATCAGCCAATGGCTCATATCATTCTGCCAGATGTGGGGACTCGCGCCGTCGCCATCAGGCAACTCAATGCGCGCGATCGTCGGGTGCGGATTTCCGATGGTAAAACTCATATCGATGAGTTCGTCCGCCCCGTAGTTCTTGGCCGGGTCGGCGTCCCCCGCCAGCGGCGTCAGTACGACGAAATCGCGGCTAGCCGCCGCCCCCATATGATTGCCGTCCTCGGGGTGGAGCCCGTAGCGCAAGGTATAGATGCCGGGCGGGATGTGCTGCTCGCGGAAGTCCGAGCCCTTCTCGGGAAAGCGCACGATGCCCACCAGAGCCCCTTCCGGCAGGCTATCGAATCGGATCCCGTATCCCGAAATCGGATCGCCCGTGAACGCTTCCTTGCGTCCCCAGTACTCGCCCACCAACTTGTCGTCCGGGCCCTTCACGCGGACGCCGTCGGCCTGCAGCATCCCGCTTAGCGCCGCTGGAATACCGTCCGCCGGAGGCGCTCCCGCGGCCTCCACCGAGAAATTGGCGGCCCACGTCGAGGCCGTCACCAACAACGACAACAAGCAACCGATCGCTTGAACCCTGACTCTTCTCATGAATACTCTCCCTGCAAAGACTACGCGGCAAGTCGCCACACGGTTACCGGCCGGCGCGTAAGAGGTCCATACACCTCCCCAAAACGCCAACCCCCAAATGCAAACAGGGAGCCGCCGCCGGCTCCCTGTCGACCGTGATTTCGTTCCGTTTGGGTCCGCGTCGCGCTCCGGCTCGATTAGTCGGTGTAGGCCGCCGAGCCCAGCGTGAACGTGCCGATGTAGGAGTTGCTGCGGTTGCGCTCGTCGATCCGCAGGCCCAATCCCTCACCGGCGAACTTCGTCTGTATGCCGAAAGCCGGCATGGCGTGATCGAGGCTCACCAGCGGCGTGTAGTAGAGGTCATCGAGGTGGCAGAGCGAATCGCTGTCGTGGATCGGCCGCGTTTGAATCCGCACCAAGTCGCCGGCTTCAACGGTCGCGCGCCGCTCGTGAATGCCGCCCTCGAACGCAAGCCGGATCGGCGCCGCGTCACGGCGGACGACGGTCTCGATCAACTCACCGCCCATCTCCTTAGCGAAGCCCTCGAGAGCCGCACGCTGCTCATCGCTTGCGCGCTCGTCGAAAATCAGCGCCGCCTTCGCGGGATAGGGGCTACTGAACGGATCGCCCAGCGTCGTGCGGGCCCGCACGACCGCAACCACGCCCAAACCATCGAGGGACACATTGTTCCAGGCTCCCTCGTCGATCCGCCACGTCATCACCGCCAGGTTGCCCGTCTGCCCTAGTTCCGAGTTGGCGAAGCAGTGGGACGTGTAGACTTCCGCGTTCCGCGCTTCAACGTAGGTTCCCCGGATCTCAGCCGCACCGGCCAACGAAGTCGCAATCACTAGTACCAAGGCCATCAGGCCCACATGCCGAAAGCTTCTCATTGTCGTTTTCCCTCCGAAAGACGGTCTCCGTATACCCATGCACCCTGCACGTCGTTCTACAAGGTACCTCGCCCTGCAAGGTACCTCATTCTACAAGGCGCACCGCAATCTGTAAAACGCGCCCACAGGCACCGCTCTCCGGGCGCTGACCCGGCCTACAACGGATCGTAGCAGGAGCGCGAAGCAGTACAGATCTGCTCACTCACTCCTTCGCCGTCGGGGCCCACGCAGTTCTGGGTGTAAACGCACCAAAAGTTACTGCCGTCGGCCGTCTCCGGCGTCGATTCTTCTTCGGTGGCGATGAACATACCCTTCCAGCGAAGGGCGTCACAACGCCCGTTGACCACGGGCAAGCTTTTCTGCGGCTCCATGAAAAAGCCCCTCAGCCGGCCGCCTTCAAGATAGCGCGCTTGACGGCGACGCTGGCCAACTGCACCTTGTGCTTGTTGCGGCTCAGCGGGGTCGCCGCGGCGACGGCCGCCTTGCCCGCCTGCATGGCCACATCTTCGGAAACCGACTTGCCGGTTAGGACCCGTTCGGCTTCGGAAGAACGCCACGGCGTCGGCGCCACGTGCCCGAGAACCACCCGCGCACTCTCGACCGTGCCGCCGCTCATCGTCAGCGACACAGAGGCCGCCGCAAGAGGCCAGTCCATCAACTGCCGCTGCCGGACCTCGTACGTCGCATTGGAACCGCCCGCCGGAACCTTGATCATCGTCAAGATCTCGTTGGCCTTGATGGTCGTCTCGCGATCGCGGTCGCTCTTCGGCGTCTGATAGAGCTTCTCGACGTCAACTTCGCGCTCGCCGTCGGGACCGACCAGCGTCACCGACGCGCCGAGAGCGATCAGAGCCGGCGCCAAGCTGGACGCGTTGACGAAGTAGGCCGGCCCCTTGTTGCCGAGGATGGCGTGGTACTGATTCTCGCCCTCGGGAACAAGCGACTTGCCCTTCGAGTCTTTCCCGAGCAGACCGTAGCCATTGCGGAAATACCAGCAACGCGGCCGTTGTAGAAGGTCGCCGCCCACCGTGCCCATGGCACGCATCTGCGGGCTGGTCACCCCCTCGGCGGCCTGAACGAGCGAAGGATAGCTCTTGGCAATCGTGGCATCGGCCAGCAGCGCGTCCAGCGTAGCGGCCGCGCCAATCTGGACGCCGCCGCCGGAAGCCGCGATGCCGCCGAGGCCCCTGACGCCCTTGAGGCTGACGACACGTTTGGGGGTGTGGATCCGCTCCTTCATCAAGCTGAGCAGATCGGTTCCGCCGGCGAGCACGTCGGCCTCGCCCCAATTGGAGGAAAGCAGACCAGCCGCCTCTTTCGCTGAACTGGGAGCCGTATATTCGAACGCTTGCATTACGCCATCCCTCCCTTCTTCTCCAAGGCCGCCAAGACCTTGTCGGGGGTAAGTGGTACGGTCGGCACGCGGGCGCCGATCGCATTGGCCACCGCATTGGAAATCGCCGCGTCGGGCGAAATCGCCGGCGGCTCGCCCAGTCCGATCACGCCGCGGTCGTCGTAAACGCCCGTCATCATGTGGACCACCAGCTCGCCGATGTCACCGATGCCGGCCAGCTTGTAGAACTCCATGTCGGCGTTCAAGAATTGACCGGAGACCTGATCGTAGACCCGCTCTTCATACAGGGCCGAACAAATCCCCATGATGAGCGACCCATAGACCTGGCTTTCGGCGGTCTTCAAGTCGATGATCAGGCCGCAGTCCTGGACGGCGACCATCTTGTTCATCGTGACGATGCCGGTCTCGATATCGACCGAAACATCCGCCATCTGCACGCCGCCGACGCCTTGATCGGCGAGCTTGCCGCCGTCCTTGTCGGGCTGATTGCCCAACTCGGAGATGGTCGTCGTACCGAGCTTGCGGCAAGCCTCGGCCCAGCGCATGCGCTTCTTGGGGTTCGCCTTGAGCTGCAGGTAGCCACCCTTGGCCTCGATCTCATCCGGTGAGGAAGCGCCCAAGTCGCCCGCAACCGTCTCCTTCAGCTTCTCGAGCGCATTGACCGCAGCGCGGCGCGTCGAAGAGGAGACGCCGCCGACCGTGGTGCTGCCGCCCGAGGCCCCTGATGGCGGGTACTTGCTGTCGCCGATGTTGACCTTGACCTGATTAACGCCCAAGCCGACCGTTTCGGCCAGGACAATCGCGATCACGGTCCGCGTCCCGCTGCCGAGATCCTGGCTGCCCAGCTCGGCGGTCGCCGTGCCATCGGGCTCGATCGTCACACGGCACTGGCTGTCGTGAGGACGCCCGCCCCAGGTGTGCACCGAAAGCCCCACTCCGCGCTTGACATGTCCCGAGGCCGGGTCGCCGGCACTGTGGTACTTGGCCTTCCAGTCCATCAGCTCGGCGGCCTTGTCGAGCTCGGTTCGATAGACGTCGGGCCGTGGCGTGAACTTGGCGTTGGTCTTGAAGAAATCGACCGGGTCGATCTTCATCTTCTCGGCCAGATCCGTCAGCGCGCAGTGAGTGATCACCGCGGTCTGCGGATGTCGCGGCGCCCGCCAGGCACGCGCCGGACCCGTGTTCGTCGCCACATTGATGTGCCGCACGTGATGGTTTGGCATCTCTATGAAGACATAGGGCAGAGCCCCCGAAGGGTTACTGCCGCGGCCCATCCCGCTCGTGGCCCAGGTTTCGCACTCGAACGCCGTGAGCGTGCCGTCTTTCTTGGCGCCGACCTTGACCTTGCCGTACCACGACGGACGGCCGCCGGCCACCATCAACTCCTCGTCGCGATCGAGCATGATCTTGACCGGCCGTCCAGTCATCCGCGAGAGCTTCGCGGCGGCGATGCCCCAACTGTCGATGTTGAACTTGCTGCCGAAGCCGCCACCCATGACGGGAGTGATGACATGGATGTCGCTCGGGCTGACCTTCGGCAATGACGGGTCCGCCGAAAGGTTCTTCGCCAAGTCGGCGCCGATCCGGCCCACCGCCTGGGTCGAAGCCCACACCGTGATGTCCTTTTCGCCCTTCCAGTGAACTGTGTTGCCGTGGGGCTCGAGGCAGCAGTGCGTGATCGTCGCGCTGCCGTAGTAGCCCTCGTGGGTTTCGTCGGCTTCCTGGAAGCCCTTGGCCATGTCGCCTTGGGTGTTGTCCTGGCCGGGCTTGGCCCGGTTGCCGACCTTGTTGAGGTCCTCGTCTTTGACGACGTGGGGCAGCACTTCGTATTCGACCTTGAAATTCTCGACCGCGTCGCGCGCGATCTCTTCGGTGTCGGCCGCGATCGCCGCGATCTCGGCCCCGACCCATTGCAACTCGTCGCCGATGTCTTTGATCAGAATGACGCCGCGAACGCCGGGCGTCTTCTCGGCACCGCTGGCATCGATGCTCTTGATGCGGGCATTGGCGTGAGGGCTCTTGACGAGACGCCCCACGAGCAGCCCCTCCGGGTTGCGGTCGTAGGCGTACTTCGCCTTGCCGGTCGCCTTGATCGGACCGTCGAGACGGTCCAGGCGCCTGCCGATGAGACTGCGATCTGCTTGTGCCGGCCAATCGTAGTTAGTCGCCACGGCGTCCTCCCTTCATGTTGCGGGCCGCTTCCAGGGCCGCCTGTCGAACGCCGACGTAGGTGCCGCATCGGCAGATGTTTCCGCCCAAACCCACCTCGACGTCGTCCATGGAGGGATTCGGGTTCTTGTCGAGGAACGATTTGCACGCCATCACGAAACCCGGCGTGCAGAAGCCGCACTGCTGGGCGTCGTTGCTGACAAAAGCCGCCGAGACCGGATGCAGGCCGCCACGACGCGGGGAGAGCCCCTCGATCGTCTGGATGTCCCGGCCTTGCGCCTCGATCGCCAGCATCGAGCAAGCGTAGACGGCGCTGCCGTCGACGATCACCGTGCAAGCGCCGCAGGTCGCCCGGTCACACACTTTCTTCGCTCCGGTGTAATCCAGGCGGTTCCGCAACGCGTCCAGCAGGGTGACGCGCGGCTCCGCCTTGAGCGCATGGTTCTTGCCGTTGATGCGCAAGGTCATCTCGACCTCGCCCGGACCCACGACATCGCCCGCGGCAGGTGCGGCCTGCACATCGGGAGTGAGAATCGCTGCTCCAGCAACACCGCTTCCCGTGCCGACGCCCTGCAGAAACGTCCGGCGAGAGAAGCCATTGTGGCGCTGCTGAGTCTTGTCTTGGCCTTCTGTGGTCTTACTCACCAAGCACCTTCCTTTTGGTTGAGAACACGTTGGGGTTTGCCTGTGCGGCAGTATACGGGGAAGAATGCAAACCGTACCACTATATCAGATCCGCCCGAGGCGTGAAGTCACGAAATCGTAAATTCCAGCCGGGCGGTGGGGCCGCCTGGACCGCGGCCAGGGAGCCACCCCGGCCCGAAACGCGGAGCCTCAGCTTGGCGCAAACCAATTTCTGCAAGGCTCGGCCCGACCAGCCTCGGGAGACCGTGCCTGGAGGCTAGTTCACGGCCTGGCGGACGAATTCGTAGCGGTCGATCGTGGCCGCCACCCCCAGCCGATTCTTCCCGTCCAGCTTGTCGAGCCGTACCACATGACCCCGGCAATGCAGCTGGACGCGTCCCGCCGTGGCAAGCTCCTGCTGCAGCGTGACGAGGAACTCGATCGCCGTACCACGCTCAAGACCTTCACTCACCACGAAGTACGCCCCCTTAGCGCTAAGGTTGCGTGTCCTCCCCTCCAGATCGGCCTGATCCTGGCTGACTCGGACGATCTGAAGCGGCAGCGTCATGGGGTAGCGGTGGGACCTCCGCCGCTCTCTCGTGTCTGCATCCATCGCTGTTAATCCTACGACAGCTTCTAACAAGGCCGTTTAAAACAAAAAGATACCACATTGTTTCAGGCTGCGCACTGCCCGGCCGCGTGGGCGGGGGTCAGCATCGGGGCACTCCCTTGATACGAAACAGGCATGACCAGGTTTCTCGCAAGGGCACAAAGCACCCGCGAAGCCTCCGAGAGAAATCTAGTTCAAGACCTTCTTTGCGTTCTTGGCGGCTCTTGGCACCTTTGCGAGAAACCTCCGTCGTTGCTGCAATTCGGTCGTTGCTGCAAGTTCGGTGGTCCCGTGGGTCGCGCGGCGGACGGTCTGCGGGCCATCGAGCCTGCGTGTTACTATCGACGATTCGACGGGGGCCCGTCAACGGCCCGCCGCATCCCAGAACGCACTCCCTCCGCGAGGGAACCGAAGCTTTTACGATATGCCTGTTACCTCAGCGACTCCGCTACTCGAAACCAACCTCCCCGAATGCGAACAGATTGCCAAGGGCAAGGTGCGAGACATCTATCGCGTCGGCGACCAACTGTTGTTCGTCGCGACCGACCGCATCTCCGCTTTCGACGTGGTGCTACCGAACGGCATTCCCCACAAGGGCGAGGTACTGACGCAACTCTCGATCTACTGGTTCGATTTCCTCAAGGAGGTCGTGCCGACGCATTTCGTCACCGCGAACGTCGACGAGTACCCCGACCCCTTGCCGAAGTATCGCGACCAACTCGCCGGACGCTCGATGCTGGTCGAAAAACTCGAGATGGTGCCGATCGAGTGCGTCGCCCGCGGCTACATCTCCGGGTCGGGTTGGAAGGAATATGAGCAGACCGGGAAGGTGTGCGGCGTCGAGTTGCCGCCGGGTTTGCGCATGAACGGCCTGCTGGCCGAACCGATCTTCACGCCCGCCACCAAGGCGTTCAGCGGGCACGATGAGAACATTAGCTTCGAGCAGGCCGCCGAGCAGATCGGACAAGAACTGTGCGCGAAGCTCCGCGACCTGACGCTCGATATCTTCTCCCGCGCCGGCCAACGCGCGCTCGCCGTCGGCTTGGTGCTCGCCGACACCAAGTTCGAGTTCGGCCAAAGGAACGGCGATATCGTCTTGGCTGACGAGGTGCTCACGCCCGATTCCTCCCGCTACTGGCCGCTTGATCTCTACCAAGCCGGGCGGCCGCAACCGTCCTTTGACAAGCAGTTTGTGCGCGACTATCTCGAATCTCTCGATTGGGACAAGACGTCTCCCGGACCCGAGTTGCCTCCGGAGATCGTGGAGAAAACCTCTGAGAAATACCTCGAAGCCTGTTACATGCTGACCGACAAGGACCTGTAAACGAGACTCAGCGGGGAGTCTTCGTCCTCCATCGGGCCCAGTTGCGGGTTTGCGCTATCGTGTTTTTGGATCGGCTCAAGTGTAGATCCTGTGCCGAATTGACTTTTCCTCACCCCTCACCTAGCATCAAGAAAAGCTCGTGATACTCCCGACTCTCCTTTGCTGTTGTAGCGGGCCGGCCTAGCGCCGGCGGCACCCGCGTTCGTTCGATTCCCCATCGAAGAACTCACAACGGCATCAACAAGGAGGGGCTTTCATGTTTTCGACCATTCGTGAGCAGATCGAGACCGTCTTCCGCAACGACCCCGCCGCACGCAGCAAGCTCGAAGTGTTGTTGTGCTATCCCGGGCTGCATGCCACCCTGCTGCACCGGTTGGCGCATTGGTTCTTTACGCGGAACTTCTTCGTCATCGCGCGTTTGATTTCGCACCTCTCGCGCTGGACGACCGGGATCGAGATCCACCCAGGCGCGCGCATCGGACAGCGGTTTTTTATCGATCACGGCATGGGGGTAGTGATCGGCGAGACGACCGAGATCGGCGACGACGTTCTGCTGTATCAGGGCGTGACCCTGGGCGGGACGGGTCATGAGAAGGGCAAGCGCCACCCGACACTCGGCAACCACGTCGTGATCGGCTCGGGAGCGAAGGTGCTCGGCAATATCGAGGTGGGCGATTGGGTGCGCGTGGGCGCCGGGTCGGTGGTGGTGAAGCCTGTCGAAGCGCACTCGACCGTGGTCGGTATTCCCGGGCGCGTGGTGGCAGTGCGCGGCATCGCGGTGGCTCGGGAAGAAGAAGAACTGCTCGAGCACGGCCACATGCCCGATCCGGTCGGCCAGATGATAGCAAGCCTCAACGAGCGGCTTGCACGGCTCGAAGCGGAATCCACAGAGAAAGAAGAGCGGCGCAACGGTCCGCTCGCCCGCATGCCGGGTGGGTGACAGTGGCCCGTTGAATACGGTCGCTCCCGCCCCGAACCGATGCTGATCGGATACGTTAGCGACGAGCGCGACCTCGCTCTCTGCGACGTCGCGGTCGAGTTTGAGAATGAGGCACGCTCGGTCGACGCTCGCTCTCGCGCGAGTGGCGCCGTCTACGCTGAGCTGCTGCCGGGCGACTACACGGTTCATCTTTCGCGGTCCGGCTACGGCCCAAAGCGGGTTGGTTTGACGGTCGGCGAACTCCATCAGCCCTATCGTTTTCGCCTGCTGTCGGAAGGCCTGCTCGGTTACGCCTGGCCAAAGTGGGTGAAGTCGGGCGAGGCGTCCGAATTCCGGGTGCACTCGCCCGCGGCCTATAAGCTCGGGCTGTGGCGGTACGGTTACGAGAAGGAGTTCATTCGCAACCTTGGGTGGTTCGACGACCACGGGCCGCGCGCCACCGAACAGTTGCTGCCCGACGGGGACTTTACCGGTACGGGCGTCGGGTGGAACCGCGTCGGGTACGGCAGCCGCTGGCATCAGCAGCGGGTCGTGGCGCCCGAGCGGTCGGGCCTCTACTACTTTCACGTCAAGACGGCCTCGGGCGGATTCTGCTCCTTCCCTTGGATCGTCGAGCCCGCGCAGCCGGGCGCCCAGATCGCCGTGCTGACTTCCAACATCACCTGGAACGCCTACAACAACTTCGGCGGACGTAGTAACTACGTCAACCAGGACGGCCTGCGACCGCGGCCCACACTGCACGCCCGTCAGGATCTCGAGCGTTTCACGAAGCCGGGCGAGTGGCCTTACGAGGAAACGTCCGCGCCACTGTCGTTCGACCGGCCCGAGGTGTTTAACTCCATCCCCGAGGACGCGCGCATCACCGACCCTATTGAAGGCCGGCTGGGGTCCGCCATGGCCCCGGGGGAGTGGCGATTACTCGGATGGCTCGAGCGCGAGGGTTTCGGCTACGACCTGTACTCGGAAACCGAGCTCCACTTCGGCAACCTACCGCTCGAGAGCTACCGCGTGCTGGTGCTCAATACCCATCCCGAGTACTGGTCAGGCGAGATGTACCTGCGGGTCAAGCGCTGGGTTTTCGAGCAGGGCGGACGGCTGGCCTACCTGGGCGGCTGCGGGTTTTACGCCGAGGTCGAGTTCACGGATGAGGCGACGATGCTCTGCCGCATCGAAGGCCGCACCGATCTGCGGGGGGAGTCGGAGGCGAACTTGCTCGGGGTTGCCTATACGCACTCGGGTTATCAGAGCGGGGCGCCCTACCGGGTTCTCGATGATACCCACTGGGTGTTCGAGGGGACTGGACTACACAAGGGCGACCTGTTCGGGCATCAAAGTCTGCACGAGCGCTGTCCAGGCGGGGCGTCGGGGCACGAGCTGGACAAGGTGCACGCCGACTCGCCGGCGAACCTATGTCACCTGGCCAAGGGTGAGAATCCGGACGGCCAGGGCGCGGACATGACGGTTTTCGAAACGCCGAGCGGCGGGGCGGTGTTCGCGGCGGGCTCGCTCTGCTGGACGTTGTCGATCGTGGTGGACGACGGCGTGTCGGCCGTCACAGCAAATGTGCTCAGGCGCTTCTTGGCGTAGGGGCCCAGCGTGGCGTAAGGCTCCAGCCTTGCCGAGAACCGATTCCTCGGTTCTCAGGTCCGCGGGGCGGCACCCTTGTACACGAGCCAGCTACCTAGCCAAGTGCTGCGCCCCTGATCTCCCAACAGTGCCGGCGAACCGAGAAGTAGGGGGCACAGCATGCTGTGCCCGTGTCCGCGTCAAGCTGTACGACACTACGCGTGGCCCTCGGCACAACAGTCTACCGGCCCTTCTGCTTGGCAATCCGCCGGCCATACTTGTCGGTGCCGAGAACCACGTCGGGATCGGTTGACAGCATCCCAATCGCCTCCTGTTCGTTGAGGCCGCCGACCGAGGCCAGGCGTTCGAGGCTGCGCCATTGAAAGCGTTTATCGTCGAGCGCCTCCCGTATGCGGCTCTGTGGGCTTGTGGGCTCTTCGCCGGTCGGCTGAGGTGGTTCCGGCGGCTGGCTCTCCTCCTCGCCGGGCGCGCCGAAACTGACCGGTTGCCTGTCCGCCGCCTCCAGTTTCTTCCGCAGCGTGGCGACCTCTTGCTTCAGCCCCTCAAGGTCATCTTGAATGGGCTGCAGATCCATGTCGAGATTGTCGGAAAGCTCGCGCAGTTGGATGCTCTTGCCCTCGCCCCAGGAGAGCTGGATGTCGCCGTGGCTGAGGCGTTCGCTAACCTGCCTGCGGAACTTCACGAGGATGACGGTCAAAAGCACCGTCAGCAGAAAGGGCCAGTTGAGCAACGCGATCACGATGTCGGCGGTGTGCTTGTCCATTGTCTTCGTTCCTCGGCTGTAGTTGAGAGAACTCCGCTGTCCGCGGAGGAACTGGTACCCGGGGTGGGACTCGAACCCACACGGTGCATAGCACCAAAGGATTTTAAGTCCTTTGCGTCTACCAATTTCGCCACCCGGGCATTCCTTTAGAATCAGCTAGTTAACGCCTTGTATGTCTTTGCGACAGAATCAGTTAGGGGTGGATTTAGAGGTACCCCTGAACTTCTGTTGGGGTTCAGTGCCGCCATTCTCCGTACCGCGCTCTCCATCGTCTCGGGTGTCGGATGCACGTACTTTTGAGAGACGACAACGGTGGAATGTCCCATCAGTCGCATGATCGTGAAGGCGTCGGCTCCTGCTTCGCCTAGCCGCGTGCCGTAGGTGTGCCGGAACGAATGCGGCACAAAGTCCGCCGGGAGCTTCAGCGTCTTTCGCAGCTTGCGGTGCTTCTCATTCAACCACGTCTGATAGAGCGGTTGTCCGTCCGCTCGATGGAAGACGACACCCTCTTTCTGAGGGCCGAGCCCCTTCAGCATAGCGACCGCCCGCGCCGTCAACGGAACGTGCCTTTGCTTCGCGTTCTTGGCCGACGCGGCTTCCAGGTGGGCGCGATCGAGGTTCGCCCTTTCCAGGTGGGCGTCATGCAGGAACGCCAATTCCAGAAGGGCGTCCCAGAGGACCGCCCCTTCCAGGTGGGTTTCGACGAGACTAGCGCCCCGGAGGTCGGTGTTAGAGAGGTCGAGGCGTTTGTCGTTTTCGCCGGCTTTGGAGCGTTCGCGGCGGCCGAGGACGGTGAGAATGGCCTGGATGTCGATGCGGGGTTTGAACTTGTCTTCGGACTTTTTCTTTTCCTCGGACGGTGTTTCGACATCCTTGGCCTTGGGTTCCTTCCAATCGGCGTTTTCGCGAACGTCGCGGCGGCCGAGGCGGTGAGAATGGCCTGGAGGACTGAACTTGTCCATGACGGGTTCCTTCCAATCGGCGTTTTCGCGAAGTGGTCAGGACTTCCATGACGGGCCAGTGGCGGACGGTGTCGCGGGCGATGCGTTCCAGCGCGTAGATCGCGCCGAGGCGGATTTCAAGTTTGGGTTCGCCTTTTTCGTGGGTGGCTCCGAGTAGTTCGATGGCCTTGTTGAAGCGGTCCGTTATCTGTCCTTGCTCGGCGGTGCGAGAGTCCTTGTAGTTCGCCCACGAGCGAACCCCGAGGAAGACCAGGGCCAGCAGGCCGAAGACGCCGAGGATGATTTGCGTCAGGGTCCTTCGTGCTTCGTTTTCCACTTGGAAGAGTTCGGCTTTCTCTTTGTCGAGGACGAGTCTGGCACTTCCATCACCGGCCGGTTTTAGGAGTTCATTGACTTGCCACGTGGGAATCTCTCGCAGCGCCCAAAGAGCAGCCCAGATGAGCAAGACCGCAACGATCGCGGACGCGGCGATCGCTAGTTTCTTGAGGATCGGGCGGTAGTCTTGTTTCAGCCAGGCGGCGAAGCGTCGGGCGCGTCGTTTGAGATCGAGGAGCACTGGGAAACCGTGAACCGTGATAGAGGGCGGGTGTTCTGGGGGCAAGGAGACAGCCTTCGCACCGACAGGGTCTGGAGCGATGGATGCCGACCTAATCCGCACTGACTATTGTCGGCCAAGGATCTGATTCACGGCCCAGCCATGCCACCTTCCCCTGCCCCGTGTGGGCACGCCCTCATCGTTCAGCTTGCGGGCGATACGATCAAAGCCCATTCCTTGCGTCCTGAGTTCCCCCCATGCGAGGAGGTGAGGAACCAGCACTCAGCACGCCTTTGATGGCGGGCGGCAAGCGGCAACGAATTCGGCCCCGAAGCGGTTCAGTTGTAGTATGGGTTCGTTAGCGTCGGTTGATCGCAGCCTCACGTAAGTTTGCGGGTGCGCCGTCATCTCCAGCAATCTATGCCGGGCTAGCGCCCTCAGAACCAGAATCACCTCTTCCGTATCCAGGCCGGTTGCAGTAATCATTCCCTCGATCTCTGGCCTGCGCATGGTAGCCACGTTGGCAAAACCCCCTCATCGTTCAGCTTGCGGGCGCTCTACACCCCCTTCAGCGTTCGATGCACTGTCGCATGCGGGATGCCCAGCTCCTTGGCAATGGCCCGGACGCTCAGACCTTTTCTCCCCAGCCGAAGCGCCTTCTCCCGGTCGAAAACCTTGCGGGGGCGTCCAAGCGTCTTTCCCTGCTTCCGGGCACGGTCTAGGCCGGCGTTGATGCGCGCCTTGATGGTTTCGCGCTCCTGCTGAGCCAGGGCCGCGAGTAGGCTAACGATAGCATCGCCGAACGGCCCCATGGAATCGAGATACGGCTGAGTGTGGGAGCGCCACTGAATCCCGTAGTCCGTCAACCGCTGCAAGTGTTGTAGCGTCTTCAGCGCGCCTTCGCGAGAGAGCCGAGACAGATCCCAGAACAGCAGTCGGTCGAACTTGCCCTGGTGGGCGTCTATGAACAAGCGCTGAAACTGGGGACGGTCCGCCTTTGCGCCGGATTCGCGATCAACGTACTCGTGGACGATCTCCCAGCCCTGTCGGTTCGCGTACTCGCGTAGCTGGTCGAGCTGGTTGGCGGTTTCCTGCTTGTCCTTTGTGGATGTGCGGGCGTAGAGGGCAACGCGGACGGTCTGTTCTGTGCTCATGGATCTAGTGTATCATAATCATATAATTTCAGTACAGTGTTTGTGCGCGCCTAGAGCGGGACCGCAAGCTGGAGCAGGCTCGGACAGCAACGTCAGTTACGCCGTCAGCAGGCAGCATGACCGACACCGACAGAGGTACAATGGCATTGTCGGGTGAAACGGAAGCGGGCTCTGCTGGGAAACAACCCTGCCGAGGGATAGTCCGGCGGGCTCACCGAGACGATGATCACGGGCGCGGAAGTCCTCTTTCGCGCTCGTCCCCAAACCCCATCGGATCGATAGACCCCGATGCCTTGAAAATCCCCGCCCGCAGGGCGGCATCTACACTACCGCGGAGCGCTCGCTCTCCCGTTCCGGCTGAACCGGCACAAGGGATCGAGCTGTCAGGGGATTTTTTGAGTGAGCGCAGGCACTTATCAAGACTGGTCAGCGACAGGAGGCCGCCGGAATGAGCGTCGAAGAAGCTGAACGGAAGGGCAGCGCACGAAACCGGACATCTGTGTCACAGCTCGGCTCACGAGATCCAGCGCGGTCCCAGAAACTGTCTGTCGTCGCACCGCGGCCGTTCGACAAGCAAGCTGTACTGGTTCTCGGCATGCATCGCAGCGGCACGTCAGCGGTCACCCGTTTCCTGAATCGGCTCGGGGCTCACTTACCGTCCAAGCTCATTCCTCCCGACGCCGACAGCAACGTGCACGGCTTCTGAGGGGAGCCCCGGAACATTGTCGACATCCACGACGAACTGCTTGCCTCGGCGGGGTCGAGTTGGGACGACGTAGCGGCTTTTCCGAGGTCGTGGTTCGACTCCGAGCTGGCGCAAAGCTTCCAAGATCGGGTGGTCCGGATACTGAGAAGCGACTTCGGCGACTCGCGGCTCTTCGTGCTGAAAGATCCGCGGATGTGCAGATTGGTTCCGTTCTGGCGTTCAGTACTCAATGAGTTCGGCGCGGCCCGCTGCTTCATTATCCCGGTGCGCCACCCGCTGGAGGTAGCCGCCTCTCTCAAGGTACGACACGGATTCCTGACCGCCAAGGCGCTCCTGCTATGGCTTTGGCATCTGCTGGAAGCTGAACGAGAGACCCGCGGCGAGAGGAGAAGTTTCGTTCACTATTCGCAGCTCCTGCGGGACTGGAGGGGGACAGCGGAGAGGATCGCTCAGGATTGCGAGATCTCCTGGCCGCGCACCTCCCATGAGGCCGCTGTCGAGATCGAGAGGTTCTTGTCCGAGTCCGCAAGACATCATTCCTTCTCGGCCGAAGAGCTCGAGAGCAGATCGGAGATCGTCGACTGGGTGAAGCGGGCTTATGCCGCGACCCTGGCAACCGATGATGAGGACGACTCCTCCCTCGTCGAGGTTTTTGACGACGTTCGACGTAGCTTGCAGGCCGCCGATCAAGCCTTCGGGCCGTTGCTGGCTGAAGCGCGCCTCAACCTGGCGGGACAGGCGGAGCAACTCGCTCGTACCCTAGCGGCTCGCGACGAGGAACAGACATCGCGGGACATCCGGATTCAGCAACTCTCCGCCGACCTCGCCAACCGCGAAGCCGAAACCCACCAGTTGCAGGAAAAAGCGGGGGCACAAGGCCAGGAGATTGAAAGGCTGAGCGAGACCATCGCAGCCCGTGATACCGAGGCGGCCACGCAAGCCCAAAAGATCGAGGAGCTGACTAGTAGGATCAGCTCCCTCGACGAAGGGGCAGCCGCCGGGCAACTGGAGATCGAAAGGCTGAGCGAGAGAATCGCAGCCCGCGACGCCGAGGTGGAAGCGCGGACGCGAGAGATCGAACGGTTGCATGGTGAAGCGACCCTTGCCGGCCGGCACATTGCGGAACTCCGGCAAGACGTGGCATCTCTGCGTACCTCCATATCCTGGAGGATCACCGAGCCACTACGCGCCGTGGCCGGCCTCCTCATGCGCAAGAAGAGGCTTTGAGGAATCCTCCACGATGCTTTGCGCTTGGAGGGGAAGTCGGGGCTTTGTCCCCGAACTCCCGTCCCCGAACTCCCCGGGACATCATGTTTTGCGGACCGTCCCGTCGGCCCCCACAAAATCCAGCTTCACCGCCCAGCGCGAGACCGCCCCGGATCGTGCGGCCGAGTGAGAGATTTCGTGGGCCGAAGGAGCCGTGGCCTTAACAGCGCCCTGGCCCGTCAGCGCATACGTCACGCCCCCGGGAGTAAAGTAAACACTCGCCTCCCGCCCCTCCAGATAAAAGCCAACCGGCTCTTCGACCTGCCCGCGGTTCTCAATGAAATATAGTGGAAAGGCTTGGAACAGGGCGTCTGCGGACCTGCTGCTGGGCTCGGTGGAGGCTCGCTGCGAGTCACCCGCCGGAGCGAGAAGGACTCCCATCCCGATGACGGCGACCAAGCCCAGCGCAACAGCCCAAGCGCACCAACAATGATGTCGAAGCAGTCTCACGAGAGAGGACGGATTAGGAGAGGATAGCACAGAACGGGCTGGGCAACTGCTGCCCCCCCCAGTTTGGTGGCCACTTTCGAGGTTTCGAAGTGAGGCTTCCCAAGGAATGTTCTGGCGACCAACCGGGGGCCGGAGGACAGGCGGCATCAGGATTTGGCAGTCGGGTATAGAACTGGCCGTCGCTTCGAGGAGCGCTCGGTGTCTGGAGTCTGGCTTGGCCCGAGTCTATCAACCCGGTCGCCGGTCTGTCACACCGCGGGCGGAGAGGCCAACCAGCCCCCAACGCGCTGGCTGGCTGTTGCGCTCTTGCATGAAGTTCAGGGGTAGGGTTGGGCCGAAGAGAGGGTCGAACGCGACAGGAAGGCAGAAAGCCACTCCATCGCAACCGGGAGGTCGACTACATAGCATCCACCCTAACCGTATATGAATAGACGATACACTACACTTAAAGCTAAAGATGAAAACAGAAGTAACGTAAACGCATACCCCCCACATCTGGTCGATTTCTTCCTGGATCTGTCCGAGCTTTCAATATGCAAACACCGACGACTGTAATGCATTAAACATGAGTGCCCATAGTGTACAGTCGGATAGAGTCGTTTTCGGATATCAAACTCCCACTTGGTTAGTATGCAGTACCCTAACAGAAGCTCTGAAACCAGGGACGTAATCAGCACAGGGAGATAAATGTAAAACAGGCCAGGAATCGCCCATCCCACTAAAACAAGGAGAGCAAACGCTGCATGAATCAGGAATATGAAGTTGGCAACAGTTAAGTAAAAGTATCTCCGCGTACCGCTAAGAAGATTCATCGATGAAACCTCGCCACTAATGTTCACGTTGTGGAAAGTATGAAACCAAAACGCCGCCGATAAGGATTCAGAAGTGCCGGACGAACTCGACGAGCCCCACCTCTTGGCGCAAACAGACGCGTCCTAACCACAGGCCCGAGCCCGGAAGGGCGTCACAATCCTAGCCCATGGATTCATCCATGGGTGTCGGTCCACAGCGCCCTCCGCCCGCCCCGAGGCTGTTTCTTGTTGCGCGCGGTCAACGACCGCGCGCAACAAGGAGCAGCCTCGGGCGAAACAAGCTGATGCAGGCGTTCGGAAACCCATGGATTCATCCATGGGCTAGGATTGTTCGACCCTGGCAGGGTCGGCGGATCGATACGCATAACCAACGAGTCCGCACACCCTCCACACCCGGCGGGTGAGCCAAGCGCAAACACATCCGCTCTCTTCCAGTTCCACCCGCCGAGTCATCAGGGCGTGACGACACACAGTCCCACTGCCTTACGGACGGAGCTGGGACCGTGGGGTGTGTAACAATCTTGCCGACGGAGGTGGTTGTGTGGAATGGGAACCCCCCGTCGCGGAGATATCAATGACCAGAAGGAAACTGCTTCAAGCCGGTGCCATGTTGGTAGCGGCCCAGGCCGGTATGAAGCGTTTGCCGGCGAGTCCGCCGCAGGGGCGCGAGTTTCGGCCGTACACGCCGCCGGGTCCTCCAAAGGGCCGCATTATTGACATGCACGTCCACCCCTGGTTTCAGGATGAGCAACCGTCCGCGCCGAAGTTTTCCAAAAGGGCGTGGAACAGCTCGCGCCCCGACGGCGATTTTCAGATGAATGCTTCGTGGGAGCAGTTTCAGTACGACATGGGCGCGGTCGACAAGGCCGTGATTCTGCATGTCGCGCGCGATCTGGGCACGAAAGGAAACGACGAAATGGCGGCCATCGCCGGGCGCTGGCCCGAGAAGCTGGTCCCGTTTGGGTCGGTGAATCCGACCCTGCCTGGAGCGCTCGAGGAGTTTCAGCGAGGCGTCAAGGAGCTTGGCTTGAAGGGCTTCAAGCTGAGTCCGATTTACCAGAAGTTCGATCCGATGTCGGCGGTGGCGGCACGCATTTACAGCCAGGCTCAGGAGTGGAGCATCCCGTTGATCTTTCACACGGCAACGGCGCAGGCCGCGGATGTGCCGCTCAAGTATGCGAATCCAATCCTCTTCGACGATGTCGCTTATGCATTCCCGCGGCTGAAGATCATCATGGCCCACTTTGGGCATCCCTGGCAGCGCGAGTGTACCGTGATGGCACGTAAGCATCGCAATGTCTACATGGAGCTATCGGCGAACTTCTATCGGCCGTGGGAGCTGTACCAAGCCTTGCAACTCGCGATGGGGTGGGGCAAACGAACAAGATCTTTCTGGGGACGGATTGGCCAGTGACGACCGCGCGAGAAACGATGCAGGGATTGAGAGGCTTGAATCAATTTGCCAAAGGGCCCAATCCACGCGGGTAACTCAGCGCTCTGGTCCTGGCCATTCCGGATGACGTGATCGAGGGGACGCTCTCCGGATCCTGGAGCGACGGGTAACATTGATCGAGGGGATCATTCACCGCGACGTCCGATGATGCGTGCTCCAAGTCGGGCTCAGTGATTCTCATAGACCGTATTACGCCGTGACGCTCCTCCATTGCTGCGGTTTGGCGATTCACACCAGGTATCCGCGGACGAGCGCTATGTAGTTCGTTTCGTGGGCTTAGTCCTGGCCGCGGTCGCGGAGATCAGCGTACCAGTCTTAGACGATTCGCTGCTTGGAGCGCTCAGCTTGAGACCGGCGCCACGCGGTAGAGAAGTATCACCACGCCGCCAAGAAGACGATCCAGGCAGGAACGAGAGCGACTTTTCCGCCGGTCGTCGAGGCTCTCCCTCAACGCCATGCACGCGAAGTAGTGCGCCAACGACGAAACATTTCCGGCTCGGGCTTGCGGGTTGGACTTAAGGCTTCTCCTCTGACTCCGGTTGTTTTTCTTCCTCGCTCTCGGCTTGTTCGTCCAACTCCTTCTGAAAAGCAGCCTCCTCTTCAGCACGCTCGCGCGCCATCTCCTCGTTCTCGACTGTGCAGCGAACCGGCTGCTCCATCAGCGTCGGCGTCGCGCCACCGGTCTGGATCATCAGGTTGTAAGACCCGAATTCGACTTTCTCCGGGATCGTGAACCGAATCGAGTCGCTTGTCTGTTCCTTGATCTTGACCTCGTGGTCCTTTCCGCTTGCGGTCAGGAACAGCTTGGTGACATTCGAGGAGCCGAGGTTCTGGCCGCTGATGAGCAACTCATCGCCAGGCTTGCCGGCGTTAGGCTCGACCGAGGTCAGCCGAGGCACGGCGGCATAAGAGAAAGCAACTGCGAGGAAGAACATCGTACAGAAACGCCAGGTACGTCTCATGCTCGTGACCTCCTACGATTGTGTAGCTGCCCGATAGTAGCTCGATTGATGACCAGTTGCAACAGCTCAGCCGACAGTTATCCGATCGGCCAACCCGGAGCCCTGAGCCGGGCTCGCTTTCAGCTTTCCCGAGGCCTGCGGAAGGGCCTCGGGAAGCTCATGGCTACTAGGTCGCCAACGGCGGCCCGCCGGGAACGCGTATCCGGTCGCGCCGCGACGGATAACTGTGCCGCTGCGCCGTGAACTTGGCGTTCAGGTACTCACCCATGTGGATCGGGCCCGCGATGCGATCGCCGGAAACAGCGCCCGAGAAAATAAAAGGGATGGAATCGCCGACGTTGCGGCCGGGGGTGTCGCTGCGGAGCGTCACCTCATTTCCCTCGATCGTGCCGAACATCTCCCGCGTCTCGAAATCCGTCCTATGCGTGCCCTTGATCCAATTGCCGTCCTGCTCGAGGTATAGAGAGTGCCGGCCGTTGCCGCTGAAGAATTCAACGTTGACGTCCCAATGGCCGCTGACGTCCGCCCCGGGCCGTTCCATGTCCGGCTTGGGGCTGCGCTTCTTGGACAACACGCCGTGAATCCGTTCCCCCACGACCTTGTCGTCGCCGGGCTGCATCATCCAGGCGGTGATGATGATCGAGGTCTCGGAGTCCGACTCGCGGCCACGGCGACCGCCACCGCTGCCGAGCGCAATCCTGGGCTTGGTGCGGGCCAATTCCTCGGCCACATCGGCTCCGGTAACGTGCAGCTTCCTCGGGTCCCAGCTAATCGTTAGACGGGGACTGCGGTTCCCGAGAGCGGTGGGCTCGTACACGCTCGCCGTGACGCCGTCTACCGTCGATACCTGCTTCGAGATCGTGTCACAGTACGAGAGCCACTTTTTCCACTCGGCGTCATGATCCCGCTTCACCCAAGCCTCGACGGCGGCCAGCATGCCCAGCGTTTCTTCGCGGCCGACCTTGTTGTCGCGTCCGGGGCCATGATGTGGCGCGCTCGCCTGCCACGCCGACATGAGGAGATCCTTGCGGCCGAGCAACAGCCCGGCGCACTGTGGCCCTTGGATCGCCTTGCCTCCGCTATACGCCACCACCGTGGCGCCCCGCTCCAGGTGCACGCACGGAATCGTAAGTATCTCGGCGGCCGCATCCACAAGAATGGGAATATTCTTGGGCTCCGCGATCCTGGCCACGGTTTGCAAATTGAGCGGCCTCGTCGAGCCCTCACGGTCCGACATCATGTAGATCATCGCCGTGCGCGGACCCAGCGCGTTCTCCATTTCCTGGGGCGAATCCACCATGATCATCTTGACGCCGATGTTGCGAATCGCGTGATCATAAGCGGTTCGCGACGACCTCGGCACGACGACCTCGGTCCTATCCATCCCGGTCAGGTCGGGAATACGGATGAGCTTCTCGGGGTTCCCTCCCGTCACACAGGCCGCGGTGACGTGCTTGAGTCCGGCGGCGCAGCCCGACGAAACCATGCCCCATTCCGCATGGGTCAGCTCGGCCAGCCGCCGCCCGACCGCATCCGCGATTTCGTCGAGTTGCGCAAAGTATTGGGTGGCGGCATCCATCGCGGCTCGCACCTCGGGCAACTCGACCGATCCTCCGATGATGGTGAAAGTGCCGCGGCAGTTGATGACGGGTTCCACGCCGATGGACTGGTAGATCTCCGGCCCGGGAGTCAGCGGACCCGGCGCAGCCTTGGCGTTCGCGGCGCCGAAAAGCATCGGCAGAGCGAGCACATTCCCTATCTGCAAGAGTTCACGGCGCGTTGCAGCGAGTGGCGTTCGTTCAGCGATGTTTCCAGGTTGTTTCTCAGACATGAGTCCTCCCGTTCTGCAGGAAACCAATGAGTCGATGCTCGTGCGGACTCTTTCTATCACACTTCGCCGTACGTCCGCGACCCCGCCGAAGGCAGGTTGGCAGAGCCCTTGCCGCCTCGGGATTGTGCGATTCCTACGTGCGAACGCGCTTCATCAAGAACGAACGTCGAACATAGTTCTTGTTGGTACTGTAGAGCCCGACTTCAGCGGACTTCGCCACCTCGTCCGTTCGATCAACTACTGGATGAGTTGTCGGTAGACGTGCCGGGCTTCGCTGATGGCCGACCTCAGCTCCTCCGCTCCCTGGCGGAAAGCAGTGGCATTCTCCCAGTTGCCTTGGCGGCCGTCGCCGATGCCCTCGCCCTTGGCGTCCAGGAGTTGCTCGACTTCGTTCAGGCTTCGGAGCCGTTTTTCGACCAGCCTTGGCGCTTCCTCGCGGTTCCAGTGGGGATCGTTGCCTACGGTGACGTAGATCGGCGTTGTGTGAGCGCCGATCTGGCCGTCGCTCATCGTGCGCGCGGCGATCCAAAGGCCGTGTTCGAGCGGCAGGCTCAGTTCGAGGGTGCCCTCTTTCGCTTTGCGCGAGGAAGAGTGGATGACTTCGCCATTGGCGACGATCTCGAGTTGCTCGAATGGGATGCGGGAGTCGCCGATGGTCGCCCTGGCCCGGATGGCCAGCTTGTCGCCGGCGTCGCGTTTGATCTGCGCGCCGGGAAGCTCGCCATCGACCGTGAACTCGAGCATCGGCCCCACGGTCACAAAGGTACGGCCGTTCTTGAGCGCGCCGAACCACTCGTCGGGGTCGAACGGGCCGCCGGTGTGTGCGTAAACGCGCGAGTCACCGACAGTCGCTCCCTGGCGCGCACCCCAGGGGACGTCGCTCCCCCCGGCAGCCGTCAGACGGAAGCCGAGATTGAGAAACTCGTAATAGAAGTCGACTCCGATCCTGCCAAACTCGCAGATCTCGACAAAGTCGACCTTGCCCCGCGCGATGCTGATCGCCATGTCGCGATCGACGAGGAAGAGGCCGTCGTGGACGTGGGCGTACCCCGTTAGGCCGCCGATGCGGTGGACTTCGTCGAAGACTTTGCCGTACAGGTAGTAGCTCGGTTCGAAGCGAACGGGCCGGGGCAGGTTGAGGCTGATCGTGTGACCGATCACGCTGGTGCGCGGGTCCTCTTGTCCGGGGACGAGGGACAGGCGAGGCCAGTTGGCGCGCCCCTTCTTGCCCCAGGCACGCTGCTCGAAAAAGGTCTCCCGAGCATCTCCCATACGGAGGATGTTCCCCATGCGCAGGTCCTCCGCCTGCGTCCACAGTCGAAGGCGCTCGTCGGCGGCGGGATCGAGGCGTTCGTAGTGGATGTGGCAGTCGCCGGAGTGCCAACCCCGTGATGACATGTCGGTCCATCGCTTGAGGCGAATGGTGTGGGGCAGAGTGGATGCATCTTCGACAGTGACTCGATCGTCCACGGCGACATACTCCGGCCCCTTCGAGGCCAGGATGCGATACTCGCCGGGCGGAAGGTCAACCTCGAAAGCGCCTCGCACGAAGAAGGCACGGTCGAAGCCTTGGTCCCCGGGCCAGTATTTAGCGTTGACGAGATTGCGGAACTTGGTGGCCGTATAGTGGAACCCACCCCCGGAGAAATCGAGGGCGGATTCGGGGATGACCAAGCGCCCTCCTTCCGAGTAGACAGCGACGGTTGCCTCCGTGGGCTCGCCGGCATCGCCGAGAACGCGGAACCGCGTGGCGTAGGTCGGCGGACGGAGGTTCGGATCTGCAGTGCGAGTTGGTCGGCGCCGGATCGCAGGACGAGGGTGCGTCGATCGTTTCCGGTGGCATTTCCGGTGGGGATGTTGTTGAGCACAATGGCCCCGAAGAAGTTTCCATCCGGGAAGTCGATGCCGGCCGGGGATTCGTCGCCGAAGTCGACCTGGCGGGTTTCGAATGCGGGGCGTTGCTGCGGGTTGCCCTGCCGGTAGACGACAAAGAGCGTGTCACCAAAAGGAGCGGTGATTTCGAGTTGTTCGTCAGCTTGTTGGTCAGCGGTGTGTGTCCAGCGGGTCAGGCCGGGGAGTTCGCCGAGGGCTGCAGCGACTTGACGCGCCCCTTCGGCGTACGCTCGGTCGACTTCCGTGAGTCCGGCTTTCACTTCGGCGGGTGACACATTGTTGCGGTAGCGGAGCAGTAAGCCGCGCCGGCGATTGGCGGCGTCGAACCGCGCGACGGCTTCATAGATGCGCGACTTGGTGGACGAGGCAATCGTTTCGGGATGGTTGTCGAGCAGAAAGCGGGCGAAGTTTGCGGCGTCGGATGCGACGCGCAGCCAAGTGGCGTCGATCTTCGGGGCGGCTTCCGAGGCGCTTGCCTGGTGAAGCCGCCCAGGTTGCCAGGTGTTGGCGATCCAAAGGGCGGCGGCCGCCAGCAAGAGCGAGCGAAGGACAATCGGTTTTCTGAATACAGATTGCACAGCTCCTAGCTTGACGGAGCGCACCCTTGCGATGTGTGGCTACCCGTCTATGAAGAGTCCGTAAAGCGCAGCTCCTCTGTCCTGATGGGACACGCCCTTGAGTACGACATCGCCAACGTCGTCGACTCCCAATTCACCGTCGTCGCCAAAATCCAAAAGAGGTACCTCCGCGCCGACTAGTGCTTGCCAACCGTACGGTTACGCGTACGACCGCTACGACAACCGCGGCGTTATCGACAGCCCTGGCGTCCTCGGGGGAGGTGCTTACGTGACCCTCCACCCCCTCACCTCAACACAGACTCGGGCGGACGCGGAGGACTCTTCACGTCGTACCCCTCCTTTTCCGCCCAGTCGACGAAGTCCCAAAAGTCGACTTGAAACTCGCCGTCTTTGTCTCGTTCGCCAAAAGGATCGTCTTTCAACTCAGCAATCCGCTCGATAAGCGCCGAGCGGTGCCGGGATGAGCACGTGGGCCACTTCAGCACGTCAATAATTCGCTGAATGGACACTTTCTCATCACGGGATAGCGGCCCTGCCGTAGAACAGGGTGGTTCGATCAAGCTTTTGATGCGAGGCAGCATCCGGGCCAAATGGGCTGCTGCCTGGTCGGCGGGCAGCTTCTCCCCCAGACTCCCCAGCCCCGACGCGAGGCAACTGATTGCTGTCGGTCGTCTTTTCCATGGCCGCCACCAGCCGTTGCGCCAACGGCGGGTGGTTCGATCAAGCTTTTGATGCGAGGCAGCACTCCCCAGGACGCCAACTGATCGCGGTCGGTCGTCTTTTCCATGGCCGCTGCCTGGTGCGCGGCGGGCAGCTTCTCCCCCAGACTCCCCAGACCCGACGCGAGATAGAACAACTGAGTGCTGTCGGTCGTCTTTTCCATGGCCGCCACCAGCCGTTGCGCCAACGGCGCGGCTTGCGCGGCGGGCAGCTTCTCCCCCAGACTCCCCAGACCCGACGCGAGAGATCTCAACTGACCGCTGTCGGTCTGACGCGGTTTTTCCATGGCCGCCACCAGGAAGTGGGGCGTAATGGACCGTTCCTTGTCCAAACTCAGGACCAAGGACGCGCACGCTTCGATGGCCGCCACCAGGAAGTGGGGCGTAATGGACCGTTCCTTGTCCAAACTCAGGACCAAGGACGCGCACGCTTCGATACGGTCATCGTCCTCCGGAACCTCGGGAAAGCAGCCCGCACGGAAGAGGCTTGCTCGGAGCACATCTTCCACGACCTTCAGGCGCAAGTCACGATTGGCTCCAACGACTGCTTGCACCACACGATCGCTTCGCGGATCCCCGAAGCCAATCTCAAGATTGAACAGCTTGGCATTGGCGGGTGATTCCAAAGCTGTCTGGATGACCCCAAGGCGAACCGCCTCTGAGCTGTGGGTAATTTCCCACAGAGTCTCGGCTTCCGTAGTGGTCATTTCATCCCGGACACCAATCTCCGCGAAGAGGCCTTGCGCCTGCTGATCGGTCCACCAAAGCGAACCGCCGTACGCTGCCATGACGGCCAGTGCCACCCAGAAATTCAAGACGAGCCGCGCAGTGCTCCAAGCAGCAAACCGGCCGTGCGGGGCATATCGGACTCTTCCGCGCAAGCTCTCCCACGCGATGCGCACTTGATCCCATGGTCCCAGCAGTGCCTTCCAACCGTTCCACAAGCTCGCCGCCCGCTCGAAGTTGCGCGCCGCGTCGTTCAAGCGGTGCTGCCAGCGGCTCTCCCGGCGGTCCAACTCGATCACACCGCGGGCAAGGTAGTCATGATCGAGCTGCCAAACGGGCGACGACCGGCCCGGCTCCAGACGATCCCGAACGATGTCGTTTTGCTTGAGATACTCCAAGGCGTCCTGGAGTGGCCCTTTCGGGTCGGTACCGCTGCTCCCCTCGCTCCGCCCTGGCCTTTGCCCCGAGGTGTCGAGGACCTTGAAAAGCTGTTCCTGGCCGACCGCGATCGTTTTCTCCGTTTCGCGATCGACCATGCGAAGCAAGACACGCCGCACCTGGCCGGCTTCCAATCCATTGGCTGTGGCGGCGTCGGAGACGCGATCGCCAATGTGGGACGCCTCGAGGCCCACCAGCCCGCCCTTGGCTTCATAGGCGCCCACGGTCAACGGCCTCAACGCGGGCAGGCTCTGAAAAGCCACCCGCATCTGAATGGGCAAGACCCTGCCTGCTTCTTCCAGGTCGTCGCACAGTCGCTCCTCTAGCTGCGTCCAGCCCCGATCGCGATGGGCGACGACATGGCCGGACGTGGCCGCCTCGAGCAGTTGGCGCGCAACACCGCGCTCGAGCCGGGGAAGGTAGTATCGCTCCCCGGCAACGAACCGGACGCAGTCCATGCCCCATTGCATTTCGAGCCGCGTCGCAAACAGGCAGTGGAGCTTGCCCTCGGCGACGAGGGCGCCGATCGAGTCCCACAGAGGGTTCTGTGCGCGCAATTCCTCCACCGACAGAACCCTTCCGCTACCACCCGGGATGAATTTGCCGCGGTGCGGCGTGAGGTAATCGTCGAACTGATCGAGGAGCAAGACCGGAAGGCGGCCGAGCTTGTCATGGAGGCTCTGCAGGCTGGGAAGCAATTGCTCCGATTGCAGCGGCTTGCGGACGCCGAGTTCCTGACGCGTCTGGTCGTCGAGAACCTGGTCGAGCTCGCGCGTCAGCTTCTCCCGGGGGCCGGCCTCCCAATCGGTCCCCCAGTAGTCCATGTAGATTGCCACCAGACGTGGGTCCTTCCTTAGCTCCGGCAAGACCCCCTTGGTCAGCAGCGACGACTTTCCCGCACCCGACTCGCCCACCAGCCAAACGAGGGAACGCTCCTTCAGGTCTCTTGACAGTTGCTCGACATCCGCGTCCCGCCCTTCGAAAGCATCCGAGATCCGCTGGATTGGCGTGGGATCGGCGAAATATGATTTGTGCCGCCGAGTCCGTACCCAGGCCCATACAACGGCCACGATCAACAAACCGATCGATACCAGCAGGCCTTCGTCGGTATACACCCTCAAGGGCGAGTTGGGCTGGAATTGGCTGAGAAAGGCGATCGCACCAAGCAGGATCGCTGCCAGCAGAAGGAGAAGAGCAGGTGGTCCTTTGACGTTCTCGACAACAAACCAGAAAATCTCTGACACGAATCCCCATGGCGACTGTGCCCCGGAGGATGGCTTGGGGCGTTCCGGCGGCGAAGGTTCTGGGGCCGCCGCCGGTGCCTGGGCGCGGGTGGGAGCTGCAGAACCGGGACTTCCGTTGGAACTCACAATGCTCCCTTTGTGGTGGCGGGGGCCGCTCGAAAATCTGCGCAGATTATCGCACAGATTCGGGCGAGACTTAATCCAGGGAGATCAGAGTAAAGGAGCGTAAAGGGCACGGAGCCCTTTTTGGAACAGACGAGGGACAGCCGCCGGACTCACGGAATGCCCGTGCGCGACTCGATGTCGCGCCGCACCTCCGCAACGAAACGCTCAGGGATCGACACGACCGTACCCGGGAGTCACAGATTCTCAAGATTAATTTCTCCCATCCTTTCAATCAGTTAGCCTTTCAGTCACCCCGCCGGCCCCACCACCGAGTCGTATACTGGGGGCGAGGAAACGATGGCAGCCATTGCACCAGCATTCGGAAGCGCGTACGGTGCAAGCGCGACAAACTCACACCACAGCGCCGGCCCAGATCGCGAACCCCGCAGGGGTGGCCCATTACAGCATCCGTTTCACGACCTCCTCAAGAGATTCCGGCGGCGAACCGCGCGGCTTGGGCGTAGGGTCCGGCATGGGCGTCCTCCAGGGTGGGGGCTGGTTCAGAACAGGATATCCTTCAGCACCGCGCCTTCCTTATCCGTGATAGAGAGTCTCTTCTCGCTGCCGCTCTTGACGCCTTCCTCGTGGAGGTAGTTGTAGAGGGCCAGAGCCCTGCGGATCACGTCCCGCTTGGTGGTGTCCTCCTCGTGAGCCAGCTTCTTGAGGATCTTGTCGCCCTGTTCGGGGAACTCGATGGTGAGTCTTGGCATTGCACGTACCTTCCCATGCATCAAAATAATGCTGGTTCAATGCTATTATAGCACTGTTCTAATGCATAGTAAACTACAATCTTCCCTGTCTCACACTGCTTGCAGCCCCGCACACACAACGAAGTCAATCTCTCTTAAGCCCTGTGGAATCAATTCGTTGCAAGAGCAATCAGGGCTGCCGGCCACCCTCCTCAGCGGCCAAAGGACGAAGGAACCCAATCCATCCGCCTCCACCTGCGCTCCACTCTCCAGTTCCGGGGGCTGATCCTTCCAAGGCATAGCGGCACGGATAGGCACCGAATCCACCCCCTCCCCAGGAGTCACGGATTCTCAAAAACAATTTCCCCTATCCTTTCAAGCACTTACGTCTCCAGCCACCCCGCCGGCCCCACCACCGGCCCTTATACTGGGGGCGAGGAAACGATGGCAGCCATTGCACCAGCATTCGGAAGCGCGTACGGTGCAAGCGCTACCAACCCACACCACGGCGCCGGCCCAGATCGCGAACCCCGCGGGGGTGGCCCAAATAACAGCCCTGGGTGTAAACCCAGGGACACCGATCCCCACCAACATCTCTGGAGCCCTGCAAGGGCGGCTCAACTAGCGCTGCTGCTGAGACCGATGACGCACGCCCACCCAACTGACCCCAGGCCGATTACAGTCGACCCGTGTCGCCGCCCAGGGCAGCCACCCACGCGTCGAGCTTCCGCACATCCCCTCAGAAGGCCCCAAAACCGCGCCAAATCCTGCCAAATCAAGACACGGATCACCTGGCAGAGCACCGTCCACAACGACCGAGCGCCTATGCAGACCGAAACGAACCCAATCCCGCCGGCAGCCGCTACCCGCCGGGTTGGTTTGCGGTTGGATACAATTCGGAGACAGCGGGGCGGGGGTCAGGTACCCGCCGACGGAGGCGACAGCATGGGTGAGTCGAAGGGCGTTGCATACCAAAACGGGAACTACCTGCCGGTCGGAGAGGCGACCATTCCGATCCTCGACCCGGCCTTCACCAAGAGCGATGTCGTGTTCGACGTCGTCACCGTCTGGGACCGCAGCTTCTTCCGCCTCGACGATCACCTCGCGCGCTTCCGCGCCTCGTGCGCATACGTCCGCATGACGCCGCCCCATTCCGAGGACGAGATCAAGAACATCCTGGCGCAGTGCGTCGAGCACGCCGGCTTCTCGGCGGCGATGGTCTACATGCTGTGCACGCGCGGACGCTACGGGGGCGGAGTTGCTTTCGGCGACCCGCGCACCTGCGTGAATGAGTTCACGGCCTATTCGGTCCCCTATTACTGGGTGGTGCCGAAGGAGTGCATGGAGACCGGCGCGCACCTGTGGATCACCGAGACGCGCCGCGCGCCCGATGCCGCCATCAACCAGCGCGTCAAGAACTTCAACCGCATGGACCTGACCCGCGCCCAGTTCGAGGCCTTCGACGCCGGGGCCGACGCGCCCGTGCTGCTCTCCACCAGCGGCTTCCTCACCGAGGGGCCCGGCTTCAACGTGTGGATCATCCGCGGCGGCAAAGCACTCACGCCGGGCAGCAACCTGCTCGAAGGCATCACGCGCCTCACCACGTTCGACCTCTGCCGGCAGATCGGCCTCGACGCCGAAACCGCCGACCTCACGTTCGAAGACCTGGCCGGCGCGGACGAGGCGTTTCTGTCGTCATCCGGTGGCGGCCTGATCCCGATCACGCGCGTCAACGACCGCACCATCGGCGACGGCAAGCCCGGACCCACGTCGCGGCGGCTCGGCGATCTCTATTGGCGGAAGCGCGCCCAAGGCTGGCACGCTACCCCCATGGCCGAGTTGCTGGCCTTGCCGGAAGCGGCCGTCGTTTCCGGCTAGACCGTTCAGGGTAAACTGCTGCACTGCGGGCAACGAGGATTTGTTCTCGTTAGGTGGCGGTTTTACATCCAACAAAGTAGGGGCACGGCATGCCGTGCCCGGCGCCGTCGCGAACGGATGACTTGACCCGAACACGGGCACAGCATGCTGTGCCCCTACCTTTCGGTTCAGCAGAGGTAGAATCGCTCGCGGGTAAATCCGGTCGGTTCGGCTCCCGAGGGCCCGCCGGCTGGGGAACAGTTTTTCGCGTCCACCCGTCGAGCACTGAACGTTCTCTGGGCTCCAGAACCGTTCGAGAGAACGTTAGGGTTCGTGCCGGACCGCTCCCTCGCGGTCAACGGCTCGGTTGCTTAGATTCCCTCGAACAGGGGGCTCGACAGATACCGCTCGCCCGCGTCGGGGAGGATGGTGACGATCGTCTTGCCTTTGAACTTGGGGTCTTTGGCCAGACGGCAGGCCACCGCCGCCGCCGCGCCGCACGAGATGCCCGAGAGCAACCCCTCTTCGCGGGCCAGGCGGCGGGCGAAGTCGACCGCCTCGTCGTTGCTGACGTGCTCGACGCGGTCGATCAACGACAGGTCCAGCACGTCGGGCACGAAGCCGGCGCCGATCCCTTGGATGCGGTGATAGCCCGGCTGCAGGGGCTCCCCGGCGAGCTGTTGCGCGATGACCGGGCTGTCGGTGGGCTCGACGCCCACCGTGAGCAAATCCTTCTTCAGATGGTGCTTGATGTAACGCGCGATGCCGGTGATCGTGCCGCCGGTCCCGATGCCGGCGACCAGGACATCGACTTGCCCGCCGGTGTCATCCCAGATTTCGGGCCCCGTCGTCTTGAAGTGGATGGCGGGGTTGGCTGGATTCTTGAACTGCTGCAGCATCACGTAACGGCCGGGCTCGGCGGCGACCATCTCTTCGGCGCGCTCGACTGCGCCGCGCATGCCAACCTCGTCGGGCACGAGCTCGAGATGCGCGCCAAACATCCGCAGCACCTGCTGGCGCTCGAAGCTCATGATCTCGGGCATGGTGAGCGTCAAGCCGTAGCCGCGCGACGCCGCGACGAACGCCAGCGCGATGCCGGTGTTGCCGCTGGTGGGCTCGACTAACTCCTTGCCCTTTTTGAGGAGGCCGCGCTGCTCGGCGTCCCAGATCATCGACGCTCCGATGCGGCATTTCACCGAGTAAGCGGGATTTCGCCCCTCGATCTTGGCCAGCACAGTGGCCGACGCGCCCCGGGTCACGCGGTTGAGGCGCACCAGCGGCGTGCGGCCGATGCTGAGCGAGTTGTCGTCGAAGATTTGTCCCATGCGGCCTTAGATCTGCCAGTTGACGGCGCGACGCGAGTGTTTCTCCTGCCGGCGGCGCACGAGGTCGGCGAACGTGGTTCCGTCGAGGACGCCGGAGAGCGCCTCATCGGCTCGCTGCCACAAGTCGGTGAAGGGTGAGTCGGCTGGGTGGCCGGCCTCGTCCTTGCGCTCGGCGGTGGAGAACGGGCCCTCGATGTGTCGTAGCACGTCGCCGACCGTAATGGCGTCGGCGGCGCGGGCGAGGTAGTATCCGCCGCTGGCGCCGCGCCGCGAGCCCAGGAACCCGCCTTGCTTGAGCTGCGAGAGGATCAGCTCCAGGAACTTCTGTGGGATCGACTGCCGCGAGGCGATCTCAGCGATCTTCACCGGCTCGGCGCTCGAGCGTGAACACAGCTCGAACACCGCCCGCAGCGCGTAATTCCCTTTGACCGAGACGTTCATCTGAATCTCTATTAAACCACTAGAGATTAGGGTACTGCCGGGGGCGGCGTCAATCGGCGGGGCCGTGATTGGTGAATCGTGGATCGTGATTCGTGATTCGTGATTCGTGAACCGTGATTGGTGAACCGTGATTGGTGCCGTGAATCGTGATCGGAATGGTGTCCTGTCATGGGTGTTCCGCCGACGGGGATGCGGGGTCGGGTGGCGGGCGATCAGGCCGGTGCACGACGGGTTTGCCGATTTCGGCCAAGTCGTTCTCGTCTAACGCGTCTTTCGGCCCCCAGACCTCTACGTAGTGCCCGCGGTCCCAGAGGATGACGGCGGTGATCCGCGGCGGGCAGGCGATGCGCTCGGCGCGCTGCACGCGGCGGAGAAGGGTGAGGTGTCGGTCTCTCATTCGTCGCCTCCCACCTGTCCTTCGGCGATGGCCTCTTCGATGCGGGTGAGGCGCTCTTCGATGTCCTCCAACTCGATGGCGCGGTAGGCGTAGTCGAGGTTGGTGCGGATCCCGCTGACGCGGCTCGCGGCGCTGGATTTGTCGTCGGCGATGATCTGCTGAAGCGAGTCGACCGAGCTGACGGCCATCTGTTGCAGGCGCGCGGTGGCCTGACCCAGCGCGTTCCGGCGAGCGGCATGCAGGCAGCGCCGGAAGTCTTCGTCTTCGCGGAGCCAGCGAAAAAGAGTCGTGCGGCCGACGTGAGCCGACTCGGCGGCCTCCTTGATGGTTCGTGTGGTCAAGAGGGCGCCGACGGCGCGCAGTTGGGCGTCCGAGAGTTTGTCGGATGCGTCTTTCGTGGTGTTGATTCGATTGGACATGGTAATGTTCTTTCGTGGCACGATCTGGTACCGTGCCGGGCTTTGGGGTTGGTGATCGTCTCCTCAATCTCACAGTAGCAAGCCGGTGAGTGGTTCTCGGCCCTCCCAGAGAGGCAAGTGCTTGATTAGGGGCGGGTTAGGATGTTTTAGTTTTCTGTGATGAAAGTGTGCGTTTGCAGGAAATGGTGGGATTGAGCTTCTCTGGAGAGTGCCATCAGAAGAGTGCCAATGGGGTTGCGGCGGCGTGCTGGCGCAGGGGCCCACCTCGACATGAGATGCCCGGGCTGGACGGAGTTCTGCTCTAGAATCTGGGTCAATAAAAATACTGGGGACAGTCAACCGCGACCTGATCGACGTTGAGGACGGTGGACTTATCTCCTGTCGCTTGTGACAGTCCCCGATTTTTTCACAGCCCCTGACGGTCACGGCTCGGTTCAAAATCGGTTCAAAAAAAGAGGGCCCTCTGGCTCCAGTCTGTGATGACCTCAGCGGCCCGCCTAGATAGGAGCGAAAAGGCAGGCTTGAACGGACGGTCCTCCAAATCCGCGGATCTCAAAACCGAGATCCACGCTACGGGTTGAACCCGTCAGGAGCTGCCGTTCGCGGGGGAAGGTCGCTTACATATTTTCGGAGAGCAACATCGAAACTGCCTGGCCAGGAAACGGTCGTTGTTGGTCCGGCGATCTGTCCGCACCGGTCGTTTCCGTTATCAGGCTAGCAGACGTCTGTGGGGGTTCCGGGGTTGGCGGCGGGTCAAGTTGTTGAAAGGAAGGAGAATGAAGTTCTGGAAAATCCGTGACTCAGCGAGTCGTCCACCGGAGTTCACCGGGTTCCGTGAATCGGGCGCCACAATCATAGCCCATGGATTCATCCATGGGTGGCGGGTGAGATTGCCCCACCGCCCCGTTGCTGGTTCTTGTTGCGCGCGATCGACGACCGCGCGCAACAAGAACCAGCAACGAAAAAAAGTTGACTTAGGCGTGATCGGAACCCATGGATGAATCCATGGGCTATGATTGTTCGACCCTTGGGGGCCGGGCGGGTGTTGGCGGTTTTGGAGCCGATGGCGCGCATCTGGGCGTCCGAGAGCTTGTCGGAAGCGGATTTGGTGTTGATGATTTGGTTGGTCATTGTAGTCACGGTCCGTTGAACGAATTGGCAGTGTCGGGAGCTTGGCTTTTGTCTGCCCTTCCCCCGATTGCAGGGTAGCAGGCAGGTGGAAGGGTCTCGACCTTCGGGGAGAAGCAAGTGCTTGATTGGACGAGGGTTAGGTTATTTTATTCTTCTGTGACTGGAATTCACTGGGAATTCAGCTTCGCGGTAGCTTTTTCAGAGATGGGAAGATGGAGTGCCAGCGGGGGGGCCACGGGAGGTGAGGGGTTCCGCCGCTTCGCGGTAGCTAGGCAAGGGAGGGCAGTTCGCGGGCAATGGAGGCCAGGGCAACCCGAACTCGGTGCGCGACAGTTCGAGGGCCCTTTTCAGGCCCTGGTGCAGCACGGCTCACCGATTCTTGACACGGATAGGCTTAAGTCGTGATATACTACCGACGTTTTCACCGTCGTGGAATGTGCCACGGCACCAGCAACAATTTGAAACAAAAACAATGACGTTTGTTTCGGGAGCGTCAAAGAATTATGAAGGTCTTCCTGTCGGACAACCGGTTGACCTGCGGCTCGTGGCACCAGATCTTTCCCTATGGCAAGAAGGAGGCTATCAATGGCAACTGGGGCTTCCGCAGCGAGAAACAACGCAAGAAGGAGCTCTGGCGAATGAATTCGACAACGCCGTGCTCTTTCTTGAGGAGAAACATGCGCACAGCAAAGCTCTCGCAGAGCATCCTCCGCCAACACGGCCACCCATAGCCCAGATGTATGCGCGTTGGACTCTGGATTGCGTGGTCGAGGCTGTGCAGGCGATTGCGCTGGACTTCGTGAAACGGCCGCGCCAATACCGGGAGGTTCCCCGGAAGGATCCCGGTAACACTTCCGAGATTGACGTAGCAGCGATCCTGTCCAATTTCTGGTTCCTCTCCGGAACCGATCCAGGTTTTCCCGACGTAGCGAAGCGTCAAATGATCTTTGTTCCATTGCTAGGCCCATCTGACGGGCAACCGGGAGAGCACGGCTCGCAGTTTCACATGATCACTGCTGCGCTCCGAGAGCGTGCTCGGGCTTTCACCGAACGGCAGGTTGAAACTGGCGTAGAGAATCTCCGTAGAGCGTTTGTCGACGAGGCGATCACTGTTCAGTCGTATCTGAGCACGCTTGAGGATAATTCTGTTGTCAATATTGGCGATCGCCAGACTGGAAGTATATTCGAGGCGGCGCGGCAAGTCTTGCTCAACACGCAGGTTGCGTTTGTGTTCGGTCGGCCGCCAGCACCGGCCTCGGAAGTGAACTGGCCACTGGAGGGGAGCTTCGACCAAAATGGGGCTCGCCTTATTGAGGAGGTTACCAAGGCGCTGGAGACGAGCATGGGACTTACCTCCCAAAGCCAGTTCATCATTATGCAGCGCATAGCGCACTTTGGCGCTAACACAATTCGTGACGTCCTGGCATCCGACTTGTCGCCTGATCCCGATGACATCGATCCTGTGATTCGGGTCACGTACAGCTGGAAGACGGCTTTGGACGCGCTCGGCATGTCACCCAATTAGCACCACGGTCTCAGGAGGGCCGGGGGTTTGCAATCCAACGATTGAGGATCACCATGCCAGACCTCTCGCACTATCTACGCTCCGACCATGCCGAAAGGGAGCTCCAAGACGTACTTCAGCAGCCAACGGGCGTCCTGCTCGGAGTCAACACTGCCGCCGCAAACGCTTTAAAGGATATCGGCATTGAGAGCGTTTTCGACCTGGGCACCTCGTGGCTCTTTGCGAACGCGAAGGCAGCCGCTGAGGCAGGGCGGGTCGGCACCCCGTCAGGACGCCTCGGCCTTGCACCCTCTGACTGGCTGAAGCCGAGCGCCTCTTTCGAGTCGCTCGAAGACATCGGGGCCCTCCCACTTGAGAATCTGCGCGGCCTGACAAATCCGATAGCGACGGCCCTTAAAGCGGCGCTCGATCTGACAACCATTCGTGACTTTGCATTTTGGCCCCCTCGCCAGGTGGCTCACAAGCTTGTAACCGAGGCCCTCGGAACGACAAGCGACCCCGAGGAGCAGCAGAGCGAGGAGCTGCGACCCCGCTTCGGGGAGTATCCGACCGAGCGCGTGTATTACGACACGCTTGTAATGCTACAGATGGACGAGAGCGGGGAGCGCAGCCCGCTCCACGGACCCATCTCTCTCCAGCCAGCGGTCGGTCGCCCGGTGGGGTTCGGGAAACCGGCAGTGGGGGCGCTCCTCACCTACTCGCAATCCTGGTACGCGAAGGGCGTCACCCTGGGACACATGCTACATTCCCTAGCGCTTGCGCCTGGCGAGGCGACGCGGATTGCCGTATACGACTGGTCGCGCCGCACACGGGCCACGGCCGCGGAGACTATCACTGAGAGGGAGCAACTCGACAACGCCACGCAGCACTCTCGCGCCATGAGCGAGGTGACGAACGCTGTCGCTAGGGAGTTCCAGCAAGGTGGTTCTATGAGCAGTGGTTGGGCCACGTCGCGCAGCGAGGCCGACGCTTGGTCGAGCAGCTCGGGCTTTCTGCAAAGCGTGTTAGGCTCCAGCGGCAGTGACTCCCACACAACGCAGGAAGCGACTACCGAAACGGTCGCCCGGAGCACCTCGTGGTCAGTTGGGAACCGGTCCGTGCTTGCCAGCATGACCCAGAACGTCAATGACCGCACCGAGCAGCACGCCAGCTCCGTGCGTAACCGGCGAGCCTCGGCCGTGCGTGAAGTCTCGCAGTCCGAGCATGAGGAAGTAAGCACTCGCATCGTCGCCAACTACAACCACATGCACGCGTTGACCGTGCAGTACTACGAGGTAGTGCAGATCTATGAGGTGGCAGCCCAATTGCACCGCGCCGAACGCTGTCTCTTCGTGCCGTTCGAAGTGCTCGATTTCAGTACCTCCAACGCCATGGAGATCGTCGAGCGCTTCCGTGGAGCGCTCGTCCGCGGCGCGCTCACGGCCAGGGCTCGCGACTTGCTAATCGACGAAACCACAATGGTGAGCCTTGTTCCAACCACGAAAGTTAGGATGGCGTCGCCCCAGTCCGCTCTCGGGAAGCTTTTAGTAAGCACTGAAGGCGACCCTTCGCCACCTCCTGCTGAGCCCGAATCAAGTGATGGGCAGCACACCTGGAGCGTTTACGACATCGGGCGAATTTCCCGTGTGTTAGACCGATCTATTGTGCGCCCCGGTTCCGACGCGCTGTTCTTCACCGACGACACCGAACTCCTGGGACTTTCGTTCAGCGGAGTCAATCTGTCGTCGGTGCGCCTCGATCGACCAGGGGCGACGGCGACGGACAACACGTTTACCGTTCCTGCCGACAGTGCACATGTCGATCTGCCGCCAGGAATCCGGCTTCGTGAGATCGACGCGATCTTTGTTGCAAGGGCGGCGAACGACACGCTCCATGCGGGCAGCATGACGCTGCACTGTAGCTACCGCGGGCGACACTTCAGGACACCCGCTATTCCCCTCCAACTCGCTACGGGCACGGCGATGCAAAAGGTCCTGAGTCTACAAACGGACGAGGTCGATCGTGAGCAAGAGCTGCTAGCCCATCTTCAAGCAAACCGTGCACACTACAGCCAGTCGGTCTTCGGGTCTCTCGACTCAGCGACGCTGGTGATGCTGCTCTCGCAGTTCACGTGGAACGGCAAGCCGTTAGCTGAACAGGTTGAGCCCACGGCGTTCACGGTAGCTGGGAATTATCTCGTCCTACGGGCGCCGGTGGAGGAGGACGAACCTTCGGGGATTTGGGATCACTCAAAGGACAACCCCGACCCGGTCGCCCCGAGTGCCTCCCTGACCCGGCGCAGGCCGGTAGTAGTAGAGAACCGGAACAACCTAACCTGGGGTACGCTGCTCGATCGGAGAGGAATCGATTTTACCGTTTCCAACAGGCGTCTGGTTCCCGTCCCCACCAGCGGTGTATTCGCCGAGGCCGTCTTGGGTCGTTCGAACTCTGCGGAAAAACTGGACATCACACGCTTCTGGAATTGGCAGGACTCACCCATTCCCCTGGAACCAACGGAGATCTCGCCAGTGGCGACGGGGTCTCGCGCCACCCCCGAAGACCTCAAACCCGGTGCGCTCGGCGCGCCCGTGATAAACATTGTAAATCCGACGTCGCTCCCGGACCCGGCGGGCCTAGGGGCCAGTCTCGGGGTACTCGCGACTGCCAATCTATTCCGTGATATGAGCGGGTTGCAAGGCACCCAATCGATCGCGGAGGGGGCGTTGCGCGAGACGCTGACCGCAGCCACGCAGGCCGGGCAACTAGCCAGCACAAACCTCAAGACCGAAGCAGAAAAGGCGGTCGCAATGGGGCAAATCGCGGCCGACATAGCAAAATCTGCCATGAAAATTCCCAGTAAAGACTCGACCAAGGGCATCTCTGGCGACGGTGCCCGCATCAACCATGGACGGGACATGGACAAGCGGGATGTCCCAGGGTCTAGCAAGGAGCAGAGTCCGAGCGGAGGGGGATCTCTCCCGGATGGCGGGTCATCGCCGGGGAGTGGAGGCGAGCCGATGATGGGGCCTCCAGGAGCAGGGATCTCGGGCGAATCTTCGTACGAGGCCGCATACGCCGATCAAGCCGCATTGGGATATGCTCCGGGACCGATCGCCGCGGTGGCCCGCCTGGTCGCCGACGCAGGAGGAAGTGTTCAGCCGGCTGTTGCCACTCCGAAGGTCACCTACGATCGGGACAAGGCAGTCGAATACGCCCGCAAGTATTGGAATAAGGTTTGTAACGACGGGTTTGTTGTCTCCAAGAAAGCGTACCAGAAGGTCGACCTCGGTACCCGCTTTTGCCACGAGTTTTCGACAGGCAATTCCTGTGACAACAAGACCCACAAGAAAGACGACTCGAAGCAGCAAGAACACGCGCTTTTGCCTGACGGTTCTACTATCCAATGGAAAGACCTGGATGATTGCACGCATTTCATCTCGTGTTGCATTGGTGAACCCTCAGGGAAAGGCTTCACACAAAACGAAACGAGTGGAGACCTTCCGATTAAGTACCGTCAACTTGGATATCCACCCAAAGCTCCCTATGGCATCACACGGGTTTCGACGATGGTGCAGTACCTGACCTCAACAAAAGGATGGGCGGAGATCAAGGCCGAAAAAAGCAATGATGATACTCAAATCAAGAACTTGACGAATGGTGATCTGATCGCATATTTTAATACCGAGACGAACAAATATTCGCATCTTGCGTTATATCTAGATGCTGGCAAAATCGCGTGCCACAGCTATGCTAGGTCGGATGACAAGGACTGCTTCTGGGATAACGATTGGGACCTAGGTAGGGACAAATTCACTTGGACGTTCATTCACTTCGTAGTATGAGATCCGACGCTGGGTAACTGTTATCGCAAACTCGGCAGCAATGTGAGGAGCGTCTTTGGGAAACCGGAAACCGGGGACAGTTTCCTATTTCCGGTTTCCTATTTCCGCAGGTACGCGCATCGATCATCTCACTGGCCTCCAGACAGGCCAAAAGGTGACGGAGCCCTTTTCGAGTCCGGACGACCCCGTGGGACCCCGTGGGGACAGAGCCCGAACTCAATGACCTAGCCGGGAAATCGGGGAGCGCAGGCTACTGCTTTTCGTTGAGAGACGATGAGGCCGCCGCGGACAGTCCTTCGAGAATGGGGCGACGTAAGCACCTTACAAATCAACGACTTGTTCAAATGACCCTTGGGGTCGCCAGCAGCAGGAGCAGCAGAGTGCCGAGCCCGCTTTTCATGCCCCGTTGTGGCCGAAAGCCATGAGCCATTCACAGATTTTGCAAAACAATTTCCGCCATCCTTTCAACGACTTAACTCTCCAGCCACCCCTCGGCCCGGCAATCGACCCTTACACTAGAAGCGAAGAAACCAAACGGGCAGTTCGGGGACAGCCACCCAACTCGGCAGTTCGGGGGCAGGTGGGCAGTGGCGGGCGATGGGAGCAAGGCTTTACAAAACTTAACGTTGTGGCAGCCTTGCCTTAACATGGGCGCAGTATGCTGGAATTACCGGTTTTGCGGGAGACAGCGATGTGCGGAAGACAATGCGTTTGTACTGGACTTTTGTTCGTGATAGCCCTCCTCGCGGCATTGGCGACGACTCTGCCGGCCCAAGGTCCCCGAGGGGGCAGGGACCGAAAGGGGCCGCCGTGCGCGAATAGTCCTCCAGAGCCCGGATACTAGACCTTGGGGCTTCGGGAGTCAAGTGCATACCCCAGTACCGGTTTTGCGGGAGACAGCGATGTGCGGAAGCAATGCGTTTGTACTGGACTTTTGCGTGATAGCCCTCCTCGCGGCATTGGCGACGACTCTGGGCTCGAGTTGGGAAGGCAGATGCCCGACTTGTCCGCTCATGACGACCAGGGCAAGCCCCTTCAACTGCGGAGCCTGCTCGGCGACAGCTACACCGTGATCGTCAGCGGCTGCCTCACGTGTCCGGTGTTTCTACGCACCTTCCGCGGGGTCGAGGCGGTGCATCGCGACTACGCCCCCAAGGGGGTGAAGTTCTACTATCTCTACAAGTCGCTGGCGCATCCGGAGAACAACGGCTTCGTGCAGCCGTTCACGTTGGAGGAGCGGTTAATGCACATCGCCGAGGCCAAGAAGAGAACCGGTGCCAAGATCCCATGGATTGCCGACACCATGGAGCACGAGGTCAAGCACGCGCTCGGCAACGCCCCGAACTCCGAGTTCATGTTCGATTCCGAGGGCACGATCGTCTACATGCAAGGGTGGAGCAACGCCTCGGCGTTGCGCCGGAAGCTGGAGGAGCTCGTCGGACCGGTCGAGAATCCGACCGAGATCGCCGATCTCGACATCAACCACGACGTCGTGTCGCGATCCAGCACGCGAGACAACGTAGTCCCGCCGCTGGAGGTGCCGAGAGGCTTGATGGCCGTCAAGGTCGAGCCCAAGGGGAGCAAGGAGCTGTTCTACGTCAAGCTGCGGGCCGAAGTCACCCGCGACGTGCTCCGCTCGGGCGAGGGGAAGATGTACCTCGGTTTTCACCTCGACCCGATCTATTCCGTCTATTGGAACAACCTGGTTGACCCACTTCGCTATGAGTTGACCCTCCCCGAGGGCACGCACGTAACGCCGGCCAAAGGAGCGGGGCCAAAGGTCGAGCAGGATAAGGACCGTGACCCACGCGAATTTCTGGTGGATGTCAGCGGGGCGTCCCCCGAGCGGCCGCTGGAGCTCAAGGTCGACTACTTCGGTTGCACGGACACCTGGTGCAAGCCCATCAATCAGAGCTACCAGATCTACTTCGAGCGAGACCCCGACGCCGGCAGGGCGATCAGTGCGCGCGGTCGCGGCTTCGGCCCGGGTGGCCCCGGACCAGGAGGCCGTGGACCGGGCGGCGGGCCGGGTGCTGGTGGCCCAGGGCGCTTTCTTTCCCGTCTGATGGAGATGGACCAGGACCGCGACGGCAAGCTGAGCAAAGACGAGTTGCCCGCGCGCATGCAGGGCCGCTTCGACTTCATGGATGCGAACAGCGACGGGTATGTTGATGAAGATGAGATAGCCGGCATCCGCGAGCGGATGCGCCGGCGCATGCAAGACCCCGGGCGGCGGCAAGGGCTGGGCCCTCCCACTCGGCTCTAGATTACCGCGGCTGCCCGACCCAAGCTCGTATCCCCGGTCACCCTTCCGAGGCTTTTCCATCGCCCTGTCAGGGCTCCCGAGACAAACGGTTCGATACCTGGGGTTCCGCCTGGCGGCGTTACCCCAGGCTACCATCCGGTCGCCGCTTCGCGGCTAGGCCAGGGCGTGGTGGGTGCCGTGAGAGTTCGAGGGGTTGATGCCGCGCGATCGTTCCAGCGCGGGGCGGTTGGGTCGGGCGGCGTTGCCGGCGGGCGGCTGATGGGTGGACGCAGCGGTCCACCCCCGGGCCGGGTGGGTGTGGGAAAGGTCGGGTTGTGGGTGTGCAGGGGAGTCGTGTCGTACGCGGTTTGCGAATCCGAGAAGCCGAATCATTACGGCGGGGGATATCGTGAGCGAGCGGGCGGACGCGGGGATCCGCCCCTACACCGGGTTACGTAGATCCCGGTAGATTCAACCGTTAGCGTAGAATGTTGCGCTCGGTGAGGCCGACGTTGACCTGCATGTCGAGCGTGATGCTTTCGGTCGCGGTCTTGCCGTTGCGGACGACCTTCTTGTAGAAGGGCCAGCGGTACCCGCCGACGTCCTGGAAGTTCGCGTAGAACTCCTCGACTTGCGCCATGCCGCCGTCAGGGACGTCGCCGACGAACATCTTCTTCACCACGTCCCGCGTCTCGACGTCGACGAACAGCCGCACCGGCGGGCCACTCACGTCGCGAAGCTCGATCACGTCAGCCAGGCGGCCGGCGACCTCCTCTTGGCGCAGGAACCAGATGGTGTCCTCGGGCGGCGGAGGCAGCAGGAGAAGGTGGGACCGGTCGAGCTCGATGCGGTATCGGTCGACCAGGCCGGCCGGCATGTAACGGATGTCGCCCGGCACCACCTGCCAGAGTTTCTTGCCGTCGAAGATGACGACGACCACGCCGGCGACCGGGTCGTCGATCTCCTGGCGCACGAAGCGGGGATGCAGGTAGTAGCCCTTGCTGCGGCGTTCGGCCTTGCCCTTGGGTGTGACGGCCGTCGAGCGGAGTTGGAAGGTATAGTCACGGAGCGGCGTCCCGTCGGGGCCGGCGCCCGCCGCCTCGCGGGCTTCGGTGAAGATGCGCCAACCCTTTGTTTTGGGATCTTCGGGGTCGGCGTCGGTGGCTTGCGCGAGGGTTGTGGCGGGGAGCAGGAGGGACGCGGCGAAAGCGGCGGCGATCGCCGTTACCTTCAGAGCCAACCCGTGACGCGATGCGGCCATGCCACCATTATCGGCCCGGTGGGCCAAGGTTCGCTAGGCGGGGTGTCAGGAGTGTCAGGAGGAGAACGGCTCGGATGACCCTGACGGGGCGTGCAGCGGTCGCGCGTCGCGCGCGGATGTGGGTATATGGTCTCAAGCGACGGCTCAACGCGGGCTGACGCCCGCGGACCGCGGATTTCCATCCGCGGCTCTGAAGCGTGGTTTGGACCTGAGGTGCCAGACCTGAGGTGCACAGACCTGAGTCTCGGGCGTCCGACGATTATGCTACACTCCCAGCCGGATCGATGGCCACTACCGTATCGCCGCCGCACGCACCGGCCGCCGAGCGGACCGAGCGTCTTCGTCCCGACGACACGTCGCCCAGCGCGGCGCCTCCTAGTTCCGGCCCCAAGCCGAAGCGCGAGCCAAAGCCCGGCCTCATCTCGCTCCGGCCCCAAGCCGAAGCGCGAGCCAAACGCCTCATCTCGCTCGACGCCTTTCGCGGCTTCATCATGATCACCTTGGCGGCCCGCGGCTTCGGGCTGGCTTCGCTCGAGGGCGACCCCAACTTCGGCTGGCTCGCCGCCCAGTTCCGTCACGTCGAGTGGGAGGGCATGGTCTTCTGGGACTTGATTCAGCCGGCCTTCATGTTCATGGTCGGGCTGTCGATGCCGTTCGCTTTCCGCAACCGCACGGCGCGCGGCGCGTCGTCGGGCGAGTTGACGAAGCACATGCTGTGGCGCGTGTTCTGGTTGCTGGCGCTCAGCCAGATCTTCATCTCGATCGGACGCGGCGCACTCAACTTCCAGTTGATCAACGTGCTTGCGCAGATCGCGCTGACGTACCTGGTGTGCTTCTGGATCATGAAGCTGCCGTTTCGCGGACAGGCCATCGCGGCGGCGCTGATCCTAGCCGGGCATTGGGCCTTGTTCGCACTGTTTCCCGGTTCGGAAGGCGCGTTCTCGAAAGCGGACAACGTCGGCGCGGTGATCGACGGTTTCTTGGGCCTGAACTACAGCGGCTACTACGTGACGATCAACTTCGTGAGCAGCACGGTCACCACGCTGGCCGGTGTATGGGCCGGCTACTTGATGATCGGCGAGCACACGCACCGCTATCGCATGAAGGTGCTGGCCGTCGCGATTGCGGCGTGCTTCCTCGCCGGGTTTGCGCTGGAGCCCTTCAACCCGATGGTCAAGCGCATCTGGACTGCGTCGTTTACGTTCGCGAGCACCGGCTGGGTGCTGCTGATGTTGTTGGGATTTTACTGGCTGGTCGAGATCAAGGGTTTCAAGAAGGTGACGTTCCCCTTAGTCGTCGTCGGGATGAACTCAATCTTCATCTACGGCGTGCATATGATCCTGCATGGCTGGCTCGACCGGGCCGTCGGCGTGTTCACCTTCGGGTACGACTTCCTGGGAACCTGGGCGGATGTCGCGCAAACCTGTACCGTGTTCCTGGTGATTTGGTACCTGTGCTACTGGCTCTACCAGCGGCGCATCTTCTTGCGCATTTGAGTTGGCCTACGCTCGGCGCGGGTGTATTGCGAAGGGGCGATTACCGTCCCGCGAGTTGCGCCAGGCCGGCCCGTCCGATCAATCGTTGCTGCCGAACATGTTCGTTAGCGCGCCCAGGCCATGGGCCTCGCCGCCGCCCGACTTTCCGCCCAGGCCGCCGCCGAGTTCGCGGCGCAATTTCGAGAGCGTCATGGTCTGGATGTACGCCTTGCCCGGCCCGGTCATCGTGGCCAGGAACAGCCCCTCGCCGCCGAAGATGCTGGTGGCAATGCCCCCGGCGAATTGCACGTCGTAGTGCACCGACTCGTCGAAGGCCACGATGCAACCCGTATCGACCTGAAGAACCTCGCCCGGGCCGAGATCGAACTCCACGAAGTCACCGCCACCGTGTATGAACGCGACGCCCGGTCCCGTCAACTTCTGCAGGATGAAGCCTTCGCCGCCGAACAACCCCGCACCGATCTTCTTGGTGAAAGCGATATCGAGACTGACCGTCCGCTCGGCAAGGATGAACCCGTCGCGTTGGACGAGAACCGACTGTCCGGCGGCCAACTCAAACGCCTGGACGCGGCCCGGGAAGTCGCCGGCAAAGCCCACCTCGCCCTCGCCCGAGGTGCTCTTGAAGTGCGTCATGAAGAGCGACTCGCCGGTGAGCTTGCGCTTCAACGCCCCGAATAGCTTTTCGCCGATGCCGCTGCCGCTCATCTGCGTCTTCCACTCGACGTTCGCGGTCTTGTAGACCATCTTGCCCGCCTCGGCATACACCTCTTGGCCGGGCTTGAGCGTGACTCGGACGATCTCCAGGTTGTCACCCTCAACCTTGTAGGCAACCGGATCCATCGGTGCGGCGACCGCCGCCGGCGGTGCAACCACCGGGCTGGCGCCTTGATTGGTGCCGCAAGATCCGCAGAAGACGGCGTTCTCCGCCAGTGCACCACCACAGTCTGTGCAGAAGGCCATAGTGAGGCTAGGATATCACGGTGGCTTTGACCCCATCTTGCGGAACAAGAGACGGCCGCCGGCGGCCTTGTGCCGGCGACGGCTGCTATAGACACAGTTGGCTCCGGCAGCAGAAGATAACGAAGTGACCTTGCTTGGGCCAGACTTGTTGAGTCATCGGCCATGGAGAGTTGGCTTCGTGGCGGCGGTGCTGCTGGGGCTGGGCGTGGGGCCGCAACCGCTCGGGTCCGAGCCGGGGGGCGCGCCGGCGGATGCGTTGCTGGGCCGCGTTTCCGAGTCACACTCTCTCAAGCAGAACCTCGGCGTTCTCTGCGATGAGATCGGGCCGAGAATGCCCGGCACGCCGGGAATGGAGCGGGCCGTGGATTGGGCGGTCGAGGCCTTTCGCAGCGCCGGAGTCGACGAAGTCCACACCGAGGCCTTCAAGATCCCGAACTCCTGGCGCGAGGGCAAGACGCGCATCGAAGTGACCGCGCCCTCGCGTTTCCCCGTCAAGGGAGTATCGTCGGCCTGGGTGCCGGCCACGCGAGGCGGTGGGCTACACGCCGAGGTGCTCGACGGCGGTAGCGGTTCGAGCGGATACATCCGCCGCATGGGTAATCGCGCACGCGGCAAGATCCTGCTCGTACGATCCGACAGCGTGAAGACGTTTCTCGATCTCGCCAACGAGCAGCGGGACACGACGATCGCGTTGCGCGAGGCCGCCGAGGTGAAGGCGGCGGCGGTGTTGTTTATGTCGAACCGGCCGAACGGGCTGCTCTACCGCCACGTGAACGTCGTCGACGGCCGGCTCGACCTGTTGCCGACGGCCCTGATTGCCCGCGAGGATGCCGAGCGGATTCTGCGGCTGCTGGAAGGCGGGAAGCGGGTACAGATGCGCCTCGCCCTGCCTAACAAGACCGGCGGTCCGCTCGAAACCCACAACGTGATTGCCGAGGTTCGCGGCGCCCAAGCGCCGGAGGAGGATGCGCCGGAGGAGATCGTGATCGTCGGCGCCCATCTCGATTCGTGGGACTTGGGGACGGGCTGCCTCGACAACGGGGCCAACGTCGCGCTGGTGATCGAGCTGGCCCGTCTGTTTGCCTCGGCCGAGCAGCGGCCCCGGCGCACCGTGCGCTTCGTTCTCTTTAGCGGCGAAGAGCAGGGCTTGCTGGGATCGAAGGCCTACGTGCGGGCCCATCGCGACGAGTTGGATTCCGTCGTCGCCGTCATCGTCCACGACATGGGCGTGGGCAAAATCAAGGGTTACTCGCTCGGCGGACGGCGCGACATCGAGAACGGTTTGGTCGAGGCCATGGAGCCGGTCTCGGGACGCGGCGCCAACGCTCACAGCGCGGATGCGTTCTTTGGCAGCGATCACTTCGACTTTCTGCTGGAAGGGGTGCCGACGCTGATCGCCATTCAGGACACATCCGAGTACGTGCCGATTTACCATTCGAGCGCCGACACCTATGACAAGGTCCGCCTCTACGACCTGCGCAGCCAGGTGGGCATCGCCGCGGTGACGGTGTTTAACATCGCCGACCGGGCTGAACGACTGGGCAAGCGCCTCTCGCGCAAGGAACTTGACGAGTTGGTCGGTGACACCGAACTCGATGACCAGATGAAGTTCCTGGGCTTGTGGGAGGAGTGGGAAACGGGGCGGCGTGGACGCGCGAAGGGGCGGTAGGAAAGCTATCGTAAGCCGGCGGGATGCTGTGTGGGCCGGCAGATCGCGTCGTGTGGAGTTGGCAGAGGCCGGCTGGCCTGCTGGAGACTCGTTCGGCCCAACGAGGGTTTCCTCGCCTCCTCGCTGCGGTCGCTCGGCGAGGCCGCCCAAGCGAGGGCCAGGTGGTAGGCGCGGGTCAGATCAACTCTCGTCCGCAAAGTGGACCCAGGACAGTAGCTCCTGGCTTCAGCCGGGGGTACGCAACCCCACAGGGTCAGGCACCCTGGAGGGGCGGCAGGAACCAAATCCACGCCGCGGCGGGACCTGTCGCCCAAACCGCCCTACTGATTCGTGCCCTGGCATCCCAAGCCGCGCAGCGGCGCCTTAATCCTAGCCCGGGGTGCAACCCCGGGAACCAGCCCAACCCCATAAAGATAAGAGGCCTGGGACCGGCGTCCGCAGATGCCGGTTCCAGGCCCCGCAATCTTCTTTGCTCGCCGCCCTTCCTGCCCAGTTGTCGTATCACAAAATATGAGTCATACTAATAAATATGACAGTTGGTGAACGAGGACAAGTCACGATCCCCAAGGGACTGCGGGAACGGTTCGGGCTCGCTGCGGGCGCGGACGTCGAGTTCGCTGTCGTCGACGACACGCTTGTGCTGCGGAAGGCGCCGCGCAAGCTGGACCTCGCCAAGTGGAAGGGCTACTGCCGCGAGAGCTTCGCCGGGCTTGACGATCAGGGCGTGGATGAGTTCATTGAGGACGTTCGTGGACGATGATCACCGCCGTCGATACGAACATCCTGTTGGATATCGTTCGCCCCAACGAGGACTTCTTCGCCTCCTCGCTCCGGTCGCTCGAAGAGGCCGCCCAAGCAGGTTCGCTGGCCGCTTGCGATCTGGTCTACGCGGAACTGTGCGTGCACTTCAACCAACAGGATGACTGTGACCGGTTTCTCGGCGAGGCGCAGGTTCGCGTCGAGGCGCTCAGCCGCGAGGCCGGCTTCCTGGCGAGCCGGGTGTGGCGGAGCTATCGGAAGCAGGGCGGGAAGCGAAACCGCATCCTGGCGGATTTCCTGATCGGGGCTCACGCGCAAGTGCAGGCATCACGCTTGCTCTCGCGCGACCGGGGCTTCTACCGCTCGATGTTCCCCGAACTGCGCGTCATTGAACCTGCTGGGGCCGTGCGATAGGGGCGCGCTTTGAAAACGTCGACCCCGTCACCGCTCAAGCCACTTGCCCGCCTGCATCACCCGATCAATCTTACGTGTGTTGCTGATGTCGTCGAGAGGATCGGCGTCGAGCACGAGCAAGTCGGCGATCTTGCCCGCGGCAACCGTCCCGTAGTCGCTCTCCCCGTCGGCCAGCAACTCGGCGGCGTCGCCGGTCGCGGCCTTGAGCGCCTGCATCGGGCTCAGGCCCGCGTTGACCAGCAACTGCATCTCGTGGTGCGTCCCCCAGCCGGTCGGGATCACCCCCGCCCCGCTGTCGGACCCCGCGCCCACGCGCACACCCGCCTCCGACAGCGCCTTGACGAAACGCTCGGCGCGCTCGTACTCGGCCTTGAGCCGCGGCAGGGTGGGGTCGGCCAGCATCGCGTCGCGCGTCTCGGGCTTGAGGATGTCCGCGAGCAGCTCGGGATTGAGCGAAGCTCGCACTTCCGGGTCGTCCAAGTCCTCGGGATGCTCGGCGAAATACCACGCGCGCTCGGCCACGGTCAGCGTCGGCGTGAACGTGACGTTCTGCTCTTTCAACCGCGCCACCAACGCGGCATCGATCTCGGTATCGCGAATCGAATGCAGGAAGTCGCGCACGCCGAGGTCCAAGAGTTGGCGCAAGTCGGCCTCGTCGAACACATGCGCCACGACCGGGATGTGCCGCTTGCCGGCCGCTTCGACGATCGCCGCGCGCATCTCTTCGCTGATCTTCGGCAGCGTGCCGTTCTTCGACTCCACCCACATCTTGATGAAGTCGACCTTCTGGGAGCTGAGCTCGTCGACGCCCGCCCGCGCCTCCTCCACCGACGCCGGCCGCCGCACGAAGGGCAGTTGAGCCGGGTGGCCGTCGGGATGGGTGAAGCCACGCCCGGCGGTCAAGATGCGAGGCGACGGCACCCGCCCGGCGCGCGCGTCGGCAATCACCGCCAGGTGCTCGTCCTTGTCGGCGCCGATGCTGCGGGTGGTCGTCACGCCGAAGCGGAGTTGCGTCTTGAGCAGGCGCTCCATCTCCGCGCGGTCACCGAAGTAGTGAGCATGCAGCTCAACGAGGCCGGGGATGACGGTCTTGCCGATGCCGTCGACGATCTCGGACCCCTTCGGTACCGGCGTATCGGCGCGGGACCCGGCGGCGCGAATCCGCGTCCCCTCGATGACGACGACCGAGTCGGCGATGGGCTCGGCGCCGCTGCCGTCGATAAGCTTGGCGCCGACGATCGAGATGAGAGGCGGGCCGGCGTCCTCGGGAACGTCCCAGGGGCCCGCGCAACCCGCCAAGGCCAGCACCGCCGCCAAAAGGTAGGGGCACGGCATGCCGTGCCCGCGCGGCCGGCCGGCCCTCAATGGAAAGGCATTGCCCGAGGTCAAGGCGCCTTGCAAAGGGATTGTCGAGGGAGGTTTACGGCGCGGGACTCTCATCGCGTGGATCGTAGCAAAGTGGAGCGAGTCCCGGCAGCCATGGCCAGTCCGGTGTCATGGCCAGTCTGGCGAACGCCTGCCGAGGCGCCACGGTGCGTCTCGCTTCGGGTTTCAGCAGATCCTTGTATGCCGAACGCTGCTTCGGTTCTAGGCTAGAGCCTTCCAAGGTGGATGAGAGTTCGTGCCGGACCGCTCCCTGACGGTCACGGCTCGGTTTTGGGGCGATTGCTTTCCTGCACACGTCCTGGAATAATAGCGGCTAATCAGTTAACGCCAGTCAAGGACCAAACTGCATGGGCCGGACGGTTTTCATGGGTAATCTCCCGGCGTGGGTCACCGCTGAAGAGATCGAAGAGTGGCTCAATAGTGAGCAGATTGTCTACGACGACGTGAAAGTCATCCGCGACTTCGAGACCCAGGAGTCGAAGGGCTTTGCCTTCGTCGAGGCCGCCTCCGACGACGACGTCAAGGCCCTGGTCAAGCGCTTCAACCGCGCTCCGATCGACGACAAGGTACTGCGCGTCAACGAAGCGCGGTCGAACGACACGGTCAAGCCACGGGCGCGCCGCCCCCGCCATTAGCAGGGGCGCGCCACGGCCGCCAGGATGGTCTCGGGCGCGGGCATGCCCGCTTCGGCGAAAACGATCGCGCCATCCGTGCCGATCCCATAGACGCAGCGCTTGATGAAAACGCCGCCCGCTCCGTAGAGCCCGGCGACCGTCTTGCCCTCGTCGACGAGAAGCGGAAACGGGAAGTCATGGCGCGACCGGAATTTCCGGTGGCTCTCGGCCTTGCCCGGATTGACTCCGAAGACCGCCACGTCTTTTTCTTCAAACGCCGCCCAGTCATCTCGCAGTTGGCAGAGCTGCGTGCGGCAGTGGGGCGTCTCGTCCATCGGATAGAAGACCAGCACCACCGGCCGCCCACGAAGATCCGCCAGCTTCGTCTCGTGGCCCTCCTCGTCGGCCAACGAGAAGTCGGGGGCCAGGGCGCCTACGGCAAGGAGTTGCGGCCGGAAGAAAGGCATCCGTTTATCCTAGCTGTTGGCGCTCACTCGACATCGATGAACACTTCGTTGCTGGTGAGGCCGCCGACGGTGATGACGAGGACGTACCTGCCCGGGGGGAGGTCGCCGGGCAGAATCACGTTGACCTGATAGAGACCCGCGAAGAAGGGCGCCAGGCCGCTGAAGAGCACCGTCCCCGCTCGTCCGCCCACCCGCACTTCCACCGGCAGCAGCGTCTCGGCCGGTGGATCGGTGGGGGCGGGTAGGCCCGTCTGTCCCGGCGGCTCCACCGCGCCGAAGCCGGTGCAGAAGATCACGACGATGCCGCCGGCGCGCGCCGGGCGTTCCCAAACCACCGTGCCGTCATCGTTGTTGACAATGGCGCCCAAGCCCGTCGCGGGATCGAAGAAGATGCCCGGCTGCACGGCCCCAACCGGCACGATGATCGCGTCGCTCGTCCCGGCGGGGTTCGAAACCACGATTTCGATGGTGTCCCCCAGCACGCCGAAGAGGATCTGCAAATTGATCTGGCCGGGCGAGGCAAACAGCAGCGGCGCCGGCACGCCGTTGACCGTGACCGAGGTCGACCCAAGCACCGTGGGCAGCGGGAAGGCTGTCGCAACCGCCTCTTCAATCGCCAGCCCCACGCCGAAGATCGAGACGAGTCCGCCGGGCGAGATCGCCACGTTGACTGCGGAAGGCCCAAGATTGAAACCCGCGGCGTTCAGCACCGCATCGGCCGCAAACACCGGCTGCGGCCCGACCGCTCGGGCGAGCACAACCAGACGGACCGACGGCGCGGCGTCGAGCCGGGCTATGAGGCTGTTGTTCTCGCCCTCGGTTGCCAGCCGCCAGGCGATGCTCACCTCCCCGCGTTCGTCCGTCACTGCCAAGGGCGGGGTCGCCACGCCGTCGCGGCCGGTTTCCAATCGAACGGCCACGCCGGCGTAGGGAAGCCGGTTGTCATCGACGACCCGCAGCACCACCGGCTCCGTCAAGTCACCGCCCAGTCCGCCGGTTTGGTCCGCGCCCGAGACCACGTCGAGCCGCAACGTGCCGGGATCGTCGCGCACCTCGACCCGCGCCCGCGCCGTGTCGAAGCCGGGGTCGTCGGCCCGAGCCGTTAGCAGGGTGACGCCCGCCGCGACGCCCTCCACGGGGAACGACACCGAAGCCGCGCCGCGCGGAATCGTTACGACCGCGGGGACCGTCACGCCGCCGTTGTCGGTGGACAGCATGATGTCGAGGTCCGCCAGCGGAGCCGCCGCGACGTCAAGAGTTGCGCTCGCGGTTGCACCGAGCAGCACGCCCGAGGCGGGCCAAGTCGAAAGGTGCAGCATGCGGCGCAGGGTCGTCTCGGCCTCCGCCCGATTTTCGGCCGCAGCCTCGAAGAAGGGCTCCCATTCGGTACGGATGCGGTCGAGCTTCGCGAGGTCGGCCGCGGAGGGTTCGGCGCCCACGGCGACCAGCAGAATGAACGCGAAATTGAAATGCCGCTGGGAGACGGTCGAGTCGGGAACCCGCCGGCCTTCCGCGCCGATCACCATGTCGACGCTGACTTCGGTGCGGTCGCCGTTGAAGCCCACGCCGGTGCTCGGGGTGCTGGCCGCCGAACGTGCGCCGCCCACGAAGTTGCGGGGGTTCTCGACGAGGAACGTCGTGGCCACCTCGTCCGGCGCGCGCAAGCCCATCAAGTAGAGATCCAATTCGTCATAGCCCTCGACCGCGCCAATAGTTTCGAAGCGAGGCGACAGCGCGCCGCGATCATCAATGCGGTTGCCTTCGAGCACCGACGCGTCGGAGTTGAAGAAGAAGCTCCAGTGCGCCTGCTGCCGGCCGAGCAGCGATGAGGAAGGCAGTCCGGTGGCGGGGTGGAGGAATTCGACGTAAGCCAGAAACCGGTGTCCCGCCTCGTGAGTCATCACCGATAGCGTCGTGTTCTCGCCGAGAGTCGGAATGATCGCGGTCGTTGTGGCCGGATAGTTATTCAGCGGCCCCATATTCATGAAGCTCTGCAAGCGGCGCGTTGAGCCGAACTGCTCGCCGAAATCCACCGTCTCCGTTCCCGTCAGCAGCTCGCCGATGCCGGTCACCTCGTTGCGCACATTCAACTGGAAGGCGAAAGCGCTTGTCCCCACCCGCAACCCCACACTGTTGAACAGCACAAGAAAGTCGTACGCGTCGTCGTGGTTGAGGTAGAACTTCTGCCCGACCGCGAACGTGTCGAGGCTGCGCGTCGGGCTGAAGATCTCCGCCACAGCGCCTTCGACCGGTGTAACGAGGTCTTCGGAGAGGTCGACCGCCGTCTGGCCGCCTTCGAGGCGTCCGGGCATGATGCCCACAACCACTGAGGCCAACGTCACGGTTTCGAAGTCGAACTCGATCCGGCCGTCGCTGCGCAGCGTGAGTTGGAAGGTCTGTCGCGCCCCGACCCCTCCCGAGGTGAACGGCGGTACACGGTCCCAGGTGACAACGAAACGATCCGAGGTGGCGAACGTGGTGATGGGCGTGCCAACCCGGCTGGGGTCGAGATCGGAGAAAAACGGTGCGATCCGCGGCGGACCGCTCACAGCTCGCGACAACGATCGCGCGCTGCTTGACGCCTCCGGTTCCACGAACGTCGCGTTCCCGTCCGAGTGGACGAAGATCTGATGGTGCGTCTCGCCAAAGAACAGAAACGGGAACGGCAGCGTGACCGCTACGGCATCGTCGTCACCCAGGGCGATCGCCGTCCCGCCGTCGCGCGCCTGCTCGTCGAGGGAGAGGCCTTCCGAGGCCACCGTGTAGCCCGCCCCGCCCGGCACGAAGTGGATACTTCGGCCCTGCAAGTCAAACGCGTTGGGCTCGATCACCACCCCGTCGGCGCTGTCGATCACAGCGATCTCGCCCACGTCGGGATGGATGACGCCGACGGGCTCGGGTGCGAGCGCGGCCTTGGCGGCCCGACGCGCGACGGCCTGACGATGCAGGAACTGCTCGGTCAGGATGCGCCCGCGGTAGGTGCCGCTACGAAGCGGATCTTCGTGTTCGCTCGACGCCGCGGGTAGCCACGATACAGACGGGCCCCAGAGGAGGAGCAGCGACACGAACCCCGGGCAAAACCGCGAAAGCCACATAAGGGAGGTCGAGGCCGGAAAGGCCCTCAGCTTCTATTCTCACCGATTTGGCATATTAGGCTTTCACAACCAGCAAGGGCCGAGCTTTTCGGGATCTGGGTTACCCTGCGGAGTCGGCAAAGGTGCACATCGCGCGTACCTCGACACGGAACGACGACGCCCCGGCCTGAAGGCGGCTGCCTCAGTGCCGCCGGAAGCACATGGACCGGGCTAGGTTGAAACCGAGACACTGCCCGACGCCCTGGGCCACGGACCGGCACAGCACTCTACTGTACGATGAGAGTTTTGAGGGCTAGGAATGCCGAAGCCGCTATTAGTCATGAAGTTCGGGGGAACCAGCGTGGGTTCGCCCGAGCGTATCGCGGATGCCGCAGACATCATAGCCTCGCACGCCGGCACGCATCGTCTCGTTGTCGTGGTGTCCGCGATGTCGAAAGTGACCGACGCCCTTCTCGATACGTTGCGCCATGCCGAGGCCGGAGACGCCAAGGCGGTGGACACGCAGCTCGCTGCGCTTCGGGAACGCCATCTCGACGCCTGCTCGGCGTTGCTGGCTGAGACCTCGGCCGATCCCGGGGAGCGAACGGCTCAAGAGGTGAATGAGCACATCGACGGCTTTGGGCGGATCGCGCGCGGCATGTTGATGTTGGGCGCGCGGCCGCTGCGATCGGTCGACGAAGCTGTCCCGACGGGCGAGAAGCTCTGTGCTCTGCTTTGCAGCCAGCGGTTGTGCGCGCGCGGCATCGACGCGGCCGCCGTCAACGGGGTCGAGCTGATCGTGACCGACGACGAGTTCGGCAGCGCCTCGCCGCTGATGGAGGAAACGGGCGAGAACGCGCGCGCCAAGCTGCTGCCTTTGATCGAGGCCGGACAGGTTCCGATCGTGACCGGCTTTAACGGCGCGACGCGCGACGGGCGGCCGACGACGCTGGGACGGGGCGGCTCGGATTTTTCCGCGTCCATTCTGGCGGCGGTGCTCGAGGCCGACGAGCTGTGGATCTGGACGGATGTCGACGGTATCCTCAGCGGCGATCCTCGCGTCGTCCCCGACGCGCGGGTCTTGGACGAAGTGACCTACAACGAGGCCGCCGAACTGGCCTACAACGGGGCCAAGGTGCTCCATCCCCGCACGCTGGCGCCGCTGGAAGAGAAACGCATCCCGGTGTGGATCAAGAACAGCTTCAAACCCGATCTCCCCGGCACGCACATCGTTCCCCGGATCAGCACGGGACACGGCGCGCGGGCCATCACGTCGCTGGCGAAGGTGTCGTTGATCTCGATCGAAGCGGTGAACCTCTCGACGTCGGGGGCGCAACTGATGGCGCGGGCCCTCGAAGCCGCCGCCCGCGCGAACGTCGAGGTCCTGTTGTTGACGCGCTCCAGCTTCCGCCAGAACTTCTGTATGCTGGTCCGGACCGAGGAGTTGAGTACGGTGATGGAGAGCCTGCGGTCAGAACTCGCGCTGGAGTTGGCTCATGGTTACGTTCACCCGATTGAGGTGGACCACAGCGTGGGGCTGTTGGCCGCCGTCGGAGAGGGCATGAAAGGGACGCCCGGCCTGGCAGGCAGGATCTTCACAGCGCTCTCGCGCGACGATATCAACATCATTGCCATCGCCCAGGGATCGAGCGAGTTGACCATCGCCATCGTGGTCGCCGAAGATGCGTTGCCGAGGGCGGTTCGATCGCTGCATGCCGAGTGCCGGCTGGGGGAGCCGCAAACCGCGCCGCTGGAAGCTTCGTAGTTCGGCGATTCCAGAACAATAGACGCCACAAGTGTAGGCACCGGGGACTGAACCTTTGCGGCACTTCGCCAGTGGATTCTTTCACCTGCTGGGCGCGGGCGCTTGTTGCTACCTGGGGCTGCTGCTCGCCCGCGTGCTATGGGAAGCACCGCGTTTGTTGATGGCGCTGGCGCCCGGCTCCGAGTTTCACGGCATCCAGCTCTGGGGGCTGAATCCACGCTTCTATGTCTTCGGCCCGGCGGGCAGGGGTGCGCTGGGCGCGGCGGCGTTGGCGGCCCTGTCGATGATCATCGGGCTTCTGGCACTACGGTTTGCGCCCGGGTTCTCGCGGCGTTTCGTGGGCTGGCGACGGCTGCTGGTCTCGTTCACGGTCTTCTGGTTGGCGCTTTTCGTCGTTGACGCCGCGGTTTACTTCGCCGTCTATACTCGCGGCCCGCTGCGTTCTCTGTTGCAGTTGGTCGTCTCGCCAGGCTGGGGCGCGCCGGCACCCGGCATCCTGCTATTGCTGGTACTCGTGCCGTTGACTTTCGTCTTGCTGAGCCGGGTGGCGGGCGACCTACCGCCGACGGCGCAGCCGACGCTGTGGAAACGCGGTCTCGCGGTTCTGCTTTGGATTGTGCTACCCGTTGTGGCCATCAATCTGTTGCAGCGGGGCGCGCCGCTGGCTTTTGGGTTGTCGCGAGCCGGTTGGCCGTTCGCACCCTCACTGCTGGCCCTGGCCGTCGTCGTGCCTGTCTTGTGGAAGGCCCGGCAAGCAACGGGCACGTTCCGGCCTAGCTGGAAGGGTGGTGCGGGGGTACTGCTCAGTGGCGTCGTCGCGTACGCGGGTCTAACGTACTACCCAGACCTCGTGCGCCACCGCCGAGCGGAGGCTTTGGAGGCGCGGCAGTCGCGGCACTGGGAGCTGCGTTTCGAGCCAGGCCAGTTCACAGAGGAACAGCAGCGGGAGTGGGCCGCCGCGGCGGACCAGCGCGTCGAGGCGCTGGCCGGACGCCTGGGCATCTCCCTCACCAACAAGCCCCGCATCGCCTATGTGCACGTTACTTCTGAGAGCAAGCAGTCACTCGCGCCGGAGCGCCGCAACGATAGCCCGTATGTGATTGAAGGCACCGACACGCTGCATCACTTCCTCGCACCCGACCGCACGATCTCCGACCCGCGGGGTGAGGCCGTGCTGTTGATGGCGAGCGAATGGGGTGAGCCCGCGTCGGCTGCCGTCGGAAGGGCGATGGCTCGCTACGCTGCCGGGGATTTCCTCGGCCGGGACCTCACCGGCTACGCGCGACAGATTGCGTGTGAGGAGCGGCCCTACACGTTGCGCGAGATTCTTGCGGTCGATGGTGACTACCGGTCTTCTCTGATGCGGGACGCCATGAGCGGCGCGTGGGTGGATTCTTTCGCTCGGGTGCAGGGAACGGCGGCACTGCGCACGTTGTACCGGGCGCCGCTCGGCGTCGAGGACCTGCATGCCTTCGCCGAAACCGTGGCCCCCTCGTGGGAGGCGCTCGAACAGGACTGGCGTACTTGGCTGGCCCCGGCAAACGGCTGCGAAGAAGCTAGTCGTGTGGTGACACGTCGAGGCGCCCATCAAGACCATCGCGGCGTCAGCTTCACCCACGAGTTCCCGACGAGTTGGGGATATGGCACCGACACCGCGCAAGACCAGCTCAAGAAGATCCGGAGTCTGGGCGGAAACACAGTCGCCCTGATCCCTTATGCCTCCACCAGTGCGCCGCGCACGACGAGCATCCGCTTCCGTCTCTCGGAAACCCACGAGCGGCTGGTTCGCAGCGTGCAGCAGGCGCGCGCAGCGGGGCTTCAAGTCATGCTCAAGCCGCAACTGTGGGGCCGCACGTTCACCGGCGACATCCGCTTCGAGCGGCGGGCGGACTTCGACGAATGGTTCGCGCAATACCGCCGCTGGATTCTACACTACGCCCGCATGGCCGAGCTCTACGAGGTCGAGTTGTTCTCGATTGGCAACGAGTTGAACGGCGTGAGTGTCCACGAGGATGCCTGGCGGGAGCTGATCCGTGCCGTGCGGCGGGTCTACCGCGGCCCGGTCACCTTCGCGGCCAACTGGAACGAGGAGTTCGAGCGTATCCCGTTCTGGGACGAGTTGGACTACGCCGGCGTGAACTTCTACTTCCCGCTGGCTGAGAACGGCGAACTACCCGAGCCCCACTCACCCCGGTTGCAGGAGCTGGTCGGCCGCATGGCCGCCGTCGCGGAACGGTTCGGCAAGCCAGTGCTTTTCACCGAGATCGGCTACCCGTCGCTGACCACAGCGGCCGCCGAGCCCTGGAAGGAGCCCAGCGCCGCGCCCGACCCGGAACTGCAAAGCCAGTGCTACCGGGCGGTCTTCGAGGCGTTCAGCGGACGGCCTTGGTTCGCGGGGTTCTACTGGTGGAAGTGGCCCAGCCACGGCCGAGGCGGAGCGCTCGACACGACGCACAACCCCATCGGCAAGCCGGCCCTCGCCGTGTTGCGGGAGTGGTATCACAAACCGCGGTGGCGTCCCGAGCCGACGGATTGAGGCGGGTGGAAGGCCGAGCCCCCTACGTTACGGCCCATCAGCGTTGGAATCGAAAACCATATCGTCGCCTGCCTCAGGGTGCCTGCGGCGGTATTCGACGAAAAGGCCCCGATAGCTCAGCGTGATGTAGTCGTCCTTGCTGAAACCCAGCTTTGCCGCCGTTCGGTCAATCCACGCGGGCGGGCCCTCTAGCTCCAGCAGATCGCCAACCGGCGTCTCGTCCAGCAGGATCTTGCCTTTTTCTGGGCCCTTGTCCGGGCCCTTTTCGCGGGGCCGCTGAAACTCGGTTCGATACTTCTCGTAGCGCCACACAGGCTTGAACCCCATGGTCTCGACGATGCTCGACACGACGCCGCGGTCGCGCGTCTCGATCTCGTACTCCTCCCGCACTTTGTGCAGGCGGCCCGGCTCCATCGGCAGCTTCACTGTCAGCCAGACCCGGTTGCCTACCTCGCGGATCCGAAGCAGGTAACCCGCGGCCAACCAGGGAGGATTGCGCCGGTCATAGACGAGGTTCATCTCGTAATGACGCCGCTCGGAGACGCGCCAGCCGAGAGTCCGCAGACGCCGGCGCATGGCGGAAACGTTGGCGACGCGCAGCTTGATCTCGGTTTCAGTCATCAGGAGTGGGCCGCGCCGCGCGAGCCGTAGGCTGTGAAGGCGCCCGCGCTGCTCATTGGCGCGACTGTGGTAGCCGGCCCTTCAGGGTCGCAACGAGGTAGCGTCTAGCTATCGCGGTCGACGACCCACTCGGTCACGGCGAGGAGCGCGCGCTTGTGGCTGGATTCCGGGAAATCCTCGAGTTGGGCGGCGGCGGTTTCGGTGTAGTCGATCGCCCGGCGCCGCACGATCTCGATGGCGCCGTACTTGTCCAGCAAGGCCAGAATCGAGCCGAGCGGCACGTTGTCATACGCCTCGTCTCGGATCACGGTTTGCACCAGGCCGCGTTCGTCCGCCGTGCATTCGGACAGCGCCAGGATCATCGGCAGCGTGACCTTGCCTTCGCGCAAGTCGTTGCCGACCGGCTTGCCCAGCACGTCTTCGGTGGCCGTGAAGTCCAGCAGATCGTCGACCAACTGGAAGGCCATGCCCAGGTTCCAGCCGTAGTCGCCCAGCCGTTGCTCCAGCTTGGGATCGACTCCCGCGAGGATCGCTCCCAGGCGCGCGCACACCGAGAACAGATAGGCCGTCTTGCGGTGAACGAGCGAGAGATGCTCGTCTTCGGTCAGGTCGATGCGGCCGACCCAGTCCATCTGCATCAACTCGCCCTCGACCATCATCTGCGTCAACTCAATAAGCAGATCGAGGATCGAGAAGTTCCTCTCGCGCAGGGCGAGATTGAACGCCTGCATATAGAGCCAGTCGCCGGCGAGGACGCTGGTCTGGTTCCCCCAGCGCTGGTTGATCGAGGGCTGCCCGCGGCGCACGTCGGCCTTGTCGATCACATCGTCATGCACCAAGGTGGCGGCGTGAATGATCTCGACAACCGCACCCAACCGGATCGCCGCGTCCCCGCGGTACCCGCACGTCCCCGCCGAGAGCAGCAGCAGTGCCGGCCGCAGCCGCTTGCCGCCGCTCTTCTGCAGGTGATGACTGATCGCGGTGACGGCCTCGACCGAGCAGATCGTGTCGGTGCCGATGGCCTTTTCAACGCGCTTCAGGTCGCCCGCGATGAGCGCTTGCACCTCACGGCGCGACATCGTTGATGTCTTGAGGGTCGGCATGCGTTGGAAGGGGCGGGTGAAAAACTAAGTGTATACCTCTCCACCGCACCCAGGCAATCAAGGCCGAGCACATCAAGCCGGGGCCAAATCGAACAACCGGCGAAAGTTGGCGCTCGTGGCCCGGGCGAGCGTTTCGTAATCGAGCCCCTTCGCTTCAGCCAGGCAGCGCGCCGTTTCCACCACGAAACGCGGCTCGTTGCGGCGGATCTTGCGGTGCGGAGCGGGAGTCAGATAAGGAGCGTCGGTTTCGACCAAGAGACGGTCGAGCGGCAGGCCCGCGGCGGTCTCGCGGACGTCGGCCGAACGGTTGAAGGTCAGAATGCCGGCGTAGGAGATGTGGAACCCGAGATCGAGTACCTGCCGCGCCTCTTCGTCCCCGCCGGAGAAACAATGCATGATGCCGCCGCCGTCGTGCCAATGATCGCGGAGCAGCTCGATCGTGTCGTCCCAGGCGTCGCGGGTGTGGATGATGATCGGCTTGCCGGCCGCGCGTGCGAGATCCATCTGGCGGACGAAGACGTCACGCTGGATCTCGCGGGGGGAGTTGTCGTAGTGATAGTCGAGGCCGATCTCGCCCAGGGCCAGCACCTTGGGGTGCGCAAGCAACTCCGCGAGACGTTGAAACGCGTCGGTGTCGGCCTTGCGGGCCTCGTGCGGATGCACGCCTACCGTGGCGTAGACCTCCGGGTAGCGATCCGCTAACCGGATGGCCGGCTCGAGGTCCGGCGGGCCGTCGCCGGTGCCGATGGTGAGCATTGCTTCCACGCCGGCCTCGCGGGCCCGTTCGATGACTTGGTCGCGATCTTCGTCGAACCCGTGGGCGTCGAGATGGCAGTGGGAGTCGATGATCAACGCTGGCGGGCCCTTTCCGGCCGTGGTGTTGCGGATGCGAATCGGATGCGAATCGTCTGAAGGACTTAACAACGTAACAGGGTGTCAAGTCTTGAAAGAGGCGCCCGCGCGGGCATGTGGCGTAAGGCTCCAGCCATTGCCCCCAGAGATCTCGACTGAGCGATTCCTCGGTTCTCAGGTCCTCGAGCTATAGCCGCTGCTCGGTCACTTGCCATCCCGAGTCCCGACGAATCGAGACTCGGCAAGCCTGGAGGCTTACGCCACAGGGGCGCTCACTCGTCGGTTTGAAGTCGCAGACCTTGCTAGCTGCTTTCCGTGGCAAGAGCCAATTCGCTTCCGGGGCGGCCGTCCTCACGCCTTCTTAGCGTTCTTCCGCGCTTGGCCGAGGATCTCTCGCAGCCGCCGGCCAATGATCATGTCATCGCCCGGCCGAAGCGTTTGGGCGATGATGTGCATTTCGTCGGTACGCGCGGGCATTTTCAAGTCCTTCTCCCGCACGGCGGGCACCAGCGGTGGATTGTTGCCAATTGTAAGAACCTCGATGCGCGTCTCGCCTTCTCGCAACTGGCGGTCGCAATCGGCGATGGTGAAGCCCCAGGCCTGCTCGTCCCAACTGATGCTCACCCTCGGATTGCGATAGGGATCTTCGGGCTCGGAAATCTCGGCCTGGACGCCAGGCACGGACTCGGCCAGCTTTTTGATGCGAGTCAGCCGGTCGCGCCACTCGCGGTCGAGTTTGCCGAGGTCGGCCTTCACCCACCACTCCACAGCCGCCAGGCAACCCATGATCTCCTCTTTGCCAACCTTCATCGGGCGGCAAACCGACCCTTCCCAAGGGTTGTAGTTGGCCAACGCCGCGTCGATCAGATCCTTGCGGCCGAATAAGAGGCCGCTGCACTGCGGACCGCGCAGCCCCTTGCCACCGCTGAAGGTGTAGAGGTCAATGCCCATCTTGGCGTAGAGGCGCATGCTGTCGATCGGCGGGATGCCGGCCGCTTGGTCGAGCAGCAACGGCACGTTAGCGCGCGTGGCGATGGCCTGCGCCTGTTCGAGTTGTTCGCCGGTCCTGGTGGTGTAAATCATTGCGGTGTTGTCGTTGATGGCCGGTTGAATGTCGTCGAGCGTGGGAGCCAGCACCAGCTTACCGCCGGCCAGGCGGAGGGCGCTGTCGAACGCGTTCCGCCCGGGGAACATGATGACCTCGTACTTCATCCCTGTCGTGTCGGGAAGTTGCCAGATGCGGGCGGGGTCGTTGCCGGCAATGCAGGCCGCGGTTGCCGCCGCCATGGCGCCGGCCGCGCCGGAGGTAACCATCCCGGCTTCGGCGCCGGACAGCTCGGCGAGGCGCTTGCCGACGGCGCGTTGCAGCTCGAAGATTTCGACGTAGTGATGCGCCGCCTGCTCTTTGGCGGCTCGTACTTCGGGTAGTTCCAGGGTGCCGCTGAGGTAAGTCCACACGCCCCGTGCGTTGACTAGGGGCTTGACGCCGATGCGGGTGTAGATGTTGTCGGAGGCGCTCTTGCCCACCGCGGCCAGGGCTTTCTCTTTGAAACCTTCGAACGCCAGCGACCCGAGCAAGGGCAGCGCGCTGGCGTATTTGAAGAAGAAACGGCGATCGAACGAGGTGGGCATGGAGGAGGCTCCTTTCCGCGGGTCCGGCTCCATCCTAGCGCAAGTTCACTCGCGCGTTTGCTTGAAGGCGGCTTCGAGGGCTGTGACGCGGCGGCGGAGATCGCGGTAGTAGCCAGAACGGCCCGAAGCCTTGCGGCTGGTGCGGGCACGGGTGACACGAGGGCTTTCGATGCGTTCAGGGGATTCGATGAGAACGAACGTCATGTGGACGGCGTCAGACGCACCGTTGTGCAGGCGAAGGGTGGCGTGGGCGAGGGACTCTTGGCTGAGTTGGCGCAGCCTCGTTTGAAAGTGCACGTCCTCGTGCAGCCAGCGGCGGAGGGTACGGTCGCCAACCTGCGCCTGTCGGGCGGCGGCGGCGATGGAGCGGCATTCCAGCAGGGCGACGAGGGCACGCTCTTGGGACGGCTTCAGCTTGGCGGGGCGGCCGTTGGCGGGCGTCGTCGCGACAGCCCTTTTGGTGACCGGCGCGGGCTGGTCGGCCGCTTGGCACGATTTGGCAAGGTTTTCGGTAGTTTTATCATTCATGGCGTCGATGGGTTGTCAAGCTCCCCCTCCCCCGGTCTCAGGGTAGCGCACAGGTCTGGGGAAATGGCCTTTTTCGCCGTAAGTTGTTGATTCCGTAGGATGAAGATTCTGTGACTGGGTTTTGGACGTGCCCTGATTCTTCGACCGCGCCGATATCCCTGACTGTCACCGATATCCTCGTCACCGATATCCTTCACCGATATCCTTTGACAGATACCTATCATGGATGTCCCTCTCGTGACCGGGCTATCTCTTCGGCACCAGAATTTGTGTAAGTGGGGTATCCATTTGACTCAGGTGACCACAACATACCGTGGTTGGCCATTGGCGGCTCCCGGAAAGGCTTGCCGATAGCACGACGTTTCCAAGCCTGCGATGGCCATGGCGCGTGCGTGATCCTTGATCGGCCCCGAAACGCAGCCTCGTGGTCCGATCGCGTCCAGACCGGCGTCTGGCACCCCTGGATGCATTCTGGGTGCAGTGTGCTGGCGTCTATGGATCGACCAAACCACAACGCCTTGGGGCTACCTGAGTCAAGTGGATACCCCATTTTTGTGTATACGAGCCGTACGGGTGAAAGGAAGGCACGTAGCTAACCACGCGCTCTCCGTTGAAGTGATGGTGAGCTGCTCCGGCAAAGCATTCGAAGGACTGGGGTATGCACTTGACTCCCGAAGCCCCAAGGTCTAGTATCCGGGCTCTGGAGGACTATTCGCGCACGCTCAAGAGCGCTTCGCCTTCAGGTTTCAAAGTCAACCGCTGCCGTCCCCCCGCGGGGCGCAATGAGCGGCGGCTATAGGACCCACGACCGCTGCCCGATGGCCCCTCGAGGGTACGGTCGCCGCAGTCGCCGACCACAAGGTGTGGGGTCGTCGGGAGTCAAGCATTCGAAGGATAGTGGTCTGAGCGCATTCGGATTGTAGAAAACGGACATTCCCTCGCACCAGGTCTCACTGTAGGCAGGATCGTCAACCCGGAAAGCGAATTTCTTCGGTTCGGCAGAATTGGGATCGTGGCTGTAACAGGTTCCAGCCCGGAGCATCGTGACACTCCTTGATCCGAATGCCGCGAGGTAACCCATACGGTTGAACTTCGTGATCGTTCCGTGCGGATTCGCGATCACCGCACTTATGTTCTCGGCTCCGGGTAGGTGAAAGAAGCCGGAAGGAATCTCCTTACCCTGCCAACTGTGCTTATCGATCGTGCCCGCTTCGATCACAAGTCTTCCGTCTGCGTGACGCCATGTGTGGCGTAGTCCAAACAAGTATTCAATCAGCGGTGTGCCCGTCCAGGCCATCGAACCAGGAGCATGAAAATCCTGAATCGCGAAGACTATAGGATGCCCCTGTAGATGCGGAAGCTTCCAGTACTCCTTCTGGAGCTTCGAATAGAGAGCACTCCCATACTTGATCGGCATGTACTCCTGCAAGTAAAGGCGGTGCTCCTCGGGATCGTCCGGTGGAGTGGGCTCAACAACTACACCGCCTTTCATTGAGGGGTTGACGGTAGTGGCCTCTACGAAGAACTCGGCTGCCAACCCAACGCAATGGAAATCTGGCGCGGGGTGTTGCCGTACGATTGCATAGCCCATCTCAGTGAGCGTGGCGAACAGGTACAGTTCCCATATCCTGGCGTCAAAGCCGGTCGTTTGGAATTGCTCAACGAAGTTTCCGTCCGCGTCCTCATAATAGAACTGCATCGCAGCGATCAACTCACGGGCCGGCGAATAGCCGTCGCCTGAAATGAGGGACCGGAAGGCAGGATGTAGAAGATCCTCGGGCACGACGGGCACGATCAGACTCAGGCTCGCCCCTGCCTCATCGCCCTGCCAATACTCCTCGTCCAGCTTCCCAGCCCACGTCGTAAGCAGCGCGCCTAGTTCGTCGCGTGCTTGCTCGATCTTTGGCTTGAACTCGTCAACCCACACTGCCCTGAAGCGACCTCGCCTGTCGCGGGCCAGAACAACCGAGGAGAAGTCATCGTCGGGGAGATCGCGGATGAGCGTTCCGAGCACTCTTTCGCCGCCCTCCTCGTACCATCCGAGTTCCCCGGATGAGAGCACGTGTTGCGGGCTGCGGCTATAACCGGCGAGAGCGTCGAACCGGGCCCGGGAAATTGCGTTCATTGGCGATGCCTCAGCTTCCGCAATAGTTTACCCGTTGCTCATGGCATAGAGGTTTTTCGGCGTATCGGGGCGTATCGGGGCGTATCGGGGCGTATCGGGGCGTATCGGTGACGGCGTATCGGTGACGGCGTATCGGTGACGGCGTATCGGTGACGGCGTATCGGTGACGGCGTATCGGTGACAGTCACCGATTGGGGCGCATCGCCGCTCCCCTCCAAACGCGGTCACAGATTCTCAAAAAAGACTCCCATGTTTTCAATGACTTACCTCCCCAGCCACCCCGCTGCTCCCACCATCGCCGCTTACACTAGAAGCAAAGAAAGCTGGCGGCGATCCGTCGCCCCAACAGGACAGCAGGTGAAAAGCCACAATCCCAAATCCAAGTCAGCGATCTGCACGGGCGCCGTGCGGCGAAACTACGGGTGCCGCGCGAGGTGACCCATGAGTGAAGAACATAAAGAATCCTTACAACATCTGCGAAAACCGCGCCAAATCGTGACAAATCCTGCCAACTCCTGTCAGCTCCAGTCGGTCACCGAGCTGTCCGTGGCGTCCGCCGAGCAGGAACCAGCCCTCACCCAGCGGCAGCAACTGGCGCTGATCGCCATGGTCTCGGTCCACTCGATCGCTGCGGCCGCCCGCCAATCCGGCGTCAGCGAGCGCTCGATCCAAGCGGTCCGGCACGAACCTTCACGCCACTCGGAGGGCGCTAGACTCCATCTCTCGGTACGGAACTCGGTCTAACTCAGGCGGGCGCCGATGGGGGCGTCCTCGAGGAAACTGACGAGGCTCGGTTTGCCGTCATCGCCGGTGGCGGCGACGATCATGCCTTCGGAAACGAGGCCGCGCAGCTTGCGCGGCTTGAGGTTGGCGACGATGGCGACCTTGCGTCCGATGAGCGTGTCGGGGTCGTAGGCTTCGGCGATGCCGGCGACGATCGAGCGCGGCTCGGGCTCACCGATATCGACGGTGAGGTGCAGCAGCTTGTCGGCTTTCTTGACCTTCTCGGCGGTCTTCACCTGTCCCACCCGCATTTCGACCTTGGCGAAGTCGTCGATCGCGATCTTGGGCGCGGTGTCGGCCTCCGCGTCGGCGGACTCCGCGGCCGGTGCCCCTGGGGCGGCCGATTCCTTTGCGGCCTCGGGTTGCTTGCCCATGACCGCGGCCTGCTCGTTGAGAGCTTCGTCTTCCAACTGTTCCATCTTCTTGACCGACTCCTCTACGTCTAATCTCGGGAAGACCGCTACCGACTCGCCGATGGTCGTGCCCGCCGCGAGTTGCCCCCACTTCAGATCGTCGAGCCGCACGTCCGCGAGTGCCGCCCCTTGCCCGAGCTGGCTCCAGATCTTCTCCGACGATTTGGGCATCACCGGATAGACCAGCGCAGTGACGATGCGCAACACCTCGGCGGCGTTGTACAGAACCGCGCGCAGCTTCTCCTGCGAAGCCTCGTCCTCGCCTTTGATCAGCACCCAAGGCTTGTGCTCGACGATGTACTTGTCCGCCGCGCCGATCAACGCCCACACGCATTCCAAGCCGCGCGAGAAATCGAAGTTCTCGAAGTGCCCCCGCGTCGCGGCAATCGTCTCCGCCGCGCGGCCGGCCAAATCGTCGTCGCCGGCCGGCTCGGGGATCTCGCCGCCGAAGTAGCGGTGAATCATCGACAACGTGCGGCTGGCCAGGTTGCCGAGACCGTTGGCCAGGTCGGCGTTGTAGCGCTTGACCAGCGCTTCGGAGCTGAAATTGCCGTCCTGCCCGAAAACGATATCGCGGAGCAGGTAGTAGCGCAGGCCCTCGATGCCGACGACTTTGTCGATCGGTTTCGCGCGTACGATGTTGCCCTTCGACTTGCTCATCTTGTCGCCCTGAAAGATGAGCCAGCCGTGCGCGTAGATCTGCTTCGGCAGCGGCAAGCCGGCGGCCATCAAGAACGCCGGCCAGTAGACGGCGTGAAAGCGCAGGATCTCTTTACCGACGAGATGAAGGTCGGCGGGCCAGAGCTTCTCCCACAACGCGCGGCGCTCGCCTTCCTCGCCGTAGCCGATCGCGCTCATGTAGGTCGTGAGCGCGTCGAACCAAACATAGAAGACGTGCTCTGGATCGTTCGGCAGCGGGATGCCCCACTTCAGCTTCGAGCGGCTGACGGAGAGGTCCTTCAGGCCGCCTTCGACGAACGAGAGCACCTCGTTGCGGCGGGTCTCGGGCCGGATGAAGTTGGGTTGCTCGCGGTAGAGCGCGAGGAGCTTGTCTTGGTACGCTGACAGCCGGAAGAAGTAGTTCTCTTCGGTGATGGTGATGATCTTGTCGGGGTCGGCGAGCGCGGCTTCCTCGTCGGTGACGAAGGCCTCGTCAGAGACGTGGTACTTGCCGGTGTAGGAATCCTTGTAGATGGCGCCGTTGTCGAGGCAGCGGGTGAAGATCTCTTGGACGGCCTTGGCGTGTTTGGGGTCGGTGGTGCGGCGGAAGGAATCGTACTCGAATCCCAGCTCGTCCCACTCGGCGCGGAACGCCGCCGAGACCCGGTTGGCGAACTGCTGGGGCTCCCAACCGGCGCGGCGCGCCGAGCGCTCGACGTTGGTGCCGTGCTCGTCGGTGCCGGTGGTGAGATGGACCTCGTCCCCCAACATGCGGCGGAAGCGCTTGATGGTGTCGGCCACCGCGGTGGTGTAGGCGTGACCGATGTGGGGCGTCGCGTTGACGTAATAGATCGGCGTGGTCAGGTAATACTTCATTGCGGCTTGTCAGACTTGGGGCTTGCCGAGCTTCAGATAGGCGAAGTTGGCCTGCTGCAGAACTTCCTTCAAAGGTACGTTTCGATCGAGCGCCAGCTTGCGGCAATCCTCGTACTCGGGCGCGAAATTGCGCACGGTGCCGTTCTCGCTGGCGACCTTGATGCGCACCTCGCCGTAGGGTGTCTCGACAGTGCGCCAAGTGCGCTCCAGTACGCGGCGCTCGGCGACATACATGCGGATACCGAGGGTCGTCGTCTCAGCGAACAACAGCTCGCTCAGTGCCTCGCGGTCATCGGGTTTCGACAGCACTGAGACCTGAAAGCCGGGCCTGTCCTTCTTCATGTATACCGGGATCAGCGTCACGTCGAGCGCCCCGGCTTCGAGCAAACGCTCGCGCGCGAACCCGGCCAACTGCGGACTCATGTCATCGACGTTGGCCTCGATCACGTACACCTGGGTGGTTTCCCTCGCCGATGTCGTCTCGCCGATCAGCACGCGCGCCAAGTTGGCCCGTCCCTCGAATTCGCGGTCGCCGGCGCCGTAGCCGATGCTCAAAACCTTCATGGCGGGCATGGGGCCGAACTCGGCCGCCAGGGTCGTCACGATCGCCGCGCCCGTGGGCGTGGTCAGCTCCACCGCCGGTCCTTCCGAGTACGAGGGCACGCCCTCGACCAGCGCCGCTGTGGCGGGCGCGGGCACGGGCATCACGCCGTGCGCGGCCTTGACGGTTCCACTGCCGAGATTGAGCGGCGAGCAGTAGATCCTCTCGATGCCCAACTCGTCGAACCCGATGCACGCCCCGACGATATCGACGATCGAATCGAGCGCGCCGACCTCGTGGAAGTGGACCTTGTCGATCGGGATTTGATGGATCGCCGCCTCGACCTCGCCCAGGCGGCGAAAGATGCGGATCGAGCGCTCTTTCACCGGATCGGCCAGCGTGCTCCCGCCGATGATCTCCTCGATCCGGCTCAGCGAGCGGTGGCTGTGGTCGTGCACCACCTCAACAGTCAGGTTCGTTCCGGCGATCCCGGCCCGGCTACACTTCTCGAACTTCAGCGCCACGCCGTCGAGCCCCAGCTTGGCGACCTCGCCGCGCAGCGTCTCAGGATCGACGCCGGCATCGACCAGAGCACCCAGCAACATGTCGCCGCTGATGCCCGAAAAACACTCCAGGTAGGCGACTTTCATGGTGATTGGATGCGATGAGGCGGCTTTCGCCCCGGCAGGCCAAAGTACTGAAAAATATGGGGAACCGGACGCGGCCCGGAAACATGAGCCGGTAACAGCGCGACGCCTCTATCCTAGCAAACCGCTCCGCGCCGGCCCCCGAGCCGACCCCGGCGTGGAGGCGGCCAAAGCGTCCGACAAACACGCTCTCCGAGCCGCAAAACCGTTCGGTGGTGGGTCCATTCGGAAGTCCTGTCGTGGATCGCTTCCGGATGGGCGACCAATCGCCCGGAAAGAGCAAGACGACTGCCAGTTCCCCAGGGCAACGTCACCGTTAGTTCTGCTGCTGGTTCCGCCAGCAAGGCTGTGATAAGGTCTTGGCGAGGCTCAGGGCCGTAGTAGCCTAGACGCGATTGAAGATCGAACCGCTGAGCGTGCTGGTGCTGTCAGCGAACGATTCCTGCCCGATGCCCAGAGATCGCAGGATGCTGAGATACATGTTCGACATCCGCGTCTCGCCGTTTCGCCAGTAGGTCCCATGTTCGAGGCCCATGGTGCCTCCGCCGGCGATCAGAGTTGGCAGGTTGCGGGAGTGGTGCGTCGTGCTCGCGCCGCTTCCGAACAGCACGATGGTGTTGTCGAGCACGCTGCCGTTGCGGTCCTGATAGCCAGATAGCCTCTCGAAGAAGTGCGCCAACTGCTGACTCAAGAACAGGTCGTACTTGGCAAACTGCAACTGCCCGTCCTTTTCGGTCGCATGCGAGAGGTTGTGATGCGTCTTCGAGAGTCCCAGCTTGAGCGGGAACGTATCGCTGATGCCCATGCCGTCTTCGCGGTTGAGCATAAACGCGACCGAGCGAGTGATGTCCGCATCGAAGGCCAACGCGATCAGGTCGAACATCGTGCGGTAGTACTCAGCAGGCTCGCCCTCGGATGTTGCGTCGAGGTTTAAATGCGAGTAGTCCTGCTCTTTCAGCGGGATGTCGATCCAACGCTCGGATGCGATCAACCGCGACTCGACTTCATTCAAAGAGGTCAGGTACTGATCCATCCGTTCACGGTCGGACTTGCCGAGCTGCTGATCGAGAGAATGCGCACTCGCGGCCACGGCGTCCACCAGCTTGATGCGCCGTTGCAGCTTGTCGCGTTGCGACTCGAGCGACGCACGGTCGCCGCGAAACAAGCGATTGAACACCCGGCGCGGGTTGTTTTCCGCCGGAATCGGCCTGCCCTCGAGGCTATAGGAGATCGTACCCGTCCGAGAGAGAAAGCCCGTGCCGGCATCGATTGACAGCACCAACGACGGCTGCCGGCAGTACTGCTTGGTGTGCTGCGCCACGACCTGGTCGAGTCCGACGGAGTTGTAGACCGTTCGCGTCGGATTGTACAGAGGGGCGCCGGTGAGCCACATGTCCGAGCACGTATGGGGGTCGGCCTTGGGACCGCTCGGGTGGTAGAGTCCGCCCATAAAGCTGAGCTGTTTGCGGAAGGGGCTGAGCGGCTCGGTCGACTGGCCGAAGACGAACTCGCCGTCGCTCTCGGCGGTGGGGAACCAGCTCCACTCGTCTATGCGGTTCTCCGATCTCGGCAGCGACATGCCGTTCGCGGTGTACAGCGCGCAGAACCGGCGCGGAGCCTGCTCGGTCACTTCGGCGCCCATGGCGTCGAGAACTGGCAAGGCCAGCGCGACTCCTCCCATACCCTGGAGGAAAGCGCGGCGGTCGATCTTTAGTGGAGTGCTCATCGGTGTCTGCTTTCTGCTACTTCTCGTTTCTGCTACTTCTCAAGAAACAGTTTACTATTGACGACGTAGCGGATCATGTCCTGCATTGGGTAGCCGCGGTCCCTCAACCTCTGTCCGTCTTCTTTCAAATGGTTCAGTTCATTGTACGTGAGGCTGCGGCCGTTCGCATACGTTACGAGATGCTTGAGAACGCTGAAGGCCACCTGATCGATGCGATCTTGAGCGAGATAACGCTTCAGATCGTTGATGCCTGACACCTCCGTGCTGTCGGGCAAGGTGGATCGCGCGTCCGCGGGTTGCGGCTTCAGGCGGCCGCCGGCGTCGAACTCCTCGAGCGCGACTCCCCACGGGTCGATTTTCGTGTGACACTCCATGCAGCCCGGCTTGTTGCGGTGCTGCTCGAGCCGCTTGCGAAGCGACAGCCCTTGTGTATCCGCCTCTAGGTCCGGCACGTTCGGTGGAGGATCATCGGGCGGCTCGGCGATGATCTTCCGCGCCAGCCACGCCCCGCGCTTCACGGGGTTCGATTCCCGGCCGTCGGACAGCCCCGCCATGATTGCCGCCTGCGTGAGTACGCCGCCGAGCTCAGGTCGGCCGTGCTTGATGGGTGCAAACTCGAAACCGCTCTCGGTCTTGCCCCCCAAGTCATAGTAGCCGGCGACGACTTCATTCGCGACGACGAAATCGGACTCAATGAGATTCCGTACGGGAAGGTTGTTCCGGATCAAGTACTGGACCAACTCGGTCGGCTCCCGACGCAACTGGGCGCGAGCGTCGCGCGTGAGCTTCGGAAACTTCTCGCGGTCCGGTTCGAGCACATCGAACTTGTCGAGATTCAGCCATTGGGATGTGAATTCCCCAACGAACTGGGAGAAACGTGGATTCTCGACCATGCGCGCCACTTCCGCGTCCAACTGCTTCCGGAGCGCGCCGCTGTCGGCCAGCGTCAACGTTGTATGATCCGGCGGCTCGTTCCACAGGAAGTAGGAGAGCTTCGAAGCCAGCTCCCGGTCGTCGATGGGCTCGGAGTCGGGCGTGCTGCTGGCCTCGACCAGGAACAAGAACTGCGGCGACGTCAACACGACGAGCAGAGCGTCCCTCGCACTCCCCTGAAAACCGCCTCCCGCGTCGAGTGATTGCTGGAACACCGCCATGAGGGCGGACTCTTCCCCCTCAGTGATGGGACGGCGGTAGGCGCGGGTGGCAAACCCGCGGATGATCTCTCGCGCATACGCCGGCGAATCGTATTTGCGATCGGAGTCGACGAAGATGCTCTGATGGGACGACGGTGGCCAGTCGTCGTAGAACGGTCCTTCGAATTCCACCGACCGGACCAGCAACCGCGGCATGTCGCGACCGTCGGTGTACTCGCTGCGGACGGCGATTTCACGAATGCCCGCCAAATAGTTGACATTGTCCTTTTCGACATCCGGGCTGGGGTAATCGCTGATCGCCCCTTCAAACACAAAGTGCGTGAGCTTGTGGCTCGCCACGGTTTGCGGCGCCTCGACAGGAGCGAACGTGCTGCCGCAATCGCGACGAAGCCCCAAGTGCACGCCTAGCCGTGGCAAACGCTTCTCGAACGCGAGAAAACGTCGTGACACTTCCTGGTCGGCGGCGAGCGCAGTAAGCACGACCCGGTCCAATTCCTTCACGCCGGTGTGCTGCGCGTCGACTTCCAGCGTGCCGGCCTCGAGCCTCACTGCCAGAAATGCGGGCTGTTCTAACGCGCCTGAGAACTGCCGGCCGCCAAGGGTCAGCGTCACCTCTTGCGGCTTTTCGGGAGGCGGCTGCGCAAACTGCCGTCCAGGTTCCACCAACGCTTGAAGCTCGGCTTCATTGAGGGCCCGGGAGTAGAGCCGCACTTCATCGAGTTCGCCCTTGAACTGCTGGCCCTCGGGTACGCTTCCCAGGTGGAGATCGATCTCCGGATTGTCCAGGTTCGCTGGGCCAATCTCATCTTTCGCGACGGGGTAGCCGTTGACGTAGAGCCGCGATTCGCCGTTCCGTCTTACGATCACCGCAACATGCTGCCAAGTGTCGGCACGAATAACTCCCTGCGGGGAAACCACCGCCCCATTCGAATCGTCGTCCGGTCCGGCCGTCTCGAAATGAAAGGCCCCTTTGTTGCCGGTCGTTTCCAGATACCAGCCGTGCGTCGCTTGATGCGCTCCGAGAGCAATGATGCCCGCTGTTTTCAACTCCGTCGGGTGGATCCAAGCCGCCACGGTGAAGTCGCCACCACCGACATTCATGGTGTCGTCCCGCGGGATCGTCAACGATCCGTAACCACCATCGAGCGACACGGCCTTGCCGAAGGGCGAGTCGACAAGCTGCACGTCTCCCTCCAGTTGGCCTGTCGTATCGCTATCGAAAGGCCATGACCCGGCCAGCCCGTCGCCGAGCCGCGATGAGTCCGCCACCGGCGGCTCGCTGCGTGCTGCCTCGTGGATGTCGACTTGGTAGATGGCGGCCTTTTGAATCGCGACGGACTGCCGCGAGGCTGGATCGCGGCTCACGACGGCATCAACACCATCGGCCCCCTGAGCGGGATCGCCCGGATCGAGCAGCAGGCCGTCGTTGTACTTCGCCGCCGTGACGGTAACCCGAAACCGCCCATGGTCGGGCAGTTCGCGAAGCGAGATCTTGAAGTTCGCCTTGGGCCCGTAGGTGCCATCGCTTTCGAAAATCTCATCGCTGGGAACGGACGGCCGCAGCAACAGACCCTCCGGGACCGTGCTATATGGAAGTCCCTTGGGATAGCCGCGGTTGCCGCGCATGCCGGCGAAGACCGCGTGATAGATACTGTCAAAGTCTCTCCAACCGCGGACCGTAGCGTTCCCCTTGTAGCCTTCGATGAACCGATACTTGGTCCGCATTCGGAACGGCTCGAAGGAGAATGCTTTGTTGGGTGTGAGTTGCTTCACCAGGTAGTCTTGGTTTTCCAGCAGGAGGCTACCCGCTCCGAGAATGAGATCGCCAGGGAGCGGTTCGGGATTGATCGACGCTCCCAGATCGACACGGAAGTTCTGGATCGAAGGCTTCGAGTCGGGATTGACGATGGATCGATCGAGCGCCTCTTCGGCGATCTCAAAGTAGGCTTCCATCAGCAATGGAGACAGTTGCAGCGTCTCCGCGTTATTGACGAATCCGTCTTTCGAGACGGCGTCTGGGGGAAGAGCGTCCGTCAGGTCGTCGTCCAGCAGCAACAACTCGCGCAGGGTGTTGCGATACTGCGAGACCGTCAGGCGCCGTACGATGCCGTTCTTCGGCGTCGGACGCGAGTGAGCAACCTCAAGAGCTTGCGTGATCCACTCGACCATCCGCCGGCGCTCGGCGCTCGCCGGTTGTGGCGCGTCCTTCGGTGGCATGGTCGCATCTTCAATCTTCTTCCGGACCACTTCCCACAATCGAAGCTGCCGATCATCGAGTGCTGCGTTCAGGTGGTCGACCCGGACGCCCGAAGTCCGAGTGTCATCGTTGTGGCATGGGACACAGTTCTGGTTCAAGAACGGCTTCACGTGCTGCTGGAATGAGGCTTCGAGTGCCGATGTTTCAAGCGTCGTTGCAGCGCCATCCGCCGCCTGCGCGTGCGTGGAACGCGCCGTCCACGCTACCCCTAACAGCAAAAGCACAACGAGAGTACCCGCGGCTTGCACTCGAAGCCAATAAGTCCTTGAAGTCATATCGTGGTGCGCGCGAGGATCCTGCTCACTAGGTATCGTCCTGTTCGGCTGGATCAACAAAGGTTATGTTAACCCGAAACTTGCGTGCCTGCGATCCCGGCACGTATGACGTGGGCGAACTGGGACCTCCCTGCGTGTTGTTGAGACGATTCGCCGACTCCTGATGTGAAATCGCCCCTCGTCAATCAACACGCGCGACGGCTCGATCATGGCCGCTGGGTCCTGAGTAACGGGAAGGGTTTACCGATGTGTCAACGGTCCGGATTGTCGGGATCTCGGAGATGCGAGCCTCGCTCGCCCTTGTTCCTGGATGACAGCTCACTCAGGAACAAACCTCTCTACTGCTGTGCTGCATAGCGAAACTGGCCCCATTACCAACCATTACCAACCGTTGATCGGCACCCTGGTTTGCGGTAGGCTAGGGGCGTGGCGGGCCTCGGCCGCGAGTCCGCCGTATAGCCGACGTGGGTAGCCTCCCATCCCGCGCGGCGAGCACACACACAGCGCTGCGGCTTGTGTTCGACGCAGCCTTCGGCTAGGCTCAAACCTTCGGCTTCATGAAGAAATTCCGCCGCAAAGCGTTATCGGTTCACCGCAGGCTGCGGGAGTTGCGAATGATCCTTCGCGGCCTCAGCGACACCGAGCACCCGGTCCTCGTTCATCTCATCCCGATCCGGCGCTGCAACCTCGCTTGCACCTATTGCAACGAGTTCGACGACTACTCTGCTCCGGTGCCCCTCGAAGACCTCTCGCGCCGCGTGGACGCCCTGGCCGGCCTGGGCACCAGCATCATTACGATCAGCGGCGGCGAGCCTCTGCTCCACCCCGACCTCGATGATCTGATCCACCGCATGCGACACCACGGGATCATCGCCAGCCTGATCACGAACGGCTACCTGCTGACCGCGGACCGCATCGAAGCGTTGAACCGCGCCGGTCTCGAGTACCTTCAGATCAGCATCGACAACATCCAGCCGGACGACACCTCCAAGAAGAGCCTCAAGGTGCTCGACAAGAAGCTCGAACTGTTAGCCGAGCATGCCGAGTTCGAGGTCAACATCAACTCCGTCATCGGAGGTGGCATCGCGGATCCCGACGACGCCTATCGCATCGCCCGGCGCGCGCGTTCCCTCGGCTTCACCAGTACGGTGGGCGTTATCCACGACTCGCACGGCCAGCTCAAGCCGCTGAGCGACCGCGAGCAGATGAACTATCGCAACATCAAGGCGCTGGGCCGGCGCTCCTACAGCCGTCTGGCCGGCTTCCAGGACAACATCGTCCTCGGCAAGCCCAACGACTGGCGTTGCCGCGCCGGCGCACGCTATCTCTATGTCTGCGAGGACGGCTTGGTGCACTACTGCTCGCAGCAGCGCGGGGCCCCGGGCATCCCCGTTGAGGAGTACACGGTCAAGCACATTCGCCAGGCCTACATGAGTCGTAAAGATTGCGCTCCGCTCTGCACGATCTCCTGCGTGCACAAGGTCGCTACGGTCGACTCGTGGCGTGACCCTCAGACCATCAAGTCGCCCGTGAAGGCCCCCTCGATGGAGCCCGAGCCGTTGGTGCAGCTTCAGATCGCTGAGTAACCCCCAAAATCGGCCCTTCGTTTCCGCTCGCGGAGGGGCCTTGAGCGCTCAATCAGGCTCTTTCGCGATCAGGCGAATCCCTTACCCGTTCGGGTTCACCCCTTAGCTGTAAACGTGTGTGACAGGCCGGTTTTTCTGCGTTGTCAGCCGTTAGGCCGGTTTGTTGCACCGGGCTACGCTTGCTTTCGCCTTAGTACGGGAGTCCTAGCCGCCGCACGAGACGTACCAGCTTCGCCTACGTATATTCCTATCCTCAAAAAGGTACTCCCGGTCCATTGGCAGATCCTGCAAGTTGCCGCATCATGAACCACAGGAACACGGCTCACTTCCGGAATCTGTTCCCGCAGCCAATTGTTCGATTCGAACCAAAATCATCAGAGGAGAAAAGCATGAACAAACTGTACAGTTTTATCGTAAGGCTCTCGCAAGACGAGCGAGCGCAGGATATGGTTGAGTACTCGTTGCTGGCCGGCTTCATCGCGGTTGCCGCGGGCGCGGTTCTTCCCGGCATTTCCACCAGCATCAGCCAGATCTTCAGCAAGATGGCCAGCGTCACCAACGCAGCGGCCACCAAGTAACTCGAGTCCCATAGTGTCCTTCGAGCGGAGCCGGAGTACAGCCCTCGTGGTTGTGCTCCGGCTCTTTGGGTTTTAGCCGGCTTTGTGGGACTACCGTGTCGGCTGGGCGCCGGCGAGAACGTCAGCCCCCTCGGGGTCCTCCTGTCGCGAGGCGCTCGGTTCAAGCCAGCGCGCCAGCGCCGCCGCGAGGGCTTTCGGGGCAATCGGCTTGGTCAGGTAGTCGTCCATTCCCGCGGCCAGACACTGTTTCCGGTCTTCCGGCATGGCGTTTGCCGTGAGCGCGATGACCGGCGTACGGCGGCTGCCCCCTTCGCGGTGGCGAATCTCGGCGGTCGCCTGCAGGCCGTCCATTTCCGGCATTTGGCAGTCCATGAGGATCACGTCGAAGCCGCCTTGCTGTTGCGCCTCCACCGCCTCGAGGCCGTTAGTCACCGCTTCGGCGGCATAGCCGAGCTTATCAAGGAGCTTGACGGCCACCCGGCGGTTCACGACGTTATCGTCGGCCACCAGGACCCGAAACCTGTCGCCGTTGGCCCGCCGCAGACTCCGGGCAGGCCAAGCGGCGGGAATCGCCTTCGCCTCGCCGAAGCTGACGTCCAGCGCCAGCTTCAATCGTTCGAGAAGCTGTGAGCGCTTGACCGGCTTGGTGACGTAGGCGACCGCGGGCGACTCACCAAGCTTGCGGCCCAGGGGCCGTAGGATGATGACGGGGCTCCCGCCAAGGCCGGCGTCATCCCGGATCTGGCAGGTGAGCTCCAACCCATCCACGCCGGGCATCTCCCAATCGGCGATCACAACGTCATAGGGCTGCTCCGTCCGCCCACGCATCTTCTCGATCGCCTCGGGAACCTCCGCCGCCGTGTCGGCCGTGAGCTTCCACGACCGCAGGTAATCCGCCAGCAACTCGCGGCAGGTGGCGTTGTCGTCCACCACGAGCGCTGTGCACCCCTGGATCTTCTTCGCTTTCGCCGGCGCCTCGGGCCGGCGGGACGGTTTTTCCAGCACCGCTGTGAACCAGAAAGTGGATCCCTCATGCGGCCGGCTGTCCACCCCGACCTCGCCTTGCATCAAGTTTGCAAGCTGTTTGCAGATCGCCAGGCCCAGCCCGGTGCCGCCGTACTTTCGCGTCGTGCTTCCGGCGGCCTGGTTAAAGGGGTGGAAGAGCCGCTTCTGTTGTTCCTTCGAGACCCCGATGCCGGTGTCGCGCACCGAGAAGAGCAAGGTCACGTTCTGCTCGGTTTCCTGCCTCATCTCGACACGAGCGACGACCTCGCCCCGGTCGGTGAACTTGACGGCGTTGCCGACCAAGTTCACGAGCACCTGACGCACTCGTCCGGGATCTCCGAGCAGGTGGTGTGGTAGGTCGGCGGGGACAACAGCCGCCAGCTCCACCCCTTTGGAATGGGCCCGGTCCGCCAGCAACTCGACCGCCCCTTCGACCGTCTCAGCCAGATCCATCTCGATCACCTCGAAGGTCATCTTGCCCGCCTCGATCTTCGAGAAGTCGAGAATGTCGTTGACAATGGCCAGCAGCGAGTCCGCGCTCAGCCGCGCCGTCTCGGCGTACTCACGTTGCTCCTCGTCGAGCTTGGTCTCGAGCAGCAGGCTGGTCATGCCGATGACACCGTTCATCGGCGTGCGGATCTCATGGCTCATGGTCGCGAGAAACTCGCTCTTGAGGCGGACCGATTCCAGGGCCTGGTCGCGTACCGCCGCCAGTTCCGCGGATTGACGTTGCAGGACCTCGCCCCGTGCCGCGATCGTTTGTTGGGACACTTCCAGGTCCGTCACGTTCTTCCCGAGCATTCGCTCGGCGTGGGTCGATCGGCGCATCTGCACCCCCAGCATTCTCTGAGCCAGGCAGAGCCCGACCGCGATGGTCGCGAAGCCGCCGATCTCGAGCACGCATTGCACGACTATCGTCCACAGCTCCGGCTCGTCGGTGAACTCGTCGAGGAAGTCAATCAACGAGCCCAGTACAAAGGCGTTCCAACCGAACTGAAGAACCTTGACGCGCAGGCCGACGATGAACACGTAGGCGACTAGGGCGATCACGACGTACACACCTTCGAGCGCGGCGTCGGGCCAGCTCGTCTTTCCATGAAGAGGGAATACGGACAGCCACGCCACAGGCGTGACTACGCACACGACCCCGAAAAAGAACTGATAGGGGAGGTCGTGCTTACAGAGGTCGGTGAGCCAGTGGTGGTCGCGGCCAAACAAAGTTCGGTCCCAGTATCCGCTCCCGTCGGCCCCCCTGCGACCGCAGGAAGCGTGCAGGCCTTGCAGCAGGCGCTCGACGGACCAGAGGTCTAAGGATCTTATCGGTCAAGACCTGGGCGAGAGCGCCCTATCGTGGGCGCGGGTGGGAATGGACGGGCTACCGTGAACTCATGAGGAGGACAGGCTTACGCGGAGGGTCCAGGCACGCGCCGCCACCGTTTGGCCCATCAGTTCATCGGGGATACGGTGTGCGAAGTGTCCTGATCGGGCCACCTGGTCGCCGACATCGCGAACGACGACGAGGCGCTGATCGGCTTCGCGACACGGGCCTGAGGGGAAGACGATCGCCGTGGGTCGCGCACGGAATCCAAAGGCTATGCTGATTCCGCAGTCCCGGCGGCATCAAGTTGCTTCAGATGCTGCTCCCACTCGCGGCGGCGGCGTTGGCGCTCGGCCTGAACGAGATCTCTAGCGTTCTCGAAGCTCGCGTACTTCCGGCGGCCTTTCAGAATGTTACAGACTCGGCAGGCCGTCACCAAATTCGTGGGGTCCTTGGTGCCTCCCTCAGCGCGAGGAACCACGAAGTCCACACTCATCATCAGAGCATTATCGAAACTTTGGGTTCCATCGAGCCCACAATAGTGGCAACGAAAGCGGTCGCGCTTCAATATCGCCAGCGCCTCATCGTACGTCAGCGGCTCTTCCTTGGGCATACGTTAGCCTCCCATTCCTATTCCTCAAGGAACCCCAAGGCACCTGCAAGGCAGCCGGCACGCATCCGCCCCCAGAGGTCTCTGACACTCTGTTCCATTCGAAGCGTTACCTCCATTCTCTCAGGGGATTTGCACCGCCGTAACAGTACGGCTCGACGCGCTCCTCAACACTCTCCTTCGGAGACAACGAAAAATAAACGAACAATAGGACGACAGCCCCCAGCCCAATGAAGGCTAGCAGAAGGAGCGCTTGCTGCGGGGCTTGAAGCTCCGTTAAAGCCTCGGAGGAGCGCTGTGCCACAAGCACAGCCCAGTCCAAGCTCTGAAAATCTTCCTTAAGTCCTGTGTCCGCGTAGCCGATCAATGTGTCGCCTTCACCGGACAGGTCCGCCCTGAGATAGGAAGCGGGACTCCCTCGGAATGCCGGCACGGCGTCCATAACGGCCGCGAACTCCTGCGACTGGACGTCCATGGACAAGCCGCGGCCTTCCGAAGTACTGATGATGGTGCCGTCCCCCTTGACGAGCATCATCCTCCCCGTCGGACCGATCTGAGTTCGCCTGAGGGCGGGAAACAGGCTGGTGACCTCAATGAGGGCGTCCAGCGTGCCGAGAAACTCAGCCGTGTCGTCCGCCACCACAGGCACTCCTATACCGATGTAGTTGGACTTGCTGGCTTCGTCGTAAAGGATATCGGTCAAGCTGATGGCGCCGCGGCCGTCGGCATAGATGTTTTGCCAGTACTCTTCATCCGCTTGGAAATAGTCCAACGTCTTGTGACTTGCGGCAATCGTGGCACCCCTGTCGTCGGTGACGGTGATCCTGAGGAACTTGGGATCGATCAGCAGCTTGCGGCGCAGCGCGCGAGAGATAGGGGACGCCAGGATTCCGCGGACCAGCGCCTCGCCATCCGGCCGGTTCCAAATCACTTCCCTCTGCTCGATCCTGGCGGTGACCTGCGACTGACTCAAGCCATCATACGCCCGTTTAGCTGCAGCAACTCCGTCGACCACCGCCGAGTCCGAGGCCATCAGCGCGGTCTCCACCATGTGCGCCCGGATGAACTGAGCCACCTCGTCAGCACTGGCCTGCGCGTTGGTTGCAAACTGCCGGCCAATGGTTTCCTGCAGATGACCACCACTCTGATCGATTTGATAAAGCGTAATCAGGCTGATCGGAACTATCGTTACCACGGCTCCGATGAGCAGTTTCCGGAAGGAAACACAGAACTCAAAGCGCTCTTGCGGCACCGGCGACCTCCTTCGCTACCGAGATACGTGGGCCATCAGCATAGCCTAGATCAACACAGAAGTCCAAGCGCTGGAAAGACAGGCGTTGGGAGAGACGCCTCAGCATCGAAATCCCAACGGAACCGGGTCTTCGTGCGCCCCTGCGGCGTCTCCAGCACTGCCACCGTCATCGAGTGGTCGCAGATCTCTGGATCCACTAGGCGGGGTACCCACCAGTGATGTAGTCCTCAAGCTGATGGATCGTGCGGTCCTGGGCCGTGATGATCCAGTGGACGAGGTCGCCAACCGACAGCACTCCGACAACCCTCCCCCCCTCCACGACCGGCAGGTGGCGGCAGCGCTTGTCCGTCATGCGTTGCATGCACTCATCTACCGTGGTGCTCAGGTTCACCGTGACGGCCGGGCTGGACATGATCTCACGGACCTTTATTTCCTTGGAGGAACGCCCGCGAGGATCACCTCACCTTACGCGCGTAGTCGCGCTCGGAAATAATCCCGACCAGATCGCTCCCGTCCATGACGACAAGAGCGCCGATACCGCTATCAGCCATCTTCTCTAGAGCCTCGTAGACCGTCACGTGCGGGGCGATGGAGTACACCTGCGATCCCTTCTGCTTGAGAATGAGCTCGACTCGGTCGAGAAGTTTCACTGCGGACCCCTCCGGATGAGACTACGATGGAGGCGGAAAGCATTGCAGCATGGCGCGATCGGCCGCTTTAGCCTACTCTCAGGCGGGTTTCTTCGGGCTCGAGATCCACCATCGCCCGTCTCTCGGCGGCTTAGGTCAACCAGTTCATCGCAGGTTTGCTGCTCGCCTAACGGTGCGAACGTGCAGGTCCCACGTCCCGCCCATTCACCGGCCCTTGCAACCCAGTTTGCTGGGGCATGGGACAATTGTCGCTTGTGGGTATAGCCGCTGACATTGTTCTGATTGTCGTCGCCGGACTGCTGGGAGGGCTCCTGGCGCAGCGCCTGGGGCAACCGCTGCTGGTCGGCTACATCCTGGCCGGCGTGATGGTGGGGCCTCATACCGCCGGCCCCACGGTCGTCGAGATCGACGACATCGAGCTGTTGGCGGAAATCGGGGTGGCCCTGTTGCTCTTTGCGCTCGGCCTGGAAGTTTCTTTTCGCGACCTGCGGCCGGTGCGGCGCGTGGCGCTCATCGGCGGGCCGATTCAAATTCTGCTGACTGCAGCTTTCGGATATGGCCTCGGCCGCACGGTGCTTGGCTGGGGCCACGAGCCCGCGCTTTGGCTGGGAGCCATGTTTTCGCTTTCGAGCACGATGGTCGTGTTCAAGGTCCTGACGGCGCAGGGGGCCACGCGCAGGCTGAGCAGCCGCGTGATGATCGGGATCCTGGTGGTTCAAGATCTGGCGGTGGCGCCGCTGCTCATTCTCCTGCCCAAGCTTGGAGACCTGCAAAACGCTCTGCCCGCGCTCGCACAAGCGGTGTTCCAAGGTGCGCTGTTTTTAGGTGCGATGGTTTTTCTTGGGACTAGGCTCATTCCGGCGCTTCTTAGAAAAGTCGCCGGTTTGAATTCCCGGGAGCTTTTCCTGGTGACGATCGTCGCCCTGGGCGTCGGGGTCGGCTATGGAACTTATCTTTTCGGGCTTTCGTTCGCGCTAGGTGCGTTCGTGGCAGGCATGGTACTGAGCGAATCGGAGTTCAGTCATCAAGCTCTGAGCGACATTGTGCCCCTGCGGGACATCTTCGGGCTGCTCTTCTTTGCGTCGGCCGGGATGCTGCTCGACCTCGCTCTTCTCGGGACTCACTTTACGCAGGTGGCCGTTACGATAGGGCTGGTCTTGTTCTTCAAGGCCTCCCTGATCGGGCTGCTGGTTCGTGCCTTTGGCTATTCGGAGATGGTGCCCTGGGCAGTGGGGCTGGGGTTGTCGCAAGTCGGTGAGTTCGCTTTTGTACTGGCTCGCGCCGGGCAAAAGGGGGGCAACCTCACTGAGGAAGAGTATGCACTGGCCTTGACGGTGACCTTGGCGACGATGGTCCTTTCGCCCGGCCTGGCTCGTCTTGCTGAGCCCCTGCATGGTGTGTGGAGACGTTATCGGCCCGTCGAACGGCCCGCGAGCGTGGCCCATGTCCCCTCGGAAGGTCTGGAAGGGCATGTCGTCGTCGCCGGACTGGGGCGCTCGGGGCGGGCGGCAGTGGAAGTCATGCGGCAGGTCGGCCTGCCGTTTGTGGTGATCGAGCTGAATCATGAGAGAGCAGAGACCGCCCGGCGGCAAGGGCTCCCGGTCGTCTGGGGGGACTCTTCAGCAGAGAAGGTACTGGAGGCGGCGGGCGTGCAGAAGGCGAGGCTGCTGCTGGTGGCGTTGCCCGACGCAGTGGGCACACGGCTGACCGTCGAGCAGGCCCGGCATCTGAATCCCTCCCTTCATGTCGTCGCTCGGGCGCTCTACCATGAGCACCTCGGTGAGCTGCATGAGATGGGAGTTTACGAGGCCGTGCAGCCGCAGTTTGAAGCCGGCCTGGAACTGGCCCGCCAGGTGCTGCTGCACTATTCGGTTCCAACGCACGAGATTCACCGCTTCAGTGAAGTTGTCCGTGGAGATCTCTATCAGCCGTTGCGGCAAGGTCCCCTGTCCCGCCGATACAGAGAGCTGCTGACGCATCTGCGCACCGCGGGCGACGCCCTGGAGCTGGATTGGGTGACGATTCCCGACGCGGCGACCGTTACCGGCTCGACGATCGGAGAAGTTGGCATCCGCAAGAACACCGGCGCGTCGGCAGTAGCGGTCCTGCGGGGCGAAAGAGTGACGTCGAACCCCGGGCCGGACTGGGTGATAGAACCAGGGGACATGCTCGCTCTGCTGGGGACGGCCGAGCAGCGAGCGGAGGCGCGGGCGCTGCTGGAGGAAGTCAGCGAAGTCGACGAGGTTCAATCTGGGTAAGCGCTTGCGCAGGACACTTCGGCGGCCAGGCCAGATCTAGGCATCACATTCGCCCGCCCCTGCCGGGGCTTGGATCCCGCCGCGCGCAAGCGGGCCCCACGCGCACATCCGGACCGGCTCAGAACGAACCGCACCTTGTGACTATCGCGATTGGGGTGACCATTGCGATTGGGGCTGGACTACGGCTGCGCCATCGGGCGTTGAGAGACTACGTAGCCCAACTCCGGCAGGGGTATGGGGCCGGCGCGCAGGGCTTTGTCATGTAGGGAGGTCAGGATGAAATCGGTGGTCTCCGCCTGGTAGTGGTCCCGGACCCGCAACCACTCCTTCCAGCCGTGATAGTAGAGGGGGAGCTGCGCCGAGGAGAGCTTCGCCCGTAGAATCTTGCCCCGAATCTCCTCCTCTTCCTGGAATGCCTTGGTGCGAAGCAGCTCCTGCGCATCTTCGTCGGACATGTTCATCGTGTGCATGCGGATGTCAAGGATCGCGTTGGCGATGACGCGAAGCTTGTGCTTGAGCCAGTTGACCTGAAACTCCTTGCTCCCGCTCTGATATCCGGCCTCCACCATCGCCTCGGTGATGTAGGTCGCCCAGCCTTCGACATAGGCGCCGTTCGGATACACGGAGCGGAGGACGCGCCTTGAATTGGGCAGGTCTTCATGCCCTTCGTTGGCAAACTCCAACTGGACGTAGTGCCCCGGCATGGCTTCGTGGATTGTCAGCAGCTTCAGCGCGAACAGGTTGTATTCACGCAGCTTCGAGGTCACTCTCGCCCGCGGCCAATCCGAAGGAATCGGCGTCACCCAATAGTAGGCTCCGAGCTGCGGCTCGAGAACCGGCGCGCCCATGAAACCCGCCACCGAGTAGAGACCGCGCATGAACTCGGGAGTCTCAATGATCTTCAGGTTGTCGCGCGGCGGAAGGAAGACGATCGCGGCCTCCTCGACCGACGATCGCAACTCCTCCACATCCTTCTTGACTTGATCGAGAAGCTGGCTGGCGCGGCGGACGCGGTGGTCATCGCCGATGACCTCCAGCACATCCGTCATCAGAGCCATGTCATTGGGAGGCCGTTGGTTCCCGAAGATCTCGCGATGGACGGGGCGGGCGGCCGAGATGGTCTCGTCGTACGTCTTCTGTAGCTCTTCTTCGGCCTCGGCCAGAAGCTGATCCGGCGTTTTGTTGGGTGACACGAACACCTTGAGCTTCTCGGCGTAGAGGTCCGGGCCGAGCCGCCAATCATGCTGACTGTGGCCGCTCAAATCCGACTTCAGGTAATCGCTGAAGCCACGCAGCGCATCGAGCGCCGGCCCTGACACCCGGCCGAAGTCTGACTTGAGGCTGTCAGGCAGTCCCGCCGGGATGACCGTCTCCACTAGCTTGATGTTGCCTTCGTTCTCCTCGATGGCAGTTTGGGTCCATACCTCCGGCGACGACTTGAGATTCTGCTTGGCCTGGTCGAGGAAAGCAGGCAGCTTTTCCAACCGCGCGATGACGTGGCGGTAGCGCTCCTCCGGCGGGCCGTACTCGTGAACCAACGGCGTGAACAGAGCTGTCCCGAGCAGCTCGACATACAGCGTCGGATTGTGCTCGTGGGCGCGCTCCTTCTGCAACGTAAACAGCACCTGCGCCACATGGTTCTCCGCCACGGCGTAATCGGCCCAGTCGCCACCCCTGAGTCCGTTGCGCTCCACTTGGCCGGTCAGCTTGCTTTGGAAGTCCTTATAGAACGCGATGCGTTTTGCGATGCCCTCCGGCGAGTAGTCATCCAACATTTCATCCAACGGTGTAATCGTGGCGCCGGCGCCTTCCTCCCCTTCGCCGCCCCGAACGTGCTCGTGGTAGCCCGCCGCCGTGGCCGCGATTGGCGTCAGGGCAAGCGAATCAAACACGAACGGGTCGACCAGTCTGGCGAGAACCTGATTGGCAGGCTCCTTCGTCGCACACGAACTCAACCAACACACAAGAAGCGTCGCGCACAGCGCGGCACGCAGCTTTTTCAGCATCGAGACCATAGTAGACTTCCGCTTATCGACGACTCATCGGTTCAGTGAAACAAGGAATAGGCACCGGAGATGGGGGATGGATGGACCGAGCCCAGCAATGAACCGCTAGAAGGATATCATAAAGGGAGCGGTTGCTCTCAGGCAAGAGCCACCGTTTGGTGGGCCGTGACGCTCCCTCGATCTGCTTTCCCTCGGAGAGGCCCCGGCGACTACCCCAACAGCTTCTCAATCAAGTGGCCGCCCACGTCCGTCAAGCGGAAGTCGCGGCCCTGGAACTTGTAGGTAAGCTTCTCGTGGTCCAAGCCGAGCAGGTGCAGAATCGTGGCCTGTACATCGTGGACCGGCACCACGTCATCCACGGCGTTGAAGCCGAAGTCGTCGGTCTCGCCGATCGTTTGCCCGGGCTTGATCCCGCCGCCGGCGAACCACATGGTGAAGGCTTCGATGTGGTGATTGCGCCCGATCGTCTCTCGCAACTCGCCCATCGGCGTGCGGCCGAACTCACCGCCCCAAACGACCAGCGTCTCATCGAGTAGGCCCCGCTGCTTGAGGTCCTTGATGAGCGCGGCGCAGCCCTGGTCGGTCTCCTTGGTCACTCGATCGAGTCCCTCGGCCAGGTCGATGCCACCCGACCCATGACCGTCCCAGTCGGTGTGATAGAGCTGCACGAAGCGCACGCCCCGCTCGACCAGTCTGCGCGCCAGCAGGCAGTTGTTCCCGAACGAATTGGCGCCCGGCTCCACCCCGTACATCTCGAGGGTCCGCGGGCTCTCCTTGGCAAAGTCGATCAGCTCCGGCCCGCTGGTCTGCATGCGGTAGGCCATCTCGTACGACGAGATGCGCGTGGCGATCTCGGCGTCGCCCGTCTCTTCGAGGTGCGCCATGTTGAGATCCCGAATCGTGTCGAGCGTTTGCTTCTGCCGCTGCGCGCTGATGCCGCGTGGGTTCGACAGGTTGAGAATCGGGTCACCGCCGCCCTGGAACGGCACGCCCTGATGCGTCGTCGGCAGGAACCCGCTACCCCAGTTCAACGCCCCGCCCCGCGGACCGCGCGGACCCGACTGCAACACCACGAAACCCGGCAACTCCTCGGACTCGCTGCCCAGCCCGTAGGTCACCCACGCGCCCATGCTGGGCCGCCCGAAGCGCGGCGAGCCCGTGTTGACGAAGATTTTCGCCGGGGCGTGGTTGAAATTCTCCGCCTGGACGGTGGAGACGAACGCCAGATCATCCACCACCTGCGCGGTGTGGGGCAGACACTCGGACACGTACCGCCCCGCCTGCCCGTAGCGCTTGAACTCGCGCCGCGTGCCCAAGACCTTGGGCGGCTCCTTCTGGAAACGCTCCATGAAAGCGAACCGCTTGCCTTCAAGGAACGACTGCGGAATCGGCTTGCCGCTGTAACGCTGCAGCTCGGGCTTGAAGTCGAACAGCTCGAACTGGCTTGGCCCGCCGGCCATGAACAGATAGATGACGCTCTTGATCTTCGGCGGGAAATGAGGATCTTTCGGGCCCAATGGGTTGCTGATCTCGGAGGCAGGGCTCTGCCCCATCAGGGAGGCCAGCGCCGCCGGTCCCAGCCCCACGAAGCACTTCTGAAAGAAGTGGCGTCGGGTGTTGCCCAGCAGCAAGCGATCGTATGGACCCATAGCTTCGTCCTCCAGCCACCGCCGTTCCTGTTCGCCGCGGCCGTTCCTGTTCAGGGGAGCGTTCCGTGCGAGGTCCCAGCGCGGGCGGGCGGCTGCGCCGTTCCCCCCGTATGATATCACCCGCACGGCCATTGGAAGGCGATCTCGTGCCCCTGAAAACCAGCGATTGCGCAAGGCAGGCTTCTTAGGTCTGGATATTGCTGGTGGGTGGGCACTTTGGGTGGCGGCGGGGGCCACCACGGGGGGCATGGCTACAGCGAACCCTCGGCACCCGCGACCTCCTCCAGCTCTTCGATCTCTTCCAAGCCGTAACTTCGGTCGTGCCACCGCAGAGGCTGTGCGGGCCTCGATTTGGCTCGTTCGGTATACTGGATTCGGTTCTATTTCGCATCGTCAAGGCTAGGCTGACCGTTGTTTTTGACATCTTTATCTTTCCCTCTTTGGATGTCGTTTCATGCTTGGGAGAAGGGTAGGCGGGTCCTGAGGAATTCGCTGCGATTGGCTTGTTTGATCGGGCCGGCGATGATGGGAATCTGGGCAATCCAATCCCATGCCGCGGACTCCTTGCCGGCTTCCCTGCGCGAGCCATTCCCTCCGGATGAGCACACCGTGGTGCTCTATCACTTCGACGAGGCGGAGGGCACCCAGACGCGGGATGCCACGGGGGATCCAGCCCTGACTCTGAGGGCTCACAAGGATTTCTTGTGGGGCAAGCGCCCAGGCTTCGGTTCGACGGCCCGCTTCGAGCCGCGCGAGGACGACGCCAACCTGCTCATCGGCCCGGTGAACAACGACAAGCTCGAGCTACGCACGTGCACACGCGCGTGGACCGTGGAAGCCTGGGTGCGCTACACCGGGTTCGCGCTAAGTGGAATCAAACTCGACCACCCCGCCTCTTATCGTCCCTTCGGATCCGGTACCGCCGGGCCGTTCGCCAAGATCTGTGGGACGGACGATGAAGGCTTCAGTTTGCCGCATGGCTACCGGGGCGGATGGGACTTCAGTTTGCACTCCTGGCTCGATGCCTGGCCGGTGAAGCCGGGGCTGCTGCCGGCGTCTCGATTCATCGGATCGCAACGGCGTGTTCCCGATAGCGACGCGTTGGTTTACCCGGGACGAAGAGCCGGGGCCGGAACCATCATCCATGAGGCCGCCATTCAGGACGAGGAATGGCACCACGTGGCCTGGCAGTTCCGCTACGAAGACCAGATGCACTTTTTCTTTCTCGACGGAAAGCTGATCTGGAAGGACAGCCCAAAGCGGCGGGTGATTAATGATGCCGAGCGAAACGACGTTCCCTTTATGGTCGGGGGGATTCTCAATTCACTCGACCCTACCTACCACGTCAAAACGTATGACTTCGAAGGGGAGATCGACGAGCTTCGCATCTCCAGCGTGCTGCGCTATGCGGTTGCGAAGAAGCTGGCGGTCGTGGAGAGTGTGCTTCCCGAAGCCGGACTCCATGCACCCTATTCGGTGACGTTCTCCACCGATGCGGCCGAGGGGGCCGTCCGCTGGGAGTTGGACGGGGAGTTGCCGGATGGACTTCGTTTTGATCAGGGGAAAGGGACGATCGAGGGCACTCCTACAGACGCGGTCAAGGAACGGGCGCTTACTTTGCGGGCAACCGATGCCGCCGGTGGCAAGGACGAGCACGCCTTCGCCCTGACCGTCTCAGAGGCCGAGCTGGTCACCGATTCTCTTCCGCTCGCTTTTCGGGGGATGCCGTACCGCGAGGTTCTCGAAACCCGCCAGATGGTTAAGCCGGTGACTTGGCGCAAGACTCGAGGGACGTTGCCCGAGGGGGTCTCCTTGAGCAAGAGCGGGGAGCTGAGCGGCACAGCCGCGGCTCTCGGTATGCACGGAGTCCGGATCGAGGGCACCGACGCCGCAGGCCAGAAAGTGTCGCGCGAATTCGAGTTGAAGGTAGTCGCCGAAGGGCTCCGCCACCTCTATCCCGATCAGCACACCGTGGCTTTGTGGGACTGGCAGGGTCCCAGCGGGAGGTATATTCCCGACGTCATGGGTGATGCGGAACTAATGCTGACCTGGGTCAACACCAAAGGCGACACGCGCTTGCCGCGGCCTGGCTGGGGCAGATATCCGAAGTTCATCGGCGGCGGGGAAGCGGGTTTCGTCGGTCCCCAGTGGAACGACAAGGTAGACCTACGGACCATCGAAAAGGAATGGACGGTGGAAGCGTGGGTCCGTCTGGGCGGCGCCGTCAACAAATACGGCCAGGATTTCCACTACGGGCATGTGTGCGGCACCTATGACAACACCGAGCGCGGCGTTTGGGAACTGTACCTGTCCGATCATGACTCGCCCGACGGCAGCATGGCTCCGGGCGTGCACTTTCTGGGGGCCGAGCCGGAGCAGGCCCTGAAAGACCTTCATCCCTATAGCCGTCCGAGGGGCACCGTGGCGGCTCCCGAATGGGTGGGGATCCGCGACACCGCCTGGCACCATGTCGCCTGGCAGTACTCCTACGAGGAAGACCTGCACCAGCTCTTCCTCGACGGCAAACTGATCTGGGAAATGAAAAGCCCGGATGGACGCCGACTGGTCAACAATCGCCGGCACATCGCCCAGTTCTCCGTGGCGACTCGACTCGACGGCCGCGCCCGCTACGGGGGCAAATTCAACTGGTTGGGAATGGGAAACTTTTTCGGGCAGATCGGTGAGATCCGGATCTCCAGGATCCGACGGTATTGAAGTGCCCTCTCCTCCACGAGCGGCGCCAGTTATTGACTTAGAGCTGGAATCATCTGAATCCTACCCAATGGGGTTGAAGTCACTGCCTGCTCGGGTCACCTAGAGCCTCGCGACCGAAGTGCTCTATCTGAAGCCGAAAGCCGATGGCAGCGGTTATGAGGAGGTCTCGTTTCTCAAGGCCTCTTCCCGACTCGACGTGCCGAAGTTCTCGCCGGATGGCCGGTATGTCGTCTACCGCTCCGACGAATCGGGACGGCCCGAGGTCTACGTGGTTTCGTCGGGACGGCCCGAGGTCTACGTGGTTTCGTTTCCGGGTGGCTCGGGCAGGTGCAGCTAGTTTCTGAGAACACGGCTGGATCCGTCGAGCACCTGAAGAAGCGGGAGTGAGGCGCTTTCACCTGATCGGTGACGATTTGCATGTCAGTCGTGTCTCCGGTTGTTGCCGGCCGCGACTCGCTGCAGGAAGCAAGCCCTCATCCGTTTGGCTTGCTTTTGGGTGAAGCGAAACCTACCGCGAATCGCCTTTTCCAAGTCTGCGTTTTGCCAAGTCGCCCGCATGATCCCTTGGCTGGAGTGACTTCCCGAACCCAACAGCAAGTGCCCGATCTCATGCGCCAGAATGTGACCTAGCGCGACAGAGCGATAGGAATCCATATCGGCCGCCAGCTCGGTCACTCGGTGATAGAAGACAACGGCTTGGCTGCCGAACCCGTTCGCTTTGTCGGAAAGCATGGCGAAGCCAAAGCTGCCGTGGGGTACGGTGAATCGCTCCGCCATTTCGCGCGGCAGAATTTTCAGAACCACAACGGCCGGACCGGATGCGACCCGGCAAGCAGGATCGAGCTCCTCGTCAGGCAGACTCATCGAGCAGTCCAACCAGTGGGTTGGCATCCCGGCCTTCGAGAGCACTTCCTTGGCGTCCTCGGTGGCCCATTCGATCATCGCCGGCGACAGGCGTGCGTAGTCGTAGAGCCGTACCTGTAGCTTGGATGGTGTGGGTGCGGAAGTGATCCCATGCTCCGCCGCCGAGGCGAATAGATTGGGAGAGATTGCAAGGAGACTCAGTAAGAAATTGGTTGAAAACGATCTGCTCACGGCCAGTACCTCCGGGGTTGGGGTAAGGCCGAGAGTGCGTCAGATCAGCGCATAACTCGATGCATGGGCGGTCAATGATTCCTCAGTGAGCCGTCAATCGTTTGTCAACCCGTAAATAACTGAACTGACTAGGCTTAAGGGAATGCTGAACGATTGATGGGAGCGCCGGTTCAGGCACCGGGGGCAACGTGGCGACAGGATCTGATGCTTTATTTCGGAGGTGAGCCCATGCCTTGTGGCGCGGGCCTCCTGGCCGGCAGCGTCGACCTCCGGGTCGACGTTTCTGCCTGCACTGCCCCGCTTGCTCCCAGCACGGGGAGAAGACCGGCGTGGACGCCGGTCCTGCCCGCCAGAGGCGCGCGCCACACCGGCTCCTCGTGGGTACCCGAACTTCTGGAGCGAGTACTAGAAGGTGAACTTTGCCGCGAAGGATGCGAGAATTAGCTTGGGAGAGCCATGGAAGAAGGGCCCCAGCCCGGCCATGCCCTCCGGTTCGGCCTGTTCGAGGCGGATCTGGAGGCAGGCCAACTGCGCAAGGACGGCGTCAGGGTCAAGCTGCCGCAACAGCCGTTTCAGGTGCTGGTGTGTTTGCTTGAAGGCTCGGGAAGAGTCGTCACTCGAGAGGCGCTGATCGCGGAGCTATGGCCCAACGGGACCGTCGTCGAGTACGAGCACAGCCTCGGGACGGCGATCAACAAGATCCGGCAGGCGCTCGGCGACTCGGCGGACAACCCTGAGTTTGTAGAAACGCTTCCTCGACGGGGTTATCGTTTTCTCGTCCCGGTGGAGCGGATCGGGCAACCCCCCGAAGAGGGCCCACCGCAGGTGGCGGCGCTAGCACCCTAGCCCGGCGCCACGATCTCGCACTACAAGATCACCGAGAAGCTTGGTGAGGGCGGGATGGGTGTCGTTTACAAGGCCGAGGACACCAAACTCAAACGGCCCGTCGCCCTGAAGTTCCTCGCCGGTCACCTGCTCCAGGACGAGGAAAGCCGCCAGCGTTTTCAGCGCGAAGCTAGGGCAGGAGCCGCGATCAACCATCCCAATATCTGTATGGTCCACGAAATTGGTGAGGCCGACGGCCAAACGTTCCTGGCCATGGAGTTTGTTGCAGGCCAGGGCGTCAAGGAGAAGATCGAGACCAGGCCGCTGAAGCTGGAAGAGGCCCTCGACATCGCGACACAGACGGCCCAGGGACTGCAGGAAGCCCACGAAAAGGGCATAGTCCATCGCGACATCAAGCCCGCCAATCTCATGGTCAATGAAAAGGGTCAAGTCAAGATCATGGATTTCGGCTTGGCACAGCTCGCCTCGCGCTCGAAGCTCACGAAAACCGGAACGACCCTCGGAACCATGGCGTATATGTCGCCGGAGCAGGTCCAAGGTGAACCCACGGACCACCGATCAGACATCTGGTCGCTGGGCGTAGTGCTTTACGAGATGGTGACTGGCCAGTTGCCGTTTAAGGGTGACTATGGACAAGTGGTCGGCTACAACATCCTCAACGAAGAACCCGAACCCATCACAGCTCTGCGGGCGGGCCTGCCCATGGAGCTGGAGTGGATTGTCGGCAAGGCGTTGGCGAAAGATGCTGCGGAGCGCTACCAACACGTCGAAGAGATTATCGTCGATCTGCGGTCATTGCACGGGAAGCTCGTTGCGGATGTCTCGACACCCACACCGGCGGAAACTGCAGACCGCAGGGTCATGCCACAGCCAACGCCCCAGGAGAGGCTCTCCCGGCATCACCGCGTGCACAGGGTTCTCATCGCTGTTTCGGTTCTTTCGATATCCGCTGCGGTGGCGTTTGGGGTCCTTTGGTGGCTTCGGGCTCCGACTCCAGGCGGTGAACGGCCCCTACGGCGTTTTACGCTCATGCCCCAGGAGAGCGTTTTTTGGCCCGTAGTCTCTCCCGACGGTCGCTTCATCGCTTACCTCACCAAGCCTAGCGCGGAAACCGTAGCGCTGTGGGTTCATAATCTGTCCGAAGACGACGCGCGCATCATTGGAGGCCCCGACGAAGCGATCTGGAACACCCAGCCGTTCTGGTCGCCAGACAGCAAAATCTTGGTATTCCGGTCCGGTAACGAACTCAAGAAGATACCTGTCGAAGGGGGGCTGTCACTGCGCTCTGTGAGGTCAGGTCGAGTGTCGGACCGTTTGGAGGTAGTTGGGCTCCCGATGGTGAAACGATTGTGTTCGCCCAGCCCCAAGAGCTCCGGCAGGTCCCTGCAGGGGGCGGGGTGTCCCGACGGTGGCTCGAAATGCGCCGGGAAGAGCGCATTCAGTTCGGATGGCCACACTTCCTGCCTTCAGAAACAGGTGACCGCAAACTGCTGTATGTCGAGATCAACGAAGCCAGAGACGGCCAAATCGTGGCCCATGACCTCAACAAAGGACAGCGAGAGAACCTCGTGAGCGGCTTCATGCCTGTATATGCCCCGAGCGGCCATATCCTCTATCGAAAGCGCGATCCGGCGGAGATCTGGGCGGTACCGTTTTCGATCGAAACGATGACGGCCACGGGCGAGCCGTTTGCGGTTCGCCAGAACGCTTCGCGGCCCAGCGTAGCCAGCGATGGAACACTCGTGTACGTCGAGCGCGGCGCGCGAGTCCTGTGGGCGGGACTTGAACAGTTGGTCTGGCGCGATCGTGAAGGCAAACACTTGGGCTGGATTGGACAGCCGCAGGAGGGGCTGTGGCACCCCGCTCTTTCCCCGAACGAAGAGCAGGTGGCGGTTCGGGGATTCGAAGGTGGCCCTTGGAGTGATATCTGGATTCATGAAGTCAGTCGGCCCGTCAAGACCCTATTTACCACGCGCGACGGTTCCGGCGGAATCCCCATCTGGTCTCCCGGGGGCGACCGTATCGCATATTCCTCCGGTCGCGGAGCCTCTCGAGGCGTTTTTGTCAAAGCAGCCGATGGCAGCGGAGAGGCTGTTGCACTGCTCAGTTCTCGGGACTCATGGGAGTATGTCACGGATTGGGGGCCCCAAGGGACGCCGCTGGTTTTGACACGCGTGTCGCCGGGCGAAGGGAGCCGCGCGCGGAGTTCGGATATCTGGTATCTAAAAAGGAAGAATGTGGGCGACGGTTACGAAGAGTTGCCTTTCCTGCAAACGCAATTCTCGGAAGAGTTGGGCCAATTATCTCCAGACGGCCGGTTTCTGGCCTACGTCTCGGACGAGTCGGGTCAGTTTGAAGTGTATCTCCGATCATTCCCGGATGGCCGGCAAAAACAGAGCGTCTCGATCAACGGAGGGTCACAACCGCGCTGGCGAGGGGACGGCGAGGAGCTATTCTACGTCGAAGCAGCCACCCTGATGGCGGTCCCGGTTTCGGCGGAAACGGGACAAGTTCTGGGCTCCCCGCAACCTTTGTTCTCGTCCGAAGGTCTGCCGTTGATCCTCAACGATCGCATGAGATACGACGTTGCCCGTGATGGCGAGCGCTTCGTTCTCGCGGAGTCGATCGCTCACGGGTCCGATTACCTCCGTGTAGTTCTAAACTGGTACGAAGAGTTCCGCGACCGCCAGCAGGACTGAGCCCCCAATCAAGTCCGCACCGTCGGGTGGTGCTGGATAGCTGTTGTGAAATCTTAGTGCTGTATCGAAGGCGACCCAACAGGAAGAGCCGTGCGGGGAGAGAGAGCTGGTCGCTTTCGATACAGCGATTTGAAGGAAGCGACCCTGATTTGGCAGGGCGGCTTCGTCCAACAACCCGTATCGGCAATGCGGCGGCTTGAAGGAAGCCGTCCGCGCAGGGCGTCGCCGTTATCGGGTGCTGTCTGCGCCTTTGTTCGTTTCACTTCCAGTCCGAGAATTCGACACGATGAAACAGACCATCCTTACCCTCACCGCCATGCTGTTGACTGGTCCGGCGGCCCTGCTTGCCGCCGAACCCATTCAAATCGGTTCGCAGCGACAGCTCTTTCTCGACGATCACATCGTCGAGCGGATCGAAGGCCTGAAGCGAACCATGCACCAGCCAATCAAGCGCGGTCCAGTGTTGAAAGCCGAACACCCGTGGGAAGGAGCGTACATCGCGGTCTTCTCGCCCCCGATGTGGATTGCTGAGGAAGGCGTCTTCAAGCAGGTGTATGAATGCCGGTACGGCAAACCCGATCAACGGCATCAGTACGCGCTAGCGGTTTCCCAAGACGGTGTTCACTTGGCAGGGATTTCACTCGACCGGTGCTTACGGTCACGTATTGAACGCACGGCCGGGCCTTCAGTCCGTCTACAACGTCGGTGGCGGTCCCGACGGGTCGATGGCGCCGTAGGTATGGGCACGGTCCTCGTCGGTGTGGAAGTTGAAGAACACGCAAAGGAAATGTAGCGAATCGTAGCGGGATAGGTAGGTGAGCATCGGGGGACAGGGGCCGTCGAATTGGATCCGATCGTTGATCAAGCCTCGATACACTTCCTTGTTTCCCCAGGCGAAACCCGCACTCGGGCCGAGCGGAGTTAGACCGTCGCCGCTGTGATCGGCCAGAATCTGACTACGCAACGGCTCGCTGACTCTCGGCAGCAGATGCCCGATTCGGATCAGCAGGTTTCGAAACTCCACCGTGTTCGTTTGGCCCGCCTCCTTCAACGCCACCAGGTCGGGCAGCAACTGCTGGACACGCTGCTGAGTGAAGTCGCCCAGAGTCGGAAACGGGTAGGCCGCCTGCTCCCCGGCAGTCAGCGCCACCAGACCGCTGGCATAGGGACGGTCGTCGAGGTCTCTCGGGGTGTTACTTTCGGTCGTACCGGGTACGAACGGACCGATCCGGGAGCTTCCCGAAAAGGCCGTGCCGAGATGGTATTCGAAGTTGGCGATCGGCTGGAATCCATCGTTGTGTTGCTCTTCGGGCAGTCGTCCCGCGGCGCGGTCAGCCGGGTCCACCGGCTGGTTCGAGGCGAAGTAGCTGTTGGGACCTAGATTGACCGGCTGGCCGATGATCGGATCGCCGCTGGTAAAGCGCTCCGTCACGCCTCCAACCGTCCCTTCGATCGCCCGCACGAACACCCCGATAGGCGGTACGTGAGTACGGTTCACCGCTGGATTGTGAAAGCGCAGTGCGCGACCCACCGCTTTGTCGAGCCGGTCGGGCACGCTGTCGGCGGGAAAGAAGTCTGGTTCTCCTTCGAGCGCCCACATCCAGCCGCGTCCGGTTCCATCCGGATTGCCTCGCGGATGGTTGTAGAAGCCCGCGCCTGTGGAAAAACGAACCTCAAAACGCCCGTCGAACAACACCCTGGATTGGAAATGACCGTCAGGTTGACGGTCGCTTCCATGACGTCATCCTCGAATATCCGCAAGACCACGTCGTTTCTGGCCGCGCTCGGGCCGGTCGGGTGGACCCAGACGGTTTTCTCCTCTCCGTCGACGTAGAGGTTCGGCGGGTCTACCCGAATGCCCGCTCCCGGCGGTGACACCTCGATGCGGACCGAAACGCGCGTCCCATCTTCGGTCTTGAGCCCCAGCGGTGCGGGACACGCTTCCCCGCGATCCGGCGCGATCAGAAACCCATTCCCGGTGCTTTCACCATTGAAAGTTACGAGCAGATCCATTGAGTTTCCTCCAGATTAGGGCTTATTTCCTGAGCAATCATAACACGCGACCCGGAGAACCGGGTGTTCTGATTTGGGCCCTCTCTTGCGAAACATCCGGGAAGGCGAAGCTCCTCCCGCGCGCCGGCTGCGATGTTGGCGGACCGGCGGGCGACTTTACAAGAGACGTTTTTGATTGCCTCCTTTTTGGAGAGTCGGGGGCGAGAGTTCGGGGGCAGGCACCGTGACCACGTTTGAGACACGCGGCGATCGTCGTTCATCCGGTGTGCTCCCCCCGTGGATCGAGTGTAGCGATCCCCTGAAGAGTTCCGCTCAAGGTCCTTCGACTGCTTCAGACGTGCGCGCTCCTCGAAGCGTTAGCAGACTGTGCGAAATCACTCGACGCGGCTTTCAAAGGTTATGAACCAAAGCCCAGTCGCTCCAGTAAGTTCTGAAACCGGGGATCGTCGTGCAGTGGTCGGAGCCTTGCATCCACCTTGAGCCAGACCATCGAGCGCGAACGCTCACGATAACCTTCTTCGAGTCGTTCAAGGGCCTTGTCTTTGTCACCCAGGCCGAGATGAACGATCGCCATGTTGAAGGGCGAGACGTACCTTTCGTCTGACAGCTTCTCGAGGTCTGCAAGGGCCTCCAGCGCCGGCCCTGGCTGTCCCGCCAAACCATAGACGAAGCCCAGTGAACCCAGGGGGGCAGGGTTCGTGTCGGAAAACAGCGCCGCTTTGGACAACGCCGCGATCGCCTCTTGGTAGGACCCCCTACGCTCTTGGATGTCGCCCAGCACCCAATGGGCGGCCCAAAAGTTTGGGTTCAGTTCGAGCGCCTTGTCTAGCTGCCCGGCTGCCTCGTCATAGCGTCCGGCCCGATAGTACTGCTGGGCTAAGTTGACGTTGGCCGCCAATGACAGGGGGTCCAAATCTCTCGCTCGCGCCGCCCGTGCGATCGCCTGTTCACTCTGTCCGGTGACTTCGTAATACAGCGAATGGGGTATCCACTTGACTCAGGTAGCCCCTAGGCGTTGTGGTTTGGTCGATCCATGGACGCCAGCACACTGCACCCAGAATGCACCCTGGGGCGCCAGACGCCGGTCTGCAGGCAATTGGGCCACGAGGCTGCGTTTCGGGCCGATCAAGGATTACGCACGCGCCATGGCCATCGCAGGCTTGGAAACGTGGTGCTATCGGCAAGCCTTTCCGGGGGCCGCCAATGGCCAACCACAGTATGTTGTGGTCACCTGAGTCAAATGGATACCCCACTTACAGCGAATACCACAAGAAGCCTTGTGCGTAGCTGGGGTTCAGCTCAGTAGCTCGGCGGAATCGTCGCTGCGCCTCCTCTAAGTCCCAATCGAATTTTAGGGCGATCATGCCGAGCACACCGTGGGCCTCGGCGAGAGAGTCGTCGAGTTCCAACGCGCGCTGCGCCACCTCCTTTGCCCGTGGCAGAACGTCGCTGGGCCGCTCGAGCTCCATTCCATGTCCGCCCAGCAGACAGTAGCAGCCGGCTAATCCGGAATAGGCCCGGGCATAGTCGGGGTCCTCATCGATTGCCCTATCGAAGTATTCAATGCCTTTTCGGAATCCCCGCTCCGTGATCTGTTCACGGAAGTAGCGTCCCTTGAGATAGGCCTCGTAGGCGGCTTCATTGGTGGTCTCAGCCGCTCCCACCTGCGGTGCGTCGTCATCGAGAAGCTTGAGCGCCAGGGAGCGAGTGATAAGGCCCGCAATCTCTGTCTGAAGCTCCAGTATCCCGCTCAACTGCTGTTCGTAGTTCTCGGCCCACGTGTGTGTACGGTCGCGAACGTCTATCACTTGAACGGTGATCCGAACACGATCGTTCTCGCGTCGAACGCTCCCTTCCACCGCGTAGTCGATTCCGAGCTCCTGGCCCATCTGTGCAATCGGTCGCGCACTAGCCCCGAAAGCGGCCGTCGACGTACGAGCAATCACACCTAAGCGTTCGGGGTTTAGTCGGCCGAGTTGGGCGATCACTTCTTCGGTCAGGCCGCCCACTAAGTATTGCTGTTCCGGATCTCCCGTATAGTTGTCAAACGGCAGCACGCCGAGCATAATGCGGCCGGAAGGCGGGGGCAGTGCTCGACTGCCTGATGGCTCCCAGAACCCAGGGAACAGGAAGTAGCTCGCGACCACTGCGGCCCCAATGGCGGACAGCGCGAGCCACAATGGCGTCCGGTATCGATGAGTGCGGCTGAGCGTCGCGACGCCCTCCGCTGCGTGCGCCAACGGAGCAGCATCCTCGATGAGAGCCGCACCGCCGTGTGTGGAAGGGGCCGGATCATCAGAGATCCCGGATCCGACTGCCGCCGTGGCCGCCGCCTGAACGGGCTTTTCGACCGGTCCGATGAACCGGTATCCTCTGCGCGGGAGTGTTTCGACAAACCTTGGATTCTCGGCTGAGTCCCCGAGAGCTTCTCGGAGCTTGTTCGTGGCGGCGTTCAGGCTCCCATCGAAGTCAACAAACGTATCAGGCGGCCACAGCCGCCGGTGGAGTTCCTCGCGTGTGACAACTTCCCCAGGACGTTCCAGCAGCGCTGCGAGGATCTGAAACGGTTTTTCCTGGAGCCGGACTTTGCGGCCGCGCTTGCGAAGTTCGCCCGCGCGCAGGTCGACTTCGTAGACACCAAAGCGAACCATCCCAAAAGCTTGATGAGGATCACTCATTGGGAATCCCGGCCATTGGAGTGTAGCATCAAGCCGGTTCCTCTAGCGAAAAGGCGATCTGGCGGCTAGACGGTAGCATAAGTGCTTCTCTTTCAGCCGGTTAGGTAGTAACTTACGCTTCAGCCCCAGATAAGCCGCTCTCCATGGACTCTCTCGTCCGGCCGTGTCATTGTTTACCCCAACGGACATACGGCCGGGAGCACAACAAGGAGCGGATATCAGTGAGACTTCGGAAGATTTCGACGATTGCACGCGGCCGCTCACGGGCCGGCCGGCCGGCCTTACCTTTTGGCGAAAAACGTCAGGGCTCAGGCAATCGCCGCATATGCCGCCTGCCGCCACGCGTTGGCTCCGGGCGACCAGGTGTTCACGCAGTACTGCCCGGTGCTGCGGGCGGGCAAGGTCAAGCAGCAATGATCGTGCCTATTCCTGCCGAGGACAACGCGTGGGTCTCCATGGAGGCCTGTCCGTCGATCCGCGGCTCTAAGAGCACGGTCGCCCAAACCGCTACCCCGCCGGCCGACATGGCCAACTGGGCTTCCGGGCTATCCGTGAAACGCCGGTGACATCACCGGCAACCTACACCACAAACAAAAGAGGAGAAAACACAATGAATAACCTAAAGCAAGTTGACGACCAACTGAATGAAATGACCAGTGCGGGCCAGATTCTTGAAGCCCTGGAGCGCTTCTATGCCGAGGACTGCACCTTCCAAGAAGGAAACAAGGAGCCTCTGGTCGGACGCCGGGCCCATCGTGACCACTTGACCGAGTTCTTCGCCACTCTGAAGGAGTTCACAGGGGCGACGCTGCACTCTCAAGGAGTCGGTGAAGACGCCACCCTTACCGAGTGGACGTTCAATATGGTGGGCCCGGAAGGTCCCATCGTCTGGAACGAGATCTTGCGCCGCCAGTGGCAGGACGGCAAAGTCGTTTCGGAGCGTTACTACACCGCCTAATCCGGGCTGCGGACTCCGGACAACGCGGAACAAGGTCAGGCTCCCGAGTCGTTCAGACTTCGGGAGCTTGATCACCCCGGCGACGGGGCACGACCCTGCTCTAACCGGCAAAAAGGAGGAAACCATGAACGCACACCGCACCTTGCAAGCCCAGAAAGGCCGAAGCTGGCGTGAAGTGCCATCGGAACGACGATCGAACTACTCCCACAGGACCAAGGCCCAACTCATCGAGGAGCTAGGGTCGCTATCCGACCGGGTAGCCGACTTGGAAAGCCAGGGCTGCGGCCAGGCGGAAGGAAACATCCTCCAAGCAATCGCCGAAGGCACTTCGCAGGTGGGTCACGGCTTCTTCTCCTCCCTCGTCCGGAGCCTGGCGAGTGCTCTCGGCGTTCGTTACGCCTTCGTGGCCGAATGCCTCGACCGGCCAACGACGAAGGTCCGCACGCTGGCGTTCTGGATGCGCGACCACTTGGGAGAGAACGTTGAGTACGAGATTGACGGCACGCCTTGCAAGACAGTTGTCGGTGGCAAGACGCCGTTTTACCCTTGCGACATTCAGAGGCTATTTCCCGCGGACAGTTACCTCGTCGGCGTAGGGGCCGAGAGCTACTGCGGATTGCCCTTGCGTGACGCATCGGGCCAAATCATCGGGCATCTCGCGATTCTGGACGTCGATGAACTGCCTCAGAATTTCTGTGAACTTCCGGCGGTAAAGATCTTCGCGGCCCGAGCGGCGGCGGAACTTGACCGCAGGAGGGCGGAGGCCGAAAGGATGGCTGCTCTGGGCCAACTCACAGCCGGCATCGCCCATGAGTTGAACACACCCATCGGCGTGGTCAAGAGCAGCGTCTGCAACCTCGAACGCTGCGTCAACAGGATCGTAGAAGCCATCGAGGAGAACCAGACGCTGGACGAGGTGCGCGCGGATCGCGGTTTTCAGCGGTCCGTAGACATCGCCCAGGACAATAATCGCATTATCTCTGAGGCCAGCTTGAGAATCGCGACGATCGTCAGTGGTCTCAAGAGATTCACCGTCGAGGAATCACCGCAGGATTCGGCAAATATTCGTGACTGTGTCGAAAGCACGTTGGACCTGATTTCTCACCAGATACGTGAGGGAATCACCATCGCAAAGAAGCTCGGCGACGGTCCGGTTGTTCCTTGTGGTCCTGCCGCGATCAACCAGGTGTTGATGACCCTTCTGACCAATGCCATGCAAGCGATTCGGGGCCAGGGAAAGATCACGGTGGAGACCGGCGCAGACAGGGACTGCGCCCGCATCCGAATCTCTGACACTGGCAGCGGCATCCCCAAAGAAAAGTTGGAAACGCTCTTTGACTTTACCTTCACTACGAAAGACTCACGCGTGGGTGTCGCCATGGGGCTTGCTAGCGTCTACAACATTGTTCACAGATACAACGGTGACATCACCGTCGCAAGCGAAATCGGCAAGGGTACGACGTTTACGATCACGCTGCCGATTCGTGCGCGCACGCTCACGTGCAGTTCACTCGTGAATTAGGACGGCGAGGCCGGCGCATATGTGCAATCGTGCCGGCAAAAGATGAGAAATCAAAAACGACAAGAGTAAATCTTAGACAAGGAGAAAGACATGTACAACATTCGAAACAACTCAAGAAACTTTGCTTCTTTCGGCGTGACCGTGACGGCGCTTTGCTTGCTGCTCTCGGTACCGGTTTTAACAAAAGCTGAGGGCAACATGAAGTCGCTCTACGAGAGGCTCGGCGGGTACGAAGCGATCTCAGCGGTCGCGAACGACTTCGCCGAGAAACTCTTCATCGATCCGGAGGTTGGGTCTTTTTTCAAGGGTATGGGTACGGACACCCGGAAGTCGTTCATCCAGAAGAACATCAATCTGATCTGCAACGTCACCGGTGGGCCCTGCAAGATCATCAGCCGAAACGCCAAAACCGTTCACGCGGGGCTGGGGATCACGGAAGAAGACTTCAACCTTGTTGTAAACCACCTGGTGGATACCCTGGACAAGTTCAAGGTGCCTGCCAAGGAGAAGGAGGAGCTGCTCGCGATCATCGGCAAGCTCAAGCCCGACATCGTTGAGGACTAAGGAGCCGATCGATCTGTGGGAGGCCATACCGGCGAAGGTAAAGGAGAGCGACGAAGCAGGCGATCAGGTCCTCGCGTTGTTCCGGGGGCCTGTGATCCTGCCAGGGTGCCGCGTCGTTCGCTCGGTTTGCGGCACCAGCAGGGCCTGCCTGCGGCTATGCCGGTCATCACCTCGTGGCCGGTACTCACGAAGATGGACCGCTATAATGGGTGATTCGCGCGGAAGCGGCGGGGGCGGGGACCATGAAGATTCATCGTTGGGATGAGATCGAGCGCGAGCAGATGACGCCGGACATCGCGCGGCAGGTGGTGCATGCCGATCGCATGACCATCGCCCGCAAAAAAGGGTCGGTTGTCGGACGGCACCATCATGAGCACGAGCAAGTCAGCTACGTGCTGGAGGGCCGCCTGCGCTTCGACTTCGGCGACGAAGAGAAGGTCGTCGGCGCCGGCGAGTTGATGCAGATCGACTCGCAACGTCCGCATCTGGTGGAAGCGCTGGAGGACTCGGTGGCGCTCGACCTGTTCCAGCCCGTGCGAGACGACTGGCTGCGTGGCGACGATGCGTATTTGAGGAACCCTTCCGGCGCTTCCTAGCGTATTCCATCCAGGACTTGTATTCTGGTAGGAGTTGGTCTCCGCACGCATACCTCCGCGTCTCGCGAAAGTTACCGCCAAGAGCTGTCACCGTTGCTGATCGAACACATCCAGGCAAGTGCATCCAGGGGTACTGCGCGGCCGGACAACAGGGGCTTGCATCGCGGGCTTGAGGGCCAAGGCGTACCGACTTCCGTATGACTGTGAAACAACACCTAAAGAACATGCCGGGCGCACGGCTGGCGCTGGCGCTGCTGCTGGGATCGGTTTTCGGGGTCCCCGCGGCGGCGGACCCGGTTTGGGTCAACGGACAGGCGGCGCGCGCCGTGATCGGCCAGCCGTACTTCACGCGCCAGGCGCCGGTCTCGAGTCAGGAGACGATCGGGGCGGCCGCCGGCATCGGCCTCGGCGGTAATCGCCTGTTCGTCGCGGAAGGCAACAAGCTTGGCGCCACGCCCAAGAATCACCGCGTGGTGATCTACAACAACCTGTCGGGGTTCCTGCCTGACCCGGACGCGGAGTTACCCCAGGCCGACGGCGACCTTTGCCCGGTGTGCGTCGGCATCCCCGAAGTCGTGCTCGGCCAGACGGACTTCGACAGCTTCGACCCCGCGCTCATGGACGGCATGCAGAACCCGGGCGGCGTCGCATCCGACGGCGTCCGGCTGGTCGTGGCCGATACGGACAACAACCGCGTCCTGATCTGGAACACGATCCCGGCCGCGAACGGCACGCCGCCGGATGTTGTGATCGGGCAGCCGGACCTGACGAGCAACTTCCCGGCCACCAGCCAAACCGGCATGCGCGGCCCGCAGGGTGTTTGGATCGACAGCGGGCGGCTGTTTGTCGCCGACACGCAGAACTCGCGCGTCCTGATCTACAATTCGATCCCCACAACCAACGGGGCCGGCGCCGACTTGGTGCTGGGTGAGCCCGATTTCGATACGCGGCCCGAGCCCGACCTCACGCAGTCCAACGTCATCCCCAGCCCGACGCAAATGCTCGACCCGGTGTCGGTGACGGTCAACAACGGACGGATGTTCGTCGCGGACCTGGGTTTCAGCCGGGTGCTGATCTTCCTTGCCGTCCCGACGAGCAACACGTTCCCCGCCGACGTCGTGATCGGTCAGCTCGACTTCGCAACGGCCGGCGGAAACAACTCGACGGAACTCTGCGACCCGCTTCCGGAGCCGGAGCCGATCGAACCCCCGGACGGCGAATGCACGCCCACACAGGACACGGAGCTGTTCTGCTCGGACGGCGTCGACAACGACTGCGACGGGGCGATCGACTTCTTTTTCGACGATGACTGCGGCCCCGCGTTTCCGCGCCGTTGCGAGGCGACCATGAGCTTTCCCCGCTTCGCGCTTTCGGACGGGGAGAAGCTTTATGTCGCGGACGGCGGCAACGACCGCGTCCTGATCTATAACCAGATCCCGCTGGAGAACGGCGCGAGCGCCGACACCGTGCTGGGCCAGCCGGACTTTCAAACCCTCGAGGAGTCCGACGGGGCGGCAAGCCTACGCGCGCCCACTTCGCTCGCCCATGACGGGACGAACCTCTTCGTGGCCGATCCGTTCACCCGCCGGGTGTTGGTTTTCACCCCGGGCGAGGATCAGATCATGCGCGACGGCTTGGTCAACGGCGCGTCCTTCGCCGTCTCGTCGAATGGGTTCGTGAGCTTCGGCGGCGACCGCAGCGAGGGCGCGGAGGACTTGGTCACGATCGACGGCCGGGAGTACAAGTTCACCACGCCGGCAGACGGCGCGACCCCCGACCAGGTCCGCGACGGCCTGATGGAGATGATCAACAACGATGCCGAGGCGGCAGTCAGCGGCAGTCCGTTTGTGAGCAACAGCGTCCATGCGACCGGCACCGTGCAATTCGGGGGATCGGTGGCGGCCGGTGACCTCGTCAGGCTCGAAGTGGCCGGCCGTGTGTACGAGGCCGAAGCGTTTCCCGGCGACGAGCCGTTCGTGATGGTTGACCGGCTCCTGTTCGTGATCAACCGAGCCGAAGATCCCGATGTCTTCGCGCAGCGCCAACTCGGGGTCGAAGCGTTGGACGTGTTGGAACTCATCGCGAAACAGATCGGCCGCCAGGGCAACGGGATTCCCTACGCGGTTTCGGTCTCGGATGGCTCGTTGCTCGATATCCAGGTTGGCGACGAGGAGGCGGCGAAAGGCGCCCAAGCCGCCGAGTTCAACGGCGGTGACGACGAGTTTGGGATCCGTCTGTTCGCGAAGCAACCGGGCTCGGATGGAGACTTCATCTTCATCGATACGTCGATCACCGGAGAGGGGTCTCTTGCCTCGATACGGCGCTCGGGCAATAACCTGACGGGCGGCAACGACGCGCGTGAGTTGCCGGCCGGTACGCTCGCCTCGATCTTCGGCACCGGCTTCGCCGAGCAGACTTTCGAAGCGGAGACGAACGTCCCGCAGTTGCCGAAGGAGCTCGGCGGCGTGCGGGTATACGTCAACGGAATGCAGGTGCCGCTGTACGTGGTCACGCCGGAGCAAATCAACTTCGTGGTGCCGTTCGAGACTTTGGGTACGACCGTCAGCATCTACGTCCGGCGGCGTCACGACGACGGGACAGTTACGGTGTCGAGCGCGCGAGCCTCGGAGGTAGCGCGGGCGTCTCCGGGTCTGTTCGCCTTCGACGGGGTTGAGCCGCGCCGCGCCATCGCCGTGCACGGGGCAGGACCCGCGCAGGGTCGAGTTGCCATCTCGACCACCGCGGCGGCGGGGGGGACCGGCTCGGCGGCTGTGGCCGGGACGGAGGTGACCGTCACGATCAATGGGCGGGCCTACGTCTATGTAACCGTGGACGGCGACACTGCCGACACCGTTCGCGACGGGCTCGTCGCTGTTATCAACGCCGGTGACGGCGATCCCGAGGTGACGGCCTCCGCCGGAACCGAAGGCTTCTTTTCGGCGCGGACGACGATCATCATTAGCGGCGAGATTCAAGCCGGCGACGTTGTCACGTTTACGATCCGCGGCCGCCCCTATCAGGTCACCGTGCAGGAGAACGACACCGTTATCTCGATTCGCAACAAGATGGTCGACGAAATCAACGCCGGACTGGGCGACCCGGAAGTGACGGCGCGCCGACTCGAGGGTTTTGATCTCAATGCACCGCAGATGCAAGTGGTAGCCCGATCGCTCGAGGAAGACGGCAACGATATCCCGTTCACGACCTCGGTGAACGAAGGCTCCACGCTGGTCGTGGTGCCGGATCTGGACGATAACGACGAACCGTTCGGATTCCTTCGCGGGGGGCAGTCCCCGCCGGTGGTCATCCTAACGGCACAGGCCTCAGGGCGCGAGGGGAACAAGATCACGTTTTCGGCGTCATCCTCCGACGTCGCGCAGATCAATACGACCACGCGACAGCCGACACTGTGTTGCGGCAACGACTTCTTTTCGCTGATCACCGAGGAGAACCCCGCCATTCCTGGGGAGACGATCGTTGTTTTCGGCACCGGACTGGGCCTGACCGCGCCACAGCCGATCTCGGAGGGGATCGTATCAGGACAACCGATCCCCAGCTCCCCGCTCTTCAATGTGCCGCTCGTTGCGGACGACTTCGTGTCGTCACAGGTAGCCCGGATCACGGCACAGGTCCAGTTCGTCGGCCTGATGCCCGGGCAAGTAGGCGTCTATCAGCTCAACTTGAGGCTGAACGAAAATCTAGAGGACAATCCCGCGGCGCAGCTAACAATCGCGCAAGTCTTCTTCATCAGCAACGTGGTCACGATTCCCATCAAGAACCTGCGGCCCCGCCAAGACGCGCTGTAGGAAGCGGCGCCCCCCGGCTCGACCTATGCGCGGGCGGCCGTTTTGAAGATCTCTTTGATCCGCCGGGCAACGATCTTCTCGTCACCCGCCTCGTTCATGAAGACCGTCAGTTGAATCCCCTGCGGCCCGTTGCCGGCGACGGCGATGCGCGGTTCGCCTGCAAGCAGTTGCTGCTTGAGTTGCTTGGTCGTAACGCCAAGTTCCGCCTCATCCCACTCGACGACGACCCGATGGACTTTGCGAGTCCTCTCAAAGGGTGCGCGGGCCAGATGCAGGCCACGGACCTTCCCTAGGCGACTCTCCAGCCAGGCAGCCTGAGCGCTCGACTCACGGTCGATGGCCGCGAAGTCGAGCTTGGAGTAATTCTCCACCGCCATCCACAACGCCACCATCTCCTCGCGGCCAACCTTCATCGCGCGTCCGCTGGAGTCGGAGTGCGGGTTGGAGTTGAGCCACGCGGCGTGGATCAGGTCCTTGCGACCCGCCAGCACGCCAGAGCACTGTGGCGCGCTGATGTGCTTGCCGCCGCTAATGCAGATCAGATCGGTGCCGATCGCCGCCAGCTTCTCGACGTTCTTCCACGGCGGGAGCATGTTGGCTGCGTCGACCATCACGGGAACGCCAGCCGGCTTGGTGATCGCGAGCACGTCGTCAATCTCGACGGCGTTCTTCCACTCGCGGTCACGAGGCGTGCCGCCCAGGTGGTAGACCATGGCGGTCTGTGAGTTGATGGCGTTCTTGAACTGTTCCGCGCCCTCCACCTCGATGATTTTGACCCCCGCACTGCGGGCGGCGTGGTCGTATCCGTTGCGGTGCACCTTTTGGATAATGACTTCCGATTTCATGCCGGTGATGTCGGGCAACCGCCTGATGTTCTTGGGGTCATCGCCGGCGACGCAGGCATAGGTGCCGATGGCAATCGCCCCGGCCGCGCCGGTGCTGACCATGGCGTCTTCGGTGCCGATCAGCTTCGAGAGCCGGCTGCCGATGGCATCCTGCAACTCTTCGAGCACGACGAACTCACGCGCCGCCTGGGCCTGCGCCTCGAACAACTCGGGGGCCTGCTTGGAGGCGCCGATCGACGTGTAGGTCCCTTGGAAGTTGATGACCGGCCGCAGCCCCAGCTCGCGGTAGACATCCCGGCCTTTCTTCTTGCCGTAGGCTACCAGGCGGCCGGGCCACAGGCCGATCAACGAGCCGAGGCCGGCTCCCTGCAAGATTCTTCGACGAGTTGCGGGCATAGCTGTGGGTGCTCCTTGTTCAGGACGTAGTTTGTTTCCCAATCATCGTACCGGCTTTCGGTCGTGCGGGGCGCGTTGGTTGCTTCGGTATCCCTCCGGTATCCTAGGTACCTTGCCGTCGGCCCGCCGGACTGTTTCCCTCCTTCTGTGGTTCGTTGCCCTCGCAGCGACCGGCCGGGCGCAATTGAAAGACTGGCGGTTCGAAGGCCGCTTCCAAGGGCACCTCACGCACCACCCGGATCGCGGCGGCCAACTCTTTGTCAGGCGGTCAAGGATCTTGGCGGATGGGTACTTCCTACCGAAGACCAGCACGCGCTTCCAGTACGACTTCACCCGCAGAGTCACCATGGACTTGTGGGCTTCCTTTCATCCCACCGACGGTCTCGAGTTTCGCGCCGGCCGAAGCTGGCTGCCGTTTGTTGGCGACTATACCGAGTCGCCGTTCTTTCTCGACATGATCGACTTTCCCGCGGCTGCGCGGTTGTTTCCACCCCGCGAACAGGGCGTCTTTGCCCTCGGAAAAATCAAGTCGGTTGACTACAGTGTTTCCGTCGTGCGTGGGAGCGGTTTTGACTCGGACCCTAACCGCTGGAAAGACACGTTCGGCCATGTCCGCTCGCCGTTGTGGAACGACCGGCTGACTCTTGGCTTTGGGCATTACGAGGGCCGCGCCGGCACCGGCGGAGCGCCGGCAACCAAGAGACGGACGACCGGTGACTTTGTCGCGAGGGTCCACCGGTTGCTCACTCTCAAAGGGTCGTACATTACCGCCAAGGACGGCCCGGTGAAGAGTCAGGGTTGGTGGGGCCGCAGCGTTGTTCATGTGACGAAGAAGGTGGATGTTGTCACCGAGGTTGACCAGTTCAACGCGGGGCCGGACAGAATCCGCTACGTCAACTGGGGCGGGACCTACCACTTCCCGTGGGGACTTACGCGGCTCAAGCTCAACCATCGGCACTTCTTTCGGCCGCGGTCGGTGAACGAGTTTAAGATTCAGTTGCAAGTTTTTCTGGAGACCCGCTGGCGTAGCAGCCGTCAAAAGCCAAGCCGTTAGAGGGTGGCTGATCTAGAAAAGCCACTGATCGATTGAGGAGCTACTGTGATCGCTGGCTTGAGCCGAAAATGTGGCGTAAGGCTCCAGCCTTGCCGAGTCTCGATTCGTCGGGACTCAGGATGGCACGACCGAGCAGCGCCATAGTCCGCGGACCTGAGAACCGAGGAATCGGTTCTCGGCAAGGCTGGAGGCTTACGCCACACCAGCAAGCCAGTAGCCTTGCATTACATTTGGCCAGGCTTGGAGGGCCTACACTACATCAGCCTCTGCGTTTACTTACGGCTCTTTGGTTTCGCGCCTCCAGGCCTCGCGCGGGACTCACCGCGCTGACTTGCTCAGCACCCTGCCAGGCGCTAGACCAGCGATAGTCTGCCGGACCTTGCACCAATCCCGCCTTCACGGGATTGTTCTCGATGTAGGCTGTGATCTTCGTGTGCTCTTTTGTCCCGCCTCAGCTGGAAATGGAATTCGTCGCCGTTCTCCTAGTGGAGAGAACAAATGGCGAAACAGCGCAAGAACTACACCCCGCAAGAGAAGGTGTCCGTCCTCCGAAGACACTTACTGGAGCACGTTCCCGTGTCCGAGCTCTGCGAAGAACTGAGCCTCCGGCCGACGGTCTTTTATCGTTGGCAGAAGGAGTTCTTCGAGAACGGAGCAGCGGCTTTCGGACGCCAAACCCTTGCGGACAGGGGTCGAGAGCAGCAGCGTGTCACAGCCCTGGAACAGAAGCTGCAGAGGAGGAACGAGATCCTAGCCGAGCTGATGGACGAGCACCTCGCCCTGAAAACAGGCATGGGAGGCCCCTGAAGACGGGCCATGATACCATCGGATCGATAGACCCTCATGCCTTGAAAATCCCCGCCCGAAGGGCGGAACAACTAACTTACGGAGAACGGCCTCTCTCCAATTCCGGCTGAACCAGCACAATCCGAATCCGTCACCGAGGCAAACTGTTCTTCCGGTTAGTCCAACAGGCGGTCGCCGTGCCTCCGAAGGCCTATCGAGAGATGGTTCGGCCTGCCCGAGATCCTCGAACGGGCCAACCACAAGATATGGAGTAAACGGGAGTCAAGTACATACCCCGATCTTCGCAAAGCTTCTGGGAAGGACCACCCTTCGTAGAGACGAGATAACCGATCCCCTGGCTGCGGACAACATATGCCGCCTGGGTTCCGCCGGCACTGATCACACCGAATGATTCATCCTCAGGCGTCACCGTTAGCTGAATGTCTTTGCCGCTTGCCAAATCTTTCGCCCAGACGGTTGTTCCCCGCCCGATTTGAGATGAACACCACTTTGCTCCCGTCGGCCGAAACGAACGGCAGAGTGTCAAACGCGGCGTCGTTCGTCAGCCGCTCGATTTCTCCCGTCACCTGGCCGCGGTTGGCGTCCACGGGCACGCTCCAGAGATCTGTCTTCACGCTCTGGTTGGCAAACACGATCCGTCCATCGTCCGCCATGGACGGCTGAACGTCATCTCCCGCTCCGGCCGTGAGCCGCTGGGGTTCACCCTCGACTGTACCGGTCTCCTCCGATATCGGAATGGACCACAGGTTGCGGCTGTCCCCTTGGAATGGGCTTGTGAGGTTTTCTGCCACGCTCGGCAAGGATTTCACTCCGTAGGTACTCACGGTCACGGCTCGGTTGGGCGACAACCATGCCGCCTTCGCCGAGTTTGGACGGGGCCGCTATCGGATCTGCCGTATACAATAGAGCACAGGACCATCCATCCTCGAAGGCTTTCGCCGTGTCAGTGTCGAGCATCGATCTTCCGAAGGCAGTCAGAAGCAAACGGGATCAGATCCTGCAACTGGCGGCCAAGCATGGCGCCCGCAACGTCCGAGTCTTCGGCTCAATGGCACGCGGCGAGGCCGATCAACGAAGTGATGTGGACCTGCTGGTCGATATGGATCCCGGGCGTAGCCTACTCGACCTGGGCGGTCTGCTGATGGATCTGCGGGAATTGCTCGGGTGTTCGGTGGACGTGGTCACCGAGAAGGGATTGCGAAGGCGCATCCGAGAGCGGGTCCTCAAGGAAGCTGTGCCGATTTGAGGGACGATCGGGACCTCCTTCGGGACGTTCTGGAGGCGATTGAGCGGATCGAGAAGCATACTGGCCGCGGGTGCCAAGCCTTTGAAAGCGACGACCTGATCCAGACCTACGCCGTCCATCACATACAGATACTCGGCGAGGCTTGCCGGTCAGTCTCCGCCGAGTTGAAGCAGAGTCACCCGGAGGTGCCGTGGAAGAAGATTGTCGGGATGCGGCACATCCTGGTTCACCACTACTTCGAGATCGACACGGACCTGGTCTGGTCCGTCATCGAAAACGAACTGCCCACCTTGAAACGCGACCTCGCTCAGATTCTTGGCGAATTGGAAAGGTAGTCGGCGCCAAGAAGAGGCGTCACTCGCGGCCCCGATAGGTCGCGACAGGCCGCTACGCTACAATACCGCCGTTCTCCCGTGCCGTCCCAGGCGGGCTGCCTGTGCTGCCGCAAATGACCTCTCTGATCGACCGTTTCCGCGACCTTGGCGGAGGGCTGTCCCGCTTCACCGAGCGTTGGGTGCCCGACTCTTGGGTGGTCTGCATGATCCTCACCGCATGTGCGCTGGCGTTGGCGGTGCTGGGGGCGGGGGTCGGCGTGGAAGCCGCCGTTCTAGCTTGGGGCGGCGGGATGTGGAACTTGCTCGAGCTGTCGATGCAGTTCACCATCATCATGGTGGTGTCGCATGCGTGCGTCTCGTCGCGGCCGGTGTTCCGGCTGATGGACCGTCTCGCACGGACACCCGACCCGGCGAAGCCGCTACAGGCGGTCGCGCTCGTGGCGGCCTATTCGCTGGCAACGGGTTATCTGAATTGGGCGTTTTGCATCGTGGCGTCCGCGTTGTTTGTGCCTTTCGTTTGCAAGCACAACCCCAAGGCCGACCTGCGAGTGCTGACGGCGGCGGCGTACCTCGGCATGGGAACGGTCTGGCACTGCGGCCTCTCGGGTTCGGCGCCCCTGATTCTGGCAACGCCGGGGAACCCGCTGCTCGAGCCGCTGACCGGCGAACCGGTGGTCGACCGTCTGCTGCCGGTGACGGAGACGCTGTTCGCACCGTTCAACCTCGCTTACATGGTGGTGATCGGTTTGGTGGGCGTTTTGGTGACGCTGGCGCTGCACCCGCGGCGAGCTACGGTGACGCTCTCGCCCGAGCAGGTGGAGGCGCTACTGCCGAAGCCTCCCGAGCCGCTTTCCTCGTCCACGACGCCCGCCGGACGGCTCGACCGCTTTCCGGGGTGGATTCTACTGGCCACAGTGTTGATCGCCTATCCCCTGGGCCACTCGATGATCACGCGCGGCTTTGGGACGACGTGGACGATCAACGCCTACAACATGACCTTCCTGGTGGCGGCGTTGTTGCTGCATCGTCGGCCGCAGTCGTTCGTGGAAGCCTGCCGCCGGGGCGTCGGCACGACGTGGGGAATCATCTTGCAGTTCCCGTTCTACGCGGGCATCTTCGGGGTGATGAATAACACCGGCCTCGGCGCCTGGCTCGGACGGCTGTTCGCCGACTTCGCCACGCCGCGGACGTATCCGCTCGTCGTCTACGTCTACTCGGGGTTCATGAACTTGTTTGTTCCCTCGGCGGGCTCGAAGTGGCTGATCGAAGCGCCCTATCTCATTCCGGCCGGGGAGGAGTTGGGCGTCTCGTTGACGACGGTGGTGTTGTCATACGCCTATGGGGATTCGACGACGAACATGATCCAGCCGTTTTGGGCGATTCCGATTCTGGCCGTGGCGCGGCTGCGGTTTGGGGAGGTGCTGGGCTATACGTCGCTGGTGGCCGCGGCGTGTTTCGCGGTCACGGTCGTGGCGATGCTGCTGATTCCGGTCAATCTGTAGCTACTTTCCGGAGCATGAAAGGGCGAGACCCGAGCCTCCCTGGTATTCTGGAGATACATCATGCCGAAGCGGAATCCAGAGGCCCTCGACCGGACCGCCTTCTCGGTCGTTTCACTCGAGGAGCAGGATCGCCACGACCGCCGTTACTGGCTCAGCCGGACGCCGCGCGAACGCTTTGAGGCGATTGAAACCATCCGCCGCACTCTTTATGGGCACGATCCCACTACCGAGCGACTTCAGCGAGTTCTTGAAGTTGCTGAACAAGAATGAGGTGCGGTACCTCCTCGTCGGGGCCTACGCCGTCGACAACGCGATCAACCACCGCCGCGCTGTAACTCCGTCTGCTTGAGGACCCAGCGGCGGATGACCTGGTAGCCGGCGGCGTCCGCTTCGAAACGCTGCCCGCCTTGATGGCCATCCTCTTCGCCCGTCTGGATGTTGAGAGGCTTGCGCAGGAACTTGCTGCGCTCCTGTTCGCGCAGGTCGACGCGCTGCTGCATCTTGCGGTAGTTGTCGAGTAACTTGTCGGGAGGAATGTAGCCCGCGGCGTCCGGGGGTTCGAGGTACAAAGTCGGCACGCGCCCGGGCACGCCGTGACAGGAGATGCACGCCTTGCCGTCGTCGGAGGCGATCTTGGTCATCTCCGCGAAGACATAGTCGCGGAAGTGCAGGATGTCGTCGATGAACTCGCTCGTCGGCTCTAGACGTCGTGCGTCGGTTCCTTGCGGCGGGCCTTGCTCGCTGATCAACTTCCGCAGTTGCTCCCCATAGACTTTGTCGTCGCTATTGAGAATGTTCTGGATGCGCTTCTGCAACCTGGGAATCGTTTCGTGCTCGACGTACGCGGCCAGGGCCTTGCGGACTTCCGGGTTGCGGCGCAGCGCTGTCTTGTTCGCCAGATTAACGGCCAGTTCGCGCGATTCCTCGGCGCGGTCGGTCGCGAACCAGGCGTTGAACATGCGGATGATGCGGTCCTTCGCGGCCGTGATCGGGTCGATCACATCCATCCCGCGCTCGTCTTTGGTGAAGAGCGAGCCCGTACCCTCATCCGGGATGGTCTTTACGTAGTCGATGCCGAAGATGTAGAGCGGCTCCGCGTCCTCGTTGGCCCCCAGCATCTTCACCGTGAAGCGGTTCTCGCCCTGCTCGAACTCGTGCACGCCTAGCGACACCGGTCCGCTGGGTGTGAGATGCGGCTTGTAGAAGTCGACCGGCTCGCTGATGTCCTTGCCGTTGAGCGCGAATTGCACCGTGCCCATCTCGCGGTCGTAAAGGAAGGCGGTGAGGATTTCGTAGGGGCCGGCTTCCGGCACGTCCAACGCGAGCGTCAGGCGCGCGGCGGGGACCCCCTCGCGCCACCACAGGATGCTGTTCTTGCTCGCGAGGCCGTCGAGAACGATCTGCTCGGTGGTGCGGCCGAAGGTCAGCTCGAGTACCTGCAAGTCCTCCGCCTCGACGGCTCCTTCGACGGCCTCCTCCATCGACAAACCACCTTCTTGGTAGGAGACCATCCACTCGGTCGAGGGCAGCCAGAAACGTGAGTTCTTGTCGACCAGCTCGAAAGCGGTCTTGCGATGAAGCGTCGGGTTTTCGCCGAGGATGCGGCCGGTAAGCACGGGGCGTTGCTCGGGTTCTCCGGCGTTCTCGGCCGGCTCACCCGGGGCGGGTTTGCCGACGAGGCCACCCACGGAAGCCGCCGGCGAACCGCGCCGTGAGGGCCGTCCGCGTGGCTGACCCGAGATCAACAAGCGGTAGAATTCCTGCTCCTCGCGCTCGCTGACCCTCTCGAAGTCCCACTTAATGCGGGACAGGAAGCGAGTCAACGCGTCGGCGTCATCGGCCCGTCCCGCTTGGAGGAAGCGGTCGAGTTTGTCGAGCAGCTCACGCAACGTGTCGACGCGCGCCGGCAACGACAACGACTGCGGATTCACCAAGGCTCGCGCGGCAACAGCCACCATGTCGATGTCGTCGGCCGTGAGCAACTCGAGTAGACGCGTCTCAAGCGGCGCATAGGCGATGTTGGCAGCGCCCTGGAGGGCGATCTTCCGCCACGGTACGTTCCCCGGAAGCGTTGCAGCGGCGTCCTCTCGTTCATACGTGGCCAGCACGACCTTGCCGAGGAAATCGGCGCTGCCCGGCGTCGAGTATCCCAGTTGGCCGGGGCCGCCGTCGTTGGCTCGCTCCTGGAAATGAGTGGCGGCGACGGCCGTCAGACGCTGATCGAAACGAACGCGCCGCGGTTCGCCGGCGTTGTCGCGCAGCTCGGTCAGCAGCTCGTAGAAATCCGACAGCTCCGGGTATTGCTGGTCCGCGTTCTTGCCGCCGGTTTGGTTGGCGATCTGTCCGTTGACGATGAGCATCGATGCTGTCGAGTACCGCAGCGCCATCTCGGCGAGGGCGCTCGGCTCCTCGCGTAGCAGGGCATCGCCCCAGGCCCGGTTGATCGCTTCGCGCAACGGCGGGTTCCACACCCACCAACGCCAGGCGGCCTTGAAGGCGTAAGCCCGCACACCGGCAAACCGGTCCGACATGGCTGCGGTCAGCAGGCGCGCCAGCTCGGTGAGATCGACTCGGCTGCGCGGGCCTGCCAGATCTGCCCGCGTGACGAGCGCTTGCAGAATCGACTGACGTGCGCGGGCGCTACCGCCGGCGTACGCCGCGAACACTTCTTGCCAGCCGGTGTCGTCGAGCAACAGTTGGCGTAATGACCACAACGCTGCCTCGCGGCACATCTTCACAGGGTCGTCGAGGTGGCGAACCAGCGTCGGAACTCCGTCCGCCGCGAGTGCGCCACCAAGCCCCAGCAGCGCCTGGTATCGCACCTGCGGATAGGGGCTATCGGCCGCGGCGATCAGGAGATCGGCGACACTCTCATCGCCGGCCGCCTGTAAGCGGCGCACGCGGGAGAGCGTCTCCAACCGCTGTTCACCTTCCGGCGCTTCCAGCCGCCGAATCTCTTCCGCCTCCTTGGGATACAAGCGGCTCAACGCACGGATGACATAGGCGGTGGTCACGAAGCCCGTTTGCGCGGCATGGTTCCAGAGCCCGTACCCAAACTGGTCATCGAGCAGCCATTTCGTTGCCCGCTGCACTCGCGGGTCGTCCGCGCCGAACCCGGCCGCCTCGAGCGCAATCAGAGCGACGGCCGTCGGCGCCGGGTCGGCCGGCTCGGTCAGGCGAGTCCAACTCCGGCCGTCGTCCTTCGTGGTTCCCAAGTCGAAACCCCAACCGCCGTCTTCTTGTTGCAACGCGGCGAGACGCTGCAAGTCGGTCTCAACCTGCGCCGCGAACTCTTGCTGAAACTTCTCCGCCCGCGCGACCCGCTCGGCGGACCCGGTGAGTCTGCCGACGACTTGCGGGTAATCCTTCGGCCACAGATGGTAGAAAAACTCGATGCGGTGGCCGAGGTCGTCGCTTACCTTCATGCCGTCGTTCCCGGTGGCGACTATCTTGCGGGCCTTCTCTTCGAGCCCGAAGAAGTAGCGCGGGTCGTTGGTGTCGCGCCACGCGCGCTCGAGGATCTCGGCGGCGAACTTGAAGACGACGTTCGGCCCGAAGTTCGAGCCCTTGCCCGCGGCGTTGATGCCCTTGGGGTCGGCGGTCTGGAGTACGTAGTTCGCGGTGCGACGTTGCTGATAGCTGTGTAGGCGCTTGGGCCGGACCGTCCGCTCGTGGAGGACGATGTTGCGTCCGGCGACGCGGCTTCCCGCGGGCGCGTCGCCGAGGTCATTGGGCGCGAGGCTGGTGTTGACCGCCGCATCCTTCAACTTCACCGACGGCCGCAGACTTTCATACATCGTGTTGACGAGCCGCCGCCAGTTCTGCACGGTTCCCTCGGGGCGATAGCCGTTGCGGAAGGCGTCGGCAACTCCCCACACGCCGCTTTGGGTGTGGCAGCTCATGCAGTTCTCGCCGAACAGGCTGGTGCCGTCGCGCACGCGGCGATCGAGCGCGATGTTGCGCGGCCGGTGAATCAACCAGGCGTCGACCTCGGCCAAGTGGTAGTAGATGGCCTGTTCGGTGGCACGCACCGGATCGCTGTAGGGCGCCGGGTCGATGAGCCGCACCTCCAGCTCATAGCCGGGCTGGTTGGCCTCGACGCGCAGGTAGTAGACGCCGCCGGGCTCGACCTTGCGTGTGGTGAACGACCGGAAGTTGGTGTCCTGCTGATGGATGCGCTCGTTGAGATCGCGCCCCTCGTAGTAGGTGAAGATCGGCGTCGGGCCGGGGATCACCTCCGCCGGCGGATGCACATAGGGTATGGGATTGTCGTTGCCGAAGTCCTTGCGGCTCGGAAGCTCGCGCGGGTTCAGGTCTTCCGGACCGGGCTCACCGGGCTGATAGACGCGCAGGCGCGCGCTGACGGTGGGTTCAACCAGTTGCAGGTTGGCGGTGAAGATTTTCGGCTTCGTCCCTTGGTATTCGATGCGGTACCAGTCGTCGGGAGACTTGCCGGAGTTGGTGTTGTTGAAATACTCGAGCTCGTCCGCACCGCCGAAGACCCGAAGCACCTGGTCGGCGTCGCCGGCCGCGAAGGGCAGACGCACCGCTTGCTCCGGGGAGTTGTTGGGCTCGGTTTCGAGCAGGACATCGCCGCGATGCGTCTCGTCGATCGGCCGCAACTCCACCGCGATGGCTACGTTCTCGACGGTCGGCGTCCGATCCGGCAGCGCCGTCGCCAGACGAGCCAAGCCGGTATCGCGTGGAATGTCGCCCCGCGGCTGCGGCCGGTCGAGGATGGTTTCGATCTCAAGGTGATACGTTCCGGTCTTCGGCGCGCGATAGACGAGGTAGATGTCGGGATCGAGGGCGTGGAGCGTCTTCTTCCAGCTCGACGTGGCCCGGGCATGCAGGTCGCCTCGCTCGCCCTCGAAGGCCAGACCGGTCAGATCCGGTCCTTGCCAGCGCACCTCAATCCGGGCGTTGGCGGGCAGAAGCTCGGGATCGTTGATGTGGACGCGAAGTTCGACAGCCTGGCCCTGCTCGAACTCCCAATTCCGGTGCCATTCGCCACTGAAGTCGAGCGTTGCCGAGAAGGGCTCAGGCGGCGCGGCAGCGGCGAAGGCGGAGAAGCCGGCCAGCCAGACGGCCGCTATCACCCCCCGCCGAATCCTCGTCATGAGACCCCTCGAAACAGCGTCATCGATGAACCATTATAGGCAGCCCGCCAAAGCCGCCTTTGGGGGGGCACGGGAGTTTGGGCTATCATGACACCTCCCAACGGCTGCGGTTTGAGCAACCAGGCTTCGTGAGGAAAGCTGATGACAAAAAATGACTCCGGCGGTTCCACCACCGAAACCAATCGCCTTTGGCAGAAGGTGCTCGAAACCGACGAACTCCCCGACGGGCGCGTCAAGCCGGTGAGTTGCAGCCATACCACCGTCTGCATGACCCGCCACGGCGGCCAGTACGCTGCGCTCGATAACAAGTGTCCCCATCAGGGCGGGCCGCTCGGCGAGGGCTCGATCGAGAACGGCTTGCTGCGCTGCCCCTGGCATGGGTGGGATTTCGACCCTATCACCGGCAAGCCTCCGGGCGGATACGACGATGGGGTGACGACCTACCCGGTCGAGGTTCGCGACGACGGTGTCTACGTCGGGTTCGAGGAAGAGGCGCCGCACGCCGTCACCGTCACCGACGTGATGGCTGAGACGATGGTCAACTGGGGCGTGCGCACCGTGTTCGGCATGGTGGGCCATTCCAATCTCGGTCTGGCCGACGCGTTGCGCGTCCAAGCGAAAGCCGGCAAGCTGCGCTACGTCGGCGTTCGTCACGAGGGGGCCGCCTCATTCGCCTGCTCGGCCTATGGCAAGCTCACCGGACGTCCGGCGGCGTGCCTCGGGATCGCCGGTCCGGGTTCGACCAACCTGCTGACCGGCCTGTGGGACGCCAACGTCGACCGCTCGCCGGTGATCGCCTTGAGCGGCCAGGTCGACACGCAAGTCCTCGGGGCGGGTGCGTTCCAGGAGGTCGATCTGCAAGCCGCCTTCGGCAAGGTGGCGCAGTGGACCCAGCCTGTCCTGCACACGAGCAAGTACGCCGAGTTGATGAATCTGGCTGTGAAGAGCGCCTTGCTCAACCGCGGCGTTTCTCACCTCGTGTTCCCCGACGAAGTGCAAACGCTCCCCGCAGCCGCGAACGCCGAAGCAGGCAGCCCCGACGGCCGCCTCACGCCGCGCGAGATCGCACCGCCCGCGGAATCGGCGGATCGCGCCGCCGGCCTGTTGCGCAAGGCCAAGCGGCCGGTCATTATCGTCGGCCACGGCGCCCGCTTCCACATGCCGGCCGTCATCGAGCTCGCGGAGGAATTGAACGCGCCGGTCATCACTACGTTCAAGGGCAAGGGTCTGATCTCCGATCGGCACCCTCTGGGCGGCGGCGTGCTCGGACGTAGCGGTACGCCCATCGCAAGCTGGTGCATGAACGAGTCAGACCTACTGATCGTTTTGGGCGCCAGCTTCAGCAACCACACCGGCATCACGCCGAAGAAGCCGACCATCCAGGTCGACTACGACCCGATGACCTTGGGCAAGTTTCATGCCGTCGACGTACCGGTATGGGGCGAAATCGGCGTGACCGTCGCCATGCTCACTGAAGCCGTACGCGGCAGACACGAGGCCGCCGACCAGAGACCCGACGTCGCCGCCCGCTGGCGGATCTGGCGCGAGGAGAAGGAGCGCCGCCTGGCCGATGACCGGGGCAAAGGGGTCAACTCGGCGGCAGTATTTGCCGCGATGACCCGCCACGTTCCCGAAGACGCCATCATCGCCGTGGATGTCGGCAACAACACCTACTCCTTCGGGCGCTACTTCGAGTGCACCCGCCAGGCAGTTCTCATGTCCGGCTACCTCGGCTCGATCGGCTTCTCCTTCCCGGCGGCCATGGGGGCCTGGGCGGCGACGCAGGAAGATGACCCGCGCTTCCAAGGGCGTCCGGTGGTGTCGGTGTCGGGCGACGGGGGTTTCGGCCAATACCTCGCCGAGCTGACCACCGCCGTCAAGTACGACATGAACATCACCCACGTGCTACTCAACAATCACGAACTGGGCAAGATCTCGAAAGAGCAGCGCGCCGGCGAGTGGGACGTATGGCAGACGTCGCTCCACAATCCTAACTTCGCCGAGTACGCCAAGCTCTGCGGCGCGTTGGGCATTCGCGTGACCGGCAAGGACTTGCTCGACGACGCCATCGTTGAGGCCTTGGGGCACGACGGCCCCAGCTTGGTCGAGATTATGACCGACGCGGAGTTGATCTAGCTTCTGATCTGCGCGTCATTTGAGCAAAGTGTCGAGGCTCGGAGAGGCTTTCGGGCGGGCTGTGGCGTAAGGCTCCAGCCTTGCCGAGAACCGATTCCTCGAGTCTCAGGTCCGCTACCAACCGCAGCTGCTCGGTGACTTGCCGTCCTAGTCTCGAAGAATCGCGACCCGGCAAGGCTGGAGCTGGAGGCTTACGCCACGTCGTCTCAGGCCCGCCCTTCTCGGCTTTCCTAAGCCTGATCCTCAGTTTCCTGCCAGCGCAGATAGCTCTTCAAGTAAGCCTCGGCCTGGCTCCGAAGCAAGCCGTCCACCCCGGTCCACTCGCCGCGCCCGCGCCTGAACACGGCGACGCCATGACCGAAAGGCAGGTGGTCCCGCTCAATCGCATACCGGATGCGGACGTCGCGCCCATCGTCCTCGGCCAAGCTGAATCGCACGGCATCGGGCCCTTCGCCTCCGGGGAAGCGCGCACAGATCGTCCGCGCGTACCCGAAGTTGCATCCCTCCTCGATCAGATCGTCCGCGGGCGCGACCGTCTCACCGTCGCGGCAGTGACAGCGTCCCGCATACAACTCGCCGAGCGGCGGACGCAGTGTCCCCGGCGGACCCTGCTTTGCGAGCGGTTCGGTGGGCGAGAAGTAGGGGCAGGCCATCCAAAGGACCGATTGCTATAGTAGAATTCCTTCGCCCAACAGACAAGCGCCGGCCTCTTTGCTCGGTCCGGTCCAGGAACGAACCCCAGGCACAAATCATGGAGAACCAACGCCTCGAAACCCTCAAGCAGTTCATCGAAGCCAACCCCAACGACTGCTTCGCACGCTACGGCGTGGCGCAGGAATACGTCAAGCGGGGCGAGAACGAGAAGGCGCTCGAAGAGTTCAACCGCATCGTCGAGATCAACCCCGCCTATCAGGCCGCCTACTACCACGCCGGGAAGACGTACGAGAAGCTCCAGCGAGTGGATGAGGCTCGCTCGATCTTCGAAAAAGGCATCGAAGTCGCAACGCGCTCGGGCGACCTGCATGCCCGCAGCGAGCTGGAAGAGGCTCTGGGAGCCCTGGGCACCTAACTCGGACCATGCGACCGGGGATCCCGAACCGGGCGACGAACCGGATGAAGACAACCGGCCCCCTGCCGCGCCTCCTTTTCGTCCCGGCCGTCGTCCTGTTGGCCGTCTTGTCGTCGGCCTTGCTCACGCATTGTGCGGCGGGGCCGACCAAGATCGTTTTCGTCCCCGGCGCGGAGAGCCATGGCTACGGGATGCACGAACACCGCGCGGGACTCCTGTTGCTGGCCCGCTCACTGAAGCAACAGTACCCCCAACTCGAAACCGTCGTCACCGAGAAGAACGATTGGCCTGACTCCACCGTCCTCGCCGACGCGGATGCTCTCGTGATGGCCTGCGAGGGCAGCAAGCACGTCGCGCTGGCGCATCTCGACGAGGTCAGCGCCCTGGCCGGCCGCGGCCTGGGCATCGCCATGATCCACTATGCTGTCGAGCCGCCCGCTGGCCCGCCGGCCGAAGCGGTCCGCTCGTGGATCGGCGGCAATCACGAGCAGGGTTGGTCGATCAACCCCGACTGGGCCGCCAAGTTCACCGACTTCCCCGACCACCCCGCGGCCAGAGGTCTCAAGCCCTTCTCGGTCTACGACGAGTGGTACTTCAACATGCGTTTCGTTCCCGAGCGGAAGGGCATTACGCCGATCCTCGAGGCGCGCGCCCCGCTGAGCACGCTGCTGCGCAACGACGGGCCCAGCTCGAATAACCCCGACGTGCGAGCGAGCGTCCTGCGCGGTGATCGCCACCCGGTCGCGTGGGCCTACGAACGCCCCGGCGGCGGACGCGGCTACGGCTTCACCGGCGCGCACAACCATCACAACTATCGCGATGACAATTTCCGCAAGGCCGTGCTGAACGGGATTGCCTGGGTTGCCGGCCTCGATATACCTGCCGGTGGTGTCGAGTCAATGAAACCCACCTGGGAAGAGATCGCCGCCAACCAGGACTACGAAAAGCCGGCGAATTGGGAGGAAGAGGCCGGCCTCAAGATGTCGGGGAGTGCGGAGCCGGTTTACAGTACACTGCCCATTTCCTTGGGCGCGGCGCCGCTCGAGCTGGAGGGGGCGATCCCGCCCGCCCGATACCGCCACATCTACTTCGTCTTCGAATCGGATTCCTCAGCGCCGGGCTGGTTTCGGCTGGAGAAAGCGCGATTCCGAGGCGAGCCGGGGAACGAAGCTCCTCTCTATCAAGAAACCGTCGCTCACTTCATGGGACCTAGCGGCCCCGAGCAGCCTCCCGATCATTGGACCGAGCCGGACAAGCCGATGGAGATACCAACGCCTTCGCTGCTGCACTATCAGGTGCCGCGGGGCAGTACGCATTTTCTCGCAAACGTTTCGTTTCACCCCGAGAGCGCTGATCAGAAGGGCCGGGTCCACGTGTTCTTTGCTCCCCCGGCGGAGAGCTACTTCGACGCGCCCGAACCGAACCCCGATCGTGAGTGATATGAGGGGTAAATCTCGCGCCGCTGGCGCGGCGGCAGCGAACCCGTCAGTGGCGTTCCAGGCTCGGTGTCTCTATTGCAGCCGCTTGCGACAAGACAGGTACGTTTGCTGACCTGGCAGCGCGGCCGCGGCATGCCGTGCCCCTACATTGCGGACCGAACCGTTACGGTATTCGCAAAGCACACTACTAAGCGGCGCGGCCGCGATCGCTGACGGTGACTACCAACTCTACGCCTTCGAGTTGTTGCAGGGTTTCGATCATCCCGAACAGGTTGCGGGCCTGAGGATTGCCCGATGCGCTCAGCATCTGCATCAGTGATTTCTCATGCTTGCCGAGCTCGTTTGCCAGCCGCTTAAAACCGACCGTCGCGTTGACATAGCGCCGCAATAGTACCTTGCCCGTTTCCAACTCTCCACTCAACAGAACTTCGACCGCATTCTGAAGCAGCGCGTGACGAAACTTCGGCTGGCGGAGCGCCCGTTCTCGAACGGTTTCGGTGAAGTCAGGGGAGAGCGGCATGGCGGCTATTCTTCCTGGTAACGATTCCTGAAGAATCTCCACTATCTTAGCCCGCACCACGAAAGCCCACAATTCCCCACTGGTATACTGGGCATTTGGCGGCGCTCTCGATAGGACACAAGCCCCATTCAGCGCGGCGCGAAGCCGCAGGCAACCGCGGCAGCCGTCGTCGCTGATTCCTCTCTCATTGCCGCCCAGACCTTACTCGCCAACAACGTTGCCTATCGCGACTTCACCGAAGCCCGCGCCGAATCCGACAAGCCAACCGAGCAAACCGGCGCCTGGCTCGCCAACCCCGGCATGCGCGAGATAACGCGCGATGAAAGCGACCGCCGTGCCGAGGCCGGCGAACCCTTCGTCGTGCGGTTCCGCGTGCCCCGGGGGTCGGGACGCATCGTGCAGTTCCACGACGGCGTCTTCCGTAAGCAATCGCGCAAGATCGACGACATCGAAGACTTCGCCCTGCTGCGTACCGACGGCTCGCCGAAGTACCATCTGGCCTCCACCGTCGACGACGGCGAGCGCCTCGAAACTGCTAACGAGTTCACCGCCGAGAGCGTCGAGCACGAACTGCGCCAACTTGCCGAGGAGCGCGGCGCCAAGGCCGGGCTTTTGATCAACGGCGCGCGAGCCGCCTTGCGCGGCCAGTCGGTGGGCCCGAGCGCGTTCGCCGTTTTCGCGACGCTCGGACGCGAGCGGGTCGTCAAGCGGCTGAAGGAAGTCTGATGCTGATCCTGGGAATTGGAGGCTGGCTCCACGACGGCGCGGCCGCCTTGCTGAAGGACGGCGAACTGGTCGCCGCCATCGAGGAAGATAAGCTCCTGCGCCACGCGCACACCGGAGGACTGCCCGAGCGCGCCGTCGACGCCTGCCTGGCGCTCGCCTCGGCCAAGCGCGAACACGTCGATTGCATCGCGCTCGCGCGCCCCCTCGCCGCCGGCCAGGACTCGTCCCTCCACCTGCATCTCAAGTCGCTGTTCCCGAACAGCCGGCTCGTCGTCGTCGACCATCACCAGGCGCACGCCGCCGCCGCCTTCTACCCGTCACCGTTCGAGAAGGCTCGCGTCCTCACGCTCGACCGCCTCGGCGACATGCGTTGCGGCGCCGTGTGGGAGGCAGACGGCACCACCATCGAGCCGGTCGAGGAACTCTACGCGCCAAACTCGCCCGCCGCCTTCTTCAGCCGCGTCACCGAGCTACTGGGCTTCCGGCCCGGCGCGGAAGAACACAAGGTGCAGTGGATGTCGGTGCGCGGCAAGCCGCGTTTCCGCGATGCGGTGCTCGAGATCCTCGGCGATCGCGGCGACGGCCTGCCGCAACTCGATCACAGCTACTTCGACACGTCCCGCACGACCGCGGGCAGCTTCAGTGAAAAATTCTACTCGGCCGTAGGCATCGAATACGGCGCCGCGTTGTCCGAAGACGAGCGCGCCGACCTGGCCGCCAGCGTGCAAAGCGCCATCGAGGAGATCGTCATTCGCATGGCCGGCGAAGGCGAAAATCTCTGCCTCGGCGGCGGCCTCATGCTCAACGCCATGCTCGTCGCCGCGATCGAAAACTCAGGACGCTTCGCCAACGTCTGGGTGCAACCCGTCGCCGGCAACGCCGGCACCAGTCTCGGATGCGCCCTCCACGCCTGGCATCAGGTGTTTCGGAAAGACACCCGCCGGCCCCTCGACAACCTCTTCCTCGGACCGGACTATGACCGCGACCAGATCAAGCAAGTGCTCGAGAACTGCAAGCTGCGCTTCCGGTATCTGATGACCGACGACGAAGTCATTCAGACGGCGGTTGAACGGCTCGGCGACCACCAGATTGTCGCTTGGTTCCAAGGACGCATGGAGTTCGGCTCCCTCGCCCTCGGCAACCGCAGCATCTTCGCGTCGCCGTTGAACCCGTACTCCACCGAGAATCTCAACGTCTATATCAAGCGCCGCGAGGCCGATCGCAAATTTGCCGCCTCGGTACCTGAAGAGATTGCATCCGAGTACTTCGACTGCGGAGACGCGACGCGCTACCTGGCCACGGTCAGCCGCGTCCGCGAAGCCCACCGCAAGACCTTCGAAGCGGCTTTGATCGGCAGCGACGGTATCCGCGTCCACACCGTACGCAAAGAAGACAATCCGCTCTGCTGGCAACTGCTGCACGCTGCCGGTAAGGCCAGTGGCCTCCCGGTGCTTTACAACACCTCGTTCAATTTGTTCGGCGAGCGGTTGGTGTGCGACCCCCGCGCGGCCGTACGGAGCTTCTACTCCTCAGGCATCGACGCCCTGTTCGTCGGCAACTTCCTGCTTGAGAAGTAAGGGAGCCTATGAAGCGGACCTCGATTCTCTTGCCCGAGTGGCTTCACGAGCAACTTCGGGAGGAGGCTTTCCGAACTCATGTCAGCATGGCGGAACTGATTCGGTCCACGTTGCAGAATCGGCTCACCGCCCCTGGGAAGCGCAAGTCAAAAGCAGACCCCCTTCTTGCGGTTGCCGGCATCGACAGCGACGGACGCCTGACCACGGGCATCGATGAAGAGCTCTACGATCTCTGACACGCCACCCCTGTTCCGACCGTTTCCAGAAGGCCTACGACCTGCGCCTACGGTATCGCGACAAGCCTCGGATTTCCTTTACCGGCCTGACCAGCTTCGTCGTCGCGGCCGAGCTATAGATAAGGCACGTCCTCACGCAGGATGCTCATTTCCGGCAACCCAATTCGGATTGATCACACTCCCCGGAGGGCAAGCCGCGGCGCCACTTCGTCGGATGACTCCAGCGCCAAGTCGGCTTCCGCTGTGTCCAGGACGTATCGCCCTAGATGTCCGGGGCGCCATCCCGGAGCCGCTTCGCTAACCCGTTGTGTCTGGCAGCCTTGCCGGTGTCGCCGGCAGCCCCGTGGAGCCCGGCCAGCAGTCGGTGGATCTCGGCTTTCGCACGGCGATAATCTGTCGCCAGCGGACCGTTCTCTTTCACCCAATCGCGTTCGGAGAAAAGACGCACGGATGCGTCGGCCAACTCGATGCCGGCTTGGTAAGTCTTCTGCATCCGATGAATCTCGACCGCTTGGCCCAGCATTTGGATGAAGTGTACGGGAGATGAGAAGCGCCCAGCACGGAGCTCAGCCGTTAGCCTCGATAGCCTGGATGCGTAGTGGCTGGGGAACTGATCGCTCGCCAGGACGAACGCGGATCCATTCCAGCGGTAGATGCGGTCGTTCACTCCATAGTTCCTGATCCGATAGACGATCTCCCGGCGGCCGTCGCCGTCGAGGTCTTCGATCCTCAGTCCGTTCTGGCAATAGCCGCCGTCCCTCCAATCGCCAGTGATTCTCTGGATCGATCCCTCCGTCCAACGGAAGACCTCCAGGACCCCATTGCAACTGGCGCCAAACCTCGTGTAGCCGTAGATCTGCGGGCGGCCGTCGCCAATCGCGTCGAAGACACCCGACAGCGGCTTCCAAAAGCCCCAAGCCTCCTGAACTTCCGTGGACCAGAGCAAGCGATACGAGCCCGCGGCACCGGCGAGCAAGCTGATCGACGCCATAGGCTGAGGCGAATCGGCATTCTGCCCTTCCCTCGGAACCGTGTGGAAGATGACGACCTCGTCTGAGCCGTCGCCGTCGAGGTCCGCCCGGACGACATCCTGAGAGGGGTCCTCGATTTCCGCGCCCGCGGGAAGGTAGGCCGCCGGCTCAAGTCCTTCGGTCTGCGCCAACACCGCTTCGGCGACGGCGAGCAGGGACAAGATGACGAGTGCCACAAACCGCTCCCGTACCATCTCTATTCAGGAGCCCCCAGCCGCACGCCATCAACGCGAGAGAAAGCGTAAGAGGACGAGATAATCGACTCCAGCCTCTGCTCCAAAACGTCTCGCCCCTCCGGCGACAATTTTTCAGGCGCCCTCGCGGCGCCTTGCCGCAGAATCTCGTGGTAGTCGTCCGCGAACTTCTCCATCACACCGGAATCAGGCGGCGCTCCACTCACCCGCAAGCGATGCCGATACGCGTCCTGCTTTCGGCGGTGGGCGTCAAACTCCTCCTGGATCTCATCGAACGCTTTGAGGAGCGCTGCTTCGTCCGCCGCACTGAGCGATCGATGAAGCCCGGTACGCCGGGTCAATGGGGCAAGAACCGCGTTCCCGGAGGAGTCGAATCCACCCCCGGCCGAGCCAGAGAATGAAAGCAGTTGGAGGAACGCTTGTTCGCGCGTGAGCCGTCTGCGCTCGACAGGCCGTTCGCGGGTTACTTGACTGTAGCGCGCCGGCGCACGGAGGTTCTCCGCAAGAGGCGCGCTCCCCGGGAAGAGAGTCTCATGCACCCGGCTCACCTCGTCTCGATTGCGGCGCCACCAATCTTCCCAGAAGCGAATCACGAAGGCCTCGTCTTCGGGGTCAAGCGGGAAGCGTTTAGGGCACCGCGACTCGATGTCCGGCAACCAGGCGGCGGGTACCACGTTCGGTTTCCGAGCGAGTCCGCGCAATGCCGTGCAGATCCCCGATAGCGCGACCGACCGAGTGGATTCGCTCGGACTGCCCAAGAGCACAAACTCGTACGGCAGTGCGTCCAAGGTCTTCGCCCGGCTGAGTAGGCTAACGGCGTTCTGCTCAAGCCCTGGGAAGAGCACATCGGAGAGCGCCAGCCGGCCTATGATCACGATGCTTTCCGCTCCCTGAGGCGGGGCGATTCTCAAAAGCGCAGAGCTGACTTGCCCGGCGTCGAGCGTCGGAGCCAGGGTCTCGAGTTCCGCCTCGATGGTACTGAGAAGATCAGTTCGGCCCGTTCGCAGCAGCCCGGCCAGACCGATCACACGCACATTGGCCAAGGGCGAGCTCGACAACCAATCGTAGGCGTCAACCGTCTCCTCCATCTCCATTCCCCACAGAACCGTGCTGATACTCATAAAGGCCAACTGCCCTTCGGTGGCACGCAGGCTTGTCCCTCCTGAGGGCGATACCGTCCGTTTCGGGTTCAGGCCGTCGCCTTCCTTTTGTGCCAGCCACGCCAACGCACCCGCGAGTTCCGCGCCAAGCATGGTCTGCCAGGAAGCGTCAGGGGACGGCACGATCGCCATCGCCTGTGCTCCATCGGGCAAAGACAAGACGGTGCAACGGAACCGATGGGGCCCACAACCGATCTGCAGCGGACGATAGCTGTGATCGTCACGGCGCAACAGCCATAGCCCATGCTCCTCCGCAACGACGGTGGTCTGTTGGGGACTCTCGTGGAACCCCGGCTTGTAGCTCCATCGCAGAGACAGTCGGTCACCGGCGCCCGCGTCGCCGCGAAGCACGCGCCTCACCAGGAGTTGGCCCTGAACCTCGACCCTCTCAACGAGATCGACCGCCGAGGCGTCCGATAGACGGCCGATGACAATCAGGTCGGCATCGCGAAAGTTCTCTTGAACCGACCAACCCCACGATGTCCGGGCTGCAACCACCATCGCGAGAACGACAGCAACAGCGCAAACGCGATCAAGGAATGCCAAGGTTGCTCCTATTTCCGCCCAAGAACGGGAGTCTTCGCAAGCGTCATCGCGGGATGTCGTTTCGAACAGCAACCCAATTGTACGATTCATTTCCGCCGGCGAGTGAACACTAGGGTATGTTCTCGAACCATCGACGGTTTCTTAGCCGGATCGGACTCAGCCGGAATGACGGCTGTTCAGGTGACGGAGTTCTGTTAATAGGAAATCGACGTCCAGGAAGGCGTCGTGCCCGTAGCGAACCCAGCGAAGTTTGCCGGCCCTATCGATTAGGGCCGTCATCTTGAGCGGAGCGTCCTCGAAGTCGTCCCAGGCGCTGAACTGGCGGTGAATCGACCACTCGGGGTCACGAACGACCGCCGAATCGAGTGGCGCTGGCGGCTCTTTGCCGTGCCACTGCAGGGCAACGACAATCACGTCGGTTTGTTCTGCTTCAAGTTCGCTGAGTCGGTCCCAGATCGACGCAAGCTGCTTGGAGCAGTCAGCGCAGTCGGGACCGGGAACGAAGGCCAGCAACGTATTTCGCTTACTTGAAACATCACCTTCGGCATCACCGGGCTTCGGCAACGGAGGGCTTGCGAACGGCACCCATTTGGGTGGGCCAAATCGATCGAGGTCATTAGCTCCGTAGGAGAGCCCCCCCTCTCTGGGGTCGGGGGCCACATCCATCTTCAGTCCCATTCGTTCTGCCGCTTCCGTCGCGGCACGAAAGCCGGCAAGATCTCCATCAGCCTGCGAGTACACCCAGAGCAGTCGAGAGTACGCCGCCTGCGCTTCTGTCGTGTCGTCCAACTCGGCGTAGGCTCGAACGAGTCCCGAAAGGCACAGCCCATCGTTGGGCACGAGTTCGAGTCCCCGTCGAAAGGCCTCGGCGGCCAGCCCGGGATTGCGGTGTTCCAGGTACTGATCGCCCAAGACCGCGTAGAGGAATCGCGGATACATCGGCGGGTCATTCCAACGTCTTCGAAGATCCGCCTCCATTTCGGCTGCCTTCGCGAGTTGGTTCAAGCCGCCCAGTATGTCGCTCTTCGCGATCGTCAGCTGCGCGTCGAGTTCGGCCACATGGACCGCATACTCGCGCTTGAGACGTGCATCACCGTTCTTCTCAACGGTCTCTTTGAGTCCGCTCAATCGCTCTTGCCGCTCGCGAGCCGAAGCAAGATCCCCCAGCCCCCAGTGGGCCAGGCTCTCCACGTACTCGCGAGCCACTCGATCCACGATGTCGTCGGTCCATGCGATCGTCCCGGACTCCAGCAACGACTCCCAGCGTTCAAACGTTGCCAGCGCTCGCAGCAGGGCCGTCTTACCGACAAGCCGCGGCCTCCACCGTCGCGCATGCCTCGACTCCGGGTCGAGCGGCTGTCTCAGGAGCTCGCGTGCTCCCGCAATCGCGGCGCGGGCCATGCCCCGTTGTTCCCGCAGGTAGCAAAGATAGTTGCGGTTGTGTCCGTAGTTCCACGAGTCGAAAGGCATGAGCCGTTTGTCACGGATGTACTTTAGCTCGGCTCGGTCGGCCGCCTCCATCGCGATTTGCGCGTCCGGCCACAGGCCCAGCGCGCTCATGATGTGCCCAGGCATGTGCATCAAGTGCCCCGACGCAGTCACGGTCCGCGACAGCGCCCGTGCACTGTCCACGACATCTGCCGACTGTCGGCCGTCCCACATGTGAATGCGATAGTGATGTGCGCCAAGATGGTTGGGGTCGCTGCGAAGCACCTGCTGAAGCATCGTCTCGGCGCCATGCCCGCCGCCCGCTGCGCGCCAAGCGTAGAGCGTTCTAGCTTCGATGTCGTTCGGGTACTCGAATAGCAGTTGATCGAGCCGACTCTGCCACGCCCGCCGCTGCGCTCCGCTGTCGGAGGCGACTGTGGGGTCGAGGCCGAGCCGCGCCTCCCAGGCCTCGATGTAGCCCCGTTCTCTCGCCGAAACGGCCGCTTTGTGTTTGGCGGCCTCGCGGATCAGCGCCTTCTGCAGATCCTCGGGCACGCCCCTAACCTGAGCGAGCCCCCAATAGGCCATGGCGCAGTCCGGGTCGAGCTTGAGCACCCAGCGGAAAGTACGCTTCGCCTCGTAGTACTCGAATGCATGTAACTGCGTGATGCCTTGATCCATCCAGCCCTGGACATCGGGATCAGAAGTTGTGATGGGGAAATGGACCGGCCGCAGGCCTTCGATGCGCCAGGGCTTCTGATAGGGCCCGCCCTGCATGACCTCTCTCAGCAGGTCGCGGCGTTCGTCGGCCGGCCCATCGGCCCATGCCATGGACAGTGCGACACTGGCGGTTACAACGCACCCCATCAGAGTCCGTCGCTTCATGGTGCTTCGATTCTAGCGAGGTTTGCCGGCACAGCCGACGGGTGGCGGCACTTGTGGAGTAGGTCTCCAGGTTGCCGAGAACCGATTCCTCCGTTCTCAGGCCCGCGAAGCGGCACTCTCGTGACTCACAGCAAACCGGCTCCGGCTGGCAAACCAAGCCTCGCCAAAGCAGCGAATCCCTACTTTTGCAGTTACAATAGCAACCAGCATGCAAGAGGGCTTCGCGGGTGCGGCGGGGCGACCTGTTCTCGGGTTCAGCCTCCGGCTCCTCCCCGCGCTGGCCCTCCCCGCATCACTGCTCCTTGCACCGCTGCTGTTCACCGCGCTACCGGCGTTCTCCCAGCGCACCCAGCTACTCAGAAATCCTCCACTCTCGGATCAGTATTCCTACGCGCGCCACTACATACCCGGCGAGGTGGACGAGTACGAGATCCGCGCCCGCACCGAGGGACGTGACGCCGAGCTGATTGCGATCACGTCGCACGAGACGATTCTCATCGATGGCGTGCCCCATGAGCGCGTAAACTGGTTGCGCGTCACCGGGTCTCAGAGGGGTGATCTCACCAGCCTGTTGAAGCTCGTCCCGCCGCATGACATCTCACTCCATTCCGAGGGCAAGCTGGAGCTTTTCACGCCTCCGGCGGACCCGCTCATCGTCCAGCTCGCCACCGATCTCTACACCTTCTGGCACACTCTGAGCGCGCGGGCCGGCATAGCTCACCTACGCCGCGTCGGAGACGAGCACGACAATCCCGAGCCGCTGACCGGCAACTTCGCGGACGAAGACGAGTTCCTGGTCGGTGAGGACATCTATGCACAGCGTTTGCGATTCGTCTCCCTCGACGCAACCGTCGCCACCTACGAGGCCGACGCGTTGTCCCCGCCCGAGCCCGCCATCAAGCTGCATCGTGCGTGGATGCAGCCGTCCGTCTGCAACGGCAAGCCCAACAACTTCCAGATGGTGCAGCGGCAGGAGCACGGATTCCTCGTCTCGTGGGGTTGCGAGCAGTTCCGTATCGCCTCCGAGGTGGATCGCAAAAGCGGCCGTATCCTGTCGGCTTCCATGGAAGACGAACTGCACTGGCGCGTGAAATTGTGCTCGGACGACCAGCTTACCGATTGCATCGACCGCCCCGACTTCACCCAGCGCCGTCAGGTATCGCTCACGCTCAGGCCGCGCCACGACCTGCCGAGCGCCGACCGCCTAAAGATCAACTTTGCCGATAGCCTTCCGTACGTACTGATTTTCGCCGGCGGCTTTCAGATGGGCTGCGTCGCCGGCGACTCAGACTGCTACACGGAAGAAAGGCCTCGCCACCCCATCGCGATCAGCAAGCCGTTCTGGATCGGGCAAACGGAAGTGACGGTCGCGGCGTTCGAGCGTTTCTGCGAGCAGACCGGCCGCGCCATGCCCGTCGAGCCGGGCAGCGGAGAGATGCCCGGCTTCAACCCCGGTTGGCAGTTCAAAGACCATCCGATGGTGAAGGTGAGCTGGCGACAGGCGAGTGATTATTGCGCATGGAGCGGCGGCCGTCTGCCCACCGAAGCCGAGTGGGAATACGCCGCGCGCGGGGGCGCCTACGGCTTGAAGTACCCCTGGGGCAACGACCGCTCGCACGACGAAGCCAACTTCTGGAAGACCGGCGGACGCGATCAGTGGAAGCACACCGCGCCCGTCGCCAGCTTCCCTGCCAACGGCTTCGGCCTCCACGACATGGCGGGCAATGTCTACGAATGGGTGGCCGATTGGTACGGCGAGAACTACTACCAGCGCTCGCCCGCCGCCGATCCGCGTGGACCCACCCGCGGCGCCCAGCGTGTCGCCCGCGGGGGGCCGGGGTTCATCAACCCTCGCATCCTGCGCATTTCCAGCCGCCTCCGTGTCGAGCCGGACGCCCGCCGCATCTACCTCGGCTTCCGCTGTGCCCAGGACGGGTCGCCCCAGCAGATGGACCGGTGAAGCCGGGCTAGCCCTGGGCTAGCCCGCGAGGCCTTGCCCTCCTCGTAGGACCCTATTCCCCTGCGCTCGTGACCCAACAGCCCGCCGATAGCAATAATCAAACAGCAACTGCCACTCGATCCGCTGCGCTTCTAGCAACGCCCCCTCCATCTCGGGCGCGCCGCCGTGCCTCACAGCCTCGCACTGGTCGACTAACCAAAAGGCGTCCCAGTCGGAGCGGCCCCCTACCGCTGCGCGCAAGCTCTCCCACCTGGAGTCACCGGCGGCTCCCCACTGCTCGAGCGCCGCCTCACGCAGCACCGGAAACACCTCGTGACTCGGCACCTTGCGGAACCAGTATTTCGCGTTGCTGAAGTCGGGCTCTTGGCGGTGCATGATGCCGTGAAGAAAGCTGCCCGTCGTAGAGTGGATGCTTTGGGAAATCGTGTGCGAACGGTCGAGATCGGAGAAGTAGAGGAATAAGGCGCTCTGCACGCAGTCCGCGAACTCCGGGGAGGCAACCTCGCCCTCGGCGAACAACTTCTCCGCCGGGTTGCCAGTCAGCAAATCGAGCCCGTCCCCTTGCAACGGCCCCCGCGGCGCCAGCGGCATCAACCGCTCACCTCCTTCATGGGGTCGCAAGATGGCTTGCACTTTCGAACTGTAATCTTCGAGGCGAAACATGACTCCTCCGAGACCGAGCCCGCAACGCCAGTGACGGATACCCAGCGTTCGATGGCAGTCGGATTCCCGGCCGCTCACGTGTGTTCGGGACTCGCTTGTTTCAGTGGCGCACAGCTCCTTGAAAACCCGACGCGTTTGTTCAGTGTAGAGGCGTCAAACCGCACGCGCCAGAACCGGTTCGACCGCCGACTTGAGAACTCCCGCGCCGTAACACACAGGACGCTACAATCCCCTCATGAAACGTCGATCCCTGCTGCAGTCCTCGATCCTCGGCGCCGGCGCGCTGCTCGGCGGCCGCTCGCCCGCGCGGGCCGCCGTGCCCAAGATGAAGATCACCCGCATCCGCTACTACCGCTCCCCCGACGGACGGCCCATCTTCAACCAAAGCTCCAACATCGTTACCGTCGAAACCGACCAGGGCATCACCGGCATCGGCGAGGGCGGCTCGAAGGACACCGTCGAGCAACTGGCCGCCATGCTGATCGGCGAAGACCCCTCGCGCATCGAGCACCTGTGGCAGATCATGTACCGCGGCTACTTCTATCCGCCCGGACGCGAGAAGGTCCACGCCCTCGGCGCGCTCGACCTCGCTTTGTGGGACATCAAGGGCAAGGCGCTCGGCGTCCCCGTGCACGCCCTGCTCGGCGGGCTGACGCGCGACCACATCGAGTGCTACTCGACTGGCTTCCCCAACGCCGGCAGTCTCAAGGAAACGGCGCGCGCCTGCATCGAATTCGGCTTCCGCGCCTTCCGCACCAGCGTCGCCGGTCCCGGCCGCGACTCCACAGAGCCCTTCATCTCGCAGCGCATGGTTGACGAAACCTACCGCCTGTGCCAACAGATCCGCGAGGGCGTCGGCGACAACGGCGACTGGGCCATCGACTACCACACCCGGCTCGACCTCTCCGACGCCGTCCGCTTGAGCAGCCTGATCGAAGACCTGACGCCCTACTTCGTCGAAGACCTGATCCGCTCGGAGAACCCCGGCGTCTATCGTGAGCTGCGCCAGCAGGTGAAGGTCCCCATCGCCGTCGGCGAGCACTTCGGCGACCGCTGGGACGTGAACGAACTCATCGAGGGCCGCTTGATCGACTACTCCCGCGTCTCGATCCCCAACTCCGGCGGCATCACTGAGTTCATGAAGCTGGCCGCCATATGCGAGACGCACTACGTCGGCCTCACCCCCCACTTCACCGGACCGATCTCCGAAGCCGCCCTAGTGCACTGCTGCGGCTGCTTCTCCGGACCGGTCTTGATGGAGATGACCGGCGACGGCACCCGCAAGCACGCCCATCTGCCCGTGGTCTACGACTTCCGCGACGGCAAAATGTGGCCCAACGACCGCCCCGGCCTCGGCGTCGAATTCGACGCCTCCCAGGCGGAACAGATCGCCGAGATCACCGAGCACAGCCGCCCCATCCCGATCTACCACCGCCCCGACGGCTCCGTCACCAACTGGTAATCCACGCTGCCGCATTCCGGGGTTGCCTATAGGAAAGCCGGCCCCGCGACGGCAACAGTCGAGGCAAGGCATGCCGTACCCGCGTTTAATCTAGTGAGTGCTGTCTTGGGCGCGCTCGGTGACGTGGCGCCGCCGCTGCCAGCAGCGAAGCGCTCAGGGCAAGCTAAATTCCCTTCCCAAGAGCACCCTCTTTGCCTCCCCCTCTCAGAGAGGGCCTTGGTCCGCTAGCCCAACAACTGCCGCAACACCGAGTACCCCATCATCACCGCCATTAGCGCCGAGGTGACCCACAACGCCAGCGTCAGCCACCCCTTCGGGACGATCGCCCTCGGTAAGTGCCGGTAGCGCAGATACACGGTCGAGAACCCGAGGATCGGCAGCATCATGGCCTCGACCGCGCCGGCCATCTTGATCATCATCACCGGCTCCTGGAAGAGCATGTAGTAGAGCGAAGGCACGATCAGTAGCACCACCACAAACCACCGCGTGTAGCGCAGTCGTAGCCGGTAGTTTTTCTTGTCGTAGGCGCCAAGGATGCCGAGCCAGTCGGCCAGCATGCGGCTGCGCGCCGCCGTGCCCGCGAAGACCGTTGAGTAGAGCACCGCCGCCGCTCCGGCCAGAAATAGATATCGCGACCAGCCGCCGAGCGTCTGCGTGTACATATTCGAGAGGGTCTCGATCATTTCCGTACCGCGCGGCGCGACACCCATGCCGTGCAGCACGCCCGCGCCGAGCAGGTAGAACGCGATCGTGGCGAAGGTGTAGATCACCATCGAGTTGACGACGTCCACGCCCATCACACGAATCCATCCGCGCGCGCGCCGCTGCCACCCTGGCGTACCGTCGCGGGGCCCGGTGAAGCGGGCGTATCCCTTTTCGAGACACCAGTAGGGATAGATGCCCAGCTCGCTGGCGCCCACGCCGGTTAGTCCCATCACCGCGACGGCCGAGAAGATCCCGCCCTGCGGCACCTGGAAAGAAAGACCTTCGAGGACCGCGGCCCACGAGAAGTACTCCGGGTTCCCGAGCAGTACGAAGGCCGCGCCGACCGTCATCACCGTGAACCCCGCCACCATGGCCATCGCGACCTTCTCGATCATCCCGTAGCGCCCGATGGACAGTAGGGCGACGGTCCCCAAATTGATGATCCAGACCCAGGCGATGATCGGCACGGCGGGAACGATCTGATGCAGTACCTCGGCGATGCCGCCGAGCATTCCGCCGACCGCAACAAGTGCCATGGCGAGCGACAGGAACCACGCCCACACCACCCAGCCCGCCCGCAGGCGCGGTCCCGGCACGCGGTCCAACGCTTCGAGAGTGGTCTCGCCGGTGCCGATGGTGTAGCGCCCGAGTTCGTTCTGGACGACGATCTTGATCGTGCAACTGACCAGGATGAGCCAAAGCAGCGTATAGCCGTTCTCCGCGCCGAGCACCGTGGTGGCGATCAACTCGCCCGAGCCGACGATCGTCGCGGCGAGAATGACGCCCGGGCCGATGCGTCGTGCGACGTCGGTCCAACCGACGGGCGGCTCTTCGATGCCGGCAGGATCGAGGCGGTAGGGATCAGCGGCGGGGCGTGCGGACATCAGGGCATCTAGTGTAGGGGTTCGGCGGGTGTCTTTTCAGCGCGTGCTCAGGGCTTCGCCGTTGATATCCCGCGTTTCGAGGATGCAGGTTTGAAGTTACCGGAAGATAGGTAGCCGGTTGTAGGGGTGGACCGCTGTGTCCACCCCTACAACCATGAACTGAGCGGGTAAGACTGCTGTGGGGTACGCCTCACCTAACAAGGACGGAATCCTCGTTACCTAACCAAACGCCGCGTCGTAGACTTTCTTGAGGTACTTGTAGTCCCGCTCGATCGCCGCCAGCACTTTCTCGCGGCGCGCGCTCTCGGTGGGCGCTTCGATCTCGTACTCGACGTGCAGCGAGATTGGCCCGCTGAAGCCGCTGGCGGCCAACATCTTGAAGAACTCGGGGTAGTCCACCATGCCTTCGCCCAGCGGACACATGTGCCGGCGCCACTCGCTGCCGCGCTTCTCCCAGTAGAAGTCTTTGGTTGCCACCATCTTGAGCCGGCTCACGAGGCGGTAGAACCCGATCTTCCAATTAGCGTAGCCGCCCTCGATCGTGGCGTGGCACGGGTCGAAGTAGAACCCCATCCAGCGCGGGTCGGTGTCGCGCATCAGCCACCAGTGGTCCCACATGGCTGAACCGACGTAGGGGCCGGAGTGGTTGTGAAAGCCGCCTTGGATCTTCGCGTGTTGCGCCACGCCCGCCAAGCCCTCGATCTCGCGCTTCACCTCGTCGAGTTTCTTGTCGAGCCGGCTGATGTCGTCTTGGTAACGGTAGTAGCCCAGCTTGAAGTATTCGACCCCCAACTTGGCGGCGGTGTAGAGCGTCGGCCGCGCCGCCGGGTCGTTGATCGACGTCAGCCCGGTCGTAATCATCGAGGTCTCGATACCTTCGTTCTTGAGCGCCTTGAAAGCCTTGGGTAGGTCTTCGGTGACACGCTCCGGCAGGACGTGCCCTTTGGGGCGGGTGGTAAGGTCGACGCCCGGGATGCCCAACTCCCGCAACGCCTTGGCCAACTCGGGTAGCCCAAGAATGGCAAGGGTTTCGAGAACAGGCACAGCGTCGGACGCGGTGAATCCCCGGTGCGCGCGGCTGATCCCGCCGCGGCTGCGGCCACAGATGCTCCTCCCGCGGCCATCACCCCGCCTAGCAACACGTCCCGACGGCTCGGTTTCGACATTATGTTCCTCCTGAAGGCCTGTGGCCAGTTTGTGGGGTGGCGCAGCTCACGGTGTAGGGGCATGCCATGGCGTGTCCGCCTTCCGAACCGCCGACAAAGTGGCAGGCGGGGCGGACACAGCGGTCCGCCGCTACAAATCCAGTGACTTGCACAATAACTCGTTCACCAACTTGGGGTCCGCTTGGCCGCGCGTGGCTTTCATGATCTGCCCGACGAAGAACCCCAGCACACCCATCTTGCCGCCGCGATACGTCTCGACCTGTTTCTGATTCGCGGCCAGCACCTCGTCGATGATCTTCTGCAAGCTGCCTTCGTCGCTGATCTGCTCGAGTCCCTCGGCCTCGACAATCTCCGCCGCTGGACGTCCGCTTTCGAACATCTTGGCGAAGACGTCCTTCGCCAGCTTGCCCGACAACGTGCCGTCGCCGATCAGCCGTACCAGCTCGCCCAGCCCCTCGGCCGACACCGGAGAATCTTCGATCGACTTGCTCGCCGCGTTCAATGCGCCCGACAGATCCCCCTGCACCCAATTGGCCGCCGTCTTGGCGTCGCCCGCCGATTCGGCCGCCGCCTCGAAGTAGTTCGCCATCTCCTGTGTCAACGTCAGCACACGGGCATCGTAATCCGAGAGGCCGTATTGCTCGACGAAGCGCTGCCGCTTGGCCGCCGGCAGCTCGCCCATCGACTGCCGAATCTCTTCCTTCCACTCGTCGCTGACGATCAGCGGCAACAAGTCGGGCTCGGGGAAATAGCGGTAGTCGTGCGCCTCTTCTTTCGAACGCATCGCGACGGTCTCACCCGTCTGCACGTTGTAGAGGCGCGTCTGCTGCGTAACCTTACCGCCGGATTCGAGCACCGCCACCTGCCGCGCGATCTCGTACTCGAGCGCGCGCTGGATGAACCGGAACGAGTTGAGGTTCTTCGCCTCCACCTTGGTGCCGAGCTCCTGCTGGCCCCACGGACGCACCGACACATTCACATCACAACGAAGTTGCCCCTTTTCCATGTCACAGTTCGAGACGCCGATGTACTGCATGATCTGCTTCAGCTCGTTGAGGTAGGCGACGGCCTCCTCGGGACTGCGCATGTCGGGTTCGCTGACAATCTCGGCCAGCGGCACGCCGGCGCGGTTGAGGTCGACGTAACTATATCGGTCGCTGTCTTTGAAGCCGTCGTGGATCGTCTTGCCGGCGTCTTCTTCGAGGTGTAAGCGCGTGATGCCGATGCGTTTCATCTCGCCGTCGAGGGGAACCTCGAGCCAACCGTGCTCGGCCAGCGGCTGGTCGAACTGTGAGATTTGGTAGCCCTTGGGCAGGTCGGGGTAGAAGTAGTTCTTGCGGGCGAAGCGCGAAAACCCACGCACTTCGCAATTGAGCGCCAGCGACGCCTTCACGCCTTTGACGACCGCCTCGCGATTGAGCACCGGCAGCGCCCCGGGCAACCCCAGCGTCACGGGGTCGGTCTGGGTATTCGCCGGATTGCCGAAGTCGGTCGACGAAGCGCAGAACAGCTTGGTCTTGGTGCCGAGCTGCACGTGCACTTCGAGCCCGATCACGGCCTCATACTTGGCCACCGTTTCGGGATCGGCAATGCCTACTTCGGCCACTTCCATCAAGTGCTCCCGCAGTCCATCGATTGCGCATTATACCGTGGCCAAGGTGCTCTGAGGCTTGCTGGGTGGCACGGTTTGACAGTTGAGAATGCACACTCCAATACTTCCGATGGGGTAGTGCTTCGAGCTCGGCGGGGCGGTGAATCTCAGGTGGGGCTCTTAGGAACAATGACGCGGCCCCTAAGGGCACGCGGTATTTCGCCTGAATCGCCCACAAGCAGCGAAAAGCTGGGTGATAATGGTTCCAGAGTCATGGACCCCCGCCACGCTCAAGTCCTGCCCTTCGAAGCCGACAAGTCTCCGGCGACGGCGCCACCGCCTCCGGCCGCTCTCTCGCAGGAGCAAGAAGCGGCGGGCGAGGAGCCAAAAGGCGCCTCCGACCAAGCTGCACCTGCGCAACCAGCCGGGGGCGACATGTCGACGCGGGTGTTGGTGCAGGCAGGCCTCACCGCCTTCGACGCCATCCTGCTCGTGATGCTGATCGTGATGTGGCAGATCAACGCCGAAGCGGTTGCCTCGGTGCTGCGGTCGGCGACGGGTACGGCTTTCCTGATCGCGTTGGCGCCGCTTGCGTTAGGCGCGTTTCTTCTGCACCGCAACAAAAAGGCCGAAACACCTGAGCACGGCCTCGTCTGGGCCAAAGTCGGCATTTACGTGGGTACGCTGCTGGCGATGGCTGTCCTGATGATCCCGGCCATCGTGACCCTCCGTTCGCTGGTAAGCTTCGAGCCGGTCTGACGGGCGCGCCCGAACTGCCTTTAGGTTTTATCAGAAGGTCCTTGCCCAGCTACCTCTGACGAGCCCGCGGCCGGAATGGCCGTGGCGCTCTGGGCGGTCGGCGGTTTCGCCGCGGCCGGTGGCGGTTTGTACAGAGTTACCAGGCAACCCCCTACCGCCGCGAGCAGGATCCCCGCGACAAACTGCCACCGCAGGCTCCCCCATCCGCTGGCCGGCGGATGCAGCCACATCGACACCAGCGCATTCACGACCGGCGCACCGGCGAAGACGATCGACATCACCACCGCCGGCGTCCCTTTCGCGCCGAAGGCTAGTAGGATGCCGAACGCCCCGATTGCTCCCGCCGTGCCCGCCACCAGAGACCAGCTCGCCCCTTTGAACGGCATGTTCCAGTCGCTGCCGCTCGCCAGCAAGATGATCGCGGGCCCGAGGATGGCCACAAAGAAATACGCCACCCCCACAAACAGAAACGCCTTGTAGCGCCCGTTGATTGGGTCGGCCATTTGGATCTGTCCCGTATGCAGCAAATTCCCGTAGACACCCCAGGCGCACACGGTCATCGAGGCGTACAGCAGCCATGACAAGCCGGCTTGACTCACGTTCCCACTATCCATTGAGGTTCCCTCTCCGTTTCCCATCTCGATTTCATCGTGCAGTTGGCTCGCACCGAATCCAGAAGCATAGCGGCTGCAACACCCTGCCGCAAGGTACCGAAGCCCAACGGCGAGCCGCCCCACCCCACGTCTTACTCCCCCACCAGGTGGAGCACGACGCTGCGCTGATGCGAGCGCCGGCGGTGTTCGAAAACGTAGATCCCCTGCCACGTGCCGAGCGCCGGGCGGCCACCACGAATTGGGATCGAGAGATGCGGCTGTGTCAGCGCCGCCCGAATGTGGGCCGGCATGTCGTCGGGACCTTCCAGCGTGTGCGTGTACAGCGGGCTGTCTTCCGGCGCCAGTTGGCTGAAGAACGTTTCGAGATCACGCACCACATCCGGGTCGGCGTTCTCTTGAATTAGCAGAGACGCCGAGGTGTGCTGCAGGAACACCGTCAGCAACCCCTCGTCGATCCCCAGCCCCCCGACCCACGCGCCCACGTCGGAGGTGATCTCGTAGAAGCCCTTGCCTCGCGTGGAAACCGAAAGCTGGTGAGAGAACTGCCGCATAGCCGCCAACACGCGAGTGTACTACGGACCGCCCGCCCCGTCTCCGAACCGTCAACCATCCGTCATCCCAGGCCAAAGCGTTCCATCTTGAAACGCCGCCCCAATCCGAAACGCCGGCGGCTCGTCCGTCGCAAGCCACGGCAAACGCCGTGCCCTACATCAAGCCGTCGCGATGGCCGATAAGAGCGTGGAGGCTGAACGCGTAACCCTGTGGGAGAGACCCGTCCCAGCACCGTCCTCGTCGTCGACGACGAACCGTCGATCCGCGACTACCTGGCCGAGGTCCTGCGCTTCGAGGGCTACGACTGCGAATGTTTCAGCGGCAGTCTGGCCGCCCTGTCGTATCTCAGTGCACAGGAAAAACCCGCCGATCTGGTGCTGGCCGACATCAGCATGCCCGACATGGGCGGCATCGACCTGCTGCGCTCGGTCAAGGAGGCACACCCCGACCTCCCTGTCATCCTCGTTTCGGGTCTCTACGAACTGGCCCTCGCCGTCGACGCTCTCGAGGCCGGCGCGGACGACTATCTCAAGAAGCCGGTCAAGCCGACCGACCTCGTGACGCTGGTCGCCAAGTACCTGGACTCCGGCACCGCCGATCAGGAACAGGAAGTCCAGATCGCGCTACGTGGCTTTCTTGAGACGGGCAACGCCGACCCGACGTCATCGCGATCACTCGAGCAGCTCTTCCAGAAACTCGGCTTCAAGCGGTACGAGACCTTCCAGCACTCAGCGCGCGTGGCCGTGGTCTCCCGCCTTATCGGCGAGTACTGCGGTCTTCCCGACGAGGAGCTGCGGCACCTCGAACTGGGCGCTTTGTTGCACGACATCGGCAAAATCGCCATCCCCCGCAACGTGTTGATGAAGCCGGGCAAGTTAACCGACGAGGAATGGCGCGTCATGAAGGAGCATCCGGCCATCGGATACCGCGTCTTGATGGGGTTCCCCGAACTCGCCGAAGAGGCCAAGGTCGTCTACAGCCACCACGAAAGCTACGACGGTGCCGGCTATCCACAAGGCCTCAGCGGCGAGCAGATTCCCTTCGGCGCGCGTATCTTCAGCATCGTCGATACGTTTGATGCCATGACTTCCGACCGTCCCTACCGCGCCGCGCAGTCCGTCGACGCCGCCCGCACCGAGATCGAGCGGGTCTCGGGCAAGCAGTTCGATCCCAAGCTCGTCACCGTCTTCCTCGGCATCCCGGCCGAGAAGCTGCAAGCGTTGCGCGACAAGTATCCTGACCAGTAGTCGACCCCCGCCACGCCCCGGTGATGGGGCGTCCTACACCCGCCGGCCCCGTCTTGCCACGGTTACCTATCCCCCACGACCCGTCAAACTTCGCCGACGATCCTCTCGAAAAACCTCCACGTCTGCCTCGCCGACTGCTCCCAATCAAACCGCCGCGCCTGCCGATGCCCCTTCTCGACGAGCTCCTCCCGCAGCGACGCAGACAGCAGCAGGCGCTCGATCCCGGCGACCATCTCATCCGTCGACTTCGGGTCGACCAGCAGCGCCGCGTCACCGGCAATCTCGGGCAAGCTCGACACATTCGATGTCAACACCGGCGTGCCTGCCGCCATCGCCTGCGGAACCGGCAAGCCGAAGCCTTCGTACAAAGACGGGTACACGCAAACCGTCGCCCCCGCGGTCAATGCCGGCAGGTCCTCTTCGGGGACGTAGCCCAAGTACCGCACGTTCTGCGGCGGCGAGTTGACGCGCGCCACCGTCGCAGGCTCAGCCCACCCGATCGGGCCGATCAACACCAGTGGGAACTCCTCCCGTAGCGACGGCTTCAACCGCTCGTAGGCGTCGAACAGTCGACCGATGTTCTTGCGCGGCTCGATCGTCCCGACGTGAAGAAGGTAGGGCCCGTCGAGGCCGTACTTCGACCGCGCGGCGGCTACCGTTTGCGGGTCGGTGTGAAAGAAGGCGTCGGGAAATCCCGGGTAGATGACCTCAACCTTCTCAGGCGGAAAGTCAAACAGCCGGATCAGATCGTTGCGCGTGCTTTCGGTAATCGCGATCACGCCGGCGGCCGGCCGGAGGATCCGTTCGAAGTAGGTTTCCTCCATCTCGCCGTGCGATGCCGGGTGGCTTTCGGGGACGGTCCATGTCGTCAAGTCGTGCAGCGTAGTGACGAGTTTCTTGTTGGTCGGCGGGTTCCGAACGTGGTTGGTGGCGTAGAAGAGGTCGGCGCCCGGCGTGAGCCAGTTCAAAGCGGAATGGCGGCCCTTGTTGATCAGGCTGATGTAGAGCAAGCGCCAAGCGGTGGCGTGCTCGCCGGCCATCGAGCCCTCGTGATAGAGCGGCCGCTCGGGGTCGAGCAGGTCGATGCCCCCGAACCGGGCGGACCAATCGAGCAACGGGTAGATGCTGACCTGGTGCTCGCCGGCTTGCCGCAGAAGGTTGCGGGCGAAGTGGTAGAGGTAGGTCTTCATGCCCGCGCAAGCGATCAGCAGCGGGGCACAGTCAATACACGCGCGCATGGAGACTCGGGGTAAGCGCTGATTCTAACAGGGCACTTTGAAAGGGGAGCCGCCGGCAGGCGGGTCGTAGGCCGGCCGGGATCCGTCGGCCCTACCAGCCCTTCCAACTTCCGTCCGCGTTCCGATACTGCCGGTACGACATGCTCTTGTCGTAACGAAGGCTCGCCACGTGCTCTTCCTTGACGCTGATCCCCAGGCCCGGCCGGTCATTCAACTCGATGAACCCGTCCTTGAAGCCGAAGTCGTGGTCGACGTACTCGCCGAACCTTGCCAGCCAGAACCCCGACACCTCCTGAATCAGGAAGTTGCTCACCACCGCGTCCGCCTGCAACATCGCCGCGAAGTGGATCGGCCCTCCCGCGTTGTGCGGCGCCATCAGCATCTGCGCGTCTTCGGCAACCCTCGCGATGTGGACGAAGTTCGAAATGCCGAAGCTGTGGCTCACGTCCGGCTGCAGAAAGGCACAAGCGCGCGCATCGATGACCTCTTTGAAGTCGCGGAAAGAGAACAGCTTCTCGCCGGTCGCAATCGGCACCGGACTCTTCGACGACACCTCCTTGAGAGCCTCCACCGAGCCCACCTTGACCGGCTCTTCTAAGAACAACGGCCGGTACGGCGCGACCATTTGCGCGAAGGCAATCGCCAGCGCCGGGCTGGGGCTGCCATGCGTATCGAGCATCAACTCCACATCCGGGCCCACCTCCTCGCGCACGGCCTTCACGATATCGGCCGAATGCTTCAAGGCGTGATGGTCCATCGCCCAGGTGCGCGATTCCAGCGGATTGCCTTTGAGCCCCCGCGCGCCTCGATCCACGGCCGCACGGGCTTCCCGGCGGGCCTTGTCGATCGACTCGAAATTGATGCCGCCGTTGTAGATCTTGATGCGGTCCCGCCGCTTGCCGCCGAGGATCTGGTACACCGGCACGCCCCAGGCCTTGCCAGTAATGTCATAGAGCGCCATGTTCACCGCGGCGATGGCGCTGCCGATCACCGGACCGCCCTTCCATGGCAGGCGATTCGTGATGTCCTCGCAGATCGCCGCCACGTCGAGGGCGTTGCGCCCGATCAACAGCGGCTTCCACTCGTGCAGCGTCGCTTCGATCACCGGCGACAGCCACTCGATGCTCGCCTCGCCCCAGCCCTCGATGCCCTGGTCGGTCTCGACCTTCAGAAAGATCCAGGTCTTGAACGCACTAGACACGGCCTGTTCGTTGCTGGGGTCGCGGATCGCCTGCCCGGTGTCGACATTGAACTTGTAGGTCTTGATCCCGGTGATCTTGGGCCCCGCCGGGCCCGATGATCCTGCCGTACTTTGCTGTGCAGCAGTCGCGGGTTGCGTCGCAGCCAGCCCCGCGGCACCCGCCAACCCCAAACCCGCCATGCGCAAAAAGCCCCGCCGATCCCATGATGTTCGTGTATTCCGCATTCTCGTCACCTCCGGTTTCGACACGTTGCGTTCCATCCTCTGAGACACAATGCCACAAATGGGGTATGCACTTGACTCCCGAAGCCCCAAGGTCTAGTATCCGGGCTCTGGAGGACCATTCGCGCACGCTGGGGGAGTTTCAAGAGCGCTTCGCCTTCAGGTTTCAAATTCAACCGCTGCCGTCCCCCCGCGGGGCGCAATGAGCGGCGGCTGTAGGACCCACGACCGCTGCCCGATGGCCCCTCGAGGGTGCGGTCGCCGCAGTCGCCGACCACAAGGTGTGGGGTCGTCGGGAGTTAAGTGCATACCCCGATGCCACAAAACCAGTCCAGGCGCGGGACCGCACCTGCTATCGTTTTCAGATCAGCAATTTCAAGGACGTCCTGACTCATGCCTACTGTCGAAACCGAGGCGGAAAACGACCGCCTGCTTGGGATCGTTGAACGCCTGATGGTAAAGGGGGAGCGGAATCTGTCGGTGGAGGAGGGTAGGCTCCTGGAACTACTCAGCCGGCTGAGTGAAGACTTTGAGGCCCGAACCTACCCGATTCCGGAATGCAAGCCAAGGCGAGCGTAAGGTTTTCTGGGTCCTACTTCTCGGGCTGCGGCTAGATGTGCCCAAACACCGGCTCGGCCTCGTGCCGTGACGGCGCGGCCCCGGCAAGCGCTTCCCGCACCTGCTGAATGATGCCGAGCTTGTCGTGGTTGCGCAGAGACCTGCGGTTGGCCATCAACCGGGCGGTGGAGTTCGGCAACACCTTGTCGATGATCTTCAGTCCGTTGGCTCGCAGGGTACGGCCGGTTTCGGTGTTGTCGACAATCGCATCGCCGTCTTCGGGCGGCTTCGATTCGGTGGCGCCGAAGGAATGAAAGATCGCCACCGGCGACGACGTGCGGCGTTCGACATGCAGCCGCGAATAAGGGCTGTAGAGCGAGGGTTCGAGATCGGTGTACCGCCGCACCAGCGTCTCGGTCAGGTTCAAATACTCGGTCCAGATGCGCAGCGGATGCGTGCCGGTCGAGTTGACGAACTTCCGAAAGAGGTCGTCGGTGGAGTTGACGTCCTCCCACGCTTCGGGAACGGCGAGAATGATATCGACGCGCCCAAAGCCGAGGTCGACCAGATCTTCGACGTTCGGCGCGCACTCGCTTTCGAGATACCAATCACGCCCCGAGATACCCATGTCGTAAAAGCCGGCGGCGATCATGTAGGGAATCTCTTGCGGACGCAGCACCTTGACGGTCAGACCCGGAATGTCGAGATGCGGACGGTAACTGCGGCTGCCGTCGGCGTAGCCCTCCGGCCGCATATTCGCGCGGTCGAGAAAGGCTGCGGTCGTCTTCTCGAGGCTGCCTTTGGGGATGGCGAAACGAACCTGTGTCATGGCGCTTCCTTACTGCTTGTCCTTACTCTATCCTGCCCGGCCGTCTCATCGCGCTTCTATTCGAACTCCTTCGCGATCGCTTCCGCATCGAGCTCAATCTCGCGAACTGACGTGCCGTTACTCACCTGCAACGTCCCCCGCTGCGCACCCTCGGCCGAGAGCAACCCGACACGCTCGCTGCCGCGTCTGCGCAGATCGTCAAGCGAAGGCTCACGCTGCGGCCCGATGCCCACGCCCACACGGACACCGCGCTCGCGCAGCCCTTCCGCGATGCCCACCGCAGCCGGCAACTCGGCTTCTGACTCAGCAAGCAAGAAGATCTCAAACGGCCGCGGCATCTGCCAACTCCCGCCGGACTGAACCGTTTCCACCAAGCCGTCAAACCGAAACGCGCAGCCACACGAGGGCATCGGTGCGCCGCCGAATTCCTCCACCAGGCGGTCATAGCGTCCACCGCCGCAATACTTTACCGGGCGCTCGCCTCCGTTCGACGAAATCTCAAACACGGTACTCGTATAGAACGTGAACCCGCGCGCGATGCCAAGCACGACCTCGAAGTCGCGGATGCCGTACATCTCGACATGGCGGCACACTGCCAGCAAGCGGTCGAGCGATTCCGTCGCTCCGGTTCCGGCCAGCAACGCACGCGCCTGCTGATCGACATCGGCTAGCGGTCCCATCAACCGCGACACCCCGATCAATCGCTCGGCCGCCTCGTCCGACACCAAATCCTGCACGTCCCACAGACGCCGATAGGTCGCCTCAGCCTCGCGCGGCAGCCACTCGGCCAACTGCTTGTCGTCGGCCGTTTGCCGCGCCTCAATCGACTCCGGCCCCTCGTAATCGGTTTCAGCTTGAATCGCCGCCAAGTCAATGCGGTCGGTTTTTAGCTCGTCGATCAGCGTGCTGTCCGCTTGGCCGGCGCCGGCACCCGCCTCGGCGCGTTCGCGAATGCTCATCAAGCGGTCGAGATGGCCGATCACCACGGCGCGGTCGTCGGCATCGAGCGATGCCGGTAGCAGATCGCCGAAGATGCCGATCGAGCCGATGCGCAGCCGATAGCCGCTGATGCCGATCGCACCGAGAAAGCGGCAGGCCGCGGCAATCACCTCAGCGTCCGCCGACGGACCGGCTTCGCCCATGCACTCGATGCCCGCCTGCGTGAACTCGCGATAACGGCCCGGCTGCGGCCGGCAGTAGCGGAAGCACGGCGCGACGTAGTAGAGCTTGTGGGTCCCCGAGTCGCCGAGCGACCCCGAGGCCATCAAGCGGCACACAGGCGCGGTCATCTCCGGCCGCAAAGCCAGCTCTTCGTGGTCCAAGTGGAACGTGAGCATCGAGCTTTTGATCTCAGGGCCCGAGCGGGCCGAGAACAGCTCCAGCTTCTCGAACGTCGGCGTCTGGATGGCTTGAAAACCATACGACTCCACCACCTGGGCGAACTGGTCGCGCACGTGGTTGCGCACTGCCGTGTCGTCGGGCAGCAGGTCGCGTGTGGCTCGAGGTGGTTGGAATCTGGGCATGGCTCGTGCTCAAAGAGAAAAAGCGCGGTCCGCCTTCCCGAACATCAGACAGGAAGGCCGCGAAGACTTCGCGCTGTGGCGGTCAGGAATGCCGCGGGCGGCGATGAAGATACACCAGCATGGGGAACTCGGCGGGGTCTCCTCCTTATAACAGACGCGTGGAGAAGCCGCAAGAAACGAAGGGCCGTACCGGCCGGAAGCGGGTCTCGTGTTGTTGCTTTCGAGCCGCCAGTAGCGTCGGCTCACGCCACAGGCCGCCATGAAGCTTTCGTGCGGGCGACCCGCCGCTCAGACCTACTCCGTCTTCTTCGCCGGGAACTGACCGCGGCCCACATGCAACGTCACCCCGGTCGGCGTCCCGTCGCCACCCAAATCAAACACCAACCGCGCCGCCGTCCATCGCAGCGAAAACTCATCCTTCGAATGCGTCAACAACTCGATGTTGGGCCGATTGAAGATCTCCGCGAACAACCGCGGCCCCTCCCGGCGAATCACAAACGCGCGGTCATCTCCCGCACGGTACGTGCCGGTGTACGGATCCAACTCCTCCGGCTTCAGCGTAATCACCGGCCTCGACTCCTCATGCGCGGGACCGGGCCGGTTCCATTCCGGTAACTCGCGTAGCCAGATGTTGCGATAACGAACCGGGTTGCCATGATCCTGCAGCGAGAGGGGCAGCCGGTCGGAGTGCGATTGATACGGCGTGTGCTGGAGCCACGTCGTCGGCCCCCACACCTCGACGTTGTCTTGCACCAGAACGCCGTTGTGGAACACCGTGAATAGGGCGGGCCGATCGAGACTGCCGTCGGGGCGAAAGCGCGGGCGGCGGAACACGATGTCGTAGCTTTGCCACTCACCCGGCGGACGGCCGGCATTCGCCAACGGTGGGTACTGGCCGTAGACCGCAGCCGCCTGCCCGTCGGTGTAGGTGATGTTGTCGTAGGAGTCGAGCACTTGCACCTCGTAGAGGCCCATTAGGAAAACGCCGCTGTTGCCCCGGCCTTGCCCCTTGCCCTCGGCGGGTACCGGCGCGGCCCACTCCACGTGCAGTTGAACGTCGCCGAAAGAGTCGCGTGTAAAGACGTAGCCACTCCCCTTGACCGACTCCATATAGCCGTCCTTGACGATCCATCCGGCGGGGTTGCCTGCTTGATTGCGCCAGTTCGCCAGACCGCCGCCGTCAAACAACACCCGTGCGTCGGACGGCGCTGCCACCGGAAGCTGCAGCGACGACGTGACGACCGGTGGCCGCGGACGATTCATATCGTGCGCCTTCCAACGCGCCGGCGTCTGCGCCCCGGCGTGTGCACCGGCGGCGGTGCAAAAGAGCAAGCCCCAAAGGAACGGCCGCCATCTCCTGAGCCGCAAGGTTGTCATCAGGGGTTGTCGTTTCAAGGGTTCCTCCGCGCAACTGAAGCCGTCGATCTACGGATTCTGGCACGGTGGGCCCGCCAGCGCCAACCGCCCCGCCGCGGTTCCGGTTGTTGGTATCGAACCCTGGGTGGTACCTTTGGCTAGCCCGACCACCGGTACAGCGCCGGGACTGCCGAAAGATCCATGTTTGAAACCTGCCACCCCCGTTAGCGAAACAGGGTTGGTGGGCTGGAGCGTTGATCGCACCTCTGCCAGTCCGCGACGAAAGTGATTCATGGCGACAGATAGCAACCAGGAACTTCCACAGACCTGCCTGCCGACTTGGACCGTGGCGGAGTTGCCCGAGCCAAAGCCTCTCGGCATGAGAAACCTCGCCGGCTTCATCGGCCCCGGGATCGTCATGTGCGGCATTCAGCTTGCCGGTGGTGAGTGGTTGCTGGGTGCCGAGATCACCGCCCGTTACGGCGGCAGCCTGATGTGGATTGCGGCCGTCGCGATCATCGGGCAGGTCTTCTACAACATCGAGTGCGGCCGATACGCACTCTACACCGGCGAGCCTGTTTTCACGGGCTTCTTGCGCACGAAACCCGGACCCCAATTCTGGATCGGCGTCTTTGTTTTGCTTAACGTCGGTGCGCTCATTCCCGGGTTGTCGACGCATGGGGCGGCGGTGCTGACGGCATTGATTCTCGATCGAGTGCCTGGTGAAGAAGACCGCTGGCTTGTTACAACGCTGGCGTTCATTCTGCTAGGCGCCGTCTCGTTGCCGATTCTGGTTGGCGGCAAGATCTACAACACGATGCAGGCCGTCATGACAACCAAGGTCTTCGCCGTGCTGGGCTTCTGCCTGATCATCGGCGTCCTTTTCGTCAGTCCGGCAAACTGGGCGAACGTCTTCAGCGGTTTCTTCAAGGTCGGCAACGTACCGGTCGTCCAAGCCGAAGATCGCAACGGCAATGGCGTTCTCGATCCAGGCGAGGATTTTGATCGCGACGGCCGGCTCGATGTTGTCGAACCGATCGTCGAGCGTGACAAATTCGGGGCGATCACGAAGTTCGAAGACATTGATCACGACGGCAAGTGGGACGGCGAAAACGTTGACAATCTGTTACTGGCACGGCTGCGGGACGGAGCGTGGCCAACACTCTTGTTGACTCAGATTGCTCTGCTCGGAGCGTTCGCCGGCTACGCGGGCGGCGGCGGACTCAGTAACTCGACCTACAGCAACTACTGCCGCGACAAGGGTTGGGGCATGGGAAGCCTGGTGGGTGCGATTCCCAGCGCCATTGGCGGACGCAAAGTTACCCTCAGCCACATCGGCAAGGTCTTTGAACTGACCACCGAGAATCTGCGTCGATGGAAAGCCTGGTGGAAATACATCATCACCGACCAGGTTTTCATCTGGGCTCCGGGCTGCTTTATGGGCATGGCGCTTCCGGCGTTGCTTTCGATTCAGTTCTCGCCGCATTCCGAGTTGTTTCACGATGCGGCCGGCCTCGAATGGTCGCAATCCATCATCTCGGCCGACGGCATTCGCAACGCGCCGGACTTTAGCCCCGCGACGGCCCAGACGCTGTGGATGGCCACGCTCATCGTTGGCTTGCTGGTACTGCTGCCCAGCCAAATGTCGATCGTCGAGGATGTTTGCCGCCGCTGGACCGATATCATCTGGTCGGGCAGTCGCCGGGTCCGCGAGACCATGCAGCCCCATCAAGTCGGTCGCATCTATTACACCATCCTCGCCATCTATGTAACGTGGACCTTCGTTTGCGCTTGGTATTTCACTAAGTATGAAAGTCCCAAGGTCATGGTGTTGGTGATTGCCAATCTGAACAACATCGGGTTAGGCGTGACTGCGTTCTTTGTGCTGCGAAACAACCTGGCCTATTTGCCAAAACAGCTTCGTCCCGGTTGGATTCATCGCATCGGGATCATCAGTTGCGGTGTGTTCTATCTTGGGTTGGCCTTGTTGGTCTTCTCGCAAAAGCAACTGCCTATTCTTCGAGAGCTATTGGGGATGGAATAACATCAGCCTGATACCCGTGGCGCAAGGCTCCAGCTTGCCGAGGACCGATTCCTCGGTTCTCAGGTCCTCGGAGCGGCGCCCTTGTGGCTCACAGCAACCGAGTTTCGCGCACCATCGCGAGCCACAAGCCTCGTAGGGGTCGGCTGTGCGATGGTGGCGGCAACCCGTCGACCCCACTGGGTTATCATGATGCGACGAAAACTCGCAACAGGACACACGCGATGCTCATGATCAACCGAAATCCCGCCGCGCCGCTTGCAAACACTCGGCACATAACACTGCTGCTCTCGATCTTGCTATTGACGGCGGCCTTGATGCTCCTCTCCGCCTGCGCGCCACCGACCACGGCCACCGGACCCTTCGACATAGTCATCACCAACGGCCGCATCGTCGATGGCTCCGGCAACGCCTGGTACCGCGCCGATATCGGCGTACGCGGCGGGACGATTGTCGAGATCGGCGACCTCTCAGGGCATGAATCAACACGCACCATCGACGCCGCCGGCCGCGTCGTCACGCCCGGCTTCATCGACATGATGGGCGGACGCACCTTCCCGCTGCTCGAAGACCGCGACGCCGCCGAGAGCAAGCTGCGCCAAGGCATCACCACCATGCTGGCCGGCGAAGGCTCCTCACCCGCGCCGCAGAACGCGACCACCATCGAAGACATCGACCAAGCCAAGCGCCTCGGCCTCACCTGGACCACCTACGCCGAATACGACCGCCTGCTCGAGGACAAAGGCCTGCGCGTGAACGTCATCCACAACGTGGGCGCGGCGCAGGTGCGGCGCATCGTGCTCGGTGACGAAGATGTCGAGCCCAGCGCCGAGCAGCTCGACCGAATGAAGGGCCTGGTCGCCGACGCCATGCGCGACGGGGCCGTGGGCCTGTCGACCGCGCTGATCTATCCGCCGGGCACGTATGCCGAGACCGGCGAGATTGTCGCGCTGGCCGAGGCCGCCGCCGCGCACGGCGGGGTCTACTTCACCCACATGCGCAACGAAAGCGGTAAGGTGCTCGACGCCATCCGCGAGGCGATCGAGGTGGGCGAGAGCGCCGACATCCCGGTACACATTTATCACTTGAAGGCGGCCGGCGAAGAGAACTGGCCGTTGATGGCCGAGGCCATCGCGCTGATCGGATCGGCGCGGGCGCGCGGCCTCGACGTGACGGCCGACATCTATCCCTACATTCGCAACGGCATCGGGCTCGGGTCGTTCCTGCATCCGCGGCACTACGCCGAGGGCGCGGAGGCGTTTCTCGCGACGCTGTCGGACGCCGAGGTGCGCCAAGCGCTGCGGCGCGAAGTCGAGACAACGTCGGATTGGGAGAACTGGTACCGCCACGTCGGGCAGGACTGGAACAACGTGCTCGTCGCGCGCGTGTCCGATGAAACGGACAAGAGCTACGAGGGCAAGTCGCTCCCCGAGATCGCCCGGCTGCGCGACAGTGACAACTGGACGGCGTTCTTCGACCTGGTCGCGGCCGGCGGCGTGAGCGTCAACCCCAAGAGCATGAACGAGGAGCAGAAGCACCAGGCGTTGCGGGCCGAGTTCGTGAGCATCTGCACCGACGCCTGGCCGATGAACGCCGCCACGGCGACGAGCGCCCATCCGCGCGCGTTCGGCGCCTTCCCACGCGTGCTGGCGAAGTACGTTCGCGAAGCGCAAGTGATCACGCTCGAGGATGCCGTGCGGCGCATGACGTCGCTGGCCGCGAACCGCCTGCGGTTGTATGACCGCGGCCGCATCGCCCCCGGCATGCAGGCGGACTTGCTGGTGTTCGACCCCGAGGCGATCCAAGACCAAGCCAACTTCCAGAAGCCCGTCGCCTACGCCACTGGCCTCGATTATGTAATGGTCAACGGGAGTTTGGTGATCGACGCGGGCGAATCGACCGACTCGGTGCCCGGCCAGGTGTTGAAGCCGCTCACGAGCGAGTGACCTGCCACCGTCGCGCCAAATCATCCGGAAGTTCGAGTGTCTGTGAGAGCGCGAAGCGGGGTGTGGCGCGCGCCTCTGGCGGGCAAGACCGGCGTCCGCGCCGGTCTTCTTCTACGCACGAGGCTTCTGAGCATGGAGCAACGTCGACCCGGAGGTCGACGTTGCTGGCCAGGAAGCCCGCGCCACAACTCATCCCGGCTTGCCGTCCTAAGGTCGAGGACCCCGCTAGCTACTCGGGCTTTCAGGATCTCGGCGGGAAACATCTTGTTCGAGCAAGCTTCGGTTACGGTGAGTTTGGCGGAATCGGAACGGGGGGCGGCGCTTGGGCGGCCCAGTGGTCTGGCCGTTCGATGTCGTCGGGCAGCTTGGTCTCGAGGTCTCCGAACGCGGAGTCGACTTGGTCCTGATCTATCTGCGCTCCGCGAAGGTCCGCCCCGCGGAGGTCCGCCCCGACGAAGCGCGCGTTGCTAAGGCGTACGGTACTGAGATCTAACCCCCTGAGGATCACCCCGTTGAGGATCGCCCCTGAGAGCTTCGCCCTGTCGAGCTTGACCCCCGCCACGATCGCCCCTGTGAGGTCCGCCCTTGTGAGGTTCGCCCCTGTGAGGTCCGCCGTAGCGAGGTCCGCCCCGACCAGTTTCGCCTGGACAAGGGTCGCATTGCCGAGCTTAGCTTCAGGCAGTTTCGCCCCGTTGAGGATCGCCGCTGTGAGGTCCGCCCTGCGGAGGTCCGCCCCGCTGAGGACAGCGTCGGAAAGATCTGCCCCGGTGAGGTCTGCCTCTCGGAGTTCCGCTTTGGCGAGGAAGGACCCTCCCGCCTTTGCAAAGCGAAGATCCGCACCGTTCAGCGTTGCGCCGGTAATCGATTGGGCCCTATCTTTGGGGTCCGAGATGAGCCAATAGTTCTCAGGCCGGCTCGACACGTCTTGTCCCGCCAGATCGGCGAAGGTACCGAGAGCCCGCCTTATCTGGACTCGATTTCCGTTGATCGCCCGGTCGGAGACAAACCACAACACGATAGCCACACCGAGGCCGTTTACGAGGAGCGAGCCAAAGCTCCGCACGCGGCGTTCTTCGAGCCAACGTTGAGTTCGAGGTGGGGGCTCGAGCCGATGTCCGCGAAGAGTGCGAGTCTTTTGACGATGAAATGCGATGCTGGTTGCGGCACAGAGCATCAACAGCACGGCTTGCAGGCTAGTTCCCAGCCCTTCGTGCCGCGGCAAGTAACGCAGCCAAAAGCCCACAATGGTGATGGGAACAATCCACCACGCGAGAAGGTTCGAAGTCCATTCCTCAAGCCGACCAACAAGCGACTGAGACTTCCTTAGGAGCGGAAAGTGCTGGCGAACTAGGCTATTCAGCAGCCACGGGTAGGCTCTTTCATCCAGGCGCTTTCCATCCGGGAACACGGCAGGTAGGCCTGCCAAGCCTTGCCACAGGCGATGTAGATAGAAGTGAAAGTACACATAGATCAACACCAAGAGCAAAGGTGCGGCAAAGTAGAACCAGGCGATCGGAATTGGCGTACCGATGATCGGGAGCGGTGACGAAGAGGAGTTAGGTAAGAGACGCGCATCCGTTGTCGTTGCGATAGTGAGCCACGAATAGAGACAACCCAGGAGCAGCGCCAAGAACGGCTTTCTTGCGTTGATCGAAGTTGCTTCGACGACCTTCAGTACCTCCTCGAAGTCCTTCAGGTGGCCGGGCAGGGTGACGCCTGCAAGGTTGGTGCCACCGAGCTGGTGACCAACCAACCTCTTGGGTTCTCGGATCTTGGCGTCCTGGAGGTTGGCATCACGGAAGTTTGTGGCTTCTAGGACAGTGTTGTCGTCGAGCTTCGCGCCCCGTAGATCGGCACCTGTCAGGTCTGCATTGCTGAGGTTGGCGCTGCCTAGGCTGGCTTCGCTGAGGTTGGCCTTGATCAGATTGGCCTCGCTCAAGTCAGCCTTGTGGAAGTTGGCTCCGCTCAGTTGGGCATTGCTGAGGTTCACCGCTCGGATGGTCGACTCGATCAATTGGGCCCCGGGCGCTACAGCCCCGCTCAGGTCGGCCTTGCTCAAGTCGGCCCGGTCCAGACGGGCCTGTAGCAGATAGGCCTTGCTCAATCTGCCCTGGCTAATGTTGGCCTCGCTCAAGTCGGCCTTAGCCAGGTGGGCCCCGCTCAGGTCGGTCCCGAACATGTAGGCCTTAGTCAGGTTGGCCTCCCTAAGTTGAGCCTTGCTGAGGACAGACTCGCTCAGGTCAGCTTCGCTTAAGTCGGCGTTGTCTAGCTTGGACTTGGGAAGGCTTGACCCGCTGAGGCGGGCCTTGCTCAGGTTGGCCCCCCTTAGGTCGGCCTCGCTCAAGTTGCTGAGCTCAAGATTGGACCCTCGGAGATCGGCGCCAGCCAGGTTGGCCTTCGGCAAGTCAGCCCCGGACAGTTCGGCGTCCACAAGGTTGATCCAGCTCTCATTGGGCCGGTCAGCGTCTTGTTCTGCCCGCCATCGATTCCAGGACTCGGAGCCCTTTCTCAGCTCTTCGACGTGTTCGGGGTTTGCCACAACCGGAAGGGTATCACGGCTCGGTGGGCAAGAGCGGAGCCGGGCTGACCGGCAGAGCCCACTCGCTAGCCCTGGGGGCCCTCGCCATCTTGGCGCGGCTTCTGCTGTTCAAGCAACGCCTCGATGCGGTTGAGTTGGTCGCGGAGATGCTCGAGCTCGACTTCGCGGTCGACGTTGACGAAGTAGGCGCTGATCGACGCCGAGAGCGTCGACAGCAACCCCAGCCCCGATAACATCAACACCACCGCCACCAGCCGTCCGCCCGCGGTGGCCGGGGCGATGTCGCCGTATCCCACGGTCGTGACCGTCACCACGGCCCACCAGATGCCGCCCATGAGGCTCTGCTCGACGGTGTCGGGCTCGAGAGCGGTCAGGAACGCGCCGCCGGCCACGGTGAGCAGAATCGTGAGCCCGGCCACGTAGACCAGGCTCTCGCGTCCGAGGCAGTTCTGGACGGCGTGGAGGCCGCGCGCGGTGACGGCGACCAGCCGCACCAACCGCGCCAGACGCGCAAGCCGGGTGAGCCGCACCAGCCGCGCCAGCGCCAGCAGGTCGGGCAGCATCGGGAACGAGAGAACGATCACGGCGATGCTCAGCCAGGCCCGGCGCGTGTAGGCCCAGCGGTCCCGCACCACCCAGACCATGAAGACGAACTCGACGAGAAAGACGGCCCACACCACCCAGTCGAGGGCGGTAACCCACAGCTGGCTGACGCCGCTCTCCTGCACGATCGTCAGCGGGATCGTCGCCAGCGCGGCGATGATCACGGCGACGTCGAGCGGGGTTTGGTAGGTGGCGAGCAGATGTTGGTATTGGGGCCGGGCTTGTTCTTCAGGCATGGCGGTCCTCCGCGCGGGTGAAAGGAAAGCCCTTAATGGGGTATGCACTTGACTCCCGAAGCCCCAAGGTCTAGTATCCGGGCTCTGGAGGACCATTCGCGCACGCTGGGGGAGTTTCAAGAGCGCTTCGCCTTCAGGTTTCAAATTCAACCGCTGCCGTCCCCCCGCGGGGCGCAATGAGCGGCGGCTGTAGGACCCACGACCGCTGCCCGATGGCCCCTCGAGGGTGCGGTCGCCGCAGTCGCCGACCACAAGGTGTGGGGTCGTCGGGAGTTAAGTGCATACCCCGAAGCCCTTATTGTGGGCGTTGGTTGCGCGGAGTGCCAAGTGTGGCGTAAGGCTCCAGCCTTGCCGAGAACCGATTCGTCGGGTCTCAGGTCGGCGACAAACACGAGCTGCCCATCCATCACGCAAGCATTCGGCCTAAGACGAGCCGGGGTGGGGTGTGAACCGCTTACGCACGGATGCGGGTGAGGCGGGCCGTGTTCACTTCTCCTGCGCCCCTTCAGGGCTTCTGACCTTTTGGCGCCCCGTACCCCCGGCTGAAGCCGAGGGCTATTATCCGTCGGCCCCTCCGGGGCGAAGGCTGACCCAACCATTTCGGCGCGCGCGCGGCGGAGGCGATATAATTTTGGTCGTGAGGGTCTGGCTCGCAATCGGGCTGCTGGGGTCGCTGTTGGCGTCCGTGGCGCCTGTTGCGTCCGCGCAGCTCAAGGATCGTGAAAAGAACGCGCTGGAGCTGCCCCCCAACATGAAGGACGAAGACGAGGACGTGGCCGAGGAGACGACCTACGTCTTCAACCCGATCCAAGCGAAGCGCGAAGTGAAGGTGGGCCGGTTCTACGAGAAGAAGGGCAACCACCGCGCCGCCGCGGGGCGCTACCTGGAAGCGACGCGCTGGAACCCGAGCTTGGCGGAGGCGTACTGGCGGCTGGGGCGCGCTCGGGAGAAGATGTCCCAGGGCCAGCAGGCGCTCGATGCCTATCGCAAGTACCTCGAGCTCGACCCCAGCGGAGGGAAGAGCAAAGAGGTTCGCAAGAAGGTCGGTGTGCTCGAGAAAACCGTAACCGCCCAGGTTGCGGAAGAAGAGGCTCCGGTGGCGGACGCGCGGTAACCGCGTGGGGTGTGGATTCTCCTTCGCCCCTTCAGGGCTCCAACCGATTTATGGCCGCATACCCCCGGCTGAGGCCGGGGGCTATTATCCTTCGGCCCCTCTGGGGCGAAAGGCGGTCCGGCCGGAGGTGAGCGACAAGGAGTCTCGCTTTGCAGGGGGTGAGCTACAATGGACGCTCCCGCGCCGTCCGCCCATGAAGTTCGATTTGTTTGACCGACGTCCGCTCGTCGTCATCCTCGTTCTGGTTGTTTTCTTCTTTTGGAAACTCAGCCTTAGCCAGCAGTTCACGTTCGCGGATAACCCCGACCTCGCCTACCAGGTGCTGCCGTGGTATGAGGTGCAGGCGCAAGCGTGGCACGAGGGTGTCTTCCCGATGTGGGACCCCTACCACTGGGCGGGGCAGTCGTTGCTCGGCCAGATGCAGCCCGGGGGCGCGTTCCCGCTCAACTGGCCACTGTTCCTGGCGCCGCTCAAGAATGGGCATAAATGGGGTATCCACTTGACTCAGGTAGCCCCTAGGCGTTGTGGTTTGGTCGATCCATGGACGCCAGCACACTGCACCCAGAATGCACCCTGGGGCGCCAGACGCCGGTCTGCAGGCAATTGGGCCACGAGGCTGCGTTTCGGGCCGATCAAGGATTACGCACGCGCCATGGCCATCGCAGGCTTGGAAACGTGGTGCTATCGGCAAGCCTTTCCGGGGGCCGCCAATGGCCAACCACAGTATGTTGTGGTCACCTGAGTCAAATGGATACCCCACTTGGGCATATCCGCCTGCGGTGGATTCGCTGGCACTACGTGCTGATGCATGTGCTGGCGGCGTTGTTCATGTTCGGTTTGGTGCGCGAGCTGGGACGCAGCCGATACGCCTCGGTGCTGGCCGGCGTGGCGTTCGGGTGCGGGGGCTACCTAGCCACGACGGGTTGGCCCCAGAAGATCAACGGCGCGATCTGGATTCCGCTGATCTTCCTGCTGTTTCATCGCATGGCACGAGCGGAGGATCCGTTCGGGCGATGGACCAACGCCCTGTTCTGCGGCGGGGCGATCGGCATGTCGCTGCTGAGCGGACACCACCAGAGTCCGATGTACACCCTGCTGGCGCTTACCGGGTTGTTCTTCTACTTCCTGTTCGATCGGATAAGCAAGTCGTACGGCCAGGGCGCGAGGTTCGCGGGGCTGTATGTGCTGGCGGCGGGGGCTGCGTTCGTGGTGGCTGCGCTGCAACTGCTGCCGGCGATCGAGTACGGCGCGGAAGCCTATCGCTGGGTGGGCGCCGAGAGGCCGTTGACGATGGATTGGGATGTGCCCTACTACGCGCAGACCAATCTGCGCTTGTTCGCCGTCACACTGCTGGGGATGATCGTGCCGCAGGCGCATTTTCAGGTCAGCACGTTCGTCGGCTTCGTTTGTCTCTCGCTGGCGATCTACGCGGTTTGCGTCTGCTGGGGTGAACGCTGGGTGCGCGTGTATTCATGCATCGCGCTGGGTGCGTTGGCGTATTCGGTAGGGCCGTTCTCGCTGTTGCACGGTTGGGTGTACGCCATGCTGCCGGTGGTCGACAAAGTACGCGCGCCGGCGCATGCGGTGTTTGTGTTCCAGTTTGCGTTGTTCGTTCTGGCCGCGTACGGGGTGGACCGGCTGCTGTCGGGCAGCAAAGACGACCTGCCCGGACATTGGCTCACCTACATCCAAAGGGCGCTGGTCGGATTTGGCGTGTTGGCATGGCTACTGGTCCTCTACCGGTATCTCGATGAGAAGATGAGCCACAACCAGGGCGACCAGGTGATGATCGCCTCGGTGGCGGCCTTCGTGCTGGCGGGGTTGTTGGCGGCAGCGCGCCGGGGGAGCCTTTCACTGCCGGCCCTGCGAGTGGCGCTGGTCGCGCTGATGATCTTCGAGATGGGGGTGGCGCATTCCTCAGCGCTGACCCATCGCACCGACCCGAACCGCCCCGTGTTCCTCGATCAGTTGAAGGAGTTCGAGGGGGTGGCCGCGTATCTTAAGTCGAGGCCGAAGCCTTTCCGGTTCCACATCGAGACCGTGGGCGGCAAGCCCAACATCGGCGGTTGGGAAGGGCTGGAGATGATCGACGGCTATCTGGCCTCGGTCAGCCGCGACATTCACGACTTCTTCGCGCCGGACTGGAACCAGCGGCGGCTCATGCTCAACACGGTGTACACGGTCGCCAAGGAAAAGGTGCGCGAATCGCAAGTCGAGGTTTTCAGCAGCCCGAACGGCTGGAAGGTGTTTCTCAATCCCGATGCGTACCCGCGTGCGTGGGCGGTTCGCGACACGGCCTTGATCGAAGACGATGGGGGCGATCCGCTGCCCCAGCCCGAGAGCTGTGAAGAAGCGGCCGTGGTTACGTTCGAGGAGCCGGCTCTTCATCGCGTCCAAGCCCGAGTGCGGATGCCCTGCGCGGCATTCCTGGTTTTCGGAGACGCATACTTTCCCGGATGGCAAGCACGGCTCGATGGCGAACCGACAACGCTTTTCCGCGCGCACAAAGCGCTGCGTGCTGTCTTCGTGCCGGGTGGCGAGTATGAGGTGGAGTTCGTCTATCGCCCGATGTCGGTCTATCTGGGTGGCGCGCTGACGGGTTTGGGTTTGCTGGGTTGCCTCGCGCTGGTGCTCGTAGGCCGCCGGCGGAGCGAGACACAATCGGCGGAAGCGTGAAACGGGCGCAGCTCGGTTGCTCAGGGTGTTGGCTGTCGCGAGCGGCGGGGCCGCGGTGCTTTCGATATAATCTTGACGCTATGCGCGCTGTTGTGACGTACCTTCTTTGCTTGGCTATATTGGCTTTTGCCGGGTGCTCGTCCAACGAACCCCGACTCGTGCACCCGATCGAAGAGTCAGGCGAGGTGGTGGTGCTCCTTTCCACCTTGGATGTCGCGGACCCGCGCGCGGCGGATCAGCTTGTGGAGGGTTTCCATCAACTTGAAAGCGGCGCCTGGCGCTGGACCGCAAGGAAGTTTTCCGCTCTTGTCAAGATGCCGGGCAGCCCCTCGGCTGAGGCGCCGGCTGTCGTTTTTCGGCTAACCGTGCCGGAGATCGTGACACAACGACTCGGTCCGGTGACACTCACGGCACAGGCCAATGGATCGAGTTTGGGCTCGGCGACCTACGACCAACCCGGGGATTACGTCTTCCTGAAGGACCTTCCCGAAGAGGCTTTAGACCAAGAGTTGGTCCGGCTCGACTTCGAACTCGATAAGGCGCTTCCGCCGGGTGATCCCGATTACCGCGAGCTGGCCGTGATCGCCCATTCGATCGGATTGAAGTGACCCGAAACGCTTGGCGGGCGCTGATGGGGCGGCTGCTTCGCCATGCGCACTGGCTTGTTGCTCCCGCGTTGCTGTTGCTGCTCTACCACCGGGGGCTCGAATGCTGGTTTCATCGGGACGACTTCTCGATCCTGAGGATCGCCATGCTCCCGCCCGAGGAGTTTTGGCGGAACCTGTTCGAGCCGCGAGCGCAGGGGACGTTCCGGCCTCTGAGCGAACGGTTGTTTTTCTATGGGTTCTTCGAGTGGTTCGGCCTGAATGCGACTCCTTATCGCGTTCTCGTGTTCGTCACGCAAGTAGCCAATCTTTTTCTTCTCAGCGTTATTGCCCGTCGATTGCTGCCCTGGCGCGGCGCCGGAGGGTGAGCCGCCTCGCTGTGGGGACTGCACTTCAGTTTGGCTACCAGTATGAGTTGGACCTCGGCTTATAATCAGGTTCTGTGTGCCTTCTTTCTGCTTCTGAGTTTCTTGTTGTTCCTGCGGTTTGTCGAGTCTGGCGAAGTGCTGTACTACGCGGCTCAGTGGCTCACCTTTCTCTTGGGATTTGGGGCGCTCGAGACGATCGTCGTCTATCCGGCGATTCTGTTGCTCTACGTCGCTCTGTTCGCGCGACGTTATTGGAAGTACGTCGTGCCGATGCTGTTGGGTTCAGGTGTCCTCGCCTACTTGCAGCTAGCGGCGGCTCCCTTGGCGCGCGAAGGCGTCTATCGTCCGGACTTCGGCGTTGAGGCCTTGCTGTGGACGTTGCACGAGTATCTCCAATGGAGTTTCGACGGGACCGAGGGCCGGTGGATCGGTCCCTTGCTGGTGACTGCCGCTGTTGCCACCGTTGCTTATCATGCGTTTCGCGGGCGCTGGTTCGGGGTCTTTGCGCTCGGGTGGTTCGTGATCGCGGTTGGCCCCTACCTGCCTCTTTCGGGACACCTCTCAGATTACTACCTGGTGATGCCCGCGATCGGTTTGGCGCTGCTGGCCACTTGGCTCGGCGGTCTAGTGTGGAGGAATCATCGGCGATGGGCGCCGGTGTTCGTGGCGGCGTTGGGGCTTCACTTGTCTGGGTCGATCCCTGATGCGATTGACACGGTGGATTACAACCTCGCGCTGAGCGTGCAGGTCAGGAATCTCTTGTCCGGCGTGTCTCATGCTCGTGCGGCACATCCTGACAAAACGATTCTGCTAGCCAAGGTGCCGGAGGACGTCTTCAATGGCGGCATTTACCACGAGATGTTTCGCGTGGCGCGCCTCTTTGACGTCTACCTTACGCCGGATACGCATTCGATTCGGCCGCTTGCGGGGCAGGAACGGATGGAACAGTTCTTTTTGACTCGTGAGGAGACGGCCAGTGCGGCTCGCAGGGGAAGTATCGCGGTTTATGACGCGTCGGGGCCTCGGCTGCGCGAGATTACGCGATTTTATTCGGCCACGGCAGAAATACGGCTAGGGCCCTAGTGGGCGCAACCGGCGCAACCCCGGACGGTCTGGCTCGGGTTTCCGTTGCCGTCCGGGCAGGACGTTCACTCGACAGCAATCGTGACTACGTTCGCCCTAACCCCTCCGATGGTGACGACCACCTCCACCTGATCACCGATCGGGACACCTGGAGGCACCTCGACGTTGATTTGGTAAAGACCGACGAAACCGGGAGCCAGCCCGGAGAACGTCACGCGCGCCTCGACGCCTCCAATCGTGACGGTAGGCAGGGTTGTGGTGGGATTCAGGATCGAGCTGGCGGCAAATCCAGTTTCGGGAGTCATCTCGACGGGCCCCAGCCCCGTGCAGTAGATTTCCAGGAACTCGCCGCTCCGGACGGGCCGCGTCGAAGCGTTCAGTCCCTTCGGACCAGCCACCGCTCCGCCGCTACCCGACACGAGGATGGCGCCTTGCCCGGTTCCCTCCTGGTTCATGGTGAAGACGCCTGGGTTGAATGCCGCCAAGGCGACCGGCACTGCTTCCTGCTCGTTGGCGCCGAGCCTGATCGCCAACGTGGCGCCTTCCTCTCCCTCTAACTCCCAAGGAATCTGGAGATTAAGCTGGTTTTCCGAACCATACAGGTACGCGCCCCGAGCCCCGTTATGGAACTGGGCGCTCGAACCCTGTAACGCCGTGGGTAACGGAGTTGCGGTCGCAACCCCCGAGCCGGCGGCTAGTGCCGCGCCGAACGCCGCGATGATAGATCCCGCGGCGAGAGCTTGACCGGCCGCGAACGAAGCCGCGTTCACCACACCGCCCACATTGAGCATGGGCTGTGCACCAGTCGCTTCTGCAATGAGAAACTCCCGTGCTGTGCTCAGGCCTCCACCCGGCGCGGGTGAAAAAACGCTGACCTGGGCCGCGCCTTCGGCCGCCAGGTCGTCAGCAGTGATCATCACCCGCAAGCGCTTATTGTCTATGAACCTTGTAGGCCTGGCCTCCCCGTTCCACCAAACTTCGGAATCCGGAACAAACATCGAACCGCTCACCGTCATAGCAAACGCTGCCGACCCGGCAATTGAGCCCGCCGCACTGATGCTGGTCAGCCTCGGCATCGGCGCATCGGTAGACGCCCGGAGGACGTTGCCCCCAAGATGGTCTACTACATAAAGTTCACCTTCTTCGTCCTCGCCGAATGAAGAGAAGCACCACTCGGTATCCAGCGGTTCATTGGCGCTCCAGCCCACCGGGCCCTCCGTGGCGCCATACAAGAAGCCGTTGCAGAAGTCTCCGTAGAAGTAGACTCCCTGGAACGCCGGCATGGACGAGCCGCGATAGCGGTAACCGCCCGTTATCGACCCCCCGCAGTCAGCCGTGAAGGGGTGACTCTGGCCCGGCACGTGGCCAAACTCCAGGATCGGCGGGACCGAGTCGATCTCGTCACACAAGGGGTTGTCTAAGAAACACAAGCTCCCTTCGAACGGGGTCCAGCCGTAGTTTTCGCCACCGGGACTGCCGGCAGGCTGGAAATCCACCTCTTCGAGTCCCCCCGCGCCCACGTCAGCGATGAACATGTCGCCGGTGTCCCGGTCGAAACTAAAGCGCCAGGGATTGCGAAAGCCGTAGATCCAGATCTCTTCCTGCCCGACGTCAAGTCCCACGAACGGGTTTGTCGGCGGAATCGCGTAGGGGTCACCGCCATCAACATCGATCCGCAGGATGCTGCCGAGGAGATTGGTTAGGTCCTGGGCCGTGTCAAGTTCACGGGGATCCACGCCCCCATCCCCCGTCGCGATGTAGAGGTAGCCGTCCGGGCCAAACTGCAGCTGACCGGCGTTGTGGCCGCCGGTTGGTTGCGGCACCCTTAGGATCACCTTCTCCGAGTTTGGGTCAGCCCGGTCTGGGTTCTCCTGAGAGACCTGGAATCGGGAAACGATGCTGTCGAAGATCGCATCCGGTTGTTCGGAATCGCCGGTATAGAAAACGTAGAAGTATCCATTCGCTTCATAGTCCGGATGAAAAGCCACGCTGAGCAAACCGCTTTCGCCGCAGCATGTTACTTTGGAGCTAATGTCCAAAAACGGCGTCATGTGTAGCTGCGAGCCGCTGTGCACCAACAATTCACCCTCCTGCTGAGTGATGAAGAGGCGGCCCGAGCCGTCACCCGCATGTGTCAAGAAAGTCGGGCTCCGTAGACGGGTGGCAACCGGTTCAAAGCGGAGGTTGTCTAGAGGGTTCTGGGCACTAAGAGGCGCCGCGCAGAACGCCAACCACAAGCCTAGACAGCGAGCAGAAAAGGGACGGGGGAGTTCAATCATTGCTGTTTCCGGCGTGCCTGTCGATCAGCCAGCGCAGTCATTGCGTAATGACGGAAAGACGGGCTTTAGGCGATTCACATCTGTCAATCCTACCCTATCCACCCCTTCGCCCCTTGGCCTGCACTCGCCCTGATCTTGTTGTCGCGGAGGGATCGCGGCTGGGCGTGGATCGTGGCCGGCGGTGGCCTAGAGTGACGGCGTCCACGTATCGTGGCCGGCGGTGGCCGTGAACTAGGCCGGAATTTCCGATTTGGGCCCCCCGGCTGGGTCATGATACCGGGTCGCCTGCCCTGAACACAACCAAGCTGCCGCCGGAACCGCCGGAAGGCAGGCCCGAGCAGGGTTGTAGGCCAGAACGGCGAGTTGCTGCGGCGCCTCGTTCGCCCGCAAGCTTCACCAGTTGGTCACCGAGCCGTCGGGGCGGTGGTAGATCGGGATCGGGCGGCTGTGCTCGGTGATCTCGGCGATCTGTTCCGCCCGGGAGGCGTCGAACTCGACGCCGAGGCCACGGTCGATTTCCAGGAACAAAGTCTCCACCGTGTGAGGGTCCGCGCACAGATGCCTTGCGCGGCTTTTTTGGTTTTTGGGGACGCGTACTTCCCAGGATGGCAATTGTCGCTCGACGGGGAGGCGAGCACCCTCTACCGGGCGCACGATGCGTTGCGGACGGCCTTCGTTCCAGCCGGGGAGCATGAGGTGGAGTTTGTTTATCGTCCGACATCGGTGTATCTCGGCGGCGGGCTGACGGGGTTGGGTTTGCTGGGTTGCGTGGTGCTGGTGGTCGAGGTTCGTCGGCGGCGGGGGAGTCGATCGCCGGAGGGGTGAGCGGACAGGGTTCTATTCGGCGACGGCGGAGCTACGGCGTAGAGAAGGGCAGGCGTACTATGAGCATCTCCACTCAGTCGGCTGCCTGAGGCTTCTTGCCGAGGCAGTAAAGATAGCTCGACGTGCGAATAAAGATCTGCTCGCCCACGGCGGCCGGGGATGCCAGCGTGTAGTCGTTGAGCTTGTTGACGCTGAGGATCTTGAACTCGTCGCCGGCCTCGATCACCGTGGTGGCGCCGTCTTCGCTGATGGCGTAAAGCTTCCCGTCGGCCAGCAACGGAGAGGCGCTGTAGGTGCCCGGCTCCAGGCGGTTGCGGCCCCAGATCTCGGTCCCGTCGTCGACGTTGAAACAGATCGCGATGCCCTTGTCGCCCAGTAGGAACAGCCGCTTTCCATCGCTCGTCGGCGTGGGCACGTCGGGGCCGTGATCGGTCGACCACAGACGATTCGACTTTGACACGTCGCCACTGCCGCCCGCGCGAAAGGCGATGAAGGGCTTGCGGCGGCTGGGCGTGAAGACGATGTCCCCGACCACGAGTGACGAGGCGATCGTACGGTAGTTGGTCGCCTTCTGGGGGTTGAGCCCCCCGGCACGCCACAGCTCGCGGCCGGTTTCGCGGTCGTGTCCGGTGAGGTAATCGCCGCCGGCGACGATGATTTGCGTCTTGCCGTCGACCGTCGCCAGCATCGGCGTCGAATAGGAGTCGGGCGATTCGTTGATCGCGTCGGTCGGCCGCTCGACGTGCCACAGAGTCTTGCCCGTGGCGGCGTCGACGCCCAGCAGGTACGAAGGATCGTCGGTCTCCATGCCGTGCAGCACCTGCACGTAGAGGCGTCCGCCATCGAGGACCGGGGACGAGGCGTAGCCGAACATCAGCCCGAACGTGCCGTAGTCTTCCTGCAGGTTGCGCTGCCACAGCAGCTTGCCGGAGAAATCGAGGCAACTGAGCGTGCCGGTGCCGGTGAGGACCCAGATGTGCCGCCCGTTGGTGACCGGCGTCGGCGAGGCCATGTTCTGCTTGTTGAGGATCTTGTTGCCCTCACCGATGACCGCCTGCCAACGCACCGACCCGTCTTTGCGGTTGAGCGCGAGCAGCAGCAAGCGATCAGAGGTGTTGAAGGCCGTCTTGATGCTGTTAATCGCGCGGTCGACCAGGCCGGGCGAGCCCTTCGACGGCGTGAAGCCCTCTTCGGCGGAGGTGACCAACACCGTGTCCGCCCAGATGACGGGCGTGGCCGCGGCCCAACTGGGCAGTTGCGCGCGCCAGACGACGTTTTCGGTCTCGCTCCAGCGTACAGGCAGGTTGCGCGCCGTCGTGCTCGAGCCGTTCAAATGCGGCCCGCGCCAGTTGGGCCAGTTGTCGGCCGGGTCGGCCGCATCGAGGTCCGGCCCATAAAGGACGCCGGCGAAGAAGGCGATCAATAAAAAGCTGGGACTCAAACGTCGCGACACGGTGATCGGCTCCTGATTTGCCAGGCAGATGTGCCGCTCATGATAACAAAGCATCCTTCCAACCACCGCCGAATTCGTACACTGGCAGCATGACGACTGAGAACAGACAGGCTCCCTCGCCCGGCTTGCGCGGCCGGCTGCACGAAGTGATCTTCGAAGCCGACACTCCGGCCGGCAAAGCGTTCGACGTGAGTCTGCTGGCACTCATTCTGCTCAGTGTTCTCGCCGTCATGCTCGACAGCGTGTCGTGGGTGAACGAGGAGTATGGCGACCGGCTGCGCGTGGTGGAGTGGGTGTTCACGATCGTGTTCACGATCGAGTACCTGCTGCGGCTCTACAGCGTCCGGCGGCCGCTTCGGTACGCGCTTAGCTTTTTCGGGCTGGTCGATTTGGTGGCCATCATTCCTACCTATCTCAGCTTGGTCGTCGCGGGTACGCAGTCGCTGGTGGTGATCCGTGCGTTGCGCCTGCTGCGGGTGTTTCGCGTGTTGAAGCTGGCGCAGTACCTCGGCGAAGCCGACGAGCTTCTGCGTGCCCTGCGGGCCAGCCGTGTAAAGATCACGGTCTTCCTCGGGACCGTGCTGACGGTCGTCTTGATCATGGGCTCGGCGATGTATCTGATCGAAGGCGAGAAGGCCGGCTTCACCAGCATCCCGACCGGCATGTATTGGGCGATCGTGACCATGACCACGGTGGGCTATGGCGACATTACACCGACCACCGTCCTCGGGCAGATGCTGTCGGCGCTGCTGATGATCATGGGCTACGGGATTATCGCCGTGCCGACGGGCATCGTGTCGGCTGAGCTGGTGCGCGTACCGAAGACGGTGAGCACCCAGGCGTGCCCGTCGTGCTCGGCCGAGGGTCATGACCACGACGCGACTCATTGCAAGTTCTGCGGCCACAAGCTGTAGACGGGCGGCGGCCTGCCGCGCTTCAAGTTCGGCTTCAACACGCTGACCCCGGTTCCAGTAAGATGTCGGGGCAGGCGAAAACCGATGAAAGCGGCTTTCTACGCGGGTGACCGTACCATCACGCTGGGTGAATGCTCGCCCGTAACGCCGGGGCCGGGCCAGGTGCAGATCGAAGTCTCGCACTGCGGCGTTTGCGGCACCGACCTGCACATCTTCCACGGCGCGATGGACAAGCGCGTCAAGATGCCCGCCATCCTGGGGCACGAGATGTCGGGCGCGATCTCGGCCACCGGCGAGGGCGTGGGCGACTGGGCGCTGGGCGAGCACGTGACGGTGATGCCGCTCGATCCGTGCGGCGGCTGTCCGGCGTGCCGGGCCGGGCATAGCCACATCTGCCAGAACCTCAACTTCATGGGCATCGACACTCCCGGCGCGTTCCAACGTTACTGGACGGTGCCGGCCGAGACGCTGCTGCGGCTGCCCGAGAACCTGTCCCTGGCGCACGGCGCGCTGATCGAGCCGCTGGCGGTGGCGTGTCATGACGTGCGGCTGGGCGCGATCGAGCTCGGCGAAAACGTGGTGGTGATCGGCGGCGGGCCGATCGGTATGCTGGTCGCCTTGGTGGCGCAAGAGGCCGGCGGCAGCGTGCTGGTCTCGGAAGTGAATCCGTTCCGGGTGGATTTGGCGCGGCAGTTGGGGTTGGAGGCCGTTAATCCCAAGGAGGTAAACCTCGCCGAGCGGGTCGAGGAGCGCACCGGCGGGGTGGGCGCGGACGCCGTGTTTGAAGTCTCGGGCTCGGACGCGGGCGCCGAGGTGATGACCCAGCTTCTGCGCACGCGCGGGCGGATTATCGTCGTCGCCATCTTCGCGCAGCGGCCGAAGATCGATTTGTTCCGGTTCTTCTGGCGCGAGTTGCGGCTGCTGGGCGCGCGGGTGTACGAGCGCGAGGACTTCCAGAAGGCGATCGATCTGGCGGCATCGGCGAAGCTCCCGCTCGACCGCCTGGTGACCGAGACGACGTCGCTCGATCATCTGGGCGAGAGTTTTCTGAAGATGGATAGCGGCGGAGAGTGCATGAAGATCTTGATCGACTGTTCGGCGTAGGGTTCGGCGTGAAACGGTGGAAGTAATGGCCATGGTCGGGTCGCCGCTCTCAAACCGATAGGCGCAGCTCATGTGGCGTAAGGCTCCAGCCTTGCCAAGAACCGATTCCTCGGTTCTCAGCTCCCCTACCAATAGCCACTGCTCGGTCGCTTGCCGTCCTGAGTCCCGAAGAATCGAGACTCGGCAAGGCTGGAGCCTTACGCCACGTCGCGCGCCTGACAACCACCATGCGCATCCTTGATCAATTCCGGCTCGACGGCGATCGGTGAACGGTTCAGGGGGTGCGGTGGGGCGACAGAGGGCACGGCATGCCGCTGAGCTGTCCAGGTCAGCGCTGGGCCGGCGGGCGTTGGACAACGTACGCTCCTTCGTTGGCATCAACCGGGGGCGCGAGCAGGGTAGACCTCCTTTGTTCGGCCGCTAGTCGAGCGGGTTGGCGGTGTGGCGCGGACGCCCACGTCTGCCGCATCGACACTCATGTCGATGCTCGGGGGCCGTGTGGGCGCCGACCTCCCGGTCGACGTGTGTCGGTAAGAGTACCGACACGGCAGGTCTAGGGACCTGCGGCACAGCGCTCCGGTCAATACTAGCCTGGGGCGCGAGCCCCAGGAAGCCGGGGCCGTCAGCACAGGAATCTCGGGGCCTGGGGGCTGTGAAGAAAACGGGGACTATCACAATCGCAAGTCGCAAGCGGAAGGGTCTCCTGAGCCGCTCGATGGTGGTGATCTGTTTCTTGTTGCCTCGGGACAAGCTCCGCGATTGCTTGCCGAACCGAGCGGATTTACCCGTCACTTGCGTTCCGGGCTCGGTTTCTTGGGCTCGCGCGGATTCGCGCCCAGAACTCCGGCGTTGGTCTGCAGCCTGAGTAGGGTACCGACTGCCGACCCAGTGCTAGCGTTTCGGGTCTAACTGCCCAACCCAGCGGTTTGTCAGGCCGCGGCTGGCTGTCGCGAGCATTTTTTCACGGCCCCTGGGGATTTTGGAGGGCTCTCGTTCCTGGGGCTCACGCCCCAGGCTAGTATTAAGGCGCCGCTGCGCGGCTGGAGGGCGTGGTGATGGTGCGTCGCGGCTTTTCCATCTTCAGGACTCCCATTAAGAAAGAGGGTCGGTACCCGAGGTTCCCGCCTTGCGGCTCCACCGCCGGGCTTCCATGAGGAGATTCGCTTTGTCAACTGGCAAGGAGCCCCAGGAAACTTCAGTTTCGGGACGCCTTCAAACCGGGCCTCCATCCGCACTCTCTTCGGCGTCTGTCCGACGCAGTGCTGTTTGAAGTTCGGTCTTTCCGACGCTGCTCGCTAACAGTCGGCCTCGCTAGCGGCCGGCCCGGGGTCGCAGTCGTTGTGAACTCCCGGTCTGGGCGTGTCCTTCGCTGTGGCTTCCCTTCCTCTAACCTTGCGAACTCGTGCCGCTTACCTCGTACCGCTCAACTCATCCTGCCGTCGCCGGCCGTGTCGGCACTTCGGCCGTTTGGGCCGATGGCTTCTCGCCCTTGCTCCCGTAGAACGGATCAAAGTCCATCTCGCGCCCCATTTTGAATCCGTCTTTCTCGTCAGGCCGCGGCGGCCAGGATTTCGTGGATCCGCTCGGCGACGATCTTCTCCTGGCCGGGCTTGAGCATCCATACGCCTAACTCGATCCGGTCGTTGGGGCTGGAGCGGAGCTCGATCGAAGGGTCTCCCTCGCGAAGACGGCGCTTGACGTCGGCGGGAGCGACGGGAACTTGCTGCTCGTCCCACTGAATGCGCAAGTGAGGGACGTGGTAATGCAAGGGCGGCGCGAAGGTCTCCGTTCGCACGCCGTCGATCACGCCGACCCTATCGGCGATGAGTTCGATGCGTTGCTCCCACTCGCGCCACTCGGCCTCGTGGTCACGCGCTAGCAGCGACTCCACGGCCACCATCATGGCGAGCATGGTTTCCTTGCTGACCTTCATGCCGCGTCCGATGCCGGCGCTCGAGGGAGGGCTGTGCAGACGCGCGGCCTCGATGAGGTCTTTGCGGCCGATCAGCAGGCCCGCGTTCTGCGGGCCGTAAATGCCCTTGCCGCCCGAGACCGTCACGAGGTCGAAGCCCATGTCGAGGTATTCGTTCAGGTGCCCGGCCGGCGGGACGTCGGCGGCGCAGTCATCGAACGCGGGGATGCCGTGCTTCTTGCCGAGCGCGGCGAACTCGGCGACCTTGATTTGGCCCTTCGGGTCGTTGGTGTTGTTGAAGAGCATCGCCGCCGTGCGCTCATTGATGGCGGCTTCGAGTTGCTCGTGCGTCTCGACCTCGACAAATTGCCCGCCGCAGTTTCGGATGGCACGGTCGTAGCCGTAGCGGTGGGCCTTCTGGATGATGACCTCGTTCTTGAGGTCGGTCGTGTCGGGCAGTTGCCGGATGGCGTCAGGGTCGCTGCCGGTGATGCACGCGGCGGTTCCGAGCGTCAGGCCTGACGCCGCGCCGGCGCAGACCATGGCCGCCTCGCAGCCGATCATCTCGGCCAGCCGCCGGCCGATCGCGTCGTGCAGGTCGACCAAACGCACGTAGCGGGTGCAAGCGTAGACAATGGCCTGGACGGCTTCGGGCGGCATCAGCGCCCCGGTCAGGGCGGTGTAGGGTTCGGCGGCGTTGATGAACTGCCGCACGCCCAATTCCTGGAAGTAGTCGCGTTCAGGGCCGGGCGAGTCACCTAGGCCGCAGCTTTGGGTGGCCAGACCGCCCGCGATGGAAGCTGCCGGTAGCGTCTGCAGAAAGCGTCTTCGGTTCGTCATTGAGTTCGGAACTCCTTGTTTGGCTTCGGTGCGCCGTCTGATCTAAGCGTTATCTGGGCCAGAGTGTCAAGTGTTGAGAAAGTCTTCGGGCAGGATGTGGCGTACACCTCCAGGCTTGCCGAGTCTCGATTCTTCGAGACTCAGGATGGCAAGTAACCGAGCGGAGGCTGTCGGTAGAGGACCTGAAAACCGACGAATTGGTTCTCGGCAAGCCTGGAGCCTTACGCCGCAAAGGAGCTACCGGGTCTGCCGCAGGATCTCGACCGCGAGGGCGCCGCGGTCGGTGGGCGCGGTCCCGAGCCAGGCGGTTCCTGTGATCACGTCGAGCAGGCCGTCGGCGTCGATGTCCCCGATCTCGAGGGTAGGGTGATCGCAGGCGTCGTCGCGCAACACGCGCGGCGTGAAGGCGCCGGCGGATGTTTGTTCAAACCAGACCAGGCCGGGTAGGCTCATCGCCTTTCTCTTGTCTTCGGTCAGCTCGGGCAACCAGGCCGCCGCAACAACATCGAGGTCGCCGTCGCCGTCGAGATCACCTGCCTCCGCGCGCATCGCCCCGTAGTAGCGGCCGATCGAGTGGTAGACAAAGGGATACGATCCCTGGTTCTCGAGCCACGAGACGCCCTGATAGGGTTTGAACTGGATCTGGTCATCCATGGTGTCCCCGGCCGTCAACAGCACATCGAGGTCGCCATCCCCGTCCATGTCGGCCGGCTCGATACCGCTCGTCCCCCAGTGAGGATGCGGCGCGGTGAAGACCTCTTTTTTCTCGAACTGCCCGTCTCCGCGGTTCAGAAACGCGACGACCGTCTCATGATGTTGCGAGATCAGCGCCAGGAAGTCGGGCTTGCCGTCTCCGTTGAGGTCAACGATAGGAACGTGGATGCCGCCGGGCCGATCGTCGAGCGTCACCGGCCGGAAGGAGGGGCGTCCCTGTGAGTCTTGTAGGCCGAGGTTTTCGAGGTAGAGGATTCTTCCGACGGTGACCCATCCGAACTCGGCGGCGATGATGTCGAGGTCACCGTCGCCGTCGAAGTCGGCGGCCTGGGCGTCGGCCACGCGGCCGATCTTTTCAATCAAAGGGATGACCTCGAACTGTCGGGCCTTCTGCGGATCACTGGTGCGCCGGAGCCAGACGATCGAGCCCTCTTCCTTGTCGGACGGCATGACCTCGCCGAGATCGGCTACCAGAAGGTCCATGCGCCCGTCCTGGTCAAGGTCGACTGCTTCGGCGTGGTCGGGGTTCGACAGGCGGGCCAGGCCTTCGAGTTTCGAGTCGGGCGCATCGGGATCGGCCCAGGAGACCCAGCCCGAGAACATGTCGCACACGACGAGTTCCGGGCCCGGCAGGTCGTCGAACAGTTCCATCAGCCTGACGTTCGACGTCCCCGGCACTCCTTGGCCAGGCGCCACCTTGCGCAATGCCCGGTGTTCAAACCTCAGGTTCCGGCCGTTCTTGGCAGCGAGCCAAGGCGGGGTATCGAGATCCTTCGGCGAGAGGGTTTCGAAGTACCGAACGACCTCCTCCACCGTGGCCTTGTTGATCGGACGACCGAGCGATGCCAGCATCCCGTCGTTGGCCAGGGCGAACATCTTCTGGATCTTGCCCAGCCACGCCTTCTTAGGAAGGATGGCGGGCGGGCTCCAGCGGTGGCACTGGGTGCACTGCTCGCGAATGACGGGCTCGCGATGCTGCATGGGCGCGGGCTTGGATTCAGCGCTCACAGCGCCTCCCTGGATCTCGGCTCCAAGGGCTTTCGCCTTCGCCGGGTCGATCTGCCGGATATCGTCGTGCAGCTTGCCGAGCACGGCTTTGTAGGCCTTGTCGAGGTACAGCAGGACGTTCAGGTCGCGGGGCTTCGATTCTCGGACGGACTCCCAGATCGCAATCGCCTTCTGGTGCTGACCCGTCTCAAAATGCGCCAAGCCCAGCCACGATCGCACCTCGAGGTTCGATGGGTCTTCCTGCCGCCCCTTCTCTAGATGTCCCAGCGCAGGTTCGAATTCACCGAGCATCAGCAGATCGAAACCCAGCAGTCCGTGCACGCCGTTGAGATCGGGCTTCAGCTCGAGAGCCCGGCGAAACGACTCGACCGCGGGCGTCAAGGTGCCCTGGCGGTGCCGCACCAGGCCGAGGCTGGCGTGAAGTTGGGCGACGTTGGGAGCGATAGCGAGGGCCGCTTCGAATTCGAGCGCCGCAGCGTCTAGGCGATGCTCGTCACGGGCCTGCAAGCCCGTGCGGATGTGCTCGGCGAGTTGCTCCCGCCGCGCATCCGACTGGGCCTGCGGGGATTGGGCCTGCGGGGATTGGGCGTACGCGCCCGCACCCAGCCAGGTAAGCCCGATCAGGCTGCAAGCAACCGGCAGGAATCTCGGTTTGAAGTTTAGCGCCCGCAAAGTGTGGGGTTCGTGCGCTGTACCCTCTTTAAGGATAGAGCCAATTCGCCGGCCGGGCGGCTATGGCTTGGCTGCCGTTGCCCTGCAAGCCAGATCCACCCCCTGATCTCTAATGGTTGCAGGTACTTGCAGGTCTGGTCTAGGATCGTAGGAGGATATCGAGCCCCCACGGCCGCCCCCCGCACGGTTTCGACGCTTGGGCTCGAGTGAATCGAAGGGGAGGTCCCATGGCCGCCACTGTCTGGAAGGGCTATATCACCTTTGGCTTGATCTCGGTCCCGGTGCGCCTGTTCACCGCGGCGCGCAGCGAACGGATGAGCTTCAACCAGTTGCACAGCACGTGTCACACGCGCGTGCGCCAGCAGTTGTACTGCCCGACGTGTGACTGCACGGTCGAGCGCTCCGAGATTGTCAAGGGGTACCAGTACATCAAAGACCAGTATGTTCTCGTGGAGGATACGGAGATCAAGAAGGTCCAACCGCAGTCGGCCGACAGCATGGAGATCCTCGAGTTCGTCAAGATGGATGAGGAGGACAGCTCAAGGGCTATATCACCTTTGGCTTGATCTCGGTCCCGGTGCGCCTGTTCACCGCGGCGCGCAGCGAACGGATGAGCTTCAACCAGTTGCACAGCACGTGTCACACGCGCGTGCGCCAGCAGTTGTACTGCCCGACGTGTGACTGCACGGTCGAGCGCTCCGAGATTGTCAAGGGGTACCAGTACATCAAAGACCAGTATGTTCTCGTGGAGGATACGGAGATCAAGAAGGTCCAACCGCAGTCGGCCGACAGCATGGAGATCCTCGAGTTCGTCAAGATGGATGAGGTCGACCCGCTCTACTTCGACAGCTCGTATTACCTGGTTCCCGAAGACGCCGGCCGCAAAGCGTACCATCTGCTCGTCGACACCATGGATCAGGCCGGCTACGCCGCCGTCGCGAAGCTGGCCATGCATCAGCGCGAGTACACGGTGCTCGTCCGGGCGCGGGAGCAAGGGCTAACGCTCCATACGATGTACTACCCCAACGAGATCCGCACGCTCGCCGAATACGGCAGGAATAGTTCGGAGGATGACATCGAGGTCAAGCCCGCCGAGACGAAGCTCGCCGGCCAGTTGATCGAAAGCCTCGCCGCTCCGTTCAAGCCCGAGAAGTACACCGATCAATACCAGGCGAGGCTCAAGGAGTTGGTCGAGGCCAAGCGCGCCGGCGAAGAGACCGCCTCCACCGAGGGGCCGAGGCTCGCGCCGGTCATCGACCTCATGGACGCGCTCCAGAAGAGCCTCGCATCGCAGCCCAAGAAGGCGCCCAAGAAGAAGGGTCCGGCCCGTGCCACAGCCGCGCAAGCCGCCCCGCAAACCGCTGTGCAGACTGGGGGTGCAACGGCAAAGAAGGCCGCGCCCGTGCGCAAGAGCGCGCGCAAGGCAGGGTAGCGGAAACACATCCCACAACATGCCCTCCGAACAGGCCCCTGGCAGACTCGATCAGGGTTACGGGAGGCGCATCCCAGCCCCTTGACAGCAGGGAAGGGGGCAGGTAAAGCAGTCAGTCTTGACGTTCAGTGAGCCGCAGTACGGGCAACAGATACCCTTCGGCCAGCGTTGCTTGACGAACCATGGCGGTTAGGGCTTTGCGGGCCTGTGATACAATCCGCTATTCTGATTGTAGGGAGCCGGGTGGATTTGACCGGTTCTCACTACCAAGGAGACGATGTTCATATGGCGTACGTAATCGCGGAACCTTGCATCGGCACGAAGGATACGGCTTGTGTTGACGCCTGTCCTGTTGACTGCATCCACCCCAAATCCGACGAAGACGATTTCGCGACCGCGGAGATGCTCTACATCGAGCCGGATGAGTGTATCGATTGCGGCGCTTGTGTGCCCGTCTGTCCGGTCTCGGCGATCTTCGCCCTCGAAGACCTGCCCGAGAAGTGGGACGAGTTTACCGCGAAAAACGCGGCGTACTACGGCAAGACGCCCGAGTAGTCTGATTCACTGCGCCCGCCGGGTTCTCGCCCAAGGCAGCCGGCGGCCCGAAGCTAATTTAACTGCAAGCCGCGAAGCGGCGTTGGATGTTAGCCCAAGGTAAAGCCGTCAGGCGTAACCCTGGGTGCAAGCCGCGAAGCGGCGTTGGATGTTAGCCCAAGGTAAAGCCGTCAGGCGTAACCCTGGGTGTCGAACCCCTCCCGATAGTAGCCCGGAAAGGGCGATGGAAAAGCCGCCATCTACCGCGCGGCTGATCCTAGCCGGTGTCCCGCATTGCGCCGGGACGAACATGGGGTGCTGCCCTGCTCATCCGGGCATGTCTCTCAGGCGACCGGTACGCCCGGCCCCACACTCGCGTTCGGGGCCCGGTTGTTGCGGCGGAACGAGGTTCCTGTCTAGAAACTCCAACGCAGGCTGGAGTAGCTCACATGGGCGTGATAATTCTGCTCGCCGATGAAACGCTCACCGTAGTTGTAAAACTGCCAGCCCAGGTTCCACGACAGGTGTTCGTGCAGCGTCACCGACGCGCGCGCTGAGGGCGACTGATAGGTGAGCGGGAAGCTGTTGAAGAAGTTCGTCCCGTCGAAACTGAAACTCGGGTAGGTGGGCTCCAAGCCTGGCCCAAAGCTCGGCTGCCCGCGCCCATCACCCGTATCTTTCGACAGGTTGTAGCCGAGGTACACCGTTACCAGGTGTTCGGGCACGCGGCTGCATGCGAGTGCTGAAGTACACGTTGTGCAGGTTCATCGTGTAGAAGGCACGGCTTGCCGCCGGTGTCTCGCCTTCGGGGAAGAAGTTGAAGATGCCTGAGGCCGTGTCGAGTTCGACCTTCGTGTAGCCGCCGTCGAGGGTAAGCTTCCCGTCTGGATTCACCCACGAGCCGTTAAAGCCGTAGTGCCTCCCGACAGAGCTGTGGGTGATCAGAGTCGCGGAATTGTCGTTTTCGCGGCTCTTGAAGTTCCCACCGAGCAGGAACCCTTTCTTGCGCCACTGCACGCGGACGGTTTCAGAATGAAACTTCCGCTCGCTGCGCGGTGTAAACGGCAGGTCCGCCTCGCCGAACTCAGCGTCGAACGATACCCGCAATTCCCGCCGGGGACGCCAGCGAAACCCGCCGACGCCCGAGTTGATGTCGCTCTCCTGCTCGAAAAGATCGACTTCGAAATCGAAGTCAGGGAAGTGGAAGCTCTCGCGCGTTCGGATGCGCCGCCGCGAGAAACGATACGCGCCGTACACCCCGAACGTCGGATGCGCTCGGAAGTTGACCTCGCTGGCGTTCGAGATGTGGCGAATGCCTAGGTGCTCGAACTCCTGAAACTGCGAGGTCGAGGCGGTGACTTCGAGAAAAGCTGAATTGCCGCTGATGCGGGTATTGTTGACCGAGGTCGTGTTGCTGATCGTCCAGCGGTCGGTCGGCATGAACGCGACGGTGAAGTCGCCGCTGCCTTGCTTGCGCCGGGCGTCGCCCATGATGAAGGTGTGCCGGAGGCTGGACAGATTCAGGTCGGAATTGATCGCCGTGATGTCTTCGGAAAGCAGAAAGTTGCGGTTGCCACTGGCATACACGTAACGGCCCTGGAAGCCGATCTTGTGCTCCTTTTCCGTCCGGATGGCGACCGACGTCACCGGCGTGTTGCCGTGAATCGGCTCGCTGCGCCGCACGCTCTCGACCGGCTGCACGTTCGGCGAGAGCGACGGAGATGGCGAGCCGTCTGCGTAGAGCGTATCCTCTTTGTAGTTGTCGAACGCCTGCATGAACGTAATCGCCAGCCCAGCCACCCGCGTATCGAAGCCCGCGCGGTACTGATTGTTCTGCCGGCGCAGGTCGCGTGTCAGCCGCAAGAAGTTCTCGTTGCGGAAGGCCCCGAAGTCGCGCGAGATGCCTTCGGACCCAAACCCCGAGCCGGTTTGGGAATTGCGGTCATAGCCGAGCAGGATCTCGAACCGCGAATCGGGGAATAGCCGCAGGTCGTGGTTCTGGAACGTCCGCTCGCTCCACTGCCCGCGCTCGCCGCTCCATAGCGACGGCAGCCGGTTGAAAAAACGGTTGACACGAAGCTGCATGTCGTAGCGGAACCAGCCGTTCTTCTCGATCTCGAACCGTGTGAACTGGTAGGGGTCCTCGCCTTGTCCGACGGTGTGGAACGACAGGTTGTCGATCAGCGTCCCCTTGCCTTCCTTCGAGTTGATGCGTAACTGCCCTTCGAACAGCCGGACGCCGTTCCCGAAGTTCAAACTGCTGCGGTAGACGTCATGGTTGCCGCTCACATTGCTCATGCGATAGCCCACTTCGAACGAATTCGAGATGGTGTAGTCGCCCGCCTCTTCGATCTCGTCGGGCATGTCGGGCGTGGGCGTAATGATCGGCTGCGCCCTCACTAGCGTCGTCGCTAGAAGGGCAAGCCAGCAAAGCCAAGCGCCGCGGGTCGTCATCGTCTAAAGAGCGGATCGGTATTCGAGCCGTGAATCCGCGAATGGCACGTCACGCAATTCTGAAACTGTGGCTGGGAGAGATCATGAAAGCGCCGGCCCGGGGCGGGAATGCCGCCCATCCGCGGCCCAAACCCGACCACGCTGTTGTGGCACTCGAGACAAAGCGTGAAGACCGCCGGCCGCTGCAGCAGCCGCGGATTGGTGCTGCCGTGGGGGTCGTGGCACATCGGACAGCCCTCCACACGCACCGGCGGGTGCTCGTGCACGAACGGGCCTCGCTTGTCGGTGTGGCACTTCAGGCAAGGCAGGTCGTTGCCGAAGCCGTGCGAAACCATGCGCGGGGCCTGGGCGATACTCCACGTCGCCATCGGTGCGCCGTGCGGGTTGTGGCAGTCGGTGCAGTCGATGACCCCTTCATTGACGCGGTGCTTGAACGGCAGGTCGAAGCGAGCGCGAATCTCGATGTGGCAGCCGTAGCAGACGTTGCGCTGCTTGTCGGCCAGCAGAGCGCGTCCCTCTTGGGAACCGTGAATCGAGTGGCAGTTGATGCAGCTCACCTCGGCGGTCGAATGCGAGGACCGCCGGATGTTCATCTTGCCGAAGTCCTTGGCGTGACACCCGAGGCACTCGTTGAGCACTTCGTTGGGCTGAAGTAAAGGGAAGCGGCGGATCTTCGTCTTGTCGCCCATGCCCTTTACGTGCAGCCCGCCAGGACCGTGGCAACCCTCGCACCCGGTTTGCTCCGGCGGCTCCTTGCCCGAAGCGACCGATTTGAAGTGCGGATTGCGGTTGAAACTTTGCCAGAGGTCCTGATGGCACGCCTTGCAGACTTGGCTGCTGACGTATGGGTTCGGCTCGGCGGGCGCCTGGCCGACGGCCGGACCTGGACAGAGCAGGAGCAAAGATAGCAGAAGCAGCAGCGGGCTGAGCTTCCTGTGTAACGAATGAGCTACCGGAATATCGCGGAGATTCCTTCGTTGTAGGAGTATCCAGCGAGACTGTAGGGGCGGGCCCCTGCGCCCGCCCGGCTGCGCGTTTACCACTACGTTTTCTTTGCGACAGTCCACTAGCGGCAACCTCGAGCCCCCCAGCGGCGCCGGCTCTCTCAGAGTCATGAGACCGTAAGCCGACACACCGACAACGCCACTACGATCCACCCTCAGTTCGGAACTGACAGCTCACCCCTCACAGAAAGCTGTCGTCGACTCCACTCAACCAGAATGGATAAGCAATGATAACGCACCAAGACGGGCGAAAACAAACATTTCATGTACGTTACGATCCCAATGACGATGCGGCTTTTCGGGACAAATCCAGTTGCTCCTGATCTTGACTGAAACCGCCGCTTCCCGGCAATCGTATGATTAGTTCGGACGGTCCGGGCACCCCGGTCATCCCCGTGTGCCGAGGCCGGCCGCTGCCGCGACCCTGCAACCGATGCCAAGCCCTCTTCGCAAGGCCTTGCTGCCGGTTCTGGTTCTCGCCGCTGCGGGCATTCTTGTCGCGGAAACCTCGGTCAGTGGCAGCGTGGTTACGCACAACGGCCCGCGCACCGCCGCCCTGGCCCGCGTCCGCGTCATCGCCCACGACGCCGGCCACACAGACCGCTACTCCTCCGGCATCATCGCCGTTACCAAGACGAACGAGCAGGGCCGCTATTGGTTCACCGGCCTGCCCTCGCCGCTGGTCGCCCTCAGCGTCGAGCGCAACGGCTACTACACGAGGATGGCCGGCGGCCACGAAGGCGGCCGCGTCGTGCTCGACTGCACTCAGCCCGAAGACTGCGCCCAGGTTGATTTCGAGATGGGCCGTGCGGCCGCCATCAACGGCCGCGTGATCGACGAACTCGGCGAGCCCGTTGGCGACGCGAGCCTCTCGACCACGACCTCGGCGAGTGGCGACCGTGACGTTCGCCGCCGGGTGTCTTCGGACGATCGTGGCATCTTCCGCATCGCGAACCTCGAGCCGGGTGAGTACCAACTCCGCGTGCGGGGAGGCCGGTCGAGGCGCTTTCGGGGAGCCCTGGAAGCTGAGCCGACCGAGGTCGAGGTCGAGGAAGGTGATGACATTCGAGGCGTGCAGATCGTTCTCCACACGCGCACGGAAGAGCGGCAGCTTTTCAAGGTCTCCGGGCGTCTGACCGGCGTCGACCACTCCGGCAGCGGCGCCCACATGATTGCGCTGATCGGCCGCGGACGAGGCCGGACGGCTGCCCGGCTCGAAGAGGGCGGCGCCTTTACCTTCCCGAATGTGAGGCCCGGCAAGTACGCCGCGGCCTACATCCGCCGTTCCGATTCCACCGACTCCGACGGGTCCCGGCGCATTCCTTTAGGCTCCATCGAGGTCAACGATCACATCTCGGGCCTGGTGCTGTCGCCTCGGCCGCAGACGGGCCTGCAAGGCCGCGTGGTTTTCGACCGGGACGTCTTGGCCGTGGGCCGGCCGAGCGGCGAGGTCTACCTGGTCTTGCGTGGCGGCGATGGTGAGCAAGTCGCCGCCGCCGACGCGGAGCCGCCCGGCTTCGAGTTTGACAGCATGGGCCTCTCCCCCGGAACGTACGAAGTCGACGTCTCCCGCTGGTGGGCCGCGCCCTCGCTCTTCTTCGTCAAGGAAGTGCGCCTCGACGGCAAGCCCGTGCCGGCGCGGACGATCGACTTGGCCGAAGGAAGTGTGGAGCAGATCGAGGTCGTCCTCTCGGGCGATTTCGCCACAGTACACGGGCGCGTCAAGAAGCCCCGCGAGGCGGGGGAGGTGCGCGAAGCGGCACAGTTTCGCGTCGGGCTCAAGGGGCCGCACGCGATCCGTTCGGTGCAAGCCGACCAGAACGGCCGGTTCGCGTTCGACAAGGTTGTGCCCGGCGACTACCGCATCTGTGCGTGGCGGGACCTGAGCGCCCGCGCCGTCCGCGACGACGACGTATGGGACGAAGCCGGGTCGGCGGCTCGCGCTTTCCCTGTCGAAGCCGGCAGCGATATCGAGATCGACCTCACTGCCGTGCCATGAAACAGACGGTTCTGATTCTCATAACCCTTCTGCCGGCCGTGGCTGGCGTCGCCAACGCACAAACCGGGGAGGGGGTCACGTTGGAGGAGCCGAGCGGTGAAATCGGCGGAATCGTCGTATCGTCGAAAACCGGCGAACCCCTTGCAAGCGCGGCTGTCATGCTCGGCGGCAACTCGTCGCGAGGCGGAGGGCGAGGCCAACGCCCGCGCCCCCGACGCGCCACAACCGCAGCCGACGGCCGGTTCCACTTCGCGGGCCTCGCGGCGGGTCGATACACTGTTGCGGTCGACAAGACCGGTTACGAACGGCGCGGCATGTTCCATACATCCGCGACGCTCCGCCTGTCCGAGGGCGAGTCGCGCGAAAATGTACGAATCGAGTTGCGCCCGTCCGCCGTCATCACCGGACGCGTTCTCGACGTCTACGGCGATCCGTTTTCCGGCGCGCACATCCGGGCCTACCGCCGCTCCTATCACCCCGACCGCAATCGCTGGAGCGGCGCCGGGTCGGCCCTGTCGAACGACCTCGGCGAGTATCGCATCTACGGGCTGGCCCCGGGCAAGTATGCGGTTCGGGCGCGGCCGCCTGCCGAAACCGCGCCGCCCGGCATTCTCTACTACGAGACCGCCCGCGAGTTCTATCCCGGCGTGCCCGAGGCCGACCAGGCGGCGCTCATCCCGGTGAGCTGGGGCAGCGAGATCGGTGCCGTGGATTTCGAGTTGGGTCCCGCCCCCCAGACCATCCTCAGCGGCGTCGTGCTCGACGACAAAACCGGCAAACCGTGCAAATGTTTCGTGCGCGTTACGGGTGAGGACCGCCACGGGAGCGGAGAGATTTTGGCGGGACCGGAAGGATTGTTCTCCCTTCGCGGACTCCGCCCCGGATCCTACTACCTCTCGGCCTCGTATCCCGGCGAGAACCGCAACACGCGTCAGGCCGTGCAGGTGACCGATGCTCCGACGGATGACGTCGTGCTGGTGACGACGGACGGACAAACGGTCAGTGGCGCAGTCGTGTTTGTGGACCCGCCCGAGGAAGCCTCTCAAGACCAGGCCTCAGCGGCGGGCGGACGCGCAGGCGGGCTTCAGGTCGTCTTCACCAGCACGGTTGCGAACCGGTGGAGCGGTAGAACGCGCATTCCCGCCCCGCGGAGCAGCGGCCTGTTCGAGGTCGACGGGTTGTTGCACGGCCCCTACCGCATCAGCCTTCAAAGCCTCCCCCCGGGGGGCTACCTACGCGCCGTCAAGCTCGGCGGGCGGCGGCTGAATAGCCCGAAAGTCATCGTGCCGGCCGAGGGCTCGCTCTCCAACCTCCAGCTCGAAGTGGCCTTCGACGGTGCCGTCGTCAACGGCGCCGTCAAGCCGCCGGAGGGCGTTGAGGCCGAGGAACTCTCAACGGCATGGGTCGTAGTGATTTCCGAGAAGACAGACGGCTATCAGTATCGCGGCCGCCTGCGTCTCGGCGCCGACGTGAGGTTCACACTAGCCGGGATGCCGCCCGGCACGTACACTCTCTATGCCGTCCCCTTTCCCGAGACGTTCGATCTCTGGGACCCTGGAGTCCGTCGCGCTCTCGGGGCTGCCGGCAAGCGGCTGCGCTTGTCGGCCGAAGACGAAGTCACTGTCGAGCTGCCCTACATTCCCGAACCCGCCGAACCGATGTAGGATTCGGTGCGTTCGAAAAGCGCTCGATGCCCGGCGGTGGGGCGCGCGGACTTCCGTCCGTGCCTTCGAAGTGGCGGGTGGGTACGGTCACGTCGGTCCGAGGCGTCAAGCGGTCCTTAAGTCCTGCGTAGGGATTCAAAAGCACGGCGGGTCGGGAACATCGCATGCCGAGCGGCGTATGCTTTCATAGATAGGCGCGCAGGACGTCAAGAGACGCGCCCAGGCCGCTGGAGGCGCGTCATGCCTGAACCCCGAAACCCCTTGCGCCGTTCCCGGCGCCACCGCTGGATCGCAGGGGTGTGCGGCGGCCTTGCCGAGTGGCTGGGCTGGAACCCGACGCTGGTCCGCTTCCTGTACGTCGTGGTCTCCATCGTCTCGGTAGGTTTCCCAGGCACACTGGCCTACCTTGTTCTCTGGTTCATCATGCCGCGGGCGGACGCCTAGCGCCGATGGCCGTCTACGCCATCGGCGACATCCAAGGCTGCGATCTCACGCTGCAGAAGATCCTCATCCGGATCGGCTACGATCCTTAACGACCATACGCCACCCGGACCTACAGGCATTTGTTGCCTACATTCATTCCTTGCAAATCGAAGTGTGTTTCTATACATTTGTAGTTAACCCCTCCAACCCGAATGGCCGCACCCCGCTCGGGGGGAATCTCTGCCGCACTGGTTCTCCTCGCCCTGCTGTCAACGGCTGCGCTATCAGCCGGCTTTGAAATCCGCGACTCCCAGCTTTTGCTGGACGACGTTCCCTTCGTCGTTCGTGGTGTCGTCTATAGCAACGTGCCGATCGGCGAAGGCTGGTCGGACCACAACGCCGGCGCCGGCTGCTTCTACCCGCGAGACCTTCCGCTCATCGCCGCCATGGGGGCGAACACGATTCGCACCCCGGCGCTGATGCCGCCCGACGAGCGCTCCTTTCGCTTCGTGCTCGGCAGCACTAACCTCTACTGGCTGGCCGGCTTTCCACTCGACCGCTTCTACGACACCGCGCGTTCGCTCTCTGCCGCGGATGCCGACGGACGGGCATTGCGGGACGAGATCCTCGCCGAGTTCCGGGACTACGTCACGTCGTGGCGGGACGAGCCACGGGTGATCGCATTCATCTTCGGGGAAGACGTGGGCGACGACTACCGATCGAAGTTCGCCGGCTCGCCCGCTGACTTCTACTCCTTGCTCGCGGAAGCCGCCGGCGTGCTCCGTGACGCGGAGGCGCGGACTGCGTTGCTGACCACCACCGTCTCGCAGCTCGACCAGATCGGCTCGCGCGACCTCCACACGGACGACCTCGGCCAGCTCGGCTTGGCGTTCTGGTCGCTCAACCTGCCCGGCGCCGAGCCGGTCGAAGCCGCCCTGGCCGCTGTATCACTGGTCACCGGGAAGCCGCTGCTCGTCTCGTCGTTCGGAGTCGACGCCTACGATCACCTCGGAGGGGCCCTCGACCCGCGACCGCAGGCGGAGGTTGCGGAACAGCAGGCGCGGGCCATCGAAGACCTGGTTCAGCAAGAGTCCGGGCCCATTCTCGGCGGCGTGTACGCGGCATACGCCGACGAGTGGTGGCGGGGCGGCGACCCCGAGACTCAAACGTCGGCCGGCCGCGAAGACCCCTCGTTCCCCGACGACTTTCGCAACGAGGCTGGGCAGGGGCTCATGCGAGTCTCCGCGGGACACCAGCCGGGCCTCGATCGCCTTCGTCCGCGCGACGCCTACTTCGCGCTGGCCGGGGTGTGGGGCGGCAGTCCAGCGCCAGAGTTTTCCGAGACGCGCGTCGCGCAACTCGACCCCGATGGGGTGGCCAATATGGCCGGTGGACTGCCGCAGCTTTCTCCCGGAGCATTGGCTTTGCTTACCGGCGACGGATTGGCCTCGGCCGAGCGCTCGGTTGCAGGCGGCGACCTGCCGTTTCACTTGGGGCCGGTGAGCGCGTGCGTTCAGGGTTCGGCGATGCCGCTGCTCTTCAGCAATCCCCAAGAGGTGCGCGGACAAATACCGTGGGACGTGCCATTGGGGGCCGCTGAAGCGACGGTTTATCGAGCCGGCATGCCGAGCAATCCGGTTGAAGTCGAGGTGGCCGAGGCTTCACCCGGCATCTTCGAGGTCGGCGTGTTCCGGCCTGGGCGTCCGTGCCCGGTCGACGTGGCCAACGGCGTGCCGCCGGGCAGCTACCTCGAGATCTATGGAACGGGACTCGGGCCGGGCGAGACCCCGCTTGCGGACGGCGAGGCGCCGGCTCAAGTGAACCTCACCGCCGAGACGCCGCAGGCCCTCCTCGACGGCGTCGAGCTGCCCGTGTTCTTTTCGGGCATGTTGCCGGGCATGGCAGGCATCTACCAGACAAACACCCACATCGCCGGTGACACTGCGGCGGTGATCGCTGAACTGAGCCTTCTGCAAAATGGCATTGCCGGCAACGGCCATCGGCTGCGCATCACCGGCGTGCAAGACAGGCCTGCCTTCCTACTGTCCCTCGGCGAGCCGGGGCCGGTGGTCGTGCAGCCCGGAGGGCCGCCGCAAACCGTGTCTGTCTTGTTGAACGGCGTCAACGGCTTCTGTGATCTGATTCGCTTCGAGTTCGGCGGCGTACCACCGGCAGTCGAGGCGCGTATTCCGGCAGGTGTGCCCGGGCAGACGCTGTCGCTGTCTTTCGAAGCCTTGGCGGGTGCGGCGGCAGGCGAGCATACGGTTTCGCTCATCGGACGCTCGGTGATTCCAGAGACGGTGGCCCGCGATGTGGCAGTGCGCGTCTTGCCGAGCCAAGGCGCCATCGACTTTCGCGTGGTCTCCGGCGGCTTCTTGAGCACCGCGCCGGTGGCCAGCTTCGAGATGGCGGGTAAGTTGCTTTACCGAGTTCACGGTGGCGGTGTCGGACGGGGGTTCAACTTCCTCACGATCGATCCCGAATCCGGCGTTTTGGGGCCGGTCCGCGCCTTCGATACGTGGGCCAACGACGAGGATGTCGTGGCAATGGAGACCTACTTGACGGCCCTGCCGGAAGGAGTGGTTGTCCTGGCAGCGATTGCCGACGAGGGATCGGTAAAGATCACCGGGTACACGCGCCGCGTGCTGCGCGAGAACCTGGCGTCGGGGCTGATCGAACGCCTGGCATTCCGCTATTCCTGGGCCATCGTGAGCCGCAAGGGAGCCGCGCGGCCAATCGCGGAAGGGCTGAGTCCCAATGGCTTGGTTGTTCTCAACGAAACGCTGACTTTCCCGATGGAGTGAGGCCGTGGGCGAGCGAGTTGCTTGCTGAGGTCGGGTTTGTTGTTTCTCGCAAAGACGCTAAGGACCGCCAAGCCCGCAAGAAAAACAATACGGCTTCGCGTTCTTTGCGGTCCTTAGCGTCTTTGCGAGAAACAACCCTGCCGCGCCCGTCAGATCTTGAACGACCAGTCGCGAACGGCCTCGGGTTGGATCCACTTGCGGATGCCCTCGATCTGGTTGCGAGTCCAGTAGTCGGTCCAGTCGATTGTCTCCGGGTCCCACGGCAGCCGCCGCCGATCGGCTTGGGTGATTTGCTCATAGGCCGCACGGATATTGTGCGCCTCGAAGATGTAGCGATTTCGCTGGATGAAGGGAAGGTATTGTTCGAGCGTCTGTTCGCGAAAATTGATTTGCAAGCCGAACGTGCGCAGCGACGCCGCCCACTTGCCCAGCGCCGCCCGGCCGGGGAACTTTGCCTGCTCGGCAAGCCCTCGCAACGCGGCGGCCATGGCTTGCGCCTTGTCCAACCGCCGGCGCAATCGCTCGCGGCCGATGCGTGCCTCTTGCTCGGAAAGCAACCGTGGCTTGGATCGGCGCTGCAACCAAAACGGGACCTTCACCGGGCGGCTGCCGTTCGGGCCCGACTTGCGCGCCTCCCGGCATAGCAACTCGATCAGGGGTTCCAACCCAAAGGGATTCACGTCCGCCGAGCCGAGCTGATAGACGCTTTCGTGCCGGCCGTTCAGCAGCAATGCGCCAGCGATGACGATCGCCGACGCCACCTGATCGACCGGGACGACTTCCAGCGGGATGTCGCCGCGCGCCGGCCAGTCCGTCATCCCGCCGAGAGCCATCAGCAGCAACGGGGCCGAGGTCCGGCCGCCCTCAATCCAACCCGGGAACGGGAAACGCAACGAGCTCTCGACGATCGCCGGGCGGACAATCGTGAAATCGAGACCGTCCCGGCTAGCGAGCACCTGCTCGCCGAGGCTTTTGGTGTAGGTGTAGGTGTTGACCCAGCCCCATCGCGCGGCGCGGCGGCGGCCCAGTTCAACCAGCCGATCCGTCAACTCACGCGCGGACTTGCCGTCCGAGTCGCGGCCCCGGGCGGTGTAGGCCTGGCGAATCTGCCCGATCCGCCGGCGGCACTCCTCCAACTCGACAGCGGCGTCAAAGCTCACGTCCTCGACGCCGGCGCGGTGAGGGTAGAAGCCGTCGATCGGCTCGGTCTCCTCGACCAAGCCATCGCACTCGCCGGCCACGTAGCAGGTCGAGACGTGCAAGAGCTTCGCGCCGACGCGCTCGGCCAAGGCGCACAGGTGTTCGACCGAATCCACGTTGGCTTGCAGCGACTGATCAAGCGGCGGGAAGAACTCCACCAGCCCCGCGCAGTTGAGTATGAGGCCAATGTCGCCGGCCCAGCCGTCGGAGGTGACCCCGCAGTCGGGTTGCGCCGCATCGCCCGGCCACACGGTGACCTTTTCGCGGAGGAAGGCTTGGCCGCGCTTTTCGACGATGGCTTCGAGCGGCGGCGACGCTAGCACTTCTTGGGCAAAGCGCTCTTCGGCCGTGCGGTCACCACGAGGCCGCAAGAGCAAATGCAAGTGCTTCAGCCCCGGATAGCGGTCGAGCAGCAGGGCCAGCAAGATCTTACCCAAGAAGCCGTTGCCCCCGGTCAGCAGGATTTCGTGTTGCCCAAGTGTGGCTGCGACGTCAATCAAGCCGGTTGTCTCCGTGAAACAGCGCGCCTTCGGGTCCATGGGTACTCTGCGCGGCCGATCGAACGTCGCAGCGATTCGAACTGCGTGGCTGGCGATCGCGGGTCTGTACCGCGCGCGGCCCTAGCACAGGCGACTTCCTCCCGGGATCAGGCATGAGGCGTGCGCGAACCTGCGATGGAATCTGCTATGACTAGAGTAGCGGGAACGAGGCTTCGTTGACACTGTCTCGAACCGCTCCCTACAATCGAAGAGACGGCCAGGTAGCTCAGTCGGTAGAGCGCGGCCCTGAAAAGGCCGGCGTCGGCGGTTCAATTCCGTCCCTGGCCACCATCTTTTCAATCACTTAGCAGTCACCAGAAACTTCCTGCCTCGCTCGGGGCACAATAAGGGCACATTGAATCTAGCTCAGAGAGCTTCCTCCGAGCCCGCCGCACCCTTGCTCTCCATCATCCGCCACATCTCTTGAGCCGTTTGGCCCGTCTTCGAGATGTGCTTCTTGGCGAGCTTTGCATAACGTTCGGTCATCTTGATGTTCGCATGACCGAGGATTTTGGCGAGTTCATACAGATCCCCGCCATTCATCATGTACCAGGAAGCAAACGTGTGTCTCAGATCGTGAAACCGGAAGCCCTCTATGCCGGCCATCCGGAGTGCCGCCTTGAAACTGCGGTCCACTCTCTGTCTGCCGCTCTTCGCACCCGGCCTGGGCGGGAAGATCCGCTTCTCCCCCAACACAGCAGGGAAACGACGGAACTCCTCCCCCAATTCAGGCGACATTGGTACATAGCGAGTCTTGCCGCCCTTGAGGTGAGCTCGCACGGCCATCAGATGCTGGGACGAATCTAGATCCGGCCAGCAAAGCCGAAAGACTTCTCCCTCTCGCATGCCCGTGGTCCATGAGGTCAACACGATCAACCTCATCCGGTAGTGGTCCCAGGAGATGACCTTGGCAGGTCTTGATCCTGGAGTCACTACCGCTCCAAAAGCGACTAGGTCGAGGGAACGTTTGAGTCTCGGAATCTCTTCCTCTGAGAGAAAGCGATCCCGTGAGTCATCCGGTCGTTCGACTTCCACCTCATCCGCCGGGTTGCGACTCAGGCCCGTGTCCTTCGTCCAGACCGTCGTCGCCCGGCCCAACAGATGGTGCAAGACATTGAAGTGTCTCAATGCCGTACTGGCGGAGAGACCCCGCATCACCGTCAGGTCGTGGTACCAGCGTTCCACGGCAGCTCCGTCGATCTCGTTGACAAAGCAGCCCCGAAACGTTTGGCGAATCCCTTTCAAGATGCTTTTCTCCCGGTCGTAGGATCGCTTCTTCCTGGCATATTGCTCTTCGTAGCGGTCCAGTAGAGCCGACATCGGGAAGTAGACTTCTTGCTTGACATCCAGATGCCGGTTCTCATCCCGTAGCGAGAGCTTCTTGCGTTCAATCTTCTTCGCTAACTCGTACGGTCCGCGTACAGAGAGGCTGCGCTGATGCCCACCCTCTCTCCAGCGGATCTTCCATTGCTGTTCTCCTAAAGCTTGAATTGACATCTCCTAGCGGTCTCCTTTCACGCATCAACAATTGGGATCGTGTGTTGCTCGACAAACGCCTCAAGCGCTTTCAAATCGAACCGCAACGATCGGCCAACCTTGACCGAAGGAAGCTGCCGCAACCGGGCCTTCCGATACATCGTGTCTTCGGACAGACCCAGGTACTCAGCCGCTTCCTTCACCGTCAGGAGCCGCTTACCGACGCCCCTATTAGAACGCAATCCTGACTCCAGTGCCATTGATCGTTCGTCCAACGGCCGGCCTACTGCGGCCACAGACCCACATCATAAGGGCGGGTTTCGATCTAGAGCTGATCGGAGAAATCAGGAAACAGTCTGGAAGTATCGGTGTATCGCGGGGTACTTCCAGCCCCTGGTTCAGGCGTCAAGAATGGAACTGGGTGAGGGGGAAGAGCGTTCTGGAAACGGTCTGGAAACACTCAGGACTTGACAGGTTTTGAGAGACGAGCGACTTTGGCAAACAATTGCTGAATGTTCCGTCGCAGCTGTGGGTCGGTCCAGCCTTCCACCCAGCGGGCAACACCCTGCTCCCGCATCTTCGGTAGGACCTCGATCGTTAGGTCATCGAGGGCTTCACAGATCTCGCGGCTCGACTCTCCTCGTTCCCGCCGATTGCGAATGGTCTGATTCCGCTCTACGTTCTGGGTCCATTCGCGGGTTCGGCGGGTTGAGGTCAGGGAGGCCTGAGGCAAGGCAGGACCCTTCTTGGACGAACGGTCCGCGCTGCGCCGCCTGAGATGCCCTTCGAGGGCCGCTAAGCGGTTCTGTGACGTTGCCGAGATCTCCTCGACGAGTTGACTCCAAATCGACGGGTCATTGTGCCCAGGCTCAAAGGCTCGCTCGACATCGTCATCCTGGACGGGGGGTCCTGCGCTGCCGAGAATGATCATGCCTTCTTCCCAGGGTCGGTCCGTCTGCGGCTCCCCGGGCGCCCCGTACGAAAGCTTCTCGTACACGAGCAACTCCAGGAACTGGTGCAGTTTCTGGTAGTACCAGTCCCGATAGCGGATCGGGCGCGGCCCATGGACCTTCTGAAAGCAATCAAACGTCTCCTCCGGCAGCGTGCAGCATATGGCGTCCACGAACTCGAAGATCGCGCTCCGATCGCCTTGGCGGGCTTCATAGACAAGCTGGAGGAGACTGGCCTGAGAGGGGCCTCCGCTCAGCGTCGGATCGAAAACCCACGAAAAGTTGAACTCCACGAAGGCCGGGTCGAGTGTCAGATCACTGAAGGGCATCTACCTGATACTATCCCGGGACCCGCCTCCCGGCTGTCGAAGCTCTGGCGGCTTCTGAGCGAGCAGCGCGCGGCAGAGGGGACGTAGGTTGCCGCGCCTGCGGTCGGCGAGCCAGCCGAAGTAGCGAATGCTCAGGAAGCCCTTCGGCAGCACGTGTTCTAAAGAAGCGCCGCAAGAACTCTTCGTTCGAAACAGTCATCGTACGGCGTTTTCGTGACCAGCCCTGAAGCATATATCCCGGGGGCCGCAACAAGCCGTCCGGGTTCGACTTCGCGCAGTACAATACTATTAGTATTATATGTACCCCGCAAATTGCTCATCAGCACGCATATAGCAGCGGTAAAGTTGTGTTTCGCCTGACGCTAAGCGGTTTGGTTTCAGAGTGATCCGAGCTTTCCTCGACGGACGTCCGGACATATGTACGAAACGTGAGCGGAAAAACGGCCTCAAACCCGCCGGTTGGACACTGGTCCCAGATTGCGTCGAAGTTGGCGTTTCGGCCACAACAGTCCGTAGGGTTTACAACTCCCTCAACGGCTCGTCGTAGGGCTGCCAAAGCTATCCGCGAAACTGACCGTGGCGACACGGCCAAACAAAGGGCTTAGCGAGTCTCATGAGCGCTTGCCAGAACCACATGGCTGGGGTATGCACTTGACTCCCGAAGCCCCAAGGTCTAGTATCCGGGCTCTGGAGGACTATTCGCGCACGCTGGGGAGTTTCAAGAGCGCTTCGCCTTCAGGTTTCAAAGTCAACCGCTGCCGTCCCCCCGCGGGGCGCAATGAGCGGCGGCTATAGGACCCACGACCGCTGCCCGATGGCCCCTCGAGGGTACGGTCGCCGCAGTCGCCGACCACAAGGTGTGGGGTCGTCGGGAGTCAAGTGCATACCCCGACCACATGGTTCTGGCAGGGTCCCGCCCTTTACCTTCGCGTCCCTCCCCCCGGGATGCAGAGTAACCCTCTAATCCCTGCCAGAAACCCCTCAGAGGTTTCGGCAGGCGGCCGGGGTACCCTGTTGCGCTCAGCACCCAAGAGAGCCTCCAGTCGACAGTTTCCGGTGCTTGCTGTGCACTCCATGTGCTCGCAGCACCGGCTGAGCTCGAGCGCTCCCTCACTGGAACGCACAAGCGCCGGCCAACGCCGCTACCGGGAAGTCTACGCGAAGGACCAAGTCGGCAAAGACCGTCCACTCCCGCTCCGGCAAGGACCTACCCCCTCACCGTCCCCGCAGGATCTTCGACCGGGACAAGGTGGTAGAGCTTCGCCGTGAGGGCCTCTCCCTGCGACGGATCGCCCGTGAGATGAACCTGGGAGTCGGCACCGTCCATCGGACCCCGCAGGCGCGTTCCAAAAGTTGTTAGCGGCCTCCTGCAGTTGACGCGCCCCTCCTCCCCACGTCAAGCCGTACTCAGAGGACCGCCCCGACGCATCAAGCCTGACCACTCCTGGGAATCGGAGCCCACCGTGATCGTCCCCGGTGTGCACAAGTGCTCTCGTGCACGGCCGATTCAGCCTGCGACTCAGTGCGAAACCGATGCCTGAACCACGCGTTGCCGGAACAATAGATATACTATATGTATACCTATAGCGTTCCGAGGCCGTTTTGAGCCACCGCCCCGTGCATATGTCACCGGACCCTGTCGGCTGCCACGGAACCCTTGTATCGTGCTGTATCTACGTGTGTTGCACACCGCAGCGTCTGTTACATGTGAAGTTACAACGCGACAATCTGCACCGTTCAGCCGCTGAACTAGCGTGGCGCTGGATCGTGGGCTGAACCGTGGGCTGAACCGGCGATTGGCCTCAGTGAATTCCTGGGGGAAGCACCGGGGGGCAGGCTCTGGCGTCAAGAGACGTTTGGAGACACGGTTTGGCCGCTGGAAGAGACCGGGGTTGTCTTGTCCGGCGGGACACTCGCCCTAGATGGCCTCTGACTCTGGGCATGAGGAGGCGACGGGTGAATCTTGGCCGGCAGGGTTCGACCCGCGACGGGCTGGCGGCCCGGTGGCAAGACACTGAGAATGAATTTCTCACCAACAATCGTCCATGCTAGGGGCCTCAGTCGGTGGCCGCAGCGGACGGAAACCACTTCGCCTCAAGCACCTGGGGACGAAAAAATGTCATAGTTCATGCGATCGGTTGGTAGGGTCGGGAACTGGCGCGGTGGCCCGTCAGGACCTGACTTGGCTGTGTCCGGGGTTTCCCCCTTCGTGCCCGTTTAGCCGTGTCCGTGGCTCCGTTTCCAGCTCCCGCCACCTCGCACGCAGCATGAAGATTTCCCTCACTACGCGCTCCTGCACACTTCGCGACAAGATTTATGGGACCTATCGGGTCAGAGCCGCTTTCGCCTTCGGCTACTCCACCGCTTCCGACCAGAGCCTCAGCACGACGCCAAGGCCGTTCAGCCTTCCTCTTGCCGTATAGTCCTGATCTCAGATCTTGCAGACTGCTGGACGCTTTTATCATTTCGTCCCTGCCTCACAGTGTTGACCACGACTTCATGGACAGCAAGGCCCCTTCGCTCCACGGGCGTTACCCCGCTTCCCGGCTACTACGGACCTAGCCGCCCCCCTCTCGCCTTCAATCGCTTTCCCGGTTTTCGCCGGTTATACGATCTACCTTGCTCCGCCGATTTCTCGACGGGACGAGGAGGGCTTCTCCAGTTGCTTAGCATGCCCTTGTCACCGTGCTGTCCCTACCACCCCGCCGGAGTGACCTGCCTCTGCAGTCAGTCTGCGCCAGGCCATGCTGCCTTCACCCTTGCGAAGAGGGCTCGACCTCCGGGGTTTAAGGTTTTCGAGGCCACCTATGGGTTCACTTTCGTTACGGCCCGGTGACTTGCTCACCATCCCAAGGATGGCTTTGTCAGTTGGCTTCATCTGCTTCGTCTCCTCCACAGATACAACTCAAGCTACGGGGCTCTGACTTTTACCCCGGTGGGTCTGTCTCCCACTGAACATGCCAGCCTTCTCTGGACACACTTCGCAACACCTAAGTTTTCGCGCTAGAATCGGCGTGTCGTGATCGGCCGAAACGTCGTTCAACTCGCTTGATCAACGTCTGTGAGCGGACGGACGAGCTCTGGCGCCTACCGGCGGAGATGATGTGCAGGGTTCAGCGCGAAGAGACGTTGGTATTCACGTAGCGCGGGTGCAATGCCGTGGCCGTGCCAGGGCCAAAATAGAAATCCCAGCTTGCGTCCGAGCCGTGGATGGAGTACCCTGGCCGTGCCGGGATGGCCAAATGGAAATCTCGGCCAATAGCAGTTGGCGAGAAAACGGGATGACATGGTGCGAGTCTTGATCGGCCTTGTTGAGCAGAGGCCCAACCGGCTTGCATCGCGCGCGTGATTACTGCATCCTCGCGCGCGACGAATCGTGTAGTTCACGTTCGGAGCGCAAGACTAGGGGAATCTTATGCGACATATCATGACGCGGTTCATGCTGTGTGCCGCCATTGCGGCGGGTCTGTTAGGGTGTTCGAGCGAACCTGAAACAGGGGTGCCGCTGGCTGACCAGGGCGGCGAGGAGGCCCAGGCCGTCGTTTTGCTCAGGGGCCTGCCGACCCTGGGTACGCAGCACACTGTTGCCATCGTCGAGATGGACCCGGAAGCGGACAATTTCGGGGCCATTTTGAACGAGTTCGAAATTCTCGATATGCAGCTCCCACTGCATCACGTGTATTACAGCCCGACCGGTCGCCTGTATGCCACGGGGCTGGACCCCAAGTGCAGTCTCGCTGAAATCGGCCTCTCCCGTAACGCCTCCGGTGCGGCCCAGATCACGGGGGTCAATTGCCTGGACACGCGAGGGCAGCAGGTTGGTGAAGACATCATGTGGCACACGGTCAATGGTACCGAGTACATGTTCGTCACGTTCATGGGCGGCACCGGCGTGGAGCAGAGCGACGGCGGGTCGATCGGTGTGTTCGACCCGCAAAGCAACGAGGTTGTGAAGATCATCGAGGCACGCAAGAGTCAGGTGGCCGATGGCCAGCCTTTCATAATGTACCCCCATGGCATCTCCGCCTTCGGTGACCGGATGGTGATCGCATCCACCATTCACGCCGACCTGGCAACCGGCGTGGGCAACAGCATCACGGTTATTGACCTGAACAACTTCACGCCGATTCAGAACATTGTCGTCGAGGATGCCAAGCCGGTCGGATTTCCCTCATCGCCGGTCGAGGTCCTGTTCGTGCGACCGGATATCGTGCAGGATGTGAAACCCGCGGTGCTTGTGAACACAATGTTCGGATTTGAAACCTGGCGGATCCCCTTCAACCAGGAAGACAAATCCTTCGGCACGCCCGAAAAGCTCTATGACGGCGCAACAAACGGCACCGGCGTGCCGCTTGAGTTCTACGGTAACGAAACCGAATTGTTTGTGAGCCATGCCCTGCCCGGCGTAGTCAAGCGCTATGAGCTGTCGAAGCTGCCGGATCTGGTGTCATCGGGCCCGGAGGCTTTGTCAAGTTAATGACTCTGAGGCGGTCGTGCCCTGAAGCGCGCTTGGGCTTCACCCGTTTAACACACAGATGTCGCCGTCTTCCACTCAGTGAAAGCTCGCTCCCGGAGGAGTCGATGGTGGATCGCTTTTAGATGATGACGGGCAACTCGGAACAGGTTCTGAATCGGGCCGTGGACCGAGAGAAATCGTTGAACCTGCGCCGCTGATTTGAAGCGACGCATCTGGCGTTCCTGCTCCCGGGTGTGCTGGTGCGAGACTTCAGCTCGGTTGTTCTCGTATTGCCCGGTTCGGTGTGTGACGGATGGGAAAACCTCGCGGTGGGCAGCTGGATAGCTTCGCAACTTGTCGGTGACGAGTTGCAGCGGTGGCCTCTCTTGGTGTTTCAAGACCTTGCGAAAGAAGCGCTTGGCGGCTCTCTTGTCTCGGTGGCGCGTGACCAGGATATCGAGGACATCGCCATCCTGGTCCACCGCTCTCCAAAGATAATGACGTTTGCCGCGGATGGTGATGAACACCTCGTCCACGTGCCAGATGTCGCCGAGACGACCTTGTCGCCGCCGCAAGGTCCGGGCGTACGCGGGCCCAAACTTCCGGCACCAGGATCGAATGGCTTCGTAGGACACCGTGATGCCACGCTCAGCGAGAAGGTCCTCGACATCGCGAAAGCTGAGAGCGAACCGATGGTACAGCCAAACGGCATAGCTGATGATTTCGGGCGGGAAGCGGTGGCGTCGATACAGTGATCCCATCGGCCGATTGTCGCCGACCGACGTTAACTTGACAATGCCAAACCTGGCGCAAGCTCCTCAATCTAAACGGCTACGTAGTTTTGGCGAAGGACAGCCATTGAGGACTACATCGCCCAGCACAACCAGCGTCCCAAGCCCTTCATCTGGACCGCGACCGCTTCCGACATCCTCGAAAAAGTCAAGCGCGGACGTGCTGCCCTGCATAAGGTGCAATCTGCTTGACGCACTACACTAGGGCGTGAAGTAAGAACCTTGAATCGTGGTCACACCCTCGGGATCTTCGCCCCAATAGGCGGTGAAAACCGTACCGTCTTCCTGGACGATGGCGGTGGGATACCCGAGGTTTCGATTCGGCAGGTCGTCACGTAGGATCAGCTCGCTCTCGATCTCCCAGCTCTCTCCCTCATCGTTGCTCGTGCAAGCCCGGATGCCAAAGGGTTCGCGCCGATGCCCGTAGACCGAAAGCACGCGCTCGTCGAGCAGCTCGACAAGATGCGCGGGGTATCCCCACATGGGCGTCTGTTTGGGAGGGCTCCACGTCCGTCCCTGATCGTCGGAGACGACTTGATAAAGGTAGTACCCGCCGTCCAAGTCTGTTCGGAGATGGCAGATCAGGCGCCCGCTCGAGAGCTGAACGATGGTGGGCTCAAAGAAATCCACCTCCTTGTCCCGAGCGATCTCCTGAGTCTCTTTCCAAGTACGGCCTCCGTCTCTGGAGATACAGACGAAAGCAACACTGACGTCCGGTTTCACGTTGCCTTGTTCGTCTCGCTTGTTTCCCAACGACGCTCCCTCCCTCCCGGCTTCCTCGAAGTAGTCGGCGTAGAAAGGGTCGGCGGCGGTGAGCGGCAGGAGCAAAGTTCCGTCTTTTAGCTCAACTGCACCTCGAGGGCTGTAGCCGCTGATGTGAGGACTCGTGTCGACCTCGACGGTCTCGTCCCAGGTTCGTCCCCCGTCCCGAGAACGATGGACGTAGGTTCCACCGTGTGCGACAACCCAGGGATAGGGGACCTTATCGACGGCACCTAACAGGCCTGCCGTCTTCTTGGCCGTCTCGGTTGGATAGAACTCACGTCGATAGACGCTTGCCAGCAGATCGCCGTTCGAAAGCACACAAAGACCGGGGTTTTCGACTCCATGCCAGTCGTAACTCGGGAAGACGCGAGGGGCGTGCCACGTCGCACCCTGGTCGGTGGAGCGCGTAATCACATTCCGGTATTCCGGGTCATGCGGAGGATGCATGTAAGATCTCGGCGAGTGAGCACCAACCTCTCGCATCACGCCCATGTTGAAGGCGACCACCCGCTCGCCTTGGTGAGTTACGGCGACCGAAGGCCCAAGGACGTAGCGATGCCGATCCCGAAAGATCGTAATGTGACGGTACGGGCTGGGTTCAGGCGTCCGGTCGGGGTCGGCATCTTGGCAACTTGTCTGCGAGATGGACGAGACCCCCACCGCCGCCATTCCGAGAGCAGTCCGCTTCATAAAGGAGCGTCGGGACTGTCGGAGGCGGCTGCCCTCAACTTCGTCGTTCTGAGCAACCGAGCGCGGCTGCCTCGGAAAACTGGGTCTTCCTGCCCCGCCGTCGAGCTTCTGGCGGTGCGTTTTTGAATGGAGGTCCTTCATGACACCTCCTCCGCAACTTCGCGCTAGCTTCAGAAATCGAAGTTGTCGCTCATGAGGAGAGGCGGGAGAACGGGAGGGCCACCTCGATTGCCGACAGTGTAGCATCCCTTAGCTAGCCTGACCCATGAATACTCTTACCACCTGTTCTCAATTGGCGGGTCTGCGAGCGGATCCAGGAAGGTCCGTTGAAGTTGCCCGAGGCCCTCTCCATCGCGATTCAGATGGCCGAGGGACTCGGAGCCGCGCACGAACAGGCATCACGCACCTCGACATCAAGTCCGACAACGTCATGCTGATGTCGGGCTCGCGCGGCCTCGTCAAGCTGATGAACTTCGGGCTGGCACAACTTGCCGGCAGCTCGAAGTTCACGCGAGAGGGGACGACGCTCGGCACGGTCAACTACATGTCGCCAGAGCAGGCCGAGGGCGCCCCGACCAGCCAGGCCACGGACATCTGGTCGCTGGGCGTCGTGCTCTACGAGATGGTCGCGGGCCAACGGCCGTTCCGCGGCGAGTTCGCCCAAGCGATCGTGTTCTCGATCATGAACGAGCCGCCGGAGCCTTTGCTAGCATGTTGACCGTATGAGGCCTCGAACGGCCTACAGACCTCAATCTACTCGGGAGCGTCGGCACGAACTCCTGTGGTTCGCCAAAACTACGTAGCCGTTTAGATTGAGGAGCTTGCGCCAGGTTCTCTTGACAGCCGAGTCCGCCGTTCGCGCATTCTGGTAGCAGTGATTCCCTTCGTCTTCCGGCTCGTTCGACTGCTCAACTTGGCTCTGCCCAGCCGCCGGAGCCTCATCCTTGAGAATCTGGCTCTTCGCCAGCAACTGGCCGTCTACAAGCGAAACGTCAAACGACCTCACCTGCGCCAAACCGATCGCCTGTTCTGGGTCTGGTTGTCTCGCTGCTGGTCCGATTGGCGTTCGGTCGTTGACATCGTTCGACCCAAGACCGTCGTCGGCTGGCATCGTCAAGGTTTCCGGCGCTATTGGCGTTGGAAGAGGCGGCAGTGCGGGCGAAAAGTCCGGACGGCCGCGTGGACGCCTGAGGTCCGGGCCCTGATTCGCACAATGAAACAGGCGAATCCGATCTGGGGTGCGCCGCGCATCCACGGCGAGTTGCTCAAGCTGGGCTTCGAGATTTCCGAGCGCACGATCTCGCGTTTGCTTGCCAAGACCCGTCAGCCTCCGTCGCAAAGCTGGCGGGTCTTTCTCGCCAATCACGCCAGGGACTTGGTGGCGTTGGACTTCTTCACCGTCCCCACGATCAGTTTCCGAATCTTGTATGTATTCGTTGTCCTGGCCCACGAGCGTCGCCGCGTTGGCTATTTCAACGTGACCGCCCATCCCACGGCGTTCTGGACAGGCCAACAGATGATTGAGGCCTTTCCGGAGGACACAGCGCCACGCTATCTGCTGCGCGACCGGGATGGGATCTACGGCGACGAGTTCCGGGAGCGAGTCGAGGGCATGGGCGTCAAGGAGATGCTGACGGCACCGCAAAGTCCCTGGCAGAATGCTTTCGCCGAGCGGCTGATCGGATCGATCCGTCGAGAGTGTTTGGACCATGTCATTGTGCTCAACCGGAAACACCTGAAGCGGGTCTTGACGAGCTATTTCGGCTACTACCATCGATCGAGAACGCACTTGGGGTTGGACAAGGAAGCTCCGATCGAGCGGGAGGTGCAAGGTCCTGAACTTGGCAAGGTGATGGAGTTTCCGGAAGTCGCCGGGCTGCACCATCACTACGAACGCCGCGCCGCCTAGCTGACAATCCTGAGACCACGAATCTGAGCCGGTTGTCGACGGGACAATCGGAAGGGTCAGCCGTGCTATGGCGCTTCATCTTTCACGCAGGACGCTCTCCGCCAAGGCCAGATCGTAGGGCACGCCAGCACGACTACACCAAGAAGACCGGGTCGTTTACGAGTCCGGTCTTCATTTCGATCGGCTATCAAGTTTTGGCGAGGGACAGGTAATATGGAAGGTGCGCAGTTAAGGAGCGAGGGGTCCTGTGGCCACTTCAACTTCATCGTCCCCGTCCGCGACGGAGAGTCGCCCGACCCTGATCCGGGCCTGTGAGTTGGCTGAGTTACGCAAAAAGGGCTCGGTCGTGGTTCGTGGAGCCGACCGGCCCATCGTGTTGTTCTACAACGACGGCGAAGTGCGAGCGGTTGATAATCGCTGCCCGCACATGGGATTCCCTCTCAGTCAAGGCACGTGTGAAAACGGAATGATCACTTGCCATTGGCACCATGCCCGGTTCGAGGCGAGGAGCGGGTGTACCTTTGATCTTTGGGCGGACGATGTCGAGCCGTTCCATGTGGAGGTGCGTGGCAGCGAGGTCTACGTCGGCGACTGCCCGAAGCCACGCGACGTGGTCACGCATGCACGTCGTCGCCTACGTGAGGGACTGGAGCAAAATCTGGGTCTGATCGTAGCCAAGGCGGTTTTGGCCCTCCGCAACGCGCGGGTAAGTGACGTCGAGATTGTTCGTGAGGTGGTCAAGTTTGGTTGCCGCTATCGTGACCAGTGGTCCATGGGGTTGACCGTTCTGAGCGCCATGGCGAACCTCCTACCGTATTTAGAAGAAGAAACCTCCTATCTGGCCTTGTATCAAGGGGCACGCCGAGTCGCCGCCGACTGCAAGAGCCAGGCGCCACGCATGGATCGGCAGAGACTGGAAGTCGACGATCTCTCTGTGGAGCAACTTGACCGCTGGATGCGCTATTGGACGGTGGTCCGCCACCGAGATGGAGCTGAGCGCACGCTGCTGACAGCCGTTCGTGGCGCTCCATCCCAGCTCGACTTGACAAGGCTGTTGTTTACAGCCGCGACTGAACGGTTTTATGCCGACACGGGACACGTTCTTGACTTCTGTAACAAAGCTTTCGAGGTGCTGGACCTGATCGGCTGGGACCAAGCCGAGCACGTACTTCCCTCGTTGGTCGCACCGCTGGTTACGGCTCGCGGCGGAGAAGAGATGAACGCCTGGAGACACCCCACAGACTTGGTTCCGCTCGTAAAGGAGCTGACCGTTCGACTACCGGATCTATTCGACTTGGGCCATAGCAAGACGTGGAATTGCGAATCCGCTTTAGCAGATGAGATTCTCGGGGACGATCCCGCAGCGATCCTGAACGCGATGGCTGATGCCATCAGGTCGGGCGCACGGCCTGAGCAACTCGGCAAGGCCCTTGCTTACGCGGCGGCGATGCGCGTCGCCCGTTTTGGGACCGCCAACGAGATGAGCGATTGGGTCACCGCACTGCACACGTTCACATACTGCAACGCCATACACCAGTCGCTGAAGCGGTGCCCAGAACCGGAGTTGGTGAGGGGCGTGCTACATGGAGCTATGGCTGTGTATCTTGAGCGTTTCCTAAACGTACCCCCGGCGAAACTACCGTCTGAGCAGGGCGCATTTGATGGGGAGGCTGCCGATGCGCAGGAGTTGCTCCGGATGTTCTTGGACGCTCTAGATAGCCAGCAGCAAGTGGAGCGCGCCGCCCGGCTGGTGGCCCGGTATCTGTCGCTCGGGCATCCTGTTCAGCCGCTGCTGGACACACTGACGATCGCGGCAGTGCGCGAGGATTTTAACTTCCACACGCTACAGGTGCTAGAGGCGGGGATACGGCAGTTTCACGCGTGGCCCCCCGACAGTGAGCAAGCGCATCATATTTTGATTGCAGTAGCGCGTTATCTAGCGGCGCACGCACCGACCCCGCGATCCCAACTCCAGACCGCTCAGATTGCCCTTCGTCTCCATCAAGGAGATGAAGTCTTCACGGATTGAGAGAACCCGGGTCTCACTCATGACACCAGTGCGCTCGCTAGAGTCGATCACTAGACACGACAGCCGGACGAGTCGCTTTGCGGGTTGAAGGAGAGACCACCACCTGTAGCCGCGATTTTGGACGCTCGGATGGTGGTCTGACGCCTGATGTCGCTGGATCTCACTCCGCTACGATTCGTCGCCGTCACCGTTGCCGGCTGGCTCAGTCAACAGCAACAGGATGTCATTGAGTATCTCCGCAGGGGAATCTCTTACCGGCTAACTTCGACTTTGAGCCGCCCGGTTTACCCCTGGCCGTCGTTCAGCGGTACAATCTCCCCAGGTCGCTCGAGGGACAGGCGGTGATCGGCCAAACTATTTCACACCTGCGACGGTGTCTGACGGCCACCTTGGCAGTCGGCTTGTACGTGTGTTCCCTCCATGGTCAGATCCCGGACGTTCTCAAGAGCGCTCAGATCGACACCCTGTTCGCCCGAACCGAGGAATCGCTGACTGTGCAGCGGACCCCAACCTACGGCGTGGTGTTCCAGGTCGCAGAGGGCAAACCCGGCCGTTATCAGATATACGAAGAGACCGACGAGATCTGGTTCGTGCGCAGCGGTAGGGCGGGGCTGTCGATGGGACCGCGACTGAGCAGCGCTAGAGAGGTTGAGCCGGGTAAGTTGGTCGGGGCAGGTATCCAGACGCCACGCCGGTTCGAAGTAGCGGCAGGCGATATTGTGAATCTCCCGCGTGGTACCGCACACCAACTCGACCCCGGGAATGACCGTTTCGAATACGTTGTGGTCAGGGTGTTCCCAACGGATGCTCACCCGGTCCGGCGGTTTCAAAACCCCTCGCCCATGGGCGACGTGCTTAAGCACTCAGAGCGAGCTGCCGTGTTTGCGAACAACAGCAACCAGCCACTGCACTCCGTCCGGAACGTTTCGGTCAATTACGTGATCTATCAAGGGCATCCCGGTCCGTGGGAAGCACACCGTGGGTGCATTGATGTTTATTTCGTTTACACAGGGTCGGGCGTTGCTCACCTCGGCGGAACCATCGTCAACGCGGAGGAGGCAGTTCCCGGTGAGATTCGCGGCACGGGCGTGACAGGGGCTCGAAAACATGAGCTTGGGCCCGGAGACATCGTATTGATTCCTCGTGACACCGCACACTATGTCGTCCCGACGAGCGAGAAACTGGGCTACAACCTGGTCAAGGTTTGGGCCCAGTAACCGACAGACGCCGCAAGCGAGAGCGGCACTTCCTTGGAGCTGCGTGCAAAGGCTGCGAGGCCAGCCGTTGTCCGACTTGCTCCTGTAGCTCGTCAGTGGTAGCGTTCTCGATGGAGAAGGAGGTAAGCCTGTGAAGAGACTTCGATTAGTTGTCCTCGGAGCATGGATCGCGCTTGTACCGGTCACCGTCTGGTCTCAAACCACACCCAAGATCGTCGTCGCTGGTCTCTCGCCCGACCAGGTATCGGATCTACGGAGTGCCGTTCCAGCCAATTTTGTCCCGGTCTCCAGTGCCGAGGAGGCGCTGCAGGAGGTTCCCGATGCGGACGCACTGATGGGGATGTGCAGTCGAGACCTGGTTCGCGCGGGCAAGAAACTCCGATGGATCCAGGTCTACAGCGCAGGGGTGGACCGCTACCGATTCCCCGAACTTCTCGAGAGTGACATCACCCTGACCAACTGCAAGATCATCCAAGGACCGGAAATCGCCGACCACGCGCTGGCGTTGTTGCTGGCACTAACACGCAGACTGAATGAACTGATCCCTCTGCGGACGAAGCAGGAATGGCCCCGGACCTCATTTCGAGGCGAGCGTCGTCCTATCGAGCTGAACGGCAAGACAGCGCTCATCATCGGGCTCGGTGGCATTGGCACGCAGATCGCCCAGCGGGCTGCTGCGTTCGGGATGAAAGTCCTCGCCGTTGATCCCAAGGACATCCCGTACTTGTCCTTCGTCGAGAGAACGGTCCGTCCCGATCAGTTGCATGAGCTGCTACCCCGAGCGGATGTCGTTTTCATGGCGGTGCCACACACGCCGGAGTCCGAACGGATGATGGGGTCCGCCGAGTTCGAGATGATGAAGCGCGGGTCTTATTTCATCGCGGTTTCTCGCGGCAAGACGTATGACAAGAGCGCTTTGGTGAAGGCCCTCGATGAGAAGCGCCTAGCCGGCGCTGGATTGGACGTCACCGACCCCGAACCACTTCCGAAGGGAGACCCTTTGTGGGATTTCGAAAATGTGGTCATCACTCCCCACATAGCCGGTCAGTCCGATGGGATCTGGGGTCGGAGGATGGCCATTTTGAAAGAGAACGCGCTGCGATTCGCCCAAGGCTCGACGCTGATCCATGTCATAGACAAGAAAAAGGGCTACTGAGCAAAGCGCTGTTGACGGTCTGGCCGCCAATCACGAGCCAGTACCCGCGTGACACTTGATCGTGTGGCCGGTGCGACGTGGATTAGAGCGATGAATCCACACAAGGACAGGAGCCGCTGTTGTCTTGGATCGGCAAGGGAGTTAGAGCGTCGGGATCACGCTGTGGCGGACCAGGTTTCCGCCCGTCTGTTCAAGGAGGAGGCCCAAGATGACGCACCCTAGACGAGACTTTTTGAAAAGCATCGCCCGCGCGGGCGTACTAGGCGCGCTGGCTGACGCCGGTCCATATTTATGGGGAAGCCCGCTCTCCGCGGCGGACGCACGTGTATTGCCCGACATGGTCCGACTCAGCCCCGAGATCGAGCCGCTGGTGCAGCGTTATCGAGCGAACGTCCCGCGAGAAATGCTTCGAGATGATGGCAGAGGGATTGAGAAGCGGGGTGCCCTATCGTCAGTTTCTTGCGGCGCTGTTCCTGGCCGGGATTCGCAATGTGAGCCCGCAACCGCCCGGCTTCAAGTTCCATTGCGTATTTGTCATTCACTCTGCCCACCAGTTGAGTCTAGATGCTCCCGTGCAAGAGAGGCTCTTGCCATTGTTCTGGGCGCTGGACTATTTCAAGGCGTCCCAGCAGCGCGATGTGGACGAGGGCGACTTCCGGTTATCCGCCCTACAGGGGAAGCTCCCCTCCGCCAACCAAGCATGGGATGAGTTCCATTCGGCGATGGAAACTTGGGACGAACCGCGGGCTGATCGGGCAATCGTTGCATTGGTTCGCAGCCGAGGAGCCCACGAGATCATCGAGGGACTGTGGCGATACGGCGCGCGCGACTATCGGAACATCGGCCACAAGGCCATCTTTGTGGCCAATTCCTGGCGCACTCTACAGACGATCGGCTGGCAGCACGCAGAACCCACGCTGCGTTCGCTAGTGTTGGGCCTGTTGGACTTCGGCAAGAAGGAGCGGGTTAACGGCTACGCTTTTGAGGATCAGTGCCATCTGCCGAATCTGAATCTCGCGCGCAAGACAGCCGGCAAACTGGCGGGTGACTGGGCGGAACCGGCGCGCGGAGACGAGACGGGTGCGGCGCAAGAGATCCTGGCGGCGGTGCGCGGAGGAGACGCCGAGGAAGCCTGCCGAAAAGCTGCCGGTTTGCTCGCGAAGGGGGAGGCACGCGCGCCTGGTGTGTGGGATGCAGTGCACTTGGCCGCTGGCGAGTTGATGATGCGACGGCCGGGGATCCTGGGCATCCACACGGTCACCTCGGCGAACGCCCTTCATTACGCGTTCCGGATTGCGGCCGAGAAGGAAACACGGCTGTATCTACTGTTGCAAGGTGTAGGCTGGATGAGCCAGTTTTCGCATTTCATGTCCGAAGATCGGGAAGTCGGCACCCTCAAGATCACGGATGTCGAAGGCGCCGAGATCGCTTCCGATCCCGAGGAGGCTGTTGAAGAGATCCTAGAGTTGGTCTCTTCTGACCGAATTCAGGCCGCCGCAAAAGCGTTTCGATACGCTCAGAAGCATCCGGTGCCGCAAGGGTTCGCACGAGCCGCGCGGAGTTTGATCTTCAGCAAGGGAAGGGATGCCCACGACTACAAGTACGCAGCCGCTATTTTCGAAGACTACGCACTGGTCGATCCGGTGTGGCGTCCCCACATGCTGGCCACCGCGGCGTACAACCTACGAGGCAGCGACCTGACGGACTCCAAGGTGATGCAGCACGCGCGCGACGTGGTGCGGTCGTTGCGTGCCTAGACAAGTTGTCCACTGAACATGCCAGCCTTCGCTGGACACTCTTATCGCCATCTAAGTTTTCGAGGTAGAATCGGACCGGCGTAGTCAGGGCTGCCATCAGCCACTACCGCATCCCCGAAACAAGGTGCAATAGTGCTATGCGAAAGATGCTTTGGATACTGGTTTGTGCCATGGCGGCGGGACTGGTCGCCACACCCCAAGAAGCGGTCTACTATCCCGGCCCAAGGGAAGAGTGGGAACACCGCAAAGCCGAAAGTGTCAAGGGCGGAGTAAATTTGGACCACTTCGGCGGAGCAAAAGTAGACCAGTTGGTGAAGGGGTAGCGGTTTTCGTGGGACGGCTGGAACGGAGCCTGCGGTCGCCCTTTAGGGCGGCCCAGGCGTAGTGGAGGCCGTCCCACGAAAACCGGGCGAGTGGCCGGTGGGTCAGCCCAAAGAGTGAGCCCGCTTCTTCTTGCTCTGGATCAGACGGAAGCTTTCGCCGTTCATCTCTAGAATATGAACGTGGTGCGTGAGGCGATCGAGCAGGGCGCCGGTCAGCCGCTCGGAGCCGAAGACCTCCGTCCATTCGTTAAACGGCAGATTCGAGGTGACCAGCGTCGAGCCCTGTTCGTAGCGCTGGGAAAACACTTCGAACAATAACTCCGCTCCGGTCTTCGATAGCGGCACGTAGCCCAGTTCATCGACGATCAGCAGATCCTGCTTGGCCAACTGCTTTTGACATCGCAGCAAGCGCCGTTCATCTCGGGCTTCGAGCAGCTCATTGACCAGTGCCGCCGCTGTTGTGAAGCGTGTTCGATAGCCGCGCTGACAAGCCGCCAGTCCCAACGCCAAGCCGATGTGCGTTTTGCCCGTGCCGGAATTACCCAGTGCCAGCACGTTTTCGCGGCGGTCGATAAACTCACAGCGCGCCAGTTCCAGCACCAGCTTCTTGTTCAACGCTGGCAAGGACGGGAAGTCGAAAGTGTCCAGACTCTTGGTCACGGGAAACTTCGCGGCCTTGATGCGGCGCTCGGTGGCCCGCTGTTCACGGTCGAGCAGTTCCAGTTCGCAGAGTTGTTGTAGGAAGCTCCTCGAATCCAAGCTCTCGGCGGCGCATTGCCGCGCCAGTTTGTCGTACTCGCGCAGGAAGGTTGGCAGCCGCAACGCTTTCAAATGCGCTTCGAGCAGAAGTTTCGACCTCGCCATTACCCCCCTCCTTGTGCCAGCAGTGCCAAATAGTCCGCAGCGGAGGTTTGCTCCACCTGGGCTGCCGGCAGGTGCGGATACTTCGTCAAGTCCAAGCGCGGCGGCCGTTGCTCGATGCGGCACAGCACTAAGTGCCTGACTGCATCCAAGCCAATCGCTCCCAACTCGCAGGCTTGGCGCACCGCCGCGGCAACGTGCTCGAATCGGAAGTCCTCCAGTAATCGCAATACCTGCACGTACTCGCGCTTGCCTGGCTTTCCCAACCGTGCCTCGAGCAAACGTCTCAAGCACGTGAACTGTTCGGGCAGCTCCCAGCCCGCCAACGGGGCCGCTTGATCGAGCGCGTTGGTCTTGCGTTCCAGCAGTGCTAGGTAATGCAGCGGATCGAAGATCAACTCTTCGCGTTCGTAACTGCGCCGGTGGCGCGCGATCTCTTCGCTGCCACAACAGATCACGATTTCATCGACGTACCTTTCAGCAACACCTGGCGATGTCCGTAGCGTGTGGGCACCGAGTAGTCGTTGGCGCGATAGCGCACCAATGACAGCGACGTCACCCGCGTGGTGCGTTTGTCGCAGGCGTCATAGGGCGTGGGCGGCAAGGGCAACAACGCTTGGCGGTCACGCTTGAAACGTTCCTCAATCGTTTCGGTGTGCCGCCGCAAGCGCCGCTTACGATTGTTGAGGCACTGCGCTTCGAGCTGCTCGTTGAACGCTTCCCAGCTTGGAAACCTTGGCGCCGGCACCATGAAGTTCCGCCGGGCATAACCGACCAGTCCTTCCACCTTTCCCTTGTCGTTGCCTTTGCCCGGACGCCCGCAACGATCGGAGAATAAATAGTGCGACTGCAGTTCACTGAACACCCTGGTCCGCTTGCGCCTGCCGTCGCCCAGAATCCTCGCCACCGCCAAGGTCGTGTTGTCGTAGAGGATGCTGCGTGGCACGCCGCCGAAGTACCGAAACGCTGCGTTGTGCCCCTCGCAAAACGCTTCCGTCGTCTCGGCCGGGAAAGCTTTTACGAAAGCGTCATCGCTATGCGGCAGATCGACCACCAAGTAGTGCGCCTTGCGCTGTACGCCGTCAATGACCACCAGAGCTTCACCGAAGTCGGCCTGGGCATCGCCCGGCGGATGCACCAGCGGCACGAACATCTCTTGCCCGCCGAGCTTCTTGTCGCGAACATAGTCCTTGACGATCGTGTAACCGCCGGTGAAATCGTACTCGTCGCGCAAGCGGTCGAAGATGCGTTTTGCGGTGTGGCGTTGTTTCTTCGGACGTTCCTGATCGTCGATGAGGATCTGATCGACGATTCCGGTGAAGGGATCCAGCTTCGGCCTCTGCGCTGGTTGGCGCCGCCGATAGCCCGGCGGAGTGGCGTAGCGCAACATCTTGCGCACCGTCCCTCGCGCCAGGCCAAACCGTTTGGCGGCCTCGCGCTCACTGAGCCCTTCGACAAAGACACTGCGCCGTACTTGAGCGTATAGCTCCACGCGATACATCCCTCTCGTGTCCCACAAACACCACAGGAATGTTCCCTGGACCACTCGGACGGTCTACTTTTACTCCGCCCAAAAGCAGCTTCGATTCGCCGCTCTATGGTCTAGTTTCGCTCCGCCGTTCTCACGAAAGGGTTGGCATGGATGCGGGTCTCCTCGAGACAGCGATCGAGTTCGCTAAAGCCAACGAAACGAAGGCGAGCCGCGACCTCAAGCAGAACCACTACCTCTCCTGGGGGCTCGAGCCGTACGGCGAAGCGGTTGGCCCACACAAGAAGCGCGGCGATATGACGGGGGTCATCGTCCGTCACGGTTACCTTGTCGCCGAGTGGGGTGAGCCGCAGCGGATCGACATGACCTTCAGCGTCACGAAGAGCTTCCTCTCGACAACCGTCGGACTCGCCTACGATCGCGGCCTGATTCGCGACGTGCATGATCGCGTCCAGCCGTACATGCCAACCGACCACTTCGATTCCAAGCACAACTCCAAGCTGGGACCATCTACTGCGCCAAACCAGCGACTGGGAGGGAACACTGTGGGACAAGCCGGCCGATCGGCCGCCGCAAGACGTTGAACCGACCGAGTGGCTCAAGCGCGCACGGAAGGAGCCCGGAACGACGTACAAATACAACGACGTGAGGGTCAATCTTCTCGCCTTGGCCGCGCTCCATGTCTGGCGGCAACCGCTCCCACAAGTGCTCAAGAAATACGTGATGGACCCGATCGGCGCGTCGAATACTTGGCGTTGGAACGGTTACAAGAACTCCTGGGTTACTCTGGACGGCCTGAAAGTTCAATCCGTCAGCGGCGGCGGACATTGGGGTGGCGGGATGTTCCTCACCGCACGCGACCAAGCGCGCTTCGGCTACTTCACATTGCGCCGCGGCGAATGGAAGGGCAAACAGCTTTTGTCGGAGAAGTGGTTCGCCATGGCGCGCACGCCGGGAAATGTGAACGACGGCTACGGCTTCATGAACTTCTTCCTCAACACCGGCCGCAAGTCGATTCCCAGCGCGCCGGAGACGGCTTATTCCCACCGCGGCCACGGCACGAACTTGATCTACGTGGACGAGGAGAATGACCTGGTGGTGGTCGCCCGCTGGATCGAGAGTCGCGCGATCGACGAGTTTATTGGTAAGGTCTTGGCCTCCGTCAATGACCGTGAGGAACCGAAGTAAAGGCCCGCCTCGACAGCCTGCTAGAATCGCACCGATGCGATTACTTCTCGCTCTCGCTTTCTGCACCTCATTCGCGCTGGCGCACGAGCGGCCCAACATCATCTGGATCAACGCCGAAGACCAGTCGGCCCACTACAGCCCCTTCATTGAGACCGTCGCCAAGACCCCAAACGTCGATCGGATCGCCGCTGAAGGCGTCAAGTTCACGCGCGCCTTCGTCACCGCACCAGTCTGCTCTCCGTCACGTTCAGCCCTTATCACCGGCATGTACCAGACGACGATCGGCGCGCATCAACACCGTAGCTCCCATAGCGAGAAAAAGATCTACCTGCCGAAGGGAGTACGCACCATCCCGGAAATCTTGAAGGAGGCGGGCTACTATGTCACCAACGGACGCTACAAACGACCCCGCGACACGGCTCTGACCAACGGCAAGACGGACTACAACTTCGTCTACAGCGACGGCCTCTACGACGGTGGTGATTGGAAAGACCGCCCGAAAGACAAGCCCTTCTTTGCGCAGATCCAGCTACGTGGAGGCAAGTTCCGCAACCAGAGAACGTTGGAGCCGATCTCGGGCGTCCAAACCAGCGGGATTGACCCGGCCGCCGTCGAGTTGCCGCCCTACTATCCCGACCACCCGGACATTCGCAAGGACTGGGCGCAGTACCTCGAATCCGTCGAGCACGTGGACTGGGAAGTCGGCCGCATCCTTGCGCGGCTGGACCGGGAAGGCATATCGGACAGCACGGTCGTTTTCTTCTTTACGGACCACGGAGTCAGCCACGCCCGCGGCAAGCAGTTCCTCTATGAAGAAGGCATCCGTATCCCGCTGATTGTCTGGGGTGCCGGAATCCACCCAGGCAAGACTCGTACAGACCTTGTCGCGCACATCGATGTCGCCGCTGAGACGTTGCAACTCGCTGGACAGCCGATCCCGGACTACCTCGAGGCGCGCCCGTTGTTCGGCCCGGGTTCGAACACGCGAGACTACGTGGTCTCGGCACGCGACCGCTGCGACGAGACGGTCGAACGCCTTCGCAGCGTCCGCACCCAGCACTACAAATACATCCGGAACTACTATCCCAGGCGGCCTCACATGCAGCCGAACCGCTACAAGGACGGTAAGGCCCTAACAAAGGTTCTCCGGAATCTCCATCGAGAAGGCGAACTCAACGCCCATCAAGATCGCATCTTCAACCCAACCCGGCCGCACGAGGAGCTGTACGATCGGAGGGCCGATCCCCACGAGCTCCACAATCTAGCCGCTGACCCGAAGCACAAGCAGACCCTGGAAAAGCACCGCGCCATCCTCGACCGCTGGATCCGCAAGACCGTTGACCGCGGCGAAACCGCGGAGCCGGAGGACTACTACGATGCCGAGATGGCCATCTACCTCAGCGGCGCCAACCGAGCTGACCCCGGCGGCAAGATTCTGCGGGCCAACATTGCCCAGATGAAGAAGTGGGCCGCCGAAGGGAATTAAGCTGGCGTGACAGAGCTCGGCGGCGATCCGGGCTTGGGAGCTAAGAGCAAAGCCCTCAGCAGCAAGCCGCAGAGTACGACTTACCGGGTACCTTGCGGCCCATGGGGATCACGCTAGGAATCCCGGGACCGAGAGCGCTCATGGCCTCAGGGCCCGCGTCACGGTGACTCTCGAGTGGCAGAAACTGCTCGACTAGCCTGGTCGAGATCTATGTCGAGTGCCCTCCGCAAGGTGGGAGGGCTCCAGCTTGTGTAAACAAATGAAGAGAGTTTCCCTTGTTTTCTTCCGGCCCTCGATTTCGATCGGCTATGAAGGTTTGGCGAACGACAGCTGTCCCTACGGCTCGGTGCGTCCTTCATCCCCGTTCCCGAGAATCTGCATCGCCGCGTTCACGCCGCCCTCATGGTGGGGGACACCGGCAAGCTTCAGCCCCATCTCGACGCCGCAAAGGGTGCCCATCAACATGAGATCATTGAAATGACCGAGATGACCGATGCGGAAGACCCTGCCCCGCACCTTGCCCAAACCGGTGCCCAGCGCCATGTCAAACCGCTCGAGGATCAAGCGGCGAAGTTCGTCGGCGTCATGGCCCTCGGGCATCACAGCCGCGGTGAGTGAGTTTGAATACTCCGCCGGCAAAACAGCGAGATTTTCCAAACCCCATCCCGACAACGCCTCCCGCGTGGCTCGCGCCAGACGTGCGTGGCGGGAGAACACCGCCTCAAGTCCCTCCTCGATAAGCATGTCCAGCGCTTCGGCGAGGCCGAACAATAGGTTGGTGGCAGGCGTGTAGGGGAAGAACCCGCTTCGATTCGCCTCGATGACCGGTTCCCAATCCCAGTAGGACCGGCCCAAGTTGGCTGAGGTGGACGCTTGCAGCGCTTTTTCGCTGAGCGCATTGAATCCCAGGCCCGGGGGCAGCATAAGCCCTTTCTGGGATCCCGCCACCGTTACGTCCACCCCCCATTCGTCGTGCCGATAATCCATGGAAGCGAGGGAGGAGATCGTATCGACCATCAGCAGTGCCGGGTGCCCGGCCTCGTTGATCGCTGCGCGGACGCCCGCGATATTGCTGGCCACCCCTGTGGAGGTCTCGTTGTGGACCACCGCCACCGCGCCTATCCGGTGTTCCCTGTCGGCGGACAGGCGGTCAGCGATTTTTACGGGGTCAACCCCGTGGCGCCAATCCCCCTCGATCCATTCAACCTTGAGTCCGAGGCGTTCGGCGACCCTGCGCCACAGCTGCGCGAATTGTCCCGTCTCGTACATCAGCACCGCGTCCCCGGCGGATAGGGTGTTGACCAGGGCCGCTTCCCAGGCGCCAGTCCCGGAGGATGGAAACGTCACGACTGGCCCCGTCGTATTGAAGACCTGCTTGAGCCGACTCAGGATCGAGAGGGTCAGGGAGGCGAATTCCGGGCCGCGATGGTCAATCGTCGGGCGGTTCATCGCCCGCAGAACCCGGTCCGGAACGTTCGTGGGACCCGGAATCTGGAGGAAGTGGCGACCTGCGTGAAAAGTGGAAGTAGCCATTGCGATCCAGGAGTTTACCACGATGCCGGACAGTGATCCCAGGTTTTCGAACCGCCGTCGCTCTAACCGTCAATGTCCGGAGAATGCATGAAAAAGTTTCGGCTCAGCGGTACTCACCGGCCCGTGGTTGTTTTGCCGAGAGGGTGGAGCGTCCTAGCGTGCCGATGGATTCAGTCGGATTTTTCGGCAGCGCGGCCCTCGTTGCGCCACCACCTGAACTCGTAGCTGCCATGCTCGGCGACGGCGGCCACATCCAGGTCCTTGTCTCCGTCTAGATCCGCCAGCAGAACCATGTTGGCCATGGGCCAGTTGGTTTGAGTGGATGGTGGGCCCACTGTCCCCTGGGGTCGCCTGGATTCAGGCTTGGAAACGTGGTGCTATCGGCAAGCCTTTCCGGGGGCCGCCAATGGCCAACCACAGTATGTTGTGGTCACCTGAGTCAAATGGATACCCCACTTCATCTATTCGAGTGAGTCCAGCGGCGCCCCGTGCTTCTATGTCGAATGGCGGGGGGGCGATAGCGCTCCACGGGTAGCGTTCGGCCACACTCGCTTCTTTCGCACTGCCTACGAGACGAAGCCGCCAGACGCCATTCCGCCCAGACTTCGACGACCTGACGGTCCGCAGTTCTGGGATCTCGCGCAAGCGATTTTCGGGCGGGTAACGAGCAAGGCGGAAAGTGCCAACTCCCAGAACAATGAGAGCAGGCGCGGCCGAGTTGCGTTTGAGGATGCATTTCTCATCGACGAAGAGCAAGCCTCCAGCGAGACTCCCTACCAGGCTTCACTGACATCGACGGTACTCTCGTCGCCAAAGCCGACTACTTACCAGCATTATATGGTTCAACCGACCGACCGGTTGGGCGATGTGGTTTCCTGGGATTCACCTCGCGCCGCGCTTCGTGGGCACAAGCAGTATTGGCACCGTCCGGGGGCTGTAATTGAGACCAGTACTGAGAAGGTGGCAACGCAGTTTCAGAAGGCCCGAGACCGTTTACGCTTTCGATCCGTCATCCGCTACGAAAACCTGTGTCCGATCGAACTCGGCGTACTCCTCGTAGCATTAGATCTTCCCAACACCGCTCCGTCTTCGAGTTCGCCGAGCAGCGCTCACCACCTCGGACTTGGCAAACCAATCGGCCTGGGGAGCTTTAGGATCGAAATCCAGGAAAGTGGGGTATCCATTTGACTCAGGTGACCACAACATACTGTGGTTGGCCATTGGCGGCCCCCGGAAAGGCTTGCCGATAGCACCACGTTTCCAAGCCTGCGATGGCCATGGCGCGTGCGTAATCCTTGATCGGCCCGAAACGCAGCCTCGTGGCCCAATTGCCTGCAGACCGGCGTCTGGCGCCCCAGGTGCATTCTGGGTGCAGTGTGCTGGCGTCCATGGATCGACCAAACCACAACGCCTAGGGGCTACCTGAGTCAAGTGGATACCCCATATCCAGGAATTGTGTGAGATCAACCGGTTTCGACGCTACAGTTCAATCTGCATTGTATCTTCCGACGCGAGACGCCTTCACACGGGTGTCGAAAGGGCGTCACACGATACGATAACCGGTTTCAAGAACGAGTACGTGCGGTGGTACCTAAACAGACCGCGAGGCAGAGCGCCCTCACGTGGGGCGCCCATTGCTGAGTTAGATGATCTTACGACGGAACTCTGGAGCGATGAGCGGCTACGGGAACTCAAGGCTCTCTTGACGTTTGAGCTGCTTCCGAACGATTGGAACGATATCACCCGATATCTCATTATCGATTTCGAGCGCAACTTTAACGAATATACAGAAGTCGACGTTGAGAACCCAAGGGTCCGTATTCGACGTCCACTTCCTCCCGCTGGTCAAGTACTTCGCGCTGACAAACACATCCCGAAGGGCAAGGCCCCCGGCTCAGCTAGGGGAGAACACAGTTAGCCGGCATTGACAGATTTGAGCTATACCGTAGAATCAAAGTGTATGCAAGTGATGCAAAGGTCGAATTTATACGTAGTCCATAACATTAAAACGAGTACATTGCGCGATATATGGGACGATCCCCAGAATCACCAATTCAGCAGGAGGACACTCGATCTGAGGCTTCCGGCAAAGGTGAAAGATCGACCAAGGAAGGTAGAGAACAGCATAAGGAACTTCCAGTGGTTTTGTACGGGAACTTCCGTTGGCCTGAAAGAGGGCGATCTGTACCGTTAGGACGGATTCTCGACCAAGAAGTACTTCTTTCCTATGACAGGGACGACAAGGACGATGAGTATCGGTACTTTGTCGGGAATAACGATGGGATCTCAACATGGCAAAGAATTGATCAACGTGACGCGGATGCCGTGTTTCGAGCGTTCGAAACCGCGGCGAAAGAGTACGTTTGGAACTCTACTATCGACCAGGACGGAATGAGCTATTGGTATCAGAAGCACGTGAATGGGCTAGATCCTGAATCCGAAGTAGTGGGGTATCCATTTGACTCAGGTGACCACAACATACTGTGGTTGGCCATTGGCGGCCCCCGGAAAGGCTTGCCGATAGCACCACGTTTCCAAGCCTGCGATGGCCATGGCGCGTGCGTAATCCTTGATCGGCCCGAAACGCAGCCTCGTGGCCCAATTGCCTGCAGACCGGCGTCTGGCGCCCCAGGGTGCATTCTGGGTGCAGTGTGCTGGCGTCCATGGATCGACCAAACCACAACGCCTAGGGGCTACCTGAGTCAAGTGGATACCCCATTTCCGAAGTAATTCAGGAGCGTCTTGGAGGTAGGCCACCGTTCGTGGAGTCTCCGAAGGAGTGAGATGCATGGTTGACCACATCAGGCAGTATCAGAACTGAATCCTCACAAAAGATGGGGAAGGGACGCTTCTGGTTTGGCTTCAATCGCCAAACGAATCAGTTTAGCTGACGGACAAAAGGGATGGCTGCATACAGGCTTCGAGGTCGTGGTTCACGAAGCAGGATCAGGGGGATCCGCGCCCTATTCATAACGTGGCGTAAGCTCAGTCTGTCGGGCAGTGTACGCTGGGGTCATCATGCTGCTGAGCCTAGTCGTCAGGGTGGCTGTTGAAGAACGAACATTCATCCCAGCCACCCACGGAGAAGAGTTTCTTGCGTCGTTTCTTGACCGGGTCACCGTTGTGGACAAATCTGCAGCCCGGCTGTTTCACGACGCCGGTGAAGGCTTCAGGCCGTACACGTTGTCCCCGCTGAGCGGCCAGTTTCGTGTCTCGAAGGGTCAGATTGAGCTTTCCCCCCAAACGACCTATTGGTTTCGGATCACTGGAGTTTCAGAAGCGGTCTGTGAGCTTCTCCAACAAACTGTCGAGTTGGGGGCTCCGTGGAGAATCCAACGGACGTTGCTCGTTCCAACGGGATACGCCGTCCGCGCCATCGATCATCCCTGGGCGGGAACGATCACGTTCGAGGGTCTCACGCGAGCGGCTCTCCACGCGGAGTCGCATCAAGGCGACCGGATCCGACTTCAGTTTGTTTCCCCAACGACCTTCACGCTTCGGTCACCTAGCGACTGGGGCAAGTGGATGCACCTTCCCCTACCAGAGGCTGTTTTTGGGAGCCTGGAGCGAAAGCTATTGGCTCTTTGCTCATCGGTTGCGAAGTCGAGCCCGTTTGACGGGCTGGAACCACACTTGGCTTTGGGGCGCTGCTCCATCCGAACGAGAACGATGATGTTTCGCGGGCATGGTCGACGAAAAACGGGGTTCGTCGGCGATTGTGAGTTCCTGCTTGATCCCTCGATCACTCAGGAGCAAAGGGTGTGGCTGAATCTGCTGTCACTCTTCGCCTTTTACGTAGGCGTTGGCGAGTCGACGAGTTGGGGTATGGGACAGGCCAAGCGGGAGCCGGCGGAAGAGTTCGAATACCGCGGCTAGCTCAAGTGCACCTGCTTCCCGTGCTACGGCCCGGCCCGAATCACGGACCGCTTCATGTCGCGAGCACAAGAAGGACCGAGTAATCTGCGCGCCCCCTGAGGGCAGGAGCCGCGCAGAGGACGCGGTTTTTTTGATTGGCCGTGCCTTGCCGCGCTAGAGTCCCGCTTCGGAGTGTTCGCGAACGATTTCGGAAGTCACCCGCCTACCTGGGACGGGACTCTACGCCTCTTTTGGAGAGAACACCCGGTGACCGAGCGACCGAGAGGAGCTTGGGCAAACCTGCGCTGTAAGGGTTTCCGGCCGTTCACGTTCCCTCCTCAGCAAGTGTCGGGAATTGTCGAGAAGATCGTTGCGCCGGAGAACCTTCGGCGGGTGTGGAAGCGCATCTCAGCGAAGCGCTCCGATCGACCAGGCATCGACGGCATGACGTCTGAGATGTTTGGCTGCCAACTTGAGTACAGCATCTCCCAGATTCGCGAATCCGTGCTGGCTGGTGAGTACAGACCCCAACCGCTCATCCGCTTCGCTGTACCCAAGAACGGTAGCGGCGAAAGATTGCTGCATCAAGCCACGGTCCGTGATCGGTTGATCCAGAGAGCAACCCTGGCGGTGCTGGAACCCATTCTGACGCCACGGCTGGGCCCGGCGACGCACTCCTATCGACGGGGACGGTCATACCTCACAGCACGAGCCGCCGCTCAAGCGTGGGCCGCGGAGGGTCGATCCTGGGCCCTGCAGGCCGACATTCTTAACTTCTTCGATAACTTGGATCACCAGATTCTGGAATCGAAACTGCAGGCGCTTGTCGATGACCAGGCTGACGCCGTCGGCTTGTTGATGTCTTGGTCCAAGGGTCCGATCTGGACTGGCGAGGAAACTGTTCGCCCAGAACGCGGCGTCGCCCAAGGCCTTCCCCTGTCGCCTTTCCTCAGCAACCTATACCTTGTCGACCTCGACCGCTTCTTCTCGCAAGCCGGCCAATCCTTCGTGCGCTTCGCGGATGACCTGCTTCTGCTGGCGCGCGAGCGGCGCGAAGTCGAAGAGGCTCGGGCCGAGCTAGAACGCCGCCTGCTTGGACTGCGACTGCGGCTCAACCTCGACAAAACGAGAGTCGGGGTATGCACTTGACTCCCGACGACCCCACACCTTGTGGTCGGCGACTGCGGCGACCGTACCCTCGAGGGGCCATCGGGCAGCGGTCGTGGGTCCTATAGCCGCCGCTCATTGCGCCCCGCGGGGGGACGGCAGCGGTTGACTTTGAAACCTGAAGGCGAAGCGCTCTTGAAACTCCCCAGCGTGCGCGAATAGTCCTCCAGAGCCCGGATACTAGACCTTGGGGCTTCGGGAGTCAAGTGCATACCCCAGAACGAGAGTTGTACATCTGAGTGAAGGGCCCACCTTCCTGGGCGCTCCGCTGGTGACGGCTGGCTTGGACGGCAGCGAACCGTCGCCCCCTCGTGCATCCCTAGCCGGATCCCCGAGAGCCTTGTACCTCTGCGAGCAAGGCTGTGTGCTTCGGCGCAACAACAGACGGTTCGCGGTGACCTCCGGCCAAGAGACCATCCTCACCGTCTCGCCCCAGAAGCTGTCGTATGTGACGGCCATCGGCAATTGTCTTGTGACGATGCAGGCTCTCAAGCATGCGGCTCACCATGAGATTCCGGTGTTTCTTCTCACCTCATCAGGAAAGTACATCGGGCATCTTGAGGGGCCGAGTCGAGGAGATCTGGAGGCCGAGCGCCGCCAATGGGTGCGGAGCCTCGATCCCGACTTCAGTTTGCCAATCGCGCGCGCAATCATCGAGGCCAAATTGGCGAATAGCCAGGCCATGCTGCGCTACCGAGGTCTCGATACGATCGGACAGCATGTTGATGCGGTACGCGAGATTGGAGCTTTGCGCGGTCGCTGCTGGCGCGCTTCCACGGTCGCCGAGTTGCTCGGTGTTGAGGGACGGGCAGCGGCTGTCTATTTTCCGGCGCTATCCGCACTGATGCCAATGGGCTTTCAGTTCGACGGCCGCCATCGCCGCCCTCCTACCGATCCGGCGAACGCGCTTCTGTCTTTCGCCTACACCCTGCTGCACCAAAACGTCTACGCCCTGCTGAAGGCGGAGGGGCTAGACCCACGGATCGGGTTTCTGCACGTCGCCCGGAGAGACTTCCCGGCGTTGGCATGCGACTTGACGGAGGAATTTCGAGCCCCGATCGCCGACAGATTCGTACTGCAGTTCACTCACAGCGGCGGCGTCTCGGCCGCTGAGTTCCAGCAAACGGCGACTGGGTGTTGGATGCCGCCGGAAGGCCGCCGCCGCTTCATAACCCGGTTCGAAGCCCTGATGTGGGAGACGCCTGAGGGCGGGAAAAGAACGTGGCGGGAAATCATTCGCCACCAAATTCGCATTTTGGTTGAGGTCCTGCTCGAAAAGCGGAACGAGTACGAGCCATTTCGATGGAGTCCGAAGTGTTTGTCGTAATCGCCTACGATATCCAGGACGACCGTCGGCGAACGACGCTGGCGGATCTGCTGGAGGGCTACGGAACGCGAGTTCAGAAGAGTGTTTTCGAGTGTGTACTTGCCCAGAAAGATCTCAGGGCGTTGATGATGCAGGTGGAACCGCTTGTCGAGACGCCAGAAGAAAGCGTCCCGTACTACGTGGTTTGCTCACGGTGCTTGGAGCGGTCTAGCCACACCCGCGGTCTGCCGCTGAGCCGAGATCCGATCTGCTACATCGCATGAACCGAACAGGGAGCAACAAATGGTGAGACGATGGAGGCGGCAGACGGGCGAACATCAGACGAAAGTGCAAGTTTGGCATTGCGCGAGGCGACAAGAGTATGGTATCACAGGGCTTAGCGGGCGAGGGTTCAGAGGAGACAGGGCAGACGGCCTATTGAAACACTGCAATCGGGGTATGCACTTGACTCCCGACGACCCCACACCTTGTGGTCGGCGACTGCGGCGACCGCACCCTCGAGGGGCCATCGGGCAGCGGTCGTGGGTCCTATAGCCGCCGCTCATTGCGCCCCGCGGGGGGACGGCAGCGGTTGACTTTGAAACCTGAAGGCGAAGCGCTCTTGAAACTCCCCAGCGTGCGCGAATAGTCCTCCAGAGCCCGGATACTAGACCTTGGGGCTTCGGGAGTCAAGTGCATACCCCAGCACTGCAAATCTACTCACATCCGGTTCTTCACTTGGTTCAGAGGAGACAGGGCAGACGGCCTATTGAGAACTTTCAGGGAAAACGTGCGGGACAGGTATCGCCGCCTGGTCACGTGTAAGGAGGGCGACGCTGCCAGTCCTATTGCGGCGGGCCCGGGCTGGTTAGAGGACGGCTGAGTTCCCTGTGGATGATCAAACGATTCGTTGAGGATTTTCGTTCTCAGTGGCGGAACGCGAAGGAACTCCAAAAATCTGCTGAATGGGGTATCCACTTGACTCAGGTAGCCCCTAGGCGTTGTGGTTTGGTCGATCCATGGACGCCAGCACACTGCACCCAGAATGCACCCTGGGGCGCCAGACGCCGGTCTGCAGGCAATTGGGCCACGAGGCTGCGTTTCGGGCCGATCAAGGATTACGCACGCGCCATGGCCATCGCAGGCTTGGAAACGTGGTGCTATCGGCAAGCCTTTCCGGGGGCCGCCAATGGCCAACCACAGTATGTTGTGGTCACCTGAGTCAAATGGATACCCCACTATCTGCTGTTCCAGTCGCAGCCACGTAGGTTTCATGCGGTGTATTGCCGTGAAGAGCGCTTCCGGACTAAGACGTGTATGTCGACAGAGAGCCGACGTTACACCGGAACGTTTTCTGTCGCCCTCTTTCCGCCTTGAGTGTTGCAAGTACCGCTTGATGAATATGAATTCCTCCACTTGAGAGTCACATCCGTGCTGTTGGGCTGCGAGCAGCAGCGCGGCGACTAAGTCCGCGCGGCACTGACGCACGAGCTGGCCAAAGAATTCGGGCAGCAGCCTCATGCACTCCCGTCCCATTATTTCGTCGATGAGTGTGGACGCCGACGGCACCTGATCGAACGGATCTTCGGACCGCGCCTCATCCTCATCGAGAAAGTTGGCGTACGGCAAACGGCCTCGCATCCTTCCGTCCCGAAAGACGTTCATCGATTCGTGGTAAACCGTCACTTTCAAGTAACCCAGATGTCGATCGGGCTCGCTGACCGGACTGATGTCCCCCCGTTCGGCCTGGCGCATCGCCCACTCAAGGAACTTCACAATCGAGTTATGGACGACATCCTCCGCCAGAAACGGATTGAATGCGTATTTGCGCTGGACGAAACGGATTTGAGCCGGCCGATGTTCCGCTAGGAACGCACCGACTCTGTCAAGCGAGCGGGAATCACTTTGCACCATGCTGAGCCCTCCGGTTTTACCTCGGGACTATGAGCCAACTGCTTTCGCTATGTGCTGAGCAGCCGCTCCTCTTGGTGGTTCGCCAAAAGGGCTCTGGTGTGCTATGTGATCTTCTATGCTACATGGGCGGTACGGCTCCCGTCCACTCTCCATCGACGGACCGAACGCCGATTGAGTTTCATCTTCTCCTAGATTCTATCCGACCAAGGAGTCCGCCTGCTCTAGGAACGACCCGCCGCCAAGAACCTTACACGGCTCAAGAAAAAAATCCTCTTGTGCGTCCTGGCGAACCCGGATTCCGCGCAGACTCCCGGTGGGGTCGCTGAGTCTGGACGATCGGGGCCACGCTTTTGCGCATGGGCGAGCCGAGCCGTTCGGCAGATCGCGCCTCCGTGGCCTTCAGATCGGCCCGGCGTGGTCCAGCGTGCGCCCCGCCGGCCGAGCCGAGCCGCAGCTTTGGCGGCGGCGACCCCGATCGACGCCCCTCAAGGTTGGAAAAGCCCCAAGGTGTCGACGGCCTCGACCTGGCAGCGGCGATTCAGAATCTGCCCGGTCAGCGCTCGATAGACGCCCGCCGAAACCTCTGTCGGAAGTTCCCAGCGATTCGTATCCGCAGTTCCTGAGGTCGGTCTTGCCCAGGCTCTATCTCGTCACAACTTCCGCACCTGAGGGACTCGTTTTCGTCGAGCAGATTGCCCAGGTGAAAACCGACTTGTTGATCTAGGGTGCTCTGAACAGCTACAAAATCGTCTACAGTGGGTTTCAGACGGGACTCGAAGTGGCCGTAAGTCGTTGAAAACAATCGTGGGCGGTACTGGACTCGAACCAGTGACCTCCTGCTTGTAAGGCAGGCGCTCTAACCAACTGAGCTAACCGCCCATGCTTCTTACTTGCTGATTCTAAACAACTTCTAAGTGTGCGCTGCTCTCGACGCAAAGCCACTTGAGGCCATGTGGGGCCAAAGGTAAGTGTAGCATTTCATTGCATCAGCCCCTGGTTCATCTTGGCGAGTTCGAGGTCGAGCGCTTTAGCTGCTACTGTCACGGAATCCGGGATAGCCTGCGTGTAAACTCCGAGGGTCGCTGTATGAGCATGCCGGAGCTGCGCTTGCACGTCCTTGACACTCCCTTTCCGCTGCATCAGCGTGGCGAAGATCCGACGGAGCGGCTGGACCGTCACAGCAGGAACACCAACCTTCTCAGCCACAGGCTTAGGAAACCGTCGCAAACAGGTGTGTGACCATTGAGAGGTGTTCACCGGCTGGAGGTGAACATCAAATCGCATGGCTTGATCTCGCCACAGGCCGTCCGCCGGCACTCCAGCTCCAGTTGGAGGGACTTCGGTACCGCCACATACGCGGTGCTGCCCTGCGTGTCGGTCTGGCCAATCTCACCTTCAACGATCGCCTCATTGACTGGCTACAGATCGCCTTGCCAGTCATTCCAGAGAAGGGCAAACCACGCTCCTCTCTGCACTTGGACGATTTGGAAGTTCGTGGAGTTGCCGAGGGCGAAGCTCCGTTTTTCGGCATCGAGGAGCTTCTCCTGCAAGCTGCGCGCTTGCCGCGCCGCCTCGTAGCTTGCGCGCGCTTCCTCGAGCCTCACCAGCGCCTGCGCAACTTGGGCCTTGACCTCGTTCTCTTGCTGGCGCAATTGCAGCTCCGACCTGCGCCGGGCAAGAAGCTGGTCGGTCATGGCGGCCTGGGCCTGGCGGTTCTTGAGCGGGATGTTGAGTTGGACGCGGACGCCGTAGTCGGGAAAGTTGCGCCGGAAGATCTGCCCTAGAACTGTGCCTAGACCGCCGACAAAGAAGGGGTTCGGCTCGCCCACTCCGGGGATCGACACGAGGTCCGGGTTGATACTTCCCGCCAAGGCGTTGTTGGTGGCCGTGCCAACGATGTCGAGCGTCGGCAGCATCGCGTTTCGTACGCCTTGGATGCGGATGTCGGTGTTGGTCAGGCTGATCCGTGATTGCGTCAGCGTGGGGCGAGACTGCAGGGCCAGGGCTACCAGATCCTGCAGTGGTTGGATCTGCTCCACCTCGGGAATCGAGACGCGGTCGGTGGGCGCGATCTCGGTCGAGGCCAGCGTGGCTCCCGAAGGGCCGTTCTTGCTGATGGACTGCTTGAAGATGATTTCCTGCTCGCGGAGCGTCCGCAGCGCCTGGGAAAGCTGGTTGCGGCTCGACGCCACTTGTGCCTCGGTGCGCATGACTTCGATGCCGGCCAGCAGGCCCAACTCGACCTTGCGTTTGTTGTCACGCAGCAAATTTTCAGAGAGCTGCAAGTCCACGCGTCGCGCCTCTACCTGGGCCACGAAACCAACTAGGCCCCAGTACTGATTCACCACCTGGTTGACGGTGCTCAGTACTTGCTGCTTGAAGGTGAGGTCGGAAATCTCGCGGTTGTTCTTCGCGACACGGATATTGATCGAGTTGATGCGCCGTCCAAACCCCTGCGTGATGCGCTGTGTGACGGTCAGGTCGGCGCTACCCGACAGAATCGGATTGAAGTTGGTCCTGACGTTGTTTGTGTCTTGGCCGAAGTTGGAGAAGCCAAGCTGGAAGCTTGTACCCGTCAAGAAGCCCTGCGAATAGGTCAACTGCTGGTTGTGGAAGTCGCGGAGGATGGCCGTGCGGCCGCTAACGAAGTCACTGACTTGCGGATTGCTGTTATGGCTCCAACCGACACTGGTCGTCAGAGTGGGGTCGAGGTTAGCGACGGTGCCAACACCCCCGCCGGTCGCGGCGCCGATCGTTTGGCCGGCGGCTTGCGTGATCCCTGTCGCTTGGCCGGGCACCTGACCCGCCGCACCCACGGCGGAGGCTCCGGTCGACGCGGTGCTAACTCCGGTTTGCGCGCTCTGGGCGATGCCGCCGCCGCGCGTTCTGAGAATGTCAACGTCGGCTTGTAGCGGAGTAAACCTGGCGACCGCGATGTCGAGGTTGTTCTCGAGGGCGAGAGCGATAGCATCAGCGAGCGAGACATACAGCCTGCCGTCGCGCACGAGCCGATCGATCCGAGGCGAATCAGCCAGATCGACCGGCGCCACTTCGCTCGGTTTGTAGATGGCAAAGTTCGGGAACGTTCCGACGCCTTTCGAATAGCCCGCGCTCGTGCCGATCTGGGCTGCGGCGGGAGAGGCCGCCAAGGCCAAGGCAAGCGCGAGGCAGGACCGGGTCAACTTCTTCAACGACATGGGTTTACTCCTCGGGACGGAATAGGGCCAACAGGCACATCGAGCACGGGATTTGACAGAGAAGACGCACCAGAGCTTGAGATGTTTCCCCCGCGTGTGGACTTTACCGCAAGCAAGGGCTCACGCCGGCCGGCGAGCAGGTCGCCGAATCTAGACTCTAGAGGCCGGATACGTCGAACTGCAAGCACCTTTCGATAAGCTTAGACGCTCAGAATCGCAAATCGTTCGGGACTTCTGGTCGGAAAATGCCGAGGAGCCCGTGCCGGGATCGGTTGAATCTCCTAGGCTCGATGGCAAAACGCGGGAACTCCACGTGTGTTGACCGCCTCTGTATCGGGACATAGAAGCTCGCTTGGCATTGAGGGATGGCTCCACCCGGGCTCACGCCCGCGGCTCTGAATGGTGGGTCAGGCATGATCACTTTGGGCTGGGGCGTTAAGCGGTGGTCGAGGGTTACGCGCGGAAGGGGCTCCGTTTGACCGCCTCTGGGGGCCGCTCTATACTGAGACACACCCGCGATGCCGGACCCCTTTGTTCACCTCCACTGCCACACCGATTACTCCCTTCTCGACGGCGCTTGTGAGATCACGAAACTGATGGATTTGGCCGAGCGGCAGGAGATGCCGGCGGCCGCCATCACCGACCACGGCAACCTGTTCGGGGCCGTTCAGTTCTATGACGAAGCCACCAAGCGCGGCATCAAGCCGATCATTGGCTGCGAGGTGTATGTTTCGCAAGAGGGCCACACGACCCGCAGCGAGACCGACCGCTACAACCACCTGCTGCTGCTGTGCAAAGACCAGGAAGGCTACCGCAACCTCATCAAGCTGGTCTCGACCGCGTTTCTCGACGGCTTCTACTACAAGCCGCGGATCGACAAGGACCTGCTCTCGCTCCATCACAAGGGGCTGATCTGTACCTCAGCCTGCCTGCGCGGCGACCTGAACGAGGCGCTGCTGCAAAAAGGCTATGAAGAGGGGCGCCGTCTGGCCTACCAGTATCAAGACATCTTCGGCAAAGACGATTTCTATCTCGAAGTGCAGGACCACGGGCTGGACCTCGACAAGCAACTCATGCCTCAGCTCAACCGTTTGAGCCAGGAGACCGGCATCCCCCTGGTCGCGACCAATGACGCACACTATCTGACGCGCGCGGACGCCCGGGCGCACGACGCGCTGCTGTGCATCCAAACCGGCAAGACCCTCGACGAGCCGAACCGCATGCGGTTCCAGACCGAGGAGTTTTACCTCAAGTCGCGTGAGGAGATGCTCAAGACCCTCGACGGCAACGAAGATCCCTTGAACCGCACCTGGGAGATCGCCCAGAAGTGCAACCTGAAGCTCGAACAGGTCGACAATCCGTTTCCGAAGTTCGAGGTGCCCGCCGAGCACTCCACCGATTCCTACTTCGAATGGGTCGCGCGTCAGGGTTTTGAGAAGCGCCGGTCGCGGCTCGAAGCGATGGCCGGCCAAGGACGCCTCAAGCACCCGCTGCCGGAGTACATCGAGCGGCTCGAGCATGAGATGCGCATCATCCAGCAGATGAAGTATTCGGGTTACTTCCTGATCGTGTGGGACTTCATCCGCTACGCCAAGTCGCGCAATATCCCCGTCGGCCCCGGACGCGGCTCGGCGGCGGGCTCGCTCGTCGCGTATGCGATGGAGATCACCGATATCGACCCGCTGCAGTACGGACTGCTGTTCGAGCGCTTTCTGAACCCCGAGCGCGTCAGCATGCCCGATATCGATATCGACTTCTGCATGCACCGCCGCGGGGAGGTCATCCAGTACGTCACCGAGAAGTACGGACGCGAGCAGGTGGCGCAAATCATCACGTTCAACACGATGGCGGCGAAGGCGGCGATCAAAGACGTGGGGCGCGTGATGGACATGCCCTTCGCCGAGGTCGACCGGCTGACGAAACTCGTTCCTAACGTGCTGAACATCAAGCTGGCGGAGGCGATCAAGCGCGAACCCGCGCTGGCCGAGCAACAGAAGAAGGACCCTCGCGTGGCCGAGTTGCTGGAAGTTGCGCAGCGGTTGGAGGGCGTGGCCCGGAATCCGTCCGTCCACGCGGCGGGCGTTGTGATCGCCCCGCAGCCGCTGCAAGAATTGGTCCCGCTCTACAAGACGGCGAAGGACGAAATCGTCACCCAGTACGACATGAAGAGCCTCGACAAACTGTCGTTGCTCAAGATGGATTTTCTGGGGCTGACGACGCTGACGGTGATCGACGAGGCGCTGCGGCTGCTCAAGCAGGAGAAAGACATCGATCTGAAGCAAGAGGATCTGCCGCTCGATGACAAGAAAACCTACGGCTTGCTCTCACGGGGACTGACGAGCGGTGTGTTCCAGTTCGAGTCCGATGGGATGCGCGACATCCTGCGGCGCTACGAACCGGAGCGTCTCGAGGACCTGATCGCGCTGAACGCCCTCTATCGCCCAGGGCCGATCCAGGGCGGCATGGTGAGCGATTTCATCGACCGCAAGCACGGACGCAAGCCGGTGACCTATGACCTGCCGGTGCTCAAGGAGATTCTCGAGGAGACGTACGGCGTCATCGTCTACCAAGAACAGGTGATGCAAATCGCCAACATCGTCGCCGGCTACTCGCTGGGCGAGGCCGACCTGCTGCGGCGGGCGATGGGCAAGAAGAAGCCCGAGGAGATGGCGGCTCAGAGGCAGCGCTTCATCCAGGGAGCGATGGAAAGAGATTTTCCGAAGAGGAAGGCCGGCAAGCTCTTCGATCTGATGGAGCAGTTCGCCGGCTACGGGTTCAACAAGTCGCATTCGGCGGCCTACGGCTTTGTCGCCTATGTCACGGCCTACCTGAAGGCGCACTACCCGGTGTTCTTCATGGCGGCTCTGCTTTCGGCGGAAAGCGGCAACATGGCGAAGGTAGCGAAGTATATCGCCGAGTGCCGCGACGTGGGGATCGAGATCCGTCCGCCGGATTTCAACTCAGGCTACTGGGGCTTCACGCCCAGCGGCGACGAAGCCATTCTATTCGGGCTCGCGGCGATCAAGAACGTCGGCCGCACGGCGGTCGAGGAAGTAGTAGCGGCGAGGAAACAGGAGGGGCAATTCAAGTCGCTGTTTCATTTTGCGGAGTCCGTTGATTGGCAACACCTCAACAAGCGCATGCTCGAGAGCGCCATCAAGGCCGGCGCCATGGACTCGCTGGGCGGCCATCGCAGCCAGTTGATGGCCGGTCTCGACCGCGCCGTCGAGATGGGGCAGAAGGCCTCGCGCGATCGTGCGACGGGGCAACACGGCTTGTTCGCGGCGATGGAGCAGGAGAGCCCTGAAACGGAAGATACACTACCGGATGTGCCCGAATGGCCCGAGCGGCAGAAACTGTCGGGCGAGAAGGAAGTGCTGGGGTTCTACGTCACCGGCCATCCGCTCAACGCCTACCGCGACAAGATCGCCGATCTGACCGAACTCGACTCGTCGGGGCTCGAGGGTCTGTCGACGGGAACGCCGGTGGCGCTGTGTGGCGTGCTGGGGTCGATCGCGCGCAAACGGAATCGCGAGGGACGCAAGTGGGCGGCGGCGGTTCTCGAAGACCTCCAGGGCAGCGTGGACCTGCTGGTCTTCGCTAACCAGTACGATTCGCTCGCGCCGATGCTCGAGGAAGACCAGCCGGTCTTCCTGCGCGGCGATATGCGCGTGGACGAGTCGGGCCCCTGCAAGGTGTCGGTCACCGAGATCGTGCCTCTCGACGTCGCCCGCGCGCGTGTGCCCAAACAGGTTGCCATCACGCTGCGGCTCGACAACGGCGCCGACGAGGCGGCCGAGCACCTCCGAGAGCTGTTTGCCCGCAAGCCCGGCGAGACGGATGTGCGCCTGCGGCTTCTCCGCAGCAAAGAATTCCTGGCGTTTTACGACCTGGGGGCGCACGTGCGGGCCGATCGTGAGTTCCAGGCTGAAGTCGAGCGGATTTGCGGCGCGGGGTCGCTGGAAGTCGTGCCGGCGTAGGGTTGTTTGCACGAGACGGCACGGTCGGGCGCGGCCCGCGCGTCTGCCGCTCAGCCCGAACAGCCATTGGTGCTTGGTCGCAGTCGATCGGCTTGCTCCGCGTGGCTTCATCACGCGTTCGCGCCGGATCAACGCGGACTGACGTCCGCGGCTCTGAGCGTGAAGGGAGATCCCTCTGCTTGCCCGGGCTTGGGTAGCGGTACGCTCCAGGCGCTCAAGTCCGGCATAATGAACGAGCGGCATGGCAACCGGACCCCAACGGCAGCCCGAAGACTCGTCGGCGATGGATCGCTCTGCCTGGTCCCGCGTGCAACTCGCGCGGCATCCGGAGCGGCCTCACGCTATCGACTACATCGAGCGGCTCTTCACCGGATTCCAGGAGATTCACGGCGACCGCTACTTCGGGGAGGATCCGGCGATCGTTTGCGGCTACGGGCAGTTTCGAGGCCGGCCGGTGATGGTGATCGGCCAGCAGAAAGGCCGTGACACCAAACAGAAACTCCACCGTAACTTCGGCATGGTCAAGCCCGAGGGCTACCGCAAGGCCTTGCGGGTGATGCAGCTAGCGGCCAAGTTTTCGCGCCCGATTTTGACCTTGCTCGACACGCCGGGCGCTTACCCGGGGGTTGACGCCGAGGAGCGCGGCCAAGCCGAGGCGATCGCCAAGAACCTCTATGCGATGGCGCAGTTACCGGTACCCTTGATCGCAACCTGCATCGGCGAAGGCGGCAGCGGAGGGGCGTTGGCCCTGGGGGTCGGAAACCGGGTGCTCATGCTCGAGAACGCCGTCTACAGCGTGATCTCGCCGGAAAGCTGCGCGGCGATCGTTTGGCGGGATGCGGCCAAGGCCGAACTGGCAGCCGAAGCCCTCAAGCTCACCAGTCAGGATCTTTTCCGGTTGGGGCTCATCGACCAGATCATCGCCGAGCCATTGGACGCGGCGCATTCCGACCATGACCAAGCAGCGCAGGCCGTTGGGGACGCCCTGGAGGACCACCTGGGCGCGCTCTCGAAGTTGAAGGGGCAGGAACTGATCGAAGACCGCTATCAGAAGTTTCGCTTGATGGGTAGTTTCTTCAAGACAGAAGCATAGCTCCCACGGCCAGTGTTCACCGCTGCCCGGTGCCTGACGTTGGGCCGTAGTGCCTGACATTCCGCAGCCGCGCCATCCGGTGCCTGGTGGGGAGTTCGTCCCGTCCACCGCAGCCGCCGATGGGGAGGCATTTTCCCGATTCGTGGACCGTGTAAGGTAGTAGAGTTGGTGACTCCGGAAGACATCCAGACGGTCGTCGAGAAGATCCGAGAGCGGGTGCGGCGCCGCTATGAACGGAGCGTGCCGGACCTGCCTGACTTCGAATTGCCGGCGCTTCATTCCCTCGGGGAGGCTCGCGACGCTGCCGAGGCAAAGGTCGCCTCAATCGGCTCGGTCAACCCGCGTCCGCCGGGCCTGCTTAACAGCCTCGCGCAGAGCGTGAAGGGGCTGATTGCCCGCGCTCTCGGCTGGTTCGTGCGCGACCAGGTGAACTTCAATCGCGCGGTAATCCGCTACATGGACCGCAGCCTCCAGGCACAGATCACGCAGAATCAGAACCTGTTGGGAGTAGCTCAAGGCTTGGTGGAGTTGCAGCGCAAGCGTTCGTACTACGATCACCTGTTCCCCGAGTACCAGGAGCGGGTAGACGACCTAACACGCCACTGGAACGAGTGGCGCCCGGCGTGGGAAGCCAAGCTGGCCGACAGCGAGATCGGTCTGCTTCATAGCGTTCGTGAAATCGAAGCGGGCGCCCGCAACCGTGAGGAGATGTTCCGCCAGAATTTGGACCAACTCCATCGCGAGTACTTGGATGCACTCGCGAAGGCGACGGAGGAGTTGCAAAGCAAGATTGGAGAGGACCTCGAAGCGGTGCAGAGCCGGTCTTCGAAGGCCCTTGACGAGGTGCAGAAGAAGGCCTGGAAGGACCTCGAAGAGGTGCAGGGGAAGTTCTGGCGCCGGGTGGGAGACCTGCAGTCCGAGCAGGAAAAACTGATCCAGACGGAGCTGCGGGTGATCCGGCGACGTGCGGCGGCGGCGAGCGCGGCCCCGGCAGCTGCGGTGGGCCCTGCGAGTGCCGAGGGGCCGGCTCGGCAACCGTCCGCCGCAGTGCAACCTCAGCCGGCCGGCGGGAATGGGTCGTTTGACTATGCATGTTTCGAGGAGCGGTTCCGCGGCAGCGAACGCTACGTGGAGGATTGCCAGAAGTTCTACCTGCCGTACTTCAAGGACTGCAAGCGGGTTCTCGACCTGGGTTGCGGACGAGGCGAGTTCTTGAGTTTCCTGCGCGATCAGGGCGTCAGCGCCGAGGGAGTGGACGCCGATGCCGTCGCGGTGGCCGCCTGTGCGGAGAAGGGCCTCTCCGTGCGGCAGGGCGACCTGTTCGCCTTCCTGGCCGAGCAGGGCGAGGACGCGGCGGACGGGATCCTCTGCTCCCACGTCATCGAGCATTTACAGCCGAGTCGGCTGACCGAGCTCATTCTGCAAGCGGCCCGAGCACTGTCGCCCGGCGGGGTCATCGCGTTCGAAACACCGAACCCGAGCTGCCTGGCGATCTTCGCCGGCGACTTCTACCTCGATCCGACGCACGTACGGCCGATCCCCTCCCATCTGATGCATTTCCTTCTCGAAGAGGCTGGGTTCGTCGACATTAATGTCCAAGAGCTGCATCCCGCGGCTGAGGTATCGCCGGAGATCGCGGCTCTCGACAAGGTGGAAGGCCTCAAAGACTTCCGGCAGCGCTTCTTCGGGGGGCTCGACTACGCCATCATCGGCCGGAAAGTGGCTGTGTAATGGAATTTACGGGCGAGCGCGTCATTCCGGGGCGGACCGATCCCGACTTGATGAACGAGCACTGGGCTCGGTATGCCTTTGCCGAGGCTCTGGTTGGCTCGAAGCGGGTGCTCGACGCCGGCTGCGGGGTGGGATACGGCGCGTCCAGGTTGGCGGAATGTGCCGCCCAAGTCATCGCCCTTGACCAGGCGATCGAGCCTCTGACGACCGGCGGCGAGGAGTACCCCCACCCGCGCTTGCACTTCGTGCAGGGGGATTGCATGCGATTTCCGCTGGCGGACGATTCGCTCGACGCGGTCGTAGCTTTCGAGGTAATCGAACACCTGGCCGAGTGGAAGGGCTTGATCGAAGAATCGCGGCGCGTGTTGAAGGCGTCTGGGCAGTTTATCGTTTCGACGCCGAACCGGCTCTACTACGGCGAGTCGAGAGACGAGCCCAACCCCTTTCACGCGCATGAGTTCACCTACGACGAGTTTCGCGAGGAATTGGGGCGCTGCTTCCCGCACGTGATGCTGTTTGTTGAGAATCATGCGGACGCGTTGGTGTTTGTCGGCGAGGAGGTCGAGGGAATTCGCTCGCGCCTCGAAAGGGCGAATCAGGCCCCTGACGAGGCGCACTTCTTCCTGGCGGTTTGCTCGCAGCAACCCTTGCACGGCTCGCCGGCTTTCGTCTATCTGCCTTCCTCGGCGAATGTTCTGCGTGAACGCGAGAAACATATCGGCCGGCTGCAAGAGCACGTCAGCATCCTTCAGGGCGAGGTCAGCAAGCGGGACGAGTGGCTGGAGGCGGCACGGGTCGAGCTGGACAAGTTCGAGGAGGTTCAGAAGAGCGCCAGCAAGACCATCGCTCAACTGGAGACGGAGAGCGCCGACAAAGAGAAGTGGGCGCAGCGGCTCGAATTAGAACTGGATGGGGTGCGGGCGGACCGCGAGAAGTGCATTCAACTGATCGGCGAGGCCGAGAGGCGCGTGATCGAGCGGACCGAGTGGGCGCAGGGGCTCGATCGCGAGTTGGAGCGGTTGCGGGGCGAGTTGGAGGGGGCTCGGGCCGAGTTGTTGACGATTCGAAGCTCCCTTGCGTACCGCGTAGGCAGGCGCATCGGCATCATGCCCGAGGGAGTGGCGGCGCCGGCGGCGCGGGATTCAGGTTCGGAAGAGGAACGTGGCTCGAACGGCGCCTGAGGGTGGGTCCCTGACCGTGTCGCGGCTTCGCCGGGGACCGAAGGGAAGGCTGCGGATCTCAGGACCGAGATCCGCGCTACGGGCCGCTAGGCTCCCGCTAGGCTGGCCTCGTCCAGAAGCCCTCGCGAGGCGTCAGGCCGAGACGGCTTGGGCCGGCCCGCTGCCGTCGGCCGGCGGGCGTTCCTTCCACCACGAAGCGAGCGTCGATCCCGAAATATTCATCCAAGTACCGAAGATCGCTGGGCCGAGGGCGGCGCTGGAACTCTTCAATACCTCCATCGCTAGGGCAGTGCCCATGCCGCCGTTCTGCATCCCGACTTCGAAGGCCACGGTGCGGGCGTCGCTCTCGCTGATGCGGACCGCCCGGGCGCCCCAGTAGCCCAGTAGATAACCGACGGTGTTGTGAAGGATCGCCGCGGCGAAGAGCCCCACGCCGACCGACAGGATTTTCTCGTAGTTGTTGGCCGCAATGATGGCGATGATGTAGCAGATCCCCGCCATCGAAACGACCGGCAGCCCATGCTCGAGCCATTCCTGCCGCAAGACGGCCATGATCAGGAAGGCGACTCCCAGCGGACCGAGTTGCCGGCCCCCCACCTCCCCTAGGAAAGCCTCCGCGTTCATCGCCACGCCGGCGAAGCAGATCAGCGCCAGAACAAAAACGGTGCTGCGCCAGATGCGCCCTGGGATCTCCGCGTGCAACAAGTAGTGGATCAGCAACCCGGCGCTGATTGGCAGGATGATCAACTCGACGATCGAGATCATCATCCCGAACACGTCGATCTCCATCAGGCGGCCGGCGAGAAGCTTCATCGCCAGCGGCGTCATCAATGGCGACATGATCGTCGAGCAGGCTGTCATCGTCACGGAGAGCGCGACATTGCCTCGCGCCAGGTAGGCCATCAGGTTCGAGGCAACGCCGCCCGAGCACGAGCCGATCAGGATGATGCCCGTGGCGACTTCCGGGTCGAACCCCATCGCAGAAGCGATGGCCCAGCCCGCTGTCGGCATAACCGTGAATTGCAGCAGTATGCCGATACCCACGGCCTTGGGCATGCGGAGCGCGCGGCCGAAGTCAGCCAGGCTGAGCGTCGCCCCCATGCCGAACATGATGAGCTGGATCAGCGGAACGATCAGGCGTTTCTGCTCGAAGTCTCCCCACGTCAGAAAGACCGCCGGGTAGAACAGGGCCCCGACGAAGAACGCGAAGACCCAGAAGGTGAAAGCGAAGATCTTCAGCGTGGCGTGGCGTTGAAAGTAGATAGCGAACAGCGCCAGCATCCCCACGACGCCCGGCCCCACCCATGGCTGGTAGCCGGCGCCCCAGGCCACAATGGCAGTCACGAAGGCCGCTACGGCAAGCCAAAGAAATAGACGCCTACCGGGAGCGTTGGAGGGAGGGGAAGGGTGATTTGCCATAGAGAGAATCGTGGGTCTCGTGGTAAGGTGGAGGGGACGCGAAGTCTTCGGGCTGAGCTCAAACCCTCCCGTACAGCTATAATCGCGGCATCGTATCACAACCGAATCCCGCGGGGATACTGGTATCCGTGAACGTGAGGCGACGGCTCCTTCCGGCATTGCTGGTCCTCCTGGCCCTTGGGGCCGGGTGTGGCCGCAAGCCGAAGGTCACGCTGCCCCCGCCGCGTCCGGCAGTGGTCGGCGCGACGGAGACCGGCATCGCCAGTTGGTACGGCCATCCTTACCACGGCCGGCGCACGGCCAACGGCGAAGTCTACGACATGAACGAAATCACGGCCGCCCACTTGAGCTTGCCGTTCGGCGCCTGGCTGCGTGTGACCAACCTCGACAACGGGCGCGAGGTCGACGTGCGTATCAACGACCGCGGCCCGTTTGTGAAGGGCCGGGTGATCGACCTCTCCCGCGCCGCTGCTCAGCGAATCGCGATGTTGGGACCGGGGACGGCGAAGGTCCGGCTGAAGGTCATCTCGCGGGCCCAGGCGGCTCCACAGCGGGCTCGCAAGGAAGTTCCGGCGCTGCCCCCGGAAAGGCCGCGGACACCAACGGCCGCAGCCGTCTCGCACGAGCCCGCCCCAATAGCATCCGGAGTGGCGTCCGGCAACGGTGAACCTCCCTGCGAGCCAGGCCCCTACTACGGCGTACAGGTGGGGTCTTTCCGAGAGATCGAAAACGCAGAGCGCCTCCAGGACAAGATGGATGGGCGTTACGGCGACACGCAGATCATTCACAAATCGAGCGCGGAGGGGGACTTGTATCGCGTCGTCGTAGGGCCGGCGTCCGATCACGCGGAGGCGACGAGATGGCAGCAGCGCTTCGCGCAAGACCGCATCCCGGGGTTCGTGACGTTGATTGCGGAAAGTTATTCCTCAAATTGTCTATAATATCTATGTAATTCCACGTGAACCCGGAAGCCTCTTCCGAGGATGGCGTTCCTGAATTCGGCCTGGTTGGAAACTCGCCGCAGATTCAGACCGTCCTGCGGACTATCAAGAAACTTCGTAACGACGCATCCCCGGTATTGATCATCGGCGAGAGCGGTGTGGGCAAAGAGTTGGTCGCCCGCGCTCTGCACGAAGTCTCGCCGGTGGCGGACAACGTATTCCTGCCGGTCGACTCGGCGACGCTCGTCGGGACGCTCATGGAGAGCGAGCTGTTCGGCCACGTCAAGGGGGCCTTCACCGGCGCCATCGACAGCAAGCCCGGGCTCGTTCGTGCGGCCGAGGGCGGCACACTGTTCCTCGACGAGATCGGCGAACTGACCTCGGAAGTCCAGGCCAAGCTGCTGCGTCTGTTGCAGGAGAGCGAGGTACGGCCGATCGGCGCCACCAAACCGATCAAGGTCAACGTGCGGGTGCTGGCAGCGACGAACCGCGATCTGGCGGCCGCCGTCGACGAGGGCTCCTTCCGCACGGACCTTTACTATCGGCTCAAGGTCATGACGATTCGCGTACCACCGCTGCGCGAGCGTAAAGCCGATATCCTGCCGCTGGCCCGGCACTTCATCGTGAAGTACGCTGTGCACTCGGTCAGCCTATCAGAGGCCGTCGAGCGGCGGTTCGTCGAGTACGGCTGGCCGGGGAACATCCGCGAGTTGGAGAACGCGATCCGGCACATGGTGGTCATGAAGTCGAACCCGATCATCGAGACGCACGATCTGCCGTCCAACCTATGTAGGCCGGCCGGCCCCGCGAACGGGGTCTCGGGCGGGATGGAGATCCTGCCACTCGAGGAGATCGAACGCCTCCACATCTTCAAGGCCCTCGAACATACCAAGCACGATATTCACACTGCGGCGCTTCTGCTGGGCATCGGCAAGACCACCCTCTACCGCAAGCTGAAGAAGTACCGCACCGAGCGCACCGACGGGCCGCAGCGACGCTTGTTTTTCTAGCCCGGTCTTGAAGCGGGCCCCGCTATCGGTCATGCTGGGGAACGTGCCCGCGAAGTCAGTCGACGCCGAAGCGAACGAGTTGGCTGCTGCCTACCTTGGCCAATTCGACCGAACGGGTGTGCACTCCGAGGAATTGGCGGCGAAGCTTCTGGCGCCGGCTACATCCGATGATCCCCTCGCCGCCTCGTCGGGCACGGATGCGATCTTCCGGCGAATCGTCGAGCCGTGGGGCGACCGCTTCGAGAAACGGCTGTGTGACGCGTACGTCCAGTTTTTCGCCCAGGCGATCGACTTCTGCCGGCGACTGCCCGGGGGGCATGCACTCGATCAAGCGCTCTCCGCGTTTGGCATGACCGGCCGGGATCGGTTTTTCCAGCGTGCCGGCAGCCTGGAGCGGGCAAGACCTTTCAGCGCTGATGAACTGTCTAAAGTCGAGAAGGTCCTGGTCCTCTCGCGTGTCACGCTGGGGGCTGACGTCGCTGTCACGAGCGTGCTGATCAACAAGCTCAAGCGCGCCTGCCCGCGTGCGGAGATTCGGCTGCTCGGCGGCGAAAAGGCGGCGGCGTTTTTTGCCTCCGATACGCGCGTCGGCCACGCGCCTTTCGACTACGGACGGAGCGCAACGCTGATCGGCAGGCTTGGTCTTTGGCCGGAGCTGGTCCGGACGATTGAGAAGAACCTGCGCGGCCTGCGGGCCGGGCAGTATCTCGTGGTCGATCCCGATTCGCGCCTGACGCAGCTCGGGCTGTTGCCCGTGATCCACGACGAGTCACGCTACTGCTTCTTTCCGTCTCGTTCGTACGAGCAGGCCGGGGCGGCGGCTCTTGGGGATCTGACGTCACGTTGGGTGGACGAGGTTTGGGGGGCGGACGGTATCTGGGGTTCGGACGGACAGCGATACTACCCAGAGCTGAGTCTCGCGAAAGAGGACCGCGAGGGCGGTGTCGCCTTGCGCGCACGTGTCAAGGGCCGCCTCGCCACGGTGAACCTGGGCGTCGGAGGCAACGCCGCCAAGCGGGTGGCCGACCCGTTCGAGTTCGATCTTTTGCAGGCGCTGCGAGATGCCGATTACACGGTGGTCCTCGACCGCGGCGCCGGGGACGAAGAGATCGATCGCACGGGCCGTCTCATCGGCGCTCTCGAGCAAGCGGGAAACACGGTGCAAGCGGTTGGCGGCGAAGACGTTTCGGCGGAGGTTCTGACGTGGCAGGGCAGCCTGAGCGCGTTCGCAGGATTGATCGCGGCGTCGGACCTCTACGTCGGCTATGACTCGGCTGGAGGGCATCTCGCGGCCGCGCTCGCGGTTCCGGCGATCGACGTTTTCTCCGGAGCGGCCTCCCCGCGCATGATCGAACGCTGGCGGCCTTGGGGCCCGCAGCCCGCCGACGTGGTGGAGGTCGACCAACAAGCCTCGCCCGCGGCCGTGATCGCCCAGGTGCGGGAGCGGCTGCGGTGACCATCGGTCTCGACGCGAGCTACAGCCTCGACCGCGTGCCCACCGGCGTCGCCGTCTACAGTTCCCAACTCATCCGCGCGTTGGCACGGGCCGAGCCCGACGAGCGCTTCCTTCTGTGCTACCGCGCGAACCGTTTTCTGCGAGCGCTACAGAGGCCTCTACCCGAACCCAACTGTTCGCGGCGGTTGCTCGAAGATTTCGCTTGCTTTTTGTTCCGCTCGCGCGTAGCCGTCTTCCACGGGCTCAACCAACGCCTGCCAAAATGCCGCTTCCGCCGCACGGTGACGACCTTCCACGATCTGTTCGTCATGACGGGGGACTACTCGACCCCGGAGTTCCGCACGCGCTTCACCGCGCTGGCTCGCGACGCGGCGGCGCGCTCGGATCAAATCATCGCGGTGTCGGACTACACGGCACGGCACGTCGCGGAATTACTCGGTTATCCGCGCGACGCGATTAGCGTCATTCATCACGGAGTCGATCCCGTGCCGGCGTTCCCGGCGCAAGAGTTGCTCGCCTTCCGGCGCGAGATGGGCCTGGAGGCGCCCTTCGTTCTGCACGTCGGGGCCCTGCAGGCACGCAAGAACATCAAGGGCCTAATCGAAGCCTTCGAGGGCATAGGGGCGCCGTACCGGCTTGTGCTCGCGGGGTCGCTCGGCTACGGAGCGGAGAAGATCCTGCGGCGCATCGAGCAGAGCCCCGTAGCGGCGCTGATCCGCCACTTGGACTACGTGGACCGCGAGACCCTGGCTCGGCTCTACCGCACGGCGGCGGTGCTGGCCTTTCCGTCGCTCGATGAGGGTTTCGGGCTGCCGGTGCTCGAAGCGATGTCGGCCGGGCTGCCGGTCGTGACCTCGGATCGCGGCGCGCTGCCCGAGGTGGCCGGCGACGCCGCCTTGATCGTTGATCCGGAGGACCCCGCCGCCATTCGGAACGCCCTGCTCGACGCCATCGAAGACAGCGTGATTCGGCAGCGGCTCATCGAAGCCGGCGTCCGACGCTGCGACGACTTCAGTTGGGTGAAGGCCACGCACGAGACGTTTCGGGTTTACCAGAAACTGGTGTAGCGGCTCCGGTGACAGAAGGCACGATCTAAGCAGTGGTAGGCTGAAGGTTGCCATGGACATCGAAAAGTCCATTGAATTCCTCCTCCAAGCCCAGGCCAAGACCGAGGCTGCGCTCGCACAGCTTGCGCAAACGAGCAAGCTTGAACAGCAGCAGCTCACCCAGCAACAACTCCAGCTTGCTGAAAACATGAATCGACTGGTCGATATCGTCAGCGAGATCGCTGATTCCCAACGCCAGAGCGAACAGACCCTCCACCGGTTCCAGGAGCAAGTAAGTCGAGCGGAGGAAGAGAACCGACTCGCCCATCAACGCTACGACGAAGCCCACCGGGAAACTGATGCCAGATTCAGCACCCTCATCAAGACGGTCGACGAGCTGATTCGCCGGCGCGGACAGCAGAACGGGGCCCAGTAATCCCCGGCGGCACCTATCTCGCCCTAGTTTGAGTAGACGAACCCATCCCCGCTAGATGCAAGAAGTGATTCAAAGGCGAACCCTTCAGTCGCCTGAGACGGCGTCGGCGGGTTTGGGAAGCTCCGACGAGCCCGAGCGGCGCCAAACGAACTTCACCCAGTTCGCCAAGTCGTCGAACAACGTGTAGTAGGTCGGCAGGACAATCAGCGTCAGCACGGTCGACGCCATCAGCCCCCCCATCACCGTGCGTGCCATCGGGAAGTACTGCATATCAAAAACGCTGCTGCGACCGAACGCCAGAGGAATCAGGCCGACGATCGTTGTGGCGGCGGTCATCACAATCGGACGGAGGCGTTCCCGGCAACCCGCCATGACGGCTTCTGAGCGTGGCATGCCCTTCCGTCGCAGGTTGTTGATGTGGTCGATGAGGACGATACCGTTATTGACGACGATTCCAATCAAGACGATGGAGCCGATCCACGCCATCACGTTGAACGGGCTACCCGTTGCGTACAGGAAGCCCGCCACACCCACCATCGCAAACGGCAGCGAAAACATGATGGCAAAGGGGTGGGCCACCGACTCGAACAACGAAGCCATCACGAAATACACCATGAATAACGCCATCACGATGTTGGTGATGAAGCCCGCGCGGTCTTCATCCTGTCGATTGGTCCAAAAGCTGAAGCTCCAACCGTAGCCACGCGGATAGTCGAGCAGGTCGAGGACGTCACTTATCTCTTGCTTGCCAATATCCCTCTGCGCACCGGTATAGGTTGCGCGGATGGAGGTACTCGTCCGGCGGTTCTCACGGCGAATCTGGCCCGGGACCTTCTCGATCCGGAAGTCCGATACCTGCTCGAGCGTAATCTGCGCCCCGTCCCGCCCAGTGCCGACGACCAGCGACCGCAAGTCGTCCAGGTTTTCGCGGTCCTCGGCGCGTAGCTGGACGAGGACGTCGACTTCGCCTTCCGGGGTTCGGAAGCCTCGTACCTGCCTGCCGCGAACGACGATGCCCAGGGCTTGGGAAACCGACTGCGCCGAGACATCGTAGCGGCGAGCCAAGTCGCGGCGAATGCGAACCTGAACTTCCTCCTCGGCGCTGTCGAGGCGTGTCGTAACCTTGGTGAAATCGGGAAGGGCTAGTATGCGCTTCTTCGCTTCCTGAGCCAAGGATTCCAGTGTTTGTGGGTCGTCTCCGAAGAAATTGGCGCTGAATCCGGTCCGGTCCTCGCCCCGCTGGCTGCCGAGAGTAATCTCGGCCCCGGGAATCTCGGGAAGCCCTTCGGTGATCTCGTCGCGAATCTTCGCGAGAGCTACGTGGTCGACCTTGTCGGTATCAAAGTAGATTTGCGTGGAGGCACGGTTGTTTCCGTATTGGGTATAGATGTCCTTGATGCCAAACTGTTCGCGATTGGCGTCGAGAAAGCTCTCAACCGGAAAGACGTAGTCCTGCAGGATCTTGACGTAGTGGAAGTTCTCCGTGAAACGGTAACTCACCCGCACGTCGCGAACATCGAGCGCGTCAGGCGTCATGCTGGGCACCTTGTTCATCAACAGCCAGTAGGACCCGCTAATGAGAGCGGGCACGAGCAAGAGGCCCACCAGGACACGGTGGCGCAAGGGCCAAGCGACGATGTGTAAATAGAGTTTCGTGATGCGGCCCGGCCCGCGCGGCGCCGTCTCCGCTGATGGATGCACCGCCTCGCCGGCCCGTCGCCGTCGCACCAGACGCTCGAGACGTTCCACGATCCACTGTTGCCAGACCGAACGCTCCCACACGTCCATCCGCAACAGGCGCGCCATGGCCAGCGGAATGAGCGTCAGCGAAATAAACAGCGAGGCCCCCAACGCATAGATGATGGCGATGCCGGTGTGGCTGAGTTGGACCGAGAAGTTGTTCTTTTCGCCGAAAATGAGTGGGACGAAGATGATCACCGACGTCAGGGTGGCGGCGATCACCGCCGTGATGACCTCCTGCGTACCTACCTTGGCCGCTTCCACCCGGTCCATGCCCATCTCGAGCTTCTGGTAGATGGACTCCAACACGACGACCGCATTGTCGACAAGCATCCCCGTTGCGAGCATCAAGCCCAGCATCGTGAAGACGTCGAGGGTCTGGCCCGACAGATACAGGAAACCGACGGCACTGATGATCGAAAAGGGAATTGCCAGGGCGATCACCAACGTTGCGCCCCACTTTCGCAGGAAGCAGATCAACACCAGGACCGCCAAAACCGCGCCAAAGACGCCGGCCGAGAGCAATCCGGTCAGCGACTTCGTGATCTGCTCGCCCTGGTTGAACCAGAGCTTCAGATCAATGCCCTCGAGGGTCGGGTCCTTACCGATTTCCTCGATCTTGGCCAGCACGTCGTCGACGACCTTCACGGTGTTGGCTTGCGAGGTTTTGCGAACCACGAAGCCGACAGCAGACTTGCCGTTCAGCCGGTTGCCCCCCGTCGGAGCCGGGGCGTCGTAAACAATGTCGGCGATATCGGCGAGACGCAGGCCGCGATCATTGACCGGGATGCTCTCGATGTCAGTGACAGACGCAAGCGTGCCGTGGGTCATCGCAGCATAGCGGATCTCCCCATCGACGACTCGGCCCAGCGATCGGTTGACGTTGATATCGTCGAGCCGCTGGAAGAGCTGTCGAAAGTCGACGCGGTAGCGCTTGATGTCATCGAGCCGCAGGTCGATGTCGATCTCGCGGCGGCCCGCGCCCCACAAATCCACCTCCGCCACCCCGGGGACGCGCTCGACCGGTTTCTTGATCTTGAGGTCGAGGAAGTCGTAGGAAGTTCTAAGGTCCTTTCCCGAGGCGATGCGGCCGAACATGATCGGCATGTCCTCGGTTCCCCAGTTACGGATCCAGATGTGCTCGATGTCGTCCGGCAGGTCGTCGCGGATCTGATCGATCTTGTCCCGGATCTCCGCCCGCCGCGCGTCGAGGTCTTGCTCCCAGCCGAAGGTGAGATTGACGTTCGAGCGGTTGCTCGAAGCGCGCGACGTCATCTGCTTGGCGCCAGGGACCGTGCTCAGAACCTCCTCGAGAGGTTTGGTGATGGACTCGAGCACTTGAAGTGGCGTGGCGTTTTGATAGTCCAGCCCGATGTCCAGAAACGGCCAGTCCATAGCAGGCATCATCACCAGCGGGATCTTGAAAATCGAAATCACGCCGAGGGTGAGAAACAGCACAAAGATCATGCAGATCGTCACCGGGTAGCGGAGAGAAAATCCGGCCAAGCGGACTCCGGATGCGGACGTGGAGCTCCGTCCGCCCGGTTCTTCTTCGCGCGCCACGTTGGTTGGCTCAGTCGACGCCATCGCTGACACCTCCGGGATTCAATGTCTGACCGCCCTTCTCCGGCAAGGGCGTCCCCCATACGTCCCCTGCGGGCGGCTCGGCAGGGGCTGTCGAGTCCGCCGGAGCGTAGACCTTACGATCGACCAACTCGTAGACCACGGGGATGAGCAGCAAGGTCAGCATGGTGGAAAACAGCAGGCCGCCCATGACGGCGATCGCCATCGGCGCCCGCACTTCGGACCCTTCGCCCCAGCCGAGCGCCATCGGGAACAGCCCCAATACGGTGGTCAACGTCGTCATGACTATGGGACGGAGCCGCACTTGGCCCGCCTGCACCAGGGCTGTGCGCTTTGCGATCCCGCGTTCGCGCAGTTGGTTCGTGTAATCGACCAAAACGATGGCGTTGTTGACCACAATGCCCGCCAAGATGATCACGCCCAGCAGCACCATCACGCTGATCGTCGTCCCGGTCAGGGCCAAGGACAAAACGACGCCGACCAGCGCCAAGGGCACCGTGAACAGAATCACGAACGGGTGGATCAGCGACTCAAACTGCGACGCCATCACGAGATAGACCAGGAACACAGCCAGAGCCAGGGCGAACTGCAAACTTCCGTATGACTCCTCCAGCTCCTCGTTTTGACCGCCGAGTCCGATCACCGTGTTGACCGGGACCTCGGTGCGCAGCTCGGCCAACTGCGCCCGGATTTCCCCCGCGACACTGTGCAGATCGCGTCCGGTGAGATTCGCCGAGACGATCGCGGCCCGCTGCGAGCGGATGCGGCGCACTTCGGCAGGCCCGCGGCCGACCCTGATGTCGGCAACGGCGCCGAGGCGGATCGGAATCGTCCGTGCCGTCTGTTCCTCGGCCGGTTCCTGCGAGGTGGCTTGGTTTCCCTCATCGTCGTCATCGCCCGAACCGGTGTTTTGGTTTTGGGTGTTTTGCTGCGCCGGCTGACTCCCGGGCCCGCTCCCTTGCCCGCCGGTGGTGCCCGCGGCGCCGCCTTGGTCGTTGATGACCAGGTTGGTGAGATCGGCGATCGTGTCGCGATCGCTTTCTTCGGCGCGCACGAGGATCTCGATCTGCTTCTCTTCCTCGCGGTAACGGGACGCGACCTCGCCGCGGATCTTGTTGCGCAGGATCTCGGAAATGCGGGTTTCATCGAGGCCCAGCCGCGCGAGCACGTCCCGGCGAAAACGCACTTGGATCTCGGGACTGCCTCGCCGCGTTGTGGTCTGAATGTCGCTCAAGCCCTCGATGCCCGCCAGTCTGGCAGCCACCAGTTCCGCCGCTTCGCTTTGGGCCTCCAGGTCGAACGAGAAGATCTCGACTTCCACCGGCGTTTTGAAGCTAAACAGCGTCGGCCGGGAGAAGAGGTAGCTGATCTCGGGATAGCGGCTCAGCTCCTGCCGTACCTGCCCGATAGCACGTTCCTCGGCCGAGCGGTCCCGGCGGTCTTTCATCACCAGGTGTAGCTGGCCGATGTGCTCTTCGACGGCGGACTGCGAGAACTGATTCCTGTTGCTGCCGCCCACGTTCGAGAAGACCGTTGCGATCGCCGGGATCTCCCGCACACGGTTCTCGATGTCGGCCAGGGCCCGGTCGGTGGTCTCGATCGGCGTGCCGTCGGGAAACTCGATCTCGAACGAGAACTCCCCTTGCGCCAGGGGTGGAATCAGCTCGGCGCCCAGGTAAGGGTATGCGATCGCCGAGAGCCCGACCAGTGCGATCACAATCGTGAAGACGAGCGCTTTTTCGTTCAGCGCCCAGTGCAGAGCCCGCGAGTAGGTCTCGGTCAACGAGTCGAACCACCGCTCGAAAAGCCCCAACGCCGGGTTGATCACAAACAGAAGCCCGCGCCCGAGGGCCCGCAACCCCCTCCGCACGTCGGTGGCCACGATCAGGACGAGATCCACGAAGAGGAACCGAAAGATCGTGCGGCCTAGCCACAGGATGTCGCGGTAGACAACTGAATGGGCCCTGACCGGCGCGCGCTCGGTTTGTCCCTCGGCGCTCTCCGCGTTGTCCTCTTCCAGCGCCCCCCGGTTCACGCGCAGCGCCAACAGCATCGGAATCACAGTCAGGGCGACCAGCAGTGACGCCAACAACGAGTAGGTGATCGTAAGCGCTTGGTCTTTGAAAAGCTGCCCGGCAATGCCTTCAACGAAGACCAGCGGCAGAAACACCGCGACCGTCGTCAACGTCGACGCCGTGACCGCCATGCCGACTTCTTTCGTGCCGCGGTAAACGGCCTCCGCCAGCGCGCCACCAGCCCTCCTGTGGCGATGCACCGATTCGAGCACGACGATCGAGTTATCGACCAGCATGCCGACGCCCAGCGCCACCCCGCCGAGGGACATGATGTTGAGAGTGATGCCGGTCTGATACATCAGCGCGAACGTCGCCATGATCGAAATCGGGATCGACGCCGCGATGATCACCGTGCTACGGGGGTCGCGCAGGAAGATGTACAGGATGAGGATGGCCAACACGCCGCCGATGATGGCCGCCATCAAGACGTTGTTGACCGACTGGGTGATGAAGGACGCTTGATCGAAGACGACTTCGTACGAAACGTCTTTTGGGAACAAGGGCGCGCCAGCCAGGGCCTTCAGTTTGGCCTGCACCGCCTTCGACACGGTGACCGTGTTGGCATCCCCTTCTTTGTAAATGGCCAACTCGACGCTTTCTTTGCTGTTGAGCCGGGCGATGATCTCGCGTTCCTTCGTTCCGCGCCAGACGCGGGCGAGGTCGCCCAGCACGAGCTTGCGCCCATCGTCGTCGCGGATGATGATGCGCTCGATCTCATCCACCGAGTTGAACTCGTTGAGCATGCGCACCATGTAGCGGGCGTCCTGGTCGTAAAGGCTGCCGCTGGCCTGGTTGAGGTTCTCCTGCCGTAGGATGTTGGTGACTTGGGTGATGGGCACGCCCAGCTCGGCCAGCCGCTTCTCATCGATCTCAACGTGGATCTGCTCTTCGCGCCCGCCGGCCACCTTCACCGCCCCGACGCCCTCGGTCGATTCGAGCCCTTGCTTGAGGTCTTTGTCGGCGAGGTAGCGCAGGCGGCTGAGGCTCTGCTCGCCGAAGAGCTGGACCCTCATGATCGGGTCGTAGGAAGGATCGAAGCGCAGGATGACGGACTTCTCCGCATCCTCGGGCGGGACGATGAGGTCGAGCTTCTCGCGAACGTCGAGGCTCGCCAGGTCCATATTGGTGTCCCAGGCGAACTCGAGCACGACTTCCGACTCGCCCGAGCGCGACGTGGAGCTAAGCCGGCGCAGGCCGGGGACGACGCCCACCTGCTCCTCGATTGGGCGCGTGACCAGCGATTCGATCTCAACCGGGCCGGTATCGGGGTATTCGGTGCGGATCGTGAGGGAAGGGTAGGAGATTTCCGGCAGCAGGTTGAGCGGCAGGCGTTCAAGCGAAACCACGCCGAACAGGATCACCGCGATGACGAACATAAACACGGTGACCGGCCGGTGGATGGCCGTTCTGGTGAGGTTCATCTAGCTCCGAACGACGTCCGCCTCCGGGCTTGCGGTTGGCTGGGACGTGTCGACCTCGCGGACCTTCGAGCCTTCTTTCAAGTTGCCCTGTCCGGCGACCACCACGCGGTCGCCGGCCACGACGCCTTTACGCACTTCAACCTGAGCGTCGCTTTCATACCCGAGATCTACTTTCCGCCGGTTGGCCGTTGCGCCATCGGTGGTAAACACATAGTGCTCGCCGTCTTCCTCGACGATGGCCCGCTTGGGGATGAGCACCGTATCCGCATGCGTGTCGGTCTCGATGTCGACGCGGACGAAGGCGCCGGGGCGATAGTCTTTCGCCGCGCCGGTCAGCTCGACAGTCACCTTGACCGTCCCGGTCGATTCGTCGACCACGGGGCTGATGCGCAGCACGCGTCCGCCGGTCTGACCCCGCTCCGTGGCGCCGAGCATCACTCTCGCAGGCTGGCCGGGGCGGATCTGGTGCGTCTCCTGTTCCGAGAGATACACGTCCGCGTACAAGGGCGAGAAGCTTGCGAGCCGGAATAGCCGCTCGAGGCTCCGGACCATCTGCCCCAACTCCACCCGCCGCTCGGTGATGTAGCCAGCGAAAGGAGCGCGAATCTGGGTACGCGAAATCTCCAGCTCACCCTGCTCGATCGTCGCCTCCAACTCCTCGACACGGTGGCTCAGCTCCCGCACGTCCGAGGACGCCACGCGCTCGTCGTGCTCCTGCTCCTCGAGTGTGTAGCGGAGCTGGTCCACTTCCTGCTCGCTGACGAGCTGCTCTTTGAAGGCGGTCTCCTTGCGGTTCAACTCGACCTTGGTGTTTTCGATCTGGACGGCTGTTTTTTCGCGCTGGATTCCGGATTTCTCGAGCTGCAACTTCGCTTGCGCCAGTTGCTGGCGGTTCAGCGTCAGATTGATCTGAAGCTCGCGATCGTCCAGCTCGCACAGCAACTGGCCCTGCTCAACAAAATCGCCCTCTTCCACCAGCAGCTTCTCGGCAACGCCGTCGGCCTGCGTGGTGATTTCCACGTCGCGGCGGGCGCGCAGGTTGGCGGTCGACGACAAGTACGACGAAATCGAGCCGCGGCCGGCTTCGGCGAGTTCGACCGGCACGACCTCGTCTTTGGATTCGGCCTTCTTGGTGGCTTTCTTGCCCACCGCTTTGGTCGAGGCCTTGGCGCTCCCCTCCTCGGTTGAAACGAGGCCCAGATCGTTGCGGTAGTGCACCACGAGGCCGATGCCGATCAGCAGAACGAGGACCCCGTACCCCTTGACTCGCGGACTCATCTTGTCAACCCCTCAACGCTGGACCCGAGACCCTCTACCCCTTAGACGCCGTGACCCGCCTGCCGTTGGCATCTGGCTAGCGGAAGACTGCCACCGGCGGGCCAACTCGACTTGGCTCCTATTATGAGTCATCAGAGTCTACGAATGGCGAGGGACTATTGTTCCCGTCCGCGGGCCGAACCGGGCGGCCCAGGGCCGGTTCGACTCGTCCCATCAAGGCTTGCTCGCCCCAGTATCGGTGAGCGCCCGCGCCCGGCCTTTTGGGGCCATCGGCGCTTCCCTGTGGAAGTAAAGACGACTGCCTTGCCCTTTTTGTTGCTGTTGATTCTCTAGTTTTTTTCTTCTTGGACCGGAAACGGGTGGCGCGCCGACGATTCGAACCGGCTGAGCGCCGCAACGAGGCACACCCATGAACCGGCCCGGCTTGCCTCGGAGACTGGACTCTCCGAAGCCGGCGTGACCACCCGGGTGGGTTCAACGTCTCCGCCCCGCGCTCCTCGGAACTACGCTTCGGCCATCGCACGGAACTCGGCATCCGGCTTCCCGGCGAGGGTTTCCAGGACGCCGCCTTGATGATCCTGCCGGCCTACATCCGGGCCGTGTTCCCCGCCGGCTTCGGCCGCTTCGGGACCACTCATCGTCGCCTAGCTGCCAACACTTTGATACATACTCAGTCGGTAGATGAGCGCCCTGTGGGGTGTTCCGGGGTCGTACAAAACGGTCAGTGGATCGCCTTGGCTCAACTCCAACTCGCGCTCGGTACCGCGCAGCTTGCGGGGCAGCCCGTCGGCCGCGTAGCTCAACACGTAGACGTACCCCGCCCCCCGCCGCCGCAACGATTCAATCACCCCGGCCGTCGCGATGCCACGCGCAGTGAGGCTGCGGTGCCTCCGCCGCACCGTTTCGAAGATGAGAATCATCAAAGCGGTCAAGCCCACGGTGAAAAGTACGACTGGCGGCTGCTCAGGCCTTGTTTCAAGACCCACCACCTCGTGCACAGTAGCATTCTGGGGAAACCACTTCACCGTTACGGTGTCCCCCACCTTGAAAGAGTCGTAGATCGGTTTCTCTACTTGGATAGAGGCCCGATACTCACGCCCCCGGTCGGTGTGATAACGATAGTAGAGATGGTAGCGGGGCCCGTTCGAACCGTCCCTGACCTGCTTATCGTGGATTTCACCTTGGGTGTCGTGGAAGTATTCGGCCACATGCCTTCGGTCGGGGGTCTTCGACCGGGAAGCCGCGAACAGGATGTAGCAGGGAACCGCCACCGTCAGCAGGGCCCAAAACAGCACAATCCTCCTACCGGACCGGCTGAGACGAACCCTCCGTGGAAGCGGCCGCCGCAACTCGGGCTCCGGACTCCACGCGCCGCTCGAGCGATCGCCGGGTTCGGACCCCGCCGGAGCCCTCGGCCCGGACATCGTCTTCCGGATCACGCCCACGGCCACCAGCAGCGCACCGCCCACCAGCGCCACCACGCCCGCCATCAGTGTCGGTCCGATCGCGGGCAGCGAAGTGACGATCAGCACCGCGCCCAGCAGATCGACAGCGACACCCGCCACGATCCAGGGAGCGGCTTTCGCCATGTTGTGCTGACTCTTCTCCACCGATATAACCGATGGTAGCGCAGCGCTCCGGCGAACCTGAGACTCTGGTCCCGCAACGGCGCCCCCCGGCGGCCGGGCACACCGCTCTGTGGGGCGGACTTGGTGTGGGAGGTTTCGTACATTGTCCCCGCGGCCCGTTGTGTCATAATCACGGTCGGAGTGGCGGTTTACACCGTCGGGCGACGATGAGAAGACATCTTCTGACATGGTTGATCGCAGGCGCGGCGTTGCCGCTCGTGGCGGGCGACCGCCCCGTCTGGCGGAGTGTCGAGCTCGAGGACGTCGTGTTTAACGTCAGGCTCGTGCGCGACCTGCGGGAGATCACTCGCTTGCTCGGCAGCGACCTCGACAAGGAATACATCCTGCTTGAGTTGGACGTGAAGCCCTTGTACAACGCAGCCGTCCAACTATCACGCGACGATTTCGTCTTGCGCTCCTATCGCTACGGCGACCGCTCCTTTGCCCAGTCGCCCGACCGGATTGCGGGCGAGGCCGTCTTGGTGCTTACTGAGGGGCGTGCGCGGTCCGCGGGCGGCGTCTTTGCTGAGCAGCCAAGCCTGGGGATGCCCGGCGGGATAGGAGCCCCGGCGGGGATCGGAGGTGGCGGGGGGTCGGAGATCGAGACGAGAGTGTCCGCCGAGACACAAGAGGAGACGACCCTCATCGGCCGGCTCAAGCAACTCGAACTCGCAATGGGTCCTACGCGCACCCAGGTGCGGGGCTACCTGTACTTTCAGCTCAACCCAAAGAACAAACCGAAGCACTTGGCCTTCATGTATGACGGGTCCGCGGGCCAGTGCAAGATCCCTTTCAAATGAGATCGTGATCGACGCCGGGTGCCGACCGTGGCCCGAGATCGAGCCGTGTGGAATGTAACACTCCCGCTGCGGGAGGTCCAACCTCTTTTCGCTACAATGGGACATTGCTCGAGCGTCGGAGCCGTACGCGGGTTGAAACCGCCACGAGGACCGGTGCGTAGGATACCCGTGAAGCCGGTTCGTAGAGGAAACGTTCGCTTATGGTAGGCCGTCGATTCCGGCGCCGGGCGTGGTTCGGGCCAGTTCTGGGTCTAGCAGCCCTGCCGGTTCTCACCGCTCCTCTGCTCGGTCAATCCGACTCACCCGACGTATCTTCCCAGCGGGGCTCGGCCCCGCACCTGCAGGCGGATAGCGACGATCTGGACCTCCCAAAGACGATTCGAAAGCATCCCCGCGTGATTATCCTGGCGCAGCAAAGCCGCCAGTCGCCGTCGCCGCTTGAAGGAACTCCCGACGAGCAGCAGGAGCCGAAGAAGGCCCCGTCGCCCTTCGAGGAAGTGCCCGACGCCACCGAAGAGCAAAAGAAGGCGCCCACGCCGTTTGAGGACATCCCCGACGAAGCCGGCCAGCCCGCTCCCAGCAGGCGGCGGGACGATCTCATCGAGGACATCCAGTTCCGCGGCACGCGCCGCGTTGCGCGCGCCGGCCTGCTGGCGCGAATCTTCGCGAAACCGGGCGACACAATCGACGAAGAGGTCTTGCGGCGCGATTTCATGGTGCTGTGGAACACCGGCTACTTCGACGACCTTCGGCTTGAACTCGAAGAGGGCGACACCGGTCGGATCGTGCGCTTTGTCGCCACCGAGCGTCGCGTCGTGCGAAGCATCAAGTACGAAGGCCTTAAGTCCGCCACTGTCTCGGATGTTCTCGAGCGCTTCAAGGAGCGCCGGGTCGGTTTGAGCGTCGAGACCCGCTACGATCCCACCCGCGTCCAACGGGCAGTCGTGGTACTGCGCGAACTGCTCGGGGAGCGTGGGCGCCAGTACGCCAAGGTCGAGCCGCAGGTCTCGCAGATCCCTCCTTCCTCGGTCGAGGTGATCTTCAACGTGGAGGAAGGGCCCAAAGTCAAGGTCGGCAAGCTCAACGTGGAAGGTAATACGGTGCTCTCGGACAAAACCGTCCGCCGCGCCATGAAGCCGCTGCACCCGATGGGACTACCGCGCAGCATCCTCTTCGAAAAGATGTTCAAGAAAACCTTCGACATCAACAAGCTCGAAATGTCGAAGGAGATGGTTCGTAACGCCTACCAGGAGCGGGGCTATTTCAAGGCGACCGTCACCCGCCATGAACTCGACTCCCACGATGTGACCAGCCGGAAGCTGTTTCCAATACCCATGATCTCCAAGGGGACGGGCAAGCAGACCGACGTCACGATCTTTCTCGACGAGGGCCAGGAATACCGACTCGGCAAGCTGAGCTTCACTGACGTCGAGCTGTTTCGCAGCCCCACGGTTCTCGAGCGCGTCTTTCAGATGCGGCAGGGCGATATCTTCAACATCAAAAATCTCCGTGATGGCATGGAGAATCTCAAGAAGCTCTACGGAGAGTTCGGCTACATCGACTTCGTGGGCGAGCCGAACTTCGAGTTTCACGACAGCGACGATCCGCCGCAGATCGACCTCAACCTGTCGGTCGACGAGGGCAAGCAGTTCTTTGTCCGCCGCATCAACTTCGCCGGAAACGACACCACCCGCGACAAGGTGATCCGTCGTGAGCTGCTGTTGGACGAAGGCGACATGTTCAACACGCGCCTGTGGGACCTGAGCATCCTTCGGCTCAACCAGCTTGGCTACTTCGAGCCCATCACAGAAGAAGACGATGACTCGACCGACATTCGTCGCGATACGCGTCAGGGAGTCGTCGACCTGACCCTCAAGGTCAAGGAGCGCGGCAAGAACACCGTCAGCCTCAACGGCGGCGTCTCGGGCTTCGCGGGCAGCTTCATCGGTTTCGGCTACGCGACGAACAACTTCCTGGGTTTGGGCGAGACGCTTAGCTTCGACGCGCAATTGGGCAGTCGCCAGCGGGCGCTGACCTTCGGCTTCACAGAACCGTACCTGTTTGACCGCGCCATCCAGACCGGGTTTACGGTGTTTACCAGCCGCTTCAACTTCAACCAAGGCCGCGAAGCGTCGATCTTTTCCGGTGCCAACTTGATCCCGCTGTTCAACCAGTTGGGACAAGACAACTTCCTTGACTTCCGCCAGAACAGCACCGGCTTCACGACCTTCGCAAGCAAGCAGCTGAGAGGCAGCTTCAACCGCGTCAGCTTGACGTACCGCCTTCAGCGGGACGATCTGACGACCTTCAGCCAGGCGGCCGAGAACCTCTTTCGTTTCCAGAACTTCCTGGGGGTCTCGGGCCCGAATTCACTCCAAGGCATCACGACAAGCGAGATCACCCCGGGATTCTTCCACAACACGGTCAACCACCCCATTACTCCAAGTGGCGGCAGGAGCATCTTCGCCAGCTTCGGCATCGCCGGCTTCGGGGGCAACACGAACTTCCTGGCTCCGACCGTCGAGGCGAAATACTTCAAGAAAGTGAACGCGCGCGGCCATGTGATCGGTATGCGCGCTCTGTTCTCGATGATCAGCGGCTTTGGGGGAAAGGTTCCTCCTCCTTTCCGACGAGCCTACATGGGCGGAGAGAACGACATTCGAGGATTCGAGATTTTCGGCGTCAGCCCGATGGTATGGATTCCGGATCAGGCGACCGTCCCGATCCTCAATGACAACGGGACCCCGCGCCAGCAGGTGCTGATCGTGGACGGCGTCGAGCGCAAGGTAAACCAGACCACCACCGTGCCTATTTTCCGGCTGTCGTTTCCGGGCGGCGACACACGCATGGTGTACAACTTCGAGTACCGCATCCCACTGTTCGGCCCGGTTACCTTGGCTCCGTTCTTCGACTTTGGCTTCAACAAGATCCTGCTCAAGAACCAGGTCCGGATGAACGCAGACCGCATCTCGGAATTGAACGCCCTTTTTCCCCAAGTCGGGTTCGAGCGGCGGATCCAGGTGATTCCCGAGACCCAGCAGATGCGGGCCTCGACCGGCGTGGAGCTTCAGGTCATGATGCCGGTGGTCCAGGCGCCCTTCCGGTTCTACTGGGCGTACAATCCCCTGCGGGTCCAGACGTTCCTGCGGCCGCCCATCGTGGCCGACCGGTCGTTCTTCCCGAACCAGACATCCTTCGCGTCGGCCGTGACGCCCTTTGGAAGGGCGCTGCCTTTCTTCGAGAAACAGAAGATCTTCCGCTTCACTGTCAGCCGGACGTTCTAACCCTTTCATTTCAAAGGATCACGACGTTGCTGTGCTAAGCTAGTACTAGTTTCGCTAGTCCCATCCTGGGGTTCTCCATGCTTCGAAATCAGGTAGTACGTGCTTTTGTGTTGTGCAGTCTTATCGGCGGGGCGATCCCCGCGTACGGGCAGGCAACGGGTTTGCCGGCGACCGGCACGCAGGCGACCGGCGGCGGGGGCACCAGAATCGCCCTCATCAGCATTCAGGACGCCATTACCCGAACACAAGAAGGCCAGAAGCAGACGCAGGCGCTCCGGGCGAAGTACGAGCCTCGGGAAAACGAGGTCAAGGCTAAGCAGGGGGAGATCGCCAGTCTCCGCGAGCAGCTCAACCGCGGCCAGAACACGATGAGCGACGAGGCCAAGCGCAAGCTACTGCGCGAGATCCAGACCAACGAGCGCCAGTTGAAGCGCGCAGCCGAAGACGCCGAAAGCGAGTTTCAGCAGGAGTTCCGCCAGTTCCAGCAGGAGATCTTCGGAAAACTCCGCCAGGTCATTCGCCAGTACATGACCGACAAGGGCTACTCGCTCGTGCTCGACATTTCCAACCCGCAGACGCCGGTGGTCGACGCGTCGAACGAGTTGCTCATCACCAACGACATCATCCAGCTCTACGACCAGAAGAACCCGGTCAAAGGTGCCGCAGCAGCAGAGTCTTCTTCCGCCGCCCCGGCCACACCAGCCACCGCGGCCACACCGTAACCGCGGGCGCAGCACACGCTAGCTCGATCGGGCCGTCTCTGCCATTGGGCTACCAATACCCTCTGACCACCCACTCCGCCACCGCGCAGGGCTTTCCCCCGCCCTCGCGCTCGATCGTACTCTTCCAAACCATCTCCATTCCGTTCGGAAGCTCTCGGAATTCCGCTAACTCAAATCTTCCCCTAATTCTGCACCCCGACGGCGCCGGCGCCGGGAAGCGAACGCGGTTGAGCCCGTAGTTGATCATCCGCTGGAAGCCGCCTTCCACCGTCACCGCGTCTTTGAACAGAGTGGATAGCAGAGAGAGCGTCAAGGAACCGTGCGCGATCGTGGTGCCATACGGCGACTCGCGCTCGGCGCGTTCGCGATCTAGATGGATCCATTGATGGTCACCCGTGACGTCGGCGAATTGGTCGATGCGCTCCTGCGACATCTCGATCCAGTCACTGACGCCGACCTCCTGACCCTGGATGGCTCGTAGCCCCTCGAGCGTTGCGTTCACCGTACGTGCCATGGCCGGCAGCTCCTTCGAAAGCTCAAGATATCCTGGCGGCGGCGCACGGCGCCGTGCGAACGGACGCGGCACGGCCTACCGACCCGCCATACGCGCGCTGGGGTAGGCCCAGGTAGACATGGTGTAACCTGATCCATAGTGCGCTCACATCGTAGAACATGCGGGCGCGTCGCCATAATGCGAACAGGAAAACGACCGGTGCTGCCGTGCTTGTTGTTGGCGTGCCTCTCGCTGCCGGCTGCCGCGGCCGAACCCGGCAGGCCCACCCTACAATCGGTCGACGGCGCCGTTCACGGCTCACTCGGCGACGGCAAACAGGCGGCCCGCCTCCTGTTCTTCGTCACCACCGACTGCCCGATTTCGAACCAATTCGCTCCGGAGATGAATCGCATCTGCGATGAATACAAGAGTCGAGGCGTCGGCTGCTACCTCGTGTACGTCGATCCGCATCTCACTGTGGCCGACGTGAAGAAGCATGGCGAGGACTTCAGCCACACGTGCTGCCCGGCGATTCTCGACGCCAAACACGAACTGGTCGACGCGGCCGGCGCCGCGGTCACTCCCGAATCCGCCGTCTTTTCGCGCCAAGGCGAGTTGGCCTACCTCGGCCGCATCAACAACTGGTACGAGGGTTTCGGCCGGCGACGGAGCGTGATCACGAAACACGACCTGCGGGACGCGCTCGACCGGGTCTTGGCCGGTAAGCCCGCCGAACCTCAACGCACCGAAGCAATCGGCTGCTTCATCTCAAAGGTGGGCGTTTCCCGCTGAGCCAGCCAAGGGCTGCGCCCCTGATATCCCAACGGAAGCGGCGAACCGAAAAGTAGGGGCACAGCATGCTGTGCCCGTGTTCGGGTCAAGTCATCCGTTCGAAGCCGCTGGGCACGGCATGTCTACATTGTCGGATGCACGACCGTCGCCTAACGAGAACAGAATTCTCGTTGCCGTCGGCATGACGGTCTTAGCCGGGCGCCAGCCCGTACCCCCCGGTTCGCTCGCCGCGAATCAGATCTTCGTAGCTCTCGCGCTCACGAATCGACTCCGCCTGAGCACCCTTCACCAACACCTCAGGCGGCCGCGGTCGCGAATTGTAGTTCGACGCCTGCACGAACCCGTACGCCCCAGCCGTACACACCGCCAGGAGCTCGCCGGCCTCGACTTCAGCCATCTCCCGGTCCCGCGCCAGGAAGTCGCCCGTTTCGCACACCGGCCCCACGATGTCCGCGGTGACCGTCTTCCTCTCAGTTCGCGCGACCGGCAGGATCTCGTGATACGACTCGTAGAGCGACGGCCGGATCAGGTCATTCATCGCCGCATCCGTGACCACGAACTCCTTACTCTGCCCCAGTTTTCGGTAGAGCACCCGCGCCAGCAGCACGCCCGCCTGTGCGACGATCGAGCGGCCAGGCTCGATCATCAGCCGCAGCCCCTTGCCGTCCAGAGCCGCGATGAGCGCCCGCGCGTAGTCGTCGATCGACGGCGGTTCGTGCGACTCGTCATACGCCACGCCCAGGCCGCCTCCCAGGTCGAGCTGCCGAATCGAGAGCCCCGCCTCACGCAACCGCTCCGTGATGCTAATAAGCGTTTCGAGCGCCTCGACGAACACTCCTGTGTCAAAGATCTGCGAACCGATGTGGCAACTGATTCCTTCGAGCCGCAGGTGTGGCAACGAGGCATGGTCCCGGTAGATACGCTCTGCGTCAGCGAGAGCGATGCCGAACTTGTGGTCCCGCAGGCCGGTCGCGATGTAAGGGTGCGTCTCCGCGTCGATGTCCGGATTGACACGCAGCGCCACGACCGGCCGCACCCCCAGCCGCCCCGCCATCTCGTTCAGCAGGAGCACTTCGTCTTCCGACTCGCAGTTGAAGCACCCTACTTTTGATCGCAGCGCGTAATCCATCTCCTCGACCGTCTTGCCCACACCGGAGAAGACGACCTTCGACGGATCCCCGCCCGCCGCGAGCACGCGAAAGAGCTCCCCGCCCGACACGATGTCGAATCCCGAACCCTCTCGGACCAGCAGTGCCAGTACGCCCAGCGACCCGTTCGCCTTGACCGAGTAGTGCACCTCATGATCGATGGTCCGCAACGCCTCGGTGTAGGCGCGATAATTCCCAACGATCGACTGCGCCGAATAGACGTAGCACGGCGTCCCGAACCGCTCGGCGATCTGTTCCAGAGGGGTCTCTTCACAGTGCAACTGGTCTCGCCGATACTCGAACCCGCGGGTGGGCATCGCAATCGTCGAGTCGGACATGGTGTGAGGACCTTACGCGGTAATCTTGAGCGCGATCACCGTGCGGTCATCCTCTTGCCGCGCGCCGGAAGAAAACGCGTTCACGTCATCGAAGATCGCCTGCACCAACTCCCCCGCCGACGCGCCGGGATGTCCGCGCACCACCTCGATCAACCGCGTTTCATCATACTCCGAGCCCGAGGCCTGGCGCGTCTCGGTGATGCCGTCGGAGACGAGAATCACAACGTCCCCGGGCTCGAGATCGAGAGTGAGGGCTTCGTAACTGGTGCCCTCGAGCAGCCCCAGCGGGACCCCCTCGGCCGCCACGCGGTCCACCTGCCCGTTGCGCCGAACGATTGGCCGCGGCTGCCCGGCATTCGCGACCACTAGGCGTCGCTCGCTGGGATGCCACTGGGCGAACAAGGCGGTGAGATAGCGCGCCTCGACCCGCCTCGCCAGCAGCGCCTGATTGAGCTTTTTGAGCAGCACGGTAGACCGGCTGTCGGGCTTCACCAGGTTCCGCAGCAAACCGCTGGCTAGCGCCGCGTATAACGCCGCCGCCGCGCCCTTGCCGCTGACGTCACCGATGACGATGTCGAGGTGATCTCCAGGGAACGGGAAGAAGTCGTACAGATCCCCCGTCACCTCCGTGGCCGCATCGTTCCGCACGGCGATCTCGATGCCCTCGAACTCCGGCTTCGCCGAAGAGAGCAAGTGCTGCTGCAAAGTCCGTGCCGCCGTTAAGTCGCTTTCGAGGCGCACCTTGTTGCGCTCGACTTCTTCGTAGAGCCGGGCATTTTCGATCGCGGCGGCCACCGTGGGGGCCAGCAGCATCAGCGTGCGCTGATGTTCCGCAGTGAAGGCCCCGACCGTTTCGCACTCGAGGTCGATCACGCCGATGACCTCGTCCTTGATCATCAGGGGCACCGCGACCTCCGATCGAATCCCCTCGATAGCGGCCACGTAGCGCTCGTCCTGGCTGGTATCCCGCACCAGCACGGGCTGCTTCGTGAGGGCCGCGGCGCCGACGATGCCCTGGCCGAGCTTCAGCGTTTCCCACTGGATGCGCTCGTCATAGCGCACGCCAAAGTAATGTTTGAGCACGTCGCCGCCTTCTTCGAGCAGCAGAATGCTGAACGCGTCGTAGGGAATGATCGTCCTCACCAACCCCGAGATCTTCTTGAGCAACTCGTCGAGATTCAGGATGCGGTTGAACTGCTGCGCTATCTCCGACAGCGTACGTAGCGTCCGGTTCTGCCTCAGCGTGGCGCGGTAGAGTTGCGCCGCATCGATGGCCAAAGAAAAGCGCGAACCGATCAGCTCCAGCAGTTTGCGCTCGTTGTCGCCGAACGCGTTCGGCTCGGGCGCTTGCACGTCGATCACACCCACCAACTTGCCGCGCGCCATCAGCGGCACGGCGATCTCCGAGCGCACGTCTTCGATCGCTTCCACGTAGCGGGGGTCGTCGCGGACATCGTTGGCGATCACCGTCTGCATCTCGGCGCCGGCCGCCCCGGTGATGCCTTCCCCGATCTTGATGCGCATGTTGCGGACAACGTCGTCGCTATAACCCGAAGCGAACTGAATCCGCAGCGTACTCTCGCCGCTCTTGAGCAAGACAGCGACCAACTGGTACTCGACCACCTTGCGAATCAGCGCGACCAACTCGCTCAATAGGCTGTCGAGGTCGAGCGAGTGGCCCGCGACGATCTCCGACGCCTCGACGAGAATCGCCAGCGACTCATCGGTTTGCTGCCCGCGACTGAGAGACGTTGCTTGCATGACCAGGGCTACGCCCTTACTATTCCAACGGAACCGGCGGACCGAAAAGTAGGGGCACAGCATGCTGTGCCCGTGTTCGGGTCGCCTCGTCCGCTCAGGGGCTGTGAAAAAATCGGGGCCCAAGAAATCGGGACTGTCACAAGCGACAGGAGATAAGTCCCCTGTCCTCAACGGCCATCAGGTCACGGTTGACTGTCCCCAGTATTTTTTCACAGCCCCTGCGCCGCCGGGCACGGCATGCCGGGCCCCTTCTTTGTCGATTGCGCGGCTTCCGGCTAGCCGGCCGCGCCAACCTGCCCCAAAATCTCCACCCCGGCACTCGCCCCAATCCGCGTTGCCCCCGCCCGCATCATCTCCTCCAACCGTGCATACGTCCGGATGCCGCCCGCCGCCTTGATCCCCATCTCCACGCCAACGAGGCGGTGCAACAGCGCGACGTCCTCCGGCTTCGCCCCGCCAGGACCGAACCCGGTCGACGTCTTTACGAAATCCGCCCCCGCCAGCCGCGCCAGCACCGCGCCTTGGATCCTCTGCGTCTCATCGAGGTACGCCATCTCGAGGATCACCTTCAACCCCGCTCCTGCCTGGCGAGTCAACTCGGCCAGCGAGCGAATCTCGGTGTACACCGAATCCAACCGGCCCGACCGCAGAGCGCCGATGTTGACGACCATATCCAACTCGTCGGCGCCCAGCTTCAGCGCCTGCTCCGCCTCGACGCATTTCACCGGCACTGTGTTCGCACCGTGCGGGAAGCCGATCACGGTGCACACCTTCGCGTCCGCGCCGGCGAGTTCCCGCACCGCTAATCCCACGCGGCACGGATGAACGCATACCGACCAGAACCCGTACTGCCGCGCCTCCCGGCACAGCCCGACCACGTCATCGTCGGCAGCATCCGGTGCCAGCAACGTATGGTCGATCAGCCTCGCGATGCCTTCCTTCGGGGCGACCCAATCCGCACAGCCCGCACCCGCCTCGCTCGCCGGCCCCGCCACGCGGCCCTCGCTAACAGAAGTGCTGCAAGCACCACACCTGGGCTCGACGGGGCTGGGCGAACTGCCATTACGGCCAAGCCGAGCCGAAGCGGTCTCGGCGACATCCCGCGCCAGCCGGACGATCTCCTCCCGCGTCATCGATCCAATCAGTTGTTCCGGGGGTAGTGTTTCATTCTCTCGCATTTGGCGACCCCGTGCGGCGAGGCAACGCAGCGATTCCGCAACGCGGCCGGGCGAGAGCCGGGAAGTGATTGGGGAACGAGGGAGTTAGGTGCGGGGCGAGCGGGGCGAGCAGATTCGCAGCCGGGCGAGAGCCTCGGCGGGGCTCGTAATCAGCCGCCGAAGACACCGCTGCGCTCGGTTGCCGCTCGGCGGCGTGGTGGCAGCGCAGGATGGCAGCGGGGAAGAAAGCCAGCGGCTCGCTACGGCGAAGGCCCCGAGCCGTACGAGCAAGCCGCCGCCTGATACAGATCAGCCGCCATCGCGCGCGCCCAAAACACGCGCGGCTTGCTGCGTCGCAGCGACGCCTTGAGATTGCGCGCGACAAACACGTGGAAGAGATTAAAAGCCAGAAACACCGTCAACAGAAAGTTCTCGATCGCCGTGGGGTCGTGCTTATTTACGGGGTCGGCGTGCAAGCCGTTGACTAACTCGTTGAAACCCTGATTCTCGATGTCCCAGCGTTGATGGCCCAGCCTTACCACCCGTGAGGTGAGCCGCCCTGTGGAAGACTGGATCGCTGCAAACCTGAAGCTTCAACGTGGCCGGCAGGCGGAAAACTGAATCTTGTATTCGTGTTGGGTGCCCTGGAGGCCGCGATTCACGTCTTCGCGAAGTGAGACTGAAGGTCAGCCTCCTTCGGACTCAAGGTAGTAGACCCAGATCGTCTTGCCCACGACAGTGACAGGCTGGTGCTCAAGCAGCCAAGCGTAGGTTCCTTCTGTTCTTGACTGAGTTCCTTGCAAGTAGGTGATGCTGATCGCCACCCAGCCGGACGGCCGGTCCCGGGGTCCGAAGGTCAGAGACTTGCGGATGCCGAGAGTTGCGGGAGAAGTGATCCCGAAGTACTTCAGGTGAATCTCTTCGATTCTCCGGTCCTCAACGAACCGGGCCAGCCTGGCCAGATCCTGTCCCCAATCGAGGTTGCTGTCCGACAGGATCCGGTGTTCACGTCCCGCGGCGAGCTCGTTGAAGTAGGCGAGGTGGTCAGGATGAGCTCTCCCCGAAGAGACACCATGAAACCCGACTAGCAAGAACGAGAAGACCACCCATCCTCGTCGCCAGTAAAACCGTTGTCGCTGGCGAAAAAACAGCAGCGAGACAAAGATCGCCAGCAGTGGATAGATGGGCAACAGGTGGCGGACGCCGATGTTCAGACTGCTTGTCATCCCGACAAGGAGGACGACGAGAATGGCGAGCGAGACGTAGGTCAAGCCTTCGGGGCAACTCCGGCGACGGCGCAAGTGTACACCCGTCGCAGCCAGAACGAGCAGCAAGAAAGGAATCGTCGACTTAACTCCCAACGCGACAGGAAAGTAGTACCACCACCCGCCCTCATTCTTGACCTCGCCGAGGAAAAATTGTCCACGACTCCTGACGGCACCGTGCCCGTACCACGCTTGGTAGCCGGTGAGGAACAGTCCCGCCGCAAAGCTCTGTAGTGGCAAGTGCACTTCTTGCAAAACGTAGGCAGCCAAGGGGTGAAACACCGACTCGCTGCTAAGAAGACGATCGACGCCCAGTCCCGGACGACGCTCCGGATGGAGCAGGGGCAAGGTGTCGAATCCGAAACACGCCCAAGCAAACATGAAAACGATGCAGACGGCGGCGATCACGTGGAGAGAGAAGCGGCGAGCACTGCGGTCGTTCCACAGCCGCTTGATTCGCCCGCGGCTACGGTGGGCGAACAAGAAAAACAGCACTGCCATCGGCGGGAGGAACCCGATCGCCGAGTACTTGCACATCAGGGCGAACGCACCTGCCAGCGCCGCCACGGCGGTCCTGCGGAGACTAGGCCGCTGAGCCCAGTGGTAGAAATGATAGGCCGCCACCACGACTGCCGTTGTGATCGAGAAGTCTACCGTCGCGAGCGCTGCGTGACCCAGCACCGTGGGAGAAGTCGTCACAAGGGCGACACTCACAAGACCCGACAGCCAACCGTGCAGTTCGGTCGCCCATCGATAGACATAAAAGATGAGAAGTGGGAGGAATGCGAGGTTGCCCGCTCGGGCCAGTGCTAATGTCTTCCGATAGTCGCCCTGGTTTTCCAGAACATGTTTGTCGTTCTCGGAGATGGGAGCGTCGGGTCGGATGCGCACACCGTGGCCATAGGGCAAGGCAGCGACCGCCAGTCTTGAGATCGGGGGAGCAGCCAGCTCCAGGGTGTAGCGCCCCAGTTGGTACGGTTCGATGCCCGCCGCGATGTGAGCGCCCTCGTCCATCGTCGCGTTGAATTCGCTGTATGTGTCCATGATGCGAAAGACCGCGGCGGCAAACAGCACGATGACAGCGGCGCATATGCTTGTTTTTTTCCAGGAAGGTTGGGACTGCTTAGGCATGGTGACGTGACGATCGCGGAAGGCACAATCCGCGGCGGGCGCGGGCTGTGCGACCATCATCGCAAAGACACCGAAAGAGAATCAATCCAACTCCTGTGAACCGGGGGTAGCTGCAGACCGGAGGTCAAAGCCTGGGAGCAACTCGATTGAAACGTGACCGCGAGCCTCTATGTGCCCACCACGGGCGATGGACCGTTCCCGGTGATTGTCTTCCCTGGCGGTGGCCACGAATTGGGGCGCGAAACGCTCACATCGCCTGGTCTGCTTGAATCTGGTACGCGCCGGGTTCGCGGTGCTCGCGTTCGACACGATCCGGCAAGGTGAGCGGCGGGTTGCTGTTGCTCGCCGGGGAGCACCTGGCGCGGTACCACGCTTGGGATGGCATACGCGCCGTTGACTATCTGCTCACTCGCGATTGAGGTCGACGCCGGCCACAGCGGAGCAGAGCCGCAAGCCGGGCCCGACGTGGCTGTGCACCTCCCGGCGGCAGTAGGCTTACCCGCCCCAGTCGCAGCCCCTCTCATCCGTCCCCCTTACCCGCCCCAGTCGCAGCCCCTCTCATCCGTCCCCCACCGGCATCAAACTTCAACGGCACTCGAGAAACCGCCCGTAATCGCGAATATAATCGTCTGGATCGTAACGTTCTGAAGCGAACACCAGCAAGACTGCGTCCCTGGTGTACTTGTATTGAATGCTCCACACCATAGGCGGCAAATAAAGACCCAAGTTGGGCCGCTCGAGATTGAATTCCTGGCGGCTGATGCCATCATCGCCCACCACCGAACAACTGCCTTTTACACAGATTAGAAACTGGTGACACTCAATGTGGGCATGCTCGCCTCTCGTTTCCGCACTCGGCACGTCGAACACCAGGAAATACCGTTTTACACGAAACGGGATGTCATCCTCAAACTCCCCGACGCTGAGATTGCCTCGTAGGTCCCTGACAAGTGGTAAGTGGTGCAGTGTCACCCGATTGACGCTGGTGGCTTCCACACCTGGCTCCTCGGGTTTGCTTGGTCCACCCATGGGAGGATGGAGATGGGAATGCCCAGCGCCAACATAACCCTTGATTCGCGCCGGGCTCCCAACGACAATCGCATGGGGGGGGATGGACCGCGTCACAACCGCACCCGCACCCACCATCGCGTGCCGACCGATCGTCAGGCCGGGCAGGATCGTGGCGTTGGCGCCGACGGAGGCGCCGTGGCAGACAACCGTCCTAGGATACTTGTCAAGATACTGCTGGCTGCGCGGAAACTGGTCATTGGTAAACGTCGCATTGGGGCCGATGAACACGTCGTCTTCCAAGGTAGTACCGTCCCACAGCTGAACGCCACTTTTGACCGTCACTCGATCTCCCACTACGACGTCGTTTTCAATGAAAACGTGATCACAAATATTGCAACTCTCTCCAATCCGAGCGCCGGGCAAGACGTGTGAAAACGCCCATATTCGGGTCCCCGTACCCACCCGCTCAGTTTCACAGCATCCTAGCTCATGTAGAAAGTAGCCCTTATCGCCCATCGCTCTGCCTCATCGTGAAACCCGAGGGACGACCGGTAAATCCTTCCTCCCTCATGACTACGGCTTGTGGCCGGCCTTGAGTGTTCCCGTACGCTCGCCAAACATAGGCGCCGACGATGCCAAGCCCCATCATGTTTAGTCCGCCGAAGAACAACATCGTAGTCACGGTGGCCGCATAACCGGGAACCTGCACCTCGTCGATGAGTCGCAGGCCAAGGATGAGGAGCCCGAAAACAATGGCGACCAGCAGTCCAGTCCCGCCGCCCGCGATCAAGATCTTAACTGGCAGATCGGAGAAAGAAAAGATACTGTCCATCAGATAATCAAGTTTCCGACGTAAGTTCCAGGAGCTCTTGCCGTGTTTACGTACCTGCCGGCTGTAAAGGACCAACTTGCGTCGAAACCCTAACCAGAACACCAAACCTATGAGTGAGGAGTGTTGCTCTTCAAGTTTCAGTAGTTCATTTTGAAACTGCCGGTTGCAGCCGAATACATCCATGCCGCCCTGGGGGATTTCTGCGATGACAAGTCTTCGATACAGCCACCAGAAAACCTGGGAAGCCATTCGGCTCAATCGAGGATCGTCGCGGTGCTCACGTGCCCCGATCATCACGTCGGCTTCGTCGGCCTTAAGATGTTTAAAGAACTCCAAAATCAATTCCGGAGGCTCTTGGAGGTCGGCGGCCATGACGGCCAGGTATTCCCCTGTGGCTGCCCGGAGGCCGGTACGAATGGCGGGAAACGAGCCATAATTGCGGGAGTGTACGATCAGATGGGAGGGAAACGGCATTTGTGGTAATCGGGCCGTTAGGAACTCATAGCAGCGGTCAGGACTGCCATCGATCACAAAGATGGCCTCCAACGTAGCGTCGAGCTTCGCCTGCATCTGTTGTACCGCCGTCAGAAGATCAGGTATGGACTGCTCGTTCTTGTAGACGGGAATTACCAGAGAATACATCATATCTTCCAGTGGTTGATGATCTCGCAGGTGCGTCTAACGGCGTCGAGGCTCAGTTCCGGATAGCAGGGCAAGCTCAGAATCCTTGGGAGCGCCTGCTCACTGATGGGGAGGTTCGTGTGGCCATAATCGGGTCGCAAGAAGGGTTGCTGGTAGTCGAGAAGCGGGTAGTGGACCCCCGTCGCAATGGTCCGCTTGTTCAAGTACTCACGCAGGGCGGCGCGGTGGCTGCACTGAACGACGTACAGGTGAGCTACATAATCGTCGCCGACCACCGAGGGCGTATGAACATCCGGATGTTGTAAGGTCGTGTTGTAGCAGGCGGCGACCGCCTTGCGTTGGGCATTCCATTGGTCGAGAAATGGCAGCTTGACGCGCAGCACGGCGGCTTGCATCTCGTCGAGTCGACTGTTCTTGCCGCCGCGATCGGAGCTCTCATACTTGGTGGACCAGCCGTACTGACGCAGTCGTCTTACGCGTTCGGCTAGGGCACCATCGGAAGTCACGACGGCACCCGCATCGCCCAGTGCGCCCAAGTTCTTTGTGGGGTAGAAACTGAACGCGGAGCCGTGCGCCCAGGTGCCAGCGCGCCGCCCTTTCAGTGATGCCCCATGCGCCTGCGCGCAATCCTCAATCAGGGCCAATGCGTGCCGGTCGGCGAGGGAACGCAAAGCCTCCAGATTCGCCATCCGGCCAAACAAGTGTGTGGCTATCACAACTCGGGTGCGCGGTGTGACACGGTCGGCCACTGACTCTGGAGAGAGCGTCAAACTGCAGGAGTCCACGTCGGCATAGACTGGTGTAGCGCCGGTGGCAAGCAGCGCAGTCGTCGAATACATCCCGGCATTGGCGGCGGTGATGACTTCGTCCCCGGAGCCGGTTCTCATGGCACGCAGTAATAGCTCCAAGGCGTCCGTTCCGTTGGCGACGCCTACGCAGTGCTCGGCCCCGCAATACGCGGCGAACTCATTTTCGAAAGCATCGACCTCGGGTCCCAATGCGAACCAGCCGCTGGCCAACACGCGCTGCACAGCTTCGATCAGCGCGTCGGCTAGAGGGGCTGTATGTGCCCTGAGATCATTGATTCTATCGAGCTTCATGCGATCGATAGAGAGATTATCGCCGCGGCGGCCGCAGCAGCGTCAGGCCCCGTTATCTTAGCAGCCTCGACAACGCATTCCGCGCGATGGGAGTGTCCGGTGACGCGACGATCGCGGACTGGTTCGGAAGTTGACCATCATCGCAGAGACACCGGAGACAAGATCAATCCGCAACCACCATTGCCGGAGACACCGAAAGTGATCAATCCGACTCCTTGTGAACCGTGGGGTAGCCGTAAACCGAGCGTCAGGCGCCGGGTCCCAACCGCCGGATACGGAAACCGTACGTCCCGTGGTCTGGGAGGGTTCCCGAGGCGCAATCCCCGGTACCCGACCGATCATCCCGCCCGGACCCCGCTTCTATACTTGGGGGGTTTGAAGTTCGGGGGTCGACGTATCTGTGAGGTCAACCGGAAGCTCTACTGCCCCAAGTCATGGCAGAGCTGGCACTCGGTGGAAACCCGTCTCGCTCCGTGACAGTTCATGCAATAGATCATGCTGGTCGAAACCTCTTTGGCAAGCACTTCGCGCTCTTGCACAGGGCCGTGGCACGAAGCGCACTTCTCGCCTGCTTTGACGTGGTTGCCGTGGCTGAAGAAGACGAAATCAGGGACTTGGTAGACGCGTACCCAGGACAGCTTCTGACCTTGGGAATGGACCTCGGCCAGTCGCTTAACGTCGGGGTGCTCTGTGCCGATCCCTCGATGGCAAAGCATGCACCGCCCGGCGTTCGGCAGGCCCGCGCGCTCCTTGTCTGCCGCGCCCGAGTGGCAATCGAAGCAGGAGATGCCCGCCGATGCGTGTTTCTTGTGACTGAACGGGATGGGCTGAGGCGCGACCTCGATGGGCAGATCCTCCTGCACACCTTTGTAGACCGGCGGGGCCTGCTGCCCCAACGCTGCTAGAGAAGTGAGTAGGCGCAGACGAGGACGCAGGTGTGTCTCATGAGGCCGAAGACCGGGTCTGTATGCGCCAGTCCAACGTTCTCGCGCGATGATGTTGCCAGCGATTCTCGGCGTGTGTCGCATTCATCCTTCCACCCAATGCCGCTAAAGCGGCTTGACGTTCGCCAGCAGCGGCGAAATGACCGCTCCTTGCGGCGTGCCTACCTTCGTCTCCGACCCTTGCCCGTCTTCGGAGACTCCGGCCCGCAGCCACTTTTGAATCAGCCGCAGCAGCCGTGTATCTCCGATGCGGTGCTGGAGAAACTTCACCATCCATTCGTGGTCGATGTTGTCAAAGAACCCTCGAATGTCGGCATCCAGCACCCAGTTCACCTTCTTGCGCGTCAGTCCCACGCTCAGCGCGTCCAGCGCTTGATGCGGGCTGCGCCCGGGTCGGAAACCATACGAGAAGCCCCGAAAATCCGCCTCGTAAATCTGGTTAAGGATGGTCACCACTGCCTGTTGAACGATCTTGTCCTCCAGCGCGGCGATGCCCAACGGACGCTGTCGCCCGTCGGCTTTCCGAATGTAGACTCGTCTCGATGGTTGCGCGCGATAGGCGCCCCGGTGCACCCGGCCGTGCAGATCGTCGAGGCGATCCTCCAGCCCGGTGGCATACTCGTCCCAACTCACGCCGTCGACTCCCGGGGCCGCCGCTCGCTTCAACGCGTAGTAGCTTTGCCGCAGTCGATCGACCGTCAGATGATGGAGCAGTGCGGTGAACTGCTGATGCGTCCCTCCTTGCGCCGCTTGGCGCACACGACGCAGTCCGCTGGACGCGGTGTCCCGACTCTGCGTCCGGTCCGCGTTGGACTGTGCCGCGTTCTCCTTGGTCAACGGGCTTCCCTCCACAGCCTCCGCCTCCGGTTTCCCCCGCTGGGGCTGGCCCGAGTTGTTCGGTTGCTTCATCAGTACTACCCCGTTGTCCGACTCCTCGCCGGCGTGCGTGTGGGTCGTGCGGCTTTCGCCTTCCCCCACCGGTCTGCCGTTACTGCCAACAGACACCGACGAAGTCTCCTGGTTCTCGTGCAGAAAGTTTCTCGGCGTGCGTGGGGTCTTCGACCGCGCCGGGCCCGGCGCAGACTCGCGATGTCGCCTGCGTCGGTGTGGCCTTCCGCATCAGAGCATGGCGTCGGCGCCCGAAACGAGTTCTTTCACGGCTCCATACCCAGCGTGCCGCTGCCTCTGTCAACGCTTCACCCGCGGCGTCGCCACCGCCGGCGCATGACTCGAGGTCAGGATGGTTCGCTACTCCTTTCCTGTGGGGCTCTTTCATCCCCAACTTCCTGCCGGTTTATCCCGGCTCTTTCGCTCCGTCCCCGAACTGCCCGATTCTCGCCGGGCTTCTCCATACTCATCCCCTGACCTGGGGCCGAACCGGCTTGGGAGACGGTCGGTACAAACGTCCAGCGTCTCCGGATCACGAACAGCAGCGATCAGATAGGCAAGCAGTAGGTAAGTGTAAGCCTCGATAGTGAACAGCGAGTCGGCGTCTCCGTTTCGCCCGCATGTCTTTTGCGTCAAGGGACTGCCAGGACTTACCCGCGAAGAACTCGGCCATGTCAGCGCACTCGGAACACGGTCCGTCAAACTCGCCCCCGTTGCGCCGATCGTAGGAACAGCGCGTGATGTTGTTCGGCGCCGGCGGAGGATGGTGCGCGAAGGCCTCCTCGATCCTTTGGATCAGAGCATCCGGTCGCATTCCCTTCCATCGTACGGACTTTGGATGTACCCATCAAAGCGAGTGGAGGGGAATCACGCCAACGGGGAAGGCGGTCCAAGTCACGGCTGTGAACATCGATCGGGTCGTTGGCGGGCGGATCGTGGAGAATGGCGGCGCCGCAAACCTGCTGGAGCCGCTGTTAGGAATCGAGATCCCTGACTGTGACCGATCTCCCAGGTCAGTTTCAGGAGTTCGGTGACCTGGAGAGGCAGATCGGCAATCGAGAATGGCTTAAGCCGGTTAGGAAAGGACGCTGAAAGCGCCCTGGGCGGAGTGAGCGGCATCGCGCAACCGGCCGTAAAACGACCGGCCTACAACGCGCTTCGCGCGGAAGCCGCCTGAAGGCAACTTGGGGAACAGCCGTGGGTCCTTCTCGACCGCCACGACGACCGCTGTGGCCCGCAAACGCAGCGCATGCCAAGACTGACCCGCTGCCATACCGCGACCCGGGAGCCCGAGAGCGCACACATCAGAGGCCGAGGCTCGGGCTCTGTCCCCTGCCTGTCCCCGAACTGCCCCGAACTGCCGCGCGGTGCGCTTCAAACCCTCGGCGTTGTCAGGGTGTGGCGCACGCCTGCCCCGTCCCGAGCCGAGCCGTGCCCGGCTTTTGTGCCACACCCGCCCCACCCTCTCCAGCGGCGCACACTCCATTGATTTCCCGCAGGGCGTCCTCGGCGGCTCGTCTCACCGAAGAGTCATCGTCCTCCAGAGCCTGCGTCAGGGCGGGCGTCGCCGGGCGAGCGTTCAGAGAGCCGAGAGCCTGCGCCGACTTCCGACGGACATCGACGGAATCGTCCCCTAGCGCCGCGATCAATGCCGGCACGGCCCCGGGTTGCCCCAAGCGACCCAATGCCCAAGCCACCTCAGCTCGGACAGGAGCGCTGTCGTTGCTGAGCTTTTCGATCAAGGCCGAAACGATTTCCGGAGTGTCGACGCCGATCCAACCAAGCGACCATGCCGCGTGCCGACGGGTCGTCTCACTAGAATCGCTCAGCGTAGCGGTCAAGGGTCCCGACGCCGCGGCCGCGGGAGGGCCGATTTTGCCCAGGGCGGAAGCAGCCTTATCTCGAACCCATCGCGTCTTCGTCGATCCAAGCGACCAACCTCGATCAAGGGCCTAAACGCGTCTCGTTGTCATCCGGACGGATCTTGGCCAGCGCATAGAGAGCATCGTGACGAGCCGAGTGGTCACCGCTGCGAAGCAACTCCACGAGTCCTCCGGCAGCCGCCGTTGCCTCGCAACCAATCTCAGCGAGAGCTTTCGCCGCGTGGGACTTTGTTCGCATGTCGGGATCGCGTAGGAGTGCACTCAAGGCTCCGACCGCCTCCTTGGCGCCACAGCCGATCCTGCGCAGAGCGTTCAAAGCCGCCGGTCTCGCCTCGGCATCGTTGAGCAACTCGACGAGCAGGGGCACAGCCGGCGCAGCGTTGTCCTCCGCCGCGCCAAGCGCTGCAATCATCGCCGAGCGCGCCCTTCCGCTGCTGCTGCCGATCGCCTCAGCCAGGGCGGGCACGGCAGGCCCTGCCCGGTAGCCCAGCGACCTGAGCCGGTTAGCAGCCTCGATCCGGACAACTTCGTTTGCTTCACGCAGGGCCTCCTCAAACGCGGGTAGAGCGGCGATCCCGAAACCCACGAGCAACTCGCCTGCCTGGGTGCGGGTGGTCGGGTCCGCGCTACGCAACGCCTCGGCCAATCGATCCAGCGTCGCCGGGCCGGCCTCGCGTGTCGCCGCTTGGTGGGGAACGGTCAGAATGCGGATAGCGATTGGGGCTTCTTGCTCCCGGGGCGCCGCCTCCGGGCGGGGATCGATTGCGTCCAATGCCCTGCCGGCCGCGCTGCGGATCCATGGATGCGTGGCGTCGAGCGCCCGCTTGAGATCGAGAGTGGCAACGCGTGATTCCATGCCGATGTAACCCAAAGCATCCGCCGCCCTGCTGCGGACATAGAACTCGTTGTCGGGATCGTTTAGCGTTTCGATGAGGGCAGGGATGGCTTCCGACGCCTTCGGCCCCAAGAGAGCTAGTGAGTTGACCGCCGAACCACGCACATAGGTGTCTTGATCCCGCAGGGTCGCGATCAGGAGAGTCACAACGGAGCGGCCCTCGGCATCAACTCTCGGAAGCGCGCCGGCGACCGCGGCCCGGACCAGTGGGTCCGGATCAGCGAGGCCATCGACGAGTCCAGGCAGCGCCGACTTCGCCCGACCGCCGATGCGGGCCAGAGCGTTGGCCGCCGAGCGTCGCACCCACGCGGATTCATCGTCCAGGCGCTCGGTCAGGTTAGGAACGGCCCGCGCCGCCGACGCGCCGATGCCGCCGAGAGCCCCGGCCGCAGACGCCCGCGCCCGTTCTTCCGCGTCACGCAAGAGACTTATGAGGGCCGGAACGGCCTCCTTGGCGTCAGCGCCCAGACCGCCTAGGGCATCGGCGGCCGATCCTCTGACGTCGACGGCCGGGTCGCCCAACGCGCGCAGGAGCGGCCTGACGGCGCTTTCGCCCAGGCCTCGGTCTGCTATCTGCTTGACTGCCCGGGCTCGTACTTTCTCGTCCGGATCATGCAGATCGCGGAAGAGGACTTCGACGCTGGGATCGGCGGCGGAAGGAACCGCGGCAGCGGCAATCAGACCGGCGATCAGGATCTTCGTAAAGCACCGTCGCATAGGACAACCGTTTGCGGGTTTGAATCTGACCTCGTGACCGGGTCGGTTAGAGAAGATCTTCAGGTACACAATGACGCTAGGTCCGGAGCGTCCGTGTACGCAATTGGGAGATTGACCTAGGACCTAGAGGAACAGCACGTGATGTTGTTCGGCGCCGGCGGAGGATGTTGCGCGAAGGCCTCCTCGATCTTTTGGATCAGAGCATCCGGTCGCATTCCCTTCCATCGTACGGACTTTGGATGTACCCATCAAGGCGAGTGGAGGGGAATCACGCCAACGGGGAAGGCGGCCCAAGTCACGGCTGTGGGCTACTTTCTCTTGCCCCTGCCGGGGCGTAAGGTGGTCCGCAAGGCTCTGTATGGCTTTGGGTCTCCGCGTGGTTGGCGGTTGTGAAGCGCGAGCTCACGCCGGGTCAAGCCAGATCGAGTTGGAGGCGGATGATGCGCTCGATGCTGTCCATGTCTTCAGCAGAAAGAAGGCCGATGCGGTTGCGGAGGCGTTTTTTCGAGACCGTTGTAAGCTGGTCGGCCATGGCCCTCGCGGTCTGATTGCCGAGGCTGATGTAGGCCTCGCAAGGGTAAAGCTTTGTCGTGCTGCTGGTCAGCGGGACGACTTGGACCCGATTGAGATGGCGGTTGGAGGCATCGCGACTAACGATCACGGCGGGGCGGGTCTTGCGGATTTCGCCGCCCATCGCCGGGTCGAAGTTGACCCACCAGGCCTCACCGCTTTTCATCGGCCACGTCGGCGGTCAGGTTTTCCGCCCATTCCAGGGCTTCGGCCTCGCGGCGCTGATCGGCGGCCATGGCCTTGTAAGACTCGTCAAGCGCGTCGTCCACGACGTGCGGGCGGGCGAGCGCACCGATAAAACGGCTGATGCGTCCGCGGCCGATTTTGGCGTGCAGGCCCTCATAGACTTCTTCCGAGACGGTGATCGTTAGCTTCCTTGTCATATACGTATTCTATACGTATCACACGTATTCGTCCAGAGGTAACGTTCCCTGGCCTTGCTGAGCTGCCTCGGGGACTCGTGTGTGAACAGGCTGCCAGCCTAAACTTGCTTCGGTGGGCGCCGGCTGTTGCCTGCGAGAGCCGGTGGCCCATCGGCGGGCTGGTGGCGCTTGGCTGTACGTTGTCTCAACGTCTGTGCGTCCCGGGTGTCTGTGGCGACTCGCTCAGTGTCTGTGGCGACTCGGTGTGGGGGATTGGCGTTTGGTCGAACGGTCGGAGGGGGCCGAAGAGCGGGGCCGTTCGGGGACGGCCGTTCGGGGACAGAGCCCGAACTCAGCCGGCCGGCACCGGCATCTGCGGAGCCCCGGACGGGGACGGCACCTCTGGGCCTCGGTGACGCTCAGGCGTGGACGTGTTCGTTCTTGAGGGTCGGCAGGGCCTTGATCATCTTGCCGGCTCTCTTCTCGGCAAGGCGTAGCTCGTAGAGCTTTTGCAGGTTGAGCCAGATTCCGCACTGGTACCGAGAAGTACGCGAGGCGCAGAGCGGTATCGCCGGCGACGGCCCGACGGCCGTTGAGAATCTCGGCGACGCGGTTCGTGGGCGCCTTGAGCCGGCGCGCAAGCGCTCATGTTGAGCTCTTTGAGTTCTTCGGTGAGATGTTCGCCGGGATGGATTGCGGGCACGGCCATAGCGGTTCTCCTAGTGATAATCTCCTAGCGAGGTCTGCGACCTCAAACCGACCAGTCGGCGCCGAATGTGGCGTAAGCCTCCTCGACGAGGCTTGCCGAGAACCGATTCCTCGGTTCTCAGGTCCTCGATCTGCAGCCGCTGCTCGGTCCGTTGCCATCCTGAGTCCCGAAGAATCGAGACTCGGGTCGCGGTAGGGACAACGGTTGCCCGTCGCCCCCCGCACAGATCCGTGCGTGCGGCTTTCCCGCACACGGCTCCTATCTCGGATAGATGGCCGCAAATCGCTCCATAGGATAGCCATGACGCACACTGGGCCAGGGCACATACGGCTGCAACAACGGCAGGAAATCCTCCCAGCGCCGACAACTCCGCTGGCTGCGCCGCCGCAGCGCGTGCCGCCAATGCCGCGCGGCCTCGCGCCGAAACGAGCGCAGCGCCCGCAGGTTGCCCGGCACCGCGTGGTAGTTGTAATATCCCTCCACCACCCGTCGGAGCCAACCTCCCTGTTCCACGCTCGGCTCGTGCATCCGCCGACGCAGCTCGGCCCCAATCGCTTGCAGCTTCGCCGCCATCCGCTTCCGCACCGTCTTGCGCTTCACCAGGAACCGTCCGCTCTTCCAGACCGTGCCGCACCGGTGCGTGAATCCCAGAAAGTCAAAACTTTCCGGCTTCCCCGCCCCGCGCCGCCGACGCCGCTCCGCGGCATAGCGCCCAAACTCGATCAGGCGCGTCTTCTCCGCACTCAGCTCCAGCCCGTACTCGCCCAGCCGTTCCGCCAACTGCTCGTGGAACCGCTCGGCGTCGTCGCGAGACTCGAAGCCCAACACGAAGTCGTCCGCGTAGCGCACGATGATCAGATCTCCCTTTGCCTTTCGACGTCGCCACTGCTGCACCCAACGGTCCAACACGTAATGCAGGTAGATATTCGCCAACAGCGGCGAGATCACCGCCCCTTGCGGAGTCCCTACCTTCGTCTCGGACCGTTGCCCTCCCTCCGACACCCCGGCTTTGATCCATTTCCGGATCAGCCGCAGCATCCTCGGGTCCGCCACCCGTTGCTCGATCCACGCCATCAACTTTTCATGGTCAATGTGGTCGAAGAAGCCCCGGATGTCGGCGTCCAGTATCCAGTTCACCTTCTTCCGCACGATCCCCGCCGTCAGAGCGTCCAGTGCATCATGGGCACTCTTGTGCGGCCGGAAGCCGTAGGAGAAGCCCACGAAATCCTGCTCGTAGATCGCTTGCAGGACCGTCGCCGCCGCTTGTTGGACGATCTTGTCCTCCAGCGCGACGACGCCCAACGGTCGTTGCCTCCCGTCGGGTTTTCGCACGTAGACTCTCCGCACGGGCTGCGCGCGGTAGCTGCCCCGATGAACGCGGCTGTGAAGATCGCCGAGGCGTTCCTCCAGACCTCGCTCATACTCCTGCCACGTCACCTGGTCCACTCCCGTAGCCGCCCCTCTCTTCAGCGAGTAGAAGCTGGCGCGCAACAGTGCTTCGGTGATGTGATGCAGCAGGGCGGTGAAACGCAACCGCTTATCCTTCTTCGCGGCTTGCCGCACGCCGTCGAGTCCCTGGGACACGGCCTTCCGCCGCTGCGTACGGCCCGTGTGAGACTTGCCGGCGTTCTCCTCGATCAACCCGCTTCCCTCCAGCCCCTCCGCCGAGTGTCGGTCCTCTTTGTTCGGAGCCTTCGCTGGTACTACCGAGTTGTCCGACTCCCCGGCGGCGTGCATGAAAGGCTTACTTACTCATCGCGTTCCCTTTCCGGCCGACGGTTTCTCACGCCGCCGGCGCCGCCGGGCCCTCCTGGTTCCCGTGCAAGAAGTTTCCAGACATGCGCAAAGGATCTTCGACTCCGCCGAGCCGGACGCGCTCTTGCGATTAGCGACCGCGTCCGTGTGGCCTTCCGCATGCCTTGACTGCGTCGGCGCTCGAAAGCAAGCGTTTTCGGAGCTCAGTAGCCCTGCCTGTCTGTGACCCTGTCCGCGCTTCGCGTCCGGCCTCACGACCGGCCACGCAGGACTCGGGGTCAGGGTGGCTCGCTAGGCCTTCCCTGTACGACTGTTTCATTCGCGACTTCTTGCTGGTTTCACCAGCGCACCAAGGCTGGAGCCTTACGCCACATCCCGCGCGGACACCTCTTGCAAAACTTGACGCCTTGGTTCAGATAACGCTTGCTTCTTATTCGAGACGGCCCGCCCGGTTCATGGCTCAAGCCGGTTTGGGGTAAGGCCCCTCGAAGGGGCCTGATTTACTTTACTCGGGGGTCGTTCTACCAGCCGTACAACGACTGGCCTAATCAAAACCAAAGGCGCGTAAACGCGACTGGCTGGTACCTGGCAGGATGACCCGGAACCGAGAAGGGGTCTTCATGGCGGACCGGCCACAGGCGCTACCCTGAGGGAGCGCACGGGTTGACACCCGCGCCTCTGTCCGGGCCTCTGGGATTCTCTGCCGCGCTTGGCACGGATCTCACGACATAGGTACTTACGGTCACGGCTCGGGAGCCGGGGTCGGAGTGGAGGACCTGAGTGACGCGGTCAGGTCGTGAGATCCTGCTTGCGCTGTTCTCGAACCACGAGCAGCTTGCCGGAGGAAGCCCGGCGCCGCGGGGGCGCGGCGGCCGACGATCCGTTCTCCACCCTGCCCCAGAAGCCCCGGAAATACTCCACCATCGAGGCGACAGCGAACAGAACGACCAGCCCCAGCGAGATGTAGGCTATCTCGCTCCAGATCGTCGCCGGGGGAGCGATCAGCAGCAGGCACACCGAAAACACCTGTGCCGCCATCTTCGTCTTCCCGAGGTCGCTCGCGCCGATCTGATACCCTTCGGCGCTCGCGATGCTCCGCAGTCCCGAGACGGCGAACTCGCGGCCGACGATGATGACGACCACCCACGCCGGCACCTTGCCCAGCTCAACCAGCGAGATGAACGCCGCCGAAATGAGAAGTTTGTCGGCCACCGGATCGAGCAGCTTGCCGAACGTCGTGACCTGCCGCCGCCGGCGGGCGATGTAGCCGTCGAGCAAATCGGTGCTCGCGGCGGAGAGAAAAATCAGCAGCGCCAGTAACTCGTTCTCGACCACGAAGAAGCCGGTGTCGAACTCGACATTGCGCCTCAGCATCACCGCCAGAAGCAGCGGTACGAAGAAGATCCGCAACACCGTGAGTGCGTTCGGTAGATTCATGCGCGCCGGTCCCGATTCGTGTCCATCCTTGCGACGGATGCTGCTGAATCTAGGACTAGCCTACTACACTTCGCCGAGCCGTAGGGGCGCGGGGTGGTGGGGGTGGTGGGCCGCCGTGGGCGGAGAATCCGTCCGCGGGTCGGCGGCGTTTGGGTCACGGCGTGCCTATGGTGGCGGGCGGCGGGCAATTTCGCCGATGTGGCCGGTGGCTCACGGGCAAGCGCGGAGCCTCCGTTCGCGTCTGCTAGGGGACACCTTGGCGAGTCGTTTGGTTTCGACAAGAGTGGTTTCTGCTCCAGAGCCTTCCGAGGTGCATGAGGGTTCGTGCCGGACCGCTCCCTGACGGTCACGGCTCGGTTGCTGGGACCGACGTACAATAACCGAATCGCCGTGGCTGACCTCGAACACGTCCAACAACGGATGCGCGCCGACTGGGACACGCGCGCCCGCGTCGACGCCTCCTACTACGTGGCCTTCGGCCGTCCCGGCCAGGACTACGAAGAGTTCCTGTCCACCGCCGGCGACATTCTCTTCACGCTGCGAGAGGAGTACCGCCGCTTCCCGCCGGGTACCGACACCCGCAATCTCACGGCGCTCGATGTCGGCTGTGGCCCCGGACGCCTGCTCGTGCCGCTCAGCGAGGATTTCGGCGAGATCCACGGCGTTGACGTCTCGGGCGGGATGGTGGAGCTGGCGCGGAAGAACCTGGCCGCCGTCCCTCACGCCCACGTAGGGCAGAACAGCGGCTCCGATCTGTCGGCCTTTGGCGATCAATCGATCGACTTCTGCTACTCGTTCGCCGTGTTCCAGCACATCCCCGAGAGCCAAGTCGTGTGGAGCTACCTGCGCGAAATCTGCCGGGTGCTCAAGACCGGCGGCCTGATCAAGGTGCAGGTCAACGGGCTGCCGCAAGGGCGCTCGCCCAGCCCGCAACGTGCGCCTGTGAGCGGCTGGTCGGTTCGCGCTGGAGCGCTGACCGCCCCGCTGTCGCGAACGCGCCACGTCGAGCCCAACACCTGGAGCGGCGTCAGCTTCTCGCCTGAGGAGATCGCGGCCTTCTGCACCGACAACAACCTGCAACTGCTCGCCATGGACCGCTTCGACTCGCAATACCTGTGGATCACGGCCCGCAAGCGCCCCGCGGCCTGGCAACCCCAACCGCCCCGCGGGCCCGCGCGCATCGTCCGCGTCACGGACACGTTTACCGCCGACGCCGTGGTCCCCCGCAGCGGCCGGTTCGCGAGCGCCTCGGTGTGGGTGCTCTACCTGAGCGAAGACGCCGACCTCAACCGTCTGCGGGTCCTGATCGATGGGGAACCGGTCGCGCCCTGCTTCATCGGCAAGCATACCCGCAAGAATCCGACCCAAGTGAATGTCTATCTGCCGCCGGACCTCCGCTCCGGCATCGTGCCCGTGCAGCTCTCGTGGCAGGGCGAGCCGATTTCAAACACCGCGACGATGCGCGTAATCGGCCCCGGACCTCTGGTCCCCCGGGTCGTTACCGTCACCGATGCTGTCAACCTGATGTCGAACGTCACCATCGAGAATCGCCTGATCAAGGTGACGGTCGCAGAGGTGAATCTAGAAAACGAAGATGAAGTGCGCGAGGCATCGACGGCCACAATCGGCGGACGCCCGGCCGGACCGTTGGAGGTTTTCTGCCTCGATCCGCTGCCGCGGGTGTTCGAGATCGACGTCCCGGTGCCGCCGGACGTGCCCCCGGGGCCTCAGCATCTCACGCTGAAACTGGGCGGGCGAGCGTTTGCGCCCATTCCCATCGAAATCCGGGAAGAAGGGAAGCCCGGCTAGGCTAGCGTCCGAAACAGCCAGGGCTGCTCTCGCAAACCCCCAGGTCCCGCAACCGTCCAACCCTAACGCCGTTGAGAAAGCCGCCTTGGGTGGCTACTGCCCCTTCTCCGTAGTCCCTCGCCTGCTCCAAAAAGGGCTCTACCGTCACCGAGGGGTTAGAGTAGATGTAGTGACGCGGGCACGGGTCGGCTCTGGATTTCTCTTGGTCTGGATAGTGTTGTCGGGGGCTGGGGTTGCCCAGCGGCCAGCGTCAAATCTGCATACGAGTCCCGAGAAACGGACAGCCCGTGTCGCGCCGGGCGCTACGACGAGTCTGCGCTTTGAGGCTCCGATCTCGGCTGTTTCGGTTTCCTTGTCGGTTCACGCCTCCCTGCCGGGCCCGACCGTGACCGTCGAAGCCCTTGACGGCCGGGTGATTAACCAGCAGACCGCAGCATCGCTGGGCGCGACCTTCCTTGCTTTTGACTGCAAGGAGAGCCGGTCAGGCCTGATATTCGGCTGCAAGAAGGGGAGTCATTCTATCGTCGAAATGCCCACTGCGAAGGGGGGCGTCTACACCGTCCACATGGAAGCTTCACCTGATCTGGGGGACGCTGTTGAAGCGGAGGTAACTTTCTGGACGACTCGCCCAATGACTACCGGTGAGCTTGCGGCACAAAAGACCCTGGCACAGATTGAGGCCGAGCTTTCGGCCGTGCCACTGCTCGAGGCTCGTCCACTCGGCAAGAGGTTCCGCTTCATCGTCAAGGCGCTTGAGAATGGGCTCCCCGCGAGAGACGCCGTGATCACCTTCGAACTCAAGCAGCCCGGTCAGGAAGCACCGCTGGTCCTGACTCCCGCTGACGATGGTACCGGGGCCGACGAACAAACCGGAGACGGACTGTACAGCGTCTGGTTCACCCCGCAAATCTTGGGTCCGCACCGGGCGACCGCGACGATCGGGATCCCTTCGCTAGGTCATGGTCCTGGCACGGGACTGCTCAAGTGACAACTTCACAGCCGTGCCATTATCGGCGGAATTCACGGGCAAGGTGAGCGACCGAGGGGTCGATAGCAATCGCGACGACCGTATCGACAAAATCGTTGTGGATGTCGAGCTGGAAGTCCATCAGGCAGGTAGGTACCGGCTGTGGCTTGCTCTGGAGAAGGGGTCGCGGCCGCTCTTTGAGACTGCCTTTGCGGATCTCGAGCCCGGACGCCAATCGGTCGGTGTGGAGTTCGACACCTTTCGACTGGAGAAGTCCGTCCTGCGGCCCCCCTACACCTTCAGTTCCATCCGGCTCACTCATTACTCCGACCGTGGGGCTTTTGACATCGACGTTCTGGAAGACGCCGGCCAAACACGCTCCTACGGCCCTGACGAGTTCGACACGTCGCCGCTGGCCGTGCGCGACCCGATGACGGATCGCGGAGTCGACGACGACGGCGATGGCCTCTTCGACTGGCTTATGGTGTCGGTCCCAGTGGAGGTCCAGCGTACCTCTCGATCGTATTTCTGGACAGCCGAGCTTTACACGTCTTCCGGGACGTTCGTCGAACGCATTCGCGGTTCAAAAAAACTCGAGCACAAAGTGAACGTCCTAGGGTTGCTCTTCCGAGGCGACCGAATCCGGAGTTCCGGGGCGAACGGGCGGTTCGAGATTCGAGCCTTTCGATTCTCGGACGGGGACAATTCCCTGGATCTACTCAACCTAGGTGCGACCCAAGCCTACTCCAGTAATCAGTTTCAGACACCCGATCCGAGAATCCTGGCGGTGACCCCCGCTTACAGTGCGGCCGGTCAGAGTGACGTGATGGTGAAGATCAACGCCGCGCACACGAACTTCAAGAGGGCTCAGTCCAGGGCGAGCTTCGGCCCGGGGAGGGAAGACGGTCGCCGAAAGCCCATCGAGATCCTGCGCTCTGGCCAGACTGTGCCAAACGGCTGGCCCGCCGACCCGGGCGTGGCTGGGAGAGCCGGTCTCGAACACGGCGACGATGCGCGTCTTCGGCCCCGGGCCCCTGGTCCCCGGGCTGTTACCGTCACCGATGCCGTCAACCTGATGTCGAAGGTCACCATCGAGAATCGCCTGATCAAGGTGACGGTCGAAGAGGTGAATCTAGAAAACGAAGATGAAGTGCGCGAAGCGTCGACGGCCACAATCGGCGGACGGGCGTTCGCGCCCATCCCCACCGAAATCCCGGAATAAAGGAAGGCCGGCTGACTAGAAGACGTGCTCGATGTCGAACGCGCTTTGTGCGCGGTAGAGATTCGGGTTCGCCGTGGCGACCCAACCGTGAATCGTGTAGCGTCCGACGGGTAGAGGCGTGGCGTCGCCCGACGATAGCGGCACCTCGACGGAGAAAACTCTCACGCCGAGGCTCAGATCGATGGTCGTAACGGCCTGCGTGAAGGCTCGGCCGTCCGACCAGCGGTAGACAATATCACCCTGTTCGTTGCGAATCTCGAAGTCGAATTGCTGTCCCGAGGGTGTGGTAATCTGCAGCGGCTCGATTGTCGTGTCGCGGATGATCAGGTCGGCACGGAGCACCGGTACGGCCCGTTCAGGGTCGACCGGCGGCATCAAGTTCGCGACGTAGCGCGGCCGGTCGAGCGACAGCGCTACCGAGAAGCGACGGTCCGGATGGATCGTCGACCCGACCACGGCCTCCACCAAAACCATCTCGCGCGGGCCGCCGATGGTCTGCATGGTTCGGCGCACCAAGCCGATGCCGGGGACGAACACCTCCTGCAGCAGTCCGGCGTCGGCGCAGATCGTGGGCAGGTAGTTGACCGCCACCGAGTGGGGACCGAAGCCCTCTGGCAGTTCGTTGGGTGGCGGCCCGGGGGCTAGCATCGCCGAGCCAACGCATTCGAGCGGAATTTCCGAGCGCCAAGTGCCTCCCGGCGGCCCGCCGAAGTCGTACCAAAGGCGCTCCGTGCCCGTATCCGGATCAGATTCGATGTCGCGGGGAACAAAGACATCACTCTCTCGCCACACCATGTGCTCCGGATCGAGTTCGACCACCCTGGCCGTCTCGGTCACGCGGACCCACGCGATCCGCCCGGCGTAGCCCTCCAGTAGGTAGTACACCCGATGGTTGACCTTTTGGTTCGCCGTAACGCGGATCACGACGGTGCCCTGAGCCGCGAAACCCCGCATGACGTAGGTCCAAGAGTTGCCGACCTGCAAGGGGAAGTACGGGACCGCTCGCTTAGTGCCGGCGGCGCGGCTACGCAGGGATATCTGAGCGTGGATGGGGCAGAGCGAAACCGCGATGCCGAGCAGAAACACCAGGCGTAGTAGGCGGCTCACCATGAGCGAGAGACGATAGTGGCGATGGCTTTGCTCCTGACTACCTGGTGAAGCAAACGCCGCGCCACGTTTCCGGCCGGCTTACTGCTTGCCGACCTCGTAAAGGTAGATGGTGTGGGTCCGGGCTTCGCCGCGGATCACCTCGGTACGCGAAGGCGTCCAGCCGGAGATGCGGAAATCGTGCGAAACGACCCGCGAACCCAGCTTGAGCGTCTTCTCGAGATTCGGTTTGAGCATCTCGTTCGACGACGTGAGTAGGTATAGGGTCACGACCGACGCCGGACTGAGATCGACCTCCATGGCGTCCTGCTCGACGATTTCGACGCGGCTCGATAGGTTCAGTTCGCGTAGGCGGGCCTGCGTCTGTTCGACCAACTTGTGATCGATCTCGACGCCGACCGCGCGGGCGCCGAACTGCTGCGCGGCGGTAATGACGATGCGCCCGTCGCCGGAGCCAAGGTCATAGACCATGTCCTTCTCGGTGACGCCGGCGATCCTCAGCATCTCTTCCACCACCTGCGGTGGCGAAGGAACGTAGGGAGCCAGCCGCTGTGGCCCGATCTTGATGCGCTGCGCGGACAAAACCGGCGCGAGCGCCAGAACGAGAACTGCGATCGATATTCGAATGGAGATCCAGATCCTCATCTATCGGTCTCCTTTGACGCCGGCCGACACCCTCGACTCGAATAGACGCGGCGGGTGGCGCCCCGGTTTTCTAGATCTTCCGTCTAACGTGAGCCAGATTACAACGTCCAGCATGCAATCTGCCGAGGGGCCGTTGTTCCACACCCTGTTCAGTGCCCCTGTCACACCTCATCGGCTGAATCCCTGACCCTGATCCGCTGTCCTTCGCGTTCCTGAATGCGTCGCCCCATCGGACCTTACAAGCAACGAAGTTGAAGTTGAAAGGCCCACCTCGGAAGGATTTGTTCCCAATGTAGCACGCGACTAGCGGTGGTGCAGCTTGGGTGAGTGATGTTTCGTCCATACCGGGGGACGAGTTGAGCGGAGTCGATCGCAGGCCGAGCAGCTAATTTAGAACCGCTCGAGCACCGCGGAAACGATCGTGCGGGCGGCGTTTTGGCTGGACCGCCGCAGCGCCGACTGTCGCTCTTCGAAATAGGCGTCGGGGTCGGTGGTCACCTCGTAGTACTCGCGATGCTCAAAGTTTGGGTTCTCATAGAGGATCTCGCCGGTTTTTCGGTCTACCAGGGTCAGCCGCATCTGCGTGAGCGTTGTGATGCTCGTGGCGCGCGCGGTTGCCGGGTCGAAGATCACCGGATAGACAAAGAAGTTGATCACGACGCCCTGCATGGTCGCGTCCCCGAGGGCCTCATCACTCACCACGCGGTAGCGCGTCCGGCTGTTGAACTCGCGTACCACCGCCTGGGTCATGTACTGCTCGATCTTGAACTCCGTGGTGGCGTTCTCGAAGGTCGGGATGGCGATGACTTCCACCGTGTCGGGTAGCGTGTCAGCCCGTCCCGCGATATGGTACCCGCACGACAAGGTCAGCAGAGTCGCCGCCATGCCCGCGAGCAAGCAACGCGAATGAAGGGACCGCGCGAATGGCACGGTGAGTTGTCGAAGCATTGGCAGAGGGTTTCGGCGGCCGCGCGAAGCCGGTCTAGCCTGGGGCCGCGTCGGGTAAGTGCCGACGATGCCGGAAGCGGTACTTCACCCAGCCCGCGATGCGGGTGACCACCCCACTCAAAACGAACGCGGAAGCCATCGCCAGCAGGAGCACTTGCGAGAAGTTCCAGACCAGGAAAATCAGCGCCGCGAAGACGACGACCATCAGCAGCGAGGGTATCTGGAAGACAGCGATGTCCTTCAGGCTCGTGTAGCGCCAGGTGGAGACCATCAGGAATGCCAGCCCGCCCAGCAATGCCAGCCACAGAATGCCTTGCGGCCACCAGAAGCGGACCGGGTAGCCGTCGCTGAAGTGGACAACCGCGGCCAGCATTCCCGCCGCGGGCGGAATCGGCAAACCGACGAAATACTTCCGGTCGGGCCGGCCCGGATTCTTCGGCCGGGGGTTCTTCTGGACGTTGAAGCGAGCCAAGCGAGCCGCCCCACACGTCAGGTAGAGAAAGGTGATCAGGTAGCCGAGGGCCGGCAGCCAACTCGACAACAAGGGATGAGCGTTCAGCTCGGGTGTCCGAATACCCCACGCGACCGCGAGCATCGCCGGCGCCACCCCGAAAGTGATCACGTCGGCCAGCGAGTCGATCTCGCGCCCGAAATCGCTCACCGCCCCGGTAAGCCGCGCGACGCGTCCGTCTATGCCGTCAGTGAAGACGCCCAACCCGATCGCCAGGGAGGCGTAGTTGTAGAGGCGCGCGGCCTCATCGATCTGACCTGCGGGCAGGGACAAGGCCTGCAGCGTCTTCATCAGACAGTAGTAACCGCAGAACAAAGTCCCGACGGTGAAGATCGTCGGCAGGGCGTAGGTCCGCTTGGTGGGCGTCTTGGTCGGCGTCTGGGTCACGGCTCGTTACTCCCGGAGACGTGCGATGATCGTGCTTCCGCCCTTGACACGGTCGCCCGGGCTCACGTTCAGGGCCCACTCCGGACCCAGAACGATGTCCATCCGCGACCCGAACTTGATCAGGCCGAAGCGCTCGCCTTTCTCGACCAACTCACCGACCTGTTTGTTGCACACGATGCGGCGCGCGATCAGGCCGGCGATCTGCTTGACCACGACTTTCACGCCATCGCCCTCGATCTCGAGAGAGTTCTGCTCGTTCTCGACCGAGGCAACGGCACGATGCGCCATCAGGAAGCGTCCCCGCTGGTATCGACGTCCGGTGATCTTGCCCGCGATCGGAACACGGTTGACGTGCACATCGAAGATGTTGAGGAAGACACTGATGCGGCGCGCGCCGCCGTCCAAGACTCGAACGTCGACGACTTTGCCGTCGGCGGGGGACACGGCCACGGGTCCCTCGGGGATCGCCCGTTCCGGGTCGCGGAAGAAATAGAGGCAAAACGCCGCGGTGAGAAAGAACGGGGCGCTCCACGGCGGCGGGAACACGAAGGCGACAAGCAGGCCCGTGGCGGTAAGGGCCACGCCGTAGTAGACGCCGTCCCTGACGATACGAGGAGGCATGACAGCAGACGTATTATATCAGCCGCTCGGGAGGGGTTCGAGCGATACACGCCTGCGGCGCCTGCCTTGGCGGGCAGCCCGCGCTTCTCAGGTTAGCCCCGCGGCCCGGGGGCCCGCTAGCCGGCTTGTCGTTCTGATTCGCGCAGTATCTCGTACATGCGGTCTTTGGTTTGCAGCTTGAGTTTCTTGAGCCGCATTTCCTCAATCTGCTCGTCCTGGGAGGGGTAGGGACGGGCGTTGATTTCTTCGAGTCGGCGGTCGTAGCTGGAATGTTGTTCCGAGAGGATCTTGAACTCCTCGTTGGTTTCCATTAGGTGAGCGGATAGGTCCGTTTGAGGGACGCTTCCCATAGTGGTCTTCCTCCTGTGCGCAATGTCATGGGTCGTGGGGCGCGCCTTGCGTGCACCGCGTCAGTGGCGATCTCGGTCTTGGCTTTGGTGTCGCGGCTCAGCAGCGTCTACCAGACGTTATCAGACTCACCCGCGGATTTCAATTGCGTTTCACTCTACGTATCGGTCCCGGCGGCTTCCTTCATCAGGCCCGACCCCGGCGCTGCCCGCTTGAGGAGCATAGCGGCCTCGCCTTTGTCGCGATAGTAGTTCGCCCGGGTCGCAAACGAGGTGAATCCCAACGCGCGGTAAAAGCCAAGCGCGCCTTCATTGCTCTCGCGGACCTCGACATAGAGGTCGCCTGGATGCTCGCGGCTCACGTAGGCCAACAGGGCGCCGCCCAGGCCCCTGCGGCGGTGATCGGGGTGGACGCCGAGGTTCGCGATCTCGGTCTCCGCGCCCACGGGCTGGTATACGACGAAGCCGCGGACCCTGCCTCGCGACTCGGCCACGGCACAGCGCAGAGGGCCGTCGGCGCCAAGCACCCCGCGATAGTCCGCCTCCGACCACCGGGCCGCTTGGAGGCACAGCGCTTGAAGGGCCAGCAACGGGTCGAGATCGCCCAACGCGGCGGGCCTCGGGTCCGCGTGACCTGGTATTGTCTGCGGCATCCTATTCCCGGGAACTCGAAACGGCAGAGGGCCCGCCACGTCTATGATATTCTGACCGAGGGATCAGACAAAGCGGTTTCTCTGGGGAGGCACCATGCTGATCAAGATACCGAAGGGATGGGAGATTCCCGAGCGCGAGGCCACGCCGGAAGCGGTCTTCATGAATCGCCGAGCGCTGTTGGCTGGGGCAGGCATGCTGGGCCTCGACGCGCTGCTCGCCGGGACGGCGAAGGCCAACACCCACGCCGACTTGTATCCTGCCAAGCGCAATTCCAAGTACATCTTAGACCGCCCCATCACCCCGGAGGCCGCCGCCACGGGCTTCAACAACTTCTACGAGTTCACTCTCGACAAGCAACGAGTAAAGGACAAGGTCGCAGCATTCACCATCGACCCCTGGACGGTGGAAGTCAAGGGCCAGGTAAACAACCCCAAGAAGTACGACTTCGACGACCTGGTGCGGCGCTTCCCCCTTGAAGAGCGCCTCTATCGCATGCGCTGCGTCGAGGCCTGGTCGATGGCCGTACCCTGGACCGGCTTCCCCATCTCCGCGCTGATCAAAGAGGTCGACCCCAAGCCGAAGGCCAAATACATCCGCATGGTCACGGCCAACCGTCCGCAAGAGATGCCGGGCATCCGTAGCCAACCGCACTATCCTTGGCCCTACTTCGAAGCGCTGCGGCTCGACGAAGCGATGAACGAGCTGGCGCTGTTCGTGACCGGGATTTACGGCAAACCTCTCCCGAAACAAAACGGGGCGCCGATTCGGATGATTTCGCCGTGGAAATACGGCCTGAAGTCGATCAAATCGATTGTCAAGATCGAGTTCACCTCGAAGCGCCCCGCGACGCTTTGGAACCAGGTCCAGGGGCTCGAGTACGGCTGGTACTCAAACGTGAATCCGAACCGACCGCATGCCCGGTGGTCGCAGGCACAGGAGAAGGTACTGCCCGACATGAGTGTCCGTCCGACCCTCATGTACAATGGCTATGAGGAGTTCGTCGGTTCCCTCTACACAGGCAAGGAATTCTAGCTGCGAGTGCCGGCCTCCGGGCTACGAAAGGGTTTCGGCCCTCTCTGCTCTAGCCGCGGCCGGGCGCGTCTCGGGTTTTCTTGCCGGAGAGGGGCCTCGCCTCTCCCCGCTGCACCAAGGACAGTCGATGAGCAACGTTGGGCTTGGTTCCCTGAGAAAAGGGCCGAGCAGATCATCGTCCTTGACTGTAGCCGCTGATCGCTCCTCCAACACCTACCAATTAGAGTTGGGTCAGCCGATTGTGATTAAGAAGAGCCCTTTGCCCGGCGCTAGTCCTTCCGGGCCTATGGGTCTATTACCTCGAAAAAATGTCGCCTAGGGTGATCATCATCTCCCCCGACCGGGCGCTGTCCGGCGGCCTCCTGGAGGCGCTGACCCATGAATCCGTGGGGGCGGACCCGCAACTTGTGAGCAGCTACCCGACCGCCGGGGGACTCAAGACGCTGGTCGGCTCCAGCACCCAGCCGGTGACGGCTTTCGTGGTGAGTTTGGCCGACATCGCAGACGGGCTGAAGCTGGTTCGCGAGCTGCGTGCTGCTTACCCCGGGTCGTTAGCGATTGCCGCCGATTCGCGGTCTGAGGCGGACACGATCCTCGCCGCCATGCGGGCCGGAGCCTCGGAATTCTTGGTTCCGCCCTTTGACCTCAATCACCTTCAGACCCTGCTGCAGACCCACACCAGCGCCGGCGCCTCGGCGCCCGCCAAGTCGGCCGGTAAGTTGTTCTGTTTCCTGCCCGCGCAGGGCGGCAACGGGGCCTCCACCATCGCCGTCCACCTAGCGAATCGGATTTCGAAGGCAATCGGCGAGAAAGTGCTGCTGGTGGACTTCGACTTCCACAGCGGAACGGTCGCCTTCCGGCTCAGGCTTAGGCCGGAGTTCTCGTTTGCCGACGCCGTGGAGCGAGTCGAGGATATCGAGGAGCTATGGGCCAGGCTCACCTGCAACCACGACGGCGTAGACGTCTTGGCCGCGCCGCCACCGGGCATCGTGATTCCCGCGCAGGCATTTCGCCACGTTTCGGCGGTTTTCACCTCGGCGATGCGGGCCTATCCTTTCGTGATGGTCGACCTGCCGACCGCCATACATGCCTCCTGCCGGGACATTCTGAGCCTCGCCGATGCGGTCTACGTGGTCGCCACCCCCGAAGTCGTCGCGCTTCATCTGGCGCGCCGCCGCGTCAGCGATCTCACTGACCTGGGCCTGAGCCCGAGAAACATCCACCTCATCCTCAATCGCGCCGGCAGCAAGAAGACGTTGAATGTTGATGACGTTGCCGAAGGGACTAATATACTTGACACAACCACAAGGGCCATGTTAAAATGGTTGTATGCTCAGACGGAGATACGAGAGCCTGCTCGAAGTCCTGGACGCCTTCCCCGACGAGCCTACCTGCATTCGTCACCTTGCTAAGCTGCGCTGGCCGCTCGGCGTGGTTTGCCCCTGCTGCGGATCAACCAGGAAAGTCTACCAAGTCACCCGCAAGCTAGTTTACAAGTGTTCCGATTGCCGCAAGCAGTTCTCTGTCCGCAAAGGCACGATCTTTGAAGAGAGCCGCTTGCCGCTTAGGAAATGGTTTGCGGCCTCTTGGCTGATTACGACTAACCGGAAGGGAATCAGCAGCCACCAGTTGGCCAGGGAGATTGGAGTAACCCAAAAGACAGCCTGGTTTATGCTCGGGCGGCTGCGTGAGGTCTCGGCCAACTTGGGGCGCAGGGGTGGCCCACTCGATGGCGAGGTAGAAGTCGATGAGACGTACATCGGCGGCAAGGAAAGAAACAAACACGCAGACAAGAAGTTGAGAGCCGGACGTGGTACAGTAGGCAAGTATGCGGTGGGTGGCGCGAAGGACCGCGACGGCCGAATCCGGCTAAAGAAACTTGCCGCAACCGGACGGGCTGAGATTCACGATTTCGTCGTGCGAAACGTAGCCTTCGACTCCAAGGTTTATACAGACGATTTCTCGTCCTACTCCGGTCTCTCCCTGCTGTACGATCACCAGCGCGTCAATCACTCCATAGGCCAGTACGTCTCAGGTCAAGTCCACACAAACGGAATCGAGAGCTTCTGGGCCCTCTTGAAGCGCGGCTACATCGGGATTTTCCATCACTTCACCTGGAAGCACTTGCACCGCTATCTAGCAGAGTTCGAGAGCCGTTGGAACATGTCGAAGCGAAGCTCTGCATGGCGTCTCAATGCTATGCTGGAAGCGGCGTCTGGTTGCCGTCTAACCTACTCGGAGTTGATCCGATGAGAGACGATCCCCTGCACGTTCCTATCTCGATGGACGAGTTGTTGACGGCTGCGGTGCGCCATGTTCCCGATAGCTTAATGGACCGCTGGATCAACAAGCTCCACTGCGGGGATTGCGTCAAGCTCATGGGCAAGCTCCCCCTGGAATCAGTCGGGCTGATCGTCACATCGCCGCCCTACAACATCCGCAATTCCACGGGCAACGGCATGAAGGACGGGCGCGGCGGCAAGTGGCCGAATGCCGAACTCCAGAACGGCTACCAGGGACACGACGACCAAATGCCCCATGCCGAGTATGTGAAGTGGCAGCGGGACTGCCTGCACGCCATGATGCGCACCCTACGTCCCGATGGTGCGATCTTCTACAACCACAAGTGGCGGGTCCAGGGCGGCTTGTTGCAGGATCGTTCCGATATCGTTGAAGGCTTCCCCGTGCGGCAGATCATCGTCTGGCAGCGAGCGGGCGGGATCAATTTCAATCCTGGTTATTTCCTTCCCAACTACGAAGTGATCTACCTGATCGCTAAACCGGATTTCAAGCTCGCACTCAAGGCAAATGCCGCTGGCTGTGTATGGAGCGTCCCACAAGAAAGCAATAACCCGCACCCCGCGCCGTTCCCCGTCGAACTGGCGCAACGTTGCATCAAGTCCACGAAGACCAAGATCGTTCTCGATCCGTTCATGGGTTCGGGAACAACGGCTATGGCCGCTGAAACTTGTGAGCGAGATTGGATTGGGCTTGAGGTCTCCAAAGACTACTGCAAGCTAGCAGACGAGCGTATCAGGGCCGCTAGAAGGCTCATGAAGAGGTAGGCCGTGCCCCCTTCCCCTCCATCGACCAAGAGAGAGTTGTTTCAGCGGCTTGCGGGGATCATTCAGAGCGGCCCCCACAATATGCCGCGTGCCAAGTATTCCGGCACGGGTGGCCCCGGCCTTTACCTCGAAGACCTTCTGGGCCTGACAACGGGCGGCAAGGACATTCCCGACAGTCTCGGGTGGGAGTTGAAGTACCACTCGGCGCAAACCAGCTTAATCACCCTGTTTCACAAGGAGCCGCAACCGGACAACATCATGCGCTACATGGTCAGCCGTTTTGGGTGGAAGGACAAGCAAGACCGTCTTAGTTTCCGGCACACCATCGCTGGCAAGTCCGACAGATTCCGGGTTGATGCTGATGCGAACCAAGTGTTTGTGCGCCCACTGAAAGGCAACGGTCCGATACCCTACTGGACAGACGATGACATTCTCAGCGCGGCTGGTGCGAAGCTGCGGCGGCTAGTCCTTGTGCGCGGCAAGCGGCAAGGACAACAGGTACGCTTCGAGCGGATTGACTGCTTCGAGAACCTGCACCTGGCCTTCTTCATCTACGAGGTAGTGAGGGGAACGGTGAAGATCGACTTCGATGCTCGGGAAGCTCGCCCTGGCAGCAAGGGCCTACGGAATCACGGCACGAAGTTTCGCGTTGCGCCGGATGATGTTTGCAGGCTATACGCGAAGAAGCAAAGGCTTTGTTGACTCAGGTATATCAGTCCCTTGCCGAAGTGGTGGGCGTGCCCGTCTTCGAGACCCTCACCAACGACTACTCCAGCGTCAGCGACGCGGCGCTCAAGGGAGGCCTGGTACCGGATGATTCCTCTATCGGACGCCAGCTCACCGCGCTGGCCGGCCTGATTGCCGGCGTCGAGACGGCGACCGCCACGAAGTCGGACAAGAAGTGGAGCCTCTTCTCGTTCCACTAGCCTGCCCGGCCCGTCGGCCGGTCGGACGCTTGTGTCTTCGCGACGTCATCGACCCAACAATTGACGTGATCGCCGATCACGTCGCCCCCGGCCGCGACGACGACTCTTCCCCGTGTTTACCCCCCCCAGCCGCACCTCGGTCACCGGCCCCTAGCTAGACCCCCACAGGCGGCGTGGCGGGCGCCGTTGGGGCCGGCGCGGCTGCCGGCTCGTCCTCGTGATACTGGTAGGGAATGCCGCGGCGGTGCAGCTTGAGGATGTAGATGCTGTGCGGCAGCAGGCGATGCGACAGGTACACGCTGCCGACGGTGGCGGCCATCAAGGGCAGCATGATGCGGTAGTCACCGGTCATCTCAAACAAGATCAAGATCGAGGTGGTCGGCGCCTTGGCCGCGGCTGCAAAAAATGCCGCCATGCCGACCATGGCGTAGGCGCCGGAGGAGGCGGTCCACTCCGGCGCCGCCGTATGCACCAACGAACCGAATGTCCCGCCCAGCATCGCTCCCATGTAGAGTGCCGGCGCGAAGACGCCGCCCGAGCCGCCTGAGCCCAGTGTGGCGCAGTTGCCGAGCAGCCCTGCGACGAACAGGCACAACAATAACTCCCACGAGTAGCGCGTCCAGAGCGCCGACTCAATCGCCGGAAAACCGGAGCCGTAGACTTGCGGGAAGAACCGCAGGATCAGGCCCACCATTAATCCACCGACCGCGGGCTTCAGTTGCTCGGGGAACTTCCACTCAGCGAAGAGATCCTCACTCTTGTAAAGCAGGCGCACGTAGCCGACCGCCGCGAGGCCGATGATGACGCCCATCAAAAAATAGAGCGGTAACTCGCGCGCGCTGACCAGGTCGTAGTAGGGTGCCATTACCGCCGGCGTGTTGCCTAGGTAATGGCGCGCCAGGATACTCGAGCTCAGCGAGGTGAGCAGCACCAGCAGGAAGTCGGCCTGCATCCCTCCCATCAACACTTCCATCGAGAAGATGGCTCCGGCGATGGGGGCGTTGAACGTCGCCGCAACGCCACCGGCCGCCCCGCACGCAACGAGGGTGCGGATATTCTTGCGCGTGAGCCGAGCCCAGTGGCCGATGGCCGAACCGATGGCGGCGCCGATTTGCACCATCGGACCCTCGCGCCCGGCCATGCCGCCGGAGCCGATCGTGAGCGACGAGGCGATGACCTTGACGGTGACCACCCGCTTGCGGATGAAGCCTCCGCGCGAGACGATCGCCGTCATCACCTCGGGCACGCCGTGGCCCTTGGCCTCGCGCGCAAACCGATGGATGAGCGGGCCCACGAGCAACCCGCCCAACGCCGGCAGCAACACGAGATTGGCCGACCCAAAGATCGACAGAGCCTCCGCCACCGGACCACGCGCGAAGTCCGCGATGGCGTGCAAGATAAACACGAAACCCACCGAGCCCAAGCCGGTGAGCAGTCCGACGACGACGGCTAGGATGATGAGATAGTTCTGCGACGGCAAGAACGACGAACGGACCCACACCATCGCCCAGCCCCACACTGGCGCGCTGGGAGTGATCTTGCGGCCCAACCGTCCCATCGCCCGCCAGCGCCACTTGACGCGGCGGGTGATCTCGACCGTGAGCTTGGCTAGGTTCCACATGTCTGGTGATCAAGCGGACGACGCGGTGCTACGCTCGCTGCCTGCGTCTTGACTACGAAGGCTGCTTCCCAGGTTTCGCCGGTTCTTCCGCCGGTTCCGCCCGCGGCGTCACCGCAATCAGATGCGCCCGGTCACCCCGCCACGCCGTCATGACCAACGTTGTATCGCGCTGTTCGAACGCCTCCAGCGCGCGACGGCGGTTGCGCAACGTCAACGCCTCACCTTGCACCGCGACGATGCGGTCTCCGCGAACGATCCCCGCTTGCGCCGCCGGCGTATCATCCACGACACCCATCACGGTCCACCCCTCGGGCGGCCCCTGATCCGTCCCGGCATCCCAACGCAATACCAACCCGAGGGCCGCAAACGCCTCGAGCGAATGGGCGACGGGGCGGCAATCGGGTCCGGGCATGCGCGTCGCCCCCGACAAGCGCCGTTTTCCTCGCTGCAAGACGTAGCGGACCAGGCTTCCCGGCTCTTGGTCGCCGTAGCGTTGTTCCCAGTCCCCGGCTCCCGTGAGTTCCCGGCCCGCCCAACGCAGAAGAATGTCGCCGGGCAGAATAGATGGTTCCGGCAAGTAGGCCTCGCGGTGGACCCGCTCGACCAGGACGCCGTTTCGCACCTTCAAGATGCCGCGCACGTCGGCGGAAAGGTTCCGCGTCTCGATACTCACGCAGGGTCGCCGCTCGCTCGAACCGCTGATGATTTGCTCGACCGTACGAGCCGAAAGCACTCGCACGCCGGAGGGCGACTCGACGGCAACGCCCAACAGGCCTCCATCGAGATCAACGATCGCGGCGGTGCGCATTCCGGCCGGAAACGGGATCGCCACGTCAAAGCGCTCACCGATCGCCGCGTCCTGTTCGGGATAGCCCGAGCCCTCGTCCACCGAGACCAGCACGCCGGGCGTGATGCGCAGATCGCCGCCGGGCGTGAGGCTGATGGCCGCCACATGAGCGCCCGGATGGAAGGTCTCGGGGTCCGCCCTGCGGGTGGGTGTGGCGTAAACCGTGCCGCCGAACTCAAAAAGTGAAACCAAGTGCTCGTGGTCGACACCGACCGGCGAGAACGGCCGAGGAGGCGTTGGGGTGCTCGTCTGCGCTGCTTCCGCCTTTGGGGCCTCCGCCTCCTCTTCCGAGTCGGCAGCATCTGTTTTTTCGTCGAGCGGAGACTTCAGCGGCGTTTCGTTCATCTCCACGGCGCGCGCCCTTGCAGCTCGCTCTTCAACGATCGCGCCCTCGAGCTGTTCCGCCTGCAACTCATTGGCCGCGCGAAACGCAGCCACCACCGTGCCGGGCGCCACGACAACGCCGGGCGTGCCGTCGCGCCCGACGAGCACCAGGTTGCGCCGCAATCGTTCGCCTACCTGCAACCAGTAGTCGGCGGTGTAGGAGAGCGGCGTCTTCTCGAGGTCAGACCGTAGGTTCGGCAGCAGCGGCGCAGGCTCAGGCGCGGCGGCTTCGGCGGTTTCATCGGCCGATTCCAGCGTCAACGCGCCGTGGAGCAATACCCCTACGACGACGAGCAGAACGATTGTCGGAAAAAGCAGACTTCGGGCGTGTAAATCCCGGACGACGGGAAGCTGAAGAAAGGAACGCACAACTCAGACTGCGGGTGAAGCATCCGCCCCTGCATCCTTAGAATAGCGTGGCGCCGATACCGCGCGTCTCACGAGCGCCCGGAAAAGTAGGGGCACGGCATAGCGTGCCCGCGCCGCGAACAAGCAAACCACGTGGTGAGAAGGCCGGTGACAAAGCCGGCTCACCCGGCCCCATGCCTACGCTTCCGATCGCTGACGAACGCCTCCACGCCCCGTTGCGCGCGAGACGCGGGTCCCTCAAGATACCTCTCATGAGTTCCCCTACTCGCCGTCAGTTTCTGGGCCGCACGGCCGCCGGTGTCGGCGGTGCCGCCATGGCACTCTCCGCCGCCCCCGCGCCGGCCCAGTCCGCCGGCGAGCGCCCGTTGCAAGACTCGACGGTCGAGGTGATCAACCCGCGGGCGCGCGTCCCCGTCTCGCTGATCATCGACGACTCGACTTGCCTGGTGAATCTCAACCGCTTCGCCGTGCCTCAGTTCGCCGCGGCGTGGAACTCCCCTGATCGCTACGGCCACGACTGGCGAAGCTGGCCTCACGAGATCCCCGATGACTTCGTCCGCAAGTTCGGCGATTGGTGCGGCGAGCACGGGGTCAAGGGCAAGTACAGCATCGTTCCGTTCCCGGCCTGCGTCGGACGTCTCGACCGCCTGCTGCCGGGCTGGTCGAAAGCCGACCTCGAGGCGAGTCTCAAGCTCGTACGCGACCGCATCACACCCGACTGGGACATCCACCCCGAGATGGTCACACACACGCGGGTGATCAACCTCAAGACGGGCCACCCCTATCCAAAGCGCGGGCTCGAGTACATGGAGAACTGGGGCTGGACCGACGGCAAGTCCGCTGCTCAGATCGCCGACTACATGCGCTACGCGCTACAGACTCTCCACAACGTCGATCTGCCCTGCGAGGGCATTACCACGCCGGGCGGCTTCGGCCAACAGGTCTTGCCCGAGTTGGCTCAAGCGAGTCTCGAATCCTGCCGCGACGTGTTCCGCGCCGAGATTCCTCACTACTTTCGCCACGTCATTCGCGAAGGCCAAGACAGCGTTGTGCCTCGAGTCGAGTACGCCTCGGGCCTCGATACCGCCGACCCGCGTTGCGTCGTTTCGATCATCGCCTGCACGGGCGATTGGACCGGCGGCTGGGACTGCTCGAGCCGCGGCCGACTGGACGACTTCATCAGCGAAGACCTCAACCAGGGCCGCATGGTGGACGTGATCGAGCAGGGCGAGCCCGCCATCATGCTTTGCCACTGGACGGGTATCTATTTCCACGGCGAGGAAGTCGGCTTCAAGATCTTCCAGGAAGTCGTTCGCCGCCTCGACGCCAAGTACGACCACCTGATCTGGATGAAGCTCAGCGAGATCTCGCGCTACTGGGCGGCGAAGGAGCTGACCAGCATTGAATCCCAGGCCGGCGCCCTCGCCTTGCGGGCGCCCTACGCCTGTCCCGCCTTCACGCTACGTCTGGCGGGGCCGGCGGGCGGGCCGGCGGTGATCAACCACGGCGGCCGCAAGAAGCGGCTCAAGCAGGTCGCAAACTCGAAGGCACTGGAAGCTGACACCTGGACGAAAGACGGCGATGACATCATCGCCTGCTTCGACCTACCCAAGGGCAAATCAACCCTTACTGTGGCGTAAGGCTCCAGCCTTGCCGAGAACCGATTCCTCGGCTCTCAGGACCGCGAACGAGTACGCAGCCGGCGAGCAGCCATGTCTCTCGGAGAACCCCCGAACCCGCCCGCCTTCGCCTCAACTGTCAAAAATGAACCGGCTGCGCCAAAGCCCCGTTGCCCGCCGAATCCCAAGCGGCAAAACGAACCCACTTCTTTCCCGCAGTATCAATCGGGATTTCAAAACGGTGATTTCCGAAGGGAGGAAGCTCGGTAGCCGCGATCTCCTTGCGCCCGATCGTCTCTCCATCACCCCAAACAATTTCGACGAAGTCCAACGGGAACGTCCACTCGACGTCGGCGATTAGCTTTCGCCGGCCCCCTAGACCCTCCACCGCGAAGTCGCGGATCAGCACCTCCCCCGTCGTCACAAAAAAGTCTCCGGCGCGCAAAGCCTTGGTGATCGGGCTCCAATCTTCATCGAACTTCGGTAGCGGATCGACCTTGATGTAGTTGACGATCAGCTCGCCGTAGATCTCATCCTCGGGGAACTTGGCGTAGGTGTCGCCTTCCGCGAAGAGGTACTTCGGGCCTGCCCAGTTGTTCATGTCGTCGAGCGTGCCGAGGCAGCGCGCTTCGCAAATGCGCTTCTCCGATAGATCGGCCGGCAGCGACTGGTAAGCGCCACCCAGGTAACGGTCGCTTTGGAAATGCTCGGTGTGTCGAATCTCATCCGGGTACGGTGTCGAGCCCTTGGTGCGCGGATGCGCTTGCCATACCAGGCCCCCTTCACGGCGCAACATCGCCAGCAGATCGGTCGCCGAACCCGTGTGGTAGACCGTGCCGTACTGCGGGTGCTGCTCGGTGAACGGCTGGCCTTCCTGGCGGACCTTGGTCCAATAGACAGGGCGCGGGAAGATCAGCGTGTAGTGTCCGCCGACGTACGCATTGGGTTCCTCGCCCGGCATCAGCAGAAACTCGCGGTCGGAGTGCCGCCGGCAGGCCTTGAAGTAGTTGTCGAGGTCCTTCACACGTAACGGGCCGGGGTCGTCGGGGGTCCCGTCGCCGTGAAAGTCCGACATCATGGCGATATTGATGCCCAAGCCGCGGAACGCCGGCAGCCATGTCGGACGCCAGTCGAACGTCCCGGCATCGAGCAACTGCTCGGCGAAGTGCGTGTGGAAGTGGCTGATCGCCACTTGGTAGCCGGGCAGCGGTTTGTAGCGGTCGTTGTGCGTGAACGCCAGCACGCGCCGTTGCGTTTCGCGCCCACCCTCGGGGCTCAAGTAGAAGTAGACCGCCATGCGCTGCCACGTGCCGGGCGGCGCGTTATACATCGCGAAGTTGCCTTCAGCGAAGCGCCGCGACTGGTTGACGCGCCGCAGCCACAAGTTGTCGGAGAACCCGTATGGGCGGAACATCTCTTCGTGGTCCCCGTGGCGCACGCCGACCGAGAACGACTCGTCATCATCCTTGCGATACCAGACGTAGCCTAGGTTTATTTCGATCTCGCGCGCCCAGAAGAACTTATGTGGCGGCGGGAAGAAGGCGATCGAGCCCTCGCCGGTCTCGACGATCGCCAAGCGATTGCGGGCGCGCAGCGGCACCGGGTCGTCGTTGACCGAGCCGCCGAACTCGTACTTCTGCCAGGCGCGGCTCGTGTCGCGCCAGATCACGCGCTCTGCGTCGCCGACCTTGAGTCCCCGCCAGCCCCCTCGGTACTTGTAGGCGACCGAGGGCTCGTCGGTCTTGGCGATCGCTTCCTGGCGGACGAGATTTGCCCCGCGATATACGGTGAACTCCAGCCGCCCTGAGAAGATACCCAGTTCGAGACCGTCGAGCGAGACGACCAGGCGCGCGCCGTCGGTTCGCACTTCGCAGCCCGTGATGTTGTAGGCAGCGGCCGAGCGGCGGATCTCGCTCTCCTTCCTAGGCAGATTCGTGTTGACACCCTCGAGGCCGGGAACGCTCAAAGGCGCGTCCCAGAAAACTTTCCACTTCTCTTTTTCGATGACCTCGGGCGTGACGTCCTGTCCGAGTGCTTGGATGGGATTGAGTTGCTGCTGCGAGATGCGCCGCACGCCAGTGGTGACGTGGAACTCCGGCGACAGGTCGCGGGCGAGGGTGGCCGGGGCACCGGTGGAAGAGCCGGCGTCGGCTTGGCGAATCACCGGCTTGCCGCCGTCCACGCCGAGCACCAAACGCAAACGGTTCCCGCGCTCGCCTTCCCAACGGACGTCCAGATTGCCTTCGTCCATCGCGGCGGTGAGCCCGTCTTGCGATTGGTAGCCGCCCATGTCGCAGCGAAGCGGCTCCGCGGCCAGGAAACCCGTGGAGAGGAAGAGAACGGCAAGGAGAACAGCGGCTTGCTTGACTTGCGCCAGGGACTGACGGTTCATGCGGGACCTCCCGAAGACGTGGTGATGGGCGCTTACGCCCATGGGGCGCAGCCCTAGATAGAGTCCCACAATTGGAAAGGAAGAACAGCAAGCGTCAGAGCCGCGACAGAGTGGAGCTACGCGCTGACGCACCATGCCGGGCCCAGCCCCGACGACACTCTATACGGCGACCTTCCCAGGGCTCTGCGTTGGCAGGCTGATCGACTCAACTCTATTGAGAGCTTGCGACAACCCAGAGCTGCTCTTCTGTGGCCGCGACGCTCTCACGATCGTTTCGAGCTTCCGCAACGCCGCCGTCGGTTGGATCAGTCCGCGGCCGCTATGCATGTTGTGGAAGCCGGGACCGATCTCGCGGCAGGTAGTATAAATCGCCTCTTTGACATGCTCCACCGTTGCCTGCGGGAAGGCCTCCCACAGCAAGGCGACGGTTCCCGATACGTGCGGAGCGGCCATCGACGTCCCGTCAAGGTCGTCATAGGGCTCGGCGCCGGTTTCCAGTACGTACGCCGTCGGAATGGCCGAGCGCACAGCGACGCCCGGGGCGCACAGATCCGGCTTAACGTACATCTCGCCCTCGCCCCACACGAACGCCCCCCCGCCGCTGAAGTCCGCGACCTCGTTGTCGCGGTTGACCGAGCCCACCGCGCAGGCGTCGCGATGGTTGGCCGGACTGCCGGTCACTCCCAGCCCGGAGTTACCCACCGAGAACGACGGAAAGACACCGAGCAGTCCAAGGTTGTGGACCGTGGGATCGTAGGCTTGGTTGTAGCCCGAGCCCCCCAGCGAGAGGTTCAAGACCTTCACGCCTTGGCGCACGCACCACTCCATGCCGCGCACGATTTGCTTCGTGGTGCCGTTACCCTGCGGCAGCACCAGCGCCGACACGAGCCTCGCACCCGGAGCAACGCCGACCGACACGCCGCTGCCCGCGCCGCCGGCGATCGTACCCGCCGTGTGGGTGCCATGGAAACCGGAATCGTATCGCGGCGTACCCGTCAAAGCGTGGCCGAACTGGTCGAAGGCCTCCCAGGCGCTGATCCGCCCCTCGAGGTCAGGATGCTTGGGATCGATGCCCGTGTCGAGATGCCCGACCGTGACGCCCTTGCCGGTGAGGCCTTCCTTCCACACTTGGGGAATGTCGATGTGCTCCAACCCCCAGGCTGCTTCCCGGGCCGGATCGCCGGCCACCGCGTTGGGCCGCCGCGTCGCCACGCGAAAGGGCTCGGGCAGGTGCTCGGCCTTGTTCGTAATGATGCGGGCGACGTTCTTGTTCGAAGCGAGCTTCTTGATCCAATCCGGCGAGGCGAGAAACGAGACCGAGTTGGTCAGCCACGAGGAGACCAGAACTCCGCTTCCCGAGTGCGGGTCCGGGTGCGCCGCCGCGCCCGAGGATTCGACCGACACCGGCAAGCTGGGAATCGACATGCGGGCGTTGCGTTTGAGCAGCGCCCCCGCGACAACGTCCAGGCTCTTCATGACGGCCGACTCGAGGATCTGAATTTTCTCGGCGCGCGCCTCGGGCTCGGACGCGAGCAAGACCCGCTGTTCGGGCTTGCGGTAGACCGACCGGAAGATGACAATCACATCGGTCACGAACCCCGCCGCTACTCGTTGGGCGACGTTCTTCTCGACTTTCTCGCGATGCGGCGGCAGGGTCTTGAAACGGGTAGGCACGACGACAGCAGGCTCCTACATCCATTCTGCCGGTAGGGGCGGCGCGTTCCGCCTCGATCGCGGCGCCCGAGACGCGCTAACTGTCTGACTGGAGGTGACTTACAGAAAGCTCAAAGTTCCGTGACTCTTTGGCAGGCTGCCGGAACCAGCGCAACCTCAACCAACACCCGGCGAGAGCGACAGCCGTGACTGATGCGGATCCCCGAATCGGCACAGAAGGGTTGGCTGGATGTCATCTAGTCCTGTAGGGCACGAAAAACCTTGAGATGAAGTCAGTCTCTAGAGTACAGTCCAGTGCCAGGAGACCTACACCGACCACGGATTTCGGAGACCGGCCGAATCGCGTGGCCGGCGTGGCACAGCGGGATGACCTCAACCTCGCTGATACCCAGTTCACCCTCAACGAGATTGATGGTCTTCTCTTTGCGCCTGACGTTATGGTCCGGCGGTACCCCGGGCATCTGGGTGACCACGGACTGAGTCTTGCGGTAGTTTCGTCTCACAGCCCGCCTCCACCGAAACCGCTAAAATCTCCCCACCAAAGTCCCCTCCAGAAGGCCCACCAAAGTCCGCGCCTCCCATGTCTCCCGAACCGATGTCAGCGGCTTCGACTTCGGAGCCACCAGCTTGGGCGGGTCCGGCCTCGCTTGCACCAACTTCAAGAGAAACATCGGGGGCCGACGAATCGGCCCCCTCCACGTTAGCGTTGGCTTCGGCCTGCGCTTCAGCAAACGCAGGCCCCATCTCAAGCTCCCACTCAACGGGCATGAACGAGTTAGGATCGAGAATCACCCCCTGCCTGTCGTAGTGATTGGCAAGGGATCCCGCCAGCGCAGTCTGCTGCTTCATCAGGTCTCGATATCAGCACATCCTCTTCGTCCTCTGGCTCATCTCAAGCTCCCACTCAACGGGCATGAACGAGTTAGGATCGAGAATCACCCCCTGCCTGTCGTAGTGATTGGCAAGGGATCCCGCCAGCGCAGTCTGCTGCTTCATCAGGTCTCGATATCAGCACATCCTCTTCGTCCTCTGGGTAGGGATCATCTTCAGCAAGAAACTCGTCAAGAAGATCCATGATCCTTTCCCCCGTTGGGTGACGGCTTCTCACCTGTCCACAACTGCGTAGCCTTGCGCTTCCTGGTGAGATGCACCTTCTTCTGTTTTCGCTGCTCGTCAAGTCGAGCGATCTCCGCCTCAAGCTGGCGGATCTCGGTCTGCATGGTTTGAGTCGTTTGGTCCATCACGAGTCTCCTTTCAAGGTGTCTGACTTTTTGTCTGACTTTGGGGCATCATTTCGGGGCACACTCCGTCCCTTCGTGTCACCTTCTGTCAGGGTTAAGTTGTTGAAAGAACTGGATAAACCTTGTAGAGTGGGAGGGTTGTTCTCTACCCTGACACGGTAGAGGTCAGGCGTTCGAGTCGCCTCGATCCCACCATCCGAAATACGGATGCAAGGCCCTGATCCCTGACGGGCCATTTGGCCCGATCAGCGGGACTTTGCGTCCCAGCTTCGCTTCACCTTGGACCGAGATCCGGCCTAACCGTGGCCGCTTGCCTCTGGTCGATCGTCCTCGGCTCAGTACTTCGGCACGCTGGGGTCGATCTGGTCGCTCCAGGCGAGAATGCCGCCCTTGAGGTTCTTCACCTTCGCGAAGCCGGCTTGCTGGAGAAATCCAACGGCCTTGGCGCTGCGCATGCCCGATTTGCAGTGCACCACGATATCGTCGGCCGAGTTCAGCTCGTTCACTCGATTCGGCAACTGGCCCAGCGGAATCAGGGTGGTGCCGTCCAAACGGCAGATGTCGTACTCGTGCGGCTCGCGCACGTCGAGCACGAACAGCGGCTCGCCGGCGTCAAGCTTCGACTTCAAATCCGTCACCGTGATCTCGGGTACGCCAGTCTGCTCAGACACGTCTTGCGCCTCCTGCTGCGGGATGCCGCAGAATTCCTGGTAGTCGATCAACTCGGTCACCGTCGGGTTGTCGCCGCAGACCGGGCACTCGGGGTTCTTGCGCAGTTTCAGTTCGCGGAAGCGCATGTTGAGCGCGTCGTAGAGCACCAAGCGCCCGCTGAGCGTCTCGCCCTTGCCGATGATCAGCTTGACCGTCTCGGTGGCCTGCATGCTCCCGACGAGCGCCGGCAGAATGCCCAGCACGCCACCCTCGGCGCAGCTCGGCACCAACCCAGGCGGCGGTGGTTCGGGATAGAGGCAACGATAGCAAGGGCCGTCGCCGTGGTGGAACACCGTCGCCTGGCCTTCGAAGCGGAAGATCGAGCCGTAAACGTTCGGCTTGTTGAGCAGGACGCAGGCGTCGTTCACCAGGTAGCGCGTCGGGAAGTTGTCGGTCCCGTCGACGACCACGTCGTAGTCCTTGATGATGGCGAGCGCATTCTCGCTCGAGAGCGCCGTCTCGTACTTGACGATCTCGACGTGGGGGTTGATGTCGGCCATGCGCTCGGCGGCGGAGTCGAGCTTGGGACGGCCGATGTCCTTGGTGCCGTGGATGACCTGGCGCTGCAGGTTGGTCACGTCCACCGTGTCGAAATCGACGATGCCGATCTTGCCCACGCCGGCGGCGGCGAGGTAGAGCCCCAGGGGGGCGCCGAGGCCGCCGGTGCCGATCATCAGCACCTTGGCCTGCTTGAGCTTCAACTGCCCCTCCATGCCCACCTCGGGCATGATCAAGTGCCGGCTGTAGCGCTGGATCTCCTCGTTCGTCAGCGTGGCGGCCGGCTCGGCAGTCACTGGAGCAGCCGTGAGCGGCGAAGCGCCGCCGCCCGCGATCGAGGGGACGATGCTGATCACGCCGTCGTCCGCGACCGGGGTCTTCTCTTTATCGAGGTAGCGGATGTCTTCGTCATCGACATAGCAATTCACGAAGCTGCGCAGCTTGCCCTCGTCGTTGAACAGATGCCGCTTCAGGTCGGCGTGCTCGGCGGTGAGCTTGTCGAGCGCTTCGCCCACGGTGGAGGCTTTCACCTCCACCGCATCGGAGCCGCCGGCGTACTGCCTGAGCGGCGTGGGAATCAGAATCTTAGCCATTGCTGCCTCCGTATTCGAGTTCTTCCTTGTCGGCCTGCGTCTGGTCGGGATCGGGCAGCCAACTATTGGCGTGATCGAACTCGCCTTGTTTGATCGAGAGCACGACGAAGGAGTACCAGGGGCACGAGTTCTTCAAGTCGGTCTCAGAAAAGTATGCATCGCAGTCGGGGTGCGAATGATAGATGCCGATCAACTCCAGCTTCCGTGCGCGCGCTTGGGCGTCGGCGGCCAGCAGCGCCTTCTGCTCCAGCACGTAGCGCTCGGCTTGGGGCCCGTCATGGACGTTCTCCATCCGCAGGGCCTTGCTCACAACCTTGGCGCCATTGGCAGAGGAGCCGAGCATCACGCCGACACACTCGTTGGGATAGATCGCGCGCGCATGCGCGATCATCTCGTCCCAAGGCGCCGGCTCGATGCGTATCATTCGTGGTCCCAAAACTGCTCGCTCAGATATTTGTCCGCCGCGTCGCAAAGCACGGTGACGATCACGCCCTCACGGATGCCGGCCGCCACTCGCAGCGCCGCGACAACGTTCGCCCCGGACGAGATACCGACCAGCAAACCTTCGTCCTTGGCCAGCCGTTTAACTACCTCGTAGGCGTCCTCGGTCTCGACGTGCAGGTTCTCGTCGGCCAGCGTCGAGTCATAGATGCCGGGCACGAGCGCCGTGGGCATGTGCTTGAGGCCTTCCAGTCCGTGGAACCCCGAGGAGGGCTGCATCGAAATCAGTTGCACATCCTTCGAATACTCCCGCAACCGCCGCCCGACCCCGACGAAGGTGCCGCTGGTGCCGAGCCCGGTAACGAAGTGCGTAACCCGTCCCTCGGTCTGGTTCCAAATCTCGACTCCGGTCTGTTCGTAATGCGCCAGCCAGTTGGCCGGATTGTTGTACTGGTCCGGATAGAAATAGGCGCTCGGGTTCCGCTGGTACTCCGCGCGGCAGGCGCGGATGGCCCCGTCGGAGCTTTCGGCCGGATCTGTCAACACGACCTCTGCACCGTAGGCTTTGAGGATGCGCTTGCGTTCGCGCGAGGCGTTCTCCGGCAGGAACAGCTTGACCCGGTACCCCTTCGCGGCGGCGATCATGGCGTAGGCGATGCCCGTGTTCCCGCTAGTGGCATCGATGATCGTCCCACCCGGCTTGAGCTTGCCGGTGCGCTCACCGTCGCGGATCATGTTGAGCGCAGGCCGGTCCTTCACCGAGCCGCCGGGGTTGAAAGCCTCAGCCTTTCCGTAGATCTCAACGCCCGGATGCTCACCGGCGATCCGCGGAAGGTGGATCAGAGGCGTGTTCCCGACTTGATCGAGAAGCGTTGTGGCCCTTGCCAGATGAGCCGCTTGTGCCATGGCTACGTTTTCCATCCCCAGCCTCGTGCCATTGTAGACGAACTGCGAGAACCCGACAAACGAAGGCCCACCTCAAAGTCTCCCAACAGCCTGCCGCTGCTTTGATCCTATGGAATCGCCCCTATCCCTGTCAACAAACAGGAGATTGACTCCAAGCGCGCCTCGGACCACTCCGAATTTCGCGCGATCTACCATGTAAGCTGTTGATTCCAAACTTATTACCTTGAACACTTCTTGCTCCGCAAACCCTGGATCGACCCCGAATCAGTGGTAGTCTGTCGAGACGGCAACCCTCTTTGTCGTCGCACCGCGAAAAGTTTCACCGGGAGTGTCGATCCTGGTTGCTCTCGTCCGTCGTATCTATAGAAATGGGAAATTCGATGCTGGAGTGGTACACGGTTGATTACGGTGGGGTACCCTTTCTGGTCGGACCTATCGCCAAGCCCCATCGGGGGCAACAGCGGGGGGACAGATTTACCCGTCATCGAACAGGAGCGACCATGCGCTATATGTTGCTGATTTTCTTGGACGAGCAAGCCGAGGCACAGAAGTCGGAGAAGGAACGCAAGGCCATGTTTGATCGGTGTGCGATTCACGCCTCAGAGCTGAAGGAGAGTGGCGCACTCCAGGCCGCCTCGCCGCTTCAGCCGACCTCGACAGCCAAGACAGTGCGTTCGCAGGATGGCCGCACCCTAGTGACCGAGGGTCCCTTCGCTGAAACCAAAGAGCAGCTTGGCGGCTTCTACGTCGTCGACTGCGAAGATCTTGACCACGCCCTTCGCTTGGCCGACGAAGTCGGCCGCATTCACAACAATGCTTCGGGAGCGGTCGAGGTCAGGCCGCTGCTCGATATGGGGCCGGCGGAAGCGTAGCGATCGGCGCCACCGCCGGCATCAAGGATCTCATTTACGATCATCTGAAACGACACTCAAGGAGAAAACATGAGATATATGCTGTTGATCTACAACGCCGAGGCGGATGGGGCGAAAATGACGCCCGAGGAGTCCCAGGCGAATTTCGGGGGCTGGATGAGTTATACGCAGGAGCTTCGCGACCGGAAGGCGATGCTGTCCGGCGAGCCGCTGCAGCCGACCGCGACGGCGACGACCGTGCGGGTGCGCGACGGCAAGACGTTAAGCACCGACGGGCCTTTTGCCGAAACGAAAGAGCAGTTGGGCGGTTTCTACATACTCGAGTGCAAGGACCTCGACGAGGCGATCGAGTGGGCGGCGAAGATGCCGAGTGCACCAAACGGGTCGGTAGAGATTCGGCCGGTGATGGAGTTTGATCACTAGCCGTTCAAGCCGTGACGGTCAGGGGCTGTGAAAAAATCGGGGACTGTCACAAGCGACAGGAGATAAGTCCACCGTCCTCAACGTCCATCAGGTCGCGGTTGACTGTCCCCAGTATTTTTTCACAGCCCCTCAGGGAGCGGTCGTGGCTTACGCTAGCCCTGTCAGCCGCTCCTTGACTGTCAGCCGCTCGGCCCATGGGGTGCATGGGCAAGTGAGGGCGTCCGTACAGCAAAATCACTACATCAGAATCACTGAAGAGTTCAATATGGCATCTTCGTTTCAAGGGTTCTCGCGTGACCTACTTTCGTTCTTCAAGGCCTTGACGAAGAGCAACAACAAGGCTTGGTTCGATGAACATCGCCGCGATTACCAAGGCCTGCTAATCGAGCCGGCAAAACAATTCGTCGCTGCGATGGCGCCTGAGCTTCAACGCCTCTCGAAGAACGTACGCGCCGAACCGCGCGTGAACGGCTCGATCATGCGTATCAATCGCGATACGCGATTCTCGAAAGACAAGACGCCCTACAAGCTGAACCTCTCGATGATCTTCCCCGAGGGAAGTGAGTTCGACCGGCAACACCCGGCCTTCCTCATGCAAGTGGATGCAACGACCCTTTGCATCGGGGCGGGCCTGTGTGGATTCAGTCCCGAGCAACTTGCCGGCTACCGCAAGGCGGTCGTCGAGAAGAAGTCGGGACAGGCTCTGCAGGCCGCGATTCACAGAGTAAAGAAAGCAGGTTTTCCCAACCTGGGTGGCGAGCGCTACAAGCGGGTGCCGCGGGGTTTCGACCCTGAACACCCGAATGCCGACCTGTTGCGTCATGCCGGCCTCGACATGGGCCGGCAAGAGCCCTTGCCGGAGGCACTCTTCGGCAAGGACGCGGTCGTGTATTGCATGGGTTGCTTCCGCGAGGTGCGCCCCGTGCAGCGCTGGCTGGTCGAGGCGCTGGATGTGCTGTAAAACTTAGTTCCGCTACGGGATCGGCGGCAACGAGAACGCCAAGCCACGATGATTCAAGCGCGGCCGGTTTGGACCTTCGCGCCAAGACCTGTTGAGCCGATAGACTGCCATTAGGTTCAACAGGCATGGGTGATGTACGGCGAGTTGTGGAAGATGTCTTTCGTAAGGAGTCCGGCAAGATCGTGGCCGGGCTGATCCGACAGTACGGAGACTTCGACCTCGCCGAAGACGCCCTACAAGACGCCTTCCTTGCGGCCCTCGACCGCTGGGCCGCGGACGGCACTCCCGACAACCCCGGCGCGTGGATCACGACCACGGCGCGGCGCAAGGCGATCGACAGGCTTCGGCGCCGTCAGACTCAAAGCAATCACAGTGGCACGGTGCAACACGAATCTCACGGGGCGGCCGGCCAACAGGCGGACCGGCTCGACACGCCTTTTGACGACGATCGACTTCCTCTGATCTTCACCTGCTGCCACCCGGCACTGAAGATCGAGGCACAAGTGGGCCTGACGTTGGGCACCCTGGGTGGGCTGACCACGGCGGAGATCGCGCGCGCGTTTCTGGTTCCCGAGGCTACCCTCGCGCAGCGACTGGTGCGCGCCAAGGGGAAGATCCGGACGGCGCACATCCCTTACCGCGTTCCGCCCGCGCACTTGCTTACGGAGAGGCTGGCAGCGGTTCTCGCGGTTGTGTACCTCGTTTTCAATGAGGGCTACTCGGCTTCAGTGGGTGACGCCCTCATTCGGCAAGACCTGTGCTCGGAGGCGATCCGGTTGGCAAGGCTGCTGGCCGATCTGATGCCCGCGGAGCCTGAGGCCCGCGGCCTGCTGGCCTTGCTGCTGTTGCAGGATTCGCGGCGCGAGGCTCGTGTGGATCCCCAAGGACAATTGATCACGCTCGAGGAACAGGACCGATCACTGTGGGATCATGGGCGTATTGCCGAAGGATTGCAATGGCTGCGACAGGCGATCGAGCTGCGGTGTGCAGGGCCGTATCAGGTGCAAGCGGCCATCGCAGCCGTCCACGCACGGGCCAAGACGGCCCATGACACCAACTGGAAAGAGATCGCGTCGCTTTACTCCGAACTGGCACGCCTTCATCCCTCGCCCGTCGTCGAGCTGAACCGTGCCGTGGCCGTCGCGATGTCGGACGGGTACGCGATGGGCCTGAACTGGATCGACCGACTTGGCGCAGCGGGCGAACTCGACGACTACCATCTCTATCACGCTGCCCGCGCCGACCTGCTTAGACGGCTGGGCCGACGGCCGGAAGCCTTCGGCGCGTACCGCCGAGCGCTCGAACTCACAGCCAACAATGCCGAGCGGAACTACCTCGAACGCCGCCTGACAGAGGTGTCGGAGTGAGCGTCTCATGCCTGCCCGCGAGCATGGCCGAGCAACCGTCGATGGGCGCGGTGATGCGTGCCGATACGATGCGGGGCTATGTGCCCGAGGCGACTTCAGCGAAGTCGAGGTGCTGCCCATCGAGAACTGTTTCTTCCCGTTCATACCGGCTAGACTGGTAGGCCAATTGCGGTCCGCCGCTGAATGTTTCCACTGTGGTACCCTGCCCCCGGGTTGACTTCCGTCCGCGCGCCGAACCCGCCCGGCTCCCCCGTCATGACTTTAAGAGAGGCCCGGCAACTCTATCACCAGAAGGCTCTCTTCCGAATCAGAGCGAACCGTGAACGATGGAGGACCCTTGGATTGTTGGCGGAGGAGCGAGCTCTGCTAGCGTGGGCCATCCGTCGTGATGCGCGAGTCGAGACGCGGCAAGATATCGGAGCGCATTGGCGGCTGGTGTTTGAGGCGCGGGACCTTGTGGTATACGGCCACGTGAACGGTCCTGAGTTCTCCTTAGAACTGCGGCAGGCCAAGGAGAAGGGGCTGACGGGTGATGCAGTCTACGAGGAGGTCCTCGACTCAGCCTGTCGAACCAGCGAGAAGTTCGACGAATGGTCCCGTCCGTAGAGGGGCCTAGTGGTTGGCGGCTGCCCGTGCTACCGATCACAGGTCTTCGGTGTTTTTTGCAACCCTAGTTAAATCAACAGCTTGTGGCGTCTGCTCTAGACTTGTAGCCCAGGTTTTCAGGGGGGCGGACGTGTAGTCTGAGGGTGAGCAAGCGGTGCTTGAGCGGCAGCCCATAAGGCAGTCTTGCAAGTGTGTTTTTCCGCGGACCGTCTGCCGACTACCCAGGTAGGCTTGTTGTGGGCAATAGGAGGTGATTGCTAGAATGCGCAAGGGTTCTCACATGCCGGAAGCTAAGCCAGCCCTGGACTTGAACGAGTGCCTCGCGACTCCTGTAGCTTGGTCCAAGACGGCGGACCCGGTGAAGCCCTTCGAAGCTACGGTGGGCGCCGATTCCTGGGTGATTGGGCTGAATGATTTCCCTCCCGAGCGGCCCTTCACACTCCTTGTGAACGGGATTTCGGTCGACGACTTCGACGACTGGCCGGACGCCTGGTCCTTGCCCGACTCCGTCGAGCTAGCCAAGGGTTAGTGGCTGCCACACGGCCACCGGACTTGATCTTTGGGCCCAGATGCGCGATGCTGGTGGGCTTTTCGCATGCAAGTCCGGCTCTTCTATCACGATCGTTGTTTCGACGGTGCTTGCTCGGCGGCGGTTTTCGCCGACTTCTACCGCCAATCCTTCGACCCCTCCGCCGAGTTCACGCTGACCGGCCTCTTCCATCGGGCCGAGCAACTCTTTGACGAAGAGCTTTTCGACGGAGACGAAAACGCCATCGTCGACTTCAAGTACTGTGCCTCACCGAAGCTCACTTGGTGGTTCGACCATCACCAGAGTGCCTTCCTCTCACCCGAGGACGAGGCGCACTTTGAGAAAGAGCGCAGCGACAAGAAGTTCTACGACGCCTCCTTCAAGTCCTGTACGCAGTTCATCGCCTCGATCGCCGGCGATAAGTTTCAGTACGACAGCTCTCACCTCACCGATTTGATCCGGTGGGCCGACATCATCGACGGGGCCCAATACAAAGACGCCAAACAAGCAGTCGAGATGGCGGCCCCGGCGATGAAGCTGACTCTCGTGCTCGAGGCCGCCGAACCGAATCTCAGTTCGAAGGTCATTCCGCTTCTGACCCGGCAGCCGCTGGACGAGATCTCACAACTCGACTGGGTCCGCGGTGCGTTCGACAAGCTGTACCGCCGCCATCTGGAGTCGATCGACATTATTCGGGACCGCAGCCGCGCGAGCGGACGGGTTATCTTTTTCGACATGGCTGACACCGACCACGGTGGCTACAACAAGTTCGTGCCGTACTACCTCTTTCCCGAAGCCACCTACACCGTCTCGGTCTCCGACGCCGGCTTCCGGACCAAGGTCTCCGTGGGCTCGAATCCCTGGGCCCCTGAGGAACCCCTTCACAACCTTGCGTCGATCTGCGAGCGCTACGGCGGGGGAGGCCACTCGCGCGTCGGCGCCGTCAGCTACGGGCCGGATGAACTTCAGCGTGCCCGTGATACCGCCCGGGAGATCGTAAGCGAGTTGGCTGCGGATGGCTAAGTAGTGTGTTTCGCGAATACGGTTACGTTTTGGGTTTGCCCTGTAGGGGCGGGCCCCCGTACCCGCCCGCTCAGATACGTGACCGTATTCATGAAACGATGTACTAAGTCGGCCTAAACTCCTTCATCTGCGCCTCTCACCCGAAACGCTGGACGCGCCCTACGCTTTCTCTCCTGCGTCGCCGATCAACCTCCCAGGCGGTGACGTGGAGGTTACGACTAACGCAAGTGCGGAACGGACGCGCCGGGCGATCGGGCGCCTGACCGAACTGCCGGCGGCAGTGCGGGTCGTGCAGGAGGCGCTGAAAGCGACTGCGGACCCGCTCTGCACGAATGAACAACTGCAGGAGATCCTGTCGCAAGACCCCGGTGCTACGGCTGACTTGCTGCGGCTGGCCAACTCTCCGTTTTTTGGGGTCAGCAACCTGATCCGAACGCTGGCCATGGCGGTGACCGTGGTGGGTCACGCCCGGCTCGTCACGCTGCTACGCCACTTGATGGCGACCAAGCTGATGGATTCCCTGCCCGCACACACCGAAGCAGCTAAGGAGTGCCGATCCGTTGCCTTGGCGGCCGGAGTCGTTTGCCACCAAATCGCCGAGCAGACCTACGCCAGCAATCCCGACGAGTTTATGATCGCCGGCCTGCTGCACAACGTAGGTGAGCTTGCGCTGCTGTCGGAGACGCCGGAGGAATACCAGAAGGTCAGAGAGCTGAGCGCCGAGATGCACCTGCGCATGGCCGAGATCGCCGTGTTGGGCGTGGACCAATTCCAGGTGAGCCGCTGGCTACTCGAAGCGTGGAGCTTTCCGCCCAACTACATCGAGGCCGCGGGGTACTGGAGTACGCCGGGACATTCCGACGTGAGCACCCCCTCCTACCTGATTGTCGGGATCGTCAGCATCGGCGCCCAACTGGCGCGCGCGTGGTTCGAAGGGCTGGATGAGCAAGCCGCGATCAGCCGGGTTTCGGCGTCCGCGTTCTCGAGAACGCGTATTCAGCCCGAAGCCCTCATCGGGAACTATCAAGGCATCGAAGAGGGAGTCGAGAGGCTCGAACGCAGCCTGTAGAGGAGTCTGGGCCTATTCGTCTCCTCACATCGCTAAAACCCCACGTCCGAAACCCAAGCGGGGAAGCTACCGTGCGAGGCCGGGTTTCCCGATCTTAAGTGGTTTTCGCTCAGTCGGCATCGGAGGGTGAGGCCGTGTGTTCGAACGTGTCGACCTCCAACCCTTCCTCGTCCTGTTCGTGTTTGTGCCGGTGTCTCTGCTCGCGCTCCCGCCGGCGTCTAGCTTGGGAGTTCAGTTCCGCCTTGCGCCCCGCTTCCGACCGAGGGACCTCGAGGTCGCCGAAGGGCTTAGAGGCAGGAAAGATGTCGGGCATGGCATTCCTCCTCATCCCTCTTATCGGCTGAGCAGGGGAAGCACATCACACCACCACCGGCGGCCGGCCAGGGTCGGAAAGTAGTAGCCTGATCCCAGGCCTGCATTGCGTCCCCTGGCGCGTCCATGGCCGACACTGGCTGGGCCCGGCCAGACCATAGCCAACGGCTGGCAGCACCTTGAATCGATCCCCCGCCAACTCCACTTGGAATCAACGACTTGAGAGCCACTGAAAGCGTCGAACAGCCATGAGCCCCATCGCTCCGCTTGAAGCCTACTATGCTGCCCACGAGACTGACTTCCTCGACGGCCTCAAGGACTTCCTCCGCATCCCCAGCATCAGTACGCTGCCCGAGCACCGCGCCGACATCGATCACGCCGCCCGCTTCCTCACCGGCGAGCTGAAGCGCATGGGCATGCGCAACGTCCGCCTGATCGAGGGCGAGGGACACCCCATCGTCGCCGCCGAATGGTTGGACGCTCCCGACCAGCCGACCCTGGTCATCTACGGCCACTACGACGTACAGCCGCCCGATCCACTAGACGAGTGGCACTCACCTCCCTTCGAGCCCGAAGTCCGCGGCGGTGATCTTTTCGCCAGGGGAGCTACGGACGACAAGGGTCAGACCTACATCCTGCTCAAGGCCGTGGAAGGATTCCTTCAGACCCAGGGTAGCCTACCGATCAACGTTAAGTTCCTGATCGAGGGCGAAGAAGAGACCGGCGGCGAAATGCTCGACGCCTACCTCCGGGCACAGGGCCGCAGGCTCGGGGCTGACGCCGCCCTCCTGTGCGACACCGAGATGTTCGCGCCCGAGCTGCCGACCCTCTGTGTCGGCCTGCGAGGCGGCATCTACACCGAGGTCGAGGTGCGGGGACCGCGCACCGATCTTCATTCCGGGGTCTACGGCGGCACGGCCCCGAACCCCTTGCAGGCGGTAGCCGAGATCATTGCGCAGCTCAAGGACCCCGACGGAAAGTTGCTCATCCCCGGCATCTACGACGATCTCGAACCGCCCACCGACGCCGAGCGCGAGGCCTGGAGCCGGCTGCCGTTTGATGAAAGCGCATACCTCGAGAACGAAGTGGGCTCGACCACGTTGACCGGAGAGCCGGAATACGGTGTGCTCGAGCGCACCTGGGCGCGGCCGTCGCTCGACGTGCACGGCATCCGCGGCAGCTTCATCGGCGAAGGAGCGAAAACGGCCATCCCTGCGCGGGCTGTCGCGAAGATCAGCATTCGTCTGGCGCCAAGTATGGATCCCGACGACGTATTCGACAAATATCGACGCTACGTGGAAGGGCTGACCCCGAAGGGTACAGTCGTGTCGGTTCGCAAACTCAACGCGGGTCCGCCGTCGGTTGTCGATGCCGGCCATCCTTTGATCCGAGCGGCCGCCGAGGCGCTGACCGAGGTCTTCGGCACGCCTGCCGTGTTCATCCGCTCGGGAGGCTCAATTCCCGTCGTAAACCTGTTCAAGCAGTTCGCGGGCATCCCGACCGTGATGATGGGCTTCGGCTTGCCCGACGACAACCTGCACGCGCCGAATGAGAAGTTCCACTTGCCCAATTTCTACCGCGGTATCCGGGCAGTGGCGCGGTACCTCGAGAAGTTGGGGGAATAGGCGTAGCGCGGATCTCGGTTTTGAGATCCGCGAGTTTAAGATAGTCTTTCGCAGCTACAATACCGTCATATCCATATGGCCGAATACAACCCTGAGTTGGAGAGCATCGTCCGGGAGCTGAACGAGAAGGCGAGCCCGGATCGGTCGGACACCCGAGCCCCGCGCACCGCCCAGGCTTCATCGATACCCGCGTCGATGCCGCTGTCCGTTGAGACGGACGTAACGATCGATTCGGACTCGCTCGATCCCGTGTTGCGCCAAGCGGTCGAGCGCAGCGCGTCGGACCTGCTCCTGGTGGCCGGCTGCCCCGTCGTGCTGCGTGTCAACGGCAGCTTGCTGCACGGCAGCGGACCGGTGCTCGATCACGACGATGTCAACAAGCTGGTGCTGCCGATGCTGTCGTCGGCGCGCCGCGAGGAGTTGGAAACACGGCGCTCGTGCGATTTCAGCTTCGTGCGCGAGGGCATCGGGCGATTTCGCACCAACGTCCACTTTCAACGTGGCACGTTGGCGGCGGCCATACGGTTGCTGCCGGCGGAGATCCCCACACTCGAGTCGCTGCATCTGCCCGCGTCGCTCGCCAAGCTCACCGAGCGCAAGCAGGGTCTGATTTTGGTGACGGGGCCGACCGGGTCGGGCAAGACGTCGACGCTGGCCGCGCTGATGGGACTCGTCAATCAGAACTATCCCGACCACGTGGTCACCATCGAGGACCCGATCGAGTACTACCACGTCAACCGCAAGTCGATCTTTGAGCAGATCGAGGTCGGGCACGACTGTCATGACTTCGCCGGTGCGCTTCGAAGCATCCTGCGTCAGAACCCCGACGTCATTCTGGTGGGTGAGATGCGCGACCCCGAAACCGTCGCCACGGTACTGACCGCGGCCGAGACTGGCCACTTGGTGCTCTCGACCTTGCACACCAACGACGCGGTGCAGGCTCTGGGCCGCATCGTCGATCTGTTTCCCAGCGGCCGGCAGACGCAGATTCGCCAGCAATTGTCGCTGGGGCTGTTGGCAATCATCGCGCAGCAACTCTTACCGTCAGCCGACGGCCAAGGGCGCTATCCGGCGGTCGAGATCCTTCTGGCGAATACCGCCGTGCGCCACTTGATCCGCAAGGGAGAAGATCACATGCTGCGCTCGCAGCTCAGCCTGGGCCGCGGCGAGGGCATGATCATGATGGAGCAGTCGCTCGCCGACCTGGTGCGAAACGGCAGCATCACAAGGGACATCGCGTCAGCCCATTGCGCCAGCGATGATGAGCTGCAGCGCTACCTGATGCAATAAAGGTCGGACGTCAGGGCGCTGGTCGAGAAGCCGTCAAGCAACGACCACCATGCGGCTTCGTGCAGCAAAGAACCGGCTCAAGGTAGAGCACTCGATCCTCGACGGTCTCCGGCCCGTGCTCCAAGAACTGCTCGAAGCGAACCCATCGATTCAGTCGATCATTCCCGGTGTGATCCGGCGCGTCCGTGACGCCAAGGGCAAGGTGAGAATCCGCATCACGATCCCGACCCGCAACGGCTGGAAGGGCATCGCCCTCGCCAGCGGCGCGCGCCAAGAGCTGTTTATTTCAACGGCAATGTCGAAGGAAGAGTTGGAGGAGGCGCTACGGGCCGTGTTGGAGTGAGGGCGTCGACCGCTGACTCGCACGTATCGACCGCGGTCAGCCGCCTTGCCCTTCGTAGATGAGCGAGCGGACCTGGCTCCAGTCGCCATCGATCGCCAAGCCCTCCCCTTTGGTGACAACGGTTTTGAGCCGAAACGGGCGGCAGGGCGCGGCGCGGCCTTTGATTGAGTAGCTCATATCTTAATAGCCCATAACTACCGCCAAAATCAGAGTCGCAAACGCGATGACGTACAGCTTAAGAAGCAGCGGCACAATGAACCGAGCCCAGCGCGGAAAAGGCACGCGGCCCAGCGCCAGCATGCCCATCAGCAAGGCGTTGGTGGGGACGATCATGTTCGTGAATCCGTCGCCGAACTGATAAGCCAGCACCGCCGTCTGGCGGCTCACTCCGGTCAGGTCAGCCAGAGGCGCCATGATCGGCATGGTCACATACGCTTGGCCGCTGCCGGAGGGGATAAAGAAGTTGAAGGCGCTTTGGACCAGAAGCATTCCCGACGCCGAGAGGGCAGCCGGCAGGTTTTCCAAGCTGCCCGCAATACCGTGGATGACCGTATCCTTGATGGACGCGTCGTCCAAGACCACTTCGATCGTACGCGCAAACCCGATGATGAGCGCCGCCGAGGTCAGCTCAGACGCACCGCTGCCGAACTCCCGCGCAACGCGGTTCGGACCCAGCCCGCCGAGCACGGCCGCCAGCACCATTAATCCCAAAAACACCGCCCCGAGTTCGGTGAGAAACCAATCCCAGCGCGCGACACCGAACACGAAAAGCCCGATGGCCGCGGCGAAGCACATGAGAAGACCGGCCCGGCGCGGGGAAAAGGGAACTTCCGCGGGGGCATCGAATCCGGTTGAGAAATCGACATCGGCAACCAAGCTGAGTTGAGGGTTTTCGGACACGCGCTTGGCGTAACGCAGCAGGTGATGGATGCCAACCGCCAGGCAAATGACGAACAGAAACCAGCGCAAGAGCTGCCCCGAGTACAAAGGCAAGCCCGCGATTCTTTGGGCGATAACGACTGTAAAAGGGTTGAGGGCCGCACAGCCGTAACCGATGCCCGCTCCGACGTAGACCAGTCCCAGCGCGACAATGGCATCCATCTTCAAAGCGAGACACATCGCCACCAATACAGGGATGAACGGCATGTACTCTTCCGCCATGCCAATGGTCGAAGAGCCCAGAGCGAACAACGTCATCGTTCCCGCGACAAGCAGGGTCGGGCTGTCTCCAAACTTCCGAATCGCCGTACTGATCAGGGCGTCGATCGCGCCCGTGGCTCGAATCACTCCGATGGCACCGCCGACGATGAACACGAAGAAAATGATGTCGGCGGCGGCGGCCATTCCGCGCGGAATGGCGGTGAGGAAAGCGAAGGCCGGCAGAGGAGCCGCTTCCACTTCGTGGAAGGTTCCGGCGGCCACTTGCTCGCGCTGATGTCCGGGCTCGCCCACTAGGACGCGGTCGTATTCGCCGGCGGGCAGCACGTAGGAGACGAGCTGCGCCGCCAGGATCATGCCGAAGATCAAGACCAGCGAGTCGGGGAATTTCGACGCTTTCATGGGGGGAGTAAGGCCGGCCCAGGCACTCGTAGCGGGCGCGGGAACGTCATCAGGCTAGCCCAGGAGTGGTGAGGGCCTGGTTCCGCGGCGGTGAAAGTTGCAATGGAGTAGTGCCTGCAAGGCCAGCGCAAAAACCTCCAACAAAATACGCATAACAATCCATTCTACGGCGAGAAGGAGCGTCCGATCGCGAATCTGCTTGGGCCTGCCTGGTTGGCTTGGCCGTCGCTTGCCGCTTCGGCCCCTAGCTCAGCAACGCCTTCTTGCAGTACTCAAAGCAACGGCGCACCTCCGCAACCGTGTCGCCCCCCTCGTACTCATACTCGATGTTGGCCGGGATGTCGTACTTCTTGTCGCGCAGCAGTTGCAGCACTTCGACGATCTTCGTGTCGCCTTCGCCGAAGGGCACGTTATCGCCCTGGTCGCGTTTGCGGTCTTTGATGTGCAGGGTGACGATGTCGGCGTGATGCTTGTCGAGGTACTCGACAGGGTCGAAGTTGGCGGCGGTGAAGTGGCCGATGTCGAGGTTGATGGCGATGTGGTCGGACGTCCCCTCTCGAGCGGCGGCGAAGTCATCGGGTGTGGCGAATTCGTTCTCGTGGATGCGTGAGTGATTGTGCATGCCGACGCGCATCCCGTGCTTCTTCGCGAAGGAGTCGATGCGCTTCGCCGTGGAGACGTTCGAGGAGGCCGTCATCACCTTGGCGCCCAGGGCCTTAGCCATCTCGAAGCCGCGCTCCATCTCGCGGTCGGAGAAGTCGTCGCGGAAACTGTAGTTGAAGGCGTACAGATCGATGCCCGCTTCTTTGAACTGCCGGCCGACCTGCTCGAAGTGATCGAGCGAAACCGTCTCGCGCCATTGCCTGAGTTGCTCGCGATCGCCGCGAATCTCTTCCGGCTCGACGTGGCCTGAGTACAGCTCGCAGACGCCGAGGCCCACCTCGACATAGCCCTCGATGGCCTTCTCGAGAGAGCGGTCGCGGAAGCTGTAGCTCTGAGCACCGAGGCGCACGCCGGCGACGGTGGAGTCGATCTGCTGTGCGTCGGCACCCTCTGACGCGGCCGGCTCTTCCTTCGCGGCTTCGTCCGGCGCGCAAGCGGCCGCCCCGAGCACTCCGCCGAGAGCCACGCGGTGGAAGGTTCGACGATCGATGGTGGACATGGGGCTCCTCCTTGCCCGAACCAGCGGGCAACTTTGGGATCATAGCGCATCCCAACTCGAGCCAAGAGAGGGGTCGGCGGGCGCGAAAAAAAGGGTCGTCGGCTACCTACCAATCCGACGTTCCATGATGGATAGGAACAGTAACGGTACTTCCGTTCCAGCGAAGAATGTAACCTTTCAGGTATTGTTTCGCAACGCGAATGCAGGCAGAATTTAGGCAATGCATGTCCACACAAAGGAGATTCATGCGGTCGGCTCCCAGATGGTCCACATGATCTGCGACCGCATCGACAATTCCCCGGAGTTCCGTGCCTTGATCGAGGGTGGTGGCGTCTGCATCGCCAAGGTGTTCCCTAACGCCTTTGAAGCCGACGTGTGGCTCCACGATCTGTTCCACCGCATGTTTCGGGGCCATCGCTGCGACCTGGGCTGCATGCGCTTGCCCCACGCCGAGTTCCTGGCCGACGAGGCCCAACTTGAACGCCTGGCGGGTCTGCCCGACCTTCACTTGCGCTAACCCGTTCCTCCGTTCGGCGTGACTACCGACACCACAAGCCCGGAAACCGAGCCGTGACCGTCAGGGAGCGGTCCGGCACGAACTCCCACGCCACCCCGGGAGCCTCTGGAACCGAGACAGCGTTCGGTATTCAAACCTAGGGACTCCGGCCTCGTCCGCGGCGGTCGACGCGCTGGACATGTTCGGACCCGATGATACAATCAACATCGAAAGGTTCCGTTCACCATCCTTCAGGGAGGCGAGGCGTGCCGGGCAAACAAAACCGGGAACAAGTCCAAGATCTGTGTGAACTGGGCACCAGGCGGCTCATGGAAGGCCGCGTCTCCGAAGCCATCGAGCTGTACGAAAAAAGCAAAAAAGCATCGACGTCAAGCCCACGGCCGAGGGCTACACTTTTCGCGGATGGGCGATCTCGTTTCTCGGATATCTCGACGAAGCCATCGAGGATTGCAAGAAAGCCATTCAACTCGACCCCGAGTTCGGCAACCCCTACAACGACATCGGCGTCTACCTGATGCAACTCGGCAAGCTCGATGACGCCGTCCCGTGGCTGCAACAAGCCAAGCGCGCCAAGCGCTACGAGCCCCGCCACTTCCCTTACCTCAACCTGGGCCGCGTGTTCCTGGCCAAGGGTGACGAGATGCGCGCTCTCGACGAGTTCGTCAAAGCGCTCGAGCTTCATCCCGGCGATGCGGGCGCGCTCGAAGGTATGAAGAAGATCAAGTATTCCGTGAACTGAACGCCCGCAGCACCGCCAACCCGTTCTGCTCGCCAACGCCGTCCTGCCCTGCAACGATCGCGGCGCCCATCGCATCTTCAACATACTCAGGCCGCCGCATCCCGACGAGCGTGCATGAGAGCCCGTCCAAACCGCCGAGGACGCCCAAGGCTATTTGGCTCAACGACTGGTCGTCGGCCGCGTAACCGGTCTCCGCCAGTCGCCCCCGGATTTCGTCTGAGGCCCCCTGCTGCTTGGCGCTGATGTGCCGTTCCATTGACGCCAGCAGCGCGTTCAACTGCTCGACGAACCCGCGCAGCCAGTCTCGCCGCTCCTGGTGCTCCTTCGACTTCTCCCGCGCATCCACCAGCCAGGCCTGGATCGGTTCGACCACGTGACGCCCAGCCACCTGCTCCCAATTCATGGGTGAGTCAACCTGTGGGACGATGCGGAGCAGTAACTCCGACGGTGTCTCTCCGCTCGCAAGCCTGACGCCTTCATCGCTCAGCTCCGGCCACCGCGCCTCATGCCGGCTGAGGGGTTCCAACACCGCACCCAGCGCGTCGAGGTCCGGCGGAAGAGTGCCCGGCTCCGCCCAATCCGCCAGCCGAATCATCTGATTCTGATGGAACGCGTTCAGCGGCCGATTCGCCAACACGGCCAATCCGCGGTCGCGGCAGAACGCAAGCACGGTCTGGCCCTCATTGTTCGGCTCGATAGCGCCACCCGCCTCGTAGAGGTTCAACGGCAACTGAACGACCCGGAAATGATGATCGTCCGAAACCGCCTGCGCTTCCACCAAACAACGCGCCACGCTGGTCATCGTGGTGGGTCGGTCGCGCCCCTCGAACGCGGGCTGCCCGAAGTTGTTTGAGCTGACGCCGTAGAAGCCAATCCGCCCTGCCTCGACCTGCCGTTCGAGATACCGGAAAGCCTCCCGGATACGCCGGTAGAACTCGTCGTGGTCGTCCGCCGTCAACGGACGCCGATGCGCGGCGTCTTCCAGATAGTACTCCGGGTTGTGGAGCAGGTAGACATCCACCGAATCGCGCTTCATTCGCTCCAGCGACCGCTCGACCTGCGTCTCGAGAAACTCGGGATGGATCGAGTGCCAGATGCCCGGGCCGTACTCGACTACCTCGGGAAAGGAGCGCTCCTGGGCGAGCGCCATGTTCTGCCCTTGAATGTATCCCCCCTTGGTAACGACGATCGCGCGTCCCGGCGGAATGCCTCGCAGCACTTTCCCGACCAGCACTTCCGAGGCGCCGTCCCCGTAATTGGCGCTGGTGTCGATGAGGTTACCGCCGCGCGCCAAATACGCGCGCAACGCCGCTTCGTGGCCTGCGTTGCCGTCCATGATCCGGTAGCAGCCGAAGCCGAGCGGGTGGCAGTCAAGCCCCGTGGAGCCCAAGGGACGCAGTGTGGTCATTCCGGCAGGTGATCCTCGTAGTCCTTGAGGATAGCGTGGGCCACCGAGATGGGTAGCTCGTCCCTGGTGCCGCCGTCGCGGTCGTAGTCGGTTTGAAAGCGATCCCAATCTTTGGCAAGGCTGGTTTGTATCTGGACGAGCCCTGAATCTTCGAACGCCTCGCCGGTCCGAAAGTTCAGCTCACAAGCGAAGATGCGGCCCGGCTGCTCAGGATGATGGATAGGCATCCCAAACTTGCGGCAGATCAGCGGGCGGTGCTCATACAGCGCACAAGCGCCCTCGACGAGCGCCGGGCAGGCCAGCCGAGTCTCGGGACGCGGCAGGCTCCCCCACGCCTGAATGAACCCGTGCCGGCGCATCAACTCGTCGCGCGCCGGCAGGTACGCCCGGGCGTTCTCGGCCAGCCTCCGCCGCGCCTCCGTCGGCAGGCTCCTGACGCCGCGTGATACCTCCGCCGCCTCGACCTCGGTGATGTGGAAGACATGGTGACAGCAATCCGTGCAGCCTTCACGGCATTGCATGCGGTGCCCCATCAACCGCCGATGCCGCTTGCGGTTCCGCGCAAACTCGCGGCCGACAGCGCTATAGCATTCCTTCAATCGATCGAGATATCGGCCCATGGCGATTGGTCTGTTGGGGGCGTGGCGCAAGCCTCCAGGTGTACAGTCTCATGACATCGTAGACACTTTCGGAACGTCCAGCCCTCGCTATGTTTGCGCTGTCGATGCCACGGCGTCAAGACCTTCCAGCGAGTTGGCTGCGCCAAGTCTTGACTCCGCGACATCGACAGCGTTTGCAATGCGTTCCACTAAGCTGGACGTTGCCTAACATCCTTCCCGTCCTGTGCCCAGAGCGTATCTCCTTTGTTTGCCATCTCTTTGCTTTCTGTCGGCGAATAGGCGGCGAAGGGAAGTGTCTACGATGTCATGAAACTCAACACCTCCAGGCTTGCCGAGAACCGATTCGTCGGTTCTCAGGCCCACGAAGCGGCGTTCGGTGTCAGCCAGAGTGACGCCGTCAGGCGGAACCCCGAGAGGGTCCTCTCCGGCCCTGATGGGGCGTGTCTCCCCCTCGACACTACCGGCCCAGAAACCGAGCCGTGACCGTCAGGGAGCGGTCCGGCACGAACTCCCCCGCTCCGCAACAGATCACGGGCTGGCTCCCCCGCTCCGCAACAGATCACGGGCTGGCGACGGCCCCAGCCACATCTTGAACCACGCACATAAATCAATCGGCGGAAACCCGCTCCACCCACCAGCCCGTGTCAACGAATCGGCAACCCAACTGCCTCGGCAATCTCGCCCAACCGGCACCCATTCCACGTCACATCGGCCACCACCGCAATCGAGCGCGTTGTGAAGGCACCGGGAAAGGTCACCGTCAACTCACACTCCGTGACTGCCCGGCCCTTCGCCTGCAACTGCACCTCTTCCGGCTCGATCTTCACTCCCGCGACGGACCGAAAACGGACCGCGCAGGCCCTCGTCTCCGTTTCATGATTCGTCACGCGAAGCTTCAACGTCCGCGCTTCGCCGGAACGAACGCGGAACTTGTAGGGATAGAACTCGACCCAGCGCGGGTCCATGCCGAAGTTTGGATGTGGCTGGTCCAGGATGCGCTCGAAGCGCTCCTGCCACTCGTCCATCCAGTCGCGCCAGCGTTCGACCTTGTCCCGCTCGAACGGAACCGCGCCGCCATGTCCGGTGAGAACGAAGTCCGGCGCGCGATCGAGAATCTGGCGGGGCATATCGCGGTAGCTCGAAACCGGCGTGCGGTTCTTGGGGATGAACGAATGAATATAGTCTCGCTGCTCTCGGAAGCTCAGGCCCGAGACGTTGTCGCCGATCGAAAGGAACTTCTTCCCATCGGCCTCGAACCAGATCAGTTGGTGATAGAGGGTCTGGCCGGGATGCTGCTCGATGTAGAACCGCATGCCGCGCCACTCAAATGCCTCGCCCCGTTCCACCGTGCGATCGACGCTCAGACCCTCGGGGAGCAAGCACGGCATGTCGTAGTTCTCCGGGCGCTCGAGAATATCGGCCAGCTCGCGCGACGCCGCCACCTGAGTCCGGTAGCGATTCCTCAACGCCGGATAGCCGGCTAGGTGATCGTCGTGGTAGTGGGTGGGCAAAAACCATTCGACCGATGTGATCCCAAGCTCCGGCTCGAGGTAAGGAGTCACATTGTCGATGAAGCGGTGCGGATTCGCGTTGATCGGCGCGTTCGAAGCATAGCCGCAATCGATCAACAAACCGTGGCCCTCGTCGTCTTGCACGACGTACGTCCGGGCCTCGGTGTTGGCGATCTCATGAACGTGCTCCGTCACCTTCCGAAACCGCGGCCGATAGTATTCGTACGCCCGGCCATGGAACAACTCGTACAGCCGCTCGAAGTCCTCCCGCAACGATCGGATCGCCTCCGGCGTCGCGCGAAAAGGCTCCCCATGTCCGGGCAGCAGCCAGTCGGCCTTGAGCGACTCGACCCACCGCAGGCTCTCGAGTTGATTCACATGACCCTGGAAGTCCATGTAACGCCACTGGGTTGAGTAGTACTCGCGGATCCTGCCGGGGGCGCTCAGCAAATCCCCGCACGCCAAGAAGCTCTCGCCATCGAGGTCGAACCGGTAACCCACCGACCCGAAGGTATGACCCGGCAGCGGCACGCACTGAAACCGGATGCCGTGCCACTCAATCGCTTCGTAGTCGCGAGCATAGAAGTCACCGGCCAGGTCTTTCAGCGGCCCGAAGCACGGATAGAACGAGGTGTAGTTATCGAAAATGTCATACGAAGCACGCAGCAGGTCCGCCTCCTCGAAGTAGCGCTTCTCGCAGAATGGGATACTCACCTTGGCGCCCTGCTCTTGCCCCCCCTTTTGCCAACCGGCGGCGCCGGCACATTGGTCGCGGTGGAAATGCGTGAGCAGCAGTTGCTCCACGCGCGCGGCCGCTGATCCCTGCAACGCCTCGGGAGAAAAGTCCGTGCCGCAATCGATCAGCAGCCCGGCCTCCCCGTCAGTCACGAGGTAGGCGCTGCACGTGTCGTCGATCCAATACAAGTGGTCGCTGCACTGCTTCATCATCCGGCCTCTCTAGACTCGCTCGTGCCATCGTCGAACCCGCGCGGTGACGCTTCCGTGAATTGTACATTTGCGGACCCCGTCACGAGCCGAGCGCGACAACTCCCCAGATCCGTCCGTAAGGCAGTGGGACTGTGTGTCGTCACGCCCTGATGACTCGGCGAGTGGAACTGGAAGAGAGCGGATGTGTTTGCGCTTGGCTCACCCGCCGGGTGTTGAGGGTGTGCGGACTCGTTGGTTATCCGTATCGATCCGCCGACCCTGCAAGGGTCGAACAATCATAGCCCTTGGATTCATCCATGGGTTCCGAACGCCTGGATCAGCTTGTTTCGCCCGAGGCAGCTTCTTGTTGCGCGGGGTCGTTGACCGCGCGCAACAAGAAGCAGCCTCGGGGCGGGCGGAGGGCGCTATGGACCGACACCCATGGATGAATCCATGGGCTAGGATTGTGACGCCCTTCCGGGCTCGGGCCTGTGGTTTGACGCATCCGTTTGCGCCAAGAGGCAACCGCGGATTCCCATCCGCGGCTTCCATGAGGAGATTCACTTTGTCAACTGGCAAGGTGCCGCGGGAAACTTCAGTTTCGAGACACGTTCGACCGGGCTTCCATCCGCACTCTCTTCGGCGTCTGTCCGACGCGGTGCTGGTTGAAGTTCGGCCTTTCCGACGCTGCTTGCTCGGTGTCGGCCTCCCAGGGCCGGCCGCGGATCGCAGTCGTCGTGAACTCTCGGTCCAACATGTTCTCTCGCTACAGCTTCCTTTCCTCAGCCTTGCGAACGCATGCTGCTCATCTTGTTGCCCCAACCCTCCGCCGTCGCCGGCGGCGCCAACGCCTACGCTGCTGGCTTGGGCGGCTGCGGCTGCCGGCTCTCGCGCTTCCTCTCGTAGAGCGGATCAAAGTCCACGTCGTTCTTCCACAACACGTGCAGCAGGATCGCCAACTTGCGCGCCACCGCCACCACCGCCTTGCGCTTGGCCGCCTTCCCCCCGCGCGCCGCCAACCGCAAGCCCCAACTCCGCAAGCGTGACTCCGTGCCGTAGTGTCCCAGAATGTATTGCCCGCATTGCACCAACAGCCGCCGCAGCAACGCGTCCCCGCTCTTGGTGATGCTCAACTCCGGTTTGCGCTTCCCCGAGTTGCGTTGCTTCGGACGCAGCCCCAGCCGCGGTCCCGCCGCGCGGCTGCTGTTCAACTTCGTTACATCGTCGTCCAGATTCAGCACAAACGCCAGCGACGTGATCGGGCCCACGCCCGGGATCGAACGCATCCGCTGAGTCTGCGGATAGGTCTCTTCGCCGAGTTGCTTGATCTTTTTGTCGTAGCGGCGGATTTCGTCGCTGAGGTGTTGAATCACCAGCAGCAGCGGGCCCAGCGTGTCTTGCAGCGATGAAGGCATGGCGCCGCCGGCTTTCTTCGCAAAGGCTTCGGTGGTGCACGCGGGCAAGCGCTCGCCGAAACTTTTCACCATGCCGCGCACGGTGTTGATCAGCTTGGTGCGCGCTTGGACTGCGCCGTCGCGGGCCCGCAGCACGGTGCGATCCGTTTGCGTCGAGAGCGAACACGGATTGACGGTGTGCAGCATCTGCGGCATGCGCAAACCGAGCTCGCCCAGCGTGGCGGCGTCGCGGCGATCGCTCTTCGACATCGATTGCGTGATCAGCGCCAGGTTGTGCGTGTCGGCCATCAACGGCTGGTGGCCGAGGCGTTTGAGCAGCCGGAAGACCCACAGCGAATGGGTGCCGGCTTCGAACACGACGCGCATCGGCCCCCACGCGCCGAAGAATTTCTCGAAGGCTTTGACGTTGGTGCGGACGCGGTGACGTTCGATGATCTTGCCGTCGAGGCCGAGCACGCAGAGGTGGGAGTGTCGGTCGCCGAGATCGAGGCCGGCGACGGCGTGGAGGCCTTGTTCGATCATTTCGTGTTGAGGCTGTGACAGGGCTTGGATGTTTTTGGTATGGTTCGTCATAACTTTGTAGTTCCTTTCGTTAAGGGAAGGTTTTGGGATTCGCCCCGCGTCATGGAAGGGGCGGGGCGAAGCCCGTCACTCGGGAGCGTACCGCACCCCCGAGACCGCGAGTCTCCTCATTTCATCTCGGTTGTGCCGCGGCGCGCAGTTGCGGCGGACCGAAGCTTCAAACGATCGTTAAAATCCTTACGTACGGATTTGGGACAATGCCTCGGGCGGTACAATCCAGGCGACGGAGCAGACCATGATACGACTCTCCCTCCTCGCCGTTACCCTCCTGGCCACTACGTTTCTTGCATCGACACCGGGGGCCTTCGCTCAAGCCCCTGGGGCCGAGGCCGCCCGGATCCACCGCGACGCCCTGGTCTTTGACGCGCATCTCCACTTTGTCAACCGCCAACTCTATCTAGGCGGCGACATCGGCGAGCGTCTGCCGGGGCCGATGAGCGGCATCGGTATCGATCTGCCGAACGCCAAGGACGGCGGCATCGACGCCATGTTCCTCAATCTCTACGTCGAGCCCGAGTACGTCGAGCATGGCTACGAGGTCAAGCAAACCGTCAAGCTCATCGAGCTCGCCCGCGAGCAGATCCGCAACAACAGCGACACGATCGAGATGGCTCTGAACGCCGACGATGTCGAGCGCATCACCCGATCCGGCAAGATCGCTGCCGTGCTTGATCTCGAGGGTGCCTTCGACAAGGAGGGCGACCTCGGCGTGCTCCGCGGGCTCTACAACCTGGGGCTGCGGTCGCTTCAGATCGCGGGCAATTCGAAGAACCATGAGTTCGCCGATTCGTCCTGCTGCGCCCCGCGCTGGGGCGGCATCAACGATCACGGGCGCGCCGTGATTCGCGAGATGAACCGGCTGGGGATAGTCATCAATCTCGCCCACGCCTCCGAGGCAACTTGGATGCAGGTCGTAGAGGCCAGCGAGGACCCCGTGGTGGCCACGCACCAAGGCATGCGCGCCCTCAATCCGGACCACCCCGCCAACGCCGGCGACGAGATGGTCAGGGCGCTGGCCGCCAAAGGAGGCGTGCTCGCCGTTCACTTCAGCCCGAACACATGGAGCCCGTTGTTTTTCCGGGAGTTTCCGAAATCGTCGCGCGGTCAGCCGCCCTCCGCGCCGCTCCCCGCGCTGTCCGCCCATCCTAGAATCGCGGAGATCGCCAACCGCCATCGGGTCTCGTATGCGAGGCCCTACCGCATGCCGCCCGCCGAAATCATCGAGCCAGTCACGCGCTTCGTCGACGCGGTAGACTACGCGGTCGAGCTCATCGGCGAGGACAACGTCGCCCTCGGTTCGGACTTCGGCGGCGGCATCAATTCCCGCGGTGGTATGACCAACGTCCGCGAGTACCCCAGCCTCACGCGGGCGCTGGTCGAGAAGGGCTACTCTGAAGAAAGAATCCGCAAGATTCTCGGCGGCAACTGGCTGCGGGTCTTCCGCGAGATCACGCAGTAGCCGGCGCCGAGCATTAGACGGCAAGCACGGCTCGGATTTTGAGATACGTTGTTATCTACGAGAAGACGAGCACGGGCGACAGTGCGTACGCCCCGGATATTCCCGGCTGCATCGCTGCGGGGGGGACCCGCGAGGAAACCGAGTTCCTGATGCGCGAGGCGATCGAGATACACCTTCAAGGCCTCAAGGAAGACGGTGAGCCCGTTCCGGAACCCACTACCGTTGCCGACTACATCCACGCATCCACTTGAGTGGGCCTTCGCATGCAAGCGACCCAATCCTCGTTTCGATTGACCGCGAAACCGTTGTCCGGCACGCTCGGGGCGGAGGTGACGAACGTCGATCTGGCCGGCTCTCTCGATGACCCACTCGTCGCCGCCATCAAGCAAGCCTTCCACGCTCATCTCGTGCTGGTCTTCCGCGGACAGGGCCTAACGCCCGCGGACCAGCTCGCCTTCACCCGCCTGTTCGGGCCGGTCGAACCACACCCACTGGCCTCGCGGCGGGGGGTCGACGGACTCCCCGAAGTCCTCGTCTTCGAAAACAAAAAGGGCACACCCGGCGCGCGCAACGACTTCTGGCATTCCGACATCTCGTTCGCCGAGAAGCCGCCCGCTTGCTCGGTCCTCTACGCCCGCACGATCACCGAAGGCTGCGGCGACACTATGTTCTGCAACATGTACCACGCCTACGACGAGTTGTCGGAAGGAATGCGGCGGATGCTCGACGACCTCACCGCGATGCACACCAGCGCGCCGCTCGCCCAACGGAACCGCGCCGGTGTGAGCGACGGCCAGCCGATCGCCGACATCCCGTCGCCGGTCGAGCATCCGGTCGTCCGGACCCACCCCGAGACCGCTCGCAAGGCGCTGTACGTCAATCCTTACTTCACGTCGCATTTCGCCGCGATGACCGAAGACGAGAGCCGGCCGCTGCTCGAGTTCCTCCACCAGCATGCCACGCGCCCCGAGAACGTCTTCCGCCACCGCTGGCGCGAAGGCGACCTTCTGCTGTGGGACAACCGCTGCGCGATGCACTACGCCGTCTACGACTACGACGACACCAAGCCGCGCCTTATGAATCGCACCACCGCGGCCGGCGATCGGCCAACGTGAGCAGTCGCTTCGGGCCACTGCGTGTCGTGCCCACAACGGCGCTCGTCGCCGGCGCTCGTCGAAGGTTTCGCCCACGCTCGTAATTGCGCTACACTTCTTGCGTGGGTCTCCCGGCTGCCGACAGCGGCTATTCGCGTTCGCAGGTCAGGCGCATCCTCAAGATCCGTGAGAACCGCTTGCGCTCGTGGGAGCGTCACGGGTTGTGCGAGGAGCGGGGAGAGTTCCGCTTCTCCGACCTCGTCGCCCTGCGTACGCTCCTCAAGCTGCGGCAAGATCGCATCCCGCCGCGCCGCATCAAAGATTCCCTCTCGGCGCTGCGCAAGTCGCTCCCCGGCGTCGAGCAGCCACTGACCGAGCTGAAGATCGTCGCCAACGGCCGCCGCTTGGAGGTCGACCTGCCCGGCGCGCGCATGGAGGCCATCACCGGGCAGTTGCTGCTGGATTTCGAAACCTCCTCCGCCGCCCCGACGCCCAAGACCGTGGCGCATGCCGCCCGACGCAACGGCGTTGAGAAGCTGCAGCAGGCCGAGCAGTGGTTTCGCCGAGGGCTCGAAATCGAGGAGCTGGGCGTCGACGATGAGGGCGCGATGAACGCCTACGAGCGCGCCTTGGAACTCAACCCCGATGCGGCCGGGGCGTGGGTCAACTGGATCGAAACCTCCTCCGCCGCCCCGACGCCCAAGACCGTGGCGATGAACGCCTACGAGCGCGCCTTGGAACTCAACCCCGATGCGGCCGGGGCGTGGGTCAACATCGGCACGCTACGCTACCGGCGCGGCGACCTTGCCGAGGCCGAGCGCTGCTATCGTGAAGCGCTGCGGACCTCGCCGCACTATCCGCTGGCGCACTTCAATCTGGGCAACATCAGCGAGGAGACCAGCCGACTCGACGAAGCCATCGAATGCTACGAGTTGGCCCTACGCCTGCAGCCGAACTACGCCGACGCCCATTACAACCTCGCCCTGGTCTACGAAAGGCAGCGCGAGCCGATGCGCGCGGCCAAGCATTGGCGAGAGTACCTGCAACTCGACTCGAGCAGCCCTTGGTCGCGCATCGCCCGCCAGCAACTCGACACCCTGCTACAAGTCATGCCTGGCGGCCGCCAAGATTCCTGAACGGATTCATAAGCAACGCGGTCGCCGTCCTACGCCCTTGATATCCCAACGGAGCCGGCGAGCCCAAAAGTAGGGGCGCAGCATGCTGTGCCCGTGTTCGGGTCAAGTCGCCCGTTCGAAGCCGCCGGGCACGGCATGCCGTGCCCCTACTTCAAGGCACCACGACGCGCAGTATCCGCGTCTCGACCGTAATCCGGTCTAGCAACGCATCCCCCGACACCAGCCTCCCGAAGTTCGTGTAGCGGCCTTCCCACAAAGGCTGCGGCGCGAGGCAAATAATGAACCGTGTCGCCGCTGAATCCTTGTGGCCCTCGGCCATGGCAAGGCTGCCCCTCAGGAACGGCTCACGATTGATCTCCGTGCGAATCGTATAGTCCGGCATGTTTGAATCCGACCCGGGGCGGTCCGTCTCACGGGGATCGCCCGCCAACGCGTAACTCCCAGGCACGACATCGACAAAACGCTGCCCGGTGTAGAAGCCCTCACGGGCCAACTCAACAAAGTTCCGCGCGGTCAGCGGAGCGTTCGCGTAGTCGAGTTTCAACTCGATCTCGCCAACCGACGTCTCGATGCGCATCAGGCGGTTGGTCGAGCGGGCGATATGCTGGTATGCCGCCTCGTCGTAGCGAACGTCCGGGGGCCCGATCTTCTCGTCGTGATCCTCGTTGAAAAGCAACCGCAGGTGTTTCACCGCGCGAATACGAACGCGGCGGACGGGATCGTCAAGAGCCTTCTCGAACAACGCCTTCGCCGCGGACGGACCGCCGCCCTGTCCACTGGTCCCACGCGCCGCACAATCCAAAGCAGCCAGCCGCGTGGCCGGGTCGTCCGACGCACCGTCGTAAGCGGAGCGGCAGGTCTCGACCCAAGCCGACGGCAACAACTCGAGCGCGACTCGCCGCACGCGGGGATCGGAATCGCCGACTGCCTCCCGCAGGTAGCGCTCGGCATCGGGATGCTTCGCTTCCGCGAGCGCTCGCAGGGTCGCCGGACGCGCGGTGCGGGCAAAGTCTTCATCCGCCTCCCAAACCCTCGCCGCCCACTTCAACAGCGGCGGCGGGCTTCGAGGCCCCGCTCCCGCCAGCAAGCTCTCGATCGCCGCCGCATGCCGATACCTCTCCGGCAGCTCACCGCCCGCATCGGCGAAGACCGACAGCGCACCCAGCTTCGCCAGCGCGATCTCCGCCTGATAGGAAACCGGCGACGCCCGTCCACGCAGCGACTCGATCAGCGGCGCGGCCTTCGGGTCGCCGAGGTTGCCGAGGGCCTCGACCGCGGCTGCGCGCACGTTCTCGTTGCGGTGCCCCAGCGACTCGACCAGCAGCGGCAACGCGTCGGGCGGTTTGACCTCGCCAATCGATCGCAGTCCCTGCTTGACAACCTTGGGGTCGGGATCATCGATGGCCGCCACCAGCGCCTGCCGCACTTCCTTTGACGGCTTCGCTCGTCCCAGCCCGCGCGCGGCCTCCAGGCGAATCCACGGATTGCGGTCGCGCATCAGGTTGATGAACGACCGCGTCAGCTCTTCGCCGACGTCGGCCTCCAGGTCAAGCAGCGCCTGGGTCGCGGCCCAACGGGTTTCCTGATCATCGGAGCGTCGGCGGGCCGCGATCCACGGGACGGCCTCGCGCTTCCCCAGCCGCACCAGCGCCGCCATCGTCACCGGCAGCGGCGCAGCCGTCTGCGTCAACCGCGGATACGCCTCCTGCGCCCGTAGCTTGCCCAAGGCCTCGACAACGTCGGTGACGACGATGCGCTCGCCATCGCCTAACGCCGACATCAGGCCGGCCACGGCGGCCGCGCGGGGCTCGCGGCCCAGCTCGGCCCGCGTGTCACGGTCGTCCATCTCGCCCATCGCGAAGGCGGCCTCGGCGCGCACCCGCGGGATCGGGTCCTCGAGCGCCTTGAGCAGCAGGCCGAGCGTCGATTCGTCCCCGATCCGTCCCAGCGCCCGGCAAGCCCGCACGCGATACTCGGCGATCGGCGACACGAACTGCTCGACGAGCCAATCATCGACCGTCCGCCGGTCTTCCCGTTGAAGGAAATCACCCTCGATGCGGTGCGTCGGACGGGTCAGCAGTAACCATCCCGCCGCCGCGCTCAGCAACAGCATGCACACGCCGAGAAACTTGATCTCGTTGCGCCTGACGAGCTCGATCACCAAGTCGAAATGGTATCAGACAGGGTGTGGCCGTCTTGTTCGCTTTCGTCCAGTCTTGTCCTCTGTTGCCCGCTTCCTCGCGGAGGGCGCGTCTGTCTTACCGGACCAGCCGACCCCAGGCCCGCTCGAACGGCTCGAGATCGGGCCACGGCCCGTTCAGCGCCGCCATGAATGCGGTGAGGTCCGCCCTCGCCGTGTCGGTGAAGTAAAGCGGGTCGACCTCCGAGTACCCCACTTGGGCTTTTGCTGCGTGGCTGTAGTGGTCGAGCACCACACCCATCGATGAAAACCGGCCGTCGTGCATGAACGGTTCACGGTTTTTCCAATTGCGCAGGGACGGCGTCTTGAAGGCCCCCTTGTCCCGCTCGCGGTTGGTGACGGAGTAGCGCCCCAAGTCGTCCGGCGTGCCGGTGCCAATGTTGTGGAAATCGCCATCGGTGAAGTTCGAGCCCGAGTGGCAGACGGCATATTGGCCCGTGCCGAAGAAGATCAGGCGGCCCCGCTCTTGGGACTCGGTCAACGCGCTCCGGTCACCCTCGAGCCAGCGGTCGTAGGGCGTTTCGCCGGTGACGAGGCTGCGCTCAAAGGCGGCCAAGGCGCCCAGAATATCGCCGATACCAACCTCAGCGACACCCGCCGCCGCGAAGGCCTTGCGATACGCGGGGTCGGCGCGAATCCGCGCTTCCGCCTCGTTGAGGTTGAGGTCCATTTCGATCTCGGAGGTGATGGGGCCTTTCGCTTGCTCCTCGAGAGACAGAGCGCGTCCGTCCCAGAAGAAGGCTGTTGCTTCCTTGAGGTTGACCACCGTCGGGGTGCTGCGCGGCAGCACGTCGTTGTGGGCGCCTTTGGCTAGCGCGACACCGCCCTCGTAACCCTTTTCGGGCAGGTGGCACGAGCCGCATGAGAAGTTCCCCGGCCCCGACAGAATCTTGTCGAAGAACAGTTTCCAGCCGATGGCTTCGAGAGGCTTGACTCCGGCGGTGGACGACCCGAGGTCCGACGCCCGCAAGAACCAGGAGAGGGAGACGATGAGGGCACTCAACACGCAGGCTTGGCCAAACGGCCCCAACCGAGTCCGGGGCAAGCTCCGAGTCACGCCCTGATTGTACAACGCACCCTCCCGCAGAACGGACAGTTCGGGTGGGTGCCCGTAGCGCGGATCTCTTTTTAAGATCCGCGGCCTTTCGCCTTAGAGGGGCCCAAGGAATGTACGTCCGGATACATGGGTAACTTCCTACGAGGAGCGATTCCTGGGGTTTTCGTACGGATTCCGGCCCCGGCGCTTGGCGCATAATGCGCTCGATGCGTTGACGGTCGGCATCAGCACGCAACGGGTGAGGTGGGTTCTCGACGCAGACATCCAGGGGTTCTTTGAGAAACCTCGATCACGAATGGCTGCTCAAGTTCCTCGAACATGAGATTGCCGACCGACGCATTCTACGCCTGATCCAGAAATGGCTTAAGGCCGGAGTGTCAGAAGACGGTGAGTGGTCGGAGACGAAGAAGGGCACTCCGAAAGTGGCGACGGGCCGCGTGATCGTGGTCCGTTACGCCGACAACTTCGTGCTGGGATTCGAGCATCGGGCCGATGCTGAGCGCTTTCTCGAAGAGCTTCGAGAGCGCTTGGGGAAGTTTGGGCTCGAACGGCATCCGGGCAAGACGCAGTTGATCGAGTTCGGTCGTTTGGCGATCGCCGAACGGCGCAAACGTGGGGCGGGGAAACCGAGCACTTTCGATTTTCTAGGGTTCACGCATATCTGCGAGATCAATAGAAAGAGCGGCTATTTCGTGGTGAAACGCAAGACGATGCGAAAGCGAAAACGGATGAAGTTGCCGGAAATAAAGCGGCAGTTTCGGATGCGGATGCACGCGCCGGTCGGGTCCGCACCCAAGGTCAGTTCAGGTAGATGAACTCGTTAGTGCCGAGGAGGATCTGTGCGTACTCCGCCCAGGGGGTGTGGCTCAGTTCGTCCCTGCGGGACTTGAGGAGGGTTTGGGCGTGGTCGATCTCGGTCGACATGGGATTGCGGGCAAGCGTGCGGCGGTAGAGCGCCCGGATCTTCGCCTCCGGGTCCTTGATGTCGTGAACCACGAGGGCCAGGCTCTTGGCCTGATATTGCATCCACTTGCTGTTGAGGACAAAGAGTTGCTGCAGCGGCGTGGTGGTGACTTGGCGCTGCGGGGTGTGCTGGGTGGCGTCGGGGTAGTCGTAGAGTTGGAAGATCGGGTGCGGCCGGCCGCGGCTGATCTTCGAATAGACCGTGCGGCGGGCGTCGCATTCGGTGTCCACGGGCTCGGAGGGGCCGCCCATCGCGAGATCCAGCTCGCCGGAGGCCTGCAAGATCGCGTCGCGCCACGACTCGATGTCGAGCCGGCGCGGGTTGTAACGCCACAGCCAACGATTCGTGGCATCGGCCTCGGCGGCGGACTCGATGTGTCGGCTCGCCTGCTGGTACGTCGCCGACAGCATGATCTCGCGATGCAGCCACTTGAGCGACCACCCGTTCTGGACAAAGCGCGAGGCGAGGTCGTCGAGCAGTTCGGGGTGCGTGGGACGCTGTCCCTGCGTGCCGAAGTCCGAGGGCGTGCGGACAAGGTGCTCGCCGAAATGCCATCCCCAAACGCGGTTCACCCAAACGCGCGCCGCGAGCGCCCCGGCCTCGTCGAGAATCCCCTCGGCCAGTTCCAGCCGCCCCGACCCTTGCCGGAACGGCTCGATCTCTTCTTCTGACAGCGCCGCTTCCGAAAACACCGTCAAGAAACGCCGCGGAACGATCTCTCCCGGGTTCGCGACATTGCCCTTGATGAAGACGGGCAGGTCGCGCGGTTCGCCGGGACGCAGGTCGATCCACGTGACCGTGGGCGTCGAGCCGTCGATCCAAACGCCGCAGTCGATGACGGCGTGGGTGAGCGGCGTGTGATTGCGTTCGAGCTTGGCTTCGAGCGCTTCGACTTCGGCCTGCAGCTCCGCGACCTTGGGATGAACCTCGGGCGCGATGGTGTCGAGTTCCTTCAGGTTGCCGACTTGGCCCTTGACGCGGTAGAGGCGCTCGTGGTCCCAGACGAGTTTATCGGCCTCGGCCGCGTCCATCTCGATAATGGGGCGCTTAACGAGCCAGGTGCTGGCAAAGACGCCGGCGAGCGCGTAGTAGTCCTTGTTGGTGATGGGGTCGAACTTGTGGTCGTGGCAGCGGGCGCAGGCGACGGTGAGGCCGAGCAACCCGCGCGACACCGCGTCGACGCGCTCATCCCAATCGTCGCTCGCCAACGTTTCGATCACATCGCGCGACAGCCGTGGGTCTTTGTGGTACATGGGCGAGTTGCCGATGTAGCCGAGGGCGCGCATCTGATCGGGCTCGAACCCGGGCAGCAAGTCGGCGGCGAACTGCATGCGGATGAAGCGGTCGTAGGGGATGTCGTCGTTGAACGCCTCGATGACCCAGTCGCGGTAGCGCCAAGCGTAGGGGTGCGGGCGGTTGGTCGATTCGCTGGTGGGGTGGTCTTCGGCCCAGCGGGCCACGTCAAGCCAGTGGCGTCCCCAGCGTTCGCCGTAGCGGGGTGAGGCGAGCAGGCGGTCAATCAGGTCAGCGTAGGCGGTGGGCGAGGGGTCAGCGGCGAAGGCCTCGACCTGCTCATAAGTGGGCGGCAGGCCGGTCAGGTCGAGGTAAGCGCGGCGAATCAGCGTGCGGGGGTCGGCGGGCGGCGATGGGCGCAAGTTGTTTTCCTCGAGTTTGGCGAGGACGAACGAATCGGTTTTTGTTCGCACCCAATCCGGTTGAGCGGTCCGCGGCACGGGATGCTCCCTCAATGGTTGGAACGACCACCAGCGGCGGCCGTCCTCGACGGACGTGCCGGGGCCGCTTGACTCTTGAGGGCTCGCAGACCCGCTGACCGCGCTCGTTCGTGGGTCGGTTGCGCCGTCGGCGATCCAGCGCTCGAAGTCCGCGATGACGTGTGCGGGCAGCTTGCCCGTCGGCGGCATCCTGAGATTCATGTCGGTGTAGCTCACCGCCTTGAGCAACAGGCTCTGTGCCGGCTCGCCGGGCACGATCGCCGGTCCCGAAGCGCCCCCCTTTCGCACGCCCTCGCGCGAATCAAGCCGCAATCCGCCCATGGGCGTCTCGAGCTTCGCCGAGTGACAGGCATAGCACTGCTCGACGAGGGCGGGGCGGATCTTCTTTTCGAAGAACTCGACCTCGGGGCTTTGAGCAGCCGCGACCATTGCAGCCATGCACGGTAGCAGCAGTCTCGAGCCTAGGGAAAGAAATCGCTGCATCACACTAGAAACTCCTTCAGTACACCACTGACACGTCGATAGCCCACGTTCTACCCAGGTGTCCGTCACCTTTTCATGACAGGTAGTTCCAAGCGGCTCTTGTATTCCGCCCCGTGGTGAAAGGTGATGGTAGCGACCCGAGCGTCCGTCGCTGTCTCATACCCGAGCCTTCCACCCGAGTTGAAGTTCTTGCCGTAATAGGGAGAGTTCAGCGGGCGAAGGAGTAAGCGCAGTCGACTCCCCTTCTGAAGCACGCGAGAAAAGAATTGGAACGAATCGAACTCATACAGATTGACTTCCCCAGGGACGACGAGTTCCTCTTTGCCTACAGAATTTCGGTATCTGGCCCGGATGTGGTCGTACCCAAGCATGACGCTAGTTCCGTCGGATCGTATCTCGTAGACGGCCGCCCTCAAGTCTGTGTCGGGAACGTCCAAAGAGATGAAGGCCTTAAAGTTCATGAAGCCCGTCACCTCCGTGTCGGCCTCAAGAGGCGGACTGTGGTAGATCAACCCTCCCGGGGCATGAGCCATCTTCTGGTCTAACTCGAAAGGGCGACGTTGCCAAATGTCGGCAAGCGATGTGTCCAGGGGGTCGTACTTGATGACATCGGGCTTCTGGCCGGATGGAGGAGCGGACTTGAGCTCTCCGGAATGAAACACGTCGTGAGCCCTGCCATCCATGGAGCCCAGGTACCACACCTGCTTCGCATTAGAAGTCTGATCCAATGATTCAGCGTGCCGCCACTCATTCGGTCCAATCACGTAGTAGGTGACCTTGTCTTCCAATAGCTTTGGCTGGTCACCGTCCTTGAGAACCCAGTCGTACCAGTCCAGATGAAGCTTGTCCAGATCGATGACCGCCTCAGAACCTACATGCAGTCCGAAAACTTCCTCGGTGGGGTAACGCGTGCTGGCGTGAGACCAAGGCCCGATCAACAGAAAGTGTCGGGCTGTGGGCTTGTCGGACGCGTTGTGGAGCGCCCGGTTTCGGTAGTGCAATGCCGAGAGCTGGGCGCCGTCGTAATAGCCAGTGACACTTAGAGTGGGGATGTCGATACCGGCGTAGTCTGCCTTTGAGGGATATAGCGAGTCACGGTACTCGGCGAATTCAGGAAGTGCCCGCTGCGAATAGATTCTCTGATCGACACCCGCAACTTCCCAGAAACGGGAGTAAGGTACGTGGTTGTGAAAATACTGCAGGTGCTTGCGACGCCAGTAGTCGGAGTCTCCTGACAAGTTCGCGTTTTGGGTCGAACCACTAGTAAGCCCGAGCCACCAGGCACGCCGAAACTGGGGTACAACGCCATTTTGGGTCGCACTTCCCCAGTAGGTTGCAGCCGTGGGGACAATCGACCTGAGACCCTCGTGCTTTTCCATGCAGGCCTGCCATTGCGTCATCCCACGGTATGAGCCGCCACGCATGACAAAGCGGCCATCTGACCACGGTTGCTTGGCCAACCAAGCCATTGCGTCGTGGATGTCCTGAGGGTGGTGCTTCCCGGGCGGTTTGAACTTTCCGTCGGAGTTGCCGCGTCCCCGTACGTCAGCGCTCACATACACATATCCGTTTCTTGCGAAGAAGGTACCTCGTTTCTGCGATTCGTCGGAGACGTAAGGGGTGAAGACGAACACCGTTGGCAATGGCTCGTCGATCTGCTCCGGCATCCAGATTCTAGCCGAAAGTTCGACTCCGTCGCGCATCGCAATGCGCTGGTCAATGACGATGTTGATATCGATGTCTTCTCGCTCCGCCGCCAATGCGATTGGAGCGAGGGTCAAGAGCAGTAGCGCGATCGCTGCGTTGACGGAGCAAGTCTTGGGACTCGGCGAGTGCGGAGGCCAATTAGATACCAGGACGGCTGAAACCAGGTCAGAAAGTCGATGCATCACGCCAGCAGCTCCTTCATCACGCGGCCGTGAACATCGGTCAAGCGGAAGTCGCGGCCGGCGTAGCGATAGGTGAGGCGTTCGTGGTCGAAGCCAAGCTGGTTCAGGATCGTGGCGTGCAAGTCGTGAATACTCACTCGATTCTCGACGGCCTGAAAACCGAACTCGTCCGTGTTGCCGTACGACAGCCCGCCGCGCACGCCGCCGCCGGCCATCCACATCGTGAAGCCGTAGGGGTTGTGGTCGCGTCCGTCGCCGGCTTCCGACACCGGCGTCCGTCCGAACTCGCCGCCCCACACGACCAGCGTTTCATCCAGCAGCCCGCGGCGTTTCAAATCGCGCAGCAAGGCCGCCGCTCCCTGGTCCATGTCGGGACAGCGCTCGCGCAGCTTCTTGTTGATCTCTTTGTGGTCGTCCCACGGCTGTCCCGGCCCGTAGTAGACGTGGACATAGCGCACGCCGCGCTCGACCAGCCGGCGGGCAAGCAGGCAGCCGTTGGCAAACGGCGTCGAGCCGTACTCGTCGCGGACCGCGTCGGGCTCCTTGCGAACATCGAATACATCGAGCGCGGCGAACTGCATCCGATAGGCCGTCTCCATGGCTTGAATGCGCGCGTCGAGGAAGGCGTCCGGCCCGGTTTCGGCGCGGTGATCGCGGTTGAGAGCGGCCAGTAGATCGAGCTGCTTCCGTTGCGCTTCGGGGCCGAGCTTGGTGTTGCGCAAGTAGCGGATCATCTTTTCCGGATCCGCCTCGGAGTGGTTGAAATGCGTGCCCTGGTGTTCGGCGGGCAGGAAACCCGACCGCCACAGCTGGCTGCCGCGCACCGATGGACTCAGCACGACGAACCCGGGCAGGTTTTGGTTCTCCGTCCCAAGGCCGTAGGAGAGCCAAGCGCCCAGCGACGGCCGCGTCGACGCGATGTTGCCCGAGTGCATCAGATTCCGCGCCGGGGTGTGTGTCGGGTTGAAGGTGTACATCGAACGGATGACGCACAGGTCGTCAGCCACGCCGGCGAGGTTCGGCAGCAACTCGCTGACCTCGATCCCGCCCTGGCCGTAGCGCTTGAACTCGAATGGAGAAGGCAGCAGGCCGGCGGTCATGCGCTCGGTGCGCAGGTCGACCGACTCGGGGCGCTGCCCGGCGTACCTATGCAGCGCCGGCTTGGGGTCGAACATGTCGATGTGCGATGGCCCGCCGGTGAGGAAAAGAAAGATGATGTGCTTGGCTTTGGGAGCGAAGTGCGGTCCGAGCGGACCCGCAACCGGGCCCGCCGAGGCGGAGCCGGCGCCCAGCATCCCAGCTAGGCCAATCGCCCCGAACCCACCGCACAGCGATTCGACGAACGCCCGGCGGCTGAACGCGGTTGGTTGCGCGGGCGAGTTGGATGGCGAGTCACTCGGCATTTCTCAGATTGTAGCGTTTGGGTGTGAGGCAAGGACCGTACCGTCAGGGTTGGGTTTGGCCTGCTGCGGACCGAAGATCCCCGCCGATGGTGGCACCGGGGTGGACACAGCGGTCCACCCCTACAACTTTGGACCGCTCTGCGTCGGCGGGCTGGTAAGATTGGCGTTTTCATGTCGCGTTGCCCCACAGACACGGGCTGGTCACGGACGCTTCCGGTTGCGCTCGCCATCCTGCTGGTAGCGATGCTCGGCTGCGCGGGGCCGAGCACATCTCCGCAGGGTCCATTGGTGTTCGCCGCGGCCAGCCTCAAGGACGTGCTCGAAGACGTGGGCCGCGAGTTCGAGAGCCGCCACGGCCTTGGGTCCGTATTTAACTTCGCGGGCTCCAACGTCCTGGCTCTTCAAGTCGAGGCGACCGAATCCGCCGACGTTTTTCTCTCCGCCAGCGAGCGCTGGATGGGTTACGTCGAGGACAAACAACTCCTCGTCGCCGGCACGCGGCGCTCGTTTCTTTCTAACCGCCTCGTCATCGTTGCGAACCACGCGAGCCCGCTGGAGCTGGAACGCCCGGCGGACGTCGCTTCGGCCGAGTTCCGATTCCTGTCACTGGCCAACCCCGACGCCGTCCCAGCCGGGGGTTACGCCAAGGAGTTTCTCGAAAACGTCGCGGTCGATGGCCGGAGCCTTTGGGACCAAGTACGCAGCCGCGTCGCGCCGGCGCCTGATGTGCGCGCCGCCCTGGGTATGGTGGAGGCCCAACCCGACGTCGTCGGCATTGTCTACCAGACCGATGCCGCTGTATCTGATAAGGTGCGGGTCGTGCTGCCGGTACCGGAGTCTATGGCTCCCGGCATCAGCTACGCAGCCGCCCAGGTTCGTGGCGGCCGCAACCCTGAAGCCGCGCGCGCCTTCCTCGAGTTCCTGGCAAGCCCTGAAGCCGTGGAACTCTTCCGCAAACACGGCTTCGTGATTCCCGAAGGGCATCCGGCCGAATGACCGAATCGACTCTGAACGCGATCCTGCTGACGCTCCAGGTTGCGTCGGTCGCGACGCTCCTGGTCCTCATACCCGGGACGCTGCTGGCCTACCTGCTGGCTCGCGTCGAGTTCCGCTTCAAGAGCGTCGTCTCGACACTGGTCGGGCTGCCGTTGGTGTTGCCACCGACCGCCGTGGGCTATCTGCTGCTGCGCATGCTCGCCACCGATGGCTGGCTGGGTCGCAACACGATCGGCTTTGACCTCGGCATTCTGCTCACGTGGAAAGCGGCGATCCTGGCTTCCGCCGTTATGGCCACCCCGCTCGTGGTGCGGACGGCGCGCGTGGCATTCGAAGGCGTCGATCCGGGGCTCGAGATGATGGCCCGCACGCTGGGACACGGCCCGGTCTCGACGTTCTTCCGCTACACTCTGCCGTTGGCTTCCCGCGGGCTTTTAGCGGCCACGATCTTGGGATTCACGCGCGCCATCGGCGAGTTCGGCGCGACCGTCACGATCGCCGGCAACATTCCCGGACACACGCAGACGCTGGCCTCGGCGATCTTCTCGGCGCAGCAGGTGGGCGACGACCGCTCCGCCTACGTGCTGGTGTCGATGGCCCTGCTCGTGGGATTCGCTAGCATTCTAGTGTCGGAGCACCTCTCACGGCAGCGGCCCAGACAACGCCACGCGCAATGAATCCCGAACAGCGATGAGCCCCGAACAACTATCCGTCGAGGTCTTCCTTCGTCTGGACCATTTCGACCTGCGCGCGGCTTTCACGGCGACCCGTCACGTTACGGGTATCTTCGGGCCTTCCGGTGCGGGCAAGACCAGCCTGTTGCAATCGATCGCGGGGCTGAAACGCCGCGCCACGGGCCGGCTGTCGCTGGGCGATGACGTGTGGCTCGACTCGACGCAACGCGTCTACGGCCGGCCAGAGTCCCGCCGCATCGGCTACGTACCGCAAGAGGGGCTGCTGTTCCCGCATCACAACGTGCGACGCAACTTGCTGGCGGGCGCCTCCCGCGCGCGGCGTTCGGGTAACTCGCTCGATCGGACGTTCCAGACCGTTTGCGAACTCCTCGAGATCACGCCGCTGCTCGACCGGGACGTCGCGACGTTGTCGGGCGGCGAACGGCAACGCGTCGCGCTCGGCCGGGCGATTTGTTCGGGGCCGCGGCTACTGCTGCTCGACGAGCCCCTGGCATCGCTCGATGTTCCCTTGCGCCGACGGGTCCTACCCTTCCTGCGGCGGGTCGTCGATCAGTTTCAGATTCCGATGCTGTTGGTCTCGCACGACCCGATGGAAGTTCAAGCGCTCTGCGACGAGTTGATCGTGCTTTCCGAAGGCGAGGTCGTGACCAAGGGAGAACCGCCGGACGTGCTCACCGATCCGCGGGTCTTTCCAGCGACGCTGCCCGCCGGTTTTGAGAACATCCTGCCCTGCACGGTCGCCGAGTCGAGCGACCAGCGGAGGGAAGTCTCCCTCAGTCCCGGCAATCCGTCGTTGCAGCTCGCCGTTTCCGGCGCGCGCAGCTCGCCCGGCCGGCGCATGTGGGTCGGTATCCCGGCGCGGGACATCATCCTATCGAGCGCCCACCCGGTAGGGCTGTCGGCACCGAACGTCCTGCCGGGCCGGGTTGTTAGCGTGCAGTCGGTTGACGAGCTTCGCCTGATCACGGTTTCGGTCGCCGAGGAAGTTCGCAACGTGGCGGTGGAGGTCACCCCGGCGGCCTGCGACGAGCTGAAGCTGGCCCAGGGCAGCCGCGTGTTCCTGATCATCAACACGGCGAGTTGCGTTCTCTACGACTCTGACTTCGCGTCCTCTGCGTTTGCCGACAAGATCGGAGCGTGAGTGTCGTGTCAAGCTCTGAACAAGTGTCCTCACCGGATCTGGTGTAAGGCTCCAGCCTTGCTGAGTCTCGAATCTTCGAAGCCCAGGATGGCAACGACCGAGTGCCTGACAGCGGCCCTGAGAACCGAGGAATCGGTCCTCGGCAAGCCTAGAGGCTTACTCCATGGCGCGCCAGAAAGGATCCCATGCAAGACGACGCGACAGATTCAAACAACGTTGACCGGCGCGATTTCTTGAAGCTGACAGCCTCGCTGGTCGCTGCGGGCGGCGCGGCGTCGGCGCAAGAAGCGGCCGCTCAACAGTCGGGCTGGGTCACTGCCGACGACTTCGACCGGCCTGACTCCCTCAATCACGGCGACGGCTGGGAGACGATCAATCCCGGCTACTGGAAGATCGAGTCGAGGGCGCTGCGGCGCAAGCCGCGAAACCTCGGCGACCGCAACCCGACCCACCACTTCCCCTTTCATTGGGAGAGCAACCACCACAAGCCGATCCCCGTCGACGTCGATCCGTCGCTGCCGCTCGCCATGATCTGGCGGCGCGACTGGAAGATGACCGGCAACTATTCTGTGCGGGCGCAGATGACCTTTCGCACGTTGGCCCCGCGCCCGCAAGATCCCAAACACGCCCACGACAAGCCGGGCTACGCCCTGATCGGTGTTTGCTTCAGCGGGCGGACGCTTTATGAAAGCCGCGAGCGTCAAACCGAGGAGGGCAACGGCGCTTGGATGGCGCTGTGGGATGACGGCGGGCAGTTCGGCATCTATGATCACGCGCGGCCCGGACCCGGCACAGCGCTATCCAGCGAAGCGCAACCCGCCCCGGCGTTCCAGCCCGGGGACCGCCTCGTGATCGAGGTCGAGGTCGGCGGCGACGAGGCAGGCCCGGCCACCGTCATCGCGCGGCTTCGTCAGGATGAGGCCGTCACCGAGGTCACGGCCGACAACGTCGACCGCAAGACGTTCGCCGAGGGCTTCTTCGGCATCGTCGGTCGTGGCCTACTCGACTTCGAGGTCAACCGCGTCGAGGTGCGTCCGGGGTCGAACCAACCGATCGAGATCACTCTCAACGAGTGTCACTTCTGCTATCCGCTCGGCCACACGCTTCGGCAGACCGACGGCCAGTGGACCTGCCGCTTTGTGGCCGTGTTTCGCAACGACGGCGAACGGACCGAGATCCGCATCGCCGACAGAGCCGAGCCCGAGGGCGGATGGCACGGCGTGTCCGTCGCCGGGTCAGCGCGGATCGTCACCAACGACTTCCGCCGCAACACGGCCATCGTCGAAGCGGTGCTGCCGGCCTCGCCGGCGGAGAGGACGCTCTACTTCACGGTCTGGAAAGACGGCGAGGACGTCACCGACGATCCGCGGATCGAGAATCCCGCGATGCGAATGCCCGGCACCGGCATCACCGAGCCGGCCCCCCAAACAGGCCGATACGTCGGCCGGCTGCCGCAACTCAAGGCGCCCTACCGCGTTTGCGGACTCGGCGGACACGCGATCACTGGCGGCGGGCCGAACCTGCCGAACGCCAAGAACTTCGAGGAAAACTGGGTTCACGACCAGCCAACCCCGCGGGCCTACCGCCACTTCGACGACTACGATTTCCAGGTGATCGCTTGGGACGACGATGTCTGGTATCTGGAGCTGGTTTTCCCGCCGCCCTCTACCGACGACGCGTATCGCATCATCACGACGACAATCGGCGGCCCGACGACGCGCTGGCAATTCATGCGGCACTGGAATCTCGTTAACCCTGGTGACCATGACTTCGGCATGGACGATATCAAGGGCCCCGAGCAATACATCATTCGCAATGTCGAGGGCCTCGGCCAAGACATGCACTACATGCGCCGGAACTACCAACTCGTGCAGCACCTCACCGAGGGCATCGAGGAGCCCTCCGGCACCGACAACCCGAAGCTGTGGCATCACTGGCGCATGCCCGACGATGACTTCACGATCCTGGTGATGGACGCCCGCCGCTGGCGCAGCTCGCAGGACACCGAGATTTGGGGCCGCTGGGGGTGGGGCCACAAAGAGAACCTCTACCGCCGCCAGGACCCGACGCGCACGTTGCTCGGCGAAGAGCAGTTCGCCTGGCTGCAGCAGGTGCTGCGCAACGATCCGGCCCCGCTGATGCTCGCGGTCGGCATCAATTGCATGCACACCGTGTTCACCGGCCGCGAGATCGATGCCGAGACCGGCGGGCGTTTCGCCCAACGTGATCGCGTGGCGGCGGACTACGCAGGATGGGTGACGGCGGGATGTGACCGCGTGATCGAGTTGCTGGGCAGCCGGCAGGGCATCGTCAGCGTGTACGGCGATATCCACCTGGCATCGATCGTTGAGAACGCCGACCACCGCTTCGTCGAGTGTTCGTTCGGGCCGATCGGCCGATCGGGCTCACGAGGCGTGAAGGAGGATTTCGGCCCCGAGATGAAAGACTACGAGGGGCGCGATGTGCATGTGCACGCGCTCTACCACCAGCGCTACGGGTCGCCCGATCTCGAGCCACGCGAGGGGCCGAAGCATTGGAACTTTCTCGAGATGTTGTTTGACCCGTTGACGGACGACCCATGGATCCAACTGCGCATCCGCAACATCGTAGACCCGCCGTCAGGGAGTCCGCGTGGCGGCGGAGCGATCGACCGGCGCGCCTCGACCACCGGCCGTGCGCCGAGCTCGAACTTGCCGCCGATCCGGACGCTGGGCAACGCGAACGTCCACATCGCGACGGCCGAGGGTGTCCCCCTTCGAGGGACACGAAGCCGCTCGGACGGGACACTGGGGCTGGTGGGGTTGATCGATGTTCCGCCGGGCGCGGCGGTGGTTGTGACAGCGGTGGCGCAAGGTCGAGCCGAGGCGCACACAGCGACGACCGTGGCGGTGTGAAAGCCCGGAATGCAAGTGACGAGTCGGCGGCCTCAGAGCCGTCGGTCGGCGGCATAACCCTCACTCGCGTTCGGGCACGGTTGTTTCCGGGGCGCGCTGCATTCGCTCTTTGCGCATCCTTGCGTCGGCCGTATCGAGCGGCTACTCTCATTTGCCAGGAGGCCTAGAGAACTTGTGGGCGCGATTGTCTCGAAGGAGTAACTTTCGTTACGGAACATCATGGTCGGACCCTACGTCCACAGCATCGACCCGGTGGTTGCTGACCTCGGCGGCCTGTACCTATGGTGGTACGGGCTCGGCTTTGCCCTTGGGTTCCTCCAGATTCACCTCTTTGTCAGGCGCGGTCACTTGGACCTACGCTTGTCGCTCCGGGAAGTCTGGAGCTTGAGCCTGTTCATCGTGATAGGCGGGTTGGTCGGCGGCCGCCTCGTCGAGGTAGCGTTTGACGAATGGCCGTTTTATCGTGGGCATCTGGGATTGATTCCCGCCTATTGGCTTGGGGGCATGGCCACCCACGGTCTGATGCTCGGCGTCGCAGCCGGCACCGCACTCTTCACCCGCCTGCACGGGACGCCGTTCCGTATCCTGGCCGACGCTCTCGTGATTCCTGGGGCGTTCCTGATGGGGGTTGGCCGCATCGGCAATTTCATCGATGGGCAGATCGTCGGCAGCATCGCCGACGTGTGGTGGGCGGTCAAGTTTCCCGATGCTGACGGGTTCCGCCACCCGGTCGTGCTCTACGACGGCGCCAAGAACCTGCTGCTGATGCTTTTCTTGTTACGCGTGAAGAGGACTAACTCAACGCTTGGTGCTGTCGCTGCTAGGTTCGTGTTCTGGTATGCCTTCCCCCGCATCTTCATAGACCTCTTTCGCGACTACCCAACCCACCGGCTCGCCCTCGGTACTGGGCAGACGCTCAACATCTTGATGGCGGCGGTGGGTGTAGTGTTGCTAGTCCGTTCGCGCATGAGGCGGCGGGGGCGCCTCGGTGTCGGTTGGTCGAAAGTTCCCCACTCGCGCGGGCCTCTTGACCAGGCACCGTCGGCCTCTCAGCGCATCGTGCTCGTGGGTCTACTCGCCTTTTGTCTGACCATCCCGAGCAATTGGACACAGGACATTCCATCCAGGTATGGCTCAAGACACCCGGGACTGCAGCATTCTTGGCTGTATCCGAAGATCGATACAGCGCCGCCGAGAGCGGCCGTCTATCTAAGTCCCTCTAGTCGTCAAGACACCCGCTCACCTCGCCCGTCAGCCTACCAACGCTTCCGTTGAGCTATCCGATGAGAGCACCGCCGAAGCCTTGAGACGAGCTGCGTTCGATCTCTCCGAGGGCCCTCCGGTGGGCTTCAGTCAGCGGTTCGTTGAGAGCCTTTCACCAGTGCCCTCTATTCACGGATCTCGCGGTAGTAGTCTTCGTAAAGCGGGATAATCTTCGTCGAGCAGAACTTGCTCTGGGCGGTCTCGCGTGCCGCTGATGCCATCGAGTCGTGCAGCGCCGAGTCCGTCAGCAGGGAACGGGTGGCATCCCCCATCGCCTCGACGTCGCCGACCGGCAGCAGCATCCCGTCGTGGCCGTGCGTGACGACCTCGGGCAACCCTCCGACATCCGAGGCGACCGGCGGAACGCCGCAGGCCATCGCCTCGAGCGCCGCCAGGCCGAAGCCCTCCATCTCGCTGGGTAGCAGCAGCACGTCCGCCAGACCCAGCAACGGCGCCACCTGAAGCTGCTTGCCCAGGAACACCACTCGGTCCGCCACGCCAAGTTCGCGAGCCAGGGACTCGGCCGGTCCGCGCTCGGGTCCGTCGCCCACCATTACCAGCCGCGAAGGCACGTCGCCGGCGGCTTGGGCGAAGATGCGCACGCAATCGAGCGGACGCTTCACAGGCCGGAAGTTCGACAGGTGGAAGAGAATCTTCTCCTCGGGCCGGGCGAGGCGCGCGCGGCACTCGGGGTCTTCGACGCGGTGATAGAGGTCACAATTGACGAAGTTCGGAATCACGCGAATCTCATTCTCGATACCGAATACCTCGACCGTGCGGTCGTGCAGGTAACGGCTGATGGTCGTCACGCCGGGGCTCTGCTCGATTGAGAAGCGCGTGATCGGAAAGTACGACGGCTCGTTGCCCACCAGCGTGACGTCGGTGCCGTGCAGGGTGGTAATGAACGGCAGCCGGCGCGGGGCCGCCATCTGGCTCGCCAGCAGCGCGCTGATCGAATGGGGAATCGCGTAGTGGACGTGCAGCAGGTCAAGCTTCGCCGACTCGGCAACCTGGACCATGCGCGAGGCCAGCGCCAGGCTGTACGGCGGGTACTGAAACAGCGGATAGTTGCCAACCTCGACCTCGTGGTAGTGGATGTTCGGCGACTCGGTGCTCAGCCGGATCGGGTTGGCGTAGGTGATGAAGTGGACCTCATGATCGCGCGCCGCCAGTTCCATGCCCAGCTCGGTGGCGACGACGCCGCTGCCTCCGTAGGTCGGGTAACAGGTGATGCCGATTTTCATGACAGGGGTTCGGTGAACGCTGGGCGACGGTGTAGGGTAGAATCGCGGGCACGGCATGCCGCAGCATGCAGCGCCCCTACATTGTGGATTACGCCACCTCGACCTGTACCACAAGCTGCTCGCCTTCACGCCTTGGTTACGACGGCGACCGGCTCCGGCGTTCGGCCCAGCTTCGCGGCGATGTCATCGGCGATCTGAATGCCGTGGAACCGTCCGTTCTCGATGAAAATTTCGCTCGTGTGCATGCCCGCCACGATGACCCCGGCAAGGTAGATGCCGGGACGCAGGCTTTCGAGCGTCTCGGGATCAGTGCGCGGTTTCTGCGTGTCGGGCTCGAGCACGATGCCGGTGCGCCGCAGGAAACCGAGGTCCGGCGAGTACCCCGTCATTGCCAGCACGAAGTCGTTGGGGAGCGTCTTCTCCCCGTCCGACGTGGCGATGCGGATCTCGCGCTGCGTAATCGCTAGCACGCTGGACTCGAAGTAGCTCGCGATCTCGCCGTTCTTGAGACGGTTGTCGATGTCGGGCCGGATCCAGTATTTGATCTTGTCGCTGAGCTTGCTGTCGCGATAGATGAGCGTGACGCGCCCTCCGGCGCGGTAGACCTCGAGCGCCGTGATGGCCGCCGAGTTCTTACCGCCGATCACCGCGACGTCACAGTCGTAGAACGGGTGCGGCTCGCGATAGTAGTGGAAGACTTTGGGCAGGTCCTCGCCCGGCACGTTCATCTTCACGGGAATGTCGTAGTACCCGGTCGCCAAGATGATCTTGCCGGCACGGTACTGGCCGGCCCCCTCGCGCTTCGAGGTGGTCGTGACAAGAAACGCGCCGTCCTCGCCTTGGATGTTGTCCACGTTCTCGTACTGGCGGATGTCGAGCCGGTAGTGCTCGGCGGCGCGGCGATAGTATTTGAGGGCTTCGCCGCGGGTGGGTTTCTCGCCCGCGGCCGTCATCGGGATGTCGCCGATCTCGAGCAGCTCGGGCGTGGTGAAGAACGTCATGTTGGTGGGGTAGTGGTAGAGCGAATTGACCACGCACCCCTTCTCGACGACGACGGCCTCGATCCCGCGCCGCTTCAGTTCGATGCCGCACGAGAGCCCGGTCGGACCGGCACCCACGATCAGGACATCGAACACGCTTGCATCAGAACTACGCGGAGAAGACAGCGACATTGACCCGGGGGGAGGGAAGATCCAGAGTTCCATTGTAACGGGTCAATGGAATCGCTCCCTACGAGCGCTTGCGCGCTAACCGCCACTCAGAGCCGCAGGCGTCAGCCTGCGATGAGATGCTTCGCGGGGGCCTTGAGTTGTACGGAAAGACGCCGTTTCGCCACTCTGGGCAACTCGAAGCGGGCACACGCCTGCGGCTTCGGGTGGCGATTTGCGGCGGCCAGATCGGCTTGAAGCGCGGAGCCAAGCGCGCAATCGGTGTCTGAGTAACAGCAGTTCGCTAGTGGACCGGCTTGAGGGGGAAGGCCCTGTTCGGGTCGGGGCGACTTGTGGCCTTGGACGGGCCGTCATCCTCGTCGCCGCGCTCGCACGCCAGCCGCAGTCCGTGCAGGGCTAGCTCGAAGCGGTCGCGGATGCCGGTCTTCTCGAAGATATGCATCAAATGGATCTTCACCGTGCCGGTCGCGATGCTGAGCGTTTCGGCGATCTCGCGGTTCTTCATACCCTTGGAGACCAACTCGGCCACCTGCTGTTCGCGCGGCGTGAGCGGACGGGTTCGCGGACGGCCAAGCGGCGAGTCCTGACTGTTGAACAGGTTCTCGGTCCAGATCTCTTTGCGCGAGACCGTGTCGAGGCAGTGAAACAACGCCGGGATCGTCGCGGTCTTACGGACGATGCCCCGCGCGCCGCACTGTAGTGCGCGGAAGCATTCGACATCGGAGATTGTGGAGGCCCAGATCACGATCTGGGATTCGGGAAAGCGCCGCCGGACATCTCCCACCCATTCCAACAGGGCGTGCATCCCGTAGGCCCGGTCGACGATCACAATGCCGGGCTCGATATCTTCCATGCAGGCCGAGGCTTCTTCCAAGGTGCTGCCGCCGCCGGCCAGAGTGTAGTCCTGGGACGGGCTCAGGACGGCCTTGAGGCCTTCGTGCAGAATCGGTTGGGCGTCGCAGAGGAAAACAGAAATCATCGAAGGTCCATTTCCTTTGTCCCCCGGCGTCAGGGAAAACGTGGTGCATGACTCTCTGACATTTGTCATCGTCACATCCTCCCGATTCCTACAGTGGATTCGTGCACAAATCCGGATTCCGGGACCGGCCCCCGCAGCCGGGCAAATTTTTCCTAAAGCTTGGCTGCGGCGGCCGATAAGAAGGGCGACGGCGAAATCACGGTGCGTTCACTAGGGTCGCCGCACCGTCGCGTGCGGAGTATGAGGCCGCAGCAGGAGGCGATCGATTAGTGTCCACCGACGCGTCGCAACTTTATTCGTCTAATCCGCACTACTGAGGGAGATCTCATGAAAGAAAAGCTCAACCGTATGATCTGCAGGATTCGCATGATTGTCGACGATGTCGAGGGTCAGGACATGGTGGAATACGCCCTGTTGGCCGGTTTCGTCGCCGTCGCCGCCGGGGCCTTGCTGCCAAGCATCAGCACCAGCGTCAGCACGATCTTTTCGCGTATGGGTAGCGTCCTTACCGCCGCGGCCGCGTAGTCCTGCGCGCTATGCATCATTGCCAACCATCTGCCCCGCGGGGCTTGTCCCCGCGGGAGACCCTGCTCGGAGCTGTCTGTTCCCTGCAAGTCAGGAGACCCAAAATGAAAACGCTCACGCGGGCCCTGCGAAGGCTTGCGATTTGGGGGCAGGACGAAGGCCAAGACCTCGTCGAGTACGCCCTCTTGGGGGGCTTCATCGGTCTGGCCAGCGGCTTCTTCGCTCCGAGCATGACCGAGAGCATGGATACGATCTACTCCCGGCTGGCATCCAAACTCGTCGAGGCCGCTGGCGAGTAGCGCTCTTGCTCGTCACGTTGGCAAGCAGGAAGCAGCCACAAAGGGATTCCGTCGAGTTCTCTCGCGCCGCTTCGCCCTCCGCCTCGCCGAGCCGTCTCGGCCCAGGCTTGGGCTCGGATCGATGGACCCAGCGCCCGGCCCGTCTGATTGCGGCAGACCTGATTCTGTCTCCCGGCTCGGCCCCTTGCCCGGGACCCCGGATCGCGACGGGCTATGCCCAGGCTTCCCTGCCGGACTATCCCCCACGGTGGCTTCGGTTGATCTCACGAGTCACCACACCCTGGCCGATGAGATAACTAGTTTTCCTCTCCGCGATCCGTCTGCGTACGACGTCGCCGGGTCGGACCAAATTGGCCGGCTGGCCGGCGTCGAGCCGGGGAGTCCGGCAAGGGAGAAACAGCGATGAACCCTAGATTCTTGTTGGCCCTGGCGATCTCGGCCGGCGTGGCCTTGGTCGTGTCGGGCATCTTCTATCAGATCGCGGTCCGCGATCGGGCGCCGAAAACCGAGGAGGTCGTCATGGAGGAGATCGTCGTGGCCACGAAAGATCTCAACACCGGGGCGACGATCACGGCGGCCGACTTGAGAATGGAGCCCTGGCCCAGCAACAGCATCATCGAGGGGAGCTTCACGGAAATCGACGGGCTCGTCAGCCGCGTTCCGATCGGACGCATCTTGGCGAACGAGCCGATCGTCGAGCGCCGGCTTGCCGAACCGGGCTCCGGATTCGGCTTGGCGCCGAAGGTGCCACTGGGCATGCGGGCGATGTCGGTCCGCGTCAACGACGTGATCGGCGTCTCGGGGTTCGTGCTGCCGGAAGCGCGCGTGGACGTACTGGTGACCGGAAACCCGCGCGGCGTCAACGAGGCCGGCGGACGCATGACGAAGACGATCTTGAGCAACGTCCGGGTGATCTCGGCAGGAGAGAACCTCGAGCCGGATGCCTCGGGCCGACCGCAGCGCGTCGCCGTGGTGACCCTGCTGGTCACACCGGAGCAGGCCGAACTACTAACCCTGGCAGGCTCGCAGGGACGGTTGCAGATGGTGCTGCGCAACTCACGGGACGAGAAAGTCGCTGAGACCAAGGGCGTCCGCGAGCCGGAAATCTTCTTCGCGAAACTCAAACCCAAGAAGGTTGTGCGGCCTCGGCCGCGCCCCCGGCCGGTCATTCAGGTGGCCGCCCCACCGCCGGCACCTCCGATTCAACTGGAAGTCATTCGTGGCAATCGAAGGTCGGTGGAGTCCTTTGCGTCTCAGCGCCAATGAAGGAGCGCACCGAGGACCCATCGCCGGGCGCAGGACACGGCAGCGCCGCGCGGCTGGCGGCCGTTGGACCGGGAGTGATGCGTGAGCGAGTGGAGTGGCGAGTCCCCCCGGCAGCTGACCGCGCTGCTGATCTGCCCGGATCCGAACCTGAGCCGACAGTTCCAGGACGCCTGCGCCTCGCTCGATGGATTCACGGTCGCCCTCGAATTCAGCGACTACCCAACGCCCGCGCAACTCAGTGACCGCATTGCGCAGTCCCAGGTCAACGCCGTCTTACTCGATGTCGGTTCGAACCGCGACACCGCCCTCAACCTCGCGAGCCTGTTCTTAGACCACTGGCCCAGCGTCACCGCGGTCGGCCTCCACCAAAGCAACGACCCCGACGCCATCTTGCAGTGCATGAGGGGCGGCTGCACCGAGTTCCTGTGCAGCCCCTTCCCGGCGGGCGACTTGGCACAGGCGGCTGAGCGCATCTTACGGCGCAAAGCGGTCGAGACTCGGCCCGAGCAACCGTCGAAGGGTCGCTTGCTGGCTTTCGCGCCGGTCAAGGGCGGTTCCGGCGCGAGCACGATTGCGGCGAATATCGCTTACCAGATTCATCGCGCCTCGATGGGGCGCGTTCTACTCGCCGACTTCAACATCGCCGCCGGCATAACGTCGTTCTTGCTCCGTGTCACGCATCAGTACAGCGTGCTCGACGCGCTCAGACACGCCGGCGAGATCGATGCCGCCCTGTGGGGCTCGCTGGTGGTCCAGCGCGACGGGATCGACCTACTGCTCGCACCGGAGCGGCCCGAGCCGGCTATCATCGAACCGCAACCGGTGCAGGCTGTTCTGGAACACACCCGCGCCATCTACGACTACGTGGTCGTCGATCTCGGCAGCGTGTGCGGATCGATGTCGATGGCAACACTTTCGGTCGCGGACAGCATCTACCTGGTCTGCAGCTCCGATCTGGCGTCGCTGTTCATGATGCGCCGCACGATTCCCCTCATCGAGGAGCTGGGCTATACGCGCGACCACATCAAGATCCTGGTCAATCGCGTGGGCGCGCGCGCGGAGGTCTCCCTCGCCGACATGGAGAAGATCTTCCGGGCCCCGGTCCACGCGACCTTCCCGCCAGACACCGCGGCCGTGTAGAAGGCCCTGCGCGAGGGCGTGCCGCTGACGGAAAACTGCGAGTTGAGCAGGAGCTTGCACAGGTTCGTCAAAGAAACTCTGGGCAACGAGTCGCGAGCGGCGCCTCGAACGTTCGGAGTCCGGGCCTTGAAAGAGCTGCTGGGAGGAACGTAGGGCGCGGCGCGCTACGTCCGGCCCTGGGCAAAGCGGAGATCGACTAGGCGCCGGAGGCCGCCTTCAGCGCAGGGAACTCCATGTGCTCCTGCAAGTAGGAAGTGCAGACCTCGGGATGGAGAGCGGGGCTGATCATCTGCCCCTGAAACCCATCACACTTCTTAGCTCGGAGGAAGGCCAACTGCTCCTCGGTGTCGATGCCGTCGGCCGTTACTTTGAGCCCGAAGCTATGGGCCAATTCAATGAGGCCGGCGGTAATGGCGCCGCCGGTCGGATCGCTCCTCAACTCGCGGATAAACTCCCCGTCGATCTTCAAGGCGTGGATGGGGAAACGGCGCAGGTAGATGAGGGAGGAGTACTCCATGCCCAGTTCCCCGACCACGATCTGTACGCCGGTCGCCGTCATCTCCTGCAATTCCTCCACCGTCGCTGCCGAGCTTTCTAGCAGAGCACTCTCGCTCAGAGCGATGCGCAGCAATCGGGGATCGAGGCCCGTGTCGCCCAGCGCGCGGCTCACCGCGGCGAACAGGTTGGGCTGTTGGGCCGCTTGCGGCGGTAGCCCGACCGTGACTCGAATCGATCGAAACCCGGCGTCCTGCCACTGCTTGGCCTGCTTGCAAGCCTGGCGAACCATCCAGTCCCGGATGGAAGCGGTCAGCCCGGCGTCTTCGCCGGCGGGCAGGAAAAGCTCCGGCGGTAGCGGACCCCGTTCGGGATGCTCCCATCGCAACTTCGCTTCGCAACCACCGACCCTGCCGCCCGGCAACATTGCGATCGGTTGATAGAGAAGGGAGAGCCCTCCGTTCGGGAGCGCCTGTTGAAGGTCCTCCACCAGTCCGGCCGCGGAGTCGGCGAGACGGGCATCCTGTTGGTGGATCTGGTGCCTTCCGCCGCCCAGGGTCTTGGCATGATACATCGCCGCATCGGCGTCGCGGAGGAAGTCGGCCGGCTTGTCGTGGGAGAGCGAGCTGAGTGCGATACCGATGCTGACCGAAACGGCCAGCTCGTCCGCACCGATCTTGACCGGGAGCTCGAGGCTTTTTTGAATGCGCTGGGCGATGTGGGAGGCCTCGCTTTCACCTCCCAACCGCGTGAGTAGAATGGCGAATTCGTCGCCACCAATCCGGGCGATGGTATCACCGGGCCGCACGGAGTGTTTCAAACGGTTCGCGATGGCGATCAGTACCTGGTCCCCTACCGCGTGGCCCAAGGTGTCGTTGAGCTGCTTGAAGCGGTCGACGTCTAGGTAGAGCAGAGCGAAGAACTGGCTCGGCTGGCTGAAGCTCTTGGTTGCCGCGCGCTGGAGTTGGCCCCGGAAGTAGGCGCGATTCGGCAGGTCGGTGAGCGGGTCGTGCCAGGCGTCGTGCTTGAGACGGGCCTCCTGGCGTTTCTGGTCGGTGATGTCGGTGAGCCAGCCCACGAGCCGGATCGGCCGGTCGGACTCGTCTCGCACCGCGACGCCGCGCGCCTGCACCCAGCGGTAGTTGCCATCCTGATGCAGGACCCTGTGCTCGCTTTGAAACTGGGCGGCTCCTCGGTGGAGGTGGTCGGACAGGCTCCCCAGCACCCGGCCCAGGTCTTTGCTGTGGACCCGCTTCAACCACTCGTCGGGGTTGTCATCGATCTCGCTCTCGCCGTACCCTAGCACGCTCTTCCAGCGTGGCGAGAAATAGATCTCGTTCGTCTCCAGGTTCCAGTCCCAGAGGCCGTCATTGCTCACGCTGGCGGCGACGGCGTAGCGTTCTTGGCTTTCCGACACGGTTTCACTTGCTCATACCGGCGGTGACGCCGGCGCCTGACGAAGGCCCTGCCCTTTCAAGCGTAGCGAGCCGTACCCCCATTTTCGAATCAGGGAAATTACTTAGGTTCTCCTGGGTTTTCACTCTATACCCAGACCGTCGCGATGCGGGTTCACACGGTGGGCGTGACGCCTTGAAGCCTCCTCCACGCCGCATCGAACGGCTCCGTCCGGCGCAAGGGCCGCGGATCCGGCTCCTTTCCCGGGCTAGTTCTTTGGTTATATGACCCTGCGAACGGGCCTCGCAATACGGCCAGCCGGGCTCAGGGCTTCGGACTTTGTCTTTAGGGAAATCCCACGCTCCCTAGGGTGAACGCCCGGTCGCCCGCGTCCGCGCCGTTGGGATATTGTGCCAACAGGCACCTGTGCCGCCGGGAGTCGCGTTCGGGTGCCGCCCTGCCGCGCAGGGTGCCGGACGTCACCGTTCTCGACCGCCGTTCGTGTCATGAGCGAACACGGCGACTGTGGCGGTCCGCCGGAAACGACGAAGCGATGCAGCGCTGGTTAGCCAAGTGCCGCAACTGTTTGTGCCTGATGGCGCTCGCGGCGTGCCTCGCTCTGGCTCAATTCCTCGATCCCGCCACGACCCGCGACTGGCTCTCCCCCGGACTGATGACCGTCCTGGCGATTGGCATGGCGGGGACGAAGCTGCGCTTTCCGCAGGTGCGGGGCTCACTGGCGGTCAGTGATGTGTTCAGCTTCGGGGTGGTGATCAGCGTTCCTGTGCTCGTGGCTCCTGCCGTGGCGTCGCTCATCGCGGTCGTCGCGTCACGTTTCGAGCCGGCCCAACGATCCGGTGTCGGCGGGTGGCCAATTCGGATACTTGCAACCGCCCTGACGGCCGCCGCCGTGGGCGGGGCGTATCCATGGCTGATCTCGCAGATTGGCGATTGGGCGGCGCTGATAGTGGCGACCGTTGCCTACCTTTGGCTGAGTGCGCTGGGTGCGTCGCTGAGAGATCTGACGGTTTACCGTGGGAGGGTGCTCTGGTCGAGGACACTCAGCTACCTTCCCTTGGTAGCGCTGTTTACGCCGGCAGCGTTCTTCGTCGCCCGAGCGTCCGACCTTTTGTCGTTCTCCAGCCAAGCCTCCCCCCTCTGGGCTGGCGGCTCTGTGATTGTCGTCCTTTACGTGGTATTGGAGATGCGCTGGGGACCGGTCTATGTGGACACTCTCCGGCGGGACGAGATGGAGGCCCTGTACCTACGCGCTGTCGAAGCCCTTGCCCTCGCCGTCGAAGCCAAGGACAGCGTCAGCGGGACGCACCTCAAGCGCGTCCAGTTCTACAGCGTCGAAATCGGCAAAGCTTTCAACTGCAGCGAGTCCGAGATTCGCGCGCTCGAGTTCGGCGCCTTGCTCCACGACATTGGGAAAATCGCCGTCCCCGAGGAGCTTCTCAGCAAGCCCAGCCGCCTCTCCCCACAAGAGTTCAGCCAAGTTGCAAGCCATGTCGAAATCGGCGCCGAGATTCTCTCGACTATGGACTTCCCGTTCCCGGTTGCCGAACTGGTTCGCTGCCATCACGAAAGCTGGGACGGCAGCGGCTATCCCCGCGGCTTGAAGAGCGAGGAAATTCCGCTGACGGCCCGCATTCTGACCGTCGTCGACAACTTCGACGCACTCACCTCCGACCGGCCTTACCGCGCGGCACTGACGGTCGAGAGCGCCGTCGAAACCCTGGTCGCCCGGCGTGGCTCGCTGTTCGACCCGCAGGTGGTCGACACGCTCGTCGAACTGCTGCCGCAGCTCGAGGCGGAGTTGAGCCGCGACCCTGACTTCCTGCGCGGACGCTTCGAAGCGAGCCATTCGCACCAGAACGGGTCGGCCCTGGTAGAACAAACGTCTCTGACCCCTCAAGAGAGATTAGAGAGCCTGAAGCAATCCCGGACGGTCGCACGCCAGTCCACCGACTTGATTCTGTCCGGGGCTCTCACTCGTCTCCAAGCCAGCTTGGCCGGGACGCTCTCGCGCCGGGAGCTGATGCAGTTCCTTGCGCCGGTGTATGCGGACAGCGTGTCTTTTGACGAATGCGCCGTTTTTATTGTCGAGGCGCACGAACTGAAAGCCGCTTACTTCAGCGGGCCGAAGGGCGATCTGCTGCAGGGTACCGTGGTCCCGGTCGACAACAGCCCGACCGGCTGGGCGGCTGCTCACGGGCGCACCCTGCTGAACGGAAATCCCACCGGCGAACACGGGGATCTGGGCCGGGCCAACTCTCTTCTTGGCTTGCAATCCGCTTTGGTCACGCCGCTGTGGGCGGGCGGCAAGGTGGCGGGTACACTCAACTTCTACTCGCGGGAAGCAGGGTTCTTCTCGAAAGAAGAAGCCGGCATTATGGAGGAGCTGACCAGGGAGTTAGGCAGCCGGCTGCAGGAATCACCCGTCTACACCGACTTAGAACAAAGACACATCGATCCCCTGACCGACCTGCCGAACGCACGGCAGGCCTTGCATACCCTCCGCGCCGAGGTGAGTCTGGCCAAACGCTCGGGCAAAGTTGTGTCCGCACTTTGCGTCGATGTGGATCGTTTCCGCTTTCTCAATTCCCGGTGCGGCCACACCCTCGGCAACGAGCTCCTGACCGTGCTTGCCCGGCTGCTTGAGGACGAGCTCCGGGACTTCGACTTCCTGGCCCGGCTGGGCGACGACCGCTTCCTTGCGATTGGCACGGGCCTGGACCGTTCGCGGATCCAGCCAATCGTGAGCCACGTCGAGTCGACCGCCAAACTGCAATTCGACCAGATCAGCCTGGGCCTCGAACGCTCGGTGTCGATCAGCGCCGGCGGCGCTTGCTTCCCCGAAGATGCCGGCTCGGCGGAGACCCTCCTGCTGACGGCCTACCAGAGTCTTTACCAAGAAAAACTCGCGCGAGAGCCGATCACGTTGAACGCCAATGGCTCGGCCTTTGTCGCGATGTCGAGCGCGGCGGTGTAGCTCACGCCGAGCGCCCGCAAACATTCCCGATCGACAGCCCATCGGCTCCCTCGGACCTGTGTGTATCTCGCCTGCAAGGTTCGATCGCTAGAATTGACGTAAGCCCGGGGCAAACACCGCGAAGCCGCCGGAGATCTGCTCCGCTCCAACACCCAACCCTCGGGCGAAAGACTCAACTCGACCGATGAACAACCACACCCGCAGGTGGCTGGTCCCGGGGATCGCTCTCTTCTCGCTCATCCTGCTTCCCTTCGCCCTCTACGATGAGCCAATCACTCGCTGGACCGAAGGCTTTGTCGAAACGCGGCAACCGTCTTGGCTCGTCGGCGCCGGTTTGGCCGGCTTGCTAGCTTCCGACATCCTGCTGCCGGTCCCGTCGAGCTTTGTGGGCACGGCGTCGGGGTATCTGCTGGGCTTTTGGGCCGGTGCGCTCGCCACCTGGGCGGGTTTGAGTGCCGGCGGACTGCTCGGCTATTGGCTCGGTAGCCGCTTTGGTCGCAGCCTCACTCGCCGGTTCGTCGGCGACGATGAACTAGAGCGAGCAGGCCGTCTGTGGAGGGCCTACGGCCACTGGGTGCTGGTGGTTTTTCGCGCTGTTCCGGTCTTGGCCGAGGCAACGGTCTTGTTCGCCGGGGCCATCACTATGCCTCTGCGCCGGTTTCTTTGGTTGACGGCGCTTTCGAATCTCGGGGTCGCGCTGGCGTACGCCGGCATCGGTGCCTATGCCGTCAGCACCGGTTCCTTCTTGTGGGCATTCGGTGGCTCGATCGCCCTGCCGGCCCTGTTCATGCTGCTGGTGCGGCGAAGCGACTCGCGGGACGCCGCGGAGCCCAAACGTTGAGGGTTCGTCTCAGGAGAGCCGCGCGCGCAACCGTACAGCACGGAAGTTCAGCCAGCCACCCCACAGAGCCAACAGCGACAGGGCGAACAGGTAAATGCCCTTCGTGAGGTGGTCCATCCCGGCGAACGTGTAGGACGGGCGCGTGAAGGCGCACACCAGAATACTGACCACCAACGCATTCCAGGCCAGCATCAACAGCGCTCCGGCACGCGATCGAAAGGCCAAGCCCGTTGCCAACAGTGCGAACAGCCCGCTACCGACCAGCGTATAGATGAGGGCGTCCCCCTCCACCAGAGGTATCACCTCGAGGTAAACGTCTTGGCCGCTCGACCACCCGAGAAGGCCCACACTTAACAGGAACAAGCCCAGGACCAGATTGAAAGCAAACGCGATCAGGCGCAACACGCCTCGAACGATGAACATAAAGCCAACTCACGGGCAAACTCGGGAACACCGAATTGTACCGAAGTCACCGGGACTGTCGCATACGCTGTCTATACTGAGCGGAGTTCTATGCAGCCCGTTCGGCTTGCCGCCGCCCTCACGCTGATCGCGCTCCTTCCGGCCTCGGCCATCGAGCGCGAACCTGCCGACGTCTACCGCGAGCGCCGCCACGAACTGGCGCGCAGCCACCCGGACGGCGTCATCCTGCTGTTCGGTTACGGCGAGAAAGAGGCCCAGTCTCCCCGTTCACACTTCTACCAGGAGAGCAACTTCTACTACCTCACCGGCTGGGACGAGCCCGGTGCCGCCTTGCTGCTCGTGCCGCCCAAGCCGCCCGATCATGCCTACCGGGAAGTCCTGTTCCTGCCTCTTGTAAACCCGGCCGCGGAGCGTTGGACCGGAGCGAGAACCCACGCCGGCACGCCCGACGCCGGGCTGAAAACCGGGTTCGACGAAGTGAGCGAAGAAGCAGCTCTTTTCTCTGCCGTCGAGGCAGCCCTGGGCGTTCACCCCAAGCTCTACAGTGTGCTCTGGAAGGCCTCGAGCTACGGCCAGCAGCCCGAGCCGGACCGCCGAGACCGCCTGCGGCAACTCGCTCCCGAGCACGAACCGCTCGACCTGCGCCCCACCCTGACGCGCATGCGCTCGATCAAATCCACGATCGAGATTGCTCTGATCCAGAAGGCCGTCGACGCCACTGTGGCAGCTCACCGCCGTGCCTGGACCGACGTGCGCCCGGGCCGGTTCGAGTACCAGATCATGGCGCCCATGCTCGCCGAGCTAATCAGCCGCGGCTGTTTGCGCCCGGCCTATCCGCCGATCATCGGCAGCGGGCCCAACGCGACGGTCCTCCACTACATACGCACGTCGAGACGACTCGAGGCGGGCGAGCTGGTCCTCATGGATGTCGGCGGCGAGTACGCGCACTACGCCGCCGATATCACCCGCTCCGTTCCCGTCAGTGGCACGTTCAGCTCCCGCCAGCGCGAGATCTATGAACTCGTCCTGGGTGCCCAGCAGGGGGTGATCGGTGCGGTCAAGCCCGGCATGAAGCTCGGCGGCCACGGCCGCGAAAGCCTTCACCACGTAGCGATGCAGTACTTCGAAAAGCATGGCCGCGAGGTCCTGGACGGCGCCGTCGGCAACCTCTTTCCGCACGGAATCGGTCATCATGTCGGCTTGGAGGTCCATGACCCCGCTGGACCGGCCGTGCCTCTTGAGCCGGGCATGGTCATCACGGTCGAGCCCGGCCTCTACTTCTCCGAAGAAGGACTGGGTGTTCGCATCGAAGACATGGTGCTGGTGACCCCGGGCGGCTCGCGCGTTCTGAGCGAGTCGCTGCCCCGCACGGTTCACGAGATCGAGCGCGCAATGAGGAAGTGAAAGACGGCGTCGCTGCCAGCTACCGGCGTACAGACTCTCTGCCCAAAACCGAGCCGTGACCGGATCCACCCCTACGGTTGGGAAGCAGTGTTCGCAATGTGGGTTCGGAACCGGGTCGGGTTACGCCTTAGTGCAAATCGGCGCCCGACGTGGAGAGAATAGGATCGAGGCTGGGCGGCTGCTCTCGCGATCGTGCTACTGGGGCAGGACGTCACGGCGTGGGCGCAGACGGCGTCGGGGCGGCTGTCGGGAACGGTGCTCGATCCCTCCGGGGCCGCGGTGATGGCCGCGGCGGTAACGGTTCGCAGCGAAACGCAGGGCGCTGTCTTCTCGGTGGAGACGGATGCCTCCGGGGCGTTCATCGTGCTTGGCCTGCCGTCGGGGGAATACGCGGTCGAGGTGGATTTCGAGGGCTTCCAGCGCCAAGTCGTCCGCGACGTTAAGGTCGACATCGCCAGGGAGACCTCGCTGCCTCCGTTGCGGCTCGAGTTAGGGTCGGTTACCGAGGTAGTGGAGGTCGAAGGCGGCGTGTCTCAAGTACAGACAACGACCGCCGAGATCAGTTCGACCGTCACGATGGAGCAGATCAAGCACTTGCCCTTGATCGGGCGCGGTCCGCTGGCGCTGATTCATCTCGAAGCGGGCGTGGCGTTCCAGGGGCGGACGCCGACGGTGATCAACGGCCAGCGAACGTCGTTCAGCAACGTCACTCTCGACGGCATCAACATCCAGGACAACTACATTCGCGACAACGGGCTCAACTTCCTTCCCAACCATCCGCTGGTCGACCAGGTGAGCGAGTTCACCATCACGACGCAAAACGGCAATGCGGCGTTCGGAGGCGGGGCGTCGCAGGTGAACTTCACGACGCCGTCGGGCACGAACGACTTCCACGGCAACGTCTTCTGGCACAATCGCAATTCGGCGTTCTCGGCCAACCAATGGTTCAGCAACAAGACTGGAACGCGGAAGCCGTTTCTCAACCTCAACCAGGCAGGCGCATCGCTGGGAGGGCCGATTGTCAAGAACAAGCTTCTGTTCTATACGAACTATGAGGCCTTGCGGCAGCGCTCGCAGACGTTGGTGAATACGGTGGTGCCTACCGGGGACGCGCGGCGCGGCCTCTTCACCTACCGTGACCTCGATGGCAACCAGGTGCGCAAGATCAACGTGCTCGACGCCGCCGTCATTGGGACCGATCCGGCGGCCGACGCGCTCCTAGCGCGCGTGCCGGGCCCGGAGAACATCAACAACTTCGATGTGGGCGACAGTGATTTAACGCTGTTGCGGAACACGGCCGGCTTCCGCTTCAACGCGCAAGACAACAACGACCGCGACGCGGTGACCAGCCGATTGGACTACATCCTCTCGGACCGCCACTTTCTCAGCGGTACGTACCAATACACGAGAGACGAAGCGGACCGCCCCGATGCCGGACTCGGTTTCCAAACCACGCCGGTCATCAAGGAGTTCAGCCACACGCAACTGGTGTCGGCTGGGTGGAATTGGACGCCGAGTCCGCGCTGGAGCAACGAGCTGCGCGGCGGTTTCAACCTGGCCCCGGGAGACTTTCGTACAAGCCAGCCGGTGGCATCACCGCTGTTCGATGGTTTCTTCTACACCAACCCGGTGGTCAACTTCGAACCCGAGGGCCGCAACGCCGACACGTTCAACTTGATGGATAACGCAGCGTGGCAGGCCGGGACTCACTCGATCCGGTTCGGCGGCTCGGTACAGAAGGTCGACGTGGAGACTTTCACGACCGCGGGGGTGGCGCCCGGGTTCGACATCGGCATCAGCCTGTCGAATCCGATCGCACTCGATCCGTTTCAGTTTCCCGGTGAGGTCTCGCCGCAAGATCTCGATTCGGCCGAGAGCATGTTGGCTTCGCTGGGAGGCATCATCGGCAGCGGCGGGCGAACGTTCAATGTGACCAGCCGCCAGTCCGGCTTTGTGCCGGACGCGGAGTTGCGCCGCCGCTATTCGCTGAATACGTACGGGCTCTACGCGCAAGACTCGTGGCGGGTACGTTCGAACCTGACGGTTTCCTACGGGGTGCGATGGGAGTACACGGGACGCGTGGACGAGAGGGGCGGGTTGATGCTAAGCCCCATTGTAGGTCCCGAAGGGATTCGAGCCACGCTGTTGTCAAACGCCACGCTCGATTTCGCGGGCGCTGCCGCCGGACGGCCGCTCTACGGGAAAGACCTCAACAACTTCGCTCCCCAGATCGGCATCGCCTACGACCTGTTTGGCAACGGCCGCACCGCGTTGCGGATGGGCTACAGCATCAACTACGTGAACGATGAGGCAATCCTAACGGGCGAAAACGCGTCCAGCTCGAACGCGGGCTTGCAAACAGACATCGCCGAGCTCGACCTTGTCACGACCATGAGCGGCCCTTTGCCCTCGTTCGAGCCACCTGAGTTTCGTCTGCCACGCACGGCGCGGGACAATTTGGCGGAGAATGCATTCTCGGCGCTGTTCTCGATGGATCCGAACATTCGCTCACCCTACGTGCAGCAGTGGACATTCGGCATCCAGCACGCTCTCGACGAGAGCACGGTCTTCGAGGTCCGTTACGTCGGCAATAAAGGGACGAAGCTGTGGCGGGGGTTTGATCTCAACCAGGTACTGATCCGCGAGAACGGCTTTCTCGACGACTTCCAGCGCGCCCGCTCGAATGGCTTCCTGGCGCTCGATTCGAACGGCTCTTTCGACCCGTCCTTCAACCCATCGCTGCCGGGCAGCCAACAGTTGACGGTGTTTCCGGAACTCTTTTTGGGCGGGCTGCTCAGCAATACCGCGGTGCGGTCGTTGATCCAGCGGGGCGAGACCGGGGAGCTAGCGGCGACCTACTATGGCCTGGGCTTTTCTCAAGGTACCGATGTCGCACTCGTGCCCAACCAGAATACCTTTGTCTCGGACCTGATCACCAACTTCTCGAACAGTAGCTACAACGCTCTGCAGGTCGAGCTGCGGCGGCGGGCGGCGGCGGGCGTGCAGTTCCAGGCCAATTATACGTTCGCGAAGGTGCTGACCGATTCGAGCGGAACGCTGGTACGGTTCGACCCGTTTCTCGACATCAACAATCCGAAGATCGGGCGCGCGCGGGCCGACTTCGACATCAATCACGTATTCAATGCCAACTTCGTTTGGCCGTTACCGCTCGGCCCCGGCCAACGGTGGGACTACAAGCCGCTGAGCCGATTGATGGAAGGGTGGACGATCTCGTCGATTGTCTCGTGGCAATCCGGCGCGCCGCTGTCGATCCTTTCCAGACGGGGCACGCTGAACCGCCGGATTCGCTCGGTCGAGAACACAGCGGTCACGGCGTTGAACAAAGGCGAGCTCGATGACATCGTGCGGTTTCGGATGACCGGCGATGGGCCGTTTTTGATTGCCGCAAGCGCCATCAACCCGCGCGACAACAGCGGCGTCGCCGGAGACGGCGAGGCGCCTTTCCCCGGACAGGTGTTCTCGCATCCCGGCGCGGGCGAGTTGGGCGTGTTGCAGCGAAGGCTCTTCAACTCGACGTCGGCCTTTGGGCTTGACTTGGCGGTCGATAAAACGATGCGCTTCCGAGATCCGCACTCGTTGCTATTGGGAGTCAAGATCGCCAACCTGCTGAACCATCCCGTGTTCTTCTCGCGAAGCCACTTTCTCGACTCGACTCAGTTTGGGCGGGTGTCGGGCGTGCTGCTCGGGGGGAGGGTGCTCGAGTTCCAGTTGCGGTATGGGTTCTGAGGGTTGCCGGGCTTGCCGGGCCCGCCTCTACGGATCCCGCGCGCGGATCTGGTAACCTAGTGCAGCGAAAATCGCTTGTCAGGAGTACCTGCCGTGAGAATTCCCCTCGTTGCCGCCGCTGTATTGCTTTCGTTGGCTCTTCTGTCCGCGGGCTGTTCGCCTCAGCCCGAGGCGCCTTCCGAGGCCGCGCCTACGTTCAAGGTCGAGCGGCAGTTCATCTACCCATCTGAGTTTCCGCCGGGCAAGCCTTACAGTCCCGGTGTGCTCGTGGGCGACACGCTCTACATCGCCGGCCAAGTGAGCCTCGATCCCCAGACACGCGAGCAGCCCGAAACGATCGAAGACCAGACGCACATGGCGATGAAGAACATGGGCTACGTGCTGCGCGACGCAGGCATGGACTACGACAACGTCGTCACCTGCCACTGCCAGCTCGCCGACATGGACGACTATGCCGGCATGAACGGCGTCTACGGCAGCTATTACAAAGAGGGCCGCTACCCGGCGCGCACGACGCTCGAGTTCCCCGGGCTGCCGGCCGACTCGCGGCTCGAGATCACCTGCACCGCCTTCCGCGACAAGTCGCGTATCGAGGTCGTCACGCCTTCCGAGGGTGCGACGCCCGCCGCGATGGGGCCCTACTCGCCCGCCGTGTGGGCCGGCGACACGCTCTATCTCTCCGGCCAGGGGGGACGCAATCCCAAGACGAACGAACTCGACCCGACCGTCGAAGGGCAGACCAAGCAGACCCTCGACACCGTCGGCGAGATCCTCAAAGCCGCGGGCCTGGAGTTCCAGAATGCGGTGATGGTCAACCCCTACTACTTGGGTCCGGAGAACTACGCCAAGTTGAATTCCGTGTACCGCAACTATTTCCCGTTGGGCCAGCCGACGGCGCGGGCGAGCTTCTGCCTCTCGCGTCTGCCAGGGACGATCAGCACAGAAATCACCTTCATCGCCACGCGCAACATCAAGACCAAAGGCCGTGTGGTTCACCACGGCCGCCGGGCGTCGCACACGGCGGTGCCGGGGATGCTCGACGGCGACACGCTCTATCTCTCGGGGAAATCCGCCCCGGGCGCCGGTGACGACATCGAGTCGCAGTTTCGCGAGTCGGTCGCATCCCACGGGCGCCTGCTCGCGCTCGCCGGGATGAGCTTGGAGAACGTCGTCAGCACCAACGTCTACTTGAAGAATCTCGACGACATGCCGAAGATGACCGAGATCTACCGCGAGTACTTCCCCAACAACCCGCCCGTGCGGACCACGTTGCAAGTGATCGAGGGCGGTCCGCGGGAAAAGGTGCTCGAGGAGTTCGCGCTGATCGCCGTAAGGTGATCACAGCCGCCCGGAGTGAAGTGCCGGGGATGCAACAAGGAGTCCATCCGTGAAGATGAAACGCTTTCTCAGTTTGACCGCTTGCCTCGTGTTGACGGCCGCGGGCCTGTCGGCCGATCACCATTTCCAAGTCGAGCGCCAGTTCATCTACCCCGACGAGTTCAAGCCGGGTAAGGCGTACAGTCCCGGCGTGCTGGTCGGCGAGACGCTCTACATCGCCGGACAGATCGACAAAGACCCGCAGACCGGCGAGCAGCCTGACGGCATCGCGGCGCAGACCAAGATGGCGATGGACAACATGGGCCACGTCCTACGCGCGGCCGGCATGGACTACTCGAACGTCGTCACCTGCCACGTGCAGCTCGCCGACATGGACAACTACAAGGAGATGAACGAGGTGTACGCCAGCTACTACGGGCCCGACCACTTCCCTGCGCGTACGACGCTCGAGTTCCCCGGGCTGCCGGGCGGCGCGAAGCTCGAAGTAAGCTGCATCGCCTACGCCGACAAGTCGAAGATCTCGCTCGTCGTTCCGCCCGAGGGCTCGATCCCGGCGGCGATGGGCCCGTACCGTCCGGGGGTGTGGGCGGGTGACATGCTCTACGTCTCGGGCAGCGGCGGACGCAACCCCCAGACCAACGAGGTCCCTCCCGACATCGAGGGGCAGACCGACCAGACGCTGAAGACCATCGGCGCGATTCTGGGGGCCGCCGGGCTGACGCACGAGGATGCCGTGTTCGTGAACGTTTATTACCTCGATCCCGAGGGCACCCAGGGGTCTAACTATGGCAAGCTCAACTCGGTTTATAAGAACTCGTTCGGGATCGGCACGGCGCCCAGCCGCGCCAGCTTCTGCCTGTCGGACCTGCCCGGAACGATCTCGACCGAGATTACGTTCGTGGCCACGCGCGACTCGGCTAACAAAGGACGCGTGGTTCCCGGTCATCGCAAGGTGAGCCCCACCTCTTCAAACGGGGGTGTACTGGCAGGCCCTACGCTGTGGACCTCGGGCAAGTCCGGCGCGGGGGAAACGCTTGAAGAGCAGATGACCAGCTCGATCGACAGCATCAAAGACATCCTGGCCTTGGCGGGCATGGATCTGAAGAACGTCGTCGACGCGCATGTGTACCTGCAAGATATCGATGCGCAGATGGGTGAGATGAACGAGCTGTTCAAGAGGTTCTTCCCCGAAAACCCGCCGGTGCGCACGACGACCGAGGTGATCCAGCGGGGGCTCGTGCAGTTGCAGGTGACGGCGGTGCGGTAGATCGAGATTCGTCAACAGGGCTGACGTTCGGTACAAAGTACCCCTGTGTTATGATCGACTCGCCTTTCGTTGCCAGGGTGCCTCGCGAAGCGCCCGGGCATCGCCTGTTGATGGAAGCTCTTCTCAAAAGGCTCGCGTCGTGAGCTTGGCAACATTCGCCGGCCAAGCCTGGGCAAATTTCCAAAAGACCGCCGCGGTCGTGCCCAGCTCTCGGTTCCTCGCCGAAGCGATGGTCGAGCCGCTGCCCTTGCGCGCGGCCAAGGTGGTCGTCGAGTTGGGATCTGGCACCGGCGTCATGACGCGCGAGTTGCTGCAGCTCGTACCGGATGACTGTCAGGTTCTTGCTTTTGAAATCAACCCCCAATTCATCGAGTACCTGCGAAACGAAGTGCAAGACCCGCGCCTCGAGGTGGTCGCAAGTGGTGCCGAGAACGCGGCCGCGGAGCTGCGGTGTCGGGGCTACACCCGCGTGGACGCGGTCCTGTCTTCACTCGGCTTCAGCATGATGCCCGAAGCGTTCACCCACCAAGTCATCCGCGGTCTGCGCCCTTTCCTGGACCGCCGCAGCGGCTTCACGCAATTTCAATACTTGCGCGCCATCCGCTGGCAAGACGGCGGCGTCGAGTTTCTGGACCTGCGCACCGTTTTGGGCCAATACTTCAGTCACGTCAAGCGCCGCAAGGTTTGGCGCAACTTGCCCCCAGCGAACGTACTCCACTGCCGCGTTTAAAGATGCCGCGTTTGAAGATGTGACTGGCGTCCTGCTGGCCATTCCCCCGCGGACCGTCGAAGCCTCGCAGCCGAACTTGCGTTATCTTGAAAAGAAGAGATCCACCATGGCCATCGAGGAACTGGAACGAACCTTCACTGACCTACGTGATCGCGTCCACGTGATCCGGAGGTATCTTTGACTCCCCCACGAAACAGACCCAGCTAGACGAGATCGAAAAGCAGATCGCCGATCCCACCTTCTGGAACCATTCGGACAAGAGTCAGCCGGTCCTTCAAGAGCGCAAGCGGTTGGGGCGGGCGCTTGAGGAAGAGAAAGAGCTGGCTCGGCGGGTTTCCGACCTGGAGGCCCTGTTCGAATTGGCGGGGGAAGGCGAGGACGTCGAGAACGACGTCAAGGGCGAGTTGGACGCCCTCGTCGGGCGGGCCGACGAGATCGAGACCGAGGCGTTGCTGTCGGGGGAGAACGACCACCGCAACGCGCTCGTCGTGCTCCATTCCGGCGCCGGCGGCACCGAAGCGCAGGACTGGACCGAGATGCTGCTACGCATGTACTTGCGTTGGGTCGAGCGGCACAGCTTCAAGGCGGAGGTCACCGATAGCCTGCCGGGTGAGGAAGCCGGTCTCAAGTCGGCTACGTTTACCGTCGAGGGCGAGAATGCCTACGGGCTGCTGTGCTCGGAAATCGGCGTGCATCGGCTGGTGCGCATCTCGCCGTTCGACTCCAACGCGCGCCGGCACACCTCCTTCGCCTCCGTCTTCGTCTATCCCGAGATCGACGAACAAATCAAGATCGACATCAAGCCCGACGACCTTCGCATCGACACCTACCGCGCCGGCGGCGCCGGCGGCCAGCACGTCAATAGGACCGACTCCGCGGTGCGTATGACGCACCATCCCACGGGCATCGTCGTGCAGTGCCAGAACGAGCGCTCCCAGCACAAGAACCGCGCCACGGCGATGAAGATGCTCAAATCGCGAATCTATGACTACGAGATGCAGAAGAAGCAGGTAGAAAGCGACAAGCTCGAGGCTTCGAAGTCCGACATCAACTTCGGCAGCCAGATCCGCAACTATGTGCTGGCGCCGTACCGCCTGGTGAAAGACGTCCGCACGAAGCTCGACCAGGGCAACGTCGACCGCGTGCTTGACGGCGATCTCGACAGCTTCATGCACGCCTTCCTGGTCTACAAAAAGACCGGTAAGCTTGCCGGCGATGACCGCGAAGTAGAGTAGGAAGAAACCGAGTCCCGAACGGGAGTGAGGGGTAAATCCGCCGGCTGCACAGAAACATCGAACCCGTCACTGGCGGTCCGAGCTCCGTATCTAACCTACAAGCGCCAACTTTTCAGCGCCCGCCGACATCCGATCCACCGGCGTAATCAGGCTGACCACCAGATAGCCACCGGCGGCGAAGCCAAACAGAGACCCGGGATGAACATGGATCCCCTCTTCCTCAAGCAACTCCAGCGCCCATTCCTCGTCGCTTCGAGTGCCGGGGCCCCGCAATACGGCGTACCAGCCGCCCTCGGCGTGAAGCCGCGTCACAGTACACCCCGGTCCAAATCGCCCGTCAAGCACCCCTAAGTTCGTGCGGATTCTCTCCAAGATCTGCGGCTGCAAGCGAGCCCGCTGATCGAGCAGAGCCGGCGCCGCGTGCTGGATCGGTGTACTCACCGACAGGTACGTATCGGTGATGATCTCGAGCCTCGCCAGAGCTTGCTCGGCAAGCGCTGCGGGTCCGTTAACAGCAATCCAGCCTAGTTTCATCTGCGGCAGGGCCGAGATCTTCGACAGCCCGTTGAGCGTGAGGGTCAAACATCCGTCGGTCGCGATCAAACTCGGCGCTCGCGTCGACCGCGGCGTCCAGGCGTAGTCGCGAAATACCTCGTCGGCGATCAGGGCCAGATCGTGGCGGCGCGCCAATTCGATGAGCGCGTCCAGCTCACCCTCGTCGAGGAACGAGCCGGTGGGGTTGTTCGGCGAGACGACGATGATGGCGCGTGTCCTCTCGGTAACCGCTTCGGTGAGGCGGGGTAGGTCGATGCTCCAGCCGTGCTCATAGACCAGCGGGTAGGGGACCACCCGAACGTCATTCACATCGGCGAGAAAATCGAACAGCGGATAGCTGGGCGTCGGGCTGAGTATCTCGTCGCCAGGGCTTGCAAGCAACCGGAACGCGAATGAATAGCCTTCGCTCGTCCCAGTGGTGAGCACAACCCGCTCCGAGGCGGCCGGCACGCCTTGCGCGGCGTAGTAGCCGCAAACCGCGTCTCGTGCGGCCGGCAGCCCCTTCGGGTCCGGCTCGTATGGGCTGCGCGCGCCCGCGGCCACGGCCTCCGCGATGGCTTCCCGGTCGAAGTCGAATCCGCAGCGGGTGGGATTCGATTCAGTCAGGTCCACCACAGGCAGACCCCGCCGGCGACGCTGCTCGAGCGCCTCGGCGAGACGGTTGGGTGTCGTATCCCAATTGGTGCGTGGGGTAAACATGCCGGAGAATGCCGGGCAAAATGTCGAAGAAACCGTGGGCAAACGTGGGCGCCACGGGGCCTCTCGACCGCCCGTGGACACGTTCGGGCGGGTTACGTTAGACTAATCTTAAGGCCTAGGGCTCGCCCGAGGCTCTCCCTCAGGGCGTCGTGGGGTTGTTTGTGCCCGCGACCCAAGTGAATGCATCCTGTTGGTGCGGCCTCGGGGGAGAGGAGTGTATGAAATGAAGACCTTTGTGCCGCGCGCCGGTGACGTCAAGAACGACTGGCATGTGCTCGACTGCGAGAACCAGATTCTTGGCCGCTTGGCGACGCGCGCGGCCGTTTTGCTGATGGGGAAGCACAAGCCCGATTACACGCCCTTCCTCAAGACGGGTGACCACGTCGTTGTGGTCAACGCGGACAAGATCAAGCTGACGGGCCGTAAAGAAGAGCAAAAGCTGTACCGGCGGCACTCCGGTTATCCCGGTGGCCTGAAAGAATCGACCGCGCGCGAAGTACGCGCGAAGTTCCCCGAGCGGCTGATCGAAGAAGCCGTGGTGGGCATGCTGCCGAAGAACACCTTGGGTAAGCAACTGGCGCGGCGGCTCAAGGTTTACCCCGGACCGAAGCATCCCCACGAGGCGCAGCAGCCGCGAGTGATGGAGCTGTAGACGGGACCGGTTACAAAGAGGAACCAGTGGAAACCAATCAGGTTCAGTACCTAGGAACGGGGCGGCGGAAGTCGTCCGTCGCGAGAGTTTTTCTACGTCCGGGTAGCGGAGAGATCAAGGTCAACCGCCGCGGCCTGGACGACTACTTCCCGGCGGCGATGCACCGTCTGACGGTGCGTCAGCCTCTGCTGACGACGGAGACTGAGGGCAAGTTCGATGTCTTGATCACGGCGGCGGGCGGCGGCATGACAGGCCAAGCCGAAGCGGCTCGCATGGGCATCGCGCGGGCGCTCCAGAACTTCAACATCGAATTGCGCCCGACGTTAAAGAAGGCCGGGTTTCTGAGACGCGACCCGCGCAAGCACGAGCGCAAGAAGTACGGCCGTCCCGGCGCGCGCAAGCGCTTCCAGTATTCGAAGCGCTAGCAGCAACCGTGGCCGGGTTGCCCCGACGGGTAGCCCGCGAGGAAGCAGGGTTTCTCACGCCGCCTCAAATCCCGCTTGGATCGGGGTCGGCGTTTTGCCGGCGGGCTCACCGCGGGCAGGAGTCGCTACAAGGAGGATTTTTGCCGCAAATCACAATGAAGGAGTTGCTCGAATCGGGCGTTCATTTCGGGCACCAGACCAAGCGCTGGAATCCGAGGATGAAGGAGTATATCTTCGGCGAACGCAACGGTATCCACATCATCGACCTGCAAAAGACCCTGAAGATGTTCAAGGAAGCGGCACGCTTCATCTCCGACAGTGCCGGGGAAGGCAAGGCGATCCTCTTCGTCGGCACCAAGCGTCAGGCCCAAGAGGCGGTCGCCGAAGAGGCCAAGCGCTGTTCTATGTACTATGTGAACAGCCGCTGGCTCGGCGGTTTGCTGACCAATTGGGAGACGGTACAGAAGTCGATCGAGCGTCTGAAAACACTGGAACACCTGGCCCACGAAGAGGGCTATGAGGGTCGCGCGAAGAAAGAGGTCGCCCGCCTCGAACGCGAGCGGAAACACCTTGACCAGAACCTCGCGGGGATCAAAGACATCCCGGGATTGCCGGACGTTCTGTTCGTGATCGACTCGAACAAAGAGGAGATCGCGGTCCAGGAAGCGCGGAAGCTACAGATCCCCGTTGTGGCCGTGGTCGACACGAACTGCGATCCTCAAGCCGTGGATTACGTGATTCCGGGAAACGACGATGCGTTGCGCGCCATACGGCTGTTCGCCGCCAAGATGTCGGACGCTATCCTCGAGGGCAACAACCTCGCTTCCGAAGAGGACTTCCAGGCCGAAGATGGGGCGGAGGAGGCGACCTCCGGGGAAGGCATCGAAGCTGCTGGGGACACCGAGCCCGTCGATTCGCCTGCGGAAGGTGTAGCGAGTCCGGACCCGCAGCCCGTAGCCGCGGCGACGGACGCTCCGGCCGCCGAACCGTTGGCTGCCGCGCCGGCGGACCCCGAACCGGCTGCTATTGAGCAACCCGTTTCGGCAGGCGAGTAGCCTTCCCGACGGTCGCGGCCCGGGCCTTTGTCACCGCGCGCGCCCTCACCATAACCGGCAAGGTCCGAGAGAAGACAGGATCAGTATATGGCGGATATCAGCGCGAAAATGGTCAAAGAGCTGCGCGAGAAAACGGGCGTTGGCTTCATGGAGTGCAAGAAAGCCCTCAGCGAAGCGAACGGCGACGTCGAGCAGGCGGAAGTCATTCTCCGCAAGCGCGGCGTCCAGGTGGCACAGAAGAAAGCCGGCCGCGAAGCCAACGAAGGCGTGATCGGCACTTACATCCACCCGGGGAACAAGCTCGGGGTGATGATCGAGATCAACTGCGAGTCCGATTTCGTGGCGCGCACCGACGACTTTAGCGAGATGGTGCACGACATCGCCATGCATATCGCCGCCACCGATCCTCGCTACATCCGCAAAGAGGAAGTCGACGAAGAGGCCATCGCCAAAGAGCGGGACATCCAGCGAGCCCGTGCTCTCGAAGAGGGCAAGCCGGAGGCGGTCGTCGACAAGATGGTCGACGGACGCATGAAGAAGTTCTACGAGGAGGTCTGCCTCTACGAGCAGCCCTTCGTGAAGGATAACTCGGTGACCGTGGGAGCGCTCATCACCGACAAGGTCGCTAAGCTAGGCGAGAACATTCGCGTCAGCCGCATGGCACGATTCAAAGTGGGCGAAGGCGACGCCTAGCCCGGACGACGTGGCGCGCCCGCAGGCCGAACGACGTAATGGCGGCCTTATCGCGGGCTTCGACTGTCAGATAGTGAGAACGGGCTAGAGCAGACCGTCCCAGCCCGGCGCATGCCGAAGTACAAACGCATCTTGCTGAAGCTTAGCGGCGAGGCCCTCGCCGGCGAGGCGGGCTTCGGCATCAACCGTGATGCGGTTTCCCGCATCGCCGGAGAGATCGTCGAGGCCTCTCGTACCGGTGTCAAGTTCGGCGTTGTCGTGGGCGGAGGCAACTTCTTCCGCGGCGTGCAAGCTTCAGCTACGGGACTGCAGCGCGTCACCGTCGACCGCATGGGCATGCTCGCCACGGCGATGAACTCGCTGGCGCTGCGCGATTTCCTAGCCGCGCAAGGCGGCGAGAGCCGCGTGATGAGCGCGGTCCGGATGGGCTCGATGGTCGAGGGCTTCTCGCGTGAAGTTGCGGTGGCCTCGATCAACGCCGGCGAGATCGTCATCTTTGCCGCCGGAACCGGCAACCCGTACTTCTCGACCGACACCGCCGCTTCCCTGCGGGCCGCGGAAATCCAAGCCGACGTGCTAGCCAAGGCGACGAAGGTCGACGGCGTTTACGACAAAGACCCCGCCCGTTTCTCTGACGCCTCGCGGTATGAGAAAATCTCCTACGCTGATGTTCTCTCGGACGGCCTCGGAGTGATGGACGCCACGGCGGTATCGCTGTGCCGGGAAAACCGGCTGCCGATCCTGGTCTTCGACCTCACCCGGGCCGGGAACATCCAGCGTCTCGCCAACGGCGAATCGATCGGCACGCTCATCAGTGAAGGAGAGTAGAAAATGGCGCATTTCTTCGGCGAAACTCTGGGCGAGGTAACCGCGGAAGCGAAAAGCCGTATGCACAAGGCGGTCGAGGACCTCGGGCGGGAACTGGCTTCGATTCGGACAGGGCGAGCGTCTCTCGCGATCGTCGACCCCATCCGGGTGGACTACTACGGGACACAAACCCCGCTCAGTCAAGTGGCCACATTGGGCATCCCTGAGCCCTCGATGATTCTGGTGCAGCCCTGGGATGCCTCGCAGATCGGCGTCATCGAGAAAGCGATTCTCGCCTCGAGCCTCGGCCTCAACCCGGCGAACGACGGCAAAGTCATCCGCCTCAAGATACCCGCGCTCACCGAGGAGCGCCGCAAGGAACTCGTCAAGCACCTTCACAATGTAGTCGAGAATCATCGTGTCGCGGTTCGCAACGTTCGCCGTGACGCGAACGACACCGTCAAGAAGCTACTGAAGGACAAGAAGGTTTCCGAAGACGAGCAGCATCACAACCACGATGAAGTCCAGGCGCTGACCGACAAGACCATTAAGGAACTCGACGAGGCTGCCGAAGCCAAAGAGAAGGAGATCCTCGAGATCGGCTGAGGACCCAAGTCGGGGCCATCGGGACTTCGGAATCCAAACCCATCGGAATGAAACAGGTCCGGATCGTGTAAAATCGTTCCGCCCCGTTCCGGTGGTCCTACGAAAGCCCGCCCGTGGCAATGATTCAACCTAACCCAGGAGAACAGCGATGAAACAACTTCTCATCTCATGCCTGCTGCTTTCGCTCGCGCTGAGTCCCGCATTCGGCGCGACGGTCTACGAGTTCGAGAATACGGACCACGAAAGCCAGCCGGCTACGGTCGAGGCCTCCGTGGTCAGCATCGACGGACAATCGCTGAAGATGGACATGAAGCCCTCCAGCGATAGGCCCCCGAAGAACGGCATGATCTTTCGCGGCGACCGCAAGGAGATGATCGCCGTTGACCATGAAGGCAAGTCCTACTTCGTCATCGACGAGGAGGGCATGCGCGGGATGGGCAATCAGATAAGCCAGATGCAACAACAGATGCAGGCGCAGATGCAGGAGATGCTCAAGAACCTCGATCCCGAGCGGCGCGCCGCCGCGGAGAAGATGATGCAGCAACGTATGGGTGGGGGCATGCAAGTCGCGGGGCAACCGCCGGCCAAGCCGCCAAGCAAGGTGACCAACACGGGCGAGACTGACAACATCAACGGCTACCCCTGCGTTAAGCACGTCGTGACGCGCGGCGCGAAGAAGGTTCGCGAGTTGTGTATCACCGCCTGGGCCAATATTGAGGGCGGAGCCGAGGCGGCCGGCGCCATGAAATCGATGGCCAAGTTCGCCGAGGATCTGATGTCGGCCATGCAGAAAAGCGTCCCGATGGGCCTTGCCGAAAGCCCATTTGCCGAGATCAACCAGGTGGACGGCTTCCCGGTCTCGACGCGGTCTTTCGACACCGGACGCCTCACGGACGAGTCAACGTTCAAGTCCGCTCGACGGCAAATGCTTGATCCAGCAGCGTTTGAACCGCCTTCGGGCTACAAGAGGCAATCGATGGGGCCCGGCAGGTAAAGCGCGTCCTGCGCGCGCTCGAGCCGCAGCCACAAACGACCAGCCAAGTGGGTCGGGGTAGGTTCAGATTGCGGCGCCCTCAGGCGTGACGGGGCCCGCGCAGTATGCGGGCCGGCAGCATAATAATCGCCCACAGAAGCTCGAAGACACCGTCCACGACGATACCCAACAGGCGAAACGGCAGCAACACCAACCACACGATCGGATAGAGCAGCAACGCCAGAAGCGCCAGCGGCCAGCAGAGCACCAGCAGAATCATCCACAGAAGAAAAGTCCACATACACGCCTCCTCACGGGAGCCTGCTGATACATACGCAGTATTCGGTGCATCGTTCCTTCAGCAACCCTCGTCGTCTGTCGGCGCCACACCTCACCGCACAGGGTTCTCGTACCAAAAGACCCCCAGGTTGTCGACTTCCTCGCAGGTCAGCACATCGAGGTCGCCGTCGCCATCGAGATCGATCAGCTCAACCAAGTCGAACTTGACCCCTTCGGGGCCGCTAATCGGGTGGCCCTGCCAACGGTCCTCGGTCGGGTCCTGCTCGTAGGACATCCACATCACGCCGTGTTTACCCTGCGAAGCCCTTTCGCACGAGAACACGATGTCCATTCTGCCGTCAAGATTCACATCGCCGACGCTGACGGCCTTACCCGTTCCCGTATTCGGAGGGATGCGAAGCTCATGGGTTTGCCAGCGCGGCGGCACCGCTTGGGTGCGGCGGTGGTAGAGCAGCCGGTCGCCGCGGTCGGGCACCAGGACGTCGTCGAGGCCATCCTGGTCGAGGTCGGCGATCGTCATGAGCATCGCCTCTTGCTTGTTGACACTGCCGATGCGGTGCTCACGCCAGCGGCCTTGCCGCGCTCGCGTCGCGCCGGGGTTTTCGAGCCACAGTGCGCCGCGGCGCTCGCCTTTGCGGTCGGTGGCGACGATGTCGAGGTCGCCGTCCTCATCCATGTCGTGGGCGATGAGCGACATAATCCACCCGGCGTTGTAGAGCGGATGCCATTGCCAGGCGGCCAAGTCGCGTGGGTTTGCCGGCGACTCGAACCAGCCGATCGTCGCCCCCTCGTTCTTTGAACCGGCGACAAGGTCGATGCCATTCTTACCGTCAATCGAGAGCGGCAGGGCGAACATCCATTGCTGCTTGCCGCCGGACGCCGACAGCGGTTCGGTCTTCCAAGCGAGTGGATCGAGATAACGGCCCTTCTGTTTGGGCGCCCAGTGAACAAAGACCGTCTTCGTCCCGCCCTCGCACGAGCTAACGATGTCCACCACGCCATCGCCATCGAGATCAACGAAGACAGCGTCCTCTGGCGAGGCCACCTCGCCGGCCGTGACAGCCGGCCATCGCGAACGGACCTTCCCGTGACCGGGATGCAGGTAGACGCGGATGACGCCGCCCTGCTCCCACCCGGTCGCGATGTCGAGCAAACCATCATCGTTGACGTCAGCCAGCCGAACGCCGTCGGCCCCGCGAGAAGAGTCGTCGATGGTATGCCGCTCCCAGGCGGCGGCGTTTCGCCGGGCCGCGGGAGTCTGATTCAGAACCCCGAAGGCGAGAAATGCAAGAGCGAACAACGGAAGCCAGGCACTCTTGCGAGCAGCGGACGGACGGTTACCGGACACAGCGCTGGTCACAGTCTGCTACTCGCAATCCTCGGTGGCGTGCGACTCGACGATCCTCCGCGGCGGCATGCGGCTTCTTGAGACCGGCCCGATCCTCGTGCTACATTATCCGCACCGTTAGCAGATTCACCAAGGAGGAAATAGATGGGATGGGCCGACGAGGAAGACACTCGAACATACAGGGTTGTCATCAACCACGAGGAGCAATACTCTATCTGGTTCGCCGACCGGGAGGTCCCGCTTGGCTGGAAGGATATCGGCAAGAAGGGCACGAAGAAAGAGTGCTTGAAGTACATCGCGGAAGTGTGGACGGACATGCGGCCCCTCAGCTTTAGAAAAATGTGGGCAGAAGAGCGAGCGAAAGAAGAGCGATTGGGGAGGTAAGGCACCAGCGCCCCGGTGCCTAGCTAGGCGCTTGGCCCTGTCCCGTTCCTCGCGAACCTGACGACTTCTTCGAACGTATCCACCAGTACGTCCGGTGGATGCTGTTCGAACGTGTCGGGCCGCAGGCCATAACTGACGCCGCAACACCGCACGTCCGCGTTTCGCGCCGTCTGAACATCGACCGCGCTGTCGCCCACCATCAGCGTCCCTTGTTTGGACCCCACTAGCTCCTCCATCAAGACGGTCAAGCCCTCGGGATGCGGCTTCTTCGTCTCGAAGCTGTTACCTCCGTAGACCCTCTTGAAGTGTTCCGCCAAGCCCAGCCCTTCGATAATGCCTTGGCTGAAGCGCACCGGCTTGTTGGTCAAAACGGCCATGCGCGCGCTGCTCTCGGCGAGTTGGCCGAGGCCCTCGCGGACGCCGGGATAGAGGTAAGTGTTATCGAGCATGTGCTCGCGGTAGTAGGCGTAGAAGAACTGTAGGCCCTCGTCGAGTTGCTCGTCGGACGCATCGGGTCCTAGCGAGCGCCGGATGAGCATCGGGGCGCCGTTGCCGACATAGGAAGCGATGGTTTGGTGCTCGATGGCGCCGAGGCCGACGTTCGCGCGGGTGGCGTTGACGGCCAGCGCGAGATCCAACTCGGAGTCGATGAGCGTCCCATCGAGATCGAAAACAAGCAAATCAAAAGGCATCTGAATCCAGTGTACCGAGTGAGGGCGGGGTGTTCGCCGGCCGCGGGCTTGGCAAATGCCCGGTTCTGCCCTCTTTTCTCGCCCAGCGCGGGCTGTCCGCGAAGCCCCTGGCTCACCAAGAGGCTACGACGTTAGGGACGCGACGGTCGTGTTGCGTCGACCGGGAGTTCTCAGATGTTGCGGCCCGCCAGCGGCAGGTTGTCGCGCACCATCGCTGCAAACAAGTTGCAGGCGGGACAATAATGTCCGATACTGAAGTCGTTGAAAGGGTCAGAGTTCGTGCGGAAGATCAAACGGCTTGGCACGCGACGTGGGGTCTCCGTTCGGCTCGCGGCCAAACGCGGCAAGGGTAGTCACGCGACGCTCTACTACGGCGAAGTCGCACGGTGATGCAGGACGTGAAGAGAGAGCTGCCCACCGGCACCTTTCGCGCCATGCTCGATCAACTCGGCCTGTCCGCGACCGATCTGGACTAGGAGACTTTATGTGGAGTTTCAACTACCCGGCTGAACTGCAGCCCGAGGACGCGGGCCAACTCACGGTCCGTTTCGCGGATCTTCCGGAAGCGATCACCAGCGGCGAGGACCGACAAGACGCCCTACAGCAAGCGGCCGATTGCTTGGAAGAAGCCATTGCGGGGCGGATCGCTGACGGGATGGAGATTCCTCAGCCGTCGAGGCCCAAGCGCGGCCGCGTGTTGATCCCGCTGTCGGGGTCGATGGCCGCCAAAGCATCGCTCTACCTAGCGCTCCGGGACGCGGGCATCAGCCGGACGCAACTCGCACGGCGGCTCGGCGTGGATGAGAAGGAAGTGCGGCGCATGTTGAACCCGCGCCACCCCACGAAGCTCCCGAGAATCGAGCAAGCGCTAGCGGCACTGGGCAGGCGCTTGGTGGTGTCGCTGGAGACCGAGGCGGCGTGAGCGGGCCCTCACGGCGGAGTTCGGTGGCTATCCCTAAACCCTTCTGCCCTTGCCGCCCCGAGGGCCGAGCTACTTGTCCTGGCCCGCGTTCGGCGCTTCGTGCCCGCTGGAAATCCACTTTTCTTTGCCATCTGAAACTCTCCTTTGTCGGCGGTCTACACCGTGACAATGCAGTACGGTTCGGTCGGCGACTTGTCACTCTTAAAGCGGTTGTTCTTCCACTGAAGCGCCTGTAGATTGCTTAGGTCGTCTGAACCGCCTTGGGCGACCGGTACGATATGGTCAATTTCCCAACCATGCGGCGTGGTTTGCCCGTAGGAGGCCCTTGCAATGAGGGCGCCGCAAGCGTCTCGCCGGTAGGAGTTACGGTCGTATCCGTAGTCGATCTGGGCCTTGCGCCACACCGTTTCGACGGTCGCTTCGGTGAATCTAGTACCCCTGGTTGTCGTGCTCCGATGTCGTGTTTCAAGTAGCATGTCGGTTAACCTCAACAGTTCTCTGAGTAATGATTAGGGCATTTGTGCCCCTCACCTGTGTATGCTGAGCAGGGTCGAAAATTTGCCGCCGATCATTTGAGCGATGGCAAATTTCTGTACCAGACCCGCATATCTCAGTAGGCGGCGCTGTTAGCCGATGTCGTCATCGACCGATCTGACCGATGTTCGGAAGCTGCTTGAAGAGCAGCTCACCGAGGAGATGTTGAAGCGACTCATGGCCCATGCCGTCAGAAAAGCCAATCGCCTCTCATGGCGAGGGATTCTGGGAGGGCCCATGCCTGGAGGAGATGAAGCAAAAGACGTCGTGATCAACGCGATCAAGAAGACGTGGACTGGCCCGGGCAATTGGAATCCACAAGAGCAGCCCGACCTCTTCCTGTACCTAAAGGGTGTCGTCGACAGTGACATCAACAACCTGGTGAACAGCTGGGCCAACCGTAATCTTCTCCTCGACCTGCCCGACCCCAGCACTCAAAGGCAACCTGCAGCTCTGGTCGTGGCGTCGCTTGCGGAGGACGAAAGCAGGCGAGATGAAGAACGTCGAAGCGACGAGTTCTTCTGGGGCTTGTACGAGTACCTGAAGAAGGAGCCGGACCTGCAGAGAATTCTCGACTGTTTCTTCGAAGGGATCGTGAAGCCGAGGAAGATCGCCTCTAAACTGGATGTGAACGCCAAAGAAATCTACAACGCTCGAAAGCGTCTCCGTAGGCGCCTAGAGGACTACCGGAAGGTGCGGAAGTCCGCCGAAGACGTAGGAGAGGAGGCTTCCAGTGCCTGAGAAGCCAAATCGAACAGCGATCGACATCCTCAAGGACTTGCATGAGTTTATACGAGAACCCGAAGAAGATTTCGCGGCTCTACCGATGAAGAAGGTCGATGCTGCGCTTGACGACGCCGACATTAATGCCAAGAAGGCTTTCCAAGAGGTCCAAGACCTCTTCGCAAAGACTCGAGCCGACGAGACGCTGTCCGCCGCTCGGGAAAAGCAGCGGTTGTTCTCGAGGTTCATCCTCGCCTACAGGGAGAGGAACCCTCTGCAGCCTGGCACTTCCAAGGGGCAAGAGGCCCTTGACCGCTTGGCAGCGTTCAGCCCAGGCCAACCGGCCGTAGCATTCCACAAGTTAGAACAGGCGACTGAGGACGACCTGGTTAGTCTGGCCGAAGACCTTGACCTTCTTGAAGCGCTCAACCGGGGCGATGCAGAATCAGACGAAAGCTAGGATCGCGGACGCCAAGCTCGCTGCGGCGAAGCTGACCAATGAGTTCATGATTCGCGAACCCAGCGATATTCTCATCCGAGAAATCGCAGCCTCGAGGAACGTTTTCGTCATTGAAGATGGCCTCAAGGGAGCCGACGCTCGACTCACTCGCGACGGCAAATTCGGCATCATCCGGATTCGCGGCGACATTCCGGAACTCGGTCGCCGACGCTTCGCACTAGGGCATGAGCTCGGGCATTGGCTTTTGCACGCACACCTATCCCAGATTGAATTCTGTACGCGCAAGGACATCGAAGGCTACGTGAACAGTGAGCCGGAGTTGGCTGCAAGCGCGTTCGCGGCCGAGCTGCTCATGCCAGGTAGACTCTTTCGCCCCAGATGTCGCAGCGCCGATCCCGATCTTGGGTTGGTCAAGTGCCTTGCGTCTGATTTTGCGACTACGCTCACCGCCACGGCAGCACGCTTTGTCGAAGAATGCAAAGCAGATTGCGTAGCCGTTTTCTCCGAGAATGGCATCATCAAGCGATGGGTTAAACGACAGTACGACGGCCCTCCGGTGTGGTTCCGAAGTCAACAAGCTCTAAGCGAATCAACACTCGCCTGGACCTGTATGTCTGGCGGAGAAGCTCCTGCCAAGATGACATCAGTTCCCCCGGAATCCTGGTTTCCCGAAATTCCCTCTGTACGCGAGGTGTACGAACATTCGATCAAGCTCGGGAACTACCCTACGGTCCTCACTCTGCTTTGGATACGGGACTTCGAGAGCAATGACGACCCCGGTGTGGGGACGTAGGCTGAAGAAGATGGACCCGGAGCGCTCGCTTATCGCCGCCAGCCAAGTCATGACGGGCTGGAGGGCGCTAAACGGAGCGTAGCGCGTTTGAGATTCCTGCCATGGCGAAGAGTCCGAGGTCAGTGAAGCTGTACCGCAAGGCAGAAGCTGCTCTGATCTCTGCCATCGAGGCGTACAACAAGCCGGACTTCAAGTACCGCGAGGAAACGTTTTCGATTCTCGCCTTGAACGCGTGGGAGCTCCTGTTGAAGGCAAAGCTGCTGCACGAGTCGGGGAACAAGCTGCAGTGTCTGCACGTCTACGAGCCGCGCAAAACGATAACCGGGGCTGTTTCCAAGAAGCGGTACCTGAAGAGGAACCGCGCAGGGAACCCTCACACGCTGGGTCTTGGGCAAACGATCGTGGCCCTTGAACAGGCGAAGTCCACGACGTTGGCCCAAGAGATCAGGAACAACCTCGATGCGCTGACCGAAATCCGCGACAATGCAGTTCACTACATCAACGCAAGCCCTAGGCTTGCTAAGCGAGTCCTAGAGGTCGGCATGGACTGGACCCCTGCGGCGAGGCCAAGAAAATAGGGACGGGTTGCAGTTGACTGAAAAAGCATAGCGAATCCAGCCCAAGGGGGGCATGATCAAGTTAGCCGGGGAAGCGGAGGCGGGCTCTGCTGGAGAGCAACCCGCCAAGGAATACCCGGCTGCAGACTCATCGAAACGATGAGGGCGGGGTGTGCGCCTACTCAGGCCGCATCCCGCCTTGTGCTGCGCCATCGGATCGATAGATCTGCTCATGCCTTACGAAAACTCAGGCGGCGTCAGCCGCCTCTTCCCACAGCCGCTCATACTCTTGCGGCGGCCGGTAGCCCAGCGACGAATGCAATCGTGTGCGATTGTATTCCTGCTCAATATAAGCCCCGATCGCGGCCTGTGCCTGGGCCAAACTTTCATACTCGTTGCAGTTGACTTCCTCGCTTTTCAAAGTCTTGAAAAAGCTTTCCACGTACGCGTTGTCCTGCGGGCAGCCCTTGCGGCTCATCGATATCCTCGCGCCCGCTTGCCGTAGTGTGGCCACATAAGCTTCCGCGGCGTACTGCGAACCTTGGTCGGAATGATGAATCCAACCCGGCGCCGGACGCCGGCTGCTCAACGCTTGGTGCAGCGCCGCCAGCGGCAATTCGGTTTTCAGGTTCGGACCCACGGCCCAACCCACCACGCGCCGCGAAAACACGTCCAACACCACCGCCACATAGACGAAGTGGTTTCCCAATCGCACGTAGCTGAGATCGGAGCCCCACAGCTTGTTGGGACCCGTGGGTTGAACCTCGCGCGTCAGGTTCTCGTAACACCGCAACGAGTGCTTCGAATCGGTCGTTTGCGGAACGGTGCGGCGGCGTCGCCGCAAGAGATTCTCTTCGCGCATCACCCGCTGCACGCGCTTGCGATTGACCAGCAGCTTTTGACGGCGCACCTGTTGGGTCGTCCGCCGGGTGCCGTAGGCCGGATGGTCCAAGGCGGCCTGGACAATGGCCTGCCGCAGTTCCCCGACATGCTCGCGGTCGGGTTTACCCTGGCGGTAGAGGCTGGCTCGCGCCAGCCCGCTCAAGCGGCACAAATCGCGTGTGCTCATGTTGCCTTGCCGCCTTGCGGCCCGTACTTCGTTAGCGACGCGCCGGTTCCACTGACGATGCTCGGCCGGCGCAGATCCTCGACACGCCGCAAGGCTGCGGACAAAAAATCAATCTCCATGGCCTGGCGGCCGACTTTGCGTTCCAGCTCCGCGAGGCGGGCCTGGGCTTCGCGGCCGGGCTCGACGCGGGCGCTGCCGCCGGGACGCCGGCCTGCGCCGGGAAAAGCTCCCTCCACGCCGTAGCGCTCGACTTGCGCCAGCCAGTCGTAGAGCTTTTCGCGTTTCACCTCGAGCTCGCGCGCTAGGGCCGAACCCGACTCGCCGGCTTCGAGCCGCCGGACGGCCGCCAGCTTGAACTCCTTCGTGAATCGTCTTCGAGACAAGCGAACCTCCTTACCGTTCCCTGGTTCATTGTCCCTTCTCTACTGGTCTCGCTTTTTGGGTCCATTCCAGCACAGCTGCGGTTAAGAACTTCATTGAGCTGGCGAAACGGTGGTTCAACGAGGACCTCTCTCGTTACAACCTCTTCCTGATGCCGATCGGCTTTGTCTCCGCGCCCGCGACCGCAATACTCTTGAGGCTCCCAGGTGAAGAGAAAAACCTGCTCGAGTACCTTCGCTCACTCGCGGAAAACCAGACCGAAACATCTGATTTCCAGACGTTCATGGAGCTCCATGTGTCCATGAAGCGCGTGAGGCCGGGAAAGGGAGAGGTAAGCGTCGCGTTAGACAAGAACGACCCGAACGCAATGGCGATCACGATGACTGAAGAGCAGATTCGCGACATATACCCGTGGGACTACGGCGTGCTGACCCAGAGGCTTCAAGCACGATACGTTGACTTCAGGGCCAACCAAAAGTATCACGCTGTCAGGAAGCCTCTAAATGGCGATCAGCGTTTTGCCAACCTGCGCTACCTCGACCCAGGGAATCCGAAGAGCTTGAAGAAGAGGTTCTACAGCCCGAACATCGTTGCCGAATTCGACAAGCATTACACGCTGAAGGATTCGTGAAGCCGAGAGCCCTTTTCAGCGTGCGCAGGATGAGCAAGGACCCGGGCCAGTTACCGGACCCCAACCAGCCGTGACTTATTCTCGGGGTCACAGATTTCCCGAAACTTTATTCCCAGCCCTTTCAAACACTTGCCCCTCTCACACCCTGAAACCCTTATGTCTGCATGCTAGCCTGATACCGGAAACGACCGGTGCGGACAGATCGCCGGGCCAACACGACCGTTTCCTGGCCAGGGCAGATTTCCCAGGACAGATTCGATGTGGCTCTCTCCCCTAGCGCGGATCGTCCTTAGCCCGGATCTCCCCAGCCCAGATATCACTGTTGAGATCCGCGCGGGCCGGTGGGAAGCAAAGCCGGGTGCTCGTGGCCGGAATGTCCGCAAATGTCCGGTTTTGCCCGCTTTTCCTTAGGGCCGTCCAACCTGTTGGACGAGGTGTCGGATGAGGCCTGGTTGGCAAGGTTTGGCAAGGTTTTGCTATCGGCCAAACTGAGGCCGAGCCGGCGGCCGGATGTCGGTACGTCAAACCCGCGGTCGGAGAACATGAGGTACTCGCGTTGGCAGTGCGCCACATCGTGAACGGCGGCGAGGATCAGGGGTTCACGGATAGCGCGCGGTCGAAGGCGGGTTGGGATTGGTCGTAGATCAGCGCGGCGAGCTTGTCGTTGGTCTCGTCGTAGACGTGGACCAGGTCCCAGAAGTAGTCGTTGGCGGGGTGCAGGGCACCGCGTAGGTCCAGGAAGGTGTGGTCGGGGTGGGCCAGCGCCAGGGCTTCGACTTGGCGGTCGGCTTCTTCGTAGAGAACCGTGAAGGCGGCGATCCAGTCGAGGGCGGTTTGTTCGGTGAGCTTGAACTCGCTGACGGTCAAGGGTAGGGCGTACTGGCGGTCGAGTCCGGCCGTGGGCTGAAGGACGCAAATCGGCTCGAAATGGTAGGCCTCGGAGATTTCGAGGAGGCGTTCCCAGTTCGAGAGATACGCGGCGATGTGCTGCCGCACGAACTCGGGGTCGCGGATCACGGTGTCGGCGGTGAGGGCGTTGGGGGCCTTGTTGAGTCCCAGGGCGACGTTCGAGACGGTAGTCCCGGGCTCGCCGGCGAAGCGCGCTTGGAGTGCGGCGTATAAGCGGCTCCGGTTCAACAGGACGCTGAGCACGGGGGCTTGGCTGTCGTCGCGGTAGGCGTCCCAGGCCTCTTGCATCGTTTGGAAGTTGTAGGGATAGTTGGCGCGCGACTCGTAGGTGAGCGGCAGGCCGATGTCGTTGACGCCGTCGTAGAGGATGACGACGTCGGGTTGGTAGTCGCGGACGGTGAAGAGGAATTGCGCGATCGACTGCCGCGAGACGCACGATTGGATGCCGGCGTTGATGACCTCGACGTCGCGGCCGGGGTACCGCTGCCGTAACAGGCGCTGGAGCGAGCCGGGCAGGGTTGTCTCGTAGGTGCTGCCGAGCTGCACGGCGGAGCTGCCGAGGAAGGCGACGCGGAGTTGGCCGGGGGGCTTGGCTTTGGGCAGCTCGTAGTCGGGGGCGCTGACGCGGAAGCCGTCCGAGTTGGTGTAGAGGTAGACCTTGCTTTGGTCGTGCGACATGGCGTGCGGTTCGGCGCTCACGTAGGTCGCGTTGGCGGCGGGGCGGAACATCACGTAAGGATGCAGTTCGTTGTAGAACGGGAGGACGAGACGAGACGGCGCTTGATAGGCGAGGTACGATTCCGCCAAGACGATCGCCGACAAAGTGGAGGCGAGCACGATGAGCGCGTACTGCCCGAGCTTATTGGACGGGGTCATGCAGCGTGGCGGGGTTGCGGGAGGACGACATCGGGGGCCGAAGTTCACCGCAGTATACAATGGTGGCGATTCCCGTCCGGTGACGTAACGGCGGACGACGTACTCGCCCCGCGGAATCAAGGAAGGACTTATGATCGTCGATTGCCACAGCCATAGTTGGGAGTATCCCGGTCACATAACCGACGCCTTTGTCGAGGAAGCGAACGCGCGCGCGCGGGGCAAGAAGATGGACCTGCACGTCCCCTACGAGCGGCACTTCGCGGCGATGGATAGCGTCGACAAGGTGATCGTGTTCGGCATGCGGGCCGAACACTCAGGGATCATGACGCCGAATGAGTACATCGCCGACTACCAGAACCTGCATCCGGACAAGGTGATCGGCTTTGCCGCCGTCGACCCGACCTGCGACAAGGTTCGCGAGACGTTGGAGCACGGCGTCAAGCTCGGGCTGCGGGGCGTCAAGCTGGGGCCGATCTATCAGAACATCCATCCGACCGACAGCCGTATGATGCCGGTGTATGAGTTCTGCGAGGCGCACAACTTGCCGATCATGATCCACCAGGGGACAACGTTCCCGACCAAGGCGCCGCTCAAATACTCGCTGCCGATTCTGCTCGAGGATGTGGCGCTGGCGTTCCCGGACCTGAAGCTCGTGATCGCGCATCTGGGCCACCCCTGGATGGACGACACGATTGTGCTGATCCGCAAGCAGCCGAACTTTTATTCCGATATTTCCGCGCTGCACTATCGGCCGTGGCAGTTCTACAACGGGCTGGTGTCGGCGAAGGAGTACGGCGTGTGGGACAAGTTGCTGTTCGGCACGGACTTCCCGTTCACGACGTCCGAGGCGAGTATGGACGCGCTGCGGAACATCAACCGCATCGTCGAAGGCACGGGCATGCCGCGGTTCGAAGAGCAGGAGATCGAGGATCTGATCCACAGCCCGACGTTGAAGCTGTTGGGGCTGGAGTGAGGGGTGAATCGTGCCAGCGGGAGGGACGTCGACCCGGAGGTCGACGCCGCAGGCCAGGAGGCCCGTGCCACTTCCGGGACTGCTAGGCTGCCGGGTTCTGCGTCTGGGCGATCATGATGCGCTGCTTGAAGTCGTCGAGCATAGACTCGTCCAGGCGAATGTGCGTGGGCGCCTTGGTGAGCGTCGTCATCCGATCGATCTTGTCCTGCAGCTTGAGGAGCGCGTAGAAGAGGTTTTCGGGACGCGGCGGGCAGCCCACCACGTAAACGTCGACGGGGACGACCTTGTCGACGCCTTGCAGCACGCCGTAGGTATTGAACGGTCCTCCGACGCTCGAGCACGCCCCCATCGAGATGCACCATTTCGGCTCGGGCATCTGGTCCCAGATGCGTTTGAGTACGGGCGCCATCTTGAGGGTGACGGTACCGGCGACAATCATCAGGTCCGACTGCCGCGGGCTGGGGCGGAAGACCTCGGCGCCGAAACGTGCGATGTCGAACCGCGAAGTGGACGAGGCGATCATCTCGATGGCGCAGCAGGCCAGGCCGAACGTCAGCGGCCAGATCGCCGACTTGCGCGCCCAGTTGAAGACGTAGTCGACGGAGGTGGTCAGGAAGTTGCGTTCAAACTGGTTCTGAAGGAAAGGCATGCTTGCTCCCGAGAACCCCGTATTATAGCGGGCGGAGAAAGGCTATGCTTTGCGAGGATCGAACTCGTGCCCGAGGCTCCGGCAGGGTTCGGGGCGCGGGCACGGCATGCCGTGCCCCTACTTTTCACGCGTGGGTTCAGTAGAGGCCGGTGTTATAATCGCGACATGCGGAGAGCCCTGTTGACAGTATGTGCGCTCGCGGTGCTGGGCGCGGGAGCGGCGGTCTTGGCGGGTGGGTCCGCCGGGCTGGGGCCGGAGAAGAAAGTCTACTTCTGGCCGATGAGCCATGGGTTCGATCACTACCTCGCCGAGCAGGCGACCGCCGAGGGCCTGTTCGGGGTCGTCGTGGATCCGAAGCTGGCCCAGGCCGTGATGACCGAGCGCATCGACGCGCGGTTCGTCAAGGCAATGGACGAACTATTCCCATTGCCTGAAGACGAGGCAGAGAAGAAGGCGCGTGAGGAAGCGGAGAAAAAAGAGGCCGAGACCGAAGGGTCCACTGCCATCGCCGGCGACGGCTACCTCCCCGAAAGGCCGCCGAATCAGTCGGTGGGGCAGTCCCGTGGGACGCTGTTTTTGGTGGATGTGGTTTCGCGGCGTGTCTTGTGGTCGACCTACCTCAAGGAGTTCGATCCCTCTCCCGACATGCTGCACAAACAGGCAGGCAACGTCGTCGAGAAGTTCAAGAAAGACAGCATGCCGGCCGTTGAGTAGCCGGGCACTCCACGCACTTGATCGATCCGGATCAAGCGACGGCCCCGGGTCAAGCCACCGCCTTCGTACCGCCAAGTCGTAACGTGCGCGGGGCTGCGCCAGGTTTCGACTGTTTCTCCCGCAAGACCTCACGGTAGTGGCGCTCCAGGCGGACCGTGTTGGTCGCCATGTTCCACTTCTCTTCCACCTCGCGCCGTGCCCGCCGTGCCAGCTCGCGGCCGCGTGCCGGGTCGCCGAGCAGAGCAAGGACGCGATCGGCGAAGTCGTCGGGCTTGTCGGCCTGTTCGAAGAGAGACGCCTCGCCATTGCTGGGCCGGCCGTTCGTCAGGCCCTCCGCGCCCAGAGACGTGGAGACGACCGGGATGCCGGCCGCGAAGGCTTCCAATAGCTTGACGCGAACGCCCGAACCCACCAGCACCGGGCAGACGAAGACCGCGTAGCGCTCGAAGGGCTCGCGGATGTCGTCGACACGCCCTTGGAACTCGACGCCCGGTTGCCGCAGGGAGTTGCGGAACGCCGGTGGCGCCTGCGCGCCAACCACAACCAACCGGCTTTGGGGACGCTTCTCCATCACGCGCGGCCAAATCTTGCGGATGAAGAAGCGGAGGCCGTCTTGGTTGGGCAGGTGTCTGAAGTTACCAACAAAAAGGACGGTGTTCGGTTCGCGGCCGTCTTCGATGTAACGGTAGCGCTCGACGTCAATGCCGGCGCGCAAGCCTTCGACGACGGGCGCGCCGTTCCAGACGAACGACTCGATGTAGTGGCGGTTCGCGGCCGTGCAGGCCTGGGCTGCGTCGAAGCGCGTCAAGGCACGCCGCTCGAAGCGCAGGGCGCGTAGATACTCGTGGCCGTACTGCAACCAGCCCGCGACACTACGCTGCCGCTTCATCGAGCGGAGAATCGACTGGAAGAAGACGTCGTGCTCGAACAGAAAGGAGCCGATTTGGCGAAAGTCCGGCGCGTAGGTTGCCAGTTGGGTGTAGTCGAGTTGGAGGACATCGATTTCGTGTTGAAAGATGGTGCGGTGGATCTTCCAAAGCAGATCGGGGTGGTAGAACATGCGTGCCGCATGAGGTGACAGGGAGCCGATCCCCATCGACGGCTCCCGCCAGCGAACCATGAACTCGGTGCCGACACACACGTCGCGGAGTGTTTGGTTAGTGGCGAGATCGTCAGGCTCGTCGAGCAAACAAAGCAAGTGCAGACGGGAGAGCCGCGCCAAGTGGCGCACGGTCTGGTTCATGAAGACGCCGCCTCCGTGGATCGGAGGCTCGATCGGGTACGGCGAGACGAACAGGACGTTGAGTTCGCGTCCCTCGGGAGCCACCTTGCCGAAGCGGTCGCGGAAGTAGCCGCCCAGGGGACGCCGAAAGGCCTCAGTGTCGTCGACCGTGGCTAGATGCAGAGCTCGGCGGCGCGACTTCAGCAGCGCGGGGAACTGCCGCAGCGCCCGCAGCACGCTGCGCGGCGCAGGACGCGTCGGGGTCGGCCCCAGCAGTAGACGCACCCACATGCCGGCATAGGTCCAGAAAAAGTGTTCGGCGAGGCGTCGGGCTTCGTGGATGTTCTTCCAGACGAACAGCAAGCGGTTCTTCTCGAACACGGCGTCGATGTAGGCGGTGGGGAAGTTCTTGCCGATCGTGGCGCGGTGTTCGTGGTAGACGATGCTACGCGGCTGGTAAAGGATCACCCAGCCTCTCTTCCACGCCATGTAGCTGACGTCGGTGTCTTCGAAGTAGAACGGCTCGAGCAGAGCGTCGAAACCGCCCAACTCGAGGAATTTGCGGCGGTCGTAGGCTGTGGATCCGCCGCCGGCGTAGAAGGTGGGGAAGAGGGTGTTCACCTGATCATCGTCGCGGTGTGCCACGTGCAGACTGCCGTTGACCCAACTACCTTGCACGAGGCCGGTCTCCTCGCGGCGCTTGTCGGGGTCGGAGAAGTGGATCTGCGCGGTGACGGCGAAGACGCGGGGGTCGGAGAATCCTTCGAGCAAGGGTTCGAGGAAGCCGGGCTCGGGGCGCATGTCGTTGTTGAGCAGCAGGACGATGTCGTTGGCGGCGCGCCGGATGCCGGCGTTCGAACCACCACCGAAGCCGAGGTTCTCGTTTAGAGCCAGCACGGTGATTTGCGGAAAACGACTTTCAAGAAAGTCGGTCGTGCCGTCGGTGGAGGCGTTGTCGACGACAATCACTTCGTGTTGGGAGGCGTCGCCCAGGGCGGCCAGCACGTGAGGCAGATTGCGCGCGAGTAGATCACGGCCGTTCCAGGTTGGTATGACGACGCTGACGGCGCGCGTCGAAGCCGGCTTGTCGTCGGGCAACGACCTCGGACGGCTCAAACTCGCCCAACGGTCCGCCACCCACAAACCGGCGAAGGCGAGCGGCAGCAGGAGTGGTGCGGCGGTGAGTAGAAAGACGGCACGGCCGACCGCCTTGGCGCCGACGATCAGCTTGCCCATCGCGGTTCGAAGGGTTGGGCGTCGCCGGCGCTCTGGAAACGGCCGTTGACGGAAACGCGGCAAGGGAGGTGGATGTAACCGTAGATTTGCCGGCCCTTGTGGGCCATCTGAAGCGTCAAGGCGTTGTCGATCCAGTCGCAGACGGTGCTGTCGGAGGCCGGACCGGTCTTGACATAGGGGGAGAACGAGAAGTTGCCGGGGTAGAGTTCGGGGACGGCGAACTGGAAGTCAACGGTGCAGAGGTCGCCTGGGGCGCGGTGCGGCAGTATGACGTTTTCCCGCGCGCTATCGGCGCCGGCGAATTCGAGGCCGACGTGGTTGCGGATCAGCACGCCGGCCGTGGGGTTCAACAAGGCCGTCCGCGCCCGGAAACTGACGCGTATCGTCAGGAGGGTGTCGGGCTCCATCAAGTGAACCGATCGGCCGGTTGCATCGAAGGCAGCGATGCCGATGATCTCGGCCTGCCCGTCGCCGTGGCGGCGATCCACGTTGGGGATCGTCTCGACGATGTCGGCCGGTGTATCGCTCTCGTTCATCAAACCGTCGCCGTCGCCGGCCGGGCCGGGGTGCAATTGGGCGTAGGCCACGTCCTTCTGCGCCATACGGGCCAAGTAGTGGGAAACCACCTCGGCGGGCGGGCCGATCTCGACGCAACGGCCCTTTTCAAGCCACAGGGCTTCGTCCCCCAGCGCCTTGACATCGGCCAAGCTGTGCGACACGAAGAGAATCGTGGCCTCCCGGTTTCGCAGTTCCTGCACTTTGCGAAGGCAGCGCTGACGGAAATAGTAGTCACCCACGGCCAGCGCCTCGTCGACCAGCAAAATCTCGGGGTCGACGTGAATGGCGACAGCGAACGCCAGCCGCACGAGCATGCCCGACGAGTAGGTCTTCACCGGATGATCGATGAAGGCGCCGATCTCCGCGAAGCGCTCGATGTCAGCATAGCGCTGTTCGATTTGGCGCGTGGAGAAGCCCATCAGCGCCGCGCTCAAGAACACATTGTCGCGGCCGCTGAACTCCGGATTGAAGCCCGCACCCAACTCGAGTAGCGCCGCAACGCGTCCACCGGCCTCGATACGGCCTTCGGTCGGCGGGAAGATGCCGGCCGCAAGCTGCAAGGCCGTGCTCTTGCCCGAGCCGTTCTCCCCGACGAGACAAAATACGGAGCCGCGGCGCACTTCGAACGACACGTGCTTCAAGGCCCAGAAGTCGCGATGGTAGGTAAGCCGGTTGAAGGTAGCCAGCTCCTTGAGGCGGTCGGAGGGGGAACGGTAGACCGGGTAGACCTTGGAGACGGAGTGGAAGGCGAGGGCGGTCATTGTTCGTGAACCGTGAACCGTGATCCGTGAACCGTGAACCGCGAGGCTGGGACGGTTCTGACGCCCCCTGTGGGCTGGGCGCACGAGGGGAAGTGTCGAGTAAACAGCTACAGTGTGAGTCGCTCTAAAACAGCTTCAGAAAGAGCTACAAGCACATGTTCCGAAATCTTGCCCTCGATCGCAATCTTCTGATCCGCTTCAAACTGCCGTATTGCCGCTGCGCTCGCTGCGTCCGCTTGGGTGTCTATGGGCCCTGGCTCATAGCCCAGCGCGGCAAGGAGATTTTCAATCGCATAGACCAAGTTGCCTTTGGCAATAGTCCCCGACTGAGTTGTGATGGTGGAAGCGCCAGACGAGTCAGCCGTTGCACTCGGCGATGAAGGCTGGCTACTGGACGTACGGATCGTTGGGGATGGTGACGATGACGAGGACCTGCTTGTGGAGCCTCCCCCATGGCAGTGATAGTCTCCTGTTTTGCGGTTTGTGTGGCAGCCAGAGCTGTTCGTCCGCCCAGAATGAGCACTCGCGACCGATACGACGCTCAGCACAAGCACGAATATTTTTGCCCTCTGACCTGCGACTTGCATGAGGAACCTCCTAAGATGGAAGCGCAAGAATGAAAACGCGGGGCGATGGTGCTCACCAATGGGTGCTTCGCCCCCTAAGTCCGCTGCAATGAGGGGCTAGGCACCCCTTCCACTTATGTCCCCTCCGTGACTCTGGCCCACCACTTTGCCGCATCCATCTTGAACGGCTCCAGGAGGCTCAGCAGTCGTCGTGATGGTCTTGTGCTGCCGTAGTGGCGCGGCGCCATGTGGCCGTGCGAGTCCAGCCCATTTCGTCGGCAACCGCCAGAGCCTCTTCGTAGTCGAGCGCATACGTTTCGACCTGCCCCTCGACGTCTAGATGCCAGACGTAGGCGATGAGGAGGTTCTGGAACTTTGCGTACTTCTTGTCCACGCGGAAGTTCCGAGCGGACGCGGCCTTCATCTGAATCGGCCGGGCTACGAACGCGCCCAGCTCGGGTTCAAGATCCGCATACGCTATGACATCGATTCCTCGATCCCGCACTGGTCGAGCCACTTCTAGCCCTGCGCGCAGCAACTCATTTGTCAGGTGGTTCCGCCCCAGCAATTCCACGACCTGCTTGTCCATAAGCGATGGTCTCTAGGCGGAATAGCGACCTGGGCGCTGCCGGCTTGATCTTGCCCTGCGGCGTCGGACGCGACTCGCCGGCCGCAGCGCCTCGTTAGGCAGCCTCACGAAGCTCTCGGGTCGCAGGAGACTCTCCACGGAGATGTCTTCGTCGATCTCCTCCCAATGAACGCCGATCCCTCCACCGATTAGTTCCCAACCCGATCGTTCCCCGGATGTCGCGTCGGCCAAGCGCGGGAACCATACCAGAGGTACCGACACGACCCGCCCGTCCGACAGTGTCACGGACAGGGCATCGTTCGGGAATGACACCTCGACCGCCAACGGCTCAGCCTTTTCCACCGTCTTCGTCTCGCTCCAGGACCACGTCGGACTCTTGCGGCATGACTTGATTCTACGTCAAGGCTGTTTGGCCGGGCAGGCTCGGACCGGCCGGCTTACTGCTCTTGCGAAACCTCTCCGGGCCGGTGCAGCTCAGCGCAGGCTGACGCCTGCGGCTCTGAGTGTGGCTTGGGGCCGACTAGGCCTTGGTCGAGGACGATGACCGGGCGCTACAGCACGTCGGCAAAGCCGCGCTTGGCGTGGCGGAAAAAGAGGCCCCCGACGAGGAACGCGGCGACGCCAAAGAACGTGATCGCGGCCAGGTCGGTCCAGGCGGGCAGCCGGCCGGCCAGAATGCTTTCCCGATAGGCCCTGACAACGAAAACCATGGGGTTGAGATCGAGCAGGAAGCGCAGGCGGCCATCAGCCATGTCGCGCAACAGGGTCTCGCTGAGAAAGATCGGCGTCAACCAGAACCACGCCAGCAGCACCACGGTGAGTACCTGCGCCGTATCCCGGACGTAGACGTTCAGGCCGGCCGCTATCCAGGAAAGCCCCAGCGTGAGCAACCCCAACGGCCCCAAAAACACCAGCGGCGCCAGGGCCGCTGCGTTGACCTGGCCGAGCACGATAGCCGTAATCACCACGAGCAGAATCAATGCCAGGAAGTGGCTGATCAAGGTGGAGAGCAGAATCGTCAGCGGCACCACCTCGGCAGGGAAGACGCTCTTCTTGATCAAGTTGGCGTACTCGAGCAACGACGAGGCCGACCGCTGCAGCGCCTCGGAAAACAGCAGCCACGGCAGCATGCCCGCGAACAGGAACAGCGGGTAGTTCGTCGTCACCTCTTCGGGGGGCAGCCGCATCCCCAGGGCGTACTGGAAGACGAAGGTGTATACGCCGAGCAAGACCAGCGGGTGAATCAGGCCCCAGACCCAGCCGGCGAGCGAGCCGATGTAGCGCTGCTCGAAGTCGCGGCGGACGAGCTGATAGATGAGACTACGGTTGCGCGCCAGGATGAGGACGAACTTCGCCCCCGGAATGCGGTCGACGGCAACCATCTTCAGGACTGTAGCGGGCTGGGCGGCGGGGAGTCAACGACGGGAGCCGTTGAAAAAGGGCCTAAACGCAACAGTGGCGTGGGCCGACCTCCCACGCCACCGATCTCTTGTGGATTTGCAAGGAGAAGCAACTGGCAGTTGTAATTGCTCTCTTGTGTGTTCACTAGGTAAGACGATCGAGGAGCCGTTTTTTTCGTCCCGCAGCGCGAAAAACTAGCTGTAGAATCTTAAGTCGTTGATAACAAGCTACTTGGAAACAGGGATCATGGTAGAATCTTAAGCAGGGTGGGTGGAGCCGACTTTTTGGGCCGCTGCCACGTCTTGAACAGTGTACGGAGCCGGAATTTGATCTTCCGCGAGGTTGAGGATCGGGACCTGATCCTACGGGCGGCGAAAGGCGACGTCGAGGCGTACAACGTGCTCGTGTCGCGCTGGGAGAAGCGCGTCTACAACTACCTGCTGCGGACGGTTCGAAACCGGGAGGACGCCCTCGATCTGTGCCAGGACACGTTTCTGAAGGCCTATCGAGGACTGAGCCGGCTGGAGAAACCGGACCGCTTCCCGCAATGGTTGTTTCGGATTGCGCACAACGAGAGTATCTCGCTGTTTCGTCGCAACCGATTCAGCTCGGATGAAGAGGTCCCCGAGGGCGTCGATGCGATGCCTCTCACCTTCGGCGGGACGAGTCTGAACCGGGCCGACGTGAGTCTGGCCGTGAGGAAGGCGCTGGAGAGCTTGAGCCCGGAGCAGCGCGATGTGGTCGTGCTGAAGGTGTACCACGGGTTCAAGTTTCATGAGATCGCCGAGATCCTCTCGTGCCCGGCTTCGACGATTAAGTCCCGGCTCTACAGCGCGTTTGATGTGCTGAAAGACGTCTTGACGCCGGTCAACCGGGTCTGAGGCACGGCGCTGAAGCGCGAAAGCCGAGACACGCTTGCGGAGGTGTGAACGTGACGAAACCACCCTATGAAAAGCCGCCTCATGATTTGCGGGACTATCTGCTCGATGAGTTGGACGAGCCGCAACGGGCCGAGGTGGAAAGCTACCTCGACGTCTCGCCGGAAGCCCGCGAGGAGCTCGAGCGGCTCAAGCTCACCCACGCCGCACTGGTGAGCGTCCCGGATGAGGAGATCCCCCGGCGGGTCGCCTTTGTTTCCGACAAGGTTTTTGAGCCGTCGCCGGCCAAGCGCATCTGGCGCGAGATCTGGGCGGGCGCTCCTCGCTTGGCCTTCGGCCTGGCGGCCGTCGTGTTGGCTGTGTTCGTGGGCCTCTCGGCCGCGCAGCCGACGATCACGGTCGACGACCAGGGCTGGCGTGTTGCCTTCGGAGCGCCGCCGGAAGCACCGGCGGAAGCAAGGACGGCGACGCCCCAGCCCGCGAGCCTGACGGCCGAGCAGGCGCGGGCGCTGTTCCTCGAGGTGGCCGCGCAGCGGGATGACGGCCTGCGGGAGGAACTCCGGCAGATCATCGCCGAGCGCATGGACCAGGAAGCCGCGGCGCGGAAGGCACAGATGCAGCACGTGACGGATCTTTCCGGAGAGGCGTATCAGTTCCTCAGCAACCGCATTGAAGACATCAACAACACCTTTATCCGAATGGATATGGCTTCGCTAGGACGGTGATCATCATGCTTGCTCGATTCGCAGTGCTTCTTCTGGTGGTAGCAATACCTGCCGCGGCGGAGCCGCGCGCTGATGAGGGGGCGGTGCGCCGGCAGCTCGTCGAAGCAGAGCGTTCGATCGACCGCACATTCCGGAACGTCAAGGACTCCTCACCGATGCCGCTGACCGGGATAACACGAGGCGCTTACGTGCAGGGGTTCGGTGCGGTGTTCTCGCTGCAGGTGAGCCTCATTCCAATGCCTGGGTTGAACCCGTTTCGGCCCACGGTCAGCGACGAGGAGAAGCGCGAGCTGAACATCCGCAAGCGGCAGCGCCTGGAAGACCTCGAACTGCGCGCGCGAAAGATCCTGGTCGAGCAGGGTAACCGGCTCACACGGGTGCCGCTCGACGAGAAGGTGGCGCTGATTGTCTCGCTGCTGCAGTACTCCTGGGAGGACCTCAGCGGCTTGCCGGCGCAAATGGTGATGCAGGCGCCGCGCCGCGTTCTCGTCGAACGCGGAGCCGGGAGGCTCGATACCCCGGCTTTCAAGGAACGTCTCGAGGTGCAGTACTTCTAGGATTTCCGTTTGCCGGCCGGCCTACGGATCAGGGCTTTACGGATCACGACATCATGGCTGCACGTCTCGGTGAAATGCTCATCGCCAAAGGGCTGCTCGACAACGACGATCTCGAGCAAGCTCTCGAACTGCAAAAAGAGCGCGGCGACAAGCTCGGCAAGATCCTGGTCGACCTCGGCTTCGTAGCGCCCAAAGACGTCCTGACGACGCTCTCCGAGCAGCTACAGGTACCGTTGGTGACGCCGAATGATTTCCCCCCTGTCCTGCCCGAGCTGGAACGGCTGACGCCGAAGTTGATGCGGCAGTTCTCGTTCGTCCCGATCGAGGAGGAGAACTCGACGCTGACGGTGGCGATGAGCGATCCGCTCGATTTCGAGACGGTGGCCACGTTGCGCAACTTCAGCGGCATGAACATCAAGGCGGTGCTCGCCTCCGAGCAGGACATCGACGATTCGATCGACAAGTACTTCGGCGAACAGGAGCGGGGCGTCGACTCGGAATTCGGCACGGGCGACGCCGATGACGCCGCACAGATCGAACATCTGCGCGACATGGCCAGTGAGGCGCCCGTCATCCGGCTGGTCAACGCCATGATCGCGCAGGCGCTCGATCGGCGCGCGAGCGACATTCATCTGGAGCCTTTCGAGAAGGAGTTCCGCGTCCGCTTTCGCGTGGACGGGATTTTGCAGATGCAAGATCCGCCGGGGCGAGAGCTACGGGCGGCCGTGATCTCGCGCATCAAGCTGATGGCGAGGCTCAACATCGCCGAGCGCAGGCTGCCGCAGGATGGGCGCATCAAGGTCCGCGTCATGGGCCACGAGGTGGACCTGCGCGTGTCGACCTTGCCGACGCTCTACGGCGAAAGCGTCGTGATGCGTCTGCTCGACCGCAGCGCCGGCGACTTCTACGACCTGACGCGGCTGGGCTTTGACCAGTCGATGCTGGACCGCATGGAGTACTTCACCTCCTTGCCGCACGGGATTCTGCTCGTCACCGGGCCGACGGGCAGCGGCAAGTCGACCACACTCTATTCCGCGCTCAAGCTGATCAACGGCCCCGAGAAGAAGATCATCACGATCGAAGATCCGGTCGAGTATCAGATGGACGGGATCAACCAGATTCACGTCAATCCACAGATAGGGCTTACGTTCTCCGCGGGGCTGCGGCACATCGTGCGCCAGGACCCGGACGTCGTTATGGTCGGCGAGATTCGCGACCGCGAGACGGCCGACATCAGCATCCGGGCGGCGCTGACAGGACACTTCGTGTACTCAACGCTCCACACCAACGACGCGCCCAGCGCCATTACGCGCCTGACCGACATGGGGGTCGAGAACTACTTGATCACGTCATCGGTGGTTGGCGTGCTGGCGCAACGGCTGGTGAGGCAAATCTGCAATCACTGCAAGAAAGACGACGGCGCCGTCAACACGCCCGAAGGCGAATCGATCGAGAGCTGGCGCGGTGCGGGCTGCGACCATTGCGTGGGCACTGGCTACACGGGCCGCGTAGGTATCTTCGAGTTGATGGAGTTGAACGAAGAGATCCGAAGCTTGATCATGCACCAAGCTGACGCGACGAAGCTGACGGACGCGGCGCGGCGTAACGGCATGCGGAACTTGCGAGAGGACGGTTGGGACAAGATCGCGCGGGGCGTGACCACGGTGGATGAAGTTGTTCGGGTTACGCAGGAATTCTAGGCCGAGCCGCTCAACAATCCATGTCGACCTTCCATTACCGCGCGCTCTCGCCCGACGGCAGGGTCCGTACCGGGACGTTGACGAGCGACGACGATCGGGCAGCGGCGCGGGAGCTACGCAGGCAAGGGCTGACGCCGGTCGCGGTGAGCACGTCGCGGCCGCGGGCTTTTTCGTTTCGATTCCCGAAGTTTGGCCGCGCGCGTTTTCGCCAGGTTCTCAGTTTCACGCAAGAGAGTGCGACGCTGCTCAATGCCGGCGTCCCGCTCGACCGGAGTCTCTCGATCGTCGCCGAGCTGACCGACAAAAAGGAGTTTCAATCGGTCGTCTCGGAGGTGCTGCGGTCGATCCGGTCCGGTAAGTCGTTCGCCGACAGCCTCGCCGAACACCCCGAGTATTTCACCGATCTGTACGTGAGCATGATTCGCGCAGGGGAGGTGAGCGGCAGTCTGGCGGTGGTCCTGGACCGCTTGGCGGAGTTCGAGACCGCCCGTGACGAGTTGCGCTCCTACATCGTCTCTTCGCTGACCTATCCCTGCCTACTGATTGTGGTCGCCTCTGGATCGATCTTCGTTCTGCTGCGATTCGTGATCCCGAAATTCGCCGATGCGTTCGAGCAGTCGGCGATCGAGATGCCCGGGCCGATGAAGGCGCTGGTGGCGGCGAGCGACGCGGTAACTACGTTCGGCATTCCAGCGATCGTGTTGCTCATCATCGGCATCGTGGCGCTGCGTTACTACATCCGCACGCCGCCGGGCCGCCTGCGTTGGGACCGGCTGCAACTCAAGGTGCCGCTGCTCGGTATCGCGCTACGGAAAGCCGACACGGCGCGCTTTGCGCGGGCCATGTCAACGTTGGTGTCGAACGGCGTACCGCTGGTGCAGTCGATTACGATCGCTCGCGACATCCTGGCCAACCGCGTCCTTTCGGGCGCGCTCGAGGCCGTGGCGCAGGGAGTCAAGCGCGGCGAGGGCCTCGCCCTGCCGCTGAAGCGGACGAAGGTTTTCCCCACCCTGGCCGGGCACCTGCTGACCGTTGGCGAAGAGACGGGTAATCTAGATCGAATGTTCGAGCGGATGGCGGATATCTACGATAAGGACACGCGCGAGTCCGTTAAACGTTTCACTTCCTTGTTCGAGCCTATTGTGATTGTCTTCATGGGCATCATTGTGGGCGCAATGGTTTTGAGTATTATGATTGCTATCACCTCGGTGAACCAAGTGGGGTTCTGACCATGAAGACCTACCCTCGAGATAGATTCAAACGCACGCGGGGAGCGGCCGGTATCACGTTGATCGAGATGCTTGTCGTCATCACGATCATCGCCTTGTTTTCGGCGGTGGCGTACCAGCGAATGGTTCCGGCACTGGACGACGCACGCCGCATCGCAGCCAAGACACAGGTCGAAGCGTTGGACGCGATCTTAATGCGGTTCAACATCGAGCATGCCCGCTTCCCCACCGAGGAAGAGGGTTTGCCGGTGTTGCGGCCATTCATGCAGCAGGATTTGCCGCTCGACCCCTGGAAACGCCCCTACATCTACCGGTATCCGGGCGAGCACGGGCCCGAGCCGGATGTGATGAGCTACGGGGCCGACGGCGAGCCGGGCGGCGAAGGGGTGAACGAAGACATTGTGAGCTGGAAGTAGAGGCGAACGGGGCCTTCCTAACGAGCCGGCCCGCCGAAGCAGCTCCGTTTCTCGGTTGGGTCTCGACTTTCCTGGGCGATCAGGCGTCCCTACCTCTAGAGGGCGCTCGCATGCCTCGCAAGTACATCCGCCGCCGCGATCCCGGTGCGTCCGGAAGAGGACGGTCGTCTGTCCGGGGCATCACCCTCATCGAGCTGCTGATTGTGATCGCGATCGTGGGGCTGATGCTGACGATCGCCTACCCCAGTTTCACTCGCGGGCTCGACGGTATTCGGTTGCGCACGACGGTTGACGGTGTGGGCACGTTCTTCAACCAAGCCCGCAACATGGCGGACCGCCGCCAGCAGCCCGTGCATCTGATTGTTGATCCCGAGTTGCGGAGCGTGATCGCCGTCAGCCTCGACCGCGGCTGGCAAAGCATCTATGAGCTACCCGATCGAATTGGGGTCGAGATACCGCGAGAGCGATCCAGCGTGATCCTCTTTCCAGGCGCTCCGGCGCCACGGCTGCGGGTCATGCTGACGTCCGAGTCTGGGGGGCGCGTCGGTCTGCAGGTCAACATCTTCACCGGTGTGCCCGAACTGTGGGACGGCAAAGAGGAGTGGTTCTAGTCGCTTATGCGTAGCGAGGTGTACCTACGGCAGTCTTACCGGCTCAGGGCGTGGTGTAGGAGTGGACCGCCGCGTGCACCCCGGCGCAGCGGAGCCCCGCTCGTTTTCTGCGCGCAGGAGAAGCCGCGCCTCAGGGGCGGCAGGGCGGACGCAGCGGTCCGCCCCTACAAGCTGCATGGTCGACGCTTCGAGGGCGGCAAGGGGGACGCAGCGGTCCACCCCTACAAGCTGCATCGCCGACGCTTCGAGACACCGCGCGGCGCGAACCGTTTCGTGCCCCGTCGGCAGGGCTTCAGCTTGATCGAGATGATCGTAGCCATGGCGATCATGGCGACGGCGATCATCGGGCTGCTGACGCTTACCAGCGTGTCGTTGTCGAACGCAGCGGTCATTCGCGAGTACGACCGAGCCGCGATGCTGGCGCGTTCCAAGATGAGCGAGTTGCTGGAGGTACATCCGCTGCCGCTGGGTCAGATGATAGCGGGCGCTTTCGATGACTCGACACGCTGGCAGGCGCGCGCGGAGCCGTTCGATGTGGTGCCGCCCGTGGCCATCGGCAGGCGCATGTTGGTGCGCGTGGACCTAACGGTCCACTGGGTGGAGCGCGAGAGGGAGAAGTTCGTGCAAATCGAGGGCTACCGCACCCTGAGGATTCGGGAAGAGCACGAGGGATTCCTCGGGGCCATTCGCTAACCCACGCTAATACGTCTTCCCGCCCAGCCCGAACCGCACAGCAAGAGATTGCGCCGAAGAGATCGCGCCCCATGAGATTTCGCCCCGAGCATTGTGACCCCCCGCGGCGCGCGGTGGGTCCGGCCTCGGCTGCCGCCGGGATGAGCCTGATCGAGGTCACGGTAGCGGTGGCGTTGATGGGCCTGCTGTCGGCGGGCATCTTCACCGCCTTCCAGGTCGGTGCCAGTTCGTGGCAGAGCACTCGCGACCGGCTGATGCTCGACCGCCGCATCGCTACGGCCAATGCCATCTTGCACGGCACCCTCAGTGGCATCGTGCCCATCCGGGCGGAGGTGCCACCGGGGCGGCCCGAGCGTGGACGCCGGTTCTTTTTCTTCCAGGGCGAGCCGCGCTCAATGCGGTTTGTGACGACCTACTCCGTTGTGACGGGCGTGCGAGGCGGGCTGCTAATCACTGAGTTGCAGGTGGTCGGCTACGAGCGGGGCTTGCGCGTCTTGCTCAACCAGTCGCCCTACCTAGGGCCACAGAGCGCCGGATTCTTCGTGGCAGGCTTCGCACGGGATCCGCTGAGAGGGCGCGAGCGAGCGCTGTTCGTGCCCATACTGCCCCGGGCGACCTCGTTGATCATCGTCGACGAACTCGAGGACTGCCGATTCGCCTTCTTGGAACAGCCACCCGGCCTGGAGCAGCCGACCGAGTGGGTTCCCGTCTGGGCGGATCTGCTGAGGCTTCCCGAGGCGGTGGCCATCCACGTCATACCCAGCCGGGGGGGAGCGCGGTTGCGGCCGATCTCGGTCATTGCCGGGGTCGCCTCAAAGGGCTTGGACCAAGGGGCGCCGACCGGCGCCCGCGGGGGGCCTCCGCCGCCGGGGACACTGGGTTTGCGAGGGAGGTAAGAGTGTTGAGACGGGTGCAAGGGATCGGCTCAAACCGGGGCAGCGCCTTGCTGGCGGTGATGTGGCTCTCGATCGCCCTGACGGTCATTGCCTTCACGCTGTCCCGAACCGTTCGGACAGAGTTCGACCGGGCTGACCTCAACGTCGATTCCACCCGCGCCTACTTCTTGGCCCGAGGCGGTATCGAGCGGGCGATGATGTATCTGCTCAACCAGCGCAACCCTCAAGACGTGCGAGCCGGGCCTGGATTCGTTCCGGGACAGCGCTGGATGCGCTTCTCCTTCCCGGCCGGAGACGTTGCCGTGCAGATCGAGAGCGAGTCCGGCAAGCTGAGCGTGAACAACACGGCGCCCGAGGCACTGGCGCGGACCTTGGCTGCCGCCGGCGTCGATGCCGTCCTTGCTGGGTCGATGGCGGGCCGCATCGAAGCGGCGCGCTCCGCTTCGCGCGCGCAGATCCTCAACACACAACAAAATACGGGGGGTGCATCGTCTTTCTCGCGCCGTCCGTCGTCCTTCCAGTATCTGGAGGAGTTGTTGATGGTCCCCGGCATCTCACCGGAGCTTCTGTATGGGACCTACCGCCAGAATTACGAAGGCAACTGGATGCGTATCGGAGGACTCCACCGGCACCTGTCGGTCCTTGGTTCCCCCACGGTCGACGTCAACTACGCGTCCCCGGAGGTGTTGCACGCAGCCGGCGTTCCCGGGCCCCTGATCGCTTCGATCCTGGAGATGCGGGAGGTGGCGCCGATCGGCCGCGACTTTCCGGGGATAGCGGAGATCGTCAACCAGAGCGGCCCGATTCGCGTGTCGGGGGCGGGGCCGTCGAGGGCGTACACGCTTTGGGCGGAAGCCCGGTTGCACACGGGCAAGACCCGGAGGATGGTGGGAGCTCTCGTGCAGCGGGGGCAGGCTGTTGGCTCCGAGCCGATTCGGGTGGTCCGCTGGTATGACACGCAGTTCTAGCTGATGAATACAAATCTCCTATTCCGACTCGGGACCGGTTGCGGGATCGAAGTACGCGACGACGACCTGTTGGTCGTGGCGGTGAAGTCGCGCCCGAAAGGCGTCACCGTTCTCGGCCGGGAGATCATCAAGGACTTCCGCCACCGTCCGCCCGAGGAATGGGGCGTAGAATACGCAGCCTTCTTGAAAGAGAGAGGCCTGTCACACCTGGCGGCGACCGTGAGCCTGCCGCGAGGCGAGGTGATTGTCCGCCAGATTCAGATGCCGCCGGTTACGGGAAAAGACCTGGCGGCGGCGGTCGGGTATCAGATCGAGACTCTGCACCCCTTCGGGGAAGACGAGGTCTGCTGGTCGCATGCCGCTTTGCGCGCTCCGGGAGAGGGTGCAGGAGAGCTTCCCGTCGGGGTCGTCATCGCCGAGAAGTCGAAGGTGGATGCCTACGCCGACCTGTTCGAGGCGGCCGGTATCGCGGTCAGCTCATTCAGCGTGACGGCGGCGGCTTTCTTTGCCGGGATCCGCGTTCGTTGGGATTCCCCGCCTGTTCCCTTTCTGATCACCGACTTCCACCATCACAAGCTCGAGATCTATGGCGAAGGAGAGAACCGGCCGCTCTTCAGCGCCGAGTTCGACCTGGCGTCTCTGCCGGCCGAACGGGCGCTGCAACTCGCCGAGGCGGACCTGCGCTTGGCCGAGTCGGAGTCGGCGCTGTTGGCGGTCTGCGGACAAAGCCAGGAGGGCGAGGACGAACAAGAAGCGCCGCGGCCGCTGGGCGCACAGCAGTTCGACGAAGGCGACAGCCCGTTTGAGTGGCGGTCGATCGCGGAGATCCTTCCCACGCCTTCTGACATGCCGCTCAACTTCGACCTTCGGCGCGACGCCGCCGCGCTGGCGGTGGGGCTCGAGTCGGCCTGTCCCCGACTGGGTTGGCGCGTGAACCTGTTGCCGCGCGAACGCCGCAAATCGAGCTCACGTTGGATGTATGCGCCCACGGCAGCGCTGACGGTGATGGTTTTCTTGCTGCTGGTCGCCTTCGCGGTGCGGCCCACGATTCAGAATCGCAGCTATGTGGAAGCGTTGGAAGCCGACTACGCCGGGCTGGCTCCGGTCGTCGAGGGGGCAAACGCGACCCAACAGAGAATCGTTGAAGCCAAGCGAAAAACGGCACTGCTGGGGTCGTTGGAGGCGAGAACCGAGATCGACATGCGAACCCTCGCCGAGTTGTCGGATCTGATCCCTGACACGGCCTGGTTGAAGAGCCTCGAACTGGACGACAAAGGGCTGCAAATGAGCGGGGAGGCGAGGTCGGCCGCCCCTTTGTTGGCAAAACTGAGTGACTCGCGTTATGTGATGAATGCCGCGTTCAGTACGTCGCTTCGCGAGATTCAGGGCGGGCAGCGCTTCCAGATTACCGCCAAGAGGGTCAGCAGTGTCGAAAGCGGCATTGTGCAAAGCGGCGGGGAGCGCATGGAGACGGTAGGCGGGGCCACCGAGGCTCCCGCCGCTCCCGAGGCAACGCAGTCCGCCACGTTGACAACGATGTCGGAGCAGGATCCGACGCTCACTGAGGACGCGCCGGCGGCACCGGAGTTGGAACCGACGCCCGAACTGGAGCCCGCAACGGAAGGTGAGCCGGAGCAGACTCCGAAATCCAAGCCGGAGGAAAAGCGCTAATGGCCGTGCAGAGCCGCGACCGCCGGGCGCTGATCATCCTCGGCGTAGCCGCAATTCTCTTTTTGCTGCTCCAGACGGACTTCATAATCCCCTCGGGCGGCGGCGGCAGTTCCATTGTCACCAACGTCGAAGCCTCTGAGGAGAAGCTGCTTCTGGCGCAGACGAGGGTACGGCAGAAGCCGGTCGTGGATGCTGAGTTCAAGGCGATCTCCGCGCAGCAGGAAGCGCTGGAGAAAGGGCTACTGGCTTCTGAAACCGCGGCTTTGGCCCAAGCGGAGATGCGTGAGCTCATCGGAGGCCTGCTGCGAAGCGCCGGGATCGCGATGAAGGCTTCGCGCTTCGGCACGGTGCGTCTGGAAGGTGAAGATTACACGCAGATACCCCTGATCGTGGATTTCAACTGCACGATCGAACGTTTCGTGAACCTCATGGCGGATATTGCCAACGCCGAAACCCTCCTATCGTCACGGGCCATCAAGGTCGGTGCGGGGAATGCGGAGACCAAGTCTGTAACCGTTCAGTTCACCGTGAGCGGTTACCTCCCGGTATCGCGTACGCCGGAACTGGCCAGGAAGAGTTCGGCCCGGAGAAGCCAATGAAGAACAAGAAGCTGTTGGCGCTCAATGTCGCACTTGGCCTCTTGGTGATTCTGGGCGGCGTCGAACTCAAGGGCCGGATTGACGAGGCGAACGATCGCTATCGGATTCTGAATCCGTCGCAGCCGCCGAAGGAGTTAGCAAGCTTCGGCAGCCCACAGACGCAACCGAAGGTGCGCCCCGCCGACCACATGTCGATCGTCCAGCGGCTGCTCTTCTCGGCGGACCGGAATCCTGACGTCGAAGTGGAGCCACCACCCGTGCCGGCTCCGGTGGTGCGCCCGGCGTTCCCTCTGCTGGTCGGCGTCATGGAGTTAGGGGAAGGGCCGATTGCTCTCATGGCCCCTGATGTTCAAACCCCGGCCGGCCCTGTCGAGGTGGGTGAAAAGGTTGGCGAGTACGTGTTCTTAGGGTCTGCCGGTGACGTGATCCGCTTGGAGTGGAAGGGCGAGAAGTTCGAGGCCCATCACGCGGAGCTTACCGGAGGGGGCGACGGTTCGCCGCGCGGCAAACGACGCCGGGCTAGCGCGGGGAGCCGCGCGGCGCGCCCCGCTCCCGCTCCCCAAAAGCCCAAGAAGCCGGAGGGCCTCGGCGGCAAGTACAACATCGGCCAACAGATCAGACCGGGTGTCTACCACGGCGACCCAAAGGATGACTCACCGGCCGGCACGCAGTTCAAGGACTTGGTCAAGAAGGTCCAGAACACTCCATTTGGGAGGAAGACGTGGTGGGAGAAAGCAAGATGATCAAGATGATTCAGGCGGTTTCTCCGGTCCTCTTCCTGGCGGCGGCGACACTCGTCGCCAGCGCCACGGCGCCCAAGGAACCCAGAGCCCAGGAGCGGGAGTCTCAGGCGCCGAAGGCGGCTGCCGCGGTCAAGCCTTCCTCAAGTAAGCGCTCGGAGAAGGCGTCGGACGGTGCGGAGCCGGCGACAAGGATGACCCCCTTCGGCCAGGCGAAAACGACCTCGGCTCCCCGGCCCCCGCGGCCGTCCGCAAGCGGTGTAAGCCACCTTGTGAAGGTGGAAGAGCAGGGCGATACGATCATCTTCCGCCAGCGCACGCCCTTTGGGGAAAAAGTTTGGAAGAGAGCAACAACGGAACTGTCAGATCAAGAGCGCGAACTACTGGAAGCGCATCGGGCCGCGAAGCCGAGTTCGGCTGGGGGGCCGACCGCGCCGGGTTCAGGCCGTCCCGGCGGCGCTCCTCGCAAACCTGAGAGTGCCCAGTGAAGGGCTGCGACATGTCGGCTCGCCATCGGCGCGACCAATCATCAGTCACAGTCATAGGGAAAATTATGCGAAACGCAGTCCTTTGCTTATTCCTGCTCGTGTCCGGGCTGCCGGCGCAACAACCCGCTCCAAAGGACCCGAACGCACAGCCGCAGGCCGCGGGCGACGCCCAGGCTGAGCCGCAATCGGCTGATTCCCAACAACCCTCTGACCAGCCGACGCCGGACCAGCCACAGCCAGCGCCGGACCAGCAACCCGCCGACCAGCAGCCTCCGGATCAGCCACAGCCGGCACCGGACCAGCAACCTGCCGACCAGCCGCCTCCGGATCAGCCACAGCCGGCAGATCCCGCGCAGGCGGATCCGGATCCCGGTGCGGCCGCGGCGCCGGCCCCTCAGCAGCAACCGCCGACGCCGCCGGCCGCCACTTCGGGCGGCAGTGTCTCGTTCCGCAACCTGCGTAACGCGGATTTACTCGAGGTGATCGACCTGATCGCGCGTGAGCTCGAGATGAACTACATTCTTGACCCACAGATCCAAGGCGGGACCGTCTCGATCAACACCTACGGAGACCTGCCTCGCGAGGACCTCTTCCCGCTGCTCGAGACGATCTTGAGGATGCATGGCGCGGCGGCCGTCAAGGTCGGCAGCCTATACCGCATCTCACCGGCGGCACAGATCCCTGGCCTGCCGATATCACCCACGACCGATCCGGACGCGGAGATCCCCGATGACGAGCGCGTGATTCTGAATGTGATCCGTTTCAATTACACGACCGCCGCGGACATCGAGCAAGTACTGGCGCCCTTTCTCGGGCCGGGGGCTTTCACGCAAGTGATCGAGCAGGCCAACATGATGCTCATTCTCGACAACAGCCGCAACATGGGGCGAACGATGGAGCTGATTGCGCTGTTTGACACCGAGGAAATGACGCAGCAACGCGTCAGGCTGTTCAAGGTCAAGAACAGCTTGGCGACCTCGCTGGCCACGGAGCTGTCCCGTATCTTCGCGGCCTACTCCTTGTCGGAAACGCAGTCCAGCATCCAGTTCGTGCCGATTGAGCGAATCAGTTCGATTATGGTTGTTGCCGGAAACTCGAACGTTTTCAAGGACGTAGAAGACTGGCTGAAGAAGCTGGATCAACCCGTCACGATAGGCGGCTCGCAAACCTTCGTCTACCGGGTGCAGTACGGATACGCTCCGCAACTCGCCCAGACGCTCATGATGCTTTACGGCGCCCCGATGGGCGGAGGCTATGGGGGCGGTGGTTATGGAGGGGGCGGTTATGGGGGCGGCGGTTACGGTGGCGGCGGTTTTGGTGGCGGCGGTTTTGGTGGCGGCGGTTTTGGCGGAGGCGGTTTTGGCGGAGGCCGGGGGTCTCGCGGTGGCGGCTTTGGCGGTGGTGGTTACGGCGGCGGTGGTTTTGGTGGTGGTGGTTTTGGCGGCGGTGGTTACGGCGGGGGCGGCATGGGCGGAGGGATTATTCGCTTGCCAATCTCGGGGGCGCCCGGGATGCCGGCCGTAGCGCCACGCCCCGATGCCCTTGTGCCGCAAGCGGGAGTGCCATTGGATGCTACGGGTCAACTCTTGGGATCGCAAATGGCAATGGGGGTGGGAGGGGACCAGGCGGGTGGTATCCGCATCGTGCCGGATGATCTGAACAACGTGATTCTGGTCCAAGGAACGCAGCAGGAGTGGGAGGTCATCCGCAAGACGTTGATGCAGCTTGATTTCCCTCCCCGGCAGGTCCTCATCGACGCGAAGATTTACGAGGTGGCGCTGACAGGGGCTTTTTCGGCGGGGGTATCAGCCGTGCTTAATCAGAGGGGGGCCTCGACCGGCACACGAAAGCTGACCGGCGGCTTCGCCTCGGGCAATGTAAACTTGACCATCGGCGCCTTGGTCGGCAGCACGCGGGAGTTGGTGGCCCTACTCGACGCCAGCCAGACCGACGGCCGGACCAAGATCCTCTCCGCGCCCTCGATCATCGCCACCGACAATATCTCGGCCTCGATTACGGTCGGCGCCTCGGTACCGACGCTCTCCAGCCAGGCCCTCACGGGGGCGCAGCAGGACGGCTCGTCGCTTTTCGCTAACACGGTGGCCAACGTTCAGACGGGTGTGACCCTTGCCATCACTGCGCGGGTCAACGCCTCGGGCATCGTCACGATGATCATCAACCAGGAGGTCAGCTCGCCGATGCCCTCGTCCGGGGGCATCAACTCGCCCTCGATCGACCGCCGAAACGTGAACACGCAGATCACGGTGCGCGATGGCGACACGATTGCCATCGGCGGCATCATGTTGGAAACGAACATCTTCTCGCGTAGCCGCGTGCCGGTGCTCGGCAAGATCCCCTACGTGGGCGCCATCTTCGGCTCGACGAGCGTTTCCAAAGCGAAGACTGAGTTGGTCGTGACGCTCCGGCCTCAGGTGATCTACGACGAGAACGAACTTCTCACCAAGAGCAATGAGCTGAAGGGGAGGCTGCGCAACCTCCGACAGCTGATTCGCGAGTAGTGGCGTTCCGCAACCGTAGCCCCCCAATTGCCGTTGGGCCGAACCTCCGTCTTCGAGAGGGTTATCGCGTCGGGCGGCGCTTCGCTACACGGGCGAGCAGGTCCGCTTGCATTCGTTTGGCCTGTTTGGCGGTGAAGCCCAACCACCCCCTGGCGGCGTCATCCATCTCCTGCTTGAGCCACGGAGTGCGCATGATGCCCTTTCCAGAATGGCTTCCCTCACCCAGTAGCAGATGACCGATTTCGTGGGCCAGGATATATCCGAGCATCTGAGCCTTTGATGTCGGATGGCCGGCGGCCAGTTCTTCGGCCGCCTCGAAGAACACGCTGGCCTGGGATGCGACCTTCCCTTTCTCGGTTGGCAGGGCCGCGAATCCTAGGGGACAACGTGGGTTCTTGGAATGAGTGACAATCCTGATCACAAGTTCGGTGGCTGTTGCACGGCCGCGGCAGCTGGTGTTGGTCGGGAGTTGTATGAGGGAAGTGGGACAGTCCACCCATACGGTCTCAACGTTGCCTTTGCGGAGTACCCTGCTGGCTTGCTCTTTCGCTGCAACCACGATCCTCTCTGCGACTCCGGCATAGTTAAAGACACGTACCGTGATTGTTGGTCTAAGATCGGCTTCGCCCAGGACGGTTCCCAAGGCATGAATTCTCTCCAACATCTGAATCCTCATCCGTTTGGCCTGCTTTTGGGTAAAGCGAAACTTACCGCGAATCGCCTTTTCCAGGTCTCCGTTCTGCCAAGTCGCTTTCATGATCCCTTGGCTGGAATGACTTCCCGAACCAAGGAGCAAGTGCCCGATCTCATGCGCCAGAATGTGACCCAGCGCGACAGAGCGATAGGCATCCATGTCGGCCGCGAGTTCGTTCACACGGTGATAGAAGACAACGGCCTGGCTGCCGAACCCGTTCGGTTTGTCGGAAAGCATGGCGAAGCCAAAGCTGCCGTGGGGTACGGTGAATCGCTCCGCCATTTCGCGCGGCAGAATTTTCAGAACCACAACGGCCGGACCGGATGCGACCCGGCAAGCAGGATCGAGCTCCTCGTCAGGCAGACTCATCGAGCAGTCCAACCAGTGGGTTGGCATCCCGGCCTTCGAGAGCACTTCCTTGGCGTCCTCGGTGGCCCATTCGATCATCGCCGGCGACAGGCGTGCGTAGTCGTAGAGCCGTACCTGTAGCTTGGATGGTGTGGGTGCGGAAGTGATCCCATGCTCCGCCGCCGAGGCGAATAGATTGGGAGAGATTGCAAGGAGACTCAGTAAGAAATTGGTTGAAAACGATCTGCTCACGGCCAGTACCTCCGGGGTTGGGGTAAGGCCGAGAGTGCGTCAGATCAGCGCATAACTCGATGCATGGGCGGTCAATGATTCCTCAGTGAGCCGTCAATCGTTTGTCAACCCGTAAATAACTGAACTGACTAGGCTTAAGGGAATGCTGAACGATTGATGGGAGCGCCGGTTCAGGCACCGGGGGCAACGTGGCGACAGGATCTGATGCTTTATTTCGGAGGTGAGCCCATGCCTTGTGGCGCGGGCCTCCTGGCCGGCAGCGTCGACCTCCGGGTCGACGTTTCTGCCTGCACTGCCCCGCTTGCTCCCAGCACGGGGAGAAGACCGGCGTGGACGCCGGTCCTGCCCGCCAGAGGCGCGCGCCACACCGGCTCCTCGTGGGTACCCGAACTTCTGGAGCGAGTACTAGAAGGTGAACTTTGCCGCGAAGGATGCGAGAATTAGCTTGGGAGAGCCATGGAAGAAGGGCCCCAGCCCGGCCATGCCCTCCGGTTCGGCCTGTTCGAGGCGGATCTGGAGGCAGGCCAACTGCGCAAGGACGGCGTCAGGGTCAAGCTGCCGCAACAGCCGTTTCAGGTGCTGGTGTGTTTGCTTGAAGGCTCGGGAAGAGTCGTCACTCGAGAGGCGCTGATCGCGGAGCTATGGCCCAACGGGACCGTCGTCGAGTACGAGCACAGCCTCGGGACGGCGATCAACAAGATCCGGCAGGCGCTCGGCGACTCGGCGGACAACCCTGAGTTTGTAGAAACGCTTCCTCGACGGGGTTATCGTTTTCTCGTCCCGGTGGAGCGGATCGGGCAACCCCCCGAAGAGGGCCCACCGCAGGTGGCGGCGCTAGCACCCCAGCCCGGCGCCACGATCTCGCACTACAAGATCACCGAGAAGCTTGGTGAGGGCGGGATGGGTGTCGTTTACAAGGCCGAGGACACCAAACTCAAACGGCCCGTCGCCCTGAAGTTCCTCGCCGGTCATCTGTTGGGGCACGAAGAAATCAAAGCGCGCTTTCAGCGGGAGGCAGAAGCTTCCGCGGCTCTCAATCACCCCAACGTCTGCCACGTTTACGAAATCAGTCAAGCCGAGGGCAAAACTTTCATCGCGATGGCCTTCATCGAAGGCGGTTCGCTGGACAAGAAGATCGAAACCGGACCGCTGAAGTTGAACGAGGCCCTCGACATCGCGATCCAAACCGCCCAGGGGCTCCGAGCGGCGCATGAGAAGAACATCGTCCACCGCGACATCAAGCCCGCCAACCTGATGGTCAGCGGCGACGGCTCGAAGCCGCACGTGACGATCATGGATTTTGGTTTGGCGCGGCTGGCCGACCGGTCGAAGCTTTCGCGCGCGGACGGGGCGATGGGTACGGTGAGCTACATGTCGCCCGAGCAAACTGCCGGGACGGACGTCGATCATCGTACGGATATATGGTCGCTGGGGGTGGCCCTTTACGAGATGGTCACCGGCCGGCAGCCCTTCGGTCATTACGAACAGGCCGTGACGCACTCCATCACCGGGGAAGAGCCGGAACCAATGACGGGGCTGCGCACCGGCGTTCCGATGGAGTTGGAGTGGATCGTCAACAAATGTCTCGCAAAGGACCTGGATCAGCGATATCAATCGACCACTGAGTTGGTGGTGGATCTGGAGACTTTGAGGACGAAGCTGGAGTCCGGCGGGCCAGTAATCCTGTTGGCGCAAGGCCCGGTCGGGAGAGTCGAGAAGCGGCAGGAATTGCAGCGCTGGGGGATGCTCGGAGTGGCGGTGGTGCTCGTGGCGTCGCTCGGCCTGAGCGTTTTGCTCTGGCGTCGCGGCCCTTCTTCGGACACTTCCGAACCCGTAGGCCGATTCTCGATCTCCGGCGAGAATCTTCAAGGCGGAGGCATCTCTCCCGACGGTAGATATATCGCGTACGTAACGAAAGACGGAGATGAAATCAGCACGTGGGTGAGGAGCTTGGACCGCGAAGCTCCCCGAAAGCTGGAAGGAATGGAAGGGGCCACCGGTGGGTTTTGGGCGCCGGATAGTCGGTCCCTGGGCTTCGCAACCGGGCGGGAGCTGAGGCGAATCTCTGTCGAAGGGGGCGACCCCATCACGCTCTGCAAATTGCCTGGCTTCGGCTTCCTCAGGTTTACGGGGGGATCCTGGAGTTCGGACGGGGATCGGATCGTGTTCGGATCCGGGCGTGGGCTGTACGAGGTATCGGCCGGAGGCGGCGCCCCGAGACTCCTGCTAGCCCCGGAGGAGACCGAAGGGACCAAAAGTCGGTGGTTAGCCGACCAATTTGCCGAGCAAGTGCCGAGCAGGGGACCCGAAGAGACCGAAGGGACCGAGAATCGGTGGTTAATGGCTCCGACACTCTTGCCACCGGTCGCGGGCCGCCGCGGCTTGGTCTACACCATCTTGTCCCGCATGGATGAGAGCAGATTGGCAGTGGTCGATCTCGAAACGGGTCAACGCAGGGACCTCGGCCCCGGGGCCACGTCTCACTATTCAGCAAGCGGGCATTTGGTTTATCAGACCAGCATTAGGGAGGGTGGCCTGTGGGCGTTGCCCTTCTCCTTGGAGACCCTGACACCAACGGGGAAAGCCTTTCGGATCGTCGAAGAGGGGACGGGGCCCACCCTGGCGCAGAACGGAACCCTGGTGTATACCGGTGGTGCAGCTGACTCCCAGATCCAACTCGTGTGGAAGGACCGGGAAGGCGATCGACTCGGAACCATCGGCCAACCGCAGGACCATCTCTACTATCCCGCTTTGTCTCCGGATGAAAAGCGGGTGGCCGTCACAGGACTCGAAAACAACAACACGGACATCTGGATTCACGAGGTCGACCGGCCTGTCAAGACCCGTCTGACTTCCCATGAGGGAACAGATCTGTTCCCGACCTGGTCCCCACGGGGTGACCGTGTTGCCTTTTCCTCTGGCCGCACGGGTGACCGGGACGTTTACACCCTGCTCGCGGATGGCAGCGGAGAGCCGGTTTTATTGGTCGGTTCAGCCGATTCTCGGGAGTACTTAACTGACTGGTCTCCCGACGAGACGATTCTCATGTTTCAACGGATGGACTCGCCTTGGATCGACTCAAATCTTTCGTACCTCCGGAGGAAGCAGGACGGGAGCGGCTATCACGAAGCACTCTTCCTGAAGACCGGCTTCGACGAAGCAGTGGGCAAGCTGTCGCCGGATGGACGATTCGTCGCCTACAGTTCCAACCATTCGGGACAGCCCGAGGTCTACATCCGATCCTTCCCTGATGGCGGGGGCCGACAGAGGGTGTCGCTGAACGGAGGTGCACAGCCCCGCTGGAGCAAAGATGGCAAGGAACTGTTTTACGTTGCGGGTAGCTACCTGATGGCCGTCCCAGTCTCCACGAGTTCGAAGCTGATTGTAGGCAATCCGAAGCCGCTTTTCTCGTCTCGCGGGCTTCCCATGAGCCGTACAGGGAGCCTGAATTACGACGTAACGTCGGACGGCCAGAGGTTTGTAGTAACCGAACCGTTGGCAGCCGACACAAAGCGCGTCATCCATGTGGTCCAAAACTGGTTCACCGAGTTCAAGGACCGCCAGCCGGATTGAGCGGACGCGGCTCTGCCCTACCTCTGGTGGCACCGCGCGCAGCTATCTTCAAACGTATGGCAGGTGAAGCAGGCGGGAAAAGTCAGGTGAAGCAGGCGTGAAGCAGGCGGGAAAAGTCGGTGACAGGAAAAGTCGGTGGAAAAGTCGGTGACAGGAAAAGTCGGTGACAGGCTACTACTTTCTCGGGGTGCTCCCTTTGAGCCACGACTCCGGGGGCCGCAGGGGCAGAGCCCGAACCCGGCATTTACAGACGGCTCCAGGGTGCAAGCTTGCCTCCGCGGAAACCGATCAAGCCGAAGCGACGAGATTCTCCCGCAAGACTCGTGGGTGCCGGGCGGCTACACGCAGCAGAGCGAGCGCCGGGCCCTCGGGGCTTCTGCGACCCTGCTCCCAATTCCGCAGCGTGTGAACGCTGATGCCCAGCGCTTCGGCAAACTCTCCCTGTGTGAGACCGGCGAATCGGCGGAGGGCGACGATGTCGGTCACGGGGTCAATCCGGCCGCGCATGATGCGTTGGCGCTGCTTCCGCGGCATGGCGCGCGCAAAGTCTTTCTCGGTCAGTTCGCGAATGTCATCAACCATCGGTCCCTCCAACGTAATCGTGCAGGAGGCGGATTTCCGTCGCTGTCGCTTTCCTCACGCTCACGATACGAATGACGTCGTCCTCGCGCTCCGTGTAGACCACTACGACGACGCCGGCCCGGATCGCACCGATCGCGATGAAGCGATCTTCTGCGTCCGAATGCTCCGCATCGTAGATCTCCAGAAAGTCGCTGTTGCCTACGAACAGCTCGGTCGCTTCATCGAATGAGAGCCCGTGCTTCCGTTGGTTGGCCTCGTCCTTCTCCGGATCACACTCGAAGCGCACCTACTCGATTATAAGCCATTGACTGAGTAAGCCAATGGGCGACGCTGCGACGCTTGGGATTCTCGGCTAACTAAGGCCCGAATGCGGTCTCGAACCTTTCGTATGCGTCGTTGGGAAGGCGGAGAGTTCTTTCTGCGCCCGTTGAAGGACCTAGCCTGCATGTCTCACCACCTGACGGCCGAAGCGCGCCATAAGGCCGCCATAACTTCGTTGCTTGCTTGCCGTGCTCAACGTACGGTCAAGTACGCCTCCGCGCGCCAAGCTTCGCACGCCTCGTACTGACGGCCTTCTCACGCACTTCGCCTCGCCACGTGGTGAGACATGCGGGCTAAACCGAGTAGCTCAAGAACGGCTCTGCTCGATCTCGGAGAAGGCCTGCTCGGCGGGGATGGCTTCGTCAGCCGACTCCGTGGCCGCGTCCAGGGCTCGGATCGACTCCAACTCCTCGAGTTCCTCGAGCAGCCTCTCGTAGTCCTCAATCGCTAGCACCACTTCGGTCTTGTTGCCCTGTTGGTCGACGACGAACCGTTCCTTCACTCGGGTCACGGCCTCCGCCTCGAAACGTCAAATCTAACAGGACCCTGCGAAACGCCGACCTGGAGGTCGACGCGGCCGGCCAAGAGGCCCACGCCACAAGGCAGGAAATCGGGGCTGCGCGTTCAAAGTTCGAGCGATTTGAGGTAGGCGCGGAAGTCATCGCCCACCTTGTCGTGATACAGGGCGAACTCCACGGTGGCCTTGAGAAAACCCAGCTTGTCGCCGGCATCGTAGCGCTTGCCCTCGAAGCGATAGGCGTAAACCGGCTCACGCTCCATCAGCTTCTTGAGGCCGTCGGTTAGTTGCAGTTCGCCTCCGCTGCCGGGCTCGATGGCTTCGAGGCACTCGAAAACCGAGGCGGGCAGCACATACCGTCCGATGATCGCGAGATTCGACGGCGCCTTGTCGGCCGGTGGCTTCTCGACCAGGTTCTTCACGCGGTAGAGCCGCCGATTGCCAGACACCCCGGGGCCGGACTCGACCGGCTCGACATCGACCACTCCGTAGGCCGAGATGCTGTCCGGTGGAACTTCCATCACGGCGATCACCGCCCCGCCGTGGCTCTGCTGGACGTCGAGGAGTTGTTTGAGACAGGGCGTCTCGGCGTCGATCACGTCGTCGGCCAGGATGACGGCGAACGGCTCGCCAGCCACGAGTTCCTTGGCGACCCACACGGCATGTCCCAGCCCGAGAGCCGATTTCTGGCGAACATAGGAGACGTGAATCAGCTCGGAGATGTCGCGCACCATCTTCAGATCCGCCGTCTTGTTGCGCTCGCGTAGCAGGTGCTCCAACTCGAAGCTGACGTCGAAATGGTCCTCGATCGCCGACTTCCCACGGCCGGTAACGAGGATCATGTTGTCAACGCCCGAGGCCAGAGCTTCCTCGACGCCGTACTGGATGATGGGCTTGTCGACCAGCGGCAGCATCTCTTTGGGCTGCGATTTCGTGGCGGGCAGAAAGCGGGTGCCCCAGCCGGCGGCGGGGAAGACGGCTTTACGGACTCTCTCCGGCATGGTTCCTCTAGTGTGGCTTGAAAACCCTTGGGATATCAAACGCTTCCCCGATCGCAGTTCGAGTGGAGTCGCGGTCCGCGGGGGCATACTACTGGGCGGGTAGTGTCTCCGTCTGGGTTTCAGCAGAAGTTCCGGAGGACGCCGGGGCATGATCGCGCGAATCTTTCGGGGTCCGGATGGGGCCGGAGACGTGGCTGAAGCCCGCCGAGGAAGGACGTTCAAAACGCCCTCTCCAGCGTCGTTGCGACCGAGAACCGGCCGTAAACGACCGGCCTACAACGCGCTTCGCGCGGAAGCCGCCTGAAGGCGCCTGAAGGCGGCAGGGTGGACACAGCGGTCCACCCCTACACCGGGTTGAAGGCTGCCTGAAGGCGACTTGAGAAAACGATGTCCTTCCGGACCAGTGTGCAGCGCACGCTCATCACCCAGCGTGGCGCAGCCAAATTGAGCCACTACCCATGAAATCGAAAGCTGGGCCCGGCGCTATAATCCGGCTATGCCCCTTATCAACCGCCGCGGCTTCCTCTCCCTAGCAGCAGCGGCGGTTTTCAGCCGCGCCCTCTCAGCGGCTCAACTCGCCGACTTCAAGCTCGGCGTCACCACCGACGAGATCGACGACGACCTGCTCACGGCGATCGAGTTCCTCAAGCGCTTCGGCCTCGGGTACGCCGAAATCCGCAACCTCTGGGGCAAGTACAACACCTCACAGCCGGTCGAGAAGGTGCGCCACGCCCGCAAGCTACTCGACCAACACGGCATCAAGACCTGCATGCTCGATACGTCGTTCTTCAAGGTGCCGCTGCCGCCCGAGAGCACCGAGGGCAACCGGGCGCTCGACAAGCAGTGGGCGCTGCTCGACCGTGCCATGGAGCGCGCCACGATTCTCGGCACCGGCAAAATTCGCACGTTCGCTTTCACCTACCCCCGCCGCGGACAGGCCGACCCGAGCCATTGCCAACGGATTTACGAGTTGCTGCGGGAGGCGGCGCGGCGAGCCAAGGCGCGCAACTTTCGGCTAGCGCTCGAAAACGTCGGGGGGAGCTACGTTTCGACGGCCTCGGAGTTGGCGGCTGCGCTGAAGGCCGTCAAGGACGATTCGTTCGGCGCGATTTGGGAGCCCAATAATTCGGCGCGGTCCGGCGGCATGTCGTTCCCGGAGGGCTACCGCATGATCGACACCGCGCGGATCTTCCACATTCACTTGCGCGACTATCGCCGCGTGGCATCGGGTAAGTATGAATGGTGCGGCGTGGGCGAGGGGGAGTTCGACCACGTGGGGCACTTTCGCGCGTTGCTCAAGGACGGCTACAGGGAAACATTGTCGCTCGAAACTCATTACCAGATGGAGGGGAGCAAGATGAAGGCGAGTGAGTTTTCGATGCGGGGGTTGTTGAAGGCGATCGAGCACGCGTAGCCAGCAGGAACCGGCGGTGCTCCAGCGAGCATGCACCCAATGCCGGCGCTCCACACGAATTGGATTCGAGCCGCGCGAGGCGAAATTGAGTCGTTGAAGTTTGGATGCCGCTGGGCTGTCACCCATGTCACCACTGCACCCTCCTTGTGACTTTCAGCATTGGGCCCAGTTTCAGGGCGCTGATGCTGGCGAAATTCAACACCACGTCGCCGAAGCCCAGGAATGGTTTCTACAGCAGCGAGCGACCGGGCAAGGCTTTTCCTTTTGGTCTGAGGACCTGCGTCCTGCTGAATTGCCTCGGTCAGCATCGGACCAGTTCCTGCTTGGAGACCTAGACGACCAGGTGATCGCAAAAACTGTACGTTACGTCGGTGAACGCAGGAGATCGCTTGCTGGCGATCAGACGGTGAGCAGCCGCACCGCTTGGCCCAAGAGATTGTTCGTCTTTGAGACCGATATGACTCTGTCGTGCGGTGCGGCCAACTCGGTCTCACCGATCTTCAACACCGACAATCTGCCTGCGTGGGAGACCTGGATTCTTTACCATCCGCCCAGCCGCCAATTGCTTTGCTACTTGCCCGCCGAATTCATCGCGGAGGCGGACAAGGCCATCTGTTACATCCTGGAGGCCTGTGTGTTCTGGGTTGACCCGAGGAAACTGTTCCCGAAGCGGCGAGGAAGCTGAGGGGCCTTCGAGAAAGCCCCGAACGAATTTACCCGTCACTTGCGTTCCGGGCTCGGTTGCGCGGGTGCGAACAACCTCTGTAGGTCATTCGCATCAAGGGCGAGGGCGCGCTCAGTCAAGCCCACGCGGCGGGCCGCTTGGCCTAGCACGTCGCCCGGTGGCGTGCCGGCCATCCGCAATTCGCGAACCGGCGGCGCGGCTTGCTTCTTGCTTAACTTGTCGCCCGCTTCGTCAACAATCAGCGGATGATGAACGAACATTGGCGCGCCGTCGCGGCCCAGCATGCGCGCCAACCGAATCTGGCGTCCCGTGGAGGCTAGTAGGTCCTCCCCGCGAATGATGAGGTTCACGCCTTGGCGAGTGTCATCGACGGTCACCGCGAACTGGTAGGTCCACTGGTTGTGGCGGTCGCGCAACAGCAGATCGCCACACTGTTGCGCGGGGTTTTGCGACTGCTCACCTAGTAGACCGTCGCGGAATCTCTCGACACCTGGCGACAACAGCACGCGCAACCCGTGCGGGACATGGGCGGGGTGGTCTTTCTCGCGGCAGTGCCCGCTGTAGCACCTCTCGCCACCCTCGCCCATCGCAGAATGCGTCGCGATCTCCTTGCGCGTGCAGGTGCAACGGTAGACATTGTGAGCGCGACGCAGGCGTTCTAGAGCGTCGCAGTATGCCAGATCGCAGTCCGACTGGCGGTAGTCGCTGTGCGCGTCGAGCGAGTTCGCCGTGCGGAAGCCTAGCCAATCCAGGTCCTCGAGGATCTCGTCTTCATACTCGGGACGGCAGCGGCCGCGGTCGTGATCCTCCATCCGCAGGAGCACTTTCGCTCCCAACGCCTCGGCGATTCCCCACACATACAACATGTGCGCCACGTGCCCGAGATGAAGATAGCCAGTCGGGCTCGGGGCATAGCGCGTCACAAGCGGCTGCGTGGCGAAGCCCTTGGGCAGTTCGATCTTGAACGGGTGCGCCAACAAGAAACGATAACGTACTCGGCTTGTATCGCCTTGCTGAACACCGAATACGGTCTCGGTTCTAGGGCTCCCGAGGGGCGTGGGAGTTCGAGCCGGACCGCTCCCTTACGGTCACGGCTCGGTTCCCGGGCTCGTGGTGTCGGTGGTCGTATGGCCTGTAACTTTCCCGGCGACGGCAGCGAACAGGTAGGGTAAGGAAGCCCCAAGCCCTCCTGGGAAACTCACCCCTGATCGATAGCGTTACCGTGGGTGCCGAGCCATGAGCGATTCAACAACCGTAAATCGAATGGCGACGATTCTAAAACTGGTGTCGGCCGTGCTGATCGTTTTGGCGCTCATCCTGCTGAGCCGGGCTCTGCCGATCGATAACGGCATTCAGTTTCTCGAGATGTGGATTCAGGGCCTGGGCGTTTGGGCGCCGCTCATCTTCGCGTTGGTGTACGCCGTCGCCGTGGTGTTCTTTGTCCCTGGGTCGGCGCTGACGCTGGCCGCCGGCGCAATTTTCGGGTTGTGGTGGGGCACGGTCGCGGTTTCGCTGGGTGCAACCACAGGGGCGGCGCTATCGTTTCTGATCGCCCGGTACGCGGCGCGAGAGAAGGTGGCGGCGTTGGCCGCCACGAACCCCAAGTTCAGCGCCATCGACCAGGCCATTGGCGAGGAAGCCGGTTGGAAGATCGTGGCGATGCTACGCCTCACCCCGGCCGTCCCATTTACTCTGCAGAACTATCTATACGGCCTGACCTCCATTCGCTTCTGGCCTTGCATCGCCGCAAGTTGGTTTTTCATGTTGCCGGGCACGTTCATGTATGTCTACTTGGGGCACCTCGGTGGACAAGGGCTCTCCGCGGCCGCCGGCGCGGGCGATGAAGGCCGCAGCCTCGGTGAATGGGTTTTGCTGGTGGTCGGTTTGCTCGCGACCGTCGCCGTGACGGTCTACGTCACGCGTCTGGCGAACCGCGCCATCCAGAAACACACCGGGGCGGACAAACCGCAAGCCGAAGCCCCGGCGGCCGGAGCCCCGGCGGCGCAACCCCAAGGATGGCCCGTCGGCGCGACCGTCATGGCGCTGATCGCGGTGCTCGTCTTTAGCTCGGCGCTCTACGCCTACATTGAGCGCGACAGTTTGATGGCGTTGTTCGGGCCGCCGCGCATTACCTTGGCCGAGGCATACGAAGCCAAGCCAGACGGGCCGGCGTTCGACCATTCCGCGTTCGACGCGCTGCTGTGGAACCACGTCGACGATGACGGCTGGGTCGACTACCAGGGTCTCGCCAGCGACCAGGCGGACCTCGATGAGTACATCGCCGCCGTCGCCGAAGCGCCCTTCGACGACATGGGCCGCGACGAGAAACTGGCGCTGCTCATCAACGCCTACAACGCGTTCACGCTGCGGCTCATTCTCGACAACCAGCCGATCCGGTCGATCTTCGACATTCCCGCCGATAAGCGATGGGACGACGCGCGATGGAACGTTGGCGGCCACGTCTTGAGCCTGAGCCAGATCGAGCACGAGCAGGTGCGGCCGAAGTTCATCGAGCCGAGGATTCACTTCGCGCTGGTCTGCGCCGCCGCCGGTTGCCCCAAGTTGAGCAATGAAGCTTACGTGGCCGAGCGCCTCGAGGAGCAACTCGCCGGTCAGGCGCGCTACGTCCACGAGCACGATCGCTGGTTCCGCTTCGAGCCCGGGGAGGGCGTCGTTCACCTGACGCAGCTCTACCAATGGTACGGCGGCGACTTCGAGCAGACCGCCGGCTCGGTGCTCGATCATGCGGCCCGGTATTCGTCGGAGCTGAAGCAGGCGCTCGATGCCGGGAACACGCCGAGCATTCGCTGGCTGTTCTACGATTGGAACCTGAACACGCAGAACGCCGCCGAGTAGGCCCGAAGTGAGCCAAGCCCGAGCTGAATAAGCCTGGTGACTCAGTGCAACTTTTGACTAGTACGTTTACTTGTCTGATAGGGGTGCCTTGCATCCTGGCGGTCTCGGGCACGGCATGCCGTGCCCCTACATTGCAGGCCGAAACATAAGCCCATTTGCGAAACAGCCGAAACGTCAGCCTTGCGAAACAGACTACTGAACCTCAGCGACGAAACTCATGGCCACCACTGAAGCGATTGCCAACCAGCTACCGCAGACCCGCCCGCTCGACGAGCACAACCAACTTCTGGTCCGCAACGTTCATCCGCCGGATTGGGTGAACCCCACGCCCTCGGGACGCTACAACATGGTCGTCGTCGGCGCGGGCACGGCAGGACTCGTCACTGCGGCGGGCGCGGCGGGCCTGGGTGCAAAAGTGGCGCTGATTGAGCGCGATTTACTGGGCGGCGACTGTCTCAACGTCGGGTGCGTCCCCTCGAAAGCGCTGCTGCGTTGCGCCCGCGCCTATGCCGACGTGCGTGACGCCCACCGCTACGGCGTCAACGTGCCGGACGGGTTCGCCGTCGACTTCCCCGCCGTCATGGAGCGCATGCGCCGCTTGCGGGCCGGCATCAGCCGTCACGACTCGGCCGAACGATTCCGCGGCTTGGGCATCGATGTCTTCATCGGAGAGGCGCGGTTCACCGGCCGCAACAGCGTGGAGGTCGACGGGCAGACGCTCGAGTTCGCGAAAGCTTGCATCGCCACCGGCGCGCGGGCGGCCGCGCTGCCTATTCAAGGGCTGGCCGAGGCGGGCTACCTGACGAACGAGACGGTGTTCTCGCTGACCGAGCTACCGCGACGCCTCGCCGTGATCGGTGCGGGCCCGATCGGTTGCGAGCTGGCCCAGGCGTTTGCTCGCTTCGGCTCCGAAGTGACGTTGATCGAAGCCGAGACGCAGATCCTCATCCGCGAAGATCGCGACGCTGCCGAGCGTATCGAGCAGGCGCTGGTCCGCGACGGCCTCCGCATTCAATGCTGCGGGAAAACGGCCTCCGTCCGCCGGGAGGGTGACGAAAACGTCCTCGAGATCGAGGGTAAGAACGGTCGCGAAGAACTCCGCGTCGATGAGGTGCTCGTCGGCGTCGGTCGCGCGCCTAACGTCGAGGGGCTGGGTCTCAAGGAGGCGGGGGTCGAGTTTGACCGCGCCGGCGTGAAAGTTGACGAGCAGCTACGGACGTCGAACCCGCGCATCTACGCCGCCGGCGACATCTGCTTCCCTTACAAGTTCACTCACACGGCCGACGCGATGGCGCGCATCGTCATCGGGAACGCACTGTTCTTCTCGCGCGGCAACACGAGCACGCTGACCATCCCGTGGTGCACCTACACCGACCCCGAGATCGCGCACGTCGGCCTCTATCCGCAAGACGCCGAGAAGAAGGGCATCGCGATCGACACCTTCACGATCGAGATGTCGCAGGTCGACCGCGCGGTGCTCGAAGGTGAGGAAGAAGGCTTCCTGAAGGTCCACGTGAAGAAGGGCAAGGACGAGATCGTCGGGGCGACTATCGTCGCTCGCAACGCCGGTGACATGATCTCCGAGATCACGGTCGCGATGGTTGGCGGCATCGGCCTCGGATCGATCGCAAAGACGATTCACCCCTACCCGACGCACGCCGAGGTCATCAAGAAGGCCGCCGACGCTTACAACCGCACACGTCTGACCCCGACGGTGAAGCGCCTGTTCAAGAGAATCCTCGAGTGGCGCCGCTAAGCTCACGTTCAAGGCGTACAACAGACGCGGTGCAAGAGCCGAGCGCAGCTCGGCTCGGCAGGTCCCGGGCGCGCTCCACATTGCGCCGGGCTCACGCTCCCTTCGGCGTGCCCCAGTGCGTGCGGTAGCGGCGCTTCACATGCAGGTTCGCGCCGGGGTCGTCGACGATCGTCTCGGTCTCGGCATCGAACTTGATGTTCCGGCCTGTGCGCGCCACGATATTCGCCAGGTGGGCGTGAATCGCCGACATGTGCCCGATACCGATGTCGGCGTTCGGCAACTTGCGCGTGCGAACGCAGTCGACGAAGTTGCGCATGTGGTCGTCGCGTTCATCGTCGGCATCGTCGTACTCGACCATCATGCCCTTGCTGTCGTACACCTTGTAGCCCCAGCGGCGGTTCCAGCGCCCGATGTGCACCATGCCCTCGCTGCCGTAGACGGCCACGCCGTTCGACTGGTCGTCTTGTCCGTAAGGCGCCCAGATGCGCATCTCCCAGATGAGCGCCTTGTCGCCGTAGTCGAACGTCGTGTTCATCGTGTCGGGTGTCTGCTGGTCGTCATCGAAGAAGACCTTGCGTCCCATGCCACTGACGGTCTGCGGGAAGTTCCTCCCCAACGCCCAGCGGGCGATATCGAGCGCGTGTACGCCGTCGTTGCCGGCGTCACCGGTGCCGAAGTGCCAATGCCAGTGCCACTTGTAGTGAAACCGATTCCGGTTGAAGGGAATCCACGGGGCCGGCCCAAGCCAAGTATCGTAGTCAAGTCCTTCCGGCACTGGTTCGTCTTCGGCGTGGCCGATGTCATCGCGAAGCTGGACGTTCCACGCCTTTGCCATCAGCACCTTGCCGATCTTGCCCGACTTGGCGTACTCGACCCCTCGCATAGTCGAGCCGCGGCTGCGCGCCTGCGTCCCCACCTGCACGATGCGCTTGTTGTGGCGCGCGGCGTCGATGATCAGACGGCCTTCGCGGATATTGTGCGAGGGCGGCTTCTCGACATAGACGTCCTTGCCGGCGTTGCACCCGAGAATGGCCGCCGGCGCGTGCCAGTGATCCGGCGTGGCAATGACGACGGCGTCGACGTCATGGTCGTCGAAGATGCGCCGCATGTCGGTTGATTCTTGCGGCTTCCTGCCTCCCGCCTTCGCAATGACACCCTGCGCGCGCTCCAGCGACGCCTGGTCCGCGTCGCAGATATGCATCACGTTGGCGTCCTCGATACCCACGAACGTACGCGTCAGCCCGCGCCCGCGTCCTCCCACGCCGATCATTCCGATATTGACCTTGTCGTTGGCCGCAACCGCCTTCTTGGTCTTCGTGGCGGCGGCTGCCGCCAGGGCGCCGCCGATGAAATAGCGTCGGTTCATGAATCTCGATCCTCCTCGTAAAGCGGCCGCGGCGAGGCGGCCTGTCTGTGAGTGCTAAGAAAACAACCCGGATCGTACGTGGGTTTCCGATACGATCCCAGCCCGGATCTGTCACCGTAAGGTGCTATTCTCGCACGCATGGCTGCGGCGTGGACAGAGGCAGCGGATGCGGGAGGGATGTCGGACGTACGGTCACAAAGCCGTTACATCCACGCCGAATCCTTGTAGAATGATACCCGTAGCACGAAGGAGACCCCATGGCTTTTGATCGAAGAGAGTTCCTGGCCGCCTCGCTCGCGGCAGCGACGGTCGCATGCCAGAAGACCGCTTCCGAGCGGCAGTCCTCGCAACCTGCAAACTCGGCCTCCGGCAACAAGCTCGGCATCCCCGGACCGTATCCCGGCCGAGTGGTCGAGATTCGGCATCCGAACAGCATCGTCGGCGACCGCTATCAAGCCGAGCCGGTGCGCCAGATGATGGAGCGCGGCATGATGGAGCTGACCCATGCCGAAAGCTGGACCGATGCGTGGCGCGAGTTCTTCGAGCCGGGCGACGTGGTGGGCGTCAAGCTCAACCCAGTGGGTCAGCCTCATGTGATCCACAACGTCCTCGACGGGCTTGAGCAGGCAGGCGTCAAACGCAAAGACATCGTGGTCTACGACCGATACCACGACCAGTTCCTGAACGCGGGCTTCGACAAGTGGCTTCCCCAAGACGTGCGCTGGATGTCGGCGTCAGCCAAGTTCCAGACCATGCAAATGGACATGGACGGCTACGACCGCGACCTCTATATGGAGATGCCGCTTGTCCACCCCGAGTACAAGAGCCAGTTCAGCCTCGACGATCCGCACATCCGGCGCTCCTACGTCTGCAACTTCCTGAGCAAAGAGGTCAACAAGGTCGTCAACCTGCCCCTGCTGAAGCACCACCAGTCGGCCGGCGTGACCCTGGCGCTCAAGAACCTCTCGCACGGCTTTGTCAACAACGTGAACCGCAGCCACGCCACGACCACGGCGAACGCCTGCGGGGTGTTCATCCCGGCGGTGGTCGACCTGCCGATCTTCCGCGAGAAGGTCGTGCTCAATATCCTCGACGGCGTGAAGGCGGCCTATCACGGCGGGCCTGGCCCCACCGTCGAGAAGTACTCGTGGGAGCACAAGACAATGTACTTTGGCACCGACCCCGTGGCGATGGACAAGACCGGCTGGAAGGCCATCGACGCCAAGCGCGACGAGCTGAAGCTGGCCTCGATCGCGCTACTCAAGCCCGACGAACATAGCCAATGGCTCAACTGCCACGTGGAGCACATCGAGATCGCCGGCAACTTCGGCCTCGGTGTGTTTGACGACGAGCAGATCCGGGTGAAGCGGGTGGATCTGGCGTAGCCTGGTTCGCGCCGCCGCTCTGCGTTCAACTGCTTAGAAACGGACGGTTGCCCGGCGGGCTCTGCACCCCTCATTTGCGTTCGGAGTCTCGGTTCGGCTGGGTTACAACCCCTCGAAGATCCGGCTCACTTCGATCCGCAATTCGGGGAGTAGGCCAGGCAACGTGAGTTCCCGTCCTTCTCGCAAGTCGAGCCGCGTTCCATCCTGGTGAAAGACCATGACGTGGCGGGTCTCGGGATAGAACACCCACAGGGCAGACGCACCAGCGCTCAGATACTGGTGGACCCGTCGGTCTAAGTCGCTTGCTTTGTCGGAGGGTGATACGACCTCGACGACCAAGTCGGGTACACCCTCATACCATCCACGAGATGCATCCATCGAATCCGCCGCCGACTTCCGGATGAGAAACGCATCGGGAATTCGCAGGATCTCGGTGGCAAGCTGGAACCCGGGGCCGGAGACAACCCAAAAACCGGCCCCCTTCTTTTCTTCATGACGCGTGAGGAGGGTACTGACTCTTGAGACGATGATTCCGTGAACAAGGTTCGGCGGCGCCATCTCGACCAGCCTCCCTTCGTCGAGTTCTCGAGTGGTGCCTTCTTTGTCCGGCAGTTCAAGGAACTGCTCGGCCGTTAGCAGGGTCTGCGTAGCCATCGCCGCTTTCCTACTTCAATCCTATCACGCGGCCTGGAACCCTCTCAGCCGCAAGCTGTTCGCCACCACCGACACACTCGAGAACGCCATCGCCGCGGACGCAATGATCGGCGAGAGCAGCCAGCCGGTCCATGGATAGAGCAGGCCGGCGGCCACAGGAATGCCGATGGCGTTGTAGAAGAACGCCCAGAAGAGATTCTGCTTGATCGTCGCCATGGTCCTGCGCGACAGCTCGATCGCGGCGGCAACGCCCCCAAGATCGTCGCGCATCAAGACGATGTCGGCCGTCTCGATTGCCACGTCGGTTCCGCGTCCGACGGCAATGCCGAGGTCGGCTTGGGCCAGGGCCGGGGCGTCGTTGATGCCGTCGCCCACCATCGCCACGACGCGGCCTTGCGCCTGAAGCCGCCGGACTTCCTCCGCCTTGCGGTCGGGCAGCACCTCCGCAAGCACTTGGGAGATTCCCACCTGTTGGGCGACCGCCTCGGCGGTGCGTTGGTTGTCGCCGGTAAGGAGCGTCACGTCAAGCCCGGCGGCCTGGATCTTCGCGACCGTCTCGCGAGCCTCGGCGCGGACCGTGTCGGCGAGGGCGATCAGTCCGGCCAACGAGCCCTCCACGGCGGCGAAGATCACCGTCTTGCCTTCCGCCTCGAGCCGGTCTCTGACGGCGGACGCCGCGCCCGTCTCGATGCCCTGTTCGGGGAGCAGTTTCTCTCTGCCCACCAGCCACTTTCGCCCAGCGAGCCCCGCCTCCACGCCGACGCCGGGGAGCGCTTGAAAGCCGTCTGTTTCCGTTAGCGCCAAGCGCTGCGTGCGCGCCGCGGCCACGACCGCCTCGGCCAGCGGATGCTCCGAGCGGTTCTCGACGGACGCGACCGAGGCCAGCAGATCATCCTCGGTAACATTCGGCTGCAGCGGCTCGATATCCGTCACCCTGGGCTTGCCCGTCGTGATCGTGCCCGTCTTGTCGAACACGACGGTGCTGATCTTATGCGCGATCTCGAGCGCCTCGCCGCTCTTGATGAGGATGCCGGTTTCGGCGCCACGGCCGATGCCGACCATCACCGCGGTTGGCGTCGCCAAACCCATCGCACAGGGGCAGGCGATGATCAGCACCGCCACGGCGTTGATCACTGCCAGCCGCATAGCGACGTCCGGCGGCGCAAGCCAGTACCACGCAACGAACGTCACCGCGGCAATCGCGATCACCACCGGGGTGAAGTATCCGCTGATCACATCGGCCAGACGCGCGATCGGCGCTTTCGAACCCTGTGCCCGCTTCACCATCTCGATGATGCGGGCCAGCACCGTCTCGCTGCCCACCTTGCGCGCCGTGAATCGGAAACTACCTGACGCGTTGAGGGTGCCGCCAAGGACGCGGTCTCCCGCCGATTTCTCCGCCGGGATGCTCTCGCCGGTGAGAGCCGATTCGTCGATGGCCGACTGCCCGTCGAGGACCTCACCATCGACCGGGACCTTCTCGCCGGGCCGCACCACCACGATGTCGCCGGCACGCACGTCTTCCACGGGGATGTCCGACTCAACCCCGTCGCGCACCACGCGGGCCGTGCGCGCTTGCAGGCTCAACAGCCCCCGGATCGCCGACGACGTGCGGCCACGCGCGCGCGCTTCGAGCATGCGCCCGAGCAGGATGAGCGCGATGATTGCCGCCGCTGTCTCGAAGTAGACGGGCACGTGCTCGGGGCTGACCGCGCCCGGGTCGATCGCTCGCGGAGCCACGGTCGCGACAACCGAATAGAGGAATGCCGCACCGGTGCCGACCGCGATCAGCGTGTGCATGTCGGCCGCGCCTCGGCGGGCGGCCTTCCAGGCGAGCGCGTAGAAGCGTCCGCCGGCGTAAAAGACCACCGGCATCGTCAACAGCAACAGCACCCAGTGGACACCGGGAAACGAGATGGCCCCGTGCGACATCGCGATCACCAGCAGCGGCGCTGTGAACACCGCCGACACGATGAACTTGCGCTTCCACCTCTCGGCCTCGCGTTGCTCCTCTTCGCCCGGCATCTCGGTGGCGACGCCGGTGGCATCCCGCGCGGCGTATCCCGCCTGGTCGACGGCTTCGCGAATCGTTGCGACCTCGACCGCCGCGGGGTCGTACTCGACCGAGGCCGTCCCGGTGGCGAGATTTACGTCAGCGCGCACAACGCCAGGCACCGCCTCGACGCTCTGCTCGATCGTGTGCACGCAGCCGGCACAGGTCATGCCGCTGATGATGAGGTCGGCCGTGGCGGTTTGGGCCGCGTTGACCCTGGCGGGGGCCGTGGAAGTTGTTGAGTCGGCTTCCAGGCCGGCTTCCGAGCCAGCCGAGTCGTCGGCGAGGCCGTACCCCGCTTCCCGAACAGCCTGTTCGAGTCCCGCGGCGTCCACCTGCGTGGGATCAACCTCCACCGTGGCGACACCACCCTCCAACTCGACGTGCGCAGCGACAACCCCGGCCGAGGCCTTCAGGCGGCTCTCGACGGTGTTGACGCAGCCGCGGCAAGTCATGCCGGTGACATGGAGCTTGACGGTTTTCGTCTCGTTGGAGGGAAGCGTCGCGGCCGAATCAACTCTTGACTCAGGCATCACCTACTCCTTCGTTTCGCTCTCTTCGGGGCACGCATCGACCGCTCTCTCGGCGGGTGGATCGAGCCGGCGGCGAGCCCCTCGATCAGACCGCAGACCGCCCCTTCCTTTTCGCCCTGATCCTCCCAGGCATCGACCGTCTGCTTGAGCTCCCGCCGATAGCGCTTCAACTCCTTGAGACGCTCGTCGAGTTCCAGCAGACGCTGTTGCGCCATGCGCCGCACCTCGGCGCAGGGGCGGCGGCCTTCTTTGGCCTCGGCGATCAGCCAAGCGATCTGGTCGAGCGTGAAGCCGACGGCCTGTGATTTCTTGATGAAGGCGAGGCGGTCGAGGACCGACCCGGCGTAGAGCCGATAGCCGGACTCGGTCCGCATGGCGGGCTCGATCAGCCCGCGGCTCTCGTAAAAGCGCAAGGTTTCAACGCCGGCGCCGGATGCTTTGGCGACCTCGCCGATTTACCCCTCGGGGAAGCGCTCATGCCCTTAGTATAGACTCTATAGTTGGCTATAGAGTCAAGGAACCGAGCCGTAACCGTCAGGGAGCGGTCCGGCACCCTCACCCGCCTCGGAAGGCTCTATAACCAAACACTACTCCCGTTGAAAGTAGGGGACGTACCAAGCTGTTCCGTAGGAGCAGAAGATCTCAAATACCCCTGCTCGTGGCTCTGGATTCGTTGGTCTTCCCACGGCTTGCTGTCTCGGCCCTAGCGCCTTCCGATCGGGGTTGGGAGCTCGTGCCGGACCGCTCCCTGACGGTCACGGCTCGGTGTCCGGGCTCGTGTCGTCAGAATCGTTACGTACGGATTTGAGGCGCCGCGAGGGTAGCGTGTCGCGGGGTTGTACAATGTCTTTGCGCCAGGTGTCTTTGCGCGTGACGTCTTCGCGCCGGGGTCCGAGAGTTTCGCTACGTTCTAATCCACAACGAGCAGGTCGTCCTGAAAGCAGGTCCTTTTGTCTGATCTCATGAACCGACGGCGTTTCCTCGCCGGGAGCGCCGCTTCTTTGCTTGCCGCGGGTGCGGGTTCCAAACTCGCGGCCGCGCCGTTCGAGGGAGCAGGAGCCCAGTGGCTTCACTACGGCGGTGACGCGGGCGCGTCACGCTATTCCCCGCTCGAACAGATCAACCGCTTCAACGTCCACCGCTTGAAGCGCGCCTGGACACACCACACCGGTGACAAGATGGACCGTCCGGCGACGATGATCCAATGCACGCCGATCGTGATCGGCGACGTGATGTACATCACGACGGCGCGTTTGCAGGTTCGGGCATTGAACGCCGCGACCGGCGAGGTGCTGTGGAGCTTCGACCCCTACAAGGGTTCGCGCTCGTCGCGGGCGCGGGGCGTCAACCGCGGGGTGACGTACTTCCGAGACGGCAAGGACGAACGCATCTTCGCCGCCGTCCAGACATGGCTGTTCTGCCTCAACGCCAAGACCGGCGAGTTGATCAAGAGTTTCGGCGACGGCGGCGAGGTCGACCTCAAGCAGGACTTCGACCGCGACATGACCGGCCTGTTCTACAAGTGCACCAGCCCGCCGATCGTCTACGAGGACGTCGTCATCGTCAGCGGCGGTGGCGGGGAGGGCCCACGGCGCGAGGGGCCGGGCCACATTCGCGGCTACGACGTCTACACGGGCAAGCGCCGCTGGATCTTCCACACCATCCCGTTCCCGGGCGAGTTCGGCTACGACACCTGGAGCCCCGACTCGTGGGAGGTCAACGGCGGCACGAACAACTGGGCGGGCATGAGTCTCGACGCGAAGCGGGGTTCGGTGTTCGTGTCAGTGGGTTCGCCTTCGTTCGACTTTTGGGGCGGCGACCGGATCGGTGACAACCTGTTCGGTAATTGTGTCGTGGCCCTCAACGCCAAGAACGGCGAGCGCATTTGGCATTACCAGATCGTGCGCCACGACGTCTGGGACTACGACCTGGCGTGCCAGCCGACGCTGCTGCGCATGCCTCACGAGGGGCGGACGATCGACGCGGTCGTGCAGGGCACAAAGATGGGCCTGCTTTACTTCTTTGACCGCGAAACCGGTAAACCGCTGTTTCCCATGAATGAACAGCCGGTCCCGGAAACCGACATCCCGGGTGAAAAACTGAATGCATCACAGCCCGTTCCAATGTTGCCGCCTTCGCTCAACCGCGCCGAGTTCACCGAAGACCTGGTGACCGACATTTCTGCCGAGGCCCACGCCTTCGTGCTGGAGAAGTTTCGCGCCGCGCGGCACGGGCCCTTGTACACACCGCCAAGCCGGCAGGGCACGATCATCTATCCCGGCTTTAGCGGGGGCGTGCTGTGGGGCGGTGTCAGCTATGACCCAGAAAGGAATTGGCTCTACGTCAACTCAAACGAGACCACGAACTTCTGTACGGTTGTCGACGCCAAGCCCGACGACCCGTTCCGTTTCAACCACGAGGGCTACATCCGATTCCTCGATCACGAAGGCTACCCGGGCATCAAGCCTCCCTGGGGGCGGATGAACGCGATCGACCTCTCGACCGGCGAGTTCGTGTGGCGCAGGGTCCTGGGTGAGCATGCGGAACTCACGGCTCGGGGCATCCCTCAGACGGGGACGCTCAGCTTCGGCGGATCGGTCGCTACCGCCGGCGGGTTGGTCTTCATTGGCGCGACGGCCGACCAGAAGTTTCGGGCCTTTGACTCTCTCACCGGTGACGTCGTTTGGGAGACGACGCTCGAAGCCGGTGCGAACGCGACGCCTTGCACGTATGAAGTGGGCGGCAAGCAATACGTCGTTGTCGCGGCCGGCGGAGGCCGGAGTAAGGTGCGCACGAAGTCGGGCGACGAGATCGCGGCGTTTGCGTTGGGTTGAGTAGGGGCCGGGAACGAGAATTGGTCACGGTTGGTTGGACCGGGCATCGGAGGATGCTCGTGGGCCTGAGAACCGAGGAATCGGTTCTCGGCAAGCCGAGAGGCTTGCGCCACGCGCCGCGGCCCCAGTATCCCGGCGTCACGCTCCAGCCGGCGCCATCAATGACAGCCGTGGCTCCAGTCGGTGGTATGTCACGGGAAATCCCAATCCGGCTTGGCGTGTCGTCTTGTCTACTCGGCGAGCGCGTGCGCCACGACGGCGGCCACAAGAGGGACGCCTACCTGGTCGAGCAACTTGGCGAGTTCGTTGAGTGGGTGCTGGTGTGCCCGGAAGTCGAGATCGGGTTGGACGTGCCGCGCGAGACGATTCAGATCGAGCAGGCCGGCGGCGGGACAATCCGTTTGCTTGGAACCGCGTCTGGTACCGACCACACAGACGAGATGCGAAGCTGGGCGAGGCGGCAACTCACTGCCCTCGAAGAGCAATCGATCGCCGGCTACGTTCTCAAGAGCCGATCGCCGAGTTGTGGCGTCGAGAGCGTGCCGGTGATTGCCGACGACGGCGTCTCCAAGCCCGTGGGGCGAGGAATCTTCGCCGCCGAATTGATTGAACGCTTCCCCCATCTTCCCGTCGAGGAGGAAAGCGGCCTCGAAGATCCGGATCGGCGGGAGAGCTTCTTGGAACAAGTGTTCGCCTATGGCCGGCTGCGGTCTTTGTTCGCGGGCCGATGGCGGCGGCGCGACGCGGTCGCGTTTCACACCCGGCACAAGCTCCAGCTCCGGGCGCATTCCCCCAAGCTCTACACCGACCTCGGACGGCTGGTGGGGCGCATCGCCGACTTGGAGCAGCAGGAATTCCGTACCGCATACGAGGCGATATTCATGGAAACGCTACGGACACCGGCGACGCGGGGCAAGCACGCCGACGTCTTGCGGCACGTGATGGGGCATCTTCGTCCCCACTTGGATGCGGGCGAGTGCAGGGAATTGCTTGCCCGAATTGATGAGTTCCAGAACAGATCGAGCGCGTTGGCGGTTCCACTCGGGTTGATGCAGGGCTACGTTCGCCGCTTCGACGTACCGTATCTTCGGGAAAAGTCTTACATCGAGCTCGATCCACGGGAGTTAGCGTTACGGTCAGGAATGATGGGGGCGTAGCGTGCCACACCGCGACGGAATCTACCCTCGTCACACCGCAACGCGGTATCCTTTCACGATTATTGAACGAACAAAGGGGTTCTGATGAGCACGATGCGCCTGCGTGAAATGACATCCGACGACCGCCATGAAGTCGCCGAGCTGATCTATGCCTCGATCAACACGTGGTATCAGCTTCGTGGCATGCCGCAGATCTTTCGCGGCGGCCCGCAGGTGACCGAGATCTTCTACGACGTCTACGGCGTTGTGGACCCGGGCTGCGGCATCGTTGCCGAAAACACCGAGACCGGCCGGCTCACGGGCTCGTGCTTCTACCACCCGCGCCCGCGGCATGTGTCGCTCGGCATCATGAATGTGCACCCAAACTACTTCGGCCAAGGCGTCGGCCGCGAACTGCTGCAGTTCATCACCGACTACACCGACAGCCACGGCTACAAGGCCCTGCGGCTGACCCAAAGCGCCCTCAACCTTGATTCGTTCTCGCTCTACAACAAGGCGGGCTTCGTCCCCCGCTGCGCCTACCAGGACATGATGCTCGCCGTACCAAAGGACGGCATCAAGCAGTCGGCCGCCGGGTCGGAGCGCGTCCGCGACGCCACGCTCGATGACATCGAAGCCATGGCGGCGCTCGAGATGGAAGTCAGCGGGATCACGCGCGAGCAGGACTACCGCTATCTGATCGAGAACGCTCTCGGCGTTTGGCACCTGTCGGTGTACGAAGGGGCAAACGGGGCCGTCGACGGGTTCCTGGCCTCGTGCGGACACCCGGCGATGAACATGGTCGGGCCCGGCGTGATGCGCACCGAAGAGCAGGCGGCGGCGCTGATTCTACGGGAGCTTGACCAGTACCGCGGGCGCATGCCGGTGTTCTTGGTACCGGTCGAGAAGGAGAAGCTGGTCCGGCAGGCCTACGAATGGGGCGCGCGCAACTGCGAGTTGCATTTCTGCCAGGTGCGGGGCGAGTTCCAACCTTTCCAAGGCGTCAACATGCCCACGTTTCTGCCGGAAACGGGTTGACCGGCAATGGGACGGGAGGATGATTAGTCGTGGCTCTTCCGCGCAGGGCGGCGCGGCTTGTTCCGCGAACCGCGTTTCGCCCCGAGGTAACGGCGCTCGACGATTCTCGCACGCTCGATCATTGCCTGATTCCGCAGGTCGTCCACGGAAACGCCCGCGCGCTTCATTGCCTCTTCGAGGCGTTCGCAGATCGTCTCCAAGACGGCTTGGTCAGAGTGGTGCTCATAGTAACGACCTAGGGTACCACCGCCTTCGCCGCCGCCAGGTTGTCGAAGCGGTCGTATACGCGCACGGCGACGGTGTGCTCGCCTTCCTCGACCGGGGACGTCGAGAAATCGAACGACAGCTCTTTCGAGTCAAACAACCGCGAGGAGGGAAGCACCGGCTCCCAGTCACCACCGTCGAGCGAGTACTCGGCTTTGCGAATCACGGAAACCTGATCCGCGGCTTGCAATTGAACCCGCAGACGATCCCCTGCGCGGCTCGCCTGCATCCCGTCGATCGCGGGCGCGGTGTTGTCGATCGCAAACGGATCGCTGACTTTGGAGTGGGTGGCGGCTTCCGAAGCGGGATTGGAAGGCGAGTCCGAGGCGGTGACGCGCACACGATACAGCCCGTCGGCAAACGACGTCGCGTCCCAGTCGTGATGGCCGGCAGTCACCTTCTCTTCCAGTAACTTCCAATTCTGCTCGCCCTCGCCGCGGATTTGTAGCTTGAAGACCAACTCGTCGCCGTTGCCGTCCTCGGCGAGCCAGCGAACGCCAACCCGTCCCTTGGCGGGCAGCAGGGCCTGGCCCGCTTGGGGGGGGCTGTTCGTGCGGGTGACCCGAGGGAGTTGGCGCCCGAGCGGCGGCAGCATCAGGTTCTTCGACACCGCGGTGCGAGGTTTCGTCGGGAACTTGTAGTTGGGGGCGGTCGCCTCAATCTCGATGACCATCGGCGGCGTGTTCTTGGGCAGATAGTAGAGCGCAACGGAGTCGAGTATTGGGGGGTCCAGCACCGGGGAATCGCCACCGGCCGAGCGCCGCAGTACGGCTTGCCACTGCGCGAAGCGAGCGGCAGGCGAGTCGGTGCGGGCGCCCTCGGGGAGCGTCACCGGCGACGACCACTCACTCCAGTTGCCGCTCGGGCTGGCCAGGTTGCCGCTGCGAGTCGAAACCGCGATCGCGGCGTCCCGCGCGCCCGCTTTCCATTCGACACGGCCCCACTCGGTGAACCTTTTCGCGTCGAACACCTTGGACTCAAAGGAGCCTTCGTCGGCCAGATCGGGACCGAGCTGGTAGATCTTGGCGCTGTTGCTTGCCGCCACGACAACCCGTCCGCCGGGACCGGGAGCCAGAGCCGTGATCTGGTCCGACGGCACGGTGAGCACTTGGGAGTAGAGCGTCTCCGATTCAACGCGAATCAGGCGGCCGCTATCGCCGGTTCCGACCAGAAGCTTGCCCTCGGGATCGACGGTCAGGGCGTAGGCGATGTCTCTCGCCGACTGCCACACCCGGCGCGGTTCGCCTCCCGGCGAGATACGGTAGACCTCGCTGCCTCCCGTTACTCGGCCTACCAGGGCCGCCGGGGGCGGCAACCGCAGCGAGGGCGGCCGGGGGGCGCCGGGTTGGCTGTTGGGCTGCCGCGCCGTACCCGGCGCGGCAGCAGCGGGGGCCGCGCGGGACGTAACCGTCACGGTGGGCCGGACGCCGGTGGCCGTCCGATTGCCGACACCGGCGGCGTAGATCGTTTGATCGGGGGCGATCGTAATCGCGGTCACTTCCTTCTTCGCCGTCTGGTAGAGCACGAAACCGCGCGGTTCACTCCCCGATCCCGAAACACGCATGATGAGGCCGCTCGGGTCGGTACCCACGATCAAGTCGCCGTTCTTGTCTACGACGATCGAGCGAACGTGGGTCTCACCGGTTTCAAAGTGAACTTCACCTTCGCCCGCGGGGTTGACGCGATAGATGACCCCGTCGTCTCCGCTGGCGACGAAGAGCGTGCCCTTGGCGTCGAAGGCCATGCCCCAAACGTAGTCCGCCGGCGGATCGAAGAACACCGAGTAGCCGCCCGAGGGATCGATTCTGTAGATCTTCGAGTCGGGGGAGGTCGCCGCGTACACGTTGTCATCCCCGTCGACGGCCAGGGCATGGACTTCGATCGCGCTGCTTTCAAAGAAGGTGCTCTTGCCGCCGTCGGCTCCGAGACGAAAAACCGCCGCGCCCGGCCCTCCGGAAGCGAAGAGATTCCCCTTCGAATCGTAAGCCAGCGCCCAGAGAAACGAAGCCGTCGGCTCGGATAGCTCTTCAAACTGAGGCGCCAGCATCAGCCGTCCGTCGCTGCGGATGGAGATGTGTTTCGCCGTACCCGCGGTGAAGTCCTCGAAGCGCGTCTGCTCCCAGCGGCGGGTCTTCTCGGCCGCGAGGGGCCCGGCGCCGGAGATGATGGCCAACAGCACGCCGACTACGAACGGCCTGAATTGCTTGAGTCTCATCGAAGTCTTTCTCCGCGCGGAGGGTCGGGGGGCGAATCTGGGGTGGTCTCCGGGGCGATCTTCAACGTACCCGGAGCGTTACCGTGTGGCTGCCGGTGACGATCGAGTCGAACGGAAGCGAAGTCTCGACGAGCGGCGATTGCCCCTCAAACGCCAAGCGGCGATTGGCGGACTTGCGCATGACGTTGAGAACCGATAACGGAATGTTCGGCAGCGTCTTGTCATCGAAGTGAGCCGTGGGCTGGCGCTGAAGCAGAGAGATATAGAGATGGCTATTGGAACGCTCTTGATTCAGCGCCGAAACGGTGTCGGGCAGCGTCAGTAGACGGTTGCGGGCCATGGCCATCGACTTGCCGCGATGGAGCGTCGCGGCGTCGCTGACTTGGAGACGCAGCGTCCCCTTCTGCGCGCTCTGGGGAATCTTCAACTGGAAGCTCCGCGCAATCCGCCGGCCGCGATAGGGCCGCAGGAAGACCTTGCCCCTTACCTCGTCGCCCGGCCGAACTTCGCGTTCTTCGAGCGACGCCTGCTCGACCACCAGCAACCGCCGTTCCGGCAGCAATTCGATCGTGACGTCTACCCCTTCGAACGACGGCAACTCCTCGATGTTCGACAAGAGCCGCTGAAACTTGTCCCCGACCCAGCCGGCCAGTGCCAGCGGCGCGGGGATGGGGGTATCGGAGGCGGCCCGCATGGTCTCGAGCGCAATGCGATGATCGCCGAGGTCAATGTCTCCCTTCAAACGGAACGTCGACTCCTGCGCGAAGTCGTTGAGGCCGAACATCGAGTTGTAGATGGTGAAGACCATCAAGGGCGGCGTCCAACGCTGGTTTTGGAAGACGTTGTAGTGGAGCTGCTTTTCCTTGATCACGGCGTTCTCGCCGTCAAGGGTGCGGACCTTCACGTTGACGGGGATCATCGCGGCGCTTTCCCCGAGGACGCCCATGATGCCCGAGTGACGGTCCTGCCGCAACGCTCCCACGATGTCGGCTGAGTTGGCCACCTTGACGGGCTGAAACTGCGAAGCCAACACGGTGAGGACGTCGGCGCCGGCCATGGGCATCTCGATCGGACCCATGTTGAACATCGCGTGCCCGAAGGCGAGCACGCGGCGGCCGTCGTTGTAGGTCACCGTCCCCAGACCCGAGGCGGAGGTGTCGCCGGAGATCAGGACGGCCGCGACCGGCTCGCCGGGTTTCAGTTCGCCTCCGTTGCGCGTCTTGGCCGCGCCGGCGGCGGAACCGCCCGCGGAACCACCTACAGCCCCGCCCTGCATGACCCACAGCCCCGACTTGCGGAAGAAGCCGCCGAACACGTCGAGCACGCCGTCATGCACTCCGGAGAAAACCAGTGGGGTCTCAATCGGGGTGGCGTAGGAGTTGGAGGGCAACTCGGCGTCCACCGAGTTCCAGACCTGTTCGGCGAGACCGGAGGCCGCGACTTCCAGCGGCTCTCCCATCGCGCCCTCAGCGCTGCCGTCGGCGGTGTCGCCGGTGCGACGCGCCGACTTGGCCCTGACAGGGCGCGCTTGGTCGAACTCGTTGATCTCCAGCATCAACTCAATGGGTGTGATGCCCGCCACGGCGTCTGGCGAGAACGTGCTGAAGCGCAGCGAGATAGCGCCGAGCAGCTTGCCGTCATAGTAGACCGGGCTGCCACTCATGCCGCCGGCAACGTTGGTCCGAGCCGCTTTGCCGCCGAGCTTGGCCATGATGATGTCCTGCCCCGGCCCCCAGACGTTGCGCATCACGCCGATGACTTCGACAGGGACCGGCTCCGGCGTCCGGCCTTGGAAAGCCGTCCAGGCGGTCGCCTGCATTCCGGGGACGACCTCCGCCAACGGCAGAATCTCAACCGGACCCGACTCGGGAGGCGCCTCTGTCTGGGCTACCGCGACCCAGGAGCACAGTGTCACCACGGCCAGGAGCACCATAGGCGGCACTAGCGAGGACACGCGGCCCCTGACATGGGAGGTCAACTGCTGGAAGCGGTTCATGACTGCCGAAACGGTGGGTGAACTCGACTCACTCTAAGCATATACCACGCCCGTCGGCGCGGCTCGCGAGCCGAAACCGAATGCCCAGCGCGGCAACGGGCGGTCGCTATTGTAGAATGATCTCCGTGGCGGACGAAAGCACAGACCCATCTTTCAAAGTGAGCGACCGGCGGCGTTTCTCTTCAGAGGGACAGCCGCTCGAAGAAAACGAGGAGACGCAAGCGGAGGCGGCCGGGGAACCTCAGCCTGAGTCGGCGGAGCCCGCTGGGCCGGAGCCTGCTGCGCCGCGGACTCAGGCATCGCAAGCGGAAGCACCGCAGGCGGAGACGTCGGCAAACTCGCCTGCGTCCGAACCTCAGGCCTCGGCTTCAGCGAGTTCACCGCCGCTCCCGCCGGCCAGCTTCGAACTCCTGATCGTTTCCCTGGCAATTCAGGCGCAGATGCAACTAGGGGGCGATGGGGTGCCCGAGGGCCGCACGCCGGATTTGGAGGTCGCCCGCCACTCGATCGACCTGTTGGACGTGCTCAAAACCAAGACGAAAGGCAATCTGACTCTCGAGGAGTCCCGGTTGCTTGATAACACGCTCACCGAGTTGCGGTTCCGATACATCCAGCGGGTCGAAGAGATCAACAAAGCAGCCAAGGCCTAGGCCGGGGCCTTCCCGCCTGCTGCCCGCCGGGGGACTCATCCCGCGAGGCAAACCCGAAGAAGCAAATCATGCCGCCGCAGCGCAAGCTCCGCATCACGGTACTGGGATCGGGAACCAGTGTCGGCGTGCCAACCATCGGCTGCGATTGCCGAGTTTGCCTCTCCGACGATCCACGCGACAAGCGCCTGCGGCCCTCGATCCTGGTCAGCTTCGAAGATGGAGAAACGGCCAGGAACGTGCTCATCGACACGACGCCCGACCTGCGACAGCAGGCTTTGCGGGCTCGGTTGCGGAGTCTTGACGCCATACTCTACACCCACGCTCATGCTGACCACATCATGGGGCTCGACGACATCCGTCCGTTCAACTACGGGCGCAAGGAGCGCATTCCGGTGTATGCGACCCCGGAGTCGCTCGGCAGCATCCAGAGGATGTTTGCTTATGCTTTCGCAGATGAGGCCGCGCACCCGGGAGGCGTGCCCCGGGTGAAGGCGCATCCGCTCAACGGCGGGGGGGTAGAATTGTTCGGACTGCCTTTTGTGCCGGTGCCGGTGTTGCATGGTCCGCAGACCATTGTGGGTTTTCGCTTCGGCCGGGCGGCCTATCTAACGGACCACAGCGACATCCCGGAGCGTTCGCTGGGGTTGCTGGAAGACCTTGACGTGCTGTTTCTCGACGCGTTACGGCACATCCCGCATCCGATGCATTCCACCCTCGATCAGGCTCTGGCCTGGGTGAAAAGACTCAGGCCCAAGCGCGCGTATTTCACCCACATCTGTCACGATCTGCCCCACGCCGAGACGTCGGCTGAGCTGCCTGACCACGTCGAGTTGGCGCATGACGGCCTTCGAATCGAGGTCGCCGAAGATGATTAGGAGTTATCGGGGCTTGGATGAAGTTCCGCTCGATTTCCCGCCCTGCGCTCTGACGATCGGGAATTTCGACGGCATCCACAAGGGGCACCAGGCAATCCTGGAGCGAACGGTCGAACGGGCGCGGGCGCTGAACTTGCAGTCCGCGGCGATGATCTTCGACCCGCATCCGATGCGGATCGTCCGGCCCGCGAACGCTCCCTTGTTGCTCAGTTCGCCAGGCGAGCGCGTGGGCCGCTTCGGCGAGCGCGGCATCGGCGCAGCGGTCATCCTGGCTTTCAACGGGCAAACGGCCTTGCTGACCCCGGAGCAGTTCGTTCGCGAGGTGCTGGTGGAGCGGGTGCACGCGAGGGCGGTCATTGTGGGAGAGAATTTCCGCTTCGGCCACCGGCAGGCGGGCGACTTCGCCTCGCTGCGCGATTTGGGCCGGCGGTTCGGGTTCGATGCGGAAGCCGTGCCGCCGGTCGTGGTTGGCGGCGAACCGGCCAGCAGCACGAGGGTTCGCGAGGCCGCGGGCCGGGGCGACCTCGCCGAGGCGCGCCGGCTGCTCGACCGTCCTTTCACGCTCGAAGGCCCGGTTGTCTCGGGCCAGGGGGTCGGGTCGCGGCAAACAGTTCCGACACTCAACGTGGCGCCCGAGAGCGAGTTGCTGCCGCAGTGGGGCGTGTACGTGACCGTGACCCGCGACGTTTCGTCGGGCCGCCAATGGAAGTCCATTACGAACATCGGCAAGCGCCCCACCTTCAACGGGCGCGAAGTGTCGGTGGAAACCCATTTGCTTGACAAATTGACGGGAGATCCGCCGGGGCGTATCCAACTGGCCTTTCATCTTCGGCTTCGCGACGAACAGAAGTTTCCATCCGCGGAGGCCTTGAAAGAGCAGATCCTTAGCGATGTGCAAGCGGCGCAGCAGTTTTTCCAGCGGATGTAGCCCCGGGGCATCGAAATCCGACGGAGTCCGCCGATACCGTATAAGATGTTTTCGAGGAGTTTCGAGATGAAGCTGACACCCGGCAAGATCAAGCACCTGCAGGCGCTTTCCAACGCGCGTGGCGTGATCGCGGCCGCCGCCATGGACCAGCGCGGCTCGCTGCAGAAAGCCATTGCGGTCAACAAGGGCATCGACCAAGACGACGTTACCGACGAGATGATGAGCGAGTTCAAGGTGGCGGTCTCGAAGGTGTTGACGCCCCATGCGAGCGCCATTCTGCTCGACCCGGAATGGGGGCTCGAGGCCGCGAGTGCGCGCGACCCGCGGGCCGGCCTGCTGCTGTCGTACGAGAAATCCGGGTATGACAATACTCAGCCGGGCCGGCTACCCGATCTTCTGCCGCACGTGTCGGTATACCGCATCAAAGAGCTGGGCGCGAACGCGGTGAAGATCCTGCTCTACTACACGCCCTTCGAAGACGAAACGGTCAACGAGCACAAGCACGCCTGGACGGAGCGCATCGGCGCCGAGTGCGTGGCGTGTGACATCCCGTTCTTCCTCGAGTTGGTCGGCTACGACGCGGCGGGCGGCGACGAGAAGGGACTCGAGTTCGCGAAGAAGAAGCCCGACGTCGTCATGCGCAGCATGCAGGAGTTCTCGAAAGACCAGTACTGCGTTGACGTGTTGAAGATCGAGATCCCGGTCAACCTGGCCTTCGCGGAGGGGGCCGGCGTCTTCACCGGTGAAAAGGCCTACAGCAAGGACGAAGCGCTTGAGTGCTACCGCGAGGCAGCGGAGCTGGCCGGCCGGCCGTTCATCTATCTCAGCGCCGGGGTTAGCAACGAGCAGTTCACCGAATCGCTGCGCTGGGCGGCGGAAGCCGGGGTGAACTTCGCGGGCGTTCTGTGCGGGCGCGCCACCTGGAAAGAAGGCATCCCCGTTTACGGCAAGCAGGGCCCGGCCGCACTGGAGGAGTGGCTCCAAGACCAGGGCGTGAAGAACATCGAGAACGTCAACGACTGCTTGAAAGAAGCCAAACCCTGGTACAGCTTCTACGGGGCCGCCAGCGCTGCCGATCTAGCCGCGTAGGGGCGGTTCCGGGCCACCCCCGCCACAGACCGGCGATTCGTGGTGATGGTGGCCCCGGGGTGGACGCGGCGGTCCACCCCTACAACCGGTTTACGGTGCCGGCTGCCTGGGTAGGCACCAGCCGCTTTGTCCGCTCATGATGGCCATCCGCGTTTTGTGGAGGGCGGGTCGCTACGTCCGCCCAACACCGCCATTCACATGTGGAACCGGTCGCTGCGTCCGCTCATCGTCGTTATTCACGGTTGAACTTACCGGGACATAGGTGTAGGGGTGGACCGCTGTGTCCACCCCGGCCGCCATCACCACCGATCTTCCGTTCGCCGTCTTGGCGCGATCCTGCGACCACCCTGGTCCAAACTCCGACACATCGGGTTGTTGTCGATGTACGCTCTGACATTGTTCAGCTCGTCGCGATCTCGAATCACGCGGTCGAAGTAACTCCGCTGCCACAAGCGCCGCTCGAGCGGCGGCCAACCCTGAGAACGCGCACTCTTCCGGTACATACCCGTCGTGATCGACTTGAAACGCCGCACAATCTCGACTAAGCTCGGCCGGTCACAACCGCCCGCGTGGTCTGTAGGTGCGAGGATGCGGATGATGCGGTGTAGGTGGTTAGGCATAAGCACAAACGCGTCCAGTTCGACCTCGCCGTGCCGTTTCGGGATGTTCTGCCAGACTTCTTTGACCAAGGTTCCAGCCGCGTTCAGATGGACGTGCCCCTTGACGGCCGATCCGAACAAGGAACGCATCCGATCGGTGCAGATCGTCAGGAAGTAATCGCCTGGCAGCGAGTAGTCGTAGCCTTCAGCCGAATCGACCTTCGGCGGTCAAGGCGGGGGTCGTACCGCATCGAACGCTTGTTAGCGGCAGCGGGGTGGACGCTGCGGTCCACCCCTACAACCTGTAGGGCCGGTCCCAAGCGCAGATGGTCCGACCGCCCCTGGGGCTGCCATGCACCGTTGTAGGGGCGGACCCCTGCGTCCGCCCAACACCGCCAGTCATATGTGGAGGCGGGTCGCGGCGTCCGCGCGGGTTGCTACCCCCCTGTTGCCTTCCAAGGCTCAAAGGCATTCTCGAGGTGGCCCATCGACGGTGCCAACTCCGGGAAGTGCCGCAACAGGACCGTCCGCATGTTGTTCCCCTCGACCCAGTCAATCCCGGGCTGCGTGTAAATTTCGGGCTTGTAGTCCTCGCTCAGGAAGCGATCGCTCTTGAGCCGGCGCGACGCCATCAAGATGAAGATGCGAAACGCCGTATCGCTGAAACCGAACCCGTCCGGCGGCTTCTCAGCGTACATGCCCACCATCACATCGACGCGGTTGATGTCGTTGTCGTACACCTTGCGGATCTCTTCGCGCCACGTGGCGTCCTCGGTCAGCTCCTCGAAGGATTCGACCGGCTCCTTGCCCACAAGCCTGCGGAAGTCGTTGTAGCGTGGCACGCCCCGCTCGCGATCGCGCAGGATGTCCACCGCGGCCAGATCGATCGTCGGACCCGTCTCCCTCTCGAGTGTCTGCAGGAACTTGGGATAGTTGTGCATTTGAATCGCACCGGGAAACGCGATACCGAACGAGTAGAACGCGTTGGCCATGGTCACCTGCTCCAGCAACGGCCGTGACTCGCGGCCAAAAACCTCGGGCAACGTTTTCGTCGCGAGCTCCGCGTTGTCGGCGAGCGCCCGGAACACGAACTCATCGGGCATCAACGGGTGCATACGGTAGACCGAGACGAATTCCTCGGTCATGGTGAACGGCACGCCGTGATGGTCGGTCTCAGACCCCGGTGTGCCGCTGATGATGTCACTGTCGCTGAAGCGCCCCCGCCGCCGAAGAGCGTCTTCACCCCCCCCAGGCCCCACCAATTCGCGGGCACACCCCGAGCGGTGGTCGGGTGAGGGAGGATGGCCGGAGTCCAGTCGACGGTGTGAATCTTGGCGATCAGGGCGGAGTTTACCAGCCGCGCCTTCACGTACAGGTCCTCGTCCGACAGGTCGGGGAACTCCTCGATCAGCTTGTTGCAAATGGCGTTGTGCTCCAAGGTGAATAGGGTATGGAGCAAGGCCAGCCCGATCCACCAGTTGCCGGTCACGCCCGTGATCTCGATGCCGTTGACGGGACTGATGGGTATCAGGCCATCGTTACCGATGACCAGCTTGCCGTCCATGCCGGAGCGGACCGCGTCCATAACCGCCTTGCTGCTTCCGTAGACCTGCGACGCGTCCCACCAGTGGGTTTCGGTGTTGAGAAAGGTCGGGATGGGATCGTCGGAGTTGGGGTCGCGGGTGGGATCTTTGCGCGTACGCCGAATCTCCATCTCGTCACCCGGCCAAGGGTCGTCCTCGGTGAGCGTGAGCTTGAAGGGCTTCTCTTGCTCGTTCTTGCCGTGGCTGAACCAGTCGTGGACTTGGAACTGGATCCAAGCGGCGGCTAGCAGGTTCAGGATCGTCGCCGGCGTGAACTCCTTGCGTGTCATCAACTCGCGGCTGACGACGCGCGGGCTGGGCGTGAGCAGTTGCGGCTCGGGCTCGGGGATCGTACTCTCGAGCGGCACGTTGCGGCCGAACCGCGTCTCCACGGCACCCATGGTTGGGGTTTCGAGGTCGTTGAGCGTGCCGTCCGGCGTGCGGGCGTCCAAATGCCGCACCGTCTCATCCACGGCGGGCAACGGCCCCGCGGACGCCACGTTGGTTGTGTCTTGGAGATTTCTCTTCCGCATCCTGTCGCGGATGCCAAACACCCGCACCAAGCCGAGAAACGTCGGCAACTCATACCATGGAACCCGGTTTCTAAAGAAATTCGTCCAGTGGTCGGCGTCTCTCGACTCCAGCGGGGTGTCTTTTGCTAGTTGCGGCTTTGGGGCTTCTCCGTTCATCGCGTCCTCCTCGCATCAATCTTGGCGGAGCGGGATCATGGCGTCCCGCACGCAATATGGCTTTCTCAGCCCGGCTCACCGGCGGCGGCCCCGGTCCCCTGTTCGGTGAAGGGCGCGGGTTCAAAAACCGACAGGATTTGCTCGACCATCTGGTCGTAGGAATCAAACCGGCTTTCTTCGTAGCAGCCTAGCGGGTTCTCGGTGACGTTGACCAGGCATTTGTTGCAGTAGGTGCACGGCACATCGGGGACGTCCCGCCCCGCCGCGAACATCTTCACCAGATCGTTATTGGCAACCAGAGGCCGCGCAATCGTGACGGCATCGCACTGACCCTCGGCGAGGGCCTCGCGGATCACCGACGCTGTCTGAAACCCACCCGTGCACAGAACGGGGATGCCGACTGCTTCCTTGATGGCCTGCGCTTCGGGCAACAGACGTCCCTCGATCTCGCCACCGTGCGCTTCGTTCCATTGTCTGCGTAACAGCGGTCCGAAGATCCTGCTGCGGAACAGACGGTAGTTGCGATACGTGTTGAGCCCGCTGGAGATGACCGAGTCGTAGTTCCGAATGGAGTCTTCGAGTGGCAAGTCCCCCGCCGGATTGAGCGGATGCGGAAAAGTGCTGCCGGTCGAGACATGAATCGCGTCTACTCCGTCTTCTTCCAGCCACTTGCAGACTTGAATGGAGTCTTCCAGCTTGTTGCCGGGGGAGTCGAGCGCGGGGAAGATGCTCAGGGAGTTGTGGTGCTCGACGGCACTGATCTTCATCTGCAAGTGGAAGTCGTCTCCGACCTCGCGGCGGATGGCCGTCACAACCTCGCGCACGAAGCGGGCGCGGTTCTCGAGCGGCCCCCCGTACTCATCCTCGCGGTCATTGATGGCGGAACTGAGGAACTGCGTGATCAGGTATCCATTGGCGCCGTGCAACTCCACGCCGTCGAGACCGGCCTCGCGGGCGCGGCGCGCTCCCTGGGCGAATGCGTCGACCGTTTCTTTGATCTGCTCCAGCGTCATGCGCTCGCACTCGAAGCCGTGGATTTCTTCGGGCTTGTCCGTCGAGCTGAGGCCTACCCTTCCGAATTCAATCCCGCCGATGTCGCGCTGACGGCCGGCGTGGCTGAGCTGCATGATGAACTTGCAGTCGTGCTCGTGAACGCGGCGGCCCAGCTCTTTCCAGAACGGGATGCGGTCGTCGCGCTCGATGGTGGCGTAGTTGGGAACGATGCGCCCTCGAATGAGGATGGGGACGAACGACGAAATGATCGCCCCGACGCCCCCGCGGGCGAACTTCAGTTCCCAGTTGATGCGGGCCGGGTTTCCCGATCCATCATAGTTGTCGAATCGGCCTGCGATATTGGAACGGAAAATACGGTTCTTGACGGTGAGGTTTCGAAAGCTAAGCGGCTGAAAGATGAGATCATCCGGCATGGCGGACTACCTTCCTGGCAGACCCCCCACGGCTACGGGCGGTCGAGCCGGCTCCCATTGTACTGCGGATTCCGCCCCGCGGGAAGAAGAAAATCTTCCTTAGGAGAGTTTCGATTCAAAGGGAATTGCGAAGCGCTTCCCTTTTTGTGGCCCGAGGTGTGGAAACCGAGACGGCAGGTCACCGCGACCAACCGGGCGGGTGCTTCAATCCGTCGGGCAGGTGGGTCTTGCGGTTGCCTCGCGTTTCGGCGATCTGCTCTTCGGTGAGATCTTCAGCAGTGCGTAGGTCGGCGCCTCGCAGGTCGGCCTTGACCAGATCGACGCCGATCATGCGGGCGCCCACGAGGTTGGCGTCCCGTAGGTCCGCCCCTCGCAGGTCCGCCCCGCAAAGGTTGGTCATAACGAGGTTGGCGCTCTTGAGCCCGGCGGCGGCGAGATTCGCTACGTTCAGGTCGGTGTTGGCGAGATCGGCGTCGGAGAGGTCGGGAACAATGTCGGGATTTTCGTCCCGCCACTGGTTCCAGGCGTCGACATCTTTCTTGAGCAGGTTCAGTTGCTTTCGGTCGGCCATGAGTGAGTCACCATTGCTTTCAGGGCGTGCGGAAGGCGACAATGCTGCCGGTTCAACTCGTCTCGCTGAAATAGCGTTGCCGCAAGCGCTCGGGTCCGGCTGGGGTCAACAGGGTCGCGGCCACGATCGCCGCCACCGACACCAGCAGCGACCAGATAAACGGGTCAAATCCGCCAAAGCTCTGTAAACCGCGCCAGATAAAAATCATGTACTGAAACAAGAACGATAGAAACCCACCCAACAACCCGGCCAGGCACCCGGCCTTGTTCATGCGTGGCCAGTAGACCCCCAGCACCGTCGGGAACAGGAACGTCGCCGCCAGCCCGGTTCCAGCGAACACCACAATGTACTGCAAGAACTGTGGCGGCTGCAACGCAAACGCAAACGCAACACCTGCGACGAAGAACGTGGCGGCGTAGCTCAGGTTGCGGGCGCGGCGCTCCGGAAGCGGCCGCGGCAAGTTTCGCTCGTAGAGGTCGCGGACGATCGCGCTACTCGACACCAGCAGAAACGAACTGATCGTCGACATGATCGCCGCCAGCGGCGCGGCCAATACGAAGCCGGCCAGCACCGGCGGGACGGCGCTCACGATTGTGGCGGGTGTGGCATGATCGGCCGCTTCCAGCTCCGGTACGAGCGCGCGGCCGACGATGCCGATACCGATGACGCAAGGGTACAGCAGCGTGATATAGACGCCAATCAGAAAGCAGGCCCGCTTGAGGGCTTTCGTATCACGGCAGGCCAAGAAGCGCGTGATCAGTGCAGGTTGCGCCGGCGAGGCGAGCGCCCAGACACAAAAAAACGAAATCGCCGCGGCGGGCGGCAGAAAATTGTCGGGACCCGGCGTCGCGACGAGGTCCGGCGATTGCGCCACCAGTTCGTCAAACACGGCGCTCAACCCGCCCATCTTCCAGACGGCGAAACCCGCGGTGATCAACACGCCGAAGAGCATCACCACGGCTTGGAAGGCGTCGGTCCACGCGACAGCCCGGAAACCTCCATAGGCAGTGTAGAGACTCACCGTGAGAGCGAATCCCAACACGCCTATGTGGTAAGGCACACCGAGCACAGCTTCGATGACGCGGGCGCCGGCCACGTATTGGGCTACCAGATACGCGATGTGGAGGACGACGATCGCCACGCCCGAGACGTTCCCGATCGCCTTGCTTTCAAAGCGGTCGCGCAGCAAGTCGGGGAAGGTCAACGCCCCTGTGCGTCGGCCGATCTCCGCGATCCGCTTGCCGAACAGCCCCATCCCTGTGGTGGCGACCACCATATACGAACAGATCCAAAGCATCACCGACCAGCCGTAGGTGTGGGCCAGAGCCGGTGAGCCGATGAAGGTGCCGCCGCTCGCGGCCGTCGCGATCCAGGTCAGCCCGAGAACCCAGGGACCGATCTGGCGGCCCGCCACGAAGAAGTCCTCCATGAAGGCTTGCTTCGATGCCCGGCGGTGGGCGACGTAGGCGAGTCCGAAGGTGACGGCCAGATAGAGGATGAAAGCGAACCAGACCTGGGCGTTGGACGAGTACATGAGGCCTAGCTGCTTTGCCGGTCCTGCTCGCGGGATTCTCGCTGCTCGGCCTCGAGGGCGTCGTCATCGCGTATATAGAACAGCGAGAACCAGCAGTTCACGACAAAGAAGACCGCCCAGGGCAGGAAGATGCCCCACAGCACCCAGTGCGGTATGCCGCCGATCGATCGCACCGGCTTGCCGTACCCAAGCAAGTAGCAGGCCGTCACCGTCCAGGTGGCTGCGAGGACAAAGATAATCCCAGCCACGATGGCTTCTTTTCGGCTGCGGCGATAGGAGGGTTCCATGACGCGTTATCGCGTACGGGCGTTGAGCGGAAGCCGTGATGATAGCAAAGCCGCTGTAGGTTGTCGTCGGGGCACGTAAGGTGTGGAGGGCGCTACTCAGAGCCGCAGGCGTCAGCCTGCGTTGAACCCGTTCGGGGCAGATGCCGGCCACTCCCGACCCACCAGTTCCTACAAGATCTCGCCGCGGATCACCGTGACCGCTTTCCCCAGCAGATAGACCCTCTCACCCGCGACGCGCACTCCCACTTCGCCGCCGCGTGCCGACGCCTGGTACGCGCGGAACTCCTCCCTGCCCAGCTTGGCCTGCCAGTAGGGTCCCAGACAGCAGTGCGCCGAGCCCGTGACCGGGTCTTCATCCACACCCGACTGCGGCGCGAAGAACCGCGACACGAAATCGTAGCCGCCGCCAGCCTGAGCAGTAACGATCACCCCGCGCGAAGGAAGGGAGCGGAGCACGTGGAAGTTCGGTTGCAGCTCGCGGACCTCTTGCTCCGACTCAAGTTCGGCCAGGTAGTCGAATTGGCTCTTCGCGACCTGCGTGGGCTTCACCCCTAAACCCTCGTCGAGCCCTGGCGGAGCCTCCACCGGTACGGCCGGAGTCGCGGGGAAGTCCAGCTCGATGCTTCCGCCCTCGCACCGGGCGGTTAGCAGGCCGCCGCGGGTGTGGAATCGCGCGGCCTCGGAGGGAGCAAGGCGCCCCGACTCCCACAGTACGTGCGCGCTCGCCAGCGTGGCGTGACCGCACAGGTCTACCTCAACAGTGGGCGTGAACCAGCGCAACTCGTAACCTTCATCGGCCGGCCTCAGGAAGGCGGTCTCGGCGAGGTTCATCTCCCGCGCAACCGCCTGCAACCAGTCGTCCGCTCGCGGCTCCGGCAGGAGGCAAACGGCGGCGGGGTTGCCGCGAAAAGGTTCGGAAGTGAAGGCATCCACCTGGGTGAAGCTGACAGGCATGCCCTATTATCTCCGCCGGCCCAGGCCTCGGCGCAAACGCAAACACACCGGCGTCTTTACCTCCGCTAGACTTGTTAGTCTGCATCAGAAAAGCAAGATGATTCGAGTCCGCGTGTTTTCGCTTCTTCTCGCCGTTCTCTTGGGCGGCTGTAGGTACTTGCTCCCGGAACCTGCATTCGAGGGGCCCTTTGAAGTGCCGGCGGGTTTCGTCGTCGAGCCGCTGTTGCCGGATGGCCAAGTCGAGACGCTAATCCAGGTCACCTTCGACAGCTTCGGCCGCCCCGTCGTTTCTCGCGAGCGCGGGCATCCGACGATCTTGTTCGACCACGACGGCGACGGAGTCTACGAAGCCGAGAAGGTCTTCAGCGACAAGGTCCAGATGCTGCACGGCATGTGGTTTGACGGCCGCACGCTCTACGCCATCGGCAACGACACCGAAAACAAGCAAGCCGGCCTCTACAAACTCGAAGACACCGACGGCGACGACGGGGCCGACACCTTCGAGAAGCTGCACGACTTCAAGGGGAGCATCGGCGAACACGGCCCACACGATATTCGCCGTGGCCCCGACGGTCATCCCTCGGTGATGCTCGGCAACCACACTTTCGTTTCGGACGAGTTGATCGACCCGCTGTCGCCCTTGCGGGGATACAGGGAATCGCAACTCCTCGACCGCTACATGGACGCGCGGGGGCACGCGGTCGGCATCATGGCGCCGGGCGGAACCGTCTCGCGTCTGCGGCTCGACCGCCTCAAGTACTCGCTGCTGGCCGGCGGCTTCCGCAACGCCTTCAACCATGCCTACAACTGGCAGGGTGAGCTCTTCACGTTCGACAGCGATATGGAGTGGGACGTCAATATGCCCTGGTACCGGGACGTGCGGTCGGTGCACGTCGTCCCCGGCGGTGATTACGGCTGGCGAACGGGCTCGGGCAAGTTCCCGCCGTACTATCTCGACAGCTTGCCGGCCGTGCGCGACCTGGGACGCGGCTCGCCCGTCGGCGTCGAGTTCTATCATCACCACGCTTATCCCGCCGACTACTTTGATGCTTTTCTCCAAGCCGACTGGTCGCGCGGACGCATCGTGCTGATGCGCATGGTGCGCGACGGCGCGACCTACAAGCTGGCTGATGAGCCCATCGACTTCGTCTATGGCGAGCCGCTCAACGTAACCGACCTCGAAGTGGGGCCCGACGGCATGGTCTACTTCACGATGGGAGGCCGCGATACCGCGGGCGGTTTCTACCGCGTGGCCTACAAGGGCGGGCGCCCGAACGACAACTGGCGGAAATCGAAAGGCGTCTGGGCCGCCATCCGCCAGCCGCAGCCGCTGTCGAGTTGGGGCTGGGCCGCCGTCGAGAAGACCAAGCAGGCGCTCGGGGAGCGTTGGGGGCCGGAGTTGCAACGCGTGGCGCTCACCGACACGTTCCAGGCAAACGACCGCGTGCAGGCGCTGATGCTTCTGCAGCAACACGCGCCCAAACCACGCGCCGAGCTTTTGCGGCCCCTGGCGAAGGACCCACACCCGCTGGTTCGCGCCGCCGCCATGCATGTCGTCGGCCAGCATGGCAGTGACCGCGCCAAGGCGATCGCGGCTTCGGGTCTTAACGACTCGGACCCCCTGGTGCGGCGCCGCGCGGCCGAGGCCGTGGTGCGTATGGGGCTCTCCGCCGACCAGCCGAGCTTCGCTCCCCTCGCCGACCTTTATAGCCTGCTGGGCGACCGCGACCGCTGGACGCGCTACGCCGGGCGGGTCGCGCTAGAGCGCACACCCCGCGATGAGTGGCGGCAACTCGTCCTCAATGAGCAAGACCCGGTGGCCGCTGCCGAGGGCGTGGTGGCGCTGCTCAGAACGTCCGCCGGCGAGTCGGACGCCGCTTCCGATGCCGAAGCCGCCGCCAATCGGGCACTTGGGTTTCTTGCCGCCGGCGATCTCTCCACCGGCAACGAGCTTCGCATGTTGCGGGTCTTCCACCTGGCTTGCTTGGGCTTTGCCGAGGGCTGCCCCGCCACTATGCGAAAGCAGGCTTCTAAAATCGCGGCATCGCGCTTCCCGGCCTCCGACGAGCGGCTCAACCGTGAGTATGCCCGTACCATGGGTTATGCCGGTGACTCGTCGGCGATTGCCAAAATTCTCATGGCCCTGCCGGACGGCGACGACAACCAGCAACTCCAAATCCACTACGTCTATTGCTTGCGCGAAATCAAAAACGGTTGGACCAAGAACCAAAAAGAAACTCTGCTTTCGTGGTTTCAGAAAGCGCGGCACTGGCGCGGCGGGGCCAGCTTCCCCGGCTTCATCAACCGCCTGTTCGACTCCTCGCTCGAGTTCTTCTCGGAGGACGAGCAGCAGATGGCCTACCGCGCAATACCCGACTTCGCGCCCATCGAAGACCTCGAAGCCGCGGGGCTTGTTCGCGGAGGCAGCGGCTACGTTCGAGCCCGTGTCTTCGCCCGGCAGGACAACTCGAAGGGGCTAAGCGAGCAAGAGATCTTCGACCATACGATCTTGAGCCCGATGATCGACCGAGCGGATGCCTCGCGCGGGAGGGCCGTGTACGAAGAAGAGTGCTCGCGCTGCCACCGCTTTGGCGACCTTGGCAAAGACTACGGACCCGACCTGACCAGCATCGCGAACCGATTCAAGCGCCGCGACATGCTGGAAGCGGTACTGTGGCCTTCGCGAACCATCTCCGACCAGTACCAGTCCCACATCATCGAGACCGAAGACAACGACATCCTCGACGGACTGATTCTTTCCGAGGACCCGGACCGCATCACGATCATGCTCCCCGACGCCGACCGTCCCGTAGCGATCCCAAAGGAGCGAATCCGTGACCGCCGTCTGTCGAGCGTCTCGGGGATGCCGGACGGATTGCTCGATACCTACAACTTGGGAGACATCGCCGACCTGCTCGCCTTCTTGCAGCAGAGTCCCGGCGCCGAAACAGCGCGCCCCTAGAGGGTGCGGGCCCGCAGGCTCAGCCCCGCGGCTTCGTTACTTCCATGGCCTACACCGACCTTCGCGAATTCATCCGAGCCCTCGAGAAAAACGGCGAGCTGCGGCGCATCACCGACGAGGTCGATCCGCTGCTCGAAATCACCGAGGTCGCCGACCGCGCCGTCAAGCAAAACGGTCCCGCCCTGCTGTTCGAGAATCCCAAGGGCTACGACATCCCGGTTCTCATCAACGGTTTCGCCGGGATGCGCAAGATGGAGATCGCCCTCGAGGTCAACTCGGTAGACGACATCGCTGCGCGCATCGCCGGGTACCTCGAGACGAAGACCCCGCAGGGTCTCGTCGGCAAGCTCAAGATGCTGCCGAAGCTGACCGAGATGGGCTCGTTCTTCCCCAAAGAAGTCAAGAGCGGCCCGGTGAAAGAGGTCATCAAGAAAGACGGCTTCTCTCTCTTCGACTACCCGGTCCTGAAATGCTGGCCGCAGGACGGCGGCCGGTTCATCACCTTGCCGCTGGTGTTCTCGCGCAATCCGGTCACCGGCAAGCGCAACGTCGGAGTCTATCGGCTCCAGATCTACGACGACCGATCGACCGGCATGCACTGGCAGACCCACAAGCAGGGCGCCGAGCACTACCGCCGCCGGCTCGCCGAGGGCACCGAAGAGCGCATGGAAGTGGCGGTCGCGATCGGCGCCGACCCGGCCACGATGTTCTCGGGGATCCTCCCCCTGCCGCCGGACCTCGACGAGATGCTCTTCGCCGGCTTTCTACGCTCGAAGCCCGTCGAGTTGGTCAAGTGCGAGACCGTGGATCTCGAAGTGCCCGCCAACGCCGAGATCGTCCTCGAAGGCTACGTCAAACTCGGCGAGCTGAAGACCGAAGGCCCGTTCGGCGACCACACGGGCTTCTATTCGCTCGAGGACGACTTCCCGGTATTCCACGTAACCTGCATCACGCAGCGCAAGAACCCCATCTACGCCACCACCATCGTCGGCCCTCCACCGATGGAGGACTTCTACATGGGCAAGACGATCGAGCGCGCCTTCCTGCCGTTGATGCGCCTGCAGATCCCCGAGCTCGTCGACATCAACCTACCGGCCGAGGGCATCTTCCACAACCTGATGATCCTCTCGATCCGCAAGTCCTACCCGCTGCAGGCACGCAAGGTCATGAACGCCATTTGGGGCTTAGGACAGGCCATGTTCACGAAGTGCATCGTCGTCGTCGACCACGATGTCGACGTTCAGAACCTCAGCGAAGTCACTTGGAAGGCCTTGAACAACATCGACCCCGAGCGCGACATCCAGTTCACGATGGGGCCGATCGACCAACTCGACCATTCGAGCCGCTTGGCGAACTACGGCTCGAAGATGGGCATCGACGCGACCCGCAAATGGCCCGAGGAAGGCTTCACGCGCCCCTGGCCCGACGTCATCAAGATGGACGAAGCCGTCAAGCAACGCGTTGACGCCATCTGCAAACAACTCGGCCTCTAGCGCAACAATGAACCCCCAAGGGTGGCGCGGGCCTCCGGCCTGCAGCGTCGACCTCCGGGTCGACGTTTGCGCGAGCACAGCTACGTCCCAAGCACGGGAGAAGGGGCATGCGCTTCTTTCGGCCCCGGACGGGCCAAACATGATAGCCACGGCTTCAGCCGCGGGAAGCGCTTAGTTCGTGGTGTAGGGGTGGACGCTGCAGTCCACCCCTACGAGGCTATTACCCATGTCCCGGTCAGCACAGAGCGCGCGACTCACGTCCTCGGCTCGCGATGCACCTCGACCTCGTCAGGGTCGATTCCTTCGGCTGCGGGCTCGGGCAGGCGGCCGGTCCAATGTGCCCAGCCCCAGCCGATCGCCGTCAGCGAACTAAACGCGCCCGCAATCGCCCCGATCGTCCGCGGACTTACCGTCTCCGAAGCCACCCCGGCCGCCGTCAGCGAAAGGATCATCATCGCCCACGTCATCGATTCGACGGTCGAGAACACACGCCCGCGAAACTCGTCGCTCACGTGGCGCAGGAGCTGGCCGAGGTTCGAGATCACAAACACAGCGCTCGCCGCCCGCGCAGCGATCAAGATCAGCGCCAACCAGAACGGCTGCGCCTGGCTGAAGAGGATATAGGTGATGCCGTGAAGGAAGTAAGCGATCACGACCATCGTCTTGTACTTCTCAAACGGCAGCTTCGCCCCGAACCGGTACGCGATCGGCGCCCCGATGAGCAACCCCACGCCGGCGCTGCTCCAGATCATCCCGATACCCGCCGCGCCGCGCTCGAACACCACCTCGCCGAACAGGCCGAACAGGACCTGCGCCGCGCCGCCGCCCGTCGCCCAGCCGACATGCCCCATGGCGATGGCGAACAGCAGAGGCTTCGAGCGCAGGTACCGCAGCCCTTCTTTGTATTCGTGCCACGGCCGCATCACGTCGCTTTCGGTGAGCGCCTTCGGCGGCGGACGGAAGTGGCCTTGCTTGAGCCGTAGCCGCGAGATCATCAGCGCCGAGAACAGAAACGATGCGGCGTTGAGCAAGAACGCGTACTCATAGCCAAAGGCGGCCGCGCTCACGCCGCCCAAGAACGTGCCGACCGTCACCGCCGCGTAGCGCGTCGTCTGCGTCAGAGAGTTCGCGGTGTGCAGCTCTTCGCGGCTGGCGATCGTCGGCAAGATGGCCGTGCGGCCGCTGGTGAAGAATGGCGCCACGAACCACAGCAGCGCGCTGAGCGGATACAGCAGCCACGTCTTCTCCGGCATCACGGCGAAAATAAACATCGCGGCGACGAGTCCGCGAAACAGATCCGTCGTCAGGATGATTTTTTTGCGGTCCCAGCGGTCAAGCAGAACGCCCGCGATCGGCCCGGCCATGATCATCGGGATCGCCCGCGACAGCATGACCCCGGCGACCACCATCCCGGATCGCGTGTTCTGCATCGCCAGGCTGAAGACGGCGATGGTGTTGAAGTGGTCGCCCACTTCACTCACGATCTGACCGAACCACGTGTAACGGTAGTTGCGGTTTTGGCGCAGCAGTTGGGGGAAGCTCACCATCCGCCGGGTCCTCCAGAGGGACGCGGGCAGGGCGGGAGTGGGTGCTTACAAGCGGGGAGTTTCAGTTTCGATCGACAAGCTTTCAATCATTCAGGATGCCACACTGCCGAACGAGCCCGTCCCCAGCGAGACCGTGGGGGTGTGACGCGGCCTCCTGGCCTGCGGCGTCGACCTCCGGGTCGACGTTTCTGTCCGCCCAGCGCTCTTCCCCAGGCCCGAGAGAAGACCGAGCGCGGACTTCCGTCCACGCCTCTGTAGCGCGGGTGGGAACGTGTCAGACCTTATGGAGGGATTTGCTAGGGGTAAAGCCTCGAAGGCCGGATACTACCTGAGCGGAACCTATCCCCCCGGCAGACTCACCAGTTCCGACGACGCGGCCGGGATCCAGCAGCGGCGCTCATCGGGTAGCTCGACATGGAACCAGCCACGGCGCTCTTCGACCAATAGGAACTCCGCGCCGGCGTGTAACGGCTCTTTGAAGCTGGGCTCGTACGATTCGCCGTCGCCTTTGCGCGCGATGACTTGCTGGGAGAGAATCACGCCTGCCGCCTGATCGGCTTTGACCGACGCCTCTACAACAAGCGAGCCCAGAAACAGCAGCGCCGGCAGGCCCGTCGCGATCAGCAGTAGCCGCGGCGCCCACTCCGAGCGGAAGAGCCGGACCCCCGCGGCCGTCCAAAACACCGCAGCCAGCAGAGCGAACAGGATGGACCGCCACCCGGTCGAGATGTCGTAGTGCCAGAACAGCAGCGTCTTGAGGACTTGCGTCTCTTGCGTCTCTTCGAACGAGTCGAGCCGTGTGCCGCGGGCATGGTTGAGGTTTTGGGCGAGGTTGGGATCGTCGCCCATATATTGCCCGGCGCGGCGATAGTTGAGAATCGCCCGGCCGACGTCGTTGGTGCGGAAGTAGGCGTTGCCGATGTTGTAGAACAGCTTCCCGTTGCGCACGCCGCCTTCCGTCACCAGGCGCTCAAAGCGCAGGGCCGACCGCCGGTAGAGGTCATCGGCGGCGATGGGGTTCGTCGCCGCGACCTCGTTGGCTTCACGGAAGAGTTGATTGGCCTCGACGAAGAGAGCTTGGCGTTCGGGTTCGGTGGTGATCTGGCCTGTTGCCGGGATGGCGAAAAGCCAGAGGCACAGCAGTGTAACTATCGTGCTGCCTCGGGGTTTGTGGCCTACGCGCGGGGCTGGCCGAGACCTACTTTGTAGGGGGATTGGCTCACTTGTCGGCACAGCGATGCCGCTTCGCGGGCCTGAAAACCGAGGAATCGGTTCTCGGCAAGGCTGGAGCCTTACGCCACGTTTCATCGCAGGCTCCCTTCCAGGTCTTTGGCGACTTCGCGGATGCGGCGGGCGGTGGTGGTTGCGTCCTCGCCGGCCAGGCCGCCTCCGGCATAGCGTCCTGCTTCGCAGCGCTCGAACAGGGTACCCAGCGCTTCGATCGTGTCGGCGCTCGCGCCACGTTCTTCGAGGACGGGCTTGACGTCACCGAAGGTGATCGCGCCCGCCGGCATGCCGAGACGGCCTCCGACGTACGCACGTAGCGCCTCCAGCAGAACCGCGTCGAGCTGCTCGGCCGAGCGGCCGTTGCTCGACTCGACTGCTTTCAAGCTGTTCGTCAATTCCCGAAATGATCGCCGCGCCCGCCGTGCCGCGGGGTCAGATTCACGGGCTCGAGAGAACAGCGTGAAACCCAACAAGCCGAAGTAGGCCAGCGGTGGCAGCCCGATCAGCGCGATCCAACCGGGCGAACGCAGCCAAGCGGCGGGACCGGCCTGCTGGTTTTCGAGCACATCAAAGCCTTCGTAGTTGTACGCGATACCGCCCTCGAGGCTTTCCAGCTCGGTCTGCAGCGGCTCGCCGCCGCCCATGCCTTCCGCATCACGCGCCGTGACGACGCGGGTCGGGTTGACCGTTAGGGGAATCGGGTCGGTCTTGGCCGTCGCGTAGCGGCCGCTGTCGGGGTCGAAGTAGCTGAGCTCGATTGCCGGAATCTGCTTGACCTCGGCATGTTTGGCGCGAAGCGTTTGCGTGAAGACTTTCGCGCGGCCCTCGATGGCGCCCGCGGCGCGGTCTTGCGGGATCTTGAAATCGCGGCCGAGCACCGGCTCGTTGCCGAGCGGCGGCAGTTCGACGTTGTCGAGATGGCGGGGTCCGGCGATGCGCACGGTGAGCGTGATCGGGTCGCCGATGTTCAGCTCGTCGGGCGTGGCGTCAGCCGCGATGGTGTAATTCCCCACGAGGCCGCTGAAGTTGGCCGGCCGTCCAGCTTGCGGCAGCTCCAGTACCTCTAGAACGGGACGATTCGAGGGCACAACGAGGCTCTGATAAACGGCCTCCCTGCCGAAGTTGAAGAAGCTGTCGTTGAAGAACTCGTCAAACATGCTGCCGCGCCGCCCCTTACGATATCCCTGCACCGCTTTGAGACTCACCGTCGCCTGAGGCAGCGTTAGCTTGCCCGGCTTGCGCGGAATCAGAACTTTGCGGAAACGTACCGTCGTGAATTGCCTGCCGCCGAGGGTTCCGGTACCCTTCTCGCCGATGACTTGCTTCTGGCCCAACGGGATTTGCACGTAGCGCTCCGGACGGCTGCGGTCCATGGCGAGGTCGGCGTCGGCGATACGGAAGCGATCGTCGTTGAGCACCGGCAGGTTGAACGAAAAGCCTTCAACGTTTTTGCTGATGTACCACGTCACGGTGAGGGTGACGGGCTGGCCCGGATACGCCCGCCGTTCGGAGAGCGACTGGCGCAGCTTGAAGTCGGCGCTCTCAGCCGGCGGCGTGGCGCGAACCGTGACCGGCTGGGTGCGCGCCGTTTGGTTGTCCGCCGAAACGGTGATGGCAGGAATCACCAGATTGCCGGCTTTCTTGGGCGTAAGCCGGTAACTGAACGTGTAGCCGCGGCGCACCGAGCGGTTCATCCGGCCGTTGACGATCGTCATCGACTGGCTGTTGTTCTGCTGGCCGCCCAGCTCCTGAATCTTGAAATCGGTGAGCCCGCTGAGGTCGGGCTTGGAAGGCGAATCACTGCCCTCGACGCGGATCTGGAAGACGAACGGCTCGCCGAGAAAAACCTGCAGCTTCTCGAGGGCGGCCTCGGCGCGGAGCGCCTGTGCCGAGGCCGGCACGGCGCACGCCAAACATGCTGCCATCAAGGAGGCGGCGACCAAAGCGCGGCTGATGCGTTCGAAGGCCACTACCAATCTTTCTCCACTGCTCGGATGCCGAGCACCGCGCGCATCTGACGCTGGCGGCGTTGTTCGCGCTCTTCATCGAGGATGTCTTTCGCATCCTCGAGGGCTTGTGCCTGCTCTTGTTGTTGCTCTGCGTCGCTCGGCTGCTGCTCGGCCCGTTGTTGTTGCTGCTCTTCCCCGGAACCTTTCATTGCATCGAGCGCCTTCTGCATCTCTTGCTGCGCTTCTTGCTGTGAGGCCTGCGCGTCGGCCAACTGTTGATCGCGTAGCTCACGCTCGGCCTGCTGCTGTTTCGACGCCGCCTGATCCAGGTGTTCTTTCGCCTGTTCGGCCGAGGAGTCCTGCTGCTGGCTCATCTGCTCGGCGAGTTGCTCGGTTTCGTCCTTCAACTTCTGCTGTTGATCGGCAAGGCTTTGGGCCTGCTGCTGAATATTCTGCGAATTGCCCTGCTGTTGTTGCTGCTCGGAGAGCGCCTCGCTTTGTTGGTTGGCTTGCTGCTGCTGGTCGATCAGTTCCTGCAGCTTCTCTGCCGCGTCCTGGCCGGCATCCTGCCCGGATTGGTTTTGTTGCTGCTCTTGTTGCTCGCCTTGCTGCTGGTCTTGTTTGGAATCATCGCCCTTCGAGGGCTGTTGCGGCTGGTTCTTCATCTGCTCGATCAGCGCTTGCATGGCCCGCCGCGCGACCTCGACGTTGTGGCGGGCGTCGCCGTGATCCGGATCGAGCGTCAGCGCGTCCTGGTAGAGCCGCACGCCCTTCTCGACCGACGAAAGCGCCCGCCGCGGGTCCTGTTGCCCCTGCCCGATTCCCTCGCGGAACGACGCGTTGCCTTGATTGAACTTGCTCTGGGCTTCGATCTTGGGATCCTCGGCCCGCAACGCGGCTTGTTCGTAGGCGTCCATCGCGTCGGCGAATTCGCCTTGCTTGTAAAGCGCGTTCCCCTTGTTGAACCAAACGTGCGCGGAGTCGGGGAGCGCTTCGGAGGCCTTCTCGTAGGATTCCAGGGCGCCCTTGTATTCTTCCTTGTTGTAGGCCTCGTTGCCTTCGGTGACCAGCTCCCGCGCCGACTGCCCCTGGGCGCCAGACGTCACCAGAAGCGCCAGAAAAGCGCCCAACGCGATGATCGTTCCGCGCCGCCTCATCGAGCCAGCTCCGTGTTTCGTTTGCGGTCTCGAACGAAAACCTCCAGGCACAACAGCAAGAACGCCATCCCGAGAAAAATCTGAAACTTCTCCTCGTAGCGTTCCACGGTGGTCGAGCCCAACGACGTCTTCTCGGCCCCCGCAATCAATTTGACGTAGACGTCCCCGAGATCGATAGCCCCCGTCGCCACGTTCAGATAGCGACCGCCGGGCGTGGCGTTGACCATCTGACGAAGCGTGGCGGCGTCGAGTTTCGTCCAGACCTCTTGGCCTTGATACTTGACGAAGGTCTTGCGTCCCCGGGCGTCGGTGATCGGGATGCGGCGGCCCTGGTTTTCGTCCCCCAGGCCGATGGCAAGCAGCCTCGCTCCCTGCCGGCCCGCTTCCTCGGCAGCCTCGACCGGGAAGCTCTCATGGTCTTCGCCGTCGGTGATGAGGATGATGTCCTTGTACTCCTTGGCCTGCTTGTCGAACACTTCATCGAGTGTCTTGCGGATGGCGTCGCCGATGAGGGTGCCTCCACGCGAGACACTGTCGGGCGAGATGTCTTCGAGTCCCATGCGGAAGAAACCATAGTCGAGCGTCAGGGGGCACTTGATCACCGACGTGCCCGCGAAGGCGACCAGCGCGACGCGGTCGCCCTGGAGCCGTTCGATGCTGTCGAGGATGGCGAGCTTGGCACGCTCAAGACGGTTCGGCGCCAGATCTTCAGCCAGCATGCTCTTCGAGACATCGAGAAGGAACACGACGTCCCGCCCTTGCCGTTCGATCTCCTGCGCCACGGGATTCCACGCCGGGCGCGCCAGCCCGACCACGACGCCGCCAAACGCCACCAGCACCAGCGCGGCCTTCCAGCGACGGCGTCCGGTGACGACCGCCGTATTGATCTGCTTGAGCAGATCGGCTTCGGCGAACCGCTCGAGCGCCTGCCCGCGGCGATGCGCGGCGTAAAGATACGCGCCCAGCAACAGCGGGATCACCCACAGCAGGTACAGCATGTCGATCTGCAATAGCCGCGTCTCGTTCATGGAATTCTTCGAAACCAGGTGCTCGCCAACACTACTTCAAGGCCCAACAATCCCAGGCCCGCCAGAGCGAACGGAGGGAAGTACTCGCGGTAGTCGACGTAGCGCGTCGACTCGATCTCGCTCTTTTCCAACTCGTCGATCTCTTGATAGACCGCTTTCAGGGCCTCGGCATCATCGGCCACGCGGTAGAGACCGCCGGTCGTCTCGGCCAGAGTTTTGAGCGCCTCCTCGTCGACGCTGCGACCCAGAGGCATAGAGAAGTTCCCGAACGGAGTGCGAATCGCCCCGCCAGAGCCACCTCCGATGCCGATCGCGTAGATCTTGATGTCCCAGTCGGCGGCCAGGTCCGCGGCCTCTTTCACCGAGCGCTGCCCGGCATTGTTCTCGCCATCGGTGAGCAGGATGATGACCTTGCTCTTGATCTCGTAGTCCTTGGTCTCACCCGTCTGCCGTGCGATGGCATCCTCGGCGGTTTGCAAGCGCGCCGCCGCGAGAGCCACGGCGTCGCCAATCGCCGTGCCGTCCTCAGCCCGCTGCTGGACGAGCTTCACGGCGGGCAGAAAGCCCGACAAAGCCCCATGCGCCAGCGTTAGGGGGCAGATGGTGTCGGCATAACGCGCGAACGAGATCATGCCGATCAGGTCTGCCGGACGCCCCGTGAGGTCGTTGCCGTCGCCTCGAACGAATAGCTCGAACACCGTCTTGGCGACGTCGAGCCGGGTAAGCCGCCGGCCTTCGTAGCGCAGCTCTTCGCTCATGCTGCTCGAGCGGTCGAGCACCATCTCGATGGCGATGCCGCGGCTGACGTCGCGCACCCGCTCGGTCCCCATCTGCGGCCGGGCCAGGGCGATCGCTAGCAGCACCAACGCCGCAACGCGTAGAACCAGCGGCACGCCGAGAAGCCGCCGCCGCAAGGAACGTCCCGCGCGCCGGGCGCCGGCGATTGAAGAGAAGCGCAAGGCGCCGTCGCCTTGCCGCCCGGGCCCCCGTTGGCGGCTGCGCAGATACAAAAGCAGCGGAATCAGCAGCAAGACGAGGAACATCCAAGGGGACTCGAAACGAAGCATGATGGGTCGATCTGGGTGTTGCTCGGGTGGGTGGTCTTGGCTCTTATTTTATCGCGCTCGCGAGGCGACCGTGCCCGCACCTGGTGCGGAATCGGGAACGCCATGGGTCGGCAGTCAGGGCCGCGGATCTCAAAACCGAGATCCGCGCTACGCACTACAGCCCGTTGTGCAGAGGTATCACGTCGCAGCGAGGGCGCCCGCGGATTTACATCCGCGGCTCTGAAGCGTTGGATGGCACGGTTGCGACGAGCCGAGCGTCACAAGGGAACCGCGTGCTGCTTGACGTACTCGCCCACGCGGCTGGTACCCTGGCCTGCCAATACCGACGGGCCCCAGTAATGAAACTTCTCCGCCCACTGCAGGCCGTGCTTCTGCCCTAGCGTGCGGTTGTGTTCGAGAGCGAACTCCTTGATGTAGTTGAGGTCCGCCGCCTCGTCGTCGCCGGCAAGCAGTGGCAGTTGCATACCCTTCGCCGCCAGGTCGTTCTTGAGGCGCGAGCCGCCCGGCCCTTGCGTCTGGCAGACCTGCAATGACTTCGCCTTGAGGTCGATGACCGACGAGATATCAACGATCCGGTTGACGAGCTGCGGGCCGCGGGCGTAGTAGTAGGTCTCGCGGATGCGGCTGGGCTCGAGGCCGGCGTCGAAGTGCTCGGGATAGTCCTTGCGCCCGCCGGCCATCCACAGGGCGGTTTCCGCGGCGCGCGCCGTCATCCAGTGGTCCGGGTTGCGGTCGTAGTGTCCCCAGGTGTCGTAGGTGATCAGCGTGTTTGCTTTGAGCAAGCGGAAGAGGAAAATCAGCCGCGCCCGGATCTCGATCATCGCCGCGTTGTCCATGCGGTGGTTGCGGTAGCCAAGGTCGTAGACCTTCTTGAAGCCCAGCACCCGCCCGACCTCGTAGTTGTCGATCTCGTTGGCCTTGTTGGTATCGGCCAGAGTGCCGGGGCCGGGCTTCTCGTCGTTGGTGGTGCGGATCAGGTAGCCGGTGTAGCCCTCTTTGATCAGCTTGGCCACGACCCCGGCGTAGTAGATCGGCATGTCATCGTTGTGCGGCTGGATCGCGACGAGGACCTTGCCCTTGTGGGGCTGTCCCGGCTGGTCGCGCTCAATGTAGAGCTCGGTATCGGTGTTGGCGTGGGTTGCGGGCATATGGACTCCCGACTGTCCCTTCGCCCGCGCGGCGGCGACAAGCGCGAGCCCGCCGGCCATCGCGGCTTTGAACAGATCACGTCTTTCCATCAGTTGCTCCTTCCGAATCTGGGTGTGTGAATCCAGATAGACCTCATAGAGGTGCGGCCGCCGAACGCAGCGACATCGCCGCCGTCCGCCGTTCTCGCTGGTAGGAGTGTACTCCTTGGGGGCGGCAGTGGGGGTGTCGTTCAGACGACCTGTGCCTCGGATGGCTGGAGAGAGATGCGGGCTATGAGGTCTTCGAGTGGGCACCGGGGTTCGTGCCGGACCGCTCCCTGACGGTCACGGCTCGGTTAGCTGCGTGGTGGGGGAGGCAACCTAGTAGGCCTCCCACACGATCGCGGGGAAGCGGTGGATGGTGCGAAAGCCCATGCTTTTGTACAGCCGAATGGCCCCTTCATTAGAGGCCGTCACGGTCAGACTGGCGGCGTTACAGCCATGACGCCGGTACTCCTTCGAGGCCCGGCTCAGGAGCTGCCGTCCCAGGCCCCGGCCGCGGTAGTTCGGACCGACGCACAGTTGCGTGACGTGAGCCACGCGCGACTGGACTAGGCTGCCGAGGCACAGGCCGGCCATCTCTCCCGTCAGCCGGTCGAAAGCGGCGCGGGCGCCCTGGCGAAAGAAGATCCCGCAGCCGGGATGCTGCGTGCTGTTGTAGAGGAAGCGGCGCGCGCCGGTGGACGTGCGGTACTGGTCGTTGATGAAGCTGTCGACGTGGCCGTCGTAGGCGCGGCGGATCAACTCTGCCGCCGGCTCGAGGTCCCGGTCGGTCCACTGCCGGAATTCAAAGCTCGCCCCATCCTCCGGCACCGATGAGATGGCGTCGAGATCGTCGGCAAGCATGAAGTTGCGCGCATAGACCGCCAGCTTGCGTCCGTAGATCGAGTCCCCAGCCGGATCAAAACCCAGCGCCAGCAGTTGCCCCTCGATCCGCCGGACGCCGGGAAACACAGCCGCCGCCCGCAATGTCTGAGTCAGTAGATGTCTCTCGGCCGGCTCGCTTCGATGTGATGCACTGACAAACGACTCGCCCAGCAGCGCTTTGTTGGCCTCGTGAATGAAGTAGCTGTAGCCTACCGGCGAGTCGCAGGAGAAGAGGGCGTATCCGTAGAGATTGCGCATTCGCACGTAGCGCAGGATGATATCTCTAGCCGGCGCGAAGTCCCAGCGGAAATGATCGCGCCAGTGCGCGGACTGTTCCGCGAGGATGGGCTCGATCGCGGCAGCACTGATCTCCCGCAGATCGACCAACTGCAAGTCCGCCGGTTGCACCGGAGACGCGGCCATGCCGCAGATTATACCGTCGAGGACCGCCTTGCGTGTCCGGCCCCTGGGATTCCGGCGCTTTCCCCGCCGAAGCCTGCCGCAGCCTCACGAGTTCAAGGGCGCGTCGACGTACCCGAAGGTGCTGTTGCCGTTGGGTTGCAGCACGTAGCCTTGCCGGACCACGGAGTGAATCGTGATGTCCTTGCGTCCACGGAGTTTCTTGCGTAGGCGGCTTACGTGGACGTCGACGGTGCGAGTCCTCGTCTTATCCGCATATCCCCAGATCGTTCTCAACAGGTAAGGCCTGGAGAAACAACGACCTGGATTGGTTTCGAGCAGCTCGAGCAGAGCTTGCTCCTTCTCGGTGAGGTGAACCATGGACTGATGGGATCCGTTCTGTGTTGACGCCATAACTTTCCACCCTCGAGCGGCCACCGTTGTGGCCATCTGTCCTGGAATTCGGCGCGGCTTGGGTGGAAGTTACGGTGTTGAACTCGCTTCCGGCACCCCTGATTCCGTCAGGGCGGCGGGGTCGTCTTCGATTCGGACGGACCGCGGCTCCGAGTCGCAGTCAGGGAGGCGTCCTGCGGAATAGTAGTCTAAGCCGTAGCGGACATGGCGACGCACCTCGCCGAGGCAGGTTCGCGCGAGTTGAGGCTCGACCTTTCGCCATAAGGTACGGGTCCCAGCGTGTAGGTCGATCGCGGGGAAGGTAGCTATTTTGAGGTAGAGGAAGCCGAGGGCGGCCACCGCCCCGAGGACGCCGACGGCCGCGCCCACCCGCCCGCGCGAGCCCAGGTAGCCGACCGTGGCTGCAACCGCCACGGCGGCCGCCACCCACCACCAGGAGAGCTGCTCCGGCGGCCAGGCTCTTGGCAAGCCCGTTGCGAGGGCTTCGGGAAGCACGTCGGCGGCCAGTGGCAGCAGCGCCAGCAACAGCGCCGCCGGCACTAGGACAGCCGGCGCTAGGGCCGCCCTCACCTGGCGCCGGGCCGCCAAGGCCACCCCCAGTAGAGCAGCCAGAGGAGGAAGAGTCGGCAGAATGTATCCCGGCAGCTTGTTCGCCGAGACCGAAAAAAAGATCAGCGTCGTCACGGCCCATACGGCGAGGAAGCGGGCCTTGGGGTCCGTGCCGAGCGCCTTGCGGGGCAGCAAGATCAGCAGCGGCGTCCATGGCAGCAGGCCGACGAGCAGAACGGGCACGAAGTACCAGAACGGCTCGACGTGCTCAAGAGAGCCCGTGAAGAAACGCTCCACATGATGACGCCAAATAAACTCGTCGACAAACGCGGACCCGTTGGCGGCGTAGCAAAGCACGTACCACGGCAGCGCAACGGCCAGGCAAGGGCCCCACGTGCGCGGATGAAGCAGATCAGCCGCAACCGAACGAAGCCCGCGGCCGCGAACGACGCCCAGCAGAGCCAGGCACGCCAGCACGGGCCCGACCAGACCCTTGGCCAGAATCGATAGTCCCAGCAACGCGCCAAACACCGGCAATCGCTTGCGTGTTGTTTCGTCGGAGCGTTCGACCCAGGGCAGAAGGCACAGCAGTGCAGTCCCCAAAGCAGCCGTCAACGGCAAGTCGAAGCCGCCAATCTGGCTGAAGGCAACCCAGCCGGCGGACGTCGCGAGGATCAGCGTCGCGTATCGGGCCGCCGCACTTCCGAAGTGGGGTGCCAGCACCCGATAGAAGAACAGCAGAAACAGCGCGCTGAGCACCGCCACGGGAAAGCGTGTGGCACGGTCGTCGCCCATCCCCAGCGAAGCGGTGGCTGCACCGAGCCAATAGAGCAGCGCAGGTTTTTCGAACCATGGCTCACCGTTGAGCCGTGGGGTCGTCCAGTCGCCGGAACGCCCCATCTCCCGGGCGATCGAAGCGTAGCGAGGCTCATCCGGCCCGACCAGGCCACGGTCGGACATCCCGTGAAAGAGCAGCAGATAAACAGCAAGGAGAGCCGTGAGCCACCGACTGATGCGCTTCAACCCCATGGGCTGATCACATAAGTGTAGCCAAAGCCTCTTCGGCCCACCGGGCGCCGTGCGGAATTCCGGTTGCCGGGCGAGCATGAAAACAACTCCTTTCCGCTGTGGTTCACAGCGCGACGCGGCACGCCCGTGCGCCAACTCGGGGATAGGTAGAATCACTCTGCGGTATACGGCATACTAGGTAACGAATCCCCTCAAACTCCGTTCTTGCGCTGATGATGACGTGACGCCCGAACAGGCGTCTAAAGACGTTGCTAAGTTGATTGCCGAACTCTAGAATTCCAAGGTCGTCGAAGAAGTGGCGGAGCCCGAGACAGACTAACCACCTGAAGCAGGGCCGCTCACGGGTGTCGTACCCCGTATCCGGCCAGCCCGGCCCACAGCCCTTTGCCGGGCACTTCCCGCTCAGTTGACTAGCTGGCTCACGTCGGCCTCGATGAGTTCCCTGACCTCTTTGAGGGATTTCGGCCGGTGCGGGTAGACGAGCGACCGCAAGGGGACTTCACGAACCAGTTCTGCACAGAACTCAAGGTGCCGTCGCAATAGCGGTGGGCCAAAAAGCCGGGAAGCCACGGTGTGCCGAACCACCGCCACGAGGCCTGCCGAAGCCTTCATCGGTTCTGTGCGAACCCCTCGCTGAGCAGCCGCTCCGGAACCGGGAGTGACTAAATAGGCGGCCCTGAGCGGCACCCGCGCGGGTTGGCTTGCCGCTTCGCTCTGGGCGTCCCCGAGCTTGAGCTGTGGGAACCGAGGGAGCACCCAATGCTGGCTGCTTGGCCTCGCCACCGGCAAGACATCGTCACCCAAACACCACCAAGCGAGGTCGTGATCCTCACTCAGGTGACGCGCGATGGTCGACTTGCCTACGCCAGACTCACCCAAGAACGCGATGGCCTTCCCGCCCGCCTCCACCGCGCTGGCATGAAGGCAATAGGTGCCGCGAAGCGCGAGCGCCAAAATGAGCGCGGGCTGGAGAACGCCTTCGAAGGGACAGCCGACGGCACTGCTGGGATGCGCGACTTCTACATGCCCTCCATCTGATGAGACGAATGCTTGAGCGGACGCATCAAGTGCAATGGAGTATCCCGACGAGTCGCAACGAACCTCGACATCTTGCAACCGGGCGGCGAGCCAGCCTGTAAACCGGCGTGTGACAGATTTTTCGGAAACCGCGCGCTCCTGGCGGGCGGCGGTCACAGGGAGGTCAGGTACCGAAGTGTTGAAGCGCGCCAAAGACTCCAGCGGAGTGTTCACCCGGACCACTTCTCCAGCGATACTGTAGGCGGCAGGATTGGTTTCCAAAGCGGGCCCGGTGAAATCCACCGAGATCACGGGCTACCACCCAGTGGATCCTCGTTGCCTGGGTTAAAAGTATCGTTCACGCCTGGAGAACCGCCTAGCACCAGGTCGCGGATGTCCCCGAGTTTCTCCAACCGGGGGGACTGGTAGGGGCGTCCCTGTGGTTTCGACGCCTGGGCGGGTGGTTTGCTTTGTTTAGGATCGAATGCTTCGGAACGACTCATAAGGATATTCTCTCTCTTTTTCGCCAGATTTCAAATGTGAGGCAGCGCCACAGCACGACGGCCTCCACGCCGCTGTCCGTGTGCCCCTCAATCGCTCGGCTCATCCAGTCTCTTCGGACAAAACGGGGCCAGTTAGCCTGAGGGTCCTCCAGAATGTCCCGCACCAGCGGGGCCTCCCGTTCGAAGATTCCCCGGAGAAAAAGGGGCTGCAAGGAGGTGGGCCGGCGGCGGTTCCGGATCAAGTCCGGGAGTATGCCCCGCATCGCGTTGCGCAAGACGTATTTGAAGCATCGCTCCTGATAGAGCTGATGTGCAGGAACGGCGAGCATGAACTCGATTAGACGCCGGTCCCGGAACGGCTGTCTGACTTCGGTGCCCTCCTTGTTTGCGTGGAAGGTCTCCCGGCTGGCGCTGTCGGCGGCGCTGTCGCCTAGGACCCGCCGCTGTTGGGCGGGCCGCCGACTGAACTGTTCGGAAGAGGAATCTCCGTTCGAGCTCAGCCGCCGCGCGTCGGTTGTCAGCCATCGAGGGCGTCGGCGTCTTCTCAAGCGCAGCCAGCCCGCCCCAAGCGCTCTCTGAACGCTCGGCCGTCTCAGTGTACGGTACCAACCGTCGGTCCGCGCGCATTCGAAGAACTGGCGTTTGGCGTCACCGTAGCGCCGGTCCGCGAGGAGATCAGCCAGCCAGCCGTCCACAGACGTATACAGGTGATCTGAGAATCCGCCTGTCAAGATCGTTCTGCACCCGGCCTGTCTCGCGCAACGGTAGACCTGCCTCTGGAGGAGACGATAGGGAGCTTCCTCCGGGGAGTTCGGATTTCTTGGCCAGCTCTTGATGTCGCGCAACGGCCAACATCCATCGCCCACGATCTCCTGCCTAGAGAGAGGGTAGCGAGCGGTCATCGTGGCCATGTATCGGCGCTCGTCGCACGGCTTGAGTTCGTTGAACACGTACGAGATGACCGGCAAGTGCTGCGACCGGCCGGAGTCCGCCCTGTGACGGGCAGCCAAGGCCGTTACGGAAGTGGAGTCGAGTCCACCGCTCATCGCCACCACCGAATCGGTAGTCGATCGCAACGTGGCCTTCACACTCGCCGTCAGCAGCGAACGGAAGCGATCGGCATACTCCGTATCAGAAAGGCCGTCGAGTGGAGCTTGGTTGGGTGCCCAGTAGCGTCGGACCGCCACCCGCCGTGGAGTAACCGAGAGAACATGTGCTGGCGGTACTTCTTGGACATCTCGGAAGTACGTTCTGCCTTCGAAGGAATCCCGGATGGCAAAGTACTGCGCGAAACGATGCTCATCGGGTTCCCGGGAGATCCCTGGATGCGCCAGGACCGCCTGCTCTTCTGAACCGAGCGCGATAAAGCGGTCGTTGAGATGGTAGTAGAGTGTTCGGTTCCCCACCGCGTCGCGCGCACAGACCAGCCGGCGCCGGCGCGGGTCGTAGAGGGCGGTTGCGAACGAACCGATTGCTCGCTCAAAACACTCCTCACCCCACCGCTTGTAAGCGAGCAGGAGCATGTTCGCGTCCGAGATCTTTGCTGATCCCGGGTTCTTGATTCCGAGACCCTCTTCTAGCTCGTCGCGGTTGTCTAGTCGGCCCTCGAACACGACTCCTAGGCCACTGTGCGGATCGACGAGCGGCTGTTCCTCTCCCTCTTCCTCCGGAGTCGTCCAGAAGTGTTGATGGCCTAGACAAGCAGGCCCCAACGTCTGGGTGCGGCTCCCGTCGATTCCGCGATGGTTTAGCGCGGCCATCATCAGGCCCACCGCCGACGGGTCAGCTTCCCGGCCATCCTTGTGGAATAGGGCAACAATACCGCTCAAGGCACAACCTCCTCGTCGGCCTGATTCAGGGCTGGAGGCGGATCAGCGGGTCCCCTAGGAGCGTCCACCCAATCAGCACATCCAGCAAGTTCGGGTTGACCCGCGCTAATTCAGCCTTGGCCTGCTGAACGGCTTCGCCAAGCGTCATCCCTGATTGGAACAGCCTGCTGAAGACTCGGGTGGCCAGCTCTCGCTCGGACTCCGTGAAGCTCAAGGTCGCAGCTCCCAGCACGGCCGCCGCGCCTTGCTCGCCGCTGAGCAAGAACTTGTCGCCCAGGGTGTTGTATTTCGGTGTGACGAAATACGTATTCCAACAGCCCCACTGTGTTACCACCGTGGGGCGGTCATGATTGGTGAGATCGGGGTATGCACTTCACTCCCGACTGCCCCACATCTTGTGGTTGGCCGGTCCGCCTGCCGCGTAGGTGTTGGACCATCTCTGAATAGGTCGTGGGCCCAACGGTCGCGGCCTGTTGTACAAGCCGGTAGAAGAGCTTTCCCCGGTGACGAGAGCGTCGTCGATTGAATCGAAACGTATACTCATCCGGTAATAGTCCAGGTGTTCACGGCTCACAGCGCCTTGGTGCGTCCCGATCAACCAGCGCTTCAACAGGGCAGCCACCCGGTGAACGTGGGGCAACAGCTCGGAGGCCGACTGGCTCGAACCGGCCAGAAAGTCGTACTCGTGCCGATAGCCAAGCGCCTCCAGGCCGACGTACCCTTCCCAGCCGTCGGTGTGGATCGTGCTGTCGGGCTCGACAGCCTCTTGGATGAAGCCGTGCAGCTGTTGCTTGGACGCTCCGCGGATGCGCTTCATACGGATCCTTCCTATCCCCGCGCCGTCTTCCTCGGCGGCGATGGCTAGCAGTGCTTTTTTCTGCGTCTGCCGTCCGCGCAGTCCCTCTTCTGCGCCCCCCACATAGGTCTCGTCGACCTCCACGCGACCGCTGAGCCGTTCTCGGCCGGGCCGCACCATCGCGCGCCGCAGCTTGTGCAGCAACGCCCAGGCGGTACGGTAGCTTCCCAGACCCAAGATGCTTTGCAGTCCCAGTGCGCTCGCCCCGTTTTTCTGGCTGGTCACCCACCACATGGTCCGAAACCAGGTGCGCAGCGGCAGGCGCGTGTCCTGGAAAATCGTGCCCGCCGTCACCGAAGCCTGATAATCGCATTGCCCACACCGCAGCAGGCCCCGCCGGCTGGGCCGAGCTCTCCGCCCTCCACAGCGGGGACACACAAAACCCTGTGGCCAGAGCAGTTGCATCAGATACTCGCGACACGCCTGCTCAGTGGCAAAACGCCCCTCAAACTCCTCCAGCGTCCGCGGGTAGTCCTCCACAGCCCCGCATGCTATATGTTGGGGTCTCGGGAGTCAAGTGCATACCCTGATGGTGAGATTCTCGGCGTCCGTTGAGCTAAGCAGATTGTCAGCGGTCCAAAGCGTGGGGCCGGAGTGACCGAGGAAGCTGGTCAGCGCCGTTCCGGAATTCAAAATGCCGAGCAGCGTGCTACGAGCCTCTACAGCACCCAACTCGTCTATGTAAACGCGCTCAGCAGTCCAGTCCGAAGGAAGCTGCTCGATGAATTCGTCGCTGAGAGAACTGAAGTTGGTGGGCCCGTCCCTCCGATCCGCCGCAAAAACGGCGGAACGTGCGTGGGGCGCGCTGGGGTAGCGCAATGTCTTTGCCACCACCGCGGCAAGCTGTTGCGTGGTGCGGACGGGCAAGCGGCCGATCGGCATATTGGGGATGCCGTTGCCATCGATGTCCGTGAACAGGGGATCCGCGGGAACGAAATTCACTGTCGGTCCGGTTGCCGCGTAAATCGTCGGGATGAAGCTGATTGACCCCAGGCCGAGGTAGTCGAAGTAATCGTATGTGTCCCCGCCCACCAGCAAAACCGCCTCGGTGCGCATGCGTTTGGCAGCGTGAGAGATGTACCTGCGAATCGCCTGCGGATCCACGATGCCGTAGTTGAATCGCTCATAGACCTGCGCCACGTCCACGACCCGCACGCTCCACCCTTCGGCCCGCCGCGCCTGGGCGAGCGGCTCGATGCCCTCGATGAAATCCTCGTGGGCGATGATGAGGTACTGGGCCGAGCCCGAGGTGATGTTCTGACGCCGTGGCGTCGGCTGGATCTCCGGCGTGCGCAAAGCGCTCGTCGCCGCGACGATGTAAGTGGCGCCGTTGCCAGAACCCTCGAAGGTGGCCGAGTAGCCGTTGGCGCCGGGCTGGATCTTCACATCCTCCAAGCGCTCCATCTTCCCGTCGTCGTGACAATAGACCACAACCTCGTCCGACGGTAGATTGTCTACCCGGTAGGTACCGCCGGAGCCTTCAAATGTGAGGCTGCCGTCCTGCGCGATGAACCTGCGTGGGAACGTTAGACCCACGGAATCAAGATTGACCACCTCGGCCTCTACACCTGTATCTCCCGGTAGAGTTACGGTGACGGTGTTGCTTCCCTCTTGGAGCAAGCCGGCCGGCACTTTGACCTCGATGGGAACGCTCGTGAGTCCATCGAACTCTTCGTCGGCGAGGCCAGTTCCGTTCAAGCTCACGGTGACGTGGTGATCGGGAGTTACCATCCAGTTGGTCACACCCCACAACCCAACCGATAACGTGGCATCCCCTCCACCCGCTGCCAATCCGTCGATGATGAGCTCGCGATCGACAGAAACCGGGCTGCCCCGGGCGAGGAGGCGAGCGTCATACCAAGGATCGCCGTTGGGTGATGCCAAGCCGTATTGACGGTTGTTGTCGACTTCGATCGTCGCGAGATAGGAACCGACGGGAGACTCGTCGTCGTCCGGTTCCCCGGATTCGACTTCTACCTCTTCGACCAGGCCCCTCTTCAGCGTCAGCTGATACACGTTCGTGTTGCCGTAGAGCGAATCGCGGGCCTGGCCATGAAACTGGATCACGCTTCCGGGGCCGAACCTCCGCCCGCGAGTTGCAATCCAGCGGGGTGTCGGGGTTCCCATATTAGTAATGGCGATCCAGTCCGGCCGCACTCCCCTGAGGTCCGAGCCGGCGGCCTTGAGTTGCTCGTAGGTGACCTGATAGATTCCGTCAGTATCGACCCCCAGCCTCACCGGGGGTAGGTGTCGCGCACGCCATCGGCCCCGCGTAACAAGCGCGGCGGCTCCCTCCTCTCTAGCCTTCGCGGCCAGCCGAGCTACCCGTGCCCCCCGAGAACGGTGTACGGCCGACCAGTCGATCGGGTCAGCCGTGGGTCGCGTGCCATAGGTTTCGCCCAGCTTGAAGGGGCCACGTCTTCGCTCAATCCCTTGCGTGTCAAGGTCCGCCAAATAAAACGTGCTGGAGTTGGTCACAGCCACGGAGGAGTACTCCTGCGGCCCGTCACTATCGATCACACGGCTCGGAATCAGCTTGTCCCCCAGCCGCAGTTTCAACCCCATTGGCGTTTCTTCGTAGAGACGGAATCCGAGGTTGCCGGTCTCGGTCGCGGTAGCCCACTCAAACGCTACCTCCCGGCCCCGCGACTCAGCGTGGAAGTAGGACAGGGTAACCGGCGTCGCCCCGGTCGAAACGCAGGTGGTGGGATCGGCGCCACAGGTGTTATCTAGCCTCTCGCCGTCCAGATCGGAAAGGTCGTTGTGGTCGTGCCACGGCTGGATGTCCCCGGAAATCGTCGACGTCTGTAGCAGCCAGGGCCGGCTGGAGATCGTAGAGGGGCTTCCGATGAGCGAGTAAGCGACGGCAACCTCGATTACTTCGAACCCGCCTCCGATGTCGACGATGCGACCCCACACATCTCCAGCGCTGATGGAAATCGAGCTGTAGCCGTCCCCAGCCGTACCCCCTCTGTCGGATATTCGATGCGTGGCATCGCCCCAGTCGTCGGCCGTGCCGCCGGAGGCGGTCGAGTCCTCGCGAACGGTCACCTCCCCTTCGCCGGCAATGTCCCTCCATGCTCCCGTGGATTGCCATGTAACGTCGGGACTGAAGAAGAAGTAAAAATCGAACTTCTGGGGGCTTTCAGCGGTCGTGTCGGCGTCTAAGTCCATGTGGACTCCTAGCGACGTGCCTGAGCAGCTGTCCCCCATAATATCCGCGCTATTCCAGCTGGTGCGCGCCCTGTACCGGAAAGTGAAGAAGCCGCTTTCCGAGCTCGTCTCCCAGGCCACAATGTCGGCGTCGCCGCAAGCACCGCCGCCTTGGACCGCTGTGTCTATGTTCTCGTAGATGTCACCTACGTCCGTCGCGTCACCGGTGTAATACTGGCAAAGGCTTGACCCATCGAAAATGGGGCCATCATTGGTGTAGGCGGTGTTCGCGATCGTCTCTCCGGAGCAGTCCGTTTGAGAACTGAGTATTGTCAACATACCCGTCGACGGCTGGCTCCAAGCTACCTGGGTGACCGCTCCCAGAAGTAAGGCAAAGCCAAGAATGCGCGGAAGATGATAGTGGTTTCTCAATGGGTATTACCTACGTGAGCAAACACGGGTGGCATCTCACCACCCGGCTCCTGGGCCGTCCTCGGGTCCATGTAGCAGAGGAAGTTGGGCCAGTAGCAGACTCTCCTGGAGATCTCTTCACCATGTAGACGACACGACAGGCGGGAAGGGTCGTGCCGCCGAGCCCACCCGGAAAGGGAGCACGGACCTGTGATGGTCACACTAGCTAGGACAGCCCCACTAGTATACCATAGCTTGTTCTTAGGAGTCGTCAGCAAATAACATTTCCATTTAGGAAGTGGTTTTGAGCTATCCTGTGGGAGATGGCGGACCTGGCAGGAATCAAGTCTCGCTTCACGGCTCTGGCGGCAGTGCTCGACGAGCGCTCCAGGCGGCTGATGGTCGCGGCGGAAAGTGCAGCCATCGGGCGGGGCGGGATTTCGGCGGTTTCAAGAGCGACCGGCGTATCGCGGCCGGTGATCCGAAAAGGGATAGCGGAGTTGAAGCAGGCGGTCTCGCCTCCGCCGGTGGGCCGAGTGCGTCGTACGGGAGGCGGCCGCAAGAGAGCGATCGAACGCGATCCGAAGTTGCAGCAGGAGTTGGAGAGATTGCTGGATCCGGTCACGCGAGGCGACCCGCAATCGCCGTTGCGCTGGACCTGCAAGAGCGTCCGCAAACTGGCCGAAGAGTTGAATCGAGGCGGGCGCCAGACGAATCGTCAGACCGTGGCGGAGTTGCTGCGGGCCATGGGCTACCGCCTGCAGGCGAACCGCAAGACGCTCGAAGGCAAGCAGCATCCCGACCGCAACGCCCAGTTCGAATACATCAATGAGCGCGCGAGAAGGGTTTGGGGTGTCCAAATTCGGTCGGCAGCGGCCACCGCCATCATCCATCCGCGGCCACTTCCTCAACCAGCTTGCGGGTCTTGAGATCCTCGATCAGCGCGACCATGTCTTCCTCCAACACCGAGCGCTCCACCTCGAACTCCCCGAGCAAGCCCTCAACGATCGCTTCCAGCGAGCCGGTTTCGCCCAGCCGCTGCCAGAACCGCGTTCCCACTTCATTGAGGCCGAAATAGTATCCGCTGTCGAGGTTCAGAACGACCGCCTGGCCGTCGAGCACCTGGAACACGACGTTCTCGGGGATTTTGAGCCTCACCGCGCCGCCTTCTCCGCGCTGGGCCTGTCGGGAAAGACGGAGTAGGTGCGGTAGCCTCCGCCATCGTTGATGGCCTCGTTTTCGTACTCCACCCAGGCGTGGCCAGCGATGCGGCCCTTCTCCTCGCGCACGCCGATCTTCAAGTCCGTGCGAATTCCCTTTTGCCCCAGTAGCCGCGCGGTCACCAGCGAGCGTGGCAGGCAATCCATCGCAACAAAGTGACGCCTGGCCGCGGCGTCGACGAGCAACACCGTCCGCCGGATCGTCGCGGCGGTTTCGCTGCCGGCGGTTTCATCGTCAGTGGCCGCGGCCTTCCTACGCACCCGGGTCGCCCACGGCTCCAACCGCGAGAAAGCCAGAAACCGGATAGCGGGTTTCACGCCCGCGAGCAGCACCCAAGCCCTCGCCAGCAGGAACCAGTCGCAGGCCGACAGAAGCGCGGCCTTGCGAAGGCGTCTGGTCCAAACCGGAAACGGACACAGTGCCGCGGCGGCTTCCAGCGCCAACCGCCGGTACCGTCCTAGCCAGACACCGGCCCACGAACGCCGCCCACCCGAGGGAAGCGTCCAATGGCGCGGCGCGGGCGCCATTAGGCTGAGACAGCGCAAGGCGCGCTGCTTCGGGCTATCGACCTCCAGCAGCCGCACAACCGGGTGGCTGCGCAGTCCCACCGGCTCTGGTCGTTTCAGAGAGAGCTCGGCTCGCTCGCTCAGTTTTCGGCCGGCCCGTGTCGGCCCCCGCTGCTCGGCCGGTTGCAGGGGCCGCTCGAACAGCCGCGAGCAAAGCTGGAAGCTCGCCGCGCAACTGCGTTCCGCTCCCGCCTCGCGAGCCAGTCTCCAAAACCTGTCCCAGTCGAGGCCGCCGCCGAACTTTCTCACGTACAGTTCTATGTCGGCCGACCAGCGCAAAGACGACCAGAAGTGCTTGCCCGCATGACGGCACAGATAGACGAGGTAGGCCTCCGGGTCCTCCGCCGGATCGTGCTCGGGGAGCCGTTCGCCGGTCCAATCCCAGTGCAACTCGACGAGCACATCGTGCGGGCCCACCAGGTGCAGTTCCGGGTAGAGGAAGGCCGGCCGCCGGGCCAGCCGGCCAAGCGCGTCGGCGTTCCAAGGGTTCTCGGTATCGGCCAGGCCTTGGTCCTTAAGACACCGGTAGGCGCGGGGCAAGTCTTCGGCGGGAACCAGTAGGTCGATGTCGGCAATCTCGCGCCACGAGAGATCGGGATAGAGCAGCCTGGTGAGCTGAACCCCCTTGGCCGGAATGCAGCCGATTCCCTCGTCCCGCAAAACCCCAGCAACCGGATCTGCGCGCTCTCGAGAGCCAGATTGCGGGCAGCGTTTCCTCGGAAGCGGTGGTCCCACGCCTTGTCGACGGCCGCGGGGGCGGTGGCCTGGATGTTCCGGTAGACCGCCGGGAAGACTCCCAACCGCGCAGCCTCCTGATACGTCGCCTGATTCGCCTCGACGGGCGCGCCGCGGCGGCTCGGTGATGCCGGGGGCCGGGGCTCGGAACCAGGCGGCAGACTGAGCCTGAAGATCGGTGGGTTCTCGATCATGAGGCAAGCACGGCCGCGCGGTTGGGGAGCGAGCCGCGTCTACAAATAACGTTTCGTCCAAGCGCGGGTTTCACTGAGGCCGAAACGCAAGTCGGGGCAACGTTTGACCCTCATTATAAGGCGCTGACGGAACACCGAGAACGACATACCCGGAAACCTTGCCCGGAACGCTAACGGTGGGGCCGGAGGCTCACACAGACCGGGAGCGGGCGCCGCGCGATCCTTTCATGCCCCTCAACTCCCGTGCCAAGCCCCCAATAACCGGCGAATCGTCACTAACTGCCCCAGGTGATAGGCGTTGTGGTCGGCCACGAGCATCGTTTCCCGCAGCAGTGTCTGACCCGAGCCGTGCGCGAACGGCGTGAAGAGGTCCTCGCCCTCGACCAGCGCCCTCATCCGGCCGAGGTCTTCGGTGAAGTTCGCTACCGACTTCTCCCACGACGCCTCGTCCGCGGGCACCTCGGTCTCGGGCCAGTAGCCGTCGGGATAGTCAGGGGAAACGTGGCGCGGGTTGCGGCTGAACTCCAGAATGTCCCACTGCGCGATACGCAAGTGCTCGAGCACTTGCCAAGCCGTGTAGGGCAATCCCGCCGGCTTCACTCCCCGCAACTCGACCGGCCACTCGGCGACGATGTCGTCAAACGAGGCGTGTGCGCTCTGGCCGCGCAACAACTCGAGCAGGTGCTCTCGAAGCTGCTGCGTCGGGTCCTTCGCCTTGCCCATCTCCTCGCCCTCAGCAGTGCCAGCGCCAGCCGTCAGGTGATGCGCATAATCTTCATCGCGTTGTCGTGGAAGATCTTCTTCAACGCAACTTCATCGGGCACGAGCCGCCGCAGGATCGCGATCGTGTTCGTCCCAATGCAGTCGGTGCCCTCGCCGTCGGAGTCGCTGCAATCACTGCCGAAGATCACCTTGTCCTGGTGACGCTTCAGGAACTCCTTGGCCTGATCTTCGTCACGCGTCATCGAGTTCTGCCCAGAGCCGGCCGAGAGGTCGCCGTACATGTTGGGGTAGTCCGACAAGTAGCGGTCCGAGATGCCGCCCGGCGTGACGGGCGTCTCGGGATACATCGCCGTCTGATCGTGGTTCTTGTCGATGTTGCCCCACCATGTCTGCGCGTGGCCGATGAAGTTGACCTTGGGGAACTGCTCGAGGATCTTGTGGAACCGCTCGATATGGAAGTTGTAGGTCTCGTGTTGGAAGTGGAGCAGTACAGGCACGTCGTATTCCTGGGCGATCGACGCGACGAGTTGGATGTGCTTGGAGTCGCAGTCGACCGGAAACTTCTGCTCTCCGATGCCGATCGCACCCATCTTGAGGTACTTCTCAATCACCTCACGCGTCTCGGGGATGTCGGGCAGCTCGTTCGCGAAGAAGACATATTCGTCAGGGTTTTCCTGCACGAACGGATAGACGACCTCGTTGCCGCCCGCGTCCGCCGCCAGGCCGTACTTGCGTCCGGCGGGAAGCATGACCGTCTTGCTGATGCCCATCTTGCGCTGGTGCGCGACGAGCGCCTCGGCCGGACGTCCCGAATAGGGCGTGTGCTGGTGTAGATCGATGACCGGGTAGCTACCGAACGCAGTCGAGGGTGCGGCCTCGGGTGGGCTTTCAGCTTGCTGCGCGCCTTGGTCGCCGCAAGCATAGTGCACCAAACCCGCCACGGCTGTCGTCGCCAGGAACTTTCGTCGTGTCATGAAACTCATGATCTACTCCCCCGTCGCCAGATTGTCGCACGCTCCGCCGCAGGCGCGGCTCTCGCGTCAGCTCGGTTGCCATGTAGGAACACGGGCGGACTTGGCGATCGCTTAGCCCGTGGAACCCAGCGACGAGCCGATGAAACCCAACTGCTCTTCGCGAAGCAACCCGTAGTTGTAGAAGTTGCACCCCATCGCACCGGCCTGCTTCGCGAGGCGGACCTCCGCTTCCAACTCCGACGCCTTCGTCATCCCGCCGGGCTGGGTCGAAACCATCACCCCGCCTCCTTCGTTGATCTGCCCAGTGATCGCTTCGACCCGCGTGCGCCCTTCCTCCGCCGATGCGAGCGGCCCGACCGTCACGCGATCGAGGTGACGGTTTGTGGGAGGCAACACGTCGCTGTGGTCCGCCGACTCGCCGGTCGCCAACACCGACTGAATCTTGGCATCGCCGGCGTGGATCACCTCGGCGACTCGGGTCCACAGCGCGGTTGTATTCTCTTGTGCCAGCTTGACCCACTGCCGCAGCCACCCGTCGAACACTTCGTCCACCCACTGGGTGGCGGCGGGCAGGCGATCGTCGTCGGTGGGCAAGCGGGCCAACCGCGGGCGCAACCACGCAGCCACGTCCTTCTGGAACTTCCGGCCGTCGAAGCCGGAGGCCTCCGCATGCTTGATCGCGGCCGGGTTGAAATCGAGACCCATCAGGAAAGCGTCGCGATCAGTGATCTCTGACAGCACTTTCGGGTTGCGGAAGCCATAGCTCCAGCTCAGGCGCGACAGCGACTCGACGTGCACCGCCACGGGCTGGTACGTCTCGACGATGTTCTCGGTCAGCGCAACCAGGTACTCTCGCGAGTCGGGTGGCGCAGTACTCAACTGCCCCAAGTAGGCATTTCCAAAAGCATCGTGCTTGGCGAACTCCGGGTACGTGCGCGCCAGGTAATGGTTGTAGCAGTAGACAATCCACGCGCCGAACTTCAGCCCGCGTTTCGTCACCGCCTCGACGATCTTCTCGAAGTAGCCCTCCTCGTCGACCACCTCACTCATGCGCGGCCGGATGCGGGTCTTCGAAAAGCGTTCGGCCTCGGGATGGAAGTACACCGCGCCGTCCTCACCGTAGTAAAGAGGCCGCTTGGGGTTGTGTGGCAGGAAGTACGTCGAGACGTGGTAACTCGGCGTCAACATCACCTCTTCGCAACCCGCCAGGTCGGCGATGCGGTTCAGCGCCCGGTCAAGCCCCTCGTCGGTAAGGTCCCACGGATACGTATAAATCGAACTCAGAAGGTCAGCCATGGTACGAGTCCTTCAGACGGCGCGGCAAGCATGCGCACGGTCGCCCCTAGGGTATCGCAACGCCGCTCTTTGCAAAGTAAGGCGCTTAGCGAGACCGCCCGACCCGCTACTCAGAACGACGGACCCGGTCTTTGCGATGGGGGCAGGGCGAAAAGGAACAGCGCCGCGTGGGCGCGAATCCCCGCGAACCCAGGAAACCGAGCCCAGAACGCAAGTGACGGGTAAATCTGGCCGCTTCGGCAGGCAACCCCGAGCCCTCTGTGGGAGCACCAAGAACCTCAACCCCCCTGCCGGGGCACCGGATTCGTTGGTGGCGTTCCCAAAGGCTTGCGCCATGGGCTACTTTCAGTCGCCACCTATCAGGAACCGCGGACTCCCGTCCGCGGCTCGGTCGTGTTGGATGGCACGGTTGCGGTCCGCCCGCGGATTGTGCGCCGATTTTTTCACAGCCCCTCATCGACGCCATTGCGGCGAGGTGACCTACGCGGCCAGCGCCGCGTGGCGCTGTTCATGTTCAAGCAGAAACCGCTTCGCGTCGAGCCCCCCGGCATAACCGGTCAACTTGCCCGACGCCCCGACAATACGGTGGCAGGGGACGAGGATCGAAACCGGGTTGCGGCCGACCGCGGCGCCCACGGCGCGCGATGCGTCAGGCCTGCCAAGCTGCCTCGCCAGTTCACCGTAGCCGCGCGTCCCGCCGGGGCCGATCGATCGCAGAGCGTCCCACACCGAAAGCTGAAACGGCTTGCCGGTCAGATCGAGCGGGACGTCAACCACGTAATCCAAGTCGCCCGCGAAATAGCACGAGAGCCACCCCTCAGTCCGCAGCAGCCAGGCATTGCGGCGCGGGCCGGTCCGCTGGAATCGCGGGAACCGCCGGTCCATGTCTTCGACTTGCGCGTCGAAATAGAGAGCAGCCAGACCCTTCTCGGAAGCGAGCAAGTGGATCTTGCCGAGTGGTGAATCGACTCTGGTGTAGTTCACGGGAACCTCGCTCCGACAGCCTTCGAGAGTTGGTTGCTAGTGATACTAGCACGGCGGCGCAGAGGACGGGTGATCGGTCCGACAGCTTGAAACGTAAGGGCACGGCATGTCGTGCCCACACAGCGCATTGCATCCGCACCCGATGGACGGGGGTTGCCAAGGTTTGCGAACCTGCCGCAGTCCGTGAATTCGTGGAGGCTCTCTTGGTATGATAAGAAGCATACTATAGTCATACCCAACATGAAACCCAAAACCTCGAAAATCGCCGTCAGCCTACCCACTGACCTGCTGCGGGCAATCGAGCGAACACGCAAAACTCACAAAGCCACGCGCAGTGCCGTTGTGCAGGAGGCCTTGCGGCACTGGCTCGATCAGCAGGAGACCAAGAAGCTCGTCGAGCAGTATCAGGCTGGGTATAGCCGCGTCCCGGAAGGGACGGGCGAGGAGCCGGGTGCAGAGCGCTGGTCCGGCGAGGCGCTGGCTTCCGAGGATTGGTGATGCGGCGTGGGGAAGTCTGGTGGGCGGATCTCGATCCGCCGTCCGGCCACCGTCCCGTCGTCCTGCTCTCGCGAGACGATGCGTACCGAGTCCGCAAGTTCGTGATCATTGCGCCGGTGACGACCCGCGTGCGTGGCATTCCGACCGAAGTGCCCCTTGGCAAGGGGGACGGGCTGCCGAAGCCGTGCGTCGCCAACTTGGACGTGCTGGCGACCATCCCGAAGCGAAAGCTGATCCGCAGAATCGCCTCGCTGAACGCCCGGAAGAGGTCTGCCCTAGACGAAGCCGTATCCTTCGCACTCGGACTCTCGCGAAGCTGAGCCGTGGCGACAGCGCGTTACGCCCGAGGCGCAGAGTAATCCGCGGCACCAAACAGCGTATAATTTTCGGGGCGGCTCAGGGCCGCCATCACGCCCTCGGGCACGGGAGGCTCCTGAAATGAATCGCCGTCGCTTTCTCGGTAGTTCCGCACTCGCGCTGGGCGCGGCTGCTTGCAGCGCTCCATCCGATGCAGGTGAGGCCGCGGATGAAACAACCACGCATATCTACCACATGCGTTACGCGCCGCGGATCGGCTGGCTGCAGGAACTCTCCATCCCCCAGCAGCTCGAGTTGTACGCTTCGCACGGCTTTCGCGCCTTCGAGTACAACGGCCTCCCGCATCAGCACTCCCTCGAAGAGGCCGCGCAGTTCCGCAAGAAGATGGACGAGCTGGAATTGGAGATGGGCGTCTTCGTCGTCAACTCCGGCGGATGGAAAGGCGACGCGCTCTGCGACAAGAAGTTCCACGCGGGCTTCCTGAAAGACGTCGAGAAAGCGGTTGAGTATCACAAGGTGATGCGGAACGGCTGGTCAACGGTCACGAGCGGCCTGGCCGTCGATCACCTCTCGCACAAGCAGCAAACCGCGGCCGTGATCGAGGGCCTCAAGCGCGCAGCCGACATCGTTTCAAAGAGCGACTTGGTGCTGGTGCTCGAGCCGCTCAACGTGCGGGTCAGCCACCCGGGCTACTTCGTGGTGACCTCCGAGCACGCCGCGGAGATCATCGATGCCGTGGGCAGCCCGCAGGTGAGGATACTGTTCGACATCTTTCACCAGCAGATCTCCGAAGGCAACCTCATCAACAACATCGAAACGCACTGGGACCGCATCGCCTACTTCCAGGTCGGCGACGTCCCTGGACGCAAGGAGCCGGGCACGGGCGAGATCAACTACCGCAACGTGTTCAAGGCGATCCACGCCAAGGGCTACCAGGGCCTGCTGGGGATGGAGCACGGCTTGTCGGTGCCCGGCATGGCGGGTGTCGAGAAGTGCTTCGACGAATACCGCCGGGCCGACAGCTGGGACTCGTAGTTGGGGGATCCTAGCCGTACTGCCGACCAGCTAGCCAAGGGCTGCGCCCTTGATATTCCAACGGAATCGACGAACCGAGAAGTAGGGGCACAGCATGCTGTGCCCCCTCTATGTATACATGAGTATGCAGCACACTGATGCACCGAGGCCGTGGGTCTTCGGTCCTCCTGGTTGTGGCCAAGTTACCTTGCAAGCAGCGCTCTGGAATCTTGCATCCCCTCCAGCGGCGCGATATCGGCGCCGCTCCGACCCCGTGCTACCCTACCCTCAATGTCGTCCCACCTGCCGGCGGCGTCTGGGACGGAACGCCCGGAGCCGGAACGGCAGTCCTCGCAGGCCATTCACGCCGGCATCGTCCGATCGGCGGGGGTCGTCAGCGCAGCCGTATTCCTCAGCCGCATTACCGGCCTCGTCCGCGAAGTTGTCTTCGCCAAGTACTTCGGCGCGGGAATGGTCTACGACGCCTTCGTTGCGGCCTTCCGCATCCCAAATCTGCTGCGTGACCTGCTAGCCGAGGGAGCTCTTTCTGCCGCCTTTGTCACGACTTTTTCGCAATACCTGGCCGGCAAGGGCGAAGCCGAGGCCTACCGTCTCTCGAACCGGCTGGCAACCGTGCTCGTCCCGATATTGGCAGTGATGTGCCTGTTGGGCCTGCTCTTCACGTCCACGATTGTCGACTGGATGTTCCCCGGGTTCGCCCAAGTCCCCGGCAAGAAGGAACTTACGGTGTTCCTGGCGCGCATCATGATCCCCTTCCTGCTGTTCATCGCGCTGGCGGCCAAGGCGATGGGCGTGTTGAATGCAAAGGGACGCTTCGGCGTGCCGGCGCTGGCGTCGGCCTTCTTCAACATCACCTCCGTCGTCGCCGGCCTGTTGCTCGGTTTCGTGTTGGGCCCACGCTTTGGTTTCGAGCCCATCGTGGGCATGGCGATGGGAACGCTGCTGGGTGGCATCGCGCAGTATCTTTTCCAGTGGCCGAGCTTGCGGAGGGTCGGCTTGCGCTTCCGCCCGGATTTCACGCTGTCGGATCCGGGCATCCGTCAGGTGTTGCGGCTGATGGGGCCGGCGGTGCTTGGGGCGGCCGCGGTACAGGTGAACGTAGTCGTCAATAGTATCTTTGCATCGCAGATCACCGACGCCGCCGGCGTGGTCATCGACGGGCCCGTCTCATGGCTCGGGTACGCTTTCCGCTTCATGCAACTCCCGCTCGGACTGTTCGGCGTCGCGGTCGCCTCGGCCACGCTGCCTTCGATCTCCCGCAGCGCGGGCGAAGGGCGAGTCGCCGAGTTCCGCGAAACCCTGGCCCGCTCGCTGGGGCTCGTTTTTCTATTCACCATCCCCTCGGCGGTGGGCTTGATCGTGCTGAGCCGTCCGCTGGTGGGCGTCATTTTTCAGAGGGGCGAGTTCACGGCGCACGACACCGAGCAGACGGCCGTCGCCCTTTCGGCGTATTGCCTGGGCCTGGTCGGCTATGCCGCCATCAAAGTGTTGACGCCCGCCTACTACGCCCTCGGCGACGTTCGCATCCCGATGGCGGCCAGCCTGTCGTCGATTTTCATCAACTACTCGCTGAACTGGCTGTTCGTGCATGTACTCAGTTGGGGACATGGCGGGCTCGCCTTCTCGACGTCGATGGTGGCCACCTTGAACTTCTGCGTGCTGTTCTGGTTCATGCGCGGCAAGGTCGGCGGCATCGAGGGGCGGCGCTTGTGGTCGAGCGTGGCCCGTATTGGGACCGCCTCGGCTCTGATGGGTGCGGCCTGTGCCGGCTCGTCCTACTTGGTGCACATGGGCGTAGGTGAGTCCGGCTGGGCACGTCTGCTGGACATTTCCGTGTCAATACCGCTAGGGCTGGCGGTACTGTATGCGGGCTGCAAAGCACTGCGGGTGGCGGAGTTGGATGCAGCCCAAAACGCGCTGCGTGAACGGCTCGGCGGCGGCCGCGGTGCTGCGTCAGGCCCGCAAGAACCGCTGTGATAGAATCGACTTGAATGGCGACGGTCCCGCATGAATCCTGACCTTCCCCGCGTTCGCGAACTGCAAGCGCTTGACACCCGCATCCACGAACTTAGCGACGAGATCAGTCGCCTGCCGAAGTACATAGCGGAGATCGAGTCCCAGCTCCAATCCCACAAGAACGCCCTCCAAGCCGACCAGAACTCGCTGGTCGAGAACCAAAAAAACCGACGCGCTCTCGAAGGCGAGATCTCGGCGGCCCAGCAGAAGCTCGGGCGCATCAAGACCCAAATGAACGGGGCGAAGACGAACGTAGAGTACCGCGCCTTCCAGCACGAGATCGACTACGAAGAGCAGGAGATCCGCAAGGTCGAAGACCAAATCCTCGACAAGATGGTCGAGGCCGAATCGCTCGAGCAGAACGTCAGAGCAGCCGAAAAAGCGCTCGAAGCCGAGGGCAAGAAGGTCGCCACCGAGGTAGAGCAGATGCGTGCTCGCGTGGCTCGGGACGAAGAGGAAGCCGCAATCAAGAAGGCCGAGCGCGACGAGCTGGCGTCACAGGTTTCCGCCGACGTCTTGCGAACCTACGAGAGAGTCCTCAAGTCGCGGGGCGGCGTCGCGGTGGCGCGCGCCGACGCCGAGCGCTGCCTCACCTGCAACGTACTTCTACGTCCGCAGTTCAGCAACATCATGCGTTCCAGCGCAGAGATTCTCACGTGCGAATCGTGTGGCCGCATCCTCTACTACGAGCCGCCCGGCACCGCCGACCCTGAAGAAGTTCAGGCAGGAAACGCCGTCTCGTAGCGCGCCAACGGGCATCAAGCCTGATCACAGGCGACCGCTTGGCGCTCCTGGGCTAGCGCAACTGGCCGACCCGCACTTCAGCCGCGTGGACTGCCATTCTCAGCGCAGCCCCACTTGGCACAATAGACGAGTGACGACGACCTATACTTGAGGGCATCGTCGTGCTCGACTTGCGCTTCGAGCTGGGTGTCCACTCGAACGTGAACATGGCCCCTCTCACCAAACTCACCGAGGAAGAAGATCTCTTCCGAGCGACCGTGCGCCGGTTCGCCGTCGACCAGATCGCCTCGCACGTCCGCGCGATGGACGAGGCCGCCGAGTTCAAACTGGATCTGATCGAGCAGTTCTTTCAGTTGGGCTTAATGGGCATCGGCATTCCCGAGGAGTACGCCGGACAGGAAGGCTCGTTCTTCATGGCCGTGTTAGCCGTTGAGGCGCTCGCGACGGTTGACCCGGCGGCGGCGGTCATCGTCGACGTCCAAAACACGCTGGTGAACAACGCCATCCACCGTTGGGGCACCGACGAACAGAAGAAGCGCTACCTCCCCCGCCTATGCCAGGACACCGTCGGCGCCTACGCGCTGTCGGAGGCCAACTCGGGCAGTGACGCCTTTGCCCTGGCGTCAAAGGCACGGGACCGCGGGGACCGCTACGAGATCACCGGCCGAAAACTCTGGACCTCGAACGCCAAAGAGGCCGGTATCTTCCTCGTGTTCGCCAGCGTGAACCCGGACGCCGGTCATCGCGGCATCACGGCCTTTCTGATCGAAGCGGACACGCCGGGCTTTGCGGTGGGCAAGAAGGAAGACAAACTCGGCATTCGTGCCTCGTCCACTTGCGAGCTGATTCTCGATGATTGTGCCGTGCCGAAGGAGAACGTTCTGGGCGAACTGGGCCAGGGCTACAAGATCGCCATTGAAACGCTCAACGAAGGCCGCATTGGCATCGGCGCCCAGGCTCTGGGAATTGCCGAAGCCGCCCTCGACCACGCGCTTCGCTACGCCAAGCAGCGGCGTCAGTTCGGCAAGCCCATCGCCGAGTTCCAAGGACTACAGTTTCAATTAGCCGAGTTGGCGACCGAAGTCGAGGCCGCCCGCTTGATGGTCTACAACGCGGCTCGGCTCAAGGACGCCGGCGCGCCCTTTCTCTCCGAGGCCGCGATGGCGAAACTCTACGCTTCCGAGACGGCGGTGCGGGTGACGGCGAAAGCCCTCGATGTGTTCGGCGGCGTCGGCTTCACCAAGGAGTATCCGGTCGAGAAGCTTTACCGCGACGCGAAGATCGCCACCATCTACGAAGGCACAAGCAACATGCAGCTCCAGACCATCGCCAAGCACCTCCTCGCAAGCGATGCGAAGCTCTTCGCCTAGAGTGCGCCCGTCCCGCCTTTCCGGTGGAACTCACTTTGTAGGGCAGACCGCTGCGTCTGCCCGAAACCGTCGACCCGACGCCCACCATTGACGCCGGCTCGGCCCCTGTGCTGGAATCGCGGGCGCACACATCTACGCATCCCGCCACTCGGAAGGACTTGCCATGGATCGAAGAAACTTCCTCACCGCCACCAGTGTCGCCGCGGGCGCAACCGTCCTTGCCTGCCGCGAAGGCCCTCCGCCGCCCGCGGCCCAGCGTAGGCCCATCAGCAAGCCACTCAAGATGCACGTCGGCACGCAGCGGCCCATCACCAACGCCGAGATGCTGCAGTTCTTTAAGCGCCATGGCGTCGATCACTGCTGCGGATGGCCGCCTCGCGAAGAGGGCCAGCCGCGCCGCGATTGGAAACCGGAAGAGATCGCGCCGCAGAAGGAGCTGTGCGAAAAATACGGCCTCAGCATGGACATCATCGGCGTGCCCTTCATGACGCCGCCGCACATCGACCAGAACCCCCGCGCCGGCATCCTGCTCGGCGAGAACCCCGACCGCGACCGCGAAATCGAGTACATCCAGGAACTGATCGTGGCCTGCGCCAAGGCCGAGGTGCCCTGCTTCAAGTACAACCTGCGCATCCTAGGCACGATGCGCACCGACCCCACGCCCGGCGGACGCGGCGGCTCCATCTACAGCACCTGGAAGTTGAGCGAGGCCATGAAAGACCGCGAGCCGACCACCCGCGCCGGCCGCGTCGACGGCGATGAGTTCTTCGAACGCATCACGTATTTCCTCGAGCGCATCATCCCCGTCTGCAACGAGTACAAGGTGCGCGCGGCCTGCCATCCGCACGACCCCGGCGTCCCGCCGGAGGGCTTCCAGGGCGTCGACCGCGTACTAGGCACCCCCGACGGCTTGAAGAAGTTCGTGTCGATCCAGGAGAGCCCTTACCACGGGCTGAACCTGTGCCTCGGCACCACAGCCGAGATGCTACGCAATCCCGGTGAAGAGATCCACGACGTCATTCGCTACTTCGGCGAGCGGAACAAGATCTTCAACATCCATTTCCGCAACATCCGCGGCGGGCGGGACGACTTCCTCGAAGTCTGGCCCGACGAAGGCGACATGAACATGATGAACGTAGCTCTCACGCTGGCCGAGGTCAACTACCCCTACATGGTCATGCCCGACCACATGCCGCGCCATGCCGATGACCCCAACATGAAGCAGGCCTTCGCGTTTGGCTACGGGTATATCAAGGCGCTCTTGCAGGCCATCGAAACCATGGCCTAGCTAGTACGGCGCGAACGATTCGGCACCGCTTCCGCCTCTGCCTCGGACGCGGTTGGTGGGATTCCGGGACTGTTTTCGGCGGCGGGGGCACAAGAGCCGAGCTGGGCTCGGCACGCCACGGGCGTGCGCCACGCCGCGAGCGACCGAAGCGAACAAAAACCCTTGCCCCGCCAACCAACCTGGTGTAATATTAAAACAAACGTTTGAATCAATCAATCGTATGATCAAATCCTCTTAGGGTGCCTGGCAGCCAATGAGCATCGACACCAAACAACAAATCCTCAACGCCGCCGAGAAGCTCTTTGCCGAGCACGGCATCGAAGCGGTCTCGCTGCGATCGATCATCAGCGAAGCCGGCGTCAACCTCGCGGCAATCCACTACCACTTCGGATCCCGGGAGGGCTTGGTCGAGGCGGTTTTCGAGCGGCGCGTCGGACCCGTCAACCAGGAGCGCATCGCACTGCTCGATGAGTTGGAGGCGCGCGAAGGCCCGATCGAGGTCGAGGACGTCCTGCGCGCGCTGTTCGGCCCGGCCATCCGGCTTAGCCAGGACGCTCGTCGCGGCCAGACCTTCCTACGTATCTGCGGCCGCTTCTTCGCCGAGCCGGGCAACTCGATGCAGCCGATGTTCGAGAGTCTCTTCCGTGAGGTGATCGAGCGTTTCACCGGCGCGTTCCAGAGGGCCCTGCCGCATTTGACTCTCACCGAACTGTTCTGGCGAACCCACTTCGCCGTGGGAGCGATGGTGCACACGATGCTCGACAGCCGCCGCCTGATGCAAATCTCCGGCGGCCTTTGCGACACCAGCAACACCGATGAGGTGATCGACCGCATGGTGCGGTTTGCGGCGGCCGGCCTCAAGGCCCCGGTAAACGAGAAGGCCGTGTCAGAAAAGCCTTCGAGCGAAGCGCAGGTCGAGGTCGAAGCAGGAGGTGGCGCGTGAGCCGAACCGTTCTCATCGCAGCCGTCTTTGTCGCGGCCCTGATTGCCGTCGGTTGCACCAACAAGTTCCAGCCTCCCGACCATCCCCTGAGCGTCAAGGCCCCGGCAAAGTGGAAGGGCGGCGAGACCGTCGTCGCGCCCATCGAGGCGCGCTGGTGGACCTACCTCGACGACTCGGGGTTGGATTCGGCCATCACGACCGCGATCGAGAGCAACTATGACCTTGTGGCGGCCGCGGCTCGCGTCGAGGCGGCTCAGGCCGAAGCCCGGATCGCTGGGGCGGCTCTGAAGCCCACTATCGATCTCGGCCTGAACCGGGGCCGCCAGCGGCAGAACTTCGTCGGCCTGCCCATTCCCGGCCGCCAGGGGGATGTCCTATCGACAACCTACTCGAATGCGGGTGTCAACCTCGGCCTCAGTTGGGAGGCCGACTTGTGGGGCCGCCTGGGGGCGGGCCAAGCCGGCGCCCTGGCAAACGTGAGGGCCCGTGAGGCGGACTTGGTCGGTTCGCGACTCTCCCTGTCGGGACAGGTCGCCAAGGCCTGGTTCGCCGCGATCGAAGCCCGCCGCCAGTTGGGACTAGCCCGCGCCACCGTCGAGAGCTACCGCACGTCCGCTGCCCGCGTGCGCGAGCGCTACGAGCGCGGTCTGCGCGCGTCGCTCGACCTACGGCTGGCACTCGCCGAACTCGGCCGCGCCGAGGCGCTGGTGGAGCAGCGCCAGGCCGAATTGGACGCCGGGGTGCGCCAGCTCGAGATCCTGCTCGGACGCTATCCGGCGGGCGAGCACGTGCTGGCGGACGATCTGCCCGCGGTTCCGCCCGGTGTTCCAAGCGGGTTACCGTCGGAGTTAGTACATCGCCGCCCCGACCTGATTGCGAGCGAGCAGTTACTGATCGCCTCCGACACCCGCGTCGCGCATGCGAAGGCCGAACTGCGGCCGAAGTTTATCCTCACCGGCGGCTTTGGGACCGCCAGCAACGAGCTTCGCGACCTCGTGGACGGAAACTTCCTGGCCTGGAACTTCCTGCTGAATCTCACGCAGCCGATCTACAACCGGGGCCGCCTCAAAGCAGGTGTTCGGCGCGACGAGGCTCTGGTGAGAGAGTCCGTGGCGCGTTACGAGTCCCAACTGCTCGGCGCATACCGCGAAGTCGAAACCGCGTTGGCCGCCGAGAGCCTTTTGGCCCGGCAAGAGGATTTTCTTGACGCCGCGACCAAGCAATCACTGGCCGCCCGCGACCTCGCCGAGACCCGCTACCGCCGCGGCCTGGCCGACATCATCACGGTCTTGTCGTCGCAGCGTACCGCGCTCGACTCGGAGAGCCGCTTGCTGACCCTTCGCCGGCTGCGGCTCGACAATCGCGTTAATCTGCACTTGGCGTTGGGTGGAGGTTTCGACGCGGGCTCCATACCGAACACACCGCCGACCCCGAACACGACGCGGCAGGACGGACGACAGACCCAGGAGAAACCACATGGGCAGCAAGCCAAAAATGATTCTTAGGGTCCTCCTCCCGCTCATCGTGGCGGCTGCCGGGGGTTGGGCAGGGTTGAAGATCATCGAGGCCCGCGAGGAGCCCGAAAAGGTCGAGTTCGTTGTTCCTCCCCCGCTCGTGCAAGTGATCGAGGTCAAGCCGAAATCAACCCGCCTGACGGTCCGCACCGAGGGAACCGTTGCACCGCGAAGAGAGTCGGAGTTGGTGCCGGAAGTCTCGGGCCGTGCCGTGTGGATCTCGGACTCCTTGATCTCGGGAGGCTACTTCCAGAAGGGTGAGGAGTTGCTCAAGGTCGACTCCCGCGAGTACGAGTTGGCCGTCGTCAACGCCGCCTCCGCCGTCGCCCAAACGAAACTGCGTCTGGCCACCGAGCGGCAGGAGGCCGAGATCGCCCACAAGGAGTGGGAGAGCCTGGGTCAGGGAGAGCCCACCGCGCTGACGTTGCGAGAGCCGCAAATCGCCGACGCCGAAGCCGCGGTGGCCGCCGCCGAGGCCGCTCTGGAGCAAAAGAAATACGACCTCGAGCGCACCGTCCTGCGAGCGCCCTATGACGGCCGTGTGCGCCAGAAGAGCGTCGACATCGGGCAGTTTGTCAACCGCGGCGCCCCCATCGCGAGCATCTATTCGGTGGACTACGCCGAAGTCCGCCTCCCGATCCCCGACAACGAAGTCGGCTTCATCGATCTGCCGTTCACCTATCGCGGCGAAACCAAGAGCCGCCCCGGACCGAAGGTCCGGCTGCGCGCCCGCTTCGGCGGACAGGACTACACCTGGACCGGCCGCATCGTCCGCACCGAGGCCGAAATCGACCCCCAGAGCCGCATGATCCACGCCATCGCTCAAGTCGAGAAGCCCTACGACTTGAGCACGCAGGGCGGCCGGAGGCGGCCGCCACTGGCGGTCGGCATGTACGTCGAGGCCGAAATCGAGGGACGGTGGACCGCGGGCGTTGTGACGATTCCGCGGGCGATCCTGCGTGGTGACGATCAGGTTCTGGTCGTCGAGGAGGGCGATCGTCTCCGCTTCCGCACCGTCGAGATCCTCAGGGCCGAAGGCGATCAAGTACTCATCCGCTCCGGCCTAGAAGCCGGCGACCGGGTCTGCATCTCCCCGCTCGAAACCGCCGTGGACGGCATGACGGTCCGCGTGATGGACGGCGCGCAACCAGATTCGACGTCTGAATCGTAATCAGCTCATGGCCGACAAGACCACACCCGAGCGACACCAGGCCATCCAGGGCCCGATCAAGGGCCCCATCGAGGGCCCCATCAAGGGCATCGTTGCCTGGTTCGCTAACAACGGCGTCGCCGCCAACCTGATCATGGCGATCATCATCGTCGGCGGGCTGATGACGCTGCCGGGTATCAAGAAGGAAATCTTCCCCGAGTACTCGGCCGACATCGTCACGGTCACGGTCGAGTACCGTGGCGCCGCGCCCGAAGAGGTCGAGGACGGTGTCTGCATCCGCATCGAAGAGGCCATCCAGGCGGTGGACGGCATCAAGAGGATCAAATCGTCAGCGAAGGAGAACGTAGGCTCGGTCATCATCGAAGCTCTCCCCGGTTACGACACCCGGAAGCTTCTCGATGACGTCAAGTCGAAGGTCGATGCCATCGACACGTTTCCCGAAGAGACCGAGAGGCCCGTCGTCCGTGAGCTGACCAATCGCTTCCAGGTGATCAACGTCTCGATCTCCGGCGACGCGGACGAGTTCACGCTGAAGCGGTTGGGCGAGCAGGTTCGCGATGAGATCCTCCTGCTGCCCGGCATTACCCAGGCGGAATTGAAGAACGCGCGTCCGTACGAGATTTCAATCGAGCTCTCCGAAGACTCACTGCGGCGCCATGGATTGACCTTCGACTACGTCTCCCGCGCCGTGCAGCGCGCGTCGCTCGACTTGCCGGGCGGCTCGCTCAAGACCGAGGGCGGCGAGATCTTGCTGCGCACCAAGGGCCAGGCCTATCGCGGGCAGGAATTCGAAGGCCTCACGCTGCTCACGCGGCCCGACGGCACCAAGCTCCGCGTCGGCGACGTCGCCCGCGTGCGCGACGCCTTTGAGGAAGTCGACCAGTGGGCCCGCCTCGACGGCCAGCCGACCGTGCTGGTCCAGGTGTTCCGCGTCGGCGATCAGAGCGCGCTCGATGTGTCCGCCACCGTCCACGAGTACGTCGCCGAAGCCGCGCGGCGCATGCCCGAAGGCATCACGCTCACCACCTGGCAGGACAACGCCGAGTACCTTCGCGGACGCATGGACCTGCTGCTTCGCAACGCGCGGAACGGACTGATCCTGGTGTTTGTCGTCCTGGCGCTGTTCCTGCGGTTGCGACTGGCGTTTTGGGTGACGATCGGCATCCCCATCTCGTTCTTGGGAACGATCGCGCTGATGCCGGTGTTCGATGTTTCGGTCAGCATGATCTCGCTGTTCTCGTTCATCCTCGTGCTCGGGATCGTCGTCGATGACGCGATCGTCGTCGGCGAGAACATCTTCGCCAAGCAGCAGACCATGCCCGACCGCCGGCGCGCGGCGATCCTGGGCACCAAAGAGGTCGCCATCCCCGTGATCTTCGGCGTGCTTACGACCGTGGCGGCTTTCTCGCCGATGCTGTTCGTGCCGGGTTATTTCGGCCGCATCTTTCGCGTGATTCCCTGCATCGTGATCCCGACGCTGTTGTTCTCGCTGGTGGAGTCGAAGCTGGTCTTACCTTCCCACCTCTCCCACGGTCGCGGCACGAGGAAGAAGTCCGCGCGGCCGAACCTGATTGTTCGCGTCTGGGAAGGCTTCTTCAATTTCTTCTCGGGAGGTCTCGACTGGTTCATCCGGCGCATCTACCGGCCCTCGCTGGAGATCGCCCTGGAGTGGCGCTACCTCACCGTGGCGGCTGCGCTGGCGACGCTGTTCCTCACGGTCGGCATGGTCGCGGGTGGCAAGATCAAGCTGGTCTTCTTCCCGAAGGTTGAGGGGGACTACCTGGTCGGCGCCATCGAGATGCCGCTCGAAACGCCGATCGAGGCTACCGAGAAGGCCGTGCGGCAGATCGAGGCAAGCGCCCTGAAGCTGCGGCGGGAAATTGAAAAAGAGACCGGCCGACCGGTATTTCGCCACATTTTGACCGCGGTCGGCGAGCAGCCCTTCCGCACGATTCAGAGCCGCAACTCCGGCAATCTCAGCTCCAGCTTCATCGCGCCGCACATCGGCGAGGTCGATATCGAACTGGTGTCGTCGGAAGACCGGTCTGTAACCGGCATCGAGTTGGCGAACCGTTGGCGGGAGCTGGCCGGCTCGATTCCCGGTGCGGTCGAGTTGAAGTTTACGTCCGACTTGATGAGCAGCGGCGACGCCATCGACATTCAGCTCTCCGGTGTCGACACCGAACAGTTGCGCGCACTCGCCGGCGAGATCAAGACCAAGCTCGTCGAGTACCCGGGTGTCTTCGACATCACCGACTCCTTCCGTGGCGGCAAGCCCGAGATCAAGCTTTCGATTACCTCGCGCGCCGAGGCCTTGGGACTGTCACTGCAAGATCTCGCCCGCCAGGTACGGCAAGGCTTCTACGGCGAGCAGGCCCAGCGAATCCAGCGCGGGCGGGACGACATCCGCGTCATGGTGCGCTATCCCGAGTCGGCGCGCCGGTCGCTCGGCGATCTCGAGACGATGCGGGTCCGTACGCCCAGCGGGGCCGAGGTTCCGTTTTCCTCGGTGGCCGAGGCGTAGTCCGGCCGCGGGTTCGCAAGCATTACGCGCGTCGACCGACGGCGAACCATCAACGTCCAGGCCGACGTTGACGAAGCGGTCGCCAATGCCAACGAGATCATCGCGGAACTGCAGTCCGGCTACCTGCCCGATCTTATGGCCGAAAACCCCGGGGTAGCCTACACCTTTGAAGGCCAGCAGAAAGAGCAGAGGGAATCGATGACGGGCCTGGCCGACGGGTTCATCATCGCCTTGCTGGTCATCTACGCGCTGATGGCAGTCCCTTTCCGTTCCTACATTCAGCCGTTGATCGTGATGTCGGCCGTGCCGTTCGGTATCGTCGGGGCGGTGTGGGGACACGTGATCATGGGTATCGACATGAGCATTCTGTCGCTGTGCGGCATGGTGGCCTTGACGGGCGTCGTCGTCAACGACAGCTTGGTGCTGGTAAGCTACATCAACTCGCACCGGCGCGACGGCATGCCCTTGTTACAAGCCGTTTGCGGAGCTGGCCTCGTGCGGTTCCGGCCCATTCTGCTTACCTCGTTGACCACGGCCGCCGGCATTACACCCTTGATGCTTGAAAAGAGCGTGCAGGCCCAGTTCCTGATTCCCATGGCCGTGGCGCTGACTTTCGGCGTCCTGTTCGCGACGGTCATCTCGCTCGTGCTGGTACCGGCGAGTTACCTTATCATTGAAGATATACAGCGGCCCTTCCGATGGCTCTATGGACGCGAGCTGGCCCCGGCGGTTGGGGTTTCCGAAACGGCCCAAGGCGCGCAGCCGGCCGCGGTCGCCGGCTCCAACGGCGCCTCGCAGCCTGTAGACGATGTCGGAGCCCCCGTCAGCGCCGACGGCCGTGAAGGATTCGAGAATGAACCTACCGAGCCCCTGTCTCACCGCCGTGAATAGGCAGGGACGTGAATAGACAGAAATGAGCGTTTCCAAAGCGGCCGATTCCCCTACCCGAGTCGCACTGACTCTCCTTGCCGGGTTTACGGCCGCGTTCCCTGGCGGGCTTGCCGCCCAGGACCGAGGGCCCGTCCGCGATCTGCCGGAAGCCTCGGAGATCATCGCCAAGGCCTTGGAGTGGGGCGATTGGCAAAAGGAACAGCCCTACATCAAGACGCTGACTAGCACCTACGAAAACATCTCCGAGGACCTGGACGGACGCGGCGAGGTGAAGTCGCGCGAAGAGGTACTCCACCGCATGGAGAGCTTCGACGGACGCGCTTTCTACCGGCGTCTCCGCGTGAACGGCCGCCCCCTGACCGACAAGGAGCGCAAGCGGGAGCAGGAACGCAAGGACAAGTTCGTCGAAGGCGTGAAACGCGACCAGTTGAAGAGTGACTACAGCCGCTCCGAAGGATCACGGAACATCCGCTTCGACCGTAACCTAATCTCGCGCTTTCGCGCCAAGCTCGTGGGACGCGAGGAAATCAACGGCCGCATGGCCTACGTGCTCGATTTCGAGCCGAAGAGCAAGAAGCTCCCCGTGAAGAGCCGCATCGACTATGCCCTGAACAAATCGCGGGGCAGGATATGGGTTGACACCGAAGACTACGGCGTGGCCCGCGTAGAGTTTCATTTGATAAAACCGGTCACGTTTTTCTTCTGGTTGGGCAAGCTGACGCGGGCCGACGGCGAGTTGCAGATGACCCGCGTGGACGAGGGCTACTGGTTGCCCGAGAATATGAAGATCTACTACAACGGCCGGGTCTTGTTTCGAGGGCTACACCGGCGAGCGGAGATGAAGTGGAGCAATTTCGTGCCGCCCTCCGAGGCCGGTGGCGAGTAGCGGCTTGCCGCGCACTCAAACGTAGCAACCCATGGCCTCCGTCGCCGCACGCCTGCCGCAAAACGCCGACGGCGATTTCTACGTCGACAACTCCTGCATCGACTGCGACACCTGCCGTTTCGTCGCTCCGGCCACCTTCCTCCGCTCCGACGGCGTCGAGCAGTCGTACGTTCATCAGCAACCTCGCTCCGACGACGAGCGCACCCGGGCTTTGATGGCCCTGGTCGCCTGCCCGACCTCCTCGATCGGGACCGTCGAGCCCTCCGACGCCCGCGCCGCGGCCACACAGTTCCCGGAGCCAGTGGACGGCAACATTTTCTACTGCGGCTTCGCCTCGGAATCTTCCTTCGGCGCTTCGAGTTACTTAATCACCCGTCCCAACGGCAATTGGATGGTCGACTCGCCCCGTGCCGCCGGGCCTTTGTTGCACCGCATCGGTGAGTTGGGCAGCGTGCGCCGCATGCTGCTTACGCACCGAGACGACGTGGCCGATCACGCCAAGTTCGCCAAGCGTTTCGGATGCGAACGCGCGATCCACCGCATCGAGGCCGTCGGCGGATTGGCCGGCGTGGAACTGCAACTCGACATCGACGAGCCCGCCCAGTTGGACGACGAACTGTGGGCCATCCCCGTCCCCGGCCATACCCGCGGCAGCGTCTCGTACCTCTACCGCCGCCGATACTTGTTCACCGGCGACCATCTATGGTGGTCGCCACGCGTGGGCGCGCTCCACGCGTCAAGGCGTGTCTGCTGGTACAACTGGGACGAGCAGATCCGCTCGATGGAGCGCCTCCTCGACTTCGATTTCGAGTGGGTTCTCCCCGGCCATGGCCGCCGCTATCAAGCCGGCTCCTCGGACGCCATGCGCGGCGAACTCAGCGCCCTGATCGAACGCATGCGCGCGGAGTAACCGGGAGACCCGTGTTCACAATGTCGTGGCACGGCATGCCGTGCCCCTGGAGTTTGGAAAAGGTCGCCCGCTCGGATCGCTTCCAGCGCACCGACAAAAATACATTCGCCCTACGCGCCCAGTCCTAACCATGCTGCTGGAAAAGTTCTTGGCCCTCTCCGCCCAATGGCGGCCCGTGTTCGCACGCCAGCCCAGCTGGCGGCGGGCCGTCCGTCGGGCAAGCCCTCGGCTCGCTGCTTTGCCTGGGACGCACCACCGTCTCCCGCATCCTGCTCACCGCCGGCCGCGGCGCGCTGGATTGGAGCGCCGACTACTACTTGCACTCGCGCAGCCGCTGGGAGGCCGACCCATTGTTCCAACCGATCCTCGAGGGCAGCTTGCCGTGGTGTCGCGGCCGCTGGCTGGCGGTGGCGATCGATGAAACCCGGCTCAACAAAACCGGCCGTCGCGTGGCCGGGGCCGGCTGGCAGCGCGACCCGCTGGGGCCGCCGTTTCAGATCAATCTGCAGTGGGCTTGCGTTTCGTGCAGGCGGCCGAGTTGTTGCCGCTGTATCGGCGTAGGGAAGGGCGGGTGCGGGCGCTGCCGGTTCGTTTCACCTCCGCGCCGGCGCCGCGGCGACCGAAAAAGAAGGTCGTGCCAGAGGAATGGAAGCAGTACCGCCAGGCGCAGGCCCAGCACGGCGTCTCGGCCCGTTTTTGTCGAACAAGCCCAGGGCTTGCGCAGGGATCTGGACCGCGCCGGGGCTCGGGCGAAAGTGCTGGTTTTGGCCGCCGACGGCAGCTTTTGCAACCGCCGGGTGTTCGGGGCCGCCTGGGACCGCACCACCATCGTCGCCCGCGCCCGCAAGGATGCTGTGTTGTGGTTCCCCGCCGCGGCCGCCAGCCGGCGTTTTTATGCCGCCGAGACGTTCACGCCCGAACAGGTGCGGTAAGATGAGTCGATCCCCTGGCAGAAGACCCGAGTCTACTTCGGCGGCAAACGGCGCGCGCTGCGCGACAAGCTGGTGTCGGGGGTGTTGTGGCGGGGCGGCGCGCGTTGCGTTTGCTGGTGGTGGCGCCGTGTCGCAACCGCAAGCGCGGACGCTGGCTGTATCGCCGCGCCGCCTACTTGTTGACAAGCGAGTTCGAGGCGTCGGCGCCGCGGCTGTTGCAGATGTACTTAGACCGCTGGCAGATCGAGGTCAACCACCGCGAGGAGAAGGACACCTTGGGCGTGGGACAAGCGCAGGTGTGGAACGAGAAGGCGGTGCCGCGGCAGCCGGCGTTGATGGTGGCGGCGTACAGCGCTTTGTTGCTGGCCGGGCTGGAAGCGTATGGCCCGCACCGCAGCCAAGCCTACGGCGAGCTGCCCAAGTGGCGTCGAAAGCAACAGCGGTCCTCGTGCCAAGATCTGGTGACGCTGCTGCGCCAACAAGCCTACGAACAGCCTCACTTGCTACTCCCGTTCGGCATCCGGGCCAGCTACCAACGCTCGGCACTTGCCGCCGCCGCTTGAGTAATGTCCAAACTCCAGCGCACGGCATGCCGTGCCTCGCTAACCACGCTTCCCAACGGATTCAAAATTCAAATGCGATCCTTCAAACTTTACAACCTACTCCTCCCCTCGGTGATCGTCCTGGCTCTGCTGCCGCTAACCGCGCAAACAACCGACGCCCCCGCCGGCGACGACACCGTCATCTACGACGTGCTGCTCAAGAATGGCCACGTCATCGATCTTAAGAACAACCGCAACGGGCGCTTCGACATCGCCATCATCGGCCAGAAAATCCACAAGATCGGCAAAGGTCTTCCCGCCTCGCGCGCCAAGAAAACGGTCGACCTGAGCGAGTACTACGTCACACCGGGCCTCATCGATATCCATGCGCACCTCGACCAGCGCGGCGCGTGGTTGAATCTCAATCCCGATCACACCACGCTGCGCTATGGCGTTACGACCGCCGTCGACGCCGGCAGCTCGGGCCACAAAGGGTTCGAGAAGTTCAAGGAAGAGACCATCGACAAGGCCAAAGTGCGGCTACTCGCCTTCCTCAACATCGTCGGCGCCGGCATGTACGGCAAAGACGTCGAGAACGATGTCAACCAGATGGACGTTGCCGCCGCGGTCGCCATGGTCAAGAAACACCCCGACTTCATCGTCGGCATCAAGACCGCGCACTACCAACCGGCCGACTGGGAGGCGATCGACCGTGCCGTCGAAGCCGCCGAGCAGAGCAACAGCGTCCTCATGGTCGACTTCCATCCCAAGCCCGGCCGAGGCTACAAGGAACTAATCCTCGAGCACATGAAGGCGGGCAACATCCACACGCACTTCTACGGCCGCCTCACGCCGCAGCTCGACGAGAACAAGAAGGTGCAGGACTACATGTGGAAGGCCCGCGAGCGCGGCATCCTGTTTGACGTCGGCCACGGTTCGGGCAGCTTCTGGTTCCGCATCGGCGTCCCGGCCATCAAGCAGGGCTTCCTGCCGGATACGATTTCGACCGACATCCACAAGAACTCCATCATGCTCCCTCGCGCGCACCTGAACAACGTGATGTCGAAGTTCCTCAACATCGGCCTGAGCTTCGAGCAGGTCATCGAGCGCACCACCGTAAACCCGGCCAAGGCGATCCGCCGCACCGACCTCGGCACGCTCGATGAGGGCTCGACCGCCGACATCGCCGTGCTCAAGATCGAGCGCGGCAAGTTCGCGTTTCTCGATTCGGGCCACGGCAAGCTCACCGCCGACAAGAAGATTCGTTGCGCCATGACGATTCGCAAGGGCGCCATCGTCTGGGACGAGGACGGCATCAGCATGCCCGAGTGGAGCACCGCCGGCCCGTACAGCAACTTCCGCTGAGATGAAGTTCGTGTCGTTGTTGGCCGCCTTGCCTCACATGCAGTCGCGGCTCGGGGCCCGTGTTCTGTTGCTCTCCCTTCCGCTCGCCCTCCTGCTGACCGTGGTGCCGGCGGCGGCGCAGCAATATGACCTGCTCCTCAAAGGCGGTCACGTGATCGACCCGGCAAACAAGATCGACCGAGTGGTCGACATCGCGGTCCGAGAAGGCAAGATCGCCAAGGTCGCCCCCGACATACCTACCAGCCAGGCCAAGAAGACCATCAAGGTCGGCGGCTACTACGTCACCCCGGGCCTAGTGGACATCCATACGCATGTCTTCGGCTACCAGGGCTGGATCTGGCCCGACGATACGCATCTGACCCAAGGCACGACCACAGTGGTCGACTGCGGCGGGTCCGGCTGGCGTACATTCGACGAGTTCAAGGAGACGGTGATCGACCGCACCAAGACGCGCGTCTACGCCTTCATCAACATCGTGGGAGAGGGCATGGTGGGTGGCAGGGCGGAAAACGACGTCACCGATATGGATGCCGCCAAGACAGCGGAGAAGATGAAACAGTATCCCGACTTGATCGTCGGGATCAAGACGGCCCACTTTGGCCGCAAGGGGTATCTCCCGTTGGAACGCGCCGTCGAGGCCGGCGAAATGACCGATAAGCCCGTGATCGTCGACATGCAGGTGCTGACCCACCAGGCGCGTAACACACGGACTAAGTTGCTCGAGATCCTAAGGCCCAGTGACATCCACACGCACATGCACAGCGACCGCCAGATCGAGCTGGTTAACCGGGCAACGCGAAAGGTCCAGCCGTGGATGTGGGAAGCGCGGCGGCGCGGTGTTCTCTTCGACGTGGGTCACGGAGCGGGCGCGTTCATCTTTCCGGTTGCGGCCGACTCGATGAAAGACGGCTTCCCGCCGGATACCCTGAGCAGCGACCTGCATCGCCGAAGCATCCTGAAGACCAAGCCCGCCATGCCCAACGTCATCTCGAAGTTCATGAATCTCGGGATGAGCTTCGAGGAAGCCCTCGAAAAATCCACCGTCCGTCCGGCGCGGGCCATTGGCAAGTTCCCCCAGATCGGTACGCTCGGCGAGGGACGGACGGCGGACGTTGCCGTTTTCGCGATCCGCCACGGCGTGTTTGGACTCAATGACACCCGCGAGATGCGTATGGTCGCTACCAGGAAGCTGGAGGCGATCCTCACCGTGCGCGAGGGCAAGGTCGTTTACGACCGCGACGGGCTCGGCTTTCCCGAATGGCAGACGGCCGGCGAGTATAATCGAATTCCGTAGCTGCGTTGTGGCGTAAGGCTACAGCCGTGTCGAGTCCCGATTCTTCGGGACTCAGGTCCGCTTGGCGACCCGATGGAGGGAACCATGAAGAAATTCGCGCTTGCGCTCCTCGTTCTCGCGGTGTCGATCCCGGCCTTCGCCGAACGCGACTTCAACATCGACGGCCCGATGGAGTTGCACATCTGGCTGACCGCGAAGGCCGATCACGAAGCGCAGGTCGAGCAAACCTTCAAGGAGGTCTTCTACCCCGCCGTCAGCCGACAGAAGGGCTTCCGCAACGCTCTGTTGATGCGTAAGCCCGGCACCCGCGACTACACGCTGCGGCTTTCCTTCAACACAGAGGAACAGCGTATGGACTGGGTCAAGTCCGACGACCACCAGAAGGCTTGGCCGGCGCTCAGCGGTCACTGCGAAGAGCCCAAGTGGGATGGCTTCGCCGTCGTTCACCCGAAGTAGGGACCGCTGCCCGGCAAGATCGCTACGGCGCCAGAAACGAGCACGGCTGGCCCGCCGCTTTCGTGATCTCTTCCGCCGCTTTGTAGCCGCTTCGAACAGCCCCTTCCATCGTGGGGGGCCACCCCGTATCGGTCCAGTCGCCCGCGAGAAAGACGTTGTGGTACTTCGTGGCCGCGCCTGGCCGTAAGCGCTGCATGCCGGGGCGCGCGGAGAAGGTTGCCCGAACCTCCTTGATGACGTGCGACCGAACCAGCCGCGCCCGCCCGGCTTCGGGGAAGAACTCCGCCAGTTCCTCGCAAGCCATTCGCACCACCTCTTCCCGCGATAGTTTCAACAGCGACCGCGACGCGCTTACGACCAACTGGAAGTGCGTCTCGGACTTGCGAAACACCCACTGAATCGTGCGCTCGAGCAGAATGGCGTGCGGCAACGAAGTGACGGAGCGGTCGAACCACAGGTGGATCCCGGTGATCGGTGAGTGCTCGAATTCATCGAGTGGTAGATCGAGGTCAGGCGCCAAGTCGTTCACGCGCTCGAAAGGAACCGCCGCGACGTAGTAGTCCGCCGTGGAGTCGCTCGGGTCGATTCGCTCGACGGGCGACCGCAAGTGAACCCGGACGTTCGGTCCCAGCTTGTCGCCCAGCGCCGCCGAATAGAGTTCTGAAAGCGGCACTGCTGGGATGCCCATCTCGTAGCTCGTGCGGTCGGCCATCATGCCTTCGGCGAAGACCTGAAAGCCCCAACGGGCCGAGGCCTGCTCGGGCTCCTCATTGAGCGCGCTCACCAAGATGGGCCGCCAGAAACGCTCCATCGCCCGTGGCGATGTTCCCCGGCCGGCGAGCCAGTCGCCCATGCTGATGTCGTCGAGATCGCCTCGCCCCGCCTGGCGCCGGATGGCCAGCAGCGTGCGAACGACAACCCATTTCTCCGCTGCCGAGAGCCCACCGAAGCGGACCAACGCTCCGGAGAGATGTAGTGGCGCCGGCAGCAGCCCGCGCTTGAGCACGTCCACCTCACCCCCGGGGCGGACGAAGTAGAAGCGGTCATAGAAGCGGATCTTGTCTTCCACGCCCAGCCGTCGGTAGAAGTCACGCAGGTTCGTAAAGCAGCGCAACAGGACGTGCTGGCAGTTGTCGATGCGTTCCGAAGCAGGGTCCGACGGATCAAGAAGCCACGAAGCGGCGCGGCCTCCAAGGTAGGGGCGGGCTTCGTGCAGGTCAACTTCGAAGCCGTCCGAGCCGAGCGCGGCGGCGGCGGCCAAGCCCGCCAAGCCACCGCCCACGATCACTACGCTGGGAATGGCGGGGCCCCTCCGAGGAGCCGAAACCCGGACGCCCGCGCGACGATCCACATCTTCTCGCCGGCGCTCAGCCTCGGCCGCCTAGCGAAAACGTCGTACCGGTCGCTGCGAATCCGCCGCAAAAGCCGGTGGTAGATCGAAATCATCGCCCATAAGGCCGCCCGGCTTTCCGGACACACCATTTTGAGTAGAGGCGCCGATTCCCGGTAGAAACCCTCGGCACGCTCCCACTCGAACTCCATCAGCGCGCGAAAACGCTTGCCGGAATTGCCTTTGCCCAGGTCCTCCGCGGTCAGGCCGAAACGGTCGAGATCTTCCTGTGGCAGGTACACACGCCCAAGGCGCGCGTCTTCGGGGATGTCACGCAGGATGTTCGTCAATTGAAACGCGATCCCGCACTTTTCCGCTAGTCGTAGCGCCTCGGGCGAGTCGAAGCCGAAGACGTGAACGGTGGTCATCCCAACGACCGAGGCGACGCGGTAACAGTAGCGGTAGAGGTCGTCGAAGGTGCGGTAGGCCGTCGTCGAGAGATCGCTGCTGACACCTTCGATCAAGTCGGAGAAATACTGCGACGGGATGGCGTACTTCCGCACAGTCTGGTGAAAAGCGGGCAGGATCGGATCGTTGCCGTACTCACCCTCGAGCGCGGTTTGGAAGGACTTTCGCCAGCGGTCGAGCAGCGCCACCCGCGCCTCCCGGGGCGGGCCCATCTGATCGGAGATGTCGTCCGCGTAACGCATGAACGCGTAGATCGCGCACATCGCATCTTTGCGCTCTCGAGGCAACAGCAGGAACGAGTAGTAGAAGTTCCGCGCACGCGCGCGGGCTACCCGGCGGCAATGGCCGAACGACTCCCTAACGGTAGGCATGCTCGGCCCCCGTTACGTCTCGCGGTTTGCGAGAAAGAGCGTGCGCGACGGCGCGCAACAGCAATGCCAGACGGTCGCGCTTTCCCAGTTTCGGTCGCCGGCTGATCGTGTCGAACCCCTGCCGCTGAATCTTATCGAGAACCGCCATGCCGCCCAGGGTGAAGAGATCGAGATCCACCGACAGACGCCGGTCGACCTTGTGGAGCAACGGCAGCCCGGCCGGGAACAACTCCCGCGTCCGCTCGACCAGCTCCCGCATCACTGCCTGGAACTCCGTGCTCGCCTGCCTCTGTGTGAGATCAGTCTCCAGCGCCGCGAGCGAATATCCGTGCCTGCCCATCACATCGAGCGGGATGTAGACACGGCCGATGCGAAAGTCCCGCGCGACATCCTGCCAAAAGTTCGCGAGCTGCAGCGCCGTACATGTGTAATCGGCCAACGTGAACCGCTCCTCGTCCGAATAGCCCCACAGGCGAAGCACGAGCCGGCCGACGGGGTTGGCGGAGTAGCGGCAGTAGCCCAGCACCTCCTCGAAGGTGGCGTAGTGTGTCGTACGCTGGTCTTGCTCGAACGCCTGGATCAGGTCATCGAAAGGCTCGATAGGCAGTTCGTACTTCGCAACGGTTTCGCGTAGCGCGACGTAGACTGGGTGGCTCACTTGGCCCGAATACATCGCGCGCAAGCCCTTGCGCCACCAGCCCAGCAGCTCGAGACTGCGCTCGCGATCGGCGATCTCATCCCCGAGGTCGTCGGCCCAGCGGCAGAAGCTGTAGACGTTGTGAAAGTCCTGATGCAAGCGCCGCGGGAGCAGGACGCTGGCCACGTGAAAGTTCTCGTAGTGATGGCGGGCCAGCCGGCGAGTGTAGGCCAAAGACGAGGGCGCGTCCCAGGCCGGGCCGTCGGTTCCGTAGCGGGCGAGAAACTCGACAGGCTGGAGGAAGTGCTTCACGGCAGCGGTTGGAGCTTGGCAACGGGCCGTGGGTCGGCTGCGCCGCCCTCCAAGAGCGACTATTGGTCCGTCGGCAGGATCGCCGTCTTGAGGTGGCCGTTGTGGCTCATCATGTGACGGAAGACTTCCAGCAAGTCGCTGAGCGGAGCGTCATTCAACACGAACTCGGCAGCCGGAATTTCCTCGCGGCAGATCACATCAAACGCCCGTTGCACATGTGCCGGCGTGTGATGGAAGCTCGACTTGAGCGTGATCTCCGAGTAGTGCAGCTTCGCCGTATCAAGACAGACCTGGCTGCCGCTCGGACAGCCGCCGAAGAAGTTGACGGTGCCGCCGCTTCGCACCATCTCAACCGCTCCACGCCAAGCGTGGGGCGAACCCACGGCCTCGATCACGATGTCTGAGCCGCGGCCCCCTTCGGTCAACTCCCGCACCTCTTCGATGGGCGGGTCGCCGCGGCGGGAGAGGATCAGCTCCGCCGCACCCATCCGTTTGGCACGATCGAGTTGTGTCTGCCGCCGCCCGACAGCGATGACTCTCGCCCCGGCCAGGCTCGCCAGCCGCACGAACATCAGCCCGATCGGGCCGAGGCCAATCACCGTGACCGTATCGCCGGGCTCGACGCCCGTCTCGTCGACTCCCCGCATCACGCAGGCCAGCGGTTCGACCATCGCTGCTTCCCGATAGCCGATGTGGTCGGGAATCAAATACGTATTCCGTTCCACGATCCGGTCCGGGATGCGCACATACTCGGCGTACGCGCCGTTGTTGAACATGAGGTCTTCGCAGAGGTTCTCACGGTCCCGCCGGCAGTAGAAGCACTCACCGCAAGGCGCGGAGTTCGCGGCGACAATACGGTCGCCGGAAGAGAATCCCGTTAGCTCCGACCCGACGCCGACGACCTCGCCCGCCAACTCATGGCCCAACACCGCCGGAGGCTGAATCATCCGCGCGTGATAGCCGCGGCGAAATACCTTCAAGTCGGTCCCGCAGGTCAGGGCCACGTGCACTCTGACCAGCAGATCGCCGGGGCCGATCGACGGCACGTCGACCTGCTCCACCCGAAGGTTCTCCTTACCGTACAAGACGGCGGCCATCATCTTCTCTTGCACGATTCCGTTACCTTTGCGGGTTCACGATCAGCTTCAGTGAACCCTGGGCCGGCTGCCGCGCCAACTCGATGCCCTGCTCCATTTCCTCGAGCGGAAGCCGGTGCGAAATCAGTTCCTCGACGGGAAAATCAGGCTGCCAGACCAACTCGGCGGACTCCTGCTGCAAATCAACCGAAGCGCTGTATGATCCTAGCAAAGTTCGGTCGCCCACACAAAGGCTCGCGCCGCTGAGCTCGAACGTCTCTTTCGGCGAGGTCTGCGCGAACAAAAGCACTTTTCCACCGGGCCGCGAGGCCGCGATAGCCTGCTCGACGATGCCCGGCGCCGAAGCCGCCACGATCACCAGGTCGGCGCCCCGACCTTCGGTGCGCTGCCGGATCTCAGCGATGGCGTCGACTTCCTCGACATTCCAAGCCTGCCGTGCCCCGATTCTCTCCGAGGCCTCCAGCCGCGCGGCGACGATGTCGGTGGCATACACTTGCTCAACGCCCTTGCGCCGCAACAAGATCGTGAACAGTAGGCCGATCGGACCCTGCCCCAGTACCAGCACTGTGTCATCGGCCGCGGCGGCGCACTTCTCCAGCGCCTTGAGGCAGGTGTTGACCGGCTCGACGAAGCTGGCGCGGTCGAAGCTGACGCCGTCGGGGACCTTCACGACCCCGCGTCTCACGACCCAGTCCATCACACGGACGTACTGGGCGAAACCGCCGCCCGCCGGCTCGAAACCCGCGCCGACACCGACTTTCTTGTACGTCGCACACTGCGCATAGTCCCTGTGACGGCAATAGAAGCACTCGAGACACGGGATGTGATGAAACAGGCACACCCGGTCGCCCTCCTCGAAACCGCCCACGCCTGGACCGACCCCGGCCACCACGCCCGCCGTTTCGTGGCCGTAGATCCTCGGCGGCGGCAGCAGGTCGTGCTGTATCTTCTTCAGGTCGGTGTGGCAGATGCCGCACGACTCCACACGGACGAGAATCTCGCCGGCGCCGATGCCGGGAACCGGTACGGTTTCGAGGTTCACCCGTCCCTGGCCACGATAGACCGAGGCGGCCATCGACTCAGGAATGGCGAGGGAAGGGGCGCTCATCAAGGCTTTCGCGAGGGCGTTCTGGTCAGGGGTTCCCGTCACGCGCTCCCATCAGCGAAACGGCAATTCCGGAAGAACGCCCCCAGCGTTTCGAAAGCCTTCCGGGCGTTGCGGTAGATCGTGACTAAGTGGCTCCAGCGCCGCCGGCTCAGGCCGGCTTGGGCGGCCACGCGCCAGCCGGAAAAGGTACCGTCCGCCCGGCGGGCGTGGTTAAAGTCGATCTCAAAGCTCGTCGCCGCGTCGTCGCTCACCGCGCGCACGCAGTAGAAAGGCAGTGCTCGCGCGTGGGCTTCGCCGGCAACGGCCGAGGCCTCCATGTCGACCGCCCGCGCCCCGGTTTCCCACAGCCGAGTCTTCACAGCCACGTCTTGTGCGACTGCGTCGACCGTCAAGAGCGCGCCAACCGCCGGCGCCGAACCGGATGCAGAACCGAGCCCCAACTCTAACTGTACAGGATATTCAACCCCGGATTCCGCCTCGATCACGCGGTTGGCCAGAAACAACTCACCCACCCGCAGTTCTGGGTCTAGCGCTCCCACGCAACCGGTCGAAACGACGGCGCTGACGCGGAAGGCCCTGCAGGCCACCGAAGCGGCTTCGCGGGCGTTCCGGCGGCCGGGCCCGTTCGCCACGAGCAACACGGGCCGCCCTTCTAGCAGGCCCCGGGAACTCCAGCGAAGCCCTATCGAGCAAGGCTCGAACCCTTGCTTGCGACCGCCGATCCCTTCCAACTCTCTCCGGTCGGCGGCGACAATCAACAGCGTGGAATCGCTGGTCTGCATTTCTCGCACGTGGCAGGCGAAGCAACCGAGCCGTGAAGCAGTCTGGCACCAACCCTGACGCCACTTAAAGGCCTTTAATATGAAAAATCATGGCGGTCCTCATCGCGTACTTCGACCCGTCAGGTGGTGAGACATGCAGGCTCGGTTCACATCCTTGACAGGGCTCGGGACGTGAGTCGCCCCGGCCAGGCACCTGGGTCAGGCGTTCGAGATCGTGGTCAGCCGGCTCGATGCCGCGGCCAAGTCGTTGGGGAGGGGGAAGAAAACGTCCTCTTCGATGACTTCCACTTCCTCAACGCGCGAGAAGCCTAGCGCCGATAGGTGCTTGATCACCTTCTGTACGAGGATTTCCGGCGCCGATGCACCCGCTGTGATCGACACGTTCGTTACGCCGTCGAGCCACTCTTCCCGGATGCCGGTCTCATCATCAATCAGGTAACTCGGCAGGCCGGCATTGGAGCCGACCTCCACCAGTCGGCGGGAGTTCGAGCTGTTATCCGAGCCGACCACCAGCAACAGGTCGCATCGCGGCACGATACGCTTCACGGCCTGCTGGCGGTTCTCGGTGGCATAGCAGATGTCCTGCGCTGGCGGGCCCTGGATGTGCGGGAACCGTTTCTTGAGTTCCGTGATGATCTCGCCGGCTTCATCGAGACTGAGAGTGGTCTGGGTCAGATAGTAGACGTTCTGCTCGTCGGGAACCTCCACCGACCAGACTTCCTCTTTCGCCGACACGAGGATCGTATGGTCCGGAGCCTCGCCCATGGTGCCAATGATCTCATCGTGGTCGCGATGGCCGATCAGCAGGATCGTGCCCTGGCGCGACGCAAAGCGAACAGCCTCCAGGTGAACCTTGGTCACCAAGGGGCAGGTCGCGTCGATCACCCTCAACCTACGGGCCTCGGCGTCGGTGCGCACCTGCGGGGAAACCCCATGCGCGCTGTAGACGACGCGCGCGCCGTGGGGAACGTCGCCCAACTCGTCGACGAAGACGGCGCCACGCCCCGCCAAGTCATCGACGACGTGGCGGTTGTGAACAATTTCCCGGCGGACATAGATCGGCGCCCCGTACACCTCCAGCGCCAGTTCGACGATATCGATTGCCCGCACCACCCCGGCGCAAAAGCCCCTCGGCTTGAGCACGTAAATGCTCTTGCCGTTTTCGGCGCTGCTGTTGCCGATACTGGGAGAGCCGTTCTCTGCGAACCATTCAGCCATGGAGGATTCGGCGCGTCCACCAGCCAAAAAACAGCCGGAAACCGAAGTATAGCAAGGCTTCTCCGCCCCGATCGGCCTTCAGTCATCTCCCAGCCTGATCGAGCATGGCACCCCAGGCAGGCGTCGACATGGGAATGCAGGCACGGTTGTTCAGCCGCAGCTAACGCCGTCGATCCCCCTTCTAAACGCAGCGAAATCGAATGGGGACGGAATCAAATGGGGCCGGGGAACGTCTTTTGATAGAATGGCGATCCGGGAGAACCTTATGAACACCCAGCGTTTAGCCCGGTTGAGTTCGTTGGTCCTTGCCGGACTTCTGACCCTCACACTGATCACGCCTCTCGCCGCTACCGACTGGCCGGCTTGGCGCGGTCTGAGCGCCGACGGCGTGTCGGCGGAAGCCGGCCTCCCGGGCAGATGGTCGGCTACTGGCGAGAATCTGCTTTGGAAAGCCCCGATCGGCGGCCGCTCGACCCCCATCGTGCTCGAGGGCCGTGTTTGCGTCATCACTCTTGCCGAACCGGACGATCCGACGAAATGGCAAGAGCGAATCGTTTGCGTCGATGAGCAGACCGGCAAGATCCGCTGGGAACACCGCTACAGCGTTTTCCAAACCGATATTCCTCATCATCGCGTCGGCTGGGCGAGCCTAGCCGGCGACCCGGAAACCGGCTACATCTACTCCCACGGCGTGGAGGGTATGCTCATCTGCTTCGACCGTGACGGCAAGATCGTCTGGTCCCACTCTTTCGGCGAGGAAGTCGGGCGAATTTCGGGCTTCGGCGGCCGCACGGTCGATCCGATGCTCGACGGTGATCTGCTGATCGTCAGCTTCCTCACCGCCGGGTGGGGAAGCAACTTCATCCCGCGCCATCGCTTCTTGGCTCTCGACAAGAAGAGCGGCGACATCATCTGGATCTCCACGCCGGGCGGGGCGCCGAAGGACACAACCTACTCGGTCCCGATCGTCCGGGTGATTGACGGCGAGCGGCTGCTCCTCGGCGGCAACGGCGACGGCGGCATCTATGCCCTGCAGGTCGCCACCGGCAAGAAGGTCTGGGGTTTCCCGCTGAGCAAGCGTGGCATCAATTCCTCGGTTGTGGTCGATGGGCATCATGTCTTCGCCTCGCACAGTGAAGAGAACGTCGATGGAAGCGTCGCCATGGGACGCCTGGTTCAGCTCGACGCGAGCCAGGTTTCAGAAGGCAAGCCCAAGGAAGTCTGGAAAGTGGACGGGTTCACCGGCGGGTACGCCTCGCCGTCGATCCACGACGGTATCCTGTACCACGTCGATAATTCCGCCAACCTAACGGCCTTCGACACGGCGACGGGAGAAGAACTGTGGAAGCACAACCTGGGCATCGCTCAGAAAGCCTCGCCCGTCATCGCCGACGGCAAGGCCTATGTGGCCGATGTCGATGGGAAGTTCCACATCCTCAAGTTGAACGGCCGCAAGGAGCCTGACGTCCTGCATGTCGAGGAGTTCAAGAACGCCGATGGCAGCGCGACGCAGATCAACGGCTCGCCGGCCGTAGCCAACGGGCGGGTCTTCTTGATGACGACGAACGACCTCTACGCCATCGGCCCCAAGGCCCTAGCGCCGAAATCCGCGTCCATGCCTGCCGCGGTATCGAACGACGCGCCCGCCGGCGCCCAACCGGCCCACGTACAGGTGGTACCGACCGAGCTCGTCCTCAAGCCCGGCGACGCGAGGACGTTCACGGCCCGCACGTTTGACGCCAAGGGCCGTTTGATCGGCGAAGCCGAAGCGCAGTGGTCGCTCGACGGCCTCAAGGGAACCGTCTCCTCCGCCGGCGAGTTGAAGCTTGGCGGCGACGCCATCCCGCAGGGCGGACAGCTCCTCGCTACGGTGGGCGAGTTGAAAGGCGCGGCCCGGGTCAGCGCCCGGCCGCCGGCACCCTTCAGCGAAGACTTCGAGTCCTACGCGGAGAAGGCCGTGCCTTCGGGCTGGAATGCGACGCGGGGGGCGTTCCAAGCTGTCGGCCTGGAGGGCAACAAAGTCCTGAAGAAAATGTCCTCGAATATTCGAGCGGTGCGGAGGACAGTCTACATCGGTGATCCCGACGATTCCGGATACGTGATCGAGGCGGACCTTCAAGCTGCGCAGCGGGGGAGGCGCAAGCCCGACATGGGTCTCGTCTCACATCGGTATACGCTGGCCATGATGGGCAACCGGAAGAAGTTGGTGATCCGTACTTGGCTCTCGGAGTTGGTGCGGTTCTCTAAAGTCATCCCCCTGGAGTGGGAAACGAACGTCTGGTACCGCATGAAGATGCGTGTTGACGCCGCAGCCGACGGCAGCAAAGCAACCATTCGAGGCAAGGTTTGGAAGAGAGCCGAGGCCGAACCGGCCGAGTGGACGATCGAAGCTGAAGACTCGCTGCCTCACACCAAAGGCAGCCCGGGAATCTACGGGTACTCCGCCGCCGACATTTTCTACGACAACATCCATGTGACCCCCGCCGGGCGCTGAGGGCCCACTTCGGTAAGCTGAGACTCTGACCGGCCGGCGCCGGACTCTCGACGAAAACGGAAACCTTATGAGATACGGTCGAATGTTGATGACTCTCGCCGCTTGTCTGCTCGCGGCGGCGCTGGTATCGCCTTCCTCCTTCGCCGAAGACTGGCCGATGTGGGGCGGCGGGCCGGACCGCAACATGGTGTCCGACGAGAAAGGCATCCCCCGCACGTGGGATGTCGGCGACAAGACCAACATCAAGTGGGTCGCCGAGTTGGGGTCGCAGTCCTACGGCAACCCGGTCGTCGCCGACGGCAAGATCCTCGTCGGGACGAACAACGAGCTGTTGCGCAACGCCAAGCTCGGAGGCGATCGCGGCGTCGTGATGTGCTTCCGCGAATCCGACGGTGAGTTCCTTTGGCAGATGACCCACCCGAAGCTCGCGGCGGGCCGTGTCAACGACTGGCCCGAGCAGGGCGTTTGCTCCTCGCCGGCGATCGTGGACGGTGTCGCCTACTACGTCTCGAATCGCGCCGAGGTCATCGCGCTCGATGTAGAGGGTTTCCGCGATGGCGAGAACGACGGCCCTTTCAAGGAAGAGGAAAACACCTCGGAGATCGATGGCGACATCATCTGGAAACTCGATATGTACGAGGAACTGGCCGTGTTCCCCCACAACATGGCCGCCACGTCGCCTCTGGTCGTCGGCGACATCCTGTACGTCAACACATCGAACGGTGTCGACGAAAGCCACATCAACATTCCCTTTCCCGATGCTCCGAGCTTCTTGGCCCTGAATCGCCACACCGGTGAAATCATCTGGGAAGACGGCTCCCCTGGGGAAGGAATTCTCCACGGCCAATGGGCCTCGCCGGCCTATGGCGAAGCACTGGGAATTGCGCAAGTGATCTTCGCCGGCGGCGATGGTTGGCTGCGCAGCTTCCACCCCAAGACGGGCAAGGTGCTGTGGACGTTCGACTGCAATCCCAAGGACTCGGAATGGAAGCAGGGCCGCGGCGGCCGCAACAACATCATCGCGACGCCTGTGATCTACGACGACAAGGTATTCGTCGCCGTGGGTCAGGACCCCGAGCACGGCGAAGGGGTCGGTCATCTATGGGCGATCGATGCCACCAAGAAGGGCGACGTTACCAAGACAGGCGTCATTTGGCATCACGACTTCCGCCGCACTATTTCGACAGTGGCGATCGACGACGGCATTCTCTACGTCCCGAATTTCAGCGGCTTCTTTCACGCGCTCGACGTCGAGACCGGTAAGCTGCTCTGGGAGTACGATATGCTGGCCGCCGTTTGGGGCTCGCCCTACGTGGTGGACGGCAAGGTGATGCTGGGCGACGAAGATGGCGATCTTACCGTGATGAAGGCGGGCCGTGTGAAAGAGGTACTTTCCGAGATCAATTTCGGCAACACCGTCTACGGCACCCCGGTCGTGGCCAACGGCACGCTTTACATAATGACCCGCTCACACGTTTACGCTATCGCGGGCAAGTAAGAATGTAGGGGCACGGCATCCCGCGCCCGCACCCGACTCTGGCAAAATTCCACATGGCTACCACCGAAGTCGCACCCGCCTCCCGAGAGAAGCTCACCGACGCCCGCGAAGCCCTCGACGCCCACGTACGCGAGATCGTTGCGTGGCACTTCGATCCCGAAACCGGCTGCTCCTTTTGGCTTGACCACGCCGAGAAGCTTGACTGGGACCCGAGGACCGAGATTAAAGGCTTTGACGACCTGAAGCGCTTTGGCCTGTTTCAAGACGAGTGGCTGCGCGGAGGGCCGGTGCGCCGCTGGGTGCCGAAGGGTTATGCCGACAAGCCAGTCTACGTTTTTGAGACTGGCGGCACCACCGGCGTGCCGAAGATGCGCATCAACATCGACGACTTCCGCATCGACTATTCGGAGTTCAGCCGCACGCTGCCGGACGAATACTTTCCGCCCGGTTCCGACTGGCTGCAAGTCGGCCCTTCAGGTCCGCGGCGGCTGCGGTTGGCGATCGAGCACTTGGCACAGGTTCGCGGAGGGATCTGCTTTCAGATCGACCTCGACCCGCGCTGGGTCGTTAAGCTGATCAAGCGCGGCGATGTCAAAGAAGCCGAGGCCTACAAGAAGCACTGCATCGACCAGGCGGTCATCATTCTCGAGAACCACCCCAACATTAAGTGTCTCTTCACGACGCCCAAATTGCTCGACGGTCTGAGCGAGCAGGTTTCGTTGAAAGAGAAAGGCATCACCGGCGTTTTTTGCGGCGGGACCGAGATGACCCCCCAGTTCCACCGCTTCGCGAAAGAGGAATTGCTCGAAGGGGCCTACTTCGCCGCAACCTACGGCAACACCTTGATGGGGTTGGCGTGCCACAAGCCGTTCGACCCCGCCGATGACTACGCCATCATCTACTACCCGCCGCAACCGCGTGCGGCGAGCCAAGTCGTCAATCCCGACGATATGGACCAAGTGGTCGGCTACGGCGAAACCGGCCGGGTGTTATTGACGACTCTTACCAAAGAGTTCTTCATGCCCCGCTTCCCCGAACGCGACGAATGCGAGCGTGAGCCTCCCATCGAGCTCTACCCCTGGGATGGCGTTCGCAACGTCCGCCCGTTCTCCCGAGGCGCCACCAAGGTAGCCATCGGCGTGTACTGAGTTCCGAAAACAGGCGGAAAGTTCACGGTACAATGAGGGCAGGTCGACCATGTCCCGTACCATCGAGTTGGAGATCCCCGACGCGTTGCACGACCGCCTGGAAGAAGCAGCCGCCCGCGAGGGCAAGACTCCGCAGAGTGTCTTCGTGCGACTCCTTGAGTCGTATCTTTCAAGCAAACCGCGTGCTCGTCCTGCTCCAGAAGATGACCCCTTGCTCAAACTTGCGGGGGTCATCGATTCCAATGTAACGGATGTCGGCAGCCGTCACGACGACTACATTGGCCAGGCGCTATTGGACAGTCATGACGCCGAATGACCGAGGTCTTTGTCGATACGTCCGGGTGGGCCAACTATTTTCTCCGCAGGCAGCCTTATCATCGCCAAGCAATCGACTTTCTTAATCACTGGCAGCGGTCCTCCGTCGAAATCGTCACGACGAACTACGTTGTAGCCGAATTGGCGTCTCTGCTAACCAGTCCTCTCAAGGTGGAACGCGGTCTGCAAATCCAGATGATCGGAGTGCTACGATCATCCGCCTGGGTAATCGTTATGCATATTGATCCGGCCATAGAGGCGGAGGCTTGGGATATGTTTACGCGTCATCGTGACAAGTTCTGGAGTCTGGTAGACTGCACGAGTTTTGCGATCATGCGACGTCGGGGCATCGGCCAAGCTCTTACCGAAGATCACCACTTCGACCAAGCTGGGTTCCAGAGCCTCTTGTGATGTTCCTCGAAGCTTGTCTACAAATGATCCTCCGACGATCTGCCCTGCTGTACGACCGGTGATGTCGCTTCCCTCCTTCGACTTCCAACCTCGCACCCGAGTCGTGTTCGGGAACGGAAGCCTAGCGCAACTAGGCGAACTCGCCCGCCCGCTCGGCAGACGTCGGGCCCTGGTCGTCTCCGACCCCGGCATCGTCAGCGCCGGCTACCCGGCTGCCGCCGTTCGCTTTCTCGAAACCGAGGGCCTCTCGGCTGTCGTCTTCAGTGACGTAGAGGAAAACCCGACTACGGCGCATGTCGATACCGGCCTTGCATTCGCCAAAGAGCACGAAGTCGACTTGATCGTCGGTCTTGGCGGCGGCAGCTCGATGGACTGCGCCAAGGGCATCAACTTTCTGCTCACCAACGGTGGACGCATGAAGGACTACTGGGGAGTCGGAAAAGCGTCCAAGCCCATGCTGCCGTTGATCGCTGTCCCCACCACCGCCGGCACGGGCAGCGAAGCGCAATCGTTCGCCCTGATCGCCGACGAGCAAACGCATCAAAAAATGGCGTGCGGCGACCCTAAGGCTGCCGCGGCCGTCGCGATTCTCGATCCGGAACTGACGCTGACGCAACCCGCGGTAGTCACCGCCGACACGGGGATCGACGCCGTCTCGCACGCACTCGAGAGCTGGGTTACCAAGAAGCGCAACCCGATCTCCGCCCTCTACTCACGCGAGGCCTGGCGGTTACTGAGCAACGGATTACCCCGCGTTCTCGACCAGCCCTCCGACCTCGCCGCGCGCGGTGAAATGCTTCTCGGCGCGCACTTCGCCGGTGCCGCGATCGAGAACTCGATGCTGGGCGCTGCGCACTCCTGCGCCAACCCGCTCACGGCCCGCCATGATGTCGTCCACGGCGCGGCGGTCGGTGTCATGCTCGGGCCGGTGATCCGTTACAACGCCGTTTCAGTCGCTCCGCTCTACGCCCAGCTCGATACCTCCGCCGAGAACCTCGCCGGCCGGGTGGAGACCATGCTGGGGCAAGCCGGGCTGCCGACACGTTTGTCCGACCACGGAGTTCCGGAGAACGGGCTGCCTGACCTGGCCGAGGAAGCCTCCCGGCAGTGGACCGCGCAGTTCAACCCGCGCCCGGTCACGGCCCAGGATCTTTTGGAGATCTACCGATGCGCCTACTAAGGGCCGCGGCGCCGGCGCTGATTGCGCTGCTGGTGCTCTCCAACCGCCTCCCGGCCGCCGACTGGCCTCTCTTTCTCGGCACGGCCCAGCGCAACGCCGTCGCCCCCAACCCGCTCCCGCCGCCCCTCGAAGTCGAGTGGACTTACGATGCCCCCGATGGCATCGACTCGACCACGATCGTCGTCGACGGCACGGTCTATTTCGGCGAGATGAACGGCAAGTTCCACGCAGTGGACCTCGAAACGGGCAAGGGCAAGTGGACTTACCAAGCCAAGCTAGGCGTTCCGGCGTCGGGCTGCGTCCAAGGCGGCGCCGTATTTTTCGGCGATGAGGAAGGCTTCTTCCATGCCGTCGATATCGAGACGGGCAAAGCCCGTTGGACGTTTGAGACCCACGCCGAGATCCTCTCTTCCCCCAACTGCATGCCCGGTTCGGTGCTGTTTGGCTCCTACGATTCGAACCTCTACAGCCTTGACCCCGAGACCGGCAACCTCAACTGGGCCGTCCAAACCGAGGACCGCGTGCACTGCAGCCCCGCGGTCGAGGGCGGCTTCACCTTCGTCACCGGCTGCGACGGCAAGTTTCGAGTCATCGACATCTCTAAGGGTGAGGAGACCAAGACCATCGACATCGACGACTACGTCGCCGCCACGCCCGCCGTCGTGGGAGACCGCGCCTATGTCGGCACGTTCGGCAACCAGGTGCTGGCGATCGACTGGAAGAAGGGCGAGATCGTGTGGCGGTACTCCCACCCAACAACCGAGCATCCGTTCTTTTCTTCGCCCGTCGTCGCCCAGGGCAAGGTCGTGCTCGGCGGACGCGACAAGCGGGTCCACGCCATCGATCAGGAAATGGGCGAGTTGATCTGGGACTTCACGACCCGCGGCCGCGTTGACTCATCGCCCGTCCTCGCTGGTGATGTGATCTACGTCGGCTCCTACGACGGCAACCTCTACGCCCTCGATCTGGCCGACGGCAAGCTCCTGTGGAACGTCACGCTCGGCGGCAACATTGTCGCCTCACCCGCCATCGCGGGCAAGCGCCTTCTCATCGGCTCGCGCGATGGGGTGCTCTACTGCCTTCGCGCAGGCTCGTAAGGCGCAGGAACCGGCACACCAGAAGTCAGAGGCGCGCCCGCATGGCGTGGTCCCGCGGAAGTACTTCAGGGAATCTTGTCCGGGCCGGCGCGCCCAATCACTGCTCGCGGCGGATATTCCTGACGAAGACCGGTCTGGTCGGCACCTGTTTGGTTGTCTTCACTGCGCCAATTGCGTCCGCGACGTCCATCCCCTCGATCACTTTGCCGAACACACAGTAGCCCAACTTATCGCCCTTCGAATCGTAGTTGCGACTGTTCTTTAGGTTGATGAAGAACTGCGACGTCGCGCTTTCCGGGTCTTCAGCCCGCGCCATCGCTATCGTGCCCCGCTCGTTCTTGAGTCCGTTGTCAGACTCATTCTTGATGGGCTCCCTCGGGCGCTTGGTTTTCATCCCGTTCGCCTTCGTGTCCCACCTATACCCTCCGCCCTGAATCGCATTCCTGAGCACGCGATGGAAGACGGTGCTGTCGTAGAACTTGCGATCGACGTACTTGAGAAAGTTCTTAACCGTTTCCGGCGCCTTCTCGGGGTAGAGCTCGATCTTCATCGTGCCCTTTGTCGTCTTCATGATCACAACCGGGGTACCGGTCAGGGGCGGATCCTCTTTCGGCTTGGGCTCGGGCTTGGTTACGACCTCCGACTTCACTACCGGCTCATTTTCGCAGCCCACTGCCGCGAAGAGAACGGCAAAGACGACAAGCACGCTCTTGGTGACGGACATCATTGAACCTCCTTCAATGGGGAATCATGGAGCGAACCGACGGGCGGTGATCCGACAGCCTGGCGGGCGGACCGCGAACTCGTCCTCATCCCTCCGTGCCGATTCTAGCACCACATGAAGGCCGAGGCGAACCACTGCCCCCAGCCATTTCCCTGACTTCTACCAAGAGGTATCGCGCCCGGCGTTCTCCTTCTCGAGGTAGTCCAGCAGCGGCGCGAAGTACTCGAGCATGGCGCGCGTGCTGATTTCCTCGCCGGTTTTCTCGCGGATGACTTCGCGCCAGTCGCGGGTGGCGCCGAGCTCGAGCAGTTCCCACAGGAACTTGCCGACCTCTTTGTTGCCGTAGTAGTTGCAGTCGCGCGGGTCTTGCTTGAGGATGTTTTTCGCGATGTAGGTGTGCAACTGATACTTGAGGACGAAGGCCATCGCGTAGTCGTAGTACTGCGCCGGGTCGTCGCTGATGTGGGTCTTCGTGCAGGCGTCGCAGAACTCCTCGCCGCGCGGTGAGGGCGGCTCGACGCCCTGGAAGCGGCCGACGTACTCCCACCAGCGCTGGTTGAATTCTTCGGGCAAGAGGTTCTCCTCGAAGAGGTCATGCTCCCAGAACGACATCGTGCCCGACGAGAACGGGATGAACACCACCGCTTGATTGAGCGCTTCATCGAGCAGCCATTGGACCTCGTCGATCTCGGCGTCCTCTTCGAGCAAGCCGATCTCTTTCAAGTAGGCCGGCTGGCGCGCGGCGATCCCAATCAGATCGCCGACCGCCTCGTGGAAGGCCCGGTTGGCTCCCTCGCGCAACGAAAGAGGCACGTTGGGATTCGAGTAGGCCATGAAGTAGTAGACATGGCCCAGCTCGTGGTGTGAGGTTTCGAACCAGCGGAAGTTGGGCTCGACGCTCATCAGCGACCGCACGTCCTTATCGATATCGAGGTGCCAGGCCGAAGCGTGCGTGTTCTTCTTTCGCTTCGAGTCAGCCGGTAGCTGATAGAGGTCCGACTTCTCCCAGAACGACGCGGGCAGCGGCGGCATGCCGAGCGAAGCGTAGAAGGCTTCACCCTGTTTGACGATCCACTCGGGCGACTTGTCTTTGAACATCCCGTCGAGGCTCACCGCGGACGACAGGCCTGGCCAGGCCTGCGCCCAGCGGTTGCCGATCCAGTGCGCCGGGATCTTCTTCGGAGGCGGTTGCTTGTATCGTTTCGCCAACTCGTGCTTCGCCCAGCAATGCACCTGCTCGTAGAGCGGCCGCAGGTCGGTCTGGAACTGCTCCATAAGCGTCGTCATCTCGTCGACCGGCATTCCGTAGTCGGCAACCTGCAACGCGAAGAACGAGCTGTAGCCCATCTCTTGCGCCAACTCGTTGCGCAGGCGGCGCAGCTCGACCAGGCCGGGCTTGAGGGCGGGACCCGATTGCTTGGAGACCTCCCAAATGTGCCGGCGCTCGGCCTCGTCGCGTGAGTCACGTAGGATGTCGTCAATCCGGTTGGGATTGATGGTCTTGACGCAGGTCTCGCCGCGTTTCTCCGCGCAGAACTCGAACGCGTCGAGGATGGCACTCTGCTTGGCCTCCTGCGCAACGCGCGCCTCGACCAACTCCGGGACCGTGCCCGGATACTCGGCGGCTGAAAGCAGGATCTTCTCGAGCTGGCGGCCGGTGAGATCGTCGAGCTGGTCCTTCTGATCGAGCAGGCCTCGCACGGTGTCAATAACCCAGCGGCTGCCCGAGAACGCCGCGAGGGCTTTCTCGGCGCCGATGCGTTCGCCGACGTGCTGTTCGGTAACGTCGGTCGCGGACTTCCAGTAGGCCTCCGAGGTGATGGCGTAGATCTTCTGTCCCACGCCGTCGTAGATCGCGAGGAACTCGTCGGCACGTTGCTGGGGGCTGGGTCCGGCGGGCCCGCAAGAGGGAGAGACCGCGAGAGCCGTGGCGAGCCATCCCACGAGAATCGATGTGCGCGTCATGAGTGAACATTGTAGTGCTTCGCGCCGGTCTGTTTCCGGCCCATTTTCGGGCGCGACTGGGTCACCAACGCCCGGGGGCGGCCGCTTGCTCGTGGCGGTAGGTGCTGACGAAAAGCTTTTCCGCGTCGGTCGAGATCGAGATCGTCCCTTCGCGGTCGGTGCGAAGGACCCGCGCGCCGTTCTGTTCGAGACGCTTGACGACGGACGGGTGCGGATGTCCGAAGGGACTGCGGAAGCCGGCGGAGATCACGGCGAACGTGGGGCGGACCCGTTCGAGGAATGGCTGGTGCGAAGACGTCTTGCTGCCGTGGTGGGCGACCTTGAGCACGGCGGCTCCCGAGAGGACGTTGCGCTCGAGCAGATGCGACTCGGCGCGCTCTTCGATGTCTCCGGTCAGCAGAAAGCTATGCCGCCCGTAGCGGGCGCGCAGAACCAATGATTGGTCATTGCGCGACCACTTGCGCGCCGGAGCCGGAGCCGGTCCAAGCACCTCGAAGGCCACTTGGCCGAGTTGTTTCACCTCGCCTTGGCGCAGCGTAACCAGGGGCACGCCGCAGCTTCGAAGCAACGGGCGAATGCGGGCGTAGTCTTCAACCGAAGGGTCGGCCGCAACCCACATCTCACCGACCTCGAAGTTTCGCAGCAGAGCCGGGACGCCGGCGAAGTGGTCGGCGTCGGGGTGGGAGACCGCCAACACGTCAAGCCGCCGGAGCGAGCGCGACCAGAGATACGGAGACACGACCGTCTCGCCGATGTCGAGCGTTCGGCGGATCCTACCGCCGAAATCGGGCAGGCCGCCGCCATCGACTAGCACGGTGCGTCCGTCGGGCAGGGCCAGGAAGAGTGATTCACCTTGGCCGACGTCGATGGCAGTGAGTTCGAACCGGCCCGGCGTGAGCTGCGGCGGAAAGGGGTGCGCGATGAGCAGAGCGAGTGAGGCGGTGGTGGCAGCCGCGGCGGTCCATGACCACAGGCGCCTGCGTCCGAAAGAGAGCGCCCAGGCGAACAGGCAGATCCCAAAGAGCACGCCCAGCCAGAGCGGCGGGGACGGCACGCGCAGATCGACCGGCAGGTTCTTGGCGTGCCACGCCACCACGTCACCGATGGTCTCCGCAACGTAGAGCGATGCGGCGGCGAGAGGTGTCCACCCGGTCGCCAGCGCCAGCAACCCCAGTGGCACCAACACGAGCAGCAAGGGCATCACGAAGAGGTTCGCCGACACGCCACCCCACGAGACGCGATGGAAGTGAACAGCCATCGGTAACGCTAGGCCCACTTGGATGATCAGCGAGACAATGCACAACGCAACCACCCAAATGACGACCCTCAGAAATCCCGTGACGACGAACGACAGCACCACTCGGGGCAATCGCATCACTGTGCTCAGCGGTTCAAGCCACATCCGCAGCGAGACGCGCACCTCGGTCACGCGAGCGGGCAGGTGCAGGTCGCGGTCGAGGTTCCACAGGTCTCGCAGCGCGCGGCGGTAGGGGTCGACACCGGCTTCAAGCAGGGGTACGGCGATGCCGGCGATCAAAGCCACGGCCAAGAACGACATTTGGAATCCCGCGTCGAACAGCAGGTCGGGATCGAAGATGAGAAAGCCGAGCGCAGTCGCGGCGATCACGTTCAACGCGCGGCGTTGGCGGTACAGCAGACCCGCGGCGAGGTACGCGCTGAGCATCCAGGCGGCGCGGGAGACCGGCAAGCTCGCGCCAACGAGCGCGGCATAGGCGGCAACGGCAAGCGCCGTGACCAGCGCCCGCGCTACCGGCGGCACGAGCACCAGTCGTAGCAGGAACGAGATCACCAGAGCCAAGACGCCCACGTGTAGCCCCGAGATGACCAGCGCATGGTAGGCGCCGGTACGCTGGAAGTCAGTCGTCGTCTCGCCGTCGAGCGTGCTGCGGTCGCCGAGCATCATAGCGCGCAGAATGGCGGCGGCGGGCGAATCGCCGGCGTCCGTTTGCGATAACAAGGTGTCGAGGCGTTTGCCGGTCGCGGTTCGGACCCGCCAGATCCAGGATTGCCACCTGCTTCCGCCCTGGTCGTTAAGCGCGTGGATGGGCGTTCGCGACCGAACCGAGGCCGTCATGTGGATGCCGCGCTTGTTCAGGTACGCCACGCGGTCGAAGCTGCCGGGGTTATTGAAGTTGCGCAGCTCACGCAAGCGGGCCAGCAGTTCCACGCGCCGGCCGTAGGGCAGCTCGAGCGGCGGGTCGTCGGGCCCGCGGTAGACGTTGACGCGGACACCACCCCGCGCCGTGGTGTTCGCGTAGACCGACTCGACCTCGAGCACGAAGCGATCAGCGGTGTCGAGCGCCTCGGTGGGCTCACGTACGAAGCCGCGTAGCCGGACGGGGTCGTTGAGGTCGGCGTCGGCTGTCTGCACGACGTTGGTGATGACCAGAGGGTCGGGCGGCGGCCGGCGAGAGCCCAGCATCGCTCCCGCGATCAGGAAGCCCGCCAGGCAGGCGACAGCGCCGGGGCGCACGGCGTCGTGGTGGAGGCCGACCCAGGCCAGCAGTCCCAGCAGCAGGGTGGAAAGCAGCGTTTCCTGGAAAGAGAAGAAGGCGAATTGCGCGGCTACGATGCCCAAGGCCAGGGCCGCCAGCGGCGCAACCAGCGGGTGTCTTACCCCAAGATTGAACTCCATCTTAGCGGACCGGAGTGTCGCGCGCTCGTGAATTCCGGTATCACGTACGCTCGTAAGCGGCGCTAAACACGAGGGAAGAGAAAGCGTTGGACGATGACCACCAACGTGTGGGTCACGTTCGAGGCTACGACGCTGCGGCGCTGTGCGTAGGCCGTGCCGCAGAACCATCCCATGGCCGCCGCGACCGCGACATACCGCCAATTGGGATAGCCCCGGGTGATGTGCGCCAAGCCGAACAGAAGACTCGCCAGGACCCTTGCGAGCAGAGGCCACTTGAGCGACCCCGTCAGCAAGTTCTGGATGATCCCGCGAAAGAACAGCTCCTCAGAGAGACCCACGGTGGCGTAGAACGCCAGCCCATTCCCGGCCACCTCAAAGGGATGGGTCCAGGAATTCACCGGCTCCGGCGACCAATGGGCGAAACCGATTCCTACGGCCAGCGGCAGCCCGATAGGGAGAAAGAAGAGGAACTGCCGCACGCCCACCACGAGTTCGTCGCGCGAGAAAGCGAACTGGAAGTTCGTACCCTTGAGGCCTCGGAGCGAGAGGTAGGCCGTGACGCCGAGTGGCATCAGCATGAGGCGGCCCAGCGAGTCTAGGGTCGGGATCGCATCGTGGGGGCTGCGATAGATGTCCTGAAACATTGTGCTGAGCCCACTCACCATCGGGTAAGCAAGCAGCGCCAGCACGATGCCGTCCTGCCAGGCAAAACGCTTGGGATGGGGAGGGGAGACGACGAAAAGGAGCGAGATCGCCAGGCAGTAGCCGAGCAGAGTGACGAACGATAACCAGGTGAAGATGCCGGTGGGTATGGAGTAGAGCAAGTAGGGTACGGTGGATACTCCAGAGACCAACAACGCCAGCTCAGGGCGCGTGAAGCGGCTTTCGACGGCGAGCCGAACCTGCGGGAAGCCCGGAACCAGATAGACCGAGGCTTGAAAGAGAAAGGCCAGCCCGATCGGAACCGCCATCGACAGCGGCACATCGAAGCGAGAAGCGTAGATCGTCGCCGCTATGATTAGGACGACGTTGAGAACAACAAGCGTGACAAAGAAACTCGTGAAAGACGTCTTGGCATGGGCGGCGTCGGCCAAGCTCCCATCTTAACGGAGGGAGGCGGAGCGAACTGATTGACCGTATTCGGACGATGCGAGCGGGAGGACGTGAGCGCCGGCGCGTCGAACCCCGGCTGGAAACGTAGCGACACGCAGCGCCTGACCAGGCTTGCTTGTCTGGCGACGTTCGCGATCACTTCCATCCCCTTTGCGGCAGCGCGGGAACCATCGAAAGGCCTCATCCGGAAACTCGCCGTACAAGGCAGTCTGTTCGAGAAGGAGCGCCAGAACTACGCCTACCGCCGGTCGTTCCAGTTCTTCGAGATGGACCCGGCGGGAAAACGCGGTGGTTCTTACCAGGAAGTTCGGGACGTTCTTTTCACGCCCGACGGCCGACGCATTGAGGAGTTCGTCGGCCACCCGGACTCGCGGTTGAAACGCATTCGGCTGACCGAAGAAGATTTCCGCGACCTCCGCGAAGTGCAACCGTTCGTGCTGACGAACGAAACGCTGTGGCGCTACAACCTAACGTACAAGGGGCCGGAAACCGTGGACGGCGAGGACTGCTACGTTTACCGGCTCAAGCCGCGGCAGGTGTTTGAGAACGATCGCCTGCTCGACGGCTTGATCTGGGTCAGCCAGGAGCACGAGCAAATCTTACGGGTGGCCGGACGACCCGTGCCACAGATCCACGGCACCACCAAGGAGAACCTGTTCCCGCAGTTCACGACGCTGTACCGGGCGGTGGACGGCAAGTTCTGGTTCCCGGTCAAGACGGTGGCGAGCGATATTCTGCCGTTCGCCAGCGGCGCCCAGCGGGTTCGCTACGTGATTCTCTACGAGAACTACAAACGCTTCACGGTCGAGTCGACGATTACTTTTGAAACCCCGCCGGAGCCATAACCGGCGCTCTCAACGATCCCGGTGGGGGGTTACCTCCCGCCCCAAGAGCTGGAGCTACCGTCAATGCTCTCGGATCGGAATGCTGCCGGGAACCCCGCTGTCATCTGAACCACGGCTGCTAGACTGACGATTTCGAGTCAATATGGCTGTTTCGACGATGACGAACCCGCTTCTCGAGATCCAATTCAAGGTCCCGTTTGATGAAATCAAGGCCGAGCACGTCGAGCCGGCGACCGACGGGCTGCTCGCTGACGCCCAGCAGAGCCTCGATCAGCTCGCCGCCGACGCGGGGCCGCGAACATTCGAGAACACCCTGCTCGCACTCGAGGATGTGTCCGAACGGCTCGAGTTCGCCATGAGCGTTGTAGGGCACCTGGAGGGGGTGGCGACTTATCCGGCTTTGCGCGAGGCGTATAACGCCGTCCAGCCAAAGGTCAGCGAGTTCTACTCGAAGATCCCGCTCAATGAGGACCTCTGGAAGCAGATCAAGAGCTTCAGCGAGACCGACGACGCCAAGGCTCTGACCGGCACACGCGCGCGCTTCCTCAAGAAAACTGTCGAGGAGTTCAAGCGCAGCGGCGCCGACCTCGACCCGCCAGGCAAAGCGCGCCTCACTGAACTGGATGTCGAGCTGGCCAAGGCGACGACCAAGTTCAGCGAGAACGTTCTCGACGCCACCAACGCCTTCGAGCTGATCGTCGACGACGAAGCAAAGCTGGCCGGTCTCCCCCCCAGCGCGGTCGAGATGGCCCGCGAGGACGCCAAGCGGAAAGACAAAGACGGCTGGCGCTTCACACTCCAAGCGCCGAGCTACATCGCGGTGATGACTTACCTCGATGACGCCGCGATTCGCGAACAGGTCTATCGCGCCTTCAACACGCGCGGCGCCGCCGAGCCCTACGACAACCGTGCCCTGATCGGCCACATCGTCGAGTTGCGCAAACAGAAGGCGGAGTTGCTGGGCTACAAGGACTTCGCCGACCTGGTGCTCGAAGACCGTATGGCAAAGCAGGGCAGCCAGGCGCACGAGTTCGTCGACGCCCTTAAGCGCAAAACGGAAGCCGCCTTCGCCAAGGAGAACGAAGAGCTACTGGCTTTCCGGCGCGAGATCGAAGGGCAGAACGCCCTGGAGCTCGAGCCCTGGGACGTGGGCTATTACGGGGAAAAGATGCGCAAGGCGCGCTACGACTTCGATGAAGAGGAGCTGCGCCCCTACTTTGCCTTCGAGAAAGTACTCGAGGGGATGTACGAACTCGTGTGGCGGCTCTACGGCATCGAGGTCAAACAGGAAACCGGCATCCCGGTGTGGGACCCGGCCGTCACCTACTACACGATTTACGACGCTGACGGCGACCGCCTCGGGTCGTTCTACGCCGACTTCTTCCCACGCGAGAACAAGCGCGGTGGCGCCTGGATGGACTCGCTATTGATCGGCGTCCCCGGCGGACCGTACCCACACCTGGGCTTCATCTGCGGCAACCTGACACCGCCCGTCGGCGCCAAGCCGGCGCTCCTCACCCATCGAGAGGTCGAGACGATCTTTCACGAGTTTGGCCACCTGCTGCATCACCTACTCAGCCGAGTCGAGGTGCGCAGCCTGGGCGGCACGCACGTCGCGTGGGACTTCGTCGAGCTGCCCTCGCAAATCATGGAGAACTGGTGTTGGGAGCGAGAGGCGCTCGACCTATTTGCGCAACACTACGAAACCGGCGAGGCGATCCCCGACGATCTCTTTCACAAGATGAAGAAGGCGCGCAACTTCCGCGCCGCGAACGCCCAAATGCGTCAACTCAGCTTCGGGACCGTGGACCTCGGCCTGCACCGCGACTACGACCCCGCCAACGACGGCGACGTGATGAAGTATGCCTTCGACATCCTGCAGTCATTCGCCCCGGCCAAGCTGCCGCCCGAGCACGCCATGATCGCCGGGTTTACTCACCTGTTCGCCAGTCCGGTGGGCTACGGCGCGGGATACTACTCCTACAAGTGGTCGGAGGTGCTCGACGCCGACGCCTTTTCGCGCTTCGCCGAGGACGGCATCTTCAGCCGCAAGGTCGGCGGCGAGTTCCGCGACCGCATCCTATCCCGGGGCGACAGCGAAGACCCAGCGCAACTCTTCCGTGATTTCATGGGGCGTGATCCTGACGCTGACGCGCTGCTCAAGCGGCAAGGTTTGCTGGTACGAAACTAGCGCGCTTCATCACCGAGACCAGGCAGCGCCGCGCACTCGCCAAGTCATGACCGGGGCCGAGTTTCTCAGGAGGGTCAAACGACTTGGGCGGCAGCGCGGAGTGACAACGAATCTTCTTCAGAGCCGCGGCAAGGGTTCCCATGGGTTGTTGGTTTTGGCGCGCGCCAAACCGTGCTGAAGGACTTGAAGAAGGAAATCAAGCAGGATTGCTTCACTCCTATTGCAGGGATCTGGGCATTGATCGAAGCGACCTATAATGATGGGCAGACAGATGCAATCGTTGACCTATCCAGCCACTTTGACTCCCCAACCCGATGGCGGGTTCATCGTCGATTTCCCTGACATACCTTGGGCTCACACGGAAGGGGAGGGTCTTCAGGACGCACTGGTCCAGGCAGCCGACTGCCTCAGCGAAGCTCTGGCGAGTCGAATCGTCCTGACCGAATCTGTGCCGACACCGTCCGCCGTAAGTAAGAGCCACTACCCTATCGATGTCCCCCTAGGCGTGGCAACGAAGGTCGCCGTCTATGCGGCCATGCGTGAGCAAGGCCTGGATCCCGCCGGCCTCGCGAAACGGCTGGGCTGGGCCGAGAAGAGGGTGAGGCAGTTGCTCGATCCTAGTTTGGATACTCGAATGGACGAAGCCCAAACTGCCCTCGATGCCCTAGGCAAGCGCGTTACGCTCTCCGTCGATGATGCCGCGTAGCCTGGCGTTTGTTTGCCGTGGCTGTCGCGGGTCTGACGTGAACTTCGGCGTCTAGTCGCCTGATCGGGGTTCGGCCACGCGCCCGTGCCCAATCAGCCGGCCAATCAAGCGCGCGAGACCGGAGCGGGCATCAATAAACAGGCTGAACAAAGCGGGGACCAGCACCAAAGTGAACACGGTGGAAATCAGCAACCCGCCCACGACAACGCTCCCGATGCCTCTGTAGAGCTCGGATCCGGCACCGGGGAAGAGAATCAGCGGCGCCATTCCGAACACGCTCGTCAACACGCTCATGAAGATCGGGCGAATGCGGTTCTTCGTCGATTCGCGAATCGCCTCGCGTGGATTCATGTTTTCCAAACGTATGTGATTCAGTGCTTGATGCACCAGCAGGATGGCGTTATTGACCACCGTACCTACCAGGATGAAGAACCCGAGCATCGTGAGCACGTCGAGCGGTTGGTAGGAAAGCTCATTGATGAGCTTCAGACCCAGCAGCCCTCCAAAGCCGGCCAACGGCACGCTAAACAAGATGACCAGCGGATAGCCGAAACTCTGAAACAGCGCGGCCATCAACAGATACGTGATGACGACCGCGAGGAGCAGATTCATGCTGAGGGCGTCCCACGTCTGGCTCAGCTTGTCGGCCGAGCCCCGAGGGATAACGCGGTACACCCCGGTCAGCACGCCCTCTTCCGTCAGCGGCCGAATGATCCTGTCCTCAATCTGCTGCATCAACGTCTGCAAGGGGATGTTTTGAGGCGGGGTCACGCGCACGGTCGTGGCGCGCTGGCGTTCCCGATGAGAGATCTGCACCGGCGAGGCCGTTAGCTCGATGTCGGCGAGGGCGTCCAGGGTCACGAGGCGGCCTCCGGCGACCGCAACGGGCAGTTGGTTGAGGTCATGCGTCCGGTGACGCCGCCCACCTTCGGCAATCAACTTGAGATCGATGCGCTTACCCAGCCATTGATAATCGGAAACCTTGGCGCCATCGACCAGGGCGTTGACGGCCAGCCCGAGGTCACGGCTGGTAACCCCAAGTTCCGAGCTTCGCAAACGATGAGGGATGATCCGCAACTCGGGCTTGCCGCGGTCAATGCCGCTGAGCGGCTGGGCCTGGGCATCGGGAATCTCCGCCTGCATGCGAGCCAAAACGAGTTGGCCGATCTCTTGAAGACGCTCGAAGTCCGGACCCACGATGTCGAGGTCGATCACCGCCGCATCCCGGCCCCTCTGGAACAAGTTGGCCTGCCGGAAGCCCCCGAAGGCCGCCGGTATCTTGCTCGTCGCCTCGCGGAAGAGGGGGATCATCTCGCGCACGCGCAGCGGGTCTTTGGCCCTGACGCCCATGAACGCCCCAACGCCACGTACGACGAAGAAATACCTAGCGGCGCCCCCGCCGGCACAGTCCTCATCCGAAGCTTCGCAGTCCATCAACGGCTCGAACGCTTCGTCGTATACGCTCCGAATGCTTTCGGCTTCGGACGTGCTGTAGTTGGATGGCAGCACAAGGTTTCCGAAGATCAGGTTGGCGTTGCCAACCGGCAGATACTCGACATCGGGGATCAACTGGGCGGACCCGAATATGGCCGCGGCCGTCAACACTACCGCGACGGCCAGCTTACGGAACACGCTACCGCAGGTCCAGTAAACGAAGTCGGCGGTCTTCCGGATGATGAGCGAGGGAGGCTTCGGCCCACCGCCTTCCGTGCGCGGGGCTGCCCGCAGCATCTTCGACGACAGCGCCGGGATCACGGTAATCGCCACGATCATGCTCAGCGCGACGGCGGCACTGATGGCGATCGCGATATCTCGAAACAACTGGCCGATTTCGTCTTGGATGAAGATGACCGGCAGAAAGACCGCGACCGTGGTCAGGGTGCTGGCCAGAACGGCGCCCCAAACCTCGCTCGCCCCATCCAAAGCCGCACGCGCTCTGGACTTACCCAATTGCCTATGGCGGTAGATGTTCTCCAGCGCCACGATCGAGTTATCCACGACCATGCCGACCGCAAACGCCAAGCCGGCAAGGCTAATCACGTTCAGCGTCCGACCGGTCAATTCCATCACCAGGAACGAACCGACAAGGCTGATCGGCATGGCGACGGCGATTATCAAAGTGCTTGTAAGGCTGCGAAGGAACAAGAGCAGCACGATAATGGCCAGGCTCGCGCCGACGTAGAGGCTCTGGGTGAGTAAATCGATGGCGCCGTGGATGTACTCGGTGGTGTCGAAGACCTGGACCAGTTCCAGGCCCATCGGATTCAGCACCTGTGCGTTGAGGCTGCGAACCGCCTCCTTGACGTCCTCCATCACCTCGAGCAGATTGGCGCCCGGCGTCTTCGCGACATTCATGAAGATGACTTCTTGGCCATTGGAGAAGGCCCTGCCTCGCACCTTTTCGAAGCCGAGTTGGGCGTAGCCTACGTCTCTTGCGAAGATCGGCACGCCGTTTTGGAAAGCAAGGACAACCTTCTCGATATCCTCCGGTGTGGTGTACTCTCCGGCAGTCCGGACGATGTAGTTGCCCTTGCCCTCGTCGAAGTCCCCGCCGCTGACATTGGCGTTCTCGCGATCCAGGGCGTTCGCCACCTGTGATCTTGCGGGCCGCCAACTCCACCGGGTCCGCGTAGAAGTGCATCTCGTGGCGAGTGCCGGTGAAGACATTTGCGGCTGAGACCCCGGGGACGCGTTCAAACTCGGGCACGACGACGTCCTCGACCAGGTCACGTTTGTGCCCGATCGGCTCTTCGGTGGAATTAGGGTCGATGTAGCTTAGTGAAAAGTAGGCGATGGCCTGCGTCTCGCTGCTGGTCGCGCGGACCTGCGGCTTGAGGGCGTCGTCGGGGTAACGCTGCACCTGTTGCAAGCGATTCGATACGTTCAGCAGGGCCGTATCAATATCGACACCGACCTGGAACGTGAGTATGATCTCGCCTCGCCCGGAACTGCTGGTGCTCTCAATTCGGTCCAAACCCTCCAGCGCTTTGAGTTGCTCTTCCTGCTCCTGGACGATCTGCCGCTCGACCTCCTGAGGCAGGGAGCCGGGCCAACGTGTTTGGACGCGGACCTGCGGCTGATCCACCGTCGGAGTGAGTTGGATCGGGATGCGGAAGAGCGAGATGCCGCCGAAGAGCAGCAGTAGGATCACACCCACCGCCGTGGTAACGGGGTATCGGACCGCGTCCTCAACGATCTTCATGGCGTCTCGTATCTAAGTGGTTGCGCGTTGACCGACTGCCCAGATTTTAATCGCTCGTTTCCGCGGGTGATCACCCGCTCGCCGGGCCCCACCTTGCCGGTGACTTCCACCCACTGGCCGATTCCCTGCCCTCGACGGACCGATCTTGCGTCGACTTTGTTGTCACCGTTCAGAGTGAAGACCACCCAGCTCGAACCCTGGTCAACCAGCGCGTCTTTCGGGACGATCACCGCCCTCCGGGACGCTGACGGTGCCAGGCTTACCGTTGCCAGCATGCCGGTCCGAACTTCTCCGCTGGCTGACGGCACGGAGATTTTCACTGGGAACGTGCGCGCGTCCGGATCCGCTTCGGGAACGATGACCGAGACCTTCCCGGTTAGCGCCGTGTCCGGAAACGCCTGCAGCCGGACACGCGCAGTTTGGCCGAGGCGCACTTTGCCGATGTGAATCTCGGGCACTTCAACGGCGACTTCCAGCTCGTCAAGCGACAGGATCTCCAGTATCGGATCACCTATCCTGACCCACTGGCCGATCTCGGTGAGCTTGTGGGTCACGACACCGCTGAACGGGGCGTGGATCACACTTTGAGTGATGGTCAGGTCGATCTCGGCGATGGACGCTCGCAAAGACTCCGATCGAGCCTCGAGGGCCTCTCGTTCGTAGAGCGAATCGTCGAGTTGCGCTTGGCTGATCACGCTCGCTTCGAATAATTCGTTGGCGCGTTTCAGTTTGGCGGCGGCCGAACGGAGCCGGGCCCCGGATTCGGTGAGTTGGGCCCGCAAAGTCGTTCGCCGCGCCTCGGGTGTCGATACATCCAGACGTGCGAGAAGTTGACCTGCCTCGATAGGATCGCCCTCCCGGGCGTGCAATTCCGTGACAAGACCCGCGACGGGAGTCGAGACTTGAGTCCTGCGGGGGGATTCAACCGAACCCGGCAGGTCGAGTTTCGCGCCGACGGTAAAGACCTCGGCCTCCGTGAACTGGACAGGAGCGGGCGGGCCGTCCTGCCCAGCGGCTTGTTCCGCCGCCAGGGAGAGCAACACACACGCCGCACTGACAAATGCTGCCGATTTCCGCGCTAACACGTCGCAAACACCGTTTGTCGGTTGGCGGCTTGACTCATCGAACGCCGCGGGGAACTCGTTCAGGCGCTCGGCCGAGTGTCATATCCGGTGCCCGGGAGAGAGGCCGCCCAAAGAGAAGCTTAGGTCACCCCACTAGGGACCAGAGAGCATCGAATGCAACCGCATTCTCAGTGTACAACGCCGGCCCTGATGGGTCGCTCAAAACCATCGTAAGCCTTCAGGCGTCGGGAAGGTGAGAGAAGTTACTTGAATGCGAACCCCAGGCCGCCCAATAGGGTCCTGAGTTCGCTGGCGCGGGAATACGTGCATCGCCGCCACCGGGCGGCGGCGGGTCTCGTCAGTCGAGCGGCTTGAGCTTGATGTTCTTGAACCAGATGTCCGCCCCGTGGTCCTGCAAGCCGATGTAGCCGACCCGAGGATGGTTCTTCCACGCCGAGCTGAATTTGTGTTTCGTACCATCAGGCCGTAGGAATGGCTTGTCGAATTCATCGAGGTCCATCCGAGCGACCTCGACTCCATTCAACTCAACCGCAACGATGTGGCGGTCGACGGTCATCACGACCTGGTTCCATTCACCCACCGGACGTTGGACCTGTCGGTTGGGCTTGACCAGATCGTAGATCGCCCCCGTGTCGTGGTAGCCCGCGCCGTCGGAGTCGTAAATTTGAAACTCGATGCCGTTGTGCCCCAAGCTCTTGCCCGGGTAGGGCGTCAAGGGGGTTGTCCGCACGAAGATGCCGCTGTTGCAGCCGGCGGCCATCTTATAATCCGCCTTGAGAATGAAGTTGCCCCGCTGCTTCTTGTGAAGCAGCATGTATCCTCCGGCCTTGTAGGCATTGATGCTGCCCTGCTCAACCGGACGCCGGCTGGGGGAACCATCAGGATTCATCCACGGGTCGAGTGAACGGCCGTCGAACAAGAGGGTCCAGCCGTCCGCTTCTTCCTGGCGAGACAGTGCATTGTCAGCGGCATGGCCCACGCCCAGCCCAACCATCAGGGCGATTCCCAGGAGGCCGATCTTCATCGAATGTTCTACCTTTCTCAGATCGCCGCACAGACGGCGCGGCCCACATCCTCGGTGGTCCCGGCCGTACCCTTCGGCTTCAAATCAGCCGTAACGGGACCCTCGTGCAGAACCTTTTGGACCGCCGCGTCGATCGCCGCCGCCTCTTCAGTCAAACCGAAGCTGTAGCTCAGCATGCCCGAAGCGGAACCGATCGCCGCGAGCGGGTTCGCCTTGTTCTGGCCGGCGATATCAGGGGCTGAACCGTGGACCGGCTCGTACAAACCCCGCCAAACGCCGTTGGGCAACTGATTGCCGATCGAGGCCGACGGCAGCATGCCGATCGAACCGGCCAGTACCGCGCCTTCGTCACTCAGAATATCGCCGAAGAGATTCTCGGTGACGACGACATCGAATCGCGTGGGGTTCAGGATCAACTGCATGGCGCAGTTGTCGACCAGCACGTGGTCGAGTTCAACGTCGGCATACTCTTTCGCAATCTCAGTGACGATCTGCCGCCACATCTGCGAGTTCTCTAGCACGTTGGCCTTATCCACTGAGGTCACTTTGCCGCGCCGCTTGCGCGCCAGCTCGAAAGCCATGCGCGCCACCCGCTCGACCTCCGACTGGCGGTAGACCATCGAGTTCACGGCGACGCGTTCGCCGCCGTCTTCGGTGATGCCCCGCGGCGTGCCGAAGTACAGTCCGGCGGTCAGCTCACGAACGATCAGCATGTCAGTGCCGCGTACGATGTCATTCTTGAGCGGCGATGATTCGATCAGGCTTTCATAGGCGACGATCGGACGCAGATTCGCGAACACGTCGAGAGACTTTCGCAAGCCAAGCAGGCCCTTCTCGGGACGCTCCTGCGGCGGCAGATCGTCAAACTCGGGCAGGCCCACCGCGCCGAGAAGCGTAGCGTCGGCCTCGAGCGCCAGCTTTGCCGTCTCTTCAGGAAACGGCCCGCCGGTCTCATGAATCGCCACGCCGCCGAGCAAGCCCTCGGTCCGGTTCAGCTCGTGGTTCCACTTCTGGGCCACGTATTCGAGCACACGCACCGCTTCGCGAGTGACCTCAGGCCCGATCCCGTCGCCGGGAATAACAAGAACATTCAGTTTCATACGGCAGAATTCCTATGCTTCACGAGCCGAAGCGCAAACCAACCGAGCCGTGACCGTCAGGGAGCGGTCCGGCACGAACCTTGACGCAACTCAAAGGCCCTTAGCAAGTGATGCTGTCTCGGAAGGACTCGCGAGACGCCTTACGAGTTTGACACGTTCGCAGCGAAGGCAGCGAGACAACAAACCGCCCTCAGGCGCTCGGTGCAAGAACCTTCGCCCCGGGCGATGAGGCCTTCTTCGGCAGCCCCATTTGCTCGATCAGTTCGGCAATGTCGTCGTTGGTCAACCCTTTGCGGTGGTCCGCCAAGTCGGTGAAGTTCCGGTACAGCCGGTCGAGCTGCTCTCGCGTAAGCTCCCCATAGCCGAGGTCCTTCACCCGCTCGTGCAGCGCATGACGCCCGCTATGCTTGCCCAGCACCAGATTCGAGGCGGGAACACCGACCATTTCCGGCTGCATGATTTCATAGCACAGCGGATTCTTGAGATAGCCGTCCTGATGGATGCCCGCCTCGTGCGCGAAGGCGTTCGCGCCCACGATCGCTTTGTTCGGCTGCGGCCGGAACGCGATCAACTCGCCGAGTAGCTGACTGGCCGGGTAGAGCTGTTCGGTGTGAATGCCTGTGTGGAAGGGCAAGCGCTCCGAGCGCACCTTCATCACCATCACGCACTCTTCGAGCGCGCAGTTGCCCGCCCGCTCGCCGATGCCGTTGATGGTGCATTCGATCTGCCGCGCGCCGGCCTGGACAGCCGCTATGGCGTTGGCCTCCGCCAGCCCCAGGTCATCATGGGTATGAACGCTGACAACGGCGCGATCGCCGACTGCCTCGACGATGCGGGAAATCATCTCCGCGTACTCGTCGGGCACCATGAACCCAACCGTGTCGGGAATGTTGATGGTCGTTGCCCCGGCATCGACGGCCGCTTTGGAGATTTTGCAGAGATAATCCAGGCTGGTCCGCGTGGCGTCCTCGGCCGAGAACTCTACGTCATCGACACGCTTGCGGGCCTGCTCGACACCTTTGATCGTGCTTTCGAGCACCTCGTCTTCGGTCTTGTGCAGCTTGTACTTGAGGTGAATTTCGCTCGTGGCGATGAAGCAATGCAGACGCGGGTTCTTGGCCCCGTCGAGGGCGTCGAGGGCGCGGTCGATGTCCTTGGGCACGGTACGCGCCAGGGCCGCCACGCGCGCTTCGGGGAACTCCCGGCTCACGGCTTTGACCGCTTCATAGTCGCCGTCGGAGGCGATGGGGAACCCCGCCTCGATCAGATCCACGCCTAGATCGACCAGTTTGCGCGCCATCCGCAGCTTCTCGGGCGTGGTCATGCTGCAACCCGGCGACTGCTCGCCGTCGCGTAGCGTGGTATCGAAGATATAGACTTTGTCGGACATGGCGGACTCCTGTTCTCCTCAGTAGAGCAGGGATTGGATCATAATGCAAATTGATAATTTTGTTGATTATCATATGTCAAGCTGATAGTATAATCGTTGCTCATCGTCGCGGCTCCCCGCACGCGGCATCGTATCGGCGTCCACTTCTGAGCCATGGACCTCCACCTACTCGAAACCCTCAGGGCCGTCGTCGACGAAGGCAGCTTCTCGGCCGCGGGCCAGAAGCTCTTCCGCAGCCAGCCTGCCGTGTCACTGGCTCTGAAACGCCTCGAAGAGGACCTTGGTGAGACACTGATCGACCGCTCATCCAAGGCCGTCGTGCTGACCGACGCCGGCCGCGCCGTCTACGAGTACGCACAGCGCTTCGAGGGTCTCGAGAAAGAACTGCGCGCCAAGCTGGTCGAGCTACGCGACAAGCAGGCCGGGGCACTCGTGATCGGCGCGAACGAATCAACCGCGCTGTACCTGTTGCAACACATCGAAAACTACCGCAACCTCTACCCCGGCGTGAAGGTCGAGATCCGCCGCAGCCTATCGAGCCGCATTCCCGAGGCGGCACGCACAGGCTCGCTCGACCTAGGCGCCATCAGCTTTGACCCGGAAGACCCCAACCTTGTCACCCGCGTGATCTATAACGACAGCCTGGCCTTTGTCGTTTCCCCGAAGCATCGCTTCGCGGGACGCAAGCGAGTCGGCATCACCGAGCTGGGGATGGAGACTTTCATTGCGCACAATGTCGTCTCGCCCTATCGCAAGAACGTCGTCGACGCCTTTCGCCGCCACAACGTCCCGCTCAACATGAAGCTCGAGATGCCCACGATTGAGACGATCCGGCGGCTGGTCGAGGCCAACCTCGGTGTGGCGTTTCTGCCAACGATGTGCGTCGAGCACGACATCAGCACCGGCGCCCTGGTCGACGTGCCGGTCAAGGAAGTGAAACTGGAGCGCAAGATCCGCCTGGTCCACGCCGCCAAGCGGCAGCTATCCCACGCCGCCAAGGCCTTCTTGGAGTTGGTCGAGGGAACGTCGTAGGCTGAGCGCCGTTCAACCTAGAGCGTCAGCTTGGCCACCGTCCACAGAATCTTGATGCCCGCGCCGATACTGCCCCGAATCGATCCCGATACCTTGCTCGCCCCCTGGAGCCGCCGGCGATAGGAGACCGGAACCTCCACAACACGCAGCCCCTTCTTGACGGCCTTGATTTGCATCTCGGCGGTCCAGCCGTAGTTAGGGTCCTGCATGCCGAGCGAGGCGAGGCTCGAAGCGCGGATGGCGCGAAACGGTCCCAAGTCGGTGTACCGATACCCGTGGAAAAGCCGAATCAGCGAAGTGATCAACCGGTTTCCGAATCGCTGATGAGGGCTCAGAGCACCCGGCTCCGCCACGCCCAACTCACGCGAGCCGAGGACGAAGTCCGCCTCGCCGCGGGAGATGGGGTCGATCAGCCTGCCGGCTTCCCCGCCGACGTCGCCGCCATCACCGTCCATGAACACCACGATGTCGGTCTGCGGGCCCAACTCCGCCATGGCGCGCAAACACGCGTTGCCGTAACCCCGCAGGGGCTCGACGAGAACGCGCGCCCCGTGAGCCTCGGCAACTTCCGCCGTACGGTCGCTCGAACCGTTGTCCACCACGAAGACCATCGAGTAGAGCCCCGCCGGGATCTCATCGAGCACGCGGCCAATCGATTGCTCCTCGTTCAGAGCCGGAATGATTAGCGCCGCGTTCATTGGCAGTTCGTAGGCTACAAGATAACCCTTCTCCAAGCACCGGGACCGAAACTCGGCCTCGGCCTCGGCTACGCTCAGTCGTACCTGCCGCACATGTTATATTGGTGACCTATGCCGCGCGGTTACATCCCAATCTTCGTCTTTCTGGTGATCGCGGTCGCGTTTCCCGTAGTGACGCTGCTCGCGGCCAAGCTGGTGCGGCCTAGCGCGCCGAACAAGACCAAGCTCGAAGCCTATGAGTGCGGCATCCCCGTCGACACCGATACCCGCGGACGCTACTCGATTCGTTTCTACCTCGTCGCCATCCTGTTCGTCATCTTTGACGTCGAAACGATCTTCCTCATCCCCTGGGCCATCCAGTACCACGTGCTGGGGCTGTTCGGCCTGATCGAGATGCTGGTGTTCCTGGGCATCTTGATCGTCGGGTACGTTTGGATCTTTCGGCAGGGCGCCTTGAAGTGGGTCTAGCGCGGCGGCGCCGGGTACTACACTGACCCCGATTGCGGTTGCGGCGGGCCTACCACGCGACGCCCCTACATTGGGCGGAGCGTAGATGTCTCAACCGTGAAACGATGTCTCCTGCTCCGTCGGCGAAAGCTTGGACACGCCATCCCAACGGCCCGCTTTTCTTGCCCGATGTTCTTGGTGATTAGTCCCCATGCCTAAACGGAAACACCGCTTCCACCGGGCTCGTATGGCGGGCCTGCTGTCGCTTGCCTTCTTGCCGCTGGTCTTCTCCGGCTGTGGTGCGGCGGAGGAAGAGACGTCCACCGAGCGGCCCCCCAACATCGTCCTGATCATCACCGACGACCAGGGCTGGGCGCAGCTCGGCTCGCGCGGCGACGACGTCTTGCAAACGCCCAACCTTGATCGGCTCGCCGGCGAGAGCGTCGACTTCACGCGCTTTTACGTGTCGCCGGTCTGTGCGCCCACGCGCGCCAGTCTGATGACCGGACGCTACAACTACCGCACCGGCGTCGTCGACACCTACATCGGCCGGGCGATGATGCACGCCGACGAGGTGACGCTGGCCGAGATGCTCGGCGAAGCGGGCTACCGGACGGGCATCTTCGGCAAATGGCACCTCGGTGACAACTACCCACTGCGGGCCATCGACCAAGGTTTTCAGGAAGCGTTGGTTCACAAGGGAGGCGGGATCGGGCAGCCGTCCGACCCGCTCGGGACGAGCTACTTCGACCCCATCCTGCAGCTCAATGGCCAGCAGAAGCCCTACAAAGGCTATTGCACCGACATCTTCTTCAACACGGCGATGATGTTCATCGAGCAGAGCCGCGACCAGCCCTTCTTCGCTTACATCCCGACGAACGCGCCGCACTCTCCCTACGACGTGCCGGAGTCGTACATCGAGCCCTATCGCGCGAAGGGGCTCAACGACAAGGACGCCCGCATCTACGGCATGATCACAAACATCGACGAGAACGTCGGCCGGCTGCTCGATCGCCTCGACCGGCTGGGCCTGGCCGAGAACACAATCTTCGTTTTCATGACCGACAACGGTCCCACCACGCAGCGCTTCACGGCGGGCCTTCGGGACCAGAAGGCTAGTGTGTACGAAGGCGGCATTCGCGTGCCGTTCCTGGTGCGGTGGCCGGCGAAGCTCGAACCGCGCACCGAAGAGCGTATCGCCGCCCACATCGACGTGCTGCCCACGATGCTCGAAGTGGCCGGCGTGGCCCTACCGGCCGACCACCAGATCGACGGCGTGAGTTTGATGCCGCGGTTGCTCGACGCGAACGCGCCGCTCGCGGAGCGGACCCTTTACCTGCAATCGCACCGTGGCAATGAACCGCAGCGTTTCCGCAACTTCGCGGCGGTCACGCAGCGCTACAAGCTCGTGCAACCGAAGAGCTTCGGCCAACCGATGCCCGCCAAACCCGCGTTCGAACTCTACGATCTCGAAGCTGACGCGGGTGAGCAGAACAACCTCGCCGAGCAAGAACCCGACATCGTTGCGCGCCTGAAGGCGGGTTACGAAGCGTGGTTTGACGACGTGTCTTCGACGCGCGGTTACGATCCACCCAGGATTCTGCTGGGCACCGAGCACGAGAACCCGGTCATCCTCACCCGCCAGGACTGGCGTATCGTCGGTCCCGACGGCTACGGCGACCAGAACCTGGGCTATTGGGAGATCGAAGTTGAGTCGCCCGGTGAGTATGAGATCCGCTTTCGCTTCCCGCAACAAGAGACTGCCGGCCGCGCCGAGTTCAAGCTAGGCGACGCCAAGCAGAGCAAATCGTTCACGCGCGGCGGCGAGTCAGTGACGTTCGCAAACGTGGCGCTGAGGCCTGGGCCGGGCCTGCTCGAGGCGAGGCTCGTCCGCGACGGCAAGACCGTCGGCGTGAAGTACGTCGACGTGAAGAAGCTGTAGTTGTTCCGCGACAGCGAACTCCTTGAAGTCCACGTAGATCCCAGCAATTGTAGATCCCCGGCATTGCGGCAGGCCGGCCAAGCGGGCACGGCATGCCGCTGGCTTGTCCAAACCATTTCGAGAGTCGCGAGTTCGCAATGTAGGGGGGCACGGCAAGACGCGGGGTCTTCGGTACGGCGAGACGAGGAATCTCCCTTTGACCTCGGTCCACGAACCCACACAGACGCAAGCCGCGACGCGGCGTTGGATGTTAGCCTGGGGTGACGCCGCCAGGCGGAACCCCAGGTACCGAACCTCTTGTGTCGGGAGCCCTGACAGGGCGTTGGAAAGCCTCGGCGGACCGAGCCGTTACCGGCTCGACGGCAGTCCGTATCGCCCAGCCGAGCCCTACTCGGCTCTTGTACCCCGCCCACCGATCCCTTCGCCAGGAACTTCCTGCCGCTCCCCGGTGTCTATACCTGGGAGCGCTTCACACGAAACAGCCGGCTGTTTTCGACAACCAACAGGCGGGATTCCGCTCGGACTGAAGGGTTCGAGCGCAGTCTTGCCCAGGAGGATTTATGTTCGATGGACTCCTTGTCGACAACGATGCCGACTCGCGCAAGCCCTGGACCGTGGCCGTCTCTTTCCTCGGCCAAAGTCTCGCTCTACTGATCGCCGTTCTGATTCCGTTGCTTTCCTCGCCCGAGCTTCCGACCCATGGATGGTTGCAAGTGTTGTTAGCGCCGCCGCCGGCTCGCGCCGAGCCTTCCCCGCCCGCTGCGGTCCCCCGGGCCGCTGCGCCGGCTCGGTTCGAGACCGACGCGTTGCGCTCGCCCTCCGCTATCCCCGAGAAGGTGGCCATCGTGGATGACCAAATGGAGGGACCCGCGTTCGACCCAACCGACAGCCCAATACGCGGTGTCGCTGGATCGGTTTCCGGGGGGTCGCTCGGTGAGGTCGGTGCGCTGATTAGCAGCATTCTCAGGAACCACCCTCCGCCCAAGCCGCCCGAACCGGTTCGCAAGAAGCCTGCCGCGCCCCGGCAGATCCGGATCGGGAGCGCCCCCCAAGCGGCGAAGCTTCTGCGCAAGGTGGCGCCTACCTATCCCCGCATGGCAGTCCAAGCTCGCGTGCAGGGTACGGTGAAGATCGAGGCGATCATCGGCACCGATGGCCGCATCCGCAACCTGCAATTGATCGACGGCCCTGTCCTACTGGTGAACGCCGCCATGGATGCCGTCAAGCAATGGCGCTATCGACCCACACTGCTCAACGGCGAACCGGTCGAGGTCGTCACGCAGATCTTCGTGCACTTCACTCTCAAGTGAGGTAGGGAAGTGAGGCGGAAGCCCCCGGCGCGTCGCCGGGCATTGTCAGTCGATGGAGACAAGGCCTACCCAATCCGAAACGATGCCGCGGCCTCGGGACTCTCCTTGAAGCCAATGCGGATGGCCTTGGTCCGCAGGGTGGCGCTTCGGTTGAGGGTCAATTCACCGAGGTAAAGCTTCCAGTGGGGGTTGTCGCCCCCCTCGGTCGCGTAGGCGATCGAGGCTCCTTCGGTGGCGCAGTCGAGCTTGACGTTGACCGCTCCCCGGTGCGAACCGCCGTCGGGCGTGATCACGGGCGTGGCGGTCGTCTCATACTTGCCGCCTGGCCGCATGCGCTCCATCAGTTCGGGCTCGGGGATGAGGCCGAGGTCGTTGGTCTCCTGGCGCCACCGCTCGTGCTTACGCCGGAGTCTCAACAGAACCTCTTGGTGTTCGGGCGAATCGGCGAGGTTGACCACTTCGTGCGGGTCGGCTTCGGTGTCGTAAAGCTCCTCGACCGGCTTTGATTCGCTGAAGTAGATCTTCTGCGGCCCTTCGAGCTTGCCCTCGGCGTGCAAACGCCGCCACTCCTGCGTGGTCGGCATCAGCTCCATGTAGTTGATGGTCTGAGCGTAGGTTTTCTCAGGCATGTAGTTGCGCAGGTACTTGTAGCGCCGGTCGCGAACGGCCCTGATCAGGTCATAGGTTTCGTCCATGCGGTCGCGCGCGGCGTAGACGTACTCGCGTGGTGGAGCTTTCCGGCTGCCCAAGAACGGTTGGCCTTGCATGTGGCCGGGCACGTCGACCCCGGCAACTGATAAGACCGTCGGCCCGAAGTCGATGAAGCTCACCAAGTCTTCGATGACCGAGCCCTCTTCGAGCACGCCCGGCCAGCGAACGATCAGCGGGACGTGCAACCCTGAATCATAGATCCACCGCTTGGCGCGCGGCAGGCCGCGGCCGTGGTCGCCGAAGAAGAACACGACAGTGTTGTCGGCAAGACCGTCCTCCTCCAATTGGGCGAGGATGTCGGCGAGCTGCATGTCCATCGCGGTGATGTTGTCGTGGTAGTTGGCCCAGTCGCGGCGGACGAGCAGTGTGTCGGGGTAGTAGGGCGGCAGCTCGGCCTGAGCCGGGTCGTGGCGGTCTTCGGGCCTGACCCGACCTGCGCCGCGTCGCCGGCGGGCGTTCTCGTCCCGGATGCAGCTTTCGTGCGTGACGGTGAGGTTGAAGACGGAGAAGAAGGGCTGGTCTTTGGCGCGCTTGCGCCAGTGGGCTTGGCGGCTCGACTCGTCCCAGGCGGTGATAGGCGGCTCGAATTGATAGTCGGTTTTCGAGTTATTGGTGCAGTAGTAGCCCTGCGCCCGCAGGTATTCTGGGAAGCATTTGACGTAGGGCGGCGGGACGGCGCGGCTGCGCATGTGCATGGTGCCGATGGTCGTCGGATACATGCCGGTGATGATCGCCGAGCGGCTGGGCGCGCAGACCCCGGAGATCGAGAAGCACCTTGTGTAGCGAGCGCCTTCGGTAGCGAGCTTGTCGATGTTCGGGCTGGTGGCGTAGCTGTCGCCATAGCAGCCAAGGTCGGGGCTGATGTCTTCGGCGCTGATCCAGAGGATGTTGAGTTTCTGTTCGCCGGCGGCGCGCAACGCCGGCAGGATGCTTCCGGCGGTAGCGAGGGCGGTGCTGCGCAGAAAGCCGCGGCGGGAAGGGTTGATCACTTTGGGCATGAAGGCTGACTCGATTGAGGTGATCGGGTCCATTGTAGCCAGTCCTCCAGCCGGGCCAGAGGTCGACACGGCGGTCGACCCCTACCCGGAACGGGTGCAGCCTTGCGTTTTCACGCGCTGCTTCGCTACTCTCGCTTACTTCGACCCTCTATTCTTTCGGGAAGCGAGGGGCGGGCTCCCGGGGCGCGTGCGCGAATTTCGACGCCGCGTGAGGTATGCTGTGCAAGTTCGCTGCGAGCCGCGCAGTGCAGGTGAACCATGCTAGCCGTCTTCTCTTCCCCCAGCCGCTATACCCAAGGCAAGAACGCGACCGAGTCGCTGGGGTCCGAGATGAAGAATCTCGGGCTCGAAGGCCCGGCGCTCATCGTGGCGGGCAACGCCGCCCGGCGCTTGTTGGCCGACACCTGGAAGCGAACCCTGGGTGAGGCTGGCGTGAAGTTCGGAGTCCATCCTTTTGGGGGCGAGTGCTCGTTGGCGGAAATCGAGCGCGGCAAGGATGCGGCGCGGGAGATTCGCGCGCAAGTAGTCGTCGGCGCGGGCGGCGGTAAGGTGCTCGACGCGGCGCGCGCCATGGCGGCCGACCTCACTCTTGCCGTGGTCAACTGTCCCACGGTAGCCTCGAGCGACGCACCGTGCAGCGCCTTGTCCGTGATCTATACCGACGAAGGGGAGTTCCAGGAGTACCGCTTCTACCGCAAGAATCCCGACCTCGTGCTTGTCGATACGCAGGTGATCGCTCAGGGCCCTCCGCGGTTGCTGGCTGCCGGCATGGGCGACGCCCTGGCGACTATGTTCGAGGCGCGCACCTGTGTCGAGGGGCGCATTCGCAATATGCGTGGCGGCGCGTCGACCGAGAGCGCGCTGGCCCTGGCTGAGCTGTGTTATCGGACGCTCGTCAACGATGGTGCGGACGCGTTGCGGGCGGTCGAGACCCGCGTGGTGACGCCCGCGCTCGAGAGGCTGGTCGAAGCCAACACGCTGTTGTCAGGACTGGGGTTCGAGTCATCCGGCCTGGCAGCCGCGCATGCCGTCCACAACGGCCTGACGACGGCCCCGCCGACCCACTCCTACTTCCATGGCGAGAAGGTCGCCTTCGGCACTCTCGTGCAACTGGTGCTCGAAGGCAAACCCAGTGCGACGATCGACGAAGTACTGCGTTTCTGTACGAAGGTAGGTCTGCCGATCACCCTGGCCGAGATCGGCATGAGCGAGCCGGCTACGGACATGATCAAGCAGGTCGCCGCTCGTGCCACCGCCGAAGGTGAGACGATTCACAACGAGCCGTTCGAGGTCCGGCCCGACATGGTAGCCGACGCCATCCTCGCCGCCGATGCCCTGGGGCGTGCCTGGAAGCAGGACCACAGTGCCGGCCGTTAGCCCGTCGCCACGCGTCACGAACAGCGTGGTTGCCCGGCAGGTGGAGCTAAACCGCGGCTCGTTGGGCGCCTGGGAGTCCTTCGAGCCGCATCGCCGGCGAGTGACGGAACTTATTGTTGGCGGCGGCCCAACCCGCGGTGGGCGCTTGTGCATCCTGGGCGGGGGCAACTGCAACGATCTCGATCTCGGCCGCTTGGCGAACGCCTTCTCCGAGGTCCACCTGGTCGATGTCGACAGGGAGGCCATCGAGAAAGCGGCGAAGCGCCAATCGCTGGAAGATTCCTCTCGCGTTGTACTGCACGGCGGGATCGAACTCGGCGGCATTGCCGACCGGTTGTCGGCTGCGCGGCCGGCGTCGGCTACCGAGCGGGAGTTGGATGATCTGATCCAGCAGGCCGCCCAGCCGCCCGAGGCCGGCCTCGCGGACCCCGGGGCGGACCTCAGCACGCCGTTTGACGTCGTCGCTTCCACCTGCCTGCTGACCCAACTGATGAACTCCGCGGTGGATGCGCTGGGAGCGGGCCATCCGCGCGTACCCGAGTTATTGGCGGCGATCCGAACGGCCCACGTGCGGTTGCTGGCGAAGGCGCTGGCCCCCGGCGGTCGCGGCCTACTCATCACCGACGTGGCTTCGACCGACGCCTGCAAGCACATCGAGACCGTCGGCGACGCGGAACTGTCGCGGCTCGAGCGCCGGATCGCCCGCCGAAGCGAATACTTCTTGGAAGTCAACCCCGCGTTGATCGAGGAGCAGTTGAGGACGGATGCCTATCTCGGCTCGCGCATCGACAGCGTCGAGCGGACGCCGCCTTGGCGATGGCGGATTACGTCCCGGCGCACGTACCTGGTGGTCGGGTTTGTCATCCGCGCCGCGAAACGCTAACGAACCAATGCTTACGCCTTGAGATCCCAACGGAATCGGCGAACTGCTGAACCCTACCGGCGAATTCTACCGGGCAAAGTAGAGCCCAATGGCTCGGTCAATGTCGGCTTTGTCGAGGCCGGGCTCGCGGTTCTCGTACTGCGCGATGTTCTGCAGGATCGAGACGACGTCGCGCGGGTAGCAGGCCCGCAGCACCGGTTTGCGGCCATCGGCGGTGCAGCGTTCGCGCACGTACTCGGATGCCTCGATCGTCCAGGCGACGCCGGCGGCTTCGCAGATGCGTTGCAGGATACGGTCGAAGATTTCGGGCGAGATGGTCTCGACCTTGATCTTGTTTTGGATGCGCCGCAGGAAGGCTTCGTCCGCCAACTGGCGCGGGTCGAGGTTGGTCGAAAAAATCACCATCGACTCGAACGGGATCGGGAACTTCACGCCGGTCCGCAGTGACAGGAAGTCGATACCGCGGTCAAGGGGCACGATCCAGCGGTTGAGCAGGTCGCGCGGGTTGATCATCTGGCGGCCGAAGTCGTCGATGATGAACAGCCCGTTGTTGGCCTTCATCTGCAGCGGAGCGGTGTAGTAGCCGAGCGTGTTTTCGTAGCGCAGTTCGAGCATCTCCTGCACCATCTCGCCGCCCACCGCGATGCACGGCCGCTCGCAACGGATCCAGCGCTCGTCGGAGTGCTCTTCGGTCTCGAGCGGCTGGTGAACGACCGAGTCGAAGACATTCAAAATCTGCCCCTGCACCTCGATGGCGTAGGGCAGATAGACCGTGTCGTCGAAGATGCGCACCAGCCTCTCGGCGATGCAGGTCTTGCCGTTGCCGGTCGAGCCGTAGAGGAAGATTTGCGAGTTTGAGATGATCGCCGGGCCCAACTGATCGAGCAGCTCGTCGGTCAACACCAGGTCGTAGAAGACCTTCTTCAGGTACTCTCGGTTGATACGGTGCCGCACGGCCTGCTCGCGCACGGCCTGCGTATAGGCGTCGAGCGGCACGGGCACGGGTCCAACGTACTGGCTGATGGCATAGCGGTCTTGCGCGACTTTGCGGCCCGCCGCCGTCAGGGAGAACTCGTAGTCATTGCCGTGCATCCCCTTGACTTCGACGAACTGCTCCTGGCGCAGGTGGTGAAAGACCGCGTCGCAGATCGGCGTCGGGACCTTCATTGCGTAGGAGAGGCGGCTGAGGGTCGTGAGGCCCTCGAGCATCGCCATCTTCAGCATCAAATCGACGAGGATGTTGTGGGGTACGCCCAGGTCAAGCGTGGCCTTGGGCGCCCGCGGAAAAAAGCGGTCGCCGTAGTCGAGAGAGTGCCCCGTCGGGGCTGCGGTTTGAAGAGTCGGCGAGCCGGCCATCGCGTCTTCCGGGACCAGAAGGTCGTTTCTTGTTAGAAATTTTAGCAGCGCACCCTCACTGCGACCATGGGCCGCATAGCTGATATCGGCCAGGCGTACCCCCTAGTCGCCCTGGTGAGCAAATGCCCCGGCTCCTGCCACCCAAAGACCGTACTCGCGCAAGGGATAAGGGTTAGAATTGAGGGGATCTCCATGGGAGTGGCCGTTTCACAGGACGAGTTTGTGGCGTTGCGCGAGGATCTGCGCCGGCAGGGAAAGGTGACGGTCTTCACCAACGGGTGCTTCGACCTGTTGCATCCTGGCCACGTCCGTCTGTTCGAGGCGGCGCGCTCACACGGCGATGCCTTGCTCGTGGCCATCAACAGCGATGAGAGCGTTCGGCGGCTGAAAGGTCCTGAGCGGCCCATCCTTCCGGAGCACGAGCGCGCGCAAACCCTGGCCCGCTTCGCCTCCGTCGATGCGGTGACGATCTTCGGTGAGGAGACGCCCTGCGAGCTGCTCGAACGCGTGCTGCCGGATATCCTTGTCAAAGGAGCCGATTGGTCTCATTGGATCGCGGGCCGCGAGGTCGTCGAGGACGCCGGGGGACGGGTCTTCCCGATTCCTGTTGAGCCTGGTTACTCGACAACCGACTTGGTCCAAGCGATCCTCGATCGAAACCCTTGATTCTTCCCGGTCTGCGAGAGTTCTTCGAACTTGCGGCGCGCCATCCCTCCTTGCGCGCGGCCTTGGAATCTTTGCAGGCCCAGCGGCCCGTTACGCTTCAGCTGGCGGGTCTCAACCAAACCGCGAAAGCGCTATACACCGCACTCCTCTACAAGCAGACCGACCGCCCCGTCGTGATGCTGGTCGAGAACGGCTCGGTCGCCGAGTCGATGACCGAAACCCTGTCGGCCTTTCTCGAGCTGCTTGACGTGTCACAGCATCGCCGCCCGCCCTTCGTGCTACCGGCCCACGACGTGACGCCCTACGACGGCCTCTCGCCTCACGCCGAGATCGGCGAGAAGCGCGGCATGGGCTTGTGGCGCATGGTGGACGGCACCGCGTCCATCGTCGTCACGCCAATCCGTTCGGCTCTGCTGCGCGTCGCAGGACCGGACTTCGTCAAAGACCTGGCGATGCGGGTGCAGACGGCTGATGAACTGCTGGTGGAAGATCTCGAACGCCACCTGGTCGCGGTCGGCTACGAACGCCACGAGCCGGTGGAGATGGTGGGGCAGTACGCGGTTCGTGGGGGCATCGTTGACGTCTATCCGCCCGACGCGGCATATCCGGTGCGGATCGAGCTGTTCGGCGACCAAGTCGAGTCGATGCGCGAATTCGACCCTGAGTTGCAGAAGTCCGTACAGCGCGTCGACGAAGTGCTGCTGCTGCCGCTGACGGAATACCCTAGCCTGGCCGAGGGCGCGGACTCCGACGGCGAGATGCCCTTCCTGCCGACCGGCTGGGAGTTTGATGCCGCGGCCGCGGAAGCACGCTCCCACTGCCTGCTCGGGTTGATCGAGCGGCCGCTAGTCGTGTGGAGCGAGGGGGCCGCCATCACCGCGGAGGCCGAGAAGTACTGGGAGCGGCTCACCTCGGCGCATCAAGCGGTTGGCTCGGACGCGCCGCCACCGGACTCCTTCTACTTCACGCTGGAGAGCTTCCAGAAGCTTGCGGGTAAGATCCATCAAATCCACCTGGAGGAACTCGGCCTCGAAGGGCCGGGATTCGACCTAGCCGCACCGAGGGGCGAAACGCTCCACATCTCTTCCCAGCCCACGCCGCGCTTCAAAGGCAACATCCCTCAGTTTGTTCGGGAACTCGAGGGGCAAGTCAAGAGCGGCAAGCGGGCGCTGATCGCCGTCCACTCTCCCGGCGACGTCGAGCGCATGGCCGACATCCTGGCCGAACACAGCGTCAGCTACCAGCTCGGCCTGCGCGACCCCTCCAAAGCCCGCAGCCCCTATCTCGAGGAAAAAGCCTACCTTGCAGGCCCCATCGCGAGCACGCTATTGGTCGAGGCCTCGGTCCGCGCGGGTACGGCACTTGCTGACGCCGGACTGATCCTCTACGGGCACGAAGACATCTTCGCCGCCTCCGAGCTGGTCGCCAAGCCCGAGAAGCGCAAGTCGGCCCTATCGACCTTCCTCGCCGACCTGCAAGACCTCAAGGAGGGCGATCTGGTCGTCCATGCCGAGCACGGCATCGGGCGCTACCGCGGAGTGAAGCAGATCGAGCATGCCGGCCGGCTCGAAGACCTGATGCAGATTGAGTTCGCCGAGCAAGCCCGCCTCTACCTGCCGCTCTCACGCCTCGACCTGCTGCAGAAGTATCACGGGGCCGGCGGACGCGCCCCGGCGCTCGACCGCATGGGTGGCCAGACCTGGACGCGTACCAAGTCGCGCGTCAAGGCCCGGCTGCTCGACATGGCCGACGAGCTACTCAAGCTCTACGCCTCCCGCAAGAAAGCCGGCGGCTTCACCTTCTCCCCCGACAGCAACTGGCAACGGGAGTTCGAGGAGGCCTTCGAGTACACCGAAACGCCCGACCAGCTCACCGCCATCACCGACATCAAGCGCGACATGGAATCCGACCGGCCGATGGATCGCTTGGTGTGCGGCGATGTCGGATTCGGCAAGACCGAAGTCGCCATGCGGGCTCTGTTCAAAGCGCTAGGGGACGGCAAGCAGGCAGCGGTCCTCGCCCCTACCACCGTCCTGGCCTTTCAGCACTACGAGACCTTCCGACAGCGCTTCGCCGCCTTCCCCGTCGAAATCGAGATGCTCACCCGCTTTCGCACTGCCCGGCAGCAGAAAGAGATCATCGAGCGCGTCGCCGCCGGCAAGGTCGACATCCTGATCGGTACCCATCGCCTGCTCTCGAAGGACGTCACCTTCGCCGACTTGGGGCTCCTGGTGATCGACGAGGAGCAGCGCTTCGGCGTCCGCCACAAGGAGCGGCTGAAGCAGATCACTCACAACGTCGACGTGCTGACCCTGACGGCCACGCCGATCCCCCGCACCTTGCACATGTCCCTGGTGGGCCTGCGGGATATCTCGGTCATCCAGACCCCGCCCCGCGACCGGCTCTCGATCCAGACCGTGGTCGCTCCGACCGGCGACGCCATCATTCGCACCGCGATCGAGCGCGAAGTCAGCCGCGCGGGTCAGGTCTACTTCATCCACAACCGGGTCGAGAACATCTGGGAGATCGCCTCCTACCTGCACGAGCTGGTTCCGCAGGCTCGAATCGGGGTCGGACACGGGCAGATGGCGGAGAAGGAACTGGAGAAGGTGATTCTCAAGTTCATGCGGCACGAGTGTGACGTGCTCCTGTCTACTACGATTGTAGAGAATGGGCTCGACATCCCCTTGGCGAATACCATCTTGATGCACAACGCCGACCGCTACGGCCTGGCTGAGTTGTATCAGCTACGGGGCCGCGTGGGCCGGTCCAACCGCCGCGCGTACGCCTACCTGCTGGTGGACGAGAACGCGGAACTGTCATCCAAGGCCCGCAAACGGTTGGCTGCATTGAAGGAATTCAGCGAGTTGGGTTCGGGGTTCAAGATCGCCGCTCTGGATCTCGAGCTTCGCGGCGCCGGCAACCTGCTGGGCTCCGAGCAACACGGCCAGATCGCCGCGGTGGGATTTGAAACCTACTGCCGCCTGCTCGACGAGACGGTCCGCAAGCTCGAGGGCGAGGACGTGGAAGAGGCCGTGCACGCCTCGTTGCGGCTGCAACTGGACGTACACATCCCGCCGGACTTTATCGCGGACGAGACGCAGCGTTTGCAGGCCTACAAGCGCTTGGCGGAAATCCGGACCGAAGAGGAGGCGCAACGCACCGCCGCAGAGATGCGCGACCGCTACGGCTCGCTGCCACAGCCCGTCCTCAACCTGATCCACTACGGCCTGATCAAGTCACGCGCCGAGCGCATGCGGATCGCGGCCATCGAGCGCCGGCGCAACCGTTGGACCGTCCGCTTTCGCGAAGACTCGAAGGTCAACGCGGAACAACTGATGGGCTTCGTCGCCGACACCCCCGGCGCCAACTTCTCCCCGCAAGGCCAACTCGAGTGGTCGCACGAGGCCGACTGGCGGCCCAAGGAAGTCTTCGGCCACCTCAATTCCCTCCTCGACCGCCTGGCACTGGAACCCGCCGCCGCGCCGACGAGGACAACCTGAGCCTACAGGGACATAGTTCACGTTTGTGCTGACCGGAACATACGGGAATACGGTTTGTAGGGGCGGACCCCTGCGTCCGCCCGGAATCTACAACCGACCACTCCCGGTAGGGGCGACTCAACCCCTTGGGCCGCAGCGCACGAACCACCTTCACGAATCACGCAACATCTCTGGAGCCATCCACAGATTCACACAGATTCCTTCCGGGCCCTCATGCCGTGGCCTTTCATCCGCGAAAATCTGCGTCGTCCGCGGATCACTCTGTTTTCCATCCGACTACGAATGACGAATCACGGGCCCCCAAGCCGCGAAGCGGCGCCTTAGTCCTAGCCCGGGGTGCTCAACCCCGGGTACGTATCGCAACCCCCAAAGATGAGGGCCCCGGAGGTTGTTTGCTTGACGCCCCTGCTGGGGCTCGCGCCCCAGGCCAGTAGTAACGTGAACCGTGCCGGCGACCCCCCGATCGCCCGCCGCCTCACCACCCACGCTTCACGATCGAACGATCTCCGAGCCGTGTGGTAGGCTCTTGCCGACCCTCGCGCAGCCAGCGCGGCGGACGGCCCCGCCGCTTCCCGTTGCCGCGCGCCAGAATCTCCAGCGTGACGATCGCCTGGCTCAGCAACTCGCGCTCCTGGTAGAGCGCCTTCAACACCGCATTGACGTCCATGATGACCTTCCCCTCGGACGAGAAGACCACCACGGACACAGGCCCGCTAGAATGGTACTGTCGCTCTCACGGGCCCTGTCCGTGGTGGCGAAAGGCCTCGGCGGAAGTTTGCCCTTCCGTCGGGGCCGCTACCATTCTACCGCTTTCCCGTCTCTCCTGCGCACAGTTTTACAAAATTCCACTGAATTTTCTGAAGCTCGACCGGTCCCGAGGTGGCGCAGGTCCCCAGACCTGCCGTGTCGGTACTCTTACCGACACATGGGGGGCAGCCCTGGGGATCAGCCCAACCCCAAGCATCGACAAGAGTGTCGATGCGGCAGACGTTGGCGTCCGCGCCACACCCCGAATTCGGGCTCTGTCCCCGGAACTGCCGGTCCCGGAACTGCCCCGGAACTGCCCGTCGCAAGGCCTGTCAGTCACGGCCGTCTGCGCCCCGCTCACGCCAACATCCGGCACCATCCTAGAGCAAAGACCATTGGGTGGCGCGATCCTCGGCGGTGCTCTGACCGCATGCCTTAGCGTGGTTCCTCGGTGGTAGCGAAGTCGGCGGGCATGGTGATCTCGATCACTTCCCAGTCGTCGGAGTATTCCAGCACCTCATGTCGGACCCCGGGAGCCTGGTACCACGCGTCTCCCGCCTCCACACGAATCTCTCCGGCGTCTTCCAGGTCGATCCGCGCCCACCCCTTGAGCAGGTAGACCATTTGAAAGTCCAGGCTGTGGGAGTGGCGGCCCATCGGCCCCTCGCAAGGGCGATCGGCCCGAATGACGTGCGCCAAGACCTTGCCCCCCGTGACGTCTTTGATGCCCAGGTCCCGATAGGCGAAGTACGGCCGTAGACCCTCCCGGGACCAACGTGCATCCTTCGCATGTGCGGCAAACGATTTTGCTCTCTGTTCAGCCATGCTGCTCCTCCGCTTGCCGCGAAGATGCCACATCCGGGATGTCCGGCGCCATAGCCCCCCGGTTTTCCCCAGCCCATGTTCCCGTGCAGTGCCGCTACGACGGCCACTCCCGCTCCTCGGTCGGCGCGAACGGTCAACTCGCAACGCACGCGAACCAAGCCGCAAAGCGGCGTTGGATGCTAGCCTTGGGTGATGCCGCCAGGCGGAACCCCAGGCACCGAACCTCTTGTGCCGGGAGCCCTGAAGGGGCCGAGGGAAAAGCCGCAATCCAGCAAGGGGCTTCAACGAGGCGCCGAATCAACCTACACCCTGTCCGCAGGGATTTCTGGGCACCAACCTCTTGACGAACTTGAGGCCGCCGCCGACAGGCGATCCCAATCTAGCGCAAAGATCATTGTTGTCAGCAGCTTGCGATCTGAGAACAGCTTGGCAGCCGACAGAATTGAGGCTGTCCCGGTTTTCCTGACAGATACCTATCATGGATGTCCCCGACTTTCCCACGGCCTCTAGAGCGATGGACGACGAACCCAAGGCCCCCGCAGGCCAGGGCGATGCGATCATAAGGGCATGGCCCGGTGTGTCCACTGCTTGAATCCGGCAGGAGACACACGCGATCACGCCTTTCCGGCTTCGTGGTACCCGGAAAGCACCCCCGGTGAGGTGCAGCGTCCTACCGCACCTTGTTGCGGGCCCTGCAACCGAGGGTTCGGAAAGCTGGAGGGCTATCTGCTCGGCAGGATTGGGTTGTGCCTTGATCCGAGAAACGCAGAATCGGCTGGGATACCAGCAAAGGCTCTCCGATCAGTTGGAATTGGACTAGACTCTGAGCTCACAAAAAGAGAGAAAAGAATTCGCGCGAGGCTTAAGGCGAAGCTGATGAGCGACACGAAGCCCTACAGAGAAGTCGCCGGCAAACCTGGTATCCTGCCTGGGTTCGGACCACATATTGGCTTCCCGGTCGAGTCCCAATTAGCCATAGTGGGGTATCCATTTGACTCAGGTGACCACAACATACTGTGGTTGGCCATTGGCGGCCCCCGGAAAGGCTTGCCGATAGCACCACGTTTCCAAGCCTGCGATGGCCATGGCGCGTGCGTAATCCTTGATCGGCCCGAAACGCAGCCTCGTGGCCCAATTGCCTGCAGACCGGCGTCTGGCGCCCCAGGGTGCATTCTGGGTGCAGTGTGCTGGCGTCCATGGATCGACCAAACCACAACGCCTAGGGGCTACCTGAGTCAAGTGGATACCCCATTTTAGCCATATCTGTAAATGCGGGTGATCTGAAAAAGGTCTGCCGCAAGATTATTTGCGGTCTTGAGTACCACTTAGCTGGTCGCTATATTGAGTCTCCCTACGAGCTCGATGTGTTCTTCATTGAGGCTCAGACCGCGGAGGAACTTGCTGGCAGATTTGGTTCTCCGAGTTTGCATCTGGGTCCTGGCTTCGAAGTTCAGCGAACCGCTGCCAGCGACGATCCCGGGCTCGTACTCTATCGCATAAAGGTGTGGGGGCAACTGCTCGTGCACGGATCCATAGTGATCTCCAGAAAACCGAGACAGCCTCAATTACTTCAGCGCTGAGGAGTCGCGCGAGACGCCTTACACCCTGTCCACAGGGGTTTCCGGGCACCAGCCTCGTTCCTGGCGAACTCGAGGCCGCGTCCGACAGGCGATCCCAACCTAGAGCCCACGGATCTCGGGTTCGTGTGAATGGGCGAAGCTCTCGTGCGCGTCCTGCGGCCCTTGCTGAGCCGCTGCAGAGACGGGTCTGCCCGGTTGGGGCGGGATGCCGAGAAAAGTAGGAACCGGACGTTTCCAAGCAGCTCTCCACATAGAGGTGGAGGGACGATCAAGGGGCCGGTATGTCTGGGTCTCGGCAAATCTTGCGGGCGATGTTGTCGGTGATCTCGACGTGGCGTGGGATCGCCGACGACTTGCGTGCGGCGCGATTCACATACACCGTATGGCACCCGCCTTCTCGAAGGAACTCGCAGCCATGAGCCTCCAGATGGCGAATGAGCTCACGACGCTTCACGCCTCACGGCCAGCGGTTCGCGAATCACGTCCTGGTCGCCGAGTGACTCCTCCGCAAGCTGTCGATTCGCATCGAGCACGAGCCGTGCTGCTTCCAATAGGTTCTCCCGAGTCTCTTCCAGCGTTGCACCCTGGGTGTTCGCGCCCGGCAGCTCTTCGACGAACCCGATGTAGCCCTCCGGCACCTTCTGAAAAACAGCCGTGAGCTGCACGTTCAGCCCACCTTGGATCTTCTCGCTGTGCTCCATCGGCTTCATTATAAGTCCGAACCCGAGGGCGCCCGCGTGGAGGCCGTTCAGCACCCGAATCACGAGGCATCCAGACGTAGATCAAAGACCATTGGCTGGCGCGATCCCCGGCGGTGCTCCGGCCCCATGCCTTAGCGTGGTTCCTCGGTGGTAGCGAAGTCGGCGGGCATGGTGATCTCGATCACTTCCCAGTCGTCGGAGTATTCCAGCACCTCATGTCGGACCCCGGGAGCCTGGTACCACGCGTCTCCCGCCTCCACACGAATCTCTCCGGCGTCTTCCAGGTGGATCCGCGCCCACCCCTTGAGCAGGTAGACCATTTAAAAGTCCAGGCTGTGGGAGTGGCAGCCCAGCGGCCCCTCGCAAGGGCGATCGGCCCGAATGACGTGTGCCAAAACCTTGCCCCCCGTGACGTCTTTGATCTCCAGGTCCCGATAGGCGAAGTACGGCCTTAGACCCTCCCGGGACCAACGTGCCCCCTTCGCATAGGCGGCAAACGATTTTGCTCTCTGTTCAGCCATGCTGCTCCTCCGCTTGCCGCCAAGATGCCACATCCGGGATGTCTGGCGCCACATCCAGTGGTCCTCAGGCGCAATCTCGATCCTCCCCAGCGAGCAAGCTCGGCGACCGTGTCGGTAGTGCTGCGCCAGCGCGACCGCATCATGAAGCAGTACGACCTCAAGACAACCGAGGAGTTCGAGGACTGGGCCATCGAGCGCTTTGACCTTCCAATCGAAGTGGGCCTACGATCTATGGCGGGTGAATCACACGTCCAGACGGGAACCGTGGCCTTTCCCCCGAGCCCTTTTTCTTCAGGAAGCCTGGGAAACGGACCAGCCTCAAGCTGCTATGCTCGCCCATATGAGTGTCGAGTGCACCAAGTCCGAGAACGGGTTCATTCTTCGAGGAATCGAAGGGTACCCGTACGATCTGGTCTTGGAATGGGCGCATCCCGGCTGGAGCGCCAGACCGATCGCCGAGTCGGGTCCCGCAACCCGCGACAGCGCGCTGACACGGACTCGGGCGGTCGAGCGACTGCTGAGACACTCGGTGGTAGACGAGGTTCAACTGGCGGCCATCATGGTCGACGTGGATCGAGCCCTCGACGCCTGCCCCGAGTGACGGCGCCTCCGAACCAGGGTAAAGCGGACAGACTGCTCCCAGCGCCCCCAACCGAAAGCCAAGCTACCCAAGATTCTGCACCCGACTTGCCCCGTGATGCGAAGATATGTTTGTACGATAAGGGGTGGCGGGGCTTCGGCTAGCAACGGCGCTGGCGCCGGCCCGGTCGTTGCCGGTGTGCCGATCAGGCCGTTGGTGGTGTTCCCGCCGCAATCTTGGGGAAGACAGCTTTATGAGACTCGGTAAAAAAGTTCTACTGGTTGGGTTGCTGACGATGGCCCTCGGGCCGTTGGTCATCGCTGTTCGCGCGGCGACGGTCATCCTCGAAGAGATCATCGCGAAGGTCAACGGCGACATCATCGCTCGCTCGGCGTACCAGGACGCCATGGCCGAAGCGCGCGCCCAGGTCGCCGCCAACAGGAACGTCACCGATCAGGATCGGCCGGCGCTGCTCGCGAAGGCTGAAAAGAACACGTTGCGTAACCTGATCGATGAGTTGCTCTTGGTGCAGAAGGGCGACCAACTCGAGGTCAACATCGAGGCCCAAGTGCTGCAACAGCGCGACCGCATCATGAAGCAGAATGACCTCAAGACGACCGAGGAGTTCGAGGACTGGGCCATCAAGCGCTTTGATCTTCCGATTGAAGATTTGATGGACCAGTTGCGGCGGAACCTCATGTCACAAGCCGTGCTGGGCCAAGAGGTCGGCTCGCGCATCGTGGTCGCTCAAGAAGAGGTCGAGCAGTACTACAACGAGCACAAGACGGAGTTTGTGCGCAAAGAGAGCGTACGCCTGAGCGAAATCTTCGTCTCGACCGAAGGCAAGAAGGAGGCGGATCTCGAGGAGGCCAAGAAGAAGGCCAACGAAGTGCATGACCGTGTCCACAGCGGCGAACTGTTCGCCGAGATGGCGCGCCGATTTTCCGAGAACAAGCAGAGCGCCGAGCAGGGCGGGGCGTTGGGGTCATTCGAGCGAGGCTCCCTCCGCAAGGAAATCGAGGAGATCGTATTTGACGCCAACTCCGGCTTCATCACCGAACTGATCGAAGTTCCGAACGGGTATCTGCTGTTGAAGGTCGATGAGCGTTTTCGAGCAGGGCAGGCCGAGCTCGAAGAGGCGCAGGAAGAGATCCGTAACCGCTTGATGGGACCGAAATGGGACCCGGCCGTGCGCGAGTATCTCACTGCCCTGCGCGAGGAGGCCTACATCGAGATTCGCCCGGGGTACTTGGACGAGGCGGCCGTGGCCGGCAAGGATACTTCGTGGAGCGACCCGGCCGATTTGGCGCCGGTGACGACCACGAAGGAAGAGCTCCTGAAGAAGAAAAAGAAACGCCGCCTGTTGTGGCTCATCCCGTTACCCGGCGGTGGCGGCGACAAGGACAAGGACGGCGAGGCCAAGGGTGCCGAAGCCAAGGACGACGCGGGCAGCAGCTAGCCCGGAAAGACACGGAACCCGACTCCCCCTATCGTGAAAGACAAATACGTTGCCGACCTCCAGCCGAACGAATCGGTAACCGCCTATTTTCTCGTCCAGTCGAAGGACGTGCGGCTCAAGAAGTCCGGAGAACGTTACCTGTCTCTGGTTCTCTCCGACCGTACCGGTCAACTCGAAGCCAAGATGTGGGACGACATCGAGGATGTCGTCGATACCTTTGACCGCGACGATTTTGTCAAGGTCGCCGGTCTGGTTCACATCTACCGCGACCGGCCGCAGATTACGATTCATCGTCTGCGCCGCCTGGATGAGTCCGACGTCGAGATCGCTGACTATCTGCCTCACACCACGCGCAACATCGACGAGATGTGGGCCGAGTTGCTGAGCGCGGTCGATGGAATCGGCAATCCCGACCTGAAGCGATTGCTGCACAGCTTCGTTGACGACGACGAGATCGCGTCGCGCATGAAGGTGGCGCCGGCTGCCAAGACGCTGCATCACGCTTTCGTCGGCGGACTGCTCGAGCACGTCACGTCCTTGCTGCGCCTGGCGCGGTTGACGGCGAGCAACTACGACTTCGTCGATCTCGATTTGGTAACGGCGGGTGTCGTTCTGCACGACCTCGGCAAGATTCGCGAGCTGACCTACAAGCGTACGTTCGGCTATGGAGACGAGGGCCAGTTGCTCGGGCACATCGTGATCGTGCTGCGCATGCTCGACCGCAAGTGCGCCGAGGTCGGCGACTTCCCGCCGAAGCTGAAGATGCTCGTCGAGCACATGATCTTGAGCCACCACGGTCAGTACGCGTTCGGCTCGCCGAAGCTGCCGATGTTTCCCGAAGCGTTGCTGCTGCACTACATCGACGACCTCGACTCGAAGCTCGAAAGCATGCGCGCGTCGGTGGCGGCGGACACGATAGGCGACCCCAACTGGACGCGCTACAATCCTTCGCTCGAGCGCATGCTGCTGAAGAAGGACCCGTTCCTCGATCCGCCCACCGAAGCGAAGCACGCCGCGCCTGCGCCAAAGGCCGCGCCCCCGCCGCGTAGCCGTCCGGCGGCACCGAGCTTGTTTGGAGAGCGGCTGCAAGAGGCGATCAAAGGAACAGATTCCGGGGAACAGATCCCAGGGAACAGATCAGAGTGACAAGGGATGAGCCCTAGCGGCGCGATTCCCTTACCGTCAACAGGAGCCGAGTAAACCCGATGGCCGAGCTTGCACGAAAACCCGACCGGCTGCCCCCGCCGCTCGAGATGCAAGCGATGAAGGTGCTGTGGTCGCGCGGGTCGGCCACCGTCGGCGAGGTGCGCGACGACCTCGAGCCGACCAAGCCGCTGGCCTACACCACGGTTCTCACGCTGCTCGACCGGCTCGCTCACAAAGGGGCTGTGACTCGGCGCAAGCGGGGGCGCAGCTACGTCTACTCGCCCGCGCTGAGCCGCGAAACCGCGCTCGATCTGGCGCTGGACCGTCTGCTCGATGAGTTCTTCGCCAACGATCGCGAAGAGTTGATCGATTACCTGGAGCGGGGCGCCTTCTTTCCCCGAGGCGTCGCGGAAGAGGAATCGATGGACTCCGCTCTGCTCTGACGACCCTGCCCTACTGAGCTTTCTGCTCGGCACGCAGGAGCTGTCCGCGCAGCTTGCGGAACAGCGCCAGGTGCTTTGCCGACTCCTCCCTCTTACCTTGATGCCGAAGGGCCTGCCCAAGCTGGTAGTGCGTCGACATGGTGGTCTGCAACGATGCTCCCAACGCGAGCACTTTTCGTAAAGCCGCCTCCGCCTCGACGACTTGGCCTTCGTCGAAGAGCGCCTTACCCAATTGCCAGTACGCGTCGGCCGGCGTTGGGTCCGCCGCCACGGCCTTGCGGAGATACGGAATCGCCTCGGCAGACCTACCCAGTTGCACCAGCACGCGGCCGTAGTCGGTGTTGAGGTCGGGGTCACCGGGCGAAACGGCCAGCTCGCTTGCGTAGTGGCGCTCGGCCTGCTCGAAGTCAGACGCCTCCGCATAGAGCTCGCCGAGCGCGGCATGAACCCCGGGCATGTTCGGCGCCGACTCCAGCACCCTCTCGTACTCCTTGATGGCCTCGTTGGGACGGCCGTTGATGGCATGGTCGTCGGCCCGGGCCATGTGAGCGCGGGCCGAGTCGGGCCCCGCCTGAAACAGTTCGATATGGAGTTGGGCCGAGACCCTCGAGTACGCCTGCGCCAGGTAGTAGAGCATGTCGAGGTCGTTGGGCTTCGCGTTGCGCGCGGCCTCCAGCTTGGGGATCGCCTTGCGCGGCTCGCTCGCCCGCAGATATGCCAGACCCAACCAGGAGTTGATTTGCGGGTTGGCGGGCGCCTCACCGTGCGCTTTCTCAAGCTGCCCAATAGCTTCGGGCAATCGGCCCAGCGAGAGCAGGTCGAACCCCAACAAGCCCCGCGCGTCGGTGACATCCGGCTTCAGCTCGAGCGCGATGCGGAGCGACTTGACAGCCTTGGCGTACTCACCCTGCTCGTGGCGCACCAGGCCCAGGTTGAGGTGGATCTCGGCGATCCGCGGGGCGAGTTGGGCCGCCGCTTCCAGCTCACGGGCGGCATCGTCGAGGCGGTTCTGTTGACGCGCCTCGATACCCGCGCGGACGTGGGCCGACGCTTGCGCGTCGATCGCCTGGGCCGACGAAACCGAGTGGGAAACGGGAATCAGTAGCAGAAGAAGGCACACGGAAACCGCATGCCGCGCCGGCGGATGGAGCGAGCGTCCCCGAGGGCTCGCCACCGCTCGGGCTACCGTTCCGTCTGGGGTTCGGCTACCGTGACGATCTGATCGGCACGCAAGTCGGTGAGCGTCTGTTTGGCGCCGCTGGGCCATAGAACTTCCATCCATTCCACCACATCGCTGCCACCCAGACCAAAGTGGACGCGTGCGTCGTTCGCGGAGAGATAGCTGCCCGCCGTGGTGGCGTAGCTCCACTGCAGCTTGTCCCCGGCGCGCAGCTTGATCGTGGCCCCTTGCCCCTCAAGGTTGCTCCCCGTCGTGGTGCTCCCCGCGCCGGTCAGCTTCACTTGCAGCCAATGGTTGCCCAACTCGGACGCATTGCTGTAGAGCACGAGCGGAAAATCATTCAACACGGCCATCACGACGTCTAGGTCACCATCGTTGTCGAGATCTCCAAACGCCGCGCCGCGTCCGGCGTAATCGTTGAGGAACACCGGCCCGCCTTGGCTCGACACGTCGACGAACTTGCCGTTTACGTTGCGCGCGACCAGCGGCGCCTGCCGGTAAGAGAGCGCCGCGTCGATGCGGTCGACGTTGTCGAGCACGTGACTTTGCGCAACGAACAGATCCTTCCAGCCGTCGAGGTCCAAGTCCACGAAGCGAGTTCCCCAGCCTGACATGAAGGTCGTGATGCGGGCCAGGTAGCTGGGCCGGGTGATGTAGCTGAACAAGCCGTCGCCGCCGTTGCGATAGAGGGCATAGAGTTCCTTCGACAGGTTGGTGATGAAAACGTCCGGACGGCCGTCGTTGTTGTAGTCGTTGAAGTCGATGCCCATGCCGGCGTAGCTGCCGCCCTCTTCGTTGTAGGCCAGCCCGGCTTCGAGCGCCTGCTCGGCGAACGTGCCGTCGCCGTTGTTGCGGAAGAGCATCTGCGCCACCGAGTCGTTTGCCACGACGATATCGACGCGTCCGTCGGCGTCGAAATCGTTGAAGGCAACACCCAGAGACTTCCCCAACACCCGGCCCACGCCCGACGCTCGGGAGACGTCGTTGAACGTACCGTCGCCCTCGTTGTGCAGCAGCACATTGGCGACCGGTTGGTGGCGCTTCGGTGTGCAGTAGACGCGGAACGATTCGCCGCACTCGATGTGCTTCGAGAAGTCCCAGTCGAGGTACCGCGTGACGAACAGGTCGAGCCGGCCGTCGCTGTCGTAGTCGACGAAGCCGGCACTGGTCGACCAGCCCGGGACATCGGCCTTGGCGGCGGCGGTGACGTCCTCGAACGTGCCGTCGCCGCCATTGCGGTAGAGCCTCGTGTGGGTCGCGCTTGTGAGGAATAGGTCGGTGAAGCCATCGCTGTCGTAGTCGCCGGTGGCGACGCCCATACCGTAGAGGCCGGTCCGGGCCGCTGAAAGCTCGGCTTTTTCGGTGGCGTCCTGGAAGCTGCCGTCCCCGTTGTTGCGGTAGAGACGATTGAAGTATCGCGGCTCGTCACGGTCGACCTGAACACCGGCGTCCGTCTTCACGAGACCGCCGCTGTTCACGAAAAAGAGATCGAGCAAGCCGTCATTGTCGAAGTCGAAGACGGCCACGCCGCCGCCCATGGTTTCGATCAGATACTTGTCAGCAGTGGGGTTACCGTGATGGCGGAACGCGATGCCGGCTTGTTGGCGCCGGTCCGTGAAGGTGGGGAGGTTCGATGGCTCGCCGAAGCACGGCGCCGACGCGACCATCAGCAGCGCGAAACAAGCCAGGGCTTTCGAACCGAGCCGTGGCCGCGAATACTGATGGAGTAGGAGTCTGGTCAAGTCGGGCAGAAAACCAGCGGGGTTGGCGCAGGCCCCCCAACGAGAGCCGCCACCGCAAAGAGCCGCGAAGGAATAACGGTGTCTCTTGTTGCTTGGTTCCGAGCGTCCACAAAGCTTTGAGGTTATTTGAGACGGTCTCAACCTCGCTGCCGCCGTCGCCGCCATCCAGTATCAGCATAACGTCCGCCGGCGAGGGATCGGGGTGCCGCGACCGCGTAAGTGACTGGAAGGAAGACGTTTAGCATGTTTCGAACTTCCGTGACGCAATCGACGTGATTCGTCGTTCTTGATCAGTGATTGGTGAACCCAGAGTCCGGAGAGCCGAGAGGCACGCCCGATGGACAGGGGGTAATTGGGTTGTCTCGCCCCCCGGGGTTCGGGTTGACGAAGCTGGGCTAGCGCCGACCCGGATGCTTCCAGGCAAAACGGCTGCATTCGACTTCGCGGGCCGGGCTCTCCCACGACTAGTGGCATGATCCGTCAACGGCTCACGCCAAGCAGCGAATCATCGTTCGTGGAAAGCTCCTTCCTCGTCCTACACGCCTGCGCACTTCTGGCCGCTCTTCTGCAAGCGGCGACCGGCATCGGCTTCGGGATCATCGCGGGACCGATCGTGCTGCCGGTCGTCGCGCGGGCCCGCGCCCCCAGGCGCGGAGACTTCACAGACATCTTTCAGGAACCTGAACTGCAATCCTCATTTGAACCGAATGGCATACAAGTCCGCGTCCTTGAGTTCAAAACGCAAACGCAACGGCTTTCCAGCCCATGGCCTCAGATCCGCGCCGCCCTTCCACACAACGTCCTGCCCCAACGCATCGCCGTAAATCTCCTCGCAGTCCTCCAACGCAAATCCCTCCACCGGAGCACCGTCAGCATCCTGCAACTCAACCCGAATCGTTCCCGCGGCCGATGTCGAGAAATTCAACTCCAGCGTGTCGCCCTCGAACCGCAGCGGCTTCGTCACGAACTCCCCGCCGGCGAGCGGCGCTTCTACCGACACGAAACCATCGATCCGCAGCGTGTACCGGCGCCAACGATTGCTCTCGCCCTGGTGAGAGGCTTCGCTCGCATAGAACGACAGCTCGCCGGGGGCGCCGTCGATCGTCGATTTCGTTTCGACGATGCCCCAGTTCTGGTAGTTGTCGCCGTAGAACCAGTTGTCCCTCAGCCGCAGGCCCGGACGGATGAACGACTCCGGCCAGATGTCGAACTTCAGCGCGTCGCGGCTGGTCATGAACATGCCATCGGTCACGGCCGTGCCCTCGCGGCGTGATTTCGCGCCACGAACACGCCGGTACTCGAGCTGCGGCAAAGCCTTGGCCGACTCCGTCCAACCGCGGTCGACGTAGCGCGTCGGAAACCCCATGAAGATGTGAGGCGCCCGGTAGTAGGGGATAACTTGATTGGTATAAAGCTGACTGACCCGGCTCGGCGAGTACTCGAGGAAGACCGGGTCCGTCCAGTCGAGAAAGTTCTTCGACGTGGCCGTCTTGATATCGCGGCCGTCGCGGAATTCGCGGTGGTACTCGCGATATTCTCCACGCGTCGAGTCCCAGAAGGCGAGATTCTGCGAGTCGAAAGCGCCGTCGGTGATGACCGGCTCGTCTTTCATCAGCGACCAATGGATGCCGTCGGGTGACTTGAAGACGTACAGCCCCTTCTTGCCCAGAGGCCGCCCACGGGAAATCGCTTTGTACCGCGCGTCGGGTGCGCTAGCAGGGTTGGGGTCTTTGAACGGGGCAAAGCAATGGGAACCGATGCCGTCCCAAATGATGTTGTTCTTGGTCGAACCCTCGAACTCGACCAGTCCCAGGTCCGGCTTGGTCCAGTGGATGCCGTCTTGGCTCTCGGCGTAGCAAACGACTTCCTTATGGGGCTCGGCAAAGCCTTCGCGCGTATAGATGACGTGACTGCCGCGGTAGTACATGCGGTACCGGTCGTCGTCCTTGAAAACGGTCTTGTAACCGCTCGAGTTGCCCTCCCACGGTTGGTCGTGAACGACCGCGATCTCGCGAGGCGTCGGCCTGTGGAGGCGCAGCTTGGCGCCGTCCATGCGTTCGATCAAGTGACCGTCGACGAACAGCTCGCGTCGTCCGCCGATATCAATCACCTCCGGGTCGGCGGCCTGAAGGCCCGTAACGATCAAGCTCAACACAAGAGCTAAAGCTGCGGCTGAAAAGCGTAACCTCGACGACATGGCGAGTCCTTGTGTCCTGGGTGGAGTGGCCGAACCTTCTCTAGTCTAGGACTCCAGTGCTCCCAGCGGGGACCTTCGGGGACAAGCTCAGCAACCTCCCTATTTAAGGCAAAACCCCGCCATAATAATCCTCACCGTGGCTGACGAGAAGCAACTCAAGATCCTCCGCCAAGGCCGCGACGCCTGGAACGCCTGGCGCGCCAAGAATCGGCACGTCAAGATCAAGCTAAGCGGGTCGGACTTCAGCAGAGCGAACCTCACCGGGGCGAACCTCAGCGAGGCGTACTTCGGCGGGGCGGACCTCCGCGGGGCCGACCTCCGCGGGGCCGACCTCCGCGGGGCCGACCTCAGCGGTGCGGACCTCAGGAGCGGGAACCTCAGTCAGGCGAACCTCCTCAGGATGGACCTTCGTTGGTCGGACCTCCGCCACGCGGACCTCCATGAGGCGCACCTCAGCGGGGCGGACCTCAGCGGGGCGACCTCAGCGGGGCGACCCTCAGCGAGGCGACCTTAGCGTGGCGGACCTCAGCAGGGCGGACCTCAGCGGGCGGACCTCAGTCAGGCCCAGCTCCTAGAAACCGTCTTCGCCAACGTCGACCTCAGCCAAACCCGCGGCCTCGACTCCTGCCAGCACTTGGGTCCCTCCGCGATCGACTACCGCACCCTCGCCAAATCCGGCCCCCTCCCCCGCGCCTTCCTCGAAGGCCTCGGCCTTCCCAACCACTACATCGACTACCTCCCGTCCCTCCTCAACGAGCCAATCCAATTCGAGTCCTGCTTCATCAGCTACAACCATCACGACGAACCGTTCACGCAACGTCTCTACCAACACATCCGCGCCGCCAACCTCCAAGTCTGGTACGCCCCGGAAGACATCAAAGGCGGCCGCTACCTGGAGGACCAAATCGACCGCGCCCTCCAAATCCACGACCGCCTCCTACTCGTCCTCTCCCCCGACTCCATGCAAAGCGACTGGGTCCGCCGCGAAGTCCGCAAAGGCCTCCAGCGCGAACAAGCCGAAAACCGCCGCGTCCTCTTCCCCATCCGCCTCGTCCCCATGGACGCCATCCAGCAACAAAACTGGTGGGACGACGTCCTCTCCAAAGACCTCACCAACGAAGTCTGCCGCTACTACATCCCCGACTTCACCCACTGGAAAGACCACGACGCCTTCGAATCCGAAGCCGCCAAACTCATCGCCGCCCTCCGCCCCGACCCATAATCCGCCAGCCAAGTATCATTGATCTGGGCAATTCCCATGCTCAAACGAATTCGGCAAGCCCTGAAGTCCCTGGCGTCCAAGCTCAAACCAGCCGCTCGCCTTGTCGGGTCCGCCCTGGCCCTCCTGCTGCTGCTGGGCGCCGTCGGTGCCACCCTGGTGTACGTCCCCCACTGGCAAGCCGACGGGGCAAGCACCGAACGCTTCGAAGCTGAAAACGAAGCCCGCCGTACCCTAGCTCAAATCCTTCTCGGCCTCGGCGGCATCGTCGCGCTCTATGCCGCTTGGCGGCGCACCCGGGCCTTGGAAGAGAACGTAAAGGTCGGCCAGGAGAACATACGTGTCGCCCAGGAAGGGCAAATCACCGAGCGCTTCACCAAAGCCATCGAACAACTCGCCGCCACAGACAAAGACGGCAACCCTGCAATCGAGGTTCGCTTGGGTGGCATCTACGCCCTGGAACGCATTGCCCGAGACTCCGAAAGAGACCACTGGACCGTCATGGAGGTCCTGACGGCCTACGTCAGAAAGAACGCCGCATGGAAGTACAACATTGAAGGGAGCTCGGGGGTTGCCGACGACTCCGAAGAGACGCCGAGCGATGATGCAGCAGGATTCCCCGAAGTGCCGATTGACATCCAAGCTATTCTCACCGTCCTGGGCCGCCGCGAGCGTGGCGAGAAACGCGAACAACGTCGCCACCTGAATCTTGCTGCTACCGACCTAGGCGATGCCGATCTCAGCCACGCTCACCTAGAAAAGGCGGACCTCAGCTTCGCCCGTCTGCCAATGACGAACCTCTCTAGAGCCCACCTCGAAGAGGCCAACCTTGAGAACTCCCACTTGCAATCGACGAGACTCATGAACACCCACCTGGAAGGAGCGAACCTCGAAGGCACCCATCTGAAACAGGCGTTCCTCTACGAGGCCCATCTGGAAGAGGCGAAACTCTCCGGCGCCGATCTGGAAGGGGCGAACCTCTCCGGCGCCCATCTGGCAGGGGCGTACCTCTACGAGGCCCATCTGGGAGGGGCGAACCTCCGCGCCGCCGATCTGGAGGGGGTGGACCTCCACGGCGCCCACCTGGAAAGGGCGAGCCTCTACCACGCCCACCTGGGACAGGCGAACCTCAACGACGCCGATCTGGAAGGGGCGAACCTCTCCGGCGCCCACCTAGAAGGGGCGGACCTCAACGACGCCCATCTGGCAGGGGCGCACCTCTACCACGCCCACTTGGAAGGGGCGCTGAGCCTCACGCAGGAACAACTAGAGAAGGCACAAGGCAGCTCCCGGACCACTCTCCCCGACGGCCTCACACATCCAGCTCACTGGCAGGTTACAGACAACTCGTAGCCCATCGGGGAGTTCGGGAGTTCGGAGATATACAAACTCCATTTAAGTCACGAATCTTCCAAATCTTTATTACCCTTTGGTTTCAATCAGTTACCTCTTCCTGCCGGTCAAACCCCATCCACCCTCTTGTACCTTGGAATCGGAGGATGGGAAGAAGATGGTCAAGCTCGGGACAGTGCCAGATCGTTCAACCGGCGGTCACCACAAAGGAGCGAATCGATCGCCCCGTCGGCCTGGCCCTCCGTCGACTTGTGGCATAATCCGTCAACGCCTCATGCCATTCGGCGAATCACACTTCATGGAGAGCTCCTTCCTCGTCCTACATGCCTGCGTGCTTCTGGCCGCACTTCTGCAAGCGGCGACCGGCATCGGCTTCGGGGTCATCGCGGGACCGATCGTGCTGCTGGTCCTCAACGATGGGTCCGCGGTTCAGATGACGATCCTGCTCAGCCTGCTGGTGTCGGTGTTGTTTGTCCCGTCTCTCTACCGCAAGGTAGACAAGAAGCTCCTCAAGCGTCTACTCGTGGGCACCTTTCTCGGACTGCCGTTGGGCGTGTACGGTTTTCTGCAAGTCAGCGTCGACGTGCTCAAGCTTGTCGCCGCCATCGTCGTGCTGGTGATGGCCGCTCTAGTGACCGGGCGACTGGGAAGCGGCACCGGCGCCAACGGCCGGATCTCGCAACGGTGGCGGGACGTCGGCGTGGGGGTCGTCTCCGGGGCCATGAGCGTCAGCCTGGCCATGCCGGGGCCGGTCACGGCGGCCCACATGGCGGTACTCAATCACTCGAAAGAAGTCATTCGCGCCACGGCCCTGGTGCTGTTTGCCTTTTCGTACTCCGCCGCGATCGCGTTCCAGGCGCTGGTTGTCGGCGTATCACGCGACACGCTGTCCCACACCGCGCTGCTCGTGCCGGCGACCGTCGTCGGCGTGTACCTCGGCCGCAAGGCGGTGGGACACATTCAAGAGCGAACCTTTCGCAACATCATTGTCGCGGTGCTCGTCGCGTCCGCCGCCGGCCTGTTGCTGACGCTGATCGGCGGGGTGCTCGACCATGGCTGAAGACCGTACGCCCGAATACGAGACGCCCGAATACCGTGTCACCGTCAAGCGCCCCGATGACTTCGACGCCTTCTGGGCGGATCTACTCGACCAAGCCGGGCGCATCCCGCTCAACGCCACGGTCGAGTTCGTGCCGTTACGCAGCACGCCCGAGGTCGATGTCTACCTTGTGCACTACGACAGTCTCGACGGCGTACGCATTGCCGGCTGGTATTGCCTGCCTCACGGACGTTCCGGCAAGCTGCCGGCCATCGCCTACATGCCCGGCTACATCGGTGAGCCCGACATCCCGCTCGCGGGCGTCAGCCAGGGATACGCCACCTTCGGCGCCATCACGCGCGGCAAGCTGCGAAGCAACCGCCAATTCAATCCCGGCTTCCCGGGCCTGCTCACGCACGGCATCGTTGATCGCAACACCTGCTCCTACCGCGGCCTCTACATCGACGCGACGCGCGTGATCGACTTCCTGCTGTCGCGCGACGAGATCGACCCCACCCGCATCGGCGTCACCGGCGGCAGCCAGGGAGGAGGCCTGACCATATCGACCGCCGCCCTGCGGCCCGAAGTTCGCGTCGCTGTTGCCGGGGCGCCGTTTCTGTGCGGCTTCATGGACGCCGCCGTGTTGGCCCACTCCTACCCGTATCAAGAGATTGCCGACTACCTGCGTCTCTACCCCGAGCGCCGCGCCGCCGTAGAAGACACGCTGGCCTATTTTGACGGCATCAACTTCGCGCCGCGCGTCACCTGCCACATCACGGTCTACTTCGGCCTGCAGGACCACATCTGCCCCGCCGAAACCGTGTACGCCCTGTGCGACGCGCTCGGCTCTGAAGACAAGCACATCTATCCCGGTGACGGGTACGGGCACGACGCGGGACGGGTGCAACTGCGCCCGACGCTCGACGAATTTTTCAGGACCCATCTCAAGCCGTGAGCGAAAAGAACGTGGCGCACTCATCCCAACCAGCGGACTTCGACGAGTACTGGCAACAGGTCCAGCGTGAACTCGACGCGACGCCGATCGCCGCCGAAGAGAAGCACCTGCCGATCCGGTCGACCGAGTTCTGTGACTGCTACGCGGTGCGGTTCACGAGCATCGGCCCGTACCGGCTGTTCGGGTATCTCAGCATTCCTCGCGGCGAGGGGCCCTTCCCTGCCCTGCTCAGCGGCCCCGGCTACCGCAGCGCCGTCGAGCCGCTGTTCCAAGGGGAGGCCAACGAAAAGCGCGGCCGCTTCGTCGTCTTCTCCTCGGCCGCGCGCGGTCAACGCAACGCCGACGAACCGTTCGCCGCGTCGTTCCCGGGCTTGATGACCGAAGGGATCGACTCGCCGGAATCGTACATCTATCGCGGAATCGTCGCCGACTGGCTCCGGGCCGCCGACTACCTATTAACGAGACCCGAAGTGGACCGCGGCCGTGTGACGGCGGTCAAGCGCGACAGCCTGCCGATCTTGACAGCCGCACTGCGCCCCGAGATCACACACGTCGTGGCGCAGCCGGGCGGCTTCTTCGGGGTCAACGACAAAACGTCAGTCGAACTCGACGACTACCTTCGGATGTTCCCGTCGAAGCGCGACCAGGTCGAGCGGACGCTCTCGTACTTCAACCCACTCTTCCTCGCCAGCGCCCTGCGCGCCCGAACACTGCTCTGGGGCGCGCGCGAGAAGCTCGAGCCGTTGGCCGCCGCCATCGCCGGCGAAGCGGACATCCGGCAGAGTGAGCAATCACAGTACAAGGACGGGCTATTTGAGGAGCGCTGGATTGCGGAGCAACTCGGCTTTGCCGAGCCGATACTTCCTCCCTCCTGGCATCCCTCGCGGCAAACGTGACGCGCGAAGGACTACTCCTCGACGCGCTCGATGCGGAGCGCCTGCGATCCTTCGGTCCGGATGCGGCCGCAGGCCTGGGCGAAGTCGACCCAGTCGTACTTCCAATCCCCCGGGATACGCGCAAACAAGCTGCCGAAGTTGGGCACGCCTTCGGCGCCTCGCAGCGTCACGCCGCGGCCGAAGGCCAGCAAGATCTCGGCGACCGGTTGGCCGCTGCTGGTCACAGGCGTTCCAGGGTCGGACCAGTAGAGAATCTCGCCGGGCAGCGGAAGCTGCGTGCGCTTCTCGTCGAGCGCCGGTTGGTACTGGTCGAGCAGCACGAACGCCTCCATCCCCGAGTAGCGCCCGTGGATGAGGTCGTGCTCGACCGGCAGCAGGTCCCAGACAAGTTGGCAGGTCCGGGGAGCTTCGTCATCGAGCATCTCGGCAACCACCGATTCACCCGTCTCGACGAAGGTCAAACGAATATGGCGTCGCGAGGGCATGAGCGACCACTACCCGTGGCCCAGGTACATCAGCCAGCCGAGTCCGAAGATGGCAACCATGAAGTATCCGAAGACCGTCAACCCGTAGCGGATGCGCTCCCGGTCCTCGCTGCGTCCGACCACGCCGAGGACGATCGACGTAAACAGCGCAAACAGCAGCGCCGCTTCGAGATGGGTGAGATTCAGGAACATCAGGTCTTCTCACCGACGGCGATCTCGTAGGCATCGATAATCGCCAGGATGTTGAGCAGCCCCGCGCAGACGAGAAACTTCGTCCCGTAGTCGGCCACCGCCGACGCCAATTGCGGCTGCTGGTAGCCCAGCCAGTTGGCGAGGAAGTAGAGCACCCCGTTCGCGATGTCGCCGACAAACCCGCCGTAGTTGACGATGGTGTTGAACAGGAGGCCGTCGCTCTCGGGCTCGAACATGCGGCCACGCATCATCAACCCGAAGATGAACATCCCGGCGATCGCGAACAGCAGCAGCGCGCCGTGGTTCCAGCGCTTCAGGTAGAAATGGCCTCCACCCGGCACGAGCCACGCCAGACAGACCGGCGCCGCACACTTCTGCACGAGGGAGAGGGAGGAAGATTTCTGCTGCTCGGCCATGAACTGGGTGATCGGGGAACTGGGTGATCGCGCGCTCTTTTTCAAAGGTATCATACGAGGCCGCGAAGGCGAGAAGCGGACTGTCGGATACGCCCGCCCTCGGCTGGTTCTATTGCTTCACGGGGCGCTGTAGCCTCACAGCCTCAAAGGTTGGGCTCAAAGGTTTGGCGGAAGCTTGGTCTGAGAATCCGTAAGCGTCACCTCGAGCTGGCCCGCGGTCAGCCCGGCCGTTCGCGCCATGTCAGCCCGGTAGAGGATCGCCCCGACCAGGTTCGCGCCCGAGAGAACGGCACCGTCGAGCCTGCTGCCGGTGAGGTCGGCGCTCGACAGGTCCGCTTCGATCAGATTGGCGCTTGTAAGGTTGGTCTCCACCAGAGTGGCCCGGCTCAAATCGGCCTTCGCGAGCTTGGCCTTCACAAGCACCGCGCCGCTCAGGTCGGCCTTGTAGAGATCGGCCTCCTGCAACTTTGCTTGCGAGAGGTCGAGGTTGCGCAAGTCGTAGCCGGCCAGATCGGCGTTCCTCAGGTTCGCGCCGGCTAGTTTGGGAGCGAGGTCCGAGTATTTCTTACGCCAGAGATTCCAAGCATGCACGCCCTGGCGAAGCAGCACCAGCGGATCGCGCTTGGCCTCATCGCCCGGCCCTGCCCACTGGGCTGCCCGGCCGCCGCGATGTGGCGACGATGCGCCCCGCCGGCCGCGAAGCACGTCGTAGGCCTCGTTCACTTCTTTCAGCTTCTCTTGGGCCTTCTGGTAGAGGCGGGGGTTCTGCGAGAAGCGGTCGGGATGCCAGACCTGCGCCATGTCGCGCCAGGCCTGCTTGATCTCTTCAGGGGAAGCGCCCTGAACGACTCCCAGAATCTCGTAGTGGCGCCCGAGATCGCTCACCGTTCTTCAGTGTAGTTGTCGCCGACCGGCCGGCAACGACCATCGCCCCGCCAATGGGTAGGCCGCGCGCTACTTCAGCCCGTCGAGGCTCTTGGCCGCGTCGGTGAAATAGGCGTCATCCACCTCGCTGAACACTGCCACGTCGCCCATGTGAATCCGCCGTCCCTCGGCGTTGGTGTGATCGGCGGCCAACATCAGGCCGTCGTGGTTGCCGTACTCCCAGGTCCAGGCGCCGGTGCGACTTCTTTCGCTTTGCAGCGGGATGCCAGTGTAGGCCTGCTTGATCTCTTCAGGGGAAGCGCCCTGAACGACTCCCAGAATCTCGTAGTGGCGCCCGAGATCGCTCACCGTTCTTCAGTGTAGTTGTCGCCGACCGGCCGGCAACGACCATCGCCCCGCCATGGGTAGGCCGCGCGCTACTTCAGCCCGTCGAGGCTCTTGGCCGCGTCGGTGAAATAGGCGTCATCCACCTCGCTGAACACTGCCACGTCGCCCATGTGAATCCGCCGTCCCTCGGCGTTGGTGTGATCGGCGGCCAACATCAGGCCGTCGTGGTTGCCGTACTCCCAGGTCCAGGCGCCGGTGCGATCGCTTTGCAGCGTGTACTCCCAATAAAGCATCATGCCGGTCTTTTGCGAGACATAGCCGTGGTAGGTATCGCCGGGCGTCAGGCCAACGCTGTCGAACGTCAGCTCGACCACGTCGCAGGTCTCGCCGTCGTGCTCCTTCGTCCCGATGTGTTTCAGGCTCACGCCGGGGTCCAGCCACTTCCACGGCATCGCCAGCCAGTAGGTATCGTTGATGAACGCGCCGTAGGCGCTCTTCAAGGCGTCGGCGGACGCGTCGCCGGCGACCTTCGCGCCGTCGACATACACGTCGCCGACTTTGGTGTTGGTGGTGAACAGGACGACTTGCTGCTTGCCGTCTTTGGTCTGGCTCTCGACCCGGTAGCGGCCTTCCCACTTGTCCCACAGGTGGGTGCGCCCGGGCCGAGCCTGTCCCTCGGAGCTGACGTTGAACTCGAAACGGACATAGCGGGTCGCGTTCCACTTGTCTGCGCCGCCCATCTTCTCCAGCATGGCTTCGGTGATCTCGACGGCTTTCGGGTCGCGCTCCTGCGCGACGGCCAGGCCGGTGCCGAGGACGAAGAGCGCGAGCGCGCACACGGCCAAGCGGTGCGGACGTACCCGCAGGAATTCCTTACAACGATTGATATGGGTCAAGGTGAATCCCTCCCCTTTTCATGAAGCCCTGGCGACAAGTGGTGACGCAGGGTGTCTTGCATTGTCCACCAAGCGGGCCGTTGGAAACAACCGGGCTTTCGTGATTCGTGATTCGTGATTCGTGACGTGGCGGCCGATCCCATGTCTCGTAGCGCGGGTCCCCAGACCTGCCGTGTCGGTACTCCTGGCGACACACGTCGACCCGGAGGTCGACGCCGCGGGCCGGAGGCCCGCGCCACACCAGGAACGCCGAGCATCGACAGGAGTTTCGATGCGGCAGACGTGGGCGTCCGCGCCACCTTGCGATCGGGCACGCTGACTTTGGGCGCACGGGGGGTGTAGGGTCTCATGCTGTCGTTGGTGTCGACGTTGTTTTTGCGCTGTTGGGCGGCGATTACCTCCCCAGTACCTCCGTTGCCAGGCGGCTCGGAACGGGCGCCACCGGGGTGCGGTTCGTTCCGTAATTCGTCCTGAGGGCTTCAGTGGTGCTCAAGCCCTTTGTTTTCACGGGGCCTTGGGTTCGTCTGTGGCCTCGGTCCCTCCTGGGTGACCCCTGGTTTGGTTTTCGTGATGCGTGATTCGTGAATCGTGATTCGTCGCCGAGCGTCGCTTGGGGGCTGGGCACGAACTGGGAGGAAAGGCCGCGGATCTCAAAAGCGAGATCCGCGCTACGCGCTACGCGCTTCGGTTTGCTGCGACTCGGCGCGGAAGCCGATCGGGTTGGACGTCTGCGCTGCCGCTGCCGGCGGCTCGTAGCGCGGCGGTTGGCGCTCCATCGGGTCGGGGGTGTTGTAGGGGTCCGGGTCGGTGACGGTCGGACGGTGGATCGCGCCGTTCGCGGCGCGATTCTCTTTGCACTCGTACTCGTCTTTGCGCAGTTGCCGGATCATCCTCAGAGCGCGCGTGATGTCGCGGCTCGTCATGGTGCGGTAGCGGGCCAGGTTGTGGAGGGCCTGGGTATGGTCCTGCATGCTCTTGCCCAGTAGTTGGTTCTCGCCGTTGCGGCCGGGGACGACGGTGTCGGGGTAGCGTTCGCGGGTGGCGCGGTCGGTGCCGTGGTACTGGTAGGTGGTGAGGCCGGCTTCGATGCGGGTGATGCGGCGCAGGCGCCAACGGGCGTCGGCGATCTGGAGGACGAGCTCGAATTCGATGGCGTTCTTGGGGAAGAGGTTTTCTTCGAGGATTTGGAGTTGCCGGTCGTATTCGGCGGGGTCCTCGTCGGCCATGACGGCGTCGCGGGCGAGGAGGCCGTGCTTGAGTGCGTTCTTCGAGGAGCGAGCCTTGCCCTCTGGGGTGCGAGGGCCGGTGGATTTCTTGGCGTTTTGACGGTTCGCCTTCCGTTGTGCTTCTGTAGGCATGGTTCTTTCTCCTTGAAAATGAAAAAGCCGCGCGGTTTGGCCCGCGCGGCCCGGTAACGCCGGCCATTGGGCCGGCGTGGTTCACTCTCAGGGTACTGCGGAGTGGTGGGGGTGGAAGGGGTGCGACAGCATAAGCCGTTTGGAATCAGTGGAATAAAGATTCGCAAGTTCTGTGACTGATTGGCCGACGCAGAGGAAACCGCGAGGTGGAGCCTGCCTCACCGGGCAGAAGAAGATAAGAGTCAATGGTTGAGGGTTAGGGTGACTGTCTCCTTCGGGCCGTCCGTCCCCTTCGGGCCCTTCGAGCCCTTCGGGTCGGTACCGGTGTCTGATCCGGCCAGTAGATCGACTTGGGATGAGATTCACGCACCGAGTTCAGGCTCGGTCCACGGACTGCCCGAACTGCCTAACCCGGCAACCGGACTGCGCACGGACTGTTTGTGGGGAAGTGATGGCCCTTTGTGCGGACCACTAACGCTTATGTAGTCAGGTAGGATAGTGCCTGACAAGATGGCCTCGACCGAGGCAAGGGTGCCCACGCCTAGGCTAGCCGGGTAGCCAGCGAGAGAGGAAACCATGGGAAAAGGAATCGAGGAACAGTACGCACTCTACACGTACCGCAGTGGTGAGAAGGTAGCGCTCAACAAGAAACCGGACCAGTTCGTCGTTCGGCGACTGCCGGACGAGCTTCCGGCGAGCATGGCCGGAGCCGAACAGATGTCGACCGCCTCGGCCAGGGTCAAGTGCGACCCAGGCAAGCTCGAACAGCTGATGACGGAAGGCCGCACACTCGCGCCGACTCATCACGCCTACGAGGCGACCGATACAGGCGGCGACTTCCTCCTTACCGACCGGATCGTTGTCACCTTTCAGAGGGCGCTGTCCGTCGAGGACGTAGGGGTTTTTGCGGGCGAGTTCGCCCTGCAGATCGTCGAAAAGATCTCCGACGTCGACTACCTTTTTCGGCTGACAAACGAAACGGGCATGAATCCGATCAAACTGGTCGTTAAGCTGACTGAGGACGATGCCCGCGTCGCCAACGCCGATCACGACCTCAACCAGGTCTTCGGCACCGCGCAGCTTCAGCTGCCCGCCGATCCGCGGTATGACGAGCAGTGGCACTTGCACCGACGCGAGCCGTCTTCCGCCGACTACGATCCGCGCTCGTCTTCAGAGTGTGAAGAGGCATGGAGGCTACTCGACAACTTCGGCGACGCCGACGTCGTGATCTCGATTGCCGACGATGGTTGTCAACTCGACCACCCAGATTTCAATGGGGCCAACAAATTTGCCGGCTGGGCATACTTTCCTGGCACTAGTCTGAATCTCCGCCAAATGGGGGATGCGGGTGCGACCGAGAGCGACATGTACGTACCCGGACAGAACCACGGCACTTCGTGCAACGGAGTTGCGGCGGCGGAGGTCGACGGGCAGATGACCGTCGGCGCAGCGCCGGGCTGCCGCCTGCTGCCAATCAGGTGGCCCTCTAGCGGCTCCAGCCTGTTCATCGGCGACACTCGATTGCGGCGCGTGCTCGACTACATCGGCACACGCGCGGACATCATGTCGAACTCATGGGGCAGCGTGCCAAGCTCGACCTGGGCTCAGACGACGGAGAAGCGGATCGACGAGTTGGCCCGGAGCGGCGGGCGGCGGGCGGCGGGATGGTGTTCTTGTGGGCGGCGGGCAACAGCAATTGCCCCATTTCGCACAACGCCAACCAAGACGTTCCGTTCGACACAGGATGGAATTTCAGTACAAATCCGCGGACTTGGATCGGTGTTTCGACCGCCAGGAACTTCCGCAACGACCTCGCGGGCCGCGACGGCGTACTACATGTCGCCGCTCTGACATCGACAGCGCGCCGGAGCCACTATTCCAACTACGGAACCGGCATCGGCATCTGCGCTCCGACCAGTAACTCGCATACATACCTGAGGCTGCCACTCGAGGGATTCGCCATCACGACGACACGGGGCTTCGATGCGGTGACGTTGTTCGGGGGGACCTCCAGCGCGACGCCGCTTACCGCGGGCATCACGGCGCTCGTCATTTCCGCCAATCCGGAGCTGACAGGCTTGGAAGTCATCCAAGTCCTAAAAGAAACCGCCTCGAAGGATCTTGACTTCAATGGCTGGCCGAGGACCCCTCCAGCGATTTTCGACCCGAACCCAAACTTTGACGTCTCGCCCATTGCTCCCTTTGACAATGGGGCTTAGTGGGGTATCCATTTGACTCAGGTGACCACAACATACCGTGGTTGGCCATTGGCGGCTCCCGGAAAGGCTTGCCGATAGCACGACGTTTCCAAGCCTGCGATGGCCATGGCGCGTGCGTGATCCTTGATCGGCCCCGAAACGCAGCCTCGTGGTCCGATCGCGTCCAGACCGGCGTCTGGCACCCCTGGATGCATTCTGGGTGCAGTGTGCTGGCGTCTATGGATCGACCAAACCACAACGCCTTGGGGCTACCTGAGTCAAGTGGATACCCCATTTGGGGCTTTTCAAGACCTAAGCCTGGCAGAGGGGACCTGGAGCCCGTGGTTTGGCCACGGCAAAGTCGATGCCGCCGCTGCGGTCCGCCGTGCTCTGGAGCTTGCCGGGGAGAGCACCGTCCACGTCAGTGCCTCCCGGACGGAAAACCTTCCGGTCCCAGATCGCAGCGCGGTCGGGGTCTCGAGCAGCGTCGTCGTTTCGGAGCACGGAAGAATCCGCAGTCTCAGTGTCAACGTAGACATTACGCACACATACAGAGGAGACCTGCTGGTTCGCTTGGTGGACCCCGATGGCCGGAGGGCAGTCCTTCATCGGCGGACGGGAGGGAGCACCAACAACCTCGTCCGAACCTATGATGGATCAACGGCCCCCGACCTTGCCACGTTCATCGGAGGCGAGGTCAATGGCGTCTGGATCCTTGAGGTCTTCGACCTGGCGTTCGCCGATGTCGGGACTTTGAACCACTGGGGCATCGAAGCAGAGGTGGCGACGGATGGAGCAGTTCGGCTGGAGTCCGCGCCCGGGACGACGATCCCCGACAACGATCCTCAAGGGATTTCCGACCTCGTCTCGACCAACGATGGGCGCATCATTGCTGACATCGCCGTCGACGTAGACATCACACACACTTTTGTTGGAGATCTCGAGGTTCGGCTGGACGGGCCAAATGGAGAGGCGGCTGTCCTCAAGGAGCGCAATGTCGGCGGAGGTACTGACAATATCCAGCAGACTTTCGTGCCGGTCGACGCTGCCGAACTAAATCGATTCGTCGGAATCCCGGCCAGCGGCCAGTGGGAGCTGCATGTGGCCGACCACGCCGGGGCGGATGTGGGCAAATTAAACCGCTGGGCCTTGGTTATCCGCTGACCTCTCTTAGTTTAGCTCGTGCCCCTACGTCGCAGCTCGGGCGCTTGTCCAGACCGTGAGCTCTTTCCACATTGAAGTCATTGAGGTTCTCGCCAGACCGACCGTCTGGTGTCCCCTGCCTCCGCGACGATTGGAGAACAGGCTTCTAAAGCAAGCTACACATGCCATTGAGGTAGTGGCTCAGCAGCTCCCATGCAGCTCGTCACCTGGGTATGACGACCCAGCTTGTCAACCTGAAACGTGCGTTTGTTTCTCGGCATCTGTGACTCACAAAGAGCACGGGAGACAATCAATCTAAATTACATAGCCGGCTCTTTCGCGGCTAAATCCCCACTTATCGGCATCGGTTGATCCAGCGGCCTGGAAAGTGTACCTGGGGTTCCGCCTGGCGGCGTCACCCAGGCTAACATCTCAACGCCGCTTCGCGGCTGGCGTCCGGTGTGGGGTGCTGGAGCGGGGTCGCAGGTTGGCGCCGCGCGCCCGTGCTAGCGGCTGGCGTTTGGGTCGGGCAACGTGCCGGCGGGCGGCTGATGGGTGGACGCAGCGGTCCACCCCTGCGGGCCGGGTACCTGTGGGGGAAAGGTCGGGTTGCGCGCGTGCGGGGGAGTCGGGTCGGAGGTGGCGGCAGGTGGCAGGGGTTGAGTCGCCCTTGCAGGGCTCTGGCCGGGTGGGTTGGTCTGGTTTCCCAGGGCGTACGCCGCTGGGCTGATATTTGGGCCGCCCCCCGTTGGGGGCTCTGTTTGTCAGGGCGTGGGCGCGGATGGAAGGAAACTCGGGGCGATGCGGACGGCTGTTGAGCCGGCAACGGCTCGGTCCGGCGAGGCTTTTCCATTGCCCTGTCAGGGCTCCCGACGCGAGAGATTCGATACCTCGAGTTCCGCCTGGCGGCGTCAGCCCAGGCTAACATCCGGTCGCCGCTTCGCGGCTAAACCAAGGCGGTGTGGGTGCCGTGAGAGTTCGCGGGGTTGATGTCGCGCGCCCGTGCCCGTTCTAGCGGGGGGCGGTTGGGTCGGGCGGCGTTGCTGGCGGGCGGGTGATGGGTGGACGTAGCGGCCCACCCTACGGTTCAAGTGCCTGTGGGGGAAAGGTCGGGTTGTGCGCGTGCAGGGGAGCCGGGTCGGAGGTGGCGGCAGGTGGCAGGGGTTGAGTCGCCCTTGCAGGGCTCTGGCCGGATGGGTGGGTTGTTTTCCAAGGGCTCAGCCGCTGGGCTGATAGTTGGGCCGCCCCCCGTTGGGGGCTTTGGGGACGTCGGAAGATTCGTTCAGCGACAAAACCCACGGCGCGATCGTCCGGAGATTCCATAGATTCACACAGAATTTCTTTCAGCAAGGCCGCGGATCTCAAAATCGAGATCCGCGCTACGGCCTACGGCCTTTCCTCTGTGTGAATCTGTGGATCATTCCCCCCCCCCGCGTCCTGCCAGCCAGGGCTGACACGCGGTCGCCGCCTTGCAGATGGGCCAAGGAGTGGTGAGAGAGATGGAGTCTAGAGAGGCCTTCGAGTGGCGTCTGGGTTCGTGCCGGACCCTCCCTTGACGGTCACGGCTCGGTTGCTTCGCGCCTCACGGCTGAAGCTGTACGCCCCTGGTTTCGAGCAACCGCCCGGTAGACCGCAACAACGTCAGCATGCTGCGGCGGTATGCAATTGCCTGCCGCAACACCTCCGATTCCGCATCGAGCAGATCGTTCTGCGCCTGCAGTACAAAGAACGCCGTGTTTACGCCCAGGTCGTACTTCTTCTGCTCGGCCTCGAGGCGTTTTTGTGCGAAGTCCCGTGCCACCGACGCCTGCTTGAGCGCGGCCTCGCTCAACTCGACACCCGAGATCGCCTGCAGGACGTCGAGCCGCACCTCTTGCTCCACGCTACGAAGGTTATAGAGATTGCGCTTCTTCTGAATCGACGCATTCGCCAGGTCCGCGGCGGCCCGGCGGTTGCGCAGTGGGAGCTCGAGCGTGAGCCCGAACCCGTACGTGGGGAAACGAAACTGACTGAGTTGGTCGAAGGCCTGCGAAAAGCCTCCCGGGGTGATGCCACCCATCATCTCCACGAAGTTTCCTCCCAACCCGCGCGCGCTGTAATTGCCTCGAATCGACAGGTCCGGCCGCATATCGTTCGTAAAGCCACGAATGCTGAGGTCGTCGATCTCGAGTGAACGGCGGGCCTGCCCGACCTCCGGCCGCTGGAGGAGCGCGCGGGCGACCGTTACCTCGGGATCGAGGGTCTGGGTCTGAGCAGGCGGGTCGACCGGCTCGGTGAGTTGCAGACCTACGTTCCGGAAGTCGGGATGAAAATCGGCGCCGATCCAGCGCCGTACGGCGTCCTCGGCTTGTTGCAGGCGATAGAAAGCCTGCGTGACGAAGACCTGCGCTGTAGCGTAGTTTTGCTCCGGCTGATAGATGTCGAGCGGCGAGATTGCACCGAGCTTTAGCCGCAGCCTCTCCTGCTCTAAGAAGGCCAGAGCAACGGCCAAATTGTTCTCCTGGACCTGCAAGTCCTCGCGGGCGTTGATCGCGTCCCAGTAGTCGTTCTCGGCCTGGAAAAGCAGGTTGATGACCTGCTCCCGCACCTGTTCGTCGGTTTGCGACAGCCGCGACTCGGCGATCAAGATTGGGATGCGCTGCACGAAGCGGCCTCGGCCCCGCAGCAGCGGCTGGCTGACGCTAAACAGCAGCGACTGCGTGATCGTTGGATTGAAGTTGGCGAACTGGCTGTTGTCCGCGGCCTTGGCGCCTACATAGCCAAGTGTGTAGTTTGTACCGGTGTCGAGGCTTTGGCTGTAAGTGAAACCGCCGTTTTGATTGAGACGGGTCCGCACCGCGGCGCCCTCGAGCTGATCGGCCGAAGGGGTGGTGGAGCGGTTGGAGTTGAAATTAAACGAGACATTCGGGTCGAAGGGGCTGTAGGCGCGCAGGATGTTGTTCTGCTGCTCGAGGATGGCCAGCTTCTGCAGATTGATGTCGGGGTTGTTGGACATCGCCAGCTCGAGAAACGCCCGCAAAGACAGCTCCAGCTTCTCGTCGTGGTGAAAGTCCTCTAGGTTCGCGACCGTCTCGATCTCCATCCCCAGCGGCGCGCGCTGCCACTGTTCGCGAAAGTAGGTTTTGTCGGGAAAGGTATGAAACTGCCCCGGCGCGGCCAGGGCGGCGAGAAGCATCAGCGCGGAGAGTCGTTTCAGCATAGAGGTCAATCCTGAATCCACAGGGTGCGGGCACGCCGCATACAGGCATGCCTGTCGAAGAGCGATTGGAAAAGGGCTTAGCCTGGATTTCTCATCACCTGACGGTCGAAGCGCGCGATAAGGCCGCCATGACTTCGTTGCGCTTGCTTGCCGTGCTCAATGTACCGTCAAGTACACCTCCGCGCGCCAAGCGGCTCGCGCCTCGTCCTGACGGCCTTCTCACGCACTTCGCCTCGCCACGTGGTGAGAAACCCAGGCTCGTTGGGTTACTCGTATCGAATCGCTTCAATCGGGTCGAGCTTGGCGGCCTGCACAGCCGGATAGATTCCGAACAGGAGGCCGATGAACACCGACACCCCGAACGCGACGAGAATCGAATCGGCGGTGACGACGGTCGACCAGCCAGCGATCGCGGCAATGATGCGCGAGCCCCCAAAACCGGCGATGATCCCGATGATGCCGCCGGCCATCGAGATCAGCACAGCCTCGATCAGAAACTGGCGTACGATATCCTGCTGCCGCGCTCCGATCGCCCGCCGCACGCCGATCTCTCGCGTGCGCTCCAAAACGGTGGCCAGCATGATGTTCATGATCCCGATGCCGCCGACCAAAAGGGAAATGCCGGCGATGCAGATCATCACCACCTCGAAGATCTTCTGCGTGCTTTGCCGCTGCGCCAGCAGTCCGGCGGGAACCACGACCGCGAAGTCGCCGGCGTCATTGTGCGTCGCGGTAAGAATCGCACGCACCACGCCGGCCGTTTCGATGGGGTCGGCGTCGGTTCGGACACGGACGTAGATGCCGTCAATCTCATCTTTGAGGTAGCTGTTGGGCTCATCGAACCGCCGCATCACTGTGTTGAGCGGCGCAACCACGATGTTGTTCTGGTCACCCGATTCGAGCCCTTCGATATCGGCCTCGGCAGTCGCCTTGGGCTCCATCACCCCGATCACTCTGAGCCACACGTCATCCAACTTGACGAACTTGCCCACCGCCGGCCCGTAGCCCAGCAAGCTGATCTTGGCATCCTCACCGAGCACGCAGACGGGTGCCGAGTACAGGTCGTCCTGCTCGCTGAAGAAGCGGCCCTCGATCATCGTCACGCTGTAGATGTCGATGTAGTTCGGCAGCACGCCGATCAGTGCCGGCAGTTCCTGATCTGAACGCGGCAACACGCTGCTCGGCTCGAAACTCTTGCGGGGTGACATCGCCTCGACATTAGGAGTATTCTCCTGCAGCGCGCGAAAGTCGCGGAAGGTCAAGCCGGCTGAGATCTGGCGCACGGCCAGGAGCCCTTCGCGCTCGACCGCCTCCTTGGCCTCGACGATGATATTGTTCACGCCCAGCAGATCGATCTGGCGCAGGGTTTCCTGCTGGGCGCCGGCGGTGATGGACAGCATCGCCACCACGGCACCCACACCAAAGATCATCCCCAGCATGGTGAGCAGGGAACGTAGCTTGTGAGCCATCAGGCTCGCCAAGCCCATCCACAGTTCAGGGAGTATGTTAGGAACGGCCTGCATCGACTAGCGGCTCCTCCCGCCACGACCGCCACCGCCTCGGCTGCCACCGCCGCCGGGGCCGCCACCGCCGCCGCCGGGGAACGACGGTCCCGACTTGCCGGCAGCCTTTTTCTTCTTGGCGCGGTCCCGTTCACGCTGGTCGACAGGCGGCTCGAGCGAGAGGGTCTCGCCTTCCACCAGCCCATCGAGCACCTCGACTCTGGTCTCGGTTCGCCGGCCCAGTTCCACCCGCCGGGGTTGCTGTCGGCCTGCCGCGCTAATGTAGACGATCGAGTTGCCGCCTTCCTCGAAGACACCCTGCAACGGGATATGAAGCGCGTCGGGGATGCGTTCGAGGACCACCTGCGCATCCGCTAACAGACCGGGGCGCAGCAGCACCTCGACATCCGAGCCCTGCGTGGGCGGTGACGGCAATGTGGCTTTCTCGCGCTCCTCAAGGGTGAACTTCTTGGCTCCAGGCCGCGATATGGAGAGCGATGCGATATCGGGGACGCCCCCGGGGCTCGCACCGCGCCCGCCACCACGTTGTTCGCCACCACCACCCGGAGCGCTGCCCTGGGGACTACCTCCACCAGGCCGACCGCCGCCACCGCGCTGACCGCCGCCTTGGCCGCCACCCATGCGGGCGCGCACCTGCTGGAAGAGCTGTCGGCGCTCCTCTTGGCTCATCGATTGGATATCGCGGCCGCCGGCCATCTCCTGCATCATCTTGCGCATGCGCTCACGGTCCTGGCCGGAGCCTCGGCCTCGGCGCCCACTCTTGGCCTCTGCATCCTTGCTTTGGGCACTCTTACCCTGGGCCGATTTTCCTTGCGCCGACTTGTCCCCCCCCTGGCCTTGGCCGGCACCCCGAGATCGGGCGCCCCTCTGATTAGCTTGGGCTTGCCCGGCTTGCGGCGGCGGGATGGGCGTAGCCGCGGGCGCCCGAGCCTCCTGCGATCCGCGCTGTGCGTTGCTCTTCGCGATGGCCAAGATACGGTCGATTTGCACGGGCGTCGCGCCCACGTTTTCGAGTAACTGACGCATGTCGACCGAGATAACGCAATCGAACTTCTTCGTCGCTTCGCCCCGGAAGAAGTTCATCGAGGCGGTCGTGCCGAGACGCTTGACCTTCCCTTTCACCATCTTCCCCGGCAGGGCGTCGAGATAGATCTCGGCCTCTTGCCCTTCGTGCATGCCGGCGCGCTGGGCCTCTTCGACCTTGGCGACGAGGTCCATCTCCGAGAGGTCCAGAAGCTGTACAATCGCCAAACCGGGCGGAACCTGATCACCCTCCTGTACCGGGGGAGCCGACTGTCCAAACCCGGCACGCCCTCCGGCACGGTTGTCGAGAATCGAGACGAGCCCGCCAAGCGGGGCGAGCACACGGGCATTCTCAATACGGCGTTGCTCGCGGTCGACCTCCAACTCCGCCTTGCGCAGCTCCTCGCGGAGAACGGCCAGCTCCGCCTCGCGCTGCTGCAAGCGCGACTCGATGTCGCTGTCGAGCTTCTGCTGCCGGCGGCGCGACTCCTCGAGCGTCAACTCGTTCTTGCGCGCATCAATGGCGGAGAGTAACTCATTCTGCTTGACATCCAACTCGGCGCGCCGCACGGCAAACTCGGCGCTCATCAACTCAACCCGGTCCTGGCTCTTGAGGATTTCCAGCTCCGTCTCGGCTTTCTTCAGGTCCTGCTTGATCTTGCTGACATCAATCTGAGAATCTTCGAGAAACACACGGCGGTCGGAGTCGTCGAACTCGGCAATCAGGTCCTTCGGCCGCGCCAGCGAGCCAGGAGCGGCCAGCTGGGTAACTTGGGAGACAGAACCCAGGTTGGGCGCCGTCAGCGTGGTCGACCGGACCGCGCGCAACTCGCCCCGCAGGTATGTCCGCACGGTCAAGTCACCGCGTTGGACCGTCGCCGTGGCAGGTGCACGTTCCGCCTCCGGCAAACGGCTCACCAGGTAATAGCCGGCTGCGACGACACCCGCCAGAGCAAGCAGGATTACCAACCGTGCCGCAATCTTTCGCATCGTTCAGGTACCTCTACGATCGCCTTCTCCGATCGGCGATTTCGGGGTTCTCGAGCGCAATAACCTCCCCTTCCTTCAAGGAGTCGCCGATCACGATATCGTTCGAGTTGCGGGCTACCACATCGATGCTCTGCCGCCGAAAACCGATCGCCGTCTTAATAAAGACGGTCGGCTTGCCGTCGATCTGGAAGCTGGCCTTGGTGGGAATCACCAGCACATCGGCGCGACGCTCGACCACGATATCCACCGTGCCGCTCATGCCGGGCCGCAGTCGGTCGTCGAGGTTGTCGATCGACGCGTGAGCTGGAAAGTTCTTCTCCGGTGGAAAGCGCCGGAAAACCAACGTCGCTATTGGACTCAGCCACGTCACCTTGCCTTGGAACGTGGCCCCCGGCACCGCATCCACGCGGATCGTTACGGGTTGGCCTTCCCTCACGCGTCCCCGGTCAATTTCCTCCAGCCGAAGCTCCGCGCGCATCGACGTAAGGTCCGGTATCTCGGCAATGGTGGCTCCCGCCCAGACCGAATCACCTTCCTGAAACGGCGGGCGGCTCCTGCGCGAGGCCCCTTGCGCACGGGGATTCTGTTTCACTTGCACGATCCCGGCGCGAGGCGCCCGCAAGACCATGTTCTGCAGATAGCCTTTGGTGCGGTCGAGGTCGCGTTGGGCTTTGGCCTTGTTCTCATCCAGGCGCGTTATGTCGGCCTCTTGTGATATGTCGGTTGCCTTGGCGTTGATCTGGGTTTTGGAAAGCTCGCCTTCGGAAACGCCGACGGTGATGCGGTTCTTGAGGCCCTCGATTTCCGACAAGATCTCCTGCTTGCTCGCCTCCAGCTTGGCCCGTTCGAGGTCGTACTGCGAACGCATGACCAGCATTGCGTTCTGTTCGTCGGCGATCGAGTGCTGTGCTTGGGCTTGGACGATTTCGCTATCGACCTTGCGGACCTGGGTCGTTTGTTGAACGTAGCGCTCCTCCTGGGTCGCGGAATCAAACTCGACGACGACCGCGCCCGCCTCGATAGGCTTGCCGTCCGTGGCTAGCCGGACGATCGTCAGATCCGGTGTATTGGGCGCCGTTACCTCTACCGAGCGGGCGCTGTCGATCTCGCCACGGGCGCGGACGGTGGTCACAAAATCCCGCCTCTCGACGCGCGCCGTCGGCACCTCGCGTGTCTTGGGCGTATACAACTGCAAACCGAAGTAGGCCACCACACCCACCGCCAGCAGCCCCAGTGCCCAGCGAAGTACCTGTCCAGCAATCGTTGGTGTTGTCGGCATCGAAGAATCTACCTCGGGCCCAGCCGAACACACCCCGACCGAGCATCCTCTACACAGAAAAGACGTTGACTAGCCGAAAAAGGTTATTGTCGCGCGCCGGTGCCCGACATCACAACCGGGCTACCCGTGCGATCCCCTTCTAGCAGCCCCTTCAACCCTTCCGATACACTAAGGAAATTGTGAGCCAGCCGAAGACACTTTTCGAAAAGATTTGGGACGGTCATCTCGTCGTCCACGAGGCGGGCAGCCCCGCCGTGCTCTACATCGACCTTCACCTGGTACACGAGGTTACCTCGCCGCAGGCCTTCCAGGGCCTTCGTGACCAGGGGCTGACGGTACGGCGGCCCGACCTTACGCAAGCGACCCTCGACCACAGCATTCCCACGACCGACCGCAGCCTGCCCATCCTCGACCGGATCGCCGCCAAACAGGTCGAGCAAATGCGCATCAACTGCCGCGAGTTCGGAATACCGCTGCAGGATTTGGGCGACGAGTATCAAGGTATTGTGCACGTCATCGGCCCCGAGTTGGGGCTCACCCAGCCGGGCATGACCGTCGTCTGCGGCGATAGCCATACGTCGACCCACGGGGCCTTTGGGGCGTTGGCATTTGGCATCGGCACGACGGAAGTCCAGCACGTTCTCGCCAGCCAATGCCTGCTGCAAGACAAGCCGAAGACCTGCGAGGTGCGCTTCGATGGCGACCCGCAGGCGGGAGTGGTCGCGAAAGACTTGATCCTCGCCATGATCGCGAAAATCGGTGTCGGCGGCGGCACCGGGCTCGTCCTCGAGTATACCGGCAGCGCCATCCGCGCCCTCTCGATGGAGGGCCGCATGACGGTCTGCAACATGTCGATCGAGGGAGGCGCGCGCGCCGGGATGATCGCGCCCGACGACACCACGTTCGAGTATCTGGCCGGCCGCGAGCGAGCGCCGCAAGGGGCCGCCTGGGACCAGGCCGTCGACCGTTGGCGGCAGATGCCCACCGACGAGGGAGCGCAGTACGACCAGCAGATCACTATCGATGCCGCGGCTCTCGAGCCGATGATCACCTACGGCACCAACCCGGGCATGGGCATTCCGATCACGCAGCCGGTACCCGATCCGGCCTCCGACGCAAGCGGCGCCGTCCGCAAGGCGCTCGACTATATGCAGCTCGAAGGCGGACGGCCGTTGCTGGGCCACCCGGTCGACGTCGTCTTCATCGGCAGTTGCACGAATTCGCGGATGTCCGACTTGCGCCTCGCGGCCGACCTGCTCAAGGGACGCAAGATCAACCCCAAAGTGCGCATGCTGGTCGTGCCAGGCTCCGAACAGATCAAGAGGCAAGCCGAGGCCGAGAAGCTGCCCGAGATCTTCACAGCCGCCGGGGCCGAGTGGCGCGAAGCCGGCTGCAGCATGTGCATCGCCATGAACGGCGACCAGCTCGATCCGGGCCAGTACTGCGTCAGCACCAGCAACCGCAACTTCGAAGGACGTCAAGGCAAGGGAGGCCGCACGTTCCTGGCCAGCCCACTCACCGCCGCCGCTTCGGCCATCAACGGGGCCATCACCGACGTGAGGACGATGATGGCTTGAGCTGTCGCCCGGCGCAGGACGCACAACCCATGGAACCCATCGCCACATTCAAAGGCCGCGCCGTTGCACTACCGGGGAGGGATATCGACACCGACCAGATCATCCCGGCGCGCTATCTCAAGACGATCGACAAGCAGGGTCTGGGCAAGAACCTGTTCAACGACTGGCGCTACCTGCCCGACGGCGGGCCCAACCCTGACTTCGTCCTGAACGAGCCCCATGCCGACGGCGCGAGCATCCTGCTGGCCGGCGACAACTTTGGCTGTGGCAGCTCCCGCGAGCACGCACCGTGGGCGCTGATGGGTTTCGGCTTTCAAGCCGTCATCAGCACCTCGTTCGCCGACATCTTTCGCAACAACTCGCTCAAGAACGGCTTGCTGCCGATTATCGTCGACGACGAGACGCACGCGGAGCTTCTCGCCCTGGCCGGGAAGGAACAGTCCATCGAGCTGAAAATCGACCTGCCCAATCAAACTCTACGGCTGCCAACCGGCCGTGAGGTCACGTTTCCTATCGACGCCTTCTCGAAGAAGTGCCTCGTGGCGGGCGTGGACCAGCTTGGCTATCTCCAGCAGCAAGAGGCCCTCATCGCCGCCTACGAAACCAGCCACCCCACGCGCATTAATACGCTCTAGCCAAAACCGAGCCGTGACCGTAAGGGAGCGGTCCGGCACGAACCCTGACCGTACGCTGGAGTCCTGGAACGCCTCGGTCGTCTCCGCTCCAGACCATAGGCGCTGCCGCACTCTGCGCCGAGAACGTCAACCAGTGCCGGCTCCCAGAATTTCGTATGAGGAGCACTCGATCGGTGTGGCGCGCGCCTCTGGCGGGCAGGATCGGCGTCCGCGCCGGTCTCTTCCCGTGCCCGCGGAACAGGGTCGTGTGGGCAGAAACGTCGACCCGGAGGTCGACGCTGCCGGCCAGGAGGCCCGCGCCACAACGGACGCTCGGTAGTTTCATTCCCGCGGGCATTCAGCGGTACAATCTCCCAAGGCCGTCGAGCTTTCGCATGATCGGGCAAACCATCTCGCATTACCAAATCACCGACAAGCTCGGTGAGGGCGGGATGGGGGTCGTCTACAAGGCCACCGACACGAAACTCGACCGCCCGGTCGCCCTCAAATTCCTCGCGCCCCACCTGCTCCGCGACGACGAGGGCCGCAAGCGCTTCGAGCGCGAAGCCAAGGCCGCCGCGTCGCTTGACCATCCCAACATCTGCACCGTTCACGAAATCGACGAGGACCAGGGGCGGACGTTCATCGTCATGGCCTTCCTGGAAGGCCGGCCGCTGAGCAAGAAGATCGCCGAAGGCCCCCTCAAGCTCCCCGAGGCTCTCTCCACCGCGATCCAAATCGCCGAAGGCCTCGAAGCCGCGCACGAGAAAGGCATCGTCCACCGCGACATCAAGCCCGACAACGTGATGCTGATGAAGGGCTCGCGCGGGCTGCTGAAGATCATGGACTTCGGGCTGGCGCAACTGGCGGGCAGTTCGAAGCTGACGCGCGGCGGCTCGACGCTGGGCACGATGTCGTACATGTCGCCCGAGCAGGCCGAGGGCGCCGACACTGATCACCGCACCGACCTCTGGGCGCTCGGAGTCGTGCTGTACGAGATGGTCGCCGGCCAGTTGCCTTTCAAGGGTGACTTCGACCAAGCCGTCGTTTTCTCGATCATGAACGAGCCGCCGGAACCGCTGACGGCGGTCCGCACGGGCGTCCCCAAAGAACTGGAGCGCATCGTCAGCAAGTGCCTGGCGAAGAAAGCGGACGAGCGCTACCAGCACGCCGACGAACTGCTCGTTGATTTGCAAGCGCTCCGCCGTGACCTGGAACCGCAAGCGTCGCGAGTCAGCGACAAACCCACGCCCGCCAAACGCACCTCACCCGTGATCGTTGGCGCTGTGGCTGCCGTCGTGCTGGTTGCGTTGGGCCTCGGTTGGTGGTTCGGCCAAGCGGGCGAATCCACCACGCAAGCCCCGCAATACAGCCTGAGGCAGATCACGCGCGATACGGGCATCACTGTTGGCCCAGCCCTCTCTCTCGACGGCAAGCTACTGGCCTACTCATCGGACCGGCGGAGTCAAGGCGACCTGAACATTTGGGTGCAGCAACTAGCCGGAGGTGATCCGATCCGGTTGACCGAACACGAGGCCGACGACAAACGACCTTCATTTTCCCCGGACGGCAGCCAGATCGTCTTCGAGTCTGATCGCGATGGCGGAGGCATCTATGTTGTGTCGGCGCTTGGTGGGAACCCGAGGCGGGTCGCCGGAGAGGGATGGAGGCCGCGTTTCTCGCCCGACGGCGCCTCGATCAGCTTCTCGCGAGAAGAGACGGACACGGCCAATCAGTTCTACCGCAGAATCTACGTCGTGCCGGCTGCTGGCGGCCCGGCCCAGCGGGTCGAGGTCAATCTGGCCCGGGCCCAGGCACCATTGTGGTCTCCGGACGGAAGATATTTGCTGTTCGTCGGTTCTACGAATCCCTCTGGTTTTGGCATGATCCCGACGATGGACTGGCGGATCGCACCGGTGGGGGGCGGTGAAGCCGTTCCTCTGGGAGCCCGCGACCTGTTCTCGCGCAACGCAGTACAACCAAATCAACATAAGAGAAGATGGACGTGGTTCGAGCCTCAGCAGTGGATGGCTGACGAGAACTATGTTCTGTTCAGTGCGAGCTCCAGCGGCGGGACGTCCAATCTGTGGCGAGTGCAACTTTCAGCCGACGGCCGGCGTCTAGTCGGCGAGCCCCAGCGGCTGACCTCCGGAACCGGTGAGCGAGATCCGTCAGCAACTCGAGACGGCCGGATTGCCTTTGTCGATGCTATCCGAGACTGGGACATCTGGAAACTCCCGATCGACGCGAACACCGCTGAAGTGCTGGGCGAGCCGGAGCGAGTGGTCTCGGGGCTTAGTTACGATGCATTCCCTTCCATTTCCATCCATGCACAGAGTCTGATCTACACGTCCAACCGTGCAGGCAACGCAGACATCTGGCTGCACGACCTTGCGACCGGCACGGATACGCCCATCACGGTGGGAACCACGCCAGAGATACGCGGCGAGGTTTCGCCGGACGGCTCGCGTGTTGTGTTTCGGCGCCGTGAGGATGACCAGAGCATCTTGTTCGTCAAGGACTTGGCCACGGAAACCGAGAAGCGCGTCTTTGAAGGTGCTTTTGCCAACCTGATGGGATGGGTACCCGACGGCAGGAAGGTCCTTTATTACACACCGTCACCGGATCTGGTTTTCCGGCTGGTGAATGTCGATACCGGTGAGGTGAGCGACGTTGGTCTCGAACACCCGGAGTATCGCTGTGTGGCCTTCCGATATTCGCCTCGGGGGGATTGGTTGGCTTTCTCGCTCATCCCTGGGGAAGCCTCGGGCGAGACCCGAATCTATGTGGCTCGTATCGAGGGCGGCCAAGCGGTCGATCACTCCCAGTGGATAGAGATTACGTCCGGCGGTGACGATCGACATCCCTGGTGGTCGCCGGACGGCAACACGGTCTATTTTCTTTCCAACCGCGATGAGTTCTCCTGTATCTGGGCCCAGCCGTTGGACCCCGACACCAAGAAACCCAAAGGCCCACTCAAGGTCGTGCGGCATCTCCACGGCCGGCAGCGCATTCGGCACACCGGCGCCGCGTACTTTGGCTACGCCATGACCGCCGACGCGCTCTACTTCCCGGCCTACGAATCCCGCGGCAACATCTGGCTAGCAACCCCCCAAACCGACCGGTAGCAAAACCGAGCCGTGACCGTAAGGGAGCGGTCCGGCACGAGACCCGACCTTCCTTGCATGTTTCTAGAGCAGCAGACCCCACTGCCTGCAAGCTGAGCTTCAGCGGTCACCGTGAGTAGGCCGGATGCGTCCGCAAACCGATTGTTTGGGGGCGAGGTGTTCTGATCTAAAGGCGCCTGCGCTAGCGTCCGGGTCCTTGCCGGACCGCTCCCTGACGGTCACGGCTCGGTTGGTTCGCTAGCAAGAAAGCTTTTCCCGGTCGAAACGGAAGTTGCCCAGGTTACCCAGGATCGTGAGGGCGATTTTCTTCTGATGGAACCATTCGTTCGCGAGCTCGCGCAACGCGGGCGCTTGCACTTCCTCGATGTGGCCGATGACCTCGTCGAGCGAGAGGAATTCGCCGAGATACTTTTCCTGACGCGCCAAGTTGGACATGCGGCTGGAGGTGGACTCCAGGCTGAGCATCAGGCTGCCCTTGAGATGGTCCTTCGCACGGCGTAACTCTTCGTCGGTGACCAGGTTTTCCTTGATGTCCCGGAACTCGTTCATCACGTAGCCGATGACCTGCTCGGTAGCTTCGAGCGAGGTGCCGGCGTAGATCGAGAGGCATCCGGCGTCGGCGTACAGGCTGAAGTCGGAGAACACTGAGTACACCAAGCCTGCGCGTTCACGGATCTTCAGAAACAGGCGCGAGCTGACGCCGCCGCCTAGAACGGTGTTCAACAGGAAGCTACCGTAGCGCCTGGGGTCGGCCATCGCGTGCGTTGGCACTCCGAGGCAGATGTGGACCTGCTCGAGCGAGGGCTTGTCGTGCAGCACGATCGACGGCGCGGGCTTGGGCCTCGCAACTCTGCGGCCGTTCTCGCTGGGTTTGAGGCTGCCAAAGCGTTTCTCGATCATGCGCACGAAGTTGCCGTGCTTGATGTTTCCGGCTGCCGTGATCAGCAGTTTCTTCGGTTCGTAGGTGCGGCGGAAAAAGCCGCGGATCTGCTTGCGTCCGAAGCTGTTGATGGTGCGATGGTTGCCGATGATCGGACGCCCCAAGGCGTGGCCCTTCCAGAAGTTGCGGGAGAAGATCTCGTGGATTAGGTAGTCGGGGTTGTCCTCGTCCATCTTCAGTTCTTCGAGGATGACGCTGCGCTCTTTGGCGATATCCTCTTCGCGGAAGACGGGATCAAGCACCAAGTCGGAGACGATGTCCATCGCGCGCGGCAGGTGCTCGTCGAGAACCTTGGCGGTGAAAGCGACATTCTCCTTGCTGGTGAAGGCGTCGAGATGGCCGCCGATCGCGTCGACTGAGCAAGCGATGTCTTCGGCGGACCGTGTCGAGGTCCCCTTGAAGACCATGTGTTCGATGAAGTGAGAGATGCCGCTCTGCGGGGCGGTCTCGTGACGCGAGCCCCCGTCGACCCACACGCCGAATGAGACCGAGCGTACCTGAGGCATTCGCTCGGTGACGACACGAAGTCCATTGGCGAGGACCGTCTTTTCGATGTGGTTACGGCGCGCTTCGGCTACTGTCACACGCTGGCTTCCGGCAGGAACGTGGGGGGGAAGACCGCTGGGAACTCGAGCGTTTGTTCCCGCGGGCAATCGAGTGTAATTATACCACAATCTGTTCCTTCCCAATCGACTTCCAGTAGAATGAGACCGTGGCGCAAACTCTTGTAGGCAAGGAACTTACGGACCTGCAGCAAATCGTCCACGAGATGGGCGAGCCGGCTTACCGGGCCAGGCAGATCTACCGCGGGCTGTATCGGGAGGGCCTCTCGGAGTTGGCGCGGATGCGCACTTTGCCTGCCGCGCTACGCAGGGCGCTGTTGGCGGAGTTCGACATCGGGCTGCCGGCTGTGGACCGGCGAATCGAGGCGAGTGACGGCACGGTGCGCTACTTGCTGGGGCTGGCGGACCGTCGTAGTGTCGAGGCGGTCTTTCTGCCCGAGCCGACGCGCGACACGCTTTGTATCTCGACCCAGGTTGGCTGCCCAGTCGATTGCAAGTTCTGCTTCACGGCGCTGATGGGACTCGAGCGCAACTTGAGTGCGGGCGAGATCGTGGGGCAGGTGTTGACGCCGGCCCGCGAGCACCGGCTCAATCCACGCCGACGGCCGCTGAACATCGTGATGATGGGCATGGGCGAGCCGTTGCTCAATCTACCGGAGGTGATGAAGGCGACGCGGTTGCTTGGGGATCCGGAGGGCATCGGGATTCCGCTCAAGCGCATCACCGTCTCGACCTCAGGCATTACACCAAAGATCGAGGAGTTCGCCGCGGAGGCCGAGCGGCCCAAGTTGGCAGTGTCGCTCAATGCCTCGACGCAGGAGATGCGGCAAAGACTGATGCCGATTACAGAGAAGTATCCGCTGGCGGAGCTGCTGGGGGTGTGCCGGCGATACCCGCTGAGGCCGAGGGAGCGGCTGACGTTCGAGTACGTCCTGCTCAAGGCGGTGAATGATTCCGAAGCGGATGCGAGGCGAGTGGTTCGGCTGCTGGCGAACATTCGGTGCAAGGTCAACCTGATACCGTTCAACCCGGGACCGGGGATCGACTTCGAGACACCGTCGGCCGAGAGGGTAGCGGCCTTCCAGCGAATCGTTCGAGCCGGCATGCCTTGCTTTGTGCGCAAGCCCAGGGGCCGGGAGATTCAGGCGGCGTGCGGCCAACTAAAGAGAGCCGAGGTGATATCCGGGGCGGCTCCGGCCCCTACAAAGGCAAAATAGGATTGAAGGTTCCTGGGTACTCAGTCCGACTCGGGATTTCGCGGTTTTGGAAGGTGGATCGGCCATCGGCAATGGCTGAAGCCGGCTAGGGAAGGACGCTACAAGCGCCCTCGGGCGGAGCGATCGGCACCGGGTAACCGGCCGTAAAACGACCGGCCTACAACGCGCTTCGCGCGGAAGCCGCCTGAAGGCGCCTCAAGGCGACTCGGGGAACAACCGTGGTCGTTCTAGACCGCTACGAGTAGCCGTTGTGTTCGCGCAAGCGTGGCGCATACCGAACTGACCCACTGCCTGGCCTTGACGGGGCTGCGAGGGCGCTGATACATTTCCAGCTAGGGTTTCATCTCTCCCTGTGTCGGGCGTCGGTCGAGTCGCCCTGGCACCCACTCCGAAGCCGTTCCGGATAGATCGAGTCCGAATCCTGCGTTGTGAGCCCACTTACAACGTTGGGGGAACTGACTATGCTGCATGCTCTGTACCGCAAACTGCGCGCACTTGCCGATCGTCGCCTGCCGCACCACTTGCGGGAAGCACGGCACGGCGAGGATCTTGCCTACCGTTACCTTTCCGATAACGGCTACCGTATCGTCGCGCGCAACTATCGCTCGCGCAGCGGCAAAGGGGAGATCGATCTCGTGGGTTGGGACCAGGATCGACTCGCTTTTATCGAAGTGAAGACGCGAGCGAGCGACGACTTCGGCCGTCCCGAGCGGGCCGTGGATCGGGCCAAGCAGCAGCACCTGGTGCGGTCGGCCAATGACTACTTGCGACGGTCGAAGGTCGCTCCCGGGCAGGCGCGTTTCGACGTCGTCAGCATCCTCCTCCGAGACGAGGGACCCGAGGTGGTGTTACTCAAGGACGTCTTTTCAATGCGATCGGCGTTTTCGAGGAGGAGATTCTAGTCCTGGCTGGGGCGGTCATGGTGGGTTGGCAGCCTTCGTGCCGCTATTCGGCCCCACCCCGCGACTCGAACGCATGACCTACTTCGTATCCCGGTGTTCGCCGGCACCGAGTACCTGCCCGTTGACGTGCAGAGTTGAGAGCAGAGAAACCGGTACTCGGCAAGCCTTCCGGCGGTCCCCGCAAGGGTAAGATACAGCCATGCACAAACGTATCCTTCTGTCGCTGCTGCTGACCGCCACCGCCGCTTTCGCACAAACCGAGACCCAGTGGACACCCGAACTCTCCATGCGCGTCGACTCCATCGGCGACGTCATCCCCTCGCCGGACGGCCAGTGGGTGGCCTACACCCGCAGCCGCTCGGTGATGGAAGAGACACGCAGCGAGTTCGTCACGCAGATTTACCTCGCGCCCGCGGACGGCTCCCGGCGCTTTCAACTCACCGCCGGCAAAGACAGCTCAACCGCACCGGCTTTCTCGCCCGACAGCCGCACTGTCTACTTCCTCTCCAAGCGTTCGGGCAAGCAGAACCTCTGGCGAATTTCCACCGCGGGCGGCGAGGCCGAACGCCTCACCGATTGGGATGGTTCGATCGGCAGCTTTCGAGTCTCGCCCGATGGCAAGTCGATTGCTTTCCTGGGCCGCAAGGCCGATTCCGACAAGGAGAAAGCCGAGAAGGAAAAGCGCGACTTCCGTGTCATCGACGAGAACCCGGAGAACCATGGGCTGTGGTTGATCTCGACTGCGTCTGGTGAGGGGGACGCTGAGCCCAAGGCCGTGCTCGAGGCCCCTTATCACCTAGCGCGTCTCGAGTGGTCGCCCGATGGGGAAAAGATCGTCTTCGAGCACTGGCCGCGGCCCGAAGCACCCTACCAGTTCGAGGCCGACATCTCGGAAGTCGACGTCGCGAGCGGCAAAACGAAAGTGCTGGCCGACTCCGAGCTGGTCGAGCACTCGCCGTACTACTCGCGTGACGGCCGGCTGCTCGCTTACGGGCGCAGCTCGGAGCCGGGGCGTTGGGCCGGGGAGGGACGTCTGGTCGTGCGGGATCTTGCGAGCGGCAAGGACCGGACGCTCCCGGTCACCGAAGACGAATTCGGACGCGGCACGAACCTGCTGGGGTTCTCCGCCGACTCGAAGCACATATACTTCACCGAAACAACAAAGACACGGAACGTTTTGCAATCCATCGGGTTTGACGGCGCGGCCTCGAGTCTCAAGCAGCCGTCCCGCGGGACGCTCTCCGGCTACGGGCGGGGCGCGCGGCTCAACTCGACGGGTTCGCACATCGGCTTTGCCGCCGAAAGTTGGGACCGCGCCGCGGAGGCCTTCGTTCTGGGCCTAGCGAGGGGCGACGCCCGGCAAGTGAGCGCCCATGGGGACGAACTGCCGGACCTTCCTCTCGGCAAGACAGAAGTCGTGCAATGGAAGAGCAAGGATGGTCTCGATGTCGACGGCTTGCTGACCTATCCCGTGGGTTACCAGGCCGGCACGCGCGTTCCGTTTGTGTTGGTGATTCATGGCGGGCCGATGGGCGTCTTCACCGACCTGTTTCTCGGCGCGAGGGGTCTCTATCCCGTCGCCACGTTTGCCGCCAAGGGGTACGCGGTGCTGCGGCCCAACCCGCGGGGCTCCTCGGGTTACGGCAAGACGTTTCGCATGGCGAACTACGGCGACTGGGGTGGTGGCGACTATGAAGACATCATGACGGGTGTCGATCATGTGATCGGGTTGGGCGTGGCCGATCCCGAGCGCATGGCGGTGATGGGTTGGAGTTACGGCGGGTTCATGACGAGTTGGGTTATCACGCATACGAAACGGTTCAAGGCCGCCTGTGTCGGCGCCGCGGTGACGAACCTGTGGAGCTTCACCGGGACGTCGGATATCTTCAACTTCCTGCCCGACTACTTCGCCGGCGAGCCGTGGGATAACTTCGACGGCTACCGCGACCATTCGCCGATGAGCTTCGTGAAGGGCGTCACGACGCCGTCGCTGATCCTGCACGGCGAGAAGGACCTGCGCGTGCCGATCTCACAAGGCTACGAGTTGTACAACGCCCTGAAACGCCAAGGCGTCAAGACGAAGATGGTCGTCTACCCGCGCACGCCCCACGGGCCGCGCGAGCCGAAATTCTTGCTCGATGTAGCCCGGCGCCACGTGGGGTGGGTGGAAGAGCACCTGCGGTAGGGAGGCGAGGTTAGGTGCCACCCGCTGGGCTTCGCGTTCAGACAACAGACATCACGTTGTTGGGTGTTTGTGATAATATGACTATAGGATAGTGACCATGATCATCAAAGAGCGCCGGATCGCGGCAGGCGAGTTCAAGGCTAAATGTCTCGCACTGCTCGACGAGGTGGCCTTAACGGGCCAGAACATCGTCGTCACGAAGCGTGGTAAGCCGGTGGCTAAGATCGCCCCGCTGGATGAGGGGAAGGCCCCATCACTCCGTGGCAGCGTCCTGTGGGAAAAGGACGTTCTTTCCCCGGTCGGAGATCCGTGGGATGCGGACTCGTGACGATCGCGGATACGCACGCGTGGTTCTGGTGGGTAAGTGGATCAGAGAACCTCAGTGCCCGCGGGCGGAACGCTCTGGACGAGGCGGACGTCATCGGCATCTCCGCCATAAGCTGTTGGGAGCTGTCAATGCTCGTGGCGAAGCAGCGGCTTGGGCTCGATCGTGAACCGCTGACTTGGATCAAGCAGGCTCTGGCGCTTCCACGAGTAAGGCTGTTGCCCCTGTCACCTGAGATCTGCGTCCGGGCCGTCCATCTGGGCTGTGACTTTCATGGTGATCCCGCAGACCGTATGATCGCCGCAACTGCCTTTGAGGCGCGCGCGGAGTTGGTTACAAAAGACCGTCAGATTCGCGCCTGGAAGAAGATTCAGACGGTTTGGTAGCTGAAGACCTTACTCACTCTCGATTCCGCCTAGCAGTTCTTTGAGCGGGTCTTGCACCGACTCCGGTGCGCTCACGTGCCGGCGAAAGCCCTCGGCGAACTCAAGCCCGACCTTGCGGCCCAACTCCTGACTCTCCTGACGCAACTGCTCGACCCAACTCGTCGCCCCCTCGCTCCCGGATGACGCGGCGAGGCTTTTCTGGCAGGTCAGCATGTCGCACTTGAGGCCGATGATGCACGAAATGTCGATAAACAGTGACGACAAGACAGGCTGCCCGTAGCGGTCGGCGCCCCCGACCGGAGCCGCATAGTAGAGGCTCACGTCGTGGTGGGTCGCGTGATGCCCCGGGCGGCGGGCGGTGTCGTAATGAGGCGCGCTTGCCGCCAGGCAGGCCTGCCTCGCCAGCAGGCTGGTGATCTCGCGGTCGGGCAGCGGGTCCTCCGGGGCGTTCGTGACCACCAGCAGCGGCTCGATTGAGCGGATGAGCTCCACCACCTCGTCGAGGCTCGCCAGGTCGCTGGTGACGTGGAAGTCCTGGCGGCCGAAGCACGTAAAGCCCGCGCGGATTCGCCCCGCCGCGGACCGCGCCTCCGCGACACGAGTGCGGGCCGCCTCGGAAGCGCTATCCCCTCCGGCGCCGGAATCTCCGGCGGTCACGACGGCGATGTGGACCCCGTAGCCCCGCTCCTGCAGCAGGGCCAGCGTGCCCCCGCAGAGGATCTCGGCGTCCCCGGGGCGCGCCATCAGGGCCAGGATGTCATGTTCGGCCGGCTTACCGTCTGGCATCGTACGAACGCGTCGTGTCGGCGGGGCGGTCCCCGACTGTTCAATCGGCGGCACAGCGCTGCCCCAACAGACCCGCCAAACCCCGACCGGCCCCGGCAGGCGCGAAAAAACAACCGCCCCCGACCTAACCTTCCCCACTCCGGTGCGTCAAACTGAAGTGCAGGTAGGCACGTTGGAACTGACCGGAGTGGCGGGCCGGGCCGGGGCGGAGGCGATCAGCGAGTCCGCCCTCATTCGGGCCGCCCAAAAAGACGATCACGACGCCTTTGAGCAGCTCGTGCGGCTGTATGACCGCAGTGTGCTCCGTGTGGCCTTGAACCTCCTACGGTCCGAGGAGGACGCCCGCGACGCTTACCAAGAGGTGTTCCTTCGCACTTACCGGAGCCTGGGAGGGTTCCGCTTCCAATGCAGCTTCCACACCTGGCTCTATCGCATCGCGACGAACGTGTGCCTCGATGTGCTGCGGCGGAAAGGAGTCCGCAAGGAACAGCCGCTAGGCTCCCCGCTTGGGGCCAACGCTGACGGACCGGCGTCGGACCCGATCGAGCGCGCCGCCGACCAGCGGGCCGAAAGTGACCCCGATCGCGTCTTGGCGACCGCGGAACTGTCGCGGGGAATCACGGAAGCACTCGACCGGCTTACGCCCAAGGAGCGAGTTGTTTTCGAGATGAGGCACTACGAGGGCCTCCGGCTGCGAGCGATCGGCGAGGTGCTCTCGATGAGCGAGGAAGCGACCAAGCACTGCCTGTTCCGCGCAACGCGCAAGATGCGTACCGCACTCAAGGATGTCCCACGATGACCTGTGACCAGTGGCAATCCCGCGTCAGCCTTTATCTTTACGGCGAGTTGAAGGCGGAAGAGAACGACGAGCTCGAAGACCACCTCGAGCACTGCGGCGACTGTACCCGCGTTCTCGAGGAGGAGCGGGAGTTCTTTGCCTTGCTCGACACGCGCAAGCCGGTCGAGGCGCCGGGTTCGCTGCTGGCCGAATGCCGCCACGACCTGATGCGTAACGTCTATCGTTCCGAACCTGTTCGGACGGGCGTTTGGGGCTGGTGGGACGGCGTGCAGCGCTCTCTGGCAGGGGCTCGGCTGGTCTGGCAACCGACAGCCGCGCTGGTCCTGGCAGCTCTGGCCTTCTATGCGGGACGTGCGACGCAGACCAGGCCGGCCGAGAACTTCCCGTGGTCTATCGAGCCTACGGTACAGCAGGGTTCGCTGAGCCTCGGGGACGCTCCGCTGACGGGTATCGAGTCGGTCGCGATCGATCCGCGCGAAGGACGCGAAGGAAGCGTGCAGATCGTGGTGGAAGAGGTCTCCCGCCGCACCATTTCCGGCTCGTCGCAAGACCCCCATATCCGCCAACTGCTCCTCTCCACGAAGCGAATGGCGCTGAACTCGGGCGTGCGGCTCGACCTGCTCGAGGTCCTCACGCAGCGGACGGAAGATGTCGACGTCCGCCGTTTTCTCGTTGATTCGATGAAGGAAGATAGCAATGCCGGTGTGCGGTTCAAAGCACTCGATGCGTTGAAGGCCCACAAGCAAGACCCAGAGGTCCGACAGGCGTTGATGGAAGTGCTGCGACGCGACGGCAATCCAGGTATGCGCGTGCAGGCGATCGAGCTGTTGACCGAGACACCCGACCGTGACCTGGTCGGGGTGCTGCAGGAGTTGGTCGAGACAGAGGCGAATCAGTATGTGCGACTTCGGTCGGAGCAGACCTTACAGGAGTTGAATGCGTCGGTGGATCGTTTTTAGGGGCTGGTTTGTGACCGATACCATTGTGACGAGAACTCGCGGGCACGCTGTGCCGCTGAGGTGTCGAAGAGGTAGCCGCTCGGTCCGTGGTGGCTTTTCCATCGCCCCTTCAGGGCTCCCGGCGCACGAGGTTCGATACCCGGGGTTCCGCCTGACGGCTTCACCCCGGGCTAACATCCAACGCCGCTTCGCGGCTGAGTGTTCGTTGCTAGTCGACCGTTCGTGCCGGCCACGGAGCGGGGGTGGCCGTCGTAGCATTTGGGCGGACGCAGCGGTCCGCCCCTACACACCTTGGCGCGTGAATCGGCTTGCGCTCAGCGGAGTGGAGAGATGGATATGAATCCAACACGAACGGTACTGATCGGTCTGCTTGCCTTCACCCTCGCCCCTCAGGCCCAGGGTCAGGTGCAAAAACAAGGGCGTTACTGGGTCGAGACCGTCGAGGGCACAGTACAGGCCGGTACCCGCCTGCGCATCAGTTCGGTGGGTGCGGTCTCGGTCGAAGGCCAACCAGGCCAGGAAGTCCGTTACACAGTCATCAAGAAAGTTCGCGCCGGCAACCAACAGGAGGCCGAGCGTCGCTTGGCGCAAGCGCAGGTCACGGCTGCGCTGCAAAACGTCACAGCCGCGATTTCGGCCATATCTCCCGGCTGCCGCCGGTGCGGCTTCTCGGCGAACATGAAGGTCATCGTCCCGACCTCAACACACCAGGCGCTGGTCAGCACGGCCGGCGGCTCGCTTCGCGTGCTGGACCTTCAGGGCCGCGTCAACGCCGATAGCGAAGGTGGATCGATCGAGATCCGGCGGGTCGGCCGGTCCGTGAGGGCCTCCACCGCGGGCGGAAGCATCACGCTCGATTCGATTGGCGGCGACGTCAGTTGCGAGACGGCGGGCGGCGATATTTCGCTCAAGGACGCCCGAGCCGACGCCACACTGACGACGAACGGAGGCGGCATCGCCGTCGAGGGCGTAGTTGGAACGCTACGGGCCGAAACGTCCGGCGGCAACATTAGCGCCCGGAGCGTCGGCGGCAACCTGGTAGCGGCGACATCGGGCGGCTCGATCCGCTTGCAGCAGGTTGCGGGGATGGTACGTGCCGAGACGGCGGGTGGGTCGATCCGCGTCACCTCGGCGCCCGCCGGCTTGGCGGTGGAGGCGACTGGCGGCGAAATTCGCCTGACTGACGTCGCGGGCGCGGTGGTCGCGGCGAACGCAACCGGCAATATCCGGGCCTACTTTCTTGCCGGGCATCCGTTGCGCAACTCGCTGCTCGAGACGAACGTGGGCAATATCGAGGTTTGGCTTCCAGGGGATCTCAAGGTCACCGTGATGGCGATCGTTGAACTGGGCGGCGACTCGCGCCGCATCCAGAGCGATTTCAACGCCATTCGAGTGAAGAACGAGGGCGACGAGTTCGGGCTTGGGTCGGTGGTGGCCGAAGGCTCGATCAACGGGGGCGGGCCCGTGCTACGCATCAACAATACGACCGGCCGCATCAAGATCCACCGGTTGCACTGAGTTTTTGAAATTTCAGCAACAGAGGGCTAGCGCTATGAAACTTCCCGTTTTGATTGTGATGGTGGTCGCTATCGTGCTGCCGATTCAGGCGCAGACGCCGCAGCCATCTCCGCACCCGCCTCATGCGCCCTTCCCACCCTACGGCTCGTACCCGCAGGTCTGGACGCAGCGTCCGGGAGTGTTCGACGTTCAGGCGCTCGGGGGCCGGGGAAGCTATCTCGGTGTCGGACTTCTCGAGCTGGCCGCCGAGCGAGCACAGGACCTGGGAATGGAGGCGCCGCGCGGCGTTGAGATCAGCAGCGTGGCAAAGGGCAGTCCCGCGGCTGAGGGCGGCCTTCTCAAAGGGGACGTGATCCTCGAATTCCGTGGCGAGCCGGTGGTGGGCGCGGAACATTTTGTGCGGCTGGTTCGTGAGACCCCGGTCGGTCGCGAGGCTTCGGTGCGGGTTTGGCGCAACGGCGTCGAGACAGATCAAACCGTGACGATCGGACGTCGTAAGGGGGCGCAGGTCTATGGCCTTCGCCTCGAGTGCGAAGACGGCGAGGACTGCCATCACCCTAGTTTTGACTTCACCATGCCGAGCTTCGACTTTGACATGCCACGGCCGCGCATGGTGCTCAAGAGCCGGGCGTTGGGTGCGGAGTTGGAAGGTCTCAAGAACACAAAGCAACTCGCCGAGTTCTTCGGGGTTGAAAAAGGAGCCCTCGTGCGCTCGGTCGATGCCGACTCCGCGGCCGAGCGGGCCGGCCTCAAAGCAGGGGACGTGATTGTTGCTGTAGACGGCAAGCCCGCGGACACGGCGCACGAAGTGGGCAAGCTATTGCGGTCCGCCGGGTCAGACAGGCCGGTTGCCATCGAAGTGATGCGGAACCGGGTAAAGCAGACGCTGACGCTTGAAGCGTCTCGAAGAGGCTCGGATGACCGCCCGTCCCGGCGTGGAGGTAGGAGTGTCAGCGTTCCGGGCAGCGAGAAGCTGTAGCTTGTTGTCCTGTCCGCTTCTGCCACGGGGCGAGAAACGTGCCCGGAACACGAGTGACGACGGGTTCGAGGCGCGGGTCCAGAAACGCGAGTCTCTAGCCCCGTCAGCGTTCCAGCCCGGCTCCTTCGCTAGTAGTAATCCGCGCAACTCATTTAATATCCGCACCTCTCGCACAGCAACTTGCACTTGATCTCGGCCAGGCGGCTCGAGCAGCGCGGACAGAATTGGCAGGGGTCTTCATGGCCCGCGGTGGAAGCCGGTTCGGGCTCGGGTCCGGGCTGTGGCGCCGGGGCCATCTTCTGGTCGTCCAACCTGTCCGCTTCGCCTGCCAGCGCCATCCGGTCCCCGTCACAAACAAGACAAACGATTCTTGTTTCGGCCTGGTTGAAGCAGGGATTGTAGCACGGGGCCGTTTCCACAACACGAGCGCCGCGAAACCGGGCTCCGGAGGCGCTAGGAAAGAACCCGGTCCCACGCTGTAGTGGTGGTTGCAAATCCGTTGCAGGTTCGATAAGGTCCATTGATGGTATGAGTGCTCCCGCCACCGCCCCACCGATCGTCGACATCACGCCGGAACTCACCAACCGAGTCCTGTACTACATGGTGATGATGCGGGAGTTGGAAGACCGCATCGAACTCAAGCTGTACCGGCAAGGGAAGATCGCAGGCGGCTGCTATACCGGCCGCGGACAAGAGGCGATTCCCGCCGGCAGCGCCATCGTTTCAGAGCCCGACGACTACATCTGCCCGTCCCATCGCGACATGGCGGCCTTCCTGATTCGCGGGATGACGCCTCGTGAGATCATGGCGCAGTACCTGGGCCGCGCCGCGGGGCCTACTGGCGGTCGGGACGGGACGGGAACATGCACATGGGCTGCTTGCGCCGCCGCCTGCTGCCCATCATCAGCAGCATCGGGGCCAGCGTGCCTGTCGCCGGCGGCATCGCGCTCTCGATGAAATACCGCGGCGAGCCGAACGTCGTCTTCAACTACTGGGGCGATGGCGCAACGAGCCGCGGCGATTGGCACGAGGGACTCAACTTCGCCGCCGTGCAGAAGCTGCCGATCGTCTATCTGTGCAACAACAATCTGTTCGCCTACTCAACGCCCATCGAAAAGCAGATGGCCATCGAGAACGTAGCCGACCGCGCGCCGGGCTACGGCATTCCCTCCGAGATCATCGACGGTAACGACGTGCTCGCCGTCTACGAGGCCACGCAGCGGGGGGTGGCGCACGCACGGTCGGGGCACGGGCCCTACCTGATCGAATGCAAGACCTTCCGCATGAGCGGGCACTCGGCGCACGACCCCGCTGACTACGTCCCTCAACACCTGCGCGAGGAGTGGTCGAGAAAAGACCCCATCCTGCGGTTACAAAAGCACATGGTCGAGTGCGACTGGGCGTCGGAATCGGACTTCAAGGAGATCCGGCAAGGCGTGCTGTCCGAGATCGATGACGCGGTCGAGTGGGCGCTCGCGCAGCCCTATCCCGACCCCGCCACCGTCGAAGACAACGTGTACGACACACCTACCGAGCCGTGACCGTCAGGGAGCGGTTAGCTTCGCGCAACTCTATCGGTTGCGCGAATCACTCAACAGAGAGCTACCGCTCACCAACGACTACACATCCCGAGACCAAGGAGAGTCCATGGCCCAAACCACCTACGTCGAAGCCATCCGCCAAGGAATCGTAGAGGAGATGAGGCGCGACGAGTCCGTGTTCGTAATGGGCGAGGACGTGGGCGTCTACGGAGGCGCTTTCAAAGTCACCAAGGGTCTCATCGAGGAATTCGGCGAGCGCCGCGTGGTCGATACGCCGATTTCCGAGTCGGCCATTGTGGCGGCGGGCACCGGTGCCGCCATCAACGGGCTGCGGCCGGTTGTCGAGATGCAGTTCTCCGACTTCATGGCTTGCGGATTTGATCAAATTACGAACTTCGCGGCGAAGTGCCGTTATCGCTGGGGCGCTGCGGTTCCGATGGTCATCCGCGCACCCGCGGGCGGCGGAATCCACGGGGGCCCCTTTCATTCCCAGAACCCCGAGATGCCCTACGTGCACACGCCGGGGCTCAAGGTAGTGCAGCCGGCCACCGCCTACGATGCCAAAGGGCTTATCAAGGCTTCCATCCGCGACAACGACCCGGTCATATTTCTCGAGCACAAGTACCTCTATCGCAGCGTGAAGGAAGAGCTACCGTCTGAGGAGTACACAGTGCCGCTCAGCAAAGCGGTGGTGCGGCGGGAGGGCAGCGACCTGAGCGTCATCACCTACGGATGGATGGTGCACATAGCTCTCGAGGCTGCCGGGAAGCTTGCCGCCGAGGGCATTGAGATGGAGGTCGTCGACCTGCGGACGCTAGTGCCGCTCGATCGAGATGCGGTGATCGAGACCGCGAAGAAGACCAGCAAGGTGATCCTGCTTCATGAGGACACGCTCACGGGCGGCCTCGGCGGCGAGTTGGCGGGCATCATCAGCGAACACGCCTTTGAGCACCTCGACGGCCCCCTGGTCCGTATGACCGCGCCCGATACACCGGTCCCCTACAGCCCGCCGCTTGAAGAAGCGTTCCTGCCCAATGTCGACAAGGTTGTCGAGAAAGCCCGTTGGTTGAACAGCTACTAGGCCAAATCGACCTTCTTCAGCCGGATCTTCTCGTCGTCGAAAACGCCCAACCCCATGTTGCCCGCCAGTTCGATGTGCTCGACCTGGCAGTTGAGCCAGTTGCTGTCTTCGTCGGGTTTGAGCAGCGCGATCGAGGGAACGCCGACTTCAGCGCGCTTCTCGTCAATCACGCGCCAACCCGTCTTGTCGAGCGCGACGGGATCGGTGGCAAAGTACATCGTGTTGTGAGCCCAGGTGTACTTGCCTACCGTCGAGCCCGGGCCGCCGTGGTAGGCGCCTTTCACCCCGTCGAGGATGTGGAGCACGACCTTTTCGCGGATAATCGGCAGATCGACCACCGCCGGGATGAAGATGCCGCAGGCGTTCGCGGTCGTCGACGCGTGGCTACGGTTCACGTTGTTAACAAAGCCGTGCGACATGTTCTTGAGCGCCAGCGTGACCCCCGCCGATTGATGGTGCTTAAGGACGCACAGGTTAATCACCTTGTTGACCGCCTGGGACAACCACTTACAGACGTAGGAGCGCCGAATGTGGGGGTCGTCGACGCGGTACTCTTCGCGATATTCGGGGTGGACGAGCGGCATCTCCATGTAGACGTCGCGGTCATATCCGTCCATGTCGAGCTGGATGTTGTGGTACGTCTCGCTACCGTTCATCCAGCGGACGCCTTCGGGTACCCACTGTGCAAACCCGGCGCCATCGAACGAAGCTTTGGTGCGTTCATACAGGACGATGTCGCGATTCGGGATACCGACGCCGTTCAGGCCGCTGATGAGCGTGCGGACCACCGAGGCATCGGAGATGACGTGCGGCCTGCCGACACCGTTGACCTTGATGCCCACGACGTCGCCCGGCTCGAAGAACTCGCGCAGCGACTCAACCAGGCTTCCGGCGTACGTCAGCTCGGTGAGGCCGCGCTCGATCATCTGGCCGACGGCTGCCGGTTGGTACTGGTTGTTGAGGATGGCGGCGGGGTGGCGTACCGCGACGACCCGGCCTGGGTAGGGCCCCGGTATGCCGGGCCGGCGATCGGCGGTTGCCGCGCTCGTGCGCTCTCGAGCCGTCTGCTGACAGGCCGCCGTCGCCGCTGCGAGCGACGCGGCCAAGAACTCTCTGCGATCGAAGGTCATGGATCTCGCTCCTAACAGAAACGATACCGCACGCCACCAACAAGACGGGGCCCGCCGGCGGTTACTTCGCCGCCACGACGGTGATCTCGATTCGCGCCTTGCCGACCAGGCTCGCCACCGCAACGGTCGTGCGCACGGGGCGGTCCGACTTGAAGTACGTCGTGTAGACGGCGTTCATGCGTTTGAACATGGCGATATCGGTCAGGTAGACTTTGGCGTCGACGACGTCGGAGAAGTCGTAGCCGGCGTCCTTGAGAATCATGCCGATGCGCTTGAAGGTCGCATGCACTTCGTCCTCGTACTTCTGCGCGTATTCGCCGGTTGCCAGGTCGCCGCCGGTCTGGCCGGCAACGTAGAGCACGTTCCCCACCTGGACGCCGGGGCTGAACGGCATGTTCGGGCGATGCTTCTTGAACTCGGGCGGATAGATGATTTTCTTTTCGGCGCTGACGATACCCGGAGCAGCGAGAAGCAGAGAAGCCAGGATGAAGCTAAAGCCAAATCGTTTCATGTTGGGTGATTCCTCCAGAACAGATAAGGGCTGGACCGCGGGCGGCGACAGTTGGCCAACCGTACAGCCGTGAGTGAACCCCCACATCTTAACCCAGGGCCTGGACCCGGGGGCCTGGACCCGGGGGCTTAACCCAGGAGACCGAATGAGTTGGTGGCAGCCCTCGCTAGCCTAGAGGCCGTCGAATAGCGTCAGGGTTCGTGCCGGACCGCTCCCTTGCGGTCACGGCTCGGTTGGCTAGATCTCGGCGGTCAGTTTCGTTGGGTTCCAGCCGATACGTTTGCCGTGCCGCAGCGAAAGGTTGCCCAACTGCAGGATCAGCGCCGCTTGGAAGCCAACCTCGATGGGAGCCGACGGCTCTTTGCGTGAACGAACCGCGTCGATGAAGTTGTTGACGTGATCGGTCGTGGCTTGGCTGAATCCGCCAGCTTGGTTTTCATCGATGCTGGGCTTCAACGGCTCCTCTCGGAGGTACACCTTCAAAAACTCGCGGCCCAGGTCCATCCGCGCGAGGTCGCCGTCGTAAGCGTTGAGTTGGTCCTCCTTGCCGGGGTAGCGCATGGCGGCATAGTTGATGGTGAAGACCGCCAGGAAGTCCTCGGGATATTCGGCCGCGACGACGACTGACTCGGGTGTGTCGGCCCCGGGCTTGTGTATCCTGCCCGCCGAGGCGTTGACGGCGGTGGGGTAACCCGCGTCCATGATCATGTGGATGGAGTCGAAGATGTGCGCGCCCTGGTCGATCACGATGCCCCCGGCGTAGTCGGCCCGCGTCCGCCAGTCGAAGAAGATGGCGGGGTCTTTCGGCACGCGGGTTTTTGCCGGCCCCTGCCACTGCTCCCAGTCGAGCGGCCCTTCAAACTCACGCTTGCGCGGCGCGAGCCCGGTGTTGAGCCAGTAGGTGCGAACCATTCGTACGGCGCCGAGGATGCCCCGCCGGCGCAGGTTGCGGCCTTGCCGGTAGAGGCCATAGCTGCGGCGCTGCATGCCGACTTGGACGATGCGATCCGATGCGCGCACCGCTCGCACCATCTCCGCGCCCTCCTCCGGCGTGTGGCACAGAGGCTTCTCGATATAGACGTCCTTGCCCGCGGCGATCGCATCGAGCAGCATGCGATGGTGCCAGTGCTCGGGGCTCGCGATGATAACCGCGTCGATCTCCTTGTTGGCGAGCAACTGCTGGTAGTTGCGGTAGGCCCGCGAGCCGCCGCCCGCGTCGGAAAGGCCTTGCTCGAGATTCGGTTCGTACACGTCGCAAACGCCGGCGATCGTGACGTCCGCATGCCTCGTGAAGCGGCGCATCACGGTCCGTCCGCGGCCGCCGCTACCGATCAGGCCGATCTGCATTTTTTCAGAAGGGCTCGCCGCCAACGCGGCGCTGGTTCCTGCCATCAAGAAAAGCCGTCGCTTCACAGGTTCTAGCCTCCTCTTTGCCTCGTCTGGCAAGTGCCCGGCCGCGGTGGCCAAGCGTAGGAAATTGTAGCACCCGGCCATGGCAAGCACTCGGTGCAGGGGAAGCGGGGGAGTGTCTCAGCGTGGGTTTCACCAGAAGTTCCGGAGGACGCCGCGTGATCACGCGAATCTTTCGGGGTCCGGATGCGGCCGGTGCGCCAACTTCAACCCCGCAGGCTCAAAGATCGTAAACTCTGAAAGATCATCGCCCGAACCAGGGTGAGCGCTGGGCGTCTCGGTGACGGGACGCTCAAAGCTTCCCCGGCCGCTGGTTCGGCTTCGTCAATCCCCGTGGTCCAACAGTCAAACAAAGCGGAGAGCCCCGCCGCCTCCGAAGATGCCGCTTCCGAACTTCCCTCGGTGCCTGCCGGGCCTTCTCTTCTGAAACTGGGTGCTGTCGCGGCACAGTACCTGATCCTCTCGCTGCTCATTCTTGTTCTGAGGATCGAGGGCGCCTCGTTTGTCCGAATCACCGCTATCGCCGGGGTTGGATTTGTTTTCCACCATTTCCTGCCAATGCGTTGGCGCCTGCCGTTCTTCTCACTGCTGTCGCTAGTGGGCATTGGCGTAGGCTTCGGCGTTCCCTTCGGGCAAGCGAACGCTGCTGCGCTGGTGGGCATCGGGTTACTCCTCATCGGCTTGGCGCATCTGCCAATCGCGTTCTCGCTTCGGCTGGTGTTGCTGGCGGTGGTGGGTGCCGCGCTGATCGCGATTCGGGCAACGTGGGTCACGCTCCCGCTGGCTCCGGCTGTGTGGCCGATCCTCGGCGCGATGTTCATGTTTCGCCTGCCGGTCTACGTCTACGACCTGAAGACCCGCTCCGCCCCCTTCAGCTTCTGGCAAGCCACGGCCTACTTCTTCATGCTGCCGAACGTTTGCTTCCCTTTGTATCCGATTGTTGACTACAAGGCCTTCATGAAGACCTACTACAACGACGACCCGATTGCGATCTACCAGAAAGGCGTCGGGTGGATGTTTCGAGGCGTCGTGCATCTGGTGCTCTATCGGTTCGTCTACCAGAACCTGCTGATCGATCCCGGCGAAGTGACCGACGACGCAGGCGTCTTGCAGTACGTTCTCGCAACGTTTCTGCTGTACCTGAACGTGTCGGGGACGTTTCATGTGATCGTCGGTATGCTTCATTTGTTTGGATTCAATCTCTCCGAGACGCATCACCTCTACATGCTGTCCGCGAGCTTCACCGACTTCTGGAGACGCATCAACGTGTATTGGAAGGACTTCATCCAGAAGCTGTTCTTCTACCCCGTCTACTTTCGCAGCCGCCGCTGGGGCGACGCGGCGGCGATGGTGATCGCGACGGCGGCGGCGTTTACGGCCACCTGGTTCCTGCACTCCTATCAAACGTTCTGGATTGTCGGGCGATTTCCGTTGGTCGCACAGGACATCGTTTTCTGGGGTGGCCTTGGGGGCTTGGTGCTGGCCAACGTGCTCTATGAATCGAAAGTGAAGCGGCGGCGGCGGCTGAAGGGAGACGTTCGTACGTGGAAGTCGGAACTGGGACGCGCCCTGCGGACCGTGGGCACCTTCCTCGCAATCGTGTTTCTGTGGTCGGTGTGGACGTCCGCTTCCTTTGCAGAGTGGGGCACGTTGATGTCAAAGCTGGCGAACGTGACGCCGTCCGGGGCCGCGCTGCTGGCGGGGATCGTCGTGGTGATCGGCGCCGGCGCAGTCTTGTTGGGACACTCCAGCACGGAGAGGACGGAAGGGGCGAGCCGTTCCCGGCCGTCGGCGGCCACGGTCCCCTTTTGGCGGACGGCTGCTACCACGGCGCTGGCGAGTAGCCTACTGCTCGCGGTGGCGCTCAGGCCGAACCTGCTGAGCTTCGACCGAGACCTTGTGGCTGGGGTGCGACGTCTGCGGTCCGCCCAGCTCAGTCCCCGGGACGCGAAGCTGCTCGAGAGGGGCTACTACGAGGACCTGACACACGGTATCCGGTTCAGCCCGGAGTTGCGGGATATGTACATGGTCAAGCCGCCCGACTGGGTCAATCTCCCCTACTCCGATGTCATCCGGAATACCGAGGACTTCTTCCTCTGGGAGCTGATTCCCTCCGAGAAGCACACCTTCAAGCGAGCCACGCTCACGACCAACCGCTGGGGGATGAGGGACCGGGACTATGCGAAAGCGAAGCCGCCGGGTTGCTATCGAGTGGTCTTGTTGGGCGCATCGATCGTGATGGGTTCCGGGGTCGAAGACGAAGAGACCTTCGAAGCGGTTCTAGAGAAGCGTTTGAACGACGACCAAATCGGAGGACCGCGCAAGCAGTTCGAGATACTCAATTTGGCTGTGGGGGGGGTACGGGACGCTCCGCAAGCTGCATGCTCTGCGAACGAAGGGTCTGGACTTCGATCCGGACGCCGTGCTGTACATGGCCCACAGCCGTGAATCTTGGAGGGCGGGACAGGACGTGCTGCGGGCACGGCAACGTGGTGTCGAGATTCCATATGAGGATCTGCTGGAGGACGCTCAGGAAAGCGCACGGGCCGAGGGGAGTGCAGCGAATATCTTGGACCGTGAGATACTCAGAGCGGGTCTAACACGCCTATCGAAAGTGTGCAAAGAGCGAGGTATCCGAACCTACTTCGCGCGGCTCGAGACGGTTGACGGGCCCCGCTCGGGGCAGGGCGCGAATCCGCTAGAGCAGATCGCCCGTGGTGTCGGGTTTACTGTCCTCGACCTCTCGGACTTCTACGCGAATCGTCCGGATCGAAGGAGTCTCCAAATCGCTCCGTGGGACACTCACCCGAACGCCAAAGCCCATCGCATGATTGCTGACGCGCTTTACCAGCGACTCCGACCCCATTTGGAGCGGGAGATCCTGGGGCAGGAGCCGCCGTAGCTAAGACCGCTTATGGATCAACCGATCGAAACGAAGCTCAAAGAGTACATCCTCGGTGAGTTTCTGGTGGGGGAAGACCCCGATGAGCTGACCGACATGACTCCGCTGATGACCACCGGCGTGCTCGACTCCATCGGCACGCTCAAGCTCGTGACCTTTCTCGAGGAGCAGTTCTCCATCACCCTCGAAGCGCACGAGGCGAGCGTCGATCACCTCAACACAATTGAGGAGATTGCGGGGCTGGTTCGTTCGAAGCAGGCGGGGAGCGGGTAGGCCTCGGTTTCATGGGCGTTTCGACCTCGTTGCACGCGTTTCTTGACGGGTCCGCCGAACGTTACCCCGACAGCACGGCGGTCGAAAACCCCTGTGGTGGCGAGATCACCTATCGCGACTTGGCGGTCCTCAGCGACCGAGTTCGCGATTGGTTGGTCCACAGGGGCGTGGGACGAGGCGATCGGGTCGGCGTCTATCTCGCCAAATCCATCGATGCCGTCGCGGCCATCTTCGGGACGCTGAAGGCCGGTGCCGCCTACATCCCGGTCGACCCGAATGCGCCCGCTTCGCGGAATGCCTATATCCTCGCGGACTGTAGCGTCAAGGCTTTGATTGTTGAAGATCGTTTCGCCGAAGCACTGCGGGGCGAGCCGGGCGGTTCAAGCTGGCCCTATGCGCTGCTTCAGTTCAACGGCGCGGGTAACGGAGTGGGGCTGGCAGCGGCACTCGATCAAGCACATCACGACGGCCCGGCTAAAGAAGCCTCCACGGTCCTCAGTGATCCCGACGACCTCGCCTACATCCTCTACACTTCGGGGTCCACGGGCCAGCCCAAGGGCGTCATGCTCTCCCATCGCAACGCCGTCAGTTTTGTCGATTGGTGCAGCCGGACCTTCGAGCCTAGCCTGAAAGATCGTTTCAGCTCCCACGCGCCGTTTCATTTCGACCTGTCGATCCTCGATATCTACGTGCCACTCAAGCACGGTGCGACGTTGGTTCTGATCGGCTCCGAGGCCGGTAAGGACCCGGCGCGTCTGGCCTCTCTGATCGTGGACCGCCGCTTGACCGTGTGGTACTCGACGCCGTCGATCCTCAGCCTGCTGGTGCAATACGGCAACTTGCCCGGGCGCGATTTGTCGGCGTTGCGGATGGTGTTGTTTGCCGGCGAGGTCTTCCCCATTGCGCACCTGCGTGCGCTCAAGGAGCAGCTTCCGCAGCCGCGTTACTTCAACCTCTACGGACCCACGGAAACCAACGTCTGCACGTACTTCGAGATTCCTGAGACCATCGCGGCCGATCGAGCCGCGCCCTACCCGATCGGCAAGACTTGCTCGCATCTGGAATCCCTGGTGGTCGACGAAGCGAGGGCCGAAATCAGACCGGGAGAGCAGGGCGAACTGTGCATCCGCGGACCCGCCGTCACCGAAGGCTATTGGAACCTGCCCGAGCAAACCGCCGCCGCGTTCGTGACCGGCGGCGACGGACACCGCTGGTATCGCACCGGTGATCTCGTCGTCGAGGACGAGAACGGCGACTACCTCTTCCGCGGACGCCGAGACCGCATGGTCAAGAAACGCGGCTTCCGGGTCGAGCTGGGGGAGATCGAGGCTTGCCTCTACCGGCATCCGGACATAAGCCAGGCGGCCATCGTCGCCCTTGAGGGTGACGAGGGCCTGACGATCAAGGCCTTTGTGAGCTCGCGCTCCGGCAAGCGGCTCTCGGTGATCGCGCTCAAGGGGTTTTGCTCGCAGCACTTGCCGCTCTACATGGTCCCCGACCGCTTCTCCTCTCACCCCTCCCTGCCCACCACCTCAACCGATAAAATCGACTATCAAGCGTTGAAGGATCTCGACTGATGGACTTCGCCTGGTCGGAGCGGCAGCAAGAGCTACGAAACGGCGTCGCTACGTTCGCCGCTGCGGAGCTTAACGACAACCTGATCGAGAACGACCGCAACGGTGTGTTCAATCGCGCCGGCTGGGAGAAGTGCGGCGAATTCGGCATCCAGGGCCTGCTCGTGCCCGAGAACCTCGGCGGCCTCGGCATGGACGCGCTTACCACCGTCGGGGTGCTCGAAAAACTGGGTTACGCCTGCCGCGACAACGGCCTCATCTTTTCGCTCAACGCCCACCTGTGGACGGCCGTGATGCCTCTAGTCGAGTTCGGCAGCGACCAGCAAAAGCAGAAATATCTGCCCGGCCTCGTCAGCGGCGATTACGTCGGCGGCAACGCGATGAGCGAGCCGGGTTCGGGCTCGGACGCCTTCAGCCTGCGCACCACCGCCGAGCACAAGGGCGATCGCTACGTCTTGAATGGCAGCAAAATCTACGCCACCAACGCGCCGGTCGCCGACGTGATGGTTGTGTTTGCCACGGTCGACGCGTCGAAGGGGCCGCGAGGCGTGACAGCCTTTCTGGTCGACAAAGACACGCCCGGCATGTCCATCGGGAGCAAGCTCGACAAGATGGGCCTGCGTACGTCGCCGATGGCCGAGATTTTCTTCGACAACTGCGAAGTCCCCGAGGCCAATCGCCTGGGACGCGAAGGCGCCGGGCCCGATCTCTTCACCCGCGCGATGACCTGGGAGCGCGGCTCGATCTTGGCGAGCGCCGTTGGATCGATGGAGCGGCTGCTCGAAACCTGTGTTCGCTACGCCAAGCAGCGCAAGCAGTTCGGCCAGGCCATCGGCAAGTTCCAGCAGGTGTCGAGCAAAATCGTCGACATGAAGGTGCGGCTCGAGACCTCCCGCCGGCTGCTCTACCACACCGCCTGGCTGCGCGATGAAGGCAAGAGCGCGGTGGCCGAAGCGGCGCTGACGAAGCTCCACATCAGCGACAGTTGGGTGAGGTGCTGCGAGGACGCGCTCCAGATCCACGGCGGCTACGGCTATATGACCGAGTCCGAGCTGGAGCGCGAGTTGCGCGACGCGCTCGGCAGCCGCATTTATTCCGGGACCAGCGAGATTCAGCGCAACTTGATTGCGGCGCTGCTGGGGTTGTGATGATGAGCCCGCGCATTGAGACGTGCCGGATCGTAGGTGATAGTCTCTGTGTCGGAGGCCTGTGATGAAACTTGCCTTAGTTCAAATGGAAAGCTCGATAGGCGAGATCGAGCGCAACGTCACCAACGCCTGCAGCCGGATCGACCAAGCGGCCGCCGACGGCGCTGAATGCATTGTTCTGCCGGAGTTCTTCAGCACCGGCTACTTCCCCGTGTACCGCGATTACAACTACTACGACCTGGCGTCGGACGAAGACGGCTGTGCTATCAGCTCGGTCAAGGCCAAGGCGCGCGAACACCAGGTGCACGTCGTCGCCACCTACTTCGAGCAGGACGGCACGGACCTCTACTACAACGCCAGCTTGCTCATCGGTCCCGACGGCGAGGTCGTTGGCAAGTACCGCAAGGTACAGATCCCTGCCTTCCGCGGAATCGAGAAGCTTTTCTTTCGGCCGGGCTCGAAGTTCCCCGTGTTCCCGATAAACGGCTGGCGGGTCGGCATCATGCTCTGCTACGACACGTTCTTCCCCGAATCGGCGCGATGCTTGGCTCTTGCCGGTGCGGAACTCATTCTCGTCCCCTTCGGGGCGTCGGACACGGAGAAGTCGGTGTGGCGGGAGATGATGATCACCCGTGCTTTCGAGAACGGAGCCTATGTCGCGGCATGCAACAGTGTGGGCGCGGTGCCGATGACGGACGGGGATACCTTTGTCATGGGTGGCCGCAGCCTCATCGTCGATCCGCTCGGCCAGGTCGTCAGCGAAGCCGGTAGGAGCGACGGTGAGACTGTCGCCGGCGACATTGATCGAGCTGAGGTTGAAGCTACGCGCAAACGCTACTTCATGTTCCGTGATCGGCGGCCTGATGCCTACGGGATTATTAGTACTGCGACCGAAGATATTGCGCGGTGAGTAGCCCTCGATGCTCTCAGTCGCCGAAGCGGCGCTCGATCCGTGTCGCGACTTCCTCGTGCTCAAGGAGGTTACCGTGGCGGGTGGCCTCTCGGCCCTGCTCCACCGCCTGAGCGAACCAACTCTCATGTTCTAAGTAGACGCGTATCGCTTCACTGACTAACTCCGCCTTCGACCGCTTTCGATTAACGGCCGCCCGCTCAAGCAGGGATTCCTGCTCCGGCGTGAGTTGGATCTCCATGCCGCAAGTTTATCATTGAGGTCGGAGGACGAGCCGTCTCGGTTCACGCGATAGACCATCCCGTGCCTTCTTGGCCACGCCATGCTAACCTGAGACAGTTTTCGCTGAGATGTAACGGAGGTCTTACCATGAAATCCATCGATCGTCGCCGCTTTTTGGGCTCGTCCGGCACCGCTGCCGCAGCCCTTTCCGCCGCTTCCTACTCCCGCGTCAAAGGTGCCAACGAACGCATCGCCGTCGCCGTTGTCGGCGTGCGTGGACGCGGCAAATCGCACATCCGCGCCTTCGCCGAGCTGCCCGGCTCGGACGTCACGGCTGTGGTCGACATCGACCAGGCCGTTAACGAGCGCGCGGCGGCCTTGACGAGGCAACACCAGGACCGCAAACCCAAGGAATACCGCGACCTGCGCGAGATGCTCGAGGACAAGTCGATCGACGCCGTCTCGATCGCCACGACCAATCACTGGCACGCGCTCGCCACCATCTGGGCCTGCCAGGCCGGCAAAGACGTCTACGTCGAGAAGCCCGCCAGCCACAACATCTTCGAAGGACGCAAGATGATCGAGGCGGCACGCAAGTACAACCGCATCGTGCAGTGCGGCATGCAGAGCCGCAGCACCGAGCACAAGATGCGCGGCATCCAGCTTCTGCGCGAGGGCGTCATCGGCGATCTCTATATGGCCAAGGGCCTGTGCTTCAAGCGGCGCAAGTCGATCGGCAGCGTGCAGCCCAGTTCGATTCCGACGGGCGTCGACTACGACATCTGGCTCGGTCCGGCGCAGGAGATCGACTTCAAGGAGAACCGGTTCCACTACAAGTGGCACTGGTACTGGGATTTCGGCAACGGCGACATCGGCAACCAGGGCGTCCACGAGATGGATATCGCGCGCTGGGGTCTCGGGAAAGACACCCTGCCTCCGGCTGTCTTCTCCTCCGGCGGACACTTCGTCTACAACGACGACCAGCAGACGCCCAATACGCAGACGGCGCTGTTCGACTATCCCGACGCGCAGTTGGTGTTCGAGGTGCGGGGCCTGCTCACCGGCGGCGAGGCTAACCTCGGGGACAAGACCGGCGGCATGAACACCGTCGGCAACCTGTTCTTTGGCAGCGAAGGATACATGTCGATGTCTCACAAGGGCTTCTGGACGTTCCTCGGCGAGAAGCGCGAGTTAGGCCCATCGATGTTTTACGCCGAAGACCGGGGATGGTCGTTCGCGCCGCACTTCGCGAACTTCCTGAAAGCGGTCAAGAGCCGCAAGCACACGGACTTGCATTGCGACATCGTCGAGGGACACCTCTCGGCGGCGCTTTGCCACATGGCAAACACGTCCTATCGCACCAAGCAGCGGCTTGACTTCGACGCGAAAGCGGAACGTTACATCAACAACGACGAGGCCAACAAGCACCTCAAGCGCGACTACCGCAAGCCGTACGTCGTGCCCGAGGAGGTGTAGCGATTCCCGCCAACGTGGGTCGGGCCGGGCGGCTCGGCGTGTTCGTGCCGGTGGCGGCGGTCAGCGGCCTGCTGTTCATCAACTTCTGCAACCTTGTGTACCAGTGCGGTTGCCGCTCGTGGTGGAGCGGCGCGGCGGTAAGCTGCAACATTCATCAAGCAGGCGTTCCCCATTGCCCGTGGTGTATCAATGGTGGGATGTGGGGTTACACGGCGTTCGGGGTGATTGTGGTGGTGCAGGCCTGGCTGGCGTTTTGCAACCCGGGGCCGGGCTTGCTGGCGCGGCTGGGCCTCACTCTGCTGGCGTTCCCCTTGCTTGGGGGAGTCATCGCCGTGGTTGTCGGTTGGTGGACCGGCTACTGGAGTGGGTAGGCCGCCATCGACGGTAACGAGGATTCTGGTCCCGCTAGCGACGCTTGCCGCCGCGACCCAGCCAGCCCTGACGGCCGCAGCTACTGCGCGGCATGGCCCCGGAGGGGGCCAAACATGATAGCCCACGGTTTCAACCGTGGGACAGGAACAACAAAACACGAGGAGCCCTGGAAGGGGCGATACAAAAGACTGCCACGATTCCATGTTTGGGCCGCGTGAGGCATCTGTTTCCCATGGGAGTGAACACAAGTCAGCGGCGAAAGCTGTATCGCCCCTTTCAGGGCTTCTGGGGAATGGTCGACGATTCGTGCACACGAGTCTCCTTCCAGGCCAAAACAGAATGTCCTCCTTCTGTTCTGGATTGTCTGAAATCTGTTACCCATGTGCTCGGGTAGCGGTCCTCGGGACCCACGGTTGAAACCGTGGGCTATGATCTCTCGGCCCCTGCGGGGCGGAAAGCCCAGACGGGTAGCGAAGCTGTACTGCCCTTGCGGGAAATCGCCGTGAAACTTCAACCAACCCGGACACTCGTTGCCACCCTGTTCGCCGCCTTTCTACTCTCGGCATGCGCGACCGAAGCGCCTCTGTACCAAACCGAACTCTTCCGTGCCGGCGAAGGCGGCTATCACACCTACCGTATCCCGGCGATTATTACGGTGCCTGAAGGCACTCTGCTGGCGTTCTGCGAAGGCCGCCGCAACAGCCGCAACGATTCGGGCGACATCGATCTGCTGCTGCGCCGTAGCGTCGACGGCGGTGAGACTTGGTCCGGCGTCGAAGTCATCGCCGATCACGGCGAGGACACCATCGGCAACCCCACACCCGTCATCGATCGCGACACAGGCGTCGTCTGGCTGCTGCTGACTAAGAATCCCGGCGACGCAACCGGCAAGCAACTGATGTCGGGCTACGAAGCGGGCACGCGGACTGTGTGGGTCACGCACAGCCGGGACGGCGGCGAAACGTGGGCGCCTGCCACCGAGATCACCGCCTCGGCCAAGAGACCTGGCTGGACATGGTACGCCACCGGGCCGGGCGTGGGCATTCAGCTTCGCAACGGGCGGTTAGTCATCCCCTGTGACCACCGCAAGGAGGACTCGCAGCTTTCCTACTCGCACATCATCTACAGCGACGACCATGGCGAGACTTGGCAGATCGGCGGCGAGACCGGCGCGAAGAACAATGAGTGCCAGGTCATCGAGCGCTCCGATGGCTCGCTGCTGCTGAACATGCGCAGCAATCACGGCAAAAATCGCCGCTCGCTCTCGACCAGCGATGATGGCGGCCTCACCTGGTCGGACGTTTCGTTCGATGAGACGCTTATAGAGCCGCGCTGCCAGGCCAGCCTGTTGCGGCTCGACCCACCCGGCTCCGGCCGCGACCGCGTGCTCTTCTCGAATCCGGCATCGACCGAGCGCGAGAGCATGACCGTCCGCCTGAGCCACGACGACGGCGCCACCTGGCCGGACGCCAAGGTCCTTCACGCCGGCCCTTCCGCTTATTCCAGCCTTGCCATGCTCGCGGACGGCTCGATCGCCTGCCTCTACGAACGAGGCGAGCAGGACGGGTACGAGCGGATCACCTTCGCCCGCTTCCGGCCTGAGTGGCTGACGGAGTAGGCCGGCCGGGCGGGAGCAATGGCCTCGTTACCTTTGGCAGAGCTAGCGGTGACGGCGGCTGGTCCGCATTCTTGACCGCGGATTTCCATCCGCGGCTCTGTTTCTGCACTGTGAGCACTTCTAGGGCATAGGTTACAATCGCCCTACCATGTCGCTTGAGTCGATGCTGTCCGTCGACACCGCAGCAGTGAAGTCGTCGCTAAGCCCCGCGACGCCCACTGATTATGCGATCCAGGAGCATCGCAACTGCAGCCACGGCCGCCATTACACCTCCAAAGGCTGGCGTCTTCCCGAAGTAGGTGAGGGCCGCACCGCCGGCAACAAGGACGAAGACGACTGGGAGGAAGGGCTTGTAACGTTGCCAGAGTCTGCCAAGAATGGCGGGCCGCTGACTCTTCCAAGCATTGAGAATGCTCTCGACGATTTCGTGTTCGTCGTAGGAGTTGTTGGCGGTCTTTTGCGAACGGCTGAGATTCTTGAGGAAAACCACGGTGCAGATCGGCTGTCCGTAGGTTAGCGATGACGGGTAGGGCGACAGGTTCTGCAAAGTGATGAAGAGGCGTCCCTTGTGATCCGGGTCAAGAGTAGTGGAGATTTGAGCAAAACCAGCATTGATCATCTTTATCTTCGAATGGACCATTCCGGATACATCTCTAGCCTCTGGAAGATCGAGACGCTCTAGTGTTCGAATCGCGATGGTCTCGCCGGGCGGAACGGACACTCTCCCACCAGGTGAAAGCTGAAATTGCCTCAGAGATTTCTTGGCGAGGTACGTAGATCCAGCGCTCAGGTTGTAGCCGACGGGTGTAATTCGCTCTTCGTTGAACGGTTCAATCACTAAGCTCCCGTTGTCCAAGAGTTGTCGTAGGTCGACGTCAGCTAGTACCGGCACGGCGTGATCTCTCCATCTCTACTACTTCGCGGTGGCCTGCTCCCAGGAGCGGAAAGGCGCGTAACGTCTCCGACATCAGCTGCGGCGCGAACCGCCGTCAGTCTGCATGGCGTGGTTAGGCGAGGCCTGAGCCGGGACCACCGGTTCTTCTTCGATCCATACGCTGACGGATTACCCCCGTCAGGCTTTGGACCGCTTTGTCTACGCTGCTAGGCTAGCTGTTGTGTACTTGTCTCCTTGAGGTCTTCCAGGACAGATAGGGCAATGCTGTGTAGTCCCTCCGCATTCATCGGGTGCGCTCCTGCCCCTTGACATCTCCGCCCTGACTAGACCCTGACGCGAGCAGAGTGAAATCGCTGATTAGCTAGGATTCTATCGTCTCAAAGAGCACAGTGGGGGCATTTCGGTAAGTATTTGGCCCGGCAGTGACTGCCCGTGACATCCACTACGATCGGAGAATGGGCCGCATTTCGGTAAGTATTTGGCCCGGCAGTGACTGCCCGTGACATCCACTACGATCGGAGAATGGGCCGCTCAGGGAAATCTGCCCCACACAGGCATACGCTACAATCGCCGATACCTTGTCGTTCGAATCTCTGCTCTCCGCGGACGCGGCGGTGATGAAGTCGTCGCTGATTCGCCAGTTGACGGGGTTGGTGAACAAGCCCGACGTGATTTCGTTCGCCGCCGGCTCGCCGAACGCCGAGACCTTCCCCCATGAGCAGCTTGCCGAGATCTTCAATGACCTTGTGGCCGCCGAGAAGGGCAAGATCTTTCAGTACAGCGTCACGCGGGGGAACGCCGAGCTGATCGAGGCCGTCCGTGAGCGCAACCGGGACGTCAAGGGGTTCGAGGCGTCGACGAAAGAGACGATCCTGGTGAGCGGCTCGCAGCAGGGGGCCGACTTCGTCGCGCGCGTGCTGATCGATCCGGGCGACGCGGTGTTTGTCGAGCTGCCGAACTACATCGGGGCGACGGCTTCGTTTGAGAACTTTCGGGCGCGCATGGTGGGCGTCAAGAAGACCGACGCGGGCATGGATCTCGACGACCTGCGGCGCCGCATTCGCGAAGTGCGGGACGAGGGTGGACGGCCGAAGCTCATCTACGTGATCCCCAACTTTCAGAACCCCTCCGGGCACACCTGGGACCAGGAGAGCCGGCGGGGGCTGCTCGAAGTCGCGCGCGAAGAGGACCTGCTGATCTTCGAGGACGATGCCTACGGCGAGGTGTATTTCAAGGGTGTCGATCCGGCGGACCTCAAGCCCATCAAGTCCTTCGACGAGGACGGCCGCGTGATCTACATGTCGACGTTTTCGAAGATTCTGGCGGCCGGGTTGCGCGTGGCGTGGATCTCGGGGCCTGAGGAGATCGTCCGCCGCATCGAGTTGGCCAAGGAAACCGGCGACCTTTGCACGGCGACCTTGAGCCAGAGGCTGATCCTCGAATACCTGCGGCGCGGCTGGATGGAGCCGCACCTGGAGGAGGTGCGGGCCTTCTACAGCGCCAAGGCCGCCCGGATGCAAGCGAGTCTCGAACAGCACTTCCAAGGGCTGGCGCGTTGGAGCCAACCCCGCGGCGGGCTCTTCCTGTGGGTCGAGCTGACGCAGCCGATCGACACGCTGCCGCTGCTCCACGAATCCCTCGAAAAAGAAAAGGTGGCCTTCATCCCCGGGCAGCCGTTCTTCGTCGACGGCAGCGGCTCCCACACGCTGCGACTTTCTTTTTCGAACGTCAGCGACGACAATATAGGTATCGGTCTCGAGAAGATCAGCCGCCTGATTGCTCAAGCCGCCCGGTAACTCCCGTCTTATCAACGTTAGAGCGGCCGGTTCGCGGCCGGAGACGTTGCATTGTCTCCGGCGGTTGTCTCCGGCTCGCCGAGCGTTCGCAAGTGAAACAGTACCCGCCAGATCTCGCCGAGCAGTTCCGCCGGGAAATCGAGGGCGAGGTGCGCTTTGACACCTATTCGAAGGTCCTCTACAGCACCGACGCGAGCGTTTGGCAGATTGAGCCGATCGGCGTCGTGATTCCCAAGCACGCCGACGACGTGGCGGCCATCGGCCGGGTGGCGGCTCGCAACCAGGTGCCGATTCTGCCGCGCGGCGGCGCGACGAGCCTTTCGGGGCAAACCGTCGGCCACGCCGTCCACATCGACTTCGCCAAGTACATGCACGATGTGCTCGAGTTCAACGCGGAAGAGCAGTGGGTGCGGGTGCAGCCGGGGGTAATCCAAGACCAACTCAACAACTACCTACGGCCCAAAGGGTTCCAGCTCGGTCCCGACACGTCGAGCAGCAGCCGCGCGACGCTGGGCGGGATGACGGGCAACAATTCCGCCGGCTCGCATTCGATCGTCTACGGCAAGATGATCGACCACGTGCTGGAAGTGAAGACCGTGCTGGCGGACGGGTCCGAGGCCACCTTCGGACCGGTGGAGAGGGCGCGGCTGGAGAGCCTGAGCCGCGGCGACAGCTTGGAGAATCGGCTTTACCGCGAGCTGCTGGCGTTGGGCGAGGCGAAGAAGGACGAGATTCTGGCACGCTTCCCGCGCATCATCCGGCGCGTGAGCGGCTACAACCTTGACGAATTGGTTTCGAACAACGGCGGGTTCGGGGCCGGCTATTCAAGCGAAACCGGGCCGTTCAACCTGGCCAAGCTGCTGGTCGGCAGCGAGGGGACGTTGGCGGTGGTCAGCGAGGCGAAGATCCGCGCCGTACCGCTACCCAAGAAGAAGGCGCTGCTGCTGGTGCACTTCCGCTCGCTGCACGAGTCGGTCGAGTCGGTCGAGGAGATCCTGGCGTTCGAGCCGGCGGCGATCGAGTTGATGGACGAGTTCATCCTCAAGCAGGCGTTTAGCAAGCCGGAGTTCGCGTCCGAAATGGGCTTCGTCGATCGCGACGCGAACGTTCTGATGGCCGTTGAGTTTTTCGGAGAGTCCGCGACCGAGTTGCAATCGAAACTCGACGGCCTGAAGGGCCACCTCGAGCGCAAGGGCATCGGCTTCAGCTACGTGCCGGTCATCGACGCCCGCCGACAAAGCAGTATCTGGAACACCCGGAAACAGGCGCTCGGGCTGCTGATGAGCGTGATGGGGGACAAGAAACCGATCGCGTTCGTCGAAGATCCGGCGGTGCCGATCGCGAAGATGCCGGCGTTTCTGCGGGGCTTCCAGGAGATCCTCGAAACGCACGACGCGCATGGCGGCTATTACGGGCACGCGTCGGTGGGCTGCCTGCACGTGCGTCCGATGATCGATCTCAAACAGGCGTCCGAGGTCGCGAAGATGGGCCGCATTCTCGACGAGGTATTCGCGCTCGTCAAGCAGTACGGCGGCTCGATGAGCGGCGAACACGGCGACGGCATCGCGCGCGGCAAGTACAACAAAGAGCTGTTCGGCCCGGAGATCTACCAGGCGTTCCGCCAAGTCAAGGCGGTGTTCGATCCAGACAACATCATGAACCCGGGCAAAGTGGTCGAGGCGCCCGAGCCGACCGAGAACCTGCGCTGGGGCGCCGACTACCACACAATCGACATCAACACGCATCTCGACTTCTCGCGCGAAGGCGGTTTCGCCCGCGCCATCGAGCAATGCAACGGCATGGGGGTGTGCCGCAAGCGTGACGTGGGGACGATGTGCCCGTCCTACCACGCCACGCTCGACGAGGAGCACTCGACACGCGGCCGCGCCAACGCGCTGCGGGCGGCGCTGTCGGGCACGTTGCCGCCGGGCGAGTTCACCTCGAGGCGCATGTACGACGTGCTCGACCTGTGTCTGGAGTGCAAGGGCTGCAAGCGCGAATGCCCAACCAACGTCGACATGGCCAAGATCAAGTACGAGTTCTTGGCCCACTACTACGCCGAGCACGGCACGCCGTTGCGCGCGCGGATGTTCGCCGGCATCGGGAAGCTCAACAAATGGGGCAGCCGTTTCGCGCCGCTGGCGAATCTGACGATGCGCCTCAAGCCGGTAAAGTGGGCGCTCGACCGCTTTGTGGGGATCGATGCGCGGCGGGCGATGCCGCCGTTCGTGGGCGAGAACTTCGAGACGTGGTTCGAGAAGCGCAAGCCCATGGCGTCGGGGACGGGCAAGTCGAAAGCCGTGCTGTTCCACGATTGCTTCATGACCTACAACTACCCCGAGGTGGGCAAGGCCGCGACCGAGGTACTCGAGAAGGCAGGCTTCGAGGTCGTATTGGCCGAGCGAACCTGCTGCGGCCGGCCGATGATCTCGAAGGGCCTCATCGAAGACGCGCGCCAGGCCGCCGAGCACAACGTGCGTGTTCTCAAGCCCTACGTCGAGCAAGGTATCCCGGTGCTTGGGTGCGAGCCAAGTTGCTTGCTTACGTTGCGCGACGACTATCTCGATCTGGTGAAAGGACCCGACGTCGAGATGGTCGCTGCGAATGCGCGGTTGGTCGATGAATTTCTGGTTGAGCTTGAGCGGGCCGGCAAGCTGGACCTAAGATTCAACGAGGACTCGAAGGCCGTGCTGTTTCACGGCCATTGCCATCAGAAGGCCCACGTCGGCAGCGCACCGAGCCTCGAAGCGTTGCGGCTCGCGCCGGGGCTTGATGTCACGGAAGTCAACTCGGGCTGCTGCGGCATGGCCGGCTCGTTTGGGTTCGAGAAGGAGCACTACGAGCTGTCGGAGACGATCGCCCGGCAGCGCTTGATCCCGGCGGTCGAGGCGGCGAGCCCCGAGACGGAAGTGGCGGTGACGGGCGTTTCCTGCCGCCAGCAAATCGGCCACTTTACCGACCGCAAGCCGCGCCATGTCGTCGAGGTTCTGCGAGACGCGTTGGCGCAGTAGCTCCTCCCTCTCGTCGGATGCGTGAGGGAAGGAGTGCACCAGGAATCCCCGAAAGATGAAGCACGCGAGACGTCTCCGGTTTGTCGAAGCGGGGCGCGCATGAGCGCCTCCCGGATCGGTGCGGGCAGTGCCCTCCTGGCCGTCGCCACCGCGGCGCTATGGGGTGGCAACGTCGTGGCCTTGAAGCTAGGCTTGGCGACGTTCCCTCCTTTCTGGAGCGCCTTCTGGCGCATGGCTGTCGGAGTGACGGTCGTCGGCGCCTGGGCGATGAGCCAAGGGATCGCGTTGAAGCCGCCGCCCCGGGAGCGGCGCTTTCTGCTGGCGCTGGGCGTGTTGTTCACCTTGCAGATCATGATGCTCAACACGGGCGTCAATTGGACGTCCCCGGCCTATGCCGTCGTGTTGCTCAACGCGTACCCGATCTTCGCCAACGTGATCAGCCACTTCTTCGTACCGGAAGATCGTTTGTCGTGGATGCGAGCGCTGGGCTTGGCGCTGGCGTTCGGCGGCATCTGCATCGTGTTTCTGGGACGCCCCGAGCAGCGCCTGGCGTCGAATCCCATCCTCGGCAATCTGCTCACGACGGTCTCGGCTCTGCTGCTCGGTGTGAGGACGGTCTACACACAGCGGCTGGTGCAGACGATCGACCCCGTTCGGCCCGTGTTTTGGCAGATGGTGTTCTGCCTGCCGTTCTTTCTCGTCGGGGGCGCGTATGTCGAAGGGCCGTTGTTGCAGCCGCTTCAGTGGGACGCCGTGTTGGCCGTCGTCTACCAAGGCGCCGTGGTGGCAGGACTCTGTTTCGTGGTGTGGACCACTCTGCTGCAGCGCGTGAGCCCCGGCACGCTATCGATGTTTGCCTTTACGACGCCGATCTTCGGGGTAATGCTGAGCGCGTGGTACTTCGGTGAAGACGTGACGCCACGCCTGTTGATGGGCGTGATCGCGGTCACAGCGGGAATCGTGATCGTTACCCGGCGACGAAGGCCGCGCGAGGTCGGGCCATCCGCCGGTGTAATGGGGAGCGCTATTCGATGAGCGTCGAGGTGCATTCCCGCACGGTGACGGTCGAGGCCAAGTTCGACCCGGTCCCCGCCTCGCGCAAGCCCCGGCCGGACCAGAAGGTCGGTTTGCGTGTGGCCTTGACGGCGCTGATGATCTCGCTTCTGTGGGGCGCGAATATCGTCGCGTTAAAAGTCAGCCTGTGGACCTTCGCGCCCTTTTGGAGCGCCTTCTGGAGGATGGGCCTCGGCGCCCTCGTCATCGGCCTGTGGGCGTGGCACCGCAAGATCAGGCTGCGGCCCGAGGCGGGTGAGTGGGGCTCCCTGTTGGCACTGGGAGGCTTCTGCTTTATCCAGATATCGCTGCTGAACTACGGGGTCAGCATGACCTCGGCGGCGTACGCCGTGGTGCTGATCAACTGCCATCCGATCTTCACGAATCTGTTGGCGCACTACATCATGCCGGGAGACCGGCTTTCGTGGGCTCGCGTGATCGGGCTGGCGGCCGCCTTTGCCGGCATCTGTTTCATCTTTCTCGGCAAGCCGGACGCGCACTTGGCGCCCGCGCCCTTCTGGGGCAACCTGATCGCAACGGCATCGTCATTCTTCGTCGCTGTGCGCTCGATTGCGACAAAGCGGGTCGTGCAGCGGGTCGACGCAGTGCGGGCGATCTTCTGGACGCTGCTGCTTTCCCTTCCGGCGTTCGTGGCCATGGCCCTGGCGATCGAGCCGCTCACACTGATTCCCCTCACCTGGGAACCGGTAGTGGCTGTCCTCTATCAAGGTGGCGTGGTCGCGGGCTTCTGTTTCATCCTCTGGACCGGACTGCTGCGAGACTACCCGGCGAGCATCATCTCGATATTCGCGTTCCCGACGCCGATCTTCGGCGTGCTCTTCAGCGCCCTGGTGTTTTCGGAGACGTTGACCGCTCCGTTTCTAACGGGTGCGGCGGCGGTGGTCGCCGGCATCGTGATCGCCGCGCGCGGACCCACCTGGCGAGTGGTCGAGCAGCCGCCGGAAGAAGACAAATCGTTCGAGCGCGCCGCGTGACCCTCCTGCCGGTTTCTCCGCCAGCTCGGGCGGCTCGATGGCGGCGGCCGTCCTTGCACCTCCGCGGGCCCATGCCACGATGCGCTTGGTAAGCTAGGCATTCCCTCCGCAAGTCTCGCCACCCTGTGGCACTCGTTCGGCTTACGTGAAAACACAACCCATCGGTTGGACGTCGGCGATCATCGCGCTTGCGGTTTGTTTCATTCGTGGTGGAAATCAGGTTGCGCTGAAGTTCGGTCTTACCGGGTTCGCGCCATTGTGGACCGCCTTCTGGCGCATGTTCGTCGGGGCGCTGGCCGTGTGGGCGTGGGGCCGCTGGCGCGGTATCGCTTTGATGCCGCGTCCCCAGGAGCGGCGCTCGCTACTGCAACTCAGCACGCTGTTCGTCGTGCAGATCGGCCTGCTGCACTTCGGCGCTGATTACACCTCACCGGCGTACGCGGTGGTATTGATCAACAGCAACCCGATCTTCGCGAACGTGATCGCTCACTTCGTTGTGGCGGAAGACCGGCTGTCGCCGGTGCGGATCTTGGGGTTGGTGTTGGCGTTCGCTGGTGTAGCCGCCGTGGCATTGGGGAAGCCGGAGGCGGCCATCGCGCCGAATCCGGTGCTGGGGAACTTCGTCATATTGACTTGCGCGATCTTGGTGGCGATCCGCTTGATCTATACCCAACGGTTGGTGCAGACCATCGAGCCGACCCGGGCCGTGCTCTCACAGATGGTCTTCTCTCTGCCGTTCTTCTTGGGCGGGGCGCTCTGGATGGGACCGAAACCGGAGCCGAATTGGCAAGCAGTCGCGGGGTTGCTTTACCAAGGGATCGTGATCTCCGCCGTCAGCTTCATGGCTTGGGCGACGCTGCTGCAACGCCACAGCCCGGGGGCGCTTTCGGTGTTCTCGTTCACGGTGCCCGTGTTCGGCGTGATGCTGAGCGCCTGGCTCTTTTCTGAAGTGATCACGACCCGATTGGTGCTGGGTGTCTTGGCGGTCATGGGAGGCATCGCCCTGGCTACGCACGCGGGACGGAAAGTAGCTCTGGCGCACGCAAATGAAAGCGATAGCGAGTCGGTAGCGGCATTGCGCGAGTAGGGGCGTCGCTTGCAGGGTCTGGCGGTGCCGTCGAGCCAAGTGATATCGAGTTCCCGAGCCCTTATCGCGGGTCGTGGCAGTATGCGCAGTCGAGGGAGCCCCCGGTTGCCCGATGGCAATCCATGCACGCGGCCATTGAAATGTGGCGCTCCTTCGCCAGCGCGTCGCGCTCGCCCACCGGGCCGTGACAGCCCGCGCACGTCGCGCCGGCCTTGCCGATGTGCACGGAGTGATTGAAAAAGACGTAGTCCGCGATGAGATACACCGGTTCCCACGGAACCTTCTCTCCCTTGTTGTGATACGCCGCCAGCTTCTGAATCGCGGGGCTTTCGGTTTTGATCGCGGTGTGGCAGGCCATGCACTGCTCCGTCCCGACGATCTCGGCGAAGTCGCCGGGCTCAGGCATGGGATGGCACTGCTTGCATTCGAGCCCCTTGCTGACGTGTGTGCGGTGGCTGAACGGAATCGGTTGTTGCGGCGCGGGGGAGACGTGCTTCATCGGGGGCAACTCCTGGGCCGCACAAGTGGCCGCGACGGCGAGGATCAGGGCCAGTAGCCGGCGTTGCATGGGTCGCTTCTTGCGGAACCCGTCTTGCGGAACCAGTCTTGTGGTACCAGGGCTCAGTGCCGGAAGTGTCTAACTCCCGTGAAGACCATCGCCAAGCCTAGCCGATTGGCGGCGGCGATGACCTCGTCATCGCGCCGCGAACCGCCTGGCTGGATCACCGCGGTGGCGCCGTGGCTGGCCACCTCTTCGACGCCGTCGGGAAACGGGAAGAAAGCGTCCGAGCCGACCACGGTACCCTCGAGCGGCAGCGCGGCCTTCATCGCGCCGATACGGGCCGAATCGACGCGGCTCATCTGTCCCGCACCGACACCGACGGTTTGGCCTGCCCCCGCGTAGACGATCGCATTCGACTTGACGTGCTTGACGACCTTCCAGGCGAACTGAAGCGCCGTCATTTCTTCATCGGTGGGGGGCCGCTCGGTGACCGTGCGCAGGTCCCCAGGCTGCACCGCGGCACGATCTTCCGTTTGCACTAAGTAGCCGCCCGAGATGCTCTTGAGCACTAGGCCTGGCGGTGTAGCTCCGACTGCGAGCAGCCGCAGGTTCTTCTTCTGTGTCAGAGCCTCGAGTGCGCCGGCGGCAAACGAGGGCGCCACGACCGCTTCCACAAACAGCTCGGCGACCGCCTGGGCTGTGACCCCATCCACTTCACGGTTGAAGGCAATCACCGAGCCGAAAGCCGAAACCGGGTCGCATGCAAGCGCCCGGCGGTACGCCTCGGCGAGCGACTCCTGCTCGGCGCAGCCGCACGGGTTCGTGTGCTTGATGATCGCTGCCGCGGGGCGTTCGAACTCCTGGATGAGGTTCCATGCAGCGGCGAGATCGACGAGGTTGTTAAAGGAAAGTTCCTTGCCGTGAAGCTGCCGGGCCCCGGCCACGCCCCTGTCGCTCGTGGCGTAGAGTGCGGCCTGCTGGTGAGGGTTCTCCCCGTAGCGCAGCGTCTGCTTGCGAGGCGCGGCTACGCTGAGGCTTGCCGGCAGAGCATCGGCTGCTGCACCCGAGGCCTCATCATCCGGGTCGAGCGTCGCCAGGGTCGAGCTGATCGCCTGGTCATAGGCGGCGGTTAGCGCGAAAGCGCTCTGCGCCAGACGCCAGCAGGTTGCGGTCGAAACCTCACCCCCGTTGTTCGCCAGCTCGTCGCCGACCGCTCCGTAGTCGGCGGGGTTCGTCACGACCGCCACATCGCGAAAGTTCTTCGCCGCTGCCCGGATCATCGTCGGACCGCCGATGTCGATGTTTTCGATCTTCTCGTCAAAGCCGGCGTCGACGCGTGAAGCCACTTTCTCGAACGCGTAGAGATTGACCACCACCATGTCGATCAGCGGGATGCCGTGCTCGTTGAGCGCGCCCAGATGGTCCGCGTTCGACCGTATGGCGAGAATCCCGCCTGAGATCCGCGGGTGCATCGTCTTCACCCGGCCGTCGAGCATCTCGGGGAAGCCGGTCACTTCCGACACGTCGCGAACCAGGACGCCGGCCTCGCGCAACAGCTTGGCGGTTCCGCCGGTCGAGATTAGTTCCACGTCGAGTTCGGCAAGGCGGCGGCCGAAGTCGACGATTCCTGTTTTGTCGGTGACGCTAAGAAGGGCTCTTTGGATCTTGGGCATACTTTTGGGTGGCTCGTTGGAGAAACGTGATTCTCCCATTCCCATCCGCGTTTTGGCAAACGACCCGCCGCTGCCGAAGCGCGCCCTCCAACCGGCGGCGCACCCTGCCATAGTCCCGCCTAGGGCAAGTGATACTCTGGGGACGCGGGATTGTGGAAGTCATGCTGTCACCGGTAGCTGCTGAACTCGGTCGCATCTTCGAGACGCCCGGACACCGAGTGGACCTCGGGCGTGCGGCGCTCGTGTTAGCCCGCTTCGAGTACCCCGCCCTCGACGTCGATTCCTATCTAAAGAAGTTCGATCAGTTCGCCAAGAACGCGCCCGGACCGCCGGAGTCGGGCTATGAGCCGGAGCGTGTCATCGACGACCTGAACCGGTATTTCTTTGAGGATCTGGGTTTTGCGGGCAACGAGGGCGACTACTACAACCAGCGCAACAGCTTCCTCAACGACGTGATCGACCGCCGCACCGGAATTCCGATTTCGCTCGCGGTAGTCTACCTTGAAGTCGCCCGCAGGCTCGGCCTGCCGTTCTACGGCGTTGGGCTACCGGGTCACTTCGTGGTCAAATACGACGACAGTCGGCGCGAGATTTACATCGACGTATTTCGCCGGGGCGCCCTTCTCGACCGCGACGGTTGCCAGGCGCTCGTCACCGCCCTGCGCGGCCAGGATACGCCCTTGAGCGAAAGCGACTTCCGCGGGGTGGACAGCCGCCATATCCTGATCCGCATGCTCAACAACCTGCGGAACATCTACCTCGACAGCCGCCAGTATCGCAAGGGCCTGCCAGTGCTCGACGCCATCGTTGCCCTTGCCCCGGCGGTTGCTGACACGCTGAAGCACCGCGCTTGGTTGCACCACGAATTGGGTCAGTGGGCGGAGGCTCGCAGGGATCTTGAAACCTATCTCTCCCTGCGGCCCGATGCCGACGATGCCTCTGACGCCCGCCGATGGATCAGCCGCCTTCGCAAGAAGCAAGCCGCGATGAACTGAGCGCCCGGGAACTAAGGCCCGGGAACTAAGGCACTGCAACGGAGGCGAGAAGATACAGAGATGCCTGCCCTCCGCATTCTCGTGGTGTTCGGGACCCGCCCCGAGGCCATCAAACTCTGTCCGCTGATCACCCATCTCGCATCCGCCCCGGAAAGGTTCGTGGTCAGAACCTGCGTGACTGCCCAGCACCGGGGGATGCTTGACCAAGTGCTTGCGGCGTTCGAGGTAAGGCCCGATCATGATCTCGATTTGATGCGTCCCGGGCAGACGCTGCCCGAGACCACGTCTCGTGTCGTCGCCGGGCTCGAACGGGTCATCGCAGAGGAGAAGCCCGACCTGGTCCTGGTGCAGGGAGATACGACAACCACCTTTGGCGCCGCGCTGGCCGCCTTCTACACCAAGGTTTCGGTCGGTCATGTCGAGGCAGGCCTACGCACGGCCGACAAGTACCGCCCTTTCCCCGAAGAGATGAACCGCGTTCTCACGACACGTCTAGGTGATCTGCACTTCGCCGCCACCGAGCAGGCCGCCAGCCACCTGCGCGAGGAAGGCGTGCCAGACGAACGGATATTCGTCACAGGCAACACGGTGATCGACGCCGTGCTGGCTGTCCGCGACCGTTTGGCCGACGGCCGCATCGAGAGGCCGCGGTGGGCTTTTCTCGACCCGGCCCGCAAGCTGATTCTCGTCACCGCTCATCGGCGAGAGAGTTTCGGCGAGGGATTCGAAGGCATCTGCCGTGCACTGAAGACGCTAGCCGCGCGGCGGGACGTCCAGATCGTTTGTTCTGTCCACCCGAATCCAAACGTCTCGGATCCCGTCCGCGGTCAACTCGAGGGCACACCGGGTGTCGAACTGCTCAACCCGGTGGGATACGTCGAGTTCGTCGACTTGATGACGCGAAGTTACTTGATTTTGACCGACTCGGGAGGCATCCAAGAAGAAGCAGCCTCGCTGGGCAAGCCCGTCCTTGTTATGCGCGAGAATACTGAGCGTCCCGAGGCGGTGGAAGCCGGGGCGGCTCGGTTGGTCGGCACCGACGCCGAAGCAATCGTGAGCGAGACGAACCGGCTGCTCGACGAACCTGAGCACTACCAGCGCATGTCCCGGCAGCGTAACCCCTATGGCGATGGTCACGCCTGCCGGCACATCGCAGAGGCGTTGAAGCAGTTTCCCTTCAATACCCTCGGCAGCCGAGCAAGAACGGCGTCGCAAGGGTCGTCCTAGGCAGCAGCCTCTTGGCCCGCCCCCCCGCGGCAACTTCAACGCCAGCAGAAATCCCAGCAACGGTAGCGCGAAGACGCCGGCGAGCACAGCGTCCAACCCAACTCGGTCACCGAGCCAGCCGATCAGCGGAATGAAGGTTATCCCGGCGACGCCCCAGCCGAAACCCATCATCATGGCGCTGGCGGTTCCGGCTTGGGCGGGTACGAGGTCTTGGGCCATTACGATGATAACGGGGTTGGAGAGCAATAGAAGGAACGCCCCCAGGAACAAGCACACCGCCGATACCCAGCCTGCCGTGGCCAGAAACAGCATCAGAAACGGCACCGAAGCACTTAAGGAAAGGAGCACAACACGCCGTCCGCCGATGCGGTCCGCGAGGTTGCCTCCCACCAGCGCCGCCGCCGCCGAACTCGCGAAAAAGATCGTCAACCACACGCTCGCCTCCCGCAATGAAAACCCGCGCTGCGTGTAGAGATACACGGTCAAGAATTGCCCGATACCCAGATGGACGATCGAGCGCAACACGACCAACACGTAATGCAACAGCAACGGCTTCCAGTGCCGGCGTAATGGAGCCCAATCAAGCGAACGCTTGGTCCCGCCGTCCGAGGCCGAGGGAGCAGGCAAGCGCCAGATGAGAAACGCCGCGACCACCAGGGCCGGGACCGCCGCGACCGACATCGACCCTACGCCCAGCCGATCGGCCAGCGTCGAAAAGTAGATCGGTCCTAACGACAGCCCGATCATGCCAGAAGTGATAAACATGGCCACGGCCGCCCCTCGCCGTCGACCCGCCTGTTGCGTCACTTGTGACGTGCTCTGCGGATGAAACGAGGCGACGCCCAACCCGCCCAGAAACGCGATCACGAGTAGCGTCTTGAATCCGAGCGCCATCCCCAGGTTGGAGAGGAAAATGCCGGTTGCAAGCACGCCGAGAATCACAAACAGCCGCGAATGCAGACGGTCCGACACCATGCCGAAGAAGAGTTGCATCACGGCCGAAGCCAGCATGAACACGCCGCCCAGCGTCCCCACCTGTGCGAGCGTGAGGCTGTAGCGCTCCACCAGCACCGGTTGCAGCGTAGAGATTGCACTCGCGTAGAAGTCCACGGCGAAGTGCGCGAAACACAGCACCACCAGCGACGAAGTCACTAGCGCCGCGGATTTTGGCGCCGCGGCCATGGCCCTCGGCTCCGCAACGACCGCCGGTCCGTTGACGAGCGGGGCGCGAGCCGCTTCTTGAATCGCAGAGGGTTTCACAACAACGCTGCCAGAGGGCTAACTCCGGGAGTTCTTCATGATACCCAAGCGCCGGAGCCACCAGCGATACAGAACGATCGGGAGCTTGTCCTGGGTAGTGGCTCAATTTGGCTGCGCCACGCTGGGTGATGGGCGTGCGCCGCACACTGTGCCGGAAGGCCATCGTTTCTCAAGTCGCCTGAAGGCGCCTTCAGGCGCCTTCAGGCGGCTTCCGCGCGAAGCGCGTTGTAGGCCGGTCGTTTACGGCCGGTTCAGCGTGGCCCTTCGTTCCTGCCCAGGGCGCTTCAGCGTCCTTCCGACACACCGGCTTGAGCCACCGTGGATGGCTGATCCGGTGTCCGTGAGACCGTCATGGCTGAAAACTGAGCCACTACCTTGTCCTGTTCGGCCATTCCTGATAAAACAGGAGTTCACAGCGGGACTCAGTCCGGCCGGTTCTTAGCATCCCGTCCCGCTTCTCTCACGGAGTCCACCACGAGCCTGCGAGTTTGCGTACTCGGTAGCGGCAGCGGCGGTAACGCCGCTTTCCTCGCGACCGAAAAAGTGCGTCTTCTCGTCGACGCAGGCTTCAGTTTTCGCGAGATCACCAAGCGCCTGCGCGCGATCGGCGAAGACCCGGCCAACCTCGACGCCGTGCTCATCTCCCACGAGCACTCCGACCACGTCAAAGGCCTGCGGCAGTTGTCGAAGAAACTGAAGTGCCCGGTCTACATGACACGGCTGACTGAAGAAACGCTTGGTTGGGACGACATTCCCCTGCGGGTGGAGCCCTTCGACGCGGGCCATGGTCTGGTCATTGGTGACCTCGAGATCGACACGTTCACGATCCCACATGACGCCACCGACCCGGTTGCGTTCTGTGTTCGCAACAACGGCTCGAAGGTGGGACTCGTTACCGACTTGGGCTACATGCCCGACTCGGTCAAGCACCACATCCGCGGCTGCGATTTTCTGCTGCTCGAATCGAACCACGACCTCGAGATGCTCAAGGTCGGTCCCTATCCCTGGTTCGTCAAGCAGCGTGTGATGAGCCGTGTCGGGCACCTGTCGAACCACGCCGTCTCCGACTTCCTCGCCGGCGACTTCGACCGCTGCTCGCGCTGGCTCGTGCTCGGGCACCTGAGCGAGAACAACAACCACCCCGAAGTCGCCCGTATGTTCGCCGACATGGCGCTGCAACAAATCGGCTCCCAGACGCGTCTTGTGGTGGCCGAGCAGCACCGGCCCAGCGAGGTGTTCGAGCTTTGATTCCCCGCTATACGCGTCAGGCGATGGGCCGCGTCTGGTCCGATGAGAACAAATATCGGCAGTGGTTGGAAGTCGAATTGGCGGCTTCGGAGGCCCTGGCCGAGATCGGCGAAGTACCGAAAGAGGCGGCGGAAGCGCTGCGAAAGCATGCCGACTTCGATATTCAGAGGATCCAAGAGGTCGAAGCGGAAGTCCGCCATGACGTAATCGCCTTCACCACCGCCGTGGCCGACAAGCTCGCCGGGGCGGGCGCGGCGGACGCCTCCCGCTGGCTGCACTTCGGGCTTACCTCGAACGACGTCGTCGATACCGCGCAGGCGCTGCAGATCAAAGAGGCATCGCGGCAGATCCAGGCGGGTGTCGAGGAGCTACATCAAGTCCTCGGCAAACGCGCCCTCGAGTTCAAGGATGCGGTGATGGTCGGACGCACGCACGGCGTGCACGCTGAGCCCACCACGTTCGGTCTCAAGGTCGCCAATTGGTACACCGAGCTTGGCCGCCAGGTCGAGCGCTTCCGCACGGCTGCCGAGCAGATGAGGGTCGGCAAAATCTCAGGCGCGGTCGGCACCTTCGCCCACATCAGCCCGCGAGCCGAGGAGTTGATCTGTGAGAAGTTGGGGCTCGAGCCCTGCCCGATTTCGTCGCAGGTGATCCAACGCGACCGCCATGCGCATTACATCTCGACCCTGGCTTTGATCGCCGCAAGCTGCGAAAAAATCGCCCTCGAAGTTCGCCACCTGCAACGGACCGAAGTGCGCGAGGCTCAGGAATATTTTTCCAAGTCGCAAAAAGGCAGCTCGGCCATGCCGCACAAGAAGAACCCAATCACGTCCGAGCAGATTTGCGGCCTGGCGCGAGTCGTGCGTTCGAACGCCATGGCGGCATTCGAGAACATCGCCCTGTGGCACGAGCGCGACATCTCGCATTCGTCGGTCGAGCGAGTCATCCTGCCCGACTCGACCATCTTGGTTGACTACCTGCTTGCCAAGACGACCGATCTGGTGCGGCGGCTGCTCGTCTACCCCGAGCGTATGCGCCAGAACCTCGACATGGGCGGCGGGTTGGTCTACTCGGGTCAGGTGCTGCTCGAGCTGGCTGCCAAAGGCGTGCTACGGGAGAAAGCGTATCGCTTGGTGCAGCGAAACGCGATGAAGGCCTGGGAAGAGAATTTGAGCTTCCGCGAACTGATCGAAACGGATCCCGATATCTCCTCAGTGCTCAGCCCCGCGGAGATCGACGCGGCCTTCACGCTGAAGCACCAACTGCGGCACGTGGACCACATCTTTCGCCGTGTTTTCTCTCCGAGCTAGGCTTCATCCGCAGTACTTATAGTACCAGCATGTCCGCTGACATACCTGTGCAAGGCTAACATTCTAAAGTACTTGAGTCGTCTTTCCTAGAGGGGGAAAAATACTTGCCGGGAACTCGCGATCTCGGGATACAATGCTGGTGTGGGTACCCAGACTCAAGCAGTCGAATCGGAGGGTTTGTCGGACCCACCTTTCGATGGCGGCGTTCAGATCTTGCTGGCGCTTGATGACCCCACTGCCCGCCTAACGCTGGAAGCCGTACTCGCAAAGAGCGGCTATCTCGTTGATTCGGCGGCATCTTCGGCCGAGGCTATGGCAAAGGTCGAGGATCGCCAGTACGCGATGGTGTTGTGCAACCTCGGTGGCGAATCCGTGCAGGCGTCGCGCAGCGTGATGCGCTTGGCCCGGACACAGAGCTACCGGCCTGCAACCGCCTACCTGACCGCTTTCCAAGAGCACTCTGGCACGTCCGAGGGTTTCGAGAGACTGCTTATCGAGACGGTGAACATCCCTGCGTTCCTTACACAGGTGACCGATTTGCTCGCGACGCGAGCCGCTGGTCGGGCCGCGCGGCGCGCCCGGCTGTAGACTCCCGCTTGACCCAGTCTGAAGTGCCATCGCGGCGACTGTGCTCCGAACGCCAGTGAGCGGTCAACACGCCGACTGATGGCACGGGGCATCGAGCGGTCACTTGCGTTTCGGGCACGGTCTCCGAGCGTGCCGCTTGACTGCCGAGGCCGGGGGGTCTTTAATGGACGCATGCTTCGGACCCTCGGTTTGCTTGTCGTGCTCTTTCCGCTGTTGTTCCCGGTAGCGTCCGCGCGCGTCGTACGAGTCGAGATCGACCGGCGGGTCGATGTTCTCGACGGCAAGCCGTTCGGCATGGCAGGGCCGTACGAGAAAATCACCGGCAAGGTCTTCTTCGCCGTCGATCCATCCAACTCGGCCAACCGCATCATTACCGACATCGACCTTGCGCCGCGCAACCAAGCCGGTGAAGTGGAGTTCTCCTCCGACCTCTACCTGCTCAAACCCAAGGACGCCGCGGGCGGCAACGGCGCCGTGCTCTACGAGGTTTCGAACCGTGGTGGCAAAGGCATGCTCAGCTTCTTCAACCTCGCGCGGGGCGGCTACGAGCCAGAGACGGAGGAACATTTCGGCGACGGCTTCCTGCTGCGCGAGGGCTATACGCTGCTGTGGCTTGGGTGGCAGTTCGACCCTCCGAAGCAGAAGGGCCGCATGCGTCTGTATGCGCCCATCGCAACCAAGGACGGCAAGCCGATCCGCGGCGTCGTGCGAGGTGACTTCGTGGTCAAAGACCGCGTCTACAGCCACCTGCTGTCGGACCGTGGGCACATCCCTTACGAGGTCGCCGACCCCAACGCTCCGGGTACGGTGCTGACGGTCCGCGACGCGGTCGAATCGCCGCGTACGACGATTCCGCGTTCCAAATGGAAGTTCGCGCGGATGGAGAATGGCAAGACCGTTGCCGACAAGGGCCAGGTCTACCTAGAAGGCGGTTTCGAGCCCGGCAAGATCTACGAAGTGGTCTACGTCTCGGAGAACCCGCCGCTGGTGGGACTGGGGCCGACGGCCATCCGGGACATGATCTCGCACCTCAAGTACGAGGGATCGGACGACCTCTCGATAGCCGCCGGGACCATCAATCGCGGCCTGGGGTTCGGCATCTCGCAAAGCGGACGCTTCCTGCGAACCTTCCTCTACTACGGCTTCAACGAAGACGAGAAGCACCGCCAGGTGTTCGACGGCTTGATCTCGCACGTGGCCGGGGGCGGGCGCGGCAGCTTCAATCACCGCTTTGCACAGCCGTCGCGCGACGCGCACCCCTTCATGAACTTCCTGTATCCGACCGACATTTTCCCGTTCACCGACGTCGAGCAAACCGATCCCGAAACCGGGCTGAGCGACGGCATTCTGAGCCATCACCTCGACCGAAAGTTCTGGCCCAAGATCTACTACACCAACTCGTCGTATGAGTATTGGGGCCGGGCGGCCTCGCTGATTCACACCACCGTGGACGGCAGGGCCGACGTCGCCTTGTTCGACAACGTGCGCGTTTACATGTTCTCGGGCACCCAACACGGGCCGTCGGGATTCCCGCCCAAGGTGACCCTGGGGCAGCAGAAAAGCAATCCCATGGATTTTCGCTGGTCGATGCGCGCCTTGCTGAAGGCCATGGACCGCTGGGCCGATGGCGGACCCCCGGCGCCGCCAAGCCGCTATCCGCGCCGCGATGACAAGACGTTGGTGCGTCCCGAGGACCTGATGTTTCCTAAGCTGCCGGGTGTGGGATTCTCGTCGCGGGTTCATAGGGCCTACCGTGCCGACTACGGTCCGGATTTCTACAGCCAGGGGATCGTGACCAGGGAGCCGCCGAAGGTCGGTACGGCCTTCCCGATCCTGGTGTCGGCGGTGGATCGCGATGGGAACGAGATCTCCGGCATTCCGATGCCCGAGCAGAAGGTGCCGCTGGCCACCTATACGGGCTGGAATCTGTTCAACGACAAGTCCGGCCCGACGCATGAGATCTCGAGCATGGCGGGCTCCTACATCCCGTTCGCTCGAACGAAGGCAGAGCGGGAAGCAAAGAGCGATCCCCGGCCGTCGATCGAAGAGCGTTACGCCGGCCGGGAACAGTATCTCGACTTGGTGGGCGACGCGGCGGTTGAGCTGGTCGAAGAGGGGTATTTGTTGGGCGGGGACTTGCCGGTGATCCTCAACAACGCCGGGCGGCACTGGGACTACCGCATGGGCGAGAGTTCGACCGAAACCGAAGATTGATGTTGGGAAGGGCTGTAAAAGAGACCCCCGCGGCGATGCGAAAGAGCCTGCCCCTCTAGATGCCATCGGGTGGCGTCGGGGTTCGTGCCGGACCGCTCCCTTACGGTCACGGCTCGGTTGTCTAGTACTGGAAGCCTTTGAACTTCACGCGGAAGAACAACGTGTAAAGAACCGGTACCACACCTAGCGTCAGGGCGGTGGCGAAGGCCAGCCCGAAGATGATCGAGATCGCCATCGGCTCCCACATCGGGCCGCCGCCGAGCCATAGAGGGATCAGGCCGCCGATGGTCGTGAGCGTCGTCAACAGGATCGGCCGCAGCCGGCGCTGCGAAGCTTCGATGATCGCGCGCGGAGGATCCAGACCGTTGTTGTTGATCTCGATATTGATGCGGTCAAGCAGTACGATGGCGTTGTTGATGACGATGCCGGCCAGCGAGATCACCCCCAACAACGTCATGAAGCCGAAGTAGGACTTCGCGATCAGCAGCCCCGCTGTCACTCCGATCATCCCCAACGGAATCGTCAGCAAGATGATCAACGGCCGCCGGATCGAGTTGAACTGACCGACCAGCAACAGGACAATGATCAGCCCCGCGATGGGCAGCTTCTCGCCGATCGAGCGGTTGCCCTTGCCCGATGTTTCGAACTCGCCCCCCAAGCCGTAGACGTAGCCGAGCGGCCAGCTCTCCTGCTGCTCCTCCAACCAGGGGATCAGCGGGTCGGTAATCTCAGTGGCGGTCAAGCCGGGTTCAAGGTCGGCAGAGACCTTGATGCTCTTCAGGCGGTCGCGGCGAAAAATCTTCGACGGCTGCCACTCAACCTCGAGATCGGCCACCTGTTTGAGAGGCACCGAGCGGCCGGTGACCTGTGAATAGACGTTGAGGCTTTCGATCTTGCCGATGTCTTGGCGGTCGGCCGCGACCGAGCGCAGCGTCACGGGGATGACTTCGTCGCCCTCGCGGTAGTCGGTGGCGTCATATCCCGTGAGCACCGACAGTAGCGAGATGACAATGTCTTGATGGCTGATGCCGCTGCGGCGGGCTCGCGCCTCGTTGATCTGCACGTTGATCTTCTTCGTGCGTTGCCCCCAATCGTCGCCGATGTTCTTCAGGCCGCCCATCTCGCGCAGCTTTCCCTTTACGTCGTCGGCCAAGCGGAAGACGACCTCCTCGTCCTCGCCCGAGATGCGTACCTCGACAGGGTTCGTGATTGGCGGGCCGATCTGCAATGGCTTGATGGTGGTCACGACGTCGGGGAAACGCTCGCGGACGAACTCCTCAAGCTCTCCGATCATCGGGGCGATCGCGGCGCGGGAGGTGGCGTTGAGAAGTAGAAAGCCGTACTCGGGACTGGGGGGTTCGGGCGTATGCGTGAGAACGAAACGCGGCGCGCCCTCCCCGATGTAGGAGGTCCACGACGTGACGCCCTCGGAGCGCTCCTCGCTAACGGCAAACTCCTGTGCCACAAACTCGTCGATTTCGCTGATGATGTACTCGCTTCGCTCGATCGCGGTCCCTACCGGCGACTCAATCTCGGCGGTGAACATCGGCGTATCCGAGGGCGGGAAGAAGATGTTGGGTACCCGGGCCAAGCCCTCGATCGCTGCAAAGAAAACGGCCGCCACAACCACGATGGTCACGAACGGGTGGCGCACCCCGGCGAGAAGCCCCCGCCGATAGAAGCGATAAAAGCGCGTCCCGTAGGCATCGGCGTCCGTCCGCGGCTCGACCTTGAGAAACAGCACGCAAAGCAGCGGAATCAGCGTCAACGTCAGGACCCACGAACAAAGCAGCGTCACCGTCACGACGGTGAACAGCAAGCCCGTGTATTCACCGGTGGTCGATTCGGCCAGGTAGATTGGCAGAAACGCTGCGGCCGTCGTGAGGGAGGAGGTCAGCAACGGGATTCGCAACTCTCGCGCCGACCCCACCGCCGCCTCGATCGGTGGCTTCCCCTCGGCCATCTGCACCATGATCGACTCGGCCATGACAATGGCGTTGTCCACAAGCATGCCGAGCGTGATGATGAGCGCCGCCAGCGACATCTGGTTGAGGCTGACATCCAAGAACTGAAGGATCACGAGCGTCGCCAACATCGCCGACGGCACTAGGCTCGCCACCACCAAGCCCGTACGCAACCCCAGCATCACGAGCATCACGGCCAGCACGATGCCGATGGCCTGGCCGACGTTGCCGACAAACTCATCGACCTTTCGCTCAACGGTCGCTGTTTGGTAGGCCACGAGCTCGAAGTCAATGCCGATCGGAGAGCGGCGGTTCAGTTGATCGACAAGGTCCCGGACCTCGTGACCGAACGTGACGATGTTGCCTTCTTCTTTCATCGCAACGGCCAGCCCGATGGTGGGCAGCGCCCGCGACCGCATCTTGGTGTCGGGTGGGTCGATGTAGCCGCGGCGGACGTCGGCGATGTCTTCGAGGTAGAGAAACTCAGTTCGCCCGGGCACGCTGACCACGGTGCGGGCAAGCTCCTCCACGGAATCGAAGTTGCCTGAGGGTTCGAGCTCAATGCGTTCGACACCAGTGCTCACGCTGCCGCCTGAGATAAGGATGTTTCGTGATTCCAGCGTCTGCCGCAACTGCGTGACCGACAGCCCTAACGCGGCCAACCGGGCGTTGTTGTACTCAACAAAGATGCGCTCGTCTTGCACGCCGTACAGTTCGACTTTCGCGGTGTCCTCGATGCGCAGAAGCTGGTCACGAACCGACTCGGCGATGTCCTTCAGCTCGGCGTAGCCGACTTCCGGGCGGCCCTGCTCGTCCTCGCCCGCCGTGACGGCGATGATGGTTCCGAATACATCGCCGAACTCGTCGTTGACAAACGGTCCGAGAACATCGGCAGGCAGGTCCGCGCGGGCGGCTTCGACCTTGCGCCGCAAGTTGTCCCAGATGGGACGCATATCCTTGTAACTTTCCTTGATGTTGACGTAGACAATCGACAGGCCGGTCTTCGACTGGCTGTTGACGAAGTCCAGTTCGGGGATGGCTTGGATGGCGGCTTCGATCTTGTCGGTGACGAGGTTCTCAACGCGTTCGGGGTTGGCGCCGGGAAAGATCGTCCGCACCATGGCCGTGCGGATGATGAAACCGGGGTCTTCGGCCTGCGGCAACGTGAAGAAGGCATTGACGCCGGCCGCGAGCACGACCAGCGCGGCCACCAGAGTGACGCGGTTGTTCTGGATGGAAAAGCGGGTGATGTCCACGGCGCCCCCGGTTAGCTCTCGTGCTCTTTGCTGACGCGGACCTGCTGTCCCGGCTGCACCCGGCTCGCCCCGGTCACGACCACCTTGTCTCCGTCCTCTAAGCCTTCGAGCACTTCGATGCCGTCACGGACCAACTCGCCGATCACCACGGGGCGTCGCTCGACCACGCCGAGCCCTTCGGACCTCTCTAAAACCACCAAAACAAAGCGCTCCCGGCGATCTTCGACCACCGCGTGCGGCGGCACGACGTAGCGGGGTCCCACTCCCTTCGCGCCGAACCGGAACGTGACCTCAGCGGCCATGCCGGGCAGGATGCGGCGGTCGGCCGCGTTCAGCCGGATCGTCACCGGATAGATCGTCATCCCCGATGTCGCCGACGGACTGATCTCGGTGACCCGGCCTTGTAAGACACGGCCGGGGATGGAGTCGAAAGTAACGTCCACCCGGGCGTCCTCGCGGATCTCGCGAATCAGCACTTCGGGAATGCCCACCTCGACTTCCGGCTGCGCCCCGGCGTTGAGAACGACGATCGACTGGCCTACTTGCACGTTCTCGTTCACCTCGACAGGTACCTCGGCAACGGCGCCATCGATCGGCGAATACAGCTCGGTGTATTCCAACTGTAGTTGGGCGGTTTCGAGCTTCTTTTGGACGGAGTTGACCTGGGCTAGCGCCGAGTCGCGAGCCGCCCGCGTAGCGTCGTACTCGGCTTGCGAAGCGTTGTCGCGCTCGAAAAGTCCACGCACGCGATTGAAATCAGCCTGCGCTTTCACGGCCTGCGCCCGGGCCTGGGCCAAAGCGGCCTGGGCATCCTCGACGACCAGCTCGTAATCACGAGGGTCGATGCGGGCGATGAGGTGCCCTTTCTCAAGCCGGTCGCCGACCTTGGCGTCCAACTCGCTCAGGGTGCCCCTGACCTTGAAGCTGATTCTGGACTCGACACCGGCCTTGGCCCCGCCGGTAAAGGTGCGGTCCCGCGCCCCGGAAACGGATTCGACTTGTGTGTAGCGCACGGGGCGGATTACGGGCGCCGACTCGACGACCTCCTCCTGGCAGGAGAACAGCAACGCCGTTGCGAGCGTTGCAAACAGATAAAGGCGTGGCGCGGAAATCTGTCCGAGCCTTCCTCGTTCTCGGCGTTCGGGGCGTCGGCGTCCGGACTCGTGCTTTGTCTCTGTCGGTGTGCTTTGCATCTCGTAGACCCTCATCGCTTGCGAACCTTTAGGCCTTCCTTGCTGAAGGCCTCGTCCAGTTTGCCCAAGAGCTCCTTGCGTTCTTCGGGGGAGCGGAAGTAATCGAATCGTCCGGTTGCCCGCTGGACGCCCATCAGGTCAATCAAGTAGTCGAATACCGAGTTAGCCGCCACCGGCTCGGCCACCAGCGCTTGATTCTGTGCATCGATCAGCCGAATGATGTCGACGACGCCTGCGCGGTAGGAGTCGGTCACCAGCTCGAGGTTGCGGCCGGCGGCGCCGGCCGCGGCTTGCGACAACTCGATGGTGGCGAACGAGGCGCCCGCCTGGTGCAAGATCGAGCGGATCCGTTGCTCAATGCGCTGCCGGGTGGCCTCACGCTGCAGTGTGAGGTCGTCGATCTCGATCTGCGCCCGCGTACGGCGGGCCCGCAGCGCCCCGCCTTGGAAGACCGGCAGCGACGCGCTGACCGCGACCGTCCAGTTGAGGCTGTTGGGCCGGCCAAACATGAACCCCAAGTCGGGCGGCAACTCCGGTGCCGTGCTGCCGGCGCCTGCATTCTTGAAACCGGTCAGGTCGGCTTGGAGACCGACCGTCGGCACGTAGAACTCCCGTTTGCCGGCCAGCAGCACGCGCTCCTGGGCCGAGATCGCCGCGTCGAATTGCCGAAGCTCCGGGGAGCCCTCAAAGGCCGCCTCGACCATGAACCGCCGGAAGATTCGGAAGCTTTGACGGTTATCGATATAGGGACGGATCTGCTGGAAGCTGGTGACCAGTTCGGGGTCATCGAGCCCCGTCTCGATGGTCGCAAAACTCTCTTCGATCGGCCGGTTGAGGATGCGGTTCACGGCGATCTCCGCCTGGTTTCGGACGGCGCTGGCGGCGATCAAGTCGGCGCGATTATTGGCAATCTGGGTCTCCCAGCGGAACTCTTCCTCGCGCCCCGCCGCGCCCACCTCGACACGGGCCCGCGCCAACTCCAAGTTCTTGCGAGTCAGGTTGAGATTGTCGCGCTGGATGCGCTCGACGGTCTTGGCGCGCAAAATGTCGAGGTAGCTCTGGGCGGCCTCGAAAATGACGTCGAGACGCAACTGGTTACGCTCTTCCTCCCGGCGGGTCTGAAGCCTGCTCTCGATGTCGTAGCCTGCGCGTACCCTGTCGGAATAGATCAGTTGGCTGAAGCCGGCCGAGCCGGAGACCTGCCGCTGCCCCTGGCTGCCGAAACTGGCCGCGGCGCGGTCCTTGTCGATAAACAACCCCGAGCCCGAGATGTCGAGTCGCGGCAACAGCCCGGACCGAGCTTCCCGAACGAGCTGAAATCCTGCCGCTACGGCGCGGTCCGCGGCCGCCAGGTCGAGGTTGGCATTCTCGGCCTCTCGCAAGACGGCCGACAACGAGAGCCGCCGCGAGACCGTCTGCCCCGGCGCGTCTTGGATCACCTGCGCTTCGGTCAGCACGACGAAGCTGGGATAGACGCCGATCGCCCGAGCCGTCCCCATGTTGATGGTGAGCTGTTCATTGCGGGGAAAATCAATCGGAAGATCCTCGGGCCGCTCGCCCAGCACCACGCGGTGCAGGTTGATCGCGACGCGGCGGGCCAGGCGGCTAATGTCGAGATCGAGCGCCAGGCTCGCCAAGATGCCTTTTTCGACGTCGCCGCGGCCCCAGAGCGAAAAGCTGGGTAGCCGGCGGTCGATCAGCGTCCGCACCAGGCGGTCGAACTCACCGGGCGGCAACTGTGGCAGCGGCGCGACGTAGACCGCCTCGGTGTCAGGTGGAATCTTAGCCAAGGCTTCGTCGAGCGAGTCGCCGACCGCGATCGGCGTGACCTCGACACCCAAATCCGTGACCTTGGCCACGAAGTTCTGGCGGATCTCAGGTACCGTTTCGACCAGCGCCCGCATCGTCAAGATCGTGAGGCGGGTGAACGGCACGACCTCCCGAAACGCCGCGATCTCTCGGGTGGCGCGGTCGCCGAGCACGACATAGCTGAGGTTGGGTACGCCGCTGACACGAACTTTCTCGACGTATTCCCGGTCGAGGAGCGTCTGCTCTTTGATTTCAAAGGGAATCGACTCCAGTTCGGGATCGATCACGAAAGGGGCGACGACGGGCTTCGGCAACTCTCCGTGGCGCCCGGCCAGCAGTGAGCTGAGCACGCCCATGGCGATGACCACGTCTACCTCCGGGTCGGCGAGCAAAGCTTCCAGGTTCGCCTCGACGCGGGCGGCCGTCCAGTCGCCACTCCGGCGCTTCTCTTCGGGGAACCGTACGTCATACTCGGCCCGCAACAGTTGCGTGATCTCGCGCTCGAAGGTCTCTCGGATTTCCAGGTTGCGCTCCCAAGGGCCGTCGATCACGATGCCGACCGTCGCCCTTGGCCGCTGCGCCGGCCCAGAGCTCGCGACCAGGCAGACGAGAGAGACAGCGAGGAAGACCTGCCGGATACCGCGGTAGTGGTTTTTCATAAGACGGAATCCAGTTTACGTTGTGGGTAGAATCTCAATCATACGATGGAGCTATTCCTAACGGGCAGCGAGATCCGAGACGTCAAACCTACCAACGGCAACCGAGAAACCGAGCCCCGGTTTTACGCGACTCGTGAAGCTGCAAGCCTGGCGGCGAGCACCGCGCGGATCTATTGGGCGAGCCAGCCGCCGTCAATGATGATGTCGGTGCCGGTGATGAAGCCGGATTCTTCCGAACATAGGTAGACGGCTAGCGAGCCGACTTCTTCGACCTTGCCCCAGCGGCCGAGCGGAATGCGCGAGAGGAATTGCGCGTTGCGCTCGGGGTCTTCGAGGATGGGCTTGTTCATCTCGGTGGCGAACGGGCCGGGGCTAATCCCGTTGGCGGTGATGTTGAACTCGGCCAGCTCGAGCGCCAGGGCCCGGGTCATGCCGAGCAGGCCGGCTTTGGTGGCGCTGTAACCAGTGCGGTGGGGGATCGAGATGTGCGACATGATCGACGTCATGTTGATGATCCGTCCAAAGTTCTTCTCCTTCATGCCAGGGACGAACGCCCGGCACAGCAAGAACGGCGCCGTGAGATTGATCCCGACGATCTCGTTCCACTCGTCGAGCGTGAACTCTTCAACGGCCTTTGTTGATGCCCGCGTTGTTGATGAGGATGTCACAGATGCCCAGTTTATCTTTGACCTGCGCGGCAACATCGGCCACGGCGGCCTCATTGGCCACGTCGGCGACGATGGCTTCGGCGCGTCCCCCCGCCTCGCGAATGCCGGCGGCGACGGAGTTGAGGAGGGCTTCGCTACGCGCCACCAGGGCCACCGAGGCGCCCTCGGCGGCTAGTGATTCGGCCATCTGCTGGCCAAGACCCTTGCTGGCGCCGGTGACGACGGCGATGCGACCTTGTAGCGCTGAACTCACGGTAACTCCCTCCGGTTTCTTGGCCGAATGTAGCACAGGGGGGACTGGGCCGTGTTTCAGACAGGCGGGTGAGACAGCGGGCGCTCTAAGCGCTCAGCGGTGCTTCAACAGCCCCAAGTCCCCTAGCCGAACAGCCGGATTTTCACGACAAGCAGGAGAAGGCCCGCCACGAAGCCCAGTAGGGCTTGGTACTCCCGGTTCTTGTTGTAGAGCGAGAAGCGAAAGCGCTGCTCTGATCGCTCCGTTCCTGCCCACCGGGGGAGCAGCCTCGGGACGCGCGCGGCGTAGTCGGTGTAGTCAGGGAAGAGCTTGCGTAGGTGCGCCTCTTCTTCTTCCACCACGGGCAGGAAGAAGAGAAGGAAGTAAGAGAGAAGCAGGACCGCCACCCCGGCATGCGCGGAACCGATGGCAAACGCGACGCCAACCGTAAGGCTGCCCAGGTAGAGCGGGTTCCGGACGCGGGCAAAGGGGCCGCTGGTGGTGAGGCGCTCGTTCTTGGCGAGATGTCCCGCGGCCCAGGCACGTAGCGCCATGCCGCACAGGCCAATGGAGGCGCCGGCGGCGAGGGAGGTCCAGGTGGGCCGCGCCAGCCAGAAGAAGATGGCGATGACGACGAAGCCGGCCTTCACCCGCCATCGCGCCGCCGCCTCGGCATAGCGCTTGGGGAAGGGCATCGACTCAACAGTCTAGCCGGGATTGCCGGTAGCGAGCGGCGAGGCCGGACGCAGGGCCGGATCTCTGCGGGGCAACGTCAGTTCGTGGCGGGGGCCCCTTGCGTCACGCCTCGAAGCCCTATGGCTAGAACAGACGCTCACGCGGGCTAAGAGTGCCGAAAGAGCCAACGTTGGCGATCGAGAGCGCGATACGAAACTGATTCTCGTCGCGCGTAGGGCCGATAGCGAAGCGCCGCCACTCGACGCTGAATCCGCAGCAGTCGGTGTTATAGGAAACCTGGGAGGCGTTGTAGATGAACAGGGCCTGGCGGTAGTCGTAGTTCGTGCGGATCGCCGCATTCCAGCCGCGGCGGTTGAAATTGCCAAAACGCACCATCGTAGAGATCTGATTGCTCGACGGCGACAGGACGGGTGACGACCGCACCGCGTGGTGGCCGACCTCGAAGCTCCACAGTTCGCTGACGTGAAAGCCGCCGTTGACGCTGCTGTTGACCAGCTTGTCGCGCACCGGATCGAAGTCGTTGCGCCATTCGATGTAGTGCCGCCACGTCGGGCGCACGCGCATCGACGTCACCACGGGCGAGGCCCGGCGCGCTTGATCGAGAAACGCAAACGGGCTGACGTCAATCGTCGACGCGAAGACGTTCCGCCGCCCCGGCACGACCGCGCCTCCGAAGTCGGGATCGAAGTAGCGGCGCTGCCAAACCTCGACGCTAAAAACCTCGCGCACCTGGCCGGTCGCGTCGTCCTTGCTATACAGGCGATTCGTGATCGAGAGGTCGGCCTCGTTGGTGTTCGTCACCAAGTCGCGCTCGTCGAAGCGGACGACCTTGCCGAAGTTCTCGACGCCCGTCACGTAGCGGTAGCGGACCCTGGGCTCGATCACGTGCTTGACGCGGTCGCCCAGCCACTTGGGGCCGTCGTAGATGCGCTGCAGCGACGGGGGAGCGATGTCGACCGAGATTTCGGCGTTGCGGCGGTAGAGGTTTTGCCCGATCAGGCCCTCGTCGATTTCGCGACGCTGGCCGTAGACGGTCTGGCGCGCGCCGAACGTGGGCGTAATCTGGAAGTCTTTGAGCCGGAAGGTGCTTGTGATCCGCGGGAAGAAATCGCCGCGCTGCACGAACCGGCGTGTCTGGAATGTGGGCTGGGTGCGGCTGACGAGCCCAAACGAACTATCGAGGCTGAACCACAAGGGAACCGGTCCGTCGAGCAACTGGTGGTCGTGGCTGTTGAACTCCATGTTGGGCAAGTTGCGGATGATCACGGTGTCGTTGGGCTGGACGCTTTGGAGGTTCTCGTCGCGAAGCAGCGACACATTCATCTGGAAACTCGACACACTCTTGGATATAAAGCCGATCGAGCGCACCTGCGAGAACACGGCCTCTTCGAAGCTCTGCGTGAAAGCCTGCCGGAACTCCAACGAACTGAGGTAGTTGAGGTTGACCACTCCCCGGAAGCCGCCCGGCATGAGGGCGGCGCCCTCCACGGTGAGGGAACTGCCGCCCTGCTTGAGACGGCTGCCGTCGGCGCGCTTGAAGCCGCGGTCGTTGACGCCGTAGAACGAGGCGTTGAAGGTGCTGTTGGGCGTCGGGCGTCCGCGCAAGCCCATTCGCGTGGCGAAGCCCCGGTCGGTGAACCAGGTGCCGCCGATGGTGGCGTCGTAGCTGCGGTTGATGGCCCAGAAGTACGACTGCCCGAGCACAAAACCGAAGCGTGAGCTGTTGCCGAGGTTGGGCGTGAGAAAGCCGCTCTGCCGCGGCAGGCGCTTCAGCGACTTGTTGAAGTAAGGGAAGTAGAACACCGGCACGCCCCGCAGCCGGAACACACCGCGTCGGATGACGGCCTTGTCGCCTGGGACGATGTCGGTCTTGGGCGAGCGCATGGTCCACCAGGGGTTCGTGATTTCGCAGTTGTGAACGAAGCCGTTGTGTACGGTGTAGTGGTCTTTGACCTTGTGGACGATCTTGCCCTCGATGTAGAAAGGGTTGTCGGTGGTCAAGACCCGCGGGGCCGCTTGGCTGGCCGAGTTCACCGTCCCATGAACGGTGTAGAACGTGCCGCGTTCGGTCTTTGGGTTGTAGGCGACCTTCTCGGCGTGCAGGTCCTCTTCCGTCGCAACGTTGCGGTAGCGGACGTTGCCCCGTGCTTCAAGCTCGCCGGAGGCCTCGTCGAAGTCGATCTCGCTGGCGGTCACGATGATGCTGTTGATGCGCACCTCGGCACGCCCGCGCAGACGGCGGAGGTCGCCGATGCGTTCTTGCCGGTCAGCCCATATCTGCAGGTCGCCTTGTTGAATCTCGGGGACTTCCAAGCCGGCGGGGAAGCCTCCGCCGGCAACCTCCTGGGCCGAAGCGGCGGTAGCGACCAGAAATAGGAGGGAGAAGCTCCGGTGCAGGCAGCCCCGGAGGCAGGTAGATTTGGCGAACGCCATTCGACGAAGTGACTCTTGAAGCTATCACGGGGGTTAGGGGGCCGCAACTGAATGCAGTGACGACCGACGGGTGAACGTCGCCCGGACCACTCGGGTGTCAACTTTTCAGGGAGCGACGCCGAGGCCGAAACCGAGCCCTGAACGCGAGCGAGGGGTAAATCCGCACCCGGTGGGCATTGCAGCTCCGCACCCGTCACTGGCGTGCCCCGTAGTTCCCCCGTGTTTGTTGCTTTCTCCGCGGCGCCTTGTGACGGCTCGGTGAGACGGAATGGAACGAAATGAGACGGTTTTCGATGTTCTTGGCCGCCGGCAAGGGAAATTTGAGGGCGAGGTGGCGCGGACGCCCACGTCTGCCGCATCGACACTCTTGTCGATGCTTGGGGCCTGGACCGCCAGCCGGGAGCTGAACTCCAAGTGTCGGTAAGAGTACCGACACGGCAGGACCCGCGCCACACCGGGCGGAGCCGCTGAGTGCCTCTGATTTGTGGGTGGATCAGGTCCGGGCACGCCGCACCCACTCCCTTGCGGTCGGGGCTCGGTTCGGGCGGGCCGAGACGTAGTTCTGGTCTAGCATCCTTTGTCGCAGCGTGTCGCTCGTGCCGGACCGCTCCCTGACGGTCACGGCTCGGTTCCTTCAAAAAAGAGGGCCCTCTGGCTCCAGTCTGTGATGACCTCAGCGGCCCGCCCAGGATAGGAGCGAAAAGGCAGGCTTGAACGGACGGTCCTCTCCTGACCGCTTGGGTCAAGAGCTGCCGTTCGCGGGGGAAGGTCGCTTACATATTTTCGGAGAGCAACATCGAAACTGCCTGCGCAGGAAACGGTCGTTGTTGGTCCGGCGATCTGTCCGCACCGGTCGTTTCCGTTATCAGGCTAGCACTCGTAGGTGAGGGTTCCGGGGTCGGTGGAGAGTCAAGTGGTTGAAAACGCGGCGAAAAAAAGTTCAGGAATTCTGTGACTCTCCGTCACGGCCGGACCGGCAAGGGGCTCCCGTCCGCTTTAGCCCGGCGTCCCTTTAGGCGTCGTCCGCTTTAGCCCATCTTGTCCAACCCGGGAAAGGTGTAGGTTTGTAGTGACGAGCGATTGGGTCGTGGCACGGCCCGGTCAACGTCGGACCGCCACCAGCAAGACCTCCACCATTCATGCATCCGGAGAGAAAAGGCATCCTCTACACGGTTCTGGCGATGATGCTGTTCGCCTCCATGGACGCTGCCTCGAAATACCTCGTGGTCCAATACTCTGTCGTCCAGATCGTTTGGATCCGTTACCTGTTCTTTGTCGGGTTCGCGGTCTTGGCCATCGGCCCCTCCCGGCTTGCTTCCACCCTTCGGACCGGGCGAGCTTCGCTGCAAGTCATCCGCTCGGTCGTTCTCGTCGGGGAGGTGGCCAGCTTCGTCGTTGCGTTTCGTTACCTGCCGCTGGCGGACGTTCATGGCATTGCCGCCGTCACCCCGGTGCTGACGGTCGCTCTGGCGGCCCTCGTACTGCGCGAGAAGGTCGGGACGCATCGCTGGGTCGCGGCCGCTGTGGGGTTTCTGGGGGTTCTGGTCATCATCCGGCCGGGCGGGGGCGTCATGGATCTCACGGCTCTCATCCCCTTGCTGGCCGCCTGTTTGTGGGCGGTCTATCAGATCCTGGTTCGTCTGGTCAGCCGAACCGACCCGACGGACACGACCTGGCTCTACACCGGATTGGTGGGATTGGCCCTCTCGAGCTTCGCAGCGCCGTTTCGATGGCGGACCCCCGATGGGGAGGGGTGGGCTCTGCTTCTGTTGGTCGGATTGCTGGGAAGCTGTGCGCACTGGTCCCTGATCAAGGCCCTCCACGCCGCTCCGGCTTCGACTTTGCAACCTTTCAACTGCACCATCACTGTGTGGGCGGCCGTGATGGGCTGGCTTGTTTTCGGGCATCTTCCTGATACGTGGACGGTTGTCGGCACGATCGTCGTCGTCGCCGGCGGGGTCTATGCGTTACGAGGCGAAGGTTGACGGTGGGCCGACCGAGATGAAGACCGGGAGAATCGGGGGGAACCGGTGCCCAAAAAGGGCTCCCGTCCCCTTTAGGGCCCCGTCCCCTTTAGGGCCCTCAGTCTCGCTGTCTAGATGCAGGAAGCAGTTGTAAAACATCATCTCAGCCATCCGACGGTGGTGCTAAGCTCGGAAGTCGCAGCGCCTCTCGTGGACTGCTTGCCGAAACAACAATCTTGATCAAAGGAGAAGAGACATGCCGAAGGTTCTAGCGATAGCCGAGGTGGAAGATGGGGCGAAGTGGGAGGAAGGTTTCCGAACCCATACTGAGCTTTTCAGGAGTCAATCCGTTTCGAAACCCATACACTTCGCCGTGGACGGGAATCAGGTTGCGATCTGTTTTGAACCCGACGACGTAGACACGTTCTTTAAGGTCGCGGACTCGCCGGCGACCGCGGAAGCAATGGCTCACGACGGCGTCAAGCGAGAGACGGTCAAGTTCTATACCGTCGACAAGGAACTAAACGTATAGCCCGGAGGCTGGCTATCGGAAGCAAGCGCGTGCGGAGCGGTGGCGGGCCGCCCGACCAAGTCGTGCGCTCCCCCGACTGCCTGTCCCAGAAGCTGCCCAAAAGGGCTCCGTCACCTTTACAACCTTTACACATTGCTTCTGTTGGTCGGATTGCTAGGAAGCTGCGCGCACTGGTCCCTGATCAAGGCCCTTCACGCCGCTCCGGCTTCGACATTGCAACCTTTCAACTAAAGTGGTCGGCACGATCATCGTCGTCGCCGGCGGGCTCTATGCCTTACGAGGCGAAGGTTGACGCTGCCGCGGCAGAGATGAAGAGCGGGCCAGAAAAGGAAAAGGGCTCCGTCCCCTTTAGGGCCAGTTTTCGAACTGTCGTCACTGTTTGGTTGCCAAGTAGTCCATTGCTCTCTGTATGCTTTCTACCTGGGGTTGTGCACCCATTTGCTTGAATAGCGTCAGGGCGTGGCGGAACATCGCCTCGGCCTGCTTCAGGTCACCGCGGGTCATGTAGGCGATGCCCAGGCCGGAGTAGTTTCTGGCCATCCCCTCCTTGTGGCCCAACTCTTCGTTGAGCGCCAGGGCCTTCCGGCGCATCGCCTCGGCCTGCTCGATATCCCCGCGGGTCTGGTAGACGTCGCCCAAGTTGCCGTATTGGTTGGCCATGCCCTCCTTGCGGCCCAACTCCTCGTTCAGAGCCAGGGAGTGGCTGTACATCGCCTCGGCTTGCTCCAGATCCCCGCGGATCTGGTAGACGTTGCCCAGGTTGCCGTAGTGCTTGGCCATGCCCTCCTTGCGCCCCAACTCCTCGTCCAGCGTCAGCCCCTTGCGGTACATCGCCTCGGCCTGCTCCAGATCCCCGCGCGTCTTGTAGACGATGCCCAGGTTGCCGTATTGGTTGGCCATGCCTTCCTTCCGACCCAACTCCTCGTCGAGCGCCAGGGCCTTGCGGAGCATCGCCTCGGCCTGTTCCAGATCCCCGCGTATCTGGTAGACGACACCCAGGTTGCCGTATTGGTTGGCCATGCCCTCCTTGCTACCCAACTCCTGGTTGAGCGCCAGGGAGTAGCGGTACATCGCCTCGGCCTGCTCCAGATCCCCGCGGGTCTTGTAGACGATGCCAAGGTTGCCGTAGTCGCTGGCCATGCCCTCCTTGCGGCCCAACTCTTCTTCCAGCGCCAGGGACTTGCGGTACATCGCCTCGGCCTGCTCCAGATCCCCGCGCGTCTCGTAGACGATGCCAAGGTTGCCGTAGTCGCTGGCCATGCCCTCCTTGCGGCCCAACTCCTCGTCGAGCGCCAGGGCCTTGCGGAGCATCGCCTCGGCCTGCTCCAGATCCCCGCGGGTCTGGTGGACCATGCCGAGGTTGCCGTAGTTGCTGGCCATGCCCTCCTTACTGCCCAACTCCTCCTCCAGCGCCAGGGACTTACGGAGCATCGCCTCGGCCTGCTCCAGATCCCCGCGGGTCTTGTAGACGATGCCCAGGTTGCCGTAGGCGCTGGCCATGCCCTCCTTGCGGCCCAACTCCTCGTCGAGCGCCAGGGCCTTGCGGAGCATCGCCTCGGCCTGCTCCAGATCCCCGCGGGTCTGGTAGACGTTGCCCAGGTTGCCGTAGGCGACTGCGACCAGCGACTGGTCATCGTTGGACTCTGCGAGAGACAAGACGTTTCGGAAGGCCACACAGGCCCCTTCCAGGTCTCCGACCCGTGCAAGCAGGTGTCCTAGTTGATTCCAGCCATCGGGATCGTTCGGGTCTAGTTCAACGGCCCGGCGGTACGCGCGCAGGGCCTTTTGGGTGTCATGCAGGAAGGCGAGGGCACCAAGGAACTGAGCGGCTTTCGACGCCTGCTGATTCGCCGCTTCGCCCTCAGCCACTTTCCGGTCCAGCACTTCCTGGAAGATGGTTTCGGCGATGGCCGTCTGTCCTTGGCCTAGTTGCTTGAGGGCGTCGTCGAGTTCAGGTGCGGCGTCTGGCTGGCCCTTCTCCTTTGCGAGAGCGGTTACGGCTTCGGTGAGCGCCTTGATCTGGTCTTCTTTTTCCTGCTCGCGCTGATGGTAGCCCGCCAGTTCTCGTTGGTGGGACTGGAGGAGGCTCTTGACAACTTCATCAACGTTGTTGACCGTTACATCGCCTACATCGCCGCTGGCGATGATCACGGGAGCGCCCGGCGCAGCTGTCGCTGTGATGCTGCCGCCGACTGCCATGCCACGGCCGTCCGCGGCGACTTTCGGGGCAGAGTTGGACTTGGAGAAATGCGTATAGAGTTTCCATGCGCCCCCCACGACGGCGGCGAGGACCGTAAAGAGGAACGCGGCCGTGGCCAGGTTCTGTGGATCAAACAGCCACGTCCAGACCTGTTCTAGAGAGTCACTCATTAGATCAGGCCAAGTGGATCGCGGATTATTTCAACGTATTGTGGACAGAACATTTGACGAACACTACCTGTTTCGGATCGTACACCACACAGACCTCAGTTAGCCTGCGAACTCCGAACTCATCATCGTAAGCGAAATCACCGTAGGCGTAAACCATCGTCTTTGTGGTATTTACCGCAGACGCTGCCTCGGCTGAAAGCCTCGGAACCCCCACAGATATTCCCTCTGAATCTCCAGAACCGATAACCGTAACGCTGACAGGTGCTCCAGACCAAGAATGGTCGATTGGCGGCTCCATTGTGCGAGCCATTTCAGCGTAGATTCCTCGAACCCTTCCGATCACGTTTCTGGCGGGCGTTCTGCCAGTATTCTCAACTACAAAGTCCACTATCGCGCCAGATTGGAAGTCATTTCGAAGCTTGACTTGCTTTACGGTTAGGTATGCACGTTGCGCAATTACTAGCGCCGATTGGGCTTGCTCCGCACTGCTCTCGGACGCCGCGGCGCTTTTTTCGGCTGCCAGCATGGCCCGTCTCGCAATCTCAGTGCTACGACGACTGCCATCAGCCGCTTCCTTCCTCTCGAGTTCGGCCAGTTCAAGAGCGCGATCGGCAGTGTCGGCACTGCGGTTAGATGACTTAGCGCTGTCGTAGCTGAACCACACCGATGGTGCGCTTATGCATAGTGCAATCAGTACCGTGATCGCCTGAGCAGTCAACCATTGCCTATGGCTCCAACAAGGCCCAGCCGCAATTCCGGCTTTCCCGTAGCTGCTGCCGTTGAGCCTTCAAGAGGGCAACCTTCTCACGAATCTCGCTAGCGTCCCGAATGCGCAGTTCGTCGCCAGCGGTCCGTTCAAATTCGATGTGCAGCCCGAACGACTCGGCGTCGCGCCTGAGTATTTCGTCCGACGAACTGAGTTTGGCTGCCGAAGCCTCGGATGGAAGATCATTCGTCTCCGCAGGCACTTTCGAAGTGTCCCTCCCTCAGAACCTCACCGTCACGACCAACCGCTCGCCGCCAAACGTCGAGCCCACCTGCGTGATATCGAGCGTGAAGAGATCGCCGGCGTTGACCCAGCCGAGGCCGGCCCCGTCGACCAGGTTGCTGATCGTCGCGCCGGCCGGGATCGTCACGGTCGCGAGCACCTGGCCGGCGACGAGCACGTCGGCCTTCAGGTCTGCGCCGGCCGGCGGCAGGTCCACGGTAGCAAACACGTCGCGGACCGACATCGTGCGATCGACCGACACTTGGGGGGCGGCGTTCGACTGAATCGCCAGCACGCCCTCGACCACCAGGTCCACCTGGCCGCCGCTCAACGTCCGCAGGCCGTTGTTCGGCACGAGCGCGCTGAAGTTGTTCGTCTTGACCGGGCTGTCGCCTTTACGGTTCGAGACGAAGCCATCCACCGCCACGATGCGTTGCGAGGGCAGCAGGTCGCGTCCCGCCCAGTTGCCACCCTCTGCGCTGCCGAAGAAGTTGAACGCGAAGCTGTAGACGAACGTCGTCCGGCGCACCTGATAGAGCGGCATGCCCGCCCCGTGCGCAGCGGCCGTCGACCCCTTCTCGGCGCGGGTGAGGTTGACCGTCGTGCCGTTGACGCTCGTCACCTTGACGATCTCGCCTTCGGAGCTAAAGGGGACGGAGCCCATTTTTGTCACTCCCATTCATCCTGCGGCCGCAGCTCGGGCCTTGGTCCCCCTCGGCCGCCCCGGTCCTCGCAGCGCCAGACACCGTCCGGTGCTACGCTCCAAAGCCTTCACGAAAGCCTCACTCCCCAAGGGCACCCCCCGCTGCGTCGCCTCCCGGAGATGCTGGACCGTCTCTGCATCCAACGGTCGGCTCAGACACTCCGCCCAGTCACCCCGCCCTCGCACCTCTCGCCACAGCGAGAAGTCGATGAGTCCGAGCGGGTCCTCCTCCTCGACGTGCGCCCGAGCGCCTGACCACGGGTACTCCTGCGCGTCCCCGACCATTCCCGCTCGCACAGGATTCAGGTCCACGTATGCCAGCGCCGTGATCAAGTGATCGCGGTCAAGGCAACACGAGAAGAAACGATTCTGCCACAGGTGTCCGCTGCGCCCGTAATGCTCATTGAAGCTCTGCGCGTAGCGGGAGTGTGTTCGCCGCAGCGTATTCGCCAGTGAATCCAGCCGCTTGGGGACCGCCACCAGATGCACGTGGTTCGTCATCAGGCAGTAACCGAGGATCTGCAGCTCCGTCCCCTTTTGGGACGTCCCCTTTCGGGATCCTTGGCCTGTCGAAACCTCCCGTGCCCAAGGGTTGATCCAGTCGTGGCGAAATCCCTCCCATGCAACCTCAGGAGCTCAGCACGGTGAGGCTGGGACGATCCTTGTTGTGGCTTAAGTGACCGCTAAAGCGATGTTATCTCCCGTATCGGACACGGTGACCGAAGCCTCGTCAGAGACGCTGGCCGCCATGGCGCTGTAGCCGCCGGACCCCACGGCAAGCTGGTAAGGTGCGGTGTACCTCGAAAGATCGAGCCCAATCGATCCCCCAGAGTTGAGAATGACGGAATGGGGTATCCACTTGACTCAGGTCCGTTGTGGCTGTCGTCATGTCAAGAAGTACGCGTGCGTTGGGCCACGAGGCTGCGTTTCGGGCCGATCAAGGATTACGCACGCGCCATGGTCAGGCTTGGAAACGTGGTGCTATCGAGCCTTTCCGGGGGCCGCCAATGGCAACCACAGTATGTTGTGGTCACCTGAGTCAAATGGATACCCCACTTGACGGAAATATGCCGTCCGTTAGCTGTAGTCATGTCAAAAGTAGCGTCGTTGGACGTTTCGTTTACTAAAGTCATGATATCGACCCCCCTCTCGGAAAAGTATGCTATTCACGTTTCTTGGATAGCCTGGACCGTCCAAACAGGGATTTCCGTTTTGGCCATCCTGGTACAGATAGGGTAGCCGATCCCCGGCTGCCATGCAACGGTTTGCCCACGGCTGCCACGTTCCGCACTCCTTTCGCCGCCGCTCCGGTCGTCGAATGCTGCCCGATCGGGTTCCATTCGGCAGTTCGGGGCAGTTCGGGGCAGTTCGGGGACAAAGCCCGCACTCGGGTTGGCAAGGTGACCTCGCGGCGCCGCTCGATGTGGCCCAGCGTTCCCTAACGATTCCACTGCGCAAATCCTCCCTCGCCGAACCACCAGTCACAGAATCTTCATCCCACAGAATCAATCACTTACGGCGAAAACGGTCGATTGCCTCAGGCCGGTGCGATACCCTGAGAACAGAGAGGAGAACGCGACAACCCATGAGTGGCAACGCCGCCAAAAACCTTGCCAAACCTTGCCAAAAGGCCACGGAGGTCACCGACATGATCCGCAGATGACGCAGATTCACACAGATTGTTCTGAGGGCTGTCTCGGTGGATCGTTCATCTGCGAGAATCTGCGTAATCTGTGGATGGATCGATCGTCCCTCCGAAGCGCCAGCAGCCGTGGGGGCCTGTGGTACCGTGGATTAGCATGAAACGACTCGGGATGGCTTTACTCCTGCTGGCCGGCGTTCTCGCGGCCGGTGAGCCTCGCCTGGAGCCCCTGACGGGCAGTCCGCCGCATCCCGCCGACAACCCCGGCACCCCGGAGAAGATCAAGCTCGGCGAGAGACTGTTCTTCGAGCAGATGCTGTCGGGCGAGCATCGCCGCAGTTGCGCCACCTGTCACAAGCCGGAATTGCTGTTTATGGACGGGCTGAGCCGCGCCTGGGGCTTGCACGACATGGAACTGCGCCGCAAGACGCCGGGTCTGCTCAACGTCGGCTGGCAGCGCAGTCTGTTCTCCGACGGGCGCGTCAAGACGCTCGAGAAACAGGCCGCCGAGCCGCTCAAGCATCCTCTGGAAATGCACCTCGATCCAGCGGAAGCCGTGGAACGCATCCGCGAGGACCCGCTTTATCCACAGTTGTTCGAGAAGGTCTTTCCGGGCGAGCCGATTACTTTCGATCTGGTGGCCAAGGCGCTGGCGGCTTACGAGCGGACGCTGGTTTCCTACGACAGCGATCTCGACCGCTACCTGCTCGGAGACAAAACGGCCCTGAAGCCGGCGGCGCTCCGTGGAATGGGACTCTTCACCGGTAAAGCCAGGTGCGTGAAGTGCCACAACGGCCCACTACTCACCGACCACGAACGTCACTACACCGGTGTCCCGGAAATCGTGGGCGGCACGGCCCCAGGCACCAAGCACAAGACCCAGACGCTGCGCGATGTGGCCCGGCGGTCGTCGTTCATGCACAACGGCCACTACCTGAAGCTGAGCCACGTCATCGACCACTACACTCGCGGAGGCTCACCGCCGGATGGTCTGGCCGTTGAGATCAGCCCGGTGGAGTTGACCGAAGATGACAGGTCCGACTTGCTGGCGTTCTTCAAGGCGCTCAATGGGCGCGTGATCAAGCAGTTGGAAGAGTCGCCGCGCGAGATCGGCCGTTGGGACCCCACCATCAAGAGAACCCCGAAATCGAACAAGGACGCCGCGCCAGAAAACCCAAGCTACGTCAACAAGTGAAGTGGCAATGTTGGGGGCACGGCATGCCCTGCCCGGCAGCTTCGAACGAGCGACCTAAACCGACACGCGCACAGCATGCTGTACCCTTACTTTTCGGTTCGCGGGTTCCGTTGGGATAGGCGCGATTAGGGCAGTTCTGCCCGGACAACGCACCCTCAAGCCTCGGCAAGGGCCTTCATCCGCGCCGCTGGGTCTTCTTGCAGGAACGCGTGCGTGGCGAGGTCGGTATCGATGTCGGCCGAGAGCAGCATCTCCTTGGCCAACTCCGAGGCAGCTACCAGCAAGCCGTCCGGCCCGATGATCAGCGAGCGGCAGTTATTGCGCTGATGGCACATGTTCGCTGAGACGAAGTAGAGCGTGTTCTCGGCGGCGCGGGCGGTCAGCAGGGCCTCGTGAACCGGCAACTTCCACTCCATGCCGGGCAAGAAGTGATTGCACTGCGGATGGAAGACGACCTTCGCGCCAGCGTGCGCCAACTCGCGGGTCGTCTCAGGAAACCGAAAGCCTTCGAAGCAAATCACCAGGCCCATTGGCACGCCCTTGAACTCGAACAGAGTTGGGCCCGTGCCTGCCGAGTAGGCCTTGGCGTCCATCGGCGTGATTCTTGACTTGTGGTGGACGGCGAGCCGCTGCCCTTGCTGGTCGCAGACAACGGCGCTGTTGAAGGGTTTGGCGCCCGCATTCGGAACCTCGGTGCCCACGATCAAGCCCAGCGATAGTTCGCGGCAATGCTCGGCGATGCGGTCCAGCGCCTCGGCGAGGGCTTCGGCTTCGCACGGTGCTTCCGGCGTCAGCATCCCGACCCGGTAGCCCGGTAGATGGGTCTCGGGGAAGCAGAGCAGCTCAACGCCGTCGGCCGCGGCCCGCTCCATGAACTCCAGGACCTTGCCGAGGTTTTGGGCGAGTTCAGCGGTCTGAGGAACCTGGGCGACACCGATGCGAAGTTTCGACATGTTGTTCTCCCGGCCTCGTGTGATTCGAATGCACGGAAGCCGTGTCCATCGTATCAAGATGGTCCCGGGCGGCTCCGTGCTACGATTCGCGGTTGAGCGGCTGGATGGTTAGCGCTCGCGATAAACCCGGCGCGATGAGACGGCTTGCAATTGTGGTGGCCCTGGTTGTCGTTGTCGTCTCCTCTGCGGGGGCGCAGGAGACCGCTCCGGAAGACCGCATCGCCCAACTCTCCCCGGACGACCTCAAGCAGGGCGAAAGCCTCTTCCAAGCCCACTGCGCCCTGTGCCACGGCATTGGCGGGACTGGCGGGCGAGGTCCCAGCTTGCGCGTGGGGAGCCTACGCCGCGCCTCCGACGACCAGGCGCTGTTTCGCATCATTCGCGGCGGCGTCAAAGGGACGGAAATGCCGCCCAGTTGGATGTTCAGCGACGCCGAGATCTGGCGTCTGGCCGGGTACATTCGCTCGCTCGGGCGCGTGGAGCGAGAGGAACTGAGCGGCGATGGCGCCCGCGGCAGGGCGATCTACGAGAGCAGGGGCGGTTGTGCCGGATGTCACATCGTCGAGGGACAGGGCGGCAGCCTCGGCCCCGACTTGACCGCGATCGGCGCGCGGCGCGGCGCTTCGCATCTCCGCGAAGCCTTGCTCGACCCAGGCGCGGCGGCGCCCAAGGGCCGCGTGATGATCCGGGCCGTGCTGGCCGATGGAAGCACCGTCCGCGGCATGAGGGTCAACGAGGATGTGTTCACGATACAGCTTCGTGACGGAGGCAACCGCTTCCACTCGTTGCGGAAACGCGAGTTGAAGTCGCTCGACGAGGAGGATAAGGCAAGCCTCATGCCGAGTTATCGCGACGCGCTGTCTGCGGCCGAGCTCGAGGACGTCGTGGCCTACCTGGCCGGCCTGCGGGGCAAGTCATGACCGGTGCGCCCGGCACGTCCCGCCCCTGCAATCCTTGTTTGGGGCGGTGGTCGATGCCTGTACGGATTCTCGCGCTGGCTCTCGTCGCGGTTGCCCTCGCGTCCGCCCAAGTCCCCTACGACCGGCTCGTCAAGGCCGACGGCGACCCCGGCAATTGGCTGATGTACTCGCGCACCTACGACGCGCAACGCTTTAGCCCGCTCGATCAAATCACCAAGGACAACGTCGGCGGCCTGCAGCCGGTGTGGATCTACCAGATCGAGGAGTCGGGACAGATCGAGAACACCCCGCTGGTCGTCGACGGCGTGATGTACGTGACCGAGCCGCTCGCGCGCGTGACGGCGCTCGACGTCCACAGCGGCCGGCCATTGTGGAGTTGGAATCGGCCGATGCCCGACGACGTCCTCACGATCGGCTTCGGGCGCACCAACCGCGGTGTTGCCATTCTGGACGAGACGGTCTTCGTCGGCACGCTCGACGCCCACCTGGTGGCGCTTGATGCCAAGTCGGGCGCCGAGCGCTGGGACGTGGCGGTCGGCGAGAACAAGCTAGGCGTCTCGATCACCGCCGCGCCGCTAGCGATCGACGGCAAAGTGATTGTCGGCATCAGCGGCGGCGAGGCGGGCGTGCGCGGCTACCTCGATGCCTACGACGCCAAGACCGGCGAGCGCGCTTGGCGCTTCTGGACGATCCCCGGCCCCGGCGAGCCGGATCATGACACCTGGGGCGGCGACAGTTGGAAGACCGGCGGCGGCACCACGTGGCTGACCGGCGCTTACGATCCCGAAACGAAGCTGCTGTTCTGGGGCACGGGCAACCCCGCGCCGGACTGGAACGGCGACTCGCGGCCCGGCGACAATCTCTACACCTGCTCGCTGGTGGCGGTCGACGCCGACACGGGGAAGCTCAAATGGCACTTCCAGTTCACGCCGCACGATGTGCATGACTGGGACGCGAACCAGATCCCCGTCCTGCTCGAGATGGAGATCGAGGGACGGCGGCGCAAGCTGGTCGCGATGGCGAACCGCAACGGCTTCTACTATCTACTCGACCGCAAGACGGGCAAGTTCCTGCATGGCACGCCTTACGCGAAGCAGACCTGGGCCAAGGGGCTCGACGCCGACGGCCGGCCCAACCTGATCCCCGATAAGGCACCGACACCCGAAGGGAACTTCGTCTACCCCAGCTTGCAAGGGTCGACCAACTGGGCCAGCCCCGCCTACAGCCCGCTCACACGGCTGTTCTACGTTTCGGTGCGCGAGATGGGCGCCTACTATTTCAAGGGCGAGGCGGTCTACAAACCGGGCACGCTGTTTGTCGGCGGCGGCGAGCGCCGGCTGGAGGACGAGGCCTGGGGCGCGGTCCGTGCGCTCGACGCCTCGACGGGCAAGATGGAGTGGGAGTTCCGCGTACCGTCCCCGCCCTGGTGCGGCGTGATGGCCACTGCCGGCGGGCTGGTGTTTGGCGGGTCACGTGAGGGGAACTTCTACGCTCTGGACGCGGCCAACGGTGAGCCGCTTTGGCAGTTGCAGTTGGGTGGGGAGGTGCGTACCAACCCGATCTCGTTCCTCATTGACGGCAAGCAACAGATCGCCGTCGCCGCCGGCAAGGCGTTCTTCGTGTTCGCACTACCGGACAGCATGTCATCGAACTGACCGCGTGATACGATTGCCGTAATCCAAGGTCACTACTGCGATGCTGGGAAGAAGAAGATACCTTGTTTTCCTGCTGGTGTTCCTGCTCGTCGTGGTGGTGGTTCTGGGGCTTTCTTGTGAGAGGGATAAGGAGCTCGACTCGATGAGTCAACAGGCGGCTTCTGATGCCGTTCCCGACTGGGTGATCTTCCCAGAGGAAGACTGGCAGAGCATCACGCCCGAAGAGGCCTTCGCTCAGCCGGTCTCCAGCCATGTGACAAGCCATGCGGCCAAGACGGACCTATTGGAGTGGAATGCATGGGTCTCGAGGACGAGTGACAAAGTCAAAGGTTCGGCGTTCTTCGGCGAAGATCACAGCGGCAGTCGCTGGGGTGTGGCCATCGCCTGGGGAGGGTATTTGTTGCAGACCTTCGGCGATCCGGATTACCGCTATCAGACGGCGTCACTTGGCAAGTCATTCACCATGGCGTGCTTGCAGTTAGCTGTGGATGAAGGCCTGATCGAGAGCGCCGACGACTTGATCAAGGATTCCTGGACCGGGGAGGGGCAGTTGAACGGCCCCCACAAGTATCTCGACCAAGCTCATCACCGTCGGTTGAGTTTCTTGCAACTGAGCAAGCACATCGGCGGCTTTCCCGTAACCAATGGGCATACCTGGCAGGATTGCCGGAACTATTCGAACGTCGCCCCGTCCTGGTCCAACTGCACCGGCGACCCGGACCATGACAACTACGCTCATGCCGAGCCAGGCACGATGGAGCCGGTCTACAGCAGCGGCGGCTACTGGCGGCTGTCGCAAGCCCTGACCGCCGTTTGGCGGAAAGACCTCAAGCAGGTCGTGGACGAAAAGATCTTCGGCGCCCTCGGGATTCCTCCCGAGCGATGGGACTGGACACCCGGCCGGAAGGTCCGTGAAGACAGTACCCTGTATCCCGAGATGCCGGGCTACGGGCTCTACCTGGACCCGCCCTATGCGATCGAGGACAATGTGGTGCGAGGCGGACCGGGCTGGGTGGTCATGAGCGCCAAGGACCTCGCCCGATACGGTCTACTCCTAGCCACGCGGGGCGTCTGGAAAGGAGAGTGCCTCGTTAGCGATACGGACCTTCTGCGAGCACACGGCGGCGGCAACGGAAGCTTTGTGGCGGGCCTCGGCCGCGGCGTCATGCTCTCCTTCGGCAAGGTGACCGCCGCCGGCATTGATTTTCTCGACGTTCCGGTTCATCTATTTCTCGGCCGAGAACCCCAACCCTCCTCGTTTAATGACCGGAACCGGTAGCTCTTCAGGACGCCGGCGCCATGTAACCCACGTAGCTCAGGTACAGCCCGATAGCGAGCACTACAACGAACATCACGGTCATCATCGGCGAGAACGCCATTCCGACATACTTACCGATCGACGCGGGCGCTAGCAGCAGGACAATCCCTTTGATCAAACCCAGCCATCCCGCGACGGTGATGATCGCTCGCCAGTCGGCCACCCACACGTTGTGGCTGACGACGATCAACAGGCCGAAGACCGTCGCCAGCAATCCGCCCAGGTAGGTGAGCGCCATGTTGTCGGCGTACTCCTGCACGAGACGTCCGAAGTTCTTTCGATTGGCCATGCCCGCTGCGAACCCGATAATGCAATACGGACCGATGGGGGACCCCCGAAAGGCCGGGGCGCGAATCTTCGCGAGAAAAACGGAAGTTTCCAAGACGTACCTCCTTCAGGGCACCCGAGTGATTGCCGCCAGCGTCCATCTCCGAGACGGTACCATGGACCAACTAGGCAGGCAATCGCGTCTTGAACGTGACTCAGCTTGACAGAAAAGCCGCTGCGCTCGCCCGCTACGGACGTGGTATCGTGTTGGTCATATTTCGCGATCGGGTGGATGGCCGATGGCAGGCATCGAGGGTTGGTTGTTGTTGTATCTCATGGGTTCGGTGCCATTGGCGGTCTTCTACGCCGCAGGATTGTCCGGGTGGTTCCTTGACTATCACCTGGGACTCTTCGCAGGGATCTTCCTCGTACTCGCTGCGCCGCTAGTGCTGGTGGTCTTGAAGTTGCCCTCTGCGCCAGCATGGAACATCGCGTCGCTATGGGTTGGAGCGGGATTGATCTCGCTGGTTGTGCTAACCGGGGCGCTTTCCGCGGATGAAGCGAGGCTCAAAGAGGTCGGCGTGATTGTGGCGGCAATCGTGTCCATCTCGATCGCCTGGGCCGTGGTATGGACGATGTACTTTCTCACCTCTGATCGAGTGGCCAGGACCTTCACCTAGCCGAGGTCCACACTCAACCTCGCTCCTCAAGGGCCTTGCAGCTTGCTGCCCAACTGCAACCGAGCCAGGGGGCATGGGCAGGCTACTCACCCTGGAGCGCCGACCGTGTGCGGCGTTCTGGGATCATTCTTGCGGGCTTTAAGGCTTGCATCGCTGCCGAGATCGGGGAGTCGAGGAAGTGAGCCGGACGACCGTGCTGGCTCCGCGAACCGGACTTCTCGGCTCAGAGCTGTCGGTATTGGGAGGCTGGGGCGGTATAACGGCCCCGTAGCTCTGCTCAGCCTCTTGCTTGCTGTAGTAGCCCCGGCGAACGTCTTCCGAGACCAATTCCTCGGGACGGTCTTGTGGGTCGCCGTACCCCCCGCCGCCCGGTGTCTCCAGTCGCAGCGAATCACCCGCCTGCATTGCGACGCCCTCATCCTTGGTCAAGTGCTCGGGCGTGTAAGGCTCGCCTTTGAGGAAAAACGTGTGCTTCGCCATCTGTGCGGGCTTGCCTCCCAAAACCCCAAACGGCGCAAACCGGCCCCGGTCGCCCAGCAGCGACGCCCGCGCTTCCCCGCGCCGAATCTCAAACTCAAACACGACCCCCAACCCGCCACGCCGCATCCCCGCGCCGCCGGAGCCTTCGCGGATGGCGTACTGCTTGAACAGCACCGGGTAGTGCGACTCGAAGATCTCCAGCGCTTGCGTACGGGCGACGGCCAGCGTGGGGTTGCCGTTGATCAGCCCGTCGGTCAGGTAGTTGCCGCCGTAGCCGCCGCCGATGAACGAATAGAAAACGTAGTAGCCCGACTCGGGATCCTCGCCGCCCACGGCCAGGTTCGTCACCGTGCCCATCGGGCCGGCATACGCACGCTCGGGGATCGCCTTGCCCAGCGCCCCCAGCACCACGTCGATCATGCGTTGGCAGACCTCGGCCGCGCAGCCCGACACCGGCCGCGGCGGCTGCGCGTTCAGGAACGTCGTTGTCGGGATGTCGAACGTGAACGGCGCAAAGCAGCCGGCGTTGATCGGCACGTCGGGGAAGGTGTGCTTGAACGCGATGTAGGCGCCGGCCATGGTCGTGCTGAGCACGCTGTTGAGCGGGCCGCGGCACGGCGGGCTGCTCTTCGAGAAATCGAGATGGACGCCGCTGCCTTTGACCTGCATCTCGAGGTCGATCGTCAGCGGTTGCCAGTCCACGCCGTCGCTGTCGATATGCTCCTCGAACGTGTAGGTTCCGTCGGGGATGGTCTCGATGTGGCTGCGCATGAGCTGTTCGGAGCGCACTTTCAACTCGCCGATCGCGCCGAAGACCGTCTCCTCCCCATAGCGATCGAGCAGTTTCGTCAGCCGATCGGCGCCCACTTCAAGTGATGTCACCTGCGCGATCAAGTCGCCCTGCCGCTCCTCGGGCACGCGCACGTTGTGCAGGATGATGTCGACCAGCTCGCGGTGCAGCACCCCTCGGTTAAGCAGGCGTAGCGGCGGCATGCGCAGCCCTTCTTGATAGATCTCGGTGGCCTTGGTCGAGAACCCGCCCGGGACGCGCCCGCCGATGTCGGGCCAGTGGCCGCTGTTGGCGAGAAAGGCTGTCAACCGTCCGCGATAGAAGAACGGCTTGACCATCTTGACGTCCATCAGATGTGTGCCGCCGAGGTAGGGGTCGTTGATGATGTAGACGTCGCCGGGCGCGGGGTCGGCGATCTGCTCGATCACCGAACGCACGGTGAACTCCATCACGTAGATGAAGTTCGGCAGCCCGCGCGGCCCCTGCATGACGACCTCGCCGTTCGCGGCCTCGTAGATGCCGCTGGCGCGGTCAAAGCCGTCGGAGATGACCGGCGAGAAGGCCATGCGCTCAAGCGTGGCATCCATCTCGTCGGCGATCTGTTCCAGACTGCCGCGAATCACGGCCAGCGTGATGGGATCGATCTCGTTCTCCACTCAGCTCACCTCGACCAGCAGATTCCCCGCGTCATCGACCTGGGCACGGGTGCCGGGCTCGAGCCAGGTCGTGGTGTCAGGCTGCTCGATCACCGCCGGCCCGGTCAACTCGACGCCGCGCGGCAGCGCCGCCCGCTCGTACGTCGGGCATTCGACGAAACGCCCGTCCACGCAGACCGCCCGCGTGCCCTTCGATGCTTCTTGCAACGTCGCCTGCGGCGGCGGTAAGCGATCCTTCAGCAAGACATCCGGGCGCACGCCGATCACCGACGTCCGAAGGTTCATCAATCGGATCGGCATGCGCGCGAGCAGGTCCTCTAGCCCTTCGAACTGCTCGGCCACGCGGCCGAAGCGGCGCACGTAGGCCTCGCGAAAGCTCGCTTCCACCTGCTCACCAGTCAGCGACCCACTGGGAAGGGAAGTGCGAATCAAGTGTGTCTGCCCTTCGTAAGAGAGTTCGGCTTCCCTCACGATGCTGACCCGATCGAGTGGTAGGTTTTCTCTGCGCAGGAACTTCTCTCCTTCTTGCTGATGATTCGCGAAAATCGTCTCCATCTCGTCCGGCTCGAGGTCCTTCAACCGGCGATTCACCATCGTCACGAAGTCGCGCCGCAGGTCGGCGATGGCGCAGCCCCAAGCCGACGCGATCCCCGGATAGAACGGGACGATGCCCCGCCGCGCTCCGATCTCCCGCAGCAGGAAGCTGATGAAGAGTGGCCCACCTCCGCCGAACGCGAATAGAGAGAAGTCGCGCGGGTCGTGGCCGCGGTCAATCGAGATGCGGCGGATGCTCCCAGCGATGTGGTTGTTGGCGACGGTAATAACGGCCGAGGCGGCCTCTTCGATCGAAAGCCCGAGTTGCGTCCCGATCTTCTCGTCGATGGCCGCCCGTGCCCGTTCGACATCGAGCGCGAAGCCCTTACCGCCGGCGATTGGGTAGTGCGGGTTGATTCGCCCCAGCACCACGTTCGCGTCGGTGACGGTCGGCTCCGTTCCGCCGCGTCCTGGGCCGCCCCGTCCATAGCACACAGGCCCCGGCTCGGCCCCGGCGCTTTGCGGACCCACCTGCAGCACCCCGCCCGAGTCGACCCGCGCGATGCTGCCACCACCGGCCCCCACCGTATGAATGTCGATCATCGACACCATGATGGGGATGCCAAACTCCAGCTCCCGGCCGCTTGAGAGCATCGGCTTGCCTTCGACCACCAGCGACACGTCAAGGCTGGTCCCTCCCATGTCGTACGCGATCAAGTTGTCGAAGCCGCTTTCGCTGGCGATCTTCGTGGCCGCGATCACGCCGGCCGCCGGACCCGACAGGACCGTGTTCACCGAGCGCGTTCCGGCCGCTTCGACCGACATCATGCCGCCATTCGACTGCATGATGAGCAGGTCCTTGTGATAGCCGCTCTCCCGCAGACGCCCCTGCAGACGATCGAGATAGCGGCCGACGACCGGTTGCACATAGGCGTTGACGACAGCCGTGCTCGTTCGCTCGAATTCGCGAAACAGTGGCAACACGTCCGACGACGCAACGACGCGAAGCTCCGGCCACCGGCGCTCCAAAACGGCTTTCGCCCGCCGCTCGTGCGCGGGGTTGATATAGGAATTCAGAAAGCTCAGAACGATGGCTTCGACACGCTCGGCGGCCAACTGCTCGGCCGCTTCGATCAACTCGTCTTCATCGAGCGGCGTCAGCACGTCGCCTTCGGCCGAGATGCGCTCCGAGACTTCGAGCCGGTGATAGCGTGGAATCAGCGGTTCGTACGACCCGGTCAGCCCGTACAGGTGAGGGCGGTCGCGCCGGCGCAATTCGAGAATGTCCCGAAAGCCCCGCGTGGCGATCAGACCGCAACGCCCGCCCTTGCGCTCGAGGATGGCGTTCGTCGCCACGGTCGTGCCGTGCACGACCAACTCGATCTCCGCGTAGGAAATACCGAGCCCGTCGAGCCCCGCTGGGAGTGCGCGCGAGGGGTCGTCCGGCGTGCTCGCGACCTTGCCGATCTCGAGCGACGGGCTATCGAGATCAAGCACGACCACATCGGTAAACGTCCCGCCGATATCGACCCCGACCAGCTTCCCCATAAGCGATCTGGACAGTATAGAGGTCCAGCGGGGCTACTGCCGGAGGTGCATTCCAAGCCAGTCGACCGCACGGCTCCGAAGCGAAAAAGTAGGGGCACAGCATGCTGTGCCCGTGTTCTGGATCAGGTTGCCGCCTCGAAGCTGCAGGACACGGGATGCGGTGCCCCTACATAAACAGCTAGCGGTCGAGGCTGGACCGAAAAGGCTCGGTCAGGGGAACGATCCATGGCCACCGCCACAGCGTGCGCGGTTGCGCCGCGAGGTCCACCTCGGGATCAATCAGTTCCTGCCGCTTACGGCCGTTGAGGCGGGCGCGGGACCGCACGCGCACTTGTGGGTTCTCGACGCCGTCCTCCCGAGCCTCGTCGGCGAGAAAGTGAGCAAACTGGAGGATCATATCCGGCCGGGTCGACATCTTGCGGGCCTGCCGGCTGGTCAGATACTGGTTGTGGTCCACCACCCAGGTTTCATCCTTGTCCGGATCGCTCACCAGAAAGCGGATCGAGGCCGACTTGGTGCGCAGTTTCATGTGCCAGGAGAAGTTGTGCCCCTCCTCGGTCCAGTTCACATTGCCCGGATAGAGCCAGTGACGCAACGGCAGGAAGAGTTGAATGCCGAAGTAAAGACCGAGGCAGGCCACGATGAACTTAGGCGACGGACGCCGCCACGCCGGCGCTTCCCAGGGCCGCCGGGCAAACCGCTTCCGCGACGACGACGCACGGACCCGCGCCTTGCGCCGCACGTGTTCCTCATACACCGGCCACGAGAAGCGAAACCAATGCGCCGGCAAGAAGATCAGAGTGGCGAAAATCATGAACCACGGGAAGATGCCAATGCTGAATAGCTTCACGTTCATCAGGTGAAAGAGCGTGATCGACCCTAGGGCGAAGAATCGAGTGGGGCGCCACAGGATGGCCGGGACAATCAACAGATCCAGCAGCATCCCGGAGTAGGCCATAAGGTAGACCATCCACTCCTCGGTGAACAGCGAGCCGATGATGGGGAAGTCCGTGCTGTCGGCCAGCCACATGCGAAGCGGCTCGCCGCGCAGCCAGTCACCGTTGATCTTGGCGACACCGCCAAGAAAATAGACGATTCCCAGTTGCGCTTGGAGCGTCCACAGCGTCCAAGCAGGAGCGGTGTCGGAGCGAATCTCGGGCCGCCGGGTCGCATCCAAAGAGAACGAGCGGTGAGCCGGAACGAAGATCATCAAGAAGCTCACTAGGCTGACCATGTAGAAGTGGTTGAGGTACGTGGACTGTTCGAGCAGAAACATGTACGTGAACGCGAAGAAGAAAAGCGTCGCACTCAGCCGGTAGCGGTATCCCAATGCGATACATACCGCTAGGATGGCCATCACCGCGAAGTGATAGTACATGCCGTCACCGGGCCAAGGGTGGACCCAGCCGAAGCCGAAGTACGTGAAATGGAAGGGCTTGTCGATCCAATAGCGCGCGATCCAGCCGGCATCGGTGTAGCGCCAGCATTCCCAGAGCATGATGGCCCCGAAGACAATACGGAAGTAGGCCAGCGGGGCGATGTCCACCGGATCGAAGAGACGCCGCCAGGGCTCTTTCAGGCCGGGTTTCGCCTGCCGCACCGGGGGGGCGGGCCGTTCGGCCACGGGGATTGGAGGTTCGACGACTTGGCTCATGGCACGAACCTTCCTTTCTACTACCTCGGCAGATCCTCCCCGGAACGAAAGTCCCCCCGCCCAGCCCATTTGCGGAGGAGAAATACGCTAACGGAATTATACCCGAGCCCGCTTTTGATGCGACTAAGCGATCCGCCTTAGACGAGCGCATGCTCAGCCGATCCCAGAACCGCCCGCAGGCCGATGGGCACTGTCGGGAAAGTAGGGGCACAACATGCCGTGCCTACGCCGCAATGGCATCCGCATCCGCCGTGCAGTCAGGTCTAGCAAAGCCCCAGAGTAGAGAAGTGCCGGAGCAGAAATGATGTCGAGCAATCCTTCCGACCGGGTTTCTCCTACACTGGTGAAACCCCTCGCCACTCGGTGCCTGGCTGCCGATCGCCCCAACCCATGAATCTCGGCCCACGATTCGACGAAGCTCTCGCCTATGCGAGCGAACTCCACCGTCACCAGCGCCGGAAAGGTGGCAAGGTACCCTACTTGGCACACCTTCTCGCCGCGGCGGCCTTGGTGTTGGATCACGGCGGCGACGAAGACGAGGCCATCGCCGCCCTGCTGCACGACGCGATCGAAGACCAGGGCGGCGCTTCGACCCGGGAAGAGATTGAACGCCGCTTCGGCTCCCGGGTCGCCGGCATCGTCGAGGGCTGCACCGATACCGACACAACGCCCAAACCTCCCTGGGAGGAACGTAAACGTGCCTTTGTCGCCAGGCTGGCATCGGCTCCCGAGTCCGTCCGGCTCGTCTGCGCCGCCGACAAGCTGCACAATGCCCGCTCGACGTTGAACGAATACCGCCGCCTGGGCGATGGGGTATGGGAGCGCTTCAGCGGGGGCAAACAAGGCTCGTTGTGGTACTACCAAGCCCTGGTCGAGGCCCTCAGGCGGTCCGGCACGACGCCCCTGATCGACGAGCTGAGCCGTGTCGTCAGCGAACTTGTGGCCCTCGCCGGTGATCGTTCCGACCGAGTTGGTGAAACGGGGGGCCCACCCCGCGAATCTAAGTAAGTAGTGAGGGCGGTGACGGACCTCCGGGAGGCGTTCCGTGGTCATAGGCACACTGAAAGAAATCAAGAACGGGGAGACCCGTGTGGGCTTGGTTCCCAGCGGGGTGGTCGCGTTGCGTGAATCGGGCCACGAGGTGCTGGTCGAGGCAGGGGCGGGCGAGGGCAGCTCGATCCCGGACAAGGACTACCGCCAGGCTGGTGCAATCCTGGTGGACTCCGCCGCCGACGTCTGGCGGCAGGCCGAGATCGTCATTAAGGTGAAGGAGCCGCAGCCGGTTGAGACGGGATACCTGCGTCCCGACCTGGTGCTGTTCACCTACCTGCACCTCGCGCCGCTGCCTGATTTGACGCGACAGTTGCTTGACGCCCACGTCACGGGGATCGCTTACGAGACCGTCCAGGAGCCCGACGGCCGGCTGCCGCTGCTCGAGCCCATGAGCGAGGTTGCCGGGCGGCTTTCGGTGCAGGTTGGCGCCCAGTACCTCGAGAAGTACTACGACGGACGTGGCGTACTGCTCGGGGGTGTGCCGGGCGTTCCGCCGGCCGAGGTCGTAGTCATCGGCGGGGGCATCGTGGGGACCAATGCCGCGCGAGTCGCGGAGGGTCTCGGCGCGCACGTCACAGTGATCGATAAGAACCTCAAGCGTCTGCGCGAACTCGACGACATGTTCCTCGGGAAGGTCACCACTCTGGCCTCTAACCCCACCCATATCGCCGAGGCGCTGCCGCGTGCCGATCTACTCATCGGGGCAGTGCTGGTGCCGGGAGCGTCGGCACCCAAGGTGATCCGCCGCGACATGATCCGCGGCATGAAGAAGGGCTCGGTGTTCGTCGATGTCGCGATCGACCAAGGGGGCTGTGCCGAGACCTCGCGGCCGACCTCGCACAGCGATCCGGTGTACGAGGTTGACGGCGTGCGTCACTACTGCGTGACCAACATGCCCGCCCTGGTGCCGAACACGTCGACCTTCGCCCTTACCAACGCCACTCTGCCCTATCTGCAACGCATGGCCGACGGCGTCGTCGAGGCTGCCTTCGCAGCAGACGCCACCCTGCGCGCCGGCGTCAACACCCATCAAGGCGCTCTCACCAGCCACGCCGTCGCCGAGTCACAAGGGCGCGAGTGGCAAGAAATCCCGTCCGGCTGACGAGAAACGCTCGTGGGACCGAACGCCTCTGCGAGTTCCGGCGAACGGCTGGCTGCTTGCACCCGGAGTGCATGATATAATCGAGCTGCAACTGCCAGAGCTTCCTTTTCGCAAGCTCGAGACGGTCCACCGTCGGCAGTTGCCTTTTTTTGCCTTGTATCTCCTCTACCTCGACGAGTCGGGGAACGAGAGCGACCCTGCGGACCGACATTTCGTCCTCGCCGGTGCCGCCGTATTCGAAAGGCAAACCTACTTCCTGGCCCAACAGGTTGAAAAAGTACAGGACAGACACTTTCCGCTCTTGCCACCGGTCACGTTCCACGCCACGGACATGAGAACGGGCAAGGGGAAATTTTGGCGGAGCGTGGAGCGCTCCAAGCGGGACGGCATCGTCCAAGAGATTGCCGAAGTCATAGGTCAGGCGCACGATCCAGGCGTGGTTCTCTTTGGCGCTGTCATTGAGAAGAGTCGGGACATCTATGGGCCCACGGCCGTCGAGCATGCGACCGAACAGGTGTGCAAACGATTCGATACTTTTCTAGCCAGGTCCTATCACGAACATCATAATCCTCAACGTGGCCTGATCATTTTCTCCGAAGGACGGTTCGACAAGAGGGCTAAGGTCTGGGTTCGAGGTTTTCGCAACCTCGGCACACAATGGGGAGTTCTTAACAACCTCGCCGATATTCCCTACTTTGCCGCGGGCGCGGAGAATCGCCTTTTGCAGGTTGCCGACTTTGTAGCACACGGGCTCTACCTACTCTATGAAAGGCGGGACCCAAGCTTGATAAAGCACTTCCTCCACCGCTTCGATCAAAAGGACGGCGTGATGCATGGTCTGGTCCATCGGCGCGCTCTCAATCTCGATACCGTGTGCGAATGTCCCGCCTGTAGCAGCCGACGACAGCCGTCCCACAGTGGATCTTGGATCTAGGGCGGCACGCCACGATATCCTTGGTTTGTCCCCTACAATCAAACGAGAAGAGCATGGGCGTTCTCGACAACGAGGAGTTTTATCGCATCGGCAAGCTGCCGCCATACGTTTTCGCCGTTATCAACGAGATGCGGGCGAAAGCTCGCGCGGCGCAGCTCGATGTGAACCTCGGGATGGGCAATCCCGATGGAGCCACGCCCCGGCCCATCGTGTCGAAACTGGCCGATGCGGCCCGCGACAAACGCAACCACCGCTATTCGATGTCGCGCGGTATTCCGAGGCTGCGGGACGAGATCTGCAAGCGCTATCAAGCCAAATACAGCGTGGCTCTTGACCCAGAAACTGAGGCCATCGTCACCATGGGCGCCAAAGATGCCCTCGCGCATCTGCTTTTCGCCGTCATCGGGCCGGGTGACGCGGTCATCGCGCCCGACCCGTCCTACCCCATCCACCAGTGGGGCATGGTGATGGCCGATGGGCAACCGTGCAACCTGCCGCTCACGACACCGGACGATTTCCTTAACCGCATCGAGGACTTCTATCGCAAGGCGAGCCGTCCACCGAAGATGATCCTCGTTTCGTTCCCACACAACCCGACGACGACCTGCGTCGAGATACCGTTCTTCGAGCGCCTAGTCGAGTTGGCGCACAAGCACGGCACGATGATCGTCCACGACCTCGCCTACGCCGACCTGGGCTTCGACGGATACTCCCCGCCCAGTATTCTCCAAGTGCCAGGCGCCAAAGATGTCGCCGTCGAGATTTTCTCGATGTCAAAGAGCTACAACATGGCCGGCTGGCGGGTCGGGTTCTGCCTTGGGAACCCAAAGATGATCGCGGCGTTAGGGCGCATCAAGAGCTACCTCGACTACGGCGTGTTTCAGCCGATCCAGATCGCCTCGATCATCGCCCTCCGTGAGTGTGAAGAGGACACCAAGAAGATCTGCCAGACCTATCAGAACCGACGCGACGTGCTGGTCGAGGGCCTCCACCGGGCCGGTTGGATGGTGGAGCCGCCACAGGCCACGATGTTTCTGTGGGCGAAGATTCCTGAGCGCTACGAGTGGGCGGGATCGCTGGAGTTCGCGAAGCTGATGCTTGAAAAGGCGCTCGTGGCGGTGTCACCGGGCATCGGTTTCGGCCCGAACGGCGAAGGGTATGTGCGGTTTGCGTTGGTCGAGAACGAGCACCGCACCCGGCAGGCGACGAGGGGCATCAAGAAGCTGCTGCGGGATTGAGTTCTCGCAAAGACGCCAAGGACCGCCAAGGCCGCAAAGAAAACCTTAAAGATTGTTTACGATCCGCGTGATGCCGTTCTTGATGAGCACCACATCGAAGTTAATGAGGAGACCCAATCGCTTGTCCGCAATCTTGAGATAGGTGAGAAGCTGCTTCTTATGAACGGGGTGAACTTCCTCGATGGACTTGATCTCTACGATAACCTTCCCGTCGACAACGAGATCGGCACGGAAACCCACCTCCAGCTTCACGTCTTCGTAGATGACTGGAATCGCCTGCTGCCGGCGAACACTCAGCCCGCGCCGCTCGAGCTCGGCAGACAGCAACGTTTCATAGACGGACTCTAACAACCCAGGACCCAGGGTCGTGTGGATCTTGTAGGCAGCGTCTACAATCTCCCGGGCAATCTCATTCTCCGTCATCCATTGGTTTTCTTTGCGCCTTGGCGGTCCTCTGCGACTTTGCGAGAAACGCCTTCAAGCCTTCGCCACTAAGATGCCGAGAGCGATCGACCGGATTTTGGTCTGAGGGGTCTCGGCACGAGACAGCAGGATGAGGGGCACCTTGGCTCCGACGACGACTCCCCCCGACTCGCCTTTAGCGAAATAGAGAATCGCGCGATACAAGATGTTGGCCGCCTCAATATCCGGCGGCAGGAAGATGTCGGTGTTCTCGACGATCGGGCTTTCGATTCCTTTGCGGTCGGCCGCAAAGCGGCTCAACGGGACATCGAGGGCGATCGGGCCCTCCACGTACGCTCCGGTGATTTGGCCTCGCCGATTCATGGCCGCCAGGGCCGCCGCATCGACTGTGGCCGGCATGTCGGGATTGACAAACTCGAGCCCGCAGAGCACGGCCACGTTGGGCTTTTCAATCCCGATCGCGTGCGCCACCCTGATGGCGTTGCGGCAGAGTTCAGCTTTCTGCGCCAGTGTAGGGGCAATATTGATCGCCGCGTCCGTCATCAACATCAGACGATCGATTCCCGGCACCTGAAACACAATCACCTGGCTCAATGAGCCGCCCGTGCGGAGTCCGCTCTCCCTTGAAAGCACCGCCCGCATCAGCTTGGCGGTGCTGATCTTTCCCTTCATCAAGAGATTCGCTTTGCCTTCCCGCACTAGTTGGATGGCTTGTCGCGCGGCCTCCTCTTCGTCCGGTTCGTGGAGCACCTGATCGGCGGAAACGTCCAGCCCCGCGGTTGCAGCGTGGGATTGGATCTTGTCGGAGTCTCCGACGAACGTAGCGTCCGCCAGGTCCAGGTCCTTGGCCTGTTTGAGTGCCTCGATGACGTCCGGGTCGTGCCCGGCCGCCACGGCGATCTTGGCCGGCCCATGCGAACGGGCGGCTTCGACTAGTTCATCCAGAGTACGCAACGGTTCCCTCCAGAGCTTGTTGTCAAGCTATGTGGTGATGCTTTGTGGTGAGGCCTTCTGGTGAGGCATGGCGCGTACCAGTGCGACGAGCGCAACCATGCTCGGCGCTTGCGCCGCGCGTCCGCCGCCAGTGTCAACTTCGCGGATCACGCAGGGGCCGGCCGACGACGCCCCGCGTGTGGGGTCTCTTCTACGCAGGCTGCTTGGCGCCGACAAGCTCGTCAACGATCGAGTTGAACTGCTCGTCGGTGAGCAGGGCTTTTGTCTCGATCGACTGCTGCTTGACGCGGTTTACGATTTCGTTGGCCTCTTCCGGTGTCGCCTCACGGCCACTCTTCTCGAGGCGCTCCTCGACGTTCGCCAAGCCGCTCCCCTTGCCGAGGGCGACCTCGACGCCCGGACGTCCCACCATCTCAGGAGCAAAGGGAATGTATTCAAGGGGCTCCACGACCTTGCAGCGGCGATGGAACATGCTCACGATGCCCGATTCGATGTTGTAAAGCCAATCTCCGACGATGGGCCGATTGGGGGGCACTTTGAATCCCGCAAGTTCTTGTACCAGCTTCGACAGCTCATAGAAGGTTTCGGTCTTGATCCCGAGGTCGACGCCGTAGAGAGCGCGCAAGGCCATAACCGTGTCTTCCAATGGAACGTTTCCGGCGCGCTCGCCTGTACCGGTGACGGTCACATGGGCCACCGAGGCGCCGTTGGCCAAAGCGGCGATCGTATTCGCCACCCCAAGCCCGAAATCCTCGTGACAGTGAATCTCGATGGGCTGCTGGAAGCGGGCTCTGAACTTCTTCACGACCATGCCAACGGCTTCCGGCGTGCATCCACCGAAGGAGTCCGCCAGCGTCATCGAGTCCATGTGTCCTTCGGTCGACACCTTCTCGATGAGATCCATGAGCTCGTTGAGATCCGAGCGCGTGCTATCGATCGTGAAGAAAACCGTGTACAGCCCCGCTTCCTTGGCGGCCAGGGTGGTTTCGATCGAGGACTTCACCGCCCAGTCCATCGTCTTGCCGTAGGCGTTTCTGATGATGTGCTCGCTCGAGGGGATCTCGGTGATGATGCCGTGAACGCCACACTCCTTGGCCAGCTTGACATCGGCCGGCATACAGCGGGCGAAGGAGAAGATCTCAGGCCCCAAATCGAGGGCCACGATGTCTTTGATCGCGGCTTCATCCTCGGCGGAGACGGCCGGCATACCGGCTTCGATCCGATGGACGCCCGCCTCAGTCAGCTTCCTGGCAATCGCCACCTTCTCTTGCCGGCGAAAGACAATCCCGGTCTGCTGCTCTCCATCTCGAAGAGTGACGTCATGGATCCTAATTTTCTCGGGGAAGTTGAGTTGGCTGCGTACGTCCTCGGCGTAGTTCCAGGGGCTGACGAACCACTGATCCGTCTTCCAGGGCTGACTCATACGGGATCTCCTAAGCAGGGACAGATTCCCCGCCATTATACAAATACAAGAAGGTTTGAGGGGCACGTTCCAGCCATCCCTGGTCCGCGAGAGCAGACCGACACGCACCCGTAGAGACGAGGCCCCACCAGCGCAACGGGCTCCCTCTAGCCGATTGAACCTTCTCGTGCAGCTCCTGCGTCGGCAGTTCCAGAATGTCCGCTACGCTACAATAGAGCTTCTGGGTGGGGGTCCCGCTCTCGCCGAATCATCCAACGATCGTCCCCTACGGAGGGCCCGTAGCTCAGGTGGATAGAGCGGCCGCCTCCTAAGCGGCAGGTCGCGCGTTCGAGTCGCGCCGGGCCCGCCACCGCTTTCCCAGGCGCCCGGTCTTCGGCGTGACGGACCGGGCCACACCAATTTCCAAGCGTCGACGGAGGCCTGGAGGTGGCGAACTCCGCCCAAAACAGAGAAGATAGGAATCGCTATGGCAGAACTCGAACCTCTACAAGTAGGAGTCATGTTTTGGACCGGTGGTGTGTTGGGGATGGACGCGAGCCCCGGTGAGATCGCGGCGATGGTCAAGAGCCTGGGTGTACGTTGCGGCCAGATCGGCATCCATGGGGAGGCCGACCTCGGCCCCGCCAGCCAGGCGGCCTGGAAGGAAGCGTTGGCCGCCCACGACCTCACGGTCGTCACCGCTTTCCCCGCGTTCGTTGGCGAGAGTTACGCCGACATCCCCACTGTTGAGAAGACGGTCGGCTACATTCCCCGCGCGACCCGCCAGGAGCGCGAGAAACGCACCTACGAAGCCAGCGATTTTGCGCATGCGCTCGGGATTCCGGGCGTAGCCACGCACGTTGGCTTCGTCCCCGAAGATCACAGCGACCCCGACTATGTGGCGGTGCGTGATATGGTTCGCCGCGTCTGCGACCACTGCGCCGGCAACGGCCAAACGTTTGCCTTGGAGACAGGGCAGGAGCCGGCCGAGACGCTGAAAGCTTTTATCCTCGACGTGGATCGTCCGAACCTGGGGGTGAACTTCGACCCGGCGAACATGATCTTGTATGGCTCGGGTGAACCGCTCGAAGCGCTCGAGGTCGTCAGCGAATGGCTCACGAGCGTGCATTGCAAGGACGCCAAATGGCCGACCACCAAGGGTGAGTGGGGCGCGGAGACACCTCTCGGAGAGGGCGATGTCGGCATGGACCGCTACGTAGCCAAGCTTAAGGAAGTCGGCTACACGGCTCCGTTAACGATCGAGCGCGAAATCACCGGCGAGGCACAACGCGCCGACCTTACCTCGGCGATCGCGCTTCTCAATCGGCTGCGAACAAGCTGACAGCGCCGCCTCGAAGCTCTCGACGATGCAGGCTCCCGAGAGGCGCGTACCATGACGCTCCGCCTAACGCTCGTCAGTCTGGTCATCGCCGCGGTACTGGGTGCTTGCGGTGGTGGCGAACCGGTGTCGGTCGTTCAAGCGGCCGACCGCCACCAGCAGCGGCGCGAGGCCATGGTGCGGGACCAGATCCGCGCCCGCGGCGTCCGTTCCGCAGAGGTGCTCGACGCCCTGCGCAAGGTCCAGCGGCACCTATTCATACCCAACGATCTGGTCGACGCCGCTTACTCCGACCGGCCATTGCGGATCGGCCACGGACAGACCATTTCGCAGCCCTACATCGTCGGCTTCATGAGCGACTTGCTCGAAGTCGAGCCCGATCACAAGGTGCTCGAGATCGGTACCGGCTCGGGCTACCAAGCTGCGATTCTGGGCGAGCTGGCCGGCGAGGTCTACACAATGGAGATCGTCGGCCCGCTGGGGAATCGAGCACGAGAAACCCTCGCCCGCTTGGGCTACAAGAACATCCACGTGCGCATTGGGAACGGCTACCTCGGGTGGCCCGAAGCGGCCCCCTTCGACCGCATCGTCGTCACTGCCGCGCCTGAAGAGATGCCGCAGGCCTTGGTCGACCAACTCAAGCCCGAGGGGCGGCTACTGGCTCCGGTGGGGCCGGTCTACGGAGCGCAGGAGATTATTCTGCTCACGAAAGACCACTCCGGCAAGGTCAGTCGCCGCTCGGTGCTGCCGGTGCGGTTCGTGCCGATGGTCCAGAAGCCCACTGACGCGACAATACCGTGAAGCGGTGGCTCCACGCCGATGAATCCCGAGCCCCGCCTCACGCATCTACAACTATAGTGGTGGCGCTTTCAGCCGCGTCACCACACCCTTCAAATGAAACTCAACGAAGAGATCCAGCACTTGCTGGCTGGCTACGCGATCCCGGAGCCCGCTCTGAACACGATCGCCGCGGCCATGGAGCAGGTCGACAAGAACAAGATCGCCCGCGGGCTGGATCTCGGCGCGCGGGCGCCCGAGATCCGTTTGCCGGATATCTATGAGAAAGAGGTATCGCTCAACGTGCAGCTCGCCGCGGGACCCGTTGTGTTGACCTTCTTCCGCGGCGACTGGTGCCCGATCTGCAATCTGCAACTTCGTGCCTTGCAGCGGGCGTTGCCGGACATCCGCGCGGCAGGCGCGTCGTTGCTTGCGATCACACCGCAGTCGATGACCCACACGCTTTCGCTTGCGGAGAAAGCGGAACTGCAGTTCACCCTGCTCAGCGACGCCGACCAGCAGGTCATCCGCGAGTACCGGCTGCAGTTCCTGCTGCCATCAGAGGTGCAGCAGATCTACCTCGGCGTGTACGGCCTCGACCTGGGCAAACAGAACGCAGACGGCAGTTGGAATCTGCCTGTGCCGGGGACGTTCATCATCGACCAGGAGGGTGTCATCCGAAGGCGGCACGTCACGGCCGATTTCACGCAGCGCATGGAACCCGACGATGTGATCGAAGCGCTGGCCGCGCTCTCGGTCAAGGCGGCGTCATGAGGTCTCTGAATCCCCAACCTTAGTAGGGTGTTGCAACTCTAATGTCTTCCCGGGCCAGCCTTTCGCCGCGGACGGCCGAGGGATAATAGCCCCGGCTTCAGCCGGGGGTTTCGGGCGACGATGTACAGAAGCCCTGAAGGGGCGTAGGAAAAGCCACCGGGGCGGTTGAGCGGCTCCACGCCCGAGAGCATCCCGTCCTACACCAAGGGAACTCCGCCAGCCTACCCCCCGATCTCGTAGACCTGGTCGGTCGTGCGCGCGACCTGTGCGATCGCGGCGACTTCGTGGACCCGCAGGATGTGCGCCCCGCCCAGAATCGCCAGCGTCGAGGCAGCGGCCGCGCCGTACAGCCGATCAGACTCCGTGGCTCGCACCGAGCCGGTCAGGAAGACCTTGCGCGAAGGGCTGACGAGGATCGGCTGCTGCAGCGCCGCGAGCCGATCGAGCTGGGCTAGGATCTTGAAGTTCTCGAGTCCTCGCTTGCCCAACTCGAGCCCCGGGTCGACCACGATGCGGCGTCGGTCGATGCCGGCCCCGCGCGCGCGCGCGACGCTCGATTCCAGCTCGCGGCCCACCGTCCCCATCAGGTCGTGCAGCGGGGGCAGCTTGTTCCACGTATCCGGCCTGCCCCGCATGTGCGTCACGATCAGACCGGTGTCGGACTCATTGACCACCCGGGCGACTCGTGGGTCAAACGAAAGCCCACTCACGTCGTTGATGATCTGAACGCCCAGATCAACCGCACGCTCCGCCGTCGCCGCGTTGTAGGTGTTGATCGAGAGCGGGACGTCGAGATTGTGCCGCAGCTTGCGCAACACGGGCACCAGCGCCCGCAACTCTTCGTCGTCGGAGACTCGCTGCTCGCCTACGCGAATCGGGTCGGCGTTGACCTCGACCAGATCGGCGCCTTCCTGCTGCATCGTCAGGGCGCGGTCGAGCGCGGCGTCGGGGTCGGCGCGTTGTTCGCCGCTGTGGAGGTCGAGCACGCCCATGATCAGGGTCCGCATGCCCAGGGTGATGTGCTGGTCTTGGACGAGCCAGTCGTAGCGCCGACGCACCGGTGTCATGCGCTGAATTCCGTTCGCTGGACGGCGTAGCGGTCCAGCTTCTCGCGGTTGACGCGATAGCCCATGCCGGGGCCCTCGGGCAGGTGAATGAAACCGTTGGCGTCGATTGTAATGAGCGGGTCAACCACGTCGTCCTCGTACCAACGCTTTGACGCCTCGACATCGGTTGGGTAATTGAAGGCCGGCAGCGTTGCCAGGTGCAGGCCTTGCGCCGAGGCGATGCCCAACTCGGGCATGGTGCCCAGCCAGATCCCCAGGCCCGCTTCGGCGGCGCGCCGGTACATCGCCCGCGCGGCGCTCAACCCGCCGACCCTCTGCACTTTGATGTTGATAATCTTCACCGACCCAAGCTCGATCATCTTCTCGAGCGCCGCTTGGCTCTCGGCGGATTCGTCGGCGCAAACCGGCGTCTTGACGTTCCGTTGCAGTTCGGCCATCTCGTCCAGCGCCTGCGTCGCGAAGGGTTGCTCGAACATCATCAAGCCGAAGCGGTCGAGTTCCTGGAATACCTGCAAGTGGTCGAGAGTGTAAGCGGTGTTGGCATCCACCATCAGGGCTAGGTCGCCTAATCGCTGGCGGATGGCAGCGATCGGTTCCACGTCCCAGCCAGGCTGTATCTTGATCTTGACTCGGCGATACCCCTCGCGTTGGTAGCGCTCCACCCGCTCGAGCAGCTCGTCGATCGTGTCGAAGATGCCGATCGCCACGCCCGACTCGATGGGCCGCGGCCCGGAACCCAGCATGCGCCAGAGCGGTTCGCCCGCTTCGTGGCAGGCGAGGTCCCACGACGCTCCTTCGAGCGCCGCGCGCGCAAACGGTTCGCCGGGCACCTGTTCGAGCGCCGGACCCACGTGCTCGGGGCCCTCGAACTCAGACTCAAGCCACAGCGGGATCAGCCGCTCCTCCAGCCGCTGCCAACTCGACTCAGCAGTCTCGGCCGAGTACGCGCCGCCCGGCAACGGCCCCGCTTCACCGTATCCCGCGTGCGCGCCTCGCCGAATCTCGACGATCGTGCTGATACGGTCCGTCGCCACCCCGTTTGAAATGCGAAACGGCTCCTCGAACGGGATCGAGACTTTCCAAAGTGTGATCGTGGTCGTCATGACTCAGCCGTACTCAAACCCGGCGGTGGCGTATTGGAGCCTTTCGCCGATTCGACTCCGTAGCCTTGAGCAGGAGTTGCCCGTGCGCGCCATCCGCACCAGCCGCCGCTTCGGCTCGAAACCCAGTGTTTCCGCCAGGGTCAGAACCTCTTGATTATCGGGTAGCAGGTCCCAGAACACCGGCTCCCCCGGGTGCCGGCTCAGCAACCAGCGGATCAGCCGCTCGGCGTCCTCGAGACGCTCAGCCACGCAGGGGCCCAGAAAGCGAGCATTCGAGCCGGGCCGCGACATCAAATAGGCTCCGGGCAGCGTCCATGTTTGGTGGCGCTCGGCAAGCAGGCCCAACAGCGCCGCGCGATCGACACCGAATGCCTGGCGGTCCAGCGCGACGATGTCGGCCACGCCGGTCAACGGCGGCGGATCGCCGCTATCCGTCGTGGCCGATGCCTGTGATTTGACAATCATCCCCCAGCGCTCGATCGGCGCCTCATCCTCGAATCCCAAGTCCAGATAGAGCGGCCGCCCCATATCGGTGGCATCCAGCTTGACACAGCCGACGCCCCGCGCCTCGGTGAACGCCAGCGCATGCTGCATCAGCGACCGCGCAATGCCGCGGCGGCGGAACTCGGGCAGCACCAGCACCATGCCGATCCAAGCCAGGTCTTGGCCGTAGCACACTGCGGTCGTCGCACCCGCCACCGTCCCGTCCACCTCGTAGACCCAACATCCTTCCGGCTCGACGTCCAGCACGGTCGCCCAGTCCTGCTCGGTCTGATTCCAGCCGGCAGACTCCTTGAGGCGCATCCCGGCGGGGATGTCGTCCTTCGTCATGCGCCGAATCATGGTGTGCCGTATTTTTTCTGGTAGAAGTAGAAGCCTAGGATGGACACCAGCGCGATGGTGCCGGTCACGGCCATCGCCACATAGTTGCGATCGTAGAGTTGCGAACCGATCACCGTGCTGAACAGCAGCGCCGGTGTTCGCGCCAAGCCAGAGATCACCACAAACTCCCCCAGCCGCAGTTGCGTGAGCCCCGCTCCGTACGACATCGCATCTTTCGGCATGCCGGGAATCAGGAACAGCACAAACAGCGCCGACTTGCCCTTCCGCGACTGGAACGCTTCGTCGATCCGCTCCAGACGTTTGGCGCCCAGTAGCTTCTCCATGACCGGCCGTCCGACCAGCCGGGCGAACGAATAGTTGAACCCCGACCCCAGCATGATGCCGACGACCGAGTACACGAAGCCCAGCCAAGCCCCGAAAACGTACCCAGCGGCGACCTGGGTAATCTCGCCCGGCACGGCGAAGATCACGACCTGCACGAACTGGAGGCCGATGCAAACCAGCGGCCCCAAGCTGCCTTCTTGCCGCAGGGTCTCAACGAGTTGCTCGTGGTCACTCAGACGCGAGATCAGGCCATACTTCCAGGCGGCGTAAACCAACAGCCCGAGGGCTACGGTGGCGGCGATCGCCGACAGAGTCCGTGTGCGCAAAACGATTTCGTATTCTAGCGCGACCCCTCCCGCGCGAACCCCATCACAGCGAAGTCAAGCAGACCGAGCTTGTAGCCCGTAGCGCGGATCCCTGTTTTGAGATCCGCAGCTTTGAATTCTAGAGCAGCCGAGCGCCCGGCCCGCCCGAACCGAGCCCCGAACGTCGGTGCGGGGAGGGGATGCCACAGGGCCCGCTCACCCCCAGAATCCGACGCCGATCCCCCATTCAATCCACGCCTTCAACCCGCGGTAGCACCAAAAGCAGTGGCAGCACAAGTACCAACAGGCGTAGGGTGATAGTGCCCCTACATTGGCTTAGTCCTTCTTCTCTTCCGGGGCGACTTTTTCGAGGTCGGCGATGCGGTCAGCCAGATCGCCGTAGGCGCCGGAGCGGAAGGCGAAGTCGAGGGCGGTGCGGATAAGGTTGGCGCGGCCGGTTTCGATGAGGCCGTCCGAGCCGATGAGTTCGTACATGGCGCCTACCGCGTGGGTCGCTCCCTGCTGGAGGTGCGTCGACGCCTGGCTGAGAGCTTCGTTGCGGAATTGGCGGAGCGTCTTTTGGAAGTGCTCGTCGTCGTGGAGCCAGCGGCGAATGGTGCGCTCGTGGACACCACATTGACGGGCAGCGGCCTTGACCGTGGGGCAGGTGAGCAAGGCGGGTAAGGCCAGTTCCTGGGATTGCGTGAGGGAGGGTCCGTCCTGGTCGTCGTCGTTCTGGTTGTGCGCTTCTGGGTCGCCGCTTTTCTGGCCGTTGGGGGGTCCGGACATCACAAACATCGGCTCGGCACGCCCACCTTTGCCCGCTAATGCCCGCTTTAGCCCGTTCTCCAGAGGGGCCCTTAGGGATTCCTTGTTCATGAGTCACCTCGCATGGCACCGGTGCGGATCGGCGACGGGAAGGGCGATGGAGCCGGTCCCACGGTAGCGGGGATTGTTGCTGTTGTTTTGTGGGGGTGACTCATCGCCATCAACCTTTCTCGCCCCCAGTATAGGTGTCGATGGTGGGGGTGACGGGGTGTCTGGGAAGGTAAATAGTTGAGGGGATGGGAGATATTATTTTTGAAAATCTGTGATGGAACTTCCCCGCCGAGTAGACGTTGTTAGGCATTGCCGGTTCGTGGCTCAAGCCAGTTTGGGTAAGGCCCCTGGAAGGGGCCTGATGGATTCGATCGGGGTTACTGTACCAGGCGTAGAACGCCTGGCCTACTCAAAACCATGGCCCGTTGAACGGGCCTATTTGGATTCGGAATGTTGGTTGGTAGGGGGCACGTCAGGATTCTGGTCCCCTACGGGGCCCAGTCGTGATTACGCGGCTTGGGGGCGAGCAGCCAGCCGTTTAGCGAGGATCTCGGTCTTGAGATCCGTGACCTTCACTCGCGCCATTACAAGGGGCGTTGGACCGCCTCACCGTCAGAACACCGCTGCCCAACTCAACAAAACTACAACATGCACCTACCGGTTCACGATAAAATCGAACCGGCATGATCGGGCAAACAATCTCGCACTACAAGATCACCGAGAAGCTCGGTGAAGGTGGGATGGGTGTTGTCTACAAGGCCCAGGACACGAAGCTCGACCGGCCTGTGGCGCTGAAGTTTCTCGCGCCGCATTTGCTGCGCGACGAAGAAGGCCGCAAACGCTTCGAGCGCGAAGCGAAGGCCGCGGCCAAGCTTGACCATCCCAACATCTGCACGGTCTACGAGATCGACGAGGCCGATGGACGCACCTTCATCGTCATGGCCTTCCTCGAAGGCCGTCCGCTGAGCGAGCGCATCGACGAAGGTCCGCTGAAGCTGACCGAGGCGCTGTCGATTGCGACTCAGATGGCCGAGGGACTGGAAGCCGCGCACGAAAAAGGCATCACGCATCGCGATATCAAGCCCGACAACGTGATGCTGATGTCGGGTTCGCGCGCGCTCGTCAAGCTGATGGACTTCGGGTTGGCGCAGCTTGCCGGCAGCTCGAAGTTCACGCGCGAAGGGACGACGCTCGGCACGGTCAACTACATGTCGCCCGAGCAGGCCGAAGGCGCCCCGACGGGCCACGCCACGGATCTCTGGTCGCTGGGCGTCGTGTTGTACGAGATGGTGGCAGGCCAAAAGCCGTTCCGGGGTGACTTCGACCAGGCGATCGTCTACTCGATTATGAACGAGCCGCCGGAGCCGCTGACCGCAGTCCGAACCGGCGTACCCAAAGAGCTGGAGCGCATCGTCAACAAATGCTTGGCGAAGAAGCCAGAGCAGCGCTATCACCATACCGATGAAGTCCTGGGCGACTTACAGGCCGTGCGGGATGAGCTGGAACCCCAGCCGTCGCGGGTCGCGGCTCAACCAGCAGCGGGCAAGCGTACCTCACCCGCCTGGATCGGCGTCGGCGCTGTAGCTTTGCTGGCCGTGCTCGGGCTGGGCTGGTGGTTCGGCCGCCCGTCGGAACCGAGCGTCGAGCCGCCACCGGCCTACAACCTGACGCCAATCACTCAGGATACGGGCTACACGGGGCAACCGGCCCTATCACCGGACGGGAGGCTTCTGGCGTTCGCCTCGGACCGCAGCGGCAAAGGTAATCTCGACATCTATGTGCAGCAGTTTGGCGGCGGCGAGCCAATCCCCCTCACGATTGATGAGGCTGACGACGACGCCCCTTCGTTTTCGCCCGACGGCAACCGTGTTGTGTTCCGGTCCGACCGCGACGGTGGCGGCATCTACGTCGTCCCCGCGCTCGGGGGAAGTCCGAGGCGAATTGCCGATGGGGGAGGTAATCCGCGGTTCTCTCCGGATGGAGACCGGGTGAGCTATCAGCAGGTTGAATTTAGCACCGCGAACCAGGTTTTTCTTAGAGCCTGGATCGCCCCGGCGTCTGGAGGCACGGCCCGGCAAGTCGACACGAACCTGGCCTGGGCTTCTCCGCGGGCCTGGTCACCTGATGGGCAACAGTTGCTACTTGTCGGCAGCAAAGAACCCCGTGAGTTCGGCCGTACAATCCAACTCGACTGGTGGCTCGTCCCGGCGGAGGGCGGAGAAGCCACCTCTCTAGAGGTCCGCGAACCGTTCGAGGGCGCCGGGCTGGTCCTTGGCTCTCGCTCTTTCCCCCGCCCGCAGACTTGGCTAAGGGAAGGAAACTGGCTCATCTTCGACGCTCGTTCGCAGGGCGGCACCCGGAACCTGTGGCGCATTCGGCTCTCTCCCGAGGAGGGTCGGTTGCTCGGCGAGCCCCAGAAGTTGACGACCGGAGTCGGTGAACAGGGAGCTTCCGCCGCACAGGACGGTCGCATCGCATTTATGAACGTCAGCAACAACTGGGACATCTGGAGTCTTCCTGTCGATGCCAACCGCGCGGAAGTGAGCGGCGATCCCGAGCGCATCGTGTCGGGACTTAGCACGGACCGGTATCCGTCAGTTTCAGCCGACGGCCGCAAGCTGGTCTACACGTCCGACCGCGCCGGCAACAACGACATCTGGCTGCGGGACCTCGAGACGAACGAGGATACGCAGGTCACTGTAGGTCCGGGATCGGAATTTAGGGGCGTGATCTCGCCGGATGGCACGAAGGTCGTCTTTCGGCGAATCGTACGGGGGAATACCAACATCTATCTGGTTCATCTCGGCCGGGGCTCGGAGCAGCTCTTGCTGGAGGATGTCGGCAGTCACATGGACTGGACACCGGATGGAAAGAAGATTCTGTTCTACACCAACTCGCCCATTCGCTGGAAGACAGTCGACGTCGAAACAGGCCAACAGCAGGATCTAGGACTTCAGCACTCGCAACATCCGGTGCACAGTGTCCGCTTCTCGCCGGACCAGAACTGGGTTTCGTTCAAACTCCGAAGTCCCGCGAGCCCTGTCTTCGTCTCCCGGCTGATCGGGGGGGTCGCGCAGGATCAAGACCAGTGGGTTTCCATCGCGGATTCATTAGGGTTAAGTGCGGGCAAATCGTGGTGGTCGCCCGACGGCAATACGCTCTACGTTCTCTCACGTGAGGACGAGTTCTTGTGTATTGCCGCCCGATCGCTTGATCCGGAAACCAAGAAGCCCCGAGGGCCGCTGAGAGCGGTGCAACACCTGCACGGACGTCTGCGCACGGTTGCCGGAGCACCCGGAGTCTCCGGTGGTGGTCTGACCGCCAACAAGCACTATCTTCCGCTCAGCGAAACCAAGGGCAACATTTGGCTCGCCGAACCGCAGTAGGACCTGATGATGATCGGGCAAACCATTTCGCATTACAAGATCACCGACAAACTCGGTGAAGGCGGGATGGGTGTCGGCTACATGAGTGTCGCTGTGGCAGACGTAGGCGTCCACGCCACGTGTCGTTCGGGCTCCTGTTGGGTCTAGCCTGCATTTCTCACCACCTGACGGCCGAAGCACGCGATAAGGCCGCCATTACGTCGTTCCGCTTGCTCGCCGTGCTCTACGTACAGTAAGTACGCCTCCGCGCGCCAAGCTTTGCGGGCCTCGTACTGGCGACCTTCTCACGCACTTCGCCTCGCCACGTGGTGAGAAATGCAGGCTAGAAACACTGCACCCCGGGGAAGACCCGTCGCGGACCGCTCCGTCAGGGGCTGTGAAAAAATGCTGGGGACAATCAGCCGCGGCCTGATCAAACCATTGGTTAAGCAGTGGCCGGCATCCGAATCAGGGTTCACGCCACCACAGGAGTTCTCGGCGCGAATCCGCGCGAACCCAAGAAGCCGAGCCCGGAACACAAGTGACGGGTCAAGGCGGCCGGTTCGATCGGTACCCCCGGACCCTTGGCCGAAGCACCAAAACCTCAAACGCCCCGTACCGGGGCTGGCGATCGTTTGGCGGCTTCTTCCCACGACTTGCGTCGTGGGCTAGTGTGGGTACGTCCCGAGGACATAGGTAACAGATCTACCCGAGCACATGGGTAACAGATTTCAGACAATCCAGAACAGAAGGAGGACATTCTGTTTTGGCCTGGAAGGAGACTCGTGTGCACGACGAAAGAGTGAATTTCGTGAGGGAAGTCCAAGCCGGCGACGAATCGGTCGCCGATCTGTGCCGCATCTACGGCGTCAGCCGCAAGACCGGCTACAAGTGGTTGGAGCGCTACGATCGCGAGGGCGTCGCCGGTCTTGCCGATCGCTCCGCCATCAACCCAACGCCATCCTCGCCCTGCGAGCGCAACGGCCTACCTGGGGCGAACGCAAGCTGCATGCCTTTCTCCAACGCCAACAACCCGAGCACGCGTGGCCCTCGCCGTCCACGATCGGCGCGATTCTCAAACGCCACGGGCTCACCTACCAACGCCGCCGCCGTCGCTACGCCACCCCGAGCTCGACGCTGAGCGACGCCACGGCACCCAACCGGGTCTGGGCCATCGACTTCAAAGGACACTTCCGCACCGGCGACGGAGTGCGCTGCGATCCGCTGACGATCTCGGATACGGCCAGCCGCTATCTGCTGCGCTGCCAAGCCGTGGAACGACCCGACTACCAGCACGTGCGGCCGTTGTTGGAAGCGACCTTTCGCAAGTACGGACTGCCGTGGGCGTTGCGCTCCGACAACGGGCCGCCGTTTGCGTCGGTGGCGGTGGGCGGGCTGAGCCGGCTGAGCGTGTGGTTCTTGCGATTGGGCGTGAGGCCGGAACGCATCGAGCCGGGCCATCCGGAGCAGAACGGGCGGCACGAGCGGATGCATCGCACGTTGAAACAAGAGACGGCCCGGCCGCCGAAAGCGACGGCGCGGGGACAGCAACGGGCCTTTGCTCGTTTCCAGTGCGAGTACAACGAACAGCGGCCGCACGAGGCACTGGGGATGGCGACGCCGGCGAGCGTGTATGTACCGTCGGAGCGAGAGTATCCGGCGCGGTTGCCGGAGATGGAGTATCCGGACGGGTACGAGCGGCGGCGGGTGTACGAACACGGCGATATTCACTGGAGCAACCAGGCGATCTTTCTCAGTGAGGTGTTGGCGGGCGAGACGGTGGGATTGGAGCAGGACGAGCAGGGCTGGCGCATCTGGTTTGGTCCGGTGCTGCTGGCGCGTCTGGACCGAGAGCACTTGTTGTTGCCGCGGAGCCGGGGGCGGGTGCGGGTCGAGTGTTTGGAGCGCGACGCCGCTCGCCCTACGGGCTCGCTGCCTCGCGCTCCAAACACGGCGTCGGGGGAGGCGGCAGAGAAAGAGCCCTCCCCTGGAGAAACATAGAAAAGTGTTACCCATGTGCTTGGGTTATTCTGTTACCCATGTCCCAGGACGTACATTCCATCGCCCCGTACCGGGGCTTGGATTCGTGGGCGGATGCACCGGGTTGCGCCCAGAGGGAACCGCGGGTTCCCACCCCGCGGCTCGGTTGTGTCGTTGGATGCCTCAACTTGCACGATGAGTTGCTGCGAGGCTCCCAGCAGTGTCAACCGTAGACTCCCCGATTTGTTCACAGCCCCTCACGGTCACGGCTCGGTTTACCCGCCCAACTGGGTGCGGCCGGCGTCGATGAGGATGGTCTCGGCGGTGATCGAGGTCGCGTCGGCCGCGAGGAAGAGGCAGACCTTGGCGACCTCTTCGACGGTCGAGATGCGTTCTAAGGCGCTGGTCTTCGCTCCCTCGGTGAAGGTGGAGTCCGGCCAGCCGGCAAAGCGGGTATGTACGAGACCGGGCGCGATGGCGTTGACGCGGATCTCGGGCGCTAACACCCGTGCGAGCGACTTGGTCATATTGACCATCGCCGCCTTCGAAGCTGAATAAACGATCGAGCTGCCGGCGGCGTGCCAGGCCGAGGCGGACGTGTTGTTGATGATCGAGGCGCCGGGGTGTTTCTTGAGTAGCGGAGCGGCGGCGCGCGCGCAGTAGAACGCACCGCGAAGGTTAGTGTTGAGCGTGCGGTCCCAGATCTCGTCGGTCAAATCTTCCAGCTTGTGGTGCGGGGTGACCTTGCTCCAGCCGGCGTTGTTGACGAGGATGTCGAGCCGTCCCCAACGGTCTTCGGCAGCCGCCATCGTGGCGCGGGCGTCGGCGTCGCTCGAGACGTCGGCTTGATGCGCGACGGCTTCACCGCCCGCTTGCTGGATACCCGCCACGACCTCGTCGGCTTCGGCTTCGGAGGCGCGGTAGTTGACCAGCACTTTGGCGCCCTCGGCGGCAAACAACTCAGCGATCGCACGGCCCATGCCCGTTGCCGCGCCGGTGACCACGGCGACACGTCCATCAAGTTTCATGTCAATTGCCTCTCTGCTTTTCGGGGAAGTTACAGCTTGAAGAGTTCGCGCAGGCGCTTGGTTTGGGCGCGGCTGACGGGGATTTCGGTTTGCTTCTTGTCGCTCATGCGCAGTTGATAGCTGGATTTGAACCAGGGCACGACCTCCTGGATCTTATTGATATTGACGAGGTAGGAGCGGTGCGGACGCCAGAAGGCGTTGGGGTCGAGGTGTGACTGCAGCTCTTCGATCGTGCGATAGTTCGACATGCCTTCGATCTGGCTCGAAGCCACGGTGATGATGCCGTCCTGGATGGTGGCGTAGACGATGTCGCTCGCGTCGATCAGGATCATCCGGTTTCGAGCGTTGAGTACCAGTTTGGCCGGCCGGGCCACGCCGGTTTGGAGTTGCGCGAGCAGCCGTTCCATCGAGGCCGCTTCGGTCGATGGGGACTCGATGAGCTTCTGCGCGCGCTCGATCGACATCGCCAGGCGCTCCTTCTCGATCGGCTTGAGCAGGTAATCCACTGCGTTGACCTCGAAGGCCTCCACCGCGTACTGGTCATAGGCGGTGGCGAAAACGAAGTGCGGCAGTGGCTTGCCGCCCTCGACCAGCTTGCGGACGACGCCGAGACCGTCGAGGCCGGGCATCTGCACGTCCATGAAGACCAGATCGGGCTCGAGTTGCCGGATGAGCCGCACCGCCTCGGGTCCGTCACCGGCGCTGCCGACGATCTCAACCGCTGGGAAGGACTTGAGCAGGAAAGCCAACTCCTCGCGCGCGAGCACCTCGTCGTCCACGATGAGCGCGCTGAGGGTAGCCGCCGCTTTTTGCTTGCCCGACATCACCCCCACTCTACCGGGGAGTTGATCCTGGCGTCCAGCCGAGAGGGCGCGCTTCAACGTTGGCGACCCCACAGTTTTCTTGCATCCAAACTGCCCGCTCGATGATCTAAAGAGACAAGGAACAAGGAGCAAAATCATGGCAGAGAACAAGAGCTACGTCACCGCAACCGATCAGACCTTTGACAGTGAAGTAATCGAGAGCGAACAGCCCGTGCTGGTGGATTTCTGGGCCCCGTGGTGCGGCCCGTGTCGCGTTCTCGGGCCGGTGGTCGAAGAGCTGGCCGATGAGTTCCAGGGGCGCGCGAAGGTGGTGAAGGTCAATGTGGACGATAGCCCGCGGGTCGCGCAGCGATTTGGCGTCCGGTCGATCCCGACGCTTCTTTTCTTCCAAGGGGGAGAAGTGGTCGACACGACCGTCGGGCTCGCACGGAAACCGGACTTGGCCGCCAAATTGACGACCCTGGCTCCGGCAGCCTAAATCGAAGGATCGGTGTTACTTCGGTCCGCGGGCGGGTCTACGATCCGCCCCGGCACCCGCAGGGCAGGAAGGGACGAATGGCATTGAAGATGTACTCAACCGGATGGTGCGCGGATTGCTGGCGGGCGAAGCGCTTTCTTAAGGCCAACTCGATCGTGTTTGAAGAGATCAACATCGACAAAAGCGACGAAGCGGCCGAGCTCGTCATGAAACACAACGATGGCAAGCGCCGCGTTCCCACGTTTGACATCGACGGTTCGTATCACGGCAATCCGCCTCTGAGCGAACTGGCCCAACTGCTAGGCATCCCGTAGACTGTCTGGAGGGTCCAGCCATGGGCCAACCAGCCCAACCTTGAAACTGAACACAGTAGGGATAACGACGCCATGAGCCAAACCGACGGCGACGCGGGTTCCCAACGGCCCGACCTCTCCGCGTTCGACAAAGTCGACTTCTCCGAAGCCGAGCACCGCGCGATTATTATCGTCGGCGCCGGGCCGGCGGGATTCACCGCGGCTCTCTATTCGGCTCGCGCGAACCTCGCACCTCTCCTGTTCCAAGGGCCCGAGCCCGGCGGACAGCTCGTTACGACGACGGACGTCGAGAACTACCCGGGCTTCCCCGACGGCATCATGGGGCCTGAGATGATGGAGAAGTTCGAGGCCCAGGCGGCTCGCTTCGGGACCGATATTCGCTACGGGACGGTTACTGACGTGGACTTCTCGCAGCGTCCGTTTCGGTTGCTGGTCGACGGCACGAAACCGTTCGTTGCCGATGCGGTGATCGTCTCGACCGGTGCTTCCGCGCAGTATCTCGGCCTCGAAAACGAGAAGCGCCTGTTGGGTCACGGGGTGTCGGCTTGCGCGACGTGCGACGGCGCGTTCTTCCGCGACATGAAGCTGGCGGTCGTCGGCGGTGGCGACACGGCGATGGAGGAGGCGTTGTTCTTGACGCGCTTCGCCACCGAAGTGCATCTGATCCACCGGCGCGACAAGCTGCGCGCCTCGAAGATCATGCAAGAGCGCGCCCGCGAGAACGAGAAGATCCACTTCGTGTGGAACACGGTCGTCGAAGATGTCTTGGGCGACAAGGAAGTCGAGGCGGTGATGCTCAAGAACGTGAAGACCGGCGAGACGTCGCGGCTCGACGTGGGCGGGTTCTTTCTCGCCATCGGACACAAGCCCAACAACGAGGTTTTCCGGGGTTGGCTTGACATGGATGAGGTCGGCTACATTCGCACCGCGCCCGATTCCACCTACACCAACATCGAAGGCGTGTTCGCTTCGGGCGATGCGCAGGACCACGTGTACCGCCAAGCGGTCACTGCGGCGGGTACGGGCTGCATGGCGGCGATCGATGCCGAGCGTTGGTTGGCGGAGCATCCGCGGGTTGAAAGCCCGGCTGCGTCGGTGCAGCAGGCCTGACGGCCCTTGCTGTTACAGCCGAGTTGATACAATCGTGGTCCACGGTTCCCCTCCCAGGGAGCCGGCACTATGCTGCAAGGAGTGATCACCTGATGATCCGTAAGCTTGTTCAATTCGGTTTTCTGTTCACGGTCGCCGGTCTGCTAAGCGGCATCGCCACGGCGGGCGACAAGAAACTGATGCATTGCTTCTATTTCACGCCCATCGCCGAGGCCACCCAAGACGACTGGACCGCTTTCAACAAGGCGTCTGACGAATTGCCCGACAAGATCCCCGGGCTAAGCAAAGTTTGGCGGGGGAAGCTGCGCCGGCCGTACAACTCCTACAATTCCGAAGGCCTAAAGAGGGTCCGCGAATACGGCGTCTGCATGGAGCTTGACGACGAAGACGCGCTGTCGGTCTACGCCGATCACCCGGCGCACATCGAGTGGATCAAGGCCTACGAGAAGGTGCGCAAACGCGGCACGTCGACGTTCGACATCCTGGGCGAATAGCTCATAGGCGGTGCTTGCCCTGGCCGGTTTGGCCTGGCCTGTTTGATGCGGCCCGTATGAAACCCTTCATCCGCATCGCGAACGGGCAGGGCTTCTGGGGCGATTGGCTCGAAGCCCCGGTCAGGCAGGTCGAACAGGGCCCGATCGACTACCTGGTCCTCGACTATCTGGCCGAGGTGACGATGTCGATCCTGCAGAAGCAGAAATCGCGCGACCCCTCGCAAGGCTACGCCCGCGACTTTGTCTCGCTTACCGGGCGGCTGTTCCTGCAGCTTCTTGAAAAAGGCGTTCGCGTCATCTCAAACGCGGGCGGCGTCAACCCTGTCGGCTGCGCCCGGGCGGTCGTGGAGGCGGCTCACTCGCAGGGCCTGCGGGGCGCGAAGGTGGCCGTCGTCACCGGCGACGACATCTTCGACCGCCTCGACGAGATGCTCGACCGCGGCGTTGGGTTCGATGACATGGATTCGGGCCGTTCGATCGAGACGGTAAGGTCAGACATTCTCAGCGCCAACGTCTATCTGGGCGCGTTTCCGCTCGTAGAAGCGCTCAAGACCGGGGCACAGGTGGTGATCGCCGGGCGTTCGACCGACACCGCGCTGACGTTGGCGCCGATGGTTCACGAGTTTGGCTGGCGTGAAGAAGACTGGGATCGGCTCGCCGCCGGCACGGTTGCCGGACACATCCTTGAGTGTGGCGGGCAAGCGACGGGCGGCAACTGCCAACTCGACTGGCAATCGATCCCCGACCTCGCCAATATCGGCTTCCCGATCGCCGAGGCCTACCCTGATGGCCGCTTTTGCATCACCAAGCACGAAGGCACGGGCGGACGGGTCAACGCCGCCGTCGTGAAGGAGCAGCTTCTTTACGAGTTGGGCGATCCGCGTAACTACATCACGCCGGATTGCGTTGCGGACTTCACGACCATCCGGCTCGAAGACGAGGGGCCGGACCAAGTGAGGGTCAGTGATGTTCGCGGCCGAGAGAGACCACCGACGCTCAAGACTTCGATCACCTACTCGGCGGGGTGGAAGGCGCTGGGAACGCTGGTGTATAGCTGGCCGGACGCGGTGGCGAAGGCCCAAGCGGCCGACCGCATCGTAAGGGAAAGGCTCGGACACCTCGGGCTGGCTTTCGACGAGATCCACACGGAGTATCTAGGGGCGGGAGCGTGCCACGGCCCCGCCGCGGCGCCCAGCCTCGACCCGCCTGAAGTACAGATACGCATCGGCGTACGGGGGCAGGACCGCGCGGCGGTCGATCGGTTTACGAGAGAGCTGATCCCACTCGTGCTCAACGGCCCGCCCACCGCAACCGGCTTCGGCGAAGGCCGGCCGCGCGTCCAGGAGGTGGTGGCCTATTGGTCGTCTCTACTTCCGCGCGAGGAGATCACGACAAGCATCCACGTGTACGATGTCGAGTAAGACTTGGGAACCGACCAGCATGCTGGAAGGAGGCGGGCCGTCGCGACCTGCCATTCAGAGCCGCAGGCGTGAGCCTGCGCGCAGATGCCGGGCAAGACGAGGGTCTCGCTCGGAGGCGATCAGGGGAACGAATCGAATGCTCGGAGGGGCTCATCGCAGGCTCACGCCTGCGGCTCTGAGTGGCGATTCGAAGTTCGAGCTGACTTGAGAGTAGACGCCGTGGCAGTTGCTAGTGCAGTTCGTCTCCGGGACTACGCACCCTCGGACTTGCCGCGGCTGTCGGAGATCGATCGCGAGTGCTTCCCACCCGAAATCGCCTGTGCCGTCAATCAACTTCGTACGATGATGCGCGGCGGCGCGGGCTTCGCGTTGGTAGCCGAGGTCGAGCACGAAGGCATTGTGGGCTTTGTGATCGCTTCGAAGCTCGAGCCGAAACTGGGCCACATCGTCAGTCTCGATGTGTTGTCGCGATTCCAGCGCCAGGGGATCGGCACATCGCTGATGCGTGCGGCGGAGGAGCGCCTGGCCTGCCTGGGAGCCGAAGGCCTGCGACTCGAGACCCCCGAGTACAGCCGCGGCGCCCAGGAGTTGTACCGAAAGCTGGGGTTTCGCCGGGTGGGCTTCATCGATCGGTACTACTCGAATGCCTCCGGTGGTTGGGTCATGGAGAAGCCCCTGACCTCAGATCTCGCCGCCTCCGGCAAGGCAGCGGCCGGCTGATCACCAAACCCTGACCCGCGATGAGCAGTCTTGTCCAAATCGGGAACGTCGACTTCCACTTCGAGTGCCAGCGCCGCTGCATCGAATGTTGCACGCAGACCGGGGAGGTCTATCTCACCGAGGACGATGTACAACGCATCGCCGCCCACTCGGGGCAAACCACCGAGCACTTCCTAACCACCCTGTGCGAGACGAACGCGGACGGCGATTTGCAGCTCACCACGCCTGCCGACAAATCGTGCCACTTCCTGCTTGAAGGCGGCTGTTCGATCCACGAGGTCAAACCGCTACAATGCCGCGCCTTCCCGTTCTGGCCCGAGAACGTTAGTGGCCGCCGCGCCTGGAAAAAGGTAGGCAGGTCGTGCCCGGGCATCGGCGTGGGGCCGGTCCTTCCTATCGAGGAAGTGCGCGCCGCGGCACAGGAATGCAAAGACGAGCTGCCGTAGTGCGGCTCGCCGAAGCATTCGCCATCTTGGCGCCGCCCCCCACGCGCAGCCGCCTCTACAGGGTCTACAACGTCGCGGAAAGGGCCAATCCGCCGCCCCTTGCATGATTCTGTTATCCTGCTGTATCCAGAGCACCTAGCCGGGGGGGCTGGGTTGCTGACAAGGAGGTTGTTCTTGGCAGGGCCGTCACTGAAAATCACCGATTCCCGTACGTCGAAAGACTACGAGGTCGAGATCACTAACCGCACGATTCGGGCTCTCGATCTGCGCCCCATCAGGGAAGATCCCGAAGAATTCGGGATGATGACCTACGATCCGGGCTACACGAACACTGCCTCCTGCACCAGCCGAATCACGTTCATCGACGGCGAGAAAGGCATTCTTCGCTACCGCGGCTACCCGATCGAGCAGCTTGCGGAGAACTGCACCTACACCGAGGTCGCCTACCTGTTGTTGCACGGCGAGTTGCCCACGTCTTCGGAACTCACCGGTTGGAACGACGAGATCAACCATCACACGATGGTCCACGAAAATATCAAGAAGTTCGTGGACGGCTTCCTCTACGACGCGCACCCGATGGGGATGCTCGTCAGTTCGGTGGCGGCGCTTTCGACCTTCTATCCCGACGCCAAGAACATCGACAGCCGCTCCAACCGCCGCCTGCAGCAACTGCGGCTGATCGGCAAAATGCCGGCGCTGGCGGCCTACGCCTTTCGCCACAGTCTGGGCCTGCCCTACGCCTATCCGGATAACGACCTGAGTTACACCGAGAATTTCATGAATATGCTTTGGAAGAGGACGGAGCTGCGATACAAGTCGAGCCCGGTACTCGCCAAAGCCCTCGACGTTTTGTTCATCCTGCACGCCGACCACGAGCAGAACTGCAGCACGTCCACCATGCGCACCGTGGCCAGCGCCAACTCCGACCCCTATGTGGCGACCTCGGCCGCGGCCGGAGCGCTCTACGGTCCACTACATGGCGGGGCGAACGAGGCGGTCCTGCAGATGCTCGACGACATCGGCTCGATGAACAAGATCCCCGAGTTCATCAAGCGCGTCAAGGCGGGCGAGGTGCGTTTGATGGGGTTCGGACACCGCGTATACAAGAACTACGACCCGCGCGCCCGCATCATCGGGAACATCGCCGACGAGGTCTTCGAGGTCACCGGCAAAAGCCCGAAGATCGACCTGGCCAAGGAACTGGAGCGCATCGCGCTCGAGGACGACTACTTCGTCAAGCGCAAGCTTTACCCCAACGTGGACTTCTACTCGGGGATCATCTACGAAGCGATGGGCTTCCGTCCCGAGATGTTCACGGTCTTGTTCGCGATTCCGCGCACTTCGGGCTGGCTGGCGCACTGGGAGGAGTTGATGGACGATCCCGAACGCCGCATCTCCCGCCCGCGGCAGGTCTACCTGGGCCCAGAAGAGAAGACCTTCGTCCCAATCGGCGACCGCCTCGGCCAAGCCCGCGAGTCCCGCAAGTAGGCGTCGGTTCCGGAGCCTCAGCGCGGACGGGTTCGGAAAGTTTTGTGGAAATCAGTGACTGGCGGTCACGGCGTGCGCTGGGTAGCCGTCCTTCATCGCCCCCTCATCTCGCAGATACTCTTCGATGAGTGAAAGTCCCTCCTCATGCAGCCCGAACGCTCGGGCTTGATCGACCGTCGTACTACGGCTCATCCAACTGATCTTCCAGTTGCGATTCAGGAATGAGTCGGGAAGAATGACGGGCAGACCACGACTTGTTGTGTGGCGGATCGTCAAATTCTCTCGCTGGTGCCACCAGCAATAACTCACCATCTCCGTGCAACTGAATCCACGCCGATGTCCCTTGCGTAGCCATCGGGCCGCTTGTCGGTCGTTCCGCGGCCGTTGGTGATGGTGCCCGTTGTAATCCCTTGGCTCCGATGGCAGATCGATTGTGAAGTAAGGGTCATACTTAGCGCCGATCACTCGGTGTGCTCTGTCGCAGACATAGCTACGGTGCGCGTCGGTGACCGATTCTCGATTTCTGGGCGACAGAATCATCGAGTAGTCCGAGTGCAACGGGTAGATCGGGCTGCGTTTGACCACACCCGTCGTGAGCGCTTCGACAACAGCCGGGTCCTCGATTCCGTCCCGCACGTGAATCCAGGCGTGCTTCATGAAACCGGGAATCGCCAGGTTCGACAAGTGTCCACGGTTTCGGTGCAGGCCGATGTCTCCCGATTCGATCAGGGACAGCGCGGGCAGGATCTCCTCGAAATCCACATCATGGTCATGCTTGGCCCAGGTGAACCAAGGGAACGACCGTAAAGTTCTCACCTCCCCGGCAAACTCGATGAGGTTCCTCCAGGCGCCATCGGCAGCTTTCGAAAGCGCACTCGCCGCGGGGTCGGGTGGCCCGGCCGGCACGCCTCCGGCCGATGGATCGGCGCTACGGTGGTTGATTTCGGGGCCCGCCATACGCGGCCCCATTATCGCAAACCTCGACTGTGCTACAGGCGGTTGGACGAGGACGAGCAGCCGGAGCTAGCGTGGAAACCGAGCCCCGAAGGCGGTGCGCTCAGCTCGCCCCGTGCCGTAACCTTCAGGTTGCGGTTGCCCACCCCTGCGGCTCAGAACATGTGCCCCCGTCTGTGTTTTTGGGAAGAGCCTAGCGCTCGCGGCTTCTCTCGCCCGTGATACCGAAGATGAGTTGCTCCAGCGGGTCGGGTTCGTCTTCGCGGAAGTCGACCCAGTGCAGGCTCTCGAGGAAAAGCGGAACCTTGGGTTTGCGAGCCGCGGATTTGAGCAGTACTGGCATGACAGGTAGCTTCCGCTCTACCGACTTCCGAACGATCGCCTCCGCCTCAGCCCTTTGCCACGGTCCGCGCGGGCCTCTTCCAATAAAGACGGCGGCCGCCTTGATCTTCTTGATGTGAAGCTCCAACGCTTGTTGCCAGGAGAAACCTGGGCGAATGTGTTCCACGTCCAGCCAGGGCAGAATACCCTTTTCCTTGAGCTTTTTGGCGATCTCCTGCACGGCTTTGCGGTCGGAGCTTTTGTAAGACAGAAAGACATCGAAGTCGTTCGTGGCGAGCTTGCCCGCCAGCGTTGTCGCAGCGGCGGAGCGGTCGCGTTGTTCGTCGGCGGCGCGGTCCATGGCCGCGAGGGTTTCGCGGTCGGCGGCGACCCGCTTTTCGCGGTCGAGTAAGGAGAACTCCGTATCGCAGACGCTGCAGCGTGCCCGGTCGAATCCCCGCGCCCGCCGAGCCTCGATTTGCTGGTCGGTGAGGGGCGTTTCGCACTCCGGGCAAACGAAGATCCGCCGGCGGACGACGCTCTCCGGCAGCGCGCGGCGCAGCAGGTGTGCCTCGACGTATCGCTCGAAGTCGAGGCGCCGCGGCTCGCTCGTCTCTTTCGAGAAAAAGAGCGTCAACTCACCGCGGCCCTCCTCGGGTTCGCGCAGGAAGACGCCGCAACGCCCGTCGGCGGCCGGACGGAAGGTCGCGGCGTTCTTCCACATCTCATCTTTGGTGAACACCCCGCTGTGCGAGAGCCGCACGGCCAGCGTGGCGTAGAGGTTGAGCACGGATCCGTCGAAGCGGAAGACCACGACCTTGCCCGGGGGATCGGGCGCCTCGGGCCAGTCGCGGGTGAATTGCGCGGGGAAGACCAGGTCTTCGTCTTCGCGCAGAGCGATCTCGTTTTCGAGCAGCTCCTCGACGGTCGCGATCAGCAGCAGCTTTTCCTGCCCGCGGTCGGCGACGCGGTCTTCGGTGGGGATCGCGAAGCGGCCTTCGCGGGCGTCCTGCTCACGGAGGGACCCCAGCCCGTCCGGCTCGTCGCGGGCAGCGTTGACCATCGCGGCGGCATAGGAGTCGAGGTACTCGGGCTGCAGCAGCACCAGGCCGCCGAAGCTCAAGCGCCGGATCAGCCCGCGACTCTGGACAAGACGGATGCAGGTGTCGAACTGGGTGCGCAGGTCCTCTGGGTCGCTCTTCTTGCGGCCGCCTTCGAGGAACAGGCGGTAGAGATCGTCGACACTCGAAAGGACACGGCCTTTCTTCTTCTCCTTGATAAGGAACTCCTTGATGCGCTGGAACAGCTCGTCCGAGCTGACGACGGGCAGAGCGTCCCAATCGATCGCCTTGCGGATCGCCTTTTTCAACTCGTCGATCCGCAGGCCCTCCTTGGCGCTGGTTTCGAGGTAGGCATCGAAGCCCAGACGCTGAATCTGCTCATCGATGCGGGCGCGGCTGACGCCCACGCGGCCGCGGTCGGTGCGGGCGGCTACGAGGATCTTTTTGGTAGGCGGCGCCCCCTCGACTGCCGCGCGCTGCGCCTGGCGTAAGGCGCGGTCCCAGTGGCGGAGGCCGGCGAATGGGTCGGTTTCGCTCTTGGCGTCGAAGACGACCAGGGCGACGGCGACCTCGTTGAGAGAGAGCTGGTGGACCAGGCGGTAGCCGGGCTGGCCGGCCAGGTCCCACAGCAGGGTCTCGCGGGTGAGGGTCTGGCCTCGGTTGCGGGTCTTCTGGGTTTGGAAGGTCCACACGTTGCGCTTGTGGGTTGAGTCGGTGCGCCGGTATTTCTTGCCGGAGAGGACGAGGCCAAGCCCTGTCTTGCCCACTCCCGAGTCGCCGACCAGGACCACCTTGGCGTTGGTGTAGCGGACGGAGCCTACCGCGGCTCGCTCGCCGAGGGGGAGGTCGACTCCGAAGAGGTAGATGGCTTGGCCGCCTTCACAGGAGGCTGCCAGCAGCGGGGCCTTTGGGTGCCAAGCGAGGGCGTCGTTGGCGCCCGAGACGAAGCCGGCGCTGACCGTGGCCACGCAGGCCCAGGTGTCGCAGCGCCAGAGGCGGATGTCACCGTCGTTGGCGCCGGAAGCGAGCAGGCGGCCGTCGGGCGAGAAGAAGGCGTCGTGGACGTAGCCGGAATGGCCCTCCAGCGCGGCGACCTGCTTGCCGGAGTTCGCCTCCCAGATACGGACCGTTGGTTCCTCCGTCGAGGCGAGCAGGGCGCCATCGGGTGACCAGGCGACGTTCCAGATCAGAGCTTTGCCTTTGAAGGTTCGGATTGTCTTGTGGCTCGCCACGTCCCAGAGGTGAACCGTGTCGTCGTCCGACCCCGAGGCGAGTCGTGTGCCGTCGGGGGACCAAGCTACCGAATTAACGCCGAGCGAATGGCGATCCAGGGTCGCTGCCTCGTCGCCGGATGACGGATCCCAGAGCTTGACTGTGCTGTCATCGCTCCCCGAGGCGACGAGACGCCCGTCGGGGGACCAGGCGACGGAGCCAACCCACGCGGCGTGCCTTTTGAAGGTATGCAAGCGCTTGCCGGTCTCCGCCTCCCAAATACCGACGCTTTTGTCTGCTGAGCCGGAGGCGAGCCGCCGCCCGTCCGGGGGCCAGGCGAGGCTCCACACTGTATTTTTGTGCCCCCGCAGCAACCGGGGCTCGGCCCACGTCCGAGCGTCCCAGACTCGAATTCCCCCGTGGGTGAACCCAGCTGCAAGCCGGGCGCCGTCCGGCGACCAAGCGAGGGCCCGGCACTCGTTGCCCTCACCGAACCCCTTCAGGCTCTGCTCCAGGCTCACGCCGGTCGGCAGCTTGAGTTTGGCGGCCATTTTCTACGTCACCAACGCGGCCATTCTACAGCAGCTTCCCCTCCGCGCGTTTTTTCCTGCCCAGCACCCAGCCCCATGGTCCGGTCGCATCGTTCTCCGCCGCGACCGTTCGGAGTGCAAGCCCGTAGCGCGGATCTCGGTGTTGAGATCCGCGGCTTTTCCCACGGCCCACTCCATCCGCTACCCTAATCAGGCGACGACCGCCACCACGCCACCACCATGTCGAGGCTACGCCGAGCGGACCTCCATTCGCGATTCTTCTTCGTAACGACGAACCTACTGCGAGGCCGGCGGCCGTTCAATGACCGCGAATTCACCGTCCTCGCAACGATCCTCGACCGAACGCGCAGACGGCTCCCCTTCGCGTTGTGCGGCTATTGTTTCATGCCCGACCACATCCACGCGATCGTCTTCCCCGAGGAAACGACAACCATCTCGAACGTCATGAAGAGCTTCAAGCTGGCGACATTCCAGTCGCTCAAACGATCCGGCGATCGCCCCACGGCCTTCTGGCAGAGTCGATTCTATGACCACGCGCTGAGGAGCCGCCAGGAGTACGACGACGCGTTGGATTACATGCACATGAATCCTGTTCGCCGGGGATTGGTGAGCGAACCGCGCGAGTGGCGGTGGTCGAGTGCACGTTGGATCGCGGAGCGGGTGGGGCCGATGGAGATCGATTTCTTGCGCCTGCCGTCGGAACCCAAGGCACGGTTGTAGGAAGGCCGCCGGGCAAGGCCGCGGATCTCAAAACCGAGATCCGCGCTACGGGCTACGCCAGCTTCCGTTGCGCGCGTTTGCGATCTTGCCTGGCGAGCGGGCCATGGTGGCGTCGCATCGTTCGCCGCGACCGTTCGGAGCGTAAGAACAAGTGGGCAGTTCAGGGGCAGGTCGCTCACATCCGTCGTTCACCCCTCGCACCCGATGGTATTTGCGGCATCGCACCCGTCACTTGCGTTCCTGGCTCGGTTTCTCCCCAAAGCAGTAAAGGGCGCTGGCCGTCCGAACATACAACCGCCCGTCAGCGATCGCCGGCGTGGCATAGCACTCTTCATTCAACTCGTTGACCGCCAAAACCTTGGGCTTCGCCCCCGCCCGCAACACCGTCACCGCACCCCCCTGGCTCACGAAAAACACCTTGCCGTCCGCCGCAACCGGGGAGGCGTAGTAGTGGTCGACCCCGCCTCGCAGGCGCATGCGCTTCACCACGCCGCCCGTCTCGGGATCGAGCGCGGTCAAAATCCCCCCGTCGTTGATCATGTAGAGCACCCGCTCATACAGCAACGGCGACGGCAACTGCGGCACGGCCCGCGGATACGTCCAGCGTAAGGTCGCGGCCGTGCGGTCGCCGCGCGGCCGGCCCTCGGGCTCGAGCCGGATGGCCCGCAACCCGTTCTCCGACGCCTGCGCGGCGGCGTAGAGACGCCACTCGCCGGCATCGAGGCGGCCGTCGCGGTCGCGGTCGCTGAACCCCACCAACTGATGCAGGCGCCCGGCGGGCAGCTCGTCCCGCGCCAGCCGCCCGTCACCGTTCGCGTCGTACGAGGCCACAGCCTCCGCAAACGCCGGCACCGTCACCTGCCGTCCCGCATCGTTCGCCGGAACGTTGTAGCCGGCCACGTAGACCGTCCGGCCGCCCATCTGACTGCCGATATCGCTGCCGATCCCTCTGCTGATGACCGGCAGCGACTTCATCTCCGACGGCAGCCCGTTCACCCACCAGACGCTCTCGCCGGTCTCGACCGCGTAGGCGTCGAGGCGAAAGGACCCTGGCGCCAGAATCTGCTTGATCCCGTCGCCGGCCCCGTAGACAACCGGCGTCGAGTGTCCGCTGACGGCGTCGGGACGGGGCCTGCGCCAGCGAACGCGCCCGGTCTTCTTGTCGACGGCCAGGATGAACGAGTCTGTGCGCTGATCGCAGACGAGCACGACCAGATCGTCGACGACGATGGGCGACGCCCCCATGCCGTAGGAGTTATCGAACGGCCCCAGTGGCAGCCGCCAGCGTTCGTTGCCTTCGAAGTCATAGGAGAGCAGCCCGAAATCGCCAAAGAAGACGTAGACGCTGTTGTGGTCGGTCCCCGCGCTCGCGGCCGCGGGATGGTTGCGCCGGTCGAGCTTCTCCGTCCGAGGACGCGGACACTCACGCCGCCACAGCTCCCTGCCGGTCGTACGGCTGAAGCAGAGGGCATAGAGCTTGTCGTCTTCGACGGCCGTCAGAAACACCCGGCCGCCGCTGAGCACCGGCGACGAGCGCCCGGGCGGCACAGCCGTCTTCCAAACGACATTCTCATCAGGCCCAAAACGCGTCGGCAGCCCGGAGGTCTCGGCGACCCCGGACCCGTTGGGCCCGCGAAACTGCGGCCACTCGGAGGCTGGACGCAAGACCTTCGGGGGCGGTGGGGCTGGTAACGTGTCGCGTTCTTGCCCGCCTACAGCTCCCACCCACAGCGCAAGGAGCAAGAGCCAACCGGCTCGTTTACGGAGCATCGCTCACGAACGTCACCCACCCGAACGCTTCCGGCACGTGGAAACTCGGCCGCGGGGTGTTGACCGGCGACCAGGTGCTGTATTGCGGATTCGTGGTTCCGCCGGCGCGGTTCAGATTCAGGCGCCAGCGGTCGCCATTGTGCGGCGGAGTGTGCGCTGCGTCCTTCTCGAAGTTGTTGAACGGGATGGCGATCTCGAGAATCCAATGGTCGTCGTCGGGCGAATCGACCTTGAGCGAGCGGCCGTAGTGGGACGTCCAGCGGCGCACGCCGACGGGCTCGGAGAACCGTCCGCCGCGCCACCAGTCACCCCGGATGAAGTTGAGCATCGTCCCGATGACGTTCAACTCGAAGCCGTAGTAGTTGCGAACCTTATCGGGGTTCGGGCTGACGAAGACCTCGACGCAATCGTCGCGCGAGACCGGCCCGTGGCGCCGCGTTACGTTGGCCGAAATGTGCTTGTCGTAACAGTAGTAGCCGACGTAGAGGTTCGTGTCGTCCCATAGCACCTTGGCAACGGTCTTTTCCTTATCTCCGCTGATCCACCAATTGAAGTGGAAGTCGCCGACGGGGGCGGCCTTCTTCCAAGCCGCCTCGTCTAGCCGCCCGTCGATGTTGATGGGCCCGGGTGCGCGGTGGATGTCGTAGGACGGCAGGTCCTGTGCCACGCCCAAGCCAGGTATGAGGAGCAGAGTCAAAATATATCGAGGGAGCTGCATCATGGGCCGCGGTTTCCGGTTCTGAAAATATCACATCGAGGCTCGGGCTGTGGCTGATCTCGCGGGTGGATGGTGTCTCTGTTTGGGGTTTCAGCAGAAGTCTCGAGAGGACGCCGGTGCAGGTTGAGTCCAGGTTGAAGCCGCCTGGGCGGACGCAGCGGCCCGCCCGTACTGAATTCGCGCGGCCGGCTGGGAATCCGGCGGGTTGAATCGATCATGGTCGAAAAGGCAACGGCGGAGTGGCGGGGTCCGGCGGTGGACGAACGGGCGGGCCACACTGATGGTCCCCCGGCCCGCCGGCAAACGCCCGTCGCTCTGTTATCATCGACCGGGGGGGGGCCTTCCCGGCCCCTTGAGGCCTCTGATGGCGCTATTTAGAAAGTCCGACAGTCCCGCGGAGCCCTCCGAGCCCCGACGCGTGCGCACCGAGGGGTTGTGGATCAAGTGCGACTCGTGCCGCACGATCATCTGGAAGAAGGACCTCGAAGCCAACCTGATGGTCTGCGAGAAGTGCGATTTCCACTTCAAGATCGACGCGCGCGCGCGGTTGGACCTTCTGTTCGACGAGCCCTGGGAGGAGTTCGACCAAGGACTCCGCACCACCGACGCCCTGAAGTTTGTCGACCAACGCAGCTATCAGGAGCGGCTCGAGAAGGCAGAAGCCGCCACCGGCCTCAAGGACGCGGTGATCTGTGCGGTCGGACCCCTGGCAGGCCGGCCGGTGGCGATCTGCGCCATGGAGTACCGCTTCATCGGCGGTAGCATGGGCGTGGTGGTCGGCGAGAAGATCACGCTGGCAGTCGAACGCGCCGTGGAGCAAGGCACGCCGGTGATCATCATCTCCGCCTCCGGCGGTGCGCGGATGATGGAAGGCGCGCTGAGCCTGATGCAGATGGCCAAGGTCTCGGCTGCACTCACCCGGCTCGCCGCCGCCCGGCTGCCGTATGTCAGCGTCCTGACCGACCCAACTACCGGCGGCGTGACCGCCAGCTACGCCATGCTGGGGGACCTCAACATCGCCGAGCCCGGCGCGTTGATTGGCTTCGCCGGCCCCCGCGTCATCGAGCAGACCATTCGCCAGAAACTACCGAAGGGGTTCCAGCGATCCGAGTTCCTCCTCGAACACGGCATGCTCGACGCCTTGGTGTCGCGCAAAAAGATGAAGAACTTCGTGGCACACGCGCTGGACTTCTTTATCGGCCCGGCACAATAGCCCGGCGGGCATGACCTACCCAGATGCCGTCGAGTACCTGCTCTCGCTGATCGGACCCTTGCGTTCTTCGAACTTCGGCCTCGAGCGGATGCAGCGCTTGGCGGCCGCGCTAGGGAATCCCGAGAAGAGCTTTCGCGTCGTCCATATCGCCGGCACCAACGGCAAAGGCTCGACCGCCGCTATGATCGAGGCCGGCCTGCGGGCCGCCGGACACACCACCGGACTCTTCACCTCGCCCCACCTGGTGCGTTTCAACGAGCGTATCCGGCTGAACGGCGAGGAGATTGGCGACTCGGATTTCGCCGCGACCGTCGACGAGGTTCGTGCTGCCAACGACCGCCTCGCGGACGAACTCGGACCTCACAGCCACCCAACGCTTTTCGAGTCGATGACCGCTGCCGCTTTCTGCGCTTTTCGCGCGGCAGGGATTGAGTGGGGCGTGGTGGAAGTCGGCCTCGGCGGCCGATTGGACGCGACAAACATCGTTCAATCCGAGTTGGCGGTCATCACGCCGATCCATTTCGATCACGAGGCCTATCTCGGCAACGGCGCCGCGGCCATCGCCGCAGAAAAAGCGGGCATCGTGAAGGCGGGCATCGTGAGGCCGGGCTTGGTGGAATCGAAAACGCGCGTTGTGACGGCGCCTCAGATGCCCGAAGCGCTGGCGGTCATCGAAAAGCGATGCGCTGAGGTAGGGGCCTCCCTGGTCCGTGTGGGGTCGGACTGGAAGGCGGAGAATCTGAGCCACACCGACGGCCGCTACCACTTCGAGGCGGTTTGCAATCGGGGGACTTGCAACACGGCGACTGGCGATCGCCTGCCTGTCGAGCTAGCCCTGGCCGGTGAGCATCAGGTCGAGAACGCCCTCACGGCGATTGCGGCGCTCGACTGTTTACGCGTTGAGGCGGGGGGCGCTGCGTCGGGGGGCATCTGGGAGCAGTCGATCCGTGCCGGGCTCGCCGACGTGCGCTGGCCCGGACGCATCGAACGCCTGGGAGCCCACCCCGAGATTCTCGTCGACGCGGCCCACAATCCTTCCGGCGCGCGCGCGCTGGCGAAGTTCCTGCGGGAGCATCGTGCGGGCCGGCGCATGCATCTCGTGTACGGCGCGGTGCGGGACAAGGCCATCGAAGAAGCGACTGGCTTGCTTTTCCCCTGTGTCGATCGAGTGATCCTGACGCGCTCCAGAATCAGCCGCTCGGTCAGCCCCGAAGGACTGTTGGCGATGGTGGACCATCATCACGAAAACATTTCCGTGGCGCCGAACTTGCGCGAGGCGCTGGAGCGAGCGAAGGCCGGGGCCACTCCGGACGACGTGATCGTGATTGCCGGATCGATCTTTCTGGTGGGCGAGGCAAAAGAAGTCCTTGAGTCTGTTGATACATTGGTTCGGGAGCCGCGATGAGCTAACGGCTGAACGGTCGGCGGGCTCAACGAATCAGAATATGCTCAGCTACCTTCGCTCGGTTCTGTGGATGTGCCCGCTGATCGCGGTGGCAACAGCTTTCATGTGGGCCGTGTCGCTGGCGGTGTCGCTGTTCGACGGGACGGGCCGCCTGCAGCACAAGGTGGCCGTCGCTTGGGCGCGGATGCTACTGCGCATCTGCATGATCCGGGTGGATGTGCTGGGCGCAGAGACGCTTGACCGGGATCAGCAGTACGTCTTCGTGTCGAACCACTCCAGCTTAGTCGACACGCCGGTGATGTTCGGCTCGATGCCGCGCGAGTTTCGGATTCTGGCTCGGCACGGGCTCTGGAAGGTCCCGTTCGTCGGCTGGCACCTGAACCGCGCGGGACATGTCCCTGTAGAGCGTGAGAACCCGCGGGCCGCCGCCCGCAGCCTGGGGCACGCCGCAGAGAAGCTACGTGACGGCTCGTCGCTGCTGATATTTCCCGAAGGCGGTCGAACGCGCGAGGCGAAGATGCGGCGTTTTAAACAGGGCGCGGCCGCGATAGCCATTCAAGCGCAACAGCCGATCGTGCCGATGGCGCTGGTCGGGACACGCAAGATCCTGCCCCCCAACTCAGCCCACCTACACCCCGGACGCGCCGAGCTGCGAGTGGGGAAACCGATCCCGACGGTGGGTCTGACGAACCGTGACGCTGTCCAGCTCATGCGCGACGTGCAGCAGACGGTAGGGGTCCTGGCCGAACCATCGTTGGCGGACTAGGCGCTCGGTAAACGCCTTCGGCGCTGCAGTTGGGAACCGGCCGGGTTCCCATCCTGGAGCCGTGCGAACCGTTTCTATCGCCAATGAGCAGAGGCGGTTGCGGCGGCTGGGCGGACGCAGCGGTCCGCCCCTACGAAGGGTATTACCTTATGCCGGTCAGCACAGAACAACTTCTAGTTGCGTTGGATCCGCCGCGAATAGCCGCACCGGCGGGTCAGGTTGACTCGCTGCGTGATGCCGGACCCCGACAAAAAACTACGCCGGCTCGGGAGGAGATCCCGAGCCGGCGTAGGTGGGTTCGTGTGTGGGAAGAGCCGAGGCTGCCTTGGCCAGTAGCTATGGTTCGGGACGCTAATTGCCAGCTTGGTGTGAGCCGACACCGACCTAGATCGCCTCTTCTGTCTCGTAAGACGAACGGCGCGAGGTTTTTTTTGGCGTAGGGCCATTCTTTTCTTGTGATGAACCGCACCCCGGACCCAGCCAGATCCCCGTAACCTAATGGTGCTGCTGTAGTTAAGTTGTTTCGCGGCTCAATTGACAACCGCCCGACGCGGCAGGACAATAGGAAGGGTAGGACTCGCTTGCCGTAAGAACGACTGCCTGATTCGTCTAGTACATTCAGGCACAGCGGCGCATAGGGGCCCCTGTGCAAGGATTTGGCCACCCGAAATCCGCAGCCTGGGAGACAGAGGAGCTGTTCGCGGAGTGCCGCGACAGCTTGATCAGGTACCTCCGTTATCACCTGGACGACGCGGAAGAGGCAGAAGACCTAGCGCAGGAAAGCTTCCTTCGATTCTTCGAAACCCGCAGCCGCGACGAGCAGATTGAGCAGCCGAAAGCCTGGCTGTTCCGAGTGGCACGAAACTTGCTGGTTGATCGGGGGCGGAAGAAGAAACCGGAGCTACTCGATCAGAACGGTTGGGCCAAAGTCGAAAGGCGTCTAACGGCATCGCCGGCTTCGATCGATACGAAGATTTACTTGTCGCAATTGCCGTGGGGCGATTTGAGTCCCATGGAGCTTGAGTGCCTGCGGTTGCGTACCGAAGGCCTTAAATTGCGCGAGGTTGGAGAGGTCTTGAATCTAACGATCTCTTCTGTTGTCAGTTACTTAGCACGGGCCGCCAAGAAGTTGGGGGCGGTTGAGGGTGATGACAAGATCACATCTAAGCACGGAAGAGCTCCTGCTGCAGTTTGACAGTGAGCTAAGCACCGAGCGTACCGCGCACTTGGACGCGTGTGAACAGTGCCAGTGCGCCCTGGTTGATCTGGCCGCCGTGCTGCACGAGGCCGAGTTGGAACTGAGGGCATCCGTGCCTCAGGAAAGCGCCGAGCGCCATCAGGCCTCGTGGGCCGCGCTTGAGTCGCGTTTGCAGGCCAGTGATCTCGCCGTGGCAAAGGTCACGCCCTTCCCGTTGCGCTGGGCGGCGGTGTACGCGGCGGCGGCAGCCTTGGGCTTCGTTGTCATCAGCGGCTATCTCTCCCTGGAATTTTTCGGTGCGCCAACGCAAGCGCCGGTTGAGATCGCGGATGTGGTTGAGCCCACGCCGGCGCCAAGTGCGGCCCAAACTGGTGCGCCTGAACCGGCTGCTCCTAATAGGAGCGCCGCGGTCGAGGACTCCTCATCCCCCGTTGTGCTGCCGGAGACCGCTGTCGAAATACCCTCGATGGTCGAGTTGCCGCTTGAAGAGCCACGCGCGGCACCAACGCGGTTCGAGCTAGGTGAGTCTGAAGAGGCGCCTCAGCCGCCCATGCTTGCGGTCGCTGCTGAGTTTTCAGGTCCCTCAGTGGACCCGCAGCCGGTTTCGACAGCTCTCCTAGCGGGCGTGCTCTCGACCGCCGCGCTCCTGCCGGAACCGGCGGTGCAAGAGCCGGTGCGGTCCCGGCCGATTCAAGAACTTGCGGACCTGAGCCCAAGAGCCGCCCAAGCGGTGGTCGACGGCCATTGGGTCCTCTACCAGGCCAACGTCTGGCGGGAGGACATCGTCCCGGTCTGGACGGATGCCGGCCTTGTGCTGCAAGGCAGTGTAGAGAACGAGGCTGCCAAAGACCGGGTGCTGCGTGCGATCGGACGCGCCGAGGGTGACAGCGCAATTGCGATCGACCTTCGGCTGCGCGACGTCGCGTCGAGCGCCCCGAGAGTTACCTTGGCTTCCTCGCAAGTGGAGCAACACCCGTTGGGCGGGGTGGTGCGGAGTTCGCTGTTGACGCACTTTGGCGACACGGCTCGCCGGTCGTTCGTCGCGCTGGAGCCGTCGGTGCTGCAAGGCGAAATTGACCGCTTCGTCAGCGAGGTCTTCAAGAGCCAGTCCGAGTTGCTGGCCCATGCCTACGCTCTGAAGAGCGTTCTCGGCCGAGTGGACGGGGAGCGGGCGGAAGCGCTTGGGCCCGATGCCCGCGCCAAGATCCGCAAGCTTGCACAATTCCACCTAAGCGCCGTGAACGGCGCGCAGGCGCGCATCTACGACCGCCTTTCCGAGACACTGCCCAGGAAGTTCTGGAGCTACCGGGCGTCGAAGAAAAACCTGGCGCCGAAACAGGACTGGCGCAGCGAAGTCGCCACGCTGCTAGGCGACACGTTGGAGCTGGATTCGACACTCACCGCGCTTCTCAGCACGCCTGAGGCGACGCTGGACGCTTCCCAGACCAATCTCTCCTGTGGATCTCTCCTTAGCCGCATCCGAGGCCGGGTGCGCCATCTACGAGCCGGTACCGACAGCCTGCGGTAGGCGGCCCATGGCCCGATGCCCAGTCCTAGCGTGGACGGCGTCTTTGGCGCTAGCGGCCGGTCTCTGCGCCCAGCCGACGCCATCGGGCGTGATTCACGGACGAGTCGTTGATTCCCAGCAGGTTCCCCTTCCCGGTGTCGCGGTTGAACTGATCGACTTCTCGAGCGGCCGACCCATTACGGCCCACACCGACGGGCAGGGCCGCTTTACCTTCTCGATGCTTCGGAGCGGCAAGTACTCGCTGGCGTTTCAACTCGAGGACTACGTTGCGCAGAGGCTTGGCCCCTATGAGTTGCTGCCCGGTCTGCCTCGTGAAGTGAACGTCGAGCTGCGCCCGCTGTCGGCCCCGCTGACGAGGGCGAAGGCGGGTCTTGAAGGCATCGCTCTCGAGTACGGGCTCGTGCGGGAGCAGATCGAAAGCGTGCCGGTGTTGTTGGGGAGCGAGGGCCGTACGTCGGCGGACAAGTTGCTGCTGCTCGTGCCGGGCATGAGTCCTGTGGAGTCGCTGGAGATCAGTCCTTTCTCCGGGCGGGGCGCGGCGGTCTCGGCCAACGGCTCGCGGCGGTCCGCGATTAACTACAAGTTCGACGGCGCGCCAAACAACTCGCAGAACCGTTTGACCGGAGCGCAGGCCGCGACGTTCGGGCCGGTCCCCGAGGCGGTCGAGACGTTCCGCGTCATCACGCACACCTATTCGGCCGCGGAAGGACGCAACGCCGGCGCCGTCGTCGCGCCGATCACCCGGTCGGGAGGCAACAGTTGGCACGGGCAGTTGCGCACGTTCTGGCGGCCCGGCCAAGGCGATCCGCTGGAGAGCTTCGACGGCTCCTACGACTCGCTCAGCGGCTGGGCCGGCGGCGGACAGTTCGGCGGTCCAATCTCGCGCAAGCACGGCCTGTTCCTGTTCCTCGACGCCGAGGGTTGGCGCACTGAGCGGCGCCATAACGACGTAGCTAGTGTGCTGACGGCCGCTGAAAGAGCGGGAGATCTTTCGGACGCGCCGGCGGCGAACAGGCCTGTCGTGCCAGGAACCCCCGACCCCTACCCCAACGGGATCATGCCGGCGAGCGCGCGCAACCCGCTGATGGACAAGTACCTAGACGCGTTTGTCCCGCTACCCAACCTGGGCACAAACCTCCACCAGTCAGAGATCAAGCTCGATTCGAGCGGCCAGATGCTGCTCGGGCGCATCGACTACGGGCGCGGGAGCTGGTCGCTCAGCGGCAGTCACCACACCTTTCGCAACACCGTACTCGATCCCTTGACCGATGTGCTGTTGACCTCGCCCGGCATTGCCGAACAGCGCCGCCAACTCGCCGGCAACTCGCAGATTACTCTTGTCTACTCGCCTTCGGCGCGATGGACGAATGCCACCCGCTTCGCCGCCCAGCGGCTCTCGATCGGCCTTTGGCAGGGGATCCCGGAGTTCCGCAATACCACGGCGCAGGGCTTCGGCTTCGATTTCGAAAGCTTCGGCAGCAATCCGGGAATGCTGCCGGACCTCACGCTGTTCAACAACGACGGTACGGAGAAGCTGCGCGTCGCGCCGTTCCTTTTCAGCGAGTCGTCGGTACAGACAACGTTTCAGATCAGCAACGATGTGTCGTACCGTCGAGGTGGCCACGTGTTCCGGGGCGGCATCTCGTTCCACCGCGGCCTGTGGCCGTTCGCGAACTTCGAGAATCCGGCCGGCAGCTTCGGTTTCGCGCCCGGATCGTTCCAGGGAACTCGCAACAGCGTCGGCAATCTGCTGACGGGGATTCCGAGTTCCTATCGCCTACAGACGCCTCGCAGCCTCGACCTTCGTTGGCACGAGTTGTCGCTCTACGGCGAGGTCGAGCTTCGTCCCTGGCGCGGAGCGCAGCTCACCCTGGGGCTGCGGTACGAGGCACAGCCTCCCGCCGTCGATAGGCTCGATCGCATTGCAGCGTTTCGGGAGCTGGAGGATGTGGATACCCAGGCATTCGAGGCCACGCTGCCCAATCTGATCTTCGCCGGCGATCCGGACGGCGAAAAGGGCCCGCTGCCGCGCTCGACGATCGCCGACGACGGCCGCCAGCTCGCCCCTCGCATCGGGCTGACGATCTCGCCAAGCTCAGACGTCCGCTTGGCGCGGTGGATCTTCGGCGAAGCGGGCCGCTCGGTTTTCCGAGCATCCTACGGTATGTTCTACGACTTCGGGACGTTAGCGGGATCGAGCGCCGCCGCCTTGTTCCAAGCCACCTATCCGCCCTTCAGCACGGACCGCCGGTTCAACTTCACGTCTGTGACCGATACGCGCGGCAGTTTCGAGGCCCCGTTCTCGAACGTCCCCGAGCCGACCACGGCGTCTATTCGTAACACTTCGGTCAGCTATCCAATTCGGGTCTTCGACCGCAACTTCGAGAACGCGGTGGCTCATCATTGGACGGTCGGCTGGCAGCGGCTGCTGCCCGGAAGGGTGTTCTTTAGCGCCACCTACATTGGCACGCGGTCTCTGAGGCTGCAGCGGCAACGCGAGCTGAACGTTTTCTCGTGTAGCGGGATTCTAGGCTTCGGCTTCATTCGCCAGATGCGGCGGTTTTCGCAATACAGTGACATTCGCCAGTTCGAGAGTTCCGGTAACGGCCGTTACAACGCCGTCCAGATTCGCGGGACCCGCTACCTGACCCGTGGGCTGGCCTTTGACGTGAGCTACAACTGGGCCAAGGCCTTCGATAACGGCAGCACCACCTTTGGCGATGAGTTGGCCACCGAGCCTTGGGCGCGCTCGAACTTTGACCGCCGCAACATGCTCACCGCGTCGTGGTTCTATCAGGTGCGTCTGGCGCCGGGGGTGCGCGACCGTGTCCCCTGGGCCGACCGCTGGCAGGTCAGCGGCATTTGGCGATGGCGCGCAGGTTTGCCGCTCGACATCCGCCAGATACAGGACCCCACCTTCAGCTTCGTGGCGATCGGGCGTCCGGACCAGATTGGCGAATTTCGCCGCCTGGACCCCAGCAAGACACAAACGTTTACTCTCGCCGACGGCCGTACGATCACCGGCCGCTTCGCGTTCGACCCGACGGCGTTCCAGCGGGTCGTGCCGACTGACTTCGACGAGTTGCGCCCCGGCACCGCACAGAGGAACGATTTCACGTCGCAAGGGTTCCAGCAGTGGGATTTCCGAGTCACCCGGCCCTGGCCCCTTGGGGAATCGATGTCGACCACCATAGGCCTGGATCTTCTCAACGTGTTCGACAACAAGAACTGGGACTTGCCCTTCCAGAACATCGACCATCCCTTCTTCGGCGTCGTTCGGACGGAAGGTTTGTCCCGAACGTTTCAGGCCAACGTGCGCTTCAACTTCTAGCCGAGGCCGGGCGGGCCCGCGGCGGTGCGACACTCCTAGCGCGGGCCCGGCGTCGGACGAGGGTGAGCAGTAGAGCGAGGAGTCGACAGAGTGCCTTACTCAACCACAAAGTCGGCGAAGAACACTTCTTTCAGTTCGGCCTTCTCGATCAAGGGTTTCAGTTCGGCTTGAATCTCTTCGCGGAACGCTTGCTTGCCTTTGGGGTCGACAAGGTCCTTGTAGGTTTTCGCGGTGAGTAAAGTAATCACCCTGTCACGTAGGCGAGCCATCAGCAGAGCGTTGCCCTCGATATCGGCGATCTCGCTCTCGGGGGCCACCGCGAGCTTCACCTGAACCCGCGCGTGGCGGTTGGGGTCGTTGATGTTGGTCAAGAAGGTTTCCATTTCGAGCACGCCGGCCGGTTCCACCGGCTCACCGGCCTCCCCCTCGGAGCTGCACGCGGCTCCCGCAAGAAGCATGCAGGCGGCAAGAAGCGCCGCACTATTCTTTCGCTTGTTCACTCGAGTTTCCTCCTGTTTGGGCCTCTGGCTCGCTGGCTAGCTCTTCCAGGTCTCGTCGAGCCACATCCTCGGGCGAGTCAACAAGAACGAACTCCACGCGCCGATTCGCCGCTCGTCCCTTCGCCGTATCGTTGCCGGCGATGGGAATGCTGTGTGCCTGCCCGATGGCCCGCATGCGCACCGGCTGCACTCCTTTTCCCGTCAGGTAGCGCACCGCCTGACCAGCCCGAGCCGCCGAGAGCTCCCAGTTGCTCGGGTAGACTTGGGTTGCGATCGGCACGTTGTCGGTATGGCCGAGGATGTCGACCGAGCGGTCGGACTCCGCGATGAGAGCCGCCAGCCCATCAAGGATTGGCAGCGCCTTCTTGTTGATCTGAGCGGCACCCGACTCGAATAGCAAGTCGCCGCTGAGCTGAAGCACAACGCCTCTCTTGGTGACCCTGGCTTCCCCGTGCTTCCCCAACCCCAACTTCTCGAGCATCTCTCGAAGTTCCTCGGCGGTCTTCTCCCGCTCCGCGGCCTTCCCCTCCCCCTGCTTGGGGTCTTCATACGGTAGTAGCTTTTCGCCCGTCGGGATGTCGGAGAGAGCGAAGTCCGACTTCATGCCCAGTGCGTTTCGAACCGACCCCGCCATGACCCGGAACTTGATAATCTCCGTGTTCGAGAACGAAAGCAGCAGGACGAAAAAGGTCAGCAGCAGCGACATCAGGTCAGCGAAAGTGACCATCCACTCCGGGGCACCTGCCTTTGCCTCTTCGGGTTCTTGTTCCATGGTTAGCTCTTGGCTTCTTCTTCACGATGCTTGGGAGCGAGGAATGACTTGAGCTTCTGCGAGATCTGATTGGGGTTCTCGCCGCTGACCATCCCGAGGACCCCCTCCATGCACACCATCATGCTCAGCGCCTCCTCCTGTGAGCGGACTTTGAGCTTGTCGGCCAACGGCAGGCAGATCACGTTGGCGAGTATGGCGCCGTAAAGCGTCGTCAGCAGGGCGATGGCCATGGCAGGCCCGATGCTTGACGGGTCCTCCATCGACGCAAGCATCTGTACCAGGCCGATCAGCGTGCCGATCATGCCGAACGCCGGCGCGGCGGCTCCCATGCCCTCGAGGACCCCCTGTCCGCGCTTGTGGCGGCCGACCGTGGATCGAATGTCCGTCTCGAGGATCGAGCGAATCTGGTCCGGCTCGACGCCGTCCACGCCCAGCCCGACCCCCTTGCCGAGGAAGGCGTAGTCGATTTCGACGTTCTCCAGCGCCAGCATGCCGTTCTTGCGCGCCTGCTTGCACAATTGAACGATCTGAGTGATGAGCGGAATCGGCTCGGGCACCTTGACCGTGAAGGCCTTCATCACAACGCCGAAGGTCCCCAACACCGTGGCCAACGGGTTGCGCATCAGAGTTGCGCCGATCGTGCCCCCGATGACGACGAGTGCCGACGGCACATTGACGAACATGATGGGCGAGCCGCCCATCACGATCGCGGCCACCACAAGAATAATGGACAGAACTATGCCGATGATCGTTGCTAGATCCATCACCAACCCGTGATAAGGTCTCTCTGAACTGCGTATCGACGCGCGGGAAGGAAACTTGAGTCACCCCTGGGTGATCTGCTCCACCAGGCGAGAGGCTGTCGTTTCTTCGGGCAACGCCCCCGCAAAGAACTGAGGTCTGGGGGCGACCCGCTCGACGATTCGCCCATCGCGGACTGCGACGGCGAGCCCCTGCGCCGCGCCGGCCGAGGACGGATCTAGCTCTTGGAGGGATTGTGCCTGGGAGCTTCGTCGTGGGGAACGACTCGAAGCAGGCCTCGGACGGCAGAATTCAAGTGGCAAGCCCGAGCCTGACGGACGCTGCCCTCGACGCGGTGTAGCTCGGAACCGTGGAGGATCTTGGTCGGCGTCATCAACGATTGCCCCGTTGCCGTCCGGTGTCTGCGAGACCAGAGGTGGGCAGCGCAGAGCCGGATGGCGATTCCCGCTCCACCTCGAAGCGATAGTCAGCCGATACTCGGTAGATTCGATCGGCGTCGCGGCGCAGCGTATGCTCGTGTCGTACGTACGCTTCGTACGTAACCCGGTGTTTGGCGTCTGCTTGTTGATCGCTGTAATGTCTTTCCGCCGTGTCTCGCCCCGCCGACATCCGGGCGCTGTGTTCGAGCGAGCGCGGCAGTAGGACGTATTTCAAGTCCCACAGCCCGTCGAAGTCTTGATAACACCAAGCGAAGCCGTCCAGTAAGATTGCCGCCTTGGGAGCCAGGGTTCCGCGGGACACCAACCGCGGGTCTCGATCGGGATAGCGCTCGTAGGATCTATCTGGAATGGACTTCCCCTCACGAAGGCTAATCAGATCCCGTTTGAGCTGGTCCATGTCTCGCGCCGCGTGATCAATGCCGGTGACCCCAAGCTCCTCGCGAACGTCGCGCGAGTAGATCTCGCGGTCATCGACCAACGTGAGGACTCGGTTAACACCGAGCCTGCCGGCGATCTCGGCGCAAAGGGCGGTCTTGCCGGTGGCCGGCGGCCCGGTGACCATCACAACGACAGGGCTGGAGACACCCGCGCCCGCGGACGCCTCCGCGAGGTGCGCCACGATGTCTCGCGTGATCACAGAAGCAACCTCGGCGGCTGTCATCATCAATCGCGCCCTGTTCCGACTGAGTCGCACACGTGGTCCAGGCCAGAAACAAGAAGCTCCACCAATACGTTACAACGATTGGTAAGACCTCTTGACGATGGACTCTTTCACCCAGTTCGCGCTAGGCGCGGCTATAGGCGGGGCCACCCTGGGCCCACGCGCCGGACGCAAAGCTATTCTCTGGGGAGGAGTCTGCGGCACGCTGCCGGACCTCGATATCTTCGTGCCGCTGGGCGATCCGGTGTCGGACTTCACCTACCACCGAGGCGTCAGCCATGCTGTCTTTTTTCTGACGCTCGCCGCGCCGGCCGTGGCGGCGTTGATCTGGAGGCTGCACGATGACCTGTGTGGGGACCTGCGCGGCTGCTATAGCCGGGTCCTGTGGATGGTTTGGCTCTGTTTGGTGACTCATCCGCTGCTCGATGCCTTCACGGTTTACGGGACGCAGCTCCTTCTGCCGTTCAGCGACTACCCGGTAGGTTGGTCGACCCTGTTCATCATCGACCCGCTGTATACGCTTCCGCTGGTGGTCGGCGTCGCGGCCGCTTGGTACGGCGTCGCCAAGGCACCCCAGGGAAAAGCGCCCCGGTGGGCCTACCGCGCGTGCTTGGCCGGGCTGGTGCTCAGTTCCGGCTACGTGCTGGCGTCGGTGGCTGCAAAGTTTCACGTCGATCGCGTGACCCAGGCCGCGCTCACGCAACGGGGTATCGCAGGCGCGCCGGTTTTCACCACGCCCACTGCGTTCAATATTCTGCTGTGGCGCATCGTGGTCATGCAGCCAGAGGGTGGCCCAGACGGTTACCTGGAGGGCTTCTATTCGCTTCTCGACCGTTCCGGCCCCATCGAGTTCGTCAGCTATCCGAGTCGGCCGGCGCTGCTCAACGACATCGCCGGCGAGTGGGCGGTGCAGCGGCTCCAATGGTTTACCAAAGGTTTCTACCGCGTGCGCGAGGACGAGCAAGGCGTCGTCCTCACCGATCTGCGTATGGGACAGGAACCATTCTACGTCTTCTCCTTTCGCGTGGGCCGGCGGGCCAGCCCAAAGATCGTCCCCGTGTTCGCACAACAGGTGCCACCCGACCGCATCGATCTCGAGAGCCTGATCTGGATCTGGAATCGCACCACGAGACGATTCTGATCCGGCCCCACGCGTGACCCCGCTCAGCCCAGGCCGGCCAGGCCCGGCGCGTGCCGTCCCCCTGAGCTGGTGAGCTACAGTTGAGTTCCAGCCCGTAGGTTCCAACCCTGTGCCAATGAATTTCCTCGCGAAACTCAAGACCGTGCTCGAGATGATCAAGTTCGAGCACTCGGTCTTCGCCCTGCCCTTCGCCCTGACGGGGGCGATGCTGGCCGTGCGCGAAAGCGGCCTTGCCTGGGCCGCCACGGCGGGCAAGTTCGGCTGGATCGTCCTCGCCATGGTCGCCGCGCGATCGGCCGCGATGGCCTTCAACCGCGTCGCCGACGCCGACATTGACTCCTTGAATCCGCGTACGAGGGTGCGCGCCATTCCGGCCGGGTTGGTCACGAAGTCGTTCACGTGGGGCTTCATCGTGTTCTGGTCCGGAGTCCTTGTGCTGGCGGCGTACATGCTCAATCCGCTTTGCTTTAAGCTGTCCCCGGTGGCGCTGGCGGTGGTGCTGGGATACTCCTACACCAAACGCATCACGGCCCTGTCTCATCTGGTACTGGGTTTCGCGCTCGGCATCGCGCCCGCCGCCGCTTGGATTGCGATCCGCGGCACGCTGGAACCGCGGATACTCTTGCTCACCGCCGCCGTGATGTTCTGGACGGCCGGCTTTGACATCATCTATTCCTGCCAAGATCGTGCGTTCGACGCGGGCGCCGGTCTGCATAGCGTTCCCCGAGCGCTCGGCGTCAAGAATGCCCTGCTCGTCTCACGGCTGCTCCACATCGCGATGGTCTTGCTGTTGGTCTGGTTGTCTCAGTCGTTTGGCCTGGGCTTGTTGAGTTGGGTGGGGATTGGGGTCGTCGCCGCGTTGCTGCTGTACGAGCACAGCCTGGTCAAGCCGCACGATCTCTCGCGCGTGAACGCCGCCTTCTTCACCGTGAACGGTTTCGTCAGCGTGCTGTTCTTCCTTTTCTGGGCGGCGGATGTTTTGTGGCGCGCCTAGTCACGGGTCAAGTCGTCCGTCCGAGGCCGCCGGGCACGGCATGCCCTACATTGTCGGATCACCGGCACTCGATGTGTATAATATAGATGATCGTACACATCATAAGCAGAGGCTCCCGATGAGAACCAACATCGTGATCGACGACGAACTCATGAATCAGGTCCTCCGTGCCACCGGCCTTCGAACGAAGCGTGAAGCGGTGGACCTCGGTCTTCGAACACTGCTGAAGATCCAACGCCAGCGGCGAATCCGCAAGTATCGCGGCAAGCTCCACTGGGAAGGTGACCTTGAGCGCTCGCGCGAGAGCCGTACATGACCGTCGTTGATTCGAGCGTCTGGATCAGCTACTTCTCCTCCTCCATCGAGACCGGCAAGACAAAAGCACTCGACCGACTCCTGTCGCGGGATCGAATCGTCGTTGGCGAGTTGATTCTGACCGAGGTGCTGCAGGGCTTTCGTGCCGACAAGGACTACCGGACAGCCAAGTCGCTGCTTTTGTCACTCGAGTATCGCGACATGACGAGCCACGAGCTCGCTATGCGGAGCGCCGACAATTATCGGTGGCTGAGAAAGCGAGGCGTTACCGTGGGCAGGACGATTGACGTGTTGATCGCCACGTTCTGTCTGGTTGAAGACTTGCCGCTGCTACACGACGATCACGATTTCTTGCCCTTCGAGGAGTATCTGGGTTTGCGGTCAGTCGGAGTGCTGTGACGGGAAGCCCCCAGCCGGGCCTTGGTCGGCTTCGATATCGCGAGGTGCGACCAACAGCACGACGCCGTCGACGACCTCACGTAGACGCTTGTTTGAGAGTGTGCCGATCTTGCCGCGCAACTGAGATTTGTCAACCGTAACGACTTGGGAGATGTTCACCACGCTCCTCTTCCGCAGTCCGGCCTCGCCTCGCGCCAACAGTACGTTGCCGGGCGCGGCAGCGCGCTTCAAATTGGACGTCAAGGCGCAAACCACAACCGTCTGGATACGGCTCCGGTTGAACAGGTTGTTCTGAATCACAACCTGCGGGCGCCGGTAGGCCGGTTCGGAGCCAGTCGGTTCCCGGAGGTCGACCCAGTAGATGTCTCCCTGCCGGATCACTCTTCTCGCTTCACCAACCGCGCTTGTTGTTTACGCATCTGCTCAAGATGCGCGGTTTCCTCTTCGTCCAACTCGCTCTCATAGGCGGCGTTGATCTCCGCCAAGAGGCGCTGATTCTCTCTGCGGCGCAAGAAATCCTCCAGAGCCATGGCGAACAAGCGGCTCCGCGAGACCTTGAGTTCCCGCGCGAGGGTCTCACCGGCGTTGAATAGGCTTTCGCTTAGCGAGACGGCGGTTTTGACGGTCTGAGGCATTGTATGATTTTTGTTTATACCAAATAGTATACCCCAGGTAAAAGTATGCCAGCGACCTGACGGTCACGGCTCGGTCTCCCGGCTCGTGATGTTGGTGTGACGAAGGGCGAGTCGAACGCCCTTTCAAGGCCGCAGCGATGCAGAAATGGAGACAGCTCTCCGCCCCTACAGACGTGTGGCTGCCTTTTCGGGTGGCGTTCCGCTCTCGTGTGGCTTCGAAGACGGAAACGCCGTGGTATTCTGAGGATTCTTCGCCATGCAACCTCACTTCGACGACCCCTTGCTGCGCCCCATCGCCCAGAAAGTACTCTCCGGCGAGCGGCTCAGCTTCGACGACGGCCTGGCGCTGTATCGTTCCGGGGACTTGCTTGGCATCGGCTACCTCGCCAACCACGTCCGCGAGAAGCTCAACGGCAACACGACCTACTTCAACGTCAACCGCCACATTAACCCGACGAACGTCTGCGTCGCAGCCTGCAAGCTGTGCGCTTTCGGCCGCCAAGTCCGCGACACGAAGGCCTACACGATGTCGCTCGAGCAGGTTTGGGAGGTCGCCGGACAAGGCTATAGCGAAGCGGTTTCGGAATTCCATATCGTCGGAGGATTGCACCCGGAACTCGACCTCGACTGGTTCTGCGAGATGATCCGCGGGCTCCGCGAGCGCTATCCGCAGGTTCATCTGAAGGCCTTCACGATGGTCGAGATCGGTTATCTCGCACGGCGCGCCAAGGTTTCCGTTGAGGAGGCGTTGCTTCGCCTCAAAGACGCCGGCGTCCACTCGCTGCCGGGCGGCGGCGCCGAGATTTTCGAAGAGCGCGTCCGCCGCATCATCTGCGACCACAAGATCGACGGCGAGGAGTGGCTCTCGACCGCGCGAACCGCCCACCGACTGGGCCTCAAGTCGAACGCCACGATGCTTTACGGCCACGTCGAGACGGAGGAAGACCGCGTCGACCATCTGATCAAACTGCGGGAATTGCAAGACGAAACCGGAGGCTTCCAGACCTTCATCCCGCTTGCCTTCCACCCGGCGAACACGCCGATGGACCATCTGCCGGCGACCTCGGGCTTCGACGACATCAAGAACATCGCCATCTCGCGGCTATTGCTCGACAACTTCCCTCACATCAAGGCCTACTGGATCATGATGACGCCCAAGGTCGCCCAGGTCGCCCAGCGCTTCGGCGCGGATGATCTCGACGGAACGGTGGTCGAGGAGAAGATTTACCACGACGCCGGCGCGACCACCTCGCAGCTCTTGCGGCGGGAAGAGCTGCTGCGGCTGATCCGCGAGGCCGGCCGCGAGCCGATAGAGCGTGACACGCTCTACCGCCCGGTTCAACGCGAGGAAGCAACGTTCACTGTGCTGGTGTAGGCCCTTTCGCCTAGGTTGATCCATCCGACAATGCGGGGCATGCCGTGCCCGCAGCCCCGAACGAGCGAGACGATCCGAACACGGGCACAGCATGCTGTGCCCCTACTTTTCGGCTCGCCGTCCTCCGGTCGGGGTAGTCGGGGCACACGCTTCGGCTCGCGTGCGACGCTACAATCATGAATTCGTGCCAAATTAACCGCGAGACATCTCCATGACCGACAAGCCTACGCCCGACGCCGCTTCCATCGTTGAACAAGAAAAGCAACACCTGTTTCAAAACTACGGCCGCTACCCACTCGCGATCGTCAAGGGAGAGGGCTGCTACGTCTTCGACCCCGACGGAAAACGCTACATCGACTTCATCTCCGGTATCGGCGTCAACGCGCTGGGACACGCCCACTCACGGGTGCTCAAGGCCATCTGCGACCAAGTGGGCACGTTGATGCACTGCTCCAACCTGTACTATCACCCCTACCAGGGCCCCTTGGCCGAGAAGCTGACCAAACTCAGCGGGCTCGACCGCGCCTTCTTCTGCAACAGCGGCGCCGAGTCGGTCGAGACCGCCCTCAAGATCGCCAAAGGCCACGGACGCAAGCACAGCGCCGACAAGTTCGAGATCGTCGCCCTCAACAACTCCTTCGCCGGTCGCTCGCTGGGCGCGGTCTCCGTCACCGGCCAGCCGAAGTATCGCGAACCCTTCGAGCCGCTCATCCCCGGCGTCAAGTTCGTTGACCCCAACGAGTTGACCGCGCTCGAAGCCGCCGTCTCCGACAAGACGGCCGGCATCATCCTCGAGCCGATCCTAGGGGAGGGAGGCATCGTCCAACTGGACCGCGCCTTCGCGGCCAAGGCCGTTGAGCTGGGGAAGAAGCACAACGCGCTCGTCATCTTCGATGAGATCCAGTGCGGCCTCGGCCGAACCGGCGAGCGCTTCGCTTTCCAGCGCTGGAACAGCGACTCCTCCGGCAAGCTAAATACGGGCGAGCCCATCATGCCCGACATCGTCTTGCTTGCCAAGCCGCTGGGCGCGGGCATCCCGATTGGCTGTGTGCTCGCAACCGACGAAGCTTCCCAGGTGCTGTCGGCCGGAACGCACGGCACGACCTTCGGAGGCAACGCGCTGGCATGCCGCTTGGCGCTTGAATTCCTCGCTGTGCTTGAAGAGATCTTACCGGCCATTCGTCGGACCGGCGAGTACTTCGAGCAGCGCCTCAACGGGCTCGTCGACAAGTACGACTTCGTCGAAGGCGTGCGCGGCCGCGGTTTGATGCGCGGGCTCAATCTCACGATCCCCGGCGGCTGGGCGGTTGGTGAAGCGCTGGAGCGCGGCTTCCTGATCAACTGCACAGCCGGCACCGTGCTGCGCTTTCTGCCCCCATACGTCATCGAGCACGGCCACATCGACCAACTGGTGCAAGCACTCGACGCGATGTTCGAGCAGGGCCCTCCGGCTGAAGGCTAGCCTGGAGCCTTGGGGTCCGCCTAACCGGCGCTTCGCATTGATTGACCGGCCCTTCAAGGGGTGGCCCTAGCGGTGCGGCGAGCGCCTCCCTTGAAGATGAGTATGACCACCAACCCCCGGTGGTGTATTCATCAACCCTAAGGATTGGACCGCTCACTTCTGAAAATCACCCATATGTGGAAATATCCTTTGACATCGCCACAAGATGATGTACACTATGGGAACGTCACCCTCTTGCAACATAGGCCACCCTCCCGCTGTGGTCATAAGTAGCTGAGTGGCGACTCACAACAAGAATACTAGCAGGGCGACTGTCCCCTAGAGGACTGCGTTACGAAAACACGGCTGGGAGAGCGAAAGAATGGGTGAGATCAGTGTTGATCTGGCGGCAAAGGTAGACGAACTCTCATCAAGAATCGCCGAGCGGGAAGGCCTCTCATTCCCCCGGTTCTTCACCACGGACTTGGACCCCGGCAAGACCCCTTACGACGCGCTCGATTGGGAAACGCGCACCGCCTCGATCGCCAACGAGAAGGGCGAAGTCATCTTCGAACAGCGCGAAGTGGAGATGCCGCGCGATTGGTCGCAGACGGCCGCCAATATCGTCGTCAGCAAGTACTTTCACGGCCGTGTCGGCACGCCCGAGCGCGAGAGCAGCCTCAAGCAGCTTGTCCACCGCGTGGTCGACACGATCGCCGACTGGGGCGCGGCGGGCGGTTACTTCGCCACCACCGATGACGTCGAGAACTTCCGCGGCGAGCTGGCTCATCTCATGCTCACGCAGAAGGCTAGCTTCAACTCACCGGTCTGGTTCAACGTCGGCGTCAGAGAAGCGCGCGGCTACGGCTGGGCCTGGGACGCGCGGACCGAAAGCGTCAAACAACTCGAGCCCGGCATTCATCGTCCGCAGTGCTCGGCCTGCTTCATCATCTCGGCCGAAGACACCATGGAATCGATCATGGACCTCGCCAAAACCGAGGGCATGCTCTTCAAGTGGGGCTCGGGGACCGGTTCGAACCTTTCGAAGATTCGTGAGGAAGACGCCACTCTTGGCGGCGGCGGCCGCGCCTCGGGCCCGGTTTCATTCATGAAGGGCTTTGACGCCTTCGCCGGCGTGATCAAGTCGGGCGGCAAGACACGCCGCGCCGCCAAGATGGTCATCCTCAACGCCGATCACCCCGACATCGACAAATTTATCGCCTGCAAGGCGCGCGAGGAGCGCAAGGCCTGGACGCTGATCGGCGCCGGCTACGACGCTGCCATCGACGGAGACGTCTACAGCTCGATCTTCTTCCAAAACGCCAACAACTCGGTCCGCGCCACCGACGAGTTCATGCTGGCGGCCCTCAACGACGAGGACTGGTGGACCCGGTCGGTCGTCAACGGCCAACCCAAGGAGCGCCACAAGGCGAAAGAACTGCTGCGGCAGATCGCCGAGGCCACGCACCAGTGCGGCGACCCCGGGATGCAGTTCGACACCACGGTCAACCGCTGGCATCCCTGCAAGAACACCGATCGCATCAATGCCTCGAATCCATGCTCGGAATACATGTTCCTTGACGATTCGGCCTGCAACCTCTCCTCCATCAACCTGATGCGGTTCAAAAGGTCCAACGGCGAGTTCGATGCCGAGGCCTTCCGCCACGCTGTCGATACGCTGATCATCGCGCAGGAGATTCTAGTCGATAACGCCAGCTACCCGACTGAGAAGATCGGCGCCAACTCGCACGCCTACCGGCCCCTAGGGCTGGGTTACGCCAACCTCGGCGCGTTGCTGATGTCGATGGGTGTTCCCTATGACAGCGACGAAGGCCGCGACGTGGCCGCCTCGATCACCTCGACGATGTGCGGACAGGCCTACCTCACCAGCGCCCGCATCGCCGAAACTGTCGGACCGTTCGACGGTTATGACCACAACCGCGAACCCTTCCTCGAAGTCATCCGCATGCACCGCCAAGCCTCGAAGAAAATCAGCGGACAGTACGTGGAAGACTCCCTGCACCGCGCCGCGCAACAGTGCTGGGATGACGCCTACGAAATGGGACGCCGCCACGGCTACCGCAATGGCCAAGTCACCGTCATCGCGCCGACCGGCACGATCGGCTTCATGATGGACTGCGACACCACCGGCGTCGAGCCTGAGCTGGCCCTTATCAAGTACAAGAAGCTCGTCGGCGGGGGCGTGATCAAGATCGTCAACAACACGGTCGAGCAGTCGTTGCTCAAGCTTGGCTACTCGCCCGAGCACGCCAGCGAGATGGTCAGCCACATCGATTCGACCGGCACGATCGAGGGCGCGCCACACCTCGACGAGAAACACCTGCCTGTGTTCGATTGCAGTTTTCGGGCGCAGAACAGCGAAAGGTCGATTCACTACTTGGGCCATCTGCGCATGATGGGTGCCGTGCAGCCGTTCATCTCGGGCGCGATCTCGAAGACGATCAACATGCCCAAGGAGTCGACCGTCGACGAGATCGTGAACGCCTACGTGGAAGCCTGGCGTCTCGGCGTCAAGTCGGTGGCCATCTATCGCGATGGCTCGAAGGGTACACAGCCTCTCAATACGGGCAAGCAGTCAGATGAGCAGGCCGAGGGCGGGACGGCCGTCGCACCCATCGAAAAGATCGTCTACCGGCCACAGCGGCTCAAGCTGCCTGACGAGCGCCAGTCGCTCACGCATAAGTTCGGGGTCGGCGGACACGAAGGTTATATCACTGTCGGACTGTACGAGAACGGCAAGCCGGGCGAGATCTTCATCCGGATGTCGAAGGAAGGTTCCACCATCAGCGGGCTGATGGACAGCTTCGCCACCGCGGTATCGATGGCGTTGCAGTACGGGGTGCCGCTGCAGGCGCTGGTCGACAAGTTCGCGCACGTGCGCTTCGAACCCAGCGGCTGGACGGGTTCGAAGGAGATCCCCTACGCCAAGTCCATCATGGACTACATTTTCCGTTGGCTGGGCAGCCGCTTCATCTCCGAGGAGTACAAGCAGACGGAGGTGGGTGAGACGCTCAAGCTCCGTCAGACCGAGCCCGATCCGCAGCAGGCGCTCATGTTCAACGCGGCGCCCATGGACGCGCCGATCTGCTCGGAATGTGGCTCGCTGATGACGAGTAATGGCAGTTGCTACAAATGCGAGAACTGCGGCTCGACTTCCGGCTGCAGTTAGTTAGGTCGTTGTTGTTGGATGCGTTCCTCCTCTCCCGGGCGAGAGGGCCAGAGCCTTCCGGTCCTCTCGCCCGGGGATTTTGTTTTTCGGCTCGGCAAAGGCGGGGTGTGCAAGCGCCGGCGTACGGTGTGGCCACACCCGCCAGGGAGCGGTGCCTTCTATCGGCGAAGGCCCCCACAGAGAATGTGTGACAGTGCCGGCGGACAGCTATGCGTCGCGGCTAGCTTGCGGTTGTCGCGGTGTTCGAGGGCTCTGAGGGCTCTTCTCCCCAGAGGTTGGTGCGTAGCTCTTCCAGGCGGTGTTCGGCGGCGTCGCGGATGTAGCGGTACTGGTCGTTCTTGGCGACTTCCTGAAGCACCGCTTCGTCTTTGAGCTTCTTGACCGCCTTGCGGCGGATCTCTTCGTCTTCGGAGTTCTTGGCAAGAAAGGCGTACACGCCGTCGCCGGGATTGCGGTCCCGAACGATATCGAAGACTCGATGCCGCACGAACCAATCACGGTCGCGGGCCGCCATCTCCTGTAGAGTCCCCATGTCCGACAGCCCGCCGGCCGCTTCAATGCGCACGTCGGGGTTGCTGTGTTTCCACCTCGGGCGAAATAGATTAAACAGTCCCATGGTGTTGGCGCCGTCCGCACCTCGGTACTGATTGTAACCCCCGCGAACGCCGGAGCAAAGTCCTCGATCGAGGTGGGTCGTGATTCGTGATTGGCGAACCCCTCGGGCGGATCTTCGCCGCACCCGTCCTAGTCGATCTTCTTGATCCAGCGGATCGAGCGCATGCCCTCTTCGAAGCCCTCTGCTTCGTAGAGTCGGTTCCCCACCTCGTTGGTCGTCAAGCAGTCGAGGTGAGCGTAGACGGCGCCCATATCCTTGAAATGTTGCATGAGGCCTCGCAGCATCTCGCGCCCGAGCCCCTCGCCTTGATACCCCTGGGTGACGGCGAGTAGGTCAATGAAACCCATCGCCGTCTTGGGATCGTAGGTCCCGGTCGCGCAAGCCACCACGCCGCCGTCGAGCTCGCCGACCAGGATGACTTGCGTCTCGAACACTTTCTCCAGCCGGAGCTTCCAGCGGTCGCGCCAGTCGAGACCGTTCATCAGACCGAACTTCTCGTCGGCTGTCTTGAACCAGGTGATCGGCTCGAAGCTATCGAGGATCATGGTCTTGAGGTGCGGGTGTTCGGCAGGCTCGGCGAGTCGGGAGGTGAGCGGCATGACAGCGTCTCTGTTCCTTGCGGGCGGACAGGTGTGAAACCCGTTGCTATGTAGCAACAATGTTGACGAGCTTGTCGGGCACGACGACGACTTTGCGAATGGTTTTCGCTTCGAGGTGAGGCGCCGCCTTCGGATCGTCCTTCGCCAGGCGCTCCAACTCGTCTCGTCCCGTGCCCCGCGGCACCGCTAGGCGTGCTCTCAGCTTACCGTTCACCTGCACCACGACCTCGACCTGATCGTCCCGCGCCAACTCCGGATCGGCTTCCGGCCAGGCCGCTCGCAACACCGGCCCTTGGTGTCCTAGCTCCCGCCACAGTTCTTCGGCCAAGTGCGGCGCGAACGGTCCCATCAATAGGACCGTCTTCGACATGACCTCGCGAAGAACGCCAGGCGAGATCCGCGCTTCGTGCGTGTAGAGATCGTTCGTCAACTCCATCACGGCGGCCAGCGAGGTATTGAAGTGCCAACGCGTCTCGAAGTCGCTCGTGATCTTCTCGATCGTCTGATGGAGCTTGCGCAACACGGCGCGGTCGGCGTCGTTGGCTGGTTCGGCCGTCGCTTCGGCGTCCGTGCTGCCGGCGGCATTGCGGGCCACAAGCCGGTAGAGCCGCGTGAGAAAGCGATTCATACCGTCAATGCCGGCGTCCTGCCAGTCAAGGTCCTTCTCCGGCGGGGCGGCGAACAGCGAGAACACCCGCGCGACATCGGCGCCGTACTTCCTGAGGAAATCGTCGGCGCTGACAACGTTGCCCTTGCTCTTCGACATCTTGGCGCCGTCGCGAATCACCATCCCCTGGGTGAACAGCCGCTTGGCGGGTTCATTCCAGTCGATCAAGCCCAGGTCACGCATCATCTTCGTGAAGAAACGGCAGTAGATCAGATGCAGCACGGCGTGCTCGATGCCGCCGATGTACTGATCAATCGGGAACCAGGCCTTGACCCTCTCCGGCGCATACGGAGCCTGATCGTTCTTCGGATCACAGTAACGGTAGAAGTACCACGACGAATCGATGAACGTGTCCATCGTGTCGCACTCACGCTCGGCGGGGCCGCCGCACTGGGGGCAATCGACGTTCAAAAACTCGGGTACGGACCTGAGCGGCGACTTGCCGGCGCCGGTGAGCTTCACGTTCGCCGGCAGCACCACCGGCAACTGATCTTCCGGCACCGGGACGACGCCGCAGGCCTTGCAATGGATCATGGGGATCGGCGTGCCCCAGTAGCGCTGGCGCGAGATCCCCCAGTCCTTCAACCGGTACGTGACCGACGCTTTGCCGAAACCCTGTTCGACGGCGTGATCGTTCATCTTGGTGATGGCCTCGGCGCTGGGCAACCCGCTGAAGGGCCCGGAGTTCTCCGAGACTCCGTAGGTGACATAGGCCTCGGTCATCGTCTCGCCGTCACCGAGTTCGCCGTCGGTGGGACGAATGACAGGCCGCACCGGGATGCCGTATTTGCGGCAGAACTCGAAATCGCGCTGGTCGTGCGCCGGGACGGCCATGATGGCGCCGGTGCCGTACTCCATCAGCACGAAGTTGCCGATCCAGATCGGTACGCGCTCTTCGTTGTAGGGGTTGATCACGTGGCGGCCCGTTGGGACGCCTTCTTTCTCGACGTCCGCCGGGTCTTTGCGTGTGGCCGATTCGATCAGCGGCTGCGCCTGCTCCTCAAGTCCGAACTTGGCCACCCAGGGATGCTGCGGAGCCACGATCAGGCAGGTCGCCCCATAGATCGTGTCGATGCGGGTGGTGAAGACCGTGACCTTCTCGTCGGAATCTTCGAGCTGGAAATCGACCTCCGTGCCGACGGACTTGCCGATCCAGTTCTTCTGCATCGTAAGGACGCGCTCGGGCCAGCCGCCCTCGAGTTCGGCATGGTGGTCGAGAAGCTCGTCGGCGTAGTCGGTGATGCGCAAGAACCACTGGTCGAGCGTTCGCTGCTCGACCGCGGTCTCCTCATGACGCCAGCAGCAGCCGTCGACCACCTGTTCATTGGCGAGGACGGTATTGCATTCGGGGCACCAGTTGAGCTGCGCTTTCTTGCGATAGGCCAGGCCGCGCTCGTACATCTTGAGGAAGAACCACTGGTTCCAGTGGTAGTAGCGGGGCTCACAGCTCGAGATTTCAGTCGACCAGTCGTAGCTGAAACCGAAGCGCTGAAGCTGGTCTTTCATCGTGGCGCTGTTCTCGCGCGTCCACTCGCCGGGGTCGCGATTGTTCTTGATCGCGGCGTTTTCGGCGGGCAGGCCGAAGGAGTCCCAGCCCATGGGGTGCAGCACGCGAAAGCCGCGCATGCATTTATAGCGGGCCAGCGCGTCGCCGATGGAGTAGTTCCGCATGTGCCCCATGTGAAGCGTGCCGCTGGGGTAGGGCAGCATTTCGAGCACGTAGTACTTCGGGCGCGACTCGTCGGGGTCGGTACGGAATAGGTCGTCCTCTTCCCACTGGTGTTGCCAACGGGCTTCGATCTCTTTAGGGTTGTATTGCTTCTCTTCCATCGGCGTGGGCATCGGTGCTGGCATGGGGGCACGTAACGGGGACAGCTTTAGGGACCGCGAGCGGCGGGTCTAGTGCCGGACGCGCCGCCGTTTCGATAGCGACTTGAGCGCTTGGACGTTCTTCTGGTGAGTGCCGAGTTCGTCGGCCGGCGTCTCGAGAATGAAAGGCTTAGCGCGCCACTTCGGGTGGTTCAGGATGCGCCGGAAAGCGTCACTCCCGATCTCGCCTTCGCCGATGTGCTCGTGGCGGTCGGCGTGAGAGCCCAGAGGCGTCCGCGAGTCGTTGGCGTGGATGACCTTGACGCTATCGAGGCCGATGGTTTGCTCGATCAGCTCGCTGGTTTTCTTGAGCCCCGCGGCGGTCGAGACGTCGTAGCCGGCTTCGAAGCAATGGGCTGTGTCGATGCAGAAGCCGACCGGGATGGCTGCTCTTTTCTGAATGCGCCCGCGCAGCTCGGCCAGTTCGGTGAAGTCCCGGCCCATGGTTTGCCCCCCGCCCGCGGTGTTCTCGAGCAGAAGCCGCAACCCGTTCCAGCCCGACCCGTTCGAGCCCAACCCCTTGACGGCCCGGGCGATCGAAGAGGCCAGCACGTTCATCGCTTTGTCGAGGGTTTGGCCGCGATAGCTTCCCGGATGGATCACGAGGTAGTCCGCGCCGATCAGCAACGCCCGCCGGACCTCGTCGCGAAAGGCCTCGATCGACTTCTTGCGAACGCCCGAGTCGGCGGCGGCCATGTTGGTCAGGTAGTTGCCGTGAATGACGAGCGGCGAGAGGTCGTGCTCGGCCCGCGCGTCTTTCAGTTCGGCTACGCCATTCGGATCGAGCGGCGCCGAACGCCACATGCGCGGGCTGCGCGTGAAGATCTGCAGGGTGTTGCAGCCCAACTCAAGCGCCTCGTTCGCGGCATTGACCAAGCCGCCCGCGATCGAGGTATGCGCCCCGATGCGCCGAACCGTTTTGGATCCCCTCGTATGCATCGAAATTACGATCGTATCAGATCGCCTCGAAGACGCCCAGTCCTTCGCGCGTGGCGCTCGTAACCGTGCCGAACTGGTTTCTTGGGAGTTTTTTTGCCGCAATTAGCTTTGTTAAAGTCAGGAAGCGATGGATAACTCCGGAGCACATCAGTTCGGTGGCGCCTGGACGACTGCGAAACTCGAGGTTCTTGCGAAGTACTTGATGGCTTACACAACAGCGCTCAAAGACAAGCCTTCGAGAGCGCACCCGTTTCGCAAGGCGTACATCGATGCGTTCGCGGGCTCGGGCTACCGCCAAGTACGACGGGAGGGCAAGGAGGACACACCGACGCAAACGTCGCTACTTCCAGACCTTGCGGAGCAAGAGCCGCAGGACCTACTCGAAGGGTCAGCACGCCTCGCGCTAAGGACTGAGCCCAGTTTTGACCGCTACGTGTTCATCGACCGCAGCCCCTTTCGGTGCGCGCAGCTCGAAGCACTGAAGATTGAGTTTCCCCATCTCGCACAGAACATTCAGATCCGAAACGGCGATGCGAACACCGAGGTCCAGACAATGTGCAAGATGGATTGGCGCGCACATCGCGCCGTTCTGTTTCTCGATCCGTATGGTATGGAGGTCGAGTGGAAAACCATCGAAGCGATTGCCGCAACGAAGGCGATCGACCTGTGGTTGCTGTTTCCGCTTGGCATAGGAGTGAACCGCCTGCTGACCAGGTCAGGCAGAATACCTGAGGCGTGGCGACAGAAATTGAACCTGCTGTTGGGCACAGAGGAGTGGTACGACGAGTTCTACAAGGTCGAAACCACGCCGACTTTATTCGGAAACGACACTACCCACATCATCAAGGCGAAGATGGACACCATCGGTCGATATTTCGACAATCGCCTCAAGGAGGTCTTCGCGGGAGTTGCGAAGCAACCCGGGGTGCTGCGAAACTCAGCAAATAACCCGCTCTACCTCCTTTGCTTCGCGGTCGGCAACGAGAATGGCAAGAACATCGCGCTACGCATTGCGGAGCATTTACTGAACGAGGTCCGCTGATGGCGCAAAGCTCTGAGATCGAGTGGACTGAGTCCACCTGGAACCCCGTTACCGGCTGTACGAAGGTCAGTCCTGGCTGCAAGCACTGCTACGCCGAACGAATGGCTGAGCGCCTGCAGGCGATGGGTCAGGCTAACTACGTGAACGGCTTCGACCTCACGCTTCAGCCTCACATGCTGGAGCTGCCGCTGAAATGGAGGAGGCCGCAGACAATCTTCGTAAACTCGATGAGCGACCTTTTCCACAAAAAAGTGCCGCTGGCCTACATCCATCGAGTTTTCGACGTCATGGCTCAAGCGCATTGGCATCGGTTCCAGGTGTTGACGAAGCGCGCCAATCGACTCAGGGAGCTCAGCTCGAAGCTAGAGTGGGCGCCGAACATCTGGATGGGTGTAAGTGTAGAGAGCGCAAGTTTCCGGGGGCGCGTCGACGATCTTCGATCAACCGACGCGCTGGTAAAGTTCCTCTCCCTTGAGCCTTTGCTCGGTCCGCTCCACGATCTCAACCTGGACGGCATCGACTGGGTCATAGCGGGCGGCGAGTCGGGACCGAAGGCGCGGTCAATGGATCCCGTTTGGGTGACCGATGTCCGCGATCAATGTCGTGATGCTAGGGTACCCTTCTTCTTCAAGCAATGGGGTGGCAAGAAGAAGAAGAAGGCTGGGCGTACGCTTGAGGGGCGTACATGGGATGAGATGCCACGGGATCCAGCAGACTGCGGGGCTGCTGCCGTTTGAACTACGGAGGGTTCCGCGAGCGACGCGGGAGTGGTTCGGGACGGACAAAGTCGCCATGTGACCGGGTTTGGTAAGGATGATATGGCTGCCGCGGCGGCGCGCAACGCGCCAACCGTGACGCTCGAAGACCTTTACGACTTCGGCAGGCCGAAGGATCGGAAGTGGCCGGCACTAGACCGCTACTTCGATCTCTCGCGTCTTGAGCGTGAGGGGCAGTCCCTTCTCCCGCCGGACTGCCAAGCACTCTCGGATCGCGTCATGCAAGTTCAGCTCGGCCTCTGCCTCGGTAGGACCTTGGCTCACACAACCGGGAATCGCCGGGCACTCCGCGACATAGACACCGTCTTCATCCTGAAAGACTGTGATCGGCAGCTTCATCGGCACGCCTTCGTCTATTGCGAGTATCGCACAACCATGTCGAACCGACGACCAGACGATCGCCGGAAGCGGGCCAACGTAACGTTTCGAGAGTCTATGCTCGCGTTGAGAAACGAGAGTGTGCTTGCTGCGCCGCGAGTACGGCCGCGCCTTGCACAATGACCTGCTCGCGGAGCGCGCTGGGGACCAATCGATACTGATCGCGAAAACAGGGGGCCACCCGGTCGGCGACATATTCACGGAGCAAATCAAGGAACGCTCGGTTGCCCGACCCGACCCCTCCGCCGACCACGAACACCTCGGGAGCGAGCAGGTTGATCGCGGCCGATACCGCCAGGCTCAGGTAGGCGGCCGCACGGTCCACCACTGCGGTCGCGAACTCGTCTCCCTCTTCCCAGGCAGCCATAATGTCTTTGCTGGACACTTTGCTCACGGGGTGAAAACGACCGGCCAATCGGCTGGCCTGCCACCCAGAAAGGTCTTCGCCGGCCACGTGTGCGGCCAGTTGGCTGATGCCCGGGCCGGAGCAGACCGCCTCGGCGCAACCTCGTCCGCCACAGGGACACGGCGGGCCGCCGGGCATCACTACAATGTGGCCGATCTCGGCCTCGCCGGTGTCGCTCATCGCCTGGATACGCCCGTCGCGAACAAAGCCTCCCCCGATGCCGGTCCCCACCGTCATGTAGAAGACGCTGCCGAAGCCCTTGCCGGCACCGTAATGGGCTTCGGCCAACGCCCCGAGCTTGCAGTCATTCTCGACCACGACAGGCAGCCCGAACTCACTCTCAAGCGTGTCCACGACCTGGAGGTCGTCCCAGCCGTCCTCATGCAGGCAGGATAAGGGCTGTCGCGTCGAGCGCCGGACGTAACCGCCGAACCCGAAGCCGCAGGCGCGGAACATGCGTCCTTCGCGCTCGTGCTTGGCCTTCAACTCGCGGCTGGCTTCGATCAGGCGTCGCAGGCTCTTGTCGGCCCGGTCGCCCTCGTCGCGGTAGAGGATTTCCGTTTCGAGAATCCGGCAGTCGTCGCCTGCTACACCGGCAACCAGCTTGGTGCCGCCGGTTTCAAACACGAGATAAGCGGAGTCGCTCACGGGAGAACGGTGATTATAGCTGGCGGGAATGAGACAAGGGTATGAGATGTTGGACGCGTCGCACCGAGCGTCGTCGCGGTATGATACTCGCTTTCAGGCCAAAGCGATGCGTATCCATGCTATATCCCTTTCGCCGATGTCGGAGGCGCAGAAGAGTCGCCTGGCGGCGTTGGGAGAGTTGCACTACGACGACGCCGTCTTGGGGGACTTTGGCATCGGCGAAAAGTGCCGTGGGGCGGAGTTGCTGGTTATTACGCCTCGCCTGCCAGTCGATATCACCCCTTATCTCGAGGGTTGCCGCTTCATCTCGGTCCAGGCCGCCGGGACGGACGCGCTTGACCTCCCGGCGCTGCGGCAACAGGGCATCGTGGTCTCGAACGTTCCCGAGTTCTGCACCGATGCCGTCGCCGAGCAGGCCTTCGCGCTGCTGTTGGGGGTCACGAAGAAACTCGCGCAGGGTCCGCCGCTGCTTCGAAACAGCGGCTGGACGACGGCCCTGGCCTACACCACCGTGGGATTGCGAGGGAAGACGATGGGGCTGTTCGGCTGCGGCAAGATTGGCAGCCGCATCGCCGAGATCGCCGCCGCGTTCGGCATGCGCGTCGTGGCGACTGTCGGCAACCCGGACCGACCCCGCTCGATCGAGACCGTTCTCTTCGAGACGTTGCTCGCCGAGAGCGACTTCCTGGTACTGGCCGCGCCCGTCACCGACGAAACAAAAGGGATCTTCGGTCGATCGGCCTTCGCGAAAGCCCGGCCCGGCGCGGTCTTGATCAACATCAGCCGCGCGGCGCTCGTTGACGTGCCGGCGATGATCGAGGCGCTCGATGAGGGACGGCTCGCGGGGGCGGGGTTCGACGTCTTTGTGCCGGAGCCGCCTCCTTCTGATGATCCGTTGCTGCATCACGCCAAAGTGCTCGTGAGTCCGCACGTGGCGTGGGGAACCGAAGATGCCGTCGAGCGATTGCTAGATTTGAGCATTGCGAATGTCGAGGCTTTCCTGAGAGGTGAGCCGGTGAATGTGGTTATATAGAGAGCGTTGGCTAGTACGGCAGCCCGCCGGGCGTGGTAGGTTGCGCCCCCGCAGGCGTGAAGAGAGATCAGCGAGGAGTTCCGTCATGAAATGGTCCGGTTATCGTGTTGTCCTGTTGACAATGGTTTTGGGAGCTTTTGCGGCCACCGCGGTCTTCGCGCAATCGGGCAACCGACCGCAGCCTCGCAAGTTGAAGCCCGGCTGGACACAGCTCTTTAACGGCAAGGATTTCACCAACTGGCGCAAGGTCGGCGCCGAGAAGTGGGAAGTGGACGAAAACGGCGCCATCCTCGGTCAGGGGATCTCGGACAAGTACGGCTACCTCGCGACTGAGAAAAGCTATCGCGACTTCCACCTCTCGCTACGGTTCAAGTGCGAGGCCGAGGGCAACAGCGGCGTCTACATCCACACCAAGTTCGAAGGTGACGCGCCCAAGATCATCGCCGGACGCCAAGTTGAGATCGACCCCGTCATCGGCAACCGCAGCCCCACCGGGGGCGTCTACGGCGACGGCCGCGGATGGGTCGCCTGGCCCGCTCCCGAGTTCAACGCCGTGATGCGTCCCTACGACTGGAATGACATGCTCATCCAGGTCGAGGGCAATCGCTACATCGTCCATCTCAACGGCGTCGAGATCCTGGACTTCACCTACCCCTCGCCGATCTCGGAAGAAGGCCACATCGCCCTGCAGCTTCACTCCGGCGGCAAGGGCCGCATGCGGTTCCGGGATATCTACGTTCGCGACTTGACCGCGCGGTAGGCGCGCCGCCGCGCCCCGAGACTGAGCGACCCAGCGCTAGCCAGGCTCGGGCCGGACCCTGACCTCGTAGACTCGCAGGCCATCGGCAAAGCCTTTCAGCTCGACACGAGCGCCGTCTTCGAGTAGCTTGGGTAGCACCCACCCGATGCTCCCGAAAACGAGGAAGTGGTCGTGCGTCTCGACGAACGCAGCGTACGCCACCACGTTAAGCGGAACCCATTGAGCGAAGCGCGAGAGCGCGTGTCCTCCCATCGCAGTGCCGCGATACTGAAACGCCGCCTCGCGATCGGTGAGGGAGTACAGACGGGCGGCTCGCGCCTTGGGCCAATAGTGAGCGAGCGGCAGGTACTGCGAGCCGTGCGGCATGACGATGGGCAGATCGCGACGCGGCGAGAAATCGTCGAGTTCGGCCAGTTGACCTTCGGCATAAGAGGCTCCCCGGCTCTGACGAACCAGCGACGCCTGCTGCCACAGAAACCACCCCGCCAGCACGACAAAAAGCCCGGCCGCGACTGCATTGCCGTGGCTCCTGCGGAGATGTCCGTACAGTGCCGCCGCGACGAGAATGCAGAAGCCGATCACGACCACACCCACGTACCGCGCGGCCCACGCTTCGGTCACAAAACGCGCAAGCAAGAACACCGGCAGGGGGATCGCCAGCAGGCCGAGGCACGCCGCGGTTTCTTCAAGCGGGAGCACCGGGCCCGGATTCGCTTCGGCCGCCACATCGCTCGACCGCCCGGCACCGCTCGACCGCCCGGCACCAGCCAGGGCGATCAGTGCCAACCCGACCAGCAGCAAGGGCGCCGTGCCGCCCAGCAGCTCGACATAGACCTGCACCAAATCGCCCCAAGAAAGGCTTCTTGCGAAGTGCTCGGCAAACGTGCCTGACGAGGCAATGATCGGCAGCAGAAAAAGCACCGCCGAGGCTCCAATAGCCAACATGAACCACACCGACCGATCAACCCTCTCTCGCCGCCGGGTTCGGACAAGTTCGCCGAGCGCAATCGCAGGCACCAAGAAAACCGCGTAGTAGTGGGTCATGATGGCCACGAACAGACTCAACGCCAGACCCGGCAGGGCTATGCTCCGGCGTCGGCCCTCCGCGCTGAGCTGCCAGCACAACAGCGCTAGGGCCGCACAAGCCAGCACCAGTGGATAGGGCCGCGCGTCGAGGCGCGAAAGCTGCGTGCCGGTCGCGAACAGCAACAACATGGCGACCCCCGCGTGCAGGGCATCGGTGCGCCGCTTGACGAAGAAGAAAACGCACAAGCTCAGGACCCAAAAGCCCGCGATCGCCGGCGCCCGCAAGCCCAACTCGCCGGCGCCGAGAACCACCTGGCTCCAGTGGCTGAACCAGTAGTAGGCCGGAGGGTGTAGATCAGCCCCCGCGGCCAACGCGTTCCAGATCGCCACCGGGCTCGGCAGGTTCGAGATGTAGAAGGTGAAAAGCTCGTCGTACCACATGACCCGCCACGCCGTATAAAGCCCCGTGGCCACCCAATAACACACAGAAAACAAAGTCAGGAAAAGCAGCCAATGCGCCTCCATCGAGCGTTGAAGGGCTGTGGCCAGGTTGTGTACGCGCGTCAAAGAGGGTGATCGCTCCCCACCCGGAGTCTCGGTCAGCGTAACAAAGCCTTTGGGCCTTGAGCAGCCGGCCACTGCGACGGCCGGATTTAGCGGTTTCGTGTCCCCTCCCGGTGTCGATAAGTAAGCTGACGTGTGTACGCCGCGAACGCCGAGCCGACGCTCCCGAAGGATCTGCCTCCTCATTAGCGAGGCGAAGTGCGCGAGAAGGCCGTCAGTGCTCGATGCGCAGAAAGCCCCCGGCGGGGGAGACAGAGTCGCCGATGTGGAGCCGCACCGGCTGGTCACCCTCGGGCATGAGATCCGAGATCGTCAGATTGACTTGATAGAGGCCCGCGTTACCTCCACTGACCCCGACATAGAGCAGGCGAGCCGGGGTCACCTCGACGCCGCCGACCGTCACTCGCGTGGGCAGCGTCACGCCGGCGGGGCCGTCGGGAAGCTCGCCGGCCTCGAACAGCGGCGCCGTCAGCCCGAAGCCGGTACCGAAAATGGCGACGGTATCACCCGCCCCGGCGGCGACCACGGCCAGGCCTTTCTCAAACAATCCGTCGGGCCCGATGAACTCACCGGTCGCGACATTGATCGCCGCCACCGGGTTGACACCGTCGGCCCGGAGATCGAAATAGAAGAACTCCGGCGCGGCCGGCGCCAACTCCACAAACGCCACATTGCTGCGCTCTTCCATCGCGGTGTCGCAATGGAGCAGCGCCTGAACCTCGACCTCGCCGAAACGCGCCCGCGTCGGAGCTTGGACGTTGAGCTGCCGCCGGGTTACTGTGAACATGCGTGACCGCTCGCCGTCAATCTCGACGCAGACCCCGCCCAGCCGGGTCGGTACGCGCCCATCGACGAGATCAGCCGGGCCGACCTGCACAAAAAAGCCTTCCTCAGCGAAGGCGTTGCCGTAGATCGTAATGATTCCGTTCGGTGAGATCGACGATACCGGAGGGACACTGAGGCCCGCCCCGAGGATGCCTCCCGCGGCAATCTGTGGCACGCCACCGAATTCGGTCAGTGGGGTATCCATTTGACTCAGGTGACCACAACATACTGTGGTTGGCCATTGGCGGCCCCCGGAAAGGCTTGCCGATAGCACCACGTTTCCAAGCCTGCGATGGCCATGGCGCGTGCGTAATCCTTGATCGGCCCGAAACGCAGCCTCGTGGCCCAATTGCCTGCAGACCGGCGTCTGGCGCCCCAGGGTGCATTCTGGGTGCAGTGTGCTGGCGTCCATGGATCGACCAAACCACAACGCCTAGGGGCTACCTGAGTCAAGTGGATACCCCATTTCGGTCAAATCGAATTTGGCGGCGAAAACGTCAAACGGCCCGCGCGGTCGGAACCGCCGAAACGCTCCGGGCGTGACTGGGAAGTCGTTTCTTCCGAGAAACTCGAAAACGCCGGCCACAACCGCCTTCTCTTCCGACGTGAGCACCAGGCCATTCGATGCGATGCGGAGACTGTCGCCGCCACCGAAGTAGCTGGAATAGAGGAGCCGGTCGCCGGAACTGCTCAGCTTGCTGACGAAGATGTCAAACGCCCCGGCGTAGGTGGGGTCGTCCGCGTCGGCCGTCACCGGGAAGTCGGCGCTTCTGGTGGATCCGATAACGTAGATCGAGCCCTCCCGATCGACCGCAATGGCCGCCCCCACGTCGTCGTTGCTGCCGCCGAGGAACGTCGAGTAAAGAAGCGTTTGTCCCGCGGCACTGAATTTGGCGATAAACGCATCGCGCCCCCCGGCCACCACGGTTGAAAGCGCGCCGCGTGTCGTGGGGAACCCAAACCCTCGTGTTGATCCGGTGACGTAGGCGTTCCCTCCTGAGTCGATCGCGATATTCGCGTCGTCCTCGTCCTGGTTCCCGCCTAGGTAGGTGGTGTAGACCGGAGGGTCTCCCGAGGCGTCGAGTTTGATGACGAAGACGTCGCTACCGCCCGCCCTTTCCGGCTGAAAGGCGCCGGGGCTCGTGGGCAGGTCTTGGCTTTCGGTGATTCCGGCTATGTAGGCGCAGCCCGTGTCGTCCAAGACCATCGACCGTACACGCTCGCGTCCCGAGCCCCCGAAGTACGTTGCGTAAAGCAGCTCGCTGCCCGCCGGGTTCAACTTGGCCAGAAAGCCATCCGCTCCGCCGCCATTGAATACATGATCGTAGGCGCCCACGGTGGTGGGGAGCGAGCCGTCCGACTCGCCCACGACGTAGACGCTTCCTTCGTCGTCCACCCTTACGACCGTGACGCTCTCGGCTGCCGGGCCGCCTAGAAACGTCGAGTAGACAAGAGCGCCCCCGGTACCGTCGATCTTGGTGATGAATCCATCGACACCGCCATTGAACGTAGTGTCGAACGCCCCGTCGGTGGTCGGGAACTCGAGTGGGGCGTCAAGCTTTTCGTGCTCGCCTACGACATAGGCGTTCCCCTCCGCATCGACATCGATATGATGGGCCGCTTCGATATCGGCTCCGCCGAGGAAGGTTGAGTAGAAGATGTCCGTCCCGTCGGCGGTGAGTTTCGTAACGTTGACGTCCGTGAATAGGTCGTACTGGAGATCGAAACCATTTCTCGCGGGGAAGTCAAAGCTGTCGGTCGTCGTCGCGACGTACGCGTTCCCTTCAGCGTCGACCGCCACGCCTCCCACAATGTCGTCCGCTAGGCCCCCCAGAAAGGTGGCGTATTCGACGACCGGGTCGATCAAGAGAGGGTAGTCCTCCCGATACGCTCCGAGGGAGAAGCTCACCGTCGAGTCGTCCTCCAGATGGAATTGCGCCTCGACTTCCACCTGCTCGCCGCCGATCGTCTGGAAGACCCCGGGCCGTCGTAGACGGAGCGCTCCCTCACCGGTTTCGATGATGAGCTCACCCTGCGCGACCTGCTCGATGGACGACGCTCCCTCAAACGCCAATCGAATCGGTTCTGCATCGGCGCCCGGCGCGACCAGGAAGTCGAACTCGAGCCTGCCGCCTGTGCCGCGGTAGGTCAGGTCGATACCCGGATAGACGTCCTGCACGTCCACTCTCCGGAAATGCGGCACGCCCTTTCGCCAGCGATCCGGGTCGCCGCCCAGGTAGTAGTTGCTCACGCCACCGGTCGGCTCCACGCCCTGAACCTCTCTTGGCTCGCGGGCGCCCTTCAAACTCATGCGCACGACCTCAATGGTTGATGCGCGCTCCTGCTCCCGTCCCTCCTCATAACTGGAACGCGAGCGTGAAGGGGCCCGCCCGGACCGCAACACGAACACCGTTTCTTGCCCGGTGATGAAGAGGTTGTAGCCCGCGGTCCGCGAAGCGAAGCGGACCTCGGGATCGAACTGCCCCTGATTCGGCTCGAAGACGACCGGCACGCGGGATAGCAGGTTCGCCGGCGTCGAGCCTCTTGGCATCGGCAGATCACCGCCTCCCGCGCTTCGCAACACCTTCTCCCGGCCGTTGTTCTCGGTGGGGGTCTTCGTTTCGGCACCGGCGAGGAGCCCAACGGATCCGAAAAGCAATAGGATTGTGCTCAATTCAAGTTTCACGGTAGGGTCTTTCCTGGCACGTGACGTCGACAGCCTCGGCAGCGTGCCTACAGGATATCGAAAGGCGCTATGCACCCGCACGCATCGGGCACCCGCATCGGGCGTCCGCACCAGCTTGCACGGCGCGGCAGCGGTGCGTCACCGTGGCGCACCATAGGGCGCGGTCGCGCCTCGGACACCTCCAGCAGGCTCGCCACCCACGCCTACGGGATCGTTCGCGAGTCCCCGTGTCCGGTCATCAGCATTTGAACGCTTGGCCGCTCGCGGGTCCCCTACGGCGGAGGCTCGAGCGCCTCGAGGACCTTGAGAAACTCGTCCCATTGGGTGAACTTGACACGCGGACGGTTGACGGGCATGCCACGGACCCTCTCGAGCGTGTCCAATTCCTCCCAGTCATCGAACGTGATGAATCGCGCTCCACGGTCCTCAAGCAACTTCGTGATGTCGTCGGGATGCGACTGAGACGGATCGATCAGTACGCCTTTCGACAGGTCCTCCAGCATGCGCTCGACGGTTTCCTTGGCGTCGCCGTTGTTGGTCCCGATCAGGCCGGTCGGGCCGCGCTTGATCCAGCCGCTGACATAAACACCCGGCAGCGGCTCACCGGTGGCCGAATCGACGACCCGGCCCTGGCGACTGGGAATCACGCCTACGTCTGCATCAAACGGCAGACCCGGGAGCCGGACACCGCGGTACCCCACGGCACGGAGCACGAGGCCCGCCTCGATCGTCTCGTATCGGCCGGTGGGCCGGAAATGAGTTGCGCCCGACTCGCCCGTGTAGCACTCGTTCTTCTCGAGGCGTACGCCGCGCACATCGCCGTTCTCATCCCCCAGGATCTCGACCGGAGACACGAGGAAGCGAATGATCAACTTCTTCGGCTTCGCCGGGTCCGGAGCGCGAGCGTACCGCCTCAGGATCTCAATCTTTCGCGTAGTGACTGGGTCCTGGGGCTGATCGAGGTTCATGCAAAGGTGCTCCGTTTCGCCGGGGTCTAGCAGCGCCACGGTCTCCGCCTCGGCCAGGTCGCCCAACTCCGACAGCTCGTGGCTCGTAAAGGCAGCCTGGGCCGGGCCCCGGCGGCCCAGGAGATGAACGTCCCGCACGCCGCTCCCGCGGAGAGTGTCGAGCGCGTAGTCGGCCACGTCGGTCGGCGTCAGCTCTTCGGGGCTGAGGCACAGGATGCGAGCGACATCCACCGCGACATTGCCCACCCCAACCACCACTGCGCTCGGACGGCTGAGATCGAACTGTTTGCCGGAGTAGTCCGGGTGGCCGTTGTACCAGGCGACGAACTCCGCGGCCGAGTGGCTGCCCGCCAGATCTTCCCCGGGGATGTTCAGGCGGCGGTCCCCTTGGGCTCCGGTAGCAAGCACGATCTGGTGATAGCGGGCGCGAAGGTCGTCAAAATCAACATCCTTGCCAAACTCCACGTCACCGAAGAAGCGGTAGCGGGTGTCGCGGGCCAGCTTCTGGTAGACCCTGGTGACCGACTTGATCTTGGGATGGTCGGGGGCGACGCCCTGACGCACTAATCCGAAGGGCGTCGGCAGACGATCGAACATGTCCACGCGAATGGCAGGGCTCCCACCGTGGCCGGCGACGCTAAGACTACTGTTGAAAAGGTGCCGCAGGACGTAAAACCCGGCCGGGCCGGCACCGACGATGGCCACGCGCAGAGGGTGTTCAGTTGTTCCCGGAGACATGATTCCCCCTTATCCGATGCCAAGCTCATCCGCCATCTCGACCGGTGAGCCGCAGGCGGGACAGATCATCGAACCGCAGGATCGGCATACGAGTAGAGTGGCCACGGCTTGGACACAACGGGGACAATAAGAGTCCGGGGCCGCCGCCGCTGACGGCGGTTGCTCGGAAGCATCCGGCAGTAGCTCCGTCAGGCAGTCGCCGCAACGAAGCGGCGATGTATCGAGCCGCCGCCCGGCCGTCTCCGGTACACTACCCTCGTCATTCTCACGCATGTTCGGCCAGTCACTATCATACGGACGATCCCACGGCGCGATACACAGCCGCTCACCCCGTTCCCGTCGCGGCCGGATTCATCGCATCTTGAGTCATCGCGACGCTACACCCCGGCTGCTCACAGCCGTCACGGCACTGGTCTATACAGCTCTGCTGAGCGCCTGCTGGAATCAGCCTACGGCACCACAAGTGGAGGAAGCCTTCGTCGCCCGCAAAGGCGTCGGGTTACGAAGCGAGCTGAAGCGGGAGGCCCCGGTCGTGGCCACCCTCGACCTGGGCGAACGCGTTGAGATCATCGCGCGCCGCCGCCGATTCGTCAAGGTCCGGACTTCATCGGGTGTGGTGGGTTGGACGCGGGATACCCGCCTGGCAACACCGGCACTACGGCAGATGATGGCGCAGCTGCGCGACCAGACGCGCGCCGAGCCTCCCCAGGGCACGTTGCGAGCGCTCTATACGCTCAACGTGCATCTTGAGCCCTATCGCTGGTCCCCGACGATCTATCAGCTCCGCGAGGATGAAGACGCCGCACTGTTGCGGCACCGCTTGGTCGACCGCCTGCCGCATGCCCGGCAAGAAGGGAGGCCGCCCCCGGCGCCGACCGGGCTCGATGATTGGTATCTGGTCCGAACCACGAACGGTCAGGCCGGCTGGGTGCTCACGACCGGCATGTACTCGGCAATTCCCGACGAGGTCAAGCAATACGCCGAGCGGCGGCGCATCACGTCCTACTTCGCGCTCGACGAAGTCGAAGATCCGCTCCTGCAGAAGCCCAAGAAAACCTGGTTGTGGACCCAGATCACACGGAGCAAGCAGCCGCATGAATTCGACCAGATTCGCGTGTTCATCTGGAGCCGCCGCCGCCAGTCCTATGAAACGATCAAGCTCGAGCGGAACCTGACAGGGTACTTGCCCGTGCGCATTCATGAGAAGGTCGAGGCGGAGCGCGGCACGGGGCCCGGGTTCACGATCGTTGTCGAGAAGAAAGGGAAGCGGGTCGAACGGACCTACGTTCTCCTCAAATACCGGGTCTATCGCGTGGACGAAAAACCGGCGAGGCCCCCGCCGCCGCCGATTCGCCTCGTCACGACCGAACCGCCGCTGGAACCGCCTCGCGGACTGATGGATCGGCTTTGGGCGCTGTGGCGGAAAAGCAGTTAACTCGCGCCGGACCCTGCGTCGTCAGCCGGCCCAGGCCGGAATGCAGGGCTCGTTCGAAACGCTTGTTATAGTCTATGGATGGTTGCTCGCCTTCTTGATGCCTGCCGCCGGCACCCCGTTGACCGTACCCCCGTGTGGTTCATGCGGCAGGCAGGACGCTACATGCCGGAGTATCGCCGGCTTCGCGCGGACCATTCCATTCTCGAGATCTGCAAGAACTCGAAACTAGCGGCTGAGGTAACGCTGCAGCCCATCGAAGTCCTCGATGTCGACGCCGCCATCATCTTTGCCGACTTGCTCCTACCCCTGGAGCCGATGGGCCTCAAACTCGAATTCGTCGCCGGCGACGGCCCAGTGATCCACAACCCGATACGAACCACCGGGGCCGTCGACGCGCTGAACACGCGCGACGTCGACCAACTCAACTACGTCGGCGAGGCCATCCAGGAAGCCAAGGGCCTGCTCGGCGGGCGCGTACCCGTGATCGGGTTCGTCGGGGCCCCGTTCACGCTCGCCAGCTACATGATCGAGGGCGGCGGCTCGCGCCACTATCTTCAGGCGAAAAGGTTGATGTACTCCGATCCAAAGACCTGGCAGCGGCTGATGGAAAAGATCGTCGAGGTGGTGGTGCCGTACGCCGCGAGCCAAGTGAGCCACGGGGCGGAGGTGATCCAGATTTTTGATAGCTGGGTCGGTGCGCTGTCGCCGGGCGACTATGAAAAATGCGTGCTGCCCTATACCCGGATCCTAGTGCGTGCGATCCAGTCGACCGGTGTGCCGGTGATCTACTTCTCCACGGGCGGCAGCAGCTACGTCGAGCTGCTGCACGAAGCAGGGGGTGAAGTGTTGGGGCTTGACTGGCGCATTCGTCTCGACGACGCTTGGCGACGCATCCGCTACGAAGCAGCGGTGCAAGGCAACCTTGACCCCGTCGCGTTATTTGCGCCGTTGCCGAAACTGCGTGCAAGGGTCGAGGACGTTCTGCGCCGCGCGGGCGACCGTCCGGGCTTCATTTTCAATCTGGGTCACGGTATCCTGCCCGAGACGCCGGTCGAGAACGTCAAAGCTGTTGTGGCGATGGTGCGCGAGTTCTCCGCGACAGCCGCCGCCGACTAGCGTCTCCTTGCAGTTGACAAAGCGAATCTCCTCATGAAAGCCCCGAACGCGAGTGAGGGCCATGTCTCCGACCGACGGCTTTGAGGCTGCGGACCCGTCACTGGCACTCCGGGCTCGGTTTCTACATTGCTGCTAATTTTAGTACGAGACCCGATACTTCTCGACAATCTCCTCGTCCAATTCGATTCCCAGGCCCGGACCCTGCGGGACGGGCACGCGTCCCTGTTCGAGCGGCGGCAGGTTTTTCACCAGCTTGCGCATTAGTGGCGACTCCCGCAAGCAATACTCCACCAGGTCGCCGTTCGGGGTCGACGCCATCCAGTGCAGCGATGCGGTGAGGTTGATGCCCGTGCTGAAGCAATGAGACACGCAGCGCCGCCCGGCCTCCTCGGCCAACGCGGAAACCTTCCTACACACGGTCAAGCCTCCGCAAAAGGCAACATCGGGTTGAACAACATGCAGGCCGCGCTCGATCAGGTCTTCGAAGTCCCAGTGCGTCACATCGCCTTCGCCGGCGGCGATCGGCACCGGCGACCAACGGCATAGCTCTTGATAACCCTTGCGGTCGTCCTGCTTGAGGGGTTCCTCGAGCCAGCCAAGGTGGAAGGGCTCGAACAGCTTGGCCCGCTCCAAGGCCGTTTTCCAATCCCAGGCGTGACCGGCGTCCGCCATCAAGTCATGGTCGTCACCGAGAACGTCGCGGGCGGCCTCGATGTGGGCGACATCCACCGCAGGGTCTTTGCCGAAGGGTTCCCAGCCGAATTTCACCGCCGTCAACCCCAGGTCGATGGCGTCCCGCGCCAGCTTGGCGGTCCCTTCCGGCGTGTCGCCGAACAGATAGCTGGCGTACGCACGGACGCTGTCGCGATACCCGCCGCCGAGCAACTCGTAGAGCGGCTTGCCCTCTACCTTGCCACGGATGTCCCACAGCGCGATGTCCACCCCGCTGATGGCGTGGATCGCCACGCCCCGGCGTCCGTAGCGGTTCGTGTGGTGATACATCCGCTCCCAGAGCCCCTCGACGTCGAGCGGGTCTTGCCCCACCAGAATGTGCCGCAAGCCATGCCGCCGTTGGGCTGAGCGCGGCGCTTCGATGACCGCTTTGGCAACGTAGGACTGGCTCGTGACCTCGCCGATGCCGGTCACCCCTTCCTCGGTATGCACCAGCACGACCAGCACGTCTTGGGTGCCGTCGGCGAGTTCGGCGACATCGGGCAGACGAAGGTGGATGGCTTCAACGTCGGTGATTCTCATGAGTCGGGTTCACGCGTGTCCCCAGTGTACCTTCAGAGGCATCTTGGAACTTGGGCGGCCTTCAACGAACGTGAGGAGAAAACACCACTGGAATCAACACCACACCGCTGTAGGGACAGGCCCTACGCCCGTCCGTCACCGCTAACGACCTATTGTTTCAGGTGTTGATTGGACCGAATGGCTAGACCGGTGTCGGCAACATCGACTTGACGCGGCTGATCATGTCGCCGGCCGCACCCACGAGTTTGACGACATTCGGGGCGGTCTCGATGTTGTTCTGAATCTCTGTGACACACTCCTGGACCGTCTCGTTGTGGGTCTTCACCATTAGTCACGAATACCGTTCCGCTGTATCCGGGTCAATTCTGCCGACGCTCTAGTATAGCTCTATCGGAAGCGCGTGGACCGAAAAGGTTCCGGGTCAACGGCGGGCGCGCCACCGGTCAAAAGATCTGCCACGAGTTCCCCCGTCGCCAGCGACATTGTCAGCCCCAGCATGGCGTGGCCGGCGGCGATCGTGAGGTTGTTCCAACCCTTCGCCGGACCGATCATCGGAATACCGTCGGGCGTGCACGGCCGCAGCCCGCGCCAAGTCTCGAGAATCCGCGGCTCTTGCGGCAGACTCACGAACTCACGCGCCGCCCGCACGATCGCATCCACCCGGCGCTGCGTAATCGACTCATCGAGCCCGGCCAACTCCATCGTCCCGGCCATCCGCATCGAGCCGTCACGCGGCGTCAGGCCAACACGCTTCTCGACAAGCACGGTGGGGGTCGTCAACTCCGGAGAGACGGGATCGACGATGAGAGCGTAGCCCTTGCCTGCCTCGATCGGGACCCGTAGCTTGAGTGGGCGCGCCAAACGCGGGGTCCAAGACCCGGCTGCCAGCACGAACTGCTCACCCTCAATCCGGCCACGCGCGGTACGCAACGCCGTGACGTTTCGGCCGTTGGTTTCGATGGCCTGCACCTCCGTCTCGGGGACAATTGACGCGCCCTGCTTGGCCGCCAGGTCGGCCAGTTTCTCGACCGTCTTCAACGGCTCGGCGTGGGCTTCACTCTCGTACCATGCACCACCGACCAGCGGCCCCGTCAGCGCCGGTTCTTTTTCGCGCAGCTCATCGGCGTCGAGCATGCTGCCCGCCACACCCAACTCTCGAACCACCTCCAATTCCTCCCGAGCTTTGACCAACCCGGTTTGCGCATTGCAGGCGTACAGCAGACCGGCCTGGCGAAAGTGGATCGACTCGGCGCCGTGTTCTTCCACAAGAGTTTGAAACAGCTCTAAGCTGTGGCGGGCCAGCCCGGCCAGGACCGGCGCGGCGTGGCGTACATGACGGTGGGTCGAAAACGATAAAAAACGCAGCAACCATCGAGCGAGGTCCGCGTCGAGACGCGGCTTGATGTAGAGCGGCGAGTCCGGCCGCAGCAGCCATTTGCTGACCTGCCGCAGCATCCCAGGCATGGGAAGCGGCAGCGAGTGGCTGGGAACGATCCACCCCGCGTTGCCGTACGAGCAGCCGTACCCAACCGCGCCCTTCTCGACCAGCGTGACCGAAACGCCGCGGCGAGTCAGGAAATACGCGCAGGCGCAACCGATGACGCCGCCGCCGACAATGACGACATCGCTACGCGGAAGCATCAGTAGAAACGCGGGGACGGCTCAGTCCCCAACCACCGCACCGGCCGGGGTTAGTCGAACAAGTTCCGCCACCTGCGACGTGCCCTCGGGGTTCACTCGGAAGACGGCGTCGGTCATCCAGCAATTCACGTAAGGGGCCTGCGTCTGCTTCGACAGGACCCACACGAAGATCGCGCGCCGGCCGTGCTTGTGAATGAGCGTGACTCTTTGTTGGACATTCTCCCCATCGCGTTCGATCGGCGCCGTCTCGAAGGAATCGAAATCGAGCATGACGTTGTAGAGCGGTTCCTTCACCATGGTGATGAATTGGGGCAACGGGCCGGTCGTCGCGCGGTTGGCCGGCGAGGCGAAGTTGAAGGTGATCTCGATGCCGCGGTCGTTCTCGAGCCTACTGTTGTTCTGAAGCGCGTAGAGCTGGATGGCGATGACCTGCTCGGGAGTCAGCGAGGGGTCGGGCTCGGTCGCCTCGGGCGCAGCGGTTTCGCGGTCGGTCGCCAGGGTGATGCCGCTTGCGAGTGCCAGTACGACAAGCGTCTTGGTCAGGGTCCGCATGGCGTCACTCCCGCTGGCAAAGGTCCAGGCGAGCTTGAGTCTACCGCATCTCAGGGGACGCGGGCGAGTTGCATCGTTTCAGAATGATCCGCAGCTTATCGGATCACAGAACCGCATGCCTCCAGGTTTCGCGGTCCGGTGCTGACTAGCTTCATTGACCGCTGCACTTAACCGCGAGCCTTGACAGCCAACGACCTTACCCCCACCAAGTCTCGCCCTCTGCCAGATGGGCCTTCACGACATCGGGATCAAGCTCGGTGCCCAAACCCGGCTTATCCGGCACTGTCACAAAGCCGTCTACACACAAGGGCTTCTCATGGACGATGACATCGTCCATCCAGTCGCGGCGGAAGAAGACGGTTTCGCAGGCGAAGTAGTCGCGGATGGTGGAAGCCCAGTGGGTGGTCGCCATGCCGTTTACGATGCTGCCAGTATTGTGATTCGCCACCGGGATGAAATAGAGGTCGGCGAGATCGGCCATGCGCTTGTTTTCTAAGAAGCCTCCGGAGTTGCGCAGGTCGGGGTGGATGATGTCGAGCGCGGCGTTGACGATGAACGGCAGCGCCTCGGCCCGGCGAAACCAATTCTCACCCGTGCAGATGGGGACCGGCGACATGTTCGCGAGTCGCTTCCAGCTTTCCGAGTAGGCGACCGGCAACGGGTCTTCGAGAAACTTCGGCTTCACGTCCCGCAGTGCTTCGGCAAAGTCGATCGAGCTGCGCAGATCGAATTCCCAATGGCAGCCGATCAGGATGTCGTGCTCGAAGCCGAGCGCTTCCCGACAGTTCTCATACCCTTGCCGGATGCGGCGCACTTCGGCGCTCGACAGCATGCGGTTCGACGGGTCGCGGCCGAAGTCGTCAGACGGGCGGTTCCGGATCGGGCCGAACTTGTGCATCGTGATGCCGTTTGGCGCGTCTTTCACCTGCTGCGCCCAGTCCCGCAGGTAGGCCTTGTCAAAGTAATTGCGCGGCGTGTTGTGGTCATAGAGGCGCACCTTGTCGCGGAACTTGCCGCCGAGCAGGGTGTGCGTCGGAACGTCGAGGATCTTGCCGGCGAGGTCCCACAGAGCCATCTCGATGCCACTCATGGCCCGCTGCTGGTGGTGAGCGCTGCCGTCGGTGTAGCGGTAGCCGCTGTAGAGGCGGTCGATCTCGAGCGGGTCTTTTCCGATGAGGCTCTCTTTCACGCCGTGGATCGCTTCTCTGACGCCGAGGCCGGGCGAGCCGTACGCTTCGGCCATTCCGGAGATGCCCGCGTCGGTGTCGATGCGGACAAGCGTGTACGTACGCGGGCCTTGCAGCATCATCGTCTTGATGTCGGTGATCTTGACCTTGCCGTAGTGGCTGGCGCTGAGTTGGTGAAAGCCGGCGAGCCAGGCGGGGACGGCCGCGGCCGCGAGCGAGGAAAGGAAGGTACGGCGGGAGAATCGTGTCATGGCTGGGTTTCGCCTCCAGCGCCATTATAAACAGCCGGCGCGCGGTCATGGACGACAATTACGGCAGTGAATGAACGCCGATGGGCCAAATGGGACGGCCTTGACGGGTACCTCTTCTGAAAATGCCCATCGCATCGTGCCGGCTCGTCGGCCCCGTCGGTCTGCGGGTCGCAGCCCGTCCGACGACCTACCCAGCCCGCATCTCAGCTCTTTTCATCCGCTTGAGTGTGCGCCCCACGGCGCTCATCACCGCCTATCATGGATGTCCCCTTTAGGGTGCTTATCCTCTACTCGGCGGCTTCGCGGGCGGCTTGCAGTTTCTTCAGGCCTTCACCCGTGGGGATGTTGATGAAGAGAACGCCCAGCATGGCGTCATCGCCCGTGTTGCGGACTTCGTGTTCGGCGTGTGGCGGGATGTAGAGAACGTCTCCTTGCGAGACCTGGTGCGTTTCGTCACCGATCATCGCTGTACCCTCGCCTTGGGTGATGACGACTAACTCTTCGGCGTCGGTGTGGATATGCAATTCCGCCACGTGGCGTCCGCCGGGGGGAATAAGCATGTGATGAACAAACTGCACGGTCTGGAGACACGTGCGCTCCGGCGGCGCTTCGGTTTCATACAGCCTTCGCACCGGGGCCGGGATGTCCGAGCGTTTGTGCCACTCGCCTTTGTCGTCCTTCACCAGGTAGTTGATCACCCGATGAGGGTTGTTGAACAGCAGACTTTGAATGGCGCTGTAGGTTTGGGTCTTCCAGTTGGCAACAGGCATGAAGGAATCACGATTCGTGACGCCGAACAAACGGCAGCCCTTGTGTGCGGATCGCAGACCTGAGAACCGAAGAGTCGGTTCTCGGCAGACCCGGAGGTTTACGCCACACCAGCGCTACGCCTTGCGCGGCGGTTTGTCGACGATCTTTTCTTTCGCCGGGTCGAAGTAGAGCACGCGGCCGCGGCGATAGCTCTCCACAGCCATCGAGATGGTCACTTGCGCACGGTAGGCCGTGTCGGCGTCCAGAACGGGCTTCTGACGCGTGCGCATGCATTCGAAGAAGTTGCTCATGTGGGCGTCCCGCGGCGTCGGGTCGACGGGGATCTCGACGGATTTGTAGCCCACCTTCTCGACGAACTTCTCCTGGTGCGCGCGTTCGCTTGAGACGGTGATGTAATCGGTGCGGCCTTCGAACTGGCCGTGCTCGACCATGGTAATCGTGCCCTCCTGGCCGCGAATCAACCCCGGGATGTGGGTCGAGTTGGCCATGGACGAGCTCAGCACCAGTGAGTGGCCTTTCGCGAAGTCCGCCAGCAGGTTGAAGGTGTCGGGCACCTCACGGTCTTTGAAAGCATAGATTCCGCCGCTGGCGGTGACGCGATACGGGAATTGGGGCTCTCCCCAGCAGATGTTGAGCGGCGCGACCACGTGGTAGAACAGGTCGGTGGCAATGCCGCCCGAGTAGTCCCAGAACTTGCGGAAGCGGAAGAAGCGCTCGGGGTCCCAGGATCGGTTCGGCGCTGGGCCTACCCAAGTCTTCCAGTCAATATAGTTCTCGCCGCTTCCCTGCGGCCCGGCATCGGGATCGATATCCCAGTTCCACTCGCCCCGCACCGAGTTGCGATGATAGGAGCCCTGACTCGTCAGCAGCGGGCCGATCATGCCGTCGGCAATGGCTTTGCGGGCTTTCCACCACTGGTTGGCCGAGGTGGTTTGCGAACCGACCTGAAGCACTCGTCCGGTTTCGTTGACTTTGGCGGCTACCTTGCGGGCCTCGTCGATGGTGTGGCACATCGGTTTTTCGAGATAGACGTCGTTGCCCTGATCGAGCGCATCGAGCGCGATCGTGCCATGCCAATGGTCGGGCGTGGCGATGACCACCGCGTCTATATCCGGCCGCGCGAGCACTTCGCGGTAGTCGAGAGTCGCGAACTCGGCCTTCGTTTTCTCTTGCGCCACCCGTCTGCGTTTCTCATAGACGTCGCACACGGCTGCGACTTGCAGGTCGCCGCGCTCCTCGGCCATGCGCAGGATCAGGCGCATCAGGCTGCTGCCACGTCCGCCGACACCGATCAGGCCGATGTTGATGCGGTCGTTGGCCCCAACCACCCGGCCTGCCGCCGGCCTGGCGGCTGCCGCGGCCGCCGGCGCGCCGGCTAGCGACCCGACCCCGACCGCCGTCCGTACGAAGTCTCTTCGATTCACACCCTCGTCTTGCACCATTTCTTGTGGTCCTCGATGGCTGGACTCGGGCTACCGGCGTACGCCGGACCCTGGCGAGGATTCTAGCAGACGGCGGGAGCGGATCGCCCTTGATGCCTGCCACTGGACGTTGGGGTAGGGCAGCTACCGGATGTACTCGTCAAAGGGGCCGGGGCCTAGTGCAGGATTAGTGTTCCGCAATACCCTCGGCGAACGAGAAATCAAGGCCCCCAAACGTAAAAAAGGCTGGCCCGCAAGCGGGCCAGCCCCTGGACTTACACTGAAGTTGTCCCCCCGGCTACTCCAGCGAATCGTCCCTGGTACATGTAAAGTTTCCCACGAAATCGCCCTGCCAACAATAGCCGTTTGGGTTCATTTTGAGGAGTACTGGAGTACCTCCGCGGGCACAGTACTTCCTCCCATTGGGGAGGGTATCATTGGTACTAAACAACTACCGACTGAAAGTCGGTAGGATTGGTTGCGACTGAAAGTCGCCTGAAGAAGACGAGGCATCGTGGCGCGCGCGTAAGCAAATGGTGATACGGGCGAAGTCTGGGATCAGCGTGTCGTCCAGTCAACACGACCTTCCCAACCGCTCCTCGACAGTCGCACCACGGAAGAAAAACGGTGCTCGAAGCTGACCGCCTGAAAGGCGGTGGGTTTAGACCTGGCGATTGAACTAAACTGGGCCCGCCAAGGCTGGCGGGAATGGTGATGCGGGAGACAGCCTGTCAGCGCTTGGTGTCTCGGCCCGTGCCGGCGCCGGCGAGCGGCTCGACTCCCCCCGCGCCACAGATGGCGACGCCGGTTTCCCTCAGGGCGACGAGCAGGCGGTAGAGGATGGCGTATACCACCTGTTCACTTACCGTTTGGTCCCCGGGGAGACGGAACGAGGCGGGCAGTTCCTTGGATAGCGCAACCCGCAACCGGTGCAGCGCGTGTCCCTTGGCATCACGGCAGTTGGCGATCGTCAGCGGGGTTTGCAGCACGGCTCCCGAGACGGGGTTCACATAGAACTGACATCGAGAGAACCACGCCTGATTCGCTTCGTTGGTGGCGTCGAACAACAGGATGGGGTCCGTCGCCCCGGCCGGCCGTACCTCGATGACGATGTGCTGCTCGGTTTCCTCCAGGCTGCACTCGTAACCGGCCTGCGCCACGAGGTTCTCGATGATCTCCTGCTCGGGCTCGAGGCCGATGAACTGTTGTTTGCCCGCCTGGAGGATTCTCATTACGCTTTCATCTTACCACCCGCCCCCGCGGGCCCCTTCACCTTTAGCCCAGCCGCATTCCGAAAAGTAGGGGCACGGCATGCCGTGCCCGCGCCCCGAGATCAATGCAGAGGCTCCCGGTCCGAGCGCGGACAGCGCCGAACCGCCCCCCTTCTCCCACCACCTACGCCTCGACCGCGTAGCGCTTCACCCCGTCTTCGTCGAGTTCGACGCCCAGGCCGGGCTTGTCGGAGACGATCGCGAAGCTGTCGCGGATCTTGATCGGCTCGACGATCAGATCGTCCACGCGCTGATAGCTAAGGATGTCGCTCGGGTACGTGCAGTTGCCCGCGGCGGCGCAGGCGTGCAGGTACGACGCGTCGGTAATGCCCATGTCGTGCGACGAGCCGTGCCAGACGTCCATGCCCATCGCTTTGGCGATGTAGCAGTTCGACACGAAGGCCGGCATGCTGAAGGGCGAGGTGTTGAACATGTCGGTCGCGTCGGCGCAGTAGGTCTCGATCATCTTCTTGGGGTCGCTCTGGTGATGGCAAACCATGTAGCTCACCTCGTCGCGGAGCTTGCGGTAGCCTTCCAGATGGCTCTTTGGGAACGGATCTTCGAGCACCATCATGTTGCCGATCTTGTCGAGCTCCTTGGCGATGGGCAGCGTCTGCTCATAGTCGACGAAGCGCTGGTTGGGGTCGACGATCACCTTGATGCCGGGGGCTTCGTCGGCGATGGCTTGGATCACGTCGACCACCGGGTCGCCGAGCTTGCACTTGATCTTGATCGACGTAAACTTGCCCGCCTTGGCGCGATGGGCGACGCGGCGCATGTCGCGGGTGTTCTTCCGTCCGCAGTTGCCGTCTTCCCTCAGTGAAAGCTCACTCCCGGAGGAGTCGCTGGTGGATCGCTTTTGGATGATGATGTGCCACGCGGAACAGGTTGTGAATCGGGCCGTGGACCGAGATTGCCTGCACTACGAGCGCCCGTTTGTATCAGAGGACTACGCTATGATCTCGTCCACGACTCGGGCCGGGAACTCATCGGTAATGCGCTCAGGACGGCCTTCGCGCTCATAGAAGAGGTCCCGGTGGTTCATGCCCAGCAGGTGAAGGATCGTGGCGTGGAAGTCATGAACACTGACCGGATTCTCGGCCGCTTTGTAGCCGATCTCGTCGGTAGCGCCGTAGACGGTGCCGCCTTTGACGCCGCCGCCCGCCATCCAGACGCTGAAACCGGATGGGCCGTGATCACGGCCGACGTCACCGGCCTTGGGCTGTTGGGCGATCGGGAGACGCCCGAACTCTCCGCCCCACACGACGAGCGTCGTATCGAGCAAGCCACGGTCCTTTAGGTCCCCCAGCAGGGCGGCGATGGGCTGATCGGTCTTGCCGCAGGCATAGCGCAGCCCCTTCTCGATCGCGCTGTGGTTATCCCAGATCTGGCCCTCGATGTAGATTTGCACCAACCGCACGCCCCGCTCGACCAGCCGGCGGGCCATCAAGCAGCGCTTGCCATACGACGCGGTCGGCTCGTTGTTCAGCCCATAGTTCTCGCGTGTCCGATCGCTTTCCTGCGCAACGTCCAAGGCATCCGACGCCGCCAACTGCATCCGTGCCGCCAGCTCGTAACTGGCGATGCGTGCCTCGAGGTCTGTCTCGCTTGCGTGTTGCTTCAGGTGGGCTTGATCCAACCGGCTCAGCAGTGATCGCGACAACTCTACGACCGGACCGGGCCACTCTTGCTTCGGATGCAGATTCAGCACAGGCGAACCTTCCGAGCGCACCCGCGTCCCCTGATAGACGGCCGGCAAGTATCCCGCCTGCCAGTTCTGAATGTGGTTGACCGGCAAGCCCTTGGGATCGTCGAGCACAACGTACGCCGGCAGATTTTGGTTCTCGCTACCCAGCCCGTACACCACCCACGCTCCCAGCGACGGACGGCCCGGGAACAAACGCCCCGAATGCATGATGAACAGCGAGGCTTCGTGCGCGATGTGCGTGGTGAACATCGAGCGAATCACCGCAAGGTCATCTACCCGCTTGGCGAGGTGCGGCATGACATCAGAGACGTCGATGCCCGACTCGCCGTGTTTGGCGAAGGGGAAGGGCGAGGGCATCAGGCCACCCGTCTCGCGAACCGCGCGGACTTCGCTCGCGAGATCGCGGCCCGGGGGCCGGCCGGCGTACTTGGTGAGCGCAGGTTTGGGGTCGAACAGGTCGACTTGGCTCGGCCCGCCGTTCATGAAGAGCTGAATGACCGACGTTGCCTTGGGCTCAAAGTGCGGGCGCAGCGGCTTGAGATCGTAGACTTGCCTAGGGTTTGAGGCCAGGGCAGGATTGGCCGAGAACAGTTCGTTGCCGAGCAGGTAGGCGAGCGCGGCGCCATAGAGGCCGTCGCCGACGTTCGAGAAGAAATCACGTCTGGTCGTCAGATTCACTTTCGCGTTCATCGCTGCGTCTCAATCAATGTATGAGGAACATGCGGCCCGACGTTGTGGCCTGGACGTTCACCTGGTGGTCTGTCGCAAAGGAGACTTGATGGCAGCAGCCGGGCGGGCACAGGGGCCCGCCCCTACAGTGTCGCCGGATACTCTTAGGCCTAAGGAACCTCCGTGACATTCCACTAATTGACATACAGAAACTCCGCCGAGTTGAGATATGTGTGACAAACGGATGCCAGAGCCAGCCAGCGGGCTTTGGCGGCGATCGGCTCGGCTGGCATTTCTGATTCCAAATGAGTACGCCACTCGCGGGTGAGGCCACGGAGAGTCTCTCCGGCTTGTCGGGTCTCTTCCGCCGTAGCGGGCCGCGACAGAGTTGTCCAGTAGACGCGCTTGATCTGCTCTTGCGGATCGTCACCGGCGGCGTCAATCACACGGCCGGCCATGTATCGCGCGCTCTCGCGAACCAGCTCACTGTTCTCGAGTTGCAAAGCCTGTGATGAAACGGTCGAGTGGGAACGACGCAGGCAATTGGGGGTCAACAGCGGGGCGTCGAAGGTCTCGAGTGCCGTCACCGGCTTGGAACGCCGCTGCAACACATAGATACTGCGGCGGTAGCCGCGCTCTGTCGGCGTTGCGACGACTTCACCGTCCGGCTTGACTTCCACTTCATCCGCCGGACCAAACGGGGTGGTATCCAAGCGGCCGGCCACCTTCAGGATGGAATCCCGTAGCGCGTCGGCATCGAGTCTTCGAAGCGGGAATCGCGAGAGCAGCCGGTTGCCCGGGTCCACCCCCAGGACATCGGTCGCGGCATGTGAACTCTGCCGATAGACGCTTGACGTCATGATCAGCCGGTGCATCGCCTTGAGACTCCAGCCGCGTTGCACGAACTCGGTGGCAAGCCAATCGAGCAATTCAGGGTGGGTCGGAGGCGCCCCGTTGCTGCCAAAGTTGCCGGGGGTCGTGACCAATCCCGTGCCGAAATGATGTTGCCAGATGCGGTTGACCATGACGCGGGCCGTCAGAGGGTGCTCAGGTTGCGTGAGCCATCGAGCCAGGGCTAGCCGTCTTCCCGTGGTTCCGGTGCTCCAATTCGGCTGTTCGACTTGGTAAGGGACGAGCGCCACGCTCAGGACCGACGGCACGCCCGGGTCCACGAGCGGCCCCTGGTTCGTGAACTCGCCGCGCAGCAGAATCCGGGTGGCCGTGGGCTCCCCACCCATGTCAAACAGAGCACGGATTCTTGGCTTCGGCTTGAGCTTCTTCTTCTCAGCGGCGATCTGTGTTTGAATCGGTTGCGCTTCCTCGCCGAAGTCCTCGAACCTCTGGGCGATCTCCTCTTGAGTCACTTTCAGCGCCGATTCGAACCGGCCCACCAGGTATTTCTGAACGTCGGTGCGCTTCTCGGGCTCGATCTCCAGCGCGTCACGTAGATCCTTTTGTACCGTCTCCGGCAGCTTCCCGATCTTCTCCGCCGCCAGTTTTTCTCGCAGTGGCGCGGCTTTTTCTTTCAGGCGCTCTTCGAGTCCGTCGATCCTCTTTTGCGTGGGAGCGTTGGCTTCTTCCACCTCCCGCTGCTGACGCACCGACCGCAGGGGAAGCAAACGTGTGTTGCTGTCGTCGCAGTTTGCGCCCACGCCGATGCAACCCAAGTTGGGCGACAACCAATCATACGGGTCGTAGGCGGCCTGCAAGGCGGCGCTGAGCCGGTAGTAATCCCGCTGAGGCAGCGGGTCGTACTTGTGATCGTGGCAGCGCGCACAGCCGATCGTCAGGCCCATGACGGACGTGGTGAGGATCTCGATCTGTGTTGCGACCACGGCCAAACGCTCCGGTATGGTGTTCTGCTCAGTGCTGTAGGTAGAGTCGGGACCCATCCGCAGAAAACCAGTCGCCACCAGCTTGTCTATCTGCTCGGGCATATACTCGTCGACGGATTTGTAATCGAACAGTTCGTCACCGGCGATCTGCTCGATCAGGAACTGATCGTAGGGCTTGTCGGCGTTCAGGGATTGGATGACGTAATCGCGGTAGCGATAGGCGTTGGGGCGGATTGAGTCGGCCGAAACCGCGCCCTCGGAGTCGGCATAGCCGGCTGCGTCGAGCCAGTAGCGCGCCCAGCGCTCGCCGTAGTGAGGTGACTCCAGCAGGCGATCCACCAACCGCTCGTAGGCGTCGGGCCTTGGGTCCGCTTGGTAAGATTCGATCTCCTCCGGCGATGGCGGAAGCCCGATCAAATCAAAGTACGCCCGCCGCATCAAGGTCAACCGATCCGCTTCCTCTGCGAAGCCGAGTCCCTTCTTCTCCAGCTTTGCCAGCAGAAAGGCATCGATGGGAGTGCGGACGCTGCCCTTCCGTTTGACACTCCGTTTGACCTTCGGTACGGCGGGTCGCCTTGGTGACTGGAAAGACCAAAACTGCCGGTCAGCGGCGCTCACCAGCGGGTCTTCCTCAACCTGAAACTCTACCGGCTGGTCATTGTCTGCCGGCGCGCCGGCCTCAACCCAGCTACGCAGCTTCTCCAGCTCATCGGAAGTCAATCCCCGAACGGAGAACTCCTCCTGAAGTTCCGGAGGCGGCATCTCCCCGGCAACAATTCGCCGCACCAACAGACTGCTAGCCGGATCTCCTGGAACAATCGACGGACCGGATTTGCCTCCCCTGAGAAGGCTCTCGCGGGTCCGCAGGTCGAGATTCGCTTCTTGCCGCCGCCGACCGTGACACGATAAGCATTTAGCGCCCAAGATCGTCGCCATCACCTCGCGTTCGGTGACGGGCGTGGCCGCCTTCGCGGGTTCGGAGGACGCGGGTGTATCTCCGTGGGCCCCGTTTTCGATCCAGTTGCGAATGAGAGCGATCTCTTGCTTGCCCAGCGGTTTCCCGCCCATGGGCATCGTACCTGAGGACACCATCGTCAGCAGCGGGCTCTCGACCGGCTTTCGGAGCACGACGGCCGGTCCTGACTTTCCGCCCCTGAGAATGTCGTCAACGGTTTGTAGAGACAGCTCGGCCTGCGGGGAATCTCCGGAATGGCACTGGAGACAGTTCTCTTGAAGGATGGGGAGGATATGTGACGCGAAGCGAGGGGGGTCGGGCGGGTCCGCGGCAAAACCCGGAAGAGCGCTGATGGAGACGGCGAAGACAGTGAGGTATAGCAACGAGGTCACGTGCCTCATCCCCGGAGCCACAGTTGCCTTCTGCATCACTTGCGTTCCTCGCCACGCTTGGGGTGGTTTTTCGACTTGAGTGTACCTGAGATGAGCGGGAAAGCGGGACAAGAGCCGAGCCCGGCTCAGCTCGGCATGGGCGCGCGCCACGTTGGGGGCTACTGCGGCTCGGCGAGCCAGATGTTGCCGGTGGTTTCGCGCACACCAAGGTAGAGGCGATCGGCCCCAAACGTGAGTAACCGGTAGTCGGGTCGGTGCCGCTCATCGTGCATGTGCAAGACCGGGAAGGGATCGCCGAGGGGCTGCTTGGTGCCGGGGTGCAGGAGCCGCGCGAACAGACATGTGGAACCCTCGTGAGGGGTGGGGAGATACACGAGATTCCCGTCGGGAGACCAAAAGCAGGTGATACCTAGCCGCCTTTCGGCTAGCATGATCCATTCGCTCTTCGGGGCCGCAGTTCCGTTTCGGAGAGGAGCAATGAAGGCGCCGGCTTGCTGTTGCGGGCTTCCCAAGGTCTTCATCAACAGCCAGTCGCCGTCGGGCGAAAGCTTCGGCGAGTGAATGCGGTTGCCCGGGTTTTCCAGCAGGACGGTGACTTCACGGGTCTCGATATCGATGGTGTTCCATGTCTCGACCCCTCGCGGGGCGTAGAGCACGCGCTTGCTATCAGCCGACCAGGAGATGATGGTGGCGACGCCGTCCGCTAGCTTTTCTGGCGCGCCGCCTTCAAACGGAACCACGAACAACTCGTAATTCCCATAAATGGGGTATCCACTTGACTCAGGTAGCCCCTAGGCGTTGTGGTTTGGTCGATCCATGGACGCCAGCACACTGCACCCAGAATGCACCCTGGGGCGCCAGACGCCGGTCTGCAGGCAATTGGGCCACGAGGCTGCGTTTCGGGCCGATCAAGGATTACGCACGCGCCATGGCCATCTTGGAAACGTGGTGCTATCGGCAAGCCTTTATGGCCAACCACAGTATGTTGTGGTCACCTGAGTCAAATGGATACCCCACTTTCCCATATAGGCCCCGCACGAAAGCCACGGTCGAACCATCGGGCGAGAGCAGAGCACGAGGTTCACGAAGCTCAGGCGTTACCACAAGGGCTGACGAGCGGCCCGTTACGTTGTCGCGAACCCAAACATCCAGGTCGCCTGACCGGCTCATGGTAAACGCCAGTCTCTTGCCGTCGGCTGACATGGTGGGGAACATCTCGTCAGCGGCAGTGTCTTCCACCGATTCGGGTTCCCCGGTCTGCTTGCCGCTGTTTGCGTCAATGGGGTAACTCCAAATATCAAGATTATTGTCGATGCTTGCGTAGGCGATGCGGCCGTCGTCGGCGACCGAGGGCTGCCGTTCAGATACTCCGTGCGTAAGCCGTTGCGGTGATCCTTGGACCCGCCACGACCCGGGGGATAGGGAGATCTGATAGAGGTTTTGGGTGTCGCCGGATCGTCCCGAGAAGACGATGCGGTCGGGGTTCTCGACCCACACGGTGCCGGCAACGCCTCGGGTTGTCAGGACGGCGCGCACCTCGACTTGTGACAAACTCTCCCTGGCGCCTGTCGGCCTGGCTTCGCCACCGTCAACCGATGCCATCCACCAATCCCTGGTCTCCATGGCCGCGAGTGTTCTATCGTCGGTACCCACGAAAAGGAAGTGGTTTCCGTCTGGTGACCAGACCGGGGACGCCGCCCACGCCACTTTGGTCTCGAGCCTTGTCGGCGCCCCACCTGCCACGGGCACTACGTAGAGGCTGGAGTCACCGAGAGGGTGGCCTACGTCGTAGGCCACACGTTGACCATCACGTGAGAAACGAGGCCGTTGGCCGTTCCTAGCCAGCAACCGTTCGCTGCCCCCTAGCGCGGCGATCAGATAGATGCCGCCCCCGTCTCGCCGGGAATGAAAGACGATTTGACTGCCATCAGGGGAAAACGATGGCTGAGATTCGGCCGCCGGATGTGATGTCAACTGGATGGGTTCGCCGCCTTGCACCTGCTGGACCCAGATGTCGGAATCCCCTTCGCCCGCGCGGTCAGAGGCATACGCCAAAAGCTGTCCGTTCGGGGAGATCGCCGGCTGTGCCGTGTAGCCTGTGTCGTGGGTGAGCTGCGTCAGCCTGTACTGAGGCGGCGCTTGAGCGCTCGGCTCCGACGAGCGGCCGAACCACCAGCCCAGCCCCAGGACGGCCAGCAGCACCACGGCCCCGGCGCCGAGCAGAGCCGGCGACGTGCGCTTGGCCGCCGCCGCTTGCGCCGCCACCCGCGAGGGCTGCGGCTCCAGTTCCCCGCGCACTGCCTGTAGGTCGCCCAGCAGTTCATCGGTATGGTGATAACGCTGCTCCGGCTTCTTCGCCAGGCACTTGTTGACAATCCGCTCCAGCTCTTTCGGGACGCCCGTCCGCACCGCCGTCAATGGCTCCGCCGGCTCGTTCATGATCGAGAACACGATGGCTTGATCGAACTCGCCCCGGAACGGCTTTTCGCCCGCGATCATCTCATACAGCACGACGCCCAGCGACCAGAGATCCGTGGCCTGGCCGGTCGGTGCTCCTTCGGCTTGCTCGGGCGACATGTAGTTCACCGTGCCGAGCGTCGTCCCCTCGCGCGTGAACTTCGAGCTGCCGGCGAGCTGCGCCAAACCGAAGTCCATCAGCTTGACGAGGCCGCGCGAGCCCGACATCAACATGACGTTGTCGGGCTTGATATCGCGATGCGTGATGCCTTTGTCGTGCGCGGCTTCGAGTCCCTCGGCCATCTGAATCGCGATCGACAGCGCCTCGGTCAACTTCAGCGGACCTTCGTCGATGCGCTCGCTCAGCGGGCGGCCTTGGAGAAAGGCCATGACGATGAACGTGCGTCCATCGGCCTCGTCGATTTCGTAAACGGTGCAGATGTTGGGGTGGTCGAGCTTCGCCGCGGCTTTCGCTTCGCGCTCGAAACGTTTGCGGCCTTCTTCGTCGCGCAGCAGATGCGGCGCGAGGAATTTGAGGGCAACGGGGCGATCGAGTTTGGTGTCTTGGGCTTTGTAGACGACACCCATTCCGCCTTCACCGAGTTTGTCGGTGATTTTGTAGTGCGAGATGGTTTGCCCGATCATGCCGGTCCGATTTTACCTTGAACGGCCGGGTGCGCGTTGTGTTTTCAACAAAGGGCCGGTCCAACGCCCTGTCAGGGTTTCAAAGATGTAGGCGAGACGGGACCCTGGGTTTCCGCTTCGCGTTGACCCAGGGCTGACATCCGACGCCGCTTCGCGGGCGGCGAGAACTCGGGCTTGAAACGGGTTCAGCTCCCTGTTGGCCGCCTCGTTGCCCAACCAGGCTGATTCGTGGTCTGCGATCGAAGCCGCACCGCGGTGCCTTAATGCTAGCCCCGGGTGCCAACCCGGGGATCCATCGCGCAACCTCTCGCGGTTTCCTCCGCGTCGGCCCAATCAGTCACAGAACTTTCAAATCTTCACCCCATTGATTCCAAACCACTTACCCTGTCGGGGCCCCTTTTGCCCCCACCACGCCACCGTATCCTGAAGGTGAAGAACGCCGGCCCAATGGCCGGCGTTACCAGGCCGCGCGGGCCAACCGCGCGGCCTTTCGCATTTGGAGGAAAGTATGTCTACCGAGAAACAGAAAAAAGCGAATCGCGAGAACGCCAAGAAATCAACCGGCCCCCGCACCCCCGAAGGCAAGGCCCGCAGCTCACAGAACGCGCTCAAGCACGGCCTCCTCGCCCGCGACGCCGTCATGGCCGACGAGGACCCCGCCGAATACGACCGGCAACTCCAAATCCTCGAAGAAAACCTCTTCCCCAAGAACGCCATCGAATTCGAGCTCGTCCTCCAAATCGCCGACTCTCGTTGGCGCCTGCGCCGTATCACCCGCATCGAGGCCGGCCTCACCACCTACCAGTACCACGGCACCGACCGCGCCACCCGCGAACGCTACCCCAACACCATCGTCCCCGGCCGCAACGGCGAGAACCAACTGCTGGGCAAGAGCATGCAGGACCACACCCAAGCCCTCCACAACCTGGCCCGCTACCGCACCATGACGAGCCGCGACATCACGCGCGCTTTGCGGATGATCCGGCAACTGCGCAAAGACGAGTTCGAGTGCAAAGAGAACCGCGCTGCGAACGGGGCGATCCACCGTCCGACCGTCACCGACCCGGACCCCTACACCACCCCCGACCCGATGGAGCGCCAACCGCCGCGCTACGAGCCACCGGCAGCAGCAGCGCAGACCTCCAACCCGATCGGCTTCCGCGCCGAGTTCGTGCCCAGCCCCCAAGCGACGCTCGGCGGCGAATCACGATTCACGAATCACGCATCACGAAAACCAAACCACGGGTCACCCAAGAGGGACCGCGGCCACAGACGAACCCAAGGCCCCGTGAAAACAAAGGGCTTGAGCACCGCCGAAGCCCTCCGGACGAATTACGGAACGAACCGCACCCCGGTGGCGCCCGTTCCGAGCCGCCTGGCAGCGGAGGTACTGGGGAGGTAATCGCGGCCCAACAGCGCAAAAACAACGTCGACACCAACGACAGCATGAGACCCTACACCCCCCGTGCGCCTTATCGGGCGGGTTCGCGGTGTGGCGCGGACGCCCACGTCTGCCGCATCGACACTCCTGTCGATGCATGGTCTTGCCTTCCCCCACGGAGCGGACGCCCCGCGCGACTATGACAGCCGCTTGACTTCGCCGCCCCGTACGCGATACAAACCAGCCATGGAACGCCGCCCAGAGCCCGAAGGGGACGGGCCCGAAGGGGACGCCCGAAGGGGACAGTCACCCTAACCCGCACCCATGGCACCCGAGTCCCACCATTTCGCCATCAACCCAATTTTCATCACAGATCTTCAAAAACTTTACTGGGGTATGCACTTGACTCCCGAAGCCCCAAGGTCTAGTATCCGGGCTCTGGAGGACTATTCGCGCACGCTGGGGAGTTTCAAGAGCGCTTCGCCTTCAGGTTTCAAAGTCAACCGCTGCCGTCCCCCCGCGGGGCGCAATGAGCGGCGGCTATAGGACCCACGACCGCTGCCCGATGGCCCCTCGAGGGTACGGTCGCCGCAGTCGCCGACCACAAGGTGGGGGGTCGTCGGGAGTCAAGTGTATACCCCGAAAACTTTATTCCCTGCCCTTTCTATCACTTGACGCTTTCCAGCAGCCAAGTCACGCCCACCCTCCTGTTACGGTGTAGTCGGAGGATAGAGACAGCAAGGTCGAGCCCCCGGGAGTCCCAGATCGTTCCACCGACATCATCTTGACTCGGCGGGAGCAGAAGTGCCGGGCTGTGATAAAACGCCCGGGCGCATGGATGTCCCCTGTGGGCTCATGAATGACAACCTTCCCGAAACCTAGCCAAACCGTGCCAAAAGGCCGGCCAGCCGGCGCCGGTCACCGAAGTCGTCGTCGCGAATAGCTTACGGTCCCGGTGGGTGAGCGATGGCGAACCCCAGGGTCCGAGCGGCGATATCCGAGGGTTGGATGCGAGGACAGGCGAGTTAGTGTGGCGTTTTCACACCGTGCCGCGGCCGGGCGAGTACGGCCACCACACCTCGAAGGATGGTTCATGGAAAGAGCGTTCCGGGGTGAATGCATGGTCGACATTGAGCGTCGACCCGGAACTGGAGTGGATTTTTGTACCGCTGACTTCCCCAGGAACGGATACCTATGGCGGCGATCGCAAGGGCATGAATCTGTTCAGCAATGCCATCGTGGCCCTCGACTGCAAGACCGGTAAGCGCTAATGGCACTTCCAGACAATTCACCACGACTTGTGGGATTGGGACCTCCCGGTCTATCCGAACCTGGTGGACGTGGTGCCACTCGGTGGCGGCAGGGTGTCAGCCGGTTGGACGCTAATATGCCCGCTGGGTCTTGGGAGTCAGCGTAACTTTTTCCGGTGGAGTTACACCGGCGGCAATCATCACTTCACGAATCGCAGCCTCGGCCTTGGGCTGAGGCCTAAAACTTCGGGGCCTTCTGTACCCCACCGCGATTGCGAAGGGCGTCGACCCGTGCTTGTTTTCGCGGTTCCAGACTTCGATTGCGGCGCCTTTGTCGGCGAGGAACTTTATTGTCTCGGGCCGGTTCTTGTAGGCGGCGGCATGCATTGCGGTTTCACCGTTATCATCGACTGCATCGATATCGATGCCGAGATCGAGTGCAAGTTGCATCGCCGCCAACACTTCCTCTCCAGTGCCGGCCCGGCTGCCCGCGAGCATCAAGACTGTGCGGTTGAGTTCATACTTGAGCAGCGGATCGGCGCCCAGATCGGCCAGTGTTTTCATCAACTCGACGTCGGCCGTCTGGGCCGCCATCAAGAACGGAGTCATCTCGAGCTTAGGCCTAGCTACACCTGGATAGGCCGCGTTCGCCTTTTGTATTCTCGCGTTCAGGTTTGCGCCACGCGCTGCCAGCTTGCTGACGAATTCGAGACTTGTGATGTTTCCTGAGGGCTCCGGAGGAGGGTCATCATCGCCCGGAGGGACCCTGCGCGCCCCTGCAATTGCGTGTAACGGTGTATAACCGCTCGGGTCGGCTGCATCGGGATCCGCACCAAGCTCCAGCAGAGAGGCTGCCAGTTCGAAATGACCATTCTCCACCGCCACGTGCAGCGGACTGGCCCCGGGCCGAAGGCGTGCGCCGTAGCCGGGATGCCGCCAGGCCGGGAGAGGGTCGATGCTTTGGTTCACATCCACGCCCGCCTTCACAAGGGTCCTCACGACTCCAATGTGGCCCTCCCTCACCGCAAAGAGCAGAGGTGTAAACCCTGAGGCCAGAGTGGTCCGGAATTCGGCGCCGGCCTTGATGAGTTCCTCGACGACCTCGGCGTGACCTTCCGCGGCCGCCCACATCAGCGCCGTCTGTTCGGCTTTCGTCTCGAAATCAAAAATGGTGGGGTCACCCAGGCGAGCTATGAAGGCGCTCGCGCCGGCTCCGTCCCGCCGTCCCATTCCGTGAACCGCCGCGTGAACGGCGGCCCCGCGGGCCAACAGTGCCTTGACAGGCCGGAGCCGACCCGTTCGGGCGGCGGTCATCAAAGCGGTCTCGCCCCCGGGAAGAGTGGTGTTTGGGTCCGCTCCCGCATCCAGGAGCAGGTCGACCAGCGCAGGGTTTCCGTTTGTGCAGGCCAATGTGAGCGGTGTCACCCCATATCGGTTCGCCGCGTTGACGGCGGCGGCGGCTCGCACCAGCAGTTTCGCCATTTCCAGATCATCGTGGCGGGCGGCCCAGTGCAGAGCCGTCATCCCGTCAACCTGGGATGCGTCCAGATCCACGGGCTTTTCAAGCAGGGCGCGAACGCTCTCCAGATCCATGTTTTCCGCCGCATCCGCCAGCGGGGCGTCGGCGGCGCCGGCCAGGCCGACCGCGGACAACAGCCAGACCGTTCCCCAAACGCCTATTTGTTTCACGGACATGGCAATCGTGTCCCCGGTTCCTTCACCGGGAATCAAATAGAGAGCAGTTCCTCGACCTTTCCCCGGCTGTCGGCGAAGGAATCCATGTGGACACCCGCCTTCTCGAGCAGGGTCAGGTGCAGATTCGCAAGGGGCGTTGGTTCGGCATAGCGGATGTGCCGGCCGCCCTTCAATCTTCCGGCGGCGCCTCCAGCCACCAGAATCGGGAGGTTGGTATGGTCGTGCGCGTTCGGATCTCCCATGCCGCTGCCATACAGATAGATCGAATGGTCGAGCAGACTGCCGTCACCGTCAGGCGTGGCCTTTAGTTTTTCTAGAAAGTAGACGAACAGCGAGACGTGATACTCGTTGATCTTGGCCACCTTGGCTATCTTCTCCGGATCATTGCCGTGGTGGGTCAGCGGATGGTGCGGCTCCGAAACGCCGATCTCGTTGTAGCTTCGCGTGCTGGTTTCCCGAGCCAGTTGGAAGGTAATCACCCTGGTGATGTCGGCCTGGAGAGCCAGCACCTGCAGGTCAAACATCAACCGGGCATGATCCGCGTAGGCAGCCGGTACGCCGACCGGCCGCTCGAAATCCGGCGCCGGATTCTCAACCGCTCCCGCCTCGGCTCGTTGAACACGGCGCTCCACTTCCCGCACGCTGTCCAAATACTGACCCACCTTCGTCCGATCGCCGGCGCCCAGCTCACGCTGAAGGCGTGAAATATCGCTTTTCACCCGATCCAGCAGACTGGCCTTCTTTCGTAGGGTCTTGCCGCGCTCCGCCGGACTTCCTCCCTCGCCGAACAACCGCTCGAAAACCTTCCGCGGGTGAGCCTCATAGGGAAGCGGAGTGGTGGGCGAGGACCAGGAGAGATTGTTCTGGTAAACGCAGGCGTAGCCGTCGTCGCATTGCCCGACGACATCCAGCAGGTCGATGCCGAGCTCGAGCGAAGGCAGCAGCGTGTCCTGGCCGATCTCCTTGGCCGCAATCTGATCGACTGTGGGGCCCAGATAGTAGTCGTTGCTTTCGGTCAATTTTGCCTTCGCGCAGCTCAAGAAGGCGGAGTTGGAGGTCGCGTGGGTACCGGGATAGGCGTTCTTCAGCTCCATGTTCGTTACAGCCGTAACGTAGTCCTTGGCCGGCTCAAGCGGCCGCAATATGGGCGAAAGCTCCGTCAACGCTTCCTCTCCTGGAGGGGTCCATCGGGAAATATCCGATCCCATGGGAATGAAAACGTAACCCAGGCGGCGCACCGGCCTCGCCGGAGTGGCGGCCAAAGGGGTCATTGCGGGCGCCATCGCGTCGAGCAGCGGAAGCGCCACGGTGGCGCCGAGTCCCCGCAGCAGGGTCCGCCGCGGGAGAGCTTTCTTGGTGATGATCATAGTGATCTCCTCATCTGAAACGGTTTGCTTTCGGCGATCCCAAGAATGAGGGAAGAGAAACGAAAACCCTCGGAGCGCGAATCTCGCACGATCTCCCGAACCGCCGGCGCATCGTAGTGCTCGACCACCCTACCTAGAGAATACGTCAAAAGCTTTTCGACGAGGGTTCCAACAAACATTTCGGGCCGGTCCAAGAGGGCCTTCTCGAGGCCTGAGACTCCTTCGAACCGAGCGCCGCCGGGAAAATTTCCCGAAGCGTCAATCGCCTGTTCATCTTCGGATACCCGCCAGCGGCCTACGGCATCATAGTTCTCCAACGAAAAGCCCACCGGATCCATGAGACTGTGACAGCCCGAGCAGGCGGGATTGGAACGATGCTCCATCAGTCGTTCACGGACGGACAAACTGCCATCGATGGTTTTTTCCTCCAGCGGCGGAACGATGGCCGGCGCCGGTGGCGGTGGCACGCCCAACAGATTTTCCAGCACCCAATGCCCTCGTATGACCGGAGAGGTCCGCGTGTGATAAGAGGTCACGGTCAGAATGCTTCCGTGGCGAAGCAGTCCGCCGCGTCTACTCTCGTCGTCAAGCTTCACCCGCCGGAACCAGCTGCCGTACACGTGCGGTATCCGGTAGTGCTTGGCAAGGCGTTCATTCAGAAAGGTGTAGTCGGAGGCAAGCAGGTCAAGGACGCTTCGATCCTCCTTGATGACGCTCTCCAGAAGCAGTTCTGTCTCGCGGCGCATCGCCTGCCGGAGATTGTCGTCAAAGCTCGGGAATAATCGCATGTCGGGAGTGACCGACTCCAGATTGCGCAAGTGCAGCCATTGGGAGGCGAAGTTCGTCAGCAAGGCGCGGGAACGACGGTCCGCCAGCATTCGCCTCACTTGCCTTTCGAACACTTCCGGTTTTCTCAAGTCTTCTCGAATCGCAACATCGAGAAGCTCACCGTCCGGAATGCTGCTCCAAAGAAAAAACGAAAGGCGGGACGCCAGCTCCAGGTCACTGATCCGGTAGGCCGTCTTCGGCGAAACCCCGGCAGGGTCTCGTTCCACACGGAACAGAAACGCCGGACTCACCAGGATCGAGGATAAGGCCATTTCAATCCCGGCTTCAAAGCCTTCCTCGGACCGGCCGCGCCGATAGAATTCCAACGGGCTTTCGAAGTCCCGCTCCGTTACCGGCCGCCGGTAGGCCCGGCGCATCAGAGCCGTGAGGATGCGTCGTGCGCAGCCTTCTTCCTCTTCGGCGGCCCTGGGCCGGCATGCGAAAATCCGGTTCCGACTGGGCGTGTCCCCGGGGCCCTTCGCGTCATAGGGACCGGTAATCGAGACCTCATAGACCGCCGGCTGGACCCGGGGATGCCGATAGGCATTGAAATGAGCCTGATACGGCTGACGGTCCGTTTCGAGCACTCCCCAGGGCTTCTTCAGAAACGTCACACCAATCCGGTGGGGACCAGCCGTGACCGGAATGCGGGCTTTGAGGTGCTTGTCGACGGCTGAATGATCTCCGACGTGCCGAGGCGGCACGACCTCGAACAAGCGGACCCGCTCCCTGTCTAAAAGCAGCTCCACGTGGTGGGTTTCTCTCAAACCTTCCACCTGTTCGTCCCGGTCACGCGTCAACCGAATCACGATGTCGTACTCCGCGTCCAGCGGAAAGGTGTGAGGGAACAGTGTTCCGCCGCGAGTGCCGACCGGGAGCTCCTCAAACGGCCACTCCTGGGTGAGGTCCGGCTTCATCTTGATGGTCTCGACAGCCAGCGAGGGGAGCGGCCGACCAACCGCGAGACGACTGATCTTGTCCGCCGCTGATACATAGCTTTCCAGTAACGTTGGGGAGAGGTCCGTTACGGTGATGTTGTCAAAGCCCTGACTGGACTCATCTCGGGGCAGCAGGGAGGAGAGGTCCACCTCGAGGGCAAGAAGGTCGCGGATGGCGTTCTGGTATTCCGTTCGTGTCAGTCGCCGGAGGGTGTCCGTGCGGCCCGGGTTGGCCTGGGCTGCGGCCACGCTGTCCAGCGAGACCTCCAAAAAAGCCACCGCTGACTCGTAGGTATTCTCATTCGGCCGCGGGGACCCCACGGGCGGCATCTGGCGTGCGCGCAGCTTACGCACCACCTTCTCCCAGGTCTCCGCATTCTCCTTCACTCTTTGAGCGCTCACCACGTCGAGTGCGAGCTCGGCCGTCTTCAGACTGTCGTTGTGGCAGGAGATGCAGTATTGATCGACGAGCAGCCGGTGTGGGTCTCTAGGCGCCGCCGGCTGCTGCGCCTCCACCGTGCACAGAAACCCACCAGTCGCGAGCAAGCCGGCCAGCCAGGCATGAAGCCGAGGCGTGCGATCCGAGATTCCCCGTTTGGCCATTTCGTCACCATCAGAATAGCCGAGCCGCGGCTTTGGAGCAACGGTCCGCGCACTGGTTTCACGTTCGATTCTCTCGGCAACCGGCCTGCTCCGGCAGCGTCCCTACCGGCGAGAGCCAGATTGTAGGCCGGACGTCTTACCGCGAGCAGCACTCTTCATGCGACCGGTTGTTGGACGGAAGCCGCTTCGCGGCGGGAAAACCCGGTAGTGCGCTAAATCTGCGTTGGTTTGGCTTTGGGCTACGGCAAACCCAGAACGTACTGAATCCCTGCTTCGACAGCAGCGGTAGCGGTTGGGGTTAACCGACCCGCCTTCGATTCGAGTCGGTCTAGGGAAAGCGCCCTGATCTGTTCTGTTAGAGCGATACTGTCCTGAAGCTTCTGCCCTGTCTCTGAGATGATCTCGTTCTCGGGAACGAAGATGCGATGTTGCCTATTCTTCTTGCCCACCTTGCTGCTCAGTGGGACAGCAATCACCAGGGGCAGGTGTAGATTGATTGCGTTTGAGGATACAACAACGAAAGGTCGCCGACCATGCTGCTCGCTGCCTTTCGTTTCGCGCTCACCAACAGAGACCCAGTAGATCTCTCCCTTGCGCGCTGTGCCCATTGCTAGTCGATGGACACCGTCTCTAGATCTCTGGCGGATTCCTCCAGGAGAACTTGATCTTCATCGTCCCACTCAGGCGGCTTTGTCTTGTGAGAGGGGCTTGCTCCCCCGCGTAGCTGCAAACCCTGACGAAGGCACGAATACGCCATCACAGATCTTCGCATGCCGTCAAGGATAGCCTCCAAGACCTCTGGCGCTAGCTGTACCTGTCTGTCTAGGGCTGTGGCCAAGCAGTCAAGGTGAATGTGCGCCCAGAGAAAAGTGAAACTGAAACTGCTAGCTAGTTCCCGATCATGCTTCAGGCGTCGGCTTGGTGGCTTCTTCGATTTTATCTCTGGCAGCAAGCGGTAGACCTTGATCAGCGTCGCCAAGGAAAACAGAGCTTCCTTGCTAGCTGCTGCTCCCAAATGCTCTACACCCTTCTCGTTGAAGTTGCGTTCGAGACCCCGAAGAGAGTCTTGGGCAAGCTCGTAAGTCAGGGAGTCGTCATCTACCGCAGCGGTCACGCAATCTGAAATCGAACGCACAAGATGCAGGTACCGATTCAAGAGCAACCCTCGCAACCGCATGAATTCCTCAACGGATCTGGAGGTCACCAACCTAACGAGAATCGTTTCCCGTTCGTCGAGGAGAAGCTTGATGATCTGGGCGGGTCTCTCCCGTAACGCTCCAGACGCTCGTTGTGGAAACGCCACGAGGTTGATGACTCCATCAAGAGATATCGACGGAGCCTCGAAGCCTTCCAGCGTGGAACTCATAGGTTTGCTCGCAAGTGCTGCGGGTTGCCACACAGCGCACAGTGCACGGAACTATCCTACACCGTAGTCTACAGTGTCGCAACAAAAAAACGCACTGGCCAAACACCTTGCTCTGACATCGGATAAGACCTATGTCGTTCGATCCATAGGGCTTAGCTAGGTTCTGAGACTTTATTCCTCGCCTTGTGACCGCGCGCGCCTTCAGGCGCGCTTGGCATTGGCGGCGGTCTGGGCCAAAGGACGGGCCACCATAGCCACGTCATCCCACAGCCTCCGTCAGAAGTTCGTCCAGCGTCCAGACGTGATCCGTCAGGCCCGCCTCAGTAGCCGGAGTGACCTTCAGGGTTCCGTGGATGCGGCAGAAGTTGTAGAAGGCGAAGTGCAACGCCAGGGCCGCTTCCAGCATCTCCCACTTCTTCGAGAAGGCGTAGGTCAGTTGCGTGAGGCGCTTGCACCACTGGCGAAGGCTCCCGTTCATCCGCTCGATGTGCGAGGTACAGACTCGCTCCCGGCTGGGGTTTCCCATCACGGGAGCTTGAATGGTTCCCTTGATTTTTGCTGGCCTGTAGTACTCTCCCCGGCTTCCTGGAAGAGAGCCGTAGAGCTTGATGATCTGGGCGTAGTCGGCCCGGTCATGAAGCCCTGCGGCAATCGCTCCTCGGTAGGCCGGGAAGGCGTCGGAACTGACCTGAAACGTCCCTGTGGTGGCGTCTCTGACCTTGGTAATGAAGTCCGCTGTGTTGGGTTCGTCACGCTTGCCAAGGTGCCAAGCGACAGCCAACTTCGTGTGTCGCTCCAGGGCGATGAAGCAATAGGCATCGCCGAGAACCCGTCGATTGTCCCCAGGCTGCAGGTTGCGATTTTTCTTGCCAACGAAAGACCAAATCTCGTCAAGTTGCAAATCCTGAACGGGGACGGCACGGACTCGCTGCCGGGCCAGATCCTTGCAGCCTTCGCCGACTCGACCAAGCAAGCCGAGAATCGTTGTGTGGTGAACTCCGGTGATCCGCTCGGTGGATCGGATGGAGTTTCCCTCGACCAGCAGGTGAATCACCATGCGGGCCTTCTCCCGAGGGAGGTACATGTTCCCGAGGGCCGGGCGATCCTCAGAGAAGGTCTTACGGCATGTTGGACAGCGGAATCGCTGGGTGCCGTTGCGGTTGCGACCGTACTTGCGGCAATCGGTCGCGCAGTTGTGACACGTCATTTTGGGCTTGCCTTTCCAGGCCGTTTGCGCCAAAATGAGCGTGGGTCTTCAACCCGCTCTTTGGCTTCGGCCTTAGGGTTTCGCCCCACGGGTAGTTTGCGCTACTCGTGGGGCGTGCAATCTCAGGTGGCCCCGGCAGGGTTCGGACCTGCATCGTCCCGTTCGGTAAACAGGCGTCTTCTCCAGTTAGACCACGGGGCCACATCTTTCTCATCCCTTCGGAATCGGAATCGGCGGCAGTATGGAAGTTGGCGGTACCGGTATTGGGCGCGGTCCCTCCCAGACATACCTCGTCTGACCATCCCTGTCCTTGAAGCGCTGGATAGGGATTGGCCCCAATCTTTGCAGAGTTGTATGAAGCACGGCCAAGGGGTTGGAGTAGGTGCTGATATCGACACCTACCAGCGCCAATTCGTGTCGGATCTCGGGTGCGGTCAAGGGCTGATTGGATCTGGAGACGATCCGCAAACAGAGTTCCGGGAGGCGGATCCGGGAGGCCTTGCTCAATCTGCTGATGCGCTTTCTGCTGTTCAATCAGTTTATTGAAGGCACTGATCGTTTCCTGCAAGTACTGGACGCGCTTCTGAATCCATGTCAGGCGCCCGGCAAGATCGTTCTGCTCCGTCAACAGATCGCTAAGCTCTTTTTGGAGAGCAAGATACCAGTCTCGGTGAGGATCTGTGTAAACGATCATACTAGCAGTTTAACACATGCGTGCTAGAAAATCAACACCCAAAATTGAGGGTTCTTCACAGCCGCTTGGGGTTGCCCCTACTTGGGATACTGCGATCGCTGAAGCGCAAAAGCACATCTCCGACCTTGAGGATCGGATTGTAGGCCTGAGGAAGTCGGTACAGATCTTTGAGAGGAACAGAAACCAAGGAGAAACGTGTCCTGGAGTGCCAACGCAGAATCAGCGATCGGTGTCCTGATGAGCGTGCAGGTCAATCGCGAACCACGATGTAGTAGTAGGCGTTTGCCGCTTCTGCCCCGCTACCTGGCGTCGCTCCCGCCGGAAGTCTATAGGGCACTACGAACTTAACCGTGCGGCCAGACTCCTCAATCTCGTGGCACGTTTTCACAAGATCCGGTTCTCCTACACGGACGCCCTTCCAGGGTCCAGATTCGTCTAGGAATGTCATGCGCTCTAGTTTACCGCCAACGCACTTTTGGCGCACTACCCGGTTCTAGATCAATGGCACGGTGTTGAGCGCTAAACTATGGTGCCGCGGCACAGCTTGGCGCTGGAGGTCCGTCTGCTACCGGAAACTGCCCTGGCCTGCCGACCACGTGCATTGAAGCTGATATCGCGTACCCCAAAGCCGTCTGAGAAGGTGATGACAACATGGCCCGCCATTTAGAAATCACACTTGAGAAACGGAAGGTCCGGTGTGTTGCCCGGCTGCTGGACGAGGAAGCTCCCCGAACCTGTGAGGCTGTCTGGCGCGCGCTGCCACAAGGGGGAGACGCGTTTCATGCCAAGTACGCCAGCAACGAAACGTGCCCGTTTTGGGCGAAGCCGAGCCGGGCAACGAGAACCGAACCATCACCCTGATTCCGGGGGATGTCATGTACTTCTATATGCCTCCAGAGACTCACTTCCCGGAGCAGGTGCGACACCTCTGCCGGGAGGGTCAGGGTTTAGTGGATTTGGCGGTGTTCTACGACCGCAACAACTTACTCTTGTCTCCCGCGGAGGGGTTCGTTCCTGGGAACGTCTTCGGCAGCATCGTTTCGGGCTTGGACGAAATCAAGAGCGCCGGACATTCCATCTGGCGGGAAGGACCTGCCGGCGAAAAGCTTCTATTCCGGCGCCTGGAAGGGGCTCAGCTCGCGCGCTGGGAGCTTGAGTGAGAGTCGGCATTCGAGAACAAGACGGGAACGCGAAGGTGACGGAAACCGTCTGCGCACGGATGTTAGCTCACTCTTACTCATCGAGCAGGCCAGCCGGCGGAAAGAGCAGACATCAACTAGTCACCCATTGACCTATGCGGTTCCGGGCGATTGATTGTGATCGGCCGATTCGAGACAATCGTGGCTATTCACCAATTGCCGAGCTAACAGCCATGCCTACTTCCGAGTAGTCCAACCTCGCTTTGCCCGCAGGATGATTGTGATCGGCCGATTCGAGACAATCGTGGCTATTCACCAATTGCCGAGCTAACAGCCATGCCTACTTCCGAAACCTCGCTTTGCCCGCAGGATATCCGTGACCGAGTCGATCGGTTGCCCCGTGTTCGGCTGGCCCATTTGCCGACGCCGCTTGAGCCGTTGCCGCGGTTTTCCAAGTCTCTCGGCGGTCCGTCTGTCTTCATCAAGCGGGATGATTGCACGGGGCTGGCATTCGGCGGGAACAAGACGCGACACAATGAGTTCCTCTTGGCCGACGCCCTCGCGCAAGGGGCGGACATGCTCGTGTGGGGCGCGGGAGTGCAGTCCAACAATTGCCGGCAGACCGTTGCCTCGTGCGCCAAACTGGGCTTGGATTGCCATCTGTTGCTCAACCGCGGTAGCCACGGCGACGAGGTACAAGGCAATCTGCTGCTCGATCACCTGCTCGGCGCGACGTACGAGATCGTCGACGCGGGCATCGGTCCAGGACTGGACGACCTCATAGCGCAAGCCGCGGACCGGTTCCGCGCACAAGGCCGCAAGGTCTATCACTGGCACCGAGACGTAGTGAGAGCCAGAGCGGCGGTGAGTTACACGCTTTGCATGGCCGAACTGGTTGAGCAACTCGAGCAGCAGGGCGTCGTCCCCGCAGCGATTTACGTTTGCTCTGCTGGTTCAACCGGAGCGGGCTTGGCGCTTGGCCGAGCCGCGTTGGGAGTGAAGGGCCCGCTACTCAACATGCTGCCGATCCGTTGGCCTTGGGACGAAGCGGAAGACATGTGCGGACTGGCGAACGAAGCGGCCGAGCTGCTTGATTTGCCCGATCGATTGACGCCGGACGAACTGATCGTGGATGGCGAGTTCATCGGACCGGGTTACGGGATACCAACTCCCGAGTGCATGAACGCAATGGCACTGCTGGCTCGTACCGAGGGCATTCTGCTTGACCCGAGCTACACGGCAAAGGCGCTGGCGGGGCTGATCGATCACGTGCGCGCCGGCCGGTACTCGTCGGATCAATCGATTGTGTTCATCCACACAGGCGGCACGCCGGCGCTCTTCGCATACCGCGACGAGATCGTGCGTATGATTCAAGCTCAGCCTCTCTCAACCCTCGGTTCCTGAACCTCAGTAGAGCCTCTCAGATTCGGCTGTTGCGAAGGCCCGTCACTGCTCAAGTAGAGTCCTGTTGATGGCAACGTCAGAATCCTGCCGGCGGCTGGCTGCGCGAAGCGGAGGCAGGAGGGTCAATCAAAGGCAGAATCTCGAACAGGGCTAACTCCCCCGGAACGAATCACATAGCGCTCGTCCGATGAACACGAATGACATATCGAGTTGGCACTCCGAATCCGGCACCTAGGACTGCTCAGAGCGTGTCGGCGAACCCAGAACCCCGGCCGACTCAACGGCCTGTACGAGAAAATCTGGTTGATGGACGGCTCGGTTGTCCTCGCCATCTATCGCTCAAGAGCCCGGTCTTCGATTTCGATCAGGCTTTGGAGTTTTGGCGAAGGACAGCGGGCCGCTAGGCGATGATCACGGTCCGCGGCCGCTGCGCGTTGTGCTCCAGGAATGTCCGCTTGACCTCCAGCTCCTCCGCCGTCGGCTGCACCACCCCGTTGACGTCGGCCACGCGCGAGGTGACCGTGTGCTCGCCCGGCGTCGCACCGTTCCACGCGTAGTTGAAAAACTTCCAGGCGTACTTCTCGCTCGTGGTGGACGGATCGAGCGTGGCGGGCTGCCACGGCCCATCATCGACCTTCACCTCGACGGAGCGGATCGGGGTGCCGTCGTGCAAGACGACACCGAAGACGTTGTGGCCGTTCGCGGCGCGAGTGACGCGCGCGATGAACGACTTCAGCCGCATACGCGTAATCGCCGTCTCCTTCCACTTCATCTCGCCGTTGACCATCTCGCCCTTCAGGGTGCGATACCACCGTGCCTGGTACTTCCCGAGGTACGGGTCTTCCTGCAAGTGGATCTCGGCGAGAAACTTGACGTTGGGTGCGCCGTACCAGCCCGGTACGAGCAGCCGAAGCGGCCGGCCCTGATGAGGGGTGAGCGCCTCGCCGTTCAGGTCGTAGGCGAGCAGCGGCTCGTCCGACAGCGCCGTGTCACGCCGCAGGCTCCGACCGTACTGCTGGTCGACTTTGTAAGCCCCCCCCCGGAACTGCACTTCCTCTTCGCCATGGTCGGCGCCGAAGAAGACGAACTCCCGCGCTTCGGCCTTGACCCGGGCGCGATCGAGCACCGCCCGTAGCGGGACGCCGGTCCAGCGGCCGTTGCTCGACAGCCCGTTCAGCGGCCCGCGGTTGCCCGAGCACTCGAAGCCGAAGATGAGCTCACGGCTAGGCATCGCGCGGAGGTCGGCGAGCGACAGCGACAGCGGCTCGTCCACCAGGCCCGAGACCTGCAAACGGTAGGTGGCGGCGTCGATCTCGGGGTGGCCGTAGTGCTGCGTCGTGAAGAACTGATCGATCGGCGTGAAGAAGCCGTCGATGTGACGCACGTCGATGATGCGGCGCTCGGGGCTACGAATCAGCTTGATCTCGTCCGGCAGGTCGGTGAACTCCATGAGCGTTTCGCCCTGCGCGAGGGCCGGAACCGCCCAGTCCGGTATACCAAGGGCTCCCAGCCCCGCCATCTTGAGGCTGCCTTTGAGGATGTCACGACGCGTGGTCTGTTTTGTCATGGTAGGTCCCCTTCCACGAACGTGTCGCTGCCGACGTCGGAGATAGGCGGTCGCCGGAAACCCCGAGAGCGTGAGCCTTGTGCCAGACTTATCAGAACGACGCTTGAGTACTTCTTGCACTACTGCCGTTCGGCTGCCGCATACTTCACGGCGAAGTCCTTGAGCCCGCGGCTACGAAGGCCAATCGCTTCGGCTTCACGCGTCGCCCTGCTCGTCTCCGACCCGTCTAGCTTGACGCGCTTGATGAACCACATGGCATCGACGCGATTCGCCGATCCGCAAGTGGATGTAGACAGGCTAGCATATGACAACAGACTAGAAGGTTACAGAAAATCGCACATAACGATCCGCGTCCTCCAAAACTGATACGAAGAGTTCCGCGACCGCGAGCAGGACTCACAGGGCCCTCTGAAACGAACTACATAGCGCCCGACTGCGGATAGGTGATGGGATCACCTTCCGTCCACCTTTCCGTCGGTTGAAGCCCGTCTGGGCCTCTCGAATAAGCCGCAAACCACCCCGGCTGAGGGGCTTCGCCAGAACACCCGGCGGATTATTTGTGGGTTCGGTTGTTTTCGGGAAGCGGCGAGCGGGATCATTCTTCCCAGGAAGCGGCACTTCCCTTGCATGGCCAAGCGCGGAAACTGGAGCTTCCGCGCTGGCGCTAGCAGGACTGGCTGCGGCGGTACTCGGCAAAGCGCTCGCGCCGGGTCGTTGAGCCGCAAGCGCCCCGTCGGAGGGGGATAGTCGATGAGTGCCTTGCTGTGGTTGTGGCTCCGAACCGCCGGCCCACCTACTCAACCATCCAGGGGTACGGAGTACGACCCAGCCGCGAATCAACCAGCCCATACCAAGCATCGGGCCGCTACGGCTGGCGGCATTGCTAGCCCTTGTCGTCGTCCTCTGCGGGTCGCTCAACGCCCAAACCAGCCGTGTCTCCGGTGGCGTCCAAGGCGTAGTTATTGACGAAAGTGGGGGCGTCGTCCCAGGCGCTGCCGTCACCGTGGAGCAGCCCGAAAAAGGCTTCCGTCGCGGTGCGGCCACCGACTCCAGGGGGCGCTTTCTTATCCAGGGCTTGCCCAGCGACCTGTGGCTATCGTAAACTACCTCCGCGTTGAAAACACGGAGGTTGTAGGACAATGATCCAAGGCTCAACTCATCGTTCGTAGGGCCGGCATCGCAGCACGGTGGGGGTGCGGTACCACCACCGAGGTCGCATCCCCGGCTCCCGGGGCACTGTAGATAATTATGTAGCTGTTCAAAACACCCAAAACCAACAGATTTCAACACATCTCAACACGCCACCCGTAAGTCATTGAAACATAAGTAGTTGAAAACAAGAGGCTAAAGGCCCATGGTGGCATCTGTTTTGGGAGCAGGGGGTCGCACAGGCGGCTGGAGCTGCGTCATGGTCGAAGGGGCCCGGCCGCGGCCCGGCGGTTGATCGACAGGGGCGCACTGCTTAGAGCGGAGGTTTGTTAGAAGGGACCGGGCTTCGTGCGTAGGAGAGCGCGAGCCGGAGTAGCCGAAGGTGCGCGGACATTGACACGATGACTGCTGCAAAGTGGGTCGCCGACGCCCTGTCGTGTCAATTTCGCAGTCAGTGCTAGTCGCTGAATCCAATCGGTTACGGAGTATTGGCGAGCGACAGGGCCATCACTCGATAAGTAAAGCCATACCGTCCGTCCCAGCGTCCGCGGCGCCAGTGAGCTGTGTAGTCACCGGGTCGATTGCCACCGCATGCACGAACGCAAAGCCGCCGTGACTTTGTGGCAATCTCACTATAGGATGCCGCCTACGCACCTCTGCACAAACCGACTCGGGAATCCGCGCCTGGCCATAGATCGTCTCGCCCTGACAGTCAAATCGAGGAGCAAGCACCGCGTCGACGATCGGCATGTCGAATTCGATGGAATGGGGTATCCACTTGACTCAGGTAGCCCCTAGGCGTTGTGGTTTGGTCGATCCATGGACGCCAGCACACTGCACCCAGAATGCACCCTGGGGCGCCAGACGCCGGTCTGCAGGCAATTGGGCCACGAGGCTGCGTTTCGGGCCGATCAAGGATTACGCACGCGCCATGGCCATCGCAGGCTTGGAAACGTGGTGCTATCGGCAAGCCTTTCCGGGGGCCGCCAATGGCCAACCACAGTATGTTGTGGTCACCTGAGTCAAATGGATACCCCACTTTCGATGGAATTCAAGATCACCGATAAGACAGCCGTGATGATCCTCGTCGCACCCGGCGCACCGACGACCAGAACCGGCTTTCCATCCTTGGAGACAATCGTCGGCGTCATCCCTGTGGTCCTACCTTTGCGAGGTGCAATGCTGTTGGGATGCCCGGCCCAGGGATAGAAGTTCAACATTGAGTTGTTGTAGATGAAGCCGAGCCCGGGAGTAATCACTCCCGAGGACGTGCCCAGCGAATGCGTCAAAGACACGCAGTTGCCCGCCGCATCCACTACGCTCACGTGTGTGGTATCACGCGCGCCTGTCTGAACAGGCTGCACATCAAAAGGCTCACCTGAATCAATCGTGTCTCGCCATTCCTGAGCGCGGTCGTTCGAGGTCATCCACTCAACGGGAACATCGACGAAGCGCGGGTCTCCCAGGGTCGTGTTGCGGTCCTTGAAGGCCGCTTTCATGGCCATCGAGACAAGATGGATGTAGGCTGGCGAGTTGTGGCCGAGCGAGCGAAGATCGTATCCCTCAAGGACTTTGAGAGTCGCGGCCAGAGTCGGCCCGCCGTGGGGCGGCTGCGAAGTCTGCACAGTATAGCCGCGGTAGTGGACGACGATCGACGCTTCTTCACGAGTCCCATACTCGGAGAGATCTTGTGCCGTCACAAAGCTGCCGTTCTCTGAGAGATCCGCTGTGATCTCGGCTGCCAGGGAACCTGTGTAAAAGTCTTCCGCTCCATCAGTGGCGAGCCTTCGGAGGGTCCGGCCGTAGTCCGGATTGCGGATCGTCTCCCCGGCGTCGTACGGCGAGCCGTCCGACTTCAGATAGATCTTCGCCACTTCCGGCGTGACGTGTAGTTTTTCGTGAAGCGGTGCTCCCTCGTAGTACTGCGCCTTGTCCTTCCACCGAGACGCCTGGTGGGCGCCAATGTTCCAGCCCGCTTCCGCCAACTCAGCCGCCGGCTCAATCAACTCCTTCCAAGGCTTTGTACACCATTGCGAGTGGATCGCTTCCAGTCCTCTCACCGCCCCTGGAATGCAGATCGAGTGGTAGCCGTCTTCGTTGATGCGGTCCTTCAAAAAGAAACCCCAGCCGCCGGGGTTAGGCCCAATGACGTGTTCTTCCCACATGTCCGGCGACACATTGGATCCGGCCAGCGCCGGGGCGTCGAGTATCGGCTGGTGGTCCGGGGCAGCGGCCGGCTTGCTGGTCAGAAGGAGGTATCCGCCGACTCCACATGAATGTGGGTCCACAACGAACTGGACAAACGCACACGCCAGCGCCGCGTCAAACGCGTTACCTCCATCGGCCAGCACCTTGGCGCCAACCTCGACCGCGTCCGGCTGGGGCGCCACAATCATGCCGGGCATCTCGAAGTTCTCCTCGAATCGATCGCTGCAGAATGGTTGCAGAAAGAATGTGGGACCGGGGCCTTGAACTACCCTCGTACACCACCCGTTCCGCGTTCACCCAGTTTCTCGGGTGTTGCGGGTGCGGAGATGGTTTGGCCGACCATGGTCTCGCCCCTGGCCTGGGGAGATTGTACCGCCGTGGGATTCCTGGTGGTAAGTCGATTTCAGACGTCGGAGCTGCATCTGAGCCAGTACCGCCGTCGGGCTGATCTCTTGAGCCGACGGTACGGGCGTCAAGCGCGAAAGGGCTCGATCAGCTTCTCTGCCGCCGAGCGCAGGGCGTCGTATTCGGTGCTGCGGGTCGGGCCGAAGATGCGTATCCCGCGATCGCGCTGGCGCTCGAACTCCTCGCGGTTAGCTGGGCCGGCCACCGCCTCGACTGCGATCCCGCGCTCGAGTGCGATCTCGATGACGCTCTCCATCGCGGCGGTGACCTCGGGGTGCTCCCATTGGCCGTGCCGGCCCATGTCGGCGGCGAGATCCCCGGTGCCGAACACGACTCCATCGACCCGGTCGTTCTCGATCATCTGGGCCGCATTCTCTACGCCCTTGCGCGACTCGATCTTCAGCACGAGCAACGTGGCATCGTTCGCTTCACGGCAATAACGGGCCGCGTCGGCGATGGCATAGTCGGCTCCAGGCCCGTGAGCGAGTGCCCGCTCCCCGACGGGCGGATACTTCATGTAGCGCACCATGGCGTCGACCTGCTCGGTGGTCTCGGTGTGACACAGACACAGCCCCATCGCCCCGGCGTCGAGCATGCGTGAGACGAACGCGCGTGAGGCCGTCGGGATGGTGACGATTGGGGTGAGGCCGTTGTCGCGGGCGATCACGAGAAAGCTCGTCAGCGTCTCCGGGTCGTGCAGTATGTGCTCGGTCTCGACCAGCACGAAATCGTAGCCGGTCTGCGCCAGGATCTTCGCCACCGATGGGCGCAGGCACTCGAAGACGTTGAAGCCGACAATCGGCTTCCCCGACTTGAGGGCAGTCTTGACGGGGTTCTCGAAGGGTGTCGAAGCAGTCATCATTGGAACCTCCTTGGGCTAGCTACCGAGATCGAGCCCCCCCTTTTAGACTCTGTGAGCGCAGGCACGATCACGCTCCGTTCTTGCTCTGACCTGGGGTCCACTGGGTTGCGGCTTCGAGCGGGAAGCAGGTGCCGGTGAACCGCGAGTAGGGCATTCGCGCGAGGTTCGACGCGCAAATCCCTGGGGTGTCCACGTATATTGCTTCTGCCGCGATGTCGCCGAACGCTACGCTCCAATTGCTCGCGCATTTCATGACAATAATGTTTAGCGCCGCGGGCGTGAGCCCGACTGAGCTGAGGTGCATCGTGTCGAACGGCATCAGCCGCTCACTGGTCAAGACCACCTGAACGCCGCCCGAGGCCACTCGCGCCACCGGGCCGAGACCGATCATCTGGCCCCGATAGTAGTCGCGGTCTCGGCGATAGCGGACCTCGGCGCAGAACTCGACGCGTCCGTCGAGCGGTACCGGCGAACCGTGCAGAGCGAGCGTGTTGCCGCCGACGAGCCGCTGGAACCGGCCTCCGGTTCCGACCTCGCGTGCCGCGGCGACGGCGGCCGGATCCCAGAGCACGACCGCCGCCGAGGCAGGCTTGCAGGCGAGCAGTGCGTCCAGAATCACGGTGCCGTCGCCTGGCGCGCCACCACCGACGTTGTCGGCCGGCTCGATGAGCATCACCGGCCCCGCGCGCGCAGACGCAGCGCGCAGGACCGCCGGGGCCGGCGCTTCGAGCTGGGGCAGGAATGCCTCACGCCGCTTCCACATTTCGGCTGCGAGCGTGTCCGCCGCCGCATCGGCATCGCTCTGGTCATCGGCATAGGCGAGCACCGCCATGCCGAGGTGGGGGACGTCGGCGTATGGGAAGCCGAGCACCACCGATGCGGTCCAGGTGCCGGGGTCGCGCTCGAGCTGTCGGCAGCGGTCCATCACCTCGCGCATCGGGCTCTCGGTCGTCGCCTGGCGCTGCGGCGCGGAGAGCAAAGGAAGCTTGCGAAACGCCGCCCGGGGCCGGCGCCCCTCGCGGAGCATGCGGTAGAGCAGACGCAGCGCCTCGGCCCCGCGCTCGGCCATGTCGACGTGTGGAAGTGTGTCGTAGCCGATCAAGAGGTCGGCGGTTCTCACGGCGGCCTCGCTCAGGTTAGCGTGCGAGTCAAAGGTCGCGACCAGCGGCCGGCTGGGCCCAAGCACCCTCCGCGCTTGCCGAAGCACATAAGCGTCGGCCTCGTCGAGTCCCTCGGCAACCATCGCGCCGTGCAGGGCGAGCAGCACCCTGTCAACGCCAGAAGTCTGGCGCACTTGCAGGCAGATCCGGTCGACGAAAGAGTCAAGGGCCGAGCGTTTCACCTTACCCGAGGGTAGGGCGCCGCCAAAGATGCTCGGTACGAGACGGACGCCGAGGCTCGCGCGCGGCCTCGATCATGCCTCCGATCTCGGAGTTCGTGCCAGCGAACACATCCAGGATTGCTTCCCCTTCGACGAGCTGGAACCGCTCGAAGCACTCGTGGTCCGTCGCCAGTGGGCTGAAGGTGTTGGTCTCGTGCCAGATTCCGCCTATGACGATCGACATTGGCGCGCTCACCGCTGGGTCACCGGAGGTCGGTCTGCCGGTCCTCGCCTGCGGGTATCTTACGCGACGCCGGTCATGTGGCGTCTCGGGTTAGCTGAAAACTTCGTGGACCACGCGCGCCGGGAATTGCTCCGTGAGGCGCTCTCGGAGGCCGTGGCGTTCGTAGGTTAAGTCACGGAAGTTGAGACCGAGCGAGTGGAGAACCGTGGCGTGGAAGTCCTGTACGCTGACACGGTTTTCAACCGCCTTGTGGCCTAGTTCATCCGTGGCGCCGTAGACCGTGCCGCCCTTGATGCCGCCGCCGGCCATCCAGATGGAAAAACCGCTGGGTCCGTGGTCGCGGCCGGGAGGCACGCCGTTCGCGACTTGGGCAACTGGCATGCGGCCGAACTCCCCACCCCAGATCACCAGTGTTTCATCGAGAAGTCCCCGTTGCTTCAGGTCCTTGAGGAGGCCCGCCACCGGTTTGTCAGTTCGGGCGCAGCACCGGCCGTGCCCGCCGACGATATCGGCGTGCGAATCCCATACGATCTTCTCCATCTAAATCTGGACAAAGCGGACCCCGCTCTCGACCAAACGCCGGGCCATCAAACAGCGTTTACCGTAGGACTCCGCAGCCCTGTCGCACAAACTCCGTCGCCAACCAATCGAGTAGCTCGGGATGACTCGGTGGGACGCCGGAACGCCCGAAGTTCGCTGTGCTCTCGACGATGCCGCGGCCGAAATGCCGCATCCACATCTGATTGATCCAAACACGGGCGGTGAGAGGATGGTCGGGTTGTGTCAGCCACTTCGCCAGCGCCAACCGGCGACCGCTGGATTCTACCCCCGAAGGCGGAGGCGTGATTCGGTAGCGATGGATCGCCGCCAGCTTTCTTCGCCTCTAGTATACGAGTCGGTGTTGGAGTCAGCGGGGTAGTGGAGAGGTAAGTGGTTGAAATAATGGTGGAAATTATTTTTAAAGATCTGTGAATGGCTCATGGCCTTTGGCCACAACGGGGTATGAAAAGCGGGCTTGGCGTTCCGCTGCTCCGGCCACTGATGATCCAATGGTGATTGACTAAGTTGTTGATTCACAAGGTTCTTATGTCGCCTCTTTTTCAAAGGACGACCAGACCCTTGGGCCAAGATGGGGCATGAAACACGGGCTCAACGATCGCGGGGACGGTGAGCCGGCGGACTGGAGTGACTGGCGTCTCATCATCGCCATGCGCCGGCCGACCACGGAGGATCTAGCCGCCCTTCGTGCTTTTGACGGTGGGAAGGCGATATCCCAACATCCTTCACACAAAAAAGAGATAAGTGGTTTGTTACGAATGACTTAGGTCCTGCGCCCCGTGACAAAACTCTTCGTACCCGTTCTCGTGATGGGGAACGAGAGCTTGCGGTCTGTGCAACTTCCACTGACTACACCCCATAATAGAGTACCAGTCTAGTACCAGTACCATATGTCCGGATTTCGGTACCGATGAGCTATGGACTAGTGCATCCATAGCAGGCACAATAGGGCATCGGCACGGGACAAGACAGGTGAATCACTCGCTCTTGGGCTCGGATGATTCACTGACCTGCCATGAGTTTGTTACTCCTAGACAAGCGTTCTCCCGCGCTTTCTCGGGAGTTACCCGCTCGAACACAACTCAGAACCGAGGCCTGAAATGACAGACACGAAGCCAACAGAACCACGATGCGGAACTTGGAAGCGAAGACCGGAACGCGGCCAGGCCATCGTCGAGTTCAGTCTGTGCTTCCTGCTTTTCTTATCGATCATGATAGCGATCTTCAACTTCGGATGGCTGTTGTTCACCAAGGCGACTCTTAACCAGGCCGTGCAGGCCGGCGTACGTTTTGCCATTACGGGTCCCGACGGTGGGACAGCCGGCCAGGACGCGATTATCAAGGATGTTGTCAAGGAGCATTCGATCGGTCTCATGGAAGCGAAGACCGGAACGCGGCCAGGCCATCGTCGAGTTCAGTCTGTGCTTCCTGCTTTTCTTATCGATCATGATAGCGATCTTCAACTTCGGATGGCTGTTGTTCACCAAGGCGACTCTTAACCAGGCCGTGCAGGCCGGCGTACGTTTTGCCATTACGGGTCCCGACGGTGGGACAGCCGGCCAGGACGCGATTATCAAGGATGTTGTCAAGGAGCATTCGATCGGTCTCATCAACGACAGCAACTTGGATAAGCTGCACATCGAGTACTTTCGTCCGAACTGCCTCGACGATCCCGGCACGCCGGTTAACGAGTGCGCGACGACCGCGAACTCGGCGCGAAACATCATCGCCATCCGGATCAGCGGCTACGAGGTCCCGTTCGTGGCGTCGATATTGATGGGGGTCTTGGCCAACGGCGCAACGTTCTCGGTTACCGCCATGGACAAGGTAGAACCGTTCCCAGGCGCCACACCGGGCCGGGACCCGGAAACGTAGTCCCAGATCGTGGAGGGCATACAAGTGCAGGCACTTCAGTTGCGTAGTCGCTCCTACCGGTGGCGCGGGAATGCGCGGGGCCAGGCGATCCTCGAATTCGCCCTTACTCTCCCGTTCCTGCTTGCCATTTCGATCGGCGCCGTTGTCATGGGCATCGCCCTGGAGCGCTTTTTGACTTTACAGCAGGTCGTGCGGCATGCCGGCAACATGTATGCCCGCGACATCAGCTTCGACGACCTCAACAGTCCCGCCCGCGGTCTGATGGTGCAATCCGCCGGCGGACTCCAACTGAGTAGCTCGCTCGGTGACTGCGATTCGAGCGTCAAGTCCGTCGTATACCTGACTCAGGTACAGGTCACCCCGGACCAGCCGCCTGACACCTTTGAGAATGAAGGCCAGCCGGTCATGCTGCATCGAACGTTGATCGGGAACTCGTGCTTGGGCGAAAGCAGTCTCGGCTCACTGCCCAGCGAGATTTGGGACCCGGCGGATCCGACAGACCCTGGTGTGGTTTCGGATCCGTTTAACGAGGCCGGCGCGCTGGCAACACTCCCCACGGAAGTAATGGACGACATGATCCCCGGTGAGACCGTCTTTGTGGTCGAGTTCCTTCACGCCACGGATGATCTGGTCTTTCGGGGCTTCATCGTTCCGACGCAGCTCTACACAAGGGGATTCTTCTAACTGATGCAGATGAGGCTTGGGAATTGGGGGTCGGAATGAAATCACGCAGGGGTCAGATCCTAGTGTCGGTCGCCGTGGGATGGGTGTTCTTCATGGGGCTGGTGGCCGGAATGTTCGACGTAATCTTCATCTTTGCTGCTCGAGCCAAGCTGATTGCCGCCGTCGACGCCGCTGCGATCGCCGCTACGCGCGAATTGGTGAGCGGCACGACCCCAGCGGAGCAACAGGCCACGGTGAACCGGATCGTGCGGATGATGTTCAACGCCAATTTTCCGGACGGCCATTTCCTCTCGACTGCCAGCGGCTTTGATGCTCCGATACTGGACACGTCGGCGCCGGGACTGAGGCGCGTCACCATTACGGGCTTTGCCACCGTGCCGACGTTCTTCCTCGGTGTCTTTGGGCACACGACTCAGGAGCTTGGCGCCACCGCGGTCGCCACCCGGCGGGATTCCAATGTCATGCTGACGCTCGACCGGTCGGGGTCTATGAATTACTTCGGCGGTGCGCCCTGGGCCGCTCTGCAGACCGCCGTGCCGCTCTTCGTCGGCGAGTTCAGCGAGCAGAACGACCGGATGGGCGCCGTCTTCTACGCCACCAACCCGTTCGTTGACTACACCATCCAGTATCCGACCGGCTCACAGCCTTTCAAAACAGACATCACAACCATCGTTAACGCCCACAGTCCCGGCGGGTGGACCAACATCGCCGGCGCGCTCTACGAGAGTTATGACGAGCTTCGCGACTTAGCGGACCCCGACGCGTTGAACGTCATCGTGTTGTTCAGCGACGGCCGGTTGACCGCCCTGACGAACCAGTTCCCCGTGAACACGGTCGTCGGAGGGGGGAGCGGGCCCTGGTGTGAAGCGAGCGCGACGGAACCCGCCAGTCCGCGATGGGGAACCGTGGTAGCGTGCCACGACATAGCGGGCTCTCCCTGTAGCACCACCACGCCTCGCGGACCCTACATCATTGACCTGATGTTGAACAATCCCATCATCAATTGCTTCCAGGCTGACGGGGACCCCTACACGGGCGGCGGGACTGAGGCTGAGAACCTAGTCCTCGAAGTGCCGACGAGTTGGCAACCTCGAGGCTCCGGGGACTCGTTCTCGATTTCGCATCTATTCAATCCCGGCCTGCCCGGCTCGCCGATCCAGCTTTCTGAGGCGGACATCATCACTCTGGCCGGCGAAAACCTTGCCCTGAACGTCGCCGAGCAGGCGCGGCAGGACGGGTTCATCATCTATACGATCGGCCTCGGTGCGGACGTAAACCCGGTCTTCATGGAAGCGATCGCCAACGACCCCGACAGCACATTCCACAACCCGGCTCAGCCGACCGGCGAGTATATCTTCTCCGCGGATGCCGACGGTCTCATCGAGGCTTTCCTTCGTGTCGCCGCCAATGTGACACACCTTACCCAATAAGCTGGATTTCTAGAGCCAGGTTCGCTTCCTCCATATCGCTGTGGCTGTCCCAACACGCTGTTCGAAGCGCCGGGTGCCTCGGCCCGGTAGACGACGCTGTCGTTATTGTCCTTCCAGGTTCTCGATGATGCGGTTTTGCCCAGAGGCTCTTGCGGTAACAGCGTGTCGGTTGGTTGTGCGGTTGTGCGATGCCGGTGTGGGTGCCGCTCGCCATCGCACTCATGATGGTTGACTTGCCGGACTTGAGAGACGGTGGTGCCTATCAAGTGCCGACCGTGACCCTAGCGGATTCTACCGCCGGATTGAGGGGGCACCACCTTCTTTGTGTTTCGGCTAATTCGGGTTCCCCACAGCATCCGCCGATATGGTTCCTGTGGGCTGTCGGCCCCAAGGTTCCATGACAACTACTCTTGAGCTTCCCGCCATTTTCAAAGGCGCGGATAACCTTCCCTCTCCCCCCGGCGTTGCCATCGAGTTGCTCCGACTGACCGAGAACGAAGATGTCACGATCGACGACCTCGCCGCTACCATCTCGCGCGACCCCGCGCTGGCGGCCAAGATTCTCAAAGTCTCGAACTCCGCGCTGTTTGGAGTTGGGAGAGAGGTCACGGCTCTAAACCGGGCGTGCATGATCCTCGGGCTGAAAACGGTTCGGCTGATGTCCTTGAGCTTCTCGCTGGCCACTGCCCTGGGCGGGCATCGAAAGGGAGGGTTCGACTACGACCAGTATTGGAAGCGCAGCCTGGTGTGCGCGTCCTCAGCGCGCGCGCGCGCCGCTCGCAGGCAGCGCTTCATGAGCGACGAAGCCTTCCTAGCAGGCCTGCTCTCGCGGATCGGCCAGCTTGTCCTCGCCGAGTGCGCCAGCGCCGAATACGCCCAGGTGATCGAGGCCGCGAAAGGGTCATGGCCTTCCGCGGATTTGGAGCGCAGCATTCTTGGATGCGATAGCGACGAAGTCGGCCTGGTCCTGTTGGAGAGTTGGGGCATGCCCATCCTGACGCGGGCGATCATCGCGAGCATCCGCCGGGACCCGGACGAGTCTGACGAAAGCGTCGCCCGCCTCGCCCCCATCATGCGATTCGCGGCGGCATGCGAAGAACTCGTCTGCGGCAATGATAAAATCGCCGCTCTGGATGCCCTGCGTGTGAAGGCGGGCCCGGCCGGACTCGAGGGCGAGGCACTCGACGAGTTCCTGCTGGAGGTCGAGAAAGAGGTGCTGCACACCGCGGAAATCTTCGACGTCAAGCTCGGCGACTCGCTCGACATGACCTCGATCTTGCAGCAGGCGCAGGTCCGGCTGCTCCACGCGAGCCTCAATGTGGCCGTCCAGGCGCACCAGGCCGAAGAGAGAGCAAGCCAACTGGAGTCCAGCAATCAACAGTGGCGCACGAAAGCGCAGACCGATCAGTTGACGGGTAGTGCCAACCGCGCCAGCTTTGATGAGGCGCTGGCGCAATGCCTCGATCGCCGCATGACCGGTCACGTACCAGGCGTCCTCGGGTTGCTGCTGATCGATGTCGATCGCTTTAAGCGATTCAACGACACTCATGGGCACTTGGCCGGCGATGAAGTCCTCAAGGCTGTGGCGAAGGCGATGGAGTCGGTTTGCCGTGAATCCGAGCTGCCGGCCCGCTACGGAGGAGAGGAATTCTGTGTGCTGATGCCATCGGCAAAGCCGGTTGCCGTCAAAACCCTGGCGGAACGGGTGCGAAAAAAGATCGAAGAAACGGCGGTGGAGTTCGAGGGGAAGACCCTGCGGGTGACCGTCAGCATCGGCGGCGCGATTCTCGAGAGCGTCAGCTCGCAAGCGGATGGCCAGGCGTTGATCAAAGCGGCGGACGAGCGGCTTTATCAGGCCAAGCAGAATGGGCGAAACCGCTGCGAGGCTTGACCCCGGCTCGCTCGCGATGTGCCGACACACCGGGGAAGCTTCATGGGAGTCCCACCAATGGGACAAGCGTGTGGCCCTCTAGCGGCGATCGTCATGATCCGAGTACATGGCAGGCTTCTCGCCGCCTAAGTGTTCCTTGAATCCGGCGAACCAGTTCTGGACGGCGGAACCGAGGCGGGAGGATCATCTACAGCAGCGCTTTATTGGGCGGTTCAGCAGTCGCGTCTGGATATGCCATCCGTGATTGTCTCAACTCTCAATCTTGCTGATGGCCTGGACCGACTGCTCTCGGACGATGTCATCCGAGTCTTCGCTCAACTGCTTGAGTGCCGGAAGACACTGCTGATCCCTGGTTTCTCCCATCGCCCACGCGGCGCTGGCCCGACTTTGGGGGTCGGGGTCCTCCGCCATCCCCGTCAGCACCGGCAGGCCGGCGGGATCCCTTAGTTTGTGTAGTCCCAACGCCGCATTGGCCCTCACTCGGTTATCTGAATCACGCAGTGCCGCTTGAAGGGCAGATCTCGCCCAGCGCTCGTCTCGTCCCCACAAAGCTTCGATGACGTTGGACCGGACGCGGGGATCATCGTCGAAAAGTGAGTCCTTCGAAAACATGCAACTCGGGCTAAATCTTGTGAAGACGAGGGCAGCTTTGGAACGCAGCTTTGGATCGTGCAGCCGAAGTAAGGGGACCAATAGCGGCAGGACTCGATTGCTCTCGGCGATCTCCAGCAGAATGCACAAGATTCGGTCGGTCTGCTGAGCCGATGGCTGCTCCCTGATTGCCTGGGCTAGCGAAACATCCAGCAGAAGGATATTGCGCTTGGACAAGTGAGCAAGCGACACCGCGTCCTCAAGCGACGTCTTTTCCGGGTCCCTCAGCAGTTCCAAGAGTAGGCCCATGCCATGCAGCAACTTAACGAGCAGCTCTTCACCGGGTCCCGCGGCGCCCTTTTTCAGATAGTCCAGCACAGCCTGTTGAAAAGCGACTGGGTTCGCGAGAGCCAACTCTTTGACTTCTGGCTCACGGCTGCTCACATGGTCGGCGGGTTGATCGAGCAAACCCGCGAGGTATTCTGTGATCTCCGAAGTCTGCACAGAGGTGCGCCTCCTTCTCCTGCTCTATCGGCCCTTTCCCCTTGCCACTGAAGCCCAAACTGAGACGCTATCCGGACGCTCGGTTCACCTTGACTGCGTTTCGAGCGACGAGCGGCGTTGGCTCTTTTTAAGCTGATCCCCACACAGCGCTTGCCTCCGGAAGTAGCCCGCCGAGCCGTTTACACGTACTGTGCTTCGTGTTCCACGAGGCTTCGCGTGAAGTCGCGGAGCCTGCGGTCGAGGTCTCGGGCACGGTCGGGCTCTTGCGATATGTGGTTGTTGTGCTCGGTGGGGTCGTCGCGCAGGTGGTATAGCTCGGGGCCGTCTTTAGTGAGATTGCTGCCCTCGCGGGTCTTGGCGTTGCCATCGAGAAAGTAGTGGTAGCTCCAGTCGTCGTGGCGGATGTTGAGACTCGCGCCGTAATGGCAGCAGACGGCGAAGTCGCGGACCTTTTCTTCTTGGCCGAGAATCAACGGCAGCAGGCTCTTCGAGGTCATCTGGGGCGGCGGCGCGATGCTGAGATAGTCGAGGATCGTCGCCGTGATGTCGGTTAGTTGCGTGTAGGACTCGACGCGATCGACACCGCGTCCGCCGGGCTCGCGGATCATCAGGAAGGTGTGCGCCAGCTCCTCGTACGCCCATGGACACACCTTGCGCACGATGCCATGGTCGCCGAAAGGCTCGCCGTGGTCGGTGGCGAGGATGATGAGCGAGTCCTCGTAGAGGCCCATGCGCTTAACCTCGTCGAGGAAGTCGCCGACGCAGTGGTCAACAAAGGCGATCACCGCCGCGTAGAGCGATTGGATGTTGGCCATCTCCGCTTGGTCGAGATAGCCTTCGCTGTCGCCAGGCGTCGGCAGGATGAGCTTCTTGCCGGCGAAGTCGGGCGCGACCTTCTTGAGGTAGGCGTCCGGCGGGTCCCAGGGCTCGTGGGGGCAGAACGAGTCGACCCACAGGAAGAGGTTCTCGCGCTTCCTCTGTCGCTTGAGCCAGTCGAGCGCCTGGCCCATGACTCGCGGCGTGAAGTGGTCGTCGTCGCTTGTCCAGTCGTAGCGGTTGGTGAGGTATTGGCGGATCTGGTCCTCTTCCTGGGGTAGGCCGGTGCGGGATTTGTAGAACGGCTCGATGTCGACTCGCACGCGCGGGTCGCGGATGTAGGGGTCGCCCTCCTGGCCGCGAATCCAGATCACGTCGTCGAAGCCGCGCCCGAAGCCGTAGCCGGGCTTGTGCATGTGGTAGGTGTCGGTGACGAGCGCCGAGCGGAAGCCTTCGCTCCAGAGGATTTCTGACAGCAACGGGTGGTCTTGCGGGTGCAGCACCTGCCAGGGCCGAAACGGATAGGTGAACTTGCCGCTGAAAAGGCTCGTGCGGACGGGGATCGTCGGGAGTCCCTCGGGATAGGCGCGTGTGAAGAAGGTCGACTGGGCGGCGAAGCGGTCGAGGTTCGGCGTCGGCACCTTGGAGTTGCCGAAAGCGCCGAGGTGGTCGGCGCGGAAGCTGTCGAGCATGAGGACGATGACGTTTTTCGGTTCCCAGTTGGCGCGGACCGAAGGACCCCAATTCGGCGGACGCCGGAAGTGATCGCGGCCGGGCAGGTTGACGGGCGAGTGGGGGTCGTCGCGGATGGGGTGGAGAGTCGTGGCCTCGTCTGTCGTGGGGGAGCAGGCGGGCAGGGAAGAGAGGGCCCCGGCGCCGGCGACCGTCTTCAACAGGTCGCGGCGATTGGTTTTGTTGGTTTTCTTTGGCATGGCGTGCACCTATGGTAGCGGCGAGGGAGCTGGGCTAGCAGTTCGTGGGGCAGGTGAGGTTTCGGGCGCGGCATGCCGTGCCCCTGCGTTTTCATCAGCGCCGTCTTCGGTGACGCCACGGGCTCGGGTAGCGAACACCGCTCCGCCAACCCGGCGGGGGGTTCAGCGCGATGCTTCCAGCGGCTGGGCGGCACGCATGTCGGCATAGCCGGCACCCTTGGTTCCGACGGGCTCAGGACCGAAATAGCGCGGGTCGTCGGCCGCGTGGGACTCGGGCTGGAAGCGCACATCAAACGAGAGCCGCACGCGCCCAACCGGGGAGCGATTGTCGAACGACCCGTGTAGAGTGAACCCTGTGAAGACGACCAAGTCGCCGGCGTGGAAGTCCGCGGTCAGCAGCCGGCTTCCGCGTTTTTCGGCCAGGTCGACCGGGTGGTCGGCATTCACGCGTTCATAGGCTGCTTTCTGGACGACTTCGTTAGAGCGGTCCGCGCCGTAGTCGACGTTGCGGATCGGGTCGATCAGGTCGCTGAAACGGTTTGAGCCCTCAACGATCATGAGCGGGCCGTCGCTGACCGGCACGGCGCCCAGTGGGACCCAGGCGGCATAGATGCGATCGGACCGGCCCGCGAAAAACGGGTAGTCATAGTGCGGCCGTGTCGCGTTGCCAACCGCCGTCGGTCGGAGGTACATCAAGTCATGAGACCGCGCGGGCTCACCGAAGACGGCGGTCATGATGCCGCCCAGCCGCGGCCCATGACTGACGTGGCGGAGCAACGGCCCTTCGCTGACCGACTTCCAGAACGCGCCGAGATCAGGGGCCATCTCGCGACGGCCGCTCTCGCCGGTTGCAATGCCGTCCTGCGCGGGCGAGGTGATCTCACCGACCGCCGCCAGCCGCTCGAACACCTCCGCGCGGGCTGCCGCGATTTCACGTTTGTCGAGGACATCGCGAAAGAAAAGGTAGCCAGCGCGTTCGAGAACGCGCTGGTGCTCGCGGGCATCAGTGAGGGACGTCTCGTGGAGTTGGCCCAGCAGGTTGCTCGGTACCGGGCGGCCTTGAATGGTTGCATCCGTCACGGCGGTTTCTTCTACGAACAGCTTCGACGATGGTTGTTTTTCGAGCGCGGCAGTTCTCGGTTCTAGTGTCTTCCGATACGGTTTGCGGGCTCGTGCCGGACCGCTCCCTGACGGTCACGGCTCGGTTGGGATCGCGATTACGTTCGCCGCGCCGCCATCGACAGGAATCGTCGTTCCCGTGATGTAGGACGACGCGTCGCAAGCCAGGAAGACCGCGACGCCGGCCACTTCGCCGGCTTCGCCCCACCGGCCCAGGGGCACGCGTTCGAGCACCTTGGCGGACTTCTGCTCGTCGTTTTGTAGCGCGCGGGTCATGGGCGTACGCATCCATCCCGGCGCGATCGCGTTCACGCGGACGCCGTACTTGCCCCACTCGGCGGCCAGGTCTCTCGTCAGCGAGACGATGGCCCCCTTCGTCATGCCGTAGATGGAGCCGCCACGCCCTAGGCCCACGAGCCCGCCGCCCAAGGCCGAGAGGTTGATGATGCTGCCGGAGCGCTGCTCGACCATCTGCTTTCCGACCGCTCCGGCCATGTAGAATGCGCCACGCATGTTGACGGCGATCACGTCGTCGATGTCTTGGTCGACGAAATCGACGGGCGAGGCGAGGCGGTGGATGCCGGCGTTGTTGGCGAGCACGTCGATGTGGCTATAGCGTCGGATTATGTTGCCGATGCAGGTGTCGACTTGTTCACGGTCGGTGACATCGCAAACAGCCGCCTCCGCGGTGCCGAGACTATCTGCCGACGAGATGCGTTCCGTCGCGGCCGCCACGGCCTCCCCATCAATGTCCAACAGTATTGTCCTGGCGCCGTACTCGGTCAGGGCACGAGCAATCACCTCGCCGAGGCCTTGGGCGGCTCCGGTCACGACCGCCACCTTGCCGGTCAGGTCGAACTGGGCGGGCAACTTCATTCCGACTCCCGCGCGGGGGTCTGGAACAGTTCGATCGTGTAGCCGTCGGGGTCGGAAAGATAGATCACAACGCCGCCCTGGTTGGGCCCGGAGGTGATTGTAACGGGGTCGGACTTGAAAGCCACGCCCTTGGCCGTGAGTTCGGCATGGCAGGCGTGAAAGTCGCTCACCAGGAGGCAGAGGTGAGAGCTGCCCGCGCGGTTGGTCGCCAGCTCGATCGGCGGCCCTTCGTGATTGAGATACTGGACGACCTCGAGCGTCTGCCGGCACTCCGGAGAGACTTGGAAGGACGCGACGCTGAGCGCCACGCCCGCGTAGCCGGTCTGCCGGCCCACGTAGTCGGCGTCGACTCTCGGGCGACGCCGCACCAGCGTCATCCCAAGCACGTCGCGATAGAACACGATCGAGCGCTCGATGTCGCTTACCGTCAGGCCGACGTGATGCATGTCAGCGAGACGCCATGCCGCGGCTGGTGCAGGCTGTTTCATGGGGAAGGCTTCTTGTGTGCGCCTGGGTGGAGCCGCTCTAGGCCAGATCTGGGCCCGCCTACTCGCCGCGCCCCATGTGCCGTTCGATGAACGCCAAAGCCGACTCGTAGGCGGCGTCGATGACTTGCGGGTCGCCGCAGCCCAAACCGTGCTCGCCGCCGGGGATGGTGACAAGTTCGTGCTCGACGCCGTGCGCCTTCAACCGCTCGGCCATCATGACGGATTGCTCGTAGGGCACGTCGGTGTCTTCGGTGCCGTGGATGAGCATCGTCGGAGGATAGTCCGCCGTGACGTTCCGAACGGGCATATAGGGGACGAACTCGCCGGCCTCGGTGTGTGGGTCCCAGCCCGAAACGGCCTTCGGCCACGTGCCTTGCTGCCGGCAGTACTGGTAGAACGCGCCGCCGTTACCCTGGCGGTCTCGTGAATCGGAGACCGGCGGGCCGCTGACCTGCTGGTAGGCTTCGTCCTTGCTCATCGTGATGCGGTGGTGGCGGGCGTGGGGGCTCGGTGTGCTGTACCAGTCGCCGACCAGATCACCGTAGCCCCAGAAGGCCACCAGCACCGCCGGAGGGGGTTGCACACGGAAGCCGGACGTGAGTGTCAGGTAACCTCCGGCCGAGCCACCCGCGACGGCGATCTTGCTGGTGTCAGCCTGGAACAGCGCCGGGCCCTTCTCGCGCACCCAAGCGAAGGCGTCTTCGAGGTCTTCGATGATGGCGGGCAACTCGGTTTCGGGCGCCAAACGGTAGTCGATTGACACCAGTACGTAGCCCGCCTCGATGACCATGTCCTTGACCCGTTGACTGATCCCCTCGCGGTGGCCGTTGATCAGGGCGCCGCCGTGAATCCAGACAAGCACCGGCCGCGTGACGCCGTCGTCGGGGCGATGGACATCGGCCTTGATTCCGAGCGTCCCGGCCGTCTTGTAGGTGTGGGTCGTGACGGTGACTTCCCTGGCCTCTGGACTGGCTTCCGGAACCTCTGCCGACTCCGAGCACGCACTCAGCAGCAGCGCCAGGGAAGTGAGCACGGCCACGAGCCGCCCTACGGATGCTCGCGAGTGGGTCCCGATGGCCATCGACTCACCTCCCCGTCTCTTCTGGTAGTCTCATGGTGCCGCCCGAACCGCAATCGTTCCGTCCGCACGGCTGCGGAAGACTTTGCCGTCGCCACAGTCTACGTGCCGGCTTGGTTTCTGACGAATAAGAGAGTTCATGGCTCGAAACATGATCATCCCTGGCTAGACCAGCCGAAAGTAGCATGGAGATTCGGTGATGGTCAACCCGTGATCGTGCTCCTCGCCGACGGGGACCCAGGTCGTGTTAAGGCGCGGAGGAGCCTTGCGGGCGGCGGGCACCGGCGAGCGTCCAGCTGGTTAGAACTGTTGTGGCCTGGGAGGGGGTCTCAGGCGGATCCGTTAGAGCCGTTGCGGCGTCTCTGCTCACGGATCCACGCGTCCATCACGTTGATCAAGGCGCCAAACCGCTCGTCGACGCCGCGGTGGAAGTCTTCGTTCTCTCGGCGGGCTCGCTGGTATTCTTCCTCGGCCCTCTTGTGTTCTTCTCCGTGCCGCCGTTGCCCTTCCTCGTACTTCTCGTGCTCCTCAGCTAGCCCTTGGACGATATCGGCCAACTGGATTACCTTCTCTGTCAGCCGGATCTGCGAAGCCTTAAGAACTTCCGTTTGCTCTTCGATCTGAGTGTCCCTCTCACCAAGCCGCTGGAGGATCGCCTCGGTCTGGGCCTGGGTCTCCAGGATGAACTGCATTGTCTTCTCGACGTCCACTGCTAGGAGTCTACCACTCGGCTGTATTCGCAAGAAGACCAGTGGGCGAAACGGTGAGCAGCAAGACCTTTTGGTCGGCAACCTTGCTTCAGCTCGTCGAAAGCGGCCTACTGCTCGCTGTGTTGCGCGTCGCGGCCTCCGGCAGCTATAAAGATGGGACACCGTAACGACCCGCCGTCACTAGCAAGTACGCCACTGGCGACTACGAGTGCAAACGACGACACCGGAGCACGGGCTCCGCACCGCGAGCCGTTTCGCCTGGCCTGATCGCCGATCGGACCGGGCTTTTTTTTCACGAGGATCTGATGGACGCGAACCGCGAATCTCTCAAGCACAATGACCCGGCCGTATATGAAGCCATCGCGGGCGAAGAGGAGCGCCAGAAGCGCGGCATCGAGTTGATCCCGTCAGAGAACTACACCTATCCGGAAGTGTTGGCGTGCTTGGGGTCGGTGATGACCAACAAGTATTCGGAGGGCTATCCCGGCCGGCGCTACTACGGCGGACAGGAGTTTACCGACCAAGTCGAGATCCTCGCCCGCGACCGCGCGAAGGACCTCTTCCGTGCCGAGCACGCCAATGTGCAACCGCTCTCGGGTTCGCCGATGAATCAGGCCGTCTACATGGCCTATCTGGAGCCCGGCGATACCGTGCTTGGGATGGATCTTTCCCACGGCGGCCACCTGACTCACGGGGCCCCGGTCTCGCACATGGGCAAGATCTACAACTTCATCCGCTACAAGACCCACCCGGACGAAAAAGGCCGCATCGACTTCGCCGAGCTGCGCCGCGTGGCCGTCGAGTCGAAACCGAAAATGATTCTGTGCGGCTACTCTTCTTACCCCCGTGACTATGATTACGCCCGGTTCAAAGAGATCGCCGATGAAGTCGGCGCGCTGACCATGGCGGATGTCTCGCACATCGGCGGCCTGATCGCGGGGGGCGCGATGCGCAACCCCTGTGACTCCGGTTTCGACTTCGTGACCACCACGACGCACAAGTCCATGCGCGGCCCGCGCGGTGGCATGATTCTATGCAAGAAAGACTTCCGCAAGGACATTGACAAGTCCGTCTTCCCCGGCCTGCAGGGCGGACCCCACATGAACCAGGTCGCCGGGGTCGCGGTCGCGCTCGGCAAGGCGCAGCAGCCCGCCTATCGCGAGTACTGCCAACAAGTGCTGCGCAACGCTCAGGTCCTGGCCGAGTCGCTGATGGAGGGTGGTGCTCAGTTGATTACCGGCGGTACCGAGAACCACATGATGGTAGTCGATGTCGTCGGCAGCTACGGGATCAACGGCCGCGTTGCCGAGGAAGCCCTCGACGCCGTTAACATCACCACCAACAAGCAGATCATCCCCGACGACCCGAATCCGCCGTTGCGTCCCAGCGGCATCCGCCTCGGCACGCCCGCCGCCACGACGCGCGGCATGAAGGAAGGCGAGATGCGTCGCCTTGCCGGCTGGATCGTCAACACCCTCCGCAACCACGAGGATGAAGCCGCTTTGGCGTCGATTCGCGGCGAGGTCGAGGAGATGTGCACCTCGTTCCCCGTCCCTGGGATCGAGTAGCCTGGGATTCAGTAGCTACTACCTCGGTTGCACCCGTTACGCCGTCGTTGTTTGACACGCCCGCGGCACCCGGCTATGCTGCAAGCCGTGATGTGGAAACGGCTCGCCTTTCTCTTGCTAGCCTGCGGCGTTTGCGCGACTGCGCAGGACGGCAAGAACCCCTACGGCAGCGACCCGGATGCGATCGAGGCGGGCCGCGGCGCCTTTCGCATCTACTGCTCGCCCTGTCACGGCATCGGCGGCATCGGAGGCCGTGGGCCCGACCTGACTCTCGGCGCCTACTCGGTCGGCGACTCTGACGAAGCGTTGTTCGACACGATCTCCGACGGGCTCACGGGCACCGAGATGCCCGGCTACGGCTCGCGCATTAGCTCCGACTCACTGTGGAGGATTGTCTCTTATGTTCGATCAGTCGCCGGCCGCGAGGGCGAATCGATCAGCGGCGATGCGAAGGCCGGCAAGGAGGTCTACTGGGGCAAGGGAGGGTGTGCCGGGTGTCACCGCATCGACAACAAGGGCGGCCGGCTCGGACCCGACCTCAGCCGAATCGGCCGGTCGAGGAGCACCGCTTACTTGCGGGAAGCGATCGTCGACCCCGACAAGAGCATCACGCCGGACTACCACCGCGTGACGGTCGTGACCAACGAAGGCAAGAAGATCGTCGGCATCGGGTTGAACTACGACAACTTCTCCGCGCTCGTCATGGACTCCAAGGAAAACATCCAGTCGTTCCTGCGAAGCGAGGTGCAATCCATCGAAAAGGGCTACCAATCGCTGATGCCCGGCTATCGCGGCACGCTCGGGGACTCGGAAATCAACGACCTGCTGGCTTATCTTGCAGGTCTTCGCGGCGAGGCGCAGCCATGAACACGTACTTTTTGAAGGGGCACTTTCTGAAGACGCACCTTCTCGAAATCTGCGGGACGTTGTTTCTCGGCGCGGCGGCAGCCTGGGCCGGCGACGTCACCAACGAACGTCTACTGAAGGCTCAGCAAGACGACGGGTCGTGGCTGATGTACGGCCGCAACTACTCAGCGTGGCGCTACAGCGAGTTGAACGACATCAACACCTCGACGGTCAAACGTCTCGTACCGCAATGGATCTTCCAAACCGGCCTCGGTGGAAAGTTCCAAACGACGCCCCTCGTCTTCGATGGGTTGATGTACCTGACCGGCGACAACAACCACGCCTGGGCCGTGGACCCGCGGACCGGCCGCTCGGTCTGGCATCACTCGAGCACCGTCCCCGACGGCGCGCAGGGGTGTTGCGGCCAGCCCAATCGAGGTTTCGCGGCGCTGGGAGATAAGCTTTTCAAGGTCAATTTCGAGGCCACGCTGGTTGCCCTCGATGCGAAGACCGGCGGTGTTCTTTGGGAGACCGTCATCGACGACTTCAGGATGGGGTACTCGGCAACCGCCGCGCCGTTGGTGGTCAAGAACATGGTGCTGGTCGGTATCGCCGGGGCTGAGTTTGGCACGCGTGACTTCCTCGATGCCTACGACGCCGACACCGGGAAACGCATCTGGCGCTTTTGGACTGTCCCCGGCCCGGGCGAGCCAGGCCACGATACCTGGGGCGGCGATTCCTGGAAGCGCGGTGGGGGTTCCACCTGGGTCACGGGGACCTACGACCCGGAGTTGAACCTCGTTTACTGGGGCACGGGCAACCCCGGCCCGGACATGGACGGCGATGTCCGCCCGGGTGACAACCTCTACACCTGCTCTGTCGTGGCGCTCGATGCCGACACGGGTAAGCTCCGCTGGCACTTCCAGTTCACCCCTCACGACGTTCATGACTGGGACGCGGTGGCTGATCCCGTGCTCGTCGACCTAACCGTCAAAGGCAAGAAGACGAAGGCGCTCATCCAGGCCAATCGCAACGGCTACTACTACGCGCTCGACCGCGCGAACGGTGACTTCTTGCTGGCAAGGGGCTATACGGAGATCACCTGGGCCGACGGCATGGACTCGAACGGCCGCCCGATCCTGATTCCGGGCAAAGATCCGACCGAGGAAGGCAACGTCGCCTGTCCGGGGCTGGGCGGCGGACATAACTGGCAGCCCACCGCCTACAGCCCGCGGAGCGGCCTCTATTACTTCCCCACCACCGACGGTTGCCAGATCTACTACAAGACCACCCAAGGCTACATCGAGGGCCAGTGGTACCAGGCCAGTACCGTGGCGGGCGTCCCGGCCGAGCCCAACAGCGGCGCGGTGGTGGCGGTCGATCCCGCGACGGGCGAGACGCGCTGGCGCTACAAGATGGTCAGCACCCCTTCGAGTGGACTGCTTGCGACGGCCGGCGGCCTGGTGTTCTCCGGCGACGCAGAGGGCTACTTCACAGCGCTCGACGCTCGCAGCGGCAAGGTGTTGTGGAAGTTCCAGACCGGTGGCCGAATCGGCGCCCCACCGATCACCTACTCCTTCCGTGGCCGGCAGCACATAGCCATCGCGGCGCGCGACTCCCTGATCACATTTGCGCTGCCGGACGAGTAACCGTCCAGCCTACAAGGATAGGTGGCCGCTTGAACGCTGCGGCTTCAGAGTTGCTCCAGCAGGCCGCGAACATCCCGGATCTCCGCATCCGGCGTCTCGGGGATGCGCTCGCGGGGTTGGCCGAACCGGTTGCACCAGACGACCTGGTAGCCGAACGCTTTGGCCGCGAAAGCATCCCAGGTGTTCGACGAAAGGAAGCACATCTCGCCGGCGGGCAGGCCCAGGCGGTCAACGCCGAGTTGATACACGGCCGGGTCCGGCTTGAACGTGCCCACTTCCTCGACCGAGAGCACGGCGTCGAGCAGGTCCGCCAGTCCCGCGTTGTCGACCGCCGAAGCAAGCATCTTGGGTGAACCGTTTGACAGAATGGCAAGCTTCAAGCCGCGTTCCTTGAGATGACGCAACGTCTCGCGCACTTCCGGGTAGGCGTCTAGCTGCAAGTACACGTTCATCAGCCGCTCGCGCAAGGCCGTGTCATCGACGCCGGTCTGCGCCAAGGCGAAGTCGAGCGCGTCGCCGGTGACTTGCCAAAAGTCCACGTGGCGGCGCATCAATCCGCGCAGCCAAGTGTACTGAAGCTGCTTCGCCCGCCACACGTCGGCCAGCGGCTGCCAGCGGTCTCCCAGCGTCGCCTTCTCGCGGGCCGCGGCGCTGTTGACATCGAACAGCGTGCCGTAAGCGTCGAACACGCACGCTCGAATCCCAGCGATCTTGGGCCGGCTCATGACTCCAGGATAATGGTCCACGGCAGTCAAGACCGAGCCGTGACCGTAAGGGAGCGGTCCGGCACAGGCCTTGAGATTGCGCTTGGAACTGCTGGAGCGGATCGGTTTGTAAGAACGCCCGGCACGGGGCGTCTAGCGCTCTCGCGGCCACTGTCAACTCGAAGTTCCTTGCCGGACCGCTCCCTTACGGTCACGGTTCGGTTTCCTAAGACCGACCGGCGTCCAGACGGCCCCAGCCCGCGACTTGCGCTTATAGCCGCAAGTTCCTACCATGCGATGACGTACCCAAGCCTGCCGGCGGAACGCTCACCCCTTCAACCGCAACCAGGTTTCTCGAGGAAAGAGTGACTCCATGCAGCCTTCGCAAATCCGCATCATCATCATCGCCGCCGCAGTGCTGGTTCTACTGGCCAGCTCGCGAACGATCTCCGATCTGGTCATCGAGTATCAGTGGTGGCAGGAGATGGGACAGCTTCCCACGTGGTACAGCATGCTCATGTACCAGATTCTGCCGGCGACCTTGGCGTCGATCGTAGCCTGGCTGGCCCTGCTGTGGGCGCATCGCGGGGGCGTGCAGTTCGCGGCTTCCCCCGCGGCCCACTCGAAGATCTACTCGCGGATCGTCCTCGTGGCTCTGCTGGTCGTGGCGGTGGTTTTCATCGGCACGTCGGTAAACGAGCAGAAGGTCATGGCCTACATCGGGTCCTTCGGCGTCGACACGCCACCCGACCCCTGGACCGACCCCGTCTTCGAAGAGGAGCTGTCGTTCTATCTCTTCAAACTGCCGTTCTACGGACAGCTTCTGCGCTACGTCTTTGTGTTGGCTGTGTTCTCGACCCTGATCTTCTGGGCCTCCGGACGTGGTTGGCAGATCTACGAGCGCCTGCGGCAGTTCCGATCCGAGGGCGGCGCCATGGAGGAGTTCGACCCTGGTCCGAACCCCCTGCTGCTGCCCGGCGCTACGCAAACCAGCTTCGCTCGCATCCTGGCCTCCATCGCGCTGCTTGCCCTCGCGGCATGGTTCTATCTCGGGCGCTACAACCTGCTGATGAACGAGCACCCTTTCATGACCGGGATGGATTACGTCGACGAGAACGTCGCCCTGCCTCTTCGGTGGGTCGTCATCCTGGCGGCGTTGGTCGCGATTCCCCTCGTGGCAATGCAGAAACTGAAAGTGGCGGGCGGGCTGCTCGGGGCGGCGCTGCTCGCCAACGTCGCGCTACCGCAGGCGGTCAGCATCATCTACGTCAAACCCAACGAACTAGAGAAGCAGGAGCCCTACATCCTGCGCCACATCGAAGCGACAGCCGAGGCCTACGGGCTGCGCACGCGGGCGCAGGAGAAGCCTTTCTCGTCGTCACAGATCGAAACTGTCGACGTGAGCGCCCATCAGACGCTGGTCGAAAACATCCGCCTGTGGGACTGGCGCGCTTTCAATGACACCATCACCCAGATCCAAGCGCTGCGGCCCTACTACCGGTTCGCCGACGTCGATATCGACCGCTACATCATCGACGGCAAGATCAAGCAAGTGCTGCTCTCCACCCGTGAGATCGACGTCGGACAGTTGCCGGCCGAAGCGCGGCAAAGTTGGGTAAGCCGCAACCTGATCTACACGCACGGATACGGCTTGGTCATGTCAGAGGTGAATCGCACGACCGACGACGGGCTCCCGGTGTTGCTGATTCAAGACGCGCCCCCGCAGGTCAAGATACCCGACATCAAGCTGACACAGCCCGAGATCTACTACGGCGAGTTCACCCACGATCCGGTGTTCGTCGCGACGGATGAGCAGGAGTTCGACTATCCCTCCGGCACCGGAAACATCTACGCCAGTTACGAAGGCTCCGGCGGGTTCCCCATCAACTCGCTGTTGCTGCGGCTCGCGGCGTCCATCAGCACGGGCGAGTACAACATCGTCCTGACGGGCCAGATGAACGAGAACAGCCGCATGATGCTCTACCGCAACGTGAGGGACCGGCTCGATCATCTGGCCCCGTTCATCCACTGGGAGCCGGACCCGTATCTGGTCATCGCCGAGGACGGCCGGCTTTTCTGGATGGTCGACGGATATACGTCGTCGGATTCCCATCCTTACTCGGCCGCGGTGAACGTGCCGGCCCTGGAGGGAAGGGCCAACTACGTTCGCAATGCAGTGAAGGCTACGGTCGACGCTTACAACGGGGCGGCGACCATCTACCAGTTTGCGGCGGCCGACCCGATCGTGCAGGTCTATCGGGCGCTGTTCCCCAATCTCTTCAAAGACGAGACCGAGATGCCGGCGTCGCTGCGGCAGCATGCCCGCTACCCGGAATTGATGTTCCAGGTTCAGGCCGAAATGTACCGCACCTTCCACATGCGTGAAGCGGAGGTTTTCTACAGCAAGGAGGACGTATGGGAAGTGGCGCAGAGCCTGGCCGGGGACTCCAATACCCCGACGCCGATGCGGCCGACCTACATCGTCGCGACGCTTCCCGGCGAAACCGAGCCCGAGTATCTGTTGATGCTACCCTTCACGCCGAGGAACCGGCCAAACTTGATCGGCTGGATGGCGGCCCGCTGCGACGGAGACAAGCTGGGCGAGCTGATCTTCTACCAATTATCGAAACAGGAGCTGGTCTTCGGGCCGAGCCAGATCGAGGCCCGCATCGACCAGGACCAAGAAATCGCCAAAGACCTCACCCTATGGGGTCAGCAAGGCTCGCGTGTGCTGCGTGGAGACATGATCGCCCTGCCCGTCGCCGATAGCTTCCTCTATGTCGAGTCGATCTACATCCAAGCCGAATCGGCGCGAATGCCGCAGCTACGCAAGGTCGTGCTGGCGATGGGAAACCGCCTCGTCTACGAAGATACGTTCGAGTTGGCCCTAGCGGAGATCAGCGGAGGTGACGTCGGCACGCTGCTGGCAAGCGCATCGCCGGAGGACAGCGCCGACACCGCGACAGGACAGCCTCCCACCAGGGCGCCCGACTCCAGGGCCACCAACCGACAGTTAGCGTCCCGCCTCCAGCAACTTCGGAGGCAGGCCCAGGAATTGGCCGAGGCGTTGGTGAAGGTCGAAGCGGACCTGCGGCAGTAAGGGAGCCGGCCCGAACGCAGCGGTTCCTGGAAGGCCAGTGCCGGGCTCGCCGCTTAGGCCGGCCACCCTCGCTTGAGCACCCCTCGGGGCGCGGGTCGCTCTGGCCCGGCGCGCCTCCAAGCGAAACCATGATTGACCGACGATACATGCTCGCGCTTGTGGCACTGCTGCTACTGACGCCAACCGCGTGCCGGCAAGACAGCTCCAAGAGAGTCATCGGTGTCGTTCCCAAGGGCACCAACCACATCTTCTGGCAGACGGTCCGCGCCGGAGCTCTCGCCGCGGCCGACGAATTCGACTTTGAAATCCTCTGGAACGCCCCGCAGATCGAGACCGACTCGAGTCGGCAGATTACCATTGTCGAGAACCTGATTAACCGCAAGGTCGACGGCATCGTGCTCGCCCCGGTCGACGAGGAAGCCTTGGTGGGCGTGGTCGAGCGGGCGGCCGAGCACGGCATTCCGGTCTCGATCTTCGACTCGGCTCTCAACAGCGATCGCATCGTCTCGTTTATTGCTACCGACAACTACTCCTCGGGCGTCATGGCGGCGGAGAGGATGGGCAAGATCCTCGACGGCCGGGGCAAGGTCGGCGTGATCGGCTTTATGCCGGGCAGCGCTTCGACGATGAAGCGCGAGTCGGGTTTCGTCGACACCATCGAGAAGCAGTTCCCCGGCATCGAAGTGGTCGGCGTCAAGTACACCATGGCCGACCGTGCCAAGGCGCTTGCGGAAGCGGAGAACTTGATGACCGCTCACCCTGACTTGGCGGGCCTGTTCGCCGACAACGAGTCTTCCACCGACGGTACGGTGCGTGCCGTCAAGCAGCGCGGCATGGCGGGCAAGGTACAAATCGTCGGATACGATGCGTCCCCGGAGTTGATCGAAGAGCTCAAGGCCGGCACCATCGACTCGATCGTCGTCCAGAACCCCTTCAAGATGGGCTACGAAAGCACCAAGGCCATCGGGCTCCACCTGCGTGGGGAGCAACCGGTGCGGGAGATGGACTCGGGCGCCCACCTCATCCTTCGCGAGAATCTCGAGCAGCCTGCGATTCAGGAACTGCTCTTCCCCGATATTGAACGCTGGCTCAAGGGCTGAGAATCCATTTGACGAAGAAAAGTTCCCGATTCGCCGTCCGACAATCCGTCCTCTTTGACTTCAATAAAGGACTCTGAGAGGATAAGCAGGTATTCTGAAGCGTCAGGCTCGCCCGGCAACGTCGCCCTTTTTCGTTCTCCCGCGGCTCAGCTCCTGCCCCTTCGACGGCTGACCCATCGTTTGTGGGTTGGCGGGCACCGATGGAGACTACATGAAGAAGCTCTACGTGGGGAACCTTCCGTACTCGGTAACCGAGGGAGACCTTGAAACTTTTTTTACCGAGCGTGGCGTCAAGCTCGATTCGGTAGCGATGATCCGCGACCGCGACACGGTGGCGCGATGATCTTGCAGCGCGGATTCGCCTTTGTTGAGATCGAAGACGACGAACAGGCGGATCAGGCCGTCGAAACGTGTAACGGGCAAGACTTCAGTGGCCGGGCGCTGGTGGTGAACGAGGCGCGTCCCCGTGTTCCCTCCTTTGGCGGAGGCGGCGGCGATTACGGCGGCGGCGGTGGGGGCGACCGCCCGCGCGGACGCGGCAAGGGAAAGGGCAGCAAGCGCGGGAAGCCCCGCCGGGGAACGGATAGCTGGTAAGCCCTTTGGAGAATGCCCCGCTTTGAATGTTTCGTCCGTCGAAGGTAAACCGGACGTCTGCAGTTGGCCTGACTGACGCCTTCCCTTCGAGTTTCCCTGTGAGTTGATCCTCTTCAAGTCGGCCGTTGGGTTTGGCGCGGAACCCAATCCCCTCACGGCTGGTTTGCGATTAAAGGCGTGGCCTGCGGACGACTGTGGTCCGTGAACGATTCCGTGACGCGCAGCCCTGCCTTGGCGCCACAATCTTCAGCCACCCCCTCGGCAGCCCCTTAAACTCCTGCCTCTAGCGCCTGCAGGATCCCTCGGATGTATCCGTAGCCATAGGCGAAGGCCTGCATACCGAACTCCGGATCAGCGGGATGCCGCGGCAAGTGGTCGGGCATAACCATGTAGGGGTAGTCGACCTCATGAAGGGTACGGGCGACCTCGACCATATTCATATCGCCTTCGTCGGGCCAGACTTCCATGAAGTCGTCGCGCTTGCCCTTGATGTTCCGGAAGTGAATGTTGAAGATCTTCCGCCGCTCTCCGAAGTAGCGGATGACGTCGTGGATCTCCCGGTTTGGGTCCTGGAGCATCTCTGCCGTCGTGCCGAGGCACAGGTTGAGCCCATGGTTGGGGCTCTCGTGCATGGCAACGAATTTCTTCAAGCCCTCCGGCGTGCCGAGCACGCGGTCTACGCCGCGGTAGCCCTCCGGCGGCACGCCGGGGTCATGGGGATGGCAGGCGATGCGGACGCCGTGCTCGTCGGCGACCGGGACCACCCTCTTGAGGAAATACTCGATTCGCTCCCAGAACATGTCGGCGGTGACCCGGCCCGCTTCGGTCAACTCCCCAGTGGTTTTCTTCGCGTCTTCCCAACGCCACGTACTGTAGCTGGACCCTCCTCGCCCCGGAGTCGACCCGGTGCGCCTCATGCTGAGAAACGAGAGGTTGTACTTCACCCCCGGCACGCCTGCTTTGGCGCAATCGGCGACAAGCTGCTGCATACCTTCTATGGCCCGGTCCCGCTCGGAGCCGTCCGTCACAAGGTCTCGGCTGCGCCATCCACTGGGGACAACGAAGTCCAGCGTGACGCCGTGCTTCTCGCACATTGCCCGCGTGCCTGTGAGGCTCTCGACCGTCCAGAGCTTTCCGCGTTCGGGGCAGTACCCGGCGATGTGTTCGACGCCGTGCCGCTTGAAGTAATCGAGCAACTCGGGCGTCGTTGGGTACCGTTGGGTCCCCACGTACATGCGAACCGGTTTGTGTTGGGGCCTGGCTTTCGATGACTCCGCGGAGTCGGCCTGCGGTGAGTCGGCCCGTGGTGAACAAGCCGCCGCGGAGGCCGCCACGCCGGCGGTGACAAAGTGTCTTCGTTTCATCGCTGCAAATCCTTCCGGCGTCAGCTTAGCAATCCGCGCTACGCGCTCGTCCGCAACTCCGCGCGATACGGCTTCAAATGTGAGGGCACGGCATGCCGTGCCCGTCTGCCACTAAGCGCGTTGGTCCCAGCCAGGACCCGAGACCGCTCCACTACCTTCCACACCACCGTCCCGCCAGCATCCTGATACGATCGCATTAGATACGGCCCACCCGTGAGCACCCCCCTTCGCTTTGCCCTCGGTCTGTGGTTGACCGGCTCGCTGCTAGTCGCGGCGGCGGTCCGCATCGAGAACCCGTTCGGTAACATCAGCGTGCGCGTGACAGCTGGGAGCAAGGTGCTACTTGATCCCAGCAGCGAGGCGCGGGAGCTCCGCCCCGGCGACGTCCGGGTGATCCGGCGGGGGGGGCTTTCTTTGATCGAATGCACACCCGCAGACGGGGCTCCCATCGACATCGACGTGCAGATCCCCTATGGCCTCGGCTTGCAGGCGGTTACCACCAAGGGCGGCATCTCAATCACCGGCTTGATGCGCACCGCCGATTTGATCACCGAGTCGGGCGATCTGACGCTGACCGCGCCGTGGGAGGCCACGCGTCTCTGGATTGGGGCCGAGCGTGAACCGCGCGAGTACGTAGCGCCGAAAGGCGTCAAGCTGCAGGTCGAACGCGTCGAGCGGACCGAGGAGGGGCCCGATGCTTGGGTGTTGACCAACCGCCTCGGCGGGTCGCGGGTCAGCTACGGGCGCATCCAGGCGAAGGTCACAACGCCGGGCCGCGTCGAGATCGGGGAAATGCCTTTTCCTCAAGAGGCGCCGCTACGCCTCCACTGGCAGGCGCCTGAAGCTCTCGAGCGGCTGTTTGTCCGTCCCAAGCGAACACGACTGCGCCGCAGGGGACGCTCCATAGAACTTCCGCCGCCCGGCTATGGCGAACCGGAAGTGCTCACCGTGACGGACGGCGAGGTCCGCTTCAGATCCGATGTGCGCATTGTCAACATGCCGGTGGCTGTCCACGATGAGGCAGGCGAAGCGCTGGCGGACCTGACCGCCGAGGATTTCGAAGTCCATGAGAACGGCGTACTCCAGGAAATCGCCTATCTCGACAGCGGCGAGTCCCCCTTCAATCTCACCCTACTTCTTGATTTGAGCTTCAGCACCAAGCAAGACCGGCCCGCCATGAAGGCCGCTGCCCGGCGTTTCCTCGACGTGGTCGGGCCGCACGACCGGGTCGCCCTCCACGCGCTGGCGAACGGGATGCTCCACATCATCTCGCCGCTCACCGGCAACCGCCGCATGCTGGCCACCTTGATCGACACGTTGCCGGAACTGTCCGGGGGCACACCGCTCTACGACGTGATGGTCTTGAGCTATGCCAACGAGTTCCGCCAACTCCCCGACGAGCGCAACGCCCTGATCGTTATCAGCGACGGTATCGACAATCAACTGCGCGGCGAGCTGACGCCGTCAAAGGTCTCCTACCGCCGCTTCGAGAAAGCGGCCCGCGAGCTGAGCGCCCTGCTCTACCCGATCCTGCTCCACCCGAAAACCGGAGGCAAGAAACCGCCGCGATGGGCACGGAAATCGCGCGAGAGGATGGAGCGCCTCGCCACGGCCACCGGAGGTCGGCTCTTCCTGGCCCGCTCGGTACAAGACCTTGAACCCGTCTACCCGCAGGTAGCGGGCGAACTGCGCAGCGTCTACAGCTTGGCGTACCGGCCCAAGAATCAGGACTTCGACGGCCAGTGGCGGTCGGTGGAAGTGAAGGTCAAGCACCCCAAGGCACGGGTACGCACCCGCCGGGGTTACGTCGCGCAGAAGTAGCGGCAGGATACGCGAAACCCCTCCCGCTACATAATCCCGTACTTGTCAAAGGCCTCTAAGGCGGACATCCCGCCCTCGATGGCCTTGCCCACCAACTTCTCTCCGCGTGATTTTTCGAGCGCCTTCGTGATGACCTCTTCCTCGGCTTCCCGCGGCACTACGCAGACGCCGTCAACATCACCCAGCACTAGATCGCCGGGCTTGACGCTAACACCCGCTACCTCGAGCCGGCAGCGGAAGTCGACCACTTTAGCGCGTGCGGCGAAGTCCTGGGCATAAGGCCCCCACGAGAACGTTGGGAACTCCAACGCCAGCAACCCGTGCGCGTCGCGACAGTAGCCGTTCATCACCGCGCCGACGCAGCCGAGCATCTTGGCACGGGTGGCCATCAATTCACCCCACAGCGCGTAGCGAGGCGAGCCGCCGCCGCCAAAGTAGATCTCGTTCGGCTTCAGGTCATCGAGCGCTTGGAGCATGATGCCGAAGTTGCGCGCCAGCAACGGGTTTTCGGGGTCGGGTGATTCGGGTTCGTCGAGCCAGTCCGCGGCCAGCACGGTCATGGCGCGACCGATCGTGCGCGTCGAGGGCTCCAGCGGACGCACCTGCGGCGGCAGGAACTGATGCAGCAGACCCATCTTGTCCATCGCATCGCCCACGACGGCGGTAAAAAGCTCGCGCCGGGTAAGCTCGAATAACTCTTCGTCAGATTTCCACTCAACGCTCATGTTTGTGTTGTTCTCTCAATTGGAATGGGGGCTTGCAGGGAACCGAGCCGTAGCCACTGCAGAGCGTCACGCCGCCGCCCATGCCTTGCGTAGGTAGGCCGCTCCTTCGAAAGCAATGTCGTCGTTCGAGGGAGCCAAGTCGCGCCAGATCGCGGTCGCGGCCGCGAGGTCCGGGATCGTCCCGTTAAACGACTCAATCGTCAACCAGCCGTCGTAACCGATCTCCTTGAGCGCACCCAGCACTCCCGCCCAATCAGTATGGCCGGTGCCGGGAACGCCCCGGTCATTCTCGCACGTGTGCACGTGCTTGAGCCGCGAACCGCACAGCCGGTACGCCGCCACGACGTCCTTCTCCTCGATGTTGGCGTGAAAAGTGTCGAACAGAATGCCGACGAGCGGGCTGCCGACCTCGTCAACGAAACGCACAGTGTCGTCGGCGGTATTGAGGAAGTACGTCTCGAAACGGTTCAGCGGTTCGACGGCCAGTTCCACACCGGCGTCGGCGAGAGCGGGCTCTAGTTGTTGGTGGAACTCGACGCCCCACTTCCACTCGTCTTCGTTGCGGCGCCGGCCGGGTAGATGTCCGACGGGGGAGTACGTCGGCCCTGCGATCAAGTCCACGCCGGTCTCGGCAGCGGCGGCAATCAAGCGCTTCCAATGATCGAGCGTGGCGGCGCGCACCGAAGCATCGTCACTGATGGGGTTCTTGCCCGGCGGATTGACCGAGCAGAACGTGCAGCCCAGCTCGTAATCCGCCAGCGCCTTCTTGAGGGCGGTGACATCCAGATCCGCCGCATCGAACGCCGGCACCTCGATGCCATCGACACCCGCTTTTTTGATCGCCTCGAGCGGGATCGACGAGTCGAACGCCCCCGACCAGATCATCGTGTTCACACCGATTCGCATGGCAGGGTCTCCGCTCCCCGCGCCACCCTTATAAGCCGACAACCGCGGGGATCTGCCATTATAGGACCACTCGAGACACGCCGGGACGGGATGTGCTGTCTACCAACACGTCTCAAGTCCATAGCTGCGGGGTGAAACCATGAAAACGCGACGAGACTTCCTCACCCAATCCACCGGGGCCCTGGCTGCCGCTGGTGCGGTCGTCGCACAAGCCGCTCCCCCCAAGAAGCGCCTCATCATCGACACCCACATCGAGTTCTGGACCTCGGAGCCGCGCTTCCCCTTCAACCACCCCGAGCGGCCCGACTTCAAGCGTGCCCGCATGGACGCGCCGGTCGAAAACTACGTCGAGCAAATGAAGGACTTCGATGTCCAGTACGCGGTCCTCATCAACCCGCGCTACTTCGGGTGGGACAACTCCTACATGAGCTACTCCTACCACACCTACAAGCACCTCTTCGTCGCCCACGGCCTGATCAATCCCGAGCACCCCAAGGTCGCCGAACACTTGCGCTACTGGGTCACCGAGCAAGGCTTTCAGGGCATGCGCTTCAGCCCCATCTACCACCCCAAGTCCACCTGGCTGAACTCGAAGAAGCACTACCCGCTGTGGCGCGAGGCGGAGAAGCTCGGCGTTTGCTTCAATTACTACATCGCGCCGCACCAGATGCCGATGCTCGAAGACATGGCCGCGCGTTTCCCCGGCGTCAACATCGTCGTGGACCACGCCGGCAAACCCGACTTGAAGCTCGACGACCCGTGGCCTGAGTTCAAGAGGATGTTCCGCCTCAAGAAGTTCCCACACGTGTGGATCAGCAACTCCGAGCCGTACGAAATGTCGGAGATCAAGAAGTACCCCTACCTCGACACGCTGCCGTTCTACAAAGCGATCTACGAGGAATTCGGCGGTAAGCAACTCGTCTGGGGCACCGGCTATCCGCGGCCCCGCTGGGAGCTGCCGATGGATAAGGAACTCGAGTTCGTCGACGAGATCTGCGACTTCTACAGCGCCGAAGACCGCGAGCTGCTCCTCGGCAAGAACGCGCTCAAGATCTGGAAGTTCCCCGACTACTAGACAACCGAGCCGTGACCATCAGGGAGCGATCCGGCACGAACGCTGACGCGAATCAGAGGCCACTAGATCAGCAACACCAGCCTCCGTTGCCACCGCGACTCACCCGGAAGCACCGCCCTTGCCAACGGGCCAATACCCTTCCACTCCGTAAGCCTCATCCTCCCCCGGCCACGGCGGCATGGTCGCAATCACAAACCGCAACGGCACCTCACCCGTGTTTCGGAACTGAAAGTGCGCACCCAGCGGTATCGTCAACGAGACGCCCGACGACACGTCGACCAAATCCTCCCGGGTACCTTGCTTGCGCCAGACCTGCCCTCGCCCTTCGAGGAAGTACCACATCTCTTCCACCGTGCGATGCGTCACCGGCGACGACACGTGGCCCGGCGGCAGCGTGCAATGGACCGAACTCCCCCGCTCCGTCTCCGTCAGCAAGCGAATCTCCGAACCATCCGGAGCCAGACAGTCGTAAGCGTCAGTCAGCGTTTTCGTCTTCATCCAGCCACCAAGCCATCTGGCCTAAGGCTCCAGCCTTACCGAGAACCGATTCCTCAGTTCTCAGGCCCTCGGAGAGGCATCCTTCCGCCGTCACCCCAACTCCCCACCCGGCAGAATCCGCTCCGCGTTCAGGTAAGGCCGCAACGCCGCAGGCACCTCGACGGTCCCATCCTTCTGCTGATAATTCTCGACAATCGCCACCCACGTACGGCCGATCGCCAAGCCGCTTCCATTCAGCGTGTGAACGAACTGCGACTTGCCCTTCTTCGCGGCCGGGTCGCGATAGCGGATCCCCGTCCGCCGCGCCTGGAAGTCCTCGAAGTTGCTGCACGAGGAGATCTCTTTGAACTCATTCACGCCCGGCAGCCAAACCTCGAGATCGTACGTCTTGGCGCTTGAGAACCCGAGGTCGCCTGTCGCCAGCACGACGCGCCGATACGGCAGCCCGAGCCGGTCGAGGATGTCCTCCGCGTCGGCGGTCAACGATTCCAGCTCGTCGTAACCCTGCTCGGGCAGCGTGAACTTCACCATCTCGACTTTCTGAAACTGGTGCTGGCGGATGATGCCGCGCACGTCGCGCCCGTACGAGCCCGCTTCGCTGCGAAAGCACGGCGTGAAGGCCGTCAGCTTGATAGGGAACTCGCCTTGATCGAGCGTATCGTCCCGCAGCAGATTCGTCAGCGGCACCTCGGCGGTGGGGATGAGCCAGTAGTCGGTACCTTCCAGCTTAAATAGGTCCTCGGCGAACTTGGGCAACTGGCCCGTGCCGAACAAACTGTCGGAGTTGACGACGAACGGCGGCAGCACCTCGGTGTAACCGTGCTCGCCGGTGTGCACGTCGAGCATGAAGTTCATCAACGCGCGCTCAAGTTTGGCGCCGGCCTTCCAATAGACCGAGAAGCGCGCCCCGGTGATCTTGGCACCCTGTTCGAAGTTGAGGATGCCCAGTTCGGGTCCGAGGTCCCAGTGGGCTTTCGGAGCGAAATCGAACTCCCGCGGCGTCCCCGACCGCCGGATCTCAACATTGGCCGACTCGTCGGTCCCCACCGGCACCGACTCGTGCGGCACGTTCGGGAGCCCGCGAAGAATGTCGGCGAGGGAACCGTCGAGCGACTTCACATTGTCCTCGAGGGACTTGACCTGACCGCCGACCTCGCGGCTCTGCTGCATTGCTTGCTCGGCCTCGCCTCCCTCGCGCTTGGCCTTGGCGACGTCGGCGCTCAGGGCGTTGCGTTTCGCTTTGAGGTTCTCGATCTCGGTAACCGCGGCCCGACGCTGCCCATCGACCTCGTGAAAACGCTCTAACCCTTCGACTTCCCCGCGCGAGGCCAGCCGCTGCTTGACCTCGCCGAAATTCCGGCGTAAGTAGTTCAGATCCAACATGGAATCCCCAGTGTAACCAGCAGCCGGGCTACCCCGCAGGGCTGAGGTTGAGCCCCTGCAGGCCCGCCGCGAACTGTAGGGGCACGGCATGCCGTGCCCGCGCCTCGAACCGCATCCCATCCCGCCGCCAACGGCGCAATGACAAGGGCGAACCCTGTCGATCCCCTATAATTTGGGGGTGCTCCCATTGCTCCGACCTCATCATTGGCCTCGCAGGCTATCGTGGCCTGTCACCGTGCTGTTATTACTGTTGTCGATCGCGGGTTGCGGCTCGGACGAGAAGTCCGATATCGCTGTGCGCGAGGCGGTCCGTGCGCATCTCGCCGGCCTCACGGACCTGTCATTGGGCAAAATGATCGTCGAAGTCGACAACGTCGAATACGACGGCAGCAACGCGACCGCCCAGGTAACGATCGCCGCCAGGGAGGATCCGCGGGCAAGCATGAAGATGGCCTATCGCCTTCGGCGGTCGGGCTCGCAATGGATCGTGGAAGCACCGGTAGCCGGCTCTTCTCCGGGCGCTCATGGCGGTACGGGTGCTGGCGGAGGGGCCATGCCCCCGGGCTACCCGCCCGCGAACCCACCCATCGGCGAGCAGCCGAAGGCAGGTGGGCAGGGCTTGCCGCCTGGCCACCCGACGGTGCAAGGGGGCTCGGCTTCTCAGGAGTTGCCCCAAGGCCATCCCCCGGTAGCACAATAGCCGGGCCGGCATCCTAGACCGATCCCATCGGTCGAACGCCGATCGACCCGTGTGACGAAAGGACCAAAAGCCCATGGATCAGGAAACCCCGGCGGACGGCCAGTCAAACGGGTCGCCGCGAGATTCCGTGAACGTTAGCCGCGGTCACGACCGTTCGCGCGAGCTATTCAAGAAAGCCGAGCAGCACATCCCTGGGGGTGTCAACTCGCCGGCGCGCGCTTTTCGGGCCGTCGGTGGCGATCCGGTGTTCATCGACCGTGGCCAGGGGCCTTTCCTCTATGACGCCGACGGCAACGTCTATCTCGACTATGTCGGCTCGTGGGGGCCGTTGATTCTCGGCCACCGGCACACCAGTGTCACGAAAGCGCTCCATCAAGTCATCAAGATCGGCACGAGCTTCGGGGCCCCAACCGAGCGCGAGGTCGAGATGGCGGACCTCATCTGCGAGCTGGTCGGCTCGATCGAAATGGTGCGGCTCGTCAACTCCGGCACCGAGGCGACGATGAGCGCCCTTCGCGCGGCCCGCGGCTACACCGGGCGCGATCTGGCCGTCAAGTTTATCGGCTGCTACCACGGCCACGTCGATTCGCTGCTGGTCAAGGCGGGCTCGGGGCTCGCGACGCTCGGCATGTCGGACTCCGGCGGCGTTCCCCAGTCGTTCAGCGAAACAACGATTCCGCTACCGTTCAACTCGGTCGAAGCCGTCGAGGATTGCTTCAAGCAACACGGCGACAAGATCGCCTGTCTGATCGTCGAGCCGGTGGTCGGCAACATGGGATGCGTCCCGCCGGCGCCCGGCTATTTGCAAGCGCTGCGCAAGATCACCGAGCGCCATGGCGCGCTGCTGATCTTCGACGAGGTAATGACCGGCTTTCGCGTGGCCTTGGGCGGCGCGCAACAGCTCTACGGTGTCAAGCCGGACCTGACCACGCTCGGCAAAGTGATCGGCGGCGGCCTGCCTGTGGGTGCCTACGGTGGCCGCAAAGACGTGATGAGCAAGGTCGCGCCGCTCGGACCCGTCTACCAGGCCGGCACGCTTTCGGGGAACCCGCTGGCGGTCGCGGGCGGGCTGGCGACGCTGCGCGTACTCCGCGACTCACCCGAGATCTACGAGACGCTCGATCAAAACGCCGCCCGCCTGGTGGAGGGCGTGGCGGCAGCGGCGAAGAAGGCCGGCATCCCGATGACCGTGAACCGTGTCGGCTCGATGTTTACCTTCTTTTTCAACGAAGGGCCGGTCACCGATTTCGACGGCGCCGCGAACAGCGACACCGACCGCTTCGCGCTCTTCTTCCGGCGGATGCTCGAGTCGGGCGTCTACTTGCCCTGCTCGCAGTTTGAAGCCGCGTTTCTCTCCGCGGCCCACAGCAGCGACCACATCGACGCCACCATCCGCGCAGCCGAACAGGCGCTTAGCGGACTGGCGGGCTGACGTCTCCCTGCCTCCTCCGAAGCGAAGCTATTTCTCCGGCTGCTCGGGCTGCGTTTTGGTCTCGTCGACGATCTCACCGAACGTGATGTCGGCGTCGCTCTTGAACTGCTTGTAGTCTTCGTATTTGATGATCATGCGGATGCGCTGGTCGCTGTTCTTGAAGTGCAAAACGTCATCCGCGCGAGTGTAGACGGGGAACCAGTATTTGCCGTCTATCTGGTCGCGGTAGGTTTCAAAACGGGGAAACTGGTTGTCTTCATTTTTCTTGAGTTTGCCGATGCCCTTGCCGTAGGTCTTGACGATCTGTAGATCTATCTGGTCGACCCAGATCTGCCCCTCGAAGTAGCGCTTGCCCTTCTCGAGTTGCTTCGGCTTCACGGCAAAGGTGTAGCACTCAATCTCGTCCACCTTCTCGGGGCCGAGATAGCGGACGTGGTAATCGTTGCGCTCCGCGGTTGTCATGACAAAGGGCTGCACGTCGCGCAGGTCCTGCATATCTTGCGGCGTGAGAATGATGTTCTGAAGCGTCGAAACCGGCGCGAAGACGACCCGCTCGTTCCGCCGGCCGTCCCCACTGAAGATGATGTCTTGCACGATCTCGTACTTACCGCGCACGCGGCCCGAGTCGGTGTACTCGAGGATCTTGACCGTTTGGCGGTAGGTGTAGTTGCCGCGGGCCTTGGAGAACTCCGTTTCCTTGGCGATGAAGTTGTCGATGAGCTGCTCGACCGGCATCGGCAGGTTGCCGACCGCCAAGTCGGCTGCTGGTGCGGGTGTGGCAAAACCCCCAACCAGTGCCAAAACTGTGACAAGCGTAGTGAGTGCCAAGACTCTCATCGTCGTTCTCCCGCGGGCCACAGGCGGCCCTCAATTATCAATTATCCCACCGATGACGGACCGCTGCTCGTTTTCACAGACGTTCGCCGGGCGCCTTGGGTTGCCGGCAAAGGCCCGAAAACATCGCTCATACCAGGACGCGATCTTGATGCTCGCCGAAGATTTCGCGCAGGCAGTCAGAAATCTCGCCGACGGTGGCGTAGGCCTCGACTGCGTCCAGCACCGCGGGCATTAGGTTGTCTGTCGAGCGAGCGGCGGGGGCCAAGCGTTCCAGACAGGCGCGAACCCGCCCTCCATCGCGTGAGCCATGCAGCGAAGTCAACGCGTCGCGGCGGCGTTCCTCCAGCGTTTCGTCGATGCGAAAGATCGGCACGGACTGGGGCTCCTCCGAGCGATAGGCGTTGACGCCGACCAACTTCTGCTCGCCGGTCTCCACCTTCTTCTGAAACTCGTACGCGGCGCTCTGGATCTCCCCCTGCACGAAGCCGCGTTCAATGGCGGCAATCATGCCGCCCATGGCGTCGACCTTGTCGAGGTAGCCCCGGGCCCCTTGCTCGATCTCGTCGGTGAGGCCCTCGATGGTATAGGAACCGCCCACCGGGTCGGCGGTGTTCGCGATGCCGGTCTCTTCGGCGAGCACTTGCTGGGTGCGGAGGGCCAGCTTCGCCGCCTGTTCGGTCGGGAGCGCCAAGGCTTCGTCGTAGGAGTTCGTGTGCAGCGACTGCGCGCCCCCGAGCACTGCGGCCAGGGCCTCGAAGCTGGTCCGCACGACGTTGACGAGCGGCTGCTGCGCCGTGAGAGTCGAGCCGGCGGTCTGCACGTGGAACCGCATGGCCCGTGAGCGTGGGTCCTGGGCGCCGAAACGGTCGCGCATCAGGTGCGCGTAGAGCCTCCGGGCGGCACGGAACTTGGCGATCTCCTCGAGGAAGTTGCGGTCCGCGCTGAAGAAGAACGATAGCCTCGGAGCGAAGTCGTCGATCGCCAGCCCGGCCGCGAGTGCCGATTCGACGTAACTCACCGCGTTCGCCAGTGTGAAGGCGACCTCTTGGACCGCGGTCGCACCAGCCTCCCGCATGTGGTAGCCGCTGATCGAGATGACGTTCCAGTTCGGGGCTTCGCGGCTCGCCCAAGCGAAGAGGTCGGTGACGATCCGCATCGACGGCCGCGGCGGATAGATGTACGTGCCGCGCGCAATGTACTCCTTCAGGATGTCGTTTTGGACGGTACCCTGCAGCTCATGGACCTCGACACCTTGCTTGCGGGCCAGGGCCAGGTACATCGCCAGCAAGATCATTGCCGTCGAGTTGATCGTCATCGAGGTCGACACCTTGCCGAGCGGGATGCCGTCGAACAGCTCTTCCATGTCGGCCAGGGAGCTGATCGCCACGCCGGCGCGGCCGACTTCCCCGGCGGCCAGTGGGTGGTCGGAGTCGTAGCCCATTTGCGTCGGCAGATCGAAGGCGACCGAGAGACCGGTGATGCCCTGGGAGAGCAGGTAGCGGTAGCGCTCGTTCGACTGCGCGGCGTCGCCGAAGCCGGCATACTGGCGCATTGTCCAGAGCCGGTCGCGGTACATGCCCGGGTGAATACCGCGGGTGAACGGGGGCTCGCCGGGATCGCCCAAGCGCTCGGCGTAGTCGAACGAAGTGGGACCGTAGCGCTCTTTCACGGCGTTGCCCGTAACGGACGCGCGAGGGGAGGCGGGAAACGGCTCCCCGTCAGCCGCCGTGTCACCGGTCGCGCGCGATTCGCTTGGCGCGGCGAAAGGAGGAAATGCCGAAGCCCAACAGGACGAGTACGAACAGCCCGACCGTGGCTAGTTTGAACGGCGCGTTGGGGTCGCTATCCATGCTTTGAAAGTTGCTGATGAGTCCCTCGCTGCCAAAGATGAAGAACAGCGCGAACGCGAAGAAAATGAAGCCCGTCACCTCATGGAACAGCTCCCGCGCCATGCCCCACAGCTTCGGGATGAACTTCTTGACCTCGTTCAGCCCGATGGTAAACAGCTTCATCACCATGGCAGTCATCATGCTAGCAAAGCGATTCCTGGGCAGCGGGCGGAGATTCATCCGTAGACAAGGCCGGCTCCGAGGAACCACATGGACCGGGTGAAGATGAAACTGAGACACTACCCCGAGGGTTGCGCGCGCTTGGATTAGGTTCGAGTATGGAGACAAGATCCCCAATGGCTCTGAACGTCGGCATTGTAGGCTGCGGCAACATTGGCTTGGAGTTGGCCCGTTTCGTGCATCAGCACAAGGCGTTTACCCTCCAGGCTGTTTCCGACGTGGAGCCGGAGCCGATCCGCCGACTCCTAGCTGAGATCCAGCCGGACCGGTTCGAAACGCTCGACCTAGACGACTTGGTCGATGCGGTCGATCTCATCGTCGAAACGGCCAACAAAGAGGTCGCCGGTGCCATCTTGGCTCACCCTCGGCTCGATGTCCCAGGAAGAAAGCTGTTTCTGCTGAGCACGTCGGCTTTGTTGGAATCGAGCGATCGGGTCAAGCAACTGAAGCATTGCGAGGTCTTTCTACCGTCCGGGGCTATCGCGGGGTTGGATGCGATCAAGGCAGTTGCGGGACAAATCTCGTCCCTGACTTTGACGACGACGAAACCGCCCGCGGGCTTGGACGGGGCGCCCTACATCGTCGAGGCGGGCATCGATCTTGCCGGGCTCACCTCCGCACGAACGATCTTCTCCGGCGGTCTCACCGAAGCGGTTCGTGGTTTCCCGAAGAACGTGAACGTGGCCGCCACGCTGTTCGTCACATCGGGGTTTGAGGACTTGCAGGTCAAGGTGATCGCCGATCCCGCGGCAACGTCGAACCAGCATGAAATCGTCTGCGAGGGCGACTTCGGTACGATTACCGTCCGGGCCGAGAACAAGCCTAGCGCGAACCCGAAGACCAGCATGCTCGCCATCCTGAGCGCGAAGCGAACTCTCGACGGTATTGTCGAGACGATCCATGCGGGAACGTAGCGCAGCAGATGAGGGACTTCCATGATGCCGGAACAACCAACGTCGCGCCGCCAATTCCTGAGGCAGTCCGCGATTGCCGCATCGGCTGGAGCCCTCGTCTGCGGTTCACTCGACGAGCGAACCGTGGCAAGCGCCGCTGAGGTCGATCGATCCATCACGATCAAGACGCCGCCCGCGGTCCGGCAGGTCGATGTCTTGTTCGATTCGTCAAGCTACACCGCGTTTCCGCATGTCGTGCGACTCGATGGAGACGAATTGCTGATGGCCTTCCGCCAGGCGCCCAGCCAGGAGCGCGTCCGCCATACGCACCCCCGTAGCGTGATCACCGTCATTCGCTCCTACGATTTGGGCGAGAGCTGGGACATCGAGAACGCCGGCCAACTCGCCGCGGGAGGGGGCCAGGAGTTCGCACCGATCTACCTCGGCGGCGGAGTGGTCGGCGGGCTCTTGGCCATGCACGAAGTCGTGCCGGTCAGGGAAAGTCAACGCACCGCGATTCCTCACAGCCACAAACCCGAGTACCCATTCCGCAACGTCGGTGGATTCTGGTGCTGGAGCGACAACGCCGGTCTCACCTGGCCGCTCCACCACAACGTTCTGTTCGCGCCGAAGCTGCAGACATGCTCGACCGCGATCCAACTCGCCACGGGAACCTTGCTGGCCCCCTGCTATGGCAACGTCGAACAAGGCCTGAGCGGTGTCTCATCCAACCGGGTCTCATCCAACGTCATGTATCGATCCGACGACAACGGCAAGACGTGGTCGGCTTCCACGGTGATGGCCCGGGGAACCAAAACCACGCGGGACTATCACGAGCCGTGCATCCTCGAGCTGGGTGACGGACATCTGCTCGGGATGCATCGTGTGGGCCGATGCCAGGACGGCCGCCTCGGCCTGTTGTGGCAGAACGAGTCGCGCGACGGAGGCACATCATGGACCAGGCCCGTCGAGACCAACATCACATCGGGAGCCTGTCCGCGGCTGCTAAAACTGTCCGATGGCCGCATTCTGTTGACCTACGGACGGCGTTACGAACCGTACGGTCTGTACGCGAGAGTGAGTAGCGATGGAGGAAAGAGATGGAGCGAGGAATCGTGGCTGCTGCGAGCCGCACCCAACGGCGACCAGGGCTACAGTTCCTCCGTCGAGATTGAGCCCGGTCGAATCTTCACTGCCTGCTACGCACAGAACGATGAAGGAGTGACCGGTATCACCGGCACGTTTTGGAGTCTTCCGTCAGGATGACACGTGGTAAACGCCACGCCGTTTGAACTAAGCCGCTCGCGCGGCGGACGCTGCGCGTGAGCGTTCCATCAGCAGTGGCGCCTGGTTGAGAGTAAGGTCGGGACACCAACGAAGGAGGTGTCCCAGTGACCCGTTTACGTCAGATGATGCTGGAGGAGCTCCAGCGTCGCAACTACGCCCAGACCACGATCAGGAACTACATGAGGACGGTCGAAGACTTTTCCAAGCACTTCGGCCGTCCTCCGGATCAGCTCGGCCTGGACGAGATTCGCACGTACCAAGCGTACTTGCTAACGGAGAGGAGGATGGGCGTCCGTACCGTCGGCCTGCACACTGCAGGCCTGCGGTTCTTCTTCTGCAAAACGTTAAGGCGGAACTATCCCGTCGAGGAGTTTCCCTACCCCAAGAAACCGCGAGAGCTGCCGATCATCCTGACCCAACAAGAAGCGGTGCGGCTGATCGAATCGGCCAGCAACCTGTTTCATCGCGCCATGTTGATGACGCTCTACTCGACCGGGATGCGTCGAGCAGAACTCTGCAACCTCAAGGTGGAAAACATCGACAGCGAGAGGATGCTCGTCCACATCCGTCACGGCAAAGGCGGCCGCGATCGGTCCGTGCCGCTGAGTCCGAAGCTGCTGGAGACCTTGCGCGAGTACTACCGCTGGATGAAACCCAAGACGTATCTGTTTCCCGGTGCCATCAGAAACTGGCGAGTCGACAAGCCAATCACTCCGAAGGTGCCCTGGTTGGCCTGCCGAGAGGCAGCGGAACGAGCGGGCATCGACAAACCCGTTCGCCCGCACTTGCTGCGGCACAGCTTCGCCACGCATCTGCTCGAACAAGGAGCCGACCTGCCGACGCTACAAGCGTTGCTCGGCCATGCCGAGCTGAAGGCCACGTCGATCTACCTGCATCTGTCCGAGCGGCATCTCAAAGCGGCGGGGACGCCGATCGATCAAGCGGAGTTCTCGAGTCCGGACCAGGTCAAGCGGTCCAAGAAGCTCCATAAGAAGAAGAGGTGAAACGGCCACCCTTCGAGGTGGCTGACATCATTCGCGCGGTAGGCAATCGATTCCAACAGCGGTTTCGACTCAACGGACTTCATCGCAAGATTCTGAGCGCCATCGAACGCTGTCGTACGGCGGCGTTGGGCGGACACCGCGACCGTTGTACCCGCTGTGGCTACGACGCGGCCATCTCCTACAACTCCTGCCGCAATCGCCATTGCCCCAAGTGTCAGGCTGGCGCGAGGGACCAGTGGCTCGCTGCACGCGAGGGTGAGCTGCTACCGGTGGCCTACGTTCACGTGGTCTTCACGATCCCTCGGCAGCTGGCGGACGTAGCGTTTCACAACAAGCGACTGCTGTACGGGTTGTTGTTCCGCACCTCTGCAGCGACTCTGCTGGAGTTTGCTGCCGACCCGAAACACCTGGGCGCTGAGATCGGTTTCCTCAGCGTGCTGCACAGCTGGGGTCAGACTCTCGTCCACCACCCGCACGTTCATTGCGTGGTCCCGGCCGGCGGTCTCTCGCCCGATCACAAGGCCTGGGTCCGTTCCCATCGCCGTTTCTTCCTGCCCGTGAAGGCGCTGAGCCGCGTCTTCCGCGGTAAGTTCGTCGACGCTCTCGAGCGCGCTTATCACAACAACGAACTCTGTTTGCCAGGCGCGCTGAAGCCGCTGCGGCAAGAAAAAGCGTTCCGCTCGTTCGTGCGCTCGCTCCACCAACAGGACTGGGTCGTTTACGCCAAGCCGCCCTTCGGTGGGCCACGCTACGTTCTCAACTACCTGGCCCGCTACACCCACCGCGTCGCGATCTCGAACCATCGCTTGGTCGCTTTCGCCGACGGCAAGGTCACCTTCCGCTGGAAAGACTACGCTCACGGCAACAAGCAACGACTGATGACGTTGACGGCCGAAGCGTTCCTTCGGAGGTTCCTGCAGCACGTGCTGCCGCCCCGCTTCGTGCGCATCCGCTTCTTCGGCTTCCTCTCCCCTCGCAAGCGAGGAGCCTTGTTGCCGCTGTGCCAGCAATTGCTGGCGACCGACGCCAGCTCCTCGGTTCCTGCCGTGCCGAGGGAGAAGCGTGAACCCGTCGCTTGGACCTGTCCGCTCTGCGGCGGCCCCATGATGCTGCTCGAGAGGCTCGACGCCTGGCAGCTGCAGCAAAAGGAAGGAAAATACTTTGACACGTCCTGAATTCACTCCCTGCCTGACTCAACTCACGCGTCGACCGACGCGCTGCGTCGAGGTGCGCCTCACTCACCGATGCGCCTACCCAAACTGCCATCGAGTCCGCCAGCGTCGCTTCTCGGATGTCTCCAGCCCTGTCGGAAAACAGCGTTTCTGTCCCCTCGTGGTAGTCCCCAACCCGAAACCACCGCGCCCGAAGGCACGAAAACCCGATTCAATCCCCATAGCCCTGCCAGCTTGACCGCGTCCGCCGCGCGAGCGGCTTCCTTCAAACGCCCTTATCCAAAGCAACCCGGCGATCGGCTTCCTCCCCCTCCCTGTGCCCTCATCCCGCCGGGTTCCTCCAGATAAGGTCCTAACGTTAAGGCAGGATCTAGGCGACAGCGAACGGTCGCCGGGAGCCCGTTTGCGATTCTGGTGAAGCCTTGCCAGCCGAAATTCTGCTACGACCTCACTTGGAGTTATGAGGCCGTGGCGCGAGGCCCGACGAGGAGGTTGCACCGAAGGACTGTCTCTACAAGAATGAGCTATGCTGTGACCTGTTATTTTGGAGAACCCGTCTAAGGACACCCTGCAACGCACACCGCTACGGAGAACCGAGTGGCTACTGAGTCCGATCCGAAAACCGCAGGCCGTCCGGCGATCATCGAGACCGTCAAGACTCCGCTAGGCTTCTTTTCTCTGGTCGTCCTGGTCGTTGAGGCGCTGCTTGCCACCACGGCGGCGAGGACGGGCGGTACCGCGCTCATGTGGATCGTCTTAGCGATGGTCGTTCTCATCTTCCTACTAGTCGGGATTGTAGCTTTCTTCGCGTATTACAGACCCGAGGCGTTGTGGGGCAAGCGGGCTTCCGGAAACCTGGTTGCAGCCCGATCAAGTGTCCAGGATGTTGAAACCTTCAGTGCCGCCAAGGTTCTGTGTGCCGCAACTTCCGAGTTCGAAAAGCTCGGTTTCAAGCACGACGTCGAGCTCTTGAAAGGAGCGTTCCGCAGACGCGTCGAAATCGTTGACGGCCTTTCGTCAGACCTGCTCAGGCATAGACTCACAACGACAAAATACGGGGTTGTCCACCTCCTGCTCTACGTAGACCCCACTACCGGCGACATCGGCTTCGGCAACGGTGAGACGCTTTCCGCGGAGGGCTTCGAAAAGCTGGTGGAAGTGTGCGGTGCCCGCTTGATTGTCCTGGCGACGTGCGACTCGCTCACACTCGCCGCCAAGATATCCCGCAAAACGAACATGATTGCGGCATCGACCAGCATAGCGGTTAAGGACTTTGAGCGATGGGCGAGAGCCTTTTACGGCATGCTAGGCTAAGGGCGCCCTCTGTCCCAGTCGTTTGAGCTAGCTACGGCCACGAGTGATGCGCCTATGATTCTCTTGATGAGGAGAGACCTGCGTTTCAAGTAGCTCTTAGCGCATAAACTGTCCGCCTGGTTTTCCAAGACCCTTGCGCAGAGCGCTTCTACGCCCCCCCAGACGGCGGTTTGAGCCTCGTGAAGCCCCTCATCGTTCGGCGGGGAATAATTTGTCGACACTTATTCACGGACGACTGAATCGCCGCCGCGCGGCACGAAAATGTCCATCGTGAGACGACCGGAGCAACTCCCGCCTGGCTACAGCCTCCCTTGTCGGCTAGTGTTTGCCGATCTTCCCTTGCGCAGGATATTGCCTGCAGACCCTCCCCGATCCCGAACCGCCGAGGGCGGCGCGGATGAAACTCCCGGCGACGGGCGAGCGTAGATCGCGCTCGACGGTGATCTGCCAGCCGTATCCTCATCTTCCCTAGTCTTTCAGGAATCGCTGCGATCTCGTCCCCGGCCTTCGAAGCGGTAGGAGGACACGATGAACCACGCAACAGCCACGAGCACCAGCACACAAATGGCCTTGACCGCCAGCGGGCTGCTAGAGAAGGTGTAAATCGCTCCGGTGCCGGCGGCAGTGAATTGTTCCCAGGATTCAATCGGGCTTGCGTTCATTGGTCACGATCTCCGGGTGAAGAGTTAGTGGTGCGGATCGCCGTGCAAAGCTGCTCAGTTATTCGCGTGAATGATGGCCCCGTCGGGCACGACACCCTCGATTCCGAGTTCAGCGATGTCGAGACCTAGCAGCTCGTCTTCCTTGGAGACGCGCAGCAGGTTCTTCTTCTTGAGTACGAGGCTCAGAAGATATCCGGGCACAAACCCCAGGCTCGCCATCACCACGATGCCCAGAAGTTGTGCGCCCAACGAAGTGAATTGGTCATGCTGGGGGTAGCCGCCGGCGAAGATGCCTAGCGCCAGCATGGACCACACTCCGCCGCCACCGTGGACGGCGAACGCCCCCACAGCGTCGTCGATGCCTTTGCGCTCCAGAAAGTTCCCCACATAGACCGCAATCATGCCGCCCGCGAAGCCGATCAGGTAACCCAGCCCGGGATGGTAGACGTCGATCCCAGACGCGACCGCAATCATGCCGGCCAGCCCGCCGCTGATGGTCCAGTAGGGCTCCCCGCGCGATGCCACAAACGCGCCCATCGCCCCGCCCGAGAATCCCATGGTTACCGTAAACGCAATGGAGCTGAGCGTCATGGGCGTGAGATAGATGCTCAGCCACGGCCCTTCGGGCTGCAAAACCGCGCAGGCTGCGTAAAAGGCGTAGAAGCCGGTGAAGATCAGCATCAGGCCGATCATCGTCAACGGTAGGTTGTGGGGAAGGATGACCTGCGGCTTTCCCGCGGTGTCGTACTTGCCGAGGCGCGGCCCGAGATTGAGGAGGACTCCCAGCGTGAAGAACGCAGCTACGGTGTGCACGCAGCCCCCGGCGCCCCAATCGTGAAAGCCGAACTTCGTATACAACCAGCCCGAGGCACTCCAGCCCCACGAGGCGGCCAAGATCCAGACGACGGAACCGAGCACGGCCGCCAGAAGCAGATACGCACCCAGGTGAATGCGCTCGATGACCGCCCCCGACATGATCGACGCGGTCGTGAACGAAAACAGCAGGAAGGCGAACCAGAAGACGCCCGTGATGTTGTCCTGCAGGTTCGGCCCCATATGGGCGCTCCAGGGAAGCGCTGCATTGGCTGCCTCGGAAGCTACCGGGACGAATCCATGTGGGAAGGCGTAGTAGATCCACCACCCAAACAGGAAGAAGGTCGGCGTCACCACGGCGCAGGTGAGCAGGTTCTTCATCATCGTCATCAGAACGTTCTTGCGCCTCGTTACCCCGGCTTCGTAGGCCATGAACCCCGCGTGGATCAGCCACATCAACACGCCGGTCCAGAAGTAGAACGTCTCGATCGTCTTGGCGGCGAACAGTTTGGCGTCGTCGGGGCTCACGATGATTCGACCACATGCTAGCAGGAAGGAAGTTTCTCGCAAAGACGCCAAGGGCCGCTAAGGGCGCGGAGAAACCTCGGTCGGCTGCGAGGAGACACCATCATAGACTGGGGGCCTGGGGCCTGCAAGGACGCTGGCGATCTCGTAGACGAAGGTGCGTGTCTGGATGCCCTGGTCGACTTGAGAAAGGAGACCGAGTTCACGGGTTAGCGGTTCACGAGGAGCCACGGGAACTCGAGATACGATCGGTCCCCGCAGCTCCGGTCAGCCGAGTTTCAGCATCTCCTCGGCGTAGAGGGCGCCGGCGGGGGTGTCTTCGTGCTTGAAGAAAAGGAAGACGGTCTTGTCTTGCGAGAGTAGGTTTTGGACTTCCTTGGCGATGGCGGCACGATCGTCGGGGGTGTAGTCGAGCTTGCGGAGGCGGAAGTAGACGAAGTCGGCGGTGATGACGTCGGGGGCTTCGAGCTTCTCCGACTCGGCGCGGCAGAAACAGGCGTTGCGCTGTTCGAGCAGGCGGTAGACCGCGTCGTCCTGCCAGGACTTGTGGCGAAACTCGAAGGCGAAACGCATGTCGTCGGGCAGGTGCGCCAGGAAGGCGGCGAGGCGGTCGGTGTCGCAGGGCAGGTTCGGCGGAAGTTGGAAGAGCACGACGCCGAGCCGGCGGGTCGCGCGCAAAGGGTCGATAGAGCGAAGGAAAAAGTCGGTTGGTTCCTTGGCGTCGTTGAGGCGCTGGAAGTGGGTGATGCGCTGATGGGCCTTGATCGAGAACAGGAAGCCGTCGCCGGTTTGCTGGACCCAGTTCTCGAGCGTCGTGGCTGTGGGGTGGCGGCGGAAGGTGTAGTTGATCTCGACGCTGTTGAGGCGCGTGGCGTAGTATTCGAGGAATTTCTTGGCGGGGTGCTTCGGCGGGTAGAAGTCCGGCTTCCAGGTGGGGTAGGAATAGCCGGAGGTGCCTGCGTATAGGTTTGCCATGCGGTTGGCCCATGGCTTCAGGGGCTTTCAGAGAAGTATATCCCGGCGGGGAGTGTGACGGTCTAGAAGGATTCGGTGTTGCGGGACACGAGAGCAAAGCCGCGGATCTCAAAAACGAGATCCGCGCTACGGGCTGGTTAGAAGGCTGTGCTGTCGGGGGAAGTGGCGCGCGGATTCACATCCGCGCCTCTGTTGTGGCGGGGTCGAGGGTGTTGCGCCGGAGTGTCGGCGGTGCGAGTTTGGGTACGATGGGTGCCGGTGGTGGGCTATGGCTAGAGTGAAGCAGTTCGAACGTAGCTTTGACGATGAGCCTGCGGTGAGTGGGTTTCTGCATGCGCCCGCGAAGGCTTCGGGCGATGGGCTCGTATTCGCGCACGGGGCGGGTGGCAACGCCCAGTCGCCGCTGCTGGCCGCGATTGGAGAGGCGTTGGCGGATCGGGGCGTAGCGGTGCTGCGGTGTGACTTGCCGTTCCGCCAAAAGCGTCCCAAGGGCCCGCCCAGTGGCTCTGCGGCAAAGGATCGGGAAGGGTTGCGGCGGGCTGTGACGGCGGTGCGAGAGTTGGTGAAGGGGCGGGTGTTGCTGGGCGGGCAGTCCTACGGGGGCCGTCAGGCGACCCTGCTGGCGGCCGAGGCGGCTGAGCTGGCGGACGGGTTGTTGCTGACGTCGTATCCGCTGCATCCGCCGGGCAAGCCGGAGCGACTTCGCACCGAGCACTTTTCGCAGCTCGAAGTCCCGGGACTGTTCTGCCACGGCACGAAAGACCCCTTCGGGACGTTGGATGAATTGCGCCAAGCACTCAAACTGATCCCGGCGCGTACCGAGGTGGTCGAGTTCGAGGGTGGCGGCCACGGGTTGGCGTCGCCGCGGGCCAAGCCGAAGGCCTACCGGGAGGTGGGCGAGCGGGTCGCGGAGGCTTGCGCGGCGTTCTTCAGGTAGCGGTTGGGCGTCGACTAGGCCACAAGATCCCGCCGAACTTGCCGCTACGTCCTTTTCGGCTTTACGGGGAGCCGCCGGTAAGCCTCGCTGCGATGGGCAATGCGTGCAACAAGAACCTCCTCGGAGGAATCATCCACCCGATAGAGCACGACGTAGTCTCGGCTCGCATGGACACGGCGCAGATCGTCGCGGCCCTTCAGCTTGGTCGTTCCCTTGCGACGAGGCTCCCGGCCGATTAGCTCGAGCCATCGAACGACGCGCTTCTGGACGTCCTGCGGTAAGTCAGCCAGTTCACCGTCGGCGGTTGGCGTCAGCCTGACGCGGTAAGCCATGGGTCAAGACTTCTTCAGCCTCGCTTTGACCTTGCTCAAGGGCACTGGCTTTTGCCCTCGTGCTTCCATGTCGGCTATCGCCTCATCCGCAGTCTCGGCCCAGTAGCGGTCTTCCAGGGCCTCCAGCATACGGGCGTCCTCTTCCGAGATCACAACGACACTGGGCCCGCCCCGACGCTCGATTCGCACACGGTCCCCTTGGTAGGCTACGCGGTTGAATGTATCGGGAGGAATGCGGGTTTCGGAAGCTCTCAGTGTCGTCATGGCGAATTGGTTGAGTCGGATAAATTGTACAATTCGTACTATGTCCTTGACTATGGTGTACTAGCGGGGAAAAGTCAAGTCACGGCCGGTCGACTGTGATGCTCGTAACCCATGGCGCTCAAGGAATATCGTCGGAAGCGGGCGTTTGATCAGACCCCGGAGCCGGCGGGCGGCGACCGCTCCGCGCGGGGCGGGCCGCGTGCCGCCAAGTCCGCTCGCTTCGTCGTCCAGAAGCACGCGGCGCGGCGGCTGCACTACGACCTGCGGCTTGAGATGGACGGTGTCCTCAAGTCGTGGGCGGTTCCCAAGGGCCCGTCGCTCAATCCCAAGGACAAGCGGCTGGCGGTGATGACCGAAGACCACCCGCTCGAATACGGGGACTTCGAGGGGAACATTCCCGAGGGCAACTACGGCGCGGGCACCGTGATCGTGTGGGACACGGGCGAGTACGTTGCGGAGGGGTCGCACTCGGCGAGCGAGCAATTGGCCAAAGGCGAGATAAAGTTTGCTCTGCGAGGCCAGAAGCTCGGCGGAAGCTTTGTTCTGGTTCGGCTCAAGCCGAAGCCTCAAGCCAAGACGGGCGGCAAGGCCCCGAACGATTGGCTGCTGATCAAGCATGACGACGCGCATGCCGACGGCGGGTGGGACGTCGAGGAGCACACCGACTCGGCCGTGACAGGCCGCACGCTCGATGAGGTGCGCCAGGGTCTGCCGCCGGACCAAGGCGGCGCGACGGCTGGTGCTGAAAGCATCGAAGGCGCACGCGCCGGGCCGCTGCCGGCCGATGCTCAGCCGATGCTCGGCACGTTGGTCGCCAAGCCGTTCTCCGATCCCGATTGGGTGTTCGAAGTGAAGTGGGACGGGATTCGCGCGCTGGCGTCTGTCGACGATGGCGAGTGCCGGCTGCGCTCACGCCTCGGGAACGACATCACCGACCGCTATCCGGAGTTGGAGGCTCTCGCGGGTTTGCTACGCGTCCGGCAGGCGGTGCTCGACGGCGAGATCGTCGTGCTTGACGCCGAGGGACGCGGCGACTTCGAGCGGTTGCAGTCGCGCATGCATGTAGCTACGCCTTCGCGCTCGCTGCTGTCGAGCGCGCCGATCACTTACTACGTGTTCGACTTGCTCTACTGCGATGGGTACGACCTTCGCGAGGCTCCGCTGGTCGAGCGCAAGCGGCTGCTGCGGGAGATCCTGACGACTGACGACCGCGTGCGCTATTCCGATCACATCACCGAGAAAGGGACCGAGTTATTCAAGCTCGCCGAACAACATGGCGCGGAGGGGATTGTCGGCAAGCAAGCACACAGCCCCTATGTGGGAGGCCGGAGCCCGTATTGGGTGAAGCTGAAGGTGACGCGCGAGGTTGACGCGGTGGTGGGTGGGTTTACATCGCCGAGCGGCGGCCGAGCGCACTTCGGGGTGTTGCTGGTTGGCCTCTACGAAGGCCGGCGGTTGCGGTTCGTGGGCGGGGTTGGGTCGGGATTCAACGAGGAGTCGCTGGCGCGGCTGGGTGCGCAGCTCACCGAGCGCGAAGTTCGAAGACGGCCGTTCGCCGAGGAGCCGGAGACCAAGGGGGAGTCGCGCTGGGTCAAGCCGGAGTTGGTGGCGCGGGTAAAGTTCAGCTCGTGGACGCGCGAGCGGCGGCTGCGCGCGCCGGTCTTTCTGGGGTTGCGTGACGACATCGACGCCAAGGACTGCCGCCTCGAAACGGAGCCGCCCGCCGAGCCGACGATACCGAAGCGGGCGGCGGTGGGGGGCGTGCCGCATCTGCGCGGGAAGCGGGCGATTGAAGCCGAGTTATTCGGCGGCAAGAGAGAAAGCGTGGTCGTCGAAATCGGCGGCACGCCAGTGCGGCTGACCAACCTCAACAAGGTCTACTTCCCCGAGTCCGGTTACACGAAGCGGGATCTGCTGGCCTACTACTACCGTGTGGCCGACCTTATCCTGCCGTTCATGAAGGGGCGGCCGCTGGTTCTGCATCGTTACCCGAACGGCGCGGCCGGCGACGCGTTCTACCAAAAGGCCGCCGCCGAGGAGACGCCCGACTGGATGGAGACGGAGCCTATCTACTCGGAGGAACGCAAGAGGGACATCCCCTACTTGATGGCCTCGAGCCAAGCAGCGTTGCTCTACCTGGCGAACCTGGGCTGTATCGAGCAGCACCCGTGGTCGAGTTCGGTGCCGGCTCTGGAGAGCCCCGACTATGTGTTCTTCGACTTGGACCCTACCGACGGGACGCCTTACGACACCGTCGTCGAGGTGGCGCGCGGAATTCACCGGATTCTCGAGCGGATCGGTGTGACGGTGTTCTTGAAAACGTCGGGGGCGACGGGCTTCCATATGTGGTTGCCGCTCGAGGCTGCGTACGATTACGAGCAGATCCGGGCGTTCGCCGAGATCGTGGCGCGCGTCGTGGCCGCGCAGATGCCGGACGTCGTCACGCTAGAACGATCGATCGAGCGGCGCGGCAAAGGCAGGGTCTACGTGGACTATTCACAGAACGCGCAGGGGCGGCCGTTGGCGACCGTCTACAGCGTACGCCCGTTCCCGCTGGCGACGGTGTCGGCGCCGATGTTGCCGCGGGAGCTGCGGCGCGGCCTCAGGCCGGAGCGGTTCACGATCAAGACGATGCCCGCGCGGATCGCGAAGGTGGGGGACCTGTGGGCCGGCTTCTGGAAGAGCCGGCAGCCGATCGAGCCTGCGATTGAGAAGCTCCGGGCGGAGATCAGAGACAAGAAGATCCAGCTTTGACGGGAAGGGCGCCTATGAGGTGACTGCTTGCATCTGATGGATCACAGCCTGAGTAAACTCGGTGGTACTTGCTTGGCCGCCTACATCGCGGGTCAGTGATTGTCCGGCGGCGTAGGTCCGGTCGATGGCCTGATCGAGGCGCTTCGAGGCGTCGGACTCGCCGATGTGATCGAGCATCTGCGCTGCGGCGCGCATCAGGGCTGTTGGGTTGGCGATGTTCTTCCCGGCGATGTCAGGGGCGCTGCCGTGGACGGCTTCGAACACGGCGCAGTCGTCGCCAAGGTTCGCCCCGGGCACGATGCCGAGACCGCCCACGAGCCCGGCGCATAGATCGGAGACGATGTCGCCGTAGAGGTTTTCCATCAACAGCACGTCGAATTGCTCGGGCCGCATCACGAGCTGCATGCAGGTGTTGTCGATGATCAGCTCTTTGTACTCGATGTCCGGATACTTCTCGGCGACTTGGCGCGCGCAGCGCAGGAACAGCCCGTCGCCCAGCTTCATGATGTTGGCCTTGTGAATCGCAGCGATCTGCTTCCGTCCGGCGCGCTTCGCAAAAGCAAAGGCGTACTCGGAAATGCGGAGGCTGGCTTTTTCGGTGATGATCTTGAGGCTCTCGACCACGCCGGGAACGACCTCGTGCTCGAGACCCGAGTAGAGTCCTTCGGTGTTTTCGCGGAAGACGATTAGATCGAGTTTTCGGTCAGAGAAAGGTGTCTTGACGCCGGGGAGGAATCGCGCCGGACGGTAGTTGGCGTAGAGTTCCAGGGCCTTCCGCAGGGAGACGTTGACGCTGCGAAAGCCCTCGCCGACGGGCGTCGTGAGCGGGCCCTTGAGCCCGACATGATTGCGCCGCAACGAGTCAAGCACCCCGTCCGGCAGAACGTGACCCGTGTTGGCGAGCGCCAGGCTGCCGGCTTGGAACTCCTCCCAAGCGATCTCGACTCCGGTCGCGTCGATGGCCTGGATGACCGCGGCAGTGACCTCCGGGCCGATGCCGTCTCCTGGGATCAGCGTGATGGTGTGTTTCATCGGTGTGATAGCGTCCTAACCTTCAGTGTCGCAGGGGTGTGTGCGGCGATGCGTGGTAGTGTTCGCCTGCGCCCGGGAAAGGCGCCGTGCGGGCGGAAACGTCGACCCGGAGTCCGACGCTGCAGGCCAGAGGCCCGCGCCACGCTGAGTCCCTTCGTTCGTACGCGAACTATAGGAGCAAAGCACTGGGGTCTGTTCGGGACTCAGTTGCCCCTGGCGTCTTGAGTTTGGTATACTCCAGTCGTCGGAGAATGTGCGTCTGTCCGTCCTTTTCCTTGTTTCAAGAAACGACTAGCAACGGTGTGCCCGTTCCGGGTCCGGTGATGTCCGAATGGGTGTAGCGGGGGGACTTCCCTCTTCATTCGATTCATGAGCGGGGTCAGGAGACCCGCCATACTGTCGATCTTGAGGTTTCTCGTTCCGGCCGGCATGCGACTGCTTCGCGTTTGCGGGTCCATCGCGTGGCGAGAGTGTGCGATCCGGTTCGCGGCCCTTGCCCAACCTACGGTCCGGATGGACCGCCTTATCAACCAAAGCAATCACGCCCGGCTGAGTGTTGTGGCCCACCACGCCGATGGAGCCGGCGAATCGCCAGATTCGGGAGATCTTGAATGGTAGCTAGCGCCAACGGTTCACCCAACGGAAGACTTGACTTTTCGCGGATCAAAGCAGCGATCCCGATTCCGAATCTCATCGAGGTCCAGAAGGACTCCTACGCCCGCTTTCTGCAGATGGACAAGCTGCCGAGCGAGCGGGACGACATCGGCCTGCAGGCGGTTTTCACCTCCGTCTTCCCGATCACGGACTTCCGTGGCCTAAGTCAACTCGAGTTCGTCGATTACTCGATCGGCGACTGGGAGTGCAAGTGCGGGCACTTGCGTGGTTTGCATCATCGCCGCACGAACTGCAAGAAGTGCGGAACAACGATTCGCACCGATCCCTACGGCTCCCCCGAAATCCCTTGCGATGCCTGCGGGACTTACAACGAGAACTCTGTGACCTTCTGCTCGAAGTGTGGCGACCCGGTCGCGCTGAAGCTGAAGTACGAGGTCGACGAGTGCCAGGAACGCGGCATGACCTACGCCGCGCCGCTGAAGGTCACGATTCGTCTGACCATCTATGAGAAGGATGCTGAAACCGGCGAGAAGTCGATTCGCGACATCAAGGAGCAGGAAGTTTTCTTCGGCGAAATTCCGCTGATGACCGAGAACGGTACGTTCATCATCAGTGGAACCGAGCGTGTCATCGTCTCCCAGCTCCACCGCTCCCCGGGCGCGTTCTTTGAGTCGGCGAACCGGCGGACCTATTTCCTCGGCAAGATTATCCCCTACCGCGGAAGCTGGGTCGAGTTCGAATACGACCAGAAAAACATTCTGCACGTACGCATTGACCGGAAGCGCAAGTTCCTCGGCACCGTCTTCCTGCGCGCGCTGGGCTTGAAGACCAACGAGGAGATCCTGGGCGGCTTTTATCAAGTCGACCAGATCATCGTCGCCGGCAAGGGGCTCTCTCGCAAGGTTTCCGAGAGCCTGATCGGGACCAAGCTGTCCCAGGCGATCGAGAACAAGAAAGGCGAAGTCATCGTCCCGAAGGGACGTAAGCTGACGCCGCACGTGTTCAAGGAAGTCCAGAAGGCAAAGGTCGATCAGCTTCCGGTGGCGGCCGAGGATCTGGAGGGCGCGTATTTCGCCGCTGATGTGGCCGACACCGACAGCGGCGAAGTGCTGGCGGAAGCCAATACCGCCATCACCGCCGAGGTCATCGCCAAGCTGCTCGAAGCCGGCGTAAAGACGTTCGACATCTTCGTACCCGAGCGCGATGAGGTCGGCGTGGTTCTCTCCGAGACCCTCAAGAAGGACACGATCACGACGCAGCAGGACGCGCTCATCGAGATCTACCGCAAGCTTCGGCCGGGCGACCCGCCCACGCTCGAGACGGCCACGCAATTGTTTCAAGGCATGTTCTTCGACCCGCGCAAGTACGACTTCTCCCGCGTGGGCCGCATGAAGTTCAACATCAAGCTCTACGACTCCATCGACGCGACGTCGCTCGACAAGCGCACGCTCACGGCGGATGACTTCTACGCGACGATCCGCTACCTGTTGCGCCTTCGCCGCAATCTGGGCGAGACCGACGACATCGACCACCTCGGGAACCGGCGTGTGCGCGCTGTCGGCGAACTGCTAGAGAACCAGTTCCGGATCGGCCTGGTGAGGATGGAGCGGGCCATCAAGGAAAAGATGTCGGTCTACCAGGAAATGTCGACGGCTATGCCGCACGACTTGGTGAACGCCAAGCCGGTGATGGCGGCCATCCGAGAGTTCTTCGGATCGAGCCAGCTTTCGCAGTTCATGGATCAGACCAACCCGCTGTCGGAAATCACCCACAAGCGGCGGCTTTCGGCTTTGGGGCCGGGCGGCCTGTCGCGCGAGCGGGCCGGGTTTGAAGTTCGCGACGTGCACCCGACCCACTATGGTCGGATCTGCCCGATCGAAACACCGGAAGGTCCGAACATCGGTCTGATCAGCTCGCTCTCGTGCTTCGCCCGTATCAACGAGTACGGCTTTATCGAAAGCCCCTACCGGCGGGTCGAGAATGGCGTCGTGGTCGACGAAGTTCTGATTCTCAACCCGGGCGGCACCGACTATGAAGCGGGGCAGGCCGTCCGGCGGTTGGAGTTCGAGAAGCTACTCAAGGGGCTGCCGGCCCGCCGCCGCCAGCCGCAGTACGAGCCGCATTGCCACTATCTCTCGGCCTGGGAAGAGGACAAGTACGTCATCGCGCAGGCCAACATCGAAGTCGACGCCAAGGGCCGCATCGTGCCGGAGCTGGCTAACTGCCGGGTGGCGGGCGACTTCCAGCTCAAGCGGCGCGAAGAGATCCAGTACCTTGACGTGAGCCCCAAGCAGCTCGTGTCGGTGGCGGCCAGCTTGATTCCGTTCCTCGAAAACGACGACGCCAACCGCGCCCTCATGGGTTCGAACATGCAGCGTCAGGCGGTGCCGCTTTTGCGGGCTGAGGCCCCCTTGGTGGGGACCGGCATGGAACTCGTGGCCGCGCGCGACTCCGGCGCGGTGGTTCTGTGTAAGCGCGATGGCGTGGTCGACTCGGTCGACTCCGAGCGGATCATCGTCCGCGTCGAGGGCGCCGGTCACGAAGGGCAGATGTCGCGTGAAGTCGGCGCCGACATTTACCAGTTGGTCAAGTTCAAGCGCTCGAACCAAAACACCTGCGTCAATCAGAAGCCCATCGTTGAAAGAGGCCACCGAGTGACCAAGGGACAGGTGTTGGCCGACGGGCCTTGCACCTCTGCCGGCGAGTTGGCTCTCGGACGCAACGTGCTGGTTGCCTTCATGCCCTGGCGCGGCTACAACTTCGAAGACGCCATCCTCGTCAGCGAGAAGCTGGTTCGCGACGACTACTACACGTCGATCCACATCGAAGAGTTCGAGATCGAAGGGCGCGACACCAAGTTGGGCCCGGAGGAGATCACTCGCGACATTCCAAACATCGCCGAGAGCTTCCTGCGCAATCTCGATGAGAGTGGCATCATTCGGATCGGCGCAACCGTGCGCCCCGGCGACATCCTGGTCGGCAAGGTCACTCCCAAGGGCGAGACGCAGTTGACTCCCGAAGAGAAGCTGCTGCGGGCGATCTTCGGAGAGAAAGCGGGCGACGTCAAAGACGCCTCGCTCTACTGTCCCCCGGGGATCGGCGGCATCGTAGTCGATGCGAAGGTGTTCGCCCGCAAAGGGCAGGAAAAGGACGAACGGGCCAAGGCCATCGAGGCGTCCACGATTGCGCGTCTACAGCGCAACCTGGAAGACGAGAAGCGGATCCTCTACGACGAGCGCGCCAAACGGCTGGAACAACTGCTCGGTGGCAAGATCGTCCTAACCGACCTGCACGATGAGCGAACCAACAAGAAACTGCTGTCCAAGGACGACACGTTGAGGCGCGAGCTTTTCGACAGCTTGAAAGCGCGCGACCTCAAACGGATGCGCATCAACGACAAGTTGCCCCATCTCAATCAGAGCATTGATGAGATTGAGGAAATGACGGTTCGGCAGATCCAGGTGCTCGAAAAACTGACGGACGAGCGCGTCGCCAAGTTGAAGAAGGGCGATGAGCTGTCACCGGGTGTCATCAAGATGGTGAAGGTCTACATCGCGATGAAGCGCAAGCTGTCGGTCGGCGACAAGATGGCCGGCCGGCATGGCAATAAAGGCGTAATCGCCCGTATCCTGCCCGAAGAAGACATGCCATTCTTGCCGGACGGAACGCCGGTCGAGATCGTCTTGAATCCATTGGGCGTGCCCTCGCGCATGAACGTGGGCCAGATCCTTGAAACGCACCTTGGATGGGCGGCCCGCGCCCTGGGTCTCCGTTTTGCCTGCCCCGTGTTCGAGGGGCCGACAGAAGAAATGATCAAGAAGCACCTTAGCGACGCTAATCTGCCGGGCTCCGGCAAGACCGTCCTCTGCGATGGGCTCACGGGTGAGCGGTTCGAGCAAGAAGTGACCGTCGGCTACATCTACATGCTGAAGCTGTCGCACCTGGTCGACGACAAGATCCATGCCCGCTCGATCGGTCCGTATTCGTTGATCACCCAGCAGCCGCTGGGCGGCAAGGCGCAGTTCGGTGGCCAGCGTTTCGGCGAGATGGAAGTGTGGGCCTTGGAAGCCTACGGTGCCGCACACATCCTGCAGGAGTTGCTCACGGCAAAGTCTGATGATGTCTACGGCCGCGCCAAGATTTATGAAGCCATCGTCAAGGGGGAAGCAGCGATGGAGCCGGGCGTTCCCGAATCGTTTAACGTACTGATCCGAGAGCTCCAGTCACTATGTCTCGACGTGGAGTTGGTCAAGAAGCAGCACGACATGATTGAAACCGCTTTGGCGGCGGACTAGCAAACGCGCTGATCCATCGCAGCGCACCGGGCCGGCAGTTCTTGCGTCGGCAATTCTTGAGACGGAGGTTCTCTTGTACCGATCCAGCCCATACGACCGCGTCAACCTGATTTCCGACTTCGATAGCATTCGCATTGCCCTCGCGTCCCCGGAGAAGATCCGGAGTTGGTCGCACGGAGAAGTCACCAAGCCGGAGACCATCAACTACCGAACCTTTAAGCCTGAACGAGACGGGCTGTTTTGCGCCAAGATCTTCGGTCCGGTGACCGACTGGGAGTGCCTGTGCGGCAAGTACAAGCGCATGAAGCACCGCGGTGTGGTTTGTGACAAGTGTGGCGTTGAGGTGACGCTAAGCCGCGTCCGGCGCGAGAGGCTGGCACACATCGAACTGGCTTCGCCTTGCTCGCACGTGTGGTTCTTCAAGGGCCTTCCCTCGCGGATCGGCCAACTCGTCGATATCACCCTGCGCGAGTTGGAGCGTATTTTGTACTTCGAGGCCTACATCGTCGTGCAGGCCGACGAAGAATCAGGCCTCACCGAAGGCGAAGTCCTCACCGATGAGCGCAAGCGGCAACTCGATCAGGAAGTGCCCGGCAAGTTCGTCGCCCTCATGGGTGCCGAGGGCATCAAAGAGCTCCTCAAAAAGATCCCGCTCAACGACCTTGCGGTCGATCTTCGCGCGAAGATGAAGGAGGAGACCTCGGTCCAGAAGAAACTGAAGTTCGCGCGCCGGCTCAAGGTGGTTGAGTCGTTCCGCAGATCAGGCAACAAGCCCGAGTGGATGATCCTCGACGTGATCCCGGTCATTCCTCCGGAGCTGCGGCCGCTGGTGCCGCTCGACGGCGGCCGCTTCGCCACTTCGGACCTCAACGACCTCTACCGCCGGGTGATCAACCGCAACAACCGGCTCAAGAAACTCATCGAGTTGAGCGCGCCCGACGTGATCGTGCGCAACGAGAAGCGCATGCTGCAGGAGGCCGTTGACGCCTTGTTCGACAACGGGCGTCGCGGCCACGTGTTGCGCGGCGCGAACAATCGGCCTTTGAAGTCGCTCTCCGACACGCTGAAGGGCAAGCAAGGACGCTTCCGTCAGAACCTGCTTGGAAAGCGCGTCGACTACTCCGGACGCTCGGTAATCGTCGTCGGACCGGAGTTGAAGCTCAACCAGTGTGGCCTGCCCAAGCAGATGGCGCTTGAGCTATTCAAGCCCTTCATCTACCAGCGCCTCGAACAGCGCGGGCACTGCACGACCATCAAGCAGGCCAAGGAACTCGTCGAGCAGCAGGATCCCGTGGTTTGGGACATCCTCGAAGAGGTGATCAAAGACCATCCGGTGCTGCTCAACCGCGCGCCGACGCTGCACCGTCTTGGCATCCAAGCTTTCCAGCCGGTTTTGGTGGAAGGCAAGGCGATCAAAGTCCACCCGTTGGTCTGCACCGCCTTCAACGCTGACTTTGACGGCGACCAGATGGCCGTCCACATTCCTCTTTCGCCGGAAGCACAGGTTGAGGCTGAGGTGTTGATGCTGAGCTCCAATAACGTCCTGTCGCCGGCCAACGGAGCTCCGATCACCACTCCGACACAGGACATGGTGCTCGGCATCTACTACCTGACCAAGAGCAGGCCCGGCTCGCGCGGCGAGGGACGGACGTTCGCCAGCATGGAAGAAGTGCTGCTCGCCCTGGAGATGGGCGAAGTCGAGACCCTCACGCCCATCAAGCTCTACTACTCGGGTCCGGTGATCGACCTGAAGCACAGCTTCGACAACCAGAACATCCTTCAGACCGAGCCGGTCCAGTACACCAAGCAGCACATGGAGACGACGGTCGGCCGTGTGATCCTCAACGACCACATCCCCGACGAGATGCCGTTCGTCAACGGCCTCCTCAAGAAAAAGGGGCTGACCCAGCTCGTGCAGTTCTCCTATTTACGTCTGGGCCGGGAAAAGACGGTCGGGATGATCGATGAGCTGAAGGATTTGGGGTTCAACTATGCCACCAAAGCCGGGATCTCGATCGGCATCGACGATATGGTCGTTCCGGCGGAGAAGATGCGGCTGGTGAAGGGCGCGCAGAAGGAGGTCATGTCGGTCGAGCAACAGTACCTCGACGGCGCCATCACCCACGGCGAGCGCTACAACAAGATCATTGAAATCTGGTCGAAGGTTACCGAGCGCGTCTCTGACGAGATGTTCACCGGCATGGAGTCGAGTGACACCAGCGGCGCGTCGATCAACCCGATCTATATCATGGCCGACTCCGGCGCCCGCGGCTCCAAGCAGCAGATCCGCCAGCTCTCCGGCATGCGCGGCCTGATGGCCAAGCCGAGCGGCGAGATCATCGAGACACCCATCACCGCCAACTTCCGCGAGGGCTTGAACGTACTGCAATACTTCATCTCAACCCACGGCGCGCGCAAAGGCCTCGCCGATACGGCCCTGAAGACGGCCGACTCCGGTTACCTCACGCGCCGTCTCGTGGACGTAGCCCAAGACGTCATCATCAACGAAGCCGACTGCGGCACGACTGACGGCATCTATGTCGAGCCGATCGTCGAGTCCGGTGAGATCATCGAGCCCCTGCGCGACCGCATCGTCGGCCGCGTGTCGTGCGAGGAGATCAGAGACTACGAAGGCAACAAGGTGGTTGAGGTCAGCCAAGAGATCACCGAGCCCCTCGCTGCCGGCATCGAAGCCGCCGGCATTGAGCGCGTGAATATCCGTTCGGTTCTCACCTGCGAGTCCGAGCGTGGTGTTTGCCGCATGTGCTACGGGCGCAACCTTGCTACCGGCCGCCTAGTGGAAGGCGGCGAAGCCGTCGGAGTGATCGCGGCTCAGTCGATCGGAGAGCCGGGTACGCAGCTGACCATGCGCACCTTCCACATCGGCGGCGCCGCGACCCGCGTGAGCGAACAGTCCACGCAAGACGCGAAATCCGAAGGCTTCGCTAAGTTCATCAACGTCACGAGCGTCCGCAGTAAAGACGGCGACCTGGTGGCTATGAACCGTAACGGCATCGTAGCGGTCGTCGACGAAAAAGGGCGCGAGAAAGAACGTTACCAGGTGGTGTACGGTGCCAAGCTTCGCGTGGAAGACGGCAAGGCGGTGACGCGAAACCAGATCCTGTTGGAGTGGGACCCTTACACATTTTCGATTCTGACCGAGTTCAGCGGGCACTGCCACTTCCAAGATTTGCAGGAAGGTGTCACTTTGCAGGAGCAGGTCGACGAAGTCACCGGTATGTCGCAGTGGGTGGTCACCGATTCGCCCGATGAGAAGCGGCAGCCGCAGATCGAGATCCGCGACGCCAAGAACAAGGTGTTGCGGAAGTACTTGATTCCAACCAATGCCCACGTGATGGTGCGCGACGGAGAGGACATTCACGGCGGCGACGTCGTGGCGAAGATCCCGCGCGAGACCACCAAGACCAAAGACATCACCGGCGGTCTGCCGCGCGTCGTCGAGCTTTTCGAAGCCCGCCGGCCGAAGGAAACGGCGGTGATCTCCGAGATCGACGGCCAGGTTCGCTACGGCGAGTTGGCGAAGGGGCAGAGGAAGATCTACGTCATCGCCGACAACAACGAAGAGCGCGAGTACTCGCTTCCCCGCGGCGTGCACATTAACGTCCAACCGGGTGAGCGCGTGCGTGCCGGCGAGCCTCTGATGGACGGTCCTCGCGACCCCCATGACATCCTGGCGGTTCTCGGCGAGAAAGAGCTGCAGAAATACCTCGTGAACGAAATCCAGGAGGTCTACCGGCTCCAGGGCGTGAACATCAACGACAAGCACCTCGAGGTGATCGTTCGTCAAATGATGCGCTGGATCAAGGTCGAGGACGTTGGCGACTCCGACTTCCTGCTCGAAGAAGTGGTCGACAAGTTCAGGTTCCAGAAGGCCAACAACGTCCTCCGCGACGAGGGCAAACAGGCCGCTGTGGGACGTCCGTTGCTGATGGGTATCACCAAGGCCTCGTTGGCGACCGACTCGTTCATCTCCGCAGCCTCCTTCCAGGAGACCACTCGAGTGCTGACCGAAGCCGCCGTCAGCGGCAAGGTCGACTACCTGCGCGGCCTCAAGGAGAACGTCATCGTCGGGCGCTTGATCCCGGCCGGCACGGGTCTCCAGATGTACCGTAAGGTGAAGATCGCCGGCGAAGACGAACCCGCCGAGGTCGTGCCCGAGGTCGAGTATCTCAGCGGGGTTCCCGGCTACGGAGAAGAGCTGCCCACCGACTACCCTCCGGGATTCTCCGAGGAGAAGCCGCCGGCAAGCCCGGTGGTGAGCACGGAATAGACTTGCCTTCCCAGACCCCTCCTCCCCTCGTGCGCAAGATCCCGCGTCGGGCGGAGGGGTTTTCGGTAGTGTCTCCGTTCGGGTTTCAGCAGAAGTCCCGGAGAACGCCGGGGCATGATCGTGCTAATCTTTCGGGGGCTGGGACGCGGCTGAAGCGGGCCGAGGAAGGACGTTCAAAACGCCCTTGCAGAGCAGCCGGTGCCGTGTCACCGGGCGTAAGCGACCGGACTTAGTTTACTGTTCCTTACCTCGGTGCTCCCTACGACGGAGGTGGCACTGTTTCCCGCCGCTCGAGATACTCCTTCAACGCCACATCCAACGGCGGCATCTTGGCGACATCCAGCGACTCGATCCTAGCGTTCGATAGCGCCGCGTGGCGGGGACGCCGAGCCGGCGTGACGTACTCGCGATAGTTGGTCGGCTCGATGTCGGCCTTGAGGCCCGCCAGCGCCAGTATCCGCAGCGCGTAGTCGTACCACGAAATGGCAGTGCCGCCGCCGAGGTGGTACAGCCCGGCCGGCGCGCGTTCCAGCAGATCAATCGCCCTCGATGCCAGTGCTGGAGCATAGGTCGGAGTGACGAAAAAATCCTCAACGACCCGCAACGAACTGCCCTCTGCCGCCTTGCGCAAGACCAGTTCCGGGAAATTGCTGCGCTTCGTATAGCGGCCGGCCGGCCCGAACACGCCGGCGACGCGCACCAAAAACAGCTGGCCACAATACACCTTGGCGTACAGCTCGCCGGCCAATTTGGAGACCCCGTAGGCGGAAGGCGGGTTGGGGAGGTCGTCTTCGGTGTACGGTTCGGGCTTGGCGCCGTCGAACACGTGGTCGGTTGAGAAGTGCATGAACGTGGCGCGGGCCCGTTGGGAAGCAATGGCCAGCAAGCGCACGGCGAAGCCGTTCACCTGCATCGCCAACTCAGGCTCCTTCTCGGCCAAGTCGACGAGGTTGTAGGCGGCCGAGTTGATGACCCACTCGGGCTTGTGGCGGTCAAAAGCTTTGTCGACTTCCGGGGCAGAAGTAATATCGAGCTGCAGCCGTCCCAACCCGACCACTGGATGTCCTCGGTGCTCGAGTTCCGCGACCAACTCCGTACCTAACTGTCCACCCGCTCCCAATACCAGTGTGCGCAATGATTAGTCTCCCAAGAACAAGATCATCCTTACCGAGTCGAATGGCGCCACGGAACCCACGCGGCTCAGACGGATTCTAGCACCCACGCCGGCGTGACGGCGCGCCGTAGGACTTCGAGGCGGAAGGGTTTGGCGGCTGCGAAAGGGCGCACCGATCAGTAGTAGAAGGACGAGGGCTGCGGCGTGTCTCCTCCGAAGAGGCCTCATCAAGGCCTGATGATATCGGAGCCGCTGCCGGCCCGGTGTAAACTCTTGAGAGTCGACGCTTCGAACGTACCCGGGGGGAAATCATGATGCTGCGGACTGGGATGCTACGGATTGGGCTGTTCGCATTCTCGCTGCTGCCCGGTGCCTGCGGTGATGCCGGGCCCACCGCCTCGGATGAGGCTCTTAACGGCCGATGGGTGATCGAGGTCACGAACGTTGCGCCGGCGCGCCCGATGTGGCTGGAGGTGAAGAACGCGGGCACGGGCACCCCGGAAGGCGTGTTCATCGGGGCGGCCGCCGGGCGTACGCAGCCTTTTCTCGAAGCCGAACTTCGCGGCGGTGAATTACGGTTTCGCGTCGAGCGAGTGTTGGACGATGGACGGCGCATCAGCGCTGCCACGAGTACCCGAGTGGTTGATGGCGAGTTGCGGGGAACGACGATCCGCGGCAAGCAACAGCTCGAGTGGATCGGGCGGCGTGCGTCCGAGATTGCTGACAAAGATGACGGCAGTTGGCGTGAGGATGTCCCAGTCGCCCTGTTCGATGGCGCGGATCTGGCGGGTTGGCACACTGAGCGGACGGGCCGCGAATCGGAGTGGAGCGTCGAGAACGGGGTTTTACGCAATTCCGACGGAGCGGATCTGCTGGTTTCCAACGATACGTTCTGGAACTTCAAGCTGCGCGTCGAGTATCGCGTTGCGCCGGGCAGCAACAGCGGCATCGGGCTGCGGGGCCGTTACGAAATCCAGATCCTCGACGATCATGGTAAAGAGGCAAGCATCCACGGCAACGGGGCCCTCTACAGCCGGATCAAGCCCGCGGTCAATGCCAGCAAGCCGGCCAACGAATGGCAAACCTTCGAAATGACCCTGATTGGCCGAGACCTGAGGGTCATGTTGAATGGCGAAACGCTGATCGATCGAAAAAAGGTGGAGGGCCTAACAGCGATGGCGATCGACTCCGACGAGACCGAGCCAGGCCCAATCGTTCTGCAAGGCGACCACGGCCCGATCGAGTTCCGCCGGATTGTGGTGACGCCGCTCGTAGCGGGAAGGTGACGACCGCTACTCCTGGTTTCCCTCGGTGAGGGTTTTGAGAGCCCTTCGATCGCGTCCCAGGTCAGCCTCGTCGTACGGCAGACAGGCTTGGCGCTTCCTCAGAAACGCCTCTGTCTCCCAGTAATCGAGGCCACGTAGCCGGCTCAGTTGGCCGCGGGACAGCGCTTGGTTCCGGTAGCCGTCGACGGCGATGGCTTCCAGCGCCCCACGGGACATGTTCTCCGAATAGCTTCGAGCCGTTCGGCAGTGTCTTCAGGCAGCTCGATGGCAAGGTTCAGCGGTTACGCGCTGTTGGGACATAGAGTTGGAGTCCGGGCCTGTGCGGTGAGCCCTGCGGAGGGCGCTAGAGACGGGCTGGGAAACCGTACCATTGTCGCGTGGGCCTGTAGCTGCCGCCCTGCCCCGTCCTCGCCGGCTAGGCTAGCTAGGACATTCATCATGCCGCGGCCAACCAGCCGGTGTGCGACAGGTACGCCCCCGGCGGTGTAGTGTTGACTATTCGTCTTGGACCGGGCGGTGTGCCTGGTGTAGCTCAGTAGGTCCGGCAGCTCCTCGAATCCAATGCCCTCCTCCAAGCCAGCGCTCGACAATGTCCTAACCGGAACGCACTTCACCGTCGTCGGCCTCATGTTCGGTCTCAGCGTCATGAGTTACTTCGACCGAACGATCATGTCCATCGCCGGTCCGGACATTATCAAGGAGTTCCAGCTTTCCGAGACCGAGATGGGACTGGTGTACTCAGCGTTCATCCTGGGTTACTCGCTGCTGATGATCCCCGGCGGACGCTGGGCCGACCGTTTCGGGCCCCGCCGCGTTCTTACCTGGATGGCGCTGGGCTCGGCTCTTTTCACTGGGCTGACGGCCGTGGCAGCCCGCCCAGGGCTTGGTACGCTCGTCGGGATCGTACCGGCTTTCGTTGCCGTCCGCGTGGCACTCGGATTCGCCACGGCGCCCATCTATCCGACGTGCGGACGGATGAATGTCAACTGGATTCCCCTCATCCATCGAGGGAGGGCCCAAAGCGTTGTGATCTGTGGCGCAGGTCTCGGGGGAGCGGTCTCTCCCATCCTCTTCACGAAGATGATCGCCGCGTTCGGATGGCGTTGGTCGTTTGTGGCCGCGGCGGTCGCCACCGCCGTTCTCGGCGTCGCCTGGCTTCTGTATGTGCGGGATCACCCTCAAGAACATCCCAGACTTCGAGATCGCTACAACCCGTCCGACCGTCCTGAGAGCGTGCCAGGTGAAACGACAGCCACGATTCGGTGGCGAGTCCTGCTGACCGACCGCAATCTGATGTTGCTGACAGTCGGATATTTCGCGCTGGGTTACTTCGAGTACATCTTCTTCTATTGGATCTTTTACTACCTGGGTGAGATTCGTGGATTGGGCTCGGCTGAAAGCGCGATCTATACGACGGCGCTGTTCCTGACCTTCACATTCATGATGCCGGTGGGAGGCTGGCTCTGCGATCGTTTCGCCGCTCGCTACGGCCGTATTGCCGGCCTCCGGCGGGTTGGCGTGGGAGGCTTGGCCCTGGGCGCCGTTTTGCTCTACGCGGGCGCGAGCACAAGCGGGACAACGGCTGCCGTCGCTCTTATGTCCTTGGCGTTCGGATGCGCCGCGATAGCCGACGTCACGTTTTGGACCGGCACGATCGACATGGCCGGCAAGGAGGTCGGCTCGGCTTGCGGCATTCTCAACACCGGAGGCAACCTCGGAGGGCTCCTGGCGCCCACGTTGACACCGCTCATTGCGGAATACGCCGACTGGACGTGGGGCCTCTACTTTGGAAGCGTAATGGCAGTGGGGGCTATGGTTTCGTGGCTATTTGTGGCCGTCAAGCCCACCCATGGAAGCGGGGCAAACCTACGCCCGGAAGAGTGACCGTCCCACCATTTGGGAGGGCTTCTCGATGCCAAAGTAGTCGAGGATCGTGACGGGCAGGTCGACGATGTTGGGGTTGGCTCCGTGCAAGGCGACGCTGGCGAAGAGGGAGCCCGGGACGAGTTCGCGGGCCATCGAATGGTCGCCGCCCCAGGCCCAGGGGTTGAGGTCGATGGTGGCACGGCCGGTTTCGCCGAGCACCGAATCGGACGAGGAACGATATCCGGGCGTGTAGCCGACGAGCATGTCGGGCATCTCCGCCGTCTTGTCGCCGGTGTAGATCGACCGTCCCTTGTAGACCTTGGTGATAGGTCGTCGGCCGGTTTCCGGGTCAGTGATCCCTTCCAACTCGCGAGTAATCCGAGCTATCAGTTCCTCGCCCTTCGCGGTATCGATGATGCCGCGCTCTTCCCGGCCCACCCGGTTCAAGTAGAGGCCGTTGAAACCGATAGCGTAGGCCGCTGTCCGATCCCAATCGATGTCGAGGACGCTGGTCTTCTCTTTCTTCTGCGCGCCCGGCTTCACCGCCAGGTAGCCCTGGTCCCGCAGCCAGGTATTCAAGTGAAACTGGCGGCCAAACTGCGCAAAGCCGTGATCGGAGCACACAAGCAACAGCGTGTCGTCGTCCACCGCCGGCAGCACCTTCCCGACCACCTTGTCCATCTCTTCGTAGAGGTAGTGGATGAACCCGGCGAATCGGCGGTCGCTTTCCTTGTGCAAGGGGTGCGTCTCATCCATGTTGCGCCAAAGCATGTGCGCATCTTGGTCGGTGCTCGAGACGTAGAAGTAAAACAGCCCGGACTTGAACTGCGACCACTCGTAGTCAAACAGCGCCAGCCGGTCTTTGAGAATCAAGTCCGCTTGGGCGGCATAGTGCTCGTCGCTGAAGATCTTGTAGTCGAGCGCCTTGGTGTCCGACGGCAGGCCCTTGGTCCAGAACGGGCCGATGTGCCGCGCGATCTCGCCGCCAACCTCGGCCGGATAGGTCACCGGTGCGGCTTGATCGCCCGGATCGATATTCACCGGAGTCGCGTAGACCCGCAACTCCGGATGCACGTCCTTGACCAGGAAGCGCACGATGCCCGACACGCCCGCCAGCATCGGCAACAGCTCGAACCGCACACGCACCCAATCGCTGAACTCCCCTTTTTTCAGCACCACCTGTTGGTCTTGGATATCAATGCGGACCACGTCCTCACTCGGGTCGACGTGAATGCTGAACGGGATTCTCGTCCGCTTGCCCTCTTCCGACTTCTTGAGCGTGTTGGCCGGACCCGCCAACTCCGCGTCGGCTCGGCCTCTGGCCACGCGGATCTGAAATACCTCGCCGCCGCTCAAGCCCGGGTACTTCTCCTCGAAGTCGGTGGTGTAGTAACTGAACGCACCGAACGAGTCGGTCAGGTCGGGCGTTCCCATGCCGCTGATCGCACGCGTGGCGGTCTCATCCACGGGGAAGTTTGTCGGGATCTTGATGACCGTCGCCGGTATGCCTCGTTCGGTTAGATAGGCCCAGAACGGCGTCCCGTGCCGCAGACTCCGTGGGCCGCCGCCGCTTAGGGCGAGCTGATAGTCCCCAAGGCTGAGAACGCGGTCGGCGTCACGCGGTTCCCAGATCGCGAACATCGGCATGTAGGTGTAAGGGTCGCGCGCGATAAAGTCGGGAATGCCGTGGCCGCCGGGGCTCATCCCGGTGATGAAGCTGCTCCAGGCGACCGGGCTGAGCGCGGGCATGGTCGTCCCGAGCGGCTGGAACGTGCCCATCGAGGCCAGCTTCTTGAAGTTGGGGGCACGGCCCTGCTCGATCAACGACCGAATGATCTTGGGATCGAGCCCGTCGAGGCCCAACACGATTACCTTTTTCTTGGTCGACGAGCCGGACGAGCCCGCGCCACAGGAGGAGAAAACCGGCGCCATCCCGGCCCCAGCCGCACCGCCGGCGAGAAGCTTGGCGAAGTCGCGGCGGCTCGATTGGTTTCGGGACATAGGCAATAGTAGTCAGTATAGTCGGCACTTCTCGGTATCGGCCGGAAACCGTTAGAATCGTGACAGGCGTTCTCGTTTCGCGCCCCCGCCACACCGGATCCAAATCCTCTTCCTATGGAATCACTGCAACTCGTAGCCCTTCGCGAAGTCGACGTTCGTCCCATGCCCGACCCGCCTGACCCCGGACCGGGTGAAGTGCTTGTGCGCATTCGCGCCGTCGGCATCTGCGGTAGTGACATGCACTACTACAACGAAGGAGGCATCTGCGGCAAAGATGTTCCTTACCCGATTGTGCTGGGCCACGAGCCCGGTGGTGAGATCGCCGGCGTCGGTCCGGGTGTCGACAGTCTCAAGACGGGCGCCAAAGTAGCCATCGAGCCCGCGGTGCTGCGCAAGGAGTGCGAGTTCAGCGTCCGGGGCCAGCGCAATCTGAGTGAGCACATTGAATTCCTGGGTGGCCTCGAAGCGCCGGGTACGCTGCGCGAATACGCAGTCGTTCCGGCTGAGAACTGTGTTGCGATGCCCGACTCAATGACCTTCGCTGACGCGGCGTTCGTCGAGCCGCTGGCGGTTCTACTCCACTCGATGGAGCTGGCCGAGCTGAAGTTCGGCGAGTCGGTGGCCGTGATGGGCGCAGGACCGATCGGCCTGCTCGCCGTGCAAGTGGCGAAGCTCGCCGGGGCCTCACGCGTCCTGGTGGCCGACCGCGTGCCATACCGCCTGAAGAAGGCCTTGGAGCTGGGCGCCGACGAGGCCGTCGACTTCACCAAAGAGTCGGTGGCCGACGCCGCGCGCGACCTGAACCCCTACGGCGTCCATGTCGTGTTTGACGCGGCCGGCAAGCCTGAATCCATCAACACCGGCCTCGATTGTCTGCGCCCCGGCGGGAGGCTCGTGCTGATCGGCATCCCCTCAACGCCCCTGGTCGGCGTTGAATTTTGGGGAGCCCTCAACAAGGAGCTCACCATCCGCGTCCAGAAGCGGTCTAACGGCAACGATCACGACGCCCTGGCATTGATGAAGCGCGGCCTGATCCGCTCCGACTCGATCATGACCCACTCGATGCCCATGAGCGATGGTCACAAAGCCTTCGAGATGATGGCCGACTATGCGGACGGCGTCATCAAGCCGGTCGTTGAGCTGTAGGCTGAGCCTCCTTTCCCGGCTCTCAATACCTTTCTTCCGAGTGGGTTTCGGGGAGATCGGCGGCCACGAAATGAGAGCAGAACGAGCGGTGGCAGGATGTCCGCTAGCGCCAGGATGGGGCATGCGGCCCCTATCCTTCGCCGCCATCGCCCTATTGTTGGGTTGCCAGGCCTATCAATCCCCGCCGCCAGCGGAACTGAAGATCATCGCCCATCGGGGCGGCATGGTCGGTGAAGAGTTCGCCGAGAACAGCCCCGCCGCGATCGAGGCCGCTGTGGAGCGTGGCTACTGGATGGTCGAGCTCGACATCCGCGAAAGCCGAGACGGCCGACTCGTCGTGCACCACGACGAAGACTTCGGGCGCTTCTACGGCAACGACCGCCGCGTGGCAGAGATGACCTGGGACGAGATCTCGTCGCTGCGAGCGACGCCCGGCGGCTCACGCCCGCAACAGTTCGGCGAGATGGCGGCCCTCTGTAAGGGGCGACTTCAAATCATGGTCGACACCAAGTCTCCGGAGCATCCCGACTCATTCTTCCAAGCCATGGCGGACTCTCTACGCAGCAACGGGCTGCTCACCGGCGCGTACGTCATTGGAACCGAGCAATCCCGTGCGTGGTTCCACGGCAAGGCCCGCGTGGGCGTTGGCCGTGAGACGCTGCGCAAAGCAGTCGAGCGCGGCGAAAACGTTGCGCGCCTCTACTTCCTTTTCGAGCACGGCCGCGACCTCGACGCCCAGACGGTGCGCTACGCTCAGAACGTCGGTGTGCCGGTAGTCCCGTCGATCAACATCTTCCACTACGCCGACCTGCCGGACCACATGGCGACCGCGGAAACCGACGTCAGACGTATGCTGCAGCTCGGAGTCAAAGAGTTCCAGATCGATTCGCCGTATGACGTCTGGCTGCGGCCCTGACTGCCTGAGAGAATGCCCGGCTACTCCAGCCCTTTGGTGAGAAGCTAACCTGGCGGGATACATACCCTCAGGTCGCTGACGTGGCCCAAGCCTTCTTATTGCGGCGTGCCGCCCGGGTATGGGGAGCCCGCGTCACGCTGAAGTCAAACGGCCGAAAACCCGGGGACGTCCGTTTGTCGAGTCCCGGTTGTTCGGGCCGCGCGACAGTGACACAATACGCGGTATGAAACGACGAGAGTTTCTTCGCCATGTTCCGAAGTCGGCGGCGGGCGTCGCCGCCTCGGCAATGGCCGCGGGCTCGGCGGCAGCCCGCCGGGACGATGAAGATCCCTATCGCTTCAAGCTCGGCATATACATGCCTGAGTTGGATCTCCCTTTCGACGAAGAGCTGGCTAAGGCCAAAGAGATCGGCGCTGAGTACGTGTGGTTTAACCGTCTCAAAGGCGAGACCGACATCGCCCGCATCAGTGACGCCGAGGCGGACCGCATGGCGCAACGGGTCGAGCGTCACGGCTTGAAGATCTTTCTGCTGAACGCCGGCAACCCCTTCAAGGGGATTCACCTCACCGACCTGGCCCTCGACACTTTGGCCGAGCACCCGGCGTTTCGCAAAGACATGGATAATCTGGTGCGTTCGATGCAGATTGCGTCGCGCATCGGTGTGAGCGCGGTCGGCGCGTTCTCGTTTGCGTGGCCCGGCGAATACAGCGCCGGCAAGCCGACCTGGCCGATGCGTTGGATGACCCGCGGCGGCGTCATCGCCGAGAACGAGATGGACAAGCTGGTCAAGGCGTTTTCGATGGTGGCCGAACAGGCCGAGCGACACGGCGTGGATGTGGCGGTCTCGATGATGCCCTGGAACTACACCAACACGACGGCCAACTATCGGCGTGTTTGGGAGCGTGTCGGGTCGAAACGGCTGAAGGTGATGTGGGGCCCGGCGGACAACTGGAACTGCGGCGAGGCGGACGTGGCCACCGCGGGCTTCCAGAACATCCGGCCCTACCTGCACGGCCTGCATCTCAAAGACGTCCATGTGATCGACGGGCATCGGTTGAAGTTCGAATACCGCCCTCTGGGCGATGGCGACGTGGACTATCCCACGATTTTCAAGAGCTTGCGGGACCATCGCTTAGATGTGGTGCTGTCGGTATCCACCCACTTCCGTCCGCCCAGCGGTTCGCGCATCGAAGCGATGGAGATCAACTACGGGAAGTTGAAGAAGCTGCTACGGCAAGTCGAGCAGGGTTGACATATCTATGGCCGGAGGAGGCAATACGATGAAATCCAAGAGCAAGACGATCTCTGCTGAACTCACCCGCCGCGACTGGTTTCGCGTCGGCTCTCTCGCGACCGCGGCTGGCCTTGCGGGTGTTCCCGCGTCCGGCGCGGCGGTCACCCTGCCCACGCGGGGCCGCGGCCCGGACGTCTACACCCGGCTGGGCGTGCGGCCGTTCATTAGCTGCACCGCCACCACGACGATCAACGGCGGCTCGTCGCAGATTCCGGAAGTGGTCGAGGCCGTCTATCAGGCCGGACACTATCACGTGAATCTCGACGAGTTGATGGCGAAGGCGGGGCCGCGCATCGCGGAGCTGCTTCAAGTCGAGGCCGCTATGGTCAGCTCGGGAGCGGCCGCGGCGGTGACGTGCGGAACGCTGGCTTGCCTGGCTGGAGGTGATCCGGAGAAGATTCAGCAGCTTCCCGACACGACGGGCATCAAGGACGAGGTCGTCGTCCCGAAGTGGTCGCGAAGCATCTACGACCACGCGGTGCGGTCGACTGGAGCGAAGATGGTCGAGGCCGAGACGCTCGACGACTTGGAGAGAGCCTTCGGGCCCAAGACGTTCATGGCTACCGCGCAATCCAGCATCCTTTGGACAAAGGGACCTTTCTCGCTTGACCAGTTGGTTGCCACGGCGCATAAGCACGGCGTGCCGGTGCTGATCGACGACGCCGGCGCGCTGCCCGTACCGCCTCACCCTGTGCTCTCACACGGTGTCGACTTGGTGGCTCACAGCGGCGGCAAGGTGATTCGCGGGCCGCAAAGCGCCGGGTTGCTGCTGGGCCGTAAGGACTTGATCCGCGCCGCGTTCACCAACAGCGCTCCGCATCATGCTTTCGCCCGCGCCATGAAGGTCAGCAAGGAGGAGATCGTCGGCATGGTCGCGGCGGTCGAGTATCTGGTGACGAAGCGCGACCCCGATGGCGAGGAGCGCGAGTGGATGGCTTGGTACAAGCACATCGGCGACCGCGTCTCCGAGGTTGCCGGCGTGTCGAGTGAGATCGAGGGCTTCGAATGGGAGCGTTTCGGCTACCATCCGCGGCTTGTTGTTCGCTGGGACCCGAAGAGAATCGGCTTGACGTCGAGGGAGTTGCACCAAACTCTGCGGGACGGCGAGCCACGCATCATGCTTCCTCCCGGTGGCAATGGGCACTCCACCGTGGTTCGGGGGACCGCGATGTATCCCGGTGAGTACAAGCTCGTGGCCGAGCGGTTGCATGAAGTGCTGCAGAGTGCTCCCAAGGCCAAGTCGAAGCCCAAGCTCGCCACCCCTGCTGCGGACGTTGGAGGGCGCTGGGATGTGCGGCTCACCTTCAGCGTTGGTTCGGCTGAGCACGAGTTGCACTTGAACGTGGCGGGTAACGAGTTGTCGGGTGTTCACATAGGGCGACTGACTCATGGGGACGTGCGCGGAACTGTCTCGGGGAACGAAGTCGAGTTCCGCACCGCAGGGCGCTATGAAGGGACGTCGATCGGGTACCGCTTCAGCGGCCGGATCGACGGCGCGCGAATGAGCGGCGAGGTTGACCTGGGCGAGTACGGCGAGGCGCGCTGGGAGGCGAGCCGGGCTTGAAGCGTTTCTCGCAAAGACGCCAAGAAGATCTAAGAAACCTTTTGCGGGCTTTGCGGCTTTGCGTGAGACCCTTGTGTGCCCCGACGCCCTCGTATCTACGACCGCCCCAGAAACCCGTTACTGCAACGACTCCGGGATCTCGACGACATAGACTTGCGTTTGGCCGCTACGGTCGCTCGCGAAGGTGACCATCGTTTCGTCGGGCGAGAACGACGGGTGAGGGTGAGTCCACTGGGGGCCGTAGACCGAGTCGGTCTTCATCTCCATCCAACTGAGCGAAGCGCCCTTTTCGGATGAGGCTTGCGCCGCGGCCCAGTCTTCGGCCAGGGCATAGCGCGACTTCAGCCATTGCGAGCCGCCGTTGGAGCTTGCGGGCAGGCAGATCGTGTCGTGCTTTCCCGTGGCGACGTCAATCAACTGCAGGCCGATGTCGGGATGGTTGGTGTCGCAGAGCACCTTGGTGCCGTCGCGGTTGGGCGTGATATGCCAAGCGTTGAATTCGGCGATGGTGTTGATCTCGCGCGTGTTCCAGTTCATCCGCCTGAGAGCCTTTGGCCATACGGTGAAGACCAAGTCACCCGTTGCGCCGAGGAAGGTCTCGTGGACGACGAACTCGTCGTTGCCGTGCTCGTGGAGGCATTCGAGACCCGAGCCGTTGCGGTGAATGCGAAACATGCGGGGGGCGGGGTCGCCGGCGAACTCAATCCACTCGGGGTCGACGGGCGAGAACTGTGGGTGGATGACCGTGCGCTCGAACTCGAAGAAACTTGGGTCGCCGCCGCACGTTTCGCCGACCACGATGCCGTTGCGGCCGTTCTTCTTACAGGCTGCGACGTACCACGCGCCGTCAGCGCTGAGGGAACATTCGCCGAGTTGGCCGCCCGAGTCGGCCAAGCAATGCTCTTCGAGCGACCGGCGGGCGATCATCCACACGGCGCCGCCACGTACGAAATAGATGTGCTCCCCGTCGGGTGTAATCGCGCCGGGTGCAATCGCGGGAGAGAACGGGTGGATCGGGGCGCCGGCGGTGAGTTGCCGGATCTCACCGTCAGGGAAGCCCGCCTCGAAGAGCTGCGCTCCGCCGGTGCGGTACGACGTGAAGATGAGTGACTTCTGGTCGGGCGTAAACGAGCTTTGCAGGAAGTAGGTGGCGTGGTTGATCGAGGGGTGGTTGGTGAGTTGGTGCACCGTGGCGCCGGTTTGGGGGTCTTGCGAAACACTGTGCTCGGAAGCCGATGTCGCACCTTTGCCGGTCTGCATGGTTTGTCCTCGAAAGGTCACGATAGCGGATGGTTGGGAGTGGGTCAAACGACAGCCGGGATTCGCGAAGCCCAAACGCCGCTGCCGCCGGGCACCGGTGATTGCATGAACCGCCGGTCAGCACGGGGCGTAATAAAATGAAGGTTGGACCGGACACCGGGGCGGATTCTGGCTTTGGATTTCGGCAGACGCCGGATCGGCCTGGCGCTGAGCGATGAGCTGGGTCTCACCGCCCAGGGATTGCCGACCCAAGTCCGCAAGAACCGCAAAGCGGACATCGAAGCGTTGGCGCAGCTTGTAAGAGACCGCCAGGTCGCGCGGATTGTTGTCGGCAACCCGCTGCATATGAGCGGCGACGAGAGTCAGTTGTCTCAGGAGGCCTTGGCCTTCGCCGACAGCCTCGCCCATCGATGCGGCGTCGAGGTGACCCTGTGGGATGAGCGCCTGACGACGCGCGAGGCATCGCGAGTGCTGCGGGAGAGCGGCATGGGTGTCGAAAAGCGTAAGGCCGCGGTGGACCGGCTGTCGGCCGTGTTGATCCTTCAGAGTTACCTGGATTTTCTCGGCGCGCAAGATCTCGGCACACACGACTACGAAGCGCCAGCATAACCAGATGACTTGGTGGATCAAGTACGCAGCCGTGCTGCTGCTGTTGACGGCGCTCAGTGTCGGGACGATCTTGGTCGTGCCGTTGGTCGAGGACTTCTCCCAAGGCGTTACGGTCAGCATCGAGCGTGGAAGGTCGAGCCTCGAAATTGCAGCCACATTGGAAGAGCAGCGGGTCATTCCATCAGGGTGGCTGTTCGTATTGGTTCGGCTGCTGCGGCCCCAAGCCACTCTGATGGCGGGGGAGTATCACTTCGAAGGGCCCATGACGGCTTGGGAGGCTTTCGAGGTACTGACGCGCGGAAGCGTACGGTACTACCCGGTCACAGTGCCGGAGGGCCTGAACCGGTTCGAGGTCGCCGATATCGTGGCCGAGACCGAGCTGGTCTCTCGCGAGGACTTCTTGACGCAGTGCAAGCGAATCGCCTACGTGGAAGAGCTCTTCCCCGAAGCACAGAACCTCGAGGGCTTCCTTTTCCCCGACACCTACTATCTGGACGAGTCGTTGAGCGCTGAGGCGGTTGTCGAAATGATGACGCGGCGGTTCCGTTCGATCTACCGCGACACCAGCGCACCAGAAACCACAGACCTCACGCCCTACGAGGTCGTGACGCTGGCCTCGATGATCGAGAAGGAGACGCCGACGTCGCGTGAGCACCGTTTGGTCTCGTCGGTATTCCACAACCGCTTGCGCCGCCGGATGCTGATGCAGTGCGACCCGACGGTGGTCTATGGGCTGATCATCGAGGACCGCTACCGCGGCAAGATCTACCAGTCCGACCTCCTCAACCCTCATCCCTACAATACCTACCTACATGCCGGGCTTCCGCCGGGGCCTATCGCTAACCCCGGACAGGAGGCGCTACGTGCGGCCTTCGACCCCGCGGATACGAACTATCTATTCTTTGTTGCGGAGTCGGAGGGAGCACGCGCGCACGTCTTCTCCGAGACCTTGGTGGCACACAAACGCGCGGTGTCCCGCTACCGCCGGAGTCAGGGGCGGTGACAATCCGCGGAGCGCGACTCACCATCAAAAGCCTCGTGCTCCAGTACCTCGAACAGCGCCGCCCCGTGTTGGTTGACGAGGAGGTTCTCTGGTCCATCGAGGCGGAGATCAGTAAAGCGTTACGCCGGGAGAGGCCGGTCTCGAGGTCCTATCTGCTGGAGGTACTCTCGGCCACGACGGTGGAGATCTCGCGTTCTCTGGGCGGCCTGCCTGTGGACCTACGTCACCGCGTGCACTTCGCCGACACAGACCAAGCAGCCGCCTCGCTGCTCGACATGCAGCGGGAGTATGAGGAGGCCCGGAACGGCGGCAATGCCGAACGGGCGCGGGACGTTCGACGAGCGGTGCGGAAGTCCAAAGACCGACTGCGGCTTCTGCTGGGAAGGCGGAGTCTCTCCGCTGACAAACGTCGCGAGAAACAAGAGCTGATCGAGTGGTTCCTGGTTTGGCTAGAGAACCCGGAGGTCTTCTTGCAGTGGATCGAGCTCCGACGCCGGAGTTCCGGCGCGGCTTCCGAGTTCACCTCTGGGGCCGCCGCCGAGCGGTCTGGGGCCGGATAATAACCTATTGATATAATCAAATTTGTCTCCTGCCTTGTCGGCGGTCACCCGCTTTGACCGCTTCTTCCTTACAGTGATTGTCGCGGCGTTGGTTGTCGCCAATGCAGCATGCCTCGTTCGCACCGAGCCGCCGCCACCCGTGCCGCTGGCGACCCGGACGGCCGGGTTGGAAGAGTTGCTCTCGAAGCTCGATAGCCTCGACGCTATCGAGTCGCTGCGCTCCCGCGTGCACTTGCAACTCTCCGTGCTGACCCAGGACCGGCAGAAAATTAAGGCTTATCCGGAGTCCGACGGGTTGGTTTTGATCCGTCGGCCGTCGTCGATCCGCGTGCGCGCGGAGTTTCCAGTCGTGGGTTCGACGGTCTTTGATATTACGTCGGATGGAACGACGTTCAGTGTCCACCTGCCGACGAAGAACCGCTACCTGGTGGGACTGAACGAGCTAAGCAAGCCGTCGAAAAAGCGGGAAGAGAATGTGCGTCCTCAGCACATCCTCGAAGCGCTGGTGGTCGATTCACGACGAGAGGATGAGGAACTGGCCGTTCTCGAGAACTTAAGCTACGGCCCGCGAGCGTATCACGTGGTCGTTTTTATTCGGAAGACCGAGTTCGGTTATCGGCTAAGCCGCAAGATTTGGTTCGACCGAGTCGACCTCGACATCGCGCGCCAGCAGGTTTATGACCTACATGGAGACGTTGTCACGGATGCCTGGTATCGTGAATGGGCTCCGGGCGAGCCGATGCGCTATCCGACCGTGGTCGAAATTAACCGTCCCGCGGACGGCTATGTGTTGACGGTGCGTTTCTTGCGGTTGCTCCTCAACGTCGATGTCCCTGAAGAAGGGTTCGTGTTGAAACCGCCCGAGGGGGTGAAGATCGAGGAGATCGGTCAATCGGACGAGGAAGAAGGCAGCGAGAAGAACCCATGATCGGCCGCATGGTTACCAGCAGTCTTCGCCATCGTCCTGTACGGACAGGGCTCAGCGTGCTTGCCATCGCGATGGAGGTCGCGATGATTCTCCTGATGGCGGGAATGGCCGAAGGCCTGTTGGAGGAGTCGCAACGCCGAACCCGCGGCATCGCCGCCGACATTCTCATCCGGCCGTCGTCGAGCAGCGCTGCGATGAGCCTGACCTCGGCGGACATTCCATCGAAGCTCACCGCGGTCTTGCAAGAGCGCTACCCCGAGATTCGGATGGCCGTCGGAACAACAGTGATCTCCGAGGGCAACTTGCAGACGGTGACCGGTGTCGATTGGGCCGGCTTCGTGGAGATGTGCGGAGGCATCCACTACTTTCAGGGCGGGCCGCCCGAGGGCCCCTACGACGCCGTCGTTGACGAAGTGTATGCGCGCTACCGAAAGATCAACGCCGGGGATTCGGTGCGGCTTCTCAACCAGGACTTTCGCGTGGCAGCCGTGGTCGAGTCGGGCAAGATGTCACGCATCTTCATCCCCATCGAGACGATGCAGGAGCTGATGGGATGGCAAGGCAAGTTCAGCCAGATCTTCCTCACGCTCGACGACCCCTCGCAAACCGAGAGGGTGGTTGCGCAGATCAGTGAGTTGTTGCCGACCTATCCCGTTTACGGTCTGGAAGAATTTCTCTCACAGGTCGCCGGCGACGTTCGGGGGGTGCTGTCGTACTTTGTGAACATGATTATCGGAATCGCGGTGATCATCGGTTTTCTGGTCGTGCTGTTATCGATGTACACAGCCATTCTGGAGCGCACCCGGGAAGTGGGAATCTTGAAGTCGCTCGGGGCGTCGCAGGGCTTCATCATCGGTATCCTTTTGCGCGAGACCCTGGCGATCTGTGCCGTGGGCATTGCGCTGGGGATGGGGATCACCTACCTAGTTCGGTCTGCGGTGCAAGCGAACTTCCCGTTGATGGTCATTTTGATCGATCAACAGTGGATTGCGGCGGCAAGCTTGCTCGCCGTGATCGGCTCGACCTTGGGCGCGGCCTACCCCGCGGCCCGCGCCGCTCGGCAAGACGCGATCAGCGCCTTGACCTACAATTGAGCATCAACGTGCCGGACGATTACATCATCGAAGTGAACGCCTTGCGCAAGGTCTATCGCATGGGAGGCGTGGAAGTACCCGCCCTGCGAGGCGTCGACCTTCAAGCGCGCACCGGTGAGTTCCTGGCCATTCTTGGACCGTCGGGGTCCGGCAAATCGACGCTGTTTCACGTTATCGGAGGGCTTACTCCCCCTACCGCCGGCGTGGTGAAAGTTGGCGGCCGCGACCTCTCCGCGATGAGTGACCGCGAGCGCACGCAGTTGCGGCGGAAGACGGTCGGTTTTGTGTTTCAGAAATTCAATCTGCTGCCGACCTTGACCGCCCGCGAGAACATCGATATCGCCAAGCACATCGGCGGCAGTGCGGGCGCCGACGACGAGATGTTCGAAGGTGTACTGCGAATGCTGAACATCAGCCACCGACTGCATCACAAGCCGTACGCTTTGTCTGGCGGGGAGCAGCAGCGGGTGGCGATTGCCCGCGGCGTGGTCAATCATCCACGAATTCTGCTCGCGGATGAACCGACAGGCAACCTCGACACCGAGAATTCGCTCGCGGTTCTCGATATGCTAAAGGAACTCAACAAAAGCTTTCGCCAGACGATCCTCATGATCACTCACAACCCCGAAGCGGCTACCTACTGTGCCGAGCGCACCGTGCGCATGCAAGACGGAAGAATCGTCGAATCCTAGCAGACGTGTAGCGGCAATTGGTCCCCACGCAACGCACTCTGAGCGCTTCTTGACCCTGGTTCCGTGGGGGCCGTGCTAGTACTACTGTGTTATAAAAATCCGGAGCCACAAAAAGGACAGCAAGGAAGCTGACGCAGAATGTGGCGACCGATTTGCCTCCGCAGCGTCGCAATCGAGCTCGGGTTATGCCGCTCGGGTCGAATCGGGCGCCCCGCGCGGGCGGAAGTCCCACGGCGGCTTGGGGAGGGGTAGCTGTAATCGGTCGATTCGTGTCGAGGGGGAAAAAAGGCTCCGCTCAGCCACCAGGAACCCATACGCCGCAATGCAAAGGGTGGCGTGATGATGAAAGCCCCGCCAGCCGCGTCCTTCGTAGTGACCCAGTCCCAACTCTTGCTTGAGCTCCTGGTAGTCGCGCTCGAGGATCCAGCGGTGCTTGGCCAACGTGACCAGATCCTTGCGGGTCGTTGGAGCGCCTAGGTTCGCCAACCAGTAGTGGGTCGGTTCCCCCTGTTTGGCAGGCCACTCGATCAACAGCCACTGCTCGGGGTGCGGTTCGTGTTGTTCGTAGTCGCGATGCGCCGGCCGCACTCGCACGGCGGCGAAACGCGAGCGCAGCTTCTGGCGGGTCCCTTCCCTCCAGCTCAGCGCGCGGAAGGCCTTGGTCGCCAACAGCTCGCCGGCCAACTCCTTCACCGTGACGGGCTGCTGCTGGCCACGTCGCAACAGCTTCGGCGGCCGACCGTGACCGGAGTATTTCTTCGCCGGCAGAGGCCCTTGCCCGGGTCGCCACACGGTCGTCGAGCTCTGGATGCCGACGACATACTCGAGTCCCCGTTGTGCCAGTTCGCCGCGAAACACGCTGTCATTGCCGTAGGCGGCATCGGCCAACACGACCCCCGGCTCGAGTTCGTCTTCGAGCGCCTGACGAATCTGGCCCAGCGCGATCTCGGGTTTCGTCTCCAAGCGGATCTCGTCGGGCACGCCGGCTTTGCCTCGCCGTTTTCGATCGTCGGCCCAGCCCTGGGGCAGGTACAGGCGGTAGGCGATCGGCAGCGATGCCTTCCCGGTAGCGACCGACAGGCTCACCGCGACTTGACAGTTTTCTTGTTTGCCTCGTTGTCCGCAATACTGGTGCGCCACGCCGACCGAGTGTTTGCCCTTCTTGGGAAAGGACGTGTCGTCGAGGATCCAGGCCACGACGGGCGAGGTCTTCTTCATCGCCTGCAGCACGCGGCCCCGCACGGCGGCGAGCAGGGCGTCGTCGTCCCACGGCGAATCGGCGACCAGATGATGCAGCGACTGGTGCGTACGGCGAACGTTGTGCGGGGCGAGGCGAGCGGCCATCGGCTCCACGCATTTGCGCTCGATGGGCAGCAGCAGACCGCGGCAGTACGCTTTCAAGGGCTCACTGCGGTCGGCATGTTTCGCGGCACGCGCCAGGCTGTCGAGATAAGCCGCGAAACGTTGTTGCTGTTTGCCTGGCGCCGACTCCTTGTTCGGCACACTCTTAGGCTATCATATTTTGTAACACAGTAGTACTAGCAGCCTGTTGTAAAAGTTCGACAAAGTTCTTTGTAGAACAAACAACCTGGTATAGAATTGTTTTATGGCGATGGGACGACGCAGCCGGCAGCAGCGCCAGAAACCCCTCTGGATCGCCACCACCGACCTGCCCACCACAGCAGCACATCCGTTCTATCACAGGCTGAACGAACTGCTCGACGAACACGGCTTCGACCGCTTCGTGGAAGGGCGCTGAAAGAAGTTCTATGCGCCCACCCTGGGGCGGCCGTCGCTGGCGCCGGGCCGCTACTTTCGCTGCCTGCTGATCGGCTACTTCGAAGGCCTCGACTCCGAACGCGGCATCGCCTGGCGCCTCGCCGATTCGCTGTCGCTGCGCCGCTTCTTGCGTATTGAGCTCGCCGAGACGACGCCCGACCCCTCGACGATCTCGCGCACCCGGCGGCGGATCGATCTGGAAACACACCGCGACGTGTTCACCTGGGTGTTGCAGCTGCGCGCCAAGGAAGGGCTGTTGCAGGGCAGCACGATCGGGGTCGATGCGACGACGCTGGAAGCGAACGCGGCGCTGCGTTCGATCGTGCGGCGGGCGAGCGGCGAGGGCTACGAAGAGTTTTTGCGACGACTCGCGGCGGAGGCGGGGATCGAGACGCCGACCAGAGAGCAGTTGGCGAAGCTCGACAAGAAACGCAAAAAGAAAGGCTCGAACCAACAGTGGCGGCACCCGCACGACCCGGACGCCAAGATCACGAAGATGAAAGACGGGCGCACGCACCTGGCCCACAAGGCCGAGCAGGCGGTGGACCTGGAGACGGGGGCGGTGCTGGCGGTGACGCTGGCCGCAGCCGACCGCGGCGACACGACCACGATCGCGGACACGATCACCGAAGCGGCCGAGCAAGTGGCTGCGGTGGCGGCGGACAACGAGGCCAACGAGAAACTGGCGGCGGACGGGGTGCGGGAAGTGATCGCCGACAAAGGCTATCACTCCAATGCGGTGCTGACGGATTTGGCGGCGTTGGAGCTTCGTTCGTACCTGAGTGAACCGGACCGCGGACGACGCTGCTGGCGGGACAAGCCACGAGAGCGCGAAGCGGTGTATGCGAACCGGCGGAGGATTCGGGGCGTGCGCGGCAAGCGGCTGCTGCGGCAGCGAGGCGAGAAAGTGGAGCGAGTATTTGCGCACTTGTTCGAAACCGGTGGGATGCGACGGACACACCTGCGGGGCCATCCCAATATTCTCAAGCGACTGTTGATTCATGTGGGCGGATTCAACCTGTCGCTGGCGCTGCGCCGGAAACTGGGCGCGGGCACGCCGCGAGGGCAGAAAGCGGCAGAAAAGGCCCTTGAGCGGCTCGGCAAACGCCTTTTCGAGCTGCTGAGGCCCCGCCGTTGGACTCGCCGCGACTTTCTGTGGCCGACGGCCCCGCGAGCCCTCCGGATCGAGCCGTCCGACCCGCTCCCCCTCGCTGCTTGACCCGGCTGGCAAACGCTACTTCTGCCACGGGCTGCTACTAGGGAGACGTGTCGGGCTGGACGAACTGGCGCAACCGTCGGCTGCGGCTGGGGTGGCGGAGCTTCCGCAGCGCCTTGGCTTCGATCTGCCGGATACGCTCGCGGGTGACGGCGAAGCTTTGGCCAACTTCCTCAAGCGTATGTTCGCTGCCGTCGTCCAATCCGAAGCGCATCTTAATGACTTTCTCTTCCCGCGGCGTCAAGCTCTTGAGTACCTGCGCCGTTTGTGAACGAAGGTTGAGGTTGATCACCGCGTCAGCGGGGGAAACCTGCTCCTGATCTTCGAGGAAGTCGCCCAGGTGGGACTCGTCTTCTTCGCCGACCGGCGTCTCGATCGAGATTGGCTCCTGCGAGATCTTGAGGACCTTGCGCACCTTGGCAAGCGGGATGTCCATCAGTTCGGCCAACTCCTCATTGGTGGGCTCGCGGCCGAGTTCCTGCACCATGCTCCGCGCTGTGCGGATCAGCTTGTTGATCGTCTCGATCATGTGTACCGGGATGCGGATCGTACGAGCCTGGTCGGCGATGGCGCGGCTGATCGCCTGGCGTATCCACCACGTGGCGTAGGTGGAAAACTTGTAGCCCCGCTGATACTCGAACTTGTCCACGGCCTTCATCAGACCGATGTTGCCCTCCTGAATCAAGTCGAGAAACTGCAGCCCGCGGTTGGCGTACTTCTTGGCGATCGAAACCACCAGGCGTAGGTTCGCTTCGACGAGCTCACGCTTGGCGGCCTCGGCTTCTCTCTGCCCGTCGCGGATCACTTGCAGCGTTCGGCGCAGTTCGCTGGAGCCGGCGCCTGCCCCGTTCTCGATGAGAGTGATCTGCTGCCGGAGAGAGCGGATCTCGCTCTTCAGTTTGCGGCGCTCGTCGGCGCCCTCGGTTGTCTCGAGATTGCGCTGGGCCGCAGCCAACGGCTTCTCAAGCTCCTTAAGCTTCTGGACGACTTCCTCGATGCACCCGACAAAGATGTCTTGCTGCTTCGGAGTGATCTCGAGGCGCCGTAGGATCTGGGACATGCGGATGCGGCCGCGGGCCAGTTCCATTCTCCGGAGCTTGGTTTCCGCGGGCTTCCGCACCTGTGAGGTGACTTGGAGACGGAGCCGCTGCTGCTCGCAACGCTTGAACAGGCGAGCCACTTCGGCAACGGTTCTGAGAACCTCCTCGGTCTTTGACACCAGCAATTCTTCGGTGATCTCATCGAGGTTGAGAACGATGACGTCTCGGACGGAGAGAGTGCCTTTCGAAAGGTCATCGCCGAGAGAAAGGAATTCACGGACGACGCGGGGACACCGGAAGGCCGCCTTGGCCGTCGCAGTCTTGCCGCGCTCGATGCGGCGGGCGATCTCCACTTCGCCCTCTCGCGTGAGTAGCGGCGCCGCGCCCATCTCGCGCAGGTACACACGGACCGGATCTCCAGCTTTTTGTTCCGTGGCCTCGAGTTCAGACATCCCGCCGGCAGCTTCCTCCGATGGGCTATCCGCCTTGTCGGCCTTGCCCGCGGGATCGGCGGACGGATCCACCTCATCGAGTTCGGCCGCGCTGAAGTCCTTCAGCAGCCGGTCGACTTGTTCGGCCTTGCGGAGATTCCGTTGAATGTCCTGATTCACTTGCCGCCTCGAAATCGAACGGTTCGAAGCTATCTGGCCGGGAGCCGTCGGCGCACACCCTCGGTGCAGCGGATACACAGCAACAGCCACGTACCGGCGTCGAGCCTAACCATGCGTCAGCGAGTCATCCAGTGTGGAAGTTATTCTTCACATTCTACAACCTGCCTTCCCACGCATGCAGCAGAACTCGACTTCGTCGAAAGCGACGGGCCCTGACTTGACTCCGGAACTTCTTGTTGGAGTTTCGCGGGTGGTCGGGCGACCTCAAGCGTCCCGCGCCGCGAGAGGTTGCGGCAGACCGCCGATACGCCGCCCCAGCGTTTCGAGGTCTTTCTTCTTTCGCAACAGTTCCAAAGCTTTGGCGTGGTCACCCTCTCGCTCCGCGCCGGCGATGTCGCGTGCGACGGCGCGATAGTGCCGCTGCCAGCCCTGACGCTGCAGGGCTTCAAGCGCCTGACGGCCGTCCTCGATCGACCAGCCATAGCGGTCGTGACTGAACACGATGCGGGAAAGAAGTTCACGGTCCTTTGATTCGAGGCGTCCCTCCAGGGCCGCGAACTGAAACGCTTCTCCTTGGCGGACCACCGCGTCTAGCGACTCCATGATCCGGTGGCTGGGAAGTTGGTCCTCCCGTGCTAGTGCGACGGCGTCAGCGAGCAATTCCTTGCGCGCCTCCTCCGACTCCAGGAACAGCCCCAACAAGACGCGCTCACCCGGCGAGAAGATGTCGTCGGTGGAGATCACCAGAGGCTCGTTGCGCCGCTCGGAGGCGGAGCGGCGAAAGTGCTCCAGCACCAAGCCGGACTCGACGCCTAGGTGCTCGGCCAGTTCGTTGGCGAGCGACACGCGTTTGATCTTGTCGCGCAACAGATTGATAGCGGGAACCAGTTCTTGGAATGCAGCCACGCGGCCCTCGGCGGTTCGCGTGTTGTGTTTCCCGCGCGCCCGCTCCGCCAGCCAGAAATAGTAGTCCGGCGAGAGGTCGAGCAACTCGCGGTAACGGTCCCCGCCATGGCGAGCGCAGAACTCGTCGGGGTCGAGTCCCTCGGGCAGCGTGAGGACGCGGACCTTGAGATCCTGTTCGAGGAGGATCTCAATCGAACGTTCGGTGGCGCTCTGGCCGGCCTGGTCCGCGTCGAAGTTGACGATCACGGTTTCGGCGTGACGGCGAATCATGTGGGCTTGTTGCGTCGTCAACGACGTGCCGCAACTCGCCACGGCGAGGGAAACGCCGGACCGGTCAACGCCGATCACGTCCATGTAACCTTCGACCAAGAGTACGCGATTCTCGCGGCGGACAGCCTCTCTGGCTCGATGCAGGTTGTAGAGAACGGAGTTCTTCTTGTAGATGGCGGTCTCGCTCGAGTTAAGGTACTTGGCCTGCTGGTCGTCCCGCAGGGCGCGACCGGCAAATGCGACAACCTTGCCACGTTCGCTGTGGATGGGGAACATCAAGCGGCCGCGGAAGCGGTCGAAGTAACCGTTGCCGTCGTTGCGCTTGAGGATTAGCCCGGACGCTTCCATGTGTTCGCGGGTCACCCCCTCGCGCTCGAGGACCTTGAGCAGGGAGGAGCCGGAATCCAAAGCGAAGCCAAGGCCGAAGCGTTCCTGAGTTTCCGCCGAGACCCCGCGCTTGTCGAGGTAGGCCCTTACCGATGCGCCGGGCGCTCCGAGCAATTGCTTGCGAAACAGGTCTTGGGCCAATTCATGAATGCGATAGACGGCGGCGCGAAGCCTTGTTTCCGCGTCAGGCGACTCGCCGCCGCGTATGGCGGGAATGGGGATTCCGTGCCGCTCGGCGATCATCTCCAAGGCCTCGGGGAAGCTGAGGCCCTGCATCTCCATCACGAAGTTGAAGACATCTCCCCCTTTGCCGCAGCCGAAGCACTTGTAGATCTGCAACCTCTCGTTGACATTGAACGAGGGGGTCTTTTCGTTGTGGAAGGGACACAGGCCCGCGTAGTTGTCCGCCCCGCGTTTCTTCAGGCGTACGGACTCGCCGACAACGCCGACGATGTTGACCGACGACTTAACGTGTTGCGAGAACTCCACCTCGACTCTATCGTAGCTCAGCGGTGGAGGGGCAGCAAAAACCGGGTAGGGGGTAGGGGCGCCACACATCCGAGGCAGGAGCCGTATGAGTCAATGCTGACGTACGGATCTTTGCGGGGGCGTCGGGCGACCGACGTCCCTACCGCGACCCGAATCCGTTGGTTCCAGGAGCTGGCCTCGATCCTTGCCTAGTGTAGTGCACCATAAATAATGTAGCTTATAGTGTTCCCCCATCGTCTCTATGGATAGGAGGCATCGGATGCGAAGAGCACATTCGGTCACGTTGAACACAGCCCAGCGCCGGCAGTTGAGCCGCTACGCCCGCGGCCGCCAAGTGGCCGTTCGTCTCGCCTTGCGAGCCAGAATTGTCCTGCTCGCCGCCGACAGTCTCGAAAATAAGCAGATCGCCGCGCAACTCGGCGTCTCGCGGCAGTTGGTGGCCCGCTGGCGCAGGCGCTTTCTCGAACACGGCATACCCGGCATTGAAAAGGACGCCCCGCGGCCCGGTCGTAAGCCCGCCGTCTCGCCGGAGACCGTGCAGGAAATCATCCGCAAGACCACCTGCGAGAAGCCCCCCAACGCCACCCACTGGAGCCGTCGTACGATGGCCGCCGCGGCCGGCGTCAGCGCCTCCACCGTGGGACGCCTTTGGCCTCAAGCCCCATCGCGTCAAGACCTTCAAGCTCAGCAACGACCCGCGTTTCGCCGAGAAACTCGACGACATCGTCGGACTCTATCTGAACCCGCCCGCGCATGCTCTGGTTCTCTCGCTCGATGAGAAATCCCAAATCCAAGCCCTCGATCGCACCCAACCCGGCCTGCCGCTCAAGAAGGGACGCGGCCAAACGATGACCCACGATTACAAGCGCAACGGCAGCCGGTTCGGAACTGAAGAGAAGTGCATCAACCACTTCGAGCGCATCCGCTGGCCGGAGGGCGTTGTCTGCCCAAAGTGCAACGGCACCAAGACCTTCCGGTCCGAATCCCCAGGGAAGACCGGCAAGGTCCGCTACCTGCGCGGCTGCTCGACTTGCAAACATCGTTTCTCTGTCACCGTGGGGAGTATCTTCCACGACTCCCACTTGCCTCACCAAGTGGTTCCTGGCCATCTACATGATCTGCTCGGCCAAGCAAGGCGTCTCCGCTAAACAGCTTCAGCGAGAGCTTTCCGTCACCTACAAGACCGCTTGGTACATGTCTCATTGCATCAGGCTCGCTATGCAGGAAGAAAAGGATTTCCTCCAGAAGTTTTCCGGGATCGTCGAAGTTGACGAGACTTATGTAGGTGGCAAAGGATCAGGGACACGCGGGCGCGGAGCCGCCAATAAAGTTCCTGTAGTCGGAATGAAAGAGCGGACATCAGGCAAGGTCCGTATGCGGGCCGTTTAGAACGTCAGGCCACCGTGTTGAAGGATTTCATCCGCGAGAATGCCGAGCCCAAGGGCCGTCGTTCAGACCGACCGTTTCAAGTCCTACGGCTGGCTTGATGCCTCTGAGTTCGCCCACCAGACCGTAGACCACCGATTCGAGTACGTGAACTGGGAGACTGGAGCCACCGCCAATGGCGTCGAGAACGTCTGGTCTCTGTTCAAGGAACTTGCCAACGCAGCGCCGGATGGGACTCCCACAATTGTTTTGGTTTGTGGGTGGAATTGCTGCCGAATGTAATGTTTCTCCGTCGGCCTTCGATTTGCAGATGATCCAGCGGCCGTTAGGCCGCCGTCGTACATCAACCTGAACTCCACGTCGAAACCTTGGATTATATCCGCTTCCTGAAAAGAATAATCCTCTCTCTTCGGAAGCTCATCAGCGACTACCCCGGGCCGGGGTACCTGATCAATCACTTGCTTCTCCCCGAGGGTCGTGGCCCTTCCACCTGCCTGCTAACTGTGTAATCGAAGGATAGAGAGACCAAAGCGAAGCTTGGGACCGTCCCAAATCGTCCCATCGACACGGTCTCAAGGGATGCTTCCGGGGGCCGGTGGTGGAGAATCGGGGCAGGTCATGAAGCGCGTGTGACCGTAGCGCGGATCTCGCTTTTGAGATCCGCGGCCATGACTCAGTTCAAGTAATACGTGCGATAGAGCGTGTCGCGTTGCTTGGGGATGAAGCCGGCGTCGCGGATCATGCGGCGGAGGTCTTCTTCGGAGGCGGAGTGCTGGGCGCCGGCTTGGCGGACCACGTTCTCCTCGAGCATTACGCTGCCAACGTCGTTGCCGCCGAAGCGTAGGCCGAGTTGGCAGACCTTGAGGCCTTGGGTGACCCAGGAGGTCTGGATATTCACGACGTTGTCGAGAAAAATGCGCGAGATGGCGAGGGTTTTGAGGAAGTCGACGGCCGTGGTTTCTTCGGTGACCTTGCGGCCCAGCGCCGTGTTCTCGGGCTGGAAGGGCCAGGGGATGAATGCCGTGAAGCCGCCGGTCTCTTCTTGCAATTGCCGCAACGTCTCGAGGTGGTTGACGCGGTGCTCGATCGTTTCGCCGCAGCCGAACATCATGGTGGCGGTCGTGCGCATGCCGAGCTGATGCGCCGTGCGGTGGACGTTGATCCAGTCGGCGGTGGTGCATTTGAGGCGCGCGATCTTGAAGCGCACGTCGTCGTCGAGAATCTCCGCGCCAGCGCCGGGGATCGAGTCAAGCCCGGCGTCGCGCAGCCGCGCTATGGTGTCGCGGATCGTCAGATCGCTGACCTCGGCGATGGTGAGGATCTCGGGCGCTGACAGGCAGTGCAGGTGAATCGGGAAGCGCTGCTTGATCGAGCCGAACAGGTCTTCGAAGTATTCGATCTTGAGGTCGGGGTTGACGCCGCCCTGCATCAGGACGCCGGTGCCGCCCAGGTCGATGGTCTCCTGGATCTTCTCGAAGATCTCTTCCTTGGGTAGCACGTACCCTTCTTCGTGTCCCATCGGGCGATAGAAGGCGCAGAAGCTACAGTACTCGGTACAGAAATTCGTGTGGTTGATGTTGCGGTCGATGATGTAGCTGGCCACGCCCTCGGGATGGAACTTGCGGCGGATCGAATCGGCCTCCATGCCGATGCCGATCAGGTCATCGCCGGCGAATGCGTCGAGCGCTTGCGACTGGGTCATACGCGACTGGGTCATAGTGGCGCCGTTTCCTGGGTCGGGCCCGCTGGGGGACTGTATCGAACTCGTCAGTCGCGTTCACCCACCGTGGCCGGCTCCAGGTACTTCAGCTCCGGGGCCTCTTCGATGAGCCCCAACTCGGCCGCGGATCGCATGAAGAGATCGACGCTGCGCTGCTCTTCCTCACCAAACTCATAGTGGATGTGGTTCGTCAAGTAGCGGTGGACCAGGTCCTCGGGCAGATCTCGATTCTTGCTCTCGACAGCGATGATGTCGTCGATGTGTTCGCGGCCGTAATCGGCCGACGCTCCGAAGAGAGCCGCGTCGCCGGGCTCGGCCACCAGGTTTTTGATGGCCCACACGGCGAACACCATGGGCGCGCCGGTCAGCGCCATCCACTCGGCCCCGAGGTCGTAGACAAACAAGGGCTGCCCGCGCCACTCGGTTTGGCCGGGGTCGAGGCGCAAGGCCGGGTCACCAATGATCAACGCGGCGTCGGCCAGCTCGAGCATCTCGTCGAGCTTCGGCGGATACGGGCGCACGCGTGGCCGGATGCCGTGCCGGCGGGCCAGCAGCACCTGGGCCAGCATGACCGAGGTTCGCGAGCTGGTGTCGGCGGCGAACGACTCGATCGTCTCGATGGGCTTGCGCGAGAAGAAAAGAATGCTGCGCACCGCTCCGCGGGAGGCAATCGAACATCCCGGCACGACCATTAAGTCCGGTTGCCGGGCGAGCGCGATGACCGGCACGAGGCCGATGTCGGCCCCACCGGCGCGGAGTTCGTCGGCGCACTCCGACGGCAGCGAGAAGTGCACATCGAAGACGCCTTGCTGGGGTCCGTGGAGCAAGCCCCAGACGAGCGGCGACGTGTTCAGAAAACCGACGGCCGAAACCCGGCGTTTCTCTCTCATAGCGGAAGTTTTTCATTTTAGCTAAAGCGGCCTTTGATCGTTTGATGCGGCGGGGTCGGCCGGTAGGCCGGGGAGTCTCGGTTTCCGGGCCGGTGGTGTCGGTGGTCATGTGGACGAAGACGTCGACCTGGAGGTCGACGCCGCAGGCCGGGAGGCCCGCGCTACCACGGGCAGAAGAAGCCGCGGATCTCAAGACCGAGATCCGCGCTACGGGCTTGGGAGCGGCGGGTCGGCTAGGATGGAGCAGCCCGGCCTTGGAGTCCGCGGTCACGGCGGGCGGTTTCGAAACTCACATCGCGGAGTGTTTGGAGGAATCCTATGAGCGAAGAATCAGTGGACGCATCAGGCACAGTAGGCACCCTGGGACGGCGCGGCTTTCTTTCCGGCCTGGGCACGATGGCCGCGGCGCAGGCCTTGCTGTCGGACGCGGTGGCGGCACAGTCGAACCCGGCGGCGAATGTCGAGGACCGGGCTTCGACGATCAAGATCACCAAGTTGACCTCGACGCCGGCCAATCCCAAGTGCATCGTCAAGATCGAGACGAACCACGGCATCACGGGATGGGGCGAGATCAGCAACGTCCAACCGAAGGTGGCGACGGCGCTCGCGAACTCAATCTTCGAGTTACTCGACGGGCAGAACCCCACCCGCATCGAGCACCTCTGGCAGCGCATGTACCGCGCGCACCGCAACCTGCGCGGCGGGCCGTTCATGGTGCACACGATCTCGGCGATCGATATGGCCTTGTGGGATATCGCGGGCAAGCTGTGGGGCGTCCCGGTCTATCGACTGCTCGGCGGGCCAACGCGGGAGCGCATTCGCGTCTATCACACCGACCGCGCGCGCAAGATCGGAACCGGGGGGCCGCATCCGTTCTCGGGCACGCCGAACGAGGTCGAAGCGCTGGTCGACAAGGTGAAGCAGACGCGCGAGCGCATGGGCCCGGATGCCGCCATCATGTTCGACGCGCATTGCTCGATGCCGCCGCCGCTGTTGATCCAGTTCGCCGGGGCCATCGAGCCCTACGACGTCATGTGGATTGAGGAAGCCGCGGTCTACGGCAACATCGAGATCTTCAAGCGGCTCAAGCAGCAGATTCGCATTCCGCTGGCGACGGGCGAGAAGGACCGCACCATCTGGGGCGTGCTGCCCTACCTCACGCACAACGCGATTGACATTCTGCAGCCCGACTGTGGTTTCGTGGGTGGCATCACACAGATGAAGAAGATCGCCGCGCTGGCCGAGACGTTCTATGTGCCGCTGGCGCCGCATTGCACGATGACGCCGGTCGGTATGACCGCCAGCTTGCATGTGGCGGCGTCGATCCCGCTGTTCCTGATTCACGAGGGGTACTCGCCCGACAACCGTCTGCCGGGGTTGGCGCGGAGGAGTTGGACGCTGGATGACGAGGGGTATGTCTCGCTACCCGAGGGGCCGGGGCTCGGTGTTGAGATCGACGAGGTCCGGCTGGCCGAGCTGTCGGCCGACCCCGAGCGCAAGTTCCAGTGGCCCGAGCGGTTTAATCCGGATGGGTCGGTGCAGGATTATTGAGCGGGCGGCTCCTCTTAGTCCGCGCCGGGGGTGGTCATGAGCGGATGGCCGAGGGTGTCGCCGTTGGCTTCGAAGCCGTCGCGGTCGACGTCAACGAAGATCGGGTTCGTGTAAGCGACCGGACGCCAGCGGCCTTGCGGCGCAAGGCCCCAACCTAGTTCGAGTGTCGTCGTCTCGCCGGTGGCGACGACGATCAGATGCGCGTCCTGCTGCAGCGTGACGCGGACCGTTTCGCTGAATTTCACCACGCCGTCGGAGAACATGCGGGGATTCAGGTCCTTGCGGAAGTTGTACTGCTCAGGCTGGCGGCCGTTCACGAGCACCTGCACGCGGTCGATTTCGATCCAGTTCGGCGTCTGAACTTCGACGTTGAGATCGATCGAGCCCTCGCTGATGACGGTGGAGCCGATCGGCTGACCGTCGGTCGTATCGACCTTCAGGAAGGGCCCGTTGGTGATCATCATTTGCCCGGCTTTGGAGTTGCGAATGACCTCGGAGGGGTCGATTGCGCCCGGCTCGTCGGTCGAGCTGGGGACGTAGGTGCGCCAGTCGCCGACGCCGCCTCCGAAGACGCGGTGGGCATCACTGACCGCCACGCACCACAGGCGCCGGCCTTGGTTGAGCATTTGTAGCCAGCCGAAGGTTCGGTTCTGGCCTGTGCGGCGGTTCCAGCCCTTGTAGTTGGGGTTCAGGTTGAGGATCTCGGCGCTCCAAACTTCAGCGGCGTCGATGAGTTCCTCGAAGCCGGTGAAGCCCCCGTCGCGTACGCCATCGCGGTCGCGGTCAAAGAACACCGTGCCGACGGTGGGATGGTTCGCCTGCACCCAGCGATCGGCTTCGCCGGCGAAGAGATCCACGCCGACGCGCGGGTTGACGCCCACGTCGTGGCGCGAACCGCCCTCGAGGTCAGGAGTGGCCCAGTTGCGAAGCACGATGGCGTTGATGCGCGGGTCATAGTTCCACAGCGGCGCGCCCCCGTTTTGCGACAGTGGGTTGGGCGTCAGCGGAAACGAGTTGAAATGCTGTCCGCTGCCGGTCAACTCGATGCCGGGCACAGTGCGGATGCGCCGGCTCAACCCCAGACGGTCGATATGGGGCTGCCAGTCGTAGATGCGATTGTGCTCGGTGGTGGGCGCGAACTCGACGTGCTCGGCGGCTATGTTGATGAGACGGTCGGTGGTGTTGCAGTAGTTGTCGCCGCTGGGCGTGGAGTGCGAGTGATAGTCAGTGCTGACCCACCCGGCGGTGTCGACGGTGCGCTTGAGCGTCGCCGTCAACTCGACGGTTTCTCCCTTGGCGACCTTGATGGGCTGCTCAACCAAATCGAACTCCGGACCGTGGGTGACGCGGACCAGGTAGTCACCGGGTGGCATTTGCTGGTCGACGCGGCCGTCGTGCGTTTGATACTGATGGTTGCCGCCGTGGGCGCGATAGTCTGTACCGAGGTTTGGCGACAGGGTCGGCAGGACTCCGACGAACTGAACTTTGGCCGGCGACATGGCGCCCGATTCATCGCGGATCGCGATTCGCACGCGTGAGGCCTTCGAGACGGCCAGATCGAGGTTCGTCGTTGCGCCGCGCTTGACCGAGACGCTCTTCTCGAAGGGGTCGCGGCCGATGTCTTCGCCGCGCAGCTTGTAGTCCCCGGCGGGCAGTTGGAACGAGAACGCGCCGTCGCTATCCGGGTATTGCTGCAAGGAGACGCCCGCGACGTCGACGAACAGGCTGGCACGAATCGCGGGCTCGCCGCCGGGGTCCTTGGCTGAACCCGACACCGTGCCCGAGTTTCCCGATAGCGCTTGGACTACCCCGTAGGCCGCCAGGGGTGCGTCGGCGACACCCAGCGCTACCTTGTAGACCTTCTCGTCGCCGGGGTTGAGCCGGACTTCACCTAAAGGCAGAGGCACGCCGCCGGTGGCTCCGACGGCATAGGCGCGCTTGTCGAACGGGTCGATGCTGTCTCCGACGAAGGTTCCGCCGGCCTTCTTCTCATCGGAGAGGCCTTTCCACAGCGGCGCGGGGGTGATCATCTTCGATTCCTGCGATTCGTTGCGGTAGGTCGAGGTCACCAGAAGGTGCTGCCAATCGTGCTCCAGGCGATACTCGTGCCGCGTGTAGAGGCCGTCGCCCTTGGGGGCGGTGCGCACGGCTTCGACGACCGCCGCGCCACCCGAGCCGTCGTCGACGATCTTGACGTACGACATTTCTCCGCCCTCGCCACCGGGACGGAACGCCGTCAACTGGTCGTTGTCTTCGCCGCGCAGGTCGAGGTCGTAGACGCAGCCCTGCAGCACCTGGACGTAGTCGGTCGTCATGTTGGCGCGGCGCAGGGGCTGGGCGCCGGAAACCAGCGCGTGCACCTTGTTGTTGCGCAGGACGAAGTCGCCGAGAATGCCGTCGGCCTCCTTGCCCTGGGGCAGCAAGCCGGTATTGTGCCTGCCGATCTCGACGGCAATGACCTTGTCGCGTTGGGCAGTCACGCCCCAAACGAAAAGAAGAACGAATGATAGGACAACGATGAGTCTCTTCCGCATTTCCGTCTCCGGGCCGTAATCGCTACTCAGCCGCGCGATGTCATTCTACACGACATGCTACGCAGCGCTTGTTGAGCACTGAATACCATTTGGGGTCCGAAAGCGCCACCTCCACGCTGTCGGGCGCCGGGTTGGACGGACTCCCGTCGGATTCACCGGCGGCGGAGCTTCGATCGGGACCGTAGCGTTTGGTTTGCCCACTCGACTCACTGGGCGGCGGTACGGGGAGAGGCTAGTTCGGCGTCGATGATCTTGCTGAAGGCGCTGAGCGGTAGGGCGCCCTTGGCCTCGATGCCGTTCACAAAAAAGATGGGCGTCGATTGCACGCCCAACGAGGCGGCCTCGTTGAGGTCGGCATTGATCAGCGATTCGTTCTTGCCGGAGTCGAGACACTCGCCGAAAGAGAGCGTGTTGAGATCGAGCTCCGTTGCAATCACCGCGAAGTCGGATTTGCGAATCCGCGAAAGCCCGAACAGCTTGTCGTGATACTCCCAGAACTTGCCTTGGTCGCCGGCGCAGCGGGCGGCCTCGCCGGCTTTTTGGGCCTGGGGGTGGATTTGCCGCAGCGGCAAGTCCTTGTAGATCAGGCTCACCTTGTCGCCGTACTTGTCGAGGATTTGTAGCAGCGTCGGTTGCACGCGCCGACAGTAGGGGCATTGGTAATCGGAGTACTCGACGATCGTCACCTGGGAGTTGGCGGGGCCGCGTCGTGGTGAGTTCTCGAGGTTGAAACGTAGCCGCGGCGCGGTCAGCATGACCGCCACATCGCTTTTCTTCCGCAAACCGTCGATCAGTTGCCGTTGCAGTTTCTCCCGCTCCTCGCTCTTGAGAAACTTGACGATTTGATCACGAATGGCTTCGAGGGGTTGCTTAATGCGGCTTTTCTGAGCCTTGTAGAAAGCGCTCACCTCTTCTTCGGTGGGGTCCTCGACCTTCCTGTCGATCTCGTGACGGAGGAACTCGGGCGTAGTCATGTCTTGCTCGGCAGCCGCCTTCTCGACGAGCCGGTCGCCGATGAGCTCATCGAGGGCTTCGAGCCGGGCTTGGTAAGCCTGCTGCTGGAGACGGGTGAGTTTCGGCGAGATGTTGAGGTCTTTCTCCTTGATTGGCCGGCCATCGACCGTCGCCACAACGGTTTCCGGGTCTTGCGATAGCTGGGCCCAGGCCGGAGGCGACAGGAAAAAACAGACGGCAGCGAGCAGGCAAACAGACGTTGTCGCGAGAGTTCTCATCACGGGGGTTTTCATGGGGTGCACCTTCCTACGCGGGCAGTGAAGCGAACTTTCACTCTATTCTACTAGGCTGCCGCCGAAGGGGGAAGCTGGAACCCTCAGAAGCAATCATCGGCGGATGTTGAGGTCCGTCCCGTTCTTGTTGCCGCCCTGGGTTCCCGCGGGCGGATCTACGGCCGGGCCGCACGATGCTAAAACCCACGAGGCCAACAGCACCGTCAGAGCGGTAAGAATCGTGACCGAAAGCCGACGGACACAATGCACGCCCGTATCGTCCCAAAACTCGATTGTGATGTAAGCGACTTGCCGGCCGCGAGTTGCAGTTGGCGAGCGCCGGCGTCCCCTCCATGCCGCGTAGGCAAGCAGGCGGTGGCCCGACGCCCGCCTCCATACGAAGGTGTATAATCTCGGTGCCAAACGGCTTTAGATCCGAATTTCTGCGCTAGACCCGCCGCCTGCCATGGCCGCCTACGTCCCCGGCTTCCGAAACGACGTATTCATCAGCTATTGCCATGATGACAACATCTCTACATCCGAAGACCGGCGCGGCTGGGTTAGCTATTTTGGCGATCGGCTCAAAGTTCGCCTCAAGCAGCTCTTGGGCCATCCGGTCGAGGTCTGGCGGGACGAGAGGAAGCTGCACGGGGACCACGCGCTAGACGACGAGATCCAAAGCCAGATCGAAAGCTCCGCGGTCTTCCTGGCCGTCGTCACACCGCTGTATCTAGCCTCCCGGTATTGCACCGACGAGCGCGAGTGGTTCCGCGACAAAGTGGGAGACAAGCTGCGGGTCGGGTCGCGAATGCGTGGAATCCGCGTGGTCAAGACGCCGCAGTCTGACGGGTTGCATCGGGGAGTTTTCCGCGAGGGGTTAGGCTTCGAATTCTTCCGGGAGGTCGAAGGCGACGTGGACGAGTTCGCTCCAGCCGGCGGCGAGTTCGATGATCGTTTCGGAAAAGTCTGCAAGAGCGTCAAAGAATTGCTGGGAAAGCTTCGGCGGGATCGCGTCTCGGTCTACATAGCCCACTGCCCCGCAGGTTTACAGGGCGAGCGGAAGAAACTCGTCACAGAATTCAACGACCAAGGCTACCGCATCCTGCCCGAGTTCCAGATCAACTCGGAAAACGTAGATAAGCTCGCAAGAGAAGGCCTCGAAGCCGCTCAGCTGTCGGTTCACTTGCTCGGAGTTGAAAGCGATCCCCTCGTGGTCCGCCAGGCCCGCATCGCGATGGCACTCGAGAAACCTCTCGTCGCGTGGTCTTCCAAGCCCGAGTTGTACCTCCAGGAGACGGAGTACGGAAGGTTCCTGCGCGAGCTGATGGAGTATGGGGATCCCCTCCGGCAGTCGCAGTATCTAGACCGCACCACGTTGGAAAGAGTGAAGCCAGAGGTCCTAGGGTTGCTGCAACCCAGAGCGGCCGCTGCCCGGGTGACGCCCAGCGATGAGCGGAGGGTCTACATCCTGTGCGACGGAAACGAGATCGAAGACTACATGATCGCTTGGAAGCTCAAGACATGGATCGAGGGTGGAGACGGTTTCAAAGTAGACCTACCCGAAATTAAGCCGCCCGATCCGGCCGCCGACCACAGAAGAAAGCTCCGGAGCTGTGACGGGCTTTTGCTCTATTGGGGCCAGGCGAGCACGAGCTGGTTCGAGACCACGAAGAGCGATCTGCGGGCCCGTCCATTCTCATCGGGTGCGATCGGTGTCGGAGCCGAAGAGAAGATCAGTGTCGCCGCTTCTGACGCGCCTGTCATACCACTATATGGGGACTTTCAGTACAACGCTCTCGATCCGTTTCTCGATCCACTTAGACAATAGAGAAGAACTTCAGTGGCCCTACTTGCTTCAGTGATCGCCGACACGTCCTGCCCTTTCATTGGGCTGCGGCCTTTCGACGAATCGGACTCCCACCGGTTCTACGGCCGGGACCACCAGGTGGACGAACTCCTCCGCCGGCTGGCGCAGGCTCGTTTTCTGGCTGTCATCGGGACTTCGGGCTGCGGCAAATCCTCTCTGGTGCGAGCCGGCCTGATCCCTTCGCTCAAGCGCGGCTTCCTCTCCGATGCGGGTACGCGCTGGAAGGTCGCGGTCATGCGGCCGGGCAACGACCCGTTCGGCGCTCTGGCGCACGAGCTGGATAAGCCCACCGTGCTGGGCCCGCGGGACGACCGGCTCGGGACCCTTCAGCGCAGCAGCCTCGGTTGCGTGGAATGCGTCCGCCCCGATCTCGGCGAAAAGGAAAGCCTGCTGCTCGTCGTCGATCAGTTTGAAGAGATCTTCCGCTACAGAAAAGAGGCCCAGGGCGCCGGCGCGGACGACCAGGCAGACGCCTTCGTGAGGCTCCTGTTGGCCTCGGCGGAACAGGACGAGGTTCCCGTTTTCGTCGTGCTCACGATGCGTTCCGACTACCTGGGCGACTGCGCGGTCTTCCGTGGCCTCCCGGAGGCTCTCAACGACGCGCAGTATCTCGTGCCCGTTCTCACTCGGCCCCAGCTTCGCGAAGTGGTCGAAGCTCCGGTCGCAAGCGCTGGAGCCGAGATCGCGCCCGAGTTGGTGCAACGAGTCCTCAACGACGTCGGCCACGGCTTGGAGCAAGAGCTGGATCAACTGCCCGTCCTGCAGCACGCTCTGATGCGGACTTGGCAGGAGTCCGCGGGAGTGTCCTCGATCGAACTGGAGCACTACGGTCGAGCCGGACGCATGTCGGGGGCGCTCAACCAGCACGCCAAACAGCTTTACCAGGAACTGAGCGAAGAGCAGCAAGCCACTGCCAAACGGGTATTCCAACGGCTGACCGAGAAAGAGACTGCCGGACGCGACATTCGCCGCCCGACCAGCTTCGGTGAGCTAAGGGAGGTGACCGGGGCCTCCAGCGAGGAACTCACACACATCGTTGAGCACTTTCGAGACTTTCTCTATTCATCCGACGAACCTTCTTTGAACGATCGCTCGATGATCGACATCACCCACGAGGCGCTGATCCGCCAGTGGGGCGACCTCAAGGGTTGGGCGGGTGAGGAAGCCCATTCTGCGGAGGTTTATGGCCGCTTGGCCCGCGACGCGGGGCGCAAAGCCAGAAAGTGGGGGGATCCTGATCTCGCTGAGGCCTTGCGATTGCGGGAGGCCGCTCGATGGAATGATACTTGGGCCCAAAGATACACACCGGGTGCGTTCTCCTATTCTCAAGCGGAAAAGTTTCTGGAGGATAGCCGGCGCCATCGGCTTTGGAGAAAGGTGCAGCGTTTGGGTCTGATGCTGCTGCCTGTGGCGATCGCAGCTCTCTGGTATTGGTACACGGTCGACCAGGAGCGACAGGCCGCCGAGCTAGCCAGGAAGGACGCCGAGATCGAGCAGATCCGAGCCCAGGCGGGTGCGAAAGCAGCGCAGGCCGACCGACTCATCGCTCAGGCTCAGACAGCCAGTGCGGCGGACAAAGAGCGGTTGCTCGCGGAGGCCGCTCAACGCCGCGATGAAAGCCGAAAGCTGGCCGCGAGCGCGCAGAACTACCAGACGCTGACACAACAGCGTGAGGCGGAGTTCGCTCAGTTGCGGTCGAGCCACAACGAGCTTCAGGGTCGTTTCGAGGACGCCGAAAAGGGGGTGGCCGCGTTGACTGCCCGGCTGTCGACGGCGGAGCAAGAGAGCGCGAGTTTGTCACACGACAAGACTGACTTAGAGGGAAAACTGGCAGCAGCCGAGAAGGAGAACGCGGATCTTACGGCAAACCTGGCAATTGTCGAAAGAGAGAAGACCGCCCTCGCGCAAGCATTAAGACAGGTGGCACTCGAACCCGGCACGCTCAAGGTGAACCCTGACGACGGCTTGAATTACGTCTGGATTGCGCCGGGGGAGTTCGCGATGGGATGCTCGCCGGGGGATCGAGAGTGCTTTGACAATGAAGGCGAGAAGCCCCATACCGTGATGATTACGAAGGGCTTCTGGTTAGGGCAGACGGAGGTCACCGTGGGAGCCTACCGCCGGTTTGCCGGCAAAACGCAGGGTATCGAAATGCCCGGCGAGCCTATGATCGGCGATCGGAACCTCAACCCCGGATGGAGGGACCAGCAGCAACCGATTGTTAAGGTCACCTGGCAGGACGCAAAGACGTATTGCGAAGGTTGGGCGAAAGGGCGCCTGCCGACCGAGGCGGAGTGGGAGTACGCAGCACGCGCGCGGAACAAGACCGCTCGCCACGGTGATTTGGATGACATCGCATGGTACGCGGATAACAGCGGCCCACGGCGTTTGGACTCGACCAAAGCGTGGAATGTTGAAGCCGGCCAAGACAGAGCAAAGTATCGCTCAATCCTCGAAGAGAACGGAAACCGAATTCACCGTGTACAGCAGAAGAACCCCAACGGGTGGCGGCTGTATGACATGTTGGGTAATGTTTTTGAGTGGGTTGCCGACTGGTACCAGCATGACTACTATCAAACGTTGAAGACGCCGGCCGTTGATCCCCCGGGGCCGACCTCCGAAAGTCACCGGGTGTTGCGCGGTGGCTCGTGGGATATCGTTCCGTGGTACGTCCGCGCGTCGTACCGGACCAGGTTCCAGCCAGAGTACGGGTATGACTTCATCGGGTTCCGGTGTGCCCGGGAAGTTATCCCTTAACTCTTTCCCCCTTTCCCTTTACATCGGGACGATGACCCGGCGGAAAATTTTTGTACTTGGAGCGTTTCTAGAGCTTTTCGGCTACAACGCCGGCTCGGTCCGGAGCCCTTTTAAGCCACGGAGCCTGGGGAGGGCAGTGACGGGAGAAGCGACGGGAGATGGACGGGAGATGGGACAGGCACTGATTCCCCATCTGCACTCAGTCTGTCACCGGTTCCCGGGAGTCACAGATTTTCTGAAAAAGTTTCCTCCACCCTTTCAATCAGTTAGCTACTCAGCCACCCGGCCATCCCACAACGGGCCCGTATACTGAGGGCGAGGAGACGTTGGCAGACAGCATCGGCAGTCGAAAGGCCGCACCGTGTTTGCAAGGAGCCCAACCCCGAAGGGGTGATCCAACTATCAGCCCTGGGGGTGAGCCCAGGGTCACCGATCCCTTCACATCTCCTGAGCCCTGTCAGGGCGGCACAACCACCCGGGAACCCCACAGGCCTGACTCGGAGCCGCCCGGAAATAAAGAACCTTTACAACCCACCTCAAAACCGCGCCAAATCCTGCCAAATCCTGCCACGGCCGCCTTCGATCCCTGCCGAGGCGCATCTCCCAGGCTGTGCCATTCTAGGCCCATGACGCTCGCAAACGGCCAACGCACCGGTTCCAGGGTCGAAATCAAACCGCCCGCGGCCCCCGGACCGAACTTGGCCCCCCAGGAGGACCCGAATCGCCGCCTAGAATAGAGCTATGCCCGACCAACCGACACGCCGGGAAGCGCTGGTGCGAATCGCCGGCACCGCCGCCACTTCCGCCGCACTTCCCATGGCGCAGCAGGCATGGTGATTGCTCACGGCTCAGCAGGAGTTCGCGCCGCGCGCGTTCACGGCTAGCGAGTTCCGCATGGTTACCCAACTGGTGGAAATGATCATCCCCGAATCCGACACCCCCGGCGCCGCGGCGGCCGAGGCCGACCGGATCATCGACGAAACCCTATCCGCCGACCCCAAGCGCCTCGCTCAGTTCAAGGCCGGCCTCATGCTTGTGGCCGAGGCGGATTTCGCCGAGCAGAATGCGGAGCAGCGTGTCGAGTTGCTGACGAAGTTCAGCGAGTCGAAGGGCGAGCGAGGCGCGTTCTTCCGGCTGCTCAAGAACATGACGATCGACGCCTATTATTCGACGGAGATCGGCTTGGCTCAGGAGCTCGGCTATCAGGGCAACACCTACCTCAAAGAATTCCCCGGCTGCGACCACGAGGATCACGCCTGATGGCGCGTGCCGACGACCACGACGTCGTCGTGATCGGCAGCGGCGCGTCGGGCGGCATGGCCGCCTGGAACCTGACGCGCAAGGGCGCCAAAGTCTTGCTTCTTGATGCGGGCTCGAAATTCCATCGGGGTGATTTCTGGACCCACGTGAGCCCCTGGGAAGCTCGCGAGCTTCGCCGCCAGGGCAAGAAGCCCCCGCCGTTTCTACTGACTCTCGGCGAGCAACCCTACGAGTGGGTCGGCGACCGGTTCTTCGATCTGTGGCGCGTGTGGGGCATCGGCGGCAAGACGAACATCTGGGGACGGGTCTCTCTGCGCTACTCCGATCTCAACTTCACCGAGCCCGAGCGCGACGGCTGGGAGATCGCTTGGCCCCTCCGCTACAACGAGATCGCCCCTTACTACGACAACGTTGACAGGCTGATTGGCGTCTGTGGCGGGGACGACGACGAGCCCTGGCTTCCCGGTAGCCAACACCACATGCCGCCGCCAAAGCCCCGTTGCGGCGAGGCCCTCATGCGCCGGGCCGCCGCGCGCCGGGGCCTCAAAGTGGTTGCCGGACGCCGCGCCGTCATGACTCGCGATCACCGGGGCTTTTCCGCCTGCCACTACTGCGGGGCTTGCGGCCGAGGCTGCGATACGGCCAGCTTCTTTAACGCGGCGGACCACCTGCTGCCCTTCGCCGAGCGAACCGGCCACCTCACCGTGATCGAGAATGCCGTGGTGGCACGCATCCTGGTCGACAGCGAGGGTCTGGCCAACGGTGTCCAGTACTTCGAACGCCACAGCGGCAAGGAGCGCACCGTGCCCGCCAAGCGAGTGGTGCTCGGCGCTTCGTGCGTTGATTCCACCCGCATACTACTGAACTCGAGATCGCGCCAACACCCCAACGGCATCGGCAACGGTTCGGACGTGATAGGCCGCTACCTGTCGGAGCAGGTCCGGTTCCACATCCGCGCCTTCGCGCCCGAGTTGATCGGCGGGCGGGCCCGCAACGACGACGGCATCAGCGGCGGCCACGTCTACCTCCCTCGTTTCGACGAGCCTGGCGCGAAGAAGGACTACTTGCGCGGCTACGGGGTCCAATTCTGGGGAACCGGTTGCGGTAGCTCCGCCGGCTTCGCCAAAGACGTTCCGGGCTTCGGCCGGGACTTCAAGGAATCCGTCAAGGAACGCTACCCGGCCTTCATCCAAATGCACCCTTACGGGGAAGTCCTGCCACGTGCCACGAATCGCATCACCGTCGACGGCACACAAAAAGATCGCTATGGCGTGCCGGTCGCTCGCATCGACTACGACATCGGCGACAACGAGCGCAAGATGGTCGAAGCCATGTACGACACCGCCGAAGAGATCCTTCACGCAATGAAAGCCGAAGCGCTTCCCTACCGGCGAGGTGAAATCGACAAGTTCGGCAGTGCCATCCACGAGCACGGCACCTGCCGCATGGGCAGTGACTCCAAGCGCTCGGCTCTCGACACGTATTGCCGCATGCACGAGGTCAAGAACCTCTTCGTGGTCGACGGCAGCGCCTTTCCCACCGCAACCGAGAAGAACCCCACCCTCACTATCCTGGCCCTTTCGTGGCGGGCGACCGACTTCCTGTCGGAGCAGATGCGAAAAAACGAGCTGTGATCGCCGGCCCGGCTTTCCTAAAAATACTGGGGACAGTCAACGGCGACCTGATGGACGTTGAGGGCAGGGGACTTATCTCCTGTCGCTTGTGACAGTCCCCGATTTTTTCACAGCCCCGGAGGGATCGGTTCTGCCGATGAGACTACCGAGGGCTTGCGAACAGCCGCCAAGCGCATATGCCGAATCTCCGTATCCTCATTGTCGACGACGATCCCACGACGCGCTCCCTGCTCGCCCGATGGATCACCCAAGCCCGATTGGGCGAGACCCACGAGCTGGAGAACGGCAGCGAGGCTCTCGAGTTTCTCTCGAAAACGCAAGTGGACCTCGTAGTGCTCGACATCAACATGCCCATCGTGAGCGGCATCGAGATGCTCACCGTGCTGCGGGGGGATCCCAAGCTCAAGGACCTGCCCGTGGTTGTCATCTCCGCGCAAGGCACCTCCGACGGCATCCGCGAGGCGATGCGGTTGAGGATCGACGACTATCTACTCAAGCCGCTCGACCGCGACAAATCCATGGACCGCATTGTCGCCGCTGTGAACCGCATTCAACAGAAGCGGCGCACCCAGGCGCAAGCCGGTGGGACGACGAAACCGAAGGTGCTTGTTGCCGATCCGGATGCCAGTTTTCTCGAGTTCGCGCGGAAAGCTCTCGATCCCATCTGTCGGTGTGAGGTGGCCGGTAACGTAGGCCAGCTCATGGTCAGCGCGATCCGCTTGCAGCCAAGCGTGATTCTGCTCTCCAAGAACCTACCCGGCTTGCGGCTCGATTTCATGCTCCACAAGCTCGCGGGACCAGGAGCCCAGATCTATCTGCTGGCCGCAGCAGAAGAGGCAGTCACGCACGAGCACTTGACCGGCGTGGTAACCCGGCACTTCATGCCCACCGACTTCCGCGCCGCCGTGTTGCGTACGCTCACTGGCGCGAAGCCCATCAAGACTGCGGGCCCGGCCGAGGCCGACAAGCCGGTCGAGATCGGCCCGGTCGAAATCGCGGTGGGCTCTCTGCTCTCGGGGATCGAGCTGGAACTGATGAGTACCGTTCAAGGCATCCTTGAAAAGGCGACCGGCAACGATGCGAAAGAGATCGAGCCGCCTCCGAAACAACCCGTTTTCGACGCCTCCGGCCGTGTTCGCCTCGACTGCCAGGAGCCGCCCTTGGCCGTCTATGCCTCGGTCCACTCAGGAGACTCGGTGCTACGAGACTTCGCCAAATCGATACTCGGAGTCGATGAGGGAAGCCTCAACGATGAGGCCGTGGAATCGAGCCTCCGGGAGCTGCTCAACGTCATCGGAGGGAAGATCAAGTCCTGCTGTGCGGACGGGCAGGTCGATCTGAACCTACGGTCCCCCGAAACTGGAGACGCTCTTCCCGAAGTGACCGGCCAACCCGAGTATCAGTGGAAGAAGGTGTTCGGATGCGACGGTGGACAGGTCTTCGAAGTCTCGATTACCGCGGTCGCGGAATCCGGGTCCTGAGCATCCGCAGGCTCGATCCCGTCACGCTGAACGCGCCTTGAGCGCCACCGGCTCTAGCTCGCCGGCACCGGCCGTCCGTACGTCCCGGAACCGCAGCGGCTTGGGTCGCAGACCCGCTTGCTGCCGCTCCACGAGAAAGCCGCCGATCGCCAGGTAATCGAGGTTCCCTAGTAGAAAGGCCCGGATGGCGTCGTCGGGGGTACACACGATCGGCTCCTCGTGCATGTTGAAGCTTGTGTTGACGATAGAGGCAATGCCGGTGCGCTCCCAATACTCATGCAGGATGCGGTAGTAGCGGGGGTTGAGCTCCTCCGTAATCAACTGCGGCCGGGCCGTGCCGTCCACGTGCACCACTGCCGGACAGTTCTCGATCATGCCACCGGTGCAGTCGAACGTGACCGTCATGAAGCGCGCGGCAAACTCGGCGCCTTGGAGGTTCAAGTAGCTCTCCGAGGCTCGCTCAGCCAGCGTGACCGGCGCGAACGGCATGAACTCGCTGCGCTTGAGTTGCTCGTTGAGCCAGTCGTTCACCTTGGCATCCGTCGCCGGATACAAGATCGAACGATTGCCCAGCGCCCGCGGACCGAACTCCATGCGGCCGGCGAAGTGCGCCACTACCTTGTTGGCGCAAAGCAGTTCCGCTACCGCGGCAGGGACATCGTGGCACTCGGCTGCCTCAAGCCCGTGACGCTGCAACGCCGCCCCGATCTCCCCGTTGCTGTACTCGGGTCCCCAGTAGACATCGGTGATCGGCTGCGGCTCGCGGTCGCCCGACTCGTGGCGGTAGACCATCTGTGCCGCGCCGTAGCCCAATCCGCCGTCGGCCATGTGCGGAAACACGAAGACGTTTTCGACGCCGTCCAGCTCGAACAGCCGCTGGTTCAGCTTGACGTTCGCACACACACCCCCCGCCAGGACCAGGTTGCGGGCCCCTGTCTCCCGCACATAGTGGGCGACATAGCGGCAAGTCACTTCCTCCAGAACTGTCTGCACTGCCGCGGAGAGCTGCTCGCGCCCGTATCGTTTGGCCCAGTAGAGAAGCTTCGGATAGGCTCCGAACCCGGCCGGGACCTTGAAGCTGCCCTCGGCGTCGTTGAAGGCAAGCTTTCGAAACTGCTCTAGCAGGTCGGGATGCGGAGTCGCGTAGGCGGCGAGCCCCGTGACCTTGCCTTCGTGGCGGTTGGGCTTGAAGCCGAGCGCCTTGGTGACGATTCCGTACAGAGCGCCAAGCGAGTGCGGCACGACAATCTCTTGCAGCAGCTTGAACCGTCCGTCCTCGATGCTGTAGACCTCCGACGTCGCCCCTTCGCCCTGTCCATCGAGCGTGACCGCCAGAGCGTTCTCAAAACCCGACCCCCAGTAGGCGCACGCGGCGTGAGCACGATGATGAGGCACGCGCACCAGCTTGTCCTCGACGCCTCGCCCGCGGCTCCAGGCGAGGATCTCGTCGCTCATCCGGTATGCCAACTCCATCGCGCGCGGGGCGTTGCGCCTAGTGTTGACCGCGCAGTTGAGACCCTTGATCCACAACGGTGAGGGGTCACGCGTCGAGAAATAGTCGTGGCCGCGGAGCTTGTCACGCACGCGATAGAAACGTCCCGGGTTCGCAATCGGATCCGCTTTTGCGACGGCGATCGAGTCCACCGCGGCCAACTCGATCCCCGCGTAGTCGAGAATCCACGAGATCGAGCGGTGGGGGAAACCCTGGTGCCGCTTGACGCGTGAAAGCCTCTCTTCGTTGATGCCACACACCACCGAGGCGTCCTTCAACAGAACCGCGCCCGCGTCGTTGTCAATCTCGCTGATGCCAAGGACGTACATGTGATCGCCGTCTCCGGTGCCGCCGCGAGGCCCACGGCAGGGCAGCCCGCTCGCAGTGCGCTTGCGACTTCCTATTGAATCGGCATCGATTCCATGCCGAGTGAAACCATGCGCCCGTCGGCCCGCAGGGCCGCGACATGGTCCAGAATGCGCCGCAGGAAGTCGAGGTTTTGCTGCGCGTGAACCCCGAAGTTGTGCGGATGCCACCACAGATGGTAGTGAGCCCCCTGCTCGGCGGCGGCGTCCAGCGCGCCTGTGATCCGCTTGAGCCGAAGTCCCTCGAGGCCTCGCAGCGCCGGGGACCAGGGACGCAGAAACCGGCTCGCGTCCACCGCTTGCGGTATCCACAGGGACTCCGCGCCGAGGAAGCAGGCCTCCGGCCCCGTCAGCGGCAGATAGCTATCGATCAGCCGCAGCCCGCGAAAAGCCCGGCCGTTCGCCGCGTGCTCCCGCGCGGCGTAGATCCAGTGGGCCCTCGTGCAGCGAAAAGAGCCCAGCTCCAGGTCTTCACAGACCGCTAAGAAGGCTTGGTTGACTTGATTCTTCGGGAAGACCAAGCTCCGCGGCCGAAGCTTGAACCCCTCCGCTACGCTCAGCGCCGCTTCCAGATCGGCCCGGAATGCCACGGCGCTTGCGCCCTGCTCCAGACAGAACATGTGCGAGTAGGTGTGCGTCCCGATCTCTTGGTGGGGCGTATCCGCGATCAGCCGGATTAAGGATGGCGCGAAGTGGAAGGGGTCCTGCGTCTCGTTTCGGCCGATCGTGCGGGCAAAGCGGTAGGGGTCGGTTGCCTCGGTATAGGTGGGCAGGGCCTTGGGCTGGCGGTCCATCAGCTCATCGCGGCTCCCGCAAAACAGGAAGCCCACGGTGGCCCAGGTGGCATGGACGTTGTACTCAGTGAACAGCTCGAGCAATCTCGGAATCACCCGCCGTGTTTCTTCAAGCCGTTTGCGGTTGCGGTCGAGGCTGACCTCGCTCCAGGTCCCCCAATTCAGCTCGAAGTCAAGCGAGATGATCAAGCCGCCCTGCCTGCCGCTCATTGTGGGTCTGCGTGGGGTCCCCGCCCGAAACGGACTTCCCGAGGTCGGAAAACCTCGAAGACGGTATGCCCCTCAACACTGTTAACTCGACCGGCTAGGGTGAGAACTGTAGTTCGCCCGGCTGGGCTGGAAGACTGTGCCAGCCGCCGTTCCGGAGCGAGCCTGTGTCCGCCGCTGACGGTAGTGTCTCAGTTCGGATTTCAGCAGAAGTCCCGGAGGACGCCGGGGCATGATCGCACGACTCCTTCGGGGTCCGGATGGGGGCTGGGACGTGGCTGAAAGCCGGCCGAGAAAGGACGTTCAAAACGCCCTTCCAGCGTAGTTGCGACCGCCGAACCGGCCGTAAACAGCCGGCCTACAACGCGCTTCGCGCGGAAGCCGCCTAAAGGCGCCTGAAGGCGACTGCTTCGCGCCGGGAATCCCATGGAGCTGACTGAAGCTGACACTGAGAGGCGATGCGCCGCTGACATCCGAAAGCGATTGGTGTATGCTTGGGGCAAGCTGGCGCGCGCGTGCGCGCCGCAGAGATTCGCCGCATAGATTCAAGGGGTTTGGCTGGCAACGCCCGACGCGCATCCTCGCTGCGGGTGCGGCCTCCCAACGCAAGGAGTTCCAACGATGAAGAAAGTTGCCCAGAAGAACCGATCGAACCCGAGCCGCCGCGATGTGTTCCGCGTCGGTTCGATGGCCTCCGCCGCCGGGCTGTTGGCGGTATTCCCGTCGAGCGCCGCCACGGCGGCAAGTGCCGCTCGCCTGCCCGTGCGGGGCGGCGGACCGAACGTCTACGAACGGATTGGCGTCCGGCCGTTTGTCAACTGCACGTCTACGTACACCATCAACGGCGGCTCCGCCATGCTGCCCGAAGTCGTCGAAGCCATACACGAAGCGGCGTTCTATCACGTCAACCTCGATGAATTAATGGCCAAGGCCGGTCCGCGCATCGCCGAGTTGCTCGGCGCCGAGGCGGCCATGGTCAGCTCCGGAGCCGCCGGGGCCGTCACCTGTGGAACTCTCGCTTGCGTTGCCGGTGCTGATCCGGAAAAGGCGCAACAACTGCCCGACACGTATGGCATCAAGAACGAAGTCGTCGTTCCCCGGTGGTCACGCAGCACCTATGACCACGCCGTCCGCACCACGGGTATTCGGATGGTCGAGGTGGATTCGCTTAGTGACCTCGAACAAGCCTTCGGCCCGCTAACCGCCATGGCGCATGCGCAAGTCAACATCCTCCGCGACGGCAACCCCTTCTCTCTGGCCGAGTTCGTGGCCGCCTCGCACAAGAACGGTGTGCCGGTGCTGATCGACGCCGCGGCCGACTTGCCGCTGGTCCCGAACCCGCTGCTGTCCCAGGGGGTCGACCTGGTCGCCTACAGCGGCGGCAAAATCCTCAGGGGACCGCAAAGCGCGGGCATCCTGCTCGGCCGCAAGGATCTCATCACGGCCGCCTTTATGAACAGTGCGCCGCACCACGCGTTCGCGCGCGCCATGAAGGTCAGCAAGGAAGAGGTCATGGGCGCGGTCGCCGCAGTCGAGGCGTTGATCAACGGTCCCCGCAACCGCCAAGCCGAAGACGACCTCTGGCGCTCCTGGTACAAGCACATCACCAGCCGTATCACCAAGGTCGACGGCGTCAAGACAAACGTCCGCCAGCCGCGCACGGCGGCGAACTACCCGGTCCTCAACGTCGAGTGGGATCCCAAGAAGATCGGCCTCACCGCCGGCGAGGTCGGCAAGATGCTACTCGACGGCGAGCCGCGCGTTATGACGCACGCCGGGGGCGATGGCACCGCCTTCATCCTTCGTCCATGCGCCATGTACGACGGCGAGCAGAAGATGGTCGCCGAGCGGCTCCACGACATTTTCTCCAACGCTCCCGGCGAAAAGCCGAAACCGCCGCTCGATCCCCCCACCGTGACTGTCGATGGCCACTGGGACCTCGATATCCAGTTCTCGGTTAGCTCGACGCAGCACAAGGTGTACCTCGCCTCCGACGGTAACCACCTGACCGGTCAGCACGTGGGCCGCATCACGAGCGCCCCGGTCCGCGGGACGGTCAGCGGCAACAAGGTGGATTTCACCGGCGGGGGCAAAGTCGAGGCCACCGGCTTGCACTACCACTTCACCGGCCACGTCCAGGGGGACCACATGAGCGGCGAGGTCGGCCTTGGCGAGTACGGCACCGCGCGCTGGACCGCCAAGCGCCGCGCCTGATCTTCGTGGCGGCAATTCCTCGGCTGACGGGGGTGTCTCGCGCACCCCCGTTCTCTCTTCCTTCGAGACCGAGCAGCCCCGCGCGGCTGCCACGAATCTGGCTCCCGGCCTTCCCTCAGGCTTCAGCGCTGTCGATCTGGCTTGCTGCCGAGAGGAGCCCACCGATGCAGCCCAGGACCACCGGTCCGGCGACTGAAAACAAACGACTTGGAGGGAGCATGGCCGCCTGTTACGCTAGACAATAGATGATTGACGAGGTGCTGCGAACTCGGTATAATCACTGAGTAGGTTCGCAAACTTGATTGCGGACCGCAGGTAGCGATTAGCCGTAAGCGGCTAACGCCCAGGGGTCAGGGGTGCTATTCGCACCAAAGAGGCGCAGGCCTTTGAGGCTGTGCTCACAGTCGGTCACGTTGGGGGTAATCGCAATTCTGTCTTCAGCGCGAACCATTGATCCGTGCTCGCCGCCTTGCCGCGGTCGGGCGCATGTGTTCTCTCGAACGAACCAACAGACGCGTACCTGCAAGACTGGGGTACGGAATTCACCCAAACCAAAAGGGGGTCCACGATGACTGAAAGACTACGAAAGGGAAACACCGGTCGCTTCTTCGTGTTGTTTAGCTGCCTGGCGATGGCGCTGCTGCTTACCAGCGGTCTCCAGGCGCAAGAGCTTCGCGGAAAAGTCACCGGCACCGTCACTGACGCCAGCGGCGCTGTCATTCCGGGCGCGGCGGTCACTCTGACGAACGACGAAACCACGGTTTCCGCTACCACCTCAACCAGCGAGGTTGGGGCTTACCTGTTTGACTTCGTGCTTCCGGGAACCTACACCGTCTCGGTGGAGTTGGAAGGCTTCCGTACGTTTGAACAGAGGAACATTCTGGTGCAGACCCGCGCCGACATTACCGTGGATGCGTCCATGGAAGTCGGCGCCGTGGCCGAAACCGTGACGGTCGAAGAAGCGCCCGTGGCGGTACAGTTCACCACCACCACGATGGAGACGACGCTCGACACCAAGATGTCGCAAGAGCTGCCGCTCCTCAACCGCAACCCGTACATGCTCGCGGCGCTGAACCCGGCCGTGAACTACCGCGGCGGCGCCGAGAACGCCCCCTATCACCACTGGGCCATGAGCCAGTTGGACGTGGGCGGCAACACCTCGACCAAGAACAATATTCTGATGGACGGCATCCCGCAATTGGTCGGCGGCAAGGGCGTCTATACGCCGCCCATGGACGCAGTGTCCGAAGTGAACGTGCAGCAGAACGCCACCGACGCCGAGTACGGCCACAGTGCCGGCGGCATTGTGTCGGTTCAGATGAAGAGCGGCACCAACGACTGGCACGGCACGGCCTACTACTTCGGCCGCAACCCGGTGCTGAACGCCCGGCCGAATGCTTTGTCGTCGAGGGAGAGTGTCGTCAGGAGAAACGTCTGGGGGGTCAGTTCAAGTAACCCCATCGTCAAGAACAAGCTCTTCAACTTCCTTTCCTACGAAGGGCAAGACGTTCGCTCGCCCAGCACCGTGAACTTGACGCTGCCGCGAACACTCGAGCGCCAGGGAGATTTTTCCCAGAGCCTCAACCGCAACGGCGGTCTGCGGACCATCTACGATCCCTTTACGACTATGGTGACCGGTCCGAGCACGGCTGTTCGTGATCCGTTCCCAAACAACACGATTCCGTCGTCGCGCATCGATCCGACGTCCCGTACGGTTCTGGGGAAGACCTGGGAGCCGAACAACCCTGGCGACAACCCCTCGGGCGCCAACAACTTCCGTATCGTGTTCCCACAAACGTTCAAGTACTGGAACCTCACGAACCGCACCGATTACAACGTCAGCGATAACTTGAAGGTGTTCGGACGCTTCAGCCGCTTCCATACCACGCAGAGCGAACCGGACTATTCCGGCTCGGTCGCGCAGCGGCGTCAAGGCAGCGCGCGCAATAGCGCTCAAGCCTCGGGCGACATGGTGTGGACGATCAACCCGACGACGGTGTTCAACTTCCGCGGATCTTGGTCGAAGATCACCGACTCGTTCTTCACGCCCGAAGCCCAAATCGGTGAGGAGGGTCTTGCCGAGCTATGGCCGGGCAATCCGTGGTATGCATCGCACGTGCGCGATATCCCGGCGGTCCACTTCCCGGAGATCCGGGTCGAGGCCGACGCTGTCACATCGTTTGGCCGTTCCGGTTTCTGGTTCCAGGAGCCCACGACGTGGAACATGGAAGGCAAGCTCTCGAAGCAGGCGGGACGTCACTACCTGAAGTATGGTGGCCAGTTCCGCAAACAGCTCGTGCTGGCGGCACGGCCGAGAGGCATGCGCTGGCGGTTCCGTCCGAATAACACGGCGGATACCTTCTTCAGCCCGAATACCGGAGAAGTGGGTCACGCCTGGGCGTCGATGGTCCTCGGCGTCATGGGCGACAACAACCGAGACAGCTTCGTTCGGACGGTGGCCATCAACCGGCCGCGCGTGGACGTTTACGGGTTCTTCATCCAAGACGACTTCAAGGTCAACCAGAAGATCACCTTGAACCTCGGTCTACGATACGAATACGAAACGCCGATGCTCGATCCGGAAAACCGGCTGTCGCGGTTCTTGGATTTCAGCCAGCCGTTGCCGGAGATCCAACAGGCCATGGGGCAGATTCCTGACTCAGTTCTGGCGCTTCGCACAACGCCTCTTGACATCAGTGGCGCTTGGATCTTCACCGACGCCGAAAACCGGCGAAGCTGGCAGGGGCAGAAGAACAATTTTCTGCCACGTGCCGGAATCGCGATTCGCCTCAACGACCGGAGCGCTCTGCGTATCGGCTACGCGAGGTACGCGACGCCGCCCGTCCAGGAGCGTAGCGCGCTGGGCATTCTGGGCAGCACCCCGTATCCGGGTTTCGAAATCGAAAACAGCCCGCTATCTTCGATCGAGGGCGTACCGAGAGCACTCTTCTCGGATCCCTTGCCGAGCGGCGGAGCCAACCCGAACCCCCTGCCGGAGCCCTTCGGCAAGAAGTTCGGCAGGTTCGCCACGGTCGGAACCAACGAAGCGACCTACTACAATCAAGACTGGCGGGCCGGTATCAACGACCGAATCAACGTCACGTACCAGCGCGAAATGATGGCTCGGATCGTGCTGGACGCCACCTACTTCACGAACTTCGGTCACAATCAGCCGTTTAACCGCAGGACCAATCTGCTCGATCCTCGGATCGGGTTCCAGCACCAGAACGCGATCAACGAGCAGGTGGACAATCCCTTCTTCGGACTGCCGCAGGAGATTATGCCGGGGCCGCTGGCGAGTCAGCGGACAGTGAGGGTGTCGGACCTTCTCACGCCGTATCCGCATTTCCTTACCAACGGCATTCAAGAGCGAGCGGTCAACGCCCGCAGCGAGCGTTACAACGCGTTTCAGTTGCAGTTGCAGCGGCCGTTCACCGGACTTCCTGCTCGCTGCAGCGGCCGTTCACCGGTGGCTTCAACTTCCTGCTCGGTTATCAGTACCACCGAGCTCGGAACGACGCCTTCTACGACACCGTCGACGAGGTGGACCAGAACTTCACCTTCCAGCGTGATCAGCGCGCTCGGAACAAGTTCACCTTGGCAGGGATCTACGAGCTGCCGTTCGGCCGCGGTAAGCCGGTCGGAACGGACCTCTCCGGGGTTGCCCAAAAGATCGTGGGCGGCTGGCAGATGAGCGGCATCTACTCCTACCTCGGCGGCGAGGCCCTGCGGTTCGGAGGTCTTCAAGTGAGCGGTGATCCGGAGCTCAGTAATCCCGATCGCGAGGCGCGGTTCGACACCTCGGTCTTTTCGAACCTGGCGCCGTTCACCCGGCGGACGAACCCCTGGTTCTACGACGGCGTTCACGGGCCACGGTTTGCGAACCTCGACTTGATTCTGGCCAAGAACACGAACATCACCGAGAAGCTGAAATTCGAGCTCCGGCTCGAGTCCTACAACCTGACGAACAGCTTCATGGGCGCCAACCCGACGACGAACGTCAACAGTGGAAACTTCGGCCGCATCAGCAGCAAGGTACGCACGCACTTCGGCCGCGAGTTCCAGTACAGCGGACGGTTCATCTGGTAGACGCCGCTTAGACAGAGTTCAACCTTTAACCCGGGCCGCTGCTTCGCAAGAGGCAGCGGCCCGATTGTTTTTCCGCTCATCCAAAGCACCTCGGCGTGCAACTGTTCGCGGAGCCTACCTAGTCAAGGGCAGTGTCGAGGATGCAGATTGTAGGGGCGGACCGCCGTGTCCGCCCCGCCGCCCCTGGCTCAGCTTCTGTTCCGCGCAGAAACCGAGTGCAACTCCGCCACGCCGGGGTGGACGCAGCGGTCCACCCCTACACTTGAACTGACCGGGTCATAGGTAACACTGAACTTACCGGGTCATGGGTAACACCACCGCCCCCGCGGCCGCGACCCGATGCGTCGCCGATCACCCCCGCCCGGACGAGATTGCCCGCAAATCATGGGACAATACCGGAGCACTCGCTTGGCACCGTGACACGTATCGCACGAGTCGGCTGGTTCGCCCTCGCGGCCGCGGCCCTGCCGGCCGCCGTCTCCGCCGACACTGTCCGTGTGAACAACCCCGCCGGTAGCGTGTTCGCCCGGGTGACCAACGTCAAGGAGGTGCGCGTGGGCCAAAGCGGCCCGAAAAGCCAGGTGCGCCGGGGCGATACGGAGATCACGAAACAGATGGGCGGCGAACTCACGCTCATCAACTGCCGCTCGACCGACTCGAAGCCCATCCGCCTGGTTGTTGACCTTCCCTACGGTACAGACCTCGAGGTGCACACCCGCACGGGCGGCATTGTGCTTAGCGGCATGGTAGGCCGCGCCGACCTCACCACCGAGAGCGGAGATATCCGGCTGACGGTGCCTTGGGGCGCGACGCGCTTGTCGGTCGATTCGAGCCGCGCGCCCCAACAATACGTCGTGCCGCAGGGCTTCTCGTTCACCGCCGGGGCCCGCCGCTCGCGGGGAGACCGCGAAACCTGGCAGATGCAAGACAACCTCGATCCGTCGAGAGTCACCTATTCGCGCGTCCATGTCCGCGCAGAGTCGCCGGGCAAGATCATTCTGGCGAACGCTCCTATCCCTAGCGACTTCCCCGTCAAACTTCCCTGGCAGGCCCCCGCGATCCTCCAAGACCTGCTCGGAATTCCCGGCACGCCGGACGAGCCGGCGGCCGCCGCGCACGCCGCGCCCCATCCGCCCGAACCGCCTCCTGGTTCTTCAGACCCGGAGACCGGGGAAGTCCGCTTCACCGCCGACGTCCGCTTGGTCAACTTGATGGTTTCGGCTACCGACCGCTCCGGCGGCGCCGTCGAAGGCCTCGGGAAAGACCAATTCCAGATCTTCGAGGACGGCAAGCCGCAAGAGATCTCCTCGATCCGATCCGAGGAGGTTCCCTTCAATCTAGCGCTACTTCTCGATTGGAGCGGAAGCACCGAGCAAGACCGGCAGGCGATGCTCGACGCCGCCAAGGGTTTCGTGACGATCGCCCGGCCGCAGGACCGCGTCGCCGTCTACGCTATGGTCGGCAATCTGTTCCGGGTCGTCTCGCCCTTGACCAATGACCGCAAGGCTCTGCTGCGCGCGCTTCGCAAGATCCCCGATCTGCCGGGCGGCTCGCCGATCTACGACTCGATGGTCTTCGCGTACACGCACGAGCTGCGTCAGCGCCGCGGGGAGCGCAACGCCCTGCTGGTCCTCTCCGACGGCCTCGACAACCAGATCGCCGACCTACCGGACGGCAAGGCGTCGATGTCGATGGGCGGCCTTCCCTCCGTCGTGCCGTTCAAACAGTTGAGTCTCGCGGCAACGGGCATGGAAACGCTCATCTACCCCATCTTTCTCGATACGCTGCGGAGCGGCGCCCGCGTGCCCGAAGAGTGGTCGAAGGTCGCGCTCCGCCGCTTGGAGGAGCTGGCCGAGCGCACCGGGGGCCTGCTGTTCCGGGCACGCTCGATCCGCGACCTCGACCCGGTCTATCCGCGCGTCGCCAACGAGCTTCGCAGCGTCTACCACCTCTCCTACTATCCGGCAGACCAGGACTTCGACGGCTCCTGGCGCAAGATCGAAGTCAAGGCCCGCCGGCCACGAACAACCATCCGAACACGGGGCGGCTACTTCGCGCGCTAGTAGGCGCGGAGCGGGCGCGATCCTATCCATGGTGTAGGGGTGGACCGCTGTGTCCACCCCGGCGGCCGCGTGGCTCTCGCCCTCAACCCTGAAACAACCAACATTGCGAAGGAACACGGCGGGGTGGACACAGCGGTCCACCCCTACACCTGCTGAATCCTCGACACCGCGGGATAGCAAGGGCGCAGCTTGTCGCTAGTTTCCGCCGGACGCGCGCGGCAGCGGAACCTGGCGGTCGGGCTTGGGCTTGACGCGGATCAGGCTCCAGGGGCGCTGGCGCAACTCGTCGGTGAGTTGCTCGACGTTCTCCGAGGCGTTGCGGAAGTTTTCGACCGACTCGTTGATGTTGTCCTCGTTCGTCGCGACGAGTGCGCGCACATCCTCCAACAGCTCGCGCGCCTTCTGGAGCGTAAGTTCCAACTCTTCGAGGTCGCGCTTGAGGGGCTCGCGCGTTTCGTCGATCGTCCGGTTGACGTTCAAGATCGTCGTGTCAGCCGTCTTCGCGACGACGCGAAAATCTTCGGAGAGCTGGTCGACGTTCCGCATCGTCGCGTTGAGCTGGTCGGTCACGTCCACGATGCGGGGCTTCAGATCGGCGACCAGACTGTTGGTGTTGTCGAGCAGATCCTCGATTCTTTTCTGATTGTCCTCGTTTGTAAGCTTCTGCAGGTTGACCATCAGTTTCTGTGCATCGTCAGTGATGCGGTGTAAGTCGCGCCGCACGTCCCGCATGAAGAGTTTGGCGTTGTCGGCGATGTCGGTGATCGTCTCGGTGACGTCGCCGATGGTGGGGGTTTCCGCGGATGGGATCGTGCCCTCGGGCTTGATCCGCGGCGCTTCCATTTCGCCGGGCGTGATCTCGAGGTAGTTCTGGCCCAGGGCGCTTAACGAGCTGATCTTGGCGACCGATTTCTCGTTCACCGGCACGTCGCCGCCAACTTCCATCAGCACCTCGATGCGCGTCGGGTTATCTTCCCACACCTGAACAACCGTCACCACGCCCGACTTGAGACCGCCGAACCGGACCGTGTTACCTGACTCCAATCCGCCCGCGTACCGGAAGTAGGTCTTGTAGAGGACCTTCTCACCGGCCACCTGTACGTTGGCCACCGAGATAAACGTCGCCACGAAGATGATCAAGGCGACGATCACAAAGACTCCGACTTTCGCTTCGTTGCTCATGCTCGCCTGCTGACTGCTTCCTCGGGGCGGACGCCGCCTAGCGTTGCGTCAACCGCTTCAGATATGCCTCGTGGTCTCCAGCTACTTTATCAGGGATACGGTCCAAGAACTGCCGGATCCTCGGATTGTCGCTGTTACGTATGTCCTCGGTAGTCCCGACGGCCAGGATCTTGCCATGCCGCAGCATGCACATGCGGTCGGCGATCAGAAAAGCGCTGGCCAGTTCATGCGTGACGACGACGATGGTCATCTTGAACGCGCTCTTGAGATCGAGGATCAGCGAATCGATCTCGGCCGCGATGATCGGGTCGAGGCCCGCCGACGGCTCGTCGAACATTAGGATCTCAGGATCCATCGCCACAGCCCGCGCCACGGACGCGCGCTTGCGCATCCCTCCCGAGAGTTGGGCCGGATAAAGCTCCTCGGCGTCGCCCAGGCCCACCTGCTCAAGCTTCATCCGCGTCATCAAGCGGATCGTGGGCTCGGCCAGCTTGGTGTGCTCGCGAAGCGGCAGCGCCACGTTATCGGCCAGCGTCATCGAGTTGAACAGGGCCGCGCTCTGGAACGAAACACCCATAATACGCCGGATCTCGTTGAGCTGCTTCTCCGTGCAGAAGGTGATATCGATGCCCTTGACGAAAATGCGTCCCGAGGTCGGTTTCTCGAGGCCGATGATCCGCCGCAACAGCGTGCTCTTGCCCGAGCCGCTGCCGCCCATAATCACCATCGTCTCGCCGCGGCGGACATCGAGATTGACGCCGCTCAGGATGGTCTTCTCGCCGTAGCGCACGACTACGTCGCGCACCGAGATGATGGCATCGGGGTCCGGTGGGCCCCCGTTCGTAGCCCGGGTCTCTTGGGTGTGCTCGCTCATCTCCAGAAGAAGTAGAAGAACGCGGTAAAAAGCAGATCGGCCAACACCACCAGGAAGATCGACTTCACGACAGCCGAAGTGGTGGCGCGTCCGACGCCCACCGGGCCGCCTTTGACGTTGAAGCCCTCGAAGCAGCCCACGTGGACGATGATCGTGCCGAAGGCGATGCTCTTGATCAGTCCGCTGACGATGTCGCGCAGAACCAGCACCTCGAGCACCCGCCGAACGTACAACGACAACCCCATGTCGAGCGTGAAGTGGACGAAGATGCCCCCGGCCAGAATGCCCGCTGTATTGGCCGCGATGGTCAGGCAGGGCAACATCACCATCATGGCGACGTACTTGGGGACCAGTAGGAACTCCACCGGGTCGAGCGCCATCGAACGCAACGCGTCAACCTCCTCGGTCACCACCATGGTGCCGATCTCAGCCGAAAACGACGAGCCCGACCGCCCCACCACGACAATCGCGGTGATCAGCGGGCCCAACTCGCGCGTGATGCTGACCGCGACCAGGTTGATGACGAGTTGCATGGCGCCGAGCCGACGCATCTCCGCGCCTCCCTGCAGCGCCATGATCAGCCCCGTACAGGCGGCGATCAGGCAAACCACCGGCAACGCGTTGACACCCACCACCGCCATCTGCCGGACGGTCGTTTGCCAACGCGGCTTGCTGCCGGTGATAGGATTGGCGCGCCACGACGAGACCACCCCGCGGTAAAACTGGACCGTGAGGCCGCCAACGTACTCGATTCGTTCGATCGTGCCCTTGCCGACGGCTGCGAAGATGGACATGGCTCTGCTGAGAACTAGGCCGGCAACTCGGCGAAGTTTTCACTCACGCGGGTTGCGAGGTCGTACGATCCGCCCGCGGCCTAGCCGGCGGCCTCCTCTTCGCTCTCAGCCACCTCGAATACGTTCAACAACCGGGTCAACTCCAACACATGGCGGGGGCCGTCGTTGAGCCCAACCAGGATGAAACGTCTGTTTCTCTTGCGCGCCTCTTGCAAACCCTCCACCAAACTGGCGATCCCCGAGCTATCGATGTAGGCAACGCCGGCCAGGTTGACGATGATCTGCTCCTGGCCCCTCTTTTGGAACAACTCGAGGACCGTCTGGCGCAACTCCGGTGAGGAATGAAGATCAATATCTCCGGTGACATAGACGACGGAGCGCGGGCCTTCGCGTTTGACGTTGAGTTCCATAGGTTCTGCCACTTAGGGCACGTGCGCCTTGTGCTGCTTCCTCATCCGCACACAATTCGTCGAGCCGTCCCGCCGGTATTCAACCTCGTCCATGACTGAGCGAATCAGGTAGACTCCTCGGCCCCCAGCTCGCAATTCGTCAGGCGGGGGCGTCTCGCGCTCGGCCGGGTCGAAGGGTTCGCCCTGATCCCTGACCTCCACCTCCACACCGCCCTCGACCTCCTCGCATCGCAAAGAGATCTTCTGGTCCGGGGCGCCTTTGTAGGAGTGTTTGATGACGTTCGATACCGCTTCGTCGACCGCCAGCATGACTTCGTGCGTGGTCTTGGAGTCCAAACCGGCGCGAGCACTGAACTCCTCGATGACGCCGCGGATCAACCGAAGCCAGCGGGTGTCACTGGTGACGACGAGTTCAACGTCGGAGGTCATCCGGCCTTCCGTCAGCGCTCAAAGGGCCGTAAGACCCTTATTTCAAGGGCATTATAGCACGGCGGTTTGGAGCGTCCGGCGTCGGGCGGTCGCTCAATCGGACCCTCGCGGGCTCATGGTGGCGCAAGGCCTGTCCTGGGCTCCAGTACCCCTAATCCGCCCACAAGATCCAGCCCGTGACACTGAGACGTCCCCATTTCCTTTACAGCGGCGTGGATGTAATCCGCGGGAGCGTGGACTCCCGTCCACGCCGCTGTAGCGCGGGTCCCCACATAGAACCCAGGTCGGCTGCAGTCTCACTTACTCGCGCTCTTGTTATCGTACGCAGGTGATGGCATTGTCGCCCGCGCGGAGAGCCGCCTACCGGATACTGAAGCGCGTAGAGACCGGCGGCTACTCGTCCGAGTTGCTGCACACGTCGCAGGAACTGGCCAAGATGGACCTGCGCGACCGCGCCCTCGCCACCGAACTCGTACTCGGGAGCTTGCGTTGGCAAGGCGCGCTGGACGACTTGTTGCGGCAGGCCGCTCGGCGGCCGGTCGAGAAACTCGACCCGGAGGTGCGGATCGCGCTGCGGATGGGCGCCTACCAGCTTCGCTACCTGGAGCGGATCCCCGACCGGGCGGCCGTGTCGGAAAGCGTCGAGTTGGTCAAGCGGGCCCGGAAGCGTTCGGCAATGGGGTTGGTCAACGCCGTGCTGCGGCGGCTTCCCGAGCGGGAGTCCCCGGAGCACGATGGCGGCCGCGAGCGAGAACTGGCCCACCCGACGTGGCTGGTCGAGCGCTGGCAGCGCAACTACGGGGACGACGCAGCTAACAGGATTCTGCGGTTTAACCAGACGCCGCCTCCGACCTATCTGCGGCTGAACGTCCGTTTCCCGGTCGAGGAAACATTGGAACGCCTCGCTCGGGAAGGCATCGAGACTGCGCCGACCGAGCTGGCCGCGTGCCGCCGGGTGCTGTCGGGCCGGCCCGCTGCTACCGAATGCTTCCGGGAGGGGATGGTCCGCATCCAGGACTTGGGGTCGCAGGCGATCGTTCCCCTGTTGGAGCTGGGCCCGGGCGGTCGGTTGCTGAGCCTACGACTCCTGGACTTGTGCGCGGCGCCCGGTGGCAAGACCTATCAAGCGCTCGAATCCGCCGGTGGCGATTTGCGCGCGGTGGCCGCCGACCGGCATCTGCACCGCCTGAGCACGATGCGGCGGCTCGAAACGTGCCCGGCGCCGCTGGTCGTTGTCGACGCTGAAGCTGAGTTGCCCTTTCGGAGCTCTTTCGATCGTGTACTCGTCGATGCGCCTTGCTCCGGAACCGGGACGCTGGCGCGGAATCCCGAGATCAAGTGGCGGCTTACGGAGGACGATCTCGCGGATCTCGCCCGTAAGCAACGGCGGATTCTCAGCCGCGGCCTCGACACCCTCGCGAAGGATGGGATTCTCGTGTACTCGACTTGCTCTCTGGAACCCGAAGAGAACCGCCAAGTTGTGGAGGCCGTTCTGAGTGAGAGAACCGCTTTCGTTGCGAGTGAGTACTTGGATCGATTGCCCGGCCGCGAGGAAGGTGACGGGTTCTTTGCTTGCCGGATCACCAGGGAAGCAACTGCTCGACGGTGGTGATCTGTTTCTTGTTACGCCGGGGAAAGGGCTTGCCTGTCGAACCGAGCGGATTTACCCGCCACTTGCGTTCCGGGTTCGGCTTCTTGGGTTCGCACGGATTCGCGCCCAGAACTGGGGCGATGATCGGGATGCCACTGCCGGGCCGTTGCTAGCTCGCCTACCCCGAGAGGGTCTTCAAGAACCGGCGCGCCCGCCAGACCCAGGGGCGCTCTTGGCGGCGTAGATACCGCGGCAGGCCCATCTGCTTAGTGAGAATCGCTTGCATCATCTCGCGCGCCTTCTTCGCTTCGCCACGTTTCGCCAGGAGCTTGCCCAGGCCGTAGTAGGCACGGGAGATCGGTGTGTTGGCGAGGATCGACCGGTAGACTTCGACCGCGTTGTCTTCTTCGCCCAGGCCTTCATAGGCGTCGGCCATGGCGAGATTCCCCTTGTGCAGCTTGTAGGTGGCGTCGGCCGCGGCCAATGCCCGCAAGTCGTCCACCGCGGCGCCGTAGTCGCCGGTCTCGATCGCCGACAGGCCGCGGCCGTACAGGCAGTCGAGGTCGCCTGGGTCGCGGTCGAGCGCCTCGCCAAATAGCTCGACCGCCTGCAGGTAGTCGCCGTCCTTGCCGCAGATCCACGCAAGCTCGGTCAGCGCGTCCTGCGTCGGACTCTCGCTCACCATCTGCTCGAGCCACTGCCGCCGCCGGCGGCGCTCCCAGCGCTCGATCGCCGGCATATTCCATCGGACCCCCGGCAGGAACTCGACGAAGAAGTACACTGCCGCGCCGATCGGCCCGAGGAAAACGATCACCCAGAACCAATACGACTCCGGCCGATGGCGAATAAAATGCACCACCATCAGAGCCTGGAACACGACCCCGAGAGTCCACGGATTGAGGAACGCAGCCACGACGAATTTCTAGTTTGCCGCCTCCTATTATGGCAATACGATCGGGGAAATACCTTATGGGCTTGGGTTGAGGGGGCTTCCTTTGGCGGCCTCTTGGCGTCCGTGGCCTCCGCTGGGGTCTGCTATCATGAATCTAAGCAGCAGAGCAGGCTGGTTCAGACGGCCGGCAACCCACCCCAGGAAGCACTACCGAAATATAGGACAAGCAGGAGATCTACTTATGGCCAAGGTCTGCGTGGTTACCGGCAAGAGACCCATGTCGGGCAATAATGTCTCGCATGCCAACAACAAAACCCGGCGCCGCTTCGAGCCCAACCTGCACGACAAGCGCTTCTGGGTCCCCAGCGAGAAGCGCTGGGTCAAGCTGCGCGTGAGTGCCAAGGCGATCAAAATCATCAACAAACGCGGCATCGAAAGCGTCCTGGCCGAAATGCGCAAGGACGGCAAGAAGGTCTAAGCAGTCTCCCGCAACGTTTCGCGTTCTCTGTTCCGCCAGACCCTGGCTCTTGGATCACTGGTTCCTGGTCTACGAGAACGTCTGTGCGCACGTCAAGCGTCGCCTGCAGGCTTCACAGCCGCGATGGTCTTCACTACGTCCAAGTACAGGTTCCGCACCTCGCGCAACGCAAAACCTGCCGTCTCGATATTGCCCACGGTATCGCGGATCAACTCCGGCCCCAGCCGGCGGCTGATCGGGTTCATCACGTGCAGCATCAGGTTGAACGGGAACCAAAGGCTGCAGGTATGCTCGAACATCCGCAGTTCGCCTCCGGGCTTGAGCACACGGCGTATCTCGCGCAGCCCCCGCACCGGGTCGGGTACGGAGCAAAACGTGCAGGATGTGAACACCTGATCGAAAGTGTCGCCGGCCAAAGCCATCTCCTGCGCATCCATTTCCAGCAATTCGATCTTGCCGCTGTAGTCGCGGGCGCGAGGACGGGCTTTCTCGAGCATCCCGGCGCTGATGTCGAGCCCGGTCACGTCCTGTTCGGTTGGAAAGAACTCCAAGTCGAGACCCGTACCCACGGCCAGAAAAAGCACCCTGCCGCGCATCGGTGCGTAGAAAGCCCGCTTGTAGCCCGCCCAGCGCTTGTGGGGCCCGCGGGAGTTGATGAAGTCGTAGCCCTTCGAGGCGGTATCCCACTTGCGGCGCGCTACTCGGTCCATTGCTGCACCTCTCTCGTCAACAGCGCATTCGCCGTGTAGGTGAACCCCAAGATCGCTACGCCCGCCGCGATGCCAAGAAGCGTGCCCCCCTGCAGGCTCAGGCGGCTTATCGAGGCCGCCATCGAAACCACCATCCCGGCGGCCATGCCGGTGAGCATCATGGGCAGCATCACCTCGAAGGCGCCGAAGAAGAGGTGGCAGACTAGTTGAACCGGCACGGCGATCACCATCCCCAACACCATGCCAAGCAACATGGCCGGAATCATCGGCCACGCTTCCCCGAAGATCGCCGCACAAGCGACGCCGACGATGCCCCCGAGTAGGGTATTCGAGAGCAAATCGCCAACGATGAAGTAGAGCCGTATCGCCATGAGAATCAGAGCCCCGAACACGAGTGAGGGGTCAGGACAGTCCGGCCCCTACCGCAACCACGAGTCGAGATGATACGCCACGAACTCATCGTCATGGAGATGAGGGTAGGCGGCGTAGACCCGATCGATCTCCGCCATCTGTCCCGGCGACAGTGACTCCTTCGGGTTCAAGCACCAGCACCCCGCCAGCAGGCCTTGCCGGTGCAGGATCTCGTTGATGCCCGAAATGCAACCTGCGAACAAGTGCCGCGGATCGAAGGCCGCCGCGTTCGCGTCCGTTACCTGGGCGGCGAGGGTCAGCATGCTCTGAGGGATCGGCAGCTTCTGCTCGACAATGATCCGCCGGCACTCCTCGAGCTGCGTCACAGCGCGGCGCGTCCAAAAGGCCCAGTGTCCCAGCAAGCCGCCGACGATGCGTGCGCCGGGGGCGTTCTTGTGCTGTGAGAAGCGGAAAGTCGTCAGCAGGTCGCTGATGATTGTGTCGTCGTTGCCGGTGTACAGAGCAATCGCCCGCACCCGGCGCGCCTCGATGACGGCGCGAACGACGTCGAGCGTCTGGTAGCGATTGAACGGCGCAATCTTGATCGCCACCACGTTGTCGATCTCAACAAACTTCCGCCAGAACTCGAACGGCAGGATGCGCCCTCCGACGGACGGCTGCAGATAGAAGCCGAACACCGGGATCACCTCTGCCACCGCCTTAGCATGCTCCAGCAGTTTGGCGATCGACGCGTCCGCGAGCGCGCCCAGGCTGAGGAGACCGGCGTGGTAACCCAGATCCACGGCGGTTTCGGCCTCCTTCACGGCTTGCCGCGTCGGCCCGCAAATGCCCGCGACCCGAATCATGCGCGGGCCGCGCTTGGGCTCCTCGGCGTCGAGTGTCTCGGCGGCCAGCTCGAGCACCGGCCGAAACAGGCCGACCTTCGGATCGCGAATCTCAAACTGCGTGGTGTGAACGCCCACCGCGACGCCGCCCGCGCCGGCGGCGTGATAGTAGCGCGTCAGCGCGCGCTGCCGCCGCTCATCGAGCTTGCGCTCGCGGGTCAAGGCCAGCGGATGCGCGGGAATCACCACGCCTTCGCGCAGTCGCCGGAGTATGCCTCGCGGAGGCAGCGGCACCGTATTCATGCTCATCGTTTTCTTGGGATTCGCCGGTTCAGAAGTCACCGCTACGGCTTTCAAAGTGCGTCGGTTTGCCCAGGCTTCGCCCGCCGCGTCCAACCCAGTGGGCGGTCCAAGCGACCATCTCGTCGGGAGAAACCTCGGGCAGTCCGAACATTTCTCGGCACCGTGACGCATCACTCAGCAGCGCCGTCTCGCTTTCCGTGCCCTCGAACACTGGCTCCACACCCCAGATCTTCCCAAACTGCTCGGCGAGCGATCGCACCGACACCGTTTCCGCGCCGGTCAGGTTGAGGATAAACGGTGGGCAGGAGCAGTGCGCGAACGCCCGCAGCGCCACCGAATTGGCGTCACGCTGCCAGATCACATTCGCGTGGCCCATCGTGAGATCGATCGGCCTGCGCGCAAACACCTTTTCCGCCACGTCGCGCAGCACGCCGTAGCGCAGATCGATGGCGTAGTTCAGGCGCAAGATCGCGACAGGAGTCTGGTGCCTTGCCGAGAAGTACTCGAACATCCGCTCGCGTCCCAGCGCCGACTGGGCGTATTCGCCCACCGGTCCGGTCGCATCACCCTCGCGAGGCCCGCCCGCCGCCGCCGGGGTCAGCGGGTAGACGTTGCCGGTTGAGAAAACCACGATCCGCGAATCGCGGAAGCGCTCGGCCACCAGGGCAGGCAGGTAGGTGTTGGTGGCCCACGTCAGCGGCTGATTGCCGCTGGTCCCAAACTTCTGGCCCGCCATGAAGAGAACATTGGGGTAGTCTGGGACGTTCGCCAAATCGGCCCGGTCGAGCAGATCGCAAACCCGCGTCTCGATGCCGTGCGTCTCGAAGAACTCGCGCGCGCCGGGCTGCGAGAAGCGGGCGACGCCGAGGATCTTCTTGTCGATTCCCGCCTGCTCGCAAGCCCTCTTCGCCAGCCGAGCCAAGCTAGGGCCCATCTTGCCCGAGACGCCGACGATGAGGAGGTCGCCCTCGAGCGCGGCCATGGCGGCCACATCGGCCTCGGTCAGGCGTGAGAGCCGCTCTTCGAGTTCTTCTTCGGTGTCGATCGGCCCTTCGAGCGGCCGGGGGTCAGTCTCGGAAGCGGCTTGCACGGCGATGGAGATTTGCAAAGCTCCGGCGTCAGAGCTCTTCGGGAAACAACGCGAATCCGCTCGGGGGCGGCAGGATCTCGCGAAGCAGCAGCAGCCGACGGCGCAGGTTGCGGCTCGAGAGTTGCCGCGGACCGGCATCGATATCGATGTCGCAACAGAGGCCGTGGAAGTAAAGGGTCAGCGTATCCTCGAGCGCCTGCTGGAAGTATTCCGTGACGACCTTCGAGTTCCGCTTCGGATCGGCGTGCCGGCGGAGCACCTCTTCCTTCAGGCTCCAGCTCGACTCGTCCACCTCGCCGTGGCTTTGGTCGAGAAGCTCGTCTCGAACCACCCTATTGAAGCGCTCTCGCCCCTTGGAGGTCATACGCCGGCTGATCAGGGCCGCCAGGCTGTTGAAGAAAGTGTAGTGGTAGTCGGCGATGTCCTGATCCTTCACGGCGAGAAAAAGAAAAGTTTGTCCTTCGTGGTCGGTGTAGTACGACACGAGCCGGCGCGGTCCCGCCGGGCGGCGAAACGAAACCAACTTCAGCGACTCGGATTTCTTGTGAACCTTGGCCGCGGCGCTCGATCGCTTGGGACCCTTTCCGTTCGGTGACGCCGCCGGGGCCGCCTCGAGGTACGGGACTAGAATGATGCGCAGCTTCGGCAGCACGTCGCCTACGTTCGGCGGAACCGACGCGACGGGCTCGTAGAGCCATTGCCGCAGGTCGGCCTCTTCCACGGGCATCGCCGCGAAGTAGCTGAACGCGTTATTGATCGGGACCATCTGCCCGTTGCACTGCGTGACAAAAGAGTCCACTTGGACTTTGGAAGCGTTGGCCATACGAGGTCTCTGAGTGCCGCCAGGATCATTGTATCAGAGGGTTTGGAACCTCCTTCGTTCGTTCAGCGTACGAAGCCTACGCCCTACCCACCGCTTGCGGCCAAGCCGTTTTACGAACGGTTTGTAGTATCGTATAGGCCGTGAACCGCACTTCCATGAATCCTGTGAACCTGTCCACGCGAGCGGCGTTCGCGGCTCTGGCCGTCTTGTTGGCCGGATGCAGCTTACATCTCCTTGCCGCCCCCGCGGTTGCCCAGCAATACGACCTGCTGATCAAGAACGGCCACGTGATCGACCGCGCCAGCGAGATCAACGGCGTGATGGATGTCGCGGTCGCGGGTGAGACGATCGCCAAGGTCGCACGCGACATCCCCGCAGACCAAGCCAAGAAGACCATCGACGCAACCGGCCTCTACGTAACGCCGGGGCTCATCGACCTCCATGCCCACGTCTTTGGATACGGCGGTTCGCTCTGGCCTGATGACACGCAACTGCTGACCGGCACCACCACCATCGTCGATTGCGGCGGCTCGGGATGGCGCACGTTCGAGACGTTCAAGGAAACGGTCGTCGACCGTTCGAAGACCCGCGTGCTGGCCTTCATCAACGTCGTCGGCGCGGGAATGGTGGGCACCGAAAGCGACATCGACGACATGGACGCCGACAAGCTAGCCGCCAAGATCAAGCAGTATCCCGGCCTGATCGTCGGCATCAAATGCGCCCACTACGGCCGCCGCGACTACTTCAACCTTGAGCAAGCGGTCAAGGCGGGCAACATGGCCGGCGTGCCGATGATCGTCGACAACAGCATCCTCACCAGCAACGACCGCGACACGCAGACCAAGCTGCTTAAATATTTCCGCCCGGGTGACATCCACACGCACATGTTCAACGATCGTCACCTCGAGATCGTCGACCGCTTCAGCGGCAAGGTGCAGCCCTACATGTATGAGGCGCGCGAGAAAGGGCGGCTGTTCGACCTCGGCCACGGCAACGGCAGTTTTGTCTGGCCCGCGGCGGCCAAGGCCATGGCGCAAGGCTTCTATCCCGACACCATCAGCACCGACCTGCACAACTCCAGCATCTTCTCGACGAGGTCCGACATGCCGAACTGCATCTCGAAGATGTTGGTGCTCGGCATGTCGCTCGAAGAAGCGATTTTTCGCTCGACCGCGCGTCCGGCCCAGGTGATCAACAAGTTCCCTGAGTTGGGAACGCTCGGCGAGGGTAAGGCGGCCGACATCGCCGTCTTCGAATTGGAAGATGGGATCTTCGCCTACTCCGACGCCTGGAGGAAGAAGCGCCTGGCCGACAAGAGACTGCGGGCCGTGCTCACCGTGCGCGCCGGCGAGTTGGTGTTTGACGAAAAGGGGCTGGGCTTCCCCGAGTGGAATACAGCCGGAGATTATCAGAAGATCCCCTAGCGTTTCTGTCGCCGCACGGCATGCCGTGCCCGCGTGCCGCGACCCCCAGCAGCATCCAAAGAATCACGTATTGATCCCGCGATCCCTCCGACCGGCCGCTACGAATTGACCTCCACACCCGATACGATAGAAATGCGGGGTGGAGCAGTCTGGTAGCTCGTTGGGCTCATAACCCAAAGGTCGCAGGTTCAAATCCTGCCCCCGCAACCACCTCACTCTATTCCTCTCAATAATCTTGCTTCCCCGCTCGGATGAGGCTGCTCCCCGAAACCGTCCAGGGTGGCGGCAATCGCGGTTTCCGGCCTCGGTCAATGGACCGCTTCGCCCCTCGGTAGCACGTCTCTCTGAGGTGCATACTTGCCGAGAAATCCTTCCGCACGACGACCGACCTAGTCCGCGTCGCGGTCACGGAAGATGGTGTAGCGTTCGAAGATCGAGTCGCTGCGATGGCCGATAGTCCGCTTGATTTGGTATCGTTCAACGCCGGCCTGGACGAACAGCCAGACGGCTGTGCGACGACGATCGTGAAACCATAACTCGGTCACAAACGGCTCTGCGTCGTGGGGTCGGATGCAAGGTCCGAATCCCAATTCTTTACGACTTGGCCGTCAACCAGCCACAAGGGCGGGCGAAGCCACATCTCCGAGATGCCGACTATACGGCCCCGACTGATTCCGGATCGGCTGAGGATCCCGTTGTCCGCTTTCTCGCGTCGGTCGAGGAGTCGGCTGATCAGCCCGCGCAGTCGTTATTGGTAACATACCGACCAAGAGAAGAACGACCGATGTCTAAGCTAGCTGACAAAGAGTGCGTTCCTTGCCGGGGCGGCGTTCCACCGTTGAAGGGCGACGAGATCGAGCTACTGGTGGCGCAACTGCCCCAGTGGAGCGTCATGCGCGGGCATCACTTGGAGCGTGAGTATCGCTTCAAGAACTTCCGAGAGGCCCTGGATTTCACGAACAAAGTGGGCGAGCTTGCCGAGCGAGAGGGTCATCACCCCGACATTCATCTCGCGTGGGGCAGAGTGGGGATTCACCTGTGGACGCACAAAATCGACGGGCTTACGGAAAGCGACTTCGTCATGGCGGCGAAGATTGAGCGGCTAGGCCAAGAATCGTAGAGAGACGTCGGGTCCATGGTATGTGGACGCATCGTTGCGGCAGCGCATCATGGGCCTGACCGAAGCTCCACCTGAAATGACTTTGCGGTACGAAACCTTGGCCACGCCTCCGCCGGAAGACCTCGCCGGGCGTCTGCTAAGCATCTGGGCGACGATTTTCGAAACGCCATACGACTCATTCCGTCCGGTTCTGCGCGGAGACGAGAGCGAGTGGAATGAGGACACGTACTATCTGGCCTGGGATGGAGAACAGGTGATCGGCAGTTCCCACCTAACGGTGCCGAAGGCGGACCGGCGATTGGGCGGCTTGGGTGAAGTGGTCACGCTGGCGAGCTATCGAGGCCTTGGCATCGCCTCCGAAGTCTGTCAGCGCGCGCGCGATACATTCTTTGAGCAAGGCGGCGAGGCGCTTTTTCTCGGGACCCACAATCCTGTCGCGCAGCGGGTCTATGAACGCTTGGGCTGGAAGCAACTCGTGGGCTCCAATGTCATGGGCAACTTCCGCACCGCGACGGGTCCGGAAGCTTTTCTGAACCAATACTTCGCCACCGAAGGCCCATTCGAAGTGGTCACCGGATCACCCCAATTCCGGATTCCGATGATACCCCTCGTACTGACTCCCCAGAGCCGGTTTGTGCTGGACGCGAACACCCGTCTCGGATCGACGCATCATTTCGTTCAGCACTCTTGCATGAGCCTGTATCCGCGCTATCAAGAGATCACAACGCAACGCCGAGGAGCATGGTTCGCGGCGGTGTCGAAGGAAGGACGGCTCGTCGGCCTATCCACCGCCACGCTGGACGAACTGCTCACGTGCTGGCTGGACGGTTTTACTCATCCCTCGTTTCCGGACGCCTGGCCAACGTTGATCGACGCAGGGATGCAGTGGGCCACGCGCAACAGGGCCGCGGCTACAGTGGCGCGGGTCCTCCCGGACGATGCACCGAAGCAGGAAGTGTTCGAACAAATGGGTTTCGAGGCGGCCGGACAGGCCGATCCTATTCGGATCGGCGAATTGACCCTCCCCAGCCGGCGCCTATCCTGGAAGGAGTAGTGCCCCGAGACTCGATCGATAGCACGAGACGCGGGCTATCATCTTGGGTGTCATGATTGACCGAATGCTTTCCCGCACTTGCGTCGTCCTGGCGCTTCTCGCCCACCTGCCGATTGCTCCACCACTCCTCGCCCAAGACGCCACCTCGGCCATCAACATCGGAAGCCGGCGGGAGCTGTTCGTCGACCGCTGCCTCCTCGACAGTCTGGAAGGAACGTGTCTCAAGCTTCATCACCGTCAGCCCGCGGAAATGGTCCTGAAGGTCGATCATCCGTGGGAAGGGACGACCGGCTACGGTCTGTCGGTGATACAGGACGGCGACACCTACCACATGTACTACCAGGGCCGGTGATTCCCATTAGGCGACGCGATAGCGATCCACTGCATCAGCGTCGAGGGTGACGCCCAGACCGGGTTTTGTCGGAAGTGTGCCACGTCTCAGAGGGGTCAATCGACCCTAGATGGCAACACTGCATCGAACCTGTCACTGGCGGTGTTGCTACCGCGAGACCCCCCCTGGGACCCCAGTCTGACCGTTTCGCCACAAATCCGAATTCCGTCACAGCTCTTCAAAAAACTTACTCCCTGCCCTTTCAATCACTTACCGTTCCCAGCCGGTCGAGATCCATACACCTTGCTGTACCTTGGAATCGGAGGGAAACGACGGCAACGCCAAGCTCGGCGGAGTGCCAAATAGTTCCACGAGATTTCGTGAAAACGGCTGGCCCACGAAAGGCGGCCGCAAGAGCGATAATTCACGCATGGATACTACCAGAAGGGATCTGCTGCGGGGCGTGGCCGCCCTGTCCGCGCTGCCCGCCGCCTCGCAAACGGCTGCCTCGCAGACCGCCGCGAACAAGAGAGGCGGCCCGCCTGCCTTTCGAATCATCTACAACTGGGACGGCGCGCCGCACGACTACTCGGAGTTCCCGCAATCGCTCGAGCAGTTTCTCGAGAAAACCTATGCGCCGATGAAGGGCACGCAGGTGGACGCACACTTCTGGTGCATCGGCGAGCACGAGGCCAAGTGGCGGTCCGATCACATGGAGATGACCGGCGACACCGAGAACCGCGTCTACGGCTCGGCCCGCTCGATGCGGCACAACGAAGGCATTCGGGCGATGCTCGATCGCGGCGAGGACCCCTACGCGGCGCTCGCGAAACGCGGCCGGGAACTGGGCATCTCGCCATGGGCGTCGGTGCGCATGAACGACAATCACTTCAACGGGCTGCAGGTGGAAGACATGGCCACGGCCGTGATGCCCGGGCTAACGCGGCTGCGCAAAGAGCATCCGGAGTGGTGTCTGGGCCAAGGGAACACCCCTGGCAACGCCCCGAAGTGGTTCGCCGCCAGTTGGAACTTCGCGCACCATGAAGTCCGTGAACACCGACTGCAACACATCACCGAAGTCGCCCGCCTGGCCGACTGGGACGGCATCGAACTCGATTGGCAACGGCATGCGTTCCACCTGCCGCTCGACGACGCTTACCGCTTGCGCTACACCCTCACCGACTTGCAACGCGCCGTCCGCGAGCTGACGAACCGCATCGGGCACGAGCGCGGACGCCCGATGCACCTGGCCGTTCGCGTGGCGACGACGCTGGAATCGTGCCGCCGCATCGGCTACGATCTGCCGGTCTGGGTCAACGAAGGCCTGTGCGACGTCGTCATCGCGGGCGGCGGGGCGCTCACCGACGCGGGCGTCGAAGTCGAGAAGTTCCGCGAGCTGTTGCGCGGCACGAACATCCGGTTCTATCCCGGGTTCGACAGCGGCTTCTGGGGAGAGCATCAGGGCCTGATGCCGCAGGCCGAATGGAACGCAGCGTGGGTGCGGGCGATCACCGAAGGCTACTGGGCGCGCGGCGCCGACGGCATGTACGTCTTCAACTGGCACGCCAACGAGCGGACACGCCGGCCTTTGTTGACCACGATCGGTTCGCCCAAGACCTTGCGCGGAACCGACAAAGTCTATGCCAACCTCCACCGGCACATTACCGCCGACGATGGCCCGTGGGCGGGCGCCGATTTGCACGATCGCATCCATGGGGAAACGCCCGTCGAGTTGCACGAAACCTTGACCGGCGACGGTCCCCGCTTCCGCGTGCCGGTTCATGAGTCCGGCGACGATGCGCGCAGTTTAGAACTCCACATCGAGATCGACCACTACACGGCGCTCGATAAGGTGCGGGTTACGTTCGATGGGAAGGAGCTCGGCCGGCCGGCGGTCCGCAGCGCCGCGCGCGAATTGCAAGACGATCCGGCTGACTTCGGCGAATCGAGTTGGCTGGTTTGGCCGCTCGCCAAGCAAAGCGTCGGCTCGGGCACGCACGAGGTTCAGACGGTCCTACTTGAAAGGAATCGACGCGTGAGGCCTGCGCTGGTGGTGAAGCATGTCGAGATCCACGTGCGGTATTGAGGCGGGTTTGTGAAGCAGCCGCCAAGCAGGAGTGCCTACCGAAACGCTCGGCGGACCCACCTACTTTTGTAGGGGCGGACCGCTGCGTCCGCCCAAAGCCGCAACGCTATGCCGTGCCCCTGATATGGTGTGACCTTGTCAAGTCAGCGCAGACCTTCCCGGTGGCAACCCGCTGTTGCGTGTCGCCGCCAAGCCTGCTTCTCCCCGTTCCCCTCGTATCGGACGAATCTTAGGAGGGGAACGGGGAGCCTTCACCTGCGGCCCGGCCGACTCACGGGCGTGGGATCTTTCAACGTCGGTCTACACTCTGATATCCGCGCATTGGATAGCGCCTGACCTGTTTACGTCGAGGAGCTGCCTCGGTCTACAAGCGCGGATTACCCCTGATGCCGCTGGGGGCGCCGCGTAGGGGCAACGAGGATTCTCCCTTGTGGTCCCACGCCCGGCTGCCGGCCGGACCCGTCCATCCTCCTTACGCCGCCATCGCCGGCGGCATCACCTCTTTCACAATCGCCCACAGGAAGCCGCATAACTCGCGCGCCACCGCGGTCACCGCCAGCGGCGTGGGTTTGCCGCGCGCCGTCAGCCGTTGGTAGCGACCGCACAAGCGTTTCTGCGCCGTCCACGCCATCGCCTGCACCGCCGGCGAGGTCTTCTCGGCACGACGTTGCAGGCGCGCCGTTTTCCGCGCCGGGAATCGATACGCCCACCCCGACTCCACCAGCATGCGCCGCACGTGCTGGTTGCCGGATTTCGTGATCGCTCCCTGCCGCCGCCGCGGCCCACTGGAGTGCTCGCTCGGCACCAGTCCCACAAACGCCATTAACTGCCGCGGACTCCGAAACCGGCTCACGTCGCCGAGTTCGGCCAACAGGGTCAGCGCCGCCACCTGGTCGATGCCACGCAGCGCTTGCAGCGCCACGAAGGCTTCCTGCAAACTCCACGACTCGGCCGCCTCCAGCGCCTGGGTCTCGATCGCCACCGTGCGCCGGGTGGCCTCCCGCACCGCTTCGATGTACTCTTCCATCACGATCTGCTGGGGCCGTTCGGCGAAACGTTGTTGCTCCAGCCAGCGGAAGAAGGACTGCGTCCAGTACTGGCGGCCCGGGTAGTGCAGCCCGTGTCGCAGCAAAAATCCCATCAGCCGTTGTTTCATTTGGCGCTCGACGATCTTCATGTCTTCGCGAGCGCGGCTCAGATCGCGCATCGCTTCTTGGCCTTCGTCGGGCACCCACACGGCGGTGAGTTGTTCGGCCCGTCCTTGGCCCACGATCTGCAGCGCGTCGCGGTGGTCGGTTTTCACCCGCGCGCCGGCTTGGCGGGGAATCAGCGACGGGGCGACGACTTCGCACTCGTGACCCAACTTCCGTACCTGGCGGTAGATGCCGTAGCCGCACGGGCCGGCCTCGTACCAAACTTTGAGCTTGTGGTTGGGACGGCCGAGCTGTTTCAGCAGCCGGTCGACAGCGAGCGGGGTATTCTCGATCGTGCCCCAGATCTGAGGGACGCCGGTCGGTTCGGCCACCGCTACGGTGATGGTGTTCTTATGCACGTCTAATCCGATGTACTTGGTAAACTTCTTCATGACCTGTTCCTCCTCGATGCGGCTCTGCGCATCCTTGGGTGTGTGTATCTAGCGTAATCCGCGCCATACGCGGTCGAACAGGTCACACCATCATGTCTACATTGCGAAGCCGCGTGCAAAGAAAGCGTTACTCGCTTCGCAGGACTTCCAGCGGCTTCTTCCCCAGGATGTGAAAACTGGCCAGCCACCCCGCTAGGTTGGCGACCAGCGCCGTACCGAGCACCGACACCACTAACGGTGCAACGTCAAAGCGCGCCTCCGCGTCGAGGATCTGCTCCAGCAGCACGCGCGAGATCAACGTGGCCAGCACGCTGCCCATCAGGCCCGCCGTCACGCCCAGCACCAGAAACTCCACCGAGAAAATCGCCGTCACCCGCCGCCGAGTCGCGCCGAGGGCTTTCAAGATCGCGGTCTCGTGAATGCGGCGAAACCGCGTCGCCATTACGCTCGACACCAGGATCATGATGCCGCCCAAGATTGCGAACGCCGAGATGAACCGGATCACCAGCGCGATCTGGTCGACCACTTCCTGCACGATCCGCAGCACGTCGGCGACGCTGATCACCGTCACGCTCGGGAAGCGTTCGAACGCGAGCCTCTGCAAGTCCGCGGTTTGGTCGGGGGCGATGCGGACCGCGCCGTAGTAAATCGCCGGCACGTCGTGGAGGGCGTTCGGCGTGAGAAAGAAGCTGACCGTCGACCCCGGTCGGATCGCTTCGGTGCGATGGATCGCGGCGACCTCGACGCGGATCTGCTCACCGCCGACTTGCCACTCAAGTTGCGACCCCACGTCGATGCCCAGCCTCTCGGCCGTAGACTCCTGGACCGATGCCAGCAACGGCCCGCCATCCTTGCGGCCTTCCTCCAGGCTCCACCAGCGGCCGCGAATCACATCGGTGTGCTCGGGCTTCTGCGCGCTCCAGGTGACGCTCCGCGTTGTCCAGCGGCGGCGGCTGCGTCCTTGCTCGGCATTGATTTCCTCGAGTGGCACCCCGTCTACGGTCAACAAGCGCGCCGCCACCGACGGCGTCAACTCGACTGCTCCTTCGATGCCGGGATAGCCGTCGAGCAAGTCCTGCAACCCGTCGACGTCCTCGCTGGCGATGTTGACCAAGAAGAGGTTCGGCATGTCGGGCGGCGCGCTCCGCACCATTTGTGCCACCACCGACGACTGAATCAGATACACCGCCAGCGTGAACGTCACGCCGATACCCAGCGCCACGAGGATCGCGTCGGCATGGACGCCCGGCCGGTGCAAGTTGGCGATGCCGTGCCGCAACGACGGCGGCAGTCTCCAGGGCAGCCGCCGCGGCAACGTCCGCAACAGCCGGAGCAGCCCGCGCGACACCAGCCCCAGCACCGCCAGACTGACGAGCAGCCCTCCTGCAAACCAGGCGCCAAGCTCGATCGAATCGCCGAGCCAAGCGGCCAAGCCGGCCAAGGCTGCCACGATGAGGGCGCCAAACCTCAACCCCGCAGTGTTCCTTTTCCTGCCGCTCTTTCTTCCACCGCCGGCGGGCTCGCCGGTCATCTCCCGGCGGAACACCAACGCCGGGCGCACGTCCCGAATCGCCAGTAGCGGCGGCAGCGTGAACAACAACGTCGTCAGCAGCCCCGCCGCCAGCCCTTGAAAAGCAACGATCGGCTGCCATTCGAAAGCAGGGGCGTCGGGGAAATAGGTTGCGATGAACGTCGGAAACCAAGCTTGCACGCCGTAGCCGACGACTACGCCCGCCATGCTGCCGGCGGTTCCCAGCGCGAGCGCTTGCAGCAAGTAGATGCGAATGATCTGCGACGAGCGGCCCCCTAGGCACTTCATGATCGCCAGCGAGTCCAGCTTCTGCTGCAGGTGCGAATGCATCGCCATCCCCACCCCGAGCGCACCGACGATCAGCGCGATCAAGCTCACCAGGCCGAGGAAGTTCGTAGCCCGGTCAAGACCGCGCCGAATCGTGGGATGCGTCTCGCGATAGTCGGCGACCAACGCCCCGTCAAACACCGCTTTGAGCCTCTCGCGCGTGTCGTCGATCGACAACCCGTCCGGCGGAAGCCGGAACAGATAGCGCTGCGAGGCGCGGCTGCCGGGCGCCATCAAGCCGCTGCGGTCCAGCGCCGCCCGGCTGAACAGCACCCGCGGCCCCACGTTCATCGTCCCCGTCATGCGGTCCGGCTCGACCAGAACCACCGCCGCGATCCGAAACGTCCCGTCGCCCACGCTGGCGGAATCGCCCACTTCCGCCCCGAGTCGGATCAGCAGATCCTGCGAGACGACGACGTTGTCATCGTTCAGAGTGTCGGCCAGATCGTCGGGCGGATTCAGCTCGAGCGTTCCGTAGAAGGGGTACTTGCCCGGCTCGACGGCCTTGATCGACACCAGGAAGGGCATCCCGCTCTGCCCGGCCGGCATCGACGACACGGTTTCGGTCACCCAGGTGTGCTCGATCCCCTGTGCCTCGAGCTCGTCGAGCAGTCGCTGCTCATCCGGCGTCGCTACATGGAAGTCGCGCACCGACAAATCGGCGGCCATCAGCATGCGGGCGTCGCGCAGAAGCATGTCGCGAAAGGCCGCGCTGAAACCGCGAACACCCGTCAGCGCGCCGACACCGATCGCGACCGCAAGAATGACGAACAGGAACTTGCCGCTGGAGGCCTGGGCATCTCGCCAGGCAATGCGTGCGGCGACGCGCCAGGAGAGTCCGTTCATAGCGGAGATGTTGATGGCGGGTTCGGGCTGGGCGACGCGGAGCTGGGTTCGGGGACTCCACGTAGCTCGTCGGAATCGATTCTGCCGTCGCGGAGCCGGATCAGCCGGTCGGCCCGTGCCGAAAGCTCCTGATCGTGCGTCACGAGGATCAATGTGGCGTTCTCGCGACGGTTCAGGTCGACCAGCATGTCGAGTACGTGATGGCCGTTCGCCGTATCGAGGTTGCCGGTCGGCTCATCGGCCAGGATCAGCGGGGGCGCGGCGGCGAAGGCCCGCGCAATGGCGACGCGCTGCTGCTCGCCTCCGGAAAGCTGAACGGGATAGTGGTCTATGCGGTCACCGAGGCCGACGCGTTCCAGCAGTTCCCGCGCCCGGTCCGCACCCGCGTACCCGTCGCCGGCCAGATCGAGCGGCAGCAGAACATTCTCTTCCGCCGTCAGCGTCGGCACCAGTTGATAGGACTGAAACACGAACCCGATCTTGCGGCCCCGCAGCAACGCCATGTCGTCTTCGGGCAGGTTGTGAATCTCCTCGCCGTCGAGCAGAATCTCGCCCGCCGTGGGCGTGTCGAGACCGGCCAGCAGCCCAAGCAGAGTGCTCTTTCCACTGCCCGAAGGGCCCATGATCGAGACAAACTGCCCCTTCGGTACAGCCAGGTCAATGCCGCGTAGGATTTCGACGCGGTGGGATCCACTGTCGATCGTTTTGGCCAGCCGGCGGACTTCAATGATCGGCCTCGGATTCGACATTTGAGGGCGGTGAAACCTATTATGACATTACATGCGCAAAGCAGCCCCGCTACTGACGGTGGTCCTGATGGTTCTACTCATGGCGGGCTGCGGGTCGCTGCCGTCCTGGCTCGGCGGCGGCGCGGGCTCGGGGCCGGAGTCGCCGAGCGGCCCTGGCGACAACCCCTCCAGTGCCTATCAGCCAAGACCGATCATCGTGGCGTTCGGTGATAGTCTGACGGCGGGTTTCGGAGCGGACCCCGGCGAGAGCTACCCGGATTTCCTACAGCAGGAACTCGACCGGCGAGGGTACGAATACCATGTCGTCAACGAGGGCATCAGCGGCGACACCTCAGCCGGCGGGCTCGTGCGGACCTCCATCGTCGCCGCCCGGAAACCGCGGATCGTGATCATCTGTTTTGGGGGTAACGATGGCCTGCGTGTCCTGTCGGTGAGTCGCATGCGGCGAAACCTAAGCCGCACGGTCGAGCCTTTACAGAAGCAGGGCATCAAAGTGATCCTCTGCGGCATGAAACTGCCGCCGAACTATGGCGCGGACTACCGCGAGGACTTCGAGCAGGCGTTTGCCGAGGTGGCGGAGGAGTCCGGCGCCGTGTTACTTCCTTTCCTGCTGGAGGGTGTCGCCGACGAGCCGAATCTGATGCAAGACGACGGCATTCACCCCAATGAGGAAGGCAACAAAGTCGTCGCCGCGAACGTCTTGAAGGTCTTGGAGCCTCTCCTTACCCTTCCGGCACAGGACAAGCCTGCCGCAAGTCCATAACCGCCCCCGCAGCGCGTCTCCCCTGAGCTTCCCCGTTCAACGTCCAGTTCAACGTCCTCGTGCTATGGTCACAGAGGTTTATCTCATCCCATGGAGCAACTCGGCCTCAATCTCGCGCCGGAACGCCGCATCTATACCGTTGCCGAACTCACCTCCGAAATCAGAGATCTGCTCGAAGTCGAATTCGGCGACGTATGGGTGATGGGCGAGATCTCGAACGCCCGCGCCGCGCCCAGCGGCCACCACTACTTCACGCTCAAAGACGGCGAGGCGCAGCTTCGGGCCGTGTGCTTCCGCCAGCAAGCCCGCTATCTCAAGATCAAGCCGCAAGACGGCCTCGCTGTGATGGCCCGCGGCCGTATCAGCGTCTACGAGGCACGCGGCGAATACCAGATCTACATCGAGCACCTCGAGCCGCAGGGCTACGGCACGCTGCAGCTTGCCTTCGAGCAACTCAAGAAGAAGCTCGCCGCGGAAGGCCTCTTCGACCAGGAACGCAAACGCCCGCTCCCGACGCTGCCCCGCCGCATCGGCATCGTCACCTCCCCGTCAGGAGCGGCGATCGCCGACATGTTGCGCATCTTGCAGCGCCGCTTCGACGGGTTGCATATTCAGCTCTACCCGGTGAGGGTGCAGGGGGACGAAGCCGCCGCGGAGATCGCCCGCGGGCTTCGTCATTTCAGCGATACGCAATCCGTCGAAGTGGTGATCGTGGGCCGCGGCGGCGGCTCGCTCGAAGACCTCTGGGCCTTCAACGAAGAGACCGTCGCCCGGGCGATCGCCGCGTCCGAGGTTCCCGTGATCTCGGCCGTCGGACACGAGACCGACTTCACGATTGCTGATTTCGTCGCCGACCTTCGTGCGCCCACCCCGTCGGCGGCCGCCGAGTTGGTGGTGCGGCAAAAGGCCGAGTTCCTCGAGGCTGTTCGCGGACTTCAGTCGCGTCTGGTCCAAGCCTTGCGCTACAAGTTGGCCACCTCGGGCCGCCACCTTGTCGAGAGCAGCCTCGACCGCGCTACGGCCTCAGTCCGGCACAAACTGTCGCGGCTCTCCCAGCGGCTCGACGAACAGGACTTTCATCTACGGGACGAAATCCGCCGCAGCCTCCGCGCCCGCGAACGCCGCTTCCGCGAGACGATCGAGTCATTGGCACGGCTCGATCTGCGCGTGAAACTCGCCCAGAGCCGCAGCCGGTTGGACGGCTGCTCGCTCCGCTTGCCAGCCGCCGCGCGGCACGGTCTTGAACGTTCTCGCAGCCGCCTCGACTCGCTGGTCCGCCAACTGGCGCACCTCAGCCCGCTCTCGATCCTCGAACGTGGCTACTCGATCGTTCAAGATGCGAACGGATCGGTCCTTCGCTCCTCCCGTCGTACCGAGGTCGGAGCACCCCTCGCTGTCCGCCTCCACGAAGGGGGGTTGTCCGTTAGAGTCGAGAAACAAATGAACTTACCGGGACATAAAGTGTTACCTATGTCCCGGTAAATTCAAAGCGGTCGCCTATCTCCAAAACGGTTCATGGGAGTCGAACCCGCGGATCTCAAAATCGACGATTCGTGCTACAGGCTGCGGCACCAGGGCGGGCACCGGGGCTTCCCTAGTGTGCCCAGCATGGGCAGTTTACTTGTGGGTTGCAACGTGCTCACCGGAACCGATGGAGGGAACCGCAAGTGGCTATCCATCGACCCAGATCGGGCTTGACCAGGCTTGGTGCGCGTTGTTGACCTGGGTGACGCGCACGTAATAGTAGTCCGTGCGGCCCGGACTTCCATAATCGGTGTGGCGGAAGGGCACGTTGAACAGCTCCGGCGTCACCAAGCGGTGGATCAGCACCGACTCCGATGTAAACGGGCCGGTGAACTCGACTTCGCTGTTCTCGGCCAGCTCGCCGAGGGTCTTGCGGAAGCTGAGTTTGGCCGGTTTGGTCACGTCTAGTTCGACGACGGCATCGCGTCCGCCGGCGATGTGCAGGACGATCGACTTGGTGGGTTTCTCTTCGTAGGCCTGCTGGCGCGAGGTATGGAGCTGTACGCGGCAAGACGTGTCGGTGCGCTCGATCACGCGATCGCGGCGGTTTTCATCATACGGCCCGGACTGGAAGCAGCGATCCAGATCGAGAATCTTGCCGTTGCGAATCGTCACCGTCGCGTCCCAGTCGGCGATGCGGGCCATGTTGAGGTCGCCCCACGGCCCCCAGCCGAACTCGAGACGCGAGAGGACTTCGCCCGGCCAGGGCGCGTCGTCGCGAACGTAGTCCTCGGGGAAGTAGCGGTAAATGACGCGATTGTTCTTGAGGATCTCGACCTTCTCGATCTCGTCCTTGCCGCGCACGCCGACTTCGATCTCGCGCTCCCGGGTGAAAGGGACTTCCGAGCCCATCCATTGCCCGTTGAGCTTGACATCGAGATGGATGCGGTCACCACTGGCGGCGATCGTGCGGCGCTTCCACAGCGCATCGAGGATAGCTTCGCGGGAGAGCTCCTTGGCCCAGACGCCGGCGAGCCCTTCGCCGTAGGCGCCAGGGTAGCCGAGGTGATCATCCGAGCTGGCGATGACGCCCAGCCGGAACCCGCGCTTGAGGGCCGCTTGCAGCGTGTTGCGCGTCCACCGTCCGCCCATGCTGTGGCGGATGAAGCGGAACCCGCCGCGGTCGTGCTCGGACAACCCGTGCTCGGACATAATCTCCATTACCGGGCTGATCGAGGGGTCGAGGTAGTCCCAGTTCGCGCCGCGCCAACCCTGCTTGTAGGCCAAGTGATGCGGCACGATCATCGCCCCGGTGCCCTTGACGTACTTCTGCAAGTCGCGGACGTGTTTGTGGTATTTGATCGGTGCGCCGTCGACCGGGTAGTAGAGGCAATAGTCGCCGAAGAAGCTCGAGTGCCACTCGTACGCGAGGATCGAGACGAACTTGCCCTTGCGGTTCGCCTCGGCGGCCATCGTCTGCACCTTTGGCCAGTTCTCCTTGAGCACCTTGAACCCGTTGACCCACTTCAGGTGCGCGTCGTTGGGCATCTCTGGCATGTCGTGCCATTGTGAATGCGGCGTGAACGCGAGGAAGTCGAGGTGCTCTTGCGCGATGCCGTAGGTGCGCTCGAGCGAGCCGCGGGCGTAGCCGACGGCGTTGTGGTTATGCAGGTCTCCCCAGAACAGTTGATACTCGCCGGAGGAGGAGGCGCCCGCCATGGAGGCGGCCAAGCCTGGGTGTTTGTGTGTTCGGTCCTTCATCGTTGATAGAGTAACTCGCGCGGCCCGGCCGGCGCGATCCGCCGACCCGGTCTCACGCGGGCCTGCCGTCGCGGCTATTCGCAAAGAGTTCTTGCGACGGCGATCGCTGTCAAGACCAAGTCCGCCCAGGGGGGTTGGCCCCGCCACTCTTCGCGTAGCTGTCGAAGTCGTGCTTGGAAATCCGGCATGATTGAGAGGACATCCGTGGGCGGCGGAACTTGCACAGCATCCTCTCGCGTTGCCAACCATGACAGCGCGCTTGGAACAAGCTTCTCTACCGTACCGTCATGCGTTTTGGGATCGAATCCTGCTATGTCCGAGACAAATCGGGCATACTCATGTCCGTCGGGCACAAGTACCAGCCAATCGTGAGCCTCTCCGGTTTGCTCGGCCAGATGGCTTCTCGCCATCGCAAAACCCAACTCCAGGGGCATATTGAAACGGGCAAGATTCAAGTTCCCCTGCCCTCGGCATCGTGAAAGGTCGTGGATGGATACTTCGACGAGAAGATCGCGCCCACGATGCGTTCCATCCTTGACTGGGCGACGCTGCCCGTCTCCAGGGCGCTGCGGGGCATGAACCCCGCGCACACCGTGACAAGAATCAGGGCATCAAAGAGCTGCTGATACTCTTGGTCGAAAGGACAATTAAGGAAAACCGATCTGGAAGGATCGACCGCCAGATCACCTTCGCCGAAGTGCTGACGGTCACCTGACTTGCGAGGCGGCACCGATGTCCGTCGCTATGACGATCCCTCTTTCAAGTGCTTGGCCGCGGTTTCCAGTTCCGAGAGGCGCTCTTGTCGATCCGAGCCTACTGACAAGGCTACGGGGTCGTCCGTCGGCGAGGTCTCTGACTCCAACAGGGAAACCAGGGTTCCCAGAACCTCCTTGTCGCCGAGGTCGCCTTCAAGCCGGACCGCATTCCGATCCTTCAAGAAAGGCGGCGGCTCTGCACGTTCGAACAGTACGGGAATCAACCTTTTCTCGGGGTGAGACCAAGTGTTTTCGAGGGCGCCCTGCCATTCAAAGTCCTGTAGTTCTGTCCGTCGGTGCTCGGAGCCAACCAAAATCAAATAGTCCTGTGAGTCGGCGAGGGCAGATTCGACTCTGTTCCTGAACGCTTCACCCGGTTTGAGATCCCTCGAGTCAAGCCAGGTTTGTAGACCACGGCTCTCGAGTTCTCTCGAGATAAACTCTCCCTGGTCTCGGGTTATCAGTAGAGGTCGCGATGAAAACCTGTCGCATACGCTAACTCATTCTACATCACAGAAACGGCCCCCACTCGTTCGGTTTAGCAGGTGGGGGCCTTGCCCACTGGCCACGGAGGCAGTAAAACCGGGGGCCGTGGACGGGGATCGGCCAGCCGCTAGCGGGCTTCTCCGGACGGTTCCGACACCTGGCGGATCTCGCTCACACTGCCATCGACATCGGCCAGCCGCAAGATCAACTCCTGGCGCAGGTCCAGCTCGTGCTTGGGGATTTCAAACCGTGCGGCCACCATCGCAAAGACGGACTCCCCCGGTTGAATGCGCACGCGGTTCAGCAAGGGCTCATTATCGATGCCTCCCAAGCCGGGAAAGTACTGGAACAGTCCCTTGAGGTCGGGAGCGCTGATAATCATGCCTTGGACGCGAATCCCTTTCGGATCCAGAACTGTGATGGAGCGCTCGCCGATCATCATCTGGATGTCAGACGGGTTCACCGCGGTGACGTCGACGATGGCGACGGAACTCTGCTGGTCCATGCCGAGCGTGCGGACGTTCGTGATCGTGCCCTCGATCTGCGCCGTTTTCCAATCGCTGATTCGCAGCGCGCCCCAGACGAGTACGCAGGCGCCGACAAGACCCGCCAAAACGAATTGATACGCTTTCATGTCAGTCTATAGACGCCCGTGAACTCGCCATGGTGTCGCCGAACTTCCTCTCTGCCCCCAAAGCCTCACCAACCATGATAGGCCGGGTGGCCGGGCTTCACCGCGACGAACGTCCCGCGGCACGTCGCGCACACGTCTCCGGCGGATGAGAGCTCGGCTTCGATCACCGCCCGCCGGTCCGTTGATTCAACCACACGAGCTACGAGATGAACCGGCCCGCTGGGAGTAGGCCGCGACAACTTTACCGCATACTCAGCCGTCACCGTGCACGGCGGCTTCGCGGGATTGTTCCCTGCGCCGCCGCGGGTCATCAGGTGCCAGGCCGCCGTCCAATTGGAGTGGCAATCGAGCAGGGATCCGATGATCCCCCCGTTGAGCATGCCCGGGAACGCCTCGTGCATGGGCTTCGGCATCCAGTCCGCATGGACCTCGTCACCCTGCACGACACTCTTGATCCGTAGCCCTTCCCGATTCGCCGGCCCGCAACCGAAGCAGATGCTGTTGGGAGCATATCGATCTTGTAGCGCTTGCGACTCCATCTCTATTGAACCTACGGCGTCTGGAACGCGTTGTAAAGTGATGGCGCAACTCTCTCCGGCGACACGCCCTAGCCGGTCGTCGACCCATAACAGGCCCGATCGTTCCCTGCCCAGGCTCCAACCATCATCGGCCACGAACCATCATGGGGCGCCAACTATAATGAGGTCGCCCCGAGTGGCGTCCACCGGCTCTTCGGGGTCTACCCTTCCGTTCGGCAGTCATGCCTGCTTCCGCGTCACGTCCGACCCGCGCCGAGCGCATGCGTAACTACTTCGGACTTCGCGAGGGCGAGTTCGAGCCCGCGATGCTGTTGGGCTTGCAGTTGATGCTGGGCATCGGCTCGGTCATCTGCCTCAAATCGGCCGCCGACGCGCTTTTTCTCAGCCGCTTTGAAGCGGAACGGCTGCCGCTGGTGGACTTGACGATTACCGGGCTCGTGGGTGTTGCGGTGGGCTTCTACATTCGGCTCTCGAACCGGTTTCCCCTCGGCCGGCTGATCGGGTTCAGCCAGATCTTCCTGGCTCTGAACCTGCTTTTGTTCTGGCTGCTGATGCGCTGGGACGTAGTGGGCATCCCGGCATTGATTTACGTGTGGGTGGGCATCTTCGCAGTCCTTGTGCCGAGCCAGGTGTGGTCACTGGCTGGATTGGTCTTCGACACGCGCCAGGCCAAGCGGCTGTTCTCGCTGATCGGCAGCGGAGGGATCGTGGGCGCCGCGCTGGGCGGCCGCTTCGCGAGCGTCCTGGGGAGCATGTTCGGACCGCAGAACCTGCTCCTCGCCACTCTCGGATTCCTGTTGCTGTGTGCGGCGCTGGTCTTCCGGTTGACGTCCTACACGGCGAGCCGCGAGCGCGTCATGCAAAAGGGGGCGGCAGGGACGAAGGCCTCGATTCGAGAGAGCTTTCGGCTGGTTCGCAGCCGACGCTATCTGCGACTGATGGCGGGCGTACTGCTGCTGTCGACCGTTGTCAGCACGCTGATCAAGTATCAGTTCAAAGCCACTGCCAAGGCGCACTTGGGCGATGAAACCGCGCTCATCGAGTTCTTCGGGGATTTCAACGGGTACATCGCCGTCATCTCGTTCTTGTTCCACGTGCTGCTGAGCGGCCGGCTACTGCGTTGGGTCGGGTTGGGGCTGACGCTGCTGATCTTGCCGCTCTCGGTGGGTGTGGGCGCCGCGGCTTTGCTCTTCTCGGGATCGCTCGGAGCCGCCATCTTCGCGCGTGGGACCGACCTGGGCTTCCGGCACTCGGTCGACCGTGCTTCGATCGAATTGCTCTACGTGCCGATTTCCACGGCGGTCCGTGCCCAGGTGAAGAGCTTCCTCGACATGGTGGTCAGCCGCTCGGCGGACGGGCTCGCGAGCGGCATCCTGCTGTTGTTGTTGACGGGTCTCCACTTTGAGCTCGGCCAGATCAGTTGGGTGAGTCTCGGCGTGATTGGGGTCTGGCTGGGTTTCTTGTGGCAGCTCCGCGGGGAATACGTGCACACGCTGCGCAGCAGTATCGAGCGCAAGGATGTGAGTCCGGAGGAGTTGCTCCGCAGCGTGGCGCAATCGGCCCCGGGTTCGCAGCTCGACACGACGCTCCAGAGCTCCGACCTGCGCGCGGTCGAGACCGCCGTCGACTGGATGCAGTATGGCGGGGCGACTGCCGAGCGGGCGCAGTTGGCTTCGCTGCTGACGCATGCGTCCGGCGTGATCCGGCGCAAGACCATGGCGGTGGTAGCCACCAACGGCCTCGAAGGCTACGGCCGGGAAGTCCTCAAGTTTCTCGAACTCGAGCCGGAGGTCGAGGCGCGCTGGCAAGGGCTCGAGTATCTCGAAAACGAAGACCCGGTCGAGGCGACGAAGGCCGTGGAAGGTTTCCTCGACAGCGACGACCGCAACCTGGCGGCGACTTCCGCGGCATGGATTCTGCACCGCCAGGCAGGCGACTTGGAAAAAGCCGAGCAGACCTTCCGTGCCTACATCGAGTGGGCGGCGAGCGAAGCGGCGAGCCACGACCCGATGACACGCACCACGGCCGTGCGGTTGATCGGGTTCGCACCGTTGGTCGAGGGAGTGCGCGGCGCGCTGTCGAAGTTCCTGCGGGATGATGACATCGAGGTCGTTCGAGCCGCTCTGCTCAGCGCCGCCACCGCAAAACCGACGGACGAAGTCCCCACCATCCTTGCCGCGCTGCACAACCGGAGACTGCGCCGCGAAGCCCGCGACGCCCTAGCAGCCTTCGGCGAACCGATTCTGGAAGAGTTGAACGACTCGCTGCGCAAGCCGTCCTTGGAAGTGGGAGCGCGGCTGGCCTTGCCTCGTGTGATGAGTGCCGTCGGAGGGCCGAAGGCGGCCCGTTTGCTGCTGGCGCATTTGAATCAACCCGACCGTGATCTTCGCTATCAGGTCTTGCGAGCCTTGATCCGTATCCGCGAGAACCAGCCGGCCGTGCGCTTCGATCACGAAAAGACATCGGAGCTGGTGGTCGAGGAGCTGCGGCGATACTACTCCGAGAATCTTCTATTGAACGGGATCCCCTCTAACGGACTGGGCCCTGGCGCCCAGTTCTTGCAGCGCGCGCTCCAAGAAAGGCTGAAACAACGCGTCGATTCGATCTTTCGACTGTTGGCGTTGGTGTACCCGCAACGTGAAATCTCCGACGCCTACCATTGGACTTTGAGCGGCCGTCCCGAGCTTCGCTCCAACGCCCTCGAGTTCCTCGACAGCCGTCTCGACAATCCCGTGCGCCAGATGTTGCTGCCGGTGCTGGAGGACAGCGGCAGTCAGCGACTTCTCGAACCGGCGCGGGACTTGTTCGGACTGGAGCCGGTAGCTTACCCTGGCTTGTTACGGTCGCTGCTCGAGACGCCCGACCCTTGGCTGCAAGCCTGCACTTGCTACGTGGTCTCGGAGAGCGGGTCGGCGGACCTACTGCCGAGGGTCGAGAGGCTGGCCCGAAGCAGTGATCCGCTCGTGGCCGAGACGGCGTCACTCGCATATACCAAGCTGTCGCGCCAAGGGGAAGAGTCGCACTAGTGCAGCGGACAGGACGATCGCGTAGATGGAACCTCTGACGACATTGGAACGCGCCATCCGGCTTCAGAAGGTCGAGCTGTTCTCGGATCTCGAGACCGACCTGCTGGCCCTGATCGCTTCGGTCGCCAGCCAACTGGAAGCCAAGAAGGGCGAGACGCTGTTCGAAGAGAACCGCCCTCTACCCGCGCTCTATGTCGTGCTGGCGGGCCGTATGGAGATGAGCCGAGGCGGGCAGGCGATGTTCACGGTCGGAGCTGACGAGACGATCGGCAACTGGGCCTTGTTCGATGATCAGCCCAGTGTGGTCGCCGCGCGGGCGGCCGAAGATAGTTGGCTGTTGCGCATCGACCGGGAAGACTTCTTCGATTTGCTGGCCGACCATACCGAGATTACGCGCAAGCTGTTTCAAGCGTTGTTCAAACGCGTGCGCTCGCTGCTTACCGCCGGACTGGAGCGTCCCCAGGCCGCGACCACCACCTCGGAGTAGCCCCCACAGCCGCGAAGACGGCTCGCCCGATTACCCCCCGAGGCTGATCATCTCGATCTTCTTGTGCGACTCGGGTTGGTAGCCCTCGACCGAGTTCAGCGCCACCCAGCGCTGCTCGGAGTAGCGGTCGTCCCGGCGGGTCCAGAGCGATTCGATGAAGGTGGAGATCTCCGCGTCACTGCTGCCGCCGCGAAGCAGCGTCTTGAGGTCGTGCCCGGCGCTTGAGAACAGACACGTGACCAGCCGGCCGTCGGCGGTGAGCCGGGCGCGCGTGCAGCTCGTGCAAAACGGCTCGGTCACAGAGGCGATGACGCCGAGGTCGCCCGTCCCGTCGGCGAACTGGTAGTCGACCGAAGGCGCGCTGCCCTGCTGCCGGCCCTTCTCCTCGATCGCGTAGCGTTGGCGAATCGTGGCGAGGATCTGCTGCTTCGACACCAAGCGGTCGGACTCCCAGTGGTTGGCGTTGCCGACGTCCATGTATTCGATGAAGCGGATGCCGAAGCCGTGTTCGCGCGCGAACTCGACCAGATCGAGGATCTCGTCGTCGTTGACGCCCTTTTCGATGACGACGTTGATCTTGATCGGCGCCAGGCCTGCGGCTTTGGCTGCGGTTAGACCTTCGAGCACCGGTTCGAGATTGCCGCGTTGGGTCATGGCGCGGAAGCGCTCGGGCTGAAGCGAGTCGATGCTGACGTTGATGCGCCGCAGGCCTGCGCTGCGCAGTGCGTCCACCTTATCGGCGAGCAGCGCGCCGTTGGTCGTGAGGCAGAGGTCGTCCACCCCTTCGATGGTAGAGAGCCGCGCGATGAGGTCTTCGAGGTCTTGGCGCACCAGCGGCTCGCCGCCGGTTAGCCGGATTTTGTTGACCCCCAACGCGGCGAAGATCCGCGCCAAACGCTCGATCTCTTCGTAGCGGAGAATCTCCTCGCGGCGGATCCACTCATACTCGGCGAGCGGCATGCAGTAGGTGCACCGGAAGTTGCAGCGGTCGGTGACCGAGATGCGCAAGTCCTGGAGCGGACGATGAAGGGTGTCGCGCGGCATGGCGGGAGCGGGGCGGCTGAGCTACCACCCAAGTGAACTCCTATTCTATCGGGACCAGACCGCCCAAAGAGCCCCAACTCCATCGGATTACCGAAACCCTTGGCTATACTTGACTTGACCCGCCGCTGATGACCCCCGCCGCATCGCAGACCAAGCTCAGCGCCGTCGTGGTTTGCTACCGCGACGCGCCGGCTGTTCCGATCATGCACGAGCGGCTGACGAAGGTGTTCACGGGCCTCGGCGTCGACTACGAGATCATCTTCGTCAACGACGCCAGCCCTGACAACGCGCGCGAGGTGCTTGCCGAGTTGGCCGGGCGCGACCGCAAGGTCGTCGTCATCAATCACACCCGCAACTTCGGTTCGCAAAGCGGCTTCACCAGCGGAATGCGAGTCGCCACCGGCGACGCCGTGATTCTGCTCGACGGCGACCTGCAAGACCCGCCCGAGCTGATTGAGGACTTTGTGCGCGAGTGGCGGCAAGGCTACCAGGTGGTCTACGGCGTCCGCGTCCAGCGTGACGCACCGATGCTGATGCGCGGGGCGTACAAGCTCTTCTACCGCATCTTCCGCGCCCTGTCGTACGTGCGGGTCCCGGTCGACGCCGGGGATTTCTCGCTGCTCGACCGCCGCGTCGTCGACGTGCTCAACGCCATGCCCGAGAAGAACCGCTTCGTGCGCGGACTGCGCGCCTGGGCGGGGTTCCGGCAGACCGGCGTACCCTACACGCGCCCGGAACGCATGTTCGGACGCAGCTCGAATTCCCTGCTCGGCAATGTCGGCTGGGCGGCGAAGGCGATCTTTTCGTTCTCCTATGCGCCGCTGCGGATGATCACGGTGGTAGCGCTGCTCACCGTCGTGCTGTCGCTGATGCTGGCCGTCTGGCAGGTGGCGTTCCGGTTGCTCTATCCCGCGGCCACCCCGAGCGGGCTGACGACCGTCATCCTTCTGATCCTCTTCCTCGGCGGAATTCAGCTCTTGTGTCTGGCGGTGATTGGGACGTATCTGGCGCACATCTATGACGAAGTGAAGCATCGGCCGGCATACGTCGTCGAGAGCATCCTCAACGCGCCCGCCGCGTCGACGAAGTCCGACCATGCCTCGCCCTGACCCCGAGGCGAGCGACCTACCCGCTCCCGAACTGGAAGCGACCCGTTGCGCGATCTGCGGGACCCCGGGGAACACCGCCACCGTTTACGAATCGAACTTCCAAGCCGAAGACCTCACTCCGGAGGTGTTCTCCGCGCGGCGCCCGCCCGACCGCTTGCACTACCGCATCGTGCGGTGCCGGACTTGCGGGCTGCTGCGTTCCGATCCCAGGCTGAGCGCTGAGGCCATCGAGCCGCTCTATCAAGAGAGCCGGTTCACCTACGCCGGAGAGACCGCGAACCTGCAATACACGTACGGTCGGTACCTGCGCGGCCTGGAACGGCATGGAGTCAGCAAGGGAGCCTTGCTCGAAATCGGCTGTGGCAACGGGTTCTTCTTAGAGGAGGCAGTACGTCAGGGGTACGGCTCAGTAGCCGGCGTCGAGCCGAGCCGCGAGGCGGTAGCCGGGGCGTCCGAATCTATCCGGCCCTTCCTGACGACCGGCTTCTTCGAACCAGGTTTGTATGGCTCCGAACAGTTCGACGTGATCTGCCTGTTTCAAGTGCTCGACCACTTGCGCGAGCCCGACGTCGTGCTCGGCGAATGCAAACGGCTGCTCAAGCCGGGCGGGTTTGTGCTCACGATTCAGCACAACGCCCGGGCGGTCTCGGCGCGTCTGCTGGCGCAGAGGAGCCCGATCGTCGACATCGAGCACATCTATCTCTACACACCCCAAACACTAAAGCAGTTGTTTGAGAAGTGTGGGCTCGCCGTCGTCGATGAGGGTCCCTCGTGGAACCGCTATAGCGTGAGCTACCTGGCGCACCTGCTTCCGTTGCCGGCCTGGGTTAAGGGGGCTACCGGCCGTTTTCTGGAAGCGACGCGCTTGGGGCGGATTTCGGTTCGTGCGCGTCTGGGCAACTGCGTCTGTGTCGGGAAGAAGGAAGTGGCGGATTGAGCACTCGGCGAACGGGAGCGTGACCGCACTGGATGTCGTACCCGATTCGCACCATGGGCACGGCATGCCGTGCCCCTACTTTTCAGCGGCGGCTTGTCACACGGACCCGACGTTTGGGGCCCGTCACTTGAAGCTCACCATCACCGGGTTGGACGGCTTGCCGTCGGCCGTGAAGATGACCTCGACCGGCCCGCGGCCGATGAAGCTTCTATCGATCGGGCCAATGTTCACTTGCCCCAGCCCCAAGAACTGCTCCAGCTCGCCGACAAAGCTGAACACTGGCACGTCCTCACCGTCGATCGTGGCGGACATGTTCGCCACTCCACTTGCAAAGCGAATCCCGGTGACGAACAGCGACAGAAACACCCGGTCGGCCGGACCGCCGAGGTCGATCGGCTCTAGGCTGAAGTCGCCCGCAAAAGTGAACGTAGTTGTTACGTTGCCGCCCGAGATGGTCAGAACCGTTGCCAGCGCGACGAACTGACCCGCGGCGTTGCCGATAAAGAAAACACCGGGGGCGACCTGGTCGATTTGAATCGCCGCGGTCGACATCTCACCGTCCGCCCGCTTCAACGTGATGGTGGCCGGGCCGAGGGCGGTGGCCGGGTCGATCAGAAAGTTGATCTGGCGTCCGCCGTTGAAGATGCCAAACAGGCCGGACGGGCGCGTCACACCGGCGCTGTCGGTGATTTCGAGGCTCGTGCCGGAGAGCGTCTCCGGCAGCGGCGTCACGGTAGCGATGGCGTCCGCCCCGGCGTTGCGCACGAAGGCGGTCCCGATCATCGAAGGTGTCAGGCAATCGGGCATGAAGCTGCCGCCGTTAACCGTGCCTCGGTGCGAAACGTGGGGCAGCAACAGATCAAACACGTAGGCGGACCCGAAGCCATCGGAATCGACTTCGCCAATCCCAAGGGTAGGGGCGCCGGCGATCACGCGCTGACCGCTGATGCCGACCGGCCTGCCCTGGCCGAAGAAGGCCCCGCCTAAGAGGTCTTCTGCATTGGCGTCGGAGGCGGTGAGCTTGTCGATCTTCCGCCACTCGCCATCCATCAACTCGAAGACGTAGACCGCCCCAGGGTCGCAGAAGAGCGGATTCGGGTCCGCTCCGGGGGGCAGCGGATCGGGGCAGGCGTCATCGTCGCCGCGAGCTCCGATGACGGCGCGGTTGCCCTCGACGGCGATGCCGAGAAAGCCGAATAAATCAAATTGCTCGAGTTCTTCAGGGGCGATCTTCTGCTGCAGTTCCCAGTCGCCGTTCTGCTGGCGCTGGTAGGCGAAGACAGCGCCGGACGTGCAGAAGTTGGGCTCGTCGGGATTAATAAGCATGTCATCGAGGATGCATTGCTCGTCGTCGCCCGAGCCGACGAACGCCCAGTCGCCGTTGAGGGCAACTTCGCGGGCAAAGGTGTCAGCCTCAACCGAGTCGGGCGGTGTCACCGGGGGCGGGAGCAGCTTCTCGATCCGTTGCCATCGGCCCGCACGCAGCTCGAAAACGTGGGCGGCGCCGGCTTGAGGGCCTGCCTCGGCGTCGGTAGGAGAGCCAACGATAAGGCGGTCCCCGTCGAGCCCAATCGTCGTGCCGAAGAACGACGCAAACAGACCCGATCTGGGCAGGAGCTTTTGTTGTTCCACCCACTCGCCGTTTTCCCGCACCAAGACGTAGGCGGCGCCAACCTGGATACCGAGTTGGTCGTCCCGGGGCGCACCGATGACGGCCCGGTTTCCGTCGAGGGCGACTTCCCAACCGACGAACTGTCCCTCCTCGGCGCCGGAGACCGTGATCTTCTGCATGATCTGCCACTCACCCGCGATCCGTTGACAGGCATAAACAGCCCCAGCCCCTTGTCCCCGCTCGTTGTCACCGATCGCGCCGACGAGGGCATACTCCCCGTCGATGGCGACCGACTCGCCAAAGAACCTACCTCTTTGACGGTCGGGCGGAGTCAGTTTTGCCACCTGTTGCCACGCTCCACCCAGCCCCTTTCCACCCGTCCGCTCAAAGAAGTAGGCCGCACCTGCGTTCTCAAGGACACCATCGTCGGAGGTTCGCACGCCGACGATGACATAGTCCCCGCTGATGGCTACGGCCTCGCCGAAGTAGTCCTCCCCGCGGGCGTCCGAGGCCGTGAGCTTGGTTTCGAATTGGGCGAAGGCGGTGGTGGCTGATAGCAGGAGTAGGAGGAAGAGGGTGAGTTGGGGTGGAGTGCGGAGGGCTGGGACCCGGAGACCTGGGGAGCGGGAGCCTGGCAGCCCGCGGCAAGAACGAGCGCGGCGCTGGTCAAAACGTAGGGGCACGGCATGCCGTGCCCGCCAGCTCGGCCCGCCGTGGCCTGGAGGATGGTCGCGCCGCGGCACCACCTCTCTCACGATGCTCGGGATTTGCGCCATCGCCTTAACACTCCTCGCCTCGACAGGGTCGTCGGGTGTGGGTTTCGTGCTTGGGTAATGGTCTAGTGTACGGGCAAGACGGGGCCAACGCCACACAGTTTTGGGTGGGGTGAGCCCAGCCCTCGCTCTTGAGGTCCGCGCATTGTCCTATGTCCCGTTCGCCTCAAGTACGAGGAGTCCCGATGGGGCTACCACCATCCATCACACCCCAGCCGCGCAGCGGCGTTGGACGTTAGCCTAGGGTGGAGCCGTCTTCGGCGGAACCCTAGGAAAGATCACAAAGAAACAGGAGCCCTGAAGGGGCGATGGAACCATGGCCCAGACTCACTCTCGACGCTGGTCTACCAAGTGCTCCCACAATCGCCGCACACCCACTTCTTCCATCGAAAGAACAGTGGGAGTAGGAAAAATATAGACGGCACGATCGACCACGGAGAATAAGGGTGCGACGAGATCAGGCCGGACCCACACCGTGGACACAGGGCGTCAGGAGGAGCATCGGCTTGATCTCCTTCAATCGCAAGAAGCTCCTGAGTACAATCTGCCTCAAGGACTTCGCGCGCTTCCTCCAGGTTCGCCTCCGGAACCTGAATCTTGACCCCACCGATTGCCTGCGAAAGGACCCAGTCGAGCCGCACAAGATGTTCGTCCAGAACAACAGCCTGAATACCCTCTGCCTTGAGTCTCCCGCTCGCCAGATGTGCCTTGAACGGCTCCCTGAAGCTGGCGACCATTCTCACAGTTCGTGATTGTACACGGGTGCGGGCCGAACCGCGAGGGCCGCAAATCCGTACACAAGGATTCCGACGATCCCTTGACGCCTCGCCTTGCCGCAGCCGTGTCCCGCACCACAACAGAGCCGCAGGTGTGAACCTGCGGGCCCGCGGGCACAGCCCGCGGATGCAGGCGGGAGCCTGCACAGCCGCGGACGCCGGCCCGCGGTTCCCGTCGGCACAACCCAGATGCGTCCAACCACGAATCCAAGCTCGTAGCGCGGATCTCGTTCTTGAGATCCCTGGATGGTTCTACGCTCCCGCCCGCCTCGAGCACACGGTATCTCGACACACCGTCGCGTGCCCCGTTACGAGCCCGGACCCAATGGTGCCGGTCCCCATGAGGCCGTGAAGGAATGCTGTTGACACTCAGCCGCGGCCTGACGAACCACTGGGTTGAGCCGCGGCCGGCATCCTCATCAGGCTTCTCATCATCGCGGGATTTCTGGGCGCGAATCCGCGCGAACCTAAGAAACCGAGCCCGGAACGCAAGTGACGGGTAAATCCGGCCGGTTCGGCAGGCAACCGCGGACCGTCTCCCGCGGCTCGGGTACGGGCGTGGGCGACTGGTAAGATTGGTGCGTATCCGGCGGTGGCAGGGGTGTGCGGCACGCGTGGTCGCCGCATCGACCACGCTCTTCCTCCCATGACTCGCAAACAGGTACTGGCCGAGATTGAGCAAGCCGCACGGTCCGGCGCAACTAGGCTCGACCTCGCGGATAGTAGGCTCACACGGTTGCCCGCGGAGATCGGGCAGCTCACGAACTTGCGGTGGCTGTCCCTCGAACGCAACCAGCTGCGCGAAGTGCCGGTGGAGATCGGGCAGCTGACGAACTTGCGGGATCTCGACCTCAAAGGCAATCAGCTGCGCGACGTGCCGGCCGAGATCGGGCAGCTGACGAACTTGCAGGATCTCGACTTCGGAGGCAACCAGCTGCGCGAAGTGCCCGCAGAGGTCGGGCAGCTGACGAACTTGCAGAGGCTGGCCCTCTACGGCAACCAGTTACGCGAAGTGCCGGCGGAGATCGGGCAGCTGACGAACTTGCGGTCCCTGTCCCTCAACGCCAATCAGCTGCGCGAAGTGCCGGCCGAGGTCGGGCAGCTGACGAACTTGCATACGCTGGACCTCGACAGCAATCCCCTGAAATCACCACCTCCCGAGGTTGTCAAACAGGGCACAAAGGCCATCTTGGCCTACCTGCGGGAGTTGCCCAGCGCCGAGAGGCAGTGGGTTTCGAAGCTCATTCTGGTCGGCGAAGGCGGAGTCGGTAAAACATCGCTGGTGCGACGACTGAAGGACAACACATTCGATCCGAAGGAGCCCACGACGCACGGGATCCGGGTCGAAGACGTGCCGATGGCGCATCCCAGTGAAGCCGCGGTCACGATGCACCTGAACGCGTGGGACTTCGGCGGTCAGCAGATCTACCACGCGACCCACCAGTTCTTTCTCTCGCAACGTTCCCTGTATCTGGTCGTTTGGAACGCGCGATTGGGCTGGGAGCAGGGCAAGCTCGACTACTGGCTCGACAACATCAAGGCACGTGCGCCGGAGTCTCCGGTGCTGATCGTGGCCACGCTTGCGGACGAGCGCATGGCCGCGATCCCATTTGAAGACCTCCGGCGGAAGTATCCGCAGGTCAAGCGCCAACACGTTGTCAGCAACGAAAGCGGCAAAGGGACCGAGGAGCTTGCAAAGAGCATACGGGAGACGGCGGCCGACCTGCCGTTGATGGGCGAGCTCTGGCCGTCGGATTGGCTGGAGGCAAGCGGCGCTCTGCGCAAGTTGAAAGGCGAAGGGGTCCAGTCGGTTTCGCAAACTCATCAAGCTGTTCCGGCGGCACAAGGTCACGGACAAGGACGCCGAAGTGCTCACCACCTGGCTGCACGAGCTGGGTGAGATACTCTACTTCCGCGACAATCCGGATCTTGACGACATCGTTATCCTCGACCCGCAATGGGTGACCGAGTCGATCAGCCAGGTGCTCGAAAGTGAGAAGGTCGTACGCGGTTTGGGCATCTTCACTCGGGACCACATGCGCGAAGTGTGGCGCGAGCTTGACCCGCCGGTGCAAGACCATTTCTTGCGCCTAATGGAGCAGTTTGACCTCTCCTACCGCACGCTCGGGAACGAAGACGTCAGCATCGTCGTGGAGCGCCTCGACGAGAACCCAGCCCACTATGAGACTGCCTGGGACGAGGTAGCAGCCCGCCCGTCAGCTAAAAACATCTCGATGACCTTCGAGTTGGACGGGCGCAGACCGCCGGGAATTCCGACGTGGTTCATCGCACGGCAGCACCGCTTCACCACGCGCACGCACTGGCGTTATGGAGGGCTGTTTGCCGACGACCGAAAGAAGCGAACTCACTTGGGGCTGCTTGAAACTTCGCCGACAGGAAACCGAATCCGGCTGACCGTACGCGGCCCCTACCCTCACAATTTCTTTGCCCTGTTGCGCGACGGTTTTGAGTTGACGTTGGGGCGTTTCAAGGGCCTCGGGGTCATGCGTAAGATCCCGTGTCCTGGCCCCAATAGCGCAGGATGTTCTCACGAGTTCGCTTTGGAACACCTGCAGCGTCGCCTCGACCGGCATCCGCCGAAGCTTACGATCGAGTGTCCGGTTTGCGACGAAGACGTCGAAGTAACCCGATTGCTGTACGGAATCGATCCCCGGTCCCAGATCCGAGTCCTCGAAGCGATCCGTGCGGTACACGAAGACGTCGGCGCCGTGAGCGAAGACATCGGCACCCTACGCGAAGAACTCGGCGAATTGCGGACCTTTGCCCAACGTGAGTTTCTCAACGCTTACAAGCGAGAGCAGGCTGACGTCGATCAGCGATGCCCGAATGTGTTTGTCGTTGAGCCCGACCCCTCGGTGGCGCAGATTCAGACTTTGTTCTCCCACTCGGAGGCTGGCATGGGTGAGCAACTGCTGGGTTGGGTCCGCAAGCCGATGGTGCTGCAGTTTCTGTGCCAGCAGCCCGGGCACTGGCATCCGACGTACAAGGCTGGGCGGTATCCCCTGAAGAAGCCGCGACCCTGGCTACGGGCCACGCTGCCTTTCGTGAGACACCTCTATTCGGTCCTACAGCACGCCGCACCTGTGGTCGGGCCGGCGGCCGGCATCGCCGCTTCGGTGTGGGAGAAAACGTTTCGAAACCACCTCAAGCTGATGGGCGAGCTTGTGAAGCTGAGCGACCTGGGAGATGTAGACAAAACAGGGGACGAACTCGAGGAGTTGGCCGACGTTGGGCGCCCTTCGGACGGACCGAGCCTGCTACCTCTGCGACGGTTGCTCGACGATATCGATCCCGACCGAGAGCAACTCGGCCTGAAACGCCTAGTGACCCCGGAAGGGCACATCCTTTGGCTGTGTGATGACCATTACGCCGAGTACCGGTGATGAGTAAGGCAACCCTGCCGATACACCTCGCGACCCGGTGAGTCACAGATTTTCAAGAACTATTTTCCCCATCCTTTCAACCATTTACCTCTCCAGCCACCCTGCCGCCCCACCATCGAGCCTTACACTGGAGGCGAAGAAAGCTGGCGGGGATTTGTAGCCGCCGGCCGGGCATCGGGTGGAGTGCCGCGCCTTCGGCACAGGACCGTGCCTCGGCGCTGGGCCCCCCCGACGGTGAGGGACCCCGCCCGATTGCCCATTCCAGTCACCGATTCGTACCGGTGCCGTGCGAGGTGACCCATGAGTGAAGAACATAAAGAATCTTTACGATCTCCTCGAAAACCGCGCCAAATCCTGACAAATCCTGCCAGCCAACGAGCTTTCCGCAGCGTCCCCCGACAGGGACCGAGCCCTCACCCAGCCGAAGCAACTGGCCCTGCCCGCCTTGCTCGCCTGCCCCACCATCAGGGTGGCCGCAAGCAATCCGGCGTCAACAAGCGCTCGATCCGGGCTGCGACCATAGCACGCAAGAAATTGAAAATAAGTAGCTTGTATCATTCTTTTGTTCATTTCGTAGTTAGGGCTTGACAAAGTGACCGACCGGTCGTATACTAATGACATGGCACGACCCAGACGAAGCCAGGGCACCCGCGCCAAGCTGCTCGACGAGGGGTTGAGGGCGCTGCTGGCCCGCGGCTACAACGGAACCGGCATCAAAGAGGTTCTGGATGTCGTCGAGGTCCCTAAAGGCTCGTTCTACAACTACTTCAAGAGCAAAGAGGACTTCGGGGCCGAGGTCGTGCGCCACTACGCCGACAAGTTCTGCAATCGCATGGAGCCCCTCTTTGCCGGGGAGGGCGACGCGCTCGAGTCGCTGCGGAGCTTCTTCGATCGGGAGATCGCTCTCTATGAGAAGCGTCCCACCGGCTGCCTGGTTGGCAATCTGGCGGCGGAGCTCGGCGGCTCGCTGGAGGCGCCGAGACAGGTGATGTCCGAAGCAATGCAGGGCACCAGGGACGCTTTCGCCGGGATCTTGGCACGGGCTCAAGAGCAAGGCACGGTTCGCGCGGACTTGGCGGCCACCGAACTCGCGGACTTTCTTTTCAACGCCTGGGAGGGCTCGTTACTGCGGATGAAAGTCGAGGGCTCGATCGAGCCCGTGCGTCAATGCGTTTCGTTCGCGCTGGACGATTTCTTCCAGCCGCGATAGGAGCATTTTTTTGTGATCAGTTACAAGACGACGGGTCGTATGGTAACAGCCAAAACGAACCAAGGAGGATAAACCAATGAAAGCAGCAGTGATTCACGAATTCGGAGACTTCGACGTTTTCAAGTACGAGGAGGTACCGACGCCCACACCGAGGCCGGGCAACGTTCTCGTCAAGGTCTTGGCCGCGGGCGTTAACCGGCTCGACCATTACCTTCGCGCGGGCGACGTGACCCGCGATCTTCCATTGCCGCACGTCCTTGGCGCGGACGCATCCGGCGAGATCGCCGCGCTCGGTCCCGGGACCAACACCCTTCAGATTGGCGACCGGGTGATTCCGGTAGCCGGTTTCCCGCTCAAGCAAGAGGACTACGGTATCTACCCGGCGAGCGCCGCTCCCAGCTTCACCCTGCCAGGGATCGGCCTTTGGGGATCCTACGCCCAGTACATGGAGATGCCGGCTCGCTTTGTCGTCAAGGACGAGACCGGCTTGCCGCCCGAGCAAGTGGCTTCCCTTCCGATGGCGCTTGCCACGGGCGTTCGCGCCGTGAAGGAAGTCGGCGGTGTTGAGGCCGGAGACAGGGTGCTGATCCAGTCCGGCGCTTCCGGGTCGGGAAGCATGATGATCCAGATCGCGAAAGCGCTGGGCGCGCAGGTCGCCACGACGGTTCGCAGCGACTCGAAGGGCGAGTTTGCAAAATCGCTGGGCGCGGACCTGGTGATCAACACTCGCGACGAAGACTTCGTGGAGCGCGTCAAGGAGTGGACCGGAGGCCGTGGCGCGGACGTCGTCCTCGACAATCTCGGCGGCGACGTGCTTCCGAAGAGCATCGCGGCGGCGCGGCCGCAGGGAGTCATCGTGGCCTATGGTTTCGTGGCGGGTCTCGATGTGACCTTTAACATCTACGAATTCTTCGCTCCCCAGAAGGAACTGCGCGGCACGTTTGGCGCCGACCCCAAGGACCTCGAGTGGGGCTTGGAACAGGTACGTGCCGGACGCATCAAACCGGCTCTCGGACGCACGCTTCCTTTGCGTGAAGCAACCGAAGCGCACCGGCTGGTTGCGGAGAACGAGGTAGCCGGCAATGTCGTTCTGCTACCTTGGGCGAACTAAGCCGAAGCTCAAGCAGCCCGTCGGTTGATTCGAAAGCCGGCGGGCCGTGTAGAACCAGAGCAAGAGGAGGAGAAGCCATGAACAGCTTTATGAAGTTCAACCTGGGCCTGCTGAGATCGCCGCTGTATGTACGCGTGTGGATGATCCTACTGCTGGCGGCGAACTTGGCGGCACCTCTGTTCTTTGTGGCCCGCGCCGAGGCGCAGATTGTCCTCGCCGCGTTGGCGGCGTCGTTCGCGATGATGGTGATTTTGACCGGACTGACCGGCTATACGCGCCTGCTTGGCGCAGGTCACATCTTCTGGGTTCCCCTGATCGTTTGGCTGTGGAGCCGCCTCGATCAGATCCCGGCGGACGATGCGTTCGGCGTGTGGGTCCGGGTGTTGATCGGCCTCAATGCGATCTCACTCGTGATCGACGTGATCGACGTCGTCCGCTACGCGGCCGGCGACCGCGAAGAGACGGTCAAAGGTCTGCCCGCCTCGTAACGCTGCCCATCGTAAGCGCCGGGGCCATCTCTGCCGGCCGGGAGGGTAAGAGAAGCGCCACCGCCGAAGCGCTACCATGAAACCTCCAAGTACTGCCCAACCCGCCGATGAAGCCGGGCGTCTTGCTTGAGGCCCGTACCGAAGGCCATTCCCGGAGAGCGCCATCCCCGTCTTAACACCATCCACGAACCCTTTCGCCGTCGAACACACGACCGAGCCCGCCGGCTTGATTACGCGGCTCACCATGCCGCGGCGTGAGGCGGCATCCGTGCGCTGGGCGCTGCTGGCCGACCCCCACGTGCCGGCGGACCCCGCCGAGGGGCGTCCGCCGGACTACCCGGTCGAGAACCTGCGCGCGGCCGTGGAGCAGGTCCTCGAGGCCGTAAAGTCCCCTGAAACCGCACCCGAAGCGGCGATGATCCTCGGCGACGTGGCCTGGCGGCACGGCCTGCCCGAGGACTACGCACAAGCCGCAAGCCTGATCGAGCCGTTGGCCGCGCAGCTCCCGGTGTGCCTCACACTCGGCAACCACGACGAGCGCGAGAACTTCCTGGCGGCCTTTCCGCCGCAGGCTTCCCCTGCCTCGCAGGCGGACGGCGACGTCGCTACGCCCAAGTCGATCATCGTCGTCGAGCACGCGCCGGTGCGTTTCGTGATCCTCGACTCGCAGTTCCGCGGCGGCGTGGTTGGCGGGTTGCTGGGCTTCGAGCAGCGAGCCTGGCTGCGGCGGTTTCTGGAGGAGACGCCGCCGGTCCCCACGATCCTCGCGATGCACCACGCTCTCGACGACAACGACAAGAGCCTGTTCGACGCCGAGCAGCTCGTGAAGCTGGTTGCCCCGTTCCGGCAGGTCAAGGCGATCGTCCACGGGCACTGGCACAAGTTCAAGCATGAGGTCGTCGAGGGCATTCACGACATCCAGCTTCCCGCGGTGGGCGTCCCTCTGGCGGACGGCATTCCCATCGGCTGGCTCGACGCCGTGTTCACGTCAGACGGCGCGGAGTTCACCATGCGCTCGATCGGTGCGGACCCGCCCCCGCAATCGGCCAAGCTGGCCGTGGAATGGCGGTAGCACGGCTAGGTGACCGGCTCGGTGGTTGGTTCCATCGCGGCCATTAGGCCTGATAACGAATGGCCAGGTCGGGCGTCGGGATCTCGCGGTAGCCGTCGTGGAGCGAGTCGATCGCGAAGGCGAGGATGCCGGTGGTCAGCAGCGTTCGCTCAACCGGGTTCGGCAGAACACCATCCGCGACCAGGTTTTCGAAGTTGCGCGCCATGAATCCCCAGTGGCCGTGAAGGTGGAACTGGATGCGGCACTCGGTCGAGAGCATTTCGGCCGAACCCTTCTCGCGGCCGGCGAAGACCCAGCTTCGCAGCAGTCCGTTGCAGATCAGGATACTGCCCTTGAGCCCGTCGCGGTAAGTGAAGAGGAATAGGACCGGCTCCTTTACCAGGTCTTCGGGACGGCCGTCGATGCGCGAGGGCGTTCGCTTGAGCGCTTCCTCAAACAGGTCGCGCGACCAGACACCCTGGTCGGCAAGCTCCCAGACCTTCGCGCCGCGGAAGCCTTGGACCGACTCGACGCCGCTTTCCCCGCCTTTGCGGCGTTCGACGATCGCTTGTAGCGCCTCGATAGCATGGAAGCCGTAGTCGTCGGTCACCCCGAAGCCGACCACGAGCGCTTCGTCGAGTTCGGCCGTGCGGTCGAGTTGGAGCGGCGGAACGCGCCACGCAAGCGATACCGTGGAACCGGCCATGAGCGGGATATCCATGGCTTGGGCGGCGTCGTACATCTCGCGCGCCAGCGTCCAGTCGTAGGAGAAATGCTTGTCGACGAAGATGGGGCAGGTGCGGCCGTCTTGCTTCATGGTGTCGATGACCTGCATGAAGAGTTCGTAACGCGGGTAGAGGTGCCGGCCTTTTTCGTCGAACGGGTACTCGCCATGCTCGCCGACCAGCGCGACGCCATCGACGTCCAGTTTGTCGCCGCCGCGGCGTAGCGCCTCGGCGATGGTGGGGTACACCTGGAAGCCGTACTCCTCGGCGAGGTCGTGGCCCATGTCGTTGGCAGGCGTCTGGTCGAGGTACATCGAGGCGACCTCGAGGCGCGGGTAGTAGGTCTTCTTGTTGAGACGGTAGCCGTGCAGAATGCGGCTGAAGAACACGTCGGCGTGCGAGCGCTCGAAGTAAGCGGTGATGATGGCGGCGATGCGCGGGCGTGGTGTTTCCACCTCTGTGGGGCGCGTTTGACAGGCTGCTGTCCCCAAGCCAAGTCCCAGTAAGAAATTGCGTCGGTGCAAGTCGATTCCTCCGATAGGTAAAGGATGGCGATCGATAGGGCCGGCCTCCTCGCGCGTACAGCCCGAGGCAAGGCCCGTGCAGGCCACCTTAGCACCCCTTTAGCAAGGGCGCGCGGGGCCTTACGTTATAATGGCGATTCTCATGCTATCCGCAGCAAGGGTGCGGGTCCCGGCTTCGAGCGCCAACTTGGGACCGGGATTCGACACGCTTGGGCTAGCGCTGCGTCTTCATCTAGACTGCCGCTTCCGCCGTGCCGACGAGTTGCGCATCACCGCGCAGGGCCGCGACACCGATTCCATCCCGCTGGACGAGAGCAACCAGATCTGGCAGACGGCCCTGGCGGTGGCCAAGACCCAGAACAAAGAGCTGCCACCGATCGAGTTGGAGATCCGCAATGAGATCCCTGTGGGCAAGGGGTTGGGGTCGAGTGCGGCTGCCCTGGTGGCTGGTGTGGTGATCGCCAGCCGCGACTTGGATCTCGACTGGGACCACCACCGCATCCTCGACGAAGCGGCGCGGCTTGAAGGCCATCCGGACAATGTCGCCGCCAGCGTGCTGGGCTCGGCCGTGACGGCGACGATCGGGTCGGACGGCGTGACGCGGGCGGTGCGGATCGAGATTCCCGATGATTTCGCGGTGGCGGTGGTGTGTCCGGGCTTCGAGTTGCCCACCAATCAGATGCGCTCGGTGTTGCCCGATTGCTACTCGCGTGAAGATGCGATTTTCAACTTGCAGCGGGCGACGCTGTTGGTTGCCGGGCTCGCGACCGGCAATCGCGAGGCGTTTCCGGCAGCGTTTGAAGACCGGCTGCATCAGCCTCACCGCATGGCGCAGGTCCCGGGTATGGAAGCGATCCTGGGGTTGAGAGCACCGGGCCTACTGGGATGTGCTTTGAGCGGCGCGGGGCCGGCGATCCTGGTTTTCTACGAGAAGGGGGCGGATTCGGTGCTGGACCTGGTCCGCGATGAGTTCAGCCGCGCCGGCCAGCAGAGCGAGGTGGTCGTGCGCGAGGTCGATCGGGAGGGGTTGCAAATCCAATGAACGAATCACGTCGATGGCTCGAAGATCACGGATGGCCCGGGACCGATCCGGCCGTTTGTCCGACGTCGGAGAAGCGCTTCCCCGACGGGGCTCAGTATCGTATCGAGATTCCCAGCACAGAGGGGCCGGGGTCGCTTCGCGCGGTGCTGGATGAGGCGGCGAAGCGATCGGTGCCGGTCCACCGCGTCAGCCAAGGTAGCGGCATCATGCTGCAGACCGACGACGAGATCAAGGAGATGGTCGCGGTCGGACAGGCGAACGATGTCGAGGTGAATCTGTTCATCGGGCCGCGCGCGACGTTCGACATTGGGGCACAGGTGCGCGCGGACGGGGGCAAGCCGATCGGATTGAGCTTACGCGGGGCCGACCAATTGGTCTTCGCGCTCGAGGACGTGCGGCGCGCGATGGCGCTGGGCGTCAACAGTATTCTTGTCTCAGACCTGGGGCTGCTGGCGGTCATGGGCAAACTGAAGGAAACGGGCGAGTTGCCCGCCGACTTGATCATCAAGACGTCGGTGATGATGGCGCCGACGAACCCGGCCTCGGCGTTGTTGCTGGAAGATCTGGGCGCGACGACCATTAATGTGCCCTCCGACTTGACGCTGCCGCAGTTGGCCGCGATCCGGGCAGTGATCGATGCGCCGATCGACCTGTACGTCGAAGCGCCGGACAACCTCGGCGGTTTCATCCGGCATTACGAGGTGCCGGAATTCATTCGCGTCGCGGCGCCGCTGTACGTGAAGCTCGGGCTGCGCAATGCGCCCGATATCTACCCCGCGGGCACGCACATCGAAGACACCGTCGAGCGGTTGTCGCGCGAGCGCGTGCGGCGGGCCGAGATGGTTTGCCAGATGGTGAAGCGCTACTATCCCGAGGCGGTGATGTCGGCGCGGCCGGCGGCCGTGGCTGGTTGACGGGCGAAGGCCACACGGACGTAGAACATTAGTTGCCGGCCGGGTCGGGGTCCGACGCCCGCTTGATCTCGCGCGCGAAGGCGTCGGCGATGAGGCGATTGACCCAGGTTCGCCAGTGTCCGCCGGAATGGGGGTTCGCCAGAGGGATGTCGGGAGCGGCTTGGCGGATGGACTCTACGGCCGGCCACCAGTCGGCAAACGCGATCCCTTCGTTGGCGGCACGCGTCCGGAGCCAGGCATAAGACGGCGAATCGCCCGGCGTCCAGCTGAGGATCAACAACGCTCCGTAACTTTCGCAGGCAGAACGGATCTTCTCAATCGCGGGCCAGGAAAGCTCTGCCACCGATGTTCGCGGTGTGCCTGGCTCAACCGCGGCACCGGTGTCGGGGGCCAGGATCTCTCGCCGGAGCCATTGCGAAGCGGCGATCTTCAGGCGCTTCACCAGCTCGAACTCGCCGGCCCAGAGCAAGGGCTCGGCCATCCAGCCCCAGCGTGGGCTGCCTCGCACGATGTGGCGGTGCCGGTACCCGGCGCGGAACAGCAGGTCATCCCTGTAGTCGTTCTCTGATCCCAAGTAAAGGCAGACTTGCGGCGCGCCGAGGCGCTCGGCGTAACGGCGCAGCGCAATCAGTGACTGTTCGGCCCCGTATGCGGCCAAGCCGAGATTCACGACGGCATAGCTGCGATGGTAGAGACCATCTTCGCCGAGGTTGAGCCGCAAGTCGAGTTGGAACGGGTAGGAGGCGTCGGGAGGTAGGCCGGTCCCCTGGGTGTAGGAGTCGCCCAGGGCAAAGACGCGCGACTCATAGGCCTCAAAGGATTGTTGAAAGTTGACCGTCCCGAGTTCGTTAGTGCGAATCTCTTCGAGGTGATCGCTCAGCTTGAGAGCCTGCACGCTGTCATCGAGCCTGACGCCGAGTTCGTCATCGTAGATGTAGGTACTCTGAATCCCGGCGAGGTGGATTGGCGCCCCCGAACGCAGCAAGGACTCGCCGAGACAGAGCAAAAGCACGACGAGAGCCAAACAGAAGGCTGCTTTCCGGAATCGAAGGCGGCCTGCCGTTGGCGTGGTCATGCGCGTGTGGTCAGACTATAGCGTTTGGTGGCGGCGGGCGTGTGGGCTGCCTACAATGAATCCTACATGGCCAAGAAGAGCGAGAAAGGGCCGTCTTTTGAGGAAGGTCTCACGCAACTCGAGAAGATCGTCGAGGAGCTGGAAGGCGGGGAGCTGCCGCTCGAGAAGTCATTGGAGCTGTTCGAGAAAGGCGTCCACCTGAGCCAGACGTGCCGCAAGCAGCTCGAAGAGGCGGAGTCGAAGGTGGAGGTACTACTCAAGAAAGAGGGCCGCGTGCAGGCGCAGCCCTTCAGTTTGGAAGACGGCGAGCCGGGCGAGTGACCCTCGACGAATACCTCGCCGGCCGCCGGGCCATGGTCGACGGCGCTCTCGAACAGGCCGTTCCTTCCGAGCGCACCCATCCGGAAACGATCCACCGAGCGATGCGCTACAGCCTGTTCGCGGGCGGCAAGCGCGTGCGGCCGATTCTCGCGATGGCGGCGGCCGAGGCGGTCTCCGACGATACCGAGGGGGTCGAGCGGTCGGCCTGCGCCCTCGAATTGGTGCACACGTACTCGTTGATTCACGACGATCTGCCCGCCCTGGATAACGACGACTATCGCCGCGGACGGCTCACCTGCCACAAGGTTTTTGGCGATGCCATGGCCGTGCTGGCGGGCGACGCGCTGCTGACCCTTGCGTTTCAAGTGCTTTCGGAGATGGAGGACGTACCGTCGGAGCGGCGCGTGCGCATGTTGGCCGAGCTTTCGCAAGCCGCGGGTACCGTCGGCGGCATGATCGGCGGGCAGGTGGCGGACCTCGAAGCCGAAGGCAAGCCTGTTGAAGCGAAGCACCTACAGTACATTCACCGCTCGAAAACCGGCGCCCTGATTCGCGCTTCGGTGAGGATCGGGGCGATCTACGCCGGGGCGTCGAAGGAGGAGTTCGAGGCGCTAAGCCGCTATGGAGAACACGTCGGTCTGGCGTTCCAGATCGTGGACGACGTGCTCGACGTTGTCGCGACATCCGAGGACCTGGGCAAGACGGCAGGCAAAGACGTTGAGCAACAGAAGGTCACCTTCCCGGCGCTGTACGGCGTGGAGGTCTCACGTCGCCGGGCTGCGGAGCATCTTGGCGAGGCGCTGGGGGCTGTAGAGAGGTTCGGGGAGCGGGCGCAGCGGTTGCGCGAGATCGCGGACAGAATCGTCAGCCGCACGTCATGAAGGAACGGGTCGATCGACTGCTGGTCGAGCGCGGTTTCGCTGAGTCCCGCGAGAAGGCCCAGGCGATGATCATGGCGGGTGAAGTGCTCGCGGATGAGCAGAAGGTGGCGAAGGCCGGCCAGAGGGTTGACGAGGGCGTCGAACTGCGATTGCTGGGCGGTCCGGCGAAGTACGTTAGCCGGGGCGGCCTGAAACTCGAGGCGGCGCTTGAGGGGTTTGGTATCGACGTCGGCGACAAGATCTGCCTCGACATCGGCTCTTCAACCGGCGGGTTCACCGATTGCCTGCTCCAGCACGGGGCGCGGAAAGTCTATGCTGTCGATGTAGGGACGGCGCAGCTTGACTGGAAGCTCCGGAAAGACCCGCGAGTCGCGGTCCACGAGCGGGTCAATGCCCGCCGGCTGACGAAGGAGGTCGTGCCGGAGCGCGTGGACTTCGTCTGCTGCGACGTCAGTTTCATCTCGGTGACGCTGATCCTGCCGGCTCTCCCGCCGTTGATGAGCCCGGCGGCGGAAGTTGTGGTGCTGGCAAAGCCGCAGTTCGAGGTGGGCAAGGGTGAGGTCGGCAAAGGAGGCATCGTCCGCGACCCGGCTCAGCACCAGAGGGTGATCGCGAAGGTGACCGAAGCAGTCCGGCAGCTCGGATTTCGCAAGGTCCTGCGGCAGGAAAGCCCGATCTTGGGCGCGGAAGGGAACAAGGAATTCCTCATCTATGGTGCAAAACGCGAAGGCTAAGGCCGTCCGCAAAGTTGGCATCCTCTCCAAGCCTAACCAGGAGAACATGCCCGAGATCATCTCGGATCTGACCGCGTGGCTCGAGCAGCGTGGGATTGAGTTCGGGTACGACCGGGCGACCGCGGGCTACCTTCGCCGCGACGACGGGTTTGACCGCCAGAGCCTGCCGCAGGGTCTTGATCTCGTCATCGTGCTTGGCGGAGACGGCACGTTGCTCTCGGCGGCCCGCGCGGTCGGGGACGATCAGATTCCGATTCTCGCCGTGAACTTGGGGGGCCTGGGTTTCATGATGACCACCGGACCCCAGGAGTTGATTCCGCGTCTCGACAGAGTGGTCGCGGGCAACTATGAGACCGAAAGCCGCTCGGTGTTGCGCACAGAGGTCATCCGCGACGGCCGTTCGCTGGGGGCCCATGAAGCGCTCAACGACGTCGTTGTGAACAAGGGTGCAGTGGCGCGTTTGCTACTGATGGACGCGTTCGTCGACGGGGAGTTCGTATGCAGTTACCGCGCCGACGGGCTGATTGTTTCCACGCCGACCGGCTCGACCGCCTACTCACTCTCGGCCGGGGGACCGGTCATCTATCCTTCTGTGGCGGCCGTTTGCGTAACGCCGATCTGCCCGCATACGCTCACGAACCGTCCACTGGTGCTCCCGGATAGCTCGACAGTCGAAATCGTCCTGCGCGGTGGGGAGCGAGACTCCTACCTGACGATCGACGGGCAAGTCGGCATCGAGGTGAGACTGGAAGACCGCATTCAGACGCGATTGGCAGGCCACCGCGTACAGATCATTCAGCCCCGGCGGCTGCGGTTTTTCGAGGTCCTGCGCAGCAAGATGAAGTGGGGTTGAGCACGGCGGGATCGACCGTAGCCGAGCGGGGGAGGGCCGGTTCGGGCCGGGCTTCGGATGACGTTGACCGCTAGGATGGTTCACTCATGACTCCTGCAACGTTGCGCCTCGCCCTTGCCGCGATGATTGGATCGGCCGTCCTGCTTTGCGCACAGACCACGGCCAAGACGCCCAACATTGTCTTCATCCTCGCCGACGACATGGGCTACGGCGACGTGCACGCATTGAATCCGAAGTCGTCGATTCCGACGCCGCATCTCGACCGCCTTTCGACCGAGGGGATGACATTCACCGACGCGCACACCCCTTCGGCGGTCTGCACTCCCACGCGATACGGTCTGCTCACCGGACGCTATGCCTGGCGAACGCGCCTCCGCAGCGGCGTGCTGAACGGCTATAGCGAACCGCTCATCGAGGAGGACCGGCCGACGGTAGCGTCGTTCCTGCAGCAGCGCGGCTACCACACGGGGATGGTCGGCAAGTGGCATCTCGGCCTCGGCTACGCCAAGGCGCCCGACGGCAAGAGCTTCGATTTCAGCAGGCCGGTGAGCGACGGGCCCCACACGCGCGGATTCAAATTTTCGTTCATCATTCCGGCCTCGCTCGATTTTCCACCCTATTTCTATTTGCGGGACGGCAAGCCGACCCAAGCGCCTACGCTCACGCAGGCCGCGCAGCCGTTCCCCGCGTTTCTTCGCAAGGGTGAGCGCGGCCCTGACCTGGTGATGGAGGGCTGCCTCGATGATCTGCGCAACGAGGCGGTGGCGTATCTGGAGCGCCGCGCGGCAGCCGAGGAGCCTTTCTTCCTCTACTTCGCGCTGAGCTCGCCGCACAAGCCCGTGCTGCCCCACCGGCGCTTTCGCGGCAAAACCGAGCTCGGCCCCTACGGCGATTTCATCACCCAGGTAGATTCGACTGTGGGAGAGGTGCTGAAGGCTCTCGACGAACTCGGGCTCCGGGACAACACGCTGGTCATCTACACCAGCGACAACGGATCGTTCATGCGCCGGCAAGATGATGCTAAAGCCGCCGATCACGTCAGTGACGAAACCGTGCAGGCCTACAATGCCGGCCATCATACGGCCAACTATGTCTTCCGTGGGACCAAGGCCGACATCTGGGAAGCCGGCCACCACGTGCCTTTCTTTGCCCGCTGGCCGGGCGCCATTGAGCCCAACTCGCAAAGCGACCAGACGATCTGCCTCACGGACGTCTTCGCCACGGTTGCGGAGATCGCCGGGACCGAGACGCCGAAGAGCGCCGCCGAAGACAGCTTCAGCATCCTGCCCCTGCTGCGGGGAGAGGGCTGGACATCCCCGCGCGCGCCGGTGATTCATCATTCCTCGGGCGGCATGTTCGCGATTCGCGACGGGCAGTGGAAGCTCGTGCTAGGCAATGGCTCGGGCGGACGGGAGCAACCCAAGGGGAAACCGTTCGAGAAGCCCTACCAGTTGTTCGATCTATCGAGCGACCTCTCCGAGAGAACTAACGTCATCGACGATCACGCCGACGTGGCCGCCGGACTCGAGAGGACGCTGGAGCAGATCCGTTGGAGCGGTACGAGCCGGGTGCGGCCAGTCCCTTCCGGCGAATCAGACACAAGATGACCTCGTCACCGCGGCACAGGGTACCCACGCGGTGCACCGGGCAGGTTGAATAGACCGCTTCCGGGGCTCCACCAGGAGCCGGCGGGTAGAATTGTTCCCGGCTTGGCCGCAACCTCTTGGCGTTGCGGAGCGCCCTTGCTGTTTGAACCTGCCCGCACCCTGTGGTAGGGTTCCCTGTGGAGGAGATCATGAAGATCCGGTCGATGGTTTTGCTTGTTTTGGTGCTCTGCGTTCTGGGAGCATGCGGCGGGCCACCGCCCGAGCCCGAAGAGGGCCTCTACGCGTTCGTGGGCGCCCGGGTGATTGACGGCACCGGCAATCCCGCGATGGAAGACGCCGTGCTGGTGGTCCGCGACGGCCGCATTGAAGCCGTGGGACCGCAGTCGGCCTTACCCCCGCCGCCCACGGCCAACCAGATTGACGTCACGGGCAAGACGATCATGCCGGGCATGATCGACGCGCACTCGCACGTGGGGGCCACCAAAGGACTCGAGGCCAAGCCGGAATTCTATACCGAAGAGAATATCCTTGATCAACTCGGGCTGTATGCGCGCTACGGGGTGACCACCATTAATAGTCTCGGCGGCGACGGCGAGGCCGGGGTGAAGGTACGCGACGCTCAGGAGACGGCCAACCTCGACCGGGCCCGCCTCTATGTCGCCGGGAAGGTCGTGGACGCGGCGACTCCCGCGGCGGCGAGCAAGATGATTGACGAAAACGCCGCCATGAAGGTCGACTGGATCAAGATCCGCGTGGACGACAATCTCGGCAGCTCCCCCAAGATGAAGCCGGACGTCTATCAGGCCATCATCAGCCACGCCCACGGGAGCGGCTACAAAGTCGCGGCCCATCTCTACTACCAGGCCGATGCCAAGGCATTGCTCGACTCCGAGGTCGATTTCATCGTCCACAGCATCCGAGACGAAGAGGTGGATGACGCTCTGATCCGAAAGCTCGTGAATGACGAGGTTTGCCTCTGCCCCACGCTCACGCGAGAGGTTTCCACGTTCGTCTACGAGAGTGAACCGGACTTCTTCAGCGATCCCTTCTTCTTGAAGGAAGCGGACCCCGAGGTGATCAAGCAGCTCAAGGATCCCGAGCGGCAGAAGAAGATTCGCGAGAGCAAGAGCGCGCAGCAGTACAAGACGGCGTTGGAGGTCGCCTCGAAGAATCTCAAGAAGTTGGCCGACGCGGGCGTGACGATTGCCTTCGGAACCGACACAGGCCCTCCGGCCCGCTTTCAGGGCTACTTCGAACACTTGGAGTTGGAGCTAATGGTCAAGGCCGGGCTAAGCCCGATGCAGGCCATCGTCTCGGCCACGGGCGATGCCGCCAAGTGCCTCAACCTTAATCGTGTGGGCACGCTGGCCCAAGGCAAGTGGGCCGACATGATCGTGCTGAACGAGAACCCGCTCGACGACATCAAGAACTCTCGAACGATCGACGCAGTGTATGTCGCCGGCAACCTGGTGCCCGGTAAGAAGTGACCGGGAACCGAGCCGTGACCGTAAGGGAGCGGTCCGGCACGAAACCCGAACGCTCCCCGGAAGGCTCTAGCCTGCGTCTCTCACCACTTGACGGTCGAAGCACGCGATGAGAAATGCAGGCCGGGAGGTCTTCGACCTCGGGGTTCGTGCCGGACCGCTCCCTTACGGTCACGGCTCGGTTCCTTACAGCCGGGCTGCTCAGTCGCCCGCCGATTCGGCCGGGTGAAGGTCGGCGCCCGCTCCGGTCTCCTTGCGCGCGCGGGCCGTCTCTGACCAGCCCTCCAAGGTGAAGTAGACCACCGGGATGAACACCAGCGTGATCAGCGTGGAGGTCGTCAGACCGCCAATGACCACGCGCGCCATGGGCGCCTGCAACTCGCCGCCCTCGCCCAGGCCCAGCGCCATCGGGGTCAATCCAAGCACCGTGGTCACCGTGGTCATTAGGATGGGCCGCAGCCGGCGGGTCCCCGCCATCACGACCGCTTCGCGCAACGAGTAGCCGTGCTCGCGCCGCAACAGGTTGGTGTAGTCCACCAACACGATGGCGTTGTTGACGACGATTCCGACCAGCACAATCAACCCCAAGAATCCCTGCATGTTGAAGGTGGTCTCGGTGAAGATCAGCATCGTCACGACGCCGATGCCGGCCAGCGGGATCGAAAACAGGATGATGAACGGGTCACGCAGCGATTCGAATTGCGCCGCCATCACCATATAGACGAGCACCAGGGCCAGAATCGCGGCGAACGTCATCTGCTGGAAGGATTCTTGCTGCTCTTCGTACTCGCCGCCGAAGCGGAGCTCGTAGTCGAGCGGGATGTTCATGGCGGCGATGGCCTCTTTGAGATCACCGACAATGCTGCCGAGGTCGCGATCGGCGATCGTACCCGTGACCTCGATCATGCGCTGTTGGTCGGCGCGGGTGATTTGCGTCGGTCCCTCTTGGCGGCGCATCATAACGACGCTCTCGACCGGGATGGTGCGGCCGTCAGGCAGCGTGAGCGGGACCTGGGAAACCTGGCTCAGGCTCATGCGGTCCTCTTCGCGCAAGCGAACCAGAATGTCGTACTCGTCACCCTCTTCGCGGTAGAGAGAGGCGCGGGTTCCGCCGACCGCGGTCTCGAGGGTCTCAGCAATCTGGGAAACCGGCAGACCGAGACTGCTGGCTTTGGCACGATCGACGGTGACGAGCATCTCGGGCATGCCCGGCGGCCGGCTCAACTGCGCGCTCACGACGCCCGGCGTCGCGAGCATGGCTTCGCGGACCTGCTGGGCTAGGTCTTGCGCGACTTCGATGTCATGCCCGCGGACTTCGATCGTGAGCCGGTCGCCGTCTTCAGAGCCGCGCCGCCGGAACAAACCACCGCTGACGCGGGTGCGAACCAGCATGCCCGGTTCAAGCTGCATCCTTGGCCGCAATAACGCGGCGATCTCGGCCGCGGATCGATCGCGTTGGCTCTGGTCGATAAGGTCGACCCGCATTCGTCCGGAGTTCGTACCGCGGAAGTAGTAGGTGCTGTTGCTTCCCGCTTCGGTCATGACGTACTCGGCCTCGGGCGCGACTTCGCGGACGATATCGGCCATGCGCTGCATGGTGTTGTCGGTGACTTCGATGCGCGTGCCGGGCTCCAGTTCCACGTAGACGCGGATCTGTCCCTCATCCACCGCAGGCTGCAGTTCGACTCCGATGAGAGGCAGAAGCTGATACGAGCCAACGAACAACAGGACCGCGGCTCCGGCAACGACCGCGCGGTGATCGAGCGCCCACGAAATCACGTGACCGTAGCGCTCGATGATGCGGTCTTGCATCGCCGCGATGCTCCGCCCCAGTTTGGCTCCCATACCACCCGCGCCGTTGGCCCCCCGTACCGCAACAAAGCGCGAACACAGTACGGGTACTACAGTTAGCGCAATGAGCAGCGAGCACAGCAGGGCAAACGAAACAACCCAGGCCAGTTGCTGGAAGGTCTGGGCCGAAACGCCGCCCATGAACAGCACGGGCACAAAAACAGCAATGGTCGTGAACGTGGAAGCGGTAATCGCCGTCGCCACTTGCCTGCTCCCCAGTACGGCTGCTTCCTTGAGCGGTCGTCCTTTCTCTCGGAGGCGAAAGATGTTCTCGAGAACGACGATGGCGTTGTCCACCAACATGCCGACTCCCAAGGCCAAGCCGCCGAAGGAGACGGTGTTCAGCGTGAACCCGTTGAAGTACATCAGCGCAAACGTCGCGATCACCGAGATCGGAATCGCCGTACCGATGATCAGAGTGCTCGAAATACTGCGCAGGAAGAAGAGCAAAACGAACACGGCCAGGCCGGCGCCGACCAGCGCGGCGTCCATCACGTTGTTGATGGAAGCCCGAATGAACTCCGCCGAGTCCCAGGTGCTCTCGATCGTGACGGGGAACCCCCCGGCCTTCCCCGCTTCGTTGATGCGCTCAAGTTCTTCCCAAATGGCATCCGAGGCCTTGACGGTATTGGATCCCGACTGCTTGTAGAGAGACATGCGCACGGCCGACTCGCCGTTCACGCGCACCACATAACGGATCTCTTCGTGCGAGTCCTCTACCGTGGCGATGTCGCGCACGTAGACGGGGACACCGTTGCGGCTGGTCAATGCCACGTTGAGGATGTCGTCGAGATTCTTGAACTCACCCTGCGTCCGCAGCAGCACCTCGTAGCGGCCTTCGAAGACGGGACCCACCGGCCGGTTGAGGTTCTCGCGCCGCAGGGTTTGCACCACCTGCGCGACGGACAGGTTCAAAGCGCGAAGCTTCTTGAGATCGAGATAGACGTGAATCTGCCGCCGCAGCCCGCCGAACACACGGGCCTGCGCTACGCCCGGCAAACGCTCGAAGCGGTACTGCAGGTTCTTTTCCGCGAAGTGACGAAGCTGCTTGGCATCCATCTCGTCCGAGCGGATGCTCAGGAACATGATGGGGAACTGCGAGACATCGAACTTGTACATGATGGGGGGTTCGATGTCTTCGGGAAGCGACCCGCGGCGGCGGTCGATGCGGGCACGCAGCTCGTTGGCGGCCTCATCGAGATCGGAGCCGTACACGAAGCGAACGCGCACGTTGGAGTTGCCCTCGCTCGAACGCGAAGTAATCTCTTCGACCCCGGGTGCGGACGCCAGCGCCTGCTCGAGCGGCCGCGACACCAACGTCTCCATCTCTTCCGGCGCGACGCCTTCATACCTCGTGGTCACGCTGATGGTCGGGTACTCCATTTCCGGCATCAAGTCCACGGGAATCTGCACGAAGGCGATCGCACCCAGCAAGACGGCGATCAGGCACGCCATCAAGATCGTCACCGGCCGATGAATGGAGAACTCCGGAAGATTCATTTCGAACTCCTACGTCGCTACAGACGAACTGCCGCCTGCCATGTTCTACGTACCGCTGTTCCGCGCCGCCGTACCCGGGCCATTACCGGACTTCGTTGCGGCGCCCGTGCCAGGAGATTTGGCCTCCTTCGAACGGCCGGGGGCCCCAGCACCCGCGACCCGGATGCGGTCTCCGTCCTCCAGCATCGCTGCACCGCGCCCGACAATGGTCGCACCTGGCTCCAAATTGGCCAGCACCTCGACATTGTCCTCGTTCGTCAGCCCCGTTTCGATCTCGCGAAACACGGGACGGTCCTCGTCAACGACGTACACGCCCGCCTGCTGGCCGCGATAGACCAGCCCCTCGCGAGGGATCAGTGTCGCCTCACGCATCAGACCCGTGTCGATTCGGATCCGCACAAACATTTCCGCCTTAAGAAAATTGTCCGGGTTCGGTACGTCGATCTCGATGAGAGCGCTCCTCGTCGCAGCGTCTAGGACCGGCGCGATTCGGGCGATGCGCCCGTGGAAGCTCAGGTCCGGGAGTGCATCGATGGCGATGACTGCCTGGTTGCCGACCCGCAAGCGGCCTAGGTTGCGTTCCGGTACGTTGGCGTGGGTGACCATGGTCGACAAATTCACCACGCGCAGGATGGGCGTGGTCGGGCTGATCAGCGCGCCCACATCGACGTAGCGGATCGCAACGAAGCCGCCCATGGGCGCGAAGATCTTCGATTGCTCGAGCCGGATTTTCAGCTCCCGTAACTCGGCCTCGGCCTGCTCGGTCTGCGCGTAGGCCAACTGGACCTGGGCTTCGACGACTGCAAGGTTCGTCCTAGTCGAGGCATGGTCCTGCGGGGAGATCAACTCGTCGGCGAGGAGCCTCTGAGAACGATCCAACTCGGCCTTGGCGTTTTCGAGCTCGGCCTCGCGTTGTGACGACGATGCCCGGCTTACAGCGATGGATGCGGTAGCGCGGTTGACCTGTTGCTGAAGCTCGTCGTCTTCCAAGTCCGCAACCAGTTCGCCGGCTTTGACCGGGTCGCCGACGTAGAAGTAGAGCTTTTCGACTCGGCCGGTCGCCTTGGCGGTGATATCCACCTGCTCTTTGGGCTTGAGCGCCCCGGTGATCACCAAGTCCTCGCGCAGCGAGCCGCGGCGGGCTTGGGTTACCTCGACGCTTACAGTCCGGGCGGTCTTCTTTTTCTTCTTGGAGGAGATGGCCTGCTTATCCTGTAGGTCCGCGATGCGCATGCCGCCTGCAATGAGCAGACCGGCCCCGATGGCGATCCAGATGATCCTCTTTACCCAGATGTTCAAGAGCTTCGTTCTCGCACTTTCCAGACCGTTTACGATACAGGGGGCCCCGTGGAGCCGAATCGACTGAATCCCGCCCGATGGGGCGGCCGTGGCGCACCCGTCCCTATCTTACGGGATTGTCCTGCTGCAGACCGGGCCGGCGGCCATCCACACGGGGCCATGGGCGGCAGTGCCGTCCAATCGGAAGGGCGCAGATTGGGGCCACGGGGTTACCGTATTTGTACGTCTTTGGCCGCCTGTGACGCCCGGCCTGTCGCAACGGTGCCATCCAAAGCATCAGAGCCGCGGATGTAAATCCGCGGGCCCTGCGGGGGCAGGCTGCCACTCGGGGAGCGAGCCGGGCCCGTTAAGCGACCAATCGTACTTGTGGTGGCGGGTTTCCGGCACTGGGGGGAGGGGAGGTCTCACCCGAGGGTCTTGTAGACGTCGCCGACGTTTCGCTTGACGGCTGCCGTCATCGCATCGGCTCCGCTGACACCTGGCGCCAGAAAGCGATACTTGGCGATCGTCGAGGCCAGGAACCCGGCGTAGTCGCTCTCGCCGATGGATCGAAGCGTGGCGGGGGTGATCGATTCCTCCAGATCCGCCAAGCTGCGTCCCGCGGCATGCCCCTGAGTCACGGATTCGGTGATCTCCTCGATATAGCCCGAGAGCTGTGACAATCGCCGCCTCCCCTGCTGCACCGCCCCATGGCCGGGCATGACAAGGCCGAAGTCAAGCGCAGAGACACGGGCCAGCGTCGCGGGCCACTCTTGCGGAAAGCCGTCGCCCATGCCGGGGATGAAGCCCGTCACCAGATCGGCCGTCGCGATCACCTTTTTTTGGGGGCAGAAGACCGACACGTCGCTCGCCGTGTGTGCCCGGCCTTTGAAGACCAAATGCAGGTCGTGCGCGTCGTCGTGCAGGACCAGATGGTCACCGAACGTTATGTTGGGAAGCTCCGGGCTGTAGGTGCGAATTTCGCGCAGGTACGCTTCCGTCGCCGCCATCATGCGGGTGTAGTAGCCCTTGCCCGCCCCGCCCGCAGCCGCATTGGTGCGCAGGTCTTCGAGGCCGGCTTCCATTCTCTCGATCGAGGTACGTACCCGTTTAGCGCTGTGTGTGGCGATCAGCTCGCGGGTCTTGCGGCTGGCGATAAGGTCAGCGCCGTGCGCCAGAGACCGGTAGGCCGGAGTCCCCTGCACGTGGTCCCAGTGGAAGTGCGTGTTGACGACGTAGCGCACCGGCTTCTCACTGACCTCGCGGCGGACTTGCGCTACTAGACTGGCGGCGGCTGACGGCTTCGAATGGGCGTCGACCACGAGGATGTCTCGGGAGTTCACAAAGATGACCGCGTTGCAGTTGAGAACCGGCGCCGGACGGGCTACGGCCAGGTAGACGCCGTCCGCGGTTTGCTCGATGTCGAACAGCGTCTCGTGGTGGGCCGGCGCTTGGGCGCGGGCATGTGCCGCCCGAAACAGCGCCCGCTCGATAACAGCCGCACCTGTGAAGCACGTGCCGAGCATACGGGTCAGGAAATCGCGTCGGGAGTGCGTTTGCATGGTTCGAGTTAGAACCGGCGACGGAGCATCATTCAGCCAGGCCAAGGCCTATGATAGACTCATCGCGCGGCCCGGGAGTTGGTTCACTGAACCTACTTCCGAGACCGAACCGCGGTGCGCCCTTGAGCTGTTCGCGCCCATCGTCGATACCCCGCAGAGGCTGGCTGGCGCGCTGCCTCGGGGTTCTCGCCTGGTTCGCTTCCGTCACACCGGGCTTGGCTGCCTCCAAAGATGGCTTCCGCAAGCTCAAGCAGCCGGTGGCAGTCCCCAAGGGCTCGCTCGATCGGGAGTGGATGCCGGTTCCGTTCACGGCGCGGGCGACGAAGCCGCGCCCCGGGCCGGACGGTATCTCCGACATGCTCTTGCGAGGTATCCTTGTTCGGGTGTCGGGGCCGGAGCCCGACGGCGCTCCGGGCCACAAAGCAATCCGAGCGCTGTGCCTGCACTGTCCCCACGAGTTGTGCTACGTGAACCTGGTCGAGGAGACCGAGGCCGTGCGGGTTCCCGAGGGGGCCAAACCGGAGAACCCGCTGCTGGTGTGCCCGTGCCACTTCAGCGTCTTCGATCCGGTCGCTGATGGTGCGCTGTTGACCGGGCCCGCCGGCCGCGGGCTGTACCGGTTTCAATTCGAGGTGAGCGAAAACACGATCGAGATTCAAGGCGTCGAGGAGGCCGCGCTCGGCTAGGCAGAGCGGAGTCCCCTGGCCCCGCATCGACGAATCCGAAGGAGATAGTGATGAAACGCACACGGATCTTGCGCAGGTTGGCTTTGGGGCTCGCAACTGTCTTGGTGGTGGGGGTCCTGTCGTCGGGGGTCCTGTTGGCAGCGGCAGCCTCGGCCGGAACACGCCAGAAGCTCTACATCCTCAGCAGCAACGCGGACGACGTCACGGTCGTCGACGTCGCGACGAACAAGATCCTCGGGTCGATCGAGGTTGGCAAGCTGCCCCACGGCATCGCCACGCCGAAGTCGCAGCACCCGCTCTATGTCGCCACCGAGGGCGATGATGGGCTGGCCGTTGTGGACCCCGTCAAGGACGTCCTGATCAAGAAGTACGACTTTTTCGGTAGGCGCCCCAACGAGATTGAGACGACGTCGGACGGGCGGTTTGTCTACGTCCCGGCGATGCGAGACGGTACGTACGAGGTCTTCGACACGAAGCAAGAGAAGATCATCACACGCATCCGGACGAACGGCACGCCGCACAACACAGTCGTCTCGCCGGATGACAAGTACATGTACCTCGTACCACACGACCGCGGCACCCGTAGCGTCGAGCAGGCACGGAAGGAGGGGCGACCCACCACCCTTAACAGGAAGATCTACATCGTCGATGTCGCGCGACACGATGTCGTCGGCACGATTTCGACCGGCAACGCGCCGCGCCCGACCACCATCAGCCCCGACGGGAAGCGGTTATACGTCAACACCGACAACTTGATGGGATTCCTGGTCATCGATATCGCCAAGCGCAAGGTCATCCACACGGCCCGCTACAACCTAACCGACGACGAGAAAGCGACGCCCAGCCGTTGCCACGGCATCGGCGCGACGCCGGACGGGCGAGAGGTCTGGTCGACCAACATCAATCACGGGTTCGTGCACGTGTTTGACGTCACGAAGGAACCGCCGGTCGAGATCGCCAAGATCAAGACCGGCAACACGCCTCTGTGGCTGACGATGACTCCCGACGGCAAGACCGTCTACACGGCCAATACCGCCGACGACACCATCTCCGTCTTCGATCGGGCAACGAAGAAAGAGCGGACCCGCATCCAGCTTCCCAAAGGCAAAGCGCCCAAGCGGATGCTGGTGCTGACCGTCCCGACTACTTAGTAGCGTGTTCCGGCAATACGGTCACCGGTCGCTTTGAAATGTAGGGGCACGGCATGCCGTGCCCGCAGCCGCCACCGTCGCAGATACCTCTATCACATACGTGACCGAACTTGTGAAACGCTGTACTTAGGGTCGGCTCGTCCTGTCGACTCCGCCTAACCCATGCCTGCCTATCCCGGTACTGAACACGAGAAGCGCATCCCGGCCGACGACCTCAACGCATTCGTTGCGGCCGTGTTTGAGCGGTGCGCCATGTCGAAGGATGACGCCGCGCTTCTGGCTGACACGCTCACTCAAGCCGACCTACGCGGTGTGCATTCCCATGGAGTGCTGCGGGTGCCTGAATACGCCGTGAAGCTGCGCAAGGGTGGCGTCGACCCCAAAGGCCGGCCGCGGGTGGTCAAGGACTCGGCGGCCGCCTTGTTGATCGACGCCGGCAACTCGATGGGGCAAATTGGAGCCTCCTACGCGATGAATCTCGCCATCGAGCGCGCGCAAACCTCCAACGTCGCAGTCGTCGCCGTCCGCGGTAGCAACCACTGCGGCGCGATGGCCTACTACGCCATGCAGGCGCTCCCTCATGACATGATCGGCCTCGCCACGACCAACGCCCTGCCCACCATGGCTCCCTGGGGCGGGATCGACAAGATCGTCGGCATCAACCCTTTGGCGATCGGAATTCCGGCGGACAAGGAGACGCCGATCGTCCTCGACACCGCCTTCAGCGGCTCGTCGCACGGGAAGATTCGCGTGTTCCACCAAAAGGGCGCCACGATTCCCTCCAACTGGGCTTTCGACACCGACTGCAAGCCCACCACCGATCCGGCCAAGGCCATCGAGGGCTTGCTGCAGCCGATCGGGGAGTACAAGAGCGTGGGTCTGGCGATCGCGATGGGGATTCTCTCCGCGATGCTCTCGGGGGCAAGCTACGGCACCGAACTCGGCAACATGGTTGACGGAGCGAAGCCGGGGCACGACGGCCACTTTTTCCTGGCGTTGAAACTGGCTGCGTTCGAGGAGCCCGCGCGGTTCAAGCGGCGCGTCGACGGCCTGATTCGCGAGATCAAGGCGAGCCGTCGAGGTAAAGGAATGGCTCGCCTGTACGCGCCCGGGCAGCTCGAGGCCACCACGGCGGAACGCTACCGACGCGGCGGCGTCCCGCTCAACGAATCGACCCGTGCGGGTCTGGCCGATGTTGCCCGTGAGCTGGGTGTCGATTCCTCGCCGCTTGGGGCGTGACCCGGCGGGCGTACGAAAACCCTGACCTAGCGATCTCAGGTTTTGGTTTCGGTTGAGTCGGCACCACCGACCAGCACCCGAACATCCGGCAGATTGCGAAACCGCTGGTCGTAGTCAAGCCCGTATCCCACAACAAACTCATCGGGAATCTCAAAACCCACGTAGTCAAGCTCCACGGGCTCTAAACGCCGGCTGGGTTTGTCGAGCAGTGTCGCAACGCGTAGCGAGTGCGGCCGCCGTTGCTCCAACACGCTCAACAGGTAGCGCAACGTCAGCCCGGTGTCGACGATGTCCTCGACCAGAATGACGTCGAGCCCCGCGATGTCTTGGTCGAGGTCTTTCGTAAGGCGAACCTGACCCGAGGTTTCGGTGGCTTCCCCGTAGCTAGCCACGCCGATGAAGTCGAGGGACACATCGCGCCCGATGCTTCGCGCCAAGTCCGTCAGGAACACAGCCGCCCCTTTCAACACGCCGATCAGCCGCAACGGCGGACGGCCTTCCCCGGGTGGAAGATCCGCCTCGATGGCGAGGCCCAGTTCACTGACCCGCGCAGCGATCTGTTCGGCTGAGAGGAGTGGTTTCAGCTCACTGGGCGTCACGGGCTGCATTCTCTCGAAACCGGGCGCTGAAGGGCAATTCGTTATAATCCAGAAAGCCTTGGCTGGAAGCCAAGCGAAAACGAGTGGGGCAGGTTCATTGTGCGTTTCCCCGCGCCGTCTTGCAGCCGGCTCCCTCGACGCACCGAACAATCCCAAGTCGGGGCGGTAGCTCAGTTGGTAGAGCAACGGCCTTTTAAGCCGTGGGTCCCGGGTTCGAGTCCCGGCCGCCTCACCACTTACGTTCTTTGTTTCCAGAGCTGCGATCGCCTTCGCCAGCCCGCTGAGCCCGTTGGACCTGCCCCACATCGTGAGAACACAACGCCTCTCCACTGAGCGGCGTCACATCCAATGCAAGCGATCTTCGTCCGACAACCCGACAACCTGGGTTCACGGAAGGTATTCTTGTTTCGGTGCTAAGATCGGGACGACTCTGACCGCTCGCTTTTTCGCGTTCATACGTCAGCTTGCGAGATCGCCCCAACCGTTGACCTGGTAGATCAGCGAAATAACGGCCTCTACGCAGGGGACAGCTATGTACGAACGGCTCCCGGAACCAGCCCCGCTGCCGACCTTCTTTTTAGGACCGCCATCCGCCGGAGTACGGTTGCTGACCTTGACACTCGCCCACGTCGGGTTGTGGGTCTGTGTTGGCATAGCTCAGGAATCTTCTGGCGGCAGCGACAAGAACGCCTCCGCGAGCGCGATTGAGAGCAAGTCGTCATCCCACGGAGGGGCCCCTACCACCCGAGCCCTGGCCGACTTCATCGGCCGGCAAACACCCACGCGCCTGACAAGCCTGGAGGCTTTCGAGTCGAACTGGGACGTCAATCTTGTCCCCTTCATTCTTGACAGTCTTAATTTCATGCCTCCCGAAGATCGGCGGGTCGCGGTTCTGTGGAAACTGCTCCGGAAAATGACGGGGCAATCTTTCCGGTCGGACACACTGCGATGGGTCCAGTGGCTTTGGAAACAGGAATTCACGATGCACTCGGACTATCCCGAATTCAAGGCCGCGGTGTATGCCCCGATCGATCCCCGCTTCCACTGGTGGTTCTATCGGGCAATGCCTCACACCATTCGACTCGACGAGATCATGTGGGGCGGCGTCAAGGTCGATGGCATTCCTCCTCTGGATCACCCTTCGGTGATCCAAGCCGAGGAGGCAAGCTATCTCGGAAAAAAGAACATCGTCTTCGGCATCTACATTAACGGAGAGGCGCGTGCTTACCCGAAGCGCGTTTTGGCCTGGCACGAGATGACCAATGACACCGTGGGCGGCATGGATCTCACCCTGGTCTACTGCACGCTGTGCGGGGCAGCCGTCCTTTACGACCAGCAAGTCGGGGACCGCCAGTTCGAGTTCGGCACGAGCGGCTTCCTGTACCGTTCGAACAAGCTGATGTACGACCATGAAACGCGGTCGTTGTGGTCGGCGTTGGAAGGGGTTCCCGTCACGGGCAGGCTGGTGGGATCCGGACTGCGGTTGAAGCGGTTGCCGATCGTCACAACGACCTGGGGGGCCTGGCGTAAGGCGCATCCCGAGACTACCGTGCTCTCCCTCGAGACGGGGCATCGGCGCGACTACGGGGAAGGGGTTGCTTACCGCGACTACTTCTCGACGGACCGGCTGATGTTTCCGGTGCCGTTCGACGACAAGCGACTCAAGAACAAGCGGGAAGTGCTAGCGGTAATCCTCGGCCGTGAGCCGGTGGCGTTCAATACATCCTTTCTCAAGAAACAGGCTCTGCACCACGACACGGTTGGGAAGCGGAATATCGTGATCCTGACTGATACTTCCGGCGCCAATCGTGTCTACGATGCGGAAGGAGTGACGTTCTCGAAATGGGATCGGAAGGTGACTCTTGTCGATCAGGAAGCACAGAGCTGGACGGTCACCGAGAACGCACTACTGGGTCCGGCCGGGCAACAACGTGACCGCCTCGCCGCGCACCGGGCGTTCTGGTTCGGCTGGCACGCCCAGTTTCCCCATTCGCGCCTCGTTCGGTGATCGCCAGCCCCCTGCAGATTGAATGCTTCCGCATGCCCCATCCCACGATAAGGAACGTGGAATGCCTCCGGGCATACGGTAGGATGCCGCCGATCTAGCCGGGCACGACCGATCTCGATTTCGGCCGCGGCTCGCCGGTTAACAACGCATCGGAACAGCGAGGGCACTGTCATGCCAGCGGCCTTTGCGCCACACTAGGGTTGCAGTGGGCAAAGTTTGGAGGATCTGAGTCCGTGGCGATGCAAGTCAGCAGTCTGACGCCTGTTTCGACAGCACCGGTCCAAACCCGATACCGCTCCATTCAGACGCCCATCCCGGTTCCGGAGTCGGTCGAGTTCCTTGAGCGCCTGCGCAAGGTCGAGCCGCACTCGATGCTCGGGATGCCACCCGTCGTGTGGGAGCAGGCCGCAGGCTTTCTCGTCCAGGACCCCTACGGCAACCAGTGGATCGATTTGACCAGCGGGATCGTCGTGGCGAACGCCGGCCATTCCCACCCCCGGATACTGAAGGCCATCCGCGACCAGCTTGATTCGCACATGATCTTCAGCTACGCGTTCCCGACGCGGGCCCGCCGGCAGGTGCTAGAGCGGTTGGTGGAGATTGCGCCCACCGGTTTGGACAAGGCCTTGCTCTTCTCCTCGGGAACTGAGGCGACGGAATGCTGCTTCAGCCTCATGCGCAAGCACGGCTTGACGAAATCACCGGCGAAGGTGGGCGTCCTGTCGATGGAAGCGTCCTACAGCGGCCGAACCCTTTCGGCCAAGTTCGCCGGCGGATCCCCCGGTCTCGTGGATGGCCTCGACCGAACCTCCGTCTTGCACACGCAGTTGCCCTTCCCGGGCGGTCTCGACTCCCAAGGGTTTCGCGCGGACCTTGAGAGCCGCGGCGTCAGCCCCGAGACCACCGCGGGGGTCTTCTTCGAATCGATCTCGGGCTGGTCGACGACGCCTCATCCGCGGGAGTACATCGATGAGTTGGTCGAGTGGGCGCGGGAGCACGACGTCGTCGTGGGCGTGGATGAAGTCCAAGCCGGCATGGGGCGCACCGGCCGCTGGTTTGCCTTCGAGCACTACGGCATCACGCCCGACCTGATTGCCTGCGGCAAGGGTCTCACGTCGAGTCTCCCGGCGTCGGCGGTGATTGGGCGGGCCGAGATCATGGACCTGGCCGACCTAGGTGAAATGGCGAGCACGTTCGGAGGCAACCCCGTCTCGGCCGCGGCGGTCCTGGCCAATCTTGATGTGCTCCGGGACGAAAACCTCATCGAGCGGTCGGCTCAACTAGGCGAGGAACTCGGGGTGGCCCTTCGCGCACGAGCTGCTAAGCACGAACGCCACGCGAAGCGTCCGGAGGGACGGGGCTTATTCCATTCGCTTCACCTGAAGCATCCCGATACAGGCGACCCCTGGGTGGAACTCTGCGACGAGATCGCCATGGAGGCCGTGCGGCGCGGCGTGATGATGTTCGTTACGGGCAAGGGCTTCCTGAAGCTCGCGCCCCCCTTGTGCATCGAGAAGGATGCTCTGCTGGAAGCGGTCGCCGTCCTGGGCGATATCCTCGACGAAAAGCTGACGTAGCGCTCGGGCCCCTCCCCCCACCCAACACATCTCACCATGGACTCCGGCTCGGGTTTCGGCGCTCTCAACTACGCGGTCTTGTTCGTGTATCTCGCCGCGATGGTCGGCATCGGGGCCCTCTTCGCCGGCAAGCAAAAGACGACGGAAGACTACTTCCTGGCGGGCCGCCGGATGCCGTGGCTGGTCGTCGGCATGAGCATGTTCGCCTCGATCACGAGCGCGATCTCCTACATGGGCATCCCGGGGACGGCGTATCGCGAAAACATCGCGCTGGTGATGATGGTCGTCATGAGTCCGGTCGTGGCTCCGGTCCTGATCTTCGTCTTCTATCCGTTCTATCGAGCACTGAACGTGACGACGTCGTACGAGTACGTGTTGCATCGTTACGGGCAGCCGGCGCGGCAGGTGGTCTCGGGACTGTTCATCTTGGCGCGGCTGGGGTGGCTCGGCACGGTCATCTACGCGCCTGCGTTGGCGCTTTCTCTCGTCACCGGGATTCCACTATGGCTGGCGATTCTGTTGATGGGAATCCTCGCCACCACCTACACGGCGCTCGGCGGGCTGACCGCCGTGCTATGGACCGACCTCGTGCAGTTCATCGTGCTGGTGGGCGGAGCTTTGTGGGTCGCGTTCAGCGTGACGGCCTCGATCCCCGGGGGCGTCGAATCGATCTGGCAGATCGCCGAGCAGACGGACCACCTACGAGTGGTCGACTGGCAATTCAGCCTCGTCGAAATGAGCGGCCTCGCCGTAGCGATTTCGTACTTCTTCCAGTTCATGCATGACTACGGTTGCGATCAGGTCACGGTGCAGCGGCTGCTCGCGGTGAAATCGTTCCGCGCGATGGCGAAGGCGACGATTTTCAATGCCATGGCCGACGTGTTCATCGTGAGCCTGCTGCTGTACGTAGGATTGGGGCTGTTCGCTTACTTCCACACGTTTCCCGCCGAGCTGGCCGCGGGCATCGGTGGCGATCGGGTCTTGCCGTACTACATCATGCACGCGTTGCCGCAAGGCATTTCCGGCCTGGTGATTACCGCCATCTTCGCAGCCGCGATGTCGAGCATGGATTCGGGAATCAACTCCGTGGCGACGGTTCTGATCAACGACTTTGTTCGGCCCCTTCGCAAGAAAGCGAGCAGCGAGCGGCACGATGTTAAACTGGCGCGGTTGCTGACCGTGCTGCTGGGCTGCTTCGCCACCGCCGTCGCTTTCTATGTCTCGGGCGTGGGACAGATCCTCAAAGCGTCGTCTGCCTTCCTGGGGCTGTTCGGCGGGCCCATCCTGGCGCTGTTCCTGCTGGGGATGCTGACGCGGAGTGCTAGCTTCCGCGGATGGCTCGTCGGTCTGGCGGTTGCGGTACCGGCGACGCTTTGGGTGCAACAAGGCACCAACGTTCACTTCATCTATTATTTCCCGTTCTGCTTTGGGATTTGCGCCGCCGTTGGGTACGTCGCCAGTGTGCTTGTGGGTGGGCCCAAGCCACGGGCCGAGCTGACGGTCTGGGGCCGGCCGCCGATCGTCGGGCCATAGCAGCCCGTGGCGATATCGAGAACGGTGCTGGTCAAATGTAGGGGCAGCATGCCGGGCCCAGGGTCTGGCCCCTCCGGGGCCTGCAAGCCAGCCAAGCAGCCGCAGACAACCGATGAAGACCTTCCGCATCGCAGTCCTGCCGGGCGACGGCATCGGCCCCGAGGTGATCGCCGAAGGGGTCGCCGTGCTCCGCGCTCTCGAACCGGGGCTGGATGGCGTGCAGTTCGAAATGAACGAGTTCGCCGCCGGGGCAGGCGAGTACCTACACAGCGGCGATCCGTTCCCCGAGCAGACGTTCGAGCAGTGTAAGCAGCACGACGCCATTCTGCTGGGCGCAATGGGGCTGCCCGACGTGCGGCTGCCCTCCGGCGTCGAGGTGGCGCCGCAGCTCGACCTGCGCGAGCGACTCGACCTCTACTGCGGCCTCCGCCCCATCCGGCTCTATCACGCCGACCACTCGCCGCTCAAAGGTTACGAGGCGGGCGAGATCGATTTCGCAATTGTCCGCGAGAACACCGAGGGCCTTTTCTCGTCACGCGGCGGTTCGTTCGATCCCGGGGCCGAGGTGGTGGAGGACACACTGCACATTTCGCGTCAAGGCGCCGAGCGCGTGCTGCGGGCGGCGTTTGAGGAAGCCTCGCGCCGGGGCGGCCCGCAGCGGGGCAGCAAGGTGACGCTGGTTGACAAGTCGAACGTCCTGCCCTCGATGGCGTTCTTCCGTGGGATCTTCGAGCAGATCCGCACGGAATTCCCCGCGATCGAGGCCGAGGCCATCTACGTCGATGCGGCGGCGCTCTACCTGGTGCAGCGTCCGCGAGACTTCGACGTGATCGTCACCGAGAACCTTTTCGGCGACATCTTGTCCGACTTGGCGGCGGGGCTGGTAGGCGGTATGGGCATGGCGCCCTCTGGCGACATCGGTGACCGCCACGCGGTCTTTCAGCCCTCGCACGGCTCGGCGCCCGACATCGCCGGGAAAGGTCTCGCCAATCCCGTGGCGACGATCCTCTCGGTGGCGATGATGCTCGAGTGGCTGGACCATCCCCAAACCCAACGTGCTGCTACTGTCGTTCGGCGCGCGGTTTCGGCGACGCTGAGCGACGCCAAGAACCAAACTGCCGATCTAGGCGGCAACCTGACCACCGCCGAAATGGGGACGACAATCCGTGAGGCGGCTCGGCTGTGACGCGGCCGTCGGGGCTACGGAAGCTCAGGGGCCTTCTTCGTCGAACCTCAGATCAAGAACTGAGCCCAAGCCTACACCGGCCTGCTCGGCCGCCGACCCCTGGTTGATCGAGACCTCCAGGTAACCCGAGCTGCCCGCGATGATGAACGGAGTACCCTCGGGCGCGGCGGCATAGCTTTCGGCAACCGTCGCCACCTCGATTTCGCCGAGCTCAATTCGGAAGCCCACAGGCGACCTCTCCGGCAGCTCGGCCGGAAAGCTTGTAACGATGTTCCCGAAGCGGTCGATGTTCAACACCCGCCCTCTCCAGTGTCCCGGCTCGATGAGCTTCGGGGTGGTGGGTTCGAGACGGACGTAATCGCCGGTAACCTCGCCGAAATCCTCGAAAGGCGTCCTGATCGACAACCGGCCGGCCACGGGCGCGAAGACGTCCCGGCCGTGAAACGTTCGGCTCGTGGGCTTGAGCGAGAAACGATCGACATCGATCACGCGGACGGTGTGCTCTTCGCGCTCGAAGACCTGCGACAGCACGCCGTTATCGGGAGCTACGAAAAACTGGCCCGCCGCCGCGGCCACGATCGCGCGGCGCTCGCTGCCCACACCGGGGTCAACGACAACAAGGTGCACCGTCCCCGCGGGGAAGTAGCGATAGGCCTGCGCGATGACAAACGCCCCGTGCGCCACCTCGTAGGAACGCACGTCGTGGCTGATGTCGATCAGCCGGACATCGGGGTTGATGCCGGCGATCACCCCCTTCATGACGCCGACGTAGTGGTCTTGGAGACCGAAGTCGGTCGTCACAGTAATGATTCCGGGGATGATTCCAGGGCCCACGATATAATCAATCTTGGCATCGTTTCCCATGCGCCGCTACTACTTTGATCACAATGCAACGACGCCCGTCGCGCCGGAGGTGCTAGCGGCGATGTTGCCTTATCTCGAAGGGGCATACGGCAACGCGTCGAGCATCCACACGTTCGGCCAGGACGCGCGCAAAGGAGTCGAGCAGGCGCGGCGCCAGGTCGCCGGCCTACTAAACGCCCAGCCTAAGGAGATCGTCTTCACCGGCAGCGGGACCGAAGGCGACAACCTCGGCATCCTCGGCGTGGTACGGGCCGCCAAGGGCGAGCGCAAGCATGTCATCACCAGCACGATCGAGCACCCGGCCGTCCTGAACACGTGTGAACACCTACAGCAGGAGGGCGTGGACGTAACCTTCGTGCGGGTCGGCTCCGCTGGCGTCGTTTCGCCCGACGATGTGCGGGCGGCGCTACGTCCCGAGACCGTGCTGATCACCATCATGCACGCCAACAACGAGTTGGGCACTGTGCAGCCGATTGCTGAGATCTCTCGCATCGCCCGCGAAGCCGGCGTGCTTCTCCACAGTGATGGCGTGCAGAGTGTCGGCAAGATCCCGACCGACGTCAAGGCGCTGGGCGTCGACCTGTTCGCGCTGAGCGGTCACAAGATCTATGCGCCAAAGGGTGTCGGAGCTCTCTACGTTCGCAAGGGGACCCCGCTCGAGCGCATTCAGTTCGGCGGACATCACGAGCGTGACCGGCGTCCGGGAACGGAGAATGTCGCCGGGATCGTCGGGCTGGGCCGCGCCGCGGAGCTGGTGAACGAAAAGCGTGAGGCGGAAGCCGCGCGTTTGGCGCTACTGCGTGACCGCCTCGAGACGGGTGTACTCGAAAAGCTAGAAGCTTGCACGGTCAACTCAGGTCTGGCGGAGCGGACACCGAACACGACCAACATCCGCTTCGACTACCTGGAAGGCGAGGCCATGCTAATCGCGCTCGATCTCAAGGGCATGGCGGTCTCGAGCGGCGCGGCGTGTTCGAGCGGAGCCGTGCAGCCCTCCCATGTGCTGACGGCGATCGGGCTCACGTCGGAGCAAGCGCGCTCGAGTCTGCGGTTTTCACTCGGTGCGCAGAGCACCGAGGAGCAGGTCGATGCGTTACTCGGCGTGATCCCGGGCGTGGTCGAGCGGCTGCGCAAACTGTCCCCGGCATACGCCGGCTGATTCACCGCTGGGACGGACGGCCGTGTCCACTTGTAGGGGCGACCGCTACGTCCACCTACCAACCACCGAGAACCCAACGATCCCCAACACCCCATGAGCGAAAACCTCATCGCGGTTGCCATGTCCGGCGGCGTCGACAGCTCGACTGTCGCCGGCCTGCTCAAGCGGCAGGGCCAGCCGATCGTCGGCATGACCATGCAGCTTTGGAACCAGCGGCGCGTACCGGAACTGGTGCCCGAGGGCGCGGTGTCGGGCCGCTGCTGTTCGCTCGACGACGTCTACGACGCGCGCCAAGTGGCCGGCCAGCTCGACATTCCGTTCTACGTTGTCAACTTCGAGGAGCGCTTTGAGAAGGAAGTCGTCGAGCCGTTTGTCAACGACTACCTTTCCGGACGCACGCCGATCCCCTGCACGCTCTGCAATAACTTCGTGAAGTTCGACCAGTTCCTCCAGATGGCGCGACAAGTGGGCGCCCAGCGCGTCGCCACGGGCCATTACGCCCGCATCGAGTTCGACGAAGGGAGTGCCCGCTATCTACTCCGCCGGGGCGTGGACGAGACGCGCGACCAGTCGTACTTCCTCTTCGGCTTGACGCAGCAGCAGCTTGCCGGCTCATCGTTCCCGCTAGGCGGCCTTGAAAAGTCGGAGGTCCGGCGCATCGCCAACGATCTGGGTCTTTGCGTGGCCGGCAAGGGCGAAAGCCACGAGATCTGCTTCGTGCCGAACGGCGACTACGCACGTTTCGTCGAGATCTATCTTGAGCGCAAGGGCCTCAACGGGACGGAGCATGAGGGAGAGATCGTCTCCTCGTCCGGCGAAGTGCTCGGCGAGCATCGCGGCATCCATCACTTCACCATCGGACAGCGCCGGGGGCTCGGCGTCGCGACCGGTACGCCGCAATACGTCACCAAGATCGAGCCGGCATCCCAGCGAGTGGTCGTGGGCCCCAAGGCCGATCTGCTCCGCAAGACGTTCCGCGCCGGCGGCCTGAACTGGATCTCGATTCCTTCCCTCATGGGGCCTTTGCGTGTCGACATCAAGATCCGGCATCAGTTCCGGCCCGCGCCCGGGGAGGTGCGTCCGGGGAGCGATCCGACCCGTGTCGCAATCGAGTTCGATACGCCCCAGCCTGCTGTCACGCCCGGCCAGGCAGTGGTCTTCTATCAGGGCGACCGAGTTGTCGGCGGCGGCTGGATCGAGTAACGGCTCAACACATTCATTCCGCGACACTTTCCCGCTTTCAGGAGCCAATCGAAGCGACGGCGGCAACGGGATCATCCACTTTGTCCGTTCGAGCAGCCGTTGCGTCAGAATAGGTGGCACGGGCCACGGGCCTGGGACTCCGGGCACACAGCGACGCGCCCTCGGGACCGGTCCGGGACTAGAATAAGCTCCTTGCGCGGCCGATAGAACTCTGTTGTGCCTGCCCGAAGCTGACGTTTGGGAGGCTCAGATGCAAGGAAATCAGAGGATTAGCGAATGAGAGGCCCTCGTTCCCAACTACTGCTGATCTTCGGTCTGATGACCGGATTGCTGTTTGCGGGCACGTTCGGCTTCCGTGTGATCGAGGAGTGGAGGTTTCTCGATGCCTTCTACATGACTCTCATCACCCTGACGACCGTCGGCTACGGCGAGGTCCTTCCTCTCAGCGACGCCGGCAGGGTATTCAATATCTTTCTGATGATGGCGGGTGTGACGACGATCTTCGCCTCCATAGGGATCCTGACGGAGATGGTCATCAAACTCGAATTGGCGGATTTTTTTGGGCGCCGCCGGAGAATGAAAATGCTACGGAAACTCTCGAACCATTACATTGTTTGCGGTGCCGGCCGCGTCGGCCGCGGGGTGGTGAACGAGCTGCGCCGCAGTGGCGCCAAGGTGCTGGTTGTCGAGAACAGTCCCACCCGCTGCAGTTGGGCCTCCGACCAGGACATCCCTACGTTGCAAGCCGACGCCACACGCGACGAGACTCTCAAGGAAGCGCAGGTCGAGTCGGCACGAGGCTTGGTTTCGGCGATGGCCACCGATGCCGACAACGTCTATGTGGCGCTGTCGGCGCGGGTACTCAACCCCGACCTGCTCATCTCGGCCCGGGCCAGCAACGAAGAAGCCGAAGAGAAACTGCGGCGGGCAGGCGCGACGACGGTTTTCACGCCATACGCTTTCATCGGGCACCGCTTGGCACAATCGATGTTGCGGCCGCATGTGCTCAGTTTTCTCGACATCGCCTCCGCGTTTAGCGGTCGCTCTCACCTCGACATCGAGATCGAGGAGATCCTAGTGTCGGACAGCAGTCCCGTCACGTCGGCGACACTGGAAGAGTCGCGCATCCGACAGGCGTATGGTGTGATCGTGCTGGCAATGAGAAAAGGCGACGACGACATGATCTTCAACCCTGATGGCGCCACGCGGATCGAGGCCGGCGACGTGTTGATCACCATGGGCGAGCGCTCGAAGCTCAAGCAGGTGGAGAAGAAGTTGGAGGCCTGAGTTGCAGAGGATTCTCACCGCCGCCCAGATGCGCGAAGTCGATCGCGTGACGATCGAGGAGCGCGGCGTGCCGGGCTTGCTTTTGATGGAGAACGCCGGGGCGCGGGTGTACGAGCTGCTCGCCCAACACTACCAGCCGTTTGACGAACAGCGCATTGTGGTTCTTTGTGGTAAGGGGAACAACGGCGGCGACGGCTTGGTCGTGGCGCGTCACCTGGCCGTGCGCGGCGAAGCAGGCGGCATGCGGGTCGTGCTGTTCGCCGAGCCGGATCAACTCAAAGGCGACGCCGCAACGAACTACCGGGCGCTACGCGGGGTGGATGTCGAGCCGACGGTCGTGACCGACGCGCAAGGTTGGGGCCAGGTCTTGCCGGACTTGACGCCTGCGACCGTGGTAGTCGACGCGTTGCTCGGCACGGGCCTCCGCGGCCCGGCCGAAGGGCTCTTTGCCGATGTGATCCGCGATGTGAACACCCGGTTTCCGCACGCCAAGGTCGTGGCGCTGGACATGCCCTCGGGCCTCCCCTCCGACACTGGCGAACCCATGGGGGAGTCAGTGCGGGCCGACGACACCATCACGCTCACCGCGCCCAAAGTGAGTCAGATCTTCCCTCCCAACTGCGAACGGATCGGTCGGCTCACGATCGCCCCGATCGGCAGCGCGCCGTCGGTGATGGAAGCGAACCCCGACCTCACGCTGAGCCGCCTCGAAGCCTCCGACATAGCCCCGCTCTTCGCCCCCCGCGAACCCACCACGCACAAGGGCGATTATGGCCACGTGCTCGTCGTGGGCGGATCGCGGTCGAAGCCCGGCGCCGTGCTGATGGCAGGGACGGCCGCGATGCGCGCCGGCGCGGGACTGGTCACGGTCGCGACCGCCGCCGGGGCCACGGCGGCCTTGGTCGGGGACACGCCCGAGTTGATGACGCAGCCGGTCGAGGAGCTTGAAGACGGTTCGATCGGCGCGGACGCCTTCGACCCCGCCTGGCTCGATCGCAAGACGGTCGTCGCCGTGGGTCCGGGCCTCGGCACGCTCGACGCCAACCAAGAGCTTGTTCGGCGCATCGTGCGAGAGGTCGAGGCTCCGCTGGTCGTCGACGCGGACGGGTTGACCGCGCTGGCCGCGACGCCGCCCGAGGAATGGCGCCCGAAGACCTGCCTGCTCGTGTTGACGCCGCACCCGGGCGAGATGTCTCGGCTCACCGGCCTCTCGACCGAAGAAGTGCAGCAGCGCCGGCTCGAGCTGGCCCGCAGCTTCGCCCGTGAACGCGGCGTCTATCTCGTACTCAAAGGCTTCCGCACGTTGATCGCCACTCCAGACGGGCGCGTCCTGGTCAATCCGACCGGCACGCCCGCGCTGGCCAAGGGAGGTTCGGGGGACATCCTGACCGGTTTCATTTCCGGCTTCCTGGCGCAGTATGACGACGCCGAGCCGGAGATCGTGATTGGTGCTGCCGTCTATCTGCACGGGCTGGCCGCGGAGTTGGCGGTCCGGGAGAATGCCGAGCAGACGATCGCCGCCACGGATCTGTTGACGTATCTTCCGGATGCGATCACGCGAGTACAGGGTCGAGAAAACACAGATCCACTCGGAGAACTATTGGCCGACCTCGACGCAGGCGCGGTCCCCGAATGGGTTGATGACCTAGAGGACCTTGAAGACTTCACGCCGCTTGAAGACCCGCAGGCGGATGATGCACCCTAGCGAGGTCGGCAACCCCAACCGGACCAGCCGGAGCTGATGTGGCGTAAGCCTCCAGGAGGCTTACGCCACGTTGTTGCCCACTTGTCGGTTGAGGTCGCAGACCTCCCTAGCTGCTTTCCGGCGCAGAAAGCGATGCGTTGCGCCGGCTGTCTATTCTACGAACAGTGTCACGGCGGTGCTGGGCTGGCGGGGATGACTTCGACTTTCCAGTTGTCGATGCCATGGTCCCGGAATACCCTGCCTGCGGGACTGGGCGAACTGTTGGCGGTGATGAAGCCGAGCTGGATCGGGGCTCCCTTGTGGGAGAAGTCCGGATGCATGGGACCGTCTCCGACGATCCTGAAGAAGTTGTCGCCTCGCACGCCCGCGCGGGTGATACTAAAGCGACCGGCCCGGGGCAGATACACCACACTCGCCAGAAGTCACTCTCTGCTTGCCGCCGTCCAGTAGTGCCAGATCAGCAGCCCGAGGACCGCGACCGCCGAGGCCAACGCCACGCAATGCAGAATTGTTAGAAGCCAGGCCGGAATCATGCGGCCTCCTCATTGTTTTCGCCGTGGGGGCTTCCGCCATAGGGATCCTGCGGTCGAAGCCACGGGCCGAGCGCGCGGCCGCGAGTCAGAGGCAGCGCAACGAAAAATGCCACGGTCGCTACCGCGGTTCCGAACAACGCCGGGCCGATCTCGGAGTGCTCACCCGAACGCCAGATGACTGTGCTCAGCATGCCCGCGATCATCGACACGACGACGGCGGTGACGCGGCTTTCGTGGTACCAGAACAGCCCCACCATGAAGGGCAGAACCATCGCCGGGGCCCAGAAGTCATACACGAACTCCAAAATATCGGCGATGTTGCTGAACAGGAACGCACAGATCGCGGCCACGACGCCCGTGAGCAGTGTTGTCACTTGGGCCACCCGAAGCAGCGCGCGGGGGCTTGCCTTGGGTCTCAAGTAGCGGCGGTAGATGTCTTCCATCACGACCGTGGCATGGCTGGAGAGGCTGCTATCAGCCGACGACATGGCCGCTGCTGCCAACGCCGCGAGCATGACGCCGGAAAAGAGAGGATGGAACGTCGCCCGCACCAGCGCCGGGTAGACCTGCTGCACGTTCTGCTGGGCGGCCTGATTGACCACCGGATCGACAGCCGCCGATATACCCACGACAAACGTGACAACCGGGAGGAACAGCAACAGGAACAAGCCCGCGCCGGCCACGCCGAGCCGCGCCTGCAGAGCGTCCTTCGCAATGAAGCAGCGCACCGCGTAGGGTGGCACCAGGGTCTCGCCTAGCAGAAAGGCCACGAACAAGCTGATCACGCGCGTGGCCGACCAGTTGCCCGTTAGCGAGAAGTGATCGCTGCCGACATGGTCGAGCATCGCGGAGAACCCACCGTTGTTGGCGACGAGGATGGCGGCCGCCGTCCCCATGCCTCCGACGAGGATGACGAACTGCAGCACATCCGTCGTCACCACCGCCCGAATGCCGCCGACGGTCGCATAGAAGATCGTTGCCGCCGCGCCGATCAGCAGGGCCACTTCGTAGGGAATACCGAGCACGGTGTTGGTGATCGTCCCCATCGCCGCCAACTGTGCGGTCACCGCTCCGAGCAAGAAGATGATGCAATTGACCACAGCCAACGCCCGCGCCAGCTTGCCGAATTTCAGCTCAAAGAAGTCGCCCACCGTGACCAGGTTCATTCCGCGCAGGCGAGGCGCCACGTACAAGCCGGTGAAGATGAGCTGCAAGTGCCAGCCCGAGGTGACGAACGCCGCCGCGATGCCTACCTCGTAGACGCGCGACGTCATCCCAACCGACGCGCCGCCGCCAACCATCGTGGCCGCGGTCGTCGCCAGAAGAACCACCCACGGCACGTCGCGGCCGGCCAGCGTGTAGTCCACCCACGAGCGAACGGTGCGCGCGCTGCGCACGCCAATCCACATCAGCAAGGCGAGGTAGGCGAACAGAGCACCCAGTTCGTAGAATCGGCCGTCGTCGAGCAAATGAGATTCCTCGTCTATCGTTCGTGTGAGCCCCCCATCATAGACGGGCCAAACAGGCGACGCGAGGCCGGCTCATTTGGTTGAATCGGGGAGTGAAGTTCTTTCGCGCGCGCCGTCGCAGGAGAGCACGGCGTCTGGCCCGCGGGCGCTTGCGGCGGCTCTTGCTCGTGGGGCTCGCCTCCGTGGGCGCATTCTACCTGCTCTGCACGCTCAACCTGCTCTATCTGCGGTCGGCCGAACCGTTCTTTACGATGGTGCAGGCCCAGAGGCGGATCGAGGCTTGGTTCGAGGCCGGCCGGTACGCGAAAAGCAGTTCGTTCCTGCCCCTAGCGGGAATCCCGATCGAGATCCAGCGAGCCGTGATCGCCGCCGAAGACACCGGGTTCTATGACCACGGGGGTATTGATTGGGCCGAACTTAGGAAAATCTGGACCGAAGACCGCAAGCGCGGACGCCTGCGCGGCGGCTCGACGATCTCGCAGCAGCTCGTCAAGAACCTCTTCTTGACGACGCATCGCTCCGTAATTCGGAAGGCGCTGGAGTTCACGCTCGTGCCGATCGCCGAGGGCGTTCTCTCAAAGGACCGAATCCTCGAGTTGTATCTCAACGTTATCGAATGGGGCCCGGGTATCTACGGGCTAGAGGCAGCGGCTCAGTATCACTACGGGGTATCGGCTTCGCATCTGACGCTCGAGCAGGCGGCGCGATTGGCGGCCTGCATCCCGGCACCACGCACGCGCAAGCCGCACCAGATGAATAGCTACAGCCAGGAAATCCTCCGGCGGATGAGGCTTCGGGGATGGTAGAAGAATCCGCTGGGTCGATGGTTTCCGGATCTGATCCAGAGGTGTGAAAAGGGGGAGCCGGGCTTCCACCCGTACGCAATTACCTATCGCTCACAGAGCAGCTTCGACCGCCCCAACCTCAGGGGGTCTGGATGCGCCCGCTGGTAGGATAGGCTATGTCCGGGTCGAACGATTCCTTGAGCCGCGCGATTAAGTCCCCATCTGAGCTAGTCACTAATGCTTGCCGCGGCTTCACGGCGCGGCCGGGACGCTGCCCGGCGGGGCTCGATGGAAGCGCGGAAGGTTCCATCCGCAATGCCAGGCACAGGGAGGCGAGCCCGATGGTAAACAGGAATCCGGGAACCAGGTCGCCGGGCAGAATCTGAGCCAGAGCGTTTACTGGCCAAAGCGGCGTCTCTTGAATGCCCCGCAGATAGGTCACTGTGCCGAAGGCGATGGACATCGCGCCTCCGATCAGTGTGCCGACGACGACAAGTCTTGAACTCAGCATTTTGGTTCTCCAGGAGCCCCAACGGAGCGGGCGGTCCTTTGATCTACGGCTACTCTATCATCGGCCCGGCCTGACGCAACTTTAGCGGATGACACTAAATTCCCTAGGGCTATTCCTGAACAGCGGGGTAAACTCCTGGTGGTTCGGATAGAACGCAGGTTCCAGAGTCGGGCAGTACTTTCGGCCTACCTCAGGCAGCACAAGTGATTGCGGCTCAGTAACTTCGGCGGGTCGGCTCGGCGAGAAGAGGGCAGAGGAGTTATGAGGAAGACAGCGGATGTGGTCGTCATCGGAGGTGGCGTGATGGGGACGGCGGCCGCGTATGAGCTGTCGCGGCGGGGGGCCGGAACGATCGTAGTCCTCGAAAAGGCAGCGCTGGGCTCGGGGTCGAGCGGCAAGTCGGGCGCCAACGTTCGGCAGCACTACTCACATTCGCTCACGGCCTCGATGGCGCAGCATGGGTTACGGTTTTTCGAGCGCTTCTGCGAGGAGTTGGGCGGCCCGGAGGTTTTCACCCGCGCGGGCCTAGTGATGATCGTTCCGGCCGACCGGCGTGGCGATCTCGAGGCCAACATCGCTCTGCAACAAAAGCTCAGCATTAAGGTCAGTCTCATCTCGCACGACGAGTTGAGGTCGATCGACCCGGGCGTAGTGTTGGAAGACGGCGAGGTTGTGGCGTTCGAGTCGGAGGCCGGCTTTTGCGACCCGCTGCAAGTGGTTACATCTCTGGCCGAGGCCGCGCGGGCGCGCGGGGTCGATGTGTGCGAGGGAGTCGCCGCCACCGGCATCGAAGTCGAGGGCGGACGCGTGTCGGCCGTCTCAACGGCCGACGGCAGGATCGCGACGCGCAGCCTGGTGCTGGCGGCCGGGCCCTGGGCGTCGTGGCTAGTGAGTCCGCTTGGCGTCGACTTGCCGGTCCGCCCGTGCCGGACGCAGATCGCGTTGTTGCGGCGTCCCTGCCTCGGCGAAACGCCACGGCCGATCTACGGCGACTTCGCCAACCAGATCTACTTTCGTCCGATGCCGGGAGATCAGCTCCATCTAGGCAACATCGACCCCAGGGAAGAGCGCGCCGAGGTCGACCCGGACGACTACAACGAGGTGGCCGACCGCGAATTCGTCTCGGAGCTTCGTGGCAAGCTGCACGCCCGCTATCCCTCGATGCGGAGCGGCGTGGGCCGCGGCGGCTTCGGCGCGCTTTACTCGATCACGCCCGACTGGCACCCGATCATCGATTGGCTACCCGGCGTCGAGGGAGCGGCGTGCGCCGCGGGCTTCAGCGGCCATGGGTTCAAGATGGCGCCGGCCGTGAGCAAGCTGATCGGTGAAATGGTGCTCGACGGCGCGCCCCAAGCCTTCGACATCCATCCGCTGCGGGCATCGCGCTTCGCCGACGGGGAGAAGTTCGGCAGCCAGCGGGCCTACACGGTGATGGGATGAGGGTCCCCTGCATGGGTTGAGCGTTGCTGTGCGGCCTGCCCGCTCCTCTCAAGCCGCTCCGGAAGCCAGTTCACCTAAGGCCTGCAGCACCAGGTCCACTTGGGCGAAGCTGTTGTAGTAGTGCGTCGAAAACCGAATCGGTGCACCCGGACGAGCACTTCCCCCCGGCACGTAGACGTCATATTTCTGTCGCAAGTACTCTTTGAGCTTCCTTCCCGGGACGTTCTCGATGCCGATACCGGTGATGCCGGCCGCCATGTCGGCGCGCTCCGGCGTGTAGAGATTGACCCCAGGGATGTCCTTCGCCTTGCGCCGCAAGTAGGCGCCAAGACCGCGTGTGCGCTGCTCCACACGGGAGCGGCCCAGCGCGTTCTGGAAATCCAACGTGTCTTCGAGCGCCGCCACGACAGGCCACGGACGACGCCCCACACTCAGGCTGTACTTGCGGGCTCCCTGCGCAGGACGATCCCAGGGCAAGATGCTGATGTTCGGCCAGATGCGATCCTGAACGTCTTGCTTCACGAACAACAGGCCGGAGCCTGCCGGCCCGGTCAGCCACTTGTGCGCGTTGCAAGCATAACCATCCACACCCCATTCGTTGAGGCTGAATTGGATATGGCCGATGCTGTGAGCGCCGTCGACAAAGCAAAGGATGTTCTTGCCGTGGGCCAGGCTTGCAAGTTCTTTCACCGGTAGGAAGCAGCCCGTGCTCCCGAGGGGATTCGCAAAGTGCATCACGCGGGTCCGCGGAGTGATGGCGGCTTCAAAGGCACTGAGTATGACCGAAGGATCGTCGGGCGGAATGGGAAACCGGACCTGCTTCACCACCAGTCCGTAGCGCTTCGCCTGACGCCGCCAGGTTTCCCGGTTGCTGGGATGTTCATAGGCGGTGGTGAGAATCTCGTCTCCTTGCTTCAGGTCCAAGCCTTGACAGAGGATCGTATTCCCCTCGGTCGTGTTGCGGGTGATCGCGATTTCGTCCGCCGAGGCGCCTAGGAAGCTCGCTGCCTTGAGCCGGATCTGTTCCACCCGGTCCTGAAAAATCTGGCTGTTCTCGTGCGGGTTGACGGCCATCAGTCGCCAATACTCCACCATGGCCTCATACACCGGTCTTGGCGTCGGCCCCAACGTGCCGTTGTTCATGTACGTGAAGCCCTCCTCCAGCATGAAGCGCTTCCTGACTTTGGCCCAGTAGCCCCCGTCGATACGCCAGTCTTCTTGTGAGGCGCTCCCGGCCTGTCGCACAGCTTGCGTCGACTGGGCGAAGGCCGCCTTCACCTGAGTTAGTGTCGTCAACGCCGCTGAGCCGCCGGCAAACTGGCGAAAGAAGTTCCGTCGAGAAGAGTTTAGCCTCGCAATGTTCATCATGCTCGTCCTCTTGGTGTTTCGCTTCTAATTTAGTTGGCTTGGTTTCCGTCTGGCTTCCCGCACGAGACAAGGTGTGCGAAGCGCTATCACGCTACGCGTGGTTACTGCCAGCCTAATTGGCCAGCTCCGGAGCCAAAGACCGATTCACGAAGTCGAGATGAGTACGAGACAGCGTTGACCTCATTCGGCCTCATGCATCCTCGGCGACGCCGGGCTGCTACACTGGCCGCCGGAGGAAGTCATGGAAGTAGAAACGCGCGTGCCGGCAAAAACCCGTACCCTGCTTACCGGGTTCATCTTACTTGCGGTTGTCTTTGTCACACAACCGGCCCCGGCAGGGGAGGTCAAATTCCCCGAGGCCCCGCCGCCACAAAACGACGTCACGATCGACAACTTGGTCCCGGTCCCCATGCGGACCAACTGACGGCACGATCCTCTACGCCGACGTTTACCTGCCGGCCGTCGAAGGCCGGCACCCGGTGCTCGTTGCGCGAACCCCCTACAGCACCGAGCGCTACCCCAGCGTATACAAGGAAGCGCTCTTCTACGCCCGGCGCGGCTACGCCTACGTCTACCAGGACGTGCGAGGGCGCCATCAGTCCGAGGGCAAGTGGGAGCCCTTTCGAGATGACATCGAGGATGGCTACGACACCGTCGAGTGGGCCGCCCAGCAGCCTTGGTCAAACGGCAAGGTAGCTATGCAGGGGCACTCCTATGGCGGCCACGTCCAATGGCGCGCGGCGATGGCCTCGCCCCCTGACCTCGTGACCATGTTCCCCTTGGTAGCCTCCACCAGCCTCTACCACGACTGGATCACCCTCAACGGCGCATGGCGGCTCTCGTTCAACTTCGGCTGGGGGACGGTGCGGCAGGACTCGCGCATCATGCAGAACGTCGGGCCCCACACGATGCCAGGCGGCCGCATCATGCAGAACGTCGGGCCCCACACGATGCCAGGCGGCCCATCAGCTACGACGATGTGATCTGGAGCTTCCCGCTCAACAAAATGCAGCAACGCGTCGGCCGCTACGATCAGTTCTACAAAGACTGGCTGGCGCACCCCGACTACGACGACTACTGGAAGAAGATTAACGTCGAAGAGATGTTCGACAAGATCGGCATTCCCGTCCACACGCTGGGCGGCTGGTTCGACATCTTCAGCCAAGGGACCCTTCGCGGATACGTCGGCGTGAGCCACCACGGCAAGACCGAGGTCGCTCGCAAGAAGAGCCACCTGACGATCGGCGCCTGGGGACATAGCCCGTCACGCAGCGTCGGGGATCTCGATTTCGGCGAGCACGGTTACGCCAGCCGCGACGCGCTGCAACTGCACTGGTACGACTATTGGCTCAAGGGCATCGACAACGGCCTCGACAAAGAGCCGCCGGTTCGGCTGTTCGTGATGGGGAGAAACGCGTGGAGGTACGAGAACGAATACCCGCTTGCGCGGACTCAGTCCAAGAAGCTCTACTTCCACAGCGGCGGCCGCGCCAACAGCTACCGCGGCGACGGACGCCTCTCGTGGGAGGAGCCCGCGGCCGACGCAACGCCCGATCGCTACACCTACGATCCCGACATGCCGGTACCGACCGTGGGCGGGAACAACTGCTGCGGTACGCCTACGCGCTCCGGTCCCCGTGATCAGAAAGAAGTGGAGAGCCGGAATGACGTCTTGGTCTACACGTCCGATTTCCTGGAGGAAGAGATCGAGGTCACCGGCCCTGTGGAAGTCGTTCTCTACGCCTCGACCGACGCGGTGGACACGGACTTCGTCGCCAAGCTCGTGGACGTCTATCCCGACGGCAAGGCGTACAACATGGCCGAGGGCCTGCTGCGCGCCCGCTACCGCGAAGGCCTGAGCAAACCCGCGCTACTTGAACCGGGCAAAGTGTACGCACTCGAAATAGACCTGGTGGGTACAAGCGTGGCTTTTCAACCGGGACATCGCATCCGAGTCGACATCACGAGCAGCCATTTCCCGCAGTTCGACCGCAACCCCAACACTGGAGAGCCGTTCGGAACCGGCACAGCCGTGAAGCGGGCCCGCCAAACCGTCCATCACTCGAGCCGTCAGCCGTCACACATCCTGCTGCCGGTGATTCCCCCCGGTGATTCCCCCAGGTGATTCCCCCAGGTGATTCACTGTGAAAGGCCGTTCGCAACTCAGTTCGTGGTGTGGTATTAACCGGGCACATGGGTAACACATGATGCCAAGCCTTCTACGGAAACCCGAACTGGGACGATACCTCACGCTACGCCGGCGCAGCCGTCGTGAACCAATCCTCGGGCAACTGGCCCTCGGGCAGTAAATCACCCTTCTCTAGATAGCGGGTCTTGTGCGCGAACTTGGCGGCGTGCGGGTCGTGGGTGACGATGATGATCGTCTTGCCGTGCTGTTCGTTGAGGAGCGAGAGGATCGTCAACACCTCTTTGGCGGAGGCGGCGTCGAGGTCGCCCGTGCTCGTCGGCCAGGATGATCGCCGGATCGGTGACGATGGCGCGGGCGATCGCCACGCGCTGCTCCTGTCCGCCGGAGAGCTGCCGCGGATAGTGATCGACTCGATCGCTCAGACCGACGATGTCGAGGGCGGTCCTGGCGTTCTCGAGACGGTCCTTTTTGCTCAGGTTGGTGAGCAGCAGGGGCAGCGCGACGTTCTCGAGCGCGGTCAGGACAGGGATCAAGTTGAAGGTCTGGAACACGTAGCCGATGTTACGGCTGCGCCAGGCGGCTAGCTCCTTCTCACCCATCCTGGTAATATCGTCGCCCTGCACCGTCAACCGCCCCGCTGTGGGACGGTCGATGCCGGCTACCAGGTGCAACAGGGTCGATTTACCCGAACCCGAAGGCCCCATCAACGCCAGGAATTCCGAGCGCGGGATCACAAGGTCCACCTCATTGAGGGCCAGCACGCTGAACTCGTCGCGCCGGTACTCTTTGACGATTCCCTCCAAGTGGGCGGCTTGGGTGCTGACGGCTGCTTCGCTCATGAGGCTCCCCGGGGGTCTTTGAGTATGACCGCATCGCCGGCTTCGAGATCAGGCGGCGGCGAGAGGATCAGATCCTCGCCACCGACGAGACCCTCGCCGATCTCCACGCCGCGGGAGGTCGTTTGCCGTACCGCTACGTCTCGCTGTACGGCCCGTCCGTCGAGCAGCACGAAGACGGAGCTGCCATTGACCAGAGCGGCGGTGGGAATCGTGATCGAGGCACGGGCGGCGGCCCCCTGTGGCTGCTCCTCCGCAAGAAAGGCGACGTTGGCGTTCATCTCCGGGCGCAGGTAAGAGTCCGGCTCGAGGACTTGCACCTTGACCTGCACCGTGGCCTTCTGGCGGTCGGCCTCGGGCGACAGCTCGACGATCTCGCTCTCGTACTTGCGGTCGGGAAAGGCATCGGTGGCGACGATCGCTCGCTGCCCCATGGAGAGTTTGGCGAAGTCGTCCTGGCTGATGTCGAGCTCGACTTGCAGGTCGTCGAGGTCGGCCAGCGAGACGACGAACCCTTTCGCGCCACGCTCGCCGACGAAGCTGGTGGTGATGAACTCGCCTACCTCGATATTGCGCTCGAGAATGGTGCCCGTGACCGGCGCTCGAATCACCGTGGCGTCGACCAGCGTCTGGGCGTAGGCCACTTCGCCCTCGGCCTGTTCGACCTGGCCGCGAACGGAGTCGATCTGCTCCTTGCGAGGGCCGATGCGCGCCAACTCGTACGCACGGTCGAGCGAGTTCACGCGCGCCTGCTGCGAATCGAAGCGCGCCTTCGCGTTATCGAATTCCTGTTTGGAGCTTACACCCTCTTTGAAGAGCGTTTCGGATCGCTGGAGATCGATGCGCGCGTTAACCAAGTCGGCCTTGGCTTCGTCGAGGTTCGCGTTGGCTAACTGAATCTCCTCGGGACGAGAGCCGGCTTCCAACTCCGCCAGCCGCGCCCGAAGCGCCGCCAAACTGCCCGCGGCTTGGCGAAGGCGGGCCCGATACTCATCGTCTTCGAGGCGCACGATCGCTTCGCCCTTCGTCACGCGATCGCCTTTCTCGACGCCGATCCACGCCGCCCTACCGAGCACCTTCGAGGCGACCTCGATCTTGTGATGCGGCACGATGTAGCCGGCCGCATTGAGAACAACCCGCTCGCCGCTTCCAACGGTTTGCGCAGTGACGCGATAGGTTTCGACCTCAAGGGCGCCCACCGAGGCGAACCCGTAGCGCCAAATACCAACGGCGGCAAACAGCAGAATCCCGATGATGATCCACCACTTGGTCCAGCGTGACGATCCACTGTTGCGCCCGCGTGGTGAACGGTCGATCTTCAGACTCGCCAGGCGCTGATCAATTTTTCCCGTGTCGGCCGCCATGTGGGTTGTCTATTCGGAGATCTCGTCTAGACGTTGCGCATGGAGCCCAGGATGTCTTGCCGTGCCGCCATACGCGCCGGCAAGACGCCGCCAAGCACTCCCATGAAAGCCGCAAACCCCATGCCGACCGCCACAGCCTGGGGCGTAATCGCGAGATCGAAGGTGGTGATGCTAAACGTCTCAAAATTGCCGATGCGGCCTCCCAGGCCGTGTAGGGGAAGCACGAGGATGCAGCCGAGCGCGCCCCCCAGCAGCGAAAGTAGCAACGACTCCAGCAGAAACGACAGCAACACGCTGCCCCGCGAGAAACCCAGCATCCGCAGAACACCGACCTCCCGCGACCGCCGCGCCACGGCGGCGTACATCGTGTTCATCGCCGCGAAGCTGCTGCCAATAGCCATGACGATGGCCACGAAGATCCCCAGCGCTTGCACCGGTTGGCCGGAAACCGTCTGTTTGGCATAGTAGTCCCGCTCGCCAATGGCTTCGAGCAACAGGCGTTGATCGTCGGAGACGCTGTTGATGAGAGCCGCGGCGCTTACTTCGTCCGCGGCGCGAATGAGCGCCGTACTGAGCGTGCCGCCTCGGCCGAGATCGACGGCCAGCAGGTTCGCGTCCGCCCAAATCTCGCTGTTGAACGCGGACGCGCCCGCGTCGAAAACACCGACGACTTCCCACTCCCCTCGGCCGAAGTTCAACGTGTCGCCGATGGACGTGCCTTCGTTGCCTTCGAAGATTCCGCGGCCGACCGTGACTTCCCGCCGCCCGGGCGAGAACCAGCGGCCCCGCGCGATCTTCAGAGTTCCGGCCCGCTCGCGCAACCGTACGCCCATGGGCGGCAGGCCGCGCACGTTCACGTTGGCCACATCATCGGGGCTGCCTCGAAACGGCAAGTTGAACACGGTGAGAACCTCGAGCGAGGCCATGGGCTCGCCGGCATCCTGGGCGATCCCTTCGAGGAATTTCAGGTTCTGGAACTGCTCGCGCGTGACCGTGCTGTTCAACTCGGCGGTCGAGCCTTGGCGCATCACGATGACGTGTAGCGGGTCGCCGGTCACGGCGAGGGCGCCGTTCAGCCCGTCCACTAGCGCCATGATGCCGACCAACACCGCCACGGATAGCGCCACGCCCAGGGCCGTCATCGCGGTCGTCGTCTTGCGGACGAGCAGGTTCCGCCAGTTATAAGAGATCGGGATCCGCATGAGATCGTCAGCCGGTGTGCCGCAAGGCGTCGGTCACTCGGGTACGCGCCGCCAGCGTCGCGGGGATCACCGAGCTCACCACGCCGATCAGCAAAGCAACCACAAGGCAGAACGGCACACCCCACCAGGGCATGACCAGCCCCTCGAAGAACGCGACCAACATTTCTGACGCCCCCAGTGTCACACCATAGGCCAGGGCCGTTCCCAACAGCCCGCCGAGCAGGGCGATCAAGACGGCTTCGGTGATGATCATCCCCAGAATCGTGTTCGACGTGAAGCCGAGCGTCTTCAACACGCCGATTTCTTGAATGCGCTCGCGAACCGACATCGCCACCGTGTTCCCCGACACCACCAAGATCGTAAACACCACGGCCCCGGCGATACTCATCAGGAACAGCTTTACGTTGCCGAGTTGGCTGACGAAAGCAAGCTGAAAGGCCCGCTCGGTCTCGGTCTTGGTCGGCTGGGGTGCGTTCTTGAACATGGCGTCGACGGCTTGCGCGACCCGCGGCACCGCCTCGGCGGAGCCGACACGAAGGTAGTAGGTGCCGACTGCTCCTCTCCACTCTTCCGGCAAACTCTCTTCGAAGTACTTGAAGTGAAAGAAGCTGTTGTTGTCTTCCGGCCCGTCGAAGATGGCCCGCACCACGAGGTCGAGGTTCATCGGGTAGATGTCGCCAACCAGCGTAAAGCGGTCGCCGAGCTTCAACCCGGTTCGATTGACAACCGAGCGGCCGATCGCGATGCCCTGCCGGTCGCGAATCCAGGCCTGATACTGGTCCTCGGGGATATCCACCTCGGTGAGGACCTGAAAGATCGCCTCCGGGTCGACGGCAAAGCGCGCAAAGAATTCCTCGGGCCGGTTGTCCTTGTACTGGCCGCCGAACCACGAGAACTTGGTCACCTGCTCGACCCCGTCGATTGCCCGAATACGGCTTTCGTACGCCTGCGGCAACTCCATCGCGAGAGAGACCCGGTGACGGACGATCAACCGCAGAGCTTCGTCCGGCGCGGCGTCACGGAAGTAGAACGCCGAATAGACCGCGAGCAAGATTCCCACCAGCGACAGCGATACGGTGATGCTCGCCACCGTGAGGATGGTTCGGCGGCGATTTCGCAGCAGGTTTTTCAGCGTCAACGGGATGAATTTAAGCATCAGGACCCGAAAAATCCATCATAACAAGCCGCCCCGATGAGCCCGGTTGAACACCCCTCGTGGCGCGGGCCTCCTGGCCTGCAGCGTCGACCTCCGGGTCGACGTCTTCGCCTCCTACCAATCCGGTGCGATTCGCCCGCGCCCGCAGCGCAAGCCGCCGGTTCATGCACGGCTTACGCTCAACCCCCCCTGCGCGGCGGCCGGTTCTCGCGGATGAACTCGATGATGGAATCAAGGGACGAGCCGGGCTGGAACGTCGCGGCGACACCCAACGCCTTCAACTCGGCCATGTCGGCGTCGGGGATGATGCCGCCGAGCACGACCTTCACATCGTCCATGCCCTTCTCGCGAAGCAGCTCCATCACCCGCGGCACGATCACAGTGTGCGCGCCGGAGAGAATCGACAGGCCGATGAACTCGACATCCTCCTGCAGCGCTGCGCTGACGATCTGCTCGGGCGTCTGTCTCAGGCCGGTGTAGATCACTTCCATACCGGCATCTCGCAAGGCACGGGCAATTACCTTGGCGCCGCGGTCATGACCGTCGAGACCGGGCTTGGCCACCAGGACGCGGATCGGGTGGACGGGTGAAGACTCGGCACTCATCGGTTTCAGACCTGGACACTCTCCTCGTACACGCCGAAGACGCCGCGCAACACGTCACACATCTCCCCCAGCGTCGCATAGGCTCGCACCGCGTCGAGAATCGGCGGCATCAGGTTTGTGTCGCTCTCGGCGGCCTGACGCAACGCCTGCAAGCCGCGCTCGACCGCAGCGTTATCCCGCTCGCGCCGCAGCCGCTCCAGCTTTTGCACTTGCTCCTCGGCGACTTTCTTGTCGATGTAGAGCGTTTCGATGGGCTGATCCTCCTCGTCCGCGTAGGCGTTCACGCCCACGATCAGCCGCCTGCGCTCTTCGACCGCGCGCTGGAACTCGTAACTCGACCGCGCAATCTCCGCCTGCGGATACCCCTTCTCCACCGCCGCGACCATCCCGCCCATCGCGTCGATCTTGTCGAACTCGTCGAAGCACTCTCTCTCGAGATCGAGCGTCAGCCGCTCCACGTAGTAGCTGCCGGCGAAAGGATCGGCCGTCTCAGTCACGCCGGTCTCGTGCGCCAGCACCTGCTGGGTACGCAGCGCGAGCAGGGCCGCCTCTTCGGTGGGTAGCGCGTAGGCCTCGTCAAGCGAGTTGGTGTGAAGCGACTGCGTCCCGCCCAGCACCGCCGCCATGGCTTGCACGGCCGTTCTAACCAGGTTGACCTGGGGCTGCTGCGCCGTGAGCGAGACTCCGGCCGTTTGAGCGTGAAAGCGCAGCCGCTGTGAGCGCTGGTCCTTCGCCCCGAAGCGGTCCCGCATCACCTGGGCCCAGATCTTTCTCGCGGCACGGAACTTTGCGATCTCCTCGAAGAAATCGCTGTGGACGTCGAAGAAGAAACTCAGCCGCGGCGCAAAGCGGTCGACGTCGAGCGCACGCTCGAGCGCCCACGTCACATACGCGATGGCCGCCCCCAGCGTGAACGCCAACTCTTGGACCGCCGTCGCGCCCGCTTCCCGGATGTGGTAGCCGCTGATCGAGATGGGATTGAATCGCGGCGCGTGCTCAGCCCCAAACTCGAGCGTATCCACCACCAGCCGCATCGACGGGCGCGGCGGGTAAATGTACTCCTTCTGCGCCATGTACTCCTTGAGGATGTCGTTCTGGATCGTCCCCGAAATCCGGCCCCAATCGGCACCCTGCTTCTCCGCTACCACCAGATACATGGCCCACAGAATCGCCGCCGAGGAAGTAATTGTCATCGAGGTGGTGACCTCGGCCAGCGGGATCGAGTCGAACAACTCCTCCATGTCGGCGAGTGAAGAAACCGCGACGCCGCATTTGCCCACCTCGCCGGCCGAGAGCGGATGGTCGGCGTCGTAGCCCATCAGGGTGGGCAGGTCGAACGCGACGGACAGGCCGCTCTGGCCCTGTTCGAGCAGGTAACGATAGCGGCGGTTCGTTTCCCGCGGCGTGGCGAAGCCCGAGAACTGCCGCATAGTCCAGAGCTTGCCGCGGTACATGTCCGGATGGATGCCGCGGGTGAAGGGATACTCGCCGGGCTCGGCTAGGTCCGCCGCGGGATCGAGGTCCGCCACGCCAGCGGGCCCATAGACCCGCTCGACCGGCGTGCCCGACAGCGTATGGGAGCGATCAGGCTGGGACTCGCGCGCAGGTACGCGCAGTGGTGTCTTCGAAGCCGCCATGCCGCAATCCGTTTCTCATCAGACTACACACGGCTGGCGATGGCAAGGGAGGACACGCCTCAGCGGGCCGCCAACACCGGACCCCTCGCACCAGCCGCGAAGCTGTACGGCTCGCGCCGCGGCAACGGCATGACGAACAGGGGCTTCTGCGCCGGTCCCCGGCGGGCGCTTTCGTGCAACTCGGGATAGTGCGTCAGCAACTCACCAGGCACCTCGACCCGGTCGCCCGAAGTCATTTCCATCAACTGCAAAGCGTTAACGGCGGCTTTGCCCTGGAAGTGGTTGTTGGCCACCACGTAGGTCGCGCGAGTCTGCGAGGCGACGTGCTCGACCCGCTCCTTCCACTTTTCGAGCTGCGCGTGCGTGTAGAGGTAGTTGTAGCGGGCCTGGGCGGCCTGCAACCCGCCGTGGTCGACCGGGTTCTGGCTGAAGTTGAACCACTCGTGATAGTTGCGTCCGTGAAGGCGCACGTAGCCGATCCGAGACGTCACGTGAGCCGACGGCGGCATGCAGTGGCTGAGTTGCGGCTGATCGATGTTGCAGAAACCGATGCCGTGGTCGCCGAACCAGTCGAGTGTCGATTGCGCGTTCCAGCTCGAGTGGCGCACCTCGGCCACCAGAGGGTAGTGACCGAACGCCCTCCCCAGCCGAGCCAGATACTCGCGGTTCTCGCGGGTCTGCCGGAATGAAAACGGGAACTGCATCAGCAGACAGCCGAGACGGCCGGCGTCCGCCAGCGGCGCCAGGCCTTCCGAAAACCGCAGGACGCCCTCCCGCGTCAAGCTGCGCTCATGCGTAAAGCCGCGATAGAGCTTGGCCGTGAACTGGAAGTTCTTCGCAGCCTCTACCTTCTTCACCCAAAGCCGGGCCAGTTCCGGCCGTAGCGGCTGGTAGAAGGACGTGTTGATCTCGATCACCGAGAAGAACTTCGACAGATAGGCCGCCTCGTGAAACCCGGCCCCACGGTTCCGCGGATAGACGACGCCCTTCCAATCCGGATACGACCAGTCCCACGCTCTTTGTATTCGCCTTTCGGGGTATGCACTTCACTTCCAATCCGTATGTTGGTCCGCACGAGCTTTCCCCGGTGACGAGAGCGTCGTCGATTGAATCGAAACGTATACTCATCCAGGTAATAGTCCAGGTGTTCACGGCTCACAGCGCCTTGGTGCGTCCCGATCAACCAGCGCTTCAACAGGGCAGCCACCCGGTGAACGTGGGGCAACAGCTCGGAGGCCGACTGGCTCGAACCGGCCAGAAAGTCGTACTCGTGCCGATAGCCAAGCGCCTCCAGGCCGACGTACCCTTCCCAGCCGTCTGGATCGTGCTGTCGGGCTCGACAGCCTCTTGGATGAAGCCGTGCAGCTGTTGCTTGGACGCTCCGCGGATGCGCTTCATACGGATCCTTCCTATCCCCGCGCCGTCTTCCTCGGCGGCGATGGCTAGCAGTGCTTTTTTCTGCGTCTGCCGTCCGCGCAGTCCCTCTTCTGCGCCCCCCACATAGGTCTCGTCGACCTCCACGCGACCGCTGAGCCGTTCTCGGCCGGGCCGCACCATCGCGCGCCGCAGCTTGTGCAGCAACGCCCAGGCGGTACGGTAGCTTCCCAGACCCAAGATGCTTTGCAGTATTCGCGTTTTTCTTTTGTTCGAGTATGGCACGAGTGGAGGCCGGCTGAGGTCAATAGGCCTAGGCGACGTGGCAAAACGCCCCCAACTCCTGGGCGTCCGAGATCTCGTTGGAGCCGGAGTATTGGTGGTGGTGATTGGTTCGGTCATTGTGGTTACGGTCCGTTGAACGATTTGGCACTGTGCCAAGCTTTGCTCTGGTCTCTCTATCCTCCGACTACAGGGTAGCAAGCAGGTGGACGGGACTCCACGCTCGGAGAGAAGCAAGTGCTTGATTGGAAGAGAGTTAGGTTATTTTGTTCTTCTGTGACTGGAATTCAGTTTTTGGTGAGATGGGGAGATCGAGTGCCAGGGGGGGTGCCACGGGTGAGGGGAGACGTGGCTGGAGCCCCTGAAGGGGACAGTCACCCTAGCTCGACCGTAACTCGCACATTACCCTGGGCAGCAACGGTGTGTAGCGGTCGAAGAGGCCTGTGGAGCCTCGTTCTTGAGTGCCCGGACCAACGCCGTCAATCCGACTGGACGATCGCTGCACTTCGCTGTGCTCAGGCGTTCCAACGCACGTCTGGCCCCTGTGCACCGCACCTTCGAGCCCTCCTGGGCGCACGGTTAGGCATACGGTTAGGGGTCGCGGTAGGGATGCCGGTCGCCCAGCACCCCCCGCACAGATCCGTACGTGAGCGTCAACTCATACGGCTCCTACCTTGGATGATGGCGGTGAGGAGATGAACCATTGCCACCTCCCCTCCGCACGCTCGCCGGCCTCGGTGACACCGCAGTCCGCCTCGGAGTGCGGACGGTGCGCCGCCGACGAACGTTCTCCTTGGTGCCGGCCCTTCCCTCCAGATCCTCCGCCGACGGTTCCCCGCCTTGGTTCGGACCCTTCGCCGGTACTATGGCCCGCTCCGACTCCTCCGCCCCGTACACGTGGGTCGTACGGCGTTGGCCTTCACCCACCGGCCTGCTGCAAGCAGCAGAGCGGGGCGGAAGTCTCCCGGTTCTCGCGCAGAGAGTTTCCTGACGTGCCCTGGTTCTTCGACCGCGCCGGGGCCGATCGCCACTCGCGCTCTCGCGACGACCGATATGGCCTTCCCTTCCAGTCAACAAGGTCGGCCCCCGAAACGAGTTATTTCACGGCTCCATAGCCCGGCCCGCCCGTGCCTCTGTCAACGCTTCGCCCGCGATGTCGCCACCGCCGGCGCATGACTCGAGGTCAGCGTGGATCGCTACTCCTTCACTGTGGGGCTCCTTCCTCCCCGACTCTCTGCCGGTTTATCCCGGCGCTTTCTGACTGTCCCCTTTGGGTCGCAACTCGGCGTGCTGGCCTGCAACCTGGGCAATCTTTGGCGGGCCTTGACGGAAGGCAAAATCGGGCCGTCGGAACGCATCAATCCGGGTTGCAGGGGGCGTTCCGAGACGGAAATTGGTTGCGCTCCTGGCCGCAAGCGGTGTAGCATGACCTGAGGCAGAGTCCAAATCGGAAATTCCGGAGAAAACCAGTCCACACCAGACGGTTAACGAGCCTCATCACCTGTGGAACGACCGGCAACAGATCTGGCGGAGAGTTCGGCGGAACATCCGGCAGCGGGCCCTAATGAGATCCAGACGATCCTGGAGAAGCACCAGGAGTGGCTCAACGCAGTTGGCACTGAAGGCACAAGGGCCAGCCTCGACCAGACGAAGAACTCTGGGGCTGCAGAACTGAAGAGGTGGCTTACATCACGCAAGCAGACTGCCTGGAAGGCTAATCTTTGCCGGGCGGACCTACGCGAAGCCAATCTCAAGGAAGCCAACCTACAAGGGATCGACTTTCTGAAAGCCGACCTCCGGGGGGCGGATCTCGACAAAGCCGATTTGCGGGGCGTAAACCTGCGAGGCGCTCAACTTCAAGGAGCCGGCTTACTGCGCACCGTTTTGCGCGAAGCCAACCTTCGGGATGCTGATCTCAGTGAGGTGAAAGGTCTTCAGTCCGATCAATTGGCGGGCGCCAACCTTTCGGGGGCCAAGTTACCGGAGGCCATCAGTAAATTCGAGCCGTTGGGCGCCGTCAAAGAGAGATCACAGAATGCAAAGAAAGTGCTTCTATCGCTTTTACTAGCATGTACCTACGTGGTCTTGACTGTGGCGACTACAACCGACGTTGGACTCATCACCAAATCCTCTTCCTCTGAACTCCCGATCATTCGCAGCGCGATCCCCATCGTTGGCTTCTATGGGGCGGCGCCGCTGATCCTCGTTAGCATCTACCTGTACCTTCTTCTGTATTTGCACCGACTTTGGGAATCTATGGCGAAGCTGCCCGCGGTGTTCCCCGATGGAACGCCGCTGGACGAAAAGGTCTACCCTTGGCTACCAAACAGCCTCGTCGCTTCTCATTTCGCGCTACTAAAAGAAAAGCGTCCTGCTCTCTCGGGACTGCAGTCAGTTTTCTCGAGGCTGTTTGTGTACTGGGTTGTTCCGATCACGCTGGCATCCGTTTGGGTGCGGTATCTCACTCGCCAAGACTGGGCTCTTACCCGCGCTCATATTGCTTTGCTGGTGCTGACAACTGTGGGCGGGATTATGTTCCGCCGCCTGGCCGGAGAGACGCTAGAGGGGACAGAAAGACAGCCTTTTGATTGGAGCAGGGCCCTCACGGGCAGGAAAACACGCTTGGCCGCCTACCTTGCGACTGTGCTTGGCGGTGTTTTTTGGACTTTGTCCTACGGAGCGATCGAGGGTGTGAACTCGGAATCAGTCGATAGAGCCGTCGCATTGAAGGTCGAGGTGCCCCAGGAATTCCCGGGATACGCGCTACAGGCGTTCGAACTTGTCGGATACAACCCGTTTGCTGAACTTAGCAAAGCCAACCTTCATGAAGCTGAATTGCCGGGTGCAAAACTCAGGAACGCACGTCTCGGTGGGGCGGACCTGCGGGACACCAACCTGACGAAGGCGTGGCTGCAGCATGGCAACCTCGAGTATGCCAAGCTAGAGGGTGCGACTCTGGAGTCGACCGACCTTCGGTGGGCTAACATGAGCGACTCGGAACTCGACGACGCAATTCTTTATGACGCTGACCTCGAATTCGCCGTTCTAGAGGGAGCGGATCTCACGGGTGCGAATCTATCAGGGGCGAAGCTGAAGGGCGCCATACTGAAGGGCGCCATACTGGAAGGGGCGATACTGGAATGCGCGGACTTTAGGGATGCGAAAGGACTCGTCGCGTCTCAGGTCGCAGAAGCCGACTATTGGGAAAAGGCCTTCTATGACCATGAACTCCTGGTCGAACTGTCAAACAGTGAGTATGTTGACCTGGCGTCTGAAAAGTACCAAGATGATCTCGGGAAAAAAAAGTATGTCAACCTGGCGTCTGAAAAGTACCAACATGATCTCGCGAAAGAGTGCATGGAAATACGAGAAGAAGCAACGACAACAGCAGCAGGGGAAGACGCGACCTGAGGCCCACATGCCCCGTCGCCGATGCAGACATGAAACCCTGCGGAAAGATATGAGATATGTGTAAGCTACTCTCACTTCTATTGATCAATGGCGCAATGCTTGGCGTCTTGGCAGAGAGTACTTGTGTCGAGCGAGTCTTAGACGCCTGTGGACTCGAATGGAGACAACACTCCGCCAAACAAGAAATAATCAGCACGGTCGATGATTTGCGAATATCAATCGTCACCCTCCAGACTGAACGAGGATGCTGCGTTCTTACGCGTTGCGAGAGAGCTAGAAGAGTTTACTCCACGAAGCGAAATTGTGTGGTCATGGCGAGAAGAGATGGGTGTAGGTATAGATTTCATACCGGCAAAAAGTGCGACCAGGTCAACTCCGCGCGGCCTGGACCTCTCGATTTCCAAGCGGCGTCGCACGGCGGTTCAGGAACGGAGCCGGAATCCGGGCTAGCTTGCCGCTGAGGCAGTGCGCGTACTCCCGCGAAACATAGGCCGCAGGTCTCTTCGAACCTTGGGCTACGCTCTTGTGAGTATCCGTCGAGCCTGTGGTTGGCGGTCTTCACGGGCGCGGTTCGGCTTGGAGGGCGGCGTGGTGGAGGCGGAGATCTTCGAGCAGGCTGAGGGGGAGGTTCAGGCCGTTGAGGCGAGTGGCGGACTCGGGGTCGCCGTGGAAGTCGCTGCCGCCGGTGACGGCGAGGTCCAAGGCCTGGGTGGCGGCGAGGAAGCGGTCGGTCTCGTCTTGGCCGTGATCGGTGTGGCGGACCTCGATCGCGTTGAGGCCCTGCGCTTGCAGTTCCTCGAAGCAGGCCGTCACATCGAGGCCGGATTCGCGGAGGAAGCGCGCCGGGTGTGCCCACGAAGAGAGGCCGCCCGCTTGGCGAATCCATCGCAGCAGGTCATCGGGCGAGGGGTCGCTGCGCTGGACAAACGCAGGCGCCTTCTCGTCGAGATAGCGCTCGAAGGCTTCGCGCGTGTTCGCCACGTAGCCACGCTTGACCAGCACTTGGGCAAAGTGGGGACGACCGGTCTGTCCGCGGGCCAGTTGCTCGGCTTCTTCGAGCCGCATCTCGAGACCCAAAGGGACCCAAAGGGGGACCCAAAGGGGACAGTCACCCGAACTCGTCCGTGTTCGTCTTCCCCCACCACGCCTGCCCTCACCGTGGCACCCCCCCCTGAGACTCCATCTCCCCATCTCGCCAAAAACCCAATTTCAGTCACAGAAAAACAAAATAACCTAACCCTCGTCCAATCAAGCACTTGCTTCTCCCCGAGGGTCGAGACCTTTCGGGGCCTCGGTGACGCTCTGGCGTGGACGTGTTCGTTCTTGAGGGTCGGGAGGGCCTTGATCATCCTGCCGGCTCTCTTCTCGGCAAGGCGCAGGGATCACTACGCTGTTAGCCCGACACTGCCACGGCCAATCATTTAGTTTCAGCCATAGTGGGGTATCCATTTGACTCAGGTGACCACAACATACTGTGGTTGGCCATTGGCGGCCCCCGGAAAGGCTTGCCGATAGCACCACGTTTCCAAGCCTGCGATGGCCATGGCGCGTGCGTAATCCTTGATCGGCCCGAAACGCAGCCTCGTGGCCCAATTGCCTGCAGACCGGCGTCTGGCGCCCCAGGGTGCATTCTGGGTGCAGTGTGCTGGCGTCCATGGATCGACCAAACCACAACGCCTAGGGGCTACCTGAGTCAAGTGGATACCCCATTTCAGCCATGTGGGGTATCCATTTGACTCAGGTGACCACAACATACTGTGGTTGGCCATTGGCGGCCCCCGGAAAGGCTTGCCGATAGCACCACGTTTCCAAGCCTGCGATGGCCATGGCGCGTGCGTAATCCTTGATCGGCCCGAAACGCAGCCTCGTGGCCCAATTGCCTGCAGACCGGCGTCTGGCGCCCCAGGGTGCATTCTGGGTGCAGTGTGCTGGCGTCCATGGATCGACCAAACCACAACGCCTAGGGGCTACCTGAGTCAAGTGGATACCCCATTTCAGCCATTTATAAGCCACAGGCCGTCAGCATCAATCCAGGATGTCCCTCTAACTCTTCGAGCCCTGTCCAAACGATCGGTCTTAGAATCTGCGGAAGTGGGGTATCCATTTGACTCAGGTGACCACAACATACTGTGGTTGGCCATTGGCGGCCCCCGGAAAGGCTTGCCGATAGCACCACGTTTCCAAGCCTGCGATGGCCATGGCGCGTGCGTAATCCTTGATCGGCCCCGAAACGCAGCCTCGTGGCCCAATTGCCTGCAGACCGGCGTCTGGCGCCCCAGGGTGCATTCTGGGTGCAGTGTGCTGGCGTCCATGGATCGACCAAACCACAACGCCTAGGGGTCTGAGTCAAGTGGATACCCCATCTGCGGAAATCTGTGCAATCTGCGGATAACCCGTCTCTGCCCGATGAAGTGTAACGCTCGCAGCGGTAGAGCCCGAACTTGAAGACCTGGCTGGCCGTGATGGGCGTCAGCGATGATGGCTGAGACCTAACTCTCGCCCTCTCGCCGTAGCGGCACTTGAGTGAGTCACAGATCTTTGAAAACAATTTTCCCTATCCTTTCAACCACTTACCTCTCCACTGCCCCGCCGCCCGCACCACCGACTCCTATACTGGAGGCGAGGAAAGCTAACGGGCAATCCGTCGCCCCAACAGAGATAGGAGATGCAGCACCACAATCCCAAGTCCTGGTCACCGATCCGGGAAAGTGGGGGGAAGTGCCCCGAGGGGCCACCCCGCGGGCGTTCTTCAGACCCCAGCCCCGATGGCAGCACCGCGCGTGAGCCCAGCGACATCGGCCCACACAATAGCGAATCGACCGCCGCGTGGCGCCATGACCAACCCCGCAGGGGTGATCCAACGAAGAGCCCTGGGCGTGAGCCCAGGGACACCGACCCACGCGAGATTCCGTCGAGCGCTGTAAGTGCGGCTCAATCAGCGCCCCGTCCCCGACGGCAACAACCCGTAGGGCGCCCATGCACCAGGACCCCGATGGCTCCTATAGAGAGCAGTCAAAAGCAGCCAAAGGCGGCCAAAAGAGGCCACGATCGGCAGGCGCGGCCCCGTACGATTCACGACTCCGGCTTCCACGGTTTCCTGAATCACGGTTCACGGATCACGGTCGTTTCCTGTCGTGTCGTCACTCTTACCGAGACCTGGGCTCCAACTTGGCCGATCACAAAACCTTGCCAAACTGTGCCAACCCAGCGTCCTCCGCCAGCCATCCAGCCCGCTGGGCGGCCCTAAGGGGAACATGACCAAACCAACCAAAGAGCGGGCGTCGTCGGGTATTCGGCCACGAGCGTACGGCCTTGCCGCGCCCCTCGCCTCACCAGCGGCGTGGCGAAAAATGCAGGTTAGTCGTCGGCCGCTGGTTCGGTCAGCGCCAGGAAGCGCTCGATCACCCGGCGGACGAACGCGCGGGTTTCGTTGTAGGGCGGCAGGCCGTCATAGGCGTCCACGCGGGCCGGCCCCGCGTTGTAGGCGGCGAGGGCCCGCAAGAGCGAATCGCGAGAGCCTGCGTATCGGTCGAGAAGCTGCTTGAGGTAGGCGGTTCCGCCGCGTACGTTCTCGCTTGGGTTGCGGCGGTCGGTGACGTTCAGCTCGCGAGCCGTCTCCGGCATGAGCTGCATCAGGCCGACTGCGCCTTTTGGCGAAACCGCTTGCGGGTCATAGGCGGACTCGGCCGCGATGACGCTGTGCACCAGCGCCGGAGGCAAGCCAAGGTCCGCGGAGAATCGGTCGACGACGGCGTCGAGCGTCTCATCCGGCGCGGGGGCAGCCGAGGTTGGGGCGCCCACCGGATCAATCTTGCCGTCGGGCTCGAAGCGGGCAACCGCCGCGGCAGGCAGGTCCATGAACGCGCCATCGCCCGTGAACAGCCGCACCTGATCACCCCGCGTCTCGTGACGCTCGGCGGCGATGCGGAAACCGGTGTGAAGGACGGCGTATTCGCCGGCGAGTGTGACACCCGCGGTCAGCAGGGCGGCGGCAACTAGACGTAATGGGCGTCGGTGTACCATACTGCTTGGCTTACGACCGGCCGGATAGGCGCCGGCCCAGTCCATCCCATCATTATGACGTTCGTTTCTCATCTAACGTGCAGCAAGACCGGCGAGCGGCTGCCGGCCGGGCAGGTTCATAACCTGTCGGCGAGCGGCGCGCCGTTGCTCGTCCACTATGATCTGGCGAAGGCCCGTGAGCAGTTCAGCCGCGAGGACATCGCCCGCGGACCCGGCTCGATGTGGCGCTACGGGCCACTGCTGCCGGTCGCCGACCCTGCCAACATCGTCACGCTCGGCGAGGGGCAGACGCCGCTGCTGGCCACGCCGCGGCTCGGCCGGCGGCTGGGCGTGAAACAGCTCTGGGTCAAGGACGAGAGCCTCAACCCCACCGGCACCTTCAAGGCGCGCGGGATGGCCTGCGCCGTGTCGATGGCCAAGGAACTCGGCATCCAAAAGCTCGCCGCGCCCTCGGCAGGCAACGCCGGCGGCGCCATGGCCGCCTACGCCGCCGCGGCGGGCATGGAGGCTCATATCTTCATGCCGCGCGATGTGCCGGAAGCCAACTACATCGAGTCGAAGATGTGCGGCGCGCACGTCACGCTTGTGGACGGCCTGATCAGCGACTGCGGCAAGATCGTCGCCGAACGCAAAGACGCCGAGGGATGGTTCGACGTCTCGACGCTCAAGGAGCCCTACCGCATCGAGGGCAAGAAGACCATGGGGCTCGAGTTGGCCGAGCAGTTGGGCTGGCGTCTGCCCGACGCGGTCTTCTATCCCACCGGCGGAGGCGTGGGCCTGATCGGCATGTGGAAGGCCTTCGACGAGATGGAGCAGCTTGGGTGGATCGGCTCGAAACGGCCGAAGATGATCGCGGTGCAGGCCGAGGGTTGCGCGCCGATCGTCCAGGCATTCGAGGAAGGCCGCGACGAGAGCACCTTCTGCGAGAACGCCACGACGCTTGCGAGCGGCCTACGCGTTCCGAAGGCGATCGGCGACTTCCTGGTTTTGCGCGCCGTGCGCGAAAGCGGGGGCACCTGCGTGGCGGTGTCGGATCAGCACATGCTCGACGCGGGCCAGGCGCTTGCCGAAACCGAAGGCATCTTCGCGGCTCCCGAGGGCGCCGCCTGCATTGCGGCGCTCGAGGTCTTGCTGGCCAACGGCTTCCTCAAGCCCGACGACGAAATCGTCATCTACAACACCGGGACGGGCTACAAATACCTCGAGAACTGGTCCACGCGGTTCCCTCCCGAACCCACGGCCGAGGAGCGCCAAGGCGGCATGATCCTACCCCGATAGGCGGCACGGCTACGCTACACCAAGCAGCCTCTTCAGGTTCCCGCCGAGAATGGCCCGCACGTCCTCGTCGGCGACTCCCAGTTCCTTCAGTACCGCCATCTGCACCTCGATGACACCGGCGTTCCAGCCGCGCGGGAAGAAGGAGGAATCCGACCCGAACAGCAGCCGCTGCGCCCCGTAGACCTCGAGCGTCTTGCGGAAGACGGTGGTCAGATCCACGTCGGGCGTTTCGTATTTGACCCACGAGTTTGAACTCGAGGTATCGAGGTAGACGTTCGGCGCCAGGTCCCCCAAGATCAATACCTCGCGCAGGTAGCCGGCTCCGAAGTGTGGAATGACGAATCGGACGTCCGGGTACTCGAGCGCGACGCGGTGCAGGTCGATCGGGTTCGACCGGCTCATGTCGAACTTCGAGGCAAGCCCGAGCTTCTTGCGCACGCCCACCGTCAGCACGCCCATGTGAACGAACACCACGACCTTCTTGCCCGATGCGAACTCATAGATCGGCCCGAGCCGTTCGTCCTGGACCGAAAAGCGGTGCATGGCCGGGAAGAGGCAGAGCCCTTTGAGGCCCATGTCGTCGACGCCCGCCCGCGCGCCGGCCGCGGCATCGGGCGCCAGCGGGTTAAGCATGAAATAGCCGTGGATGCGGTCGGGGAAGGCCCGCGCCGCGTCGGCGGCCGAGGACTCGTCCCCCGGGAGGCTGGCCATCAGGCAGATGCGCTCCACCCCGTGGCGGTCCAGTTCAGCGACCCAGCGCTTGGCTAGCTCGGCGTTGTCGTCGGGCGGCAGCTCCCATCCCAACTGCTTGACGATCGCTTCGTCGGGGGCTTCGTGGGCAGCTTTGCCTGGCTGGCGGGCATGGAGGTCCTTCTTTTGCGAGGCGAGGATGCGGAAGAAATTCCTCGAGAACAGATGAGCATGCGCGTCAGCAATGGCGATCTCACCCCAGGGTGTCTTCATCGGAAAGGCGCCTCCGCCGGGAGTATGTGTTTACTGCCGGCCGCTATAGCCGATTCAAGATGAGGGTCGCAGCCCAGCCCCACCCGACGCCGGCTTGAAACACCTCCAGTGTACTCAAACGCTTCTGGAACCTTCGAGGACGAAGCCGGCTGGGATGGATAACGGAAGGAAGGATGGCCCCCGAGAACGAGGCGACCGTCGTACGACCGGGTTCTACGTCGGGGTAGGACCGAAGTCGTTCCCGAACCCACCGAAACCGGCAATCGTAGAAGCCAGGCGCGGCGGTTGTTTCAGGTAATAATTCTGCACAACAGGAGAGGAACGACTCCCGCGAGGGAGTCGCTGGGCCGGTCGCCGACGCCGGCTGCTAGTCGGCGAAGTAGTTGACGGCGGCAGCGTGTGACGGCTGCGGCCGCTGCGATGGCTGCGACTGCCACTCGGTCGGGTGTGGCATGAAGGCGAAGCGTTGCAACCGATGCAACACGTCGCGGGAGTCGCGTCCCAGCAAGCTACAACAGAACTCAAAGCTGAACTTGCCGTTGGTGCGGCCGAAAAACCAGTCGATCGCTTCATCGCGCGTGCGCCTTGGTCCGCTGCTGGCGTCTTGGAGAGCCTGAATGAGCACGGCCCCCGCCAGTCTCTGAAGCGCACGATCGAACGTCATCGTTTTATTGGTCGTTGTTTGGATGATTTGCATGACGAAACCTGTCAAAATCTCGACTTCTTGCATTCTCATCTTGACAGTTCATCAAGCATTTGAGAATGGAGCATCCGTACCAAATTCACCTAGGGATATGTCCTTATGAACCAGTCGTAAGAGGGATACCTGATGGCCCTGTCTACGTGCTTCCCCTTGAGGGGCGCGGCTACCGAGTCGCAGCGTGCGAGAGCACTTCTACCCTTATCGACTGCACTTGGCAACCCTTAGCCGCCCCTCCACGGTGCAGGCACTCGTCCCCGGGCGCTTCACCAATGTTCTGCCCGTCGAGGGGCTTGACAAACAGAGGTTATTACAGTAGTATCTGTATAGACTGAAATGTCAGAAACACTGATCGATGAAGCAATTGACCCGGTAGAAGCGCGGCGGATGCCGCCTCGAGTTCAACCCGGGTCAGTTCGAGAGCAGGGGACTTCTTTCCGAGGTTCTTCTGTTACCACTGAAACAACGGACATAGCAATCCTACGGCCCGTAGCCACCGTCTTCTACGACGGACAGTGCTCCTTCTGCACGGCCCTGGCGAGGCGCTTCGGAGGCTTGCTGCACCGCGCAGGGTTCGCCTTGCAGACGCTCCAGGTAGCCTCGCGGGACCGGCGCCTAGCGACTGCATTGGGCCTTCCCCCAGGCGCAGCATTCGACTCGATGCGGGTTCTGCCGCCCACCGGGTTGCCGCTCTCTGGGGCGGACGCTGTTGTCTACCTGGCCCGACGGATCTGGTGGGCGCGTCCTCTGTCATGGCTCGCCCGCGCCCCATTGGGGATGGCAATGCTGCGGGCCGGTTATGGCTGGGTCGCTCGGCATCGCGGCTGCGTAGGCGGTGTGTGCGGCGTCACCGATGCGACGCCGCCCACTCGCCACGTTTGGACGCGCCGGCGGCCTGCCTGGGCGCTCCTGTTCTTGACATTGATGCTGGCACCGGCGCCGGCCACCGCCGACCCCCTTCCGCCCTGGGTGTTGATGTGGACGATCGCCTTTGCCCTGTTCTTCGGATTCAAAGTGCTGACCTGGAGCCGAGCTCGGAAGGTGTCGGTTCCACCTTGGCGATCGCTGGCGTATCTGTTCGCGTGGGTAGGCATGGACGCTGAGAAGTTTTTGAGTAGCGAGCCTCCCCGAAACAGGCCCCTGCCAGCGGAGTGGGGGCAAGCCGCCTTGCGCTTTGTGGCGGGTCTCGGGCTGCTGGGATTTGTCGTACCGGTCGTGGCGGTCGAGTCGAGTTATCTGGCGGCCTGGATCGGTCTCGTTGGCCTAGTTCTGGTCCTGCATTTCGGGCTGTTTCACCTGTTGGCGCTGGGATGGCAAGTTGCCGGTGTGGCGGCCCGGCCCATCATGCAGGGGCCGCTGGCGGCACAGTCGCTTGGAGAGTTCTGGGGGTGCCGCTGGAACTCCGGCTTCCGGCAGTTGTCGCACGACCTTGTCTTCGAGCCGTTGCTGCGGAGCGTCGGCCCCGCGGTGGCTAGCCTGACCGCGTTCGGCGTCTCCGGGCTGATCCACGAACTGGTGATCTCGGTGCCGGCCTCGGGTGGATACGGACTGCCCATGGCGTACTTCCTACTGCAAGGTTTGGGCGCTGTTGCCGAGCGTTCGCTACCGGGAACCCGGCTGGGCCTGCGGCGTGGCTTGAGGGGGCGGGCATTGGCGTGGATGGTGGCGGGCCTGCCGGCCTACTGGCTGTTTCATCCAGCGTTCATCGAGCGCGTCGCCATTCCAATGTTTCGTGCTCTGGGAGTGTGGCCGTGACGGCGATCCGTGGCGGCCATGGAAAGGAGGAGGCATGACCGATTTGGTTCCTTACCTGTGGGGAGCGGGCGGCATTCAACTGGCGATTGCCGCAGCCAACTTAGTGTTGCCGCGCAAACTGCGCTATGCGGAAAACCTTGGGCGCGTCGAGCCGATCATTCGACAAGTTTTCATTGTGCACTCGGTCTACATCGTTTACGTGCTGGTGGCGTTCACCGTGATTTGCTTTGCGTTTGCGCCCGAGTTGGCCGGCGCGACCCCGCTGGGACGGTTCATGAGCGCCTGGCTCGCCTTGTTCTGGGCACCAAGATTGATCGTGCAATGGACCTACTACGACCGCGAGCTGCGCCGCCGGAACCGTTTGGGGCACTGGGGGTTCTCCGTGGCGATTCTCTACCTGATCGTTGTCTTCGCCGTCGCTGCAGTGGGGGTGGCGGCATGAACGGGGCCCCATCGAATGCTACCGGGATGTTCGAGCTGCTCAGCTTGGCGCTGTGGCTGGCCGGCGCCGGACACTTCGCGGTGTTGGCGGCAAGCTTTCAAGTACCTGGGCGGCTTCGGTGGAGCGAGGACCTGGCCAAGCTCACGCCGTTCAATCGCAAGCTGATGTGGGTCTACGGCAGTTTCACCGTGTTCACCATCGCCGCCTTCGGGACGCTGACCTTGACGCTTCACGAAGAGATGCTGCAGGGTGATCGCGCGGCCGTCGCGCTGGCCGTCTTTATCGGCCTCTACTGGACGGCGCGCGTCCTGGTGGATTTCTTGTACTTCAGCCACGCTGACTGGCCCCGAGGCCGGGGAATGGCTCTGGGCCACCTGCTGCTGACGTCGCTGTTCGTCGGGCTGGTAATGACCTACCTCACATTGGCCGCATGCCACTGGTTTGCCTAGCCAAATGGATCGAGCGATGAGAGGCATCACCATGACTACACGACAGAACGACATACTGAGAGCGCCGGGGACTACGCTACCGACAGCCGCATTGTTCGGAACGGGGGTATGGTTCCTATCCCTAGCTTTGTCGTGGGCGAGGCTCTATCCGCTCACGACCATCGAGCAGCTCTTTCTGCTGGCGCCGCTGATCGTCCTGCCGCTCGGGCTGGAGCTGACCGGGCGGCTCGCTTTTGGTGGTCGGCCCCCGTGGCTGTTTCGTGCCGGGCGGGCCTTGCAGCCCTGGGCCTCGTTGCCCGTTGTCGCGGCATTTTACCTGCCGCCGGGGGAGGTGGCTGCCTGGCTGGCTTCGGGGTGGATGCTGACCACCGCGCTGTTGGGCTTCGCGGGGATCCCTTTCGTGTGGCGGATCTTTCGCGTGCCGCAGGCGGCGGGGTTTGAGGCAGGGCTGCTGTATCTGCCGGTCGGCGGCATCTGGCTATTGATCACCCGCCTTGGCCACGAACCACTCGGGCTGGGTGAGCCGATCGTTCTGCTCACGGCGGTCCACTTTCATTTCTCGGGTTTCGCGGCGTGCGTGTATGCGGCGTGCGCCGGCCGTGTCTTGCAGTTGCATCGAGGCCGAGGCGCCCTCTTGTTCCACCTCGCCAATCTTGGCGTCATCGGTGGGACGTTTCTCGTGGCGACCGGCTTCCTCGTATCGACAGCGGTCAAGTTCGCGGCCATCGTGCTGTATGCGGCGAGTTTGGTAACTCTGGCGCTGCTCATCGCCGGCGAACTATCGAAGGTTCAAGACCGTCTTGGCCGGTGCTTGTTGGCTCTCTCGGTGACCTCACTTGTGTTCGGAATGCTGCTGGCAGCCGCCTACGGGTTGGGCGAAGCGTTGGAGGATCTACTGATTACGATTCCGCAGATGGCCGACATTCACGGGCCGGTCAACGGCATTGGCTTTGCCGTTTTCGGGCTGCTGGGATGGTGGTTCACATCGCGTCACGGGCGGTCGAGCGAAAGCGTTTCGCGGTTGGCAAACGCGGTTGCCCCAGGCCGGTAAGAGCAGTAACATGAAGATGCAGCGCCTCGACCGAGCGGGAGTAGTTCAGTGGTAGAACGGTAGCTTCCCAAGCTGCATGTCGCGGGTTCGATCCCCGTCTCCCGCTCCATGTCTTCAACAACTCAAGGACGATGAGACACTGCCGATCGGGCTAGGATGAGCCCTCGGGGAGGCGATAGCTCGTGCTGCGACCGGCCGCTTTGCTGCGGACCAGGATGCCCCCCTCGACAAGATCGGCGATGTCGCGGAGAGCCGTGTCTTGTGAGCACTTGGCGAGCTTCGCCCATTTTGATGTTGTGAGCTTGCCCTCGAAGCCGTCGAGCAGGCGATTTAGCATCATTCGCTGCCGTTCGTTGAGCGGCAGGGCGCGAATCGATTCCCAGAAACGGGCTTTGGACAGAACGGTACCGAGGGTTTCTTGCGCACCGTCAATCGCTCGGCCTAGGCACTGAAGAAACCACCGCATCCAAGCCGAGACGTCCAACGCCCCTTTCTGAGTCCTCTCCAAGATCTCGTAGTAGGCGGCGCGATCCTGCCGGATCTGCGCGGACATGCTATAGAAGCGCTGTGGGCTCTGCTCGGAGCGCGCGAGGAGAATGTCCGCTAGCGCACGGGCCACGCGCCCATTGCCGTCGTCGAGGGGGTGAATCGTAACGAACCACAGGTGGGCAAGTCCGGCCTTGAGCACCTCGTCCGTCTCGGCAGGCGCATTGAACCAGGCTAACAACGCCGCCATCTCGCGATCGAGGCGTTTCGCAGCCGGCGCTTCGAAATGAACCCGCTCCCGGCCGATCGGACCGGAGACGACCTGCATCGGGCCTTTGGCATCATCCCGCCATGCGCCGGCCTTGATGCGCCTCATGCCGCTCCGACCAGTGGGAAAGAGCGAGGCATGCCAAGCTAAAAGTCTTTCGGCGGTGAGCGGCTGGTCGTAATGACGCGTTGCGTCGAGCATCATCTCGACGACGCCCTCGACTTCGCGGTCCCCCTGCTTGAGGCCGCCGACGTCCATACACAGACGGCGTGCGATCGACGATCGAACCTGCTCGGCGTCCAGCGTCTCGCCTTCGATCTCGCTCGACTTGACGACATCCTCGGTGAGAGTGCGCAGAACGGCCTGCTGCCGAAGGTCGAACCCGAGCGATTCCATGCGCCCAATCAAGCGGCCCTGCTGATGCCGGACGGCGGCCAGAGGTTGGGCGAGGCTCTTTTGATCCCAAATGAACTGGGGCCAGTCCGGAAGTTCATAGATGTACGTCCGCGAAGCCAACCCTTGTGCCTGCGGAGATTATATCAGCTATTCTCCGCAGATCATGCGGTGAATAAGTTCGCTCTGCGCCGCGCGGACGCGGCCGGTTGAGGTGGCGTCAGAGGCCTAGCTCAGTGCGGATCTGCTGGGCGAGGGCGTCGAGTTGGGTGGCCGGGTGGGTGGTGATCTGCTCGCCTTCCATATACTGGATGACCTTGTCGGCCACGCCGTCATCAACGACCACCGCCAGCGAGACGGCGCTGTCCTCCAGGCGGGTCAAGTCCTGATAGACGCCGCGGAGTTTCTGAGCGTCCGTTTCGGCATGCAGCAGCGCCAGGCCGTGGAGGTACTTTCGTGTGCCGTTCCGCGGATAGGCGAAATCGAAAGTAAAGCGGTAGCCGGGTGCGCCGTAGGTGACGCGGGCGTTGCGGGCGAGGCCGCGGCCGTTGCCGACCAGGCCGTATCGGCGGAAGGCGCCCTCCATGCGGCCAACGAGCTGAGCGCGCGTGCCTGGGGCAGGCTCGTGCTTTTCGGCGCCGCCGGTTTCGGGCCGCGGCGTCGCAATGTAGGCCTGATAGAGGCGCTCGATCTCGCTCGCCGCGTCACGTCCCCAAAAGGCCTTGGGGTCGGTGACCTGCAGCGTCGTCGAGAGGTTCTTCCGCAGTCCATCTGCGTAGAGCGAGAAGCCCTCGCCAAGCACATGAACGTCTTCGAACTCGTTGCGCAACGCTTCGAGGTACACGAGGTCGACCTGGGGGTGGCAGCGCAGCCGCTGAAAGTCGGACGCGAAACGCGCGTCCAAGACCTGCCCGTGGTCGTTCGAAAGAAACACGCCGATGTTGAAATGCTCGTCCGAGACGAGGTTGGGCACATAGCGCAGGAGTTGAAAGCTGTAGCGGCTCATTTCGTGCTTTGCCATGAGATCGGCCTTTCGGCTCCGTAACCCTAGTTTCCTGCTCTCCGACCTACCGAGATGCCGTCGAGGCCTTCAGCGACCAAGCGGGGAATGGGTCGCGGGAGGCGTTCTTGGCCTCGCGAAGCAAATCCGGCACGCGGCTCCGTCTGTTATACAGCTTCTCGAGCAGCGACTCAAGCGCATCCCAATCGCCGTCATACCACGCGGGCGGCACCTTCTTCGAAGCGTTGTCCAACGGTTCGGACGAGCATTCTTGGATGCGGCTCAACCACGGCTCGAAGTCGTCGTAGCCGGTGACGCCGGCATAAACCTCCCGGCGGCTGTACAGGCCGCGCTCGGGAGAATCAGGAAACTCCCAGTTTTGGGCGTTGAATACGAACCCGTGGTCGATCATGTTCGCCACGTAGACCAGCGAGCGAGGCGAGGGAGCGTCCGGGCTGGGCTGACCGTTTTCCTCGATCCATCGCTTAGCGCGGTCGCGGAAAAAGATGGCTTGGCGCCCGTTGGCGTTGCTGACCCACTTATCGAATGCGAGCATCCCGAGAAAGCTATCGACGTTGTAGACAAGCCGCAGCAGCGACAGGGGCAAGTAATCGTAGACGGCCAGGCGCGTCGGATCGCCGGGAAAGCCCGAGCCGAAGTGCAGCCCGGCCTCGCATTGCCGTACGCGCCAACCGACGTCCATCGTCAACTCGGGCGTCGCTTCGATCAGCCCCTGCGGCACGTCGACGATGTCCCACGGCGGCACGGGCAACTGCAGTTGCTCCAGCAGGATGTAGGAAACCAGTTCGTTGACCAGAATCCTCGGATGCTGGGGGTTGTTGCGAAACTTGACGATGTAGTAGCGGTCGTCGTCAGCCAGCATTAGGTGGGCGTTGGCCCCGCCCCTCATGCGGCGGATATGCTGGCGGGCAACGACGGACATCGCGACAGGAACGGGCCGCCGGCCGAAAGCATGGCGGACACGGCCACTCCGCCCACACGGTCCTCCAAAAAACCGGCAGGGGTTTCGAGACATTATACGATCTTTTTGTGAAATCCGACGGGAATTTCGAAGGGTGCCGAAGGGTGCCCGCGAGTCGACCTATGAGGAGTGGCGAACGAGGAGGTGAGGCTCGCGGCTAGCTGGCGGGCTAGCTGCCGCCGGAGGCCGGTTCAACGGTCAGGTACCGGCCGGCACGGATGCGGCTGTTGCGCAGGCCGTTCCAAGTTTTGAGATCAGTGATGCGGACACCGAAGCGCTTGGCGATCGCGTCCAACGTGTCGCCTTCGCGAATGCGGTAGCGTACTGCGCTGTCCGCGGAAGCGGTGAGCGAAGGTGAGGCCGCCGTGCGCGCGCGCTGGGTGACGTTGAGAGACTCGCCCGCGGTGATGCGGTTGCCGCGAAGCCCGTTCCAGCGCCGGAGATCGGTGACGGAAACGCCGAACCGCTCGGCGATGGCGCCCAAGTTATCGCCTCGCCGGATACGATAGCGCCCATTGGCCGGAAGCGCGGACGTGGGCTGACGCTTCGGCGTAGGCTTCTTGGCCGATGCCTTAGCGGTGAGCGTGCTCGCGGTGGAGCCGGAGCCCGAATGGACGACTAGATACTCGCCGGCCTTGATACGGTTGCCGCGAAGACTGTTCCAGTTCTTCAAATCAGCCACGTCGACGCTGAAACGGCGGGCAATCAACTCCAGATTGTCTCCCCGGCGAATTTTGTAGCGTTCGCCTCCCGCAGCTTTCCTGCTAGGCGCGGCACGGTTGGAAGCCACCGACGCGCGCGCGCCGCTCGACGAGGCTGGAACGTCGTCAGGTGGCCGCACCGTGAGATACTTACCGGCCCGGATGCGGCTGCTGCGCAGCCTATTCCAGGACTTGAGATCCGCGACCGTGACACCGAACCGTTGGGCGATGATCGCGAGGTTGTCACCCCGGCGAATTTTGTACTGTCCCGTGCCACCGGAAGATGCTGCGCGGCTGGCGGTGGAAGTTGGCCTCGCGCGTGAAGAGGCGCCGGAAGCGCGCCGAGACGAGGATGCCGCCTTCCGTGTCCCCACGGTCAACGTGTCGCCCGCCGTGATGCGGTTGCTCGTGAGCCCGTTCCACCCCTTGAGCTGAGCCACGGTAACGCCGAAGCGCCGGGCGACCGTCCCGAGGGTATCTCCCCTACGGATGCGGTAGGTTTCCGATCCCGAGGAGGCGGAGGCAACGACGCGGCTTCCTTTTTTGCCGACGCCTTCGGGGCGCACGATCAAGTAGCGGCCGGCTCGGATGCGGTTGCCGCTGAGTCCGTTCCACGTGCGCAGGTTGGCGATCGAGACGTTGAAGCGGCGCGAAATCGAGCCCAGGTTGTCGCCGCGCACGATGCGGTAGCGTCCGGTGCCGGGTTCGAGAAAACCGCCCGCCCCGCCCGAGGAGCCGCCATAGAAGCTCAGCCGGGCCTTGGGCGCCGGGACCGTTAGGCGCATCCCCGCCATCACCGCGCCGTTGTCGATGCGGTTGTGGGCCACGATCGCCGACGCTTTGACCCTATAACGCTTGGCAATGGCGGCCAGCGATTCGCCGTCCCGCACCTCGTGCCGTCTCCATCCCAAGCGCTGATCGGGCGGGATCTGCCGGAGTTCGCTGACGAACGTCTCGCCGCTGTTCTTCGGAAGCCGCAGCTTGTAGTCGTAGGGCGGCGTGGCCGAGCGCAGTAAGGCCGGGTTGAGCTGTTTGATGGTCGCGGCGCTGGTGCCGGTGATGTCGGCGATCAGGTCGAAGTGGATCTCGGTGTCGGTCTCGATGGTGTCGTACTCGAGTGGCGGCGCGGGATCCTTGATTTCGATCCCGTACATCTCCTCGTTCTTGCCGACGTACGTCATCGCGAGGATGATCGGGACGTAGTTGCGCGTTTCCCGCCTCACGAAGCGGCGCCGGCTGTGGACCCAGAAGTCTTTGCTGCCGGTGCGCCTGATCGCCGTCTTGACCCGGCTCGGTCCACCGTTATAGGCGGCCATGGCCAGGTACCAGTCGCCGAACTCGATGTAGAGGTCGTGCAGGTGCTGGGCGGCGGCGCGGGTGGCCTTCTCAGGGTCGTACCGCTCGTCGACGTAGCGGTCCTGTCGCAGCCCATATTGCTTGCCGCGGAACTTTATGAACTGCCACATGCCGGTGGCGTACTTGTGCGATCGCGCCTTGGGCCGGAAACCCGACTCGGCCTGGGCCAGATGGAACAGTTCGAGCGGGACGCCCTCTTCCTCGAGAACTCGTTCGATCATGCCGCGGTAGGCGCCGGCGCGCTCAATCGAGCGGATGTAGGTCTTCTTTCCCCGACCCTTGAAATAGTTGATGAACTTGGCCACCTGGGGGTTGAGGACCAACGGCAGGGTCGAGCGGGTGGTGCTGAGCTTGGTCCGGCCGGAGCCTTCGATGTCGAAATCGTCGGGAATGTCGCTGTCGTTCAGCTCATCGATGAGGGCTAGTTCGTCTTCGGAGGCCGGCTCCCCATCCTGCTCGATTGCCGGGGCATCGAGTTCGCTGAGATCGGGCTCGGCGATCTCCTCGGGCTTCTCCAGCGAGATCCGCTGGGGCGAGAAGGGCTCCGCTTCGGCGACCTCGACCGTCTCCATCCGTTCGGGCGGGCTGGGCGCCTCTGCAGGCGGCAGCGGAGCGGTCTGGGCGGCTGTGGGCTGCAGCGGGACCGGAGCGGTGACGACGCGAGTGCTGTCACGGCTGCAACTTGCCCACAAGAGCAATACCGCGGCTACAGCGATGGTTACCAGTGGAAGCTTCGTAAAACCCATGATCACGAGTCAGGAGGGTGTTAACGCCTATCCCCTTGGGGTTTGGGGCCTATCTGAGCGTCCGGGCAGTGTCCCGACGACCGTCCCGACGCCTGAAAGCTCGATCCTAACAGACCCATCGGAGGCGGGTCAATGAGCGCCATATCGCTGAAGTACCGCGGGACGAGGGTTCCGGTCTAGAGCGCGCCCCGCTAGTTTGGCTAGTCCTCTTCCTCGGCGATGCCTTCGCGCTCGGCCTTGGCGTGGGCTATCACCTTTTCGGCAATCTGCTGTGGCACGAAGTCGTAGTGATCCATTGCCATCGTGAAGGTGCCGCGGCCCTGGGTCATCGAGGTCAGCTCGTTGGCGTAGGTGAGCATCTCGGCCATCGGCACTTCGGCACGCACGATCTGATCGCTGCCGCGCGTCTCCATGCCCTGGATGCGGCCCCGCCGGCCGTTGAGATCGCCCATCAGGTCACCGGCGAATTCCATCGGGGCTACGACTTCAACTTGCATGATGGGCTCGAGGAGCGCCGGCTTGGCTTGTTCCATCGCTTTGCGGAAGGCCTTGCGGCCCGCCAGCTTAAAGGCCAGCTCGGAGGAGTCGACGTCGTGATACGAACCGTCGTAGAGCACGACCTTGAAATCGGAGACTGGGTAGCCGGCCAAGAAACCCTTCTCGGCTGCCTCGAGAATGCCCTTCTCGACCGCTGGAATGTACGTCTTCGGGATCGACCCGCCAAAGATCTCGTTGGCGAACTCGAACTCCTTGCCACGCTCGAGCGGCTCCATGCGGATCTTGCAGTCGCCGAACTGTCCGTGGCCGCCGGTCTGCTTTTTGTGGCGTCCTTGCACATCGGCGCGGCCGCGGATCGTTTCGCGGTAGGGAATTTTGGGCGAATGTAGTTCGACGTCGACCTGATAGCGCTTCTTCAGCTTGCTGACGATGATCTCAAGATGCTGCTGGCCGTTGCCGGCGAGCAGGAACTCCTTGGTCTGCGCGTCACGGTAGAAGCGGAGGGAAGGATCCTCTTCGAGAACCCGCTGAATGGCGGTACCGAGCCGGTCTTCATCGTTGCGCGTTTTGGGTTCGATGGCGTAAGCAATGGCCGGTGTCGGCAATGTCACGGCTGGGTAGTGGATCGGCTTGCCTTTCTGCCCGAGGCTGTCGCCGGTCAGGGTGTCTTTGAGCTTGGCCACCGCGGCCAGGTCACCCGCGTGGACGGCGTTGACCGGCTTCAACTCCTTGCCGAATACCAGGCTGATGCGGGCGAGGCGCTCGTCGGTCCCCCGCTCGTAGTTGTCAACGTGGTCGTCGTTCTTGAGAACGCCCGAGACAACTTTGAAGTAACTGACGCGGCCGGCGAAGGCGTCGGCGGCGGTCTTGTAGACGAACAGCGACAGCGGCTCGCTGTCGGAGATCTTGCGGGAGGCATCGCCCCCGGCTCCCTCGCGCGCTGAGATTTCGCCGCGCGCGGTTGGCGGCGGCGCGTAAGCCTCCAGGAAGTCGAGCGCAGCGTCGCTGCCGATGTTGTGCAGCGCCGAGGCGCACAGGATTGGGTAAAGCTTGCCTTCAGCCACGCCCTTGCGCAGCCCCGCAAGCACCTTGTCCGGCGGCAGGGTGAGGTTTTCCAAGTACTCGATTAGCAGGTCGTCATCGCACTCGGCGACGATCTCCATCAAAGACTCCGTGGCTGACTCGACCTCGGACGCCAAGTCGGCGGGAATCTCCTCTTCCTTGCCTTTGCCAGCACCGTCGGGCTCGTAGGTATAGGCCTTCTTGTTGACCAGATCGACGACGCCCCTGAAGCCCTTTTCGGACCCGATAGGGATCTGCACAGGGACGGCTTTCTTGCTCAGCGTTTCCTGGATGTTCGAGACGGCGCGGGCGAACTGGGCCCGCTCGCGGTCGAGCTTGTTGACGAGAATCACGCGCGCCAGTCCGTAGTCCTCAGCGAACCCCCAGACCTTCTCGGTCTGCACTTCGACGCCGGAAACGCCGTCCACCACAACCAGGGCGGCGTCAGCGGCCAGCAGGGACGCTTTGGCATCGTTGATGAAGATGTTGTAGCCCGGGGTGTCGATGAAGTTGATCTTGGTCTTGTTCCACTCGACGAAGGCCAGCGAGGAAGTGGTGGTGACCTTGCGATTGATTTCTTCCTCGTCGTAGTCGGTGATGGTGGTGCCCTCGTCGACGCGGGTCAAGCGGCTGGTGTCGCCGGTGGTGTAGAGGTACCCGGCCAACACAGTGGTCTTGCCGCTGTCGCCATGTCCGACGATGCCGATGTTTCGAATATCGCTGCCTTCGTATACCTTCATCGGTGATTCCCCTGCCTATTTCACGAAGTCCGGCTCGGCCGGCGCATCGGGGGGATCGCCGGACCAATCCAACAGTGTACCCGGGAACGACGGCTGCTAACCGCCGCGCTTGGAGGCATCGAGGCGGGCTTGTGCGCGGGCGACGGCCGCGCTGGCTCGTTCGACATCCACCTGCATCTCCGACTCTTCGCGGTCAAAGCGGCCCACGGCGCGCTGCCGGGCTTGGTGGGCGCGGTCCACATCCACCTCGTCGGCCCACTCGGCCGCGTCGGCCAAGACCCGAACGTGGTTGGGCAGCACCTCGACCAGCCCGCCGTGCAGGGCCATGAATTTCGTGTGATCGTCGACGCGAAAGCTCATCACGCCGAATCCGAGCTGGGCCATCAAGGGGGCGTGGTCGGGGAGGACGCCCAGGTAGCCGTCGGCGGCCGGGATCTGGACCTCGTCGACTTCCTCTTCCACGAGCAGCCGCTCGGGGACGGCAACTTCGAGCGTGAGCTTGCCGGCCATGGCTACGCCGCCTTCTCGAGTTGCCGGGCTTTCTCGACGGCCTCTTCGATCGTACCGACCAGGTAGAAGGCCTGCTCGGGGAGGTCGTCGTGCTTACCCGCAACGATCTCCTTGAAGCCGCGAATGCTGTCGGACAGGCTCACGTACTTGCCTTCCAGCCCGGTGAACTGCGCGGCGACAAAGAAGGGCTGCGAGAGGAAGCGCTGGATCTTGCGCGCCCGGGCGACGACCAGCTTGTCGTCTTCGGAAAGCTCTTCCACGCCAAGAATGGCGATGATGTCCTGCAACTCTTTGTAGCGTTGCAGGATCTGCTTGACCTCCTGGGCCGTGTCGTAGTGCTCACTGCCGACGATGTTGGGGTCAAGAATCCGCGAACTCGAGGCTAGCGGATCGACTGCCGGATAGATGCCGAGCGCGGCGATCTCGCGCGACAGGTTGGTGGTGGCGTCGAGGTGCGCGAACGTGGTGGCCGGCGCCGGGTCGGTGTAATCGTCGGCGGGTACGTAGATGGCCTGCACCGAGGTAATCGAGCCCTTCTTGGTCGATGTGATGCGCTCTTGGAACTCGCCCATTTCGCTGGCCAGATTGGGCTGGTAGCCAACGGCCGAAGGCATGCGTCCGAGGAGCGCGGAGACTTCCGAGCCGGCCTGGGTAAAGCGGAAGATGTTGTCGATGAACAACAGCACGTCCTGGCCCTCGACGTCGCGGAAGTATTCGGCGACGGTCAGGCCCGTGAGGCCGACCCGCAGGCGCGCGCCCGGCGGCTCGGTCATCTGGCCGTAGATCAGCGCCGCCTTGGATTTCTCCCAGTTATCCGGATCGACGACGCCCGACTCCTGCATTTCGAGCCAAAGGTCATTGCCCTCGCGGGTGCGTTCGCCCACGCCGGAGAAGACCGACACACCGCCGTGCTTGAGGGCGATGTTGTTGATCAGCTCCATGATGATGACGGTCTTGCCGACACCCGCGCCGCCGAACAGGCCGATCTTGCCGCCACGCAAATACGGCTCGAGCAGATCGATGACCTTGATGCCGGTCTCGAACATCTGCAACTCGGTGGACTGGTCTTCGAGTGAGGGCGCCTGGCGGTGAATCGGGAAGCGCTGTTCCGTATTGACCGGCCCCTTTCCATCGACGGGCTCGCCGAGCACGTTCATCAGACGGCCCAGCGTTTGCGGGCCGACCGGGACGCTGATAGGCTCGCCCAGGTCCTCGGCTGGCATACCGCGCACGAGCCCTTCGGTCGGCTGCATCGCCACCGTGCGCACCCGGCCCTCGCCGAGATGCTGCTGTACCTCGCAGATGATGCTGATGGGCGTCTCGACGTCGAATCCTTCGCTCGTGATGCGCACGGCGTTAAAGATCCTGGGAAGGACGCCTTCGCTGAACTCGACGTCAACCGCCGGACCGGCGACTCGAATGACTTTGCCTACGTTTGCCATATGACTCCTGATTCATGAGCTGCGTCAGTTTTACCCGCTCTGACAGCCTGACCGCTCGCTGACGGTCACGGCTCGGTTACTCTTGTACCTGCGCGCCGCTGACGACTTCGATCAACTCCGTCGTAATGCTGGCCTGGCGCACGCGATTGAGGAACAGAGTCAGCTTGTCGATCATCTCCCCGGCGTTACGCGTGGCCGAGTCCATCGCCGTCATGCGCGCGGCGTGCTCAGCGGCGGCCGATTCGAGCATGGCGCGGTAGAGACTCAAACGCACGTACTTCGGCAGCAGGCTTCGAAAGATCTCCTCAGGCGGCTGCTGATAGATGTACTCGACCGAGCCACCCTGGGTCGCCTCAGCGGTCCGGACCGGCAGCAGCGGCTGCAGTATCACGTTCTGCGACATCGCGCTCTTGAACTCGTTGTAGACCAGGTAAACCGCGTCTACCTCCGCGTTGGTGTAGCGCTCGATCAACCCGTCGGCGATCTCGCTTGCCGCTGCGAACTCGATGGGTTTGTTGAACAGATTCACCCATTCGCCGGTGATCGTGGCCTTGCGGCGACGGTAGTAGTCGCGTCCCCTGCCGCCGATCAGTTGCAACTCAACGTCTGCGTCGGCGTGCTCACCTACGAAGCGCTCGGTGGCGCGGATCACGTTGCTGTTGAAGGCCCCACAGAGGCCCTTATCACCGCTGAGCAAGACGACGGCAATGCGGTTCGGCTCGCGCCGGGCCAGCAACGGATGATCGAGAACCGGCGAGCCCTCGGGTAAATGATGCAGCACGCTCGAGAGCATCTCCTGGAGCAGAGAGGAGTACGGACGCGCGGCGACCACCTTGCCTTGGGCCCGGCGCAACTTCGCCGCCGAGACCATCTTCATGGCGCTGGTGATCTGCTGCGTGTTCTTGACCGACCGGATGCGCCGGCGCAAGTCGATCAGGTTCGGCATCCTAGGAGGCCGCCTTCGTGGACCGCTGCGACTGGAAGCGCTTCTTGAACTCCGTCAGCGCGCTCTTGAGTTCATCAGTCAAGACATCGTCGAGGGCTTTCTTCTCGCGGATCTTGTCGAGGACGCTGCCTTCCTGGCGGCCGAGATACTCGTATAACTCGTTTTCGAACGGGCGGCAGTCCGCGACCGCCAGATCGTCGAGAAAGCCGTTGGTGCCGGCGAAGATGATGGCGATCTGCTTCTCGACGGGCAGCGGGCCGTACTGGCCCTGCTTGAGGATTTCGGTCAGTCTCTCACCGCGGTGCAACTGCTGTTGAGACGCCTTGTCGAGATCGGACCCGAATTGCGCGAAAGCGGCCAGGGCACGGTATTGGGCCAATTCCAAGCGCAACGTGCCGGCAATCTTCTTCATCGCCTTGGTCTGCGCGTTGCCGCCGACACGGCTCACCGAGAGGCCCACGTTGACCGCCGGACGGACGTCGGCGTTGAACAGGTCGGCTTCGAGATAAATCTGGCCGTCCGTAATCGAGATGACGTTCGTCGGAATGTAGGCCGAGACGTCTCCGGCTTGCGTCTCGATAAACGGCAGGGCCGTGAGAGAGCCGCCGCCTTTCTCGTCACTCAGCTTGGCCGCGCGTTCGAGCAAGCGGCTGTGCACGTAGAAGACGTCGCCGGGGAACGCTTCGCGGCCCGGCGGGCGTCGCAGCAACAGCGAGATCTCACGGTAGGCGGCGGCGTGCTTCGAGAGGTCGTCGTAGACGCACAGCGCGTGCCCGCCGTTGTCACGGAAGTACTCGCCGATGGCACAGCCGGAGTAGGGCGCCAGAAACTGCATCGGCGCCGGATCGGAGGCCGAGGCCACGACGACGATGGAGTACTCCATTGCCCCATGATCTTCGAGCGTCTTGACGACGTGCGCCACCGTTGAGCGCTTCTGTCCGACCGCCACGTAGATGCAGATGACGCCGCTGCCCTTCTGGTTGATGATCGTGTCGACGGCAATGGCCGTCTTGCCGGTTTGGCGGTCGCCGATGATCAGCTCGCGCTGCCCGCGGCCCACCGGGATCATGCTGTCGATCGCCTTGATACCCGTTTGCATGGGCTCTTTCACCGGCTGGCGGTCGACGACGCCGGGCGCCATGCGCTCGACCGGGAAATACGTGTCGGTCTCGATCGGGCCTTTGCCGTCGATCGGCCGTCCCAGAGCGTCGACCACGCGCCCCACCAGAGCCTGCCCGACGGGAACCGAGACGATGCGCTTGGTGCGGCGGACTTCGTCGCCCTCCTTGAGTTCGGAGTACTCGCCGAGCAACACCGCACCGACCTGGTCTTCCTCCAGGTTCATGGCGATGCCCGAGACGTTGTGCGGGAACTCGAGCATCTCCCCGGCCATGACTCTCTCGAGGCCATGCAAACGGGCGATGCCGTCGCCGAGGGAGATGATCGTGCCGACTTCGGCGACATCGACGGCGCCTTCGTAGTTCTCGATCTGGTCGCGAATGAGTTGCGAGATTTCCTGTGCGCTGATTTGAGCCATGGGTTTAGCGGTCTCCGGTGAGGGCACGGTCGAGGGACTTGAGTTGGGCGCGCAGCGATCCGTCGTAGACCGTGGATTCGTGCCGAACGACAGCGCCGCCCAGCAGGTCTTCGTCGACATCGAAGGTCGCGACTACGCGCTTGCCGGTTACCCGGCCGAATCGGTCGACGAGGGCGCTGCGGGCCGGTTCGTCCATCGGGCGCGCCGAGCTGACTTCTACGCGGGCGATGCCGGCCTGCTCGTCGAGCAAGCCACGGTAGGCCTCGATCATCTCGTCGAGCAGCCCCAAACGGCGATGGTCGATCACGACGTAGAAGAAGTTTGTGACTGGCTTCGCCAAGCCAAGCCGTTCGCTCAGGCCGGCGATGAGCCGGCGTTTCTTGGCGGGCTCGACGCTCGGCGATGTCAGAACGCCCAGTAACTCGGCCGACTCGCCGAGAACGTCGCGAAACGTCTCAAGCTGCCGAGCTATTTCTTGCGCGTTGGCGGGTGAATCCTGACGGCTGACGACGTCCAGGAGAGCCTGGGTATATCGATTCGCTACTGCAAGCGCCATGATCGGAAGTCAGAGAAGACCCTCTCCGGCTGTTTCAGCCTGCACACCGCGGCGGTTTTCGTTTGGTTAGACGGGCGTGGGGACCCGGGAAATGACCCCGTGCCGAGGGTAGAAGGGCTACAGTAATCATCAAGTTATCACAGCGCAAAAAACAGCGTCAACTTTCGGGCTGGGGACGGTTGCGTTCGGTTCGCTTCCTCGCCCACGGTGAGGCGGGCCGGGCGCATCCCACGACGCCTTGCTGTCGCGGCTCGGCCCGAAGAACTCAGGGAGTGAACGAGTGCCGCCCACGGAGCTTCGCTGTCTTCAATGATCCGGAGAGGCGCGACGCGGATTGTCCCCGTTTTCTCGGCCTCGGGGCACAGTGGTATGACCTGCTTGTCCCATAGGGCGTAGGGGGTTTCGCCAATAGGCGCTTCGCAAATGCTCTGGTACGCTCGGATTGTTCCGAGGAGGGTACAGTGAGGTCACTACTATCATTGGGTCTTGGCACCGCACTAGCGCTGGCGTACGCACCCCTTGCCGCCGGACAGGCCATTATCGGTTACGGCATCAATGTCGGACGAGCCGGAACCGTCGGAGCGGCCACGGGCGCCGCCGGGGCGGGCGCGGCGGGCATCTTCAAGCGCCTGAAAGGTACGCTCGACGCCGAATCGGAGACGAAGCCTTCTCAGGCGTCCACGACCGAGCGAAAGCCGGAGTTCGACAAGGCCCCTGTTGAGAAACCAGAGGAGTCCGCGGCCAACCGACCGGCCAAGCCGGTCTTCAAGTCGAGTGGTGAGGTCAAGACCGAGAGCGGGGTCAAGATTTCGGGGCTCACACCGGTGACCGCCCCGCGTCGTTGGGCCGAGCCGGAACCCGCGCAGGCCTGGGTGCCGATGCCTCCGGGGCCGGCGCCAAGTGCTCCCGCACCCGCACCGTCCCAAGCCAGTGCTTCCGCAGCTGGCGCTCCGTCCGCCAGTGCGGGAAATCCGGAACCCGCTCCGGCTTCCGCACCAGCACCAGCCGCCGCGGCGAGCGGGGACGGCGCGGATGGCCTCCCGGTGGTGGAACGCGGCGTCTCCCACCCCGGTATCACTCTGGCGCGCATCGCGACGGTGTACCCAAATCGGCCTCCGCGGGCCACTCAGACGACACCGCAAGCTGACGTAGGCTCAGAACCAACCGTCGGTCCGGAGCCTGCCGGCTATTCGGTCGTGGAGATCATCGAGGGCACGCTCATTAGCGACGTCATCGAACGTTTCGGCAAGCCACTGATGCGCATGGTCGGAATTCCCCGCGACGGATACTCAGAAAAGTATCTCTTCCGCGCGCCCGATGGCTCGCGCTTCGCGGTGTTGGCGCTTGACGGAAGAGTTGTGCGGGTCTTGGCCGACCGTTCGATGCCGAGTCACGCGTCGCGGTAAGGCGACGGTCGTAAGTCCGACAATGTAGGGGCACGGCATGCCGTGCCCGGCGGCTCCGAACGGACGACTCGACCCGAACGCGGGCACAGCATGCTGTGCCCCTACTTTTCGATTCGCGGGCTCCGTTGGCTGTCAAGAGCGCAGCCCTTGGCCAGTTGACACACTACCACTTCCTTCCTCTGCCGCCGTGCCGGCCGCCGCACGCCGCGATACCGAATCCACCGCGCGGTACCCCAGCGCGATCACGGTCAGGTAGACCCCCAGAATCTCGCTGTCGCCCAGGCTGACGTCGGAACAGCTCACCACGCCCAGCCCCAGCGTGGCGGCAATCACGCCATGCAACAGAAAGCGCTCGTCGCTGTATCCGGCAGGCAGCTTCGCCAGAGCGCGGCGGTGGTCCCAGAGGACCTTCCCGAGCGCAAGGAGCAGAAACAGGGCGGCCGGGATGCCACGCTCGGCGGCATAGTGAATGAACACATTGTGTAGATGCTCGTAGTAAGCCAGAGGCAGTTCCGTAATGTCTGCGGGCTGGAACTCAGCAAAACGCGGGCCGACCCGCATGGGGCCGACGCCGAACCACGGATGCGCTTCGACCATGCGCGCACCGGTCCGCCACATGATTACACGGGCCGAATAAGCCTGCGGGTCGATCAGCGAAGTCACTCTTCGCTCGATCGATCTGGGAGACGCGAGCTGCAGCAGCACCAGCGCCACCGGCCCCAGCCAGAGCACGCGCCGGTTCGAGTGCCAAAGGAGATAGACGATTCCGAGTAGGCTCGCCGCCCACACGCTACGCGTGCCACTCAGAACTAGAGCCACGCCGAACACCGCACTGCACCCCCACCAAACGGCCCGTCCGAAACGGCGTCCGCTGCGCGAAAACAGGACGTAGCCGGCCAGCATCAGGAAGACCATGAGCAGTACTTGGCTGAAAGTCATCCAGTGGCCAAAGAAGCCGGTGATTCGCTGCCCGACGTACGAGTCGTAGAAATCCTGGCCCGCAGCGCTCGCCTCAGCCAGCTTGATCGCGAACTGCACGATGCCTACTAGCGCTGCCGCCAGAGTACACACGAACAGTGCCTCGAAGAGCCGGCGCGCTTGGTCGACGCGAGAGAATACCGAAAAAACGACCAGCAGCACCGTGAAGACGAGGAACTTCTTGATCTGCGGCCAGCCGGCGGAGGGGTCGTCCGACGCGGCCATCGACAGCAGCGTCCACCCGAGAAAGCCGGCTAGAGGCCAAGCAACCGGGGGCAGCCGTAGACGAGTGTTCGAGAGCAGCAGAAGTACTAGGGCGATCACCAAAAGGGTCTGTGCAACCGCGATCGAAAGCACCAGCGACACCGAGGAAAGGAACGCACAGCCGTAGGCGTAGGGTGTTATGCGGTCGCGCCACGGCGGCACCGTCGTGGCGGGCTTGAGGGTTTCGACGCTGTCGGTGGACATCGGAAGTAGTCAGTATGGCAGACGGATTGTCGGCCCCAGCGGTGGCGCAGACCGCTCAGGATCCGCACTCGTTGACCTGAGCCCGCGCGCCCGATCGCCACGCGAATGCGCCGGCAATGGAGTCTCGGCGGGCTTCATGGGCGCGATCGAGAACGGCCGCGAGCGGGAGGGCGGCCAGATCTTCTGGCGCGCAGATTAACCTCTGATGGCAATTCACATCGCGGACGCCGCGATGAGTGCCTCCTGCACGATCAGGTCTTCGTGGGGAGTGACGGCGATTGGTTTGCCGCCTCGCACGGCCGCAGCCAACTCAACGAAGTCGTCCACATAGCGCTTGTAAGGCGGCAGGTCGACCTTCTGCCGGCCCTTCGCGTACGGCCCCGCGGCCTCCGTCAAGTCCATGATCAGTTCGGGTGGTTCGATTGGACGTAACGTCGCCGTACCCTTCGTGCCCTGCACGGTGAAGCTGCGGTAGCGGCTGGAGTGGTGCAACGCGGCCCCCACCACCAGTCCGAGCGCGTTGGGGAATTCGAACACCGCGATGGTGTTGTCGGCCATGTTGTCGTCGAGATTACTGTCGTTTTGCAGGAACGGCGTCACCCGGTCCGGACGGCCCATCAGCCGGATCAGCGGATCGATCACATGGCCGCCCAACTCGAACATCTGTCCGCCACGAAACTCGGCCCACGCCGGCCGCTGGTCCGGGCTCAGCTTTTTGTTCATGATCGCCTTGACCATATAGACGTCACCCAGCCAGCCGTTACGCGCTGCCTCGATCATCGCGTTGATGCCTGGATGGTGCCGCCACATGTACCCCATCTGCACGATCCGCTTCTTGCGCGCCGCCAAGTCGAGGATCGAGCGCAGCGACTCGACATCGAGCGCGGGTGGTTTCTCAAGGTGCAGGTGCTTGCCTGCTTCAAGCACCATGCGTGCATGACGGGTGTGGTCGCGCACCGGCGACTCGACCGCGATGACTTCGATGGCGGGGTCACGCAAGAGCTGTTCGCTCGAGACGAAACGGACGCCCTTGGCTTTGTACCTTACTTGAAGCGCGGGGTCGTCCTCCCACATCCCAACCAACTCGTATTCCCTTGACGCCAGGACTACCTCGACCTTGCCGGTGGCATGCGAGTGACTGCCGCCGAGAAAGCCGATACGGACCGTGCGTCCGTTGGCGCGAGCAGCCACGGGAGCGGCGAGTGCTGACGCGAGAAAGCTTCGACGATTCATGGATTCCCCTTTTCGTGACTGGACCATTGTCGCTAATTCGGGCAGGGCCACGGCATCCGACGGCCCTTCGTAGGTCATCGATGAGGCTTTGCAGCGAGTCAGAAGGGGCGAGCGAAAAAGGGGCTAGACGCCGGCCCCCGCGGCTCGAGCGGCCACGGGTGCGGTGGGGGGCTCAGGCTGCGTGCTTCCATTGATACCGACCCCAACCTCGCGGTGGTCGCTGATGTGGCGCGGGAAGACACGTCGCACGGTCTCGACGATGGGGTGTACAACCAGATACCCTTCGCCCCGGTCCAGGTGGCGCGAGATCTCGACGCATCCGTTGCCCTCCGCCGGTAAGGGTATCCGCAAGGTCCAACAGTCTTCCGGACGCAGGCCGACACGCTCGGCGTGCAAGACTTGGCGCCACAGCAAAGGTATTTGGCTGCCGTTACCAGGGAGTTCGAGCGAGACCTGGTCGAAGTCGAGATCCCGTAGAGCTGATACGGTCAAGTCCCAACAAGCCTCCAGTGATTCGGCTTGGTCCATTTCGTGGCTGAACGCCCGCAGACGTACGTCCGCCGCCACGAGCTTGGTGACGGTTCCCCCGAGGATGATCTTTCGCGCCGACCCAAACTCCGTGTAGCCGAGATGCTGAAAGCCGATCCACGAGACGATGCAAAACAGAATCAGGATGGCCCCTTTGTCACGGGCGCCCGGGGTCGACATGATCAAGGCCACGCCCGCGCCTAATCCGGCGATGGCATAGACGAGAACGGCGGCTTGCTTGGGACCGAGGCCGCGTTCAAGTAACCGATGGTGGATGTGCCCGCGATCAGCACCGAACACCGGCGTGCCCAGCAGCACCCGTCGGGTGACTGAGATCACCGTCTCGGCGATAGGGAAACTCAGCGCCAGGATAGGAGCCGTCATGCCGAGAATGGTGGCTGACTTGTAGGACCAGATGATGCTGTAGGAGCCGAGCAGGAATCCGATCAGCAGGCTGCCGCTGTCGCCAAGGAAGATCGAGGCCGGATTGAAGTTGTAGCGCAGGAACGCCAACAAGGCCGCCGCGAGAGGCACGGTGAGAATCAACAGTTCCATGTTGCCGTGCAGCAGAGCCGAGATCAGCATCGTCGCCGTCGCGAAGAAGCCGACCCCGGAGGCCAACCCGTCGATTCCATCTATGAGGTTGAAAGCGTTCGTACAGGCAAGCAGCCAGGCGACAGTGAGCGGGTAGAGGATCCAGTGCGAGTCGCCGAAAGCGAAGCCCGCAATCGACTCGATGCGAAAACCATGGACATAGATCCAAGTGGCGGCCGCAAGTTGTCCCAGCAGCTTCTGCCACGGCCGTAGGTCGTAGAGATCATCGAGCAGCCCAAGGACAAACACGAGGCACGCTGCCGGCAGCAACGGCATGATCTGTCCCAGCACTGTGTGGAAGAGTTCCGCTCCGGAATCGGAGATCAGCGAGACCAACGCCAACGAGAGCACGACGGCAAGCGCGATCGGAACGCCCCCGAGCCTGGGAATGGGCCGAGTGTGAACTTTGCGGTGACGGTCGGGCTTGTCGAGCACGCCCACCCGATGCATTAGATTCCGGACGAGCGGAGTCAGCAGGAAGCAGATCGAGAATGAGAGTGCGGCTAGATAGAGAAGGCTGGTCATCCAGACCTGTCAGAACCCCAAAAAGGTGATTAGCGGGATCTTTGGTGACAACTCTTCGGCCTGCGGGATGTTCGGCTTATGGTACCTAACTTACTAGATTTCTAAGGTAGTTTCAATAGGTCCCGCTCCGGAAAGGTTTACGCGGAACCTGTTCTCGGGGACCGTCAGCCTGCGGGGACGCAAAATTCCGTCGCCCGCAGCTTCCCACCGAATCTTCGCGGGCGGGAACGGGGCGATCCAGTAGGCCCAGTACTGAGGCAGTTTTTCTCGGCTGCGGACGAAGAGCGTCTGAGAGGGTTGCCGCTCGCCCAGGCGGGTAGAGTAGTGGTCTGGCTTGACTTGGAGAGCCGGCAGGCGGATAGCGGCCAGCGACCAGCCAGGTGGAGTTAGCGCGACGGCTTCGAGCTGGGGTTCGATGACGCCCGGCCCAATTCCTCCCGGGGCAATGTGGGGGTGCAGGTGAATGAAACTCTCAGTCGTGTGCAGGCCGCTGCCTTCGAGCAGATCCGCGACGAGCCAGCCGGCGCCTTCCAGGCCGAGAATGGCCCTACGGTGCGTGACCCCCAGCGGCTTATAGCCATCATGCCAGGCGGAAATACAGTGCCAACCCGGGCCGGATCGCGCCTCGACGTCATGGACGAACGCTCGGCGCCCGATGCGGAACGAGCTCCAGACGACGAACTGGTTCGCTTCATCGAGCCGGATGGTATTGTGAGCCGCGGTCCCGCGTAGGTGATCGCGCTCGGCACCGGCCTCGTAGCTGCCGGTCCCGGTGTCGACGATCACCCGCCCCTGCTCAGAGGAGATCTCGTAGCTGAAAATGCCGGCGTGCTGATGTCCGGGATTGTAGCTCGATCCCGGGGCGCCGTAGTCGGCGACCAGCCGGCCGGCCGGCTGGTCGAGGATGTAGTAACCACTGGAGGGATACTCGAGAAGCTTGAATACCGGCCCTCTCGGACGGTCTAGACGAGGGCGGTCTTCAGCCGAAGAAAGCGGTCCCAATCTGCGTCCTCGATCCACTGCGCGTCATGAAAGAGCGGCAGGTTGCCGTCGCAATGACGCATGGACTCGGTGAAAGAAGACATTCTCTCATGCACGTCGTGCAGGGTTAAAGGCATTGGCCTTTGATTGGCCTGCAGGAGACAGAGCGCCTCGCGGCAAACCTGGTTGACGCGTACGTGGTAGGAGACGGAGCGCTCTACGTGGCCGCCGTCGGGCAATGCTTGCTCGTCGAGTTCGGCCGTCAAGAGCTCGAGACCCTTTCTCTCCCATCGCCGGGCCGCGGTTCCGCGAAAGAACAGCCCTGCTACCAGGAGCGCGAAGGCGTTTTCGATGAGATGATTGGCCCCCAGGTGGAACTCCAGGTTGGCTTCGACGAATGCCGCTTGATGCGACAACGACTGCGTCCAGGAGGGGCGGTCGTGCCGCTGGCCCATTATCACCAGGGCCCGAATCCAGTTTACGATCCGCAGGGAGGTCGGGTAGGGGTGCCACGGCGGCACCCGGCCAGGGAAGTTCTGGCGGATCCAGGATTCGATTTGCTCGTACAACTCCTCACGCCGGCCTTCGCCCGCGAGCCGCGGAGCCCAGTCGAAGTAGTTCAGGCGGAACTGCCAGGCAAGCGAAGTTTCTGCCGGGAGCCAATCGTAGCCGTGCGGGAAACTCATCGTTTGCTCGAGAAAGCGGAAACGCCGCCCACCTTCGTAGCCTCCGGACACTCCACCGGCGGCTACAGGGTATTGAAAGGTTTGGGACGGGGCGACCATGCCCGTGGACAGCTCGCAGGCCCGCTCGATAGCCCCCTCCATCCCGAGCCTTGGCAGCACGCGATACAGGCGATTCATCTGCTGCTGGAAAACCCGGCCCAGGATCTCTCGTGTTCTCAGATAGCGGAACGAGTGGTAGTAGTTCTCGAGGCTCAAGGAGGGTTTCACTACGTTGACCCAGGGAGCGCGGGCGACGGTCTTGGCCGGACCAGACGAACCTGGCGGTGGGCCCCTACCCGCGGCTTGCGCCTTGGGCTATTGTCTCGTCTCTGCTGCGCGCATCGCCGGGCTCGGTTGGAGCACGTCCAAGTAATCGTGGGCGCGGGCGCGGTAGGAGCTAGTCCGGCACACATAGTCGCGGCCGTTCCGGCCCAACTTGCCGCGACGATCCGAGTCGCGATAGAGAGCCAGTACGGCGTCCCGCATCGCTGGTGGTGATTCGGGCTCGACAGCCAGCCCCGCGTCAGACTCTTCCAGAATGGCGCGTGCCTCGCCCTCCACTCCCAGCACGATCGCCCGGCCGGCGGCCATCACCTCGAACATCTTGGAAGGGATGACGGTTCGAAAGACCGGGTTACGCGCCAGATGGATGATCGAGAGGTCGGATGCGCCGAGGTAGGACGGGATGTCCGCCCACGGTTGCGGGCCTGCGAAACTGACGTTATCCAGATCGAGTTCCGTTTTCCGTCGCTTCAAATCCTCGAGCCGTGCCCCTCCGCCCACGAGCAGGAAGTGAATCTGCTTGTTGTCCCTCAGCAAGGCGGCGGTATCGAGAACCGTCTCCAACGAGTGGGCCATGCCGTGGGTACCGATGTAGGAAACGATGAACTTTCCCTGGAGACGTTCCTGTGAGCGAACCCACGGCGACGGCGCAACGTCGGGGTGAAAGAAGGACGTGTCGACGCCGTTCTTCACCACGGCGATCTTCGCCCCGGCAACGCCGCGCTCGATAAGCGCGTCGCGAAAGGTTTCCGTCACGACGACGATTTTCCAGGCGTCGCGGTAGAGGCGCAGCGCGATTCGATCCAGTACGCGGTAGGCGAGCGATCCGCGTGCGCACACGCCCACCGCTTCGAGGGATTCCGGCCAGAGGTCGCGCACCTCCAATACAAAGCGCGCCCGAAAGCGCCGGGCCAGCCGTGCCGCCGCGACGGCGCACAACAGTTGCGGCGACGTGCCGATCACCACCTCGGGCCGGAAGCGCAGCCAGCTTCCCCTCGCGATTGCCGAGAGCATGAAGCTGGCATAGTTGGCGCTGCGGCGGAAGACACCCTTGTTGGCGGCCGGGTACAGCCAGGTCCGATAGACCTGGAGGCCCCGAAACATCTCGGTGTACGCCCCGCGCCGAAACGCCGCTCGGTAGTCGGGATGAATCTCGCCATCGGGATGGTTGGGAAAGCCGGTCAGAACCCGCACGTCCTCGCCCCAGTCCCGCCAGTGCGCGCTCATCTCGGAGACGCGAACCGCGGGGGCCCCGATCTCAGGCGGAAAATACTGACTGACGTAGAGAATTCTCATCCCGCGGGAATTGAAACGGCGTCCCGGTCTTCAGGCACCGCACGGCCTCGATCGAAGCCAGAGTGGTGCGATCGAGCTGGTCGAAGGGAATCGGCGGCGGTCCGCCGGCCAGGATAGCTTGATGGAAGGCGGCCAGCTCTTCTGCATGGCCCTTCTGCTGCCGCCGGTGTCGGAGAGTCCAATCGCGGCCATCGTCGTAGAACCAAGCTTGCTCGAAATCTTCGACGTCGATGACTTTGTTGCCGCACCAGATTTCGAGATGCTCTTTGGAGGTCGGCGCATCATTGCTCGTCACATAGCTGATCGTGCCCGCGGTTCCGCCGGCGAAGCGCAGATGGATCTGGCAATCCTCGATTCCCTTTGCCGGGTCGTACTCCGATGCGACCGCCGAAACCTCCTCCAGGGGCGCGGCTGCCAGGAACGTGACCAAGTCGATGAAATGGCAAGCCTCGCCGATGATCCGGCCGCCGTGGGCGGGGTCGAGTATCCAATGAGCAGCCGGGACCGAGCCAGCGTTCACACGGTAGTGGAACGAGAAGGCGGGTGGCTCGCCGCCCAAGAGCTCCCGAATTCTTTGGGCGAGGGGCGAAAAGCGGCGGTTGAAGCCCACCATCAGAATCGACGAAGAGGCTTCGAGGGCCGCGCGCACTTCCTCCAACTGCTCGCGGCTGATCGCCAGCGGTTTTTCCACAAAGACGTGCTTGCCGGCGCGCAATGCCCGGCACACCAAGTCGGCGTGAACGGCGTGCGGTGTCGCGATAAACACCGCGCCAAGATCGTCCCTTGCGAGGACATCGTCCGCGGACGCGCAGACCGTGTCGAACTGAAACTTCTCCGCAGACGCGCGAGCCGAGAGACCGTGCCCGGCGGCGAGCGCCACAGGGCGGAAACCTTGGCGGCGCAGCCGCGGCAGTAGGATGCTTTGGGCGAACGAGCCGCACCCGATCATCCCAAAACCGTGGGAACTCGCCGCGTGAATCGTTCGCGTGCGCTTTGGCAGATCGATGGCCCGCCGTTCGGCGACCGGGGCATCCTTGTACCCGAAAACGATACCCATGTGGCCCGCGCCGCTCGTGAGCAGGCGGTAGGCCGAAGGCGCGTCGTCGAACGAAAAGCGGTGACTGATGAGGTGCGACACCGAGATACGCCGCCGGGAAAGCAGGTCGAGAAACGCTTCCATGTTGCGCGTCTCGGTCCAGCGGACATAGGCGTAGGGGTAATCGATCCCCTCGACCTCGAACGAGGGGTCGTAACGGCCCGGACCGGTCGAACGGGACACAACCAGCTCCAGCTCCTTGCGGTAGAACTCCTCCCGCGGGAACTCCGTTCTCACCAGCCCGAGCACGACCACACGGCCTTTGTCGCGGGCCAACGAGGCGGCGAGTTCCAGCGGACGGTTCGAAGACGAGTCCGCCGCGACGATGACGCAGTCAAAGCCCGGCTCTGGTTGGGGCCCGCCGTCCCAATCACCCCTTTCCGCGCGATCCGCCGTGACGGCGACGTCGGCGCCATGCTGCGCGGCGAGATCGACACGTCCGGGGTCGAGGTCGGTGGCCAGGATGCGGCAGCCGGAGGCCTGTAGCAATTGTACGGTGAGCTGGCCCACCAGCCCGAGGCCAATAACCGCCACATTCTCACCCAGCTCGACCTTGCCGAGGCGGACCCCCTGCAGGGCAATCGCACCGATCGTGGTGAAGGCCGCCTCCTCGGGCGCGACTCCCTCGGGAACCTTGGCAAGAAGCCGTCGAGGGACCGAAACGAGTTCGGCATGGGAGGCGACGCCGGCTCCGGCGCAAGCCACTATGTCACCAACCTCGATGTCGTCAACGCCGCCGCCGACTTGCGTGACACGGCCCGCGGAGCTATAGCCAAGCGCCGTCGTTCGCTCGATTCGGTCCTTGACTGCTTTGAACGTGGAAGACCAACCATCGCGCCGATACTTGCTGACGACACGCCGCACCAGGTCCGGGCGGGAGGCGGCTGTTTTGACCAGCGACCCGCGGCCGACACGAACCGTGTTTCGCTCGGTGCCGCCGCTGACGACCGAAGCAAGCGTCTGCACGAGAACGCAGCCGTCTTCGCAAACGGGGGTCGGCACCTCGACCAATTCCACAGCACCCGACTTGGAATTGTGAGCGAGTTGCAGCACTAAAAGATGGTGTAGATGAAAGGAGCCAGGGCCGACGTCTGGGCAAAGACCAGCAGAGCGCCAAGCATCACGAGCGTCAGCACGATCGGCAGCAGCCACAGCTTCTTGTTTTGCCGCAGAAAGAGGACAAACTCGCCCATTACGCCCAGTTTACTCATGTCCTAAAGGTCTCCCCGTTTAGCCCTGAGGGTCGGAGTGGTGCACTGTTGTTAATGATCGTAGCATGCCCGCATCCACTGTAGACGCAAGCCGGAGGCACGGACTGTTGTTACCGTTCTCGGGTAAGGCACGGGAGCTTGGGACGCTATAATCTCAGCTTGAATTCGCGTGGCCGGTTCATCAGTTTCGAGGGGATCGACGGAAGTGGGAAGACCACCCAGCTCGAGCGGCTTGAGAAGAAGCTTGCAGCCCAGGGCCACGTCGTCGTCGTCGCCCAGGAGCCCGGCGGCACGCGCATCGGCCGGGGTATTCGCCGGCTGCTGCTTGATACGGCCAGCGCGGACTTGGGCGCCATCCCTGAGCTGCTGCTTTACTTCGCCTCGCGCGCGCAAAACATCGAGCAGGTGATTCTGCCGGCCCTCGATGCCGGGTCCATCGTGGTCTGCGACCGTTTCACCGACGCTACCGTGGCCTACCAGGGCTACGGACGCGAGCTGGGCGTTGACATCGTCCAGCGTATCGAGCAGGTCGCTTGCCAGGGCCTGAAGCCCGACCTCACGATCTTACTCGAGATCGAAGCGGCCACCGGGCTCCGCCGCGCGCTCGACCGCAATCGTGGACAGAAGCACGACGAGAGCCGCATGGAGTGCCAGGATTTGACGTTCTACCAACGCGTACAACAAGGCTACCGGGAGCTGTCGATTGCCGAGCCTGATCGCGTCAAACGGATTGACGGGCGGGGTTCGGTCGAGCAGGTCGCCGCGGCAGTGGAATCGGAAGTCGAGAGCTTTCTACGAGGCAGGCTACCATGACGTTCTCGGACTTCGTCGGCAACGAAAAGATCGTCGAAGCCTTGCGGCGCATGGTCACCGAAGATCGTCTGCCGCAAACCCTGCTCTTTGCCGGACCGGGCGGGATCGGTAAAGCAACGCTGGGACGACTGCTGGCCGCGGCCTTGCTGTGCCGCAAGACGTCGAGCAGTCCCTGCGGCACGTGTTCCTCATGCCTTCGCGTGCTCCAGGCGGATCTATCGAGCGAATCGTTCCAGCAGCAGTTCGCTGAGCGGGAAAAACTGCCCGCCGCCAAGCGCGCGGAAAGTCCGCTCATCGTCTCGACGCATCCTGACTTTCTGATCTTCCCGCCGGATGGTCCGCTGCGGCTTATCACCATTGAGCAGGCACGCCGGCTGCGTGATGCCGCACGATTCGGCCCCTCGGAAGGCAAGCGGCGGGTCTTTGTCATCGACCACGCCGATCGGGCGAACATCGAAGCCGCCAACTCGTTGCTCAAGATTCTAGAGGAACCCTCACCCACGCTTACTCTGGTGTTGACGGCCGAGAACCCTTACGACCTGCTGCCGACCATCCGTTCGCGTTCGATCCCCTTCTACTTCGCACCGCTGGCCGCCGAGGAGATGGAGCGCTTTTTCGAAACACGTCCCGACGTCCCTCAAAAGGACCGTCCGCGACTCGCCGGCTGGGCGCAGGGCAGCCCCGGCCGCGCCCTGACGATCGATGTCGATACCTACCTCGAGCGCCGTACTGTCATGCTGACCTTGACCCGCACCGCGCTCGCGAGCAGCAGCTTCGCCGAACTGCTGGCGCAGACCGAACGCATCGCCCGCAAGAGCCAAGAGAAACTTGACCTTCTCATCGATGTGCTCTTCGGCCTGTTGCAGGATCTGCTTCGCCTGATGCTCACGCCCCAACGGCCTCTTGTCAACGAGGACATCCGCGACGAACTGACCACCCTTGCTGCAAGCACGTCGTTTCCCTGGCTCCAGCGAGCGGTCGATGATCTGCGCGAGATCGAGAGCCTCCAGCGGCGCAACATTCAGAAGCAGATCGCTCTCGAAGCCCTCGCTCTCGGTCTGCGAAACGCGGTCGCCGCCCCATGACGGCATTGCACCCTCAGGGGCCGTGAAAAAACACTTACGGAACTCGGCCCGCGGCGTCGCCCGACGAGTCGCGGCCGACGAGTCGCGTTGCGGTCGCGCGCCGCTTTGTGCTATCTATGAAACAACTCGAAAGCGAAGTCGCTTTCCCTAGCCCGGTCGAAAGGCAGGGTTCGCCGGTTCAGCAGCACCAGACAGGGCAGGTTTCGATGTCGAGGCATCCGTCTCACGTGCGCCTCTGTGTTGCGTATTCCGATCGGCAATGTGATTTCCCTGAGGGGTTCGATGATGGAAGAAGCTGAAGAGATCAACCACCGCAGACTCATCCGACCTTCGCTCACAGCGATGAAAGAGGAGTTGGAGCAAAAGCGGCGCAAGACGCCCGAGAGAGACTCGTCGCCGGGCAACTCGTCGCTGGGCAACTCGTCGCTGGGCAACTCACCGCAGCGCAACACGCCGCGGCGCAACACGTCGCAGCGCAACACGTCGCAGCGCAAGACGTCGCAGCGCAACGGCCCCCCGCGTAGCTCGCCGCAGCGTAGCGGGCCTCTACGGAACGCGCCCCAGAAGGGCGGGCCGCTGCGCGGCAATCGCCCCACGCCCGCCGACCACACCAACGCGGAAAGCTTCTATTTCGTGAAGCAAATGCAGAACCAGACGCCGATGGTGCTAGTTCTGACTGACGGTGAGGAAGTGTGTGGCTCGATCGAGTGGTACGACCGCGCCTGCGTCAAGATTCGCCGCGACGACGAAGTCAACCTGCTCATCTACAAAGAGAGCATCAAGTATCTCTACAAGGCCAACGAGGACGACGAACCAGGCTCGGAGAAGGTCGCCGTGCAAGAGGCAGCGCCGGCGGAAGCGGTCGCGCCAGAGCCGACCACAGATGTCCCGGAGGTAGAAGACCTGGACATAGACGATCCAGACGCGGAAGACGAGAATGAGCCGAACGGCAATATTGCCCTGTAGGCCCCGTCAGAAGCTGTGATAAACTCGCCCCGCAGCCTGCGGGACCAGAAACCGAGCCGTGACCATAAGGGAGCGGTCCGGCACGAACCCTCACCCGCCTAGGAAGCGGCTGGAGCGCTCCGAGACTGCGCGAAGCCCAGCCCCCGGCAGGGGCGTTTGAAGTTATTCTTGGTGCTTCGGTGAAGGTCCGCGGCTACCTGCGGAACCGACCGGATCTACCCGTCACTTGCGTTCCGGGCCTCGGTTTCTTGGGCTCGCGCAGATCCGCTCCCACAGCTCCCGCAATGATTCGAAGCACTATCTGGATAACGACCGCTGCTCAACCCAGCGGTTGCTAGGTCGTGGTCGGCGCCGCCGCTATTCTTTCACGCCCCCTCAGCCAAAGACCACCAGTGAGACCTCGCGGGGGCCGTGTACCCCAAGAGTGAGGATCATCTCGATGTCGCCCGTGCGGCTCGGGCCTCCGATCAACACCATCGAACTCGTCAGCGCGGCGGGATCCGGCACGGTAAGAAACAGCTCGTCCAAGTCGCTGAGCACGCGCTCGGCCGACACCACGGCAATGTGCCGGGGGGGCAGCAACGATACCAGCCGCTCTTCCTCCGCGGACGAAACCATCACCAGCGCCCCGGGATCCGCCAGCGCGTAGGCCGCCCCGCTGACGCCGACATCCACTTCCGCGCAAAGGCGCCGTATTTCCTCCTTTTCGGAAACGTTGGAGTAGACGTTCGGCAAGTCGGTGATTCCGAGCGATTGGAGGATTGGATTGTTGGAAGCAATGGCTGCTTGCCCGTCGAGCCGTAAGGCCACGAACCGCTGCGCGTCTTCGGCGGAGTGCGCGTGGAGGTTGTCACCGGGGAAGTTCTCGAGCAGAAGCCGCACCTTCTCGGGCTGCGTGCGCTCGGCCGGCACCAGGCGTGGCGCCGGCGCAGGCTCGGGCGTCTGCCCGCTGCGCCGCCCAAGCGCGGCCCGTACTTTGTTGAGGATGTGCTCTCGATCCGGCATCGACCTAGCCGTTCGACGTTTTAGGCACGGCTGGAGGGAGAGTTCGCATGCCACGGGATGAGCGGTCCCGCCACATCTGCCGGAAGCTCGCCTGCGCCGGGGGCGGGAAATCTCTCGTATCCGTCCAGGCCTTGAGCGGCCCGGGCAGCGACTTCACCCAGCCATCACCGTCGCCGCCCGGCGCGAAGCCCCGCGCCAAAAAACCCATCCGTTCAAACCACCAGGGCCGCCGCATCACCCAGCTCCAGGCCCGGAACGCAAGCTTCTCGGCCAGCCAGGGCTGCTCGCGGCTCTGGCTCTTCTTCACGTCCCGGCGCAAGGCGAGCAACATACGCGGGATGTCGATCTTCACCGGACACACCTCGGCGCACGCTCCGCACAAACTCGAAGCGAATGGCAGACCCGGCTCGTAGCCCAGCCCTTGTAGTTGCGGGGTGAGAATCGCGCCGATCGGCCCCGAGTACGTGCTCGGATAGGCGTGCCCGCCGATGCGCCGATACACCGGGCACACGTTCGAACACGCCCCGCAGCGGATGCAATAGAGGGTCTCGCGCTTTTCATCATCGGCAAGCACGCGGCTGCGCCCGTTGTCGAGCAGCAGCAGGTAGAACTTCTCGGGGCCATCGAGTTCGCCGCCCCGCCGCGGACCCGCCAAAAAGGACGTGTAGCTGGTCAGCGGCTGCCCCGTCGCGCTGCGCGCCAGCAGCTTCAGGAACACGGCCAGATCCGCCGCCCGCGGGATCAATTTCTCGATCCCGGCAACCGCGACATGGATGCGCGGCAGCGAGGTCGTCAGGCGGATGTTGCCTTCGTTCTCAACCAGCAGCACGGCGCCGCTCTCGGCGACAACGAAGTTCGCCCCCGTTACGCCCATGCCGGCATTGAGAAACTTGTCGCGTAGGATGCCCCGGGCGATTCCAGTCAGCTTCGCCGGTTCGTCAGTCCGCTCGACTCCCAGCTTCGCGGCGAACAGGTCGGCCATGTCGCCGCGCGTCATGTGAAGCGCGGGTGCGACGATGTGGTAGGGTCGGTCGCCGGCGAGTTGGATGATGTACTCACCCAGGTCGGTCTCGACCGCTTCGATCCCGTTCTTCTCTAACGCTTTGTTGAGATGGATTTCTTCCGTCGCCATCGACTTCGACTTGACAACGGTTCGGACGCCGTTCTCGCGCGCGATCTTCCCGATGGCCTCGACCGCCGCCTCGGCGTCCCGGCACCAGACGACTTCGCCTCCGTGCTCGTGCACCCTCGTCTCGACCCGCTCGAGGTAGTAATCCAAGTTGTCGAGCGTGTGCTTCTTGATGCGGCGGGCGTGTTCGCGCAGTTCCTGATACTCAGGGAGGATGTCGGGTTCGACGACCTTGAGGCGCTTCTGCTTGAAGCGGTCCGTGGCCGTCTGGATCGTCGTCTGCAGTTTCAGATCGCCGAGGGCGACGTGGATCTGCTGCTCGAAAGCGGCTGACATCTTTGATTGATAGGCGGCTTACAGGGAGGCCAGCACTTCCGCCAGGTGCAACGTTTTGACCGGCAGGCCACGCCGGCTCAACCCGCCGCCAATCTGCATCAGGCAACTCGGGTCGATCGATACCACGGCGCCGGCGCCGGTGGCTCGGATCGCCTCGATCTTGCCGTCAAGCATATCGCCGGAAAGCTCACCGAACTTGACGGAGAACGTTCCGCCGAAGCCGCAGCATTCTTCGGCAGGTTCCATCTCGCGCAGCTCCAAGCCTCGTACCTGGGCCAGTAAACGCCGCGGTTGGTCTTTGATCTTCATCTCGCGCAGCGCGTGGCAGGAGTCGTGGTACGTGACCGTGCCTTGGTAGTGCGCCCCCAGGTCTTCGACGCGGGCCACCGAGACGAGGAAGTCGGAAAACTCAAAAACACGCCCTTCGATCCGACGGGCGGCACGGGCTTCACTGCTATTTTCGGGGAACAGACCGGCGCAGTGATGCCGCACCATCGAGCAACACGACCCCGACGGCACGACGATGTGCTCAGCGTCCTCGAAGACCCGCAGAAAATGCCGTGCGACGTCACGCGCCTCCGTGGTGAAGCCGCAGTTGAACGCCGGTTGCCCGCAGCAGGTCTGTGCCTCGCGGAACTCGCATTCGTATCCGGCGCGCTCCAGCACGTCGGCCATGGCGATTCCGACGCGCGGGAAGAGTTGGTCGACCAGACAGGTAACAAACAGCGAGACGCGTGGAGCCATAAGCGGCGGATGCAGCAAGCAATTGTAGCGCGATCGGCCGCTCTTCAAACCGGTCGATCGGACGGTGTATCCTGAAGACCCCAGCCGGGGGCTGAGTGCCGAAACATGCGTAACGCCGCTGGATTCCCATTCCGCCTTGTTATCGACCGGGCCCTCGCCCGCCTTGTCATCGCAGTCGTTGTCTTGCTCGTCTCCCTTGGAGCGGTTGCCGCGCAGGTCCGCCCGGTCGTGCCGGCGCAGGGGCCGAAACCAACCGGGCCCTATACGCCGGGCATTCTGGCCGGCGACTACCTCTACGTGTCGAGCCAAGGTTCGCGCAAGCCCGGCGGTGAGATTCCCGCGACCATCGAGGGACAGGTCGATCAATGCATCGCCAACGTGCGCTCGATCGTCGAGGCGGCCGAGCTCACACTCGACCACGTGGTTTACGTCCAGGTGTATCTCGACGACATGAGCCTCTACGAGGCGATGAACCGCGCCTATGCGAAGCACTTCACGAAGTTTCCGCCGGCGCGGGCGGTCGTTGGTGTCTACAAACGCTCGAACGGCATGCACGTCACGATGAAAGCGGTGGCGGTGCGCGACCTCGGCAACAAGAAGGAGGCCGTCGGCGTGTCCGGCTACCCGTTGGCGGAGGGAGTCTCAGCGGGTGTGCTCACACACGATCAGCTCTACGTCTCGGCGATGCTCGGACGCGACCCGACGGGCGTGCTCCCGAGCGATGCCGCCAAGCAGGTTGGGTTCGCGCTCGACAACGTGGAGCGGGTGCTCAAGGCCGCCGGTCTCGACATGCGCCACATGGTGTTCGTCAATCCGTATTTGCTCCAAACGATCCCGTATGGCGACATGAACAAGATCTACGCCGGGCGGTTCGAGTTCGGCAATACGCCGGCGCGCGCGACGATCTTCGTCACAAGCCTGCCGCACGGGGCCCTCATCGAATACACCGGCATCGCCGTGCGGGACCTCTCGAAGCGGCTCGCCGTGCGCCCGAAGAACATGAAGCCCAGTCCGACCGCGAGTCCCTGTGTCTTTGCCGGCGACATCTACTACTGCTCGGCCAAGAGCGGCTTCATCCCAGGGGTGAACGGCGGCATCTGGACGGGCAACGTCCAGAACCAACTCCGGCAAACAATGCGGAACCAGCTCGACAATCTCGAAGAGGTCGGGATGGATTTCAGCCACGTCGTCGCGGCGACGCTCTATTTTGACGACCCCGCAGATTACGACAAACTCAACGAGGTATACCGCTTGTACTTCTCCGAACCGTATCCGGCGCGTGGCGTCGTGCAGCAGTTGGCCCCCGTGGAACGGAAGCCGCGTCCGAACGGACGCTGGCCGGGCCTGGAGCAGATGTCGCTGATTGGATTGAAGTCGAAGGATTGAAATGGCACATGGGTAGCGGCCCCAGCCTAGCCTAGGCCGGCACGCCGCGCCCGCCAACAAGGGGAGGAAACGAAGCTCTATGGCGGAACGCTCAGGTCAGAACTACGACAATCACGTCATGATTCCCAAGGCGTTGTTCATGGCAGTCCTGCCAATCCTAGTGGGGGTTGTCTTGGCGATAGTCGGCCTATTCAAGGTGGGCACCATCACGGGCACCTGTCTCATCGGGACCGGTGTCGCACTCAACGGCTTGGCCACGATCTTCGGGCTCGGCGTCGCACGCAGCTACGCGACGAAGGTGCAGGACCGCATCATCCGCACCGAGATGCATCTTCGGTTGCAGGAGATCCTGCCGGGCGACCTTCAGGCGGGCGCGCGCAAGCTCAGCATGGGTCAGTTGATCGCGCTGCGGTTCGCCTCCGACGAGGAGATGCCGGACTTGGTGCGCAAGGTCCTCGATGAGAACATCGAAGACCGCAAGCTTATCAAGCAGGCAGTCAAGAACTGGCAAGGCGACTACGACCGGGCCTAGAGGCGCTAGACGGCCCAGCCCTCCGTGAGATTCTCCAGCGCTCGCGCTCGAGCGGCGGCGAACCGACGCTTGATTTGCTATCTTGATGACGCCATTTTCACTTGTGATCGAGTGGTCCTGATCAACGGAGGGAAATCATGCTAACCCGCAGAGCCCTACTCGCCGCGATCGCGACGGCGGCCTACGCCAAAAACCAGAACGGCTACCCGATTCGCAAACGCCGGAAGGTCGAGCGCCTGTTCAAGTCGCCTGACGGCAATCCGAACGGCCTCGAAGCCACCACCGACGGCCTGTGGGTCGGCGAGCAGGTCACCGACCGCGCGCACCTGCTCGACTGGAAACTCGGCAAGCCGCAAGCGAGCTACGAAACACAGTCGTCGAACACCAGCGGCATCGCCGCCGGAGGCGGCTACGTCTGGATGGCGGCCAACGGGCCGGGGCAACTGCGTCCCAAGCGGCCTCATGACGTCGTCAAGGGCGGCCGCATCGTCAAGGTCGACATCAACACGGGCAAGCACGTCAAGAACTACGTCACGCCCAACGGCGGCGGGCTGCACGGTCTGTTATGGGCGCTCGATTCACTGTGGATCACGCAGTTCGGCCCGAACAAGAACATCACCCGCTCCGACGCAGACTTGAAGGTGCTCTCGTCGTTCCCGGTGCCTCTCGGCCGCGCTCACGGCATGGGCTGGGACGGCAAGCACCTTTGGTGCATGTTCTCGAACGACTTCCGCATCCTCAAGTTCGACGTCAGCGACGGCCGGGTGGTGGAGGCCATCCAACTCAACCACGACGACCCCGACCCGCACGGCATGACGTGGTGGAAGGGCCACCTGTACTACTGCGACGCCGGCATCGCGCCGGGACACAAGGCCAACACCAGCCCCTACGCTGGGTACATTTGCCGGATTCACCTGTAGGGCGGCAGCAAGCAACAGCCGCGTCAACCGCTGCGTCCGTCTGGTATGATTGGCTCGCTATGCGCAGCCGATCTTCACGTCGAAGCTTCCTGAAATCCACTCCGCTGGGGGCGGCCGGGGTGGCCGCTGTCGCCTCGGGTGTTGCCGCCACTCCTGCCCGGGCGGCCGCTCCGGCGGTCGTGGGCTCGTCCAACACAGACGTCAAGAGCGTCGACCGCACTTGGGTCGATACCCCCTACCGTCCGGTGCCCAAGCGCCACATGCACCGCGAGCGCCCGGGATGGACGCTGTTCGAGATTACGAAGGTCACGCTCGCCAACGGGGTCGTTGGTTTCGGCGAGTCGATGGTGCAGTACGGCGGCCGGCCTCTGCGGGATGAAATCATCGCGCGGGTGGTCGGCCGGCCTGCGCCGGAGTCCATGTGGGACGACTCGATCGGCCACGGCCTACAAATGGCGCTGTTCGATGCTGTCGGCAAGACCAACGATGTCCCGGTCCATCGTCTGTTGGGCTACAAGGTCCGCGAACGCGCTTTCATGAGTTGGTGGGCCTGCGACCAGCCCGGCAAGGATTGGGTCATCGAATGCAAGGACGCGGTGGCGCGTGGCTACACCGACTTCAAGGCGAAAGCGCGCTCGTGGTTCGATCTCTTTGACCAGTGCCGTGAACTGACGCCGACGCTGCCGGCGCACTTCAAGATCGACTTCGACTTCAACTCGCTTTTGCTCGATTCGGCTCACGCCGGGCGGTACCTGGTGGGGCTCGAGCAATTCAAGAACCTGGCGATCTACGAGTCACCGATCCCGCAAAGCGACGTCGAAGGCAACAAGCTGCTACGCCGCAAGACCCAGATCCCGATTGCCATGCACTACGGCAACCCGCCGATCATGACGGCGCTGCGCGAGGAAGTATGCGACGGCTTCGTGATCGGAGGAGGCGCGGCGCGGGTCCTCAACAACGGCACAATTGCCGCCACGGCCGCCAAACCTTTCTGGCTGCAGATGGTCGGCACGGGCATCACCGCAACGTTCTCGATGCATTTCGCGGCCGTCCTGTCGCACGCGCGCTGGCCCGCGGTGAACTGCAACAACCTGTACGAGGAACAGTTGGTGAAGCCGGCGATCCGCGTCGAGAACGGCTCGGCGAAGATTCCCGAAGCCCCGGGCCTGGGCGTCGAACTCGACGAGGACGCGGTCGCGCGCCACCGCATCGAGCCGCTCACCACGCGCCGCGAGCCGCCCACCGACATTCTGCTGGCGATCCGCTTCCCATCGGGCGCGACCAGCTACTACGTGAGTGCCCGGCAGTACCGGGCCGACTTCCTCGCCGGCAAGCTGCCCGTGTTCGCCCCCGGCGTCTACATGGAGCAGGTCCCAAACAATGGTAGCCGCGAGTGGAAGAATCTGAACCGACGGGCGCAAGAACGCGGCGTCCACGTTGGCGGAAGGCCACTGTGAGAGCGCGTCTTGTTGAGAGAAGCGTGATCTGGGATTGAGCACGTGTATGGAGGTAAGGTCATGAAACCGAAACTGACTCGTAGAAAATGGTTCCGCAACTGTGCGCTTGCTGGAGCCGGTTCGGCTGCCGCGGCTGTACCGGGCATCCGACCTGCTATCGCAGCCGCTGCCGCGCCCGCCGTCGTCGGTAATTCGAACATGTCGGTCAAGAGCGTCGAGGAGATCTTCATCGACTTGCCGTTCAAGACCGTGCCCAAACGCCATCAGTACCGCGAGTTCAACCATGAGAGGCGGCGCTTCAAGAAGCTCTACAGGGCGCATCTCGCCAACGGCGTCACCGGGATCGGCGAGGGTAGCCTCGGAGACGGCGCGCTGAAGCGGGTGGTCGGGCAAAACGCCGCCGATCACATGTGGGATGACTCGGTCGGCAGCGGCCTTCAGATCGCCTTGTTCGACGCTGTCGCGAAGACCAACGGCGTTCCCATCCATCGACTGCTGGGCAACCAAGTGCGCGACCGCGCCTTCATGAGCTGGTGGGCGGTCGACATGCCGGGCAAGGACTGGGCGCTCGAATGCAAAGAGGCGGTCTCGAAGGGGTACACCTCGTTCAAGGGCAAGGCCCGGTCGTGGTTCGACCTGATCGATCAGTGCGACGTGCTGACGCCGACGCTGCCGAAGCACTTCAAGATCGACTTCGACTTCAACTCACTACTACTCGACAGCGCCCACGCCGGGCGGTATCTGGTCGAGTTGGAGCAATTCTCGAACATCGCCATCTACGAGACGCCCATCCCCCAGAACGACGTGGAGGGCAACAAGCTTCTGCGAACCAAGACCCACATCCCGATCGCGATGCACTACGGCAATCCGCCGATCATGACGGCCTTGCGCGAAGAGGTCTGCGACGGCTTTGTCGTCGGTGGTGGAGCGAAGCGCACGATTGAGGCCGGGACGATTGCCGCCACCGCGAGCAAGTCGTTCTGGCTGCAACTGACGGGGAGCGGGGTGACGGCAGTCTGGGCGATGCATCTGGCCGCCGTGCTTACTCATGCGCGCTGGCCCGCGATCAACTTGAATCACATGTTCGTCTCAGACATGGTGAAGCCCGCGATCAAGTTGGCGAACGGATCAGCAAAGATTCCCGATACGCCGGGCCTGGGCTACGAGCTTGACGAGGATGCCCTCGAGAAGTACCGCATCGACCGGATCCCGGACCGCCCGCGGCCGAACAAACTCTATGCCATTCGCTGGCCGTCGGGCGCTACCAGCTATTACCGCAACGCCGATGAGTTCCGTGCCGAGTTCCTCGCCGGCAAGCTGCCGGTCTTCGCGCGCGGCGTTTACATGGAAGAGGTAGTCGACAACGGCAGCGGCGACTGGAAGCAGATGAACGCCAAGGCACAGAGCGGCGGAGTACACCTAGCCGGGCGGCCGATGTAGCCTCGCCTACCGGGCCACTTCTATCCGCGGCATCCGACGCCGATCGCGTGGTGTACCGCCTCGAGCTCACGGTTTGGCCAGAACAATCCCCTCCTGCTCGATGCGCTTGAACATGGCTCGATACTCAGGCGAACCGTCGTCATCCCAGTACTCGCTCGTCAGCGGCGAGGCGTAGCTCATCGGAATCAACCGCCGCCGATCGGGCCGCACCATGAAGATCGACTGCTTTGGGTCTGCGATGTTGTACATCATCGTGCCGTTGGCGAAGCGCGTCTTGATGATCCACTTCGACTGCTCGGGCAGCTCGAGCCTCTTCAACCGCTCCAGTTCCTCCCGGTCGAGCGTCACGCCCAGGCCCGGCATCTCCGGGACCCGCACAAAGCCGTTCACCGGCTCCAAGCGCTCTTTGACAACGTCCGACTTCCAGGTCTCAGCGTCGCCGTGGAAGTGAAAGCTCGCCGTTTTGAAGGCCGCCTGCATATGGGTCGACATGGCGCGCGTGATGTATCCACCCACATTCTGAACCATGAACGGCACGTTGGCGGCGGCGAACAGGCCTGCGCGGCGCATGGCGACACCGATCTTGGCATGGCCGAGCATGTAGACGTCGGCCACCCGGCGCAGGACCGAGTACGTCGCCCCCATGGGTAGATGATGCAACACCACCGGCAGCTTGACTCGCTTGCGCAGATCCGCGTAACTGTCGAGGTCGTTCGGTTCGAACGGATCTTCGAAACAACCGGCAATGGGGTAGCGGGCGAGTTTCTCGAGCAGATCGAACATGTGGTCGTCGCTGCCGCCCATCGTCAAGTCGTAGTGAATCTTGAAGCCCTTGGGCGCGACGGCCTGCATCGCCTCGGCCTGATCGAAAACATTCTCAAACGGCGAGAGGTGATATTTAAGCCAGGTGTAACCCTGGGCCGCGTAGCGCTGAACGGCTTCCGCCATGTGCGTTGGGTCGGAGGAGACGGTCCACGAGCCCACCGGCACCCGGGCGCGGTAGCGTTGGCCGAACAGCTTGTAGACCGGGACGCCGGCGGCCTTGCCCATCAGGTCGTACATCGCTGTGCCCAACCGCAACGACGTTTCGTCGCCCACCCAATCGAACGGGCTGGTGCCGATGTATTTTTCGATGATCTCGTCGGGCTCGCGGCTGCCCTCGCTTAACCCGGTCAGCCCTTTGTCGGTGTGAACGACGTAGATCGTGCGCTTCGTCGGTCCGTAATAGTGGTTGAGCGGGTAGGCGATCCAGTCGCGGTAGTCGACCGTGATGTCGTGGATCTCGATGTCGGTGACTTTGATGGAGCCGAATACCGAGTCGGCGGTTTTCTTGGCCGCCGAGGCCGCCTCATGAAACAATCCGCCGGCAAGCAGCCCGCTCCCGGCCTTCAGAAAGTGACGGCGTGAGTACGTCAGCATGGATTGCCTCTAGGTTGCGCGGCACCCTCCAGAAGAACCCGCCGCCATCAATCGCGACCACGATCATAGCGGAGCCCGGCGCTGACGACCACTACCGGCGACCACCACCGACGATCACTGCTGATGGAGATTTCTTCGCCGGTGAGCCACAATAAGGCCATGCCTGAACGTCACCCGTCTCGCCGCCACTTCCTAGGGACCGCCGCGGCGGGCGTCGCCGCGACAACCCTGGCCGGCGCCCCTGCCGCAGCCGCCACGCCCAACCGCGTGATCGGCGCCAATGACCGCATCAACCTCGGCTTCATCGGCGTCGGCGGCCGCGGTCGCGGCCATCTGCGCGAACTCCACCGCCGCAGCCAAGAGCAGGCAGACGTGCAGGTGGTCGCCGTTTGCGACATCTACACCTCGCGCAAAGAGCGCGCCCGTGAGATCGCGAAGCTCGAATCGAAAGACGTCCACCACGAGCACCGCGAGCTGTTGGCCCGCACCGACGTCGACGCCGTTGTCATCTCTTCGCCCGACCACTGGCACGCCCCGCAGGCGCTCGACGCCCTCGACGCCGGCAAGGACGTCTATCTCGAAAAGCCGATCACCTACACGCTGCACGAGGCTCACGAGGTCGCGGCGCGCGTCAAGACGCACAGCCGCATCTTGCAGGTCGGCAGCCAGCATCTGTCCGATCAGCGCTATCACCACGCCCGCGATGCGATCGAGAAGGGTTGGATCGGCCAACCGCTGTGGACGCAGAACACCTACTCGCGCAACTCGCTTCACGGCGAATGGAACTACCGCATCAATGACGAAGGCACGGCTGAGAACATCGACTGGAAGGCCTTCCTTGGCCCGGCCCCGAACCGGCCCTTCAGCGCCGACCGCTATTTCCGCTGGCGCAAGTATTGGGACTACTCCGGCGGCATTGCCACCGACCTGTTCTATCACCGCCTGGCGCCGCTCGAGTTCGCGATCGGACCGAACTTCCCCGTCCGAGTCAGCGCCAACGGCGGCATCTACGTTCACAAAGACCGCGAAGTGCCTGACACCTATGCGACCAACATCGAGTACGACGACCATTACGCGTTGATGTCCGCCTCGATGGCCTCGGCTGCCGGCAATCAAGGGCTGCCGCCGATCATCTACGGCCACGAGGGATCGATCCAGTTTCTCCCCGGCGCCATCGCCATCCTGCCCGAGTCGCAGTTCCGCAAGAAGTTCGAGGCCGCCACGGGCAAGCGCGAGTTGCTCATCCCGGTCGAGAAGCGGGACCTCACGGCCGACCATCTGAGCAACTTCCTCGACTGCATGCGCTCGCGCAAGACGCCGCACTTCGACGCCTTCTTCGGCTATCAAGTGATGACGGCGATCGACCTCGGCGTCAAGTCCTACCGGCGAGGCCGGCTGATGGCCTTTGACCCCAAGCGTGAGCAAGTGCTCGACGAAGCCCCAGCTCGCGCGGCGTACGAGGGAACCGGCAAGAACATCGAATAGCCGTCCAGGCGCTAACCCACCCGATTCTGTAGAGGCGTAGCCTATTACCTTCGACTCCTAGGTAGGGTGCCGATGGATCGCGGGTTGAAGCCGTCTACTCCGGCCACCAATCGCCCCGCACCCAGTGTCTCCGCATGAAGTCTCCGCTTGTCCGCGTCCTAAGCTTTCTCCGTGCACACCCCGCGGCCGTGCTCTGGTGGCTGGTTTGCCTCTACACCGCGCTCACCCTCTACGGCTTCTACCAGGAGGACGAGTTCGGCCAAATCACGGCCTTCTACCATGTTGATCCGCCATTCCTCGGAAGCCTTCAGTTCGCTGCTGCTTGTCTTGTGCCTCGGACTCTGGCAACGCTGGGAATCGCTAGCCGCGGCGTCTGCTGTTGGTGTGGCTTTTGGAGCGGGCGTCCTGCGGCTCGGCACGCTGGTCGTCGAAGTAGCAGTAGAGATCCGTGGCCGACAGGACGGTCGTTCCCCGCGGAAGCTCCCAGCTGGTTCATTGCCAAGATTATGTGCGGTTGCTCCCAATGCGTCCGGATTAGCGGGCCCGCGGCTTGATGGTTGGCCACCATGTCGTGCCTCCTGTAAACTTTCGACCATATCCGCCGGGCGCGTCACCGGCCGCGAGAGGGGAACATGTCCAACGAACTTGTGCAAGGCAGCGGAGACTACACGTACGAGCTCATCCACGACTGGGGTGAGCTGCCGAGCCGCATCAAGTACGGCAATTGCCACGGCGTGCGCGTCGACGAGGCCGGCTTCATCTACGTGCATCACACCGTCCACGAGACCAGCGAAAGCCTCGACACCATGGTGGTGTTCGACGCGGACGGCAAGTTCGTCAAGTCGTGGGGGCCGGAGTTCGCCGGCGGCGCTCACGGGCTACACCTCAACAAAGAGGGCGGCGAGGAGTTCTGCTACTTCTGCGACATCAACCGCGAGATCGTGGTCAAGACGACGCTTGACGGGGAGGAACTCTTCACGCTCGGGCGCCCGGAGGAGTCCGAACCGTACGCCCACCCCGGCGAGGACGGAGAGAAGATCGCATGGAAGCCCACTAACCTCGCCGTCGCGAGCAACGGTGACATCTACGTGGGCGACGGCTACGGTTCGAGCTACGTCGTCCAATACAACCGACGCGGCGAATACATCCGCACGTTCGGCGGTCCGGGGGATGGCCCCGGCCAACTCAAAGTGCCGCACGGCATCATGATCGATGACCGCGACGGGGAGGAGCGGCTGCTGGTCGCCGATCGAAGCAACAACCGCCTCCAGTACTTCACCCTCGACGGCCGGCACCTCTCGTTCGTTGGCGGCGTCAACCTGCCCTGCCACTTCGACATTCGCGGCGGCGACTTATTGATCCCCGACCTGGCCGCACGCGTCACTCTGATGGACAGGAAGAACCAGGTGATCGCCCACTACGGGGAGGGTCCCGACGATTATCGAAAGCGCCGGACCATGAGCCGGGAGAACTTCATGCCCGGCAAGTTTGTGTGTCCTCACGGCGCGTGTTTCGACCACGAGGGCAACATCTTCGTGGTCGAGTGGGTTGAGATCGGGCGGGTCACCAAGATGAGGCGTGCTGACCGGGAACATAGGTAACCCGTTGGTTGGGTGGACCCAGCGGCCCACCCCTACTCGAGCAGTCAGTCGGTTAGGGGACGGTGACGGAGACTTCGGTGGAGGGGGGGCTGGCGTTGCCGTCTTGGTCGATAGCACGAATCGCGTAGCGGTAGGTTTGGCTGGGTTGGACCGTGGCGTCGCTGTGGTTGGGAGTCGAGAGGAGACCGGTTGGGAGCGCCGAAGGCGGTGCGTCACCTTTCGCGCGCTGCACGCGGTAGCCTGCCAGGTCGGGGGGCTGGGCTGCCACGACAGTTCGACGGAACCGGGGGCCGGGATGGCTTGCAAGCGTACGGGGGCCGCGGGCGCGAAGGTGTCCGCCGTGAAGACGGGCGTGGGCTCGGAGAGGGGGCCTAGGGCATCGCCGGTCGCGCTGTGGGCCAGGCTTTGCACGCGGTAAAGGTAGTGGCGGTCCCACTCGAACGTCGCGTCGCGATACGAGAGGGTGTTGCTGTCGCCGATTGGCTCAAACAGCCGCCGTTCGCGCGGGCGCCGGAGAATACGGTAGACGTCGGCGTGGTCGGCGGCAGTCCACGTGACAACGACCGCGTCGCTCTCGACGGTCAGCTCCGGCGCCCCGGGCGTGCCGGGTGGCGAGACCACTTCGATCACCACCAGGTTCGAGAAGCCGACTGAGCGGCCGCGGCTGCTCTCGCCGCGTACGCCGAACGCCCACGTCTTGCCGGCGATGCCGCTGATGTCGAGAACGTGGCGGATGCGTCGGCCCGGCCCCGGAGCCTGAGGGCCATCTTGACCGCTGCGGGAATCGTCGTTACCTTCGCCGAAGCCGTCGCTGGGGCCACGGGCAGCATCTTGGCCCGGCATGCCGGCTGTTGCGGCGGCAGCCAAGTCAACGTCAGCCAACTCGGCGGTGTTGATCGTGCCGACACGCCGGCTGCTGAGATCGAAGGTGTCGTGGCCGGGTGGCGCGTTCGCGCTCAGCTCCATGGCGTGGACGAAGAAACTCTCGAGATCCTTGAGCGGCATTCCCTCGGTGGTGTTCGCGGGCCAGATCCACTCGAGGACGATGCCTTCGGGGGTTTGCACCGCGCTGAGGTCTTGGCTGCGCTCGGGGATGTTGAGCAGCGGAGGCAGCGGTTCTCCGACGGAGCCACATCCCGCACCGAACAGGCTGAGTAACGCGATGGCCACGCTCAAGGCCGAGCCGGCCATGCGGCGCGGAAGGACGAACGGCATAGCGCGGGACTACAGGATGTACCGGCTGAGGTCTTGGTCCTTGACGATGTCGGCGAGCTGCTTCTTTACGTAGACGGCATCAATGTTGATGCTTTTCTTCTTGAGGTCGGGCGCCTCGAAGGAGATCTGTTCGAGCACCTTCTCCATGATGGTGTGGAGCCGGCGTGCGCCGATGTTTTCGGTATCTTCGTTGACCTGCGAGGCCATGGCAGCAATCTCGGCGATGGCGTCATCCTTGAACTTGAGCTTGACGCCCTCCGTCTCCATCAGCGCGACGTACTGCTTGACGAGCGCGTTCTTGGGCTCCGTCAGGATGCGGTATAGATCCTCGGTTGTCAGAGGTTTCATCTCGACGCGAATCGGGAAGCGCCCTTGCAGTTCGGGGATCATGTCGCTGGGCTTGGAGACATGGAAGGCGCCGGCGGCGACGAACAGAATGTGGTCGGTGCGGACCATGCCGTACCGCGTGTTGACGGTGGTGCCCTCGACGATCGGCAGAATGTCGCGCTGGACGCCCTCGCGGCTGACGTCGGGTCCGCGTCCGCCTTCGCGTCCGGCGATCTTGTCCATCTCGTCGAGAAAGATAATGCCCGACTGCTCGACGCGCTCGATGGCCTGGCGGGTGACCTGATCCATGTCGACCAGGCGCTGCTCTTCTTCGGAGATGAGGTAGTCGAGAGCCTCGCCGACGCGCATCTTGCGGCGGCGCGACTTGCCGCCGAACAGGCCCGGCAACATGTCTCGGAGGTTGATGTCCATCTCCTCGACACCCGTGTTGGTGACGATTTCGATGGGCATGTTGCGCTCGCGGACATCAATGTCGACCATGCGGTCGTCGAGCTTGCCCTCGCGCAAGGCGTTGCGAAGCTTGTCGCGGGTCTTGTCGACGTTCTGCTCGCCCTCTTCTTGCGGCGGCATGAGCAGGTCGAGCAGCCGCTCTTCGGCGTTGATTTCGGCGCGGTCGGCGACGAGCTCGAGCTTTTCCTCGCGGATCATGTCGATCCCGACCTCGACGAGGTCGCGGATCATGGCGTCGACATCTCGTCCGACGTACCCGACTTCGGTAAACTTGCTGGCCTCGACCTTGAGGAAGGGCGAGCTGGAAAGCCTAGCGAGGCGGCGGGCCACTTCGGTTTTGCCGACGCCGGTGGGGCCCATCATGAGGATGTTCTTGGGCATGACCTCTTCGGCCATCTCGGGCTCGAGCTTGCGGCGGCGAATGCGGTTGCGTAGAGCGATGGCGACGGCGCGTTTGGCTTCGGCCTGCCCGATGACGTGCTTGTCGAGCTCGCTGACGATTTCGCGCGGCGTCAACTCATCGAGCGCAACGGCGTCTTTAGTGGACTGCCCAGGGAGGTAAATGACCATGGAGGAAACTACTCCAATTCCTCGAAACTCAAGTTGTCGTTGGTATAGATGCAGATCGTGCCGGCGATCCGCATGGCTTCTTCGGTGATCTGGCGAGCGCTCATCTTGGTGTGCTTGAGCAGCGCCGTCGCCGCGGCGACGGCCAGCGGACCGCCCGAGCCGACGGCCGCCACGTCGTCATCGGGCTCGATGACATCGCCCGTGCCGCTGACGAGCAGCGTGTTTTTCTTGTCGGCGACGAGCAGCAACGCCTCGAGGTGGCGTAGCATCTTGTCTGTTCGCCAGTCTTTGGCGAGCTCGACGGCAGAGCGGCTGAGGTTGCCGCCGTACTGCTGCAGCTTGTCTTCAAAACGCGCGAAGAGCGACAGGGCGTCTGCAGTGGAGCCGGCGAAACCGGCCAGGATCTTGTCGTCGTGCAGCCGGCGGATCTTGCGGGCGGTGTGCTTGATCACTTCGCCGCCCATGGTCACCTGGCCGTCGCCGGCCATCGTGACTTTGCCGCTACGGCGGATGCACAAGACTGTGGTGGAGCGAATCTTAGGAAATCGAGCCATGAGAGGAATGTCTGATTATACTGGATGGCCCGAACACCCCCATGAAGCGAAGTTTGCAGGGTGCGGGGATCACACAGAAGCCGGCCAGGAAACCATCCCCCAAGGCAAGCGGGCCGTCGGGTGTCGAGCGAGTTCTACTTCGCCAGCCAGCGGGAGAAGTGGAACTTTCTCTCCAGGGTTTCTAGCATCCCCATGATGTCATCGAGCACCAGGGGAGGATTCGAGACCAGGGTGTCCCAGCGGCGCAGTTCCGCGAAGTCGATTCTAGGGATACTGGGATCCGCTTCCCGCAACACCTTGATGTATTCGTCCGCGATCAGGCCGTGGCCGCAGGTGGTCGGGTGGACGCCGTCGAGGCTGAAGAGACCACCGCTCCTGATCTGACCGTTGGGGTGGATGCGAAACAGCTCGGTTGTCAGGTCTCTGATTGGCGGGGGCAGCGGGCGCGGCGGGGTCTGGTGGTTTCTACGAAAGGCGATCTCGTCGAGTAGTTTGCAAAGGTGTACGACCTTCCAGCCCTGAGCCTCGGCGGTCTCGATGATCACCTCGTTGTATCGGTCGATGTGGTCGTCGATGGTGATGGCCTGTCGCTTGGTCAGGTGCGGATCGCGATCCTTGTTGAAGCGGTCATCACGAATCCAGAAGCGGGTGTAGAAGTCGAAGTACGTCTCTCGGTCAGGCAGCGGGCGGAGGTTCTCCATGACGCCGCGAGTGATGGGCGGGATCGTGATGTGGGCACCGTCGCGATGCATACATTGTCCGCGCCGATCTGCGCCACCTGCTCTGCCAAGATACGAAACTCTTCGCGAAAGGCAGCGGGACTCCAGAGGTTGCGGTCGGAGTTGGGACCCGGGGGATCTTCTCCGGTCTCCTTGATCTTGAGGTCTACGACGGTGCCGAGGACGTTATTGGCTCCCAGCGCCAGGATCAAGTGCTCGATCTGATCGTCTTCGCGGATCCTCTTAGCAATGGTGATCTGCGTGTAGACGTCACGGGTTTCGAGTTGTCCGGGATTCAAGACCCTGGCGGCGCTCCTCAGGCGCGGTTTGGACGGTATCTGGAGAAGATTGTCCCTGGTCTTGCCGATTTGTTGGCGGCACAACTTGGGCGTCATGTTGTAGGCGTCGCCCACCTCGAAGCCCCACACCGCCAGGTTGTGATAGTCGACATCTTGGATCTTCTCGGACCCGCGGCCCCGTTCCCAGTAGTCCTCAACCTGGTCGATGAGGCTGCCGATCTCAAAGGCCGCGGTGATCCACTCGAATCGGCGGATATCGGGGCCGTAGGAGGCCTGGAGCTTGCGGGCCATCCACTCGAGATTGAAGGGCAGGCCGCCGGCTCCGCTGAAGTCGGGCGTGCGAAACGAGAGATCGTCCAAGCCCATGCGCTCCGCGATCAGGGCGGGAGGCGACAGGTCGGTGCTGCTGATGGCTAGAGATTGGAATCCCTGCGTGATGCTATCACCGATTGCCACGAGTTTTGCCATGAGATACCCTTCCGGCTGCGTTTGGCAGCCCCCGCACTCCGTACGGATCGCTCGCTCGACGTAGAGCGCCCGCCCGGAGGCCCATCAAATATAACACCGAGGAAGCCAAAAAACGAGGAATTATTCGGCGGGGCCGTGAAGCCGCCGCGCGGTTTGCTGAGTTATTGCGCCAAGGCACGCCGAGCGCCCGGCCGACGTCCGCGTCAGTCGTAGACGTAGTGGAGGACCTTCTTGAGGTCCTGCCAGGCTTGCACCTTGCCCTCTTTGTTGTAGGCGCGGAGCAGGAAGGAAGGGTGGAAAGTGGGCATGACGGGAATGCCGTGCCAGTCGTGCCAGCGGCCACGCAACTTGGTAATGCCCTGGCGCGTCTCTAGCAGATATTTGGCGGCTGTGCCGCCCAGAACGCAAATGGCGCGGGGGCGGATGGCGTCGAGTTGGCGCTCGAGAAACTGGCCACAGGTCTTCATCTCGTCCGGCTCAGGGGCACGGTTGCCGGGCGGACGGCATTTGACGACGTTGCAGATGTAGACGTCGTCACGCTGGATCGCAATTCCTTCCTTGGACGCGGTGTTGTTGATCATTTGCGTGAGGAGCTGGCCGGCGCGGCCGACAAACGGGATGCCTTGGGCGTCCTCGTCGGCGCCGGGGCCTTCGCCCACGAAAACCAGCTTGGCGTTGGGGATGCCGACGCCGAAGACGATGTTGGTACGCCCTTTGTGGAGCACGCAGCGGGTGCAATCACCGATGTCCGCTTGGATCTTGTTGAGGATGGTGAGCGGGTCGCGTTCGCCGCTTTCGGGCGGTGCCTCGCCGGAACCGAACAGGTCGGCGGGCGGGCGGTAGTTCCACTCGGGCGCGGGCTCTGAATCGATGGGGCTCGGTGTCACGGGGCGGGGGTGCGGGCCGAGGGAGGCGGCCGGCTCCGTTTCCGGTGGAGCCGCCGAGCGCAGCGGACGGCCCTCCGGCATCAGGACTTCCTTGATACCTAGGTCTTGGTAGAAGCGCAGATGGGCAATGAGCGAGGAGTGGGGATCGGCCATGTTCGGATCAGGCCACCACGTTATCAGAGTCGAGGTTAGAGCGCACCCGGGCAACGCGGGCGGATGCGCCCCGATGGGATCGGCAAGGCCTCTGGACAACGCTGCGGAGCCTCCTTCCACGCCTCCCTCGCAAATCCTCGTTTGCGGTAAGATTGTACCCGGCTAGATTTAGAGGTAAGTCATTTCATCGAGGAGGAGGAACAGTTATGGCATCGAATCGAGGTGTCGCCTATATGGAGCCCGGAAAAGTCGAGGTGCAATCCATCGACTATCCGAAGCTTGCGATTGGCGACCGGAAATGCGAGCACGGGGTGATTCTCAAGATCGTCACCACTAACATCTGCGGCAGCGACCAGCACATGGTACGCGGCCGGACGACAGCGCCGGCCGGGCTGGTTCTCGGCCACGAGATTACCGGCGAGGTGATCGAAGCCGGAAGCGACGTCGAGTTCATCGACGTCGGCGATATCGTCTCGGTCCCATTCAACATCGCTTGCGGGCGGTGCCGGAATTGCAAGGAAGGCAAGACCGGCATCTGCCTAAACGTCAACCCGGCGCGGCCCGGCGCGGCCTATGGTTACGTAGACATGGGCGGATGGGTCGGCGGCCAAGCCGACTACGTCATGGTCCCCTACGCCGACTTCAACCTTTTGAAGTTCCCGGACAAGGACCAGGCCATGGAGAAGATCGGCGACCTGACGCTGCTATCGGACATCTTCCCGACCGGTTTCCACGGCGCTTACACGGCCGGCGTCGGTCCGGGCTCGATCGTCTACGTCGCCGGGGCGGGGCCGGTGGGTCTTGCGAGCGCCGAGGGCTGCCATCTGCTGGGCGCGGCGGTCGTGATGGTCGGCGACCTGATTCCCGAGCGTCTCGCGCAGGCGGAAAGCTTCGGCTGTGTGCCGCTCGATCTTCGCAAGGACGCCACTCTCGCCGAGCAGATCGAACAAGTCGTCGGCGTGCCCGAGGTCGATTGCGGCGTGGACTGCGTCGGTTTCGAGGCGCGGGGTCACGGTAAAGACACGGCCGTTGAGCGTCCGGCGACGGTGCTGAACGCGCTGATGGAAGTCACGCGTGCAGGCGGCGCGCTTGGTATCCCGGGCCTCTACGTGACGGGGGATCCGGGCGGCGTCGACGAGAACGCCAAGATCGGCAACCTCGGCATTCGCATTGGTCTCGGCTGGGCGAAGTCGCATGTGTTCACGACTGGCCAGTGCCCGGTGATGCGCTATCACCGGCAGTTGATGCAGGCGATCCTGCACGAGAAGACGCATCCCGCGAAGGCGACCAACGTGACCTACATTAGCCTTGACGAAGCGCCGTCGGGCTACCAGGACTTCGACAAGGGCGCGGCGAAGAAGTTCGTCATCGACCCGCACGGGATGGCCAAAGCGGCATAGTTGTTTCTCGCAAAGGCGCCAAGGTTCGCAAAGGCGCAAAGGGACCCCAGGGAACCCTTTGCGTCTTGCGAACACTTGTCGTTCGTGTCGGCGCTCATGAGTCTCACGCGACGAACTCTGCTCTCTACCGCTCTCGCCCCCGTCGTCGCTCGAGGGGCCGCCCCGAAAATTCAGGTCGGTTGCCAGACGCGCGCCTACGGTTCGCCCATCCCCGATCGCGGCCGGTTCCTCGGTGTGCTCGACGATCTAGCTGAGCTGGGCTACGAGGGTTTCGAGACGAACTACCGGAGCCTCGAACACAGCTTTGACGATCCCGCACCAATGCGCCGTGAGTTCGAAAAGCGAGGCGTCGAATTGATCGGCTTGCATCTCGGCGTCGGCTTGTTTGATGCCGAGAAGATCGCGGGCGAGCAGGAACAGATCCTGCGTATTGCGAAGGCTGCTCAGGGGCTGGGCGGCAAGCACATCATCCTGAGCGGACGGGTGCTGCCGACAGAGGCTGACGGACGGGCGACGCGGGCGGCTCTGGCTTCGAAGGCCCGCGAACTGAACCGCGCCGGCCGGGCTTGCCGTGAGTTGGGGGTTCGCGTGAGCTTCCACAACCACCGGCACGAGTTGGCCCACAGCGCCGAGGAGATCAGGCAAGTGTTGGCGGAAACCGAACCCGACCTGGTCTCGCTGGTGCTCGACGTGGGCCATCGGTTCCCCACAGGGCTCCCCGTTACGGAGCTGGTCTATCAGTACCCGAACCGTATCGCGGGCTTTCATCTGCGCGACACCATGGCGGGTAAAGAGGTCATGATCGGCAGCGGTGATTTCGACTTCGCCGCGCTGGGCAAGGCGCTTCGCCGGACAGGCTGGTTTGGCTGGCTGATCGTGGAAGTGAACAAGCGCGAGGACATCTCGAGCCGTGATTTGGTCGAGAAATGCCGCAACCATTTGCGGCAAACGATGAAGGTCTAGACCGCCATGCCCTACCCCCGGAAGGTGCTGTCAGGCGATACGGAGACCCTGATCAAGCAAGCCGAATTGTGCCAATGAAACTTCGACCATCGCGCCGGCAGGCGCTTGCCGCCGGGTTGCTGCGAGCGCGCTGCCGCTGGCGGCGGAAAAGAAGGTGCGGATCGGGGTGGTCGGGCTGGGTGGACGGGCGCACCGCCACGTGGCGGCGGTAGGGGAGTTGTCGGGCGTCGAGATCACGGCACTGTGCGACATCCAACCCGACCGCATGGCTTCGGTGAACCAGGGGCTGGGCGGACGGGCCACGAGCTACGTCGACTACCGCGAGTTGGTGACCGACAAGAACGTGGATGTCGTGGTGATCGTCGCGCCGAACTTTCTGCATGCCCCGGTGGCGCTCGCCGCTCTCCGCGCCGGCAAAGACGTGCTGGTCGAGAAACCCATCGGCCTCAACTACGAGCAGGCGCGGGAAGTGCAGCTCGAAGCCGAGCAGCGGGGGCGCATCGTCGCCGTCGGCATGCAGCGGCGCTACTACAGCGGTGACAAGGCGTTCTCTGCGATCGTTCACAGCGGGTGCATCGGCAAGGTGCAGTTTGTTTCGCAGACCGAGTTCCGGGGCGACTGGAATCCGCGAACCTGGATCTACACCGATCCCGCGACCGGCAAGAAGACCCCGTGGCGGCACCTGAAGGAGACCACCGGGTCGACGCTACTCGATTTCTCGGTGCACTCCTACGCCTTCATCTACGCATTGATCAACTCCCCGGTCGTCAAGGTGTCGGCCACGGGCGGCGCGATGAAATACCCGGAGCGGACCACGCGCGACCTCGTGGCGGTGAACGCCGACTTCGCGAACGGCGCGCGGCTGCAGCATTCTTATTGCGGTTTCGCGCGGGGCGCTTCGTCGGAGATCACCGTGGTGGGTGACAACGGCTACCTGCAATGGGACCGCCGTCAGCTTCTGGCCAAGTACGCCGACGCCGAGCGGGTGACGACCGATCTGCTCTTGCGGGTGCCGGGCGAGAACGCAGAACTCGAGATGTACAAAGACTTCCTCGAGAGCGTGCGGATGCGGACACCGTCGGTGCTGAATCCGGCGTTTGCGATTGAGGTGTCGAAGATCGCCTACGCGGCGGATATCAGCATCGACGAAAACCGCATCGTCACGAACAAGGATTTCGCCTAAGCCGCTGGCCACCTCCCTAGCACGGACCTCCGTTACACTAACTGCCATGCCGAAACAGAACGTTGATCTTCTTCCCTCGCCCGCTCACGGACGCCGCGGCTTCCTGCGGATGCTCGGTGGCGCAGCGCTGGGTGCGGGCTTGCTCGGCGAGTTCTCTTGCTCGGCCGGGGCGGTCGACCCGAAGAAGTTCCGGGGCATCTTCCCGATCGTTCAAACGCCCTATACGAAAGACAACAAGATCGCCTTCGACGAGTTGGAGAAAGAGGTGAAGTTCCTCGACCGGACGGGTGTTCACGGCATCGTCTGGCCGCAGCGTGCCAGCGAGTATCAGTACCTCTCGTTTGAAGAGCGGATCGAGGGCGCCGAGCTCATCGTCAAGGCGAACAAGGGCTTGAAGCCCGTGGTCGTGATCGGCGTGCAAGGGCCCGACACCGAGACGGCCGTCAAGTATGCGAAGCACGCCGAAAAGCTACGCCCGGACGCCATCGTCGCCCTGCCCACCCGCGACCGCGGTGAGTTTGACCTCGACGAGGTCCTCAAGTACTACAAAGCGGTCGGCAATGCCTGTAGCCTGCCCATGTTCGTGCAGACGACCGGCAACATGAGCGTCGAGTTTGTCCTCAAGATGGCGGAGCAGGTTCCTACGTTACGCTTCGTCAAGGACGAAGCCGGCCACTCGATGTCGCGCATCAAGGCGTTCCAGGCCGAGGGCGGCGACCGGGTGACGGTGTTCACCGGTAGCCACGGGCGCAATCTGCCCGATGAGATGATGCTGGGCGTCGCGGGCAACATGCCGGCTGCGGGATGGGTGGACCTCTATGTGAAGGTCTGGGACCTGATGAACGAAGGCAAGACCAACGAGGCGCTCGACGCGTTCTCGAAGATCATGCTGTTCGTGACCCAGGCGGTGGCGTATGGGTTCCCGTCGTTACTTTATGTATTGCACCTTCGCGGCGTGGTGTCGAACTGGGAGGTGCGCAACCCCGACGTGCGTCCGCTGGATGAAGACGCGATGAAGGCCATCCGCCAGACCTACGAGTTCGTGAAACCACATTTTGTGGCGTAGGGGTTGTGGCGTAGGCTGAGCATGCCTACTCAGCTGCGATCGCGAGCACGTTGCCGAGGAGAAGGCGATTCAAAAGGGTCCTCGACCACCTTGGTTTCTTGCGTACGTTGCCTCATTGCCTGGATCTGATCTGATGCTACGTAGTGCCGTCCTTTGCGCTCGCCTTGGGCCTCGAGCAGGCCCTCGGTGGCCAGTCTTCTGAGGTCCCTGCTTGCGACCTCCATACTGACATCAGCGCTACTGCGGTAGGTTGCGTTCCGCACCTTGAAGCCCAGCGCGGCGTCAACCAAGGCGAGGATTGTGCGATCCGGCAGTTGACGCCGATGGACCTCGATCTCGACGGCATCCCACAAACGTCCCATTTCTCTGGTACGGCGTAGCATCGTGGTTGCCTGCTGGAAGTGCGCCTTCAGGCAAAACCGGATCCATGGACGAGTGTCACGTGACGGGCTCCACTGGCCGGCCCCGACCTCAGCTAGGACCGAGTAGTATTCGTCGGTATTCTGACCCAGGTACTCCTCAATGCTCGAGAAGGCAGGGGCGAGAATACCGCTTCTGGCCAGGGTCAGGCTTTGCAGGCACCGCGCCATGCGTCCGTTGCCGTCAGAGAACGGGTGAATCATCACAAGGTTCAGGTGGGCGAGAGCGGCATGGACCAGATCGATGTTCGCGTCATTGTTGTCGTTCAGAAACGCGACCAATTCATTGATGAGCGAAGGGACCGTGATTGCGTCCGGCGCCTCGTATACGATCTCGCCGATTCTCTCGTCGCGGACGTAGATCGGCCCGGGCCTCCACCGGCCGGGATTCCGGCGTAGGTCGTACTGGAGCATCATGAAATGGAGCCCTCGCAACAGATCGGCGGAATAGCCGAAATGGGGATCGTCGGCCAACTCAAGTACGTAGGTCATGGCGGACCGATAGCAGGTAACGGCCTCCCAGGCGTCGGCCGCCGCATCGAGAGGCTCTTGGCCTTCCCACGCGGCGAGAGCATCATCCTCGGTCACGTCGTAGCCTTCAATACTGTTTGAGGCCCGGATGGCCCGAGCCATGGCGACTCGCCGCAACAATCCCTGCCAGCGAACCGGATCCTGCGTCGCGTAGCGCAGGCTGGTACGAAGCCCAGTTGTGCGCTCGATGACTTCTTGTTCAACGTCATCGATCTTTGGAGCTGTGAACAACATTATCCTATTGACAATCGACCCTACACCTAATAATAATAGAACAGAAGTAGGTTGACAATAGGATATTCAACGTCGGGCAGGACGACCGGGCGGGTTGCCTCCAGCGGCCGTGATTGACAGGTCGGCTGGGTGCTTGTTAGCCTGCCAATTCGGCCTTGTCGCGCGCTTGGCGACGGCATCGTGTACTTGAGCCGCCCCGTTTGGACGGTTCTTTGAGGAGGAAACTTCAGTGGATTTGAAACCTTTGTTTGACCGTGTGGTCGTGCGACGCGTTGAAGAGGGAGAGCAGCAGAAGGGCGGCATCATCATCCCTGACTCGGCCAAAGAGAAGCCGCAGCGGGGCGAGGTGGTGGCTGTTGGCCAGGGCAAGCGCCTCGATGACGGCAAGCTCGCACCGCTCGACATCAAGGCCGGCGATCTGGTCTTGTTCGGGAAGTATTCGGGTTCCGACGTCACTGTCGACGCCGAAGAGCTACTGATACTCAGGGAAGAAGAGATTCTCGGTATCCTCGACTAGGCTTGGCAGCCTAATTGCGTTTCGGGACCGGCATTCTCCGACGGCGGCTTGTCGCGGCCGCCTGAGGCGGACCGAAGAAACCATCGGAGGCGGGTTGGTGGAAGGTGGGACCCCTACCCGCTTGCGCTCAACCCGTCGTCCGGACGGTAATGTCGTGTCCTTTGAGGATCTGCTTGAGCCCGTCGACGGTGTAGGTAGCGTAGTGGAAGATCGACGCGGCTAGGGCGGCGTCGGCTTCTCCCTCGGCGAAGACCTCCACGAAGCTCTCCGGCGTGCCGCCGCCGCCGCTCGCGATCACGGGGATGTGCGTGTGGCGCGAGATGGCGCGCGTCAACTCACAGTCGAAACCCGTTTGGGTGCCGTCGCAATCCATCGAGGTCAGCAGAATCTCGCCTGCGCCCAGCGACTCACCCCGCTCGGCCCACTCGACTGCGTCGATGCCGGTGTCCTTGCGGCCGCCGTAGGTCACGACGTTCCACTTTGTGGCTCCGGAGTCATCCTTGCCGCTGCGGCGGGCGTCGATCGCCAACACGACGGCTTGCGAGCCGAATTCCACGGAAAGCTCGGTCAGCAGCTCCGGGCGTTCGACAGCCGCTGTGTTGACCGACACCTTGTCGGCGCCGACGATCAGGATGTTGCGCGCATCGGCGACCGCACGAATACCGCCGCCCACGGTGAGCGGGATGAATACTTCCCGCGCAGTCCGCTCCACGACGTCTTTCATGATGTCGCGGCGGTCGTGCGAAGCGGTGATGTCGAGGAAGACGAGTTCGTCCGCGCCGTCGCGGTTGTAGATATTGGCCAGTTCGACGGGATCACCCGCGTCGCGCAGTTCAACGAAGTTGACCCCCTTAACGACCCGCCCGTCTTTGACGTCGAGGCAGGGGATGATGCGCTTCGCTAGCATGCCAAGAAATTGCGGACGATCCGCTGTCCGATGCCGCCTGACTTTTCAGGATGGAACTGCACGCCGAAGACGTTACCGGCTTCGAGGGCGGCCGTGTACCGAAGGCCGTATTCGCATAAGGCGGCTGCCCGGTCGCCCGCCACGTCGGCGGGGACGTAGTAGCTGTGGGCGAAGTAAACGTAGGGTTGGGGGGCGAGCCCCTCAAGCAGGCGCGGCTGCCCCTGCGGCTCGAGCTGGTTCCAGCCCATATGAGGTACGCGGTAGCCAGCCGGGAAGCGCCGCACTTTGCCCGGGTAGACGCCCAGGCCTTCCAGTTCAGGGGCCTCTTCACTTTTTTCGAATAGAGCGTGCAGTCCGAGGCAGATTCCAAGAAACGGCACGCCGGCCGCGATGCGTTCGCGGAACGCCTCGCGCACGCCGAGGGAGTCAAGGGAACGGATCAACTGGCCGAAATGACCGACGCCGGGCAGGATGATTTTCTCCGCGCGTTCGAGGCCGGCGCGATCGTTGACGATCTCGTAGGGCTCGCCAATCGCGGCGAGGGTGTTTTCGACCGAGCGAAGGTTGCCGGCACCGTAGTCAAAGATGGCGATCATGGGGTGATTCGTGATTCGTGTGCCCGTCAGACCGGGTCCTGATGGCGGCCCGAGCGTTGTGCGCCTACGCTGGGCGCCCCTTTGTCTTCTCCAGTAGGCCCTTGGTGCTTGGGAGCTGGTCTTTTAGCCGCTTGTCCTTCGAGCAGGCGTAGCGCATGGCCCGCGCGAAGCACTTGAAGATACCCTCGATCTTGTGGTGATTCGAGCGCCCGTACATCACGCGCGCGTGTAGATTCGCTCCACAGTGGTTGACGAACCCGTCGAAGAAGTCGTGCAGCAGCTCGGTCTGCAGGTCCCCGACGAGGCGGAAGCGGGTCGGCGCGTGGTAGACCAGCGCGGGGCGTCCGCCGAGGTCGACTGCGACGACCGCGAGCGTCTCATCCATCGGCATCACGAAATAGCCCGCTCGATTGATGCCGACGCGGTCACCCAGGGCTTGGGCGAAACACTGCCCGAGTACGATCCCGACGTCTTCGACCGTGTGATGCTGGTCGACCTCAAGGTCACCGCCGGCGGTTAGTTCGAGATCAAAGCCGCCATGCTTCGTGAACAATTCGAGCATGTGGTCGAAGAAACGGATGCCGGTAGAGATCTTGTAGCGGCCCTTGCCGTCGAGGCGCAGTTCGGCGCGGATCTGCGTCTCCTTGGTGTCGCGTTGGACGGTTGCTGACCTCATGAGGCTGATCTCAGGGAGTGTTTGGTCGCGGAACCGCTGCCTACAAAACATCCTGCAAGACTTCCAAGAACCTGCGCGCCTGTTCTCTCGTGCCGGCGGTAATGCGGGCGGCTCCGGGGATCTCGTGGCTGCGGTCGCGGATCAGGATGCCGCGCTCCCGCAGCTCCCCGCAGATCTCTTTCGATCGCCCGCCCAATTGCGCGAGCACGAAGTTGGCGCAGCTCGGATAGTGCGCAACGCCGAGCCGGTCGAGACCTTTGAAGATCAAGGTCCTTGCCTCGAGCGCCTCGCTGACGTAGCCACGGACGTAGGCCTGGTCTTCGATCGCTTCGAGGGCGCAGGCGACCGCGACCGCATTGACGCTGTAGGGAGACTGGCCTTTGGCGACGGCGGCGATGTTTTCGGCTTGTGAGAGCAGGCACCCGATGCGCAGACCGGCCATCCCGTAGGCCTTCGAAAACGTGCGGCTGACGAATACGTTCGGATACAAGGGCAACATTTCGGCCGCGCTAACGCCGTAGAACTCGAAGTAGGCCTCGTCGATCAGTACCACGGCCTTATGCGCCCGCTCGGCGATCTCCTCGATTGCATCCAGATCAATTCCGGAACCGGTCGGGTTGTTGGGGTTGGCGATCAGTACCGCGCGCGTCCGCTCGCTGACGGCATCCAGTAGCTCGTCGAGGGGAAAGGCCAGGTCCGGGACGCGATAGGGGATCTCGCGGGGTACAGCGCCGGCCAACTCCACGTAGAAGCGGAACATCGAGTAGGTCGGCGATGGAATCACGACCTCGTCGCCGGCATCGACATAAGTGTTGATGAGGGAGTGGATCGCCTCGTCGGTCCCGTTGGTGAAAAGCAGTTGGTTGGTGTTGACGCCGAGAAACCGGGCCATCCGCTCTCGTGCCTCGGTGTACTCGGGGTAAACGGCCAGGAACTCGGGATCGGCCAGCTTTTGCAAAAAGCGGGCGACACGGGGCGAGGCGCCGACGGTGTTTTCGTTGAAATCGAGCCGCAGCTTACCCTGCCGGCCGCTGGTGGGCGGCACGTAGGGGGTCATCCGCTGGACGGCTTCGCGGGGCTTGGGCCGCTGCCCGATCACGGCTTTCATCATGGCCTTAGTCCGTGGCCTCAGTCATCGACACGCACTTCGATCGAGCGGGCGTGTCCCTCGAGGCCCTCGGCGCGCGCCAAGGTGGTGATGGTTGGCGCCAGGCGTTTAAGCGCCGCCCGGTCGAGTTGCTGCACCGAGATGATCTTGACGTAGTCTTGGACGGAGAGGCCGCCCCGAAACGTTGCCACGCCGCCAGTCGGCAACACGTGGTTGGGGCCGGAGGCGTAGTCGCCGGCTGCTTCGGGACTCCATGAGCCGACGAAGACACTGCCGGCATTCGTGACATTCTTGAGCATTGCCTCGTCGGGGATCGATAGGTGTTCGGGGGCGAAGTGGTTGGCGATCTCCATGGCTTCGTCGAGACTGCTCGTCAGGATGATCGAGCCGTTGCGTCCCAGAGACGTCGCGGCGATCGCGCGCGTGGGCAGCACTTTGAGCTGCTTCTTGACTTCGTTCAGGACCCCGTTCGCCGTCCGCTTGGAATGCGTCAGTAAGATGGCTGTCGCCTCGACATCGTGCTCGGCTTGGGCGAGCATGTCGGCCGCCAGCATACGGAACTCGCGCGAGGTCGCGCCCTTGGGAGCGATCAGCATGATCTCGGTGGGGCCGGCTACGAAGTCGATACCTACCTCGCCGGCCAGCAGCTTTTTCGCCGCCGCCACGTAGATGTTGCCTGGGCCGACAATGCGGTCGGCTCGAGGGACAGTCGCGGTTCCGTAGGCGAAGGCCGCGATCGCCTGCGCCCCGCCCATGTGGAAGAAGTTCTCAACCTTGAGGAACCCAGCCGTCGCCAAAGTCGCGGGCGTTGGCTTGGGCGAAGCGACTGAGATCACCTTCACGCCGGCTACTTGCGCCGGGATCACGGTCATCATCAGGGTCGATGGCAACGGATAGTTGCCTCCGGGGATATAGGCGCCCACCGAGCCGATCGGGCGGACGATCTGGCCGAGCTTCAGACCCCGCCGGACCCGCTTCGACCAGGGCTGCGGCATCTGCAACTCGGCGTACTGCCGGATTCTCTCCGCCGCCGTCTCCAAGGCGTCGCGGAAGTCTTCGTCGGCTTCTCGGAGGGAGTCGCGAAGCTTTTCGGGCGGGATGCGGACCGTGTTGCCCTTGAGGCCGTCGTAGCGGCGAGCGTGGGCGAGCAGGGCCCCGTCGCCGCGCTCGCGGACCGCTTCGATGATGGGCGCGACCGTCGATTCGGCCTGCCCCAGCCGCTGGCGGCGCTTGGCGAAGAGCCGGTTGAGTACGCCGCGGTCGCTGCTGCTGATGATCTTAAACATCAGAGACCTGTTTCCTCAGGAATCGTAGACAGCCTTGGGGTTGTAGGCGGGATCTTCGAACTGCGTCCAATCGCCGTCTTCAAAACGGCGGTAGAAGCAACTTCGGAACCCATTATGGCAAACGCCCGGGCCCAACGCCTCAGCCTGGATGACGAGCGAATCCTCGTCACAATCGACCTGAATTTCCCTGGCCAGCAAGTAGTGGCCCGAGGTCTCCCCCTTGACCCACAGGGAATCGCGGGAGCGACTATAAAAGGTTACTTTGCCGGTCTCGCAGGTCAGGCGAAAGGCCTCGTCGTTCATGAAGCCAAGCATCAGGACGCGGCCATCGGAGGCGTCTTGAACGACGACCGGCAGAAGGCCATCCAGCTTGGAGAAATCAAGTTTCATAAGCACCTGGAAACAAAAAACCCGCTCGGCCCCGAGGCCGGCGGGCGTCGCATCGCGTTGAGATTTCGCTTACGACTGGGCTTGCTTCCGCCGGGCCCCGTCTGTGTGTGGCGGGCCATGATGATGGCGTCGGTCATGGGGGCGGAGATTCATGGCGTTTTCAGCTACTAGTATATCGCCGAAAGCGACCGTGGTCAAAGTTGGGGTGTAGTTTCGGTCCGTGGGTGGAGTTGCAGGGGTATTCTCGACGCTTGCACAGAGGTTGCAGCCGAACGCGAAGATAACCGCGTAGCTCTCTGCGATAAGATGAATCTTGATCGCGGGGTATTGAGGGGAAGTTCTTGGCGGACGAGGCTAGCAGCAAGCGAAAACTGGATTTCTCGATCGATTGGGGCGAGGTCGAGAAAGACATCGGCAAGGTGGTGGACACGTATCGGCGGCAGGTCCGGTTGCCGGGCTTCCGGCCCGGGAAAGCGCCGCCCGCGGTCGTTCGCGCCCGCCATTGGAAAGACATCAAGCAAGAAGTGATCGAGAGGCTGCTGCCCAAGCTCTTCTGGGAGCGGGCCAAGGAAGAGGGTTTGAAGGTCGTCGGGGCACCCGACGTCGCCGATTTGCATTTCGAGAACGGCGAGCCGGTGACCTTCCGCGCTGAGTTCGACGTCCAGCCGGAGTTTGAGTTGGGCGAGTATCTGCGCCTCGAAGTCCCGTATACCGAGCCCCAAGTGACCGACGACGAGGTCAGTCAGGAGTTGGAGCGGCTGCGGGAGCAGCACGTCAGCTACCTCAACCTCGATCCCCGGCCGCTGGAAGACGGGGACATCGCGGTGCTGTCACTCAAGAGCGTCGGAGACTCGCCCAAGATCGACCAGGACGAGATGATGCTCGGCATCGGGGAGGAATCGACACTTCCCGATTTCAGCGACAACCTGCGAGGCAAGAGCCCGGGTGACGAGGCCGAGTTCGACGTGAAATATCCCGACGACTACGGTAGCGAGCAGCTCTCCGGCAAGACGGTGCGCTTTCACGCCAAGGTCGTGGGGCTTCGCAAGAAGGAACTGCCCGAGTTGGACGATGAGTTCGCCTCCGAAGTCGGCAACTTCCCAAGCCTCGACGAACTACGCACGCAGATCCGCGAGAGTATCGCGGCCCATCGCCGCCGGCACGAGATGTCAACCGCCAAAGACAAGCTCGTCGACAAGCTGGTCGCGCAGCACCCGTTCCCGGTTCCTGAAGCGATGGTCGACCGCCAGATTGCGAACCGGGCCGAACGGCAGTTGCGCCAGCTAGCCGAGCAGGGAGTGGATCCCGCGAAGCTCGATCTCGACTGGTCGAAGATCCGTGACGGTCAGCGCGAAGGGGCTGTACGAGACGTGCGTGCGGAGTTCATCTTGGAGCGCATCGCCGAAGTGGAGGCGATCGAGGTCAGCTCCGACGAGTTGGACGAGCAGGTTCGCCGCTACGCGGAGCAGAATAAGAAAAAGGTCGCCGACGCCCGAGCCGAATTAGCCGAAGACGGCACGTTGGATCGTGTGAAGGTCCAGATGCGCAACGAAAAGGCCCTAAACTTCCTCTTCGACGAAGCGCAGAAGGTTGATCAAGAAGTGAGCGCGGCCGGCGACACGTAGGGCTGCACCGTGGGCTAGCCCGGCGCGCCAAGCCCACCTCTCGGCCCGAGCGGGCCCGCACTGAACGACACGAGAAGGAGCGTACATGGCAACGTCACCCCAACCCCAGGCCGGTTTGATTCCGATGGTGGTCGAGCAGACTAGCCGGGGCGAACGCGCCTACGACATCTACTCGCGGCTGCTGCGAGACAACATCATCTTCGTCGGCTTCCCGATCGACGACGGCGCAGCCAACTTGGTCACGGCCCAGTTGCTATTTCTCGAGGCCGAAAACCCAGACCGCGACATCTGGCTCTACATCAATTCGCCCGGGGGGTCGATCACCGCGGGTATGGCGATTTACGACACGATGCAGTTCGTCCGTCCCGACATCACGACGGTCTGCATCGGTCAGGCGGCGTCGATGGCGGCGGTCTTGCTCGCGGCCGGCGCAAAAGGCAAGCGCTACGCTCTGCCGAACTCGCGGATCCTGCTGCACCAGCCCTCGATTTCCGGAGGGCTCGCCGGGCAAGCCACGGACATCGACATTCATGCGCGGGAAATCCTGCGGATGAGGGCGAACCTCAACGAGATCATTGCGAAGCATACCGGGCAGGAAGCCGAGGCGATCTCGAAGGATGTCGAGCGCGACTTTATCCTTGACGCCGGCAAAGCGAAGGACTACGGCTTGATCGACGAGATCATCTTCAAGAAGGCCCAGGAGTAGCGAAGTACGGGTGTGGTTGACTCCGCGGTCTCTTCCTTTCCTAATAGGCAGGGTCCATGCTTGGTTCCGGGGGTGCCGGTGTGTTCCCGTTGAAACCTGACTGCTGGTCACGTATGATCTTAGATTCTCATGCCAACGCCCGTTCATGATGTCTTGATCGTCGGTGGAGGCGGCGCCGGCCTTCGAGCCGCGATCGCCGTCGCGGAAGCCGATCCGAAACTCAAGGTGGCCATCGTCTCGAAGGTCTACCCCATGCGAAGCCACACCGTCTCGGCCGAGGGCGGTTCGGCCGCTGTCATAGCCGAAGACGACAGTCTCGAAGAACACATCTACGACACCATCTCCGGCGGTGACTGGTTATGTGATCAGGATGCAGTCGAGATGTTCGTGAACGAGGCTCCCAACGAGTTACTGCGTCTGGAGCACTGGGGCTGCCCCTGGAGCCGACGAGACAACGGCCGGGTCAACGTACGCCCGTTTGGTGGCATGAAGAAGAAGCGAACCTGGTTTGCCGCTGACAAGACCGGCTTCCACATGCTTCACACGCTGTTCCAGACGAGCCTGAAGTATAGCTCGGTCACGCGCTATGACGAATGGTTTGTCACCCGGTTGCTGGTAGACGACGGGCGGATCCAGGGCGTTGTCGCCATGGATCTGGCGAGCGGAAGCATCGAGGCAATTACCGCCAAGGCCGTCATCATCTGCACGGGCGGTTGCGGCAAAGTCTTTCCTTTCACAACCAACGCCAACATCAAGAATGGCGACGGCATGGCGATGGCTTTCCGGGCCGGGGCCCCGTTGAAAGACATGGAGTTCGTGCAGTACCATCCCACCGGTCTGCCCTTCACGGGAATCTTGATTACCGAGGCGACGCGGGCCGAAGGAGGCTACCTCCTCAACAAGGATGGGTACCGGTATCTGCAGGATTACGACCTTGGCACGCCGGAACCGAAGCCGGTCTTGCGCAGCATGGAGCTAGGCCCCCGCGACCGGCTGTCGCAGGCCTTCGAGCAAGAGCGTCACCAGGGCCGCACCGTGGAAGGTCCCTACGGCCCGGTCGTGCATTTGGACCTGACGCACCTGGGGGAGGAGCTCATCAACACCCGACTCCCATTTGTGCGGGAATTGTGCCAGAAGTATCAGAACATCGATCCTGTTACCGAGTTGATCCCCGTGCGGCCCGTAGTCCACTACGTGATGGGGGGCGTCCACACCGATCCGAACGGAGCGACGCCGATGGAAGGGCTCTATGCCGCGGGGGAAGCGGCGTGCGTCAGCATCAACGGCGCGAACCGCCTGGGGTCGAATTCTCTCACCGAGTTGCTGGTTTTCGGGGCGCGTGCCGGAGCCCAGGCGGCTGTCTACGCTTCCGCGTCCCGGGAGGTCAGCGCGGCGATTGAGGCGCAGGCTGCCGACGAGAAGAAACGGCTGGAAGAGCAATTTCTCCGCAAGACGGGCGGTACCGAGTCCATTGCGGGCATTCGCGAGCAGATGCAGAAAACGATGGAAGAGGGTGCCGGCATCTACCGAACCGGCAGTTCCCTGCAGGTTTCGGCGGACAAGCTTTCGGAGTTGAAAGAGCGGTTTCGTAACATCGCTATTGCGGATCACAGCCGCACCTTCAATACGGAGATTACTGCCGCGATAGAGCTTCAGTTTATGCTCGACGCGGGCGAGGCGATCATTCATTCCGCCTTGAAACGGCAGGAATCACGGGGCGCCCATCAGCGCACCGACTTCCCGAAGAGAAATGACCAGGAGTACCTTGCCCATTCTCTGGTGCATCGCAACGAGGACGGAACCACGCGGGTGGAGTTACTGCCGGTCACGGTCACTCGTTGGCCACCGGGCGAGAGGACTTACGGAAGGTAAGATCTGTTGGGGGTTTCGTCAAGTCGGCTGCTTAGAGTTGCACGATGACAAGTTCGTACACTGCGAAATACACAAAGATCAACTCGGGGTACATGGGCCAACTGGTCGAGTGGCCAGAGGTTGTTACAGAGGGACGGACCCTAGAAGAGTGCCGAGAATCGCTTCACGGCCCACTCAACCAGATGATACAGGCTCATCGACAGCAGAACAGAAAATTGGCTGTTGGTAGGGGCCGAGAGGCACGGCACACTTGATCGGATGACGACAAACAAGTTATGCAAGTAGGCAAGGTTGAAACCGCAGTTCTGAGAGGCAGACGGTAGTCAGATGCCGGAAACGATCGTATTGGAAGTAAGCCGCTATTCGCCCGAGAGCGACACAGAGCCGAGACGTCAGGAGTTCGAAGTTCCTTATCGGGAGGACTGGGTCATTCTCGACGCCCTCAACCATATCAAAGATCAGATCGACGGTTCTCTTTCGTATCGCTGGTCCTGCCGCATGGGGATCTGCGGAAGCTGCGGCATGATGGTGAACGGCGACCCAATGCTGACTTGCGCCGCCTTTCTGCATAGCTATCTCCCAGGGCCGATTCGTGTCGAGCCGCTTCGATACTTCCCGGTCGTGCGAGATCTGGTCATCGACATGAACGATTTCCTGGTGAAGCTGCAGAAAGTCAATCCGTGGATCGTTCGAGAGGAAGAGAAGCCCTTGGAAGAGGGGGAATATCGTCAGAGCCCCGAGCAGCTAGACACTTTCAAGCAGTTCAGCATGTGCATCAATTGCATGCTGTGTTACTCAGCCTGCCCGGTGTATGGGCTGGACAAAGAGTTTATCGGGCCGGCGGCGATCGCACTGGCTCAGCGCTACAATCTCGACTCGCGCGACCAGGGGGCGGACGAACGTCTCAAGGTCCTCTCGCAGCACGAGGGAATTTGGGATTGCACCTTCGTGGGCGAATGCACCCAGGTCTGTCCGAAGAAGGTGGATCCGGCCGGCGCCATTCAGCAATACAAGCTGGCGGCCACGACCGAGTGGTTTCAGTCGCTTCTGATGCCGTGGGGTTCGAAATGAATCAAAACGCAAACACGGCGGCCACGTCCAAGACCTATCTGCCGCCATGCCGACCTTTTGGTGGCTTCAGACGCGGCCGTTCCTTACGTTCATGGCCAGGGAGATGAGCTCCCTTTTCGTGGCGTACCTCGTTGTCATCACGCTGATGTTGGTGAACGCTTTGATCAATGGGCCCGAGGCGTACGAGGAGTTTCAGGCCTGCCTCGCAAGTCCCATCATGGTGATCATCAGTGGGGCGGGTCTCCTTTTTTCCCTACTCCACACCGTCACTTGGTTTAATGCGACGCCCCGGGCCGTCGTGGTTCGCATGGGTGGAAAGAAAATTCCCGAGGCGATGATCATCGCGCCGAACTATGTGGCGTGGGTCGTGATCTCCGCCTTCGTGGCTTGGGTGGTCGTGGGGGGCTGAATGGCAAAGAAATCAAATGAACCCTTCTTTTGGGGCATCTTTAGCGCTGGCGGCGTCGTGACAGCCCTTCTGGTACCGGTGCACCTCCTGCTCTTCGGCTTGGCCTTCCCTCTCGGATGGATCGAAGCGCCCAGCTATGAAAGTCTCCGGGCCTTGATCGGACACCCGATCACCCAACTTTATCTTTTCGTGCTGTGCTCACTGGGGCTGTTTCATTGGGCCCACCGGTTCAGGCATACGCTCTACGATGCTTTTCAGATCAAGCATTTGGGCGGGCTGGTGGCGGTGCTCTGCTACGGAGCTGCCCTGGTGGGGACCGTGGTGGCCGCCTATCTGGTGTTGAGCATTTCCTAGCAAGCCACAAACCGTCGCCCTACCTTCGGGGCTTCGAGTCCTGTCGGAACTGTACCCAAGGTTTCACGCTGGGCTAAGATCCCACGTCGCCCGGGCGGCTGGACTTGGTCGAAACTCCGTGCCGAAGCGTTTGAGTCACGACGAAACGCGCAATCTTGTCCATGCGCTGCTGAGCTGGTACCGCCGCCATCACCGCGATCTGCCCTGGCGGAACACGCGCGACCCTTACCGCATCTGGCTGTCAGAGATTATGTTGCAGCAGACGCGGGTGACCACCGTCATCCCCTACTACGAGCGCTTCCTCGATCGCTTCCCGACGATTGACAGCTTGGCCGACGCACCGGAACAGCAGCTCCTCGAATGCTGGAGCGGTCTCGGTTACTACCGCCGCGCCCGGCAGATGCAGCAGGCCGCCCGGCACATCGTCGAGGAGCATGGCGGCGACTTTCCGCGCGACTATGACTCGATCCGCGCGCTGCCGGGCATCGGAGTCTACACCGCCGCCGCCGTGGCCAGCATCGCCTTCGGCCTTCCCCACGCCGTGGTCGACGGCAACGTGTTGCGCGTACTGACGCGATTGTTCAACGAGGAGGGAGATATCTCGAAGGCGGAAGTACGGGGCCGAATCGAGGAGCAGGCGCAGGCGCTGGGTCAAGCCGGTGCACCAAGGCGCTTCGCCCTGTTCAACCAAGCCGTCATGGAGCTGGGTGCGACGCTGTGCGTCCCCCGCAATCCCCGTTGCCTGCTGTGTCCCTTGAGGGGCTCGTGCGCGGCCCGCAAGAAAGGTGTCGAAAACCAGCGGCCGGTTAAAGCGGCCAAGGCGAAGGCCGAAAAGCTTGATATGGCCGTGGCCGTGGTCCGCCGGGGGACGAAGCTGTTGCTGCGGCAGCGTCCCGCCGACCTACCGTTGATGCCGGGCTTCTGGGAACTCCCGGAAATCTCGGGCAAGAAGCTCGGTGCGGACTGCTTCGATGGGTTGGGACTCACCGGACTCGAGAGCCTGGGCGAGTTCCGCCACGGCATCACGTTCCGTGCCTACCGGGGCCGCGCTTACCGCGCCCGGCTGCGTGGCCGGGCGCCTCGTGGATACAGCTGGGTTACACCGGAACGATTGCCCGCATTGGCCTTAACTACGGTCACGCGGAAGGCCTTAGCGGTGGCCAGCATCGCGCTTACACCCGAAAAATAACGTTGCGACCGAAACTTAGGGCTGGAGGCAGGAGTTAACTACTAGAGAGGGCCGGGTAACGAGGCCCCTGATCGACGTAGCTGCCGGCGTACTTAGGGTGAGGTTATGAATTCTTGCAGAGCGATGCTCGGGGTGTTGCTGACCCTGCTTTTCTGCTTCCCGGTTTTCCTTCTTTCGGAGCGGGACGGTCCTGAACCTCGTAGGACCGACGGCAAGCTCGCCAGTGGGGCCAACTTCCCGGGCGAAGGCACCTGCAGCAACTCCGAGTGCCACAATGTGACGCCGAACACGGGGGCCGGAGGCGTCGAGATTTCGATCAACGGCGGGCCGATCGACAACTACCAATACACACTCGGAGAGACCGTCCGCGTTCAGGTCAACGTGAGCGATCCCGACCCGCTGCAGCAACGCTTTGGGTTTCAGATCACCTCGCGGACGCCTGACGGCTGCCAGCAGGCCGGCACGTTCACCCCGACGGGAACCGATCCACAGGTGCAGATCATCGAGGACTTCGATCAGTTCGACCCCTGTCCGCCACTGACTCGCGGGCTGCAGTTTCCCGAGCATCTGTTCGCCAAGTTTGGCCCCGACATGGCCACCTACGAGGTGAACTGGACCGCCCCGGCGACGGACATCGGCCCGGTTATCTTCGCGGCGGGCGGCAACGCCGCTAACGGTGACCAGGAGAACACCGGCGACAGCATCTATCACACCCAGGAGACGGTCGAGTCCAAGGGTGGACCCCCGCCGCCCCCTAGCCACGAGGTCAGCGGTGTGTTCGACGCCGCCGGGTTCCAGGCGTTGATATCGCCGGGGTCGATCGTCGCGATCGGCGGTGCCTTCACCGATACGACGGCTGTGGCTTCCACTGTGCCGCTCAGCACGAACCTCAACGGTTTCTCGGTGACGTTCAACGACGTCGAGGGGGCTCTGTTCGGAGTCTTCGAAGGCGCTTTTGATCAGGCCAACGTGCAGGTGCCGTGGGATCTGGATGTGAGTTCCGGCACCGTCGACGTCCGAGTCCACTGGCAGGACGCGACCGGGACGGTTTGGAGCGACCCTTTCACGGTCCCTGCCGGCCTCGCCTCGCCGGGTATCTTCGAATTCCCCGTCGGCCAAGCCATCGTCACCAACTTCAGTCTCGGCGACGACGGGGTGATTCAGGACTCGTGGGCGCAGCCGGACGGCTCGGTTCCCGATCCCAATGTGGTCACGCAGTCGGCGGCCATTGGCGGAGTGATCACTCTGTGGGGTAACGGCCTCGGGCCGGTGATGCCGGCGCCTCCTCCGACAGGCGCCGCTCCAGGCATCGCGCTCTTCGTGGAGAAGACCATACGAGTACTGGTCGGCGGGGTGCAGGCGGCGGTGCTCGGAAGTGTTCTGCATGGCGGTTCGATAGGCCTGAATCAGATCAACGCGATTGTGCCCGACGGAGTCACTCCGGGTGACGCGGTGCCTATCGTGATCGAAGTCGACTGCGGTGACGGGAATGTGTTCCGCAGTCGCGAGGATGTGACAATCGCGGTGCGGCCGCGACCGTAGCCCTGGGCAACGGGGTGGGACTCCTTGCCCGCCCGGCACATCCGCACACAACATGGAGGGCAGATTGGCGGATCCGCCTGCTGCTTTCTCGTGCCTCGTGGGGCGGTAAGATGAACTTCGAGCACCGCCGCCGGCTCGAGCTCCGCAAGCAGGCACAAGATGAAGCTCGACGCACCGAAGGCCCCGGCCGCACTGTTGATCGTCTGCCTGAGCTTTCTCACAGCAAACGCAGCCGACTCCGACACCTTCACCCCCATCTTCGACGGTAAGAACCTCGACGGTTGGCGCGTCATTCCGGCGGATCAACAGACAGCGTGGTCGGTACGCGACGGGCTCTTGGTAGGAAACAGCGACGGCACAGGGTCGGACCTCATCTGGAAGGCCGACGACCTCGCTGATTTCGAGCTGAAACTCAGCTACCGCTTTCGCACCGAGGGCAACTCGGGCGTCCACATCCGCGGCCTGCTGGGTGAGTTGTCGACCCATCGCGTGAAGGGCTATCACGCCGACTTCGGGCACGTCGGCATCGGCCCGCGGGTGCTGGGTTCCTGGGACTTCCACGGCGCGCCGCGCGGCTCGTACCTCGTCGAGCGCGGCCGTCGGGTGGTCATCGACGAGCACGGGAAGAAATACTTCACCATGATCGAGGGGGCGCTCACCTCGGGCGACGTTCGCCGGCGCGACTGGAACGAGGTCCATGTCGTCGTACATGGCCGGCACATGTACTTCTCGATCAATGGCAAGCGGGCGTCCGAGGTCGTCGACAACGAAGACGCGCAGCGCATCGAGCGGGGCGTCTTCGGGCTACAACTTCACGGCGGGCCGCCCATGACCATCGAGTTCCGAGACATCCTTCTCAAGCGCTTGGCGCCATAGATCGCGCTCCGTTCCGCCCGGTAGCTTGGTGATTCAATCCGCACCGAACCCACGTTCTAGGTTTCAAATAAGGTTCGAGTTCGAAACCCTCTGATGCTCTAGGCAAACATGGCAGAGGGCCGGCTGCGTTACGATATCGGCACACGGGACCGCCCCGTCGACTAAAAACCTAGGATTGTGCTCATGAGTGTCTGCAGGTTGTTGCTTCTCATCGTCGGTTGCGCCGTCGTCCAAGCGTCCTCGGTCGCGCCGGACAAAGAGACCCCCGAGGAGCACGCCGTATGGATCAAGGCGAACTACACCAAGTACGAGTACATGATCCCGATGAGGGATGGCGTGCGGCTCTTCACAGCCGTGTACGCTCCCAAGGACGTCTCGAAGCCGTACCCGATCATGCTCTTCCGCACTCCCTACAGCGTGCGGCCCTATGGCGTGGATGCCTACAAGACCCGCATCGGGCCGTCGCGTGAGTTCGCCAAAGACCTGTTCATCTTCGCCTACCAAGATGTTCGCGGACGCATGGGTTCGGAGGGCGAGTTCGTCAACGTGCGTCCTCACATGGCCGTAAAGAACGGCCCGAAAGACATCGACGAAAGCAGCGACACCTACGACACGATCGACTGGTTGGTGAAGAACGTCCCCAACAACAACGGCAAGGCGGGGCAGTGGGGCATCTCCTATCCCGGCTTCTACACGGCGATGGGAGTGATCGACGCGCATCCGGCGCTGAAGGCCGCCTCGCCGCAGGCGCCCGTGACCGATTGGTTCATCGGCGACGACTTCCACCACAATGGGGCGTTTTACCTGGCGCACGCCTTCCGTTTCTTCTGGCGCTTTGGCATGCCGGTGGACGAGCCGACCCGCGAACCGCCGCCGCGCTTCGACTTTAAAACGCCCGACGGCTACGAGTTCTATCTCAACCTGGGACCGCTGACCAATCTCAATGAAAGGTACTTCAAAAACAAGGTTCCGTTCTGGAACGAGATGAGCAAGCACGGCTCCTACGACGACTACTGGAAGGCACGGGACCTTCGTCGGAGCCTCAAGAACATCAAGCCGGCAGTGATGACCGTCGGCGGCTGGTTTGACGCCGAGGATCTCTTCGGGCCGCTCAAGGTCTATGAATCGATTGAGAAGAACAGCCCCGGCGCGTACAACACGCTGGTGATGGGCCCTTGGTATCACGGGCAGTGGGCGAGCCATGACGGCGACAAGATGGGCCATGTGCCGTTCAACGCGAAAACGTCACTTTTCTATCGCGAGAAGATCGAGCTGCCCTTCTTTAAGCACTTTTTGAAGGACCCAGAGGCGGGCCCGGAAGAGGACAAAGAGTTCGATTTGCCTGAGGCCTACGTCTTCGAAACCGGCACGAACCACTGGCGCCGGTACGACGCCTGGCCGCCAAAGAACGTCGCGGCGAGAACGCTCTACCTCCGCGAAGACGGCAAGCTCAGCTTTGACCCCCCGGCGGCGGACGGCAAGTCGGCTTTCGACGAGTACATGAGCGACCCGGCCAAGCCCGTGCCCTTCATCCCCAACATCTCGATCGGCATGACACGCGAGCACATGCTCGACGACCAGCGTTTCGCCGGCTCACGAACCGACGTGCTGGTCTACGCGACCGACGTACTCGAGGAAGACATCACGATTGCCGGGACTGTCACGCCCAGCCTGTTCGTCTCTACGACCGGAACGGACTCAGACTGGGTGGTCAAGCTGATCGACGTTTACTCAGGGGACTTCCCCGACCCGGACCCGAACCCGACCGGCGTGAAGATGGGCGGCTACCAGCAGCTCGTGCGCGGCGAGGCGATGCGCGGCAAGTTCCGCAACAGTTTCGAGAAGCCCGAGCCCTTCGAGCCCGGCAAGGTCGCGAAGGTCGAGTACGTGATGCCGGACGCCTACCACACGTTCCGGCGCGGCCACCGCATCATGGTGCACGTGCAAAGCTCGTGGTTCCCGCTGGTGGACCGCAATCCACAGACGTTCGTCGACATCTACAACGCCAAGAAAGAGGATTTTCAGAAGGCGACGCAGCGCGTGTACCGCTCGAAGAGCGCGCCGTCGGCGATCCGGTTGAAAGTACTGCCGTAGCCGGGCCCCTCTGCCCGCTGGAGTAAACTGAGGTTGGTTGCTCTGTGCCGCTTGCTTATGCGCGCGGCTCTGAAGCGGCCGATTCAAACGCAACCAGGGGGTTCTGCAGTGGCACAACAATCAGAATCCTGTCCGCTCTCGCGCGAGCAGGTGGTGGACCTTTACTTCCTCGAACATCGCGCCAAGATGATCGATATTGCGGCGTTTCTTGACCGCGTTGATCGAGCGCAACCTGACGGTGAGCCGGAAGATTTCCGCGTTGGAGCCATGCGGCACGCCCTGAGCGTGCTGACCGACGGCGAGGGCCAAAGGGCCCGGCGCGTGCTCGATGCCTTCAGCGACCCAACAACGGACCCGATCCCGAAGTCGCCTGGTAAGGGAGCTGTCGGTGCCTACCCCGGGGGTGGATGAGGGCGCTCAACTGCCATGAGGTACATCGACCCGCACATCCACATGGTCTCGCGCACGACCGATGACTACCGGCGCATGGCCGAGGCTGGCTGCGTCGCGCTGACCGAGCCCGCGTTCTGGGCAGGGTATGACCGCTCGTCGGCGCAGGGTTTCTTCGACTACTTCCGCCTGCTCACCGACTACGAACCCAAGCGCGCGGCCGCGTACGGCATCCAGCACTACACGTGGATCTGCATCAACCCCAAGGAAGCCGAGGACCTCGCTCTCGCACGGGACGTGATCGCCATCATCCCGGAGTTTCTCGACAAGGCGAACGTGCTCGGGGTAGGAGAGATCGGGCTCAACAAGAACACCCGCAACGAGTTGAAAATCTTGGAGGAGCAGATTGCCCTGGCCGACAAGCACGAGCAACTAATCCTCGTTCACACGCCGCATCTGGAAGACAAGCGCAAAGGCACGGGTCTCATCATGGACGCGATCAAACAGAACGGCCACATCGAACCCGGCCGCGTGCTCATCGATCATGTCGAGGAGCATACGGTTGCGATGGTGCTCGACGAAGGCTTCTGGGGCGGCATGACGCTCTACCCCGACTCGAAATGCACCGTCCAGCGTGCGGCGGACATCATCGAAACGTACGGCACGGAGCGGCTGTGGATCAACTCCGCCGGCGATTGGGGCCCCAGCGACCCGATGAACGTCCCCAAGACAGCCGTCGAGTTAAAACGCCGCGGCCACCCGCCTTCCGTTTTCGAGACGATCTCCTTCGACAACCCGCGCACGTTCTTGAGTCAGTGCGACAAGTTCAAGGTTGATGATGCGTGACGGGCTCGGTCCGGGCACGATGTTGGGCTATTGCACCAACGTTCATGCCGGGGCGAGCTATGAACAGACGCGTGCGAATCTCGAGCGCTATGCGCTGGCCGTGAAAGCGCGGGTGAGTCCGGACGCTCCGATGGGCATCGGGCTGTGGCTGTCGGCGAAGGCGGCGCGGCAGTTGATCGAACAGGACCGCGCTGCCGAGTTCGCCGACTGGCTCGGCGAGAGGGGTCTCGTCCCTTTCACGTTCAACGGCTTTCCGCACGGCGACTTTCACGAGCCGGTCGTCAAGCACAAGGTTTACCAGCCCGAATGGCGGAGCCGCGAGCGGCTCGACTACACGCTCGATCTGGTCGCGATCCAAGACAGGCTGCTGGCGGAAGGAGCGGAAGGGAGCATCTCGACACTCCCGGTCGGTTGGGGCAGGTCCTTCGCGGACTCGCCCACCGAGGTGGAGGAAGCGACCCGGAACCTGTGTCGGCTCGTCGAGCATCTGCATCGGCTTGAGCAGGAGACGGGGCGACTGATCCACGTCGATTTGGAGCCCGAGCCCGGCTGCTACCTCGATACTTCAGACGACGTGGTTCGCCTGTTTCGCGACCACCTCTTCCGGCAGGCCGACGAGACCCGAGTCCGCCGGTACCTGCGGGTTTGCTACGACATTTGCCATGCGGCGGTGATGTTCGAGGACCATGCAGCGGCGCTACGCCGCTATGCGGACGCTGGCATTGCGATCGGGAAGGTGCAGGTGTCGTCGGCGGTACGAGTGGATTTCGATCAGCTAGCTGAGGGTGCGCGGCGGGCGGTCCTCGATCAGCTCCGGGGCTTCGCCGAAGACCGCTACCTGCATCAGACCGTGATCCGCGGGAGGAGTGGTGATGGCTTCGCCGACAGCTTCATTGACGACTTGCCGGCTGCGATTGCCGCTTGTGACGCGGGTGCCAAGCCCTCGGGCGAATGGCGCATCCACTTCCACATACCCCTTTACATCGATCGCTTCGGGTTGCTCGAGACCACTCAGGGGCATATCAACGAGTTCATGACCGAGGTGGGACGCAGCTCCCAGGTACGTCATTTCGAGGCCGAGACGTACGCCTGGAGCGTGTTGCCCCCAGAGCTGCAGGCGGGCGACCTCTCGGAGGGAATCGCCAGGGAGTTGAGCTGGCTGCGCGACCGTGTCCCATCGGTAGTCCCTGCCTTATGAACGATCGGCCGTCGACGCCGCACACCTACGCCGAGCTTCTGCGCGTTTCGAACCTGCCGACCGTGCTGCCAAACGTGCTCACCGGCTGCGCGCTCGGCGCGGGCACGGCAGAGATCTCTTGGCACGTCGTGGCTCTGTGTGCCGGCGGTGTGGCGTTGCTCTACGTGGGAGGCATGGCGCTGAACGACGCGGCGGACGCCGAGGTTGACGCCGCCGAGCGGCCGGAAAGGCCGATCCCCTCCGGACGCGTCTCGCGCGCGGCGGCCTACCGCGTGGCGGCGTTTGCCCTCGCGGCCGGGTGGGCGCTGCTTACCGCCACGGGAGCAGGTGCAGCGGTCATTGGCGGCGCGTTGGTCCTCGTGATCGTCGCGTATGACTTGCTGCACCAGCGGCAGGCTTGGACGGTGGTGCTGATGGGCCTGGCAAGAGGCCTCGTGTATGTGGTCTGTGCGGCGGCCGTCGCCTGGCCGGCCTCGGTTGAGCAGGTGTTGTGGTTCGGGTCCGCGGTGACGCTCTATACCCTGGCCTTCACCTTCGTGGCTCGGGCCGAAAACGAGGCCCAACTCGACGCGCGGCGCTGGCTCAGTCCGGCGCTCCCGATCATCGCGCTGGCGCCGGGCGTGTGGATCGTAGCGGCAACGGCCGCAGCGTCCGGTGTGGCGGCCGCGGTTTTGGTGGCTTGGCAGGCGCGAGCGGTGCGGGCGGTCTTCGCGACGCCGCCGAAGACCAAGAGGGCCGTGCTGACTTGGATCAGCGGTTTCTGCCTGCTCGATGTGTTCTTCTTGAATGTGCTGGGGCGGCCCGGACTGTCGGTCGTTGCGCTGGGGTGTTTCGCGGCCACTGTGTGGTTGCATCGACGGATTGCGGGCACTTAGCCGCCGGAGTCTCGGGTGCGACATGGCGTGCCTCGACATTGCCGGCGGACACGATCGCCCACACGCCTGAGTGACTCATGGCTCATCCAACAGCCGTTCTGCTCGTGGTCGGGCTCAACCAGAGCCTGTTGGGCGAGCACTGCCCGCGTCTGGACGCCTTCGCTCGTCGAGGAGCGTTGCGCCGGCTGAAACCGGGGCTGCCGGCGGTCACGTGCAGCGTTCAGTCAAGCATGCTGACAGGCCTGACGCCTCGCGATCACGGCATCGTCGGCAACGGCTGGTACGACCGCGAGTCAGCGGAGGTGCGTTTCTGGAAACAATCGAACCACCTCGTCCATGGCGAAAAGGTCTGGGAGACGGCTCGCAAGCGCGATCCGTCGGTGACCTGCGCCAACTTGTGCTGGTGGTTCAACATGTATTCCTCGGCGAACTATTCGGTCACGCCGAGGCCGATCTACAAAGCCGACGGGCGCAAGATTCCCGACTGCTACGCCAACCCACCCGAGCTGCATGACCAACTACAGGACCAACTCGGGCGTTTCCCGCTTTTCAACTTCTGGGGGCCGGGCTCGTCGATCGCCTCGAGCCGCTGGATCGCCGACGCCGCCCGCTTTGTCCACGAACGCCACCGTCCCACACTCACGCTGGTCTACCTGCCGCACCTCGACTATGCGCTCCAGAAGCTGGGGCCGCAGCACGCCGACATCCCGAAAGCTCTGGCCGAAATCGACGACGTCGCCGGCGGGCTGATCGACTACTTCGATGGCAACGGCGTGCGTGTGGTTGTCTGTAGCGAGTACGGTATCGAGGCCGTAGACGACGCAGTGCATATCAACCGTCGGCTGCGTGAAGAAGGAGGAATTCGGGTCCGTATCGAGGAGGGGCTCGAACAACTCGACCCCGGGGCCTCGCCCGCCTTCGCCGTGGCGGACCATCAAGTGGCCCACGTGTACGTCAAAGACCCGAGCCAGATCGGGCGGTACGCTGACGTCTGCCGGAGCGTGCCGGGAGTGGAACAGGTGCTTGACCGGAGTGGGCAAGCTCAGGTCGGCCTCGACCACGCGCGAGCCGGTGACCTATTGCTCGTGGCGGAGCCGCGCCGTTGGTTCAGCTACGACTATTGGCTCAACGACGCCAAAGCGCCTGATTTTGCGCGCACGGTCGACATCCACCACAAGCCCGGCTACGACCCTGTCGAGCTGTTCCTGGACCCGGCGATCCGCTTCCCGCGGCTCACCGTGGGCTGGAAGCTCTTCAAGCGAAAGCTGGGCTTTCGCACGCTGCTCGATGTGATTCCGCTCGACCCGTCTCTGGTTCACGGCTCGCACGGGAGGACCGGGCAGCCCCCATCGGCTCAGCCGGTGCTCATTACCCAGGGCGACGTAGGCGCTGACACCGACGAGCTAGCGGTGACGGCCGTACGCGACGTCATCCTCGATCAACTTTTTGCTAGCACACCGCTTGATTAGATGGAGCTGAGATGTAAAGAGTATTTCGCCTCGGGCTTCTCGTTGCCGTCACCCAGCCGCGCAGCAAGCCCGCGCCGCTTGCGATCCCAGTAGGCTGCCCCCACTTCCTCCGGTTCTCCGGAGTCGATCCCTTCTTGTAGCAGGCCATCCAGCCGGTTCTGAGTTTCGCGCCTCTGCTTTTCCTCGATCAGGTGGCTGACGTATTCGCCGGGTGAGCGGTAGCCCTGCTCAGAAGCTCGATCCTCGACGAACTTCCTCAGGGACTCGGGTAGGGATATCGTGATGGTCGCCACTGTCTTGCTCCACAGTTGACCTTTGAGATGATCTTCCCACCACCCGGAGAGATTGTCAAAACTTGGAAACAGCGGGGTTGTTCGAGGCCCGCAACCGGTCAATCCTCGGTAAACACCGGACGCAAGAGCACCAGCAACGCAAACAGAATCAAACCAAGGGCCACTGCGGACATAGCCGGCGAAGCAAGGTCCAGGCCGGCCGGGTCAAACTGGCCGGCCGCCAGCGTGGCTCGCAGCTTCGGCCAAAGCTGCTGCAACGGCGAACCCTCCCAAACCAACAAACTGACGACGCCGACCGCCCCCACGACGAGGGCGGCAACGCGAGCGATCACCAAGGGACGCTGTGCGCGCTCATCCGCCCGCTGGATCTCCTCGATCCGCGCCCGCAGCCAGATCAGTCCTGGGTCGGCCGGAGCCGGATCACTTCGGGCGTCGCCGGCCAGGGTCGCCATCCAGCCGGCCGCCGCAGCGATTTCCCGGCAGTGCTCACACGAGTCGAGGTGAGCCCTAAGCGATTCCCCCATAGATTCATCCCGCGGATCGTCCCACCCTCCTCGCCGAGCTGCCTTTTCGACAGCGTCTTCGTAATCACATCGAGTACTCTTCATCACCCCACCTCCGGCGCGAGACCCTCGCTCGCAAGAGTGGCGGCGAGTTTCTTGCGCGCGCGGAACAGCAACACCTTGATGCTCTTCTCCCGCAATCCCATTACCCCCGCGATCTCGCGGTGCTCGAAGCCCTCGACGTAGGCCAGCCACAGCAGCACCCTTTCGCGGTGCGCCAGACGCCCGAACAGGCGGGCCATGTCGCCGCGCATCGTCGCGGGCTCCGCCGTCTTTGTGCGGAAGATCGTCTTCAAGCTCCACGCCTCTTCGCGCTTCCTCCTGCGCCAATGGTCGGCGATCAACGTCGTGGCCGTTTGATAGAGGTAGGCCCGCGTCGAGGCCTCATCCATGGCCGGCCTGGGCGCCTTGAGAAACTTGAGGAACGTCTCTTGGAGGATGTCGTCGGCCAAGTCCGGTTGCCCGCAGGTGCGCCGGATGTAGGCCCCGAGCGCCGGGGCCGTCCGCTGGTAGAAAGCTTCGAAGGCCGCCTCGTCCATCGTCTCGAGGGGTACGGTCGCCGCCGACGAAGAGTCGCCGGGTAGGGACTCGACTGCCGCAGTTTCTGCCCACCCTACCAACTGTTGGAGCATGCCGCCTCTTCGATCGCGGTCCGGTTGCAACCTTACGGTTGAAGAGGACTCAATGGGCCGGCCCCGTCCTCTTTCACCAGGCCCCAGGCTTTCGACAATCGATAGGAGATCGCCGACGCCACGAGCAGCCCTATTCCAACCGACAATAAAATTGCCGCTGGGATCACGAAAGTGTCTCTCACGAAAGCGGCGAGAAAGAACATGCCGATGCTCAGTGACGTCACCACGACTCCTCCGATGATCGTACCGACGAGACTCTCCCTGGCGCCTTGGCGCCTCTGGGTCCACATCTCGTTCAGGAAACCATGCCTAGTGCTGTGACGCTTCTCGGCCCACATTTCGTCTAGGAAACGCTGGCTGCCTTCTTTGTCCAGGAACTCTGACAATTCCTGCCCGGAACTAAACTTTTCGAGGAAGCGCTTGTGCACTTCTGCCCTGGCCTGAGCGTGGACTTGGCTGTTGCGATGGTGAAGCCAAGTAAACAACAGGGCCACTGCAAAAACGCTCGGAAAGAACAGCAGTCCTGCTAGTTCATCAATTACTTCCGGGTCCATGGGATCCTCCCGAGAGGCTTGGTTCTGAGCTAAAAGAGCAGCGTTCTTCAGCCTCGCCTTCTTGCACTTGCATAACGCTCCCGAGGCGAACGAGGTTAACAGTTGCTTGGATGGTTGCGGCCCGGGCGGAGCGTCAAGGGGACCGAGCCTCTTAGTTGAGTTCCCGATAGCGGAAGCAGGCAGTCACGTGGTCGTTGACCATGCCCGAGGCCTGCATGAAGGCGTAGCAGATGGTCGAGCCGACGAAGCTGAAGCCCCGCTTCTTGAGGTCCTTGCTCATCGAGTCGGACTCCCTGCTTGTGGCGGGTACCTGCTTCATATTGCGCCAGCGGTTGCGAATGGTTCGGCCGTCGACGAAACTCCACAAGTAGGCGTCGAGACTGCCGAACTCTTCTTGCACGGCCAGCGTCGCGCGGGCGTTCTTCACCGCCGACTCGATCTTGAGGCGGTTGCGGACGATCCCGGCGTTGCCGAGCAGCTTCTCGATGCGCGGCTGGCGGTAGCGGGCGACCTTCTCGATCTCGAAGTTGTCGAACGCCTTGCGGTAGGCCTCGCGCTTCTTGAGGATCGTCAGCCAACTCAAGCCCGCCTGCGCGCCGTCGAGAACGATGTGCTCGAACAGTAGCCGGTCATCGTGAACCGGGACGCCCCATTCCTTGTCGTGGTAGTCGTCGAGCAGGGGCGCATTGGCCCAGGAGCAGCGCGTTCTGTCGCTCACAAGTGGTCTATGGTACACGAAGGGTCGATCCAGGCGTTTCGCTCGTGATCCGCCTGTTGGCTGACGGGCGTTGTGTCGTAACGCCCGCATGACTCGACGGGGGAGACTCGGAGAGAGCGGATCTGTTTGCGTTCGGCCCACCCGCCGGCTGTTGGGAAGAGTAAGGCTCAAACGCCCCTGCCGGGGGCTCGGACCCGTCGTTGGATGCATCAGATTGCGCTGAGGGGGAACCGCGGACTCCCGTCCGCGGCTTCATGAGGAGATTCACTTTGTCAACTCAAGGTGCCGCGGGAAACTTCAGTTTCGAGACACGTTGCGCGCCTGTCCGACGCGGTGCTGGTTGAACGACGCTGTGCTCGGTGTCGGAACAGTAGTCCAACGGTCAGCTTCCTTTCCTCGTGAACCGGGACGCCCGCCATTCCTTGGGCGGTCGGTGGTAGTCGTCGAGCAGGATCGGCGCATTGGCCCAGGAGCAGCAAGCGTTCCGTAGTCGCTCACAAGTGGTCTATGGTACACGAAGGGTCGATCCAGGCGTTTCGCTCGTGATCCGCCTGTTGGCGAGTTGCTTGAACTTTTTGTCGAGGGCGTTGTGTCGTAACGCCCGCATGACTCGACGGGGGAGACTCGGAGAGAGCGGATCTGTTTGCGTTCGGCCCACCCGCCGGCTGTTGGGAAGAGTAAGGCTCAAACGCCCCTGCCGGGGGCTGACCCGGACCCGTCGTTGGATGCATCAGATTGCGCTGAGGGGGAACCGCGGACTCCCGTCCGCGGCTCGGTTGTACTCGATGGTGCCGTTGCGTTGGGCTGAGCCTTGAAGCGGTCGGCAGAATCCTTACGTACGGATTTGGGTTTTGCCTAACCCTGTTTGCTGTGGGGAATAGCTATGTTGGTTGCCCGCGCGGGCTGCCGCGCGAAATAAGGAGGAGATCGGAAATGGCGGAGCCTGAACAGAAACTCGATCTGAAATATCTTGGTGGACTTGGCATACTTCAACGTGCTGTCCCGCGGGCACGAGACAGATATTCTGAGCGACAGCAATCTCGACTGGGGCCCGCGCCCTTTGCTGGCGGCCTCGTCGGTGCTACTGGCCGCGCACGTGGTGGCCTCGGTTGTGGCCCACCCCGACTACCTACCCTATTTCAACGAGTTCGGCAGGGGACGGGAGCACCGCATCCTGAGCGACAGTAACCTGGATTGGGGACAGGACCTCAACCGACTGGCGCGCTACGTCGAAGACCACGGGATCGAACAGGTCCATCTGAGCTATTTCGGGACGACCTCTCCGGCGATGGTCGGCTTGCATGGCGTCAAATCCTTCCATCCCGAAGACCGTCCGAGCGGATGGGCCGCCGTCAGTGTTTCTCATCTCCAGGGCCTGGGTCTTCCGGCCGGCGAGGCCAACTTTGAGTGGCTCTCGGCGCAGGAGCCTTACGTGAAGATTGGGAAGTCGATCCGGCTTTACCGTTTGGGACCCCGTGCAACCACCGAACCGATGAAGTTGGCACCCCGCCCGTGAAGAACCGACCGATGCTCAGTCAGCGCATCGCTGCCATTGATTCCGCGCTCATGGACGCCCGCTTTCCGCACACACAGCGCGGCGAGTCCTCGGCCGGTTGAACGGGGCTGAGGCCGCCCGTTACGATGAGGGTTCGGGATTCTTCTCCCACGCCGCTACGACCCCGTTAACGTGCCCGACAAGCTCAAGGCCCCGACCATCCTCTCGCGCCGGTGGATGATGTGGGGACTCGGCTTCGCACTGCTGCTTCGTCTTGCCTTCCCGACGGCCAATTACCTGGGTCTTTCAGAGAGTCGGCACACCGACTCCCATGATTACATGCGGAACGCCCAGGCCCTAGTTGACGACGGCGTCTGGGAATTCTGGCGGCGACCGCCAGGCTACCCTCTGTTTCTGATCGAGGCGGGGGCCCTGAAGCCCGGAGGTCAGATCAACCTCAATTCTGTTCTTTTACTGCAGGGACTACTCGGTCTCGTCGCCTGCGGTTTGACGTTCTGGGGTGCGCGACGTCTGCTCGGAGACTCGGCGGCACGATGGGCGGTTCTGCTGATCGCGCTTGACTTGACCAGCATGGTGTACGGCAACCTGATGCTCTCGGAATGTCTATTTACGACGCTTCTGACAGCATCGCTGCTATGTACTCTTGTGGGGCAGACGCCGAGGGCGACCGCCGGCGCGGCCCTCTTGTTGGCAGCGGCTTGCTATGTGCGCCCCGTCGGTCTGGTGCTGGCCTTCCTGTGGCCGCTCATGCTGTGGGTTGTGTTGCGGAATCGGAAGAAGGCCGCGGTATTCTTCTCGGTGGTGTGGCTGTTACTGCTTCCGTGGTTTGTGCGACAGAAAGTGGAATTCGGGACGTTCATGTTTTCAGGGATCACGCACGAGAATCCGCTCGTGCACAACGCCGCGTATGTCCTAGCGGAGATCGAAGGTGCGCCGGTTGCAGACGTTCAACAGAGGCTCATCGAGAGTGTGCCGTTTCACCAATGGCCGTCAAAGGGTTACGAAATTCTTCTGGCACACCCCTTCGTTTTTCTGTACACCGTGGCTAAAGGAGTGCCGTTTACTTTGCTCTCGCCCGGGCCGTACGCCTTCCAGGCGATGTTCCCCTCAGGGGCATCGTGGTTCCACACAGCCGGTGCGGTGTTCGCATGTCTGTTCTGGGTATGGCTGCCGTTCACCGCGTATGCCATAAGGGAAAAGGCGGGGTTGTTCCTGCTCGCCACCGCGCTATACCTGATCGTGATACCGGGTCCGCAAGGCCGATCGCGGTTTCGTGTACCCGCGGTTCCGGCGTTGGCGATCTGCGCGGCGATCGGGTTGAGCCGCATCGAGGCCCGCAGGCGCGACGATCGCAACGGGTAGACTAGCCGCGCTCGGAGGCGTGTGTCGGGAAGTCGACACTGGCTGGCCGGGGAGGATTCGAACCTCCATTCCAGGCTCCAAAGGCCCGTGTCCTGCCATTGGACGACCGGCCAGCAGGTCGAGTTGTCAGGATAACATGCAGGTTGTTTCGGTCCCAGCCAATCCGTAGTTGCTCACGCGGGTATGCGACGGCCCACACACTTATCGAGGCCCCTGCCGCGGCTTGAAGCGGGGAGGTAGCTACGGATCTGGGCATAGAATCCCACACGGTCCTAGGCGATGGCTCTTCGCAGGCTGACGCCTTCGGCTCCTGATGGACAGCTTTGTAAGTCCTTTGTTGTCAGTAATCGTAGCTTTCGTGAGATCCGGGTTGCGTATGGTCGGGCAAGCGCCCGAAAGCTGTTCTTTCTGGGCCGTGCCCCGGTCGCAAGACCGGGTCAGTCGCTCCGAGTGGTGGGCCGACCGATTGCACCGAACTGTAGCTTCATGCCGAGTCGCAAGTTTGCCCAGCGGCGTCGATTGGTTCGACTATCATAGAGGGGCTCTGAGTCCGAGACGTCGGGAGGCTTTTCGAGATGGAACCTGTTTTCGCAGCGGCGGGTTGCTTGGTGCTTTACGTGGTGGTGTACCGCTTCTACGCGCGGTACCTGGGCGCGCGGATCTTTCAGTTGGACCCAACCAAGTCGACGCCTGCACATGACTTGAATGACGGTGTTGACTACGTACCGTGCCGCCGCGCCATCTTGTTCGGCCATCACTACGCCTCGATCGCGGGGCTGGCCCCGATGCTCGGTCCGGCGATCGCCGTGATCTGGGGCTGGTTGCCCGGGATGCTGTGGGTCGTGCTCGGGACGCTATTCATCGGAGCGGTGCACGACTTCAGCGCGCTCGTCGTCTCGATGCGTCACAAGGGCTTGAGCATCGGCAAGGTGGCCGAGGATTTGATCGGGCATCGCGCCAAGTCGATTTTTCTTCTGATCATCTTATTCTTGATCTGCCTGGTGATGGGCGTGTTCGTGCGCACGATCGCGGGGCTGTTCACGGCGGCGTTCTACCCCGAGTCGGTCTTTCCGAGTTTTGCGCTGATCCTGATTGCGATGGTGATCGGCTGGGCGGTGTACAAACGCTCGGCCAACATCTCGTATGCGACGGCCATCGGTTTCACGCTCATGGTGCTGTCGATCTGGGTGGGGCTGCAAATCGCCAAGCCCGACCTCGACGCCAACACCTGGATCCTATTGCTGCTGGCGTACGCGTTCGCGGCGTCGACGCTGCCGGTGTGGCTGCTGCTGCAACCGCGGGACTACTTGAATTCGTTGCTGCTCTATCTGGGGCTCGGGGCGGCGTATGTCGGCTTCTTCGTTTTGCAGCCGCAGTTCGCCGCGCCGGCTGTGGCCGCGCATCCACCCGATGCGCCGCCGCTCTTCCCGTTCGTCTTCATCGTGATTGCGTGCGGAGCGGTGTCGGGGTTTCACGGGCTGGTGTCGTCGGGCACGACGTCGAAGCAGATCAACCGCGAGACCGATGCCGTGTTTATCGGGTATGGCGGCATGGTCGGCGAGTCGATGCTAGGGCTAATGGCGGTACTGGCCTGCACAGCAGGGTTCCAGTCGGTCGAAGCGTGGTCGCAACACTACTCGAGCTGGGGGGCGGCGAGCGGGCTCTCGGAGAAGATGCGGGCGTTCATCGACGGGGCGGCGTTGTTTGTCACCGAGTTGGGCGTTCCGATGGCGCTGGCGCAGGCGTTCATCGCGCTGGTTGCGGTCTCGTTCGCGCTGACGTCGCTTGATTCGGGCACGCGGCTGCTGCGCTACAACATCGCCGAAATCGCCCACTCCATCCGCGTGCCCAAACTCGCGGATCGCTATGTGGCGTCGCTGATCGCCGTGGCGCTGATCGGGTTCTTTGCGTTCTACGAAGTGCAGGGCCAGCCGGTCGGGCTGTCGCTATGGAGCCTTTTCGGCAGCACGAACCAGGTGCTGGGCGCGCTGACGCTGTTGACGGTGACGATCTACCTGCGGCAGCGCCGCTCGAATTATTGGTACACGGCGATCCCGATGGCGTTCATGCTGACGGTCACGATCACGGCGATGGTCATCGACCTGCGCCGCTATTGGACGAAGAGCGCTTGCTACTGATGTTCGTCGCGGCGAGTATTTTCGTGTTGAGCGTGTGGCTAGTGGTCGAGGCGGTCTTGCGGTTCCGCAAGGACACGATTGCGCAGGCGATTCCCGAGCCGGTGGAAGGGGATTAAGTCTGTGATGTAGGCACGGCATGCCGCCCCCGGCGGCTCCGAACCGACGACTCGGCCCCGAACACGGGCACAGCATGCTGTGCCCCTACTTTTCGATTCGCCGATTCCAGCGGGATATCAACGGTACAGTCCTCAATCAAGGCGGCTACAGCCTCGTTTCGCGGAACCGGCGGCAGCGGACGTGGTCAAGGGCGGTTTGGGCAGCCTCGGCGTCGACCTTCCCGGACGCGACGTAGTACTCGATCACCTCCGTGACCTTGTAGAGCGCGTGGAACGAGCAGTCTCGTAGCGCGTTGGCTTCGCTGCCACCTTGCTCGCGGTCGACAACAACGAGGATCCGTTTCACCTCGAGGCCGTCCTTCTTCAGCTCGCCGATGGCCCACCGCTTCGTTCGGCCGGACGCCATCACGTCGTCCAGGAGAGTAATTTCCCTCTTGGTGGACTTCACCCCCATGTAGGCGCTCGCGCCGCGTTCGCCGCCGGGGTAGTTGGCCGGGGTCTTGCGGAGTTGTCCATATGACAACTTGAACGGCGTCTTGTGTGAGACCAACGCCATCGATAGGGCAATCGGCGTGGCGGTGTCGGGAATGCCGATGACCTGCTGCGGCCGCGGCTCGGTTCCGCCCTCGGCCGTGACGATCGATTCAAGTTTGTGGTGCAAGGCCCGGCCTAGTTGGGAGAGCAGGTGGAGGTCGTCGTAGAGTTTGTGGCGCAGGTCGATGAAGATGGGGGTCTTGAGCGCGTACTCGTGCTGCACGCGTTCGCCGAGCAGGATCAGTCCTTTCTCCCACAGGGCTTCGAGAAGCGGGTCGGCTTCCGGTGTCGGCGCCATCGTCTCGCGTCACCCACTGCCGTGGACGTGTTTTTCCATCCCCTCCCAGTATGGATCACGTAGGGCACGCTTGAGAATCTTGCCAGTCGCACCCTTCGGCAACTCGTCGCGAATCTCGACGGACTTCGGAACCTTGAAGCCGGCCAGGTGTCCACGAACGTGGGTTTGTAGTTCGGCCTCAGTGAGCGTTTGCCCGGGCTTGAGGACCCCGGGCTTGAGGACGATAAACGCTTTGGGCACCTCGCCCCACTTGTCGTCGGGCACGGCGACGACGGCGGTTTCATAGACCGCCGGGTGAGCGGCGATGACTTTCTCAATCTCGAGCGAGGAGATGTTTTCGCCGCCGCTAATGATCACGTCTTTCTGGCGGTCGACGATGAGCAGGTAATTGTGCTCGTCCCAGACCGCGACATCGCCGGTGTGGAGCCAATGGTCGTCGAGCACGGCGGCGGTGGCTTCGGGTTCGTTCCAGTAGCCGTCCATCATGATGTCGCCGCGGAAGAGGATCTCCCCCATGGTGGCGAGGTCTTTGGGGACCGCAGTTCCGTCAGGTGCGGCGACGCGGGTCTCAACGCCGGAGAAGCAATAGCCGGTCATGGCTTGGCGGCGTGTGCGCTCGTCGTCAGAGATCTCGCCGAGGGTGCCCTTGAGGTTGGCGATCATGGCGACGGGCCCGGTCTCGGTGAGGCCGTAGCCGGCGATGCAGGTGCAGCCGAGGGCCTGCTCGAGTTCGCGAATGAGCAACGGGGAGGACGCGGCGCCGCCGATCATGACGTCTTCGAGGCTCGAGAGGTCGTAGCGCTCGAGGCCGTCGAAGTGGATCAGGGCGTTAGCCATCGTGGGCACCATGGAAAACTGCGTCACGTGCTCGCGCTCGATCCACTCACAGACAAGCTGTGGGTCGAAGCGGCGGAGCATGACGTGGCGACCGCCCGTAAGGGTGATGGTGTGGGCAAGTCCCCAGCCGTTGGCGTGGAACAGCGGGATGGTGTGGAGCGCGACCTGTTGGTCGGAGGCTTGGCGGCCACCGCGGCGGTAGGTGCCGATGATGGTCGAAAGGGCGTGCATGTATACCGTGCGGTGGCTCAGCATCACGCCCTTGGGACGTCCGGTGCTGCCGCTGGTGTAGAACAGCTCGGCGATGGCGCTCTCGTCGTAGGTGGTGAAGTCGACGGGCTCGGGGTCGGCGGCGGCGAGCAGTTCTTCGTAGGTTTGGGGGTGCGTCCAATCGGGCAGGTCGTCGCGGGCGTCGAGGGAGATCCATTGCAGGTCCGGCAGCTCGCCGCGGAGCTGTTCGACCAGGGGAAGAAACTCGGGGTCGTAAATCACGGCCCGCGAGCCGGAGTGCTGCAGGATGTAGGCCTGCTCTTCCGGCGAGAGACGAACGTTCAATGACAGCAAAACCATCCGCGCCATCGGCACGCCGTAGTAGGCTTCGAGCAGCGGATGGCAGTTGAAGCTGAGTGTGGCGACGCGGTCGCCTTCGTCGAGGCCCAGGCCGCGCAAGGCCGAGGCCAGCCGCAGAGACCGGTCGAGCACTTGGATGTAGGTGAAGCGGTCGTCTCCATCAACGACGCCGATCTTGGCGCCGTACTCATCCGCAGCCCACAGCAGGCAGCGGATGGGCGTGAGGGGCAGAATCATTCGTGGAGTCCTCCAGCGGCCGGGAAAAGCCCCGCGTCGCCAATTTTAGTGTATTGGCGCTTCGGTCGCGTGGTGGCGAGTTACGGTTTGCCCTTGATGCGAATGACCAGGCCGGCGCCGGTGGCTTCGACGGTGTAGTCGAGCTTCGTCGCCATGTCGACGACGGTGCGTGCAATGGGCGGGGAAACCTTGAACTGGGCCGTGCGAATACGGTTCACGCCGGAGATGTTGACGTCGACCCGGCGGCTGCCGGCGGGCGCTCGCAGCCGTGCACCGGCAAAGTCGACCACGAGGCGGTCGGGGGAACGTAGCGCGAAGGTCTTGTAGCGAGGCCGTGCGCTTGTGTGAACGGTGACCGTCACGTCGCTGCCCTGCGTTTCGACCGTAACATCGCGAACCTCGATTGGGCCCCTGGCTGGTATAGGCGTTGAGGGTGGTGCAGGCGGCGCGGGCCGAGGTTGGGGCTGCGCGGGGACGGGGGCTTCCGCAGTCGGAGCTTCCAGCGGGGCTTCGGCGGGCCCCGCAGCCGGCGTGGCGGGCGGACTCTGCTGTGAGATCGTCAGATCCGCGATCTCTCTGGCAACGCGGAAGGTCACCACACCCGAGGCGGTTTGCGGCCGGGCGCTGCCGCGGTTCGCGCAGCGCATACTGTTGGGATCGCTACGGTAGCCGCCGCCGCGCAGCACGCGGTACTTGGCTTCGCCGGGGCCTTTGGGGTCCTTGGTCGGCGAGCTTTCGTAGTAGTCCGCCGAGTATCCGTCGGCCACCCACTCCCAAAGGTTGTAGGTGCCCGCGAAGACGCCGTAGCCATTCTCTCGCTCGGGAATGACGTAGTTGGGGTCGGCCGCCTGCTCTTCGGGGACCGGTGGCTCGTCGCCCCAAGGGTAGTTCTTGCCTTCAAGCCCGCCGCGGATGGTCTTCTCCCACTCGGCCTCGGTGGGCAGCCGGAAAGAGTGGCCCGTCCTCGCGCTCAGCCACTCGCAGTAGGCGACGGCATCGTTCCAACTCACTCCCGTGACCGGGCTGGTAGGCGCGACGCCCTCCGCCAGGGGGTGCTCCGGCCGGAAGGCGCGATACTGTTCGTGGGTAACTGGCCGCTTGCCGATCCAGAATTCCGAAACGTCGACGCGGTGGACGGGTCTCTCCCACGTCGCTCCGTCTTCGGCGCCCATCGAAAACTCGCCGGCCGGAATGCGCGCCATCTCCGGAATCGGTATCCCGGCCTGTTGCGCAAAAGCCGGCGCAATAGCGAGGAGTAAAGCTAGCGTCCTATAAAACATTCCCTAGTGAAAGTGTATTACGATTGAAGGCACGCTGGAAACCGCCGCAGCCGCGCTCACACACGCACGACCCCGCGCGCCGGCGATCACACCCACTGGGCAGCGCATGCAGCGCATCGTCACGCTCCCCCGCCTCTTGATGGCTGCGCCGCTGTTCTTGCTGCTTTTCGGCGCTGCGCTTCTCGCTCAGAACGAAGAGTGGCAGCGGTACCGCGAACTCGGCGACAAGCTGCGCGATGAGCAGCGCTACGAAGAAGCCGAAGAGGCCTACGTCGCGTCTCTCAAAGCCGCCGAGCAGTACGGGCTCGAGGACCCGCGGGTGGCGGCCTCGTTGAACAGCTTGGCGCTACTGTACTACGCGCAGCGCAATTACAAGCTGGCCGAGACGCTCTACCAGCGCTCGATTCGTGTGATCGAGAAGTCTCTCGGCCCCGAGAGCGCGCAGATCGCCGTCGCTCTCGAGAACCTCGCCGAGCTGTACCGCGTGCAGCAGAAGTTCAAAGAGGCCGGGCCGGTGTACGAGAGATTCGTTGCCGTCCTCACGAAGGCCTACGGCGCCGATCACGAGTCGCGACGCGATCCGCTGACCAAGTTGGCGCAGGTCTACTACCACGATGGACACTTCGGCAAGGCGGCCCAGGCCCTACGGGAAGCGCTCGAGATCGCCAAGAAGCACCTCGGCCAGGACGACCCGGAGGTCGCCGGGCTGATGAGCGATCTGGGCGTCGTTTACAGCGCCGGCGGCAAGCCGGCTCTTGCCGAGGCGCTTTTCTCGCGTGCGCTGGAGATCCGTCTCGAGATGGTCGACAACCAAGACCCCGCGGTCGCGGCGAGTCTGGGCCATCTCTCGGAGGTGTATCGCCGGCGCCAGAACTTCGCGGAAGCGGAGTCGCTGCTCAAGCGCTCGCTGGAGATTCAGGAGAAGAACCTCGGGACCGAGAGCGCCGAGGTCGCCACGGGGCTCAACAATCTGGCCGAGATGTATCGCGGGCAGCGGGAGTTCGGCGAGAGTGAGAGGCTGTACCTTCGGTCGCTCGAGATTTGGGAACAGGTCGCGGGCCGGGAGCATCCGCAAACGGCGACGACGTTGCACAACCTGGCGGCGCTCTATCGCGACCAGCAACGTTACGAGCAGGCGGAGCCGTTATTGCAGCGGTCGCTGATGATCCTCGAAGCACACGGCGGTCCGGAGAACCCTGGACTGGTGGTTGTTTTGAAGACCTACGCTCAGGTACTTGAGGGCATGGGGCGGGGCGACGAGGCGGCGCACATGACTCGCCGAGCGGGGGAGCTGAGCGAGTCTTCAACGGGCGAGCCGGGCGGCCGACGGGGATCTGTCTCGATACTGGCACCCTGACGCAGCCCCGCAAAGCAAGCAGCGCGGACTCTCACGATGGACGCTGAACTACTGGCACTGGCGCCGATGTGGTACGTGGCGTTTCTGCTTTCGCTCACGTGCCACGAAGCGGCCCACGCGCTCGTGGCGCAATGGGGCGGCGACCCGACGGCGGCGTCGGGCGGGCAGGTAAGCCTCAACCCGGTACCGCACATCCAGCGGGAGCCGATCGGCACAGTGGTGGTGCCGCTCGTGTCGATGTTCATGTGGGGCTGGATGATGGGCTGGGCCAGCGCGCCCGTCGATCCCTACTGGCAGCAGCGCCATCCGCACCGGGCGGCCTGGGTTGCGCTGGCCGGACCGGCCGCCAATCTCAGTCTGGCAATCCTGGCGGGGCTTTTGATTCACGCCGGGATCGCGATGGACTACTTTGCGCAGCCCGAGTCAGTGACCTTCCGGCACGTGATTGACGCGCCGGCGGGAGGGCTCGTGGAAGCGTCGGCGAGTTTCATCAGCATTCTGTTTTCACTGAATCTCTTGCTGATGGTGTTCAACCTGGTTCCGGTACCGCCGCTTGATGGCAGCACGGCGATTGGACTGCTTGTGAGCGAGAGCACGGCGTTGCGGATCTACGAGTTCATGCGGCAGCCGGGGTTCTCGCTGATCGGATTGTTGATAGCGTGGAACTTGTTTGGGCGGATCTTCAGTCCGGTGTTCTTGTTCGCTGTGAATGTGCTGTACCCTGGCTCCAGCTACCGGTAGATGAGGCGGGGCTGGCCGGCGGTATGTACAATGCGTACCGCGTGGGTGGGTCGTTGTGGCCGTGGATATGAAGTCGTGGTGTTGGCGGTTCCGCTGCTGGGTGGCGGTGGCGGTTCTGATGTTCTCGCCGCTGCCTTGCGTGGTCGGCCGCGCGGCGGCCACGGGGGCCGAGCAAACGTCCAAAGCGGCCGGCACAAACCCACACGTTCTCATCAGGACTTCCAAGGGCTCCATCACCGTCGAGTTGTTCCCCGACCGCGCGCCGAAGACGGTCGAGAACTTCCTCAGGTATGTCGATGACCAGTTCTACGACGACACGATCTTTCACCGGGTGATCGAAGGCATGATCGTTCAGGGAGGCGGTTACACGCCTGAGCTGGAGAAGAAACCGCAACGGCCACCCATCGAGATCGAGTCCGACAACGGCCTCGACAACACACGGGGTACGATCGCCATGGCGCGAAATCAGGAGAGAGACACCGCTCAGTCGCAGTACTACATCAATGTCGCCGACAACCCCACGTTCAACCGGACCGTTCTGCGTTCCGGCTATACCGTATTCGGCCGCGTGGTCGACGGCATGAAGGTCGTTGACCGCATCGCCCGGGTGCAAACCAGCCGCCGGGGCGCGTTCGAAGACATCCCCATCTTGCCTGTCTACGTGGACTCGATTCGCCGCGTGAAGCCGCCGGCCGCAGCGCCTTAGGCTCTGACAGCTCCCTGACAGCTATAGCGGCGTCACGCCCGCGTAGGAAATGCCCGCCAGGTAGGCCACGTCGCGTTTCAACGTCGTCAGGTCTTCGCTGCGGAACTCGTTGAAGTGGTGATGGCCGCAGGCGCGCGCCAGGATCTTCATCAACGCCACCGTCGCCTCGAAATAGTTCTTGAGTTGCTGCGCTGACTGCTCGATGACCAGACGGGCGCGCAAGTCTTCCCGCTGCGTGGCGATGCCGACCGGACAGTTGTTGGTGTGGCAGGCGCGCATGCCGAGACACCCGATTGCCTGAATGGCTGAATTTGCCACGGCAATGCCGTCGGCACCCAGGGCCAGGGCCTTGACGAAGTCCGACTCGGTTCGCAGGCCGCCGGTGATGATCAGGGTGACGTCTTTGCTGCCGCGGCCGTCGAGATGCTTCCGGGCGCGGGCCAGGGCGGCGATCGTCGGCACAGAGATGTTGCTCTTGAAAATTTCCGGCGCCGCTCCGGTCGCGCCGCCGCGTCCGTCGAGGATGATGTAGTCGACGCCGACGTCGAGGGCGAAGTCGATATCTTGCTCGATGTGCTGCGCCGACATCTTGAAGCCGATCGGGATGCCTCCGGTCGCCTCCCGCACCTCGCCGGCAACCCGGCGGAAATCAGCGACGGTCTCGAGGTCGGGGAAGCGGGATGGACTGATAGCGGCCTGACCGGGCTCGAGTCCGCGCACCGCGGCGATCTTGCCGGAGACCTTCTTGCCTGGCAGATGGCCGCCGGTGCCGGTCTTCGCGCCCTGCCCGCCCTTGAAGTGGAACGCCTGGCAGCGCTTGACCTTATCGAGGCTCCAACCGAAGCGCCCCGAAGCCAGCTCATAGAAGTAGCGCGAATTGGCCGCCTGCTCCTCAGGCAGCATGCCTCCCTCGCCCGAACAGATGCCCGTGCCGGCTGCCTCGGCTCCCAGGGCGAGAGCGGTTTTGGCCTCCTCGCTCAGCGCGCCGAAACTCATGTCGCTGACGAAGAGCGGAATCTCCAAACGCAGCGGCTTCTTCGCCGCCGGGCCGATGACGACCTCCGTTGCCACCGCTTCGTCTTCGAGCAGCGGTGGGCACGCAAGCTGGCCGGTCAAGATCTGTATGTCGTCCCAGCGCGGCAACTCGGTGAGTGCCACACCCATGGCCGAGACCTTGCCGTGATGGCCGTAGTTCTTGAGACCGTTACGCGCCAGTTCCTGGATGTAGTTGTTGAAAGGCTCTTCGGGGCCGCCGTGGACGTCGGCGTAGAGGCCGAGGTACTGGTCTCTGTCGTAGGCCTGGGGGTGGTCGGCGTTCCAGGTGCGCACCTCGGCCTCGTCGACGTAGACGGCATCGTCTTTGGCATCGATCGACGCCGTGAACTTGTGCAACGCCTCGGCGTTGTTGTACGCGCTGACGCCCGTGTCGTAGCGGTAGTCCCAGCCGTGAACGCCGCAAATGAGGTTGTGGCCCTCGACCGTCCCGTCGGACATCAAGGCGCCGCGATGCTTGCAGCGTCCGTAGAGCACCGAGACGCTGTCGTCGTAGCGCACCACGACCAGGTCGACCTCGGCGACGAGCGCGTACGCCGGCTTGCGGTCTTCGAGCTCACTCCAGGTGGCGATTTTGACTCGCTGCGAAGGGGGTGTGAGTGTTGTGGCCATTCATTCTCCTTGAAAAGAGAGTCGGGGCTTGAAAAAACCAACATACCACCCCCGCTGATTGACGGCTCCTCCGTCCGAGCCGATAATGACCAACAGCATCATGAGCCGTCGCCCTTCGGCTCATTTCCCGAAGCTGCCGGCTTCCCCACCATGAAGGTTCCACTCACCGAACTTGCCCACGGCCGCTCGGGCGACAAGGGTGACACTGCCAACATCGGGCTGATCGCCCTCAAGGAGGAGTACTATCCGATCCTGGTGCGGGAAGTCACGCCGGAGCGTGTTAAGGAACATTTCGGCGAGCTTTGCAAAGGTTCGGTCGAGCGCTTCGAGTTGCCGAACCTCCACGCGTTGAACTTCCTACTGCATCAATCGCTCGGCGGCGGCGGGACGGTCTCTCTGCGCACCGACGCCCAGGGCAAGACGTTCAGCGCGGCTCTGCTGCGAATGGCTGTCGACGTAGGCGAGGGCGAATTGGCGTAGCAGAACCTGGCGCACGGCTCCACCGCTTCTGGGGTATGCGGCCGTGATTTTCAGAAGCCCCGAAAAGGGCGTAGGAAAGCCGCAAGCCATCGAAAGGTTGCATCCTCGGCAGCATCCGGGCGCCGATCGTATTGCCATCTCACTTCGTAGGCCGGGGTCGCGGGGGCCGGCGCCTCATACCCACACTCGCTCGCTTCGGTACCACCTACCAAAGCCCGATTACCTTCCACCAGGCGCTCCCGACGACGCCCCACACCGCCAGGTTCCACAACGACACCAGGAACCCAACCCGCCACCACTGGCTGAAGCTCGCGTAGTTCTGCGAGAAGTACATCGGCGCCGGCGTCGTGCCGTAGTGCGTCAAACCCGCCGCCAGGTTCGACAGGCAAGCAAACGAAATCACCACCAAACCAACGGGCGCGCCCTGCCCCAGCAGCAAAGCCACAAACGGCGGGAACATCGACAAGATGTGCATCGTGATGCTCGCAAAACCGTAGTGCGCGTAGAAGTAGATCAACAGCGACAGCACCAGCAACATCGCCCAGCCGAGGCCCGAGAACTGTGAGCCCACTGTCCGCGCAAACAACTCCGTGAGGCCGTAGTCGTTCAGTGCTTGTCCCAGCCGGATCACGCCGCCGAACCAGATGAAGACGTCCCACGCCATTCGCTCCCGCAGCGCATCTTCCCAAGTAAGCACGCCGGTCAGAAACAAGGCGCACACCCCAAGCAGCGCCACCATCGCCACGCCCAGTCCGTGAAGCCCCGACGTCACCCACAGCGAGCACACGCAGACGAACACCGCCAGTGCGGCCTTCTGCGGACCGTCCAGCGGCCCCATCTTCTCGAGTTCCGTCCGGGCAAACTCGGCCGCCTCGGGGGTGCGGCGGGTCTCGAGCGGCACCCACTTCGAAACCAGCCACGGCACCGTCAGGACGCTCACCAATCCCGGCACCAGCCCCGCCCATGCCCAGCGCGCCCAGGTCAACTCGAACCCGGCGACCGACCCGGCTAACTCAGCCGCCAGCAGGTTGCCCGCCTGCCCGGTCAGAAACATCGCCGCGACGACGCAGTCGCCCTGATACACCGCCACCATCAGGAACGTCCCCAACAGGCCCGCCGACTTGCCCGGATACGATCCATACAGCTCGGCCAAACTTCGCGTGATCGGCAGAATGACGCCGCCCGCCCGCGCGCTGTTTGCCGGGATCACGGTCGCGAGCGCAAGGTCGCTCAGGGTCAGCGAGTAGGCAATCCCAAGCGACGTCGTCCCGACCGCCCGCACGAACCAAAGCGCAATCCGCCGCGCGAGCCCGGTCTTGATCAACGCCCGTGAGATCAGGAACGCCGAGAGCACCAGCCAGACCGTGGTCGTGGCATAGCCCTCGAGCGCCTGCTTAAAGTCAAGCGCCCCGGTAAGAGCCGTCGCGGCCAAGCTAATCAGCACGGTGGGGCCGACCGGCAACGGACGCAACACCAGTCCAGCAATCGTCGCCGCGAAGATCGCAAACAGCCGCCAGCCCTCAGGCGAGATCTCCGCCGGCCGCGGCCACAACCCCCACACCCCGAAGCCCAGCAGCGCGACCACCAGCAGCCGTCCCCAGCGCGGGCCGGCCGGCCCCGGCCCCGTTCTCTCTGGCGTCGTTGTGCCCTCGGCCATGAAGGCGGTATTCTAGCGCAGCTACCAGGACCGATCTATGGCTGAGAGAAAAACCGAGCCGTGACCGTAAGGGAGCGGTCCGGCACGAACCCTGACGTCACGCCAAAATCCTCTATTGCCGGCCAGGGGCGCCTTCAACTTCCTAACGTCGCTCACTCCTGAACTGACAAATCAATCGATCCAATAGAAAATGTGCACGGCCACACCGCGCGGGATCGATCCGGCGGAGGTCGTCACGAGCCTCCGGATACCAGCCGATGGTCCGCCCTCCGATCGCTTCAGCGTCGGCCACCGCCTCGCGGCCAACCCAACGTCCTCGATCTGCTCTTGCTGCTCGCGAGGCGTCCTACACGGACAAAGAATACGCGCCTGCTACAGCAAGCCGTCGCCAATCCGGGTTTCCGCTCCGCCGTTCCGCCGACCGAGGCACGAATCGAACCCAACTCATCCGCGCTCACCTGCGTTTCGCACACAGTTTGAGGGGCGCTGCTCCCGAGGTGAGATGAAGCGCAGCCAGGCCCGACTTCTCTGTTGCAGGAGTCACAGATTCTCAGAATTAATGTCCTCCATCTTTTCAATCACTTAACTCGCCGGGCACCCCGCCACCCCCACCATCGGCACCTATACTAGAGGCGAGGAAACGTGGCCGCGATCTCATCAGCATTCGAAAGGGCGCGCCGTACTTGGATAGGAAGCACGAGCGCCAGGCCGACCCACTCACCTCGCGCAGTCGGCCGCGACGGCGAACCCCGCAGGGGTGATCCAAATAACAGCCCTGGGCGTGAGCCCAGGGTCACCGGCCCCCATCAACTTGGATCTCTCGCGCAGTCGGCCGCGAGAACCCCGCAGGGGTGATCCAAATAACAGCCCTGGGCGTGAGCCCAGGGTCACCGGCCCCCATCAACATCTCTTGAGCCCTGACAGAGCGACTCAACCAACTCCCCCGGCCCCACTCGCAACCTGGGGGCCACCCATACATCGCGAACTCTCACCGCGCCCCATAGAAATAGGACGAAATAGGACAAACGCGGACAAACGCGGACAAACCCGCGAGGCCCGGCCTCACGCCGCAGCCGCTCTTCACAATGTAGGGGCACGGCATGCCGTGCCCGCCGGCACAAACCCAATTCGCAGGGGCAAGACGAACCCAATCGTGGCAGCCGTGGCGCAAGCTCTCAGCTTGCCGAGTCGAGACTCTCTCGACTCAGGTCCTCCCCGTCCGACCCAGCCCCACCGGCGCAGGCCACCTCTCTCGCTCACACCAGCACGTGATCGAAGGGCGAAACGAACCCAATCCTTTCCAGGGGCCAAGGACGAACCCAATCCCTGCCCGCTCACCTCGCATTGGCCTGAGGTTCACGAATCACGAATCACGAATCACGAATCACGACTTACAACCCTGACACGCGCCATCGCCCTAACCGCCCTGCTCTGCTGGGCCACCGCCATCGCCCCAGCCCAAGCCGCCTCCCCCGATCGTTCGGTCGCCGAGTGGGTCCTCCGCAAGGGCGGCAGCGTCATCCTCGCCGGCGACCAGCGGCACATTTGGGACCTGACCGCCCTCCCCTGGGACGCCTTTCAACTCCACTCCATCAACCTGGTCGACACCGATTTCACGCCCGAAGACATCCAGCGCATCGGGCGCTTGCCCCATCTCAAAGCGCTCTACGCCAGTGGGCGATTCCCGCGGCCCTTCTCCCTGGAGGTCAAGCGAAAGAAGCTCTACGACGACGGCCCCAAGCGCGACGCCACCGACGGCTGGACCTTTCTCAAAGACCTCCCCAACCTCGAGACGCTGCAAATCAGCGCCACCGTCTTCAGCTACCCCATCCCCATCGACGACGACGCGATCGCGCATCTCGCCAAGCACGGCACGTTACGGGAACTCTTCGTCAGCCGCACCGCCGTCAAAGGGACCACGCTCGACGGACTCACCGACCTGCGGCTCCTCGACGTGAGCTACACCTCGTTCGGTGACGACGCGATGCCCGCTCTCGCCAAGATGCCGTACCTCAGCAAGGTCAACCTGCGCGACACCCTCGTGACCGACCAGGGCCTCTCCCACCTGGCCCCGCTTCGCGAACTCACCGAACTCAACCTCGAAGGAATCAATATCACCGATCGCGGGCTGGCTCACTTGCGGAATGCGACCCGCTTGCGGAAGCTCAACCTGCTCGGCGCCAACGTTACCGACGAGGGTCTGGCTCACTTGCGGGCCTTGACCCAGCTCGAACAGCTCAACCTCTACCGAACCTTCGCGACCAACCGCGCGGTGGAGACCCTGGCCTCGCTCAAGCACCTCAAGCAAGTCGACCTGCGTTATAGCCGCGTCACGCGGGCCGGTGTGGACGCGCTGCGCGCGGCTCTGCCCGCCTGCCACGTTGTGTTCATGGACTCCTCGGCTCGGCCAGGGCTTCGATCGCGGCCCATCAGCATCCTCAACGAGCCGGACGAGAAGGCCGTCGCGGAGTGGGTACGCTCCCTGGGCGGCGACTTCGAGGAGTCAGGCGGCCACGTCACCGTGGCCGCCCTGGCCGGGTCGCCGGTCACGGATGCCGAGCTGCAAAACTTGTCGAGCCTCCGCCATTTGAAGGCGCTCGATCTCTCGGCGACCGAAACCAGCGACCTGGGCGCAGGTCATCTCGGCCGGCTGATTCGATTGAGGGAACTCAACCTTGCCGACACGGCGGTTTCCGACGCCGCTCTCCGCGAACTGACCGGGCTCACCGAGCTTCGCAAGCTCAGCTTGAACAACACCGCCGTGCAAGGAGACGGGTTAAAGGGCTTGGCCGCGTTGGTTCGGCTAATCGACCTTGACCTATCCGGTGTCGCGTTAAGCGACGACGCAGCGAGACACCTAGCTGCTCTGTCTGGACTCGAGCGGCTCAGCCTCGCCCAGACGGATCTCACCGATGATGGCTTCGCGCATCTGAGCCGCCTCAAGAACCTGCGGTTCCTCGATCTCAGCGGGAGCGACATCGGCAACCTCGGCCTCGTTTATCTGTCGAAGCTCGTCCGACTCGAAACGCTTGTCATGCGCCACGGCCGCTTCACCGATGATGGCCTGTGTTCCCTGGAGAGCCTGCAAGCCTTGCGCGAGATCGACTTGACGCGCACGCGAACGGGGGACGCCGGGCTGGCCGCGCTCGCCAGGTTGAAGAACCTCCGCCGCTTGAATCTCGACTACACCCTGGTATCCGACGACGGCCTGCGGCATCTTGCAGCCCTGCCGAACCTTGCTGACCTGCAGTTAAACAGCGCCCGCGTCAGCGATCGCGGTCTCGAGCAGCTCCGTACCATGCCACAACTCCAACGAGTGAATCTCTACCACACCCTCATCAGCGAGAAGGGTTTGGCGGACCTGAAGGCCGCCCTTCCCGATTGCGAAATCATCTGGGACCCGGGCTCGGGCCTGCCGACCCGCCGGGGAAGCTGACCGTCAACATGAAACCGCTCTCCATCGCTCTCGGATGCGCCGTCGTGACCGCGCTGCTCGCCGGCTTCACGACCGAGGCATCCGGGGCATCTAAGCTTGATGCGGCTGCCTGGGTGGCCGCGGAGGGTGGCCGCGTTGGCCGCGACGACGCGAGCCGGATCCGCGAAGTGGACTTGGGTTTTACATGGGTCAGCGACCACGACCTCAGCCGGCTCCATGGCTTGCCGTATCTTCGAACGTTGAACCTCTCCCTGACCCGCATCACCGATTCCGGGCTCAAGCAGCTCAAGACGCTGGATGGAATCGCGGAGTTGAACCTCTATGCCGCCGAGCACATCACCGACATGGGGCTCGTCCACCTCCGGGAGTGGACGCAGATCAAGAGCTTGAATCTGCGCGGCACCGATATCACCGATACCGGCTTGGCCTACGTGGCGGAGCTGCCGTCGCTCGAGTCATTGGACATCAGTTTCACCCAGGTCACCGATAACGGGATGGTCCATCTGGGCGAACTCACCGAACTGGAGAGGCTTGCCGTCGGCGCTAACAAGATGACCGCCGAGGGTCTCAGCGTCCTGCAACTGCTTCCGCGTCTCAAGCATCTTGACCTCAGCGGACGCCAAATGCGCAACTCCGGGTTCTGGTCCGTCGCCGTCACCGATCTGAACATCGACGTCATCGCCTCGCTCTCGGGCCTTGAGTCGCTGAACCTGCGCGGTCTCAAGGTCGCCGACCTCGGCGTAAGGAAGCTCGCCGCTCTCGAGCGTCTTCGTTCCCTCGATCTCGGAGAGACTCGAATCACCGGCCCCGGTCTCAAGGCGCTCAGCGCGTTGTCGCAACTCGAACGCTTGAGCTTATGGAAAGTGGAGAGGATCGACGACGCGGCACTATCGCATCTGCGCGCTCTGCCCAAGCTCGCGACTCTTGACCTGAGTGACACGCCCATCAGCGATAAGGGTTTGGAGCAACTCGGTTCGATCCCTTCGCTGCGCAACCTGTATCTCGACGGCACCAACGTGACCGCCGCTGCGGTCGAAGCATTTCGAAAGAGCAGCCCGCGCTGCCAGGTGAGCCGCCATGAATAATAACCTGCGTGTAACGTGGTGCAGGCCGCCGTTACCGTCTATCATTAAGGTGGACATTTTAGGGTCGGTATCGTGAGCCTCAACAGAAACATCCCGCGGCGCTCTTTCCTCAAGGGCGCCGGTCTGGCCGGAGCGATCATCCGGGTCGGCCTGCCGCCGCTCGAGGCGATGTTTAACTCGAACGGCACGGCCTACGCCGCCGCGACACCGGCGGGCCGAGTCGCCGAAACGCCGATCGAGTCGCGCTTCGTCGTTTGGTTCAACGGCAACGGCATCCCGGAGCGCTATTGGATTCCCTCCGAGACCGGTTCGGGCTTCCGTATGACGCCGTGCCTTTCGCCGCTCTCGCCGTTTCGCAACGACATCCATGTGATCTCGGGCCTCGACAACGACATCGCGCGGGTCCCCGGCCCGGGCAACGACCATCACCGCTCGATGAGCGGGCTGATGTCGGGCGTGCCGTTCACCGGGCGCGGTGCGGGTGGGCCCTCGATCGATCAGAGGATCGCGGGCAAGCTCGGTAGAAGTTCGCGGTTCCGCTCGCTGCAAGTCGGCGTTTGCCCCGAGTCCCACGGCGACAGTATTCAGCGCAACATGAGTTGGGCCGGGCCCGATCGCGCCCTGCCACCCGAGATGATTCCGCGCCATCTGTTCGACCGTCTCTTTGGCGTAAAGGATACTAGCTGGGTTGATCGCAAAACCAGTGTCCTCGACTCGGTGCGCCAAAGCGCTTCGGACCTGCGATCCCGCCTCGGTCAGCACGATAAGGTGCGGCTGGATGAGTATCTGGCGTCAGTGCGCGATCTCGAGCGCGCGGTCACGACGCTGCCGCCCGACTACAGCGAGGTCGAGGAGCCGGAAGTCGGCGGCGACAAGCGCGACTGGCCGCGCGTCGCCAAGGTGCAGTCCGACCTCCTCGCGCACGCTTTCGCCAGCGGGCAGACGCGCGTCGCCTCGTACATGCTGACTAAATGCCAGAGCCTGACCCGCCTGCCCTGGCTGGGGTACACGACACTTCGGCATCACGACTACACGCACAACCAGTCCGACGGGCCGCAAGGCCAACGCGTCTTGCGCGACATCTGCCGCTGGCACGTCGAAGAGTTCGCCTACCTGGTCGGGAAGCTCAAGTCCATCCCCGAAGGCGACGGCACGGTGCTCGACCATTGCTGCCTGCTCTACCTTCACGAGCACGCCGAGGCCAACGCCCACAAGAACAACGGCCTCGCCGCGATCGTCGCCGGCCATGCGGGCAACCTCAAGACGGGCGTTCACAGCGAGATGGTCGGCACCATGGGCGATCTCTACCTCACCCTCGCGAACGAAGCCCTCGGAGCCGGCTTGGCGGGGCTCCCCAACGCCACGAAGCGTCTGCCCGGCATCGTCTGACCCCCGTTGTCTGACCCCCAGGCCGCTACCGCCGTTTCAAGTGATCGAGATAGTGCTCCGCGGTGCGCTTGGCCGTCACCGAATGCGCCGAAGTGAAGTGGCTCGCCTCGCCGGCAAGACCGTAGACACTGGCGGTCGGCTGGTAAGTCGTCTCGACCTCATCAGGACTCGCGACCCGATGCAGTTGGTCCACCGGGTTCAGCAACAGCAACGGCCGCGGGGCAACGAGAGCCGCGACCTCGGGCAGGTCGAAGTCTTTCAGGAACCCGGGCCCGAAAGCCGTGAAGCGGTGCGTATAGATCTCGTTCTCGACGATCGCCTCGTAGGAGACCAGCGATCTCGTGCAGGCGACTGAGGCGATGCGCGCATCGACCGCGGCGGCGTAGAGTACGATCAATCCGCCTAGGCCGTGCCCGATCGCCGAGATGCGATCGCCGTCGACCTCGCCGCGTGAGGCAAGGTAGTCAACGGCGCGCATAACGTCGGTCGCGCGCATGCCCATCGGCGTCATACCGACGCGCAGAGCGTTGTAGTAGAAGTTGGACTCGTCATCGTGGACAAACTGTTTGAAGTCGGTCGGGGTTGATGCTCGGGGCGACTTGGGGTGAGTTTCGCCCATCCCTCGCGGGTCAATCGAGAAGACCACGTGCCCCGACTCGACAAGAGGCCGCACGTAGTCTTCGACCACGCCGCCGGCGGCCTTCCCGCCCTCGTTCACGAACACGACCGCCGGGTGAGGCCCAGGGTGAGGCTCTCGGGTCTTGGGGAGAAACAGCAGGCCCGGCACGTAGATCTCGGGCTCGCTGTAGTACACGATCTTCTCGAACTTGTACGAGCCCTTGTCGACCTCGACCAGCCGCTGCGGGTCGAGCGGGCCGGCCTCGCCGCCGATGCCGAGCCGTGAGAGAACCTTGTCGCGCATCTGACGCCGCCACGCCGGGAGTTCAGATCGACTCTTGGGCACGCGTGCCTGCGATCGAAGCTCTCTCGCTTTCGCGCGGTTCAACGTGAAGACGGTCTCGCCTCCGAGCGACGTGGTCACTTCGCCGGTGGCGGTGCTGAACAGCTTGTCGGGAGGCTCCGCGGCGACGATCGGCTCCTTCATGGGTTGCGTGGACCTTGACTTCGACCACCAGCGCTCCATCCACGCGTAGCTCGCCTCGTACATGCTCTCGATGTAACCGTGCGGGCCCTCGGCAATCATGTAGCGAGTCTTCGCGGGCTGCCCCAAGACGTCGTAGAGCCGGGCGATCTCCTGGTGGCGCTGCTGCTTTTTGAGAACGCTTGCGCGCGGGTCGCCGGTGGCCTCGATCATCAGCAGGGGCCGCGGCACGATCAACGCATCGATGTCGGTGATGCTCAGGCCCTTGCGGGTCGGGTTATCGGGATTGCAGCCGCCGTAGCAGACGGGCATCGAGACCTTGATGCGGTCGTCGACCGCTGACAACAGCTCCGTCTGTAAGCCCCCGCCGGACGTGCCGGTGCAGGCGATGCGGTCTGCATCCACGTCCTTTCGCTCGGAGAGATAGTCGAGGCCGCGAATGCCGTCCCAAACCAAGTGGGACGCGTAGTTGCCCGTGGTCAAGATCGCTTGGCCACCCGCGTAGCCGTGCTCGAGCGTGACGAACCAGTGAGAGGTGCCGGGGTCGATGAGCGCACGGCCGAGCGTTTGGTTGAAGTACTGGCGCCGTTCACCTTGGCCGGGAACGTCGTATACCATGACGAGATAGCCGCGCCGCGCAAGGAACGCGCCGAGGCGTTGGTACTCCTCGAACGCTTTGCCGAGCCCCCAGTGGCCCACGGGAGCGAGCACTGCCGGGTAGGGCGGGCGCGCCTTGCGTGGCACATAGACGTTGGCCGTCACGAAGTAGCGCGGGCGGCTCTCGAAGACCACCTTCTCGACCGCGTAGTCGCCCCGCTCCAAAACTCCGGACACCTTCGCGTTGAGCGGATTGCGAGCTGGGAACTCGCCCAATGCCGCGCGAAGTTTGGACCGCGTTTCTTCTTGGTAGCGGCTCAGCGCCGCGGGCGTTTGCAAACCGGCGATGACACGCGAGCGTTCCGCGTTTGCACCGTCGAGCAGCCTGTTGACGTAGTTGGGAAGCATCTCGGCGGCCTCGCCGAAACGCTCGTGGCCGTACAGGACGTTCCATTCGGGGTGCGTTTCAACGAGCTGGACGTTTGGGTCTTGCGCAACGGCCTGCCTCGATTCGCCGAGCAGCAGCACAACAGCAAGCAGCATCCAAACAGCAAGACTGGGGTTTCTCATGGCTTGTCGCCTCCGCGGGGAGTTCGCGTTGATTTTAGCGTGCCGTGGCGTAAGGCTCCAGGGTTGCCGAGTCTCGATGCTTCGGGACTCAGGATGGCAAGTGACCGAGCAACAGTTCTTGATAGCGGACCTGAGGACCCAGGAATCGGTTCTCAGCAAGGCTGGAGCGTTACGCCACATGGGGGGCCGTCTTCCTAATGTGGCATGGGGTACAATCGTCGCCGGACACGACGCTGATGACACAGAAACAGATCCCCACGGCCCTAGTGTTGATTCTTGCTCTGGCGGCCTCGCCCGTGATCGTTGCCCAGACCTATGAGCGCTACGTCGCCGTTGACAACATGTGCGCTTGGCCGAACCTCACCGTTCTGCCCAACGGCGACCTGGCAGCGGCTATCTTCAACCGGCCGAGCCACGGCTTGCACGAAGGCGACGTGGAGATCTGGGCCAGCAGCGACAGCGGCAAGCTTTGGAAGCTGCGCGGCACGGCGACGACTCACGAGCCGGAAACCAACCGCATGAACGTCGCCGCCGGGCGGGCTCATAATGGCGACCTGATCGTGCTCGCCTCCGGGTGGGGCGGCAAGGGCTTTCGGGGCAAGATCATGCCGGTCATGGTCAGCCGCTCGTCCGACGGCGGCCGCACCTGGCAGCGCTCCCTCGATGTCGAGCTGCCCGACGGCCTCAGCTACCTGATCCCCTTCGGCGATGTCGTCCGCATGGAAGGCCGCATGTTGGCGGCGCCCTTCTATCAGGAGGACCGCGACTGGAGCTTGAAGACTCGGCCGACGAAGAAAACAGGAAGCGCCTACTTGCTCTACAGCAAGGACGACGGACACACCTGGGGAGACGGCATCGTGCTCGGGTCGGATGACTACAACGAAACGTCGGTGCTGCGCCTTCGCGCTGACCGCTGGCTGGCTGCTTCGCGCACCTACGGCGATGGCCACCTCCGACTACTCGTGTCTGAGGACGAGGGCAGGACCTGGAGGGACGAAGGGCCGCTGACGCTGCCGAGCCAGCACCCCGCCCACCTGATGCGCCTCGCGGACGGCCGCATCCTGCTGACCTACGGGATCAGGGAGAAGGGTCACCAAGGGGTCGGCAGGCGGATCAGCGACGACGAAGGCAAGACCTGGAGGGCGCCGACGCGGATCGTCAATCTGGTGGAGTCAACTGACGGCGGCTATCCCGCGACGGTGCAGTTGCCGGACGGCACGTTGGTGACGGCGTACTACAGCAAGGGCGTTCCACAGCATCGGCGCTACCACATGGGCGTCGTGCGCTGGTCGCTGTCCGAGTAGCGCGGTCATGTCAAGGGTCTCGAAGATCAGAAACCCAACCCCCGGCGGGCGTCGGCTGCTTGCCTGCCTAGTCGCTCTCGCCGCCTCGGCCATACAGGGCTGGGGGCAGAAGCCCGAGGCAGGAGAGTACTCTCGGCCCGAGCACCAGGTCAAGTCCTCGCGCGGCCATCTCGTCGCGATGCGCGATGGGGTTCGCCTCTCCGCCGACATCTACCAACCCGGCGCCGACGGACGCTTCCCCGCGCTGCTCAGTCACACGCCCTACGACAACCTGGGAGAGGGCCTCACCAAGCGGGCGCGTTGGTTCGCCGAGCGCGGCTATGTGGTGGTGCTGTCCGACGTGCGCGGCCGGTACGACTCGGAAGGCACATGGGATCCTTTCACCGACAAGCACAAGACCGATGGCTACGACCTGGTCGAGTGGATGGCGGAGCAGCCCTGGTGCGACGGCAATGTCGGCATGATTGGCGGATCCTATGGGGGTTGGACGCAGTGGTGGACGGCGTCCGAGGCTCCGCCGCACTTGAAGGCGATCGCCCCCCGCGTCGCCCCGCCCTCGAGCGGGTTGCTCAATGCGCCTTATCAAAACGGCATCCTTGTGAGCTGGGTCATCGACTGGATGGCGGGCATGGCGGGGAGGACGGCGCAGACGGTTGGGTCCGCCCCCTACTGGGGGCACACCGAGCGGCGCGTCGAGAACATGAGTCACGTGCCGCAAGCCGGCATCGCCGAGCTGATGGGCGTGCGCAACGCCCCGTGGTTCGAGGAGTGGATCCGCAACAACACCGAGAACGACTACTGGGCTCGGAACGCTTATGACCGCTACGAGAAGATCCGGGTTCCTTCGCTCAACCTGACCGGCTGGTTCGACGCCAACTATCCCGGCTCGCCCCAGAACTACAAGGGCATGACGGAGAAGGGAGCTACCCGTGACGCGCGGCGGCCGAAGTTGGTCATCGGGCCTTGGCCTCACGGGATCAATCGATTACGTGAACTGGAAGGGATCGACTACGGCGCGGACTCGCTCATCGACCTACAGGGCCTACTCTGCCGCTGGTTCGACTATTGGCTCAAGGGGAAACAGAACGGCATCATGGACGAACCGCCCGTCCACGTGTTCGTGATGGGCGAGAACCGCTGGCACCAGGAGAAAGACTGGCCTCTGCCGCAGACCGAATGGACCAAGTACTACCTGGCAAGCGGCGGCCACGCTAATTCGCTCGATGGCGACGGCACGCTGAGCACGCAGCCGCCGGGCGGGAAACCGCACGACCGCTACAGCTACGATCCCGCCCGTCCAACACGCAGCCCGTTCGTCGGCGGGCACGTTGACGGTCCCGTGGATACGAGAGAGTCAGCCGCGGGCGACGACGTGTTGGTCTACACAACGGCTCCGTTGGAACAACCGGTGGAGGTCACCGGGCCGATTTCGGCCAAGCTCTACGCTTCGACCTCAGCCCGCGATACCGACTGGATGGTTCGGCTGGTGGACGTTCATCCGGATGGGCGTGCGTCCCTGCTTTGCGACGGAGTGATGCGGGCGCGTTATCGCGACCCCGATAACCTTGGCGCCTTTCGAGCCGACAAGCTGAGTGAGATCGTGCCCGGCGAAGTGTACGAGTACACCATCGATTTCTGGCGGGCGACGGGTAACCTGTTCAAAGCCGGGCATCGCATTCGTGTGGAAGTCTCCAGCAGCTATTTCCCTTACTATTTGCCGAACCTCAACACGGGCTCGAAGAACAATGCACTCGAAACCGAACGGGTCGTTGCGAGACAGAGGATCTATCACTCCGAGGAGTATCCGTCTCATGTACTGCTGCCCGTCATTCCGTCACGGTAGAGTGGCCGCGAGTGAAGGTGGGGAAGAGGAAACGATCGATGACGCTACGTTACTTGCAGATTGTAATTGTTGCGGCCGCTTTGTCGGCGGCCACGGCAGGCGCTCAAACGCCTGACACGGTTTTTCTCGAAGAGCTGACCTGGACCGAGATTCGCGACGCCCTCGCGAAAGGTACGACGACGGTCATCGTGCCGACGGCCGGGACGGAGCAGAACGGTCCTCACATGGTGCTGGGCAAGCACAAGTACATCATCAACCATGCCTGCGATCAGATCGCCCGGCGGCTGGGCAACGCCTTGGTGGCGCCCGCGGTGACGTACGTGCCCGAGGGCAATCTCGATCCGCTCAGCTCTCACATGCGCTATCCGGGAACGATCACCCTCCCCAACGAGCACTTTATGAAGCTGCTCGAGTACACGGCCCGTAGTTTTGAAGTTCATGGGTTCGCCGACATCGTTTTCATCGGCGATAGCGGCGGCAACCAAGCGGGCATGAAGCAAGTTGCCGAGAGCTTGAACAAGGAGTGGGCCGGTAGGAAAGCGCGTGTCCACTTTGTTCCGGACTACTACTCGAATAACGGCTTTCGGGAGTGGTTGAAGGAGCAGGGCGAGACCGATGAAACCATCGGCACGCATGCAGGTATCACCGACACGTCGCAATTGATGGCTGCGGCGCCGCAGCATGTTCGGGTGAACAAGCGTGAGCTGAATGGCGGGTTTGAAGGCAGCGGGGTCATCGGCGACCCCACGCGGGCCTCGGTCGAGTACGGCCGGAAGGGAATCGAGTTCAAGGTCCGGACGGCGGTGGCGCAGATCCGGAAGTTGATGGCGGAGGAGTAGGTTGTTGTGCCGTTGGCGCCCGGTAGAGGCGGTAGGGAGTTCAAGGTCTTCCGGAGAGCGGAGGACATGCGATTACGGGTTGGGGAGCACCCTTTGGACTCGAATGTGATTAGGCAAGGACGTGCGCCCACGGACCAACCGCAGGTTCGCCTTTCGCCCCGGAGGGGCCCGATAATAGCCCACGGCTTCAGCCGTGGGTAACCGGCAACCATGTCCGCAAGCCCTGTAGGGGCGTAGGAAAAACCGTGAGTCATCAAGCGGCTGCATCTTCGGAACGCGCCGCGCCCATCTCGCGGACTCGGGTCCGGCGTGGGCGGGTAGAGCGAGGTCGAAGTGCGGCTTTTCCGCCAGGGCGGACCGACGCTTTCGCGTGCTGCGGGGCACGGGCACAGCATGCTGTGCCCCTACTTTTCGGTTCGCCGGTTCCGTTGGGATAGCAAGGGGTTTGCCTGATGAACATGACGAGACGAGGATTCTTAGCAGGTTGCCTCTCCGGGCACGTAGGCGGGCGGCTAGTAGCGGCGGCCGAAACTAAATCTGAACTTGCCCGCGAGGTCGGCATTACGACGTCGTCGCTGGGCAATCACGTTGCGCTCCAACCGAACGCCAAACAGTTCTCGTTGTTTGATCTCCCACGCGTCCTGCGCGACAGCCTCGACATGCGGGTGATCGACTTGAATACAACGACCCTGGGGGAGTCGGGCCCCGCCGAGCTCGATCGCTTTCGCACTGCGGCGGAGAAGGCCGGGTGCTTGCTGACCAACCTCAAGATGAACCAGAGCGATCTCAACATGGACTCGCGCGACCCCGCCGTTCGCGCCCATGCGATCAAAGCGTACAAGCGGTCGATCGACGTCGCTGCCCGCCTCGGCTGCCACTGGGCGCGGCCTCTGCCACACGCAGAGGAGCCCGTCTGGGAGACACACGTGGCCGGCTACCGCGAGCTAGGAGACTACGCCGCGGAGAAAGGTGTCGAGATGCTGGTCGAGAACTTCGGCTGGATGCAGGACGATGTCGACGTGCTACCTCGTCTCGTGGCGGCCATCGGAAGCAACGTAGCAGCGTCGCCCGACATCGGCAATTGGGACAGCGAGGAGTTGCGCTTCGAGGGTTTGCGAAAGGCCTTTCCGTTGGCGGTGACATGTGACTTCAAAGCGCGCGAGTTGACTGCGGACGGCATGCACTACAACTACGATCTGAAGCGTTGTTTCGAGATTGGTTGGCAAGCGGGTTTTCGCGGGCCTTGGTGTCTGGAACACACGAATCCCGACCGCGCGATTTTGTTCCGTGAGTTGAGCCTGTTGCGGAATGGTTTGCAGGGGTGGATGAAGGAGGGCACGTGAGGGATGGTGAGCCCCCGGATTACGGAACGACGTTGGCCCCAATCTTGCCAGAGGATGCTAGGGGCGGGCCGTGACTTTTCCAACGCTCTTTCAGGGCTCCCTGTTTCTTAGGAACGTTTCCTAGGGTTCCGCCGAAGACGGCTGCACCCTAGGCTAACATCCAACGCCGCTTCGCGGCTTGGCTCCGTGCGGGTAGAGTGGCCCTGGATTGAGGACTGAGATCGTGCGTTTGCCTCGGAAGCGGCGGCGTAGCGTTCTAGCGAGGGGTCGGTCGTTGGGGCACAAGAGCCGAGCCTGGCTCGGCACGCCACGGGCGTACGCCACGTCGGGGGAGGCCATTGCGGTTTTCGCCAAGCCGGTCGGATGCATCTGCGTGTGGAACGGCTCAACGCAGGCTCACGCCCGAGGCTCTGGGTAGCGCGTCGAGGTTGCGTGCCGGGCGCTGGTCTGCTCCAGACGCGGTCATGCGTGGCGTCAGGATTCGTGCCGGACGGCTCGGTTTCCGCTTGGAGGAATGTAGGTTAACCCTGACGGTACTTGTCGACTGCGGCTTCGTCGAGGCTGACGCCGAGGCCGGGCTTGGTTGGCACGGTGTAGAAGCCGTCTTTCATCTCGAAGGACTCGGCCATCAGGTCGTCCTCGTGGACGTGGGGGTGGCTGATGGCGTACTCGATGCCGGGTAGCGCGGCCGTTTGGTGTGCCTGAAAGACCTGGTTGATGCCGGTCTGAATACTGTGCTCCAGCCAAAGCGGAATCTGTGTCACCTCGGCCATCAAAGCTCGCTGCACCAGCCCACGACCGAAAGGCGGGCCGACGACAAAGGCATCCACCAAACCCTCGCGGATAAACGGCATCGGGTCGGACGGCATGTGCTCGGTGACCATCAACGAGACCTTGCCGCGGAGTTGCCGAAACCCGTCGACACTCTGACGGCGGCCGATCGGTGATTCGATGGCGAAGTAGTTGTGGAACTTGGCGAGCTGTTCGCAGAAGTAGACCGTTCGGCCGACGGACCCCCACCAGCCATTGGCGTCCACCCAGACGCGCATGTCACGCGGAATGACCTCGCAGATCGCGGCCGCTTGTTCAATCGGGTCCTCCCAGGGCCGCGCCTTCACCTTGTGCACGCGGTAGCCGAGGTCGGCGCCGAGCTTGGCCTCGGACGCCATCAGGGCGGGCGGAAAGCACTGGCTCCACCAGGTTTGGACGATGCGCTCTTTCGGTGAGGTCGAGAAGAGCCGCGAGATGGGCAGACCGGTCGCTTGTCCGATCAGGTCGTACAGCGCGACGAGAATGCCGCCGAGCCGGTCGTCGAGTAGGTACTCCCACGGGGAGTGGCCGACCAGCCCCGAGAGGATTTGCTTCGCCTTGCCCGCCTTCATCTGCGCGTCGCAGATTCCCACCAGGCCTTCATCGGTGTAGAGGCGCACGATGGTCGGGTAATAGTGCGTTTGGAAGCGACTCTGCATACGGAAGCTTCGCTGCCAGGCCTCGCGCACGCGCTCATGCATGGGTACGGCCGTGGGGACGACCTCGTAGCGGGTGAACCGCATCCCCGTGGCGGAGGCGGGGGCCGCCGCCGAGGCCGCGAGCAGCGGTTGCGTCACGGCGGAGCCAACCCCTAGGGCCGAGATGGATTTGAGCAGCGTGCGGCGGGTCGGTACAGGCATCGGCTAGTTCCTCTCGATCCTCATCTTGGGCTTCCGTTCGGGAGGACTTGAGAGAGTGAACCTCGATACGAATGGTATCGGGAAAGCGGATCGGTATCGTCGAACGGATCGTGACCGTGAGAAGTCAATCGATCGGTGATCGCTTGCCGAGTTGTCGGCCTACCGGCGGCTCAACCTTTCAGGCTCGACCGCGAGTGTGAGTGCCATGGATGCCCAGCTCGTTCCGGCGGCGGAGATCCATTGGTCGGGCCCGTAGGGGAAGCCGCTTTCAAAGTACGGCTGTACCGGGAATGAGCGCGTCTTCACGTGCCATGATCCATCCGGCGCCTGCGTGCGGAGGAGGTATTGCATCCCCTTCTGGTAGACGTCGTGGTCGATCTTCATCTTGGCGGCCAGGTGAAGCGCATAGAGGGCTTCGCCGGTGGCATAGGCATCGCTGCCCATGGTCGGCAGTTGCGACCAGCCGCCGTCATCGCGTTGCGTTTTTGCCAGACCGTGGGCCGACTTGGTGATGACGGCCTCGTCGCCTCCCGCCCAGTTGAGCCCGAGCAGGTGGAAGGCTCGTTCCTGGGTGGTGACCGGTTGTGCGGACTCGAGCCAGGCGGCGGCACGGGCCAGGCGTTTTTTTGTATCCGCCTTCTCCGTTGGCGGGGAGTAGTGTTGCAGGGCTTTGATCACCATCGCCGTGGTGATGTAGGCGTCATAGGTCAGCGGCGGACGGTTGCCCGTGGTCGCCCAGTGCCCTTGGGGTGACTGGTGCAACTTCAGATAGTGAACGAGGGAGTCGGTGTATTCGTCGGCGGGCCTGCGGGTGGCCACGAAGCCAAACATCTCGTAGCCGACGCTATTGGGACTGAACGCCGCCATGTTCATCGTCCGTTCGGGGCTTCTTTCGAGCAACTCCAAGGCGATCTGCGTTAGCTCTTTGGGGGCCGGGATGTTGCGCTCACGCGCCAAAGCCACGGCGGCGGACGGCAGGTACTGATTGTGGCACGAGTTGCAGCCTCCCTTCCTGACAAACTGCGGACTTTGCTTTTCGAGCAGCGCGAGGGCCTTTTTCACGGCGTCGGGGATGGATTGCTCGCCGGAAGAAAGCGGCTCGTCGGCAATGCCTCCGCTCATGCGCAGCTCCTCTGAAACACCCAACAGGCGGGCCACCTCGTTGTCACCGCGCTTGCCTGCAAGAGTGCGAGGCGTTTCGCCCTCTCCGCTGACTTTGGTGTCGGCGTCTCGCTCGAGCAGCGTCTTCACGATGCCGGCCGGCATGGCCTCCGAGTACGCGGCCCACATCAAGGGCGAATAGCCACGGTAGTCCTGCCCGTCCGGCGCGGCCCCGTGTTCCAGCAAGACGTTGACAATGTCCTCGGCTCCCTGCTGCACGGCCGTGGCAAGGGCGGTCTGCTTGCGCTTCGTGTGAGCCTTGACGTCGGCGCCTTTTTCGATCAACAAGTGAACGGCCTCGAGGTTGCGGCTGCGGGCCGCGTCTATCAATGTCCCGGCGCCGCTTCCGCTCAGGGCCGTTGCGTCGGCCTTTTTGGTGAGCAAGAGTTTCATCGCCGCCACATCGCCGTCGCGCGCGGCTGCCATCAACGGTGTGCGTCCATTCATGGTGGCGATGTTCGGGTCGGCTCCCTTATCCAGAAGCAGCAGCAGGACCGAGTGGCTGTCGCGGCGGCGGGAGGCCAGGTACAAAGGCGTGCTGCCGTTCTGGGTCTTGCTGTTGATATCCGCGCCGCGTTTCAGCAGCAGGCGCATCTTTTCGTCGCTCCGGACGGCCCAGTGCAGGGGCGTCCCATCAAGACGATTCTTGGTGTTCACATCGGCGCCGTTGTCGAGCAGGAGCTTGATGGTCTCGATGTCGCCGAAACCGGCGGCATGATGAAGCGGCGTCGAATCGCTGTGGTCTCTCCCTTTGGCAAGCTCGGGATCATCGCGCAGAAGCTTTTTCACGGCCCCGGAGTCTTGGCCACGCACGGCTGCAATCAATGCCTTGAGCTTTGGGTCAAGAGGTTTTTGAGGTTCCTGTGGGGCAAGATCGATGTCGCCCCATTCGGCGCCTTGATCGATCCACGCGCGCAGGATTCCGATGTCCTCCGCCGGCAGCGGACCGGTCGGCGGCATCTGCATCCCACCGTCTCCGCTCACCAGCCGGAGGATGAGTTTGCTTTCGGTGCTCTTGCCGGCGATGATGACTGGACCATAGTCGCCACCACGTAGAGCGTTCTGCCGCTTGTCGAGACGAAGACCCGACTGTTGCTGTTTGGTGCCGTGGCAGGCGTGACACTTGCTGGCCAAGATCGGTTTGACGTGTTGATCGAAGTCCACCTGCACGTCGGCAGGCGGGGGCAGTTCACTGGCAACGGCCATCGTCAGAGGTAGGGCTAGGAGGACTACTACTGCGGCAGATACTCGCATGGTTTTATCCTTTCCGCGAGCGTCGCGGCTGGCGTAGGCACATGGCGCAAACGCTCGACGGGGCCTGGCGGCCTCGGTTCCTGCTGGCGTCATTGTACACGGGCCCGGAGAGGCCCACAATAGATTCTTGCTCGTGGTAGGTCGGAGGGGTGTCGGAGGGTTTCGCCGAGCGACGGAGGTTGTATCGCGGAGCCAGGCTGCGCGCAGGCACGTGACCCGAGCCTGCTCAGCCTTTCACTTCTTCTTCTTTTTCTTCTTGCGCTTCTGCTTGGCGGCCTCGGACTCGATGAGGCCGAGTTCTTCCCACTGTGATAGCCACTGGACGGCTTGGTCTCGAGCGGTGCCGGGCCGCGCGGCCGAGGCATAGAGCCGATACTCGCGAGCGGCCAACGTGACGTCTTTCTGCGTACGGTAAACCTCGCCGAGCATGTAGTGCGATTCGGGGAAAAGGGAGGCGTCCGGCGCGTCTAAGCCCTCGCGGAGAGCCTTCTCAGCGTCCTTGACGCTCCCCTGCTTCAGCAAAGCACTGCCTTTGTAGTAGTGGCCGAGCGGGAAGTACGGATTGATCTTCAGCATGGCTTTCGACAAGCGAAGGACTTCTCCCCACTCCTTCTTCTCAGCCGCCATGTGCGCCAGTTGGGGGTAGGGCTTCAGGTACATTGGGTCCAGCTCGATCGACTTCTGAAGGGCCTCGTGGGCGCGTGGCTTGTCGCCGGCACGACGCCGCACGCGGCCTAGCAGCGTCCAGGCGGCGGCGTATTCGGGATACTCCGCGAGCGCTTGCTCCAAATGCCCTGCCGCGACATCGATATCGGGCTCGCGCTTGTTCATTTCCTTAGTTGCCTTCTTGTAGGCCTTGCGGGCGGGCTTGGGGGCCGCCAGGGTCGTAATGCTGACAAACGATTCCTTTGATCGGCGGGACAGGTAGGGCGCGTAGCCCGAGCACCAGCGGATGCGGTAGGGGAAGAACGACCCGCCGAAGTGCCGCCATCTTGCTGCGTCCAGCGCATAGCCGCTGTACAGCCTCGTTGATGGGTATGACTGATGTCCGGAAGAGCCTCCGCCGCCCGAGGGGGTAGGCCGTGGCGTGCTTTGTCCCGATGGCCGGGCGGTCGTCCCCATGCTCATGCGGCTGCGCGACATAGGCATCCGGCTGGTACTTGGCGAGGAGGGCCGTGCCGCCGTGCCGCTCTGCTGAGCCCGAGCCGAGCTAGGCGCCCACAGTCCGCAGGAAATGGTCGCCACGGCGAGGAGCAGGGCCCTAGGCGTCGTTTGGAAACCGTGTGTAAGCGTCCGCATGCGTCACACCTGTTCGGATCTGTCTCTTTGGCCAGATCGGGAGCGTCTTTCCGGACGTAACCTAACAAGCCATGGAGCAATTCCCAGGCCAATTGCTAACTCACTCAAACTAGGGGGAGATGGTGGTTTCTCTAGAGGCCGTCATGCGGTTGAGATCCACCGATGCGTACGAAAAGCACCGGGCACGGGCGGCAGCGTGCGATTCCAGAGCAGGGTCGTTGGGTAGGAGCACAAGAGCCGAGCGGGGCTCGGCTCGGCACGCCACGGACGTGCCACGACTGGGCGGCCCTTGTGTCGGGGTTACTTCAGGTCCGGGACGCCGAAGTGGGCGAACAGCCGGCGCAACTCCTCGCGTTCTTCCGCGTTGAGCGAACGATTCGGGAGACGGCTGGGACCGCCGGGGCGGCCGCAAAGTTCGAGCGCCGCTTTGACGACCGGACTCTCCGCCCCCGTCCGCTTCCACATCTTGCCGCGGAAGTTCGACCAGGGCCAGTTGATGGTGGTGATTTTCTGCTGTGCCGCTTCGTAGTCGGCGGCCTCGAGCAACCGCCAGACTTCGAGATCATGCTCGGGCCAGATCGTCGCCAGGTGCGTGATGTAACCCGTGCCCCCCAACAGGCGGTTCATGACTTGCATCCCCGAGTTGTCGATGACGGCTAGTTGGTCGGCGAATCGCGCCACGCCACGTAGGATCGTGCCACTCCCCTCGGACGACGACCATTTCAACGCGACACAACGCGGCAACTCGGCCAGCCGCGAGACCTGGTCGAGGGACAGATTGTAGCCCTCCCAGTGGGTGTTGTAGATGATGATGCCGACGCGGCTGGTCGCGTCGTGCACCGCTTGGAACACGCGCAGGCAATCTTCGGCTGATGATTCGTAGTAGAAGCCCGGCGCCATTTGGATGGCGTACGCGCCGATCTGCTCGGCACACTGCGCCATCTCGATCATGGTGGTGACGTTGGTATCCTGCGCGCCGACCACGACCGGGGCGCGGCCGTCCGCGGCCTTGGCGATCGTTTCCGAGACGGCCTTGCGTTCAGCGACGGTGAGCATCGGGAAGTCACCGCCAGCGCCCGCCGCGAGCAGCACGCCGTGTCCGTTGGTGATGCCGCGCTCGACGACATAGCGGACGTTCGCGGTGATGGCGCCGTGGTCGATCGAGAGGTCATCGTTGAGATTCGTGATGACCGGAATCATCGGCCCGCGCAGGGTCTGCTTCACCTCTTCCAAGTTCATCGTGTTCCCTTTCCTGTGCTCTTACTTCGGACTTTCCACCCAGATCGGGCTAGCCCAAGCCATCTGCTTGTTCGCTTGAATCACTCGGACGTAGTAGTAGCATTCCTCGCCGTTGAACTTTTCGTCGCGGAAGGTGAATTCGGTGTTCGGTTGGTCTGGGTTGGTTGTGAAGATGAACTTGCCTTCTTTGATGATGTCCACTTGCTGCAAGGGCGCGGTACCGCGGATGGCGACCTTCAGTTCCGGCTTACCGGCGATGGTGATCTCTTCGCCCATCAGATGACCGTCGATCGAGAACTCGACCACGATGCGGTCCGTGGCGGCGTAGGTTCTGCGGTCATACATGGCCCCGAAGAGGGACTCGCGATCGGGCCCCTTTGCATACACGGCGGCGAAGGCGTTGTGCGTCGACAGATGATCGGAGCTGGCGATGAAGCCGAGTTTGCGTTTGCGGGCCAAGGCGTCCCAGACGAAGCTCTTACTGTCACGCTCGTAGGGCTTGCGGCGAAAGCCTCGGTTCTCGGAGTATTTCAGGTACTCCGGACGCGCGACGCCGTCGGGTGAATCGACGTACTCGTAGCTGCCGCGGAATCCTTGGAAGATCTCGACCAAGCGCTCGAACTTCGGATCGTGATAGTCCCAGCTGACCTGCTTGTCGATGAACGCGATGTGATGGGGAATGGTGATAGCCTTCGTCCCGCGCAGCGCTGCCCACAGGCCCCACGGGCTGACGCCCAAGTCGCCGGCGACGTACGAGGCGGGAACCATGGTGTAACCGCGGGCGAGGTTGAGGATGGTGCGATGTCCCCAGGGTGAGTGCTGGCTGCGCTCGTAGGTGTGAAGGCCCGCGAACATCGAGGGGTGCGTGTACAGGTCTGCCGCTTGCTTGGAGCGCCAGACGTTGTAACGGCGGGTGAGGTAGCGGGTGTTTTCGGTGGTGCCGAGGAAGTCAAGGTCGGCGGCGTCGATGGCGTAGCGGTAGTTGTCGGTCAGCGAGCCGTCGAGGTACTGTTGCTGTCCGCCGCCGAGGGAGATGTCGGTGTGCCGGTGGGTGTCGCCCCAGTAGAGGTCGTAGCCGTTGAAGGAGTGCCGCTGCTCTGACGCCGGGTCGGGCTTGGCGGCGGGGGCCTCAGCTTCGGTGAGCGGTGGTGTGTGCGACGCGCCGCTGACGGCCGGGCCCGCTTGGAAGTGTTTCGCGTAGAGCCAACTGTGCAGGGACCCCATAGGGTAGACCAGCAGAATCTCGTCTCCTAATGGGGAGACGGCCAGCCGCTGGTCGATGCGGCCTTCGGTGTTGAAGAGGGTCTCGATGGGAGTCCAGCGATCGCCTTCCCAGGTGGTAGTTGCGATCGACAGCCACGGCGGCCTGACATGGTGCCGGAAGAAAAGCCGCAGCTTGCCGTCGGAACCTACGGCGATTGCGGGGGCTTCCATCGTCTCCCAACCGGCGAGACGTTGGAGTTCCTGCTCGGCTTCAATCGGGCGGTGGATTTTGCCTGCTTGCAGGCAGGCGATGCCGATGCGGCGGCCTTCGGCGCGCAGTCCTTTGGTGGCGGAGTCGCTCGCCCAGGCTTCCGGACCCGTCTCCCAGGTGATCCACACGCGGTCCTGACCGTCGATCGACAGGTCGGGACGGTTCTCGAGTCGGGGCGAGGCAGCGACGGCGGTCTCCTCACCCCAGCCCCCGGCCGACCAACTGCGAAGAAGCACGTCGTAGTCACCGCGGTAGCTGTCCCAGGCAACGTGGAAATCACCGCGCGAGTCGCCGGCGATGACCGGTTCCCAGTCGTTCGCACGGTTCTCGGTCACGAATCCCTCAGGGCCCCACGTACCGTCTTCGTGGATTCGGTAAAGAATGTCGAGGCTACCGTTGCGGATGCCTTGCCAGACGACCATGACGCGTCCGTTCGACACGGCGATGCGGGGGATTTGATCGGGGCCGGGGTGGTTGGTGAGGCGCTCGGCCGTGGACCAGGCCCCGCCGGCGTCGCGTGTTCGGCTGTAGAGGTCCCAGTTGCCGCCGACTTGCGCCGGCCAAACGACCCAGACGCGCGAGTTGTCGTCGACCGCGATGGCGGGCTTGTAGTAATCCCCGGCGGTTTCTGTAACGGGCTCGGGCTGCGACCAGTCGGTCTCCCCGGCCTCGATCGAGCGGGCAAGGATGAGGCTGCTGTCTTCTGCCTCGGAGTAAGAGACCCAGGCGATCCAAGCTTCGCGCCTGTTCGAGGAAAGCGACGGGTGGTCGTCTTCGCGCAGGCCGGTGGTGAGTTCGGTGACTTCGCGGAAGGCCCGCTCGACCTTCGGATTGGGCCGCAACCCCGGCCCGCGGTAGGGGAGCTGCGACCAGGCAACGAGCGCGGTGAGGAAGAGCAGGAAGATCGCGCGCGGGAACAGCCAGGAATCGAGACGCGGCACGGACACTAGGGTATCAGGCGGTCGGCGGGATTACTTGTCCGCAGGCCTTCGGTCAGCTTGCTCAATGGGGGTGATCTGTTTCTTGTTGCCTCGGGAAAAGGGCCGCGCTTGCCTGCCGAGCCGAGCGGATTTGCCCGTCACTTGCGTTCCGGGCTCGGTTTCTTGGGTTCGCGCGGATTCGAGCCCAGCACTCCGGCGATAGTGTGAAGCCTGAGTAGGATGCCGACGGTCATGGCCCCTAACCTAACGGTGAGGTTCTTTGACGGTGACCGTGGCAGTCGCCGAAGCCTCTCCGCCGTGGCCGCGAACCGTGACCGTGTACGTCGTAGTCCGCTCAGGGAAGACTTCGCGGCGGCCTGTGGGTTCGACTCGACCGATCTCGTGATTGAGCTTCGCCAAGAATGCATGCTCGGCCGTCCACCGGAGGGTCGCGCCCTCTCCGCGGACGATCGACGACGGCTCGGTCGTGAGCCGGACAGCGGGGCGAGGCCCCCACTGCTTACGGTTCAGCGATCGGACACGGGCGTTCTCCAACGTGAGGTGAAAGGGCCGCAAGCTGAGGGTCCGCGGTATGCCTTCCACGATCGCTTCCTCTCCAACCTTGGGGCCATACCAGCGGTCGTCGGTCCCGTAGCCGGGTTCCAAGTGCAACGTGACCTCCGGCTGACCCTGTCGCTCGGGACTGAGACGCAGAACCGTTGGCCGCTCTGGCGGATCGGCGGAGACCACCCAGAGCTTCATCCTGGGACTCCACTCGCCGCGCATGTCCCACCACCAGGTGTCGGCGTAGTCGCCGGTGAGCATTTGCTTCAGTCGTTGATAGCTGGAGTCCTGCTCGCGAGGAGGCGCAGAGGTCGCGGTCTCGACTTGGCACCCAAGCGCGAGTGCCGCGGCAATCATCAAAGAGGCGAGGAAACCGATGCGAATCCGGTGGCTTGCCATGGGCGACCCTCCTGCATCGTGAGTCTTTTATCGCAACGCTCGCTCGGCCGGCTTTGCGCTCCCGGCTACAACGAGTTGCGTCTCCACCGGCGAGACGCGGTAGGGCACGCTGGTATTATCCGGACCGACCAGCGTCGCGCGTGTGATCAGCTCGATCGAATACTCGCCAGGTTTGGCCGACTCCTCGGCGCGGCACGGCAACCGGTACTCCGTGTCTTGCGGCCCCAGCTCGAACGCTTCACATTCAACCCCGAGCGGCAAGTTCTGCGCGCTGAGATTCACCGCTGAGGTGAACTCGGGCTCGCGCGACACCTTGCCGGCCAACTCGCTCACGCCCCCCGGCCGGATCGACGTAACCTCCACAGCAGGCTCGATGCGGTAGCCCTCCAACATCTCGAAGCGAATGGGCGCCGAGTAGATCGTTTCCTCTCGGCCATCGATCTCAACCTTCGCGCTCAGAGCCACGTCCACTTTGGTCACGGTGGTCCTCTCGGTGGTGTGGACCATCAGCGAGCCCTGCTTGGCGTTCTTGTCTTTCTTCTTCCGCCGCGTGGTGTTGAACTGTCCACCGGTTTGACCGATAAAACTCACTTCCTCCGGTGGCGCGATGCCGCCTCGCCGGGACGTAAACGCCCACTTGACCTCGTGCGACTGGCCGGCCAGGAGTCGCACGTACCGCGGCGTCAGCACTTCGAGCGTGGCGGGCAACTCCGGCGTCACCGCGGCCGGCAGCGGTAGATTGAGCCAGGGCGCGACGAAGGGCTTCTGGTTGCGCCCGCTGACCGCCGTGACCATGCCCGAGCCTTGCGCGTGGCGGCGGATGCGCGTACCGTCCTCGTCGACGGCCTCGCCCCATACATCGAGCTTCAGGGTCCGCCGCTCGGCACCTGGCCTTGGCGTGATGACCAGGATGCCTTGCTGGAAGCGGCGCACCGTCCGGCGCGTGTCCGACTCGGCGAGGACAAACCCTCCCTCGACCATGAGATCGTCGGGCACCCCCGCGAGGCTCAATTGCAGAGGCTTCCAGTAGCCGCGCCGCTCGACCGTAACGTTGACGACGGCGCTGCCACGCTGGGGGATGTTGATGTACGGCGAGTCGATGGTGAGCAAGAAGTCCGGAGGATGCTTACGCGCCGACAGCCGGTACCCGAAGCCGGGTCCGCCACGGTCCAACAGGTCTTCCACTTCGATCACTAGCTCTTCTACGCCCGGCGGGATCTCGAGTGCGGCGGCGGGCTGAGAGTTGGGTCGGAACCTCGCGAGCACGGCATTGGGGTTCTGTTCGCCGGTTTCGTATCCCGCTTCCGCCAGCGGATTGCCTTCACCGTCATACAGGTTGAGGACGCCGTAGAGTTGCGAAGTCCCCAGGTCCGCCGCACGCAACTCGATGAACCAGTTCTCGCCGGGCTTGACCGGGAGCCGGTAGCGGTCCTTCTCACCAGGCTTGGCGATACGGGCGTTCAGCACGCTACCCGGCTCGATCGGCGTGGGGCCCCGGTGAGCGGTGGCTGACTCGAGTGCCTCGGGTCCGTCGCTTAGGCGTAGTGGCAGCGGGAGGCTGCCGGGCGGCCCGGGGATCCGAACGAACCCGAATGCCGCCTCCGGGCCGAGGCCGCTCAATTGCGGGCGAACCGTGACGGGCTCGTCGAAGCTGCCTCCGGAGAGTTCCACTTCCGCAGGTTCGCCGCGAGTCCAGCCTAGAGGGAACATGGCCTCGGCGTACGCGAAGTCGCCGATTTTCAAGCGGTAGAAGTTCTGCTTTTGCTCGCTGAAGCGGGCATCGTGAACTTCGACGAAGTATTCGCCCGCGGCCTCGAACGTGACGGCTGCCCGCGGATCGACCCCCAAGCCGGGGGCGTCATTGTTGCGCGCGATCACGCGGCCCTGCCCATCGAAAACCCGTAACGCCGGATCGAGCGCCGAACCCGCGCGGCGGCCCTCGACCTCGAAGACCAGGCGTTGCCCGGCCTTCGCCTGGAAACCGTAGACATCCCGTTCGGCCCCGTCGAGCGACGCGTTCACGATCACGGGCGTGGCGACGGGCTCCGCGGTCTCGGGTTCGTCGTTGGTGTTTTCGTCTTCCGCTTCGATCTCGGCTTCGGCGACCTCTGGGAAAGCGCCCACGCTGAATAGCAGGATGTTCGAGAGGCCCTGCTCGGTCTCGATCCGCACCGGGTAGAGGCCGATAGGCGTATCGGCCGCGATCTCGACCAGGAACAGCAGATCCCGGCCCATGCGCATCCCGCCCCTGGCCGCGCTGAGGGCGGTGAATGAGCCGGGCAGGGTCGAGTGGACCTTGGCTTCGCTATCGAGGCCGTAGCCTTTGACTGTCAACTTCACCGCGGAGCCGCGCCGGCCGCCCGGAGGGTCGAGCCGCAACAGTTCCGGTCCGGCGGCCAGAGCGGGCAGGGCCGTCAACATCGCGACGACGCCGGCGGCAAGGGTTCGAATGAATGGGTGTGGCACGCTTTGATTCTAGAGTCGTGAACGGAAGCGGTCAATGGCTTTGAGGAGCATTAGTACAATTCCGCGGCCCAGAGTGTATCATGGCGGGATCTCACCACCGCCTCGAGCCGCCTCAAAACACGCCAACCATGCACCCCATCCTGATTCTGGCCATCGCCATCGCGACGGTCTTTCTTCTCATCATCCGGCTGAAGATCAACGCCTTCGTGGCACTGATTTCGGCAGCCATCCTGATCGGCCTGCTTTCGCCCGAGGTTCCACTTACCGACGTCATGAAAGAGGTCGGCGAGCGCTTCGGAGGCGTCGTCGGCCGCATTGGCATTGCTATCGCCATGGCGGCGATCATCGGACAGTGCCTGATGGAGAGTGGGGCCGCCGACCGCATCACGCGGCGCTTCGTCGCTTGGTTAGGCGACAAGCTGTCGTCGCTGTCTCTTGTTGTCAGCGGCTATGTGCTCTCGGTACCTGTCTTCGCCGACACGGTGTTCTACCTGCTCGTTCCCCTGGCGCGAGCGATGAGCGTGCGGATGGGCGGCAAGAACTACGTCCTCTATGTGCTCGCCATCTCGGCCGGCGGTTCCGCCACGCACGTGTTCGTGCCACCCACGCCGGGACCGTTGGTGATGGCGTCGACGCTCGGGGTCGATGTCGGCATCGTGATTCTCGTTGGGCTGTGCGTGGCATTGCCGGCGTCGTTGTGCGGCTGGCTCTACGCGATTTGGATCGACCGCAAACTCAACATCCCGATTCGCGAAGCGCCGGGGCTCTCGCTCGAAGAGTTGGGAAAGATCGCCACCCGTCCCGAAGACGAGTTGCCGGGCTTCTGGGTGTCGATGTCGCCGATCCTGCTGCCGGTTCTCTTTATCGCGTCGAACACGGTGGCGAATACGTTCTACAAGGGAACGCAGGTGGCCGAGGTCGCCGGGTTCCTCGGTAACCCGAGCGTGGCGTTACTGGCGGGCGCGGCTGTGGGTCTGTGGGTGCTGGCCCGGCAGAACAGGATGACGCTGCTGCAGCTCGCCAAACCGGTCGAGACGGCGATCGCCAGCGCGGGCGTCATCATCTTGATTACCTCGGGCGGCGGCGCTTTCGGCGGCATGCTGGTTCGCGCGGGCGTCGGCGACGTGCTGGGCAAGTGGGCAGGCGACCTGGGGATCTCGATGATAGTGCTGGCCTTCGGCCTCGCGATTCTGCTCAAGGTCGCGCAAGGTTCCGGAACCGTGGCGATGATCACGGTCTCGGCGATCGTGGCGCCGCTGTTGGGCGTTGCGACACTGCCCTACCACGAGGTCTATGTTCTTATGGCCATCGGCAGCGGTTCGCTGATCGGCACCTGGATGAACGACAGCGGCTTCTGGGTCTTCCGCACCATGACCGGGTTGACCGAGATCGAGACGCTCAAGACGAAGACCATGCTGCTGGTCGTGCTCGGCACGGCGGGAATGCTTGTAACCGTGCTCGGAAGCCAGTTGGTTCCGCTGCGCTGACCGCGCACAGCCCTGGTTTGCGGCCAGTTCCGTCGGGTTATCATGAAAAACCAACCCGGCGTGCAGCACCCCACCGACGCCCACTGTTTCCTTCATGACGGATCACCCCTACTCCGACCAAATCCTGGAGCACAACAAGCTCTTCATCCCCGGGGGCATCTCGTCGATGAACCGCATTACCGAACCCAATATCGCCTTCGTCGAGGCGAAGGGTTCACGCATCCAAGACGCTGAAGGCAACGAGTACATCGATTTCCACGGCGCCTTTGCTCCTCAGTTTCTCGGGTACGGGGACGTTCGGCTGACCAGCGCGGTCAAACGGGTCATCGACCAGGGCACGGATCTTTGGGGCTCCGGTCCCACGGAGTTGGAGGGGCAATTGGCCGAGTTGCTCTGCACCCACATCCCGTGGGTGGAGCGTGTTTGCCTGCTCAACAGCGGCAGCGAGGCGACGGCACAAGCGATCCGCTTGGCGCGGGCCGTCACCGGACGGGACCATCTCATCGTCATGCAGGGCGGCTATAACGGCTGGCACAACGACGTCGCCTTCAACCTGGTGACGCCGCTCGACAAGCTCGGGCCGCGCCAGTCACCCGGCGAATACACGCTCGATCCGATGAGCGCGGGCATCCCCGAGGCGCACCAACAGTTGGTGCACGCCATCAACTTCAACGACCTTGACTCGGTACGGTATGTCTGCGAGAAGTATTCCGTCGCCGCGCTCATCACCGAACCGATCCTGCAGAACATTGGCCTAGTCAAGCCGCTGCCGGGGTACCTCGAGGGATTGCGCAAGCTGGCCGACGAGCTGGGCTTCCTGTTGATCTTCGACGAGATCAAGACCGGCTTCCGGCACGCCTTCGGGGGCTACGCCGAGATCAGTTCCGTGACTCCCGACCTAGCGTGCTACGGCAAGGCCATCGCGAGCGGCTATCCGCTGGGCGCGCTGGCGGGACCCGCCAAGTGGATGGACTCGTTCGCCCACGCTGACCCCGCCCAGCGCGTCCTGCTGGCGGGCACCTACAACGCTCACCCCGTACCCACGGCGGCCGCGATCGCGACGATGATGGTGCTGCTGGAAAACGACGGGGCCGTGTATGCTCGCCTGGAAGAGCTAGGCGGGCAGATGGAAACCGGCATCAACGAGATCCTGGAGGAGCGGCGGATTCAAGGGCAGGTCGTGAGACAGGGCTCCGCCTTCGTCACGTTCTTCATGGACCATAAGCCTCGCGACTGGCACGACCTCGCGTCAAGCCACGACTACGAGTTCGACACCAAATTCCGGCGGGCTTTGTTGGAGCAAGGCGTCTTCTTCTTCCCGCTGGCGACCAAGCAGTGTTCCATCTCCGCCGCGCACTCGCAAAAGGACATTGATCAGACCTTGGATGCGATCGACCGGGCGCTTGATTCCGTCTGAGTGCGTTAGGGACAGGAGCCGAGCACGGCACGACTCGGCACGCCACGTTGGCCGAGTCGCTTACGTGCCGTGGTGGGCCAGACCGCGCCGGGACATTTCTGCTTCGACTCGCCGGCGGTGCTCTTCCTTGTCTTCCGCGTCGCAGTTTGACCACTGGAAGCCGTCTTCCCTTGCTACGAGAGTGCTGGTCCAGGCGCGCGCAAACTCGTAGACGCCATCGGGGTCCCAGCCGTTGATCACCTCGGCGAGGATCTTGATGGTCGGGAGATCGATGTCGCGCACGCGCTGCAAGAAGTCGTCTCGGCGAAACTCGTCGATCAGCGCTACCAGGATTTCGGCCTGCGCGGGAGAGAGTGCGCGGATGATGCCGGCTGCCTGCGCGACGGCAGTCCGCTGTTGGGCGGAGAGGGTTTTCTCCCCTCCACGAACTACAGTTAACGGTGCCCGGCCTCGGCCTGCGTTCGGCATGGCTCTCTGACACAGTTGATCGGCGGAGGCCGGCGCCGGGCGATACCGGTGGATTCCCCTAGGCCGCGGGCGCGGAAAGGGCTACCAGATCGCATCCGGGCCAGTGGTACAATCCTGGCATGAACGCCTGTCTGTCTCGCCGTCAATTCCTCGCGGCTTCAGCCGTGTTCGCCGCTGCCCCCGCCGCCGTAGGGGCCAGCTTGCCCGCGGTACGCGAGTTTCGCCGTGGAGGCATGGTCTACCGCCGGCTGGGCCGCACCGACATGAACGTGTCGCTGCTCTCGTTCGGCTCGCACACCGACCCCGGCTACAAGATCGACGCCAAGCACGGCCGCGTGCTCAACACAGAAGGGCAAGCGCGCCGCGACCGCCAACTGGCCCGCGCCTTCGACCTCGGCGTCAACATGGTCGACACCTACGAGAACAACGGCCAGTGGGAACCGGTGGCCCGCGTCGTGAAGCCGCGCCGCGACAAAGTGCTGGTCTCGGTCTGCCGCCAGTTTCCGATGTTCGTTGGCGAGAACATTGACCGCGCGGCCAAGCTTTACGGACACGTCGACCTCTACCGGATCTACGTCGGCGCCGGGCCAGCCGTCACGGGCAAGAACCTCGAAGACTGGGACGTGTTGCGCAAGGCCAAGAAGGCCGGAAAGTTGCGCTCGATCGGCATCTCGACCCACAGCGAAGCGATCATGATGAGCGCGCTCGAGGAGTTCGAGGACCTCGACTACGTGATGTTCCCGTATAACTTCATCCACGCCCGCACGGACTACAGCGCTTTCCTCCCGGCGGCGCTGCAGAAGAACGTGGCGCTCATCGCAATCAAGCCGCTGTCGGCCGGCTCGATCGTGAACCTCGATCCGCTGGCGAACCCGGGCACCAAGCCCGAGACCCACCGTATGCGGCTGTACCGCAATACGCACCGGCCGCTGCCGCCGGCGGTCGTGGCAAAGCTGACCGAGAGCCTCAACCGGCTTCCTGATGAAACGCTATGCCAGGCCGCTCTACGGTTCGTCTATTCGCGTCCGTACATGACCTCAGCCATGCCCGGCATGTTCGACGACTACATGGTCGACGACAACTATCAGGCACTGCAGCGTTCGCTCGAGCTGGACCGGAACGAGCGGACAGCTCTCGACGCCGCCGCCGATCTGGCGCAGGCGACCGGCGGCTCTTGGCTGCCGCCGCATTACCGTTGGCTCGATCGCGAGTGGCGTGCGTGAGGGTCGCAGTAAGGTTCGTCGTGGGGATCATGCCGTGCGACGATTCGCGAGCCTGAGAACCGCGGGCTCGGTTCTGGGGCAACAGGCAGGCCCGCGCCTGGTGTTCCTCCTTCTCTTTCTGACCTTCACCCTCGCGGCGGTTCTGCCGGGTCAATCCAACCTCAAGCAGGCCGGCGTCTGTTCGCGCTGCCACGTTGTTTCCGTGCTCGAGTGGGAGATCTCGAAGCACAGCGAGCTGGGCACGAATTGCCAGACCTGCCACGGCGGTAGCGCCGCGCACGTCGCCAACGAGCGGAACGAGGTCTCACCGGACCGCATCCCCCGTGGCGAAGCTGCGGACCCGCTTTGCGCCAGTTGCCACACGACGGGGTGCCCTGAGACCAAGAATGACTCCGGCTGCCTCGCCTGCCACAACTCCCACTCGCTGACCAAGCCGGACCAGATTCAGGCGTATCAGGGTGATCGTGCGGCTCACCCCATTCGCCAGTCCGTCGCGCGCTTGAAAGAGTTCCGCGCAGCGACGGAGCGTGCCGAGGCGCTCGTCGAGCAACAGGATTGGCCGGCCGCGAAGGCCGCTTTTGAAGAGGCTCTGGCCCTCGGCCCGGGGGATGGCCGGGTTCTGCGGCGCCTAGCGTTTCTAGGCCGCAGGCTCAACCCTGAAATGCCGGGGTTCGAGGTCGCCGGCGAGGAGTTCGACCCCGAAACCGGACTGGCACGGGAGGTTCGGATCCGGGGTGCCGAGATCCCGATGGTGCTGGCGCCGCCGGGCGAGTTCGACATGGGAGCCGATGATTTCAAAGAGTCGCAGCCTGTGCACACAGTGGCCGTCGAGCCTTTCTACCTGGGCAAGTACGAGATCACACAGTCCCAATGGCAGTCCGTGATGGGAGCGAATCCGAGCGAGCAGCAGGCCTCCGGGCATGAGAAGAATCTGCCGGTCGAACGCGTCTCGTGGCATGACGCGCAGGACTTTGTCAACAAACTGAACGAGCAGGTCGAAGGCGGCGGCTTTCGGCTGCCGACCGAGGCGGAGTGGGAGTACGCCGCCCGCGCCGGGTCGGGACTGTTCAAGCAGTTCGAGTTGGCGCGCTACGCCTGGTTTCGCGAGACCACGCTGGACCGGCCCACGGGAGAAGACTTCGTGAAGGTCGAGGCGTTTTCCACGCGGCCGGTCGGCGCCAAGGAAGCCAACCCCTGGGGCTTCCACGACCTGCACGGCAACGTTTGGGAATGGACGTCGAGCCTGCTCAAGCCCTACTTCTACGACCCCTCGGACGGACGCGAATCGCCGACCGCAATGGGCCAGCGCGTTCTGCGGGGCGGCGGCTATGCGGACGCGGCCGGCTTGCTTCATCCCGCCCTGCGGCATGGCGAGCGGCCCGACCGCCGCTATCGTTGGAACGGTCTGCGCATCGCGCGTTCCGTTCCGCCACCGACCAAGCCCTGACACTCCCGGCCTCGCACCGAGGGGCCTCCTGTTTGTATTTGCTACGATGGCAACCGCCATGTCGCACTGGAAAACGACCCTTCTAACCTCCGCCGCTCTCGGCTTCTTCCTCGTCTTCGCCTGCGGGCCCACTGGGAGCTCGCGGGAGACGGTCACCAAAGAGACCGTTGATGGCTGGATGACCGAACTCTCGAACTGGGGGCGTTGGGGCGCGGACGACCAGCTTGGGACACTAAATCTAATCACGCCGGAAAAGCGCAAACAGGCGGCGGCTTTGGTTAAGGCCGGCATCTCAGTGTCGCTCGCGCGCGAGGTCGAAAAAGAGGAAGCCGTCGACAACCCCAGCCCGTTCGGGCACCGCATGTTGAGCACCGGCGACGATCCGATCATCGGGCAGTTCGTGAGCGATGAATTCACCGTCCAATACCATGGCTACGCCCATTCGCACATGGACTCGCTGACGCACATGTCTTATCAGGGCAAGATGTACAACGGCTTTGAGATGGCCGAGGTCAAGGCGGCCGGCGCGCCCAAGCTGGCCGTGACGAACGTCAAGAACGGGATCTTCAGCAAAGGCATCCTGATGGACATTGCCCGGCTGAAGGGCGTCGATTACCTGGAGCGTGGGACCCCCATCTATCCCGAGGACTTGTCGGCGTGGGAGAAGAAGGCCGGGGTGAAGGTCGAAGCGGGAGACGTGGTCTTCGTCCGTACCGGCCGCTGGAAGCTGCGCGACGAGAAGGGTCCCTTCGACGCCTCGGCGAAGTCGGCCGGCATGTACGCCTCGTGCGTGAAGTGGTTTCGGGAACGCGACATCGCGATGATCGGCAGCGACGCTGCCAGCGATGTGATGCCGTCAGGGATTCGCGGGGTGGGGCAACCTGTGCATCAACTCTTCCTGGTTGCCCTGGGTACACCGATCTTCGACAACTGCGACCTGGAGGCGCTTGCCGAGGAATGCGCCCGCCAGAACCGCTGGGAGTTTCTGTTGACCGCCGCTCCGCTACCGGTCGGCGGCGGGACCGGGTCGCCCCTGAACCCGATCGCTACGTTTTAGCGAGACCGCACTCTCAAACCGAAAAGTTGCGCCACATGCGCTCAGCCACTACAGTAGCCGGCGCTTTGTGCAGGCCGTGCAAACGCCGCGCTACGCCGACTTGCCCTCATGGGCCGAGGTTACTTTCACGCCGCCGTTGCCCATCTCTTCGATCTCGTCGAACTGCACCTTGCGCTCTTCGTCCATGCAGTAGTTGGCCAGCATGACCGCGATCGAGTCTTGCAACCCGACTTCGATGTCGGATTTGGGGGTACCGCCGTCGCGCACGTCGATGAGGAAGCTCTCGAGTTCCTTGTACTCGGGGTCCTTGTCCTCTTCGGGCACCATGATCCCCTTGGTGTAGAGCCAGCGCTTGGCGAACTCGACTTCCTTCTCGATGAAGCCGACGTCACCGGATTCGAGGTCTTGGACACCGGGGATGATGGGCAGACCGTCGCCCTGTTCGAGCATGTCGGCGACGGTGGCGCCGGCGGTCCAGGCTTCCTGGGTCTCGGCTTGGTCGCCCATCTTTTCTTTCATCGGATCCCGGAACCACATGCCCTCGCCGTCGGGGATGAGCGTGATCTCGATCGCGCCGTCCGTGCCCATGATGACCTCGCGGCAGCCGTCGCCCGGAGTGCGCCGGCCTTGAATGTGGCGGTTGGTCATGATCGAGCTGTAGTTGAGTTTCTCGCCGCCGGGGTACTCGAAGATGAGTTGGATGTTGTCGTAGATGTCGCGCCCGTCCTTCCAGTAGTCGAGCCCGCCGACGCCCATCACGGACTTGGGTGCCGACCCGATCATCCAATCGGCCACGTCCACTTGGTGCGACATCAACTCAGCGCAGAGGCCGCCTGAGTACTTGCGGTAGAGCCGCCAGTTGATCTGCTCCTCGCGGCCCGGATCCTTGACGCCGCGGCGCCAGCTCTTGTTGCGGTGCCACTGAGCGGAGATGTGGGTGATCTTGCCGACGACGCCCTTCTCGATCATCTCTTTCGCGGTGCGATAGAAAGAGCTGTAGCGACGCTGCAAGCCGACCTGGATGACCTGGTTGGGATGCTCTTCGTGGAGCGTTCGCAGGCTGTGGACCTCCTCCGGCGTAAAGACGAGGGACTTTTCGCAGAAGACGTGCTTGCCCGCCTCGAGGGCGTCCTTCATCACCGGGTAGTGCAGGTAGAGCGGCGTGGTGATGAAGACGGCGTCGACGTCGTCCTGCTCGAGCAGCTTGCGATAGTCGGTGTAGGGGGTCGGCTTGCCGTCGAAGATTTTGAGCGCCTTATTAAGGTTGGGCTCATAGATATCGCAGATGGCGACGCAGTTGCCGATCTCGATGTTCTGCAAATGGCGCTCCAGCAGGCGCTTGCCCCGGCTGCCGGGCCCGATGAACCCGTAGTTCACCTGCTTGCCCGCGGCCTTGGCCGTTCGCATCAGCGGTGCGGCGTTGGCGCGCGGCAGCAAAGCCGCGGCGGCGACCGTGGCCGTGCCCGCCGATTTCACGAAATCACGGCGGTTCGGGTTGTTCGGTTCTTGAGCAGCGTCAGTCTTTGCCATCGAGGCCTCACAAGAGCCGCAAAATCAATTGCATGCAGGCTCTATCGGTATTCTATTGGCTCTCGAAAGCCAAACGCAAGGCGGGGCCGAGGTCCTGGTGGATGCGCTCGGCGATCAACGCGTTCGTCTCGTCGTAGACGTGGACACCGTCCCAGAAGTGGTCAGCCGCTGGCTGCAAGTAAGTGCTTAGGTTGAGCAACGCTACCCCGGGGCACTCCTGGCGGAGGCCCCCCAGTTGCTTGTCGGTTTCGTCGTACAGAGCAGTGAAGGCGTCGACCCACTCCGGCGGCAGGGCTTTGGTGGCGTAGTCGCGGTCCAAACCGCCCGTGGGCTGAAGGACACACACCGGCTGGAAATCGTAGGCTTTCGACAGCTCAATCAGCTTTCGCCAATTCGACAGATAGGCCGCGACCAGTCGTTGGACGAGTTCGGGGTCGGCGAGGACTTGGTCGTGCGTGAGCGCGTTGGGCGCCCGCCGCAATCCCAGGCCGATGGTGTTGGTGGTCTTGAGTTGGTCTTCATCCCCGAATCGCAGTCGCAGGGCCGAGTAGAGATAGCTGCGGCTTAGAATCAATTCAGACAGCGGGGTCGCGGTTTCGGAGCGGTAGTAGTCCCACGCCTCCTCGATCGTCTGGAAGTTGTAGGGGTAGTTCGGGCGCGCCTCATAGAGCAGAATGTTCCCCAAGTCGTTTGCGCCGTCGTACAGAATCACTACGTCCGGTTCGTAGTCGAGCACGGTGAAAAGCAGATAGATAATCGACTGTTTCGAGACGCACGACTCGATGCCGGCGTTGAGGACTTCGACATCGCGGCCCGGGTATTTCTCTTGGAGAAGGGTCTTCAAGGAGCCCGGCAGCGTGTCCTCGAACTTGCTGCCGTGGCGGACGGCCGAGCCCCCGAGTACCGCGACGCGCAGTTGGCCGGCGGGCTTGGCCTTCGGTAATTCATAATCGGGAGCGCTCACCCGGAAGCCCTCTTGGTTTGTGTAGTGGAACACCTGGCTCTTGTGGTGAGACATCTCGAACGTTTCCGCGCTGACATAGTTCAAGTTCGCCTGAGGCTCGAACATCACGTAAGGGGCAAGCCGGTTATAGAACGGCAGCGTCGAACGGGGCGCGGCTTCGGACGCTAGATACCACTCCGCGACGACGACGGCGGCAACGAACGCACCAAGGGTGATCGAGAGATAAAGAAAGCTTGTCTTCCAACGGGACATGGGGATGGTCGCCGCGTGTAACGACTGTGCGGTTGAAGAGCCGGCTCTCAGGAGGCCGGCCAGCCTCGCAAGAATCGTCGAGTACGTGACCGGGGCGTTTGCAGCGGTGACCGGCGGCGTAGAACGGCTGGCCGGAGTAGGCCTAGTCCTGCGCTGTAACGGAGGCGACTCGGATCATGCCGCCCCTCATGCGGCCGGTGACGGTGACGAGTAAATTGTCTTCCTTGCCCGAGCGCTCGAGCTCCTTGAGTGCTTTGGCGTTGCCGGCTTCATCGAACTTGATGTATTTGCCTTCCTTTGTCACCAAGCCGAAGCCGCTGCCCTTGCAGTTCGGCATCTTCATGCACTCGGTGGTATGAGACGAGGCTTTGTCGAGCAGGTTGCTGGCGCACATCGTGTCCATCAAGTGGCCCGTCCATTCGCCGGGCGCGGCATCACCCGCGAAAGCCGCCACGGGCATCAACATCACGAGAGTGAGCAAGAAGAGCTTACGCATGATCAAAGCCGTCCTTTCGAGAGAGTGCGCTGCGTTTAGGATAGAACACTTTCGAGAGAGACGCTCGACAGAGAGCCAATGCAGTGTCCGGCGCCCCGGTACGCCGACGGCTGCAACCGAGTGCCTGTTCGCATACCTGAGAAACGAGGATTCGGTTCTAGGCGCGCCTCCTGGAGGCTTACGGCACACTTTGCCCGACGCTTCCGCGAGACCCAGACCGGACACGTTGGGCGGAAACGCCTAATCCACCTCAGCTTGGTGGGGCTCGAACTCGAACACGTCGCCATCGCTCAGGTGGGCGACAAGCCGACCCGCGCCCAACTCCTTGCGGCCGTTCTTGAAGAACACGGCGCCATCGGTCGAGTCACCCGGGGCGAGCTGTGTCCTGACGAGTGACAGAGCCGAGGCGGCCGCGGCCGCCTTCAGGCCCTTGGGACCGCGGGCCATGGCGGATTGGCGCCGTTGCTCATAGCCGCTGTTGGAACGGAACCGCCGATTGCCATAGAGGGCCTTCTCGTAGGCCACTTGCAGCTTTATCACCTCACCGCGACCGGCTTTCTGGTACAGCTCGCGGACCACGACCTGCTCGGAAGCGGCCCGCAGAACGTCACCGCCGGCCGTCTCGAAGTAGAAATCGGTCGGTTCTACCGCGCGGCTGCGGGCGCTGCCGTTGCTGAACGACACTTGCACCACGGCGAACTCCCGCACCGTGAGCGGAAGAGGAGCATACATCAGCGTCAGCCCCTGCCGGGAGAGGGTCTGATAGTGGAGTCCGTGCGAATCGAACTCGATAACTTGCGCCAGCAGCAAGCCGGGACCCGCGACCACCGAAAAGAGGGCCAACGAGAACCGGTGTCGGCGGCTTCGCAAGCCCTGAAACATGACGCTATGATACAGTAAAGCGTCTTGGGGTCCGGGTCGCTTCTGTGTAATGAAGTCCCTCACTGGTCTTCCTAGTCCCGCTTACGTGCGGATCGCCGAGGAAGCAGGGGTACAACTCTCTGATCTGCTGAAGCTGGTTCAGGAGCTTGAAGCCGGCTCAACGCCGGCGTACCTCGCTTACTATCGTCCCAATATCGCCGCGGGCCTTTCTGAGGAGCGTTTGCGGGTGGTCGACGAGCGCCTGCGGCAGTTTCTCGACCTCGAAGACCGCCGCATCACGATCCTCACGGCCATAGGACAGAAGGACCAGCTTACCCCCGAGCTACGCGCCCAAATCGAGTCGACGACCGACCGTTGGGTGCTCGAAGACCTGTACTTCCCTTTCAAGCCGAAGCGACGCTCGGCCGCCGATGCGGCGATCGCGAAGGGCCTCGAGCCCCTGGCCGATGCCCTATGGGCCCAGCACGGCGACAATGGCGATCCCCAAGATGCGGCACAAGCCTACGTGAGCGCCGACAAGGGCGTCTCGTCGGCAGCGGACGCGCTTCGAGGCGCCCGCACCATCATGGCGCGGCGAACTGCGGAGGACTATGAGGTTCGCCAGGGCCTCCGCGCGATCATGCAAGAGCACGCCCAACTCGTTGTGCCCAAAGAGCAGAAGCTGAAGGGCAACGGGAAGGGCCGGGCCAAGCCGCTGCTCGGCTACCAAGCAAAAGTCAAGAAGGTTGCCTGGCGTCAGATGCTGGCGATTCGCCGGGCGGAGCGGGAGTCGGGATTGCGTCATGAGATCCAGTTGCCGGTTGGCCGCGCGGTCTCATTCATCCTGGGCCGGCTGCTGGAGTCCCGTCCGGCGAAATCGCCGGTGTGTCTCCAACTCGGCGATGTTGCCTGCATCGCCCTGGAGGAATATCTCAGCCCGGCCCTGCGCAACGAGTTGACGCAGCGCCTCGACGAGCGCTGCGACGCGGCGGCGATCGAGGTCTACCAGCAGAACCTCGAGAAGACGTTGAAGAGCCCTCCGGCGGGACCCATCACGGTCATCGGCCTCGAAACAGGACGACCGGGAGGCTGGCGTGCCGCCCTGGCGGGGCCGGACGGGGGCTTCCTCGAAGGCGCGATTGTCCATCGCCCCAAGGGAGGCCAAGCCAGCAGCGGGGACGCCAAGAAACAACCGGTGGCTAATGGTGCGGCGACTGAGAACGAGGCAGCCGCGGGGCCCAATGGCGCGGCTGACGCAGTCGAATCCGGCAGTGGAACGGCGGAAGCGTCACCCCAAGCGGATTCGGCCACGACCCAGGAGGGCTTGGCGGAACCCAGCCCTGGCTCGGAGCGGGAGTCCGCGGCGGCCTCCGCAACGGAAGCGGCGCCGCCTGAGCAATCAGCCGAGGCCGCGGAAGCCGAAGAAACTGCGGAGTCCGCTGAGGCTGGTGCCGCCGCCTCATCAGATCAGGCAACGGAAGTAGTGCAACCGGAGGCCGGCTCGCCGGCCGATCAGGCCGCCACACCCTCGGAAGCCGCCCCCTCGCAAGAGGTCGGTTCACCGGCGGGCGATGCCACCGCCGAGGCCCCCGCTGTTGAATCCCCAGACGCTGAATCGCGTGCCGCTGAATCGGGCGGCGAGGTGGCCACCATGCCGGGACCGCCCGGCAAGGGCAAGCACCGGCCAAAAACCATCGAAGAGGCGTTCGTCCCCCTCGCCGACCTGCTTCGCCGCCACCAAGTCGACGCCATCGTGATGGCCAACGGTCCCGGCGTTCGGCAGGTCGAAACATTGGTTCGCAGCGCGATCCGCGAGGCGGACGCGAAGGATATCTACTGGACCAAGCTCAGCGAAGCCGGCAGTTGGATCTACGCCACTTCGAAGGCTGCGCGCCGAGAACTCCCCGATGTCGCCGTGGCCCAGCGGAGTGCCGCCTGCCTGGCACGCCGGCTCCAGGATCCGCTGGCGCAACTCGTGCACGTCGATCCGCGCTTGCTCGGGGTGGGGCAGTTCCACCACGAGGTCGACCAGAAGAAGCTCCGAGCCGGGCTGAGCGCGACGCTGGAATCGACCGTCCACCGCATCGGCGTCGATCTCAATACCGGATCGATCGAGCTTCTGGCCTTGCTTCCCGGCATGACGGAGCGGGTCGCCAAACGCGTCGTGGAGCACCGCCAAAGCAAGGGGCCGTTTACCAAACGCGAGCAACTCCAGGCTGTATCGGGCTTGAGTGCCCGGATCTACAAGCAGGCGGTCGGGTTTGCCCGCGTGCGCAACGGAGAGAATCCCCTCGACGACACCGGCATCCACCCGGAGTCGTATCCGCAGGCGGAGAAGATCCTTGCCGCGGCCGGCGTCTCGGCCGCCGAGGCGCTTGAGAGGGTGGACACCCTTGACGCCGTTGCCCTCGACGAGCTGAAGGACGCGACGCATCCGGTCGATCTCTTGCGGGGCATCGTCGACCAGTTCCGACCTGCGGCAAGAGACCCACGCGGCCGGTTCACTCCAGCCAGCCTGCCTGTCGAGCTGCGCGGGACCGAGGAAATCCAGCCCGGCAAGAAGGTCGAAGGCGTCGTGACCAACATCGCCGACTTCGGCGCTTTCGTCGACATCGGGGCCGACCACGACGGGCTGGTGCACATCTCACAGCTCTCTAACGGACCGGGCAAGGATGCCAAGCCCGAGTTCAAGATCGGCGACCGCGTGACGGTGTTCATCCGGGCACTGGAGAGAGACGGCAAGCGGATCTCGCTCTCGCTCAAGGATCCACGCGAGGTGGCCAGGGCGGCTCGTGCCGCTCGGCCGGGCGCCGGACAACGAACAGGAGGACCAGGAGCTGCAGGACCGGGAGTCGGAAGGCCAGGAGCTAGAGGGCCGGGAGTTGGGGGACAGCGAACCGGGCGACCTCGTTCCGCTGGCCCCGGGGCGCGGCGCGACGACGGGCCCCGCAAGCGGCGCAAAGAGCCCCAGCGGGAGGGCGGAATCACCCAACGGTCTTTCGGGCCCGACGCGAAGACAAAGGCCCTTGAAGAAAAGGAGATTCAGAAGCTTTCGTTGAACGAGAAGCTTGAGCTGCTCCAATCAAAGTACCGGACCAAATTCTAGCTCTTCGCACTGCTCGCACCCTACAAAAAGTGGCTTCAAAGTTGCCACGTCTATTTCTATAGATCGTCGCGGGAGGCCTCGTGCCCTCTATTGGTATGAAGCCAACGTAGACGTGACAGCGCGCCCTCGCCGAGGTCGAACGGGGTGCACGTTTCGGTTTTGGCGTCTTCCCGCCGAGGATTCTCTTTATGGACCACATCGGGACTCAATTCAGCCTCACGGATCTTGCCGACCACGGCATTCATAACCTCAATGCGGTCCACTGGAATCTCAGTACGCCACGCTTGGTTGAGCAGGCGCTCCGCCGCAACGAGGGGCACCTGGCCGCCAACGGTGCGCTGGTGGTCCGCACCGGGCAGTATACGGGCCGTTCGCCGGGGGACCGCTTCATCGTCAAGGACGACATCACCCGCGACAGTGTCGATTGGGGCGACGTTAACCGAGCCATGTCGGTCGAGCATTTTGACGGGCTCCATCAGAAGGTCCGCGCCTATCTGCAGGGCCAGGACGTGTTCGTGCAAGACTGTTACGCCGGCGCCGACTCCGCCTACTCTTTGCCGATCCGAGCCGTCACCGAACTGGCCTGGCACAACCTTTTTGCCCGCCAGCTTTTCGTGCGCGCGGACGCTGACGCGGCGGCCGAACACCGGCCCGAGTTCACCATCATTTACGCGCCGGGCCTCCACGCCGATCCTTCCTCCGACGGTACACGCAGTGAGGCCTTCGTCGTGCTCAACTTTACGAAGAAGCTGGTGCTGATCGGGGGGACTCGCTACGCGGGCGAAATGAAGAAGTCCGTCTTTAGCCTGCTCAACTACCTGTTGCCCGAGCGCAACGTCTTGCCGATGCACTGCTCGGCGAACATGGGCGAGGGGGGCGACGTGGCGCTTTTCTTCGGCCTGTCGGGGACCGGCAAAACCACCCTGTCGGCTGACCCCGAGCGGCGGCTGATCGGCGATGACGAGCATGGCTGGAGCGATACGGGCGTGTTCAATTTCGAAGGCGGATGTTATGCCAAGTGCATCCGGCTGACTTACGAGAAAGAGCCGCAGATCTGGAACGCCCTGCGCTTCGGTTCGGTACTCGAGAACGCTGTGTTCGATGCTGAGACGCGGGCGATCGATTACGACGACGACTCCATCACCGAGAACACCCGCGCCGCCTACCCGGTGGACTACATCGACAACGCCGTGATTCCCGGCGTGGGTGGCATGCCGTCGAACGTCATCTTTCTCACGGCTGATGCCTTCGGTGTCCTGCCACCGATCTCGAAGCTCACTCCCGAGCAGGCCATGTACCACTTCTTGAGCGGCTACACCGCCAAAGTGGCCGGCACCGAGCGAGGCCTGGGCAACGAGCCTTCGGCGACCTTCAGCGCCTGTTTCGGATCGCCCTTCCTGCCACGCAATCCGTCCTCCTACGCCGAGATGCTCGGTGAAAGGCTGCGCCAAAACACGGTCGGCTGTTGGCTCGTGAACACCGGTTGGGTCGGTGGCGCCTACGGCGTCGGCAAGCGCATGGACCTGCCGCACACCCGGGCCATGCTGACCGCGGCCTTGTCGGGCGCGCTGAAGGATGTGGCGTTCGCTCCGCACCCGATCTTCGGCGTACACGTTCCGGCAAGCTGTCCCGGCGTGCCGGCGGAAGTGCTGGACGCCCGCGCGATGTGGACTGACGGAGCCGCTTACGACGAGGCGGCCCGTGCGTTGGCTGAGCGCTTCCAGAGGAATTTCGAGAAGTTCAGCAACGTTTCGGGCGAGATCCGCCAAGCCGCCCCGGCGGCCTGACCCCGGCGATATTCACCTGCGCCCCTTGTTGTGGGTGCTTCCCAGCAAAGTGTGCTTCGCGGCGGGCCGCAAAACGGATCTGATATAGTGGCTCGAATTCAGGGCCTGTCGAGCGCCGGCATGTTTGTTGTCGGGCCCATGAGGTTGCAGACGGGCCACTCCCTTCTCAAGAAACCTTCTGAAAGAAGAGGTCACTATGACTCGCAAGCAATATCACTGCGTCTTGAATGGCTCCTTGGCTTTGGTGTTGGCGTGCGTCGGGGCCCGCTTCGGACTGGCCGCCGATGTTCGCCACGTAGGTTCGAACCCGAACACCGGCGGATCGCAAGCGGTCGTTGTGACCGGCTCGGCGTTAGCCCATACGGCACAGTTCTTCCCCGTGGATGGTAGCGGCAATTTGGTCGGCAAGGGGAATGCGTCCGCCCAGATCGAGCAAGCCCTCGAGAACGTCGACGCCGCGCTGCGCGAAGCGGGGTCCTCGCTGGACAAAGCGGTCAGGCTGAACGTCTCGGTGCGCGGGCCCGAAGTCGCCGCCGCGGTCAAGAGCGCCGTGACCAAGCGATTCCCAACGGCCAAACCGTCCGTCGCACCTGTCACGGGCGCTTTCCACGACGCAGACATCCTGGTGGCGATTGACGCCATCGCGCCGACGCCGCGAGATTCCGACAGCATCGTCCTTCTGCGTAGCTCCACCCTAGCCGGGGCGTCCGGCACGAACCATGTCGCCATCCTGCCCAAGGGACCGCGGGTCTACATCTCCGGCCGCGCCGCCCGAGAAGGCAACCTGGCGCAAGCGACGTGGGCCACCATGGAACAGATCAAGGCTACGCTCGAGTTCCTCGGCCTGGGCCTCGAAGACGTGGTTCACGTCAAGTCGTTCGCGCAGCCGATCGGCGAGAGGGCGAAGTCCGAGGAGCAAATCGTGAAGTTCTTCGGCGGCAATGCTCCTCCGATGGTCTTCGTCGAGTGGGCCAGCAGCAATCCCATTGAGATTGAGGTCATTGCCCGCACAGGAGGAGCTTCCGACAACGTCATCGAGCATCTCACCCCTACGGGCGAGCGTGCATCACCGGTGTTCAGCCGCATCGCCCGCTTGTATCACCCTTCCACCATCTACACCTCCGGGCTGTACGGGCGCGACGGTGGCAGCGGCTCGGAACAGATCCATGACATCTACGCTTCGTTGATGGGGATCCTGCAGCGCACCGGCAGCGACCTCGATCATTTGGCGAAGGCGACCTACTACCCCTCCGACAACGACCCGAGCACGAAGCTCAATGAGATCCGACCGGAGTATTACGATCCCAAGCGTCCGCCGGCGGCTTCGAAGGCTCTCGTCGCCGGCACCGGTGTGAAGGGCCGCACGCTCACTCTCGACATCATCGCCGTGCCGGTGAAGTGAGCCGGGCTTCGCTCTAGTGGGACAGGTGCTCAAACCCAAGCGGCCGCAAACGGGAGCGCCGACCGTCGGACACGACGACTAGCTGCTTTTGCACTCGAATCACCCCGATCGCCGCCAGGGGCACTCCCTGAGTGTGGCGCGGGACTCGAACCTCCGGCGGGACGGTGAAGAGCAGTTCGTACTCCTCGCCGCCATGGAGCGCTTGCTCGAGCGTCGCGTCGGGAAAGCACGGTATGTTCTCTGCTTGAATCTCGGCCCCTACTCCGCCGGCCTTCGCGAGACGGCCCAGGTCCCTTGAGAGCCCGTCACTTAGATCGATCGCGGACGTAGCCGCAAGCCGACGGCACAGCAACCGTCCCAGGGCGAGCCGCGGTTGGGGGTAGAGGTGACGCTGAACGGCGGGGTCTTTCGGCTCGGGATCTTTTCTCCGGAGCCTCTCACGGATTCGCTCAAAGCCGAGCCAGGAACCGCCGAGGCGCCCAGATACGTAAACGATGTCGCCGGGCCTCGCGCCGCTCCTTCGCAGGGCCTTCCCCTTGGCAACCGACCCTACCACCGTCACGTGCGCGGCAAACCGATCGGCGCGCGACACGTCGCCACCAACAAGCGCCACGCCCGCCGAGGCGCTCAATCGAAAGAGGCCCCGGCAGAAGGCCTCCATCCATGCTTTCTCGGTGGCCCAAGCGGGCAGGCAGAGCGACAACAGGAAATGGCGCGCCCGCCCACCCATCGCCGCAATGTCGCTCAGACCCCGAGCCAGACACTTGTGGCCCAGCGCGTCGGGCGGGTGAACACCTTGTAAAAAGTGCGTGTTTTCAACAACTTGGTCGGTGGTTAGAAGAGTTTCTTCCCCGCGGCGGGGAGGAGCAACGACAGCGGTGTCATCACCAATGCCCACACGGACCGACGCGTCGAGCCCTCCCGCGGCCCGGCGGCGGAGTCGTTCGATGAGTTCATACTCGTCGAGGGCCATCGGTAGGTAAACGACCGTCTTGACACCATCCGGATAACTTGGTAGTTTGACTAGGTCGTGCAATCCGCGCGGCAAGGTTCCCTGTTTAGGCTGGGTTCAAGCTAGGGCTACGGTACAGAGCCCCCCCGCAAGGCTGGTGTCGGTGTCCCAATCCAGTTCATCACGTAAGAACTATCTTATTCTAGTCGTGGCGCACTCCGTCCACGGTCGCATTCGGCGGATAAACATACCTCACTACGCCATTCATGTGGTATTGAGCCTCGCGCTGTTCGGATTCATTGTGGCAGTCGGCTTGGTGTCAAGCTACGCCCGCATGTTTTTGAAGGTGTCTGACTACAACGACCTGCGGGAAGAGAAGCAGGCCCTTCTCGAACAAAACGATGAGTTGAAGAAGACGGTCGACGAGCGCAATACGCAACTTGCCTCGCTGGGCGAGCTGGCAACCGAAGTCTCGATCGCGTACGGCATCAAGCGGCCCGAGGCCGAAGAGGCCGAACTCGTCGCCGACGAAGGGGTCGGTGCCTTCGCGTTCGACAGCTTCGTCAATCGCTACGACTTCTTGCAGCAGGTCCGCTTGTCTCCTGACGGCGGCGATTCGCTGCTGTACTGGTTGGAAAACACGACGCCCTCGCTTTGGCCCGTGCGTGGAGCGTTAAGTTCCGCATTCGGAGGGCGGCGGGATCCATTCTCGGGAGAAGGCTCTTTCCACGCCGGTGTCGACCTGCGCTCGCGGAAGGGGGCCCCGGTTGTTGCCGCGGCCGACGGCTTGGTACGCAGCAGCGGTTGGGAGGGCCAATACGGCAACTCGGTCGTTCTCAGCCATGGCCGGAACGAGCTCAGTACGCACTACGCGCACATGTTGCAACTGTATGTACGGCCCGGTCAGATCGTCCGGCGCGGCGAAGTGATCGGGGAGGTAGGAAGCACAGGCAAGGTCACGTCGTCTCATCTGCATTACGAAGTCCGCTACCGCGGCACCCCGGTCAACCCCTACAAGTACCTCAAGAAGGCCGGGTCCGAAACCGCGACGTTCCATTTGTCGGACTGACCCAAGCTATTCCATCAACGGTTTCCGTGAGAGCGTTCGGGGCTCCTTCGTAGCACGGAGTCCAGGCTCCAGATCGCTTGGACGGTTTCCTCTACCTGTGCGAACTCGCCTGAGCGCAGCACTTGGCCCCATTCGCTCGGCGAGTCACCGCGTCCCGTGTCGGCGGCAGCCGCCGCAAAGCGATTGAGGCTGAGAAGCAAGCCGCTCAATTCGGCCGCGTCGTCGGGACTCGCCGTCTCTGCCGCGAGCAGCAAACTGAACGACCCGGCGACGTCCTCTTGCTCGATCCACAGGTACGCGCGTTCGGCATTCTCCAAGGCCCGCGCAAAGAACGCAAGGTTGACGGCGCCCGGTGGCAGGGCAGCGGCAATCTCGTCGATCTGTTGGGGCCGCAGCGCGCACCACAACAGCGCTCCGTCGAGAATTTGGGCTCGCACGAGAGGCGCCAAGTCTCCGGCACCTTCCGCGCTGTGACCGCCTGCATCCTCAGGATCCGCTAGATACGACACCGAGAGCAGGTCCTCGTCGAGCATCTTTAGGGTGATCTCGCGCGTCGGGGTTCCCGCGCTAAACCGGCACGTCTCGCGTGGCTGCGTCTCCTCACAGTTGCCGCCCCGCTGCTCGATGTAGGTTCGGAGCCGACTCTGGGAGATCGTTCCGTATGCAACAAGGCGAACATGCCGGCCACTCATCGACAGCGCCAAGCCCTCCGTTTCCGATGCTTCCAGGAAGCCCGTCAGCGAGCGGTATGCGCCCAAGGGACTTTCCGGCGAGTCGAGCAGCGCTCGCAATACCGGCGCGCTCCGTAGGCCTTTCACGTCGGCGTAGAGATAGAGCCCTTGATCCGCGGGCAAGGCCTGAAACAGCCGCGTCAGCGGATCGGGAAAGACCCGCCACCAACCGAAATACCCCAGCAGGAACAACAACGCGGCCAGCGTCACCCACCAGCGAGCCAGCAACGGTCTCACGCTCCTCCAACGCACGCGTCCAGTATAGGCTTTGCGCGGGGTTTCGCCCCCGCGTCGCGGTTGGGTTGCAATCGATTCAGTGGTAGAATCCGCCTATGCTCAAACTCCATCGTAGTTGGGTGATCCATCTAACGCTGGTGGCGATCTTCGCCGCCATCGGGCTGCGGGCTCTGCAGGAGCCGAAGAACGACTTTCGCTTCGCCATCCTCGGCGACCGTACCGGCGGCGCACAGCCGCAGATCTACGGGCGCGTGTGGCGCGAGATCGATCTGTTCCATCCGGAGTTCGTCGTCGGCGTGGGGGACACGATCCAAGGGAAGGAAGACAACCTCGCCGAGTCGCAATGGATGGAGCTACGGCCGGTGTGGGCACGCTACAGCCACTACCCGCTCTACTTCACGCCGGGCAACCACGATGTGTGGTCTGAGTTTTCGCGGCGGCTCTACGAAAAGGAGTCCCGCCGAGGCTCCTTCTATAGCTTTAACTATCAGGACGCGCACTTCACCGTCCTTGACACCAGCATGCCGAGGAAGCTGACCACCGAGCAGCTCGCGTTTCTCGAGAAGGACCTCGAAGCAAACCAAGACCGTGATCCCAAGTTCGTCATCTTCCATCACCCATATTGGCTTTCGCTGATCAAAGAGGGCGCCACCGACTTCCCGCTCCACCGACTGGCCAAGAAGTACGGCGTGGACCATATCATCAGCGGTCACGGCCACACCTTCGTACGCATGGTCCACGACGGCATTCCGTACATGGAAGTGGGTAGCTCCGGCGGTACGATGGCCGGGGGACTCGCCAGGGGACAGGGATTCACGGACGGCCGCTTCTATCACTGGTTGTGGGCGCACGTGAAAGGGTCGCGTGTGCACTTCACGGTGAAAGAGATTGACGGCCCGATGGGTGAGGGTCGCATGTTCCGTGCCGAAGACTGGAACCGCAACGGGCCGACGTTCGACGTAGGCGATCCGGCCCTCTCGGGGCAGCCCGAGACGTGAGCGCACTAGGGCAGCGGATTACAGAGTTGCCTCGCGCACCGCGATGAAAACGTCCGGCTGGCTGCGAACGCCGTTCACCTCGATTTGGATCGGTACTCGGTCACCTGGCTCAACGTCGGGTACGAACGCATTGAGCTGGTTCAACGCCACTAGCGTCTCGTGAAGGACCGCGCCGATGAGTTGCGCCTCCACGCCGCCGATGAAGACCTTCACCTCGCCGGCGACTTGCCGCAGACCGGCCTCGCCGTTGGCGATCGGAACATCCACCGCGCCCAACCCGTTCGCGAAGATGACGATTGCACCGCCGACGGGGGCCGCTTGCGTCCCCGAGCCGTCCCGGTGCAGCTTCGCCAGAAAAGCATCTTCCGCGCCACCATTGAACGTCAGGTCGGGGCCCACCGCGACGGGAAAACCCACCTCGCCCGGAGGACCCGTCTCGCCCGATCGAGTGAACCCCGTGAGGTAGATGTCTCCGGCGTGGTCGAGGGCGATGCCCGTTGCGACGTCGCTGCCGAAACCGCCGATGTAGCCCGCGAAATCAAGCGCCGAGCCGTCCGCGGCAACTCTTGACACAAACGCGTCGTTAGCGGCGGCAAGCACGAGACTGGGGCCCACCGCCACAGGGAAGGTCGCTTCTGTGGAGAACGTGGTCCCCGCGACATGGGCGCGCCCCAGGCTGTCCACGCGAACCGCATGCGCGACATCCGAGCTTGCACCTCCGATGTATCCCGAATACTCCAGGGCGGAACCGTCCGGGCTTACCTTCAAAACGAAAGCCTCTTCTGGTCCTCCGTTGAACGTCAAGTCCGGACCAACAATACGGGGAAAGGCGCCGTCGACGGAAAACGTCTGACCCACGATATAGGCGGCGCCCTGCGCATCCACCGCGACATCGAGGCCGAACTCTCGTGAATCGCCGCCGACGAAGCCTGAGTAGGTCAGCGCCGTCAGATCCGAGTGCAACTTGGCCACAAAAGCATCGCGGAAGCCGCCGTTATAACTCAGATCGGGGCCGACGGCAACGGGAAAGTCAGGAGAGTCCGTGGTCCCCGTTATGTAGATGTTCCCGTCGGCGTCCACGGAGATATCCTGGGCGCGGTCGTTCATCGACCCTCCGATCCGGCTCAGCGCAAGGAGCGCGCTGCCGTCAGCGCTGACCTTGGCCACGAACGCGTCGGTTGTGCCGGCATCGCCCACCGGCCCTGGCACGAGCGGCGGCAGGAAGCCCAACGCCGATGTGCCTCCCACGATGTAGGCATTGCCCTCGCCGTCCAAGGCGATGGCGACCCGGTCGGCCGACTCGGCGGGAGTGATGTATCCGGAGTAGATGAAGACGGACGGATCGATGATGAGGGGCGCAGACGAGTCGTGTTCACCGATCCGGAAGGAGTAAATTGACCTGTCCTGTTCGGTGGCCAAGAGTTCGTAGGACACCGGTATATCGAGGTCGCGTCCGGCAACCCTTTGTTGGGCGACGGGCTTCTCGTCGTGGAAGCTCCCCGTCGGAGTAGCAACGCGAAGCCGCCCGGCATGATCGATGCCGACATCCGCGCCTTCGTAGGCCAAACTGATGCGGCTAGGGTCCGCACCAGGTTCGACGACGAAAGTGTGCTTGAGCCGCGACCCGGAGGCGGCGTATACCAAATCAATTCCGGGCCACAAATCCTGGTACAGGATTTCCGCGTAGGCGGTCGCGCCCGTGGCCCAGTTTTCGCGCGGGCCGGCGAAGTAGCTGAAGACCGCCTCCTCCCGCTTCCGGCCGATCGGGCGGACTTGGGGGTTCGCGTTGAGGAAGTCCAATCTCACCGCCCAGCGGTCCGCTGTAGGCCGCGCCGAGGCAGAGGACGTCCACGCCGCCCGCAGAGTGGCTGAGGCGTTCCCAGCGGATGGGCCGATCACATACGTCAGGCCCTGGGCGTCGAAGAGTACGGTCTTGTCGCGCCCTTCCACAACGTACGACGCGGGCTCGGGGAGTTGGCCGAGGTTCTCGACGAAATAGAGCGGTTGGGATTGGGGTGCCGCCCGGGAAGATGCCGAGGAATCCGTCTCTGGCTCAGCGACAGCCACTCTTGGCGGCAACGGGGAAAGAACGATAACTGCGGCGAACCAAACGAGTACCAGCGCCGACGCCAGGGACGCTTTGGAAGAGTTCATGCTTGGCTGCTGATTATCCCAGTCAGCGAAAAACCATGGGTCGGAGGGACGTTCGGCCCACCACACCTCGATCACTCGGGGGCAGAGCCAACTACCTCAGTGGTTCTTCCTTCTTCCCGATCGGCGAACCGCACCCGGTGCAGACGTAGTCGAAAGTTTCCTTGTCGAGCAAGACCAGCAACAGGCGCTTGCGCACCGGCATGGCTTGCTTGCACTTCTGGCAGTAGACCTGGCTCACCTCCAGGGCTTCAAAATCTCTTCGTTGGGGAGAACGTGGCGTCACTTTGGTCGCGATTCGCTTTGATGGGTGAGCTTCAGTTTCTCGCAAAGGCGCAAAGAACGCAAAGGTGCCCGGACGCTGGGTGCTCCGGCGCGGCCTGGCTAGTTCCGTGGAATCACCGGCAACAACACGTGTGACGGCTGGGCCTTGGTGTGGTGAATCGTCTGCGTGGCGATCTTGACCTTGTCGGTCACGCCGAACGGCTGGCCGGTGTTGAGATTGCGCGCGAACTGTGGGAAGTGACTGCTGGTAATGTCGACCCGGATGCGGTGTCCAGGCAAGAACACGTTGGCCGTGCCGATCATCTCGATAGTGAACTCGTAGACTTGTCCCGGCTCGAGCAGCTTGGGCGCTTCGAGTCCTTCGCGATAGCGCGCCGGCAGTAACCCCTCGCAAAGGTTGTAGGCCTTGCCGTCCGGGTAGACATCGACCAACTTCGCTACAAAGTCGGTGTCGAGCGCGTCGGATGACGCATAGAGCACTACCTTCACCGGCCCGACGACCTCGACCGGCTCCTCGAGGAAATCGGACGTATAGACCAACACATCGTTGCGGCGCTCGACGGGACCCTGGTCGCGGGGACCGGCTGGCGTCGGCGCTCCACAGCAGTTCGCGCCGCCAAGGCTGGGCACCGGGTGGAGCGGGTTGTAACGATAGCGGTCTGGGCGATAGCGGTCCGGGGCCGACTCGTCCGAAGCGGGTTTCCAGCTTAGGTTGCCGTTGCCGCGGTAACTGTTGGCCTTGCCGCGGCTGTCGAGATAGAGCTTGGTGTACTTCGTCCCCGGCAGCGGATAGGCGTCCGCCTGCTTCCACTGATTGCGGCCCATCACGAAAACGCTGACGGGCGGGTCGTCGGTGATACCGTTGTCGATGCCCTTAAGCCAGTAGTCGAACCAGCGCAACTCGACCGACATGCGGTCAACGTTGGCGTGCTCACCAAAGTCGAGATCGCCGTGCTTGCGCGAAGGGCCGTGTCCCCAGGTGCCCACAATCATGCGGCTCTTGTTGCGCGCCGCGGGCGTCTTGCCGCGCGTGCTCATGCCGATGTAGCCGTTGATGGTCCCTTGCACGAGAATGTCGAACCATCCGCCAAAGGTGTGCACGGGTATCGGGATTTTCTCGTAGTGTTCCTCGACGCTCAGCACCTTCCAGTAGTCGTCGTAGTTCGGGTGCTCGATCCAATTCTTGAAGAAGTACGCATCGCGGCCCAGTTGGTGCTGAATGTCAAGGATGGGAAGATGCCACAATGCCCGATCGTAGCTGACGTTGTCCGGACCACCCTGCATCGTATGCGGCCCGGTATTCTGCATGATCCGCGACTCCTGGCGCACCGCTCCCCAGCCGAGATTCTTCGCGAGCCGCCAACCGCCGTTGACGGTAACGGAATCGTGGTAGATGCTCGACGCAGCCACGTTGGGAAAGATCGTCACCAGATGCGGCGGAACTGCCTTGGCCGCATGCCACTGCACGTGCCCTAGGTACGAGCCGCCTTGCATGCCGACTTTGCCGTTCGACCATGGCTGCTCGGCGGCCCACTCGATCGTGTCGTAACCGTCGTCGATGTTATCGCGATAGGCGTCCCATTTGCCCGCGGATTGGTGACGCCCACGGACATCTTGAAACACATAAGCGTAGCCGCGGCGGGCGAAGAACACAGCCGCGCTATAAGCGCTCGGGTAGCGTTCGGTGCTGTAAGGCGTGCGGGACACGAGCACCGGGTAGGTGCCCTCTTTCTTTGGGCGGTAGACATCCGCGTAGAGGAGGGCGAGGAGGGCCCCGTCGCGCATGGGGACGGCGACTTTGTTCCCCACCACGATGTCGTGGCTCGGCGGCCGCGAGGGCGGGAAGTCGATCTGCGCCGTAGCCACGCCCGCCAGAGTCAAAACAAGGAATGGTGTTACAGATCTGCGTGCCATAGCGCACCCCGGCAGTAGTTTCTCGCAAAGACGCGAAGAACGCAAAGCGGCTCACGCTGCCGGGTTAGTTCTGTGGGATCACCGGCAGCAGAACGTGTGACGGTTGCGTCTTGGAGTGATGGATCGTCTGCGAGGCGATCTTCACCTTGTCACTCTTGCCGAAGGGCTCGCCAGTGTTGAGATGGCGGTTGAACTGCGGGAAGTGGCTGCTGGTGATGTCGACGCGGATGCGGTGTCCCGGCAGGAAGGCGTTGCTGCTGGCGAGCAGGTCAATCTCGAAGCGGTAGACCGTGCCGGGGTCCATCAGTTTGGGCTTGTCCTGTCCCTCGCGATGGCGTGCCCGCAAGATACCCTCGGCGATGTTGTACGCCTTGCCGTCCGGGTAGACGTCCACCAGCTTCGCGACCCAATCGGTATCGACGGCATCGGACGACGCATACAGCACGACCTTGATGGGGCCGGTCACGTCGATCTCTTCTTCAACGAAGTCGGAGGTATAGACAAGCACGTCGTTGCGTCTTTCGACCCGGCGCTGATCGACCGGACCGATGCGTGTGGGCGTGCCGCAGCAGTTGGCGCCGCCGTGGCTCGGGACCGGGTGGTTCGGGTCGTAGCGGTAGTGGTCGGCCGGTTCGTTCGCGCCCGGCTCGTTCCACGAAAGCCCGCCGTCGCCGCGATAGCTGTTGGCTTTGCCGCCCCCGTGGAGATAGAGCTTCTTGTACTGTGTGTCGGGCAGTGGGAAGTCGTCGTGGAAGCGCCAACGGTTCCTGCCCATCTGGAAAAGGGTGACGGGCGGTTCGCCAGCGAGACCGTTGTCCATGCCGTAGAGCCAGTGGTCGTACCAGCGAAGCTGGACGCTGTTTTCATCGACGTGAGCCGTCGGGCCGAAGTCCAAGTCGCCGTGCTTGCGTGACGGCCCGTGTCCCCACGCGCCGACGAGTAAGCGGGTGCCCTTGCGCGCGACTTCGGTTTTGGCACGCTTGCTGGGGCCGGTGTAGCCGTTGAGCGTGCCCTGCAGCAGGATGTCGAACCAGCCGCCGGTGTTGTACGCGGGCACCTCAACCTTGTCGAAATGCTCCTCGACGCTGACCCCCTTCCAGTAGTCGTCGTAGTCGGGATGCTCGATCCAGTCGCGGTAAAACTTCGCGTTACGGCCCACCAACTTCTGCATATCGATCAAGGGCAGGTGCCAGATGACCTTGTCGTAGCTGATGGCCTCCGGGCCGCCCTCCACGGTGTGCTGCCCCGTGTTCTGCATGACATGCGACTCCTGCCGAACCGGGCCCCACCCAAACGCCAGCGAGAGCCGAAAGCCGCCGTTCAGCGTGAACGCATGGTGATACCAACTCGTGGCCGCGACATCGGGGAAAATGGCTGTCAGATGCGGCGGCTGCAGGATCGCCGCCTGCCACTGGTCCGAGCCCAAGTACGACCCGCCCTGCATGCTTACCTTGCCGTTCGACCAAGGCTGCTTGGCGGCCCATTCGACCGTGTCATAGCCGTCGTCGAACTCGTTTCGCGCGGGATCCCACGCGCCAGTCGATTCATGGCGGCCGCGCACGTCCTGGAAGACATAGACATAGCCGCGCCGGGCGAAGAACATCGCGGCCCGATGCGAGGACGGAAACCGCTCCGTGCTGTAAGGCGTTCGCGAGATCAGTACCGGGTACCGGCCTTCTCGGCTGGGCCGGTAAATGTCGGCGTGGAGGACCGTGCCATCGCGCATCGTTGCCGGGACACGGTTTTCGACAACGATGTCGTGGTTGGGCGGCCGCGCCGCTGGAAACGTGACCTCGGGTTCGTCTTGCGCAAGAATTGCCGGGACGGCCAGAGCGAGTCCAAAAAGAGCCGTGACAAATCGAACCATCCAAGAATGCCGGGACATAAGCGTCATCCTCCTTACGCGACCCCCGCTAGTGTCGCGCAAACACGCCCGGAGCGCCAGTGGGTCTGTCTGCGACTACCGGTCCTCCAAGTCCCGGTGCGGGAACCAGAGTTTCTTGGCCGTGCCGCCCACGATTGCCGCGCGGGCTTCGCTCGTAAGCGGCAATTCCTCCGTGTAGATGCGCAGGTGCTGGGCATAGGTTAGGGCGGGTGAGTACTTCTCGACAGGAAAGTGCGCGCCCCAGGCACAGCGCTCGGGGCCGAACAAGTCGATCACCTTCATCACGACTTCGTGAAAGCCGCGGCAAGGGTAACCGTCCGAGCAGCCCTTGGGACCGTTGGCGATGAACGACATCTTGACGTGGCAGTTGTTGCGCTTCGAAAGTTTGGCTAGCGCTTCGAGCGTCCCCTCAACGGGACCGTCGGCTTGCAGCCGCAGGGCATGATCGAGCGCCACCGGCAGGTCGGGGAAATCGCTCAACAGGTGGTCGGCTTGATCGGCTAGCTCGTGGCCGGTGAGCAGGTTGATGACGATCCCGTTGACGAGCGCCGTCTTCCACAGTGCCCGCACCCCGGGGTGATCGAGCTGCCGCCCGCGCGCCGGGACACTGCGCATTCCGCGCACTCCGTACTCGCGAGCGAACCGCGCCAGCAGCCCGGGGCTGTGCGGGTCGTTCGGGTCGAGAGTGCAAATCCCCGCGATCCAACGTGGGTGCGCTTTCGCCGAGTCACAGATGAAGCGGTTGTCATAACGGTAGAAACCGCCGACCTGCACCGCGCACGCCCCGTCGACGCCGTTCGCCTTCATCTCCCTTTGCAGGTGCTCGATCGTGCCTTTGCCCACGGGCGGCCGCGAAGGGTTCTCCCGCGGAGGGTATTTCTCTTCGTCGGGCGAGAATAGGTGTGCGTGGGTATCGATGACGAGCATGCGATCAGGTCCTATTCATCGTCCCAGCGCCACAGTGCCGCGCCGACCGTGAGACCCGCGCCGACAGCGGCCATCAAGGCAAGGTCGCCCTTCTTGAGCTTGCCGGTCTCGAGGGCTTCACGGGTAGCGAGGGGAATCGTCGCGCCGGTCGTGTTGCCGTAGCGGTCGATGATGAGGACCGCTTTTTCGGATGGGATTCCCAGGCGCTGCGCTACGGCATTCACGATGCGGCCGTTGGCTTGGTGCAGCAATAGAACATCCACGTCGTCCGGGGTCAGGCCGTTGCGCTCGAGAAGCGAAACACACACTTCCGACATTTTCCGAACCGCATACTTGTAGACCTGCTGGCCTTCCTGGTGGACGTAGTGGAGTCGCTGTTTGACGGTCTCGCACGTGGCCGGTCGGCGGCTGCCCCCAGCCGGCATACAAAGCCAGTCGCCTCCCGAACCGTCGATCTCATGCAAGAAGTCGAGCAGCCCCGCATCTTGATGCTCAGAGGGTTCGAGCAACATCGCGCCCGCGCCGTCCCCGAACAGCACGCATGTGGTGCGGTCTTCGAAGTCGATGATGCGCGACATCGTGTCGGCGCCGATTACCAGTACTCGGTCTTGCGTGCCGGTGGCAATCATCTGCGCACCCGTGGTCAACCCATACAGCAGACCCGAGCAGGCCGCGACCAGGTCGAACCCCCAGGCGCCCTTGGCGCCGATCCGATCTTGCACCAGACAAGCCGTCGAAGGGAACAACATGTCGGGCGTGACCGTGCAGACGATCACGGTTTCGATGTCGCTGCCACTGAGGGAGCGCTGCGCCAAGGCCACCTTGGCCGCTTCCACCGCTAGATCGGATGTCGCCACGTCCTCGTCGGCAACATGGCGGGTGCGGATGCCCGTCCGGCTGACGATCCACTCGTCGTTGGTGTCGACCATTTTTTCGAGGTCGGCGTTCGTCAATGTGCGAGGCGGTACATAGCAGCCGACGGACGTGATACGGACATTGCGGATTTGGCGCGTAGCGGACAATGGACCTCCTGTGAATCGAACGCGAATGGCCGGCCAACCTGCGATCGGTTGCGCCTGCGACGCGCGCGACGCTTTGGCGAAACCCCTATGATACAGCGAACGCAACGGTGTGCCTCGCGACAAATTCGCCCGATTGCGGCCTGCTTCATGCCGTTTTCACCCTCCGCCTCGCCCCGTTATGAAAGCTCCCAATGTCACAATAGAGACTCCGCCTCACCCCTAGCTGCGATGATCCAGACGGCCCTGCTTTTCGAAACCATCGAGGACGTCTATCTGCGTGTCTTCCGCGAATTGAAGCCGCGCACGCGCGCGCCCGAGGTCGCCGTCAAGTTCTATCCCTACGCGAACGCTGACAGCACGATCCAGTTGGACGACGATCGCCGCCGGCTCACGGTCAAGATCAGTGACCAACTCGAAGGCGCGCCCGCGCCGGTGCAGGAAGCCTTGGCTCACATTCTGTTGAGGAAGCTCTACAAGAAACCGATTCCGCGCAAGTACAACTACCGTTACCGCTTGTATCTGAACCGCACGGACATACGAAGAAAGGCGCTGCTGATCCGGCAGATTCGAGGACGCAAGCAGATCCTGTCCGCACAGGGGCGAGTGTATGACTTGGACGAGTTGTTCGACGATCTCAACGCCCAATTCTTCGGCGGATTGCTGGCAAAGCCGCAGCTTAGTTGGAGCCCCGGCAAGTCACGCAACACACTTGGCCATTTCGACCCGGCCCACAACGCCATCATCATCAGCCGGGTGTTCGATCACCCCAAGATCCCGCGCTTCCTAGTCGAGTACATCGTCTACCACGAGATGCTCCATCTAAAGTTCCCGGTCGAGTACAATCGCAGCCGCCGCCGTGTTCACACCAAGGACTTCCAAAAGAACGAACGCGCGTTCCCGCGGTATGCCGAAGCTGTGGAGCTGATCAAACAGCTCTGAATTTCGCCCCCCCGGTTTCCCCCCGTGGAACGATCTGGCACCCCGGGGAGATTTGCTTCCCTGTCATGGCCCTTCGATGCCAGGGCCGGGACTTGCGCGGTAAGTCATTGACAGGGCGAGGAGTGACGATCCGTGGCGAGATTCGGATTGGCGCCGACGCCGTGGGACAGGAGTGCCAGAGACGCGCCACGGGTGGTGAACGCCGGGTGGGGCAGGCTGTGTCTCGGAAGCCGCTGGACGGGTGTTGGTTGGGCGCGTTGGTTGACACGATGAAGTGGAACGAAATGGGCGGGAGTGTAGGCCGATTGGCGGCGGATTGATCGGGTCGAGACATCGTACCCACTCACTCGCGCTGGGGCTCGGTTTGGGCGAGTTGAGACGGAGTTCTGCTCTAGCATCTGTGTCAACAGGCTTCACTGCAACGCCGGACGGCCCCCTGACCCGGACAAGCCGGAAGCAAAAGGGGACTTCGTGGCGGACCGGACAGCGGTGGGCATTGAGGGAGCGCGGGTTCCCACCCGCGCCTCTGTCGCTGACTCTGGAATTTTCTGCCAAGCTTGGCAAGGATTTCGCTCTGTAGGTACTCCCGGTCACGGCTCGGTTCCTTCAAAAAAAGAGGGCCCTCTGGCTCCAGTCTGTGATGACCTCAGCGGCCCGCTCTAGATAGGAGCGAAAGAGCAGGCTTGAACGGACGGTCCTCACCTGACGGATTGCGTCAGGAGCTGCCGTTCGCGGGGGAAGGTCGCTTACATATTTTCGGAGAGCAACATCGAAACTGCCTGGCCAGGAAACGGTCGTTGTTGGTCCGGCGATCTGTCCGCACCGGTCGTTCCCAGTATCAGGCTAGCACTCGTCTGTGGGGGTTCCGGGGTTGGCGGAGTGGCAAGTTGTTGAAAGGAAGGAGAATAAAGTTCTGGAAAATCCGTGATGCCCTGTCATGGACCGCATCAGCAAAGGGCTCCGTCCCCTTTAGGGCCCCCCTTTAGGGCCCCTTTAGGGCCCGGATTTCACAACACCTTTCCGCGAACGAGCGCTATGTGGTTTTGTTTCTGGGACTTAGTCCTGCCCGCGGTCTTTGCGCTGGGCAGTGAAAAGCTCACGCTCTGTCAACCGTTCCCGCTAGGGAGCACCCGTACGGCTCTGATACGGCTTTGGACCGCTTCCGGCAAGAGTAACCTCCGGAAGAGCACTTGGATGACGGGAAGGGAACTTTGGCGTTCCCCAGTCCGGCGACATCAGGCTAAGTGACTTTGTTGGAGCATGGTACAAGCTAGCAAGGCGTCGGTTGCTGGTGGTATGGCTTAGGGTTGTATCGCACGCGCTCGGCCGGCAGGCTCTGGCTCCAAGGCGACCGGGCCGGGCATCGGGCCGGGCCTCGGTGGAAGGAGAGGGTTTGGCTTCAAGAGGACAAAGACCGGGTTGGTCTGCCGGCCGTCCACGGTGAGGACAAGGACCAATTCTACGCCCCTTTGGAGGCTCCCAGGCAAAGGTCCGAGGTTGACCTGATCGACTCCTTCAAACTCGCCTTGGGGAACAGCGCCCAGCACAGGCAACGCGACTTGACGGGCCACCGCGCCAGGTCCTATGACCGTCGCGGTGACCTCGGAGGTAAAGCCACGAATCCCCGTGCCAAAGAGTAGAAGAAAAACCTGGTCCTGTGCCGAGCCGAGGTCGATGGGAACGGCAGCGAGCGTATTGGGGTCAAAAATCAAGCCCTCAGTTCGTGTACCATCGGCGGCTACCTTGAGGAAGAGAGCCGCTGCCACACCGCTGCCGGTTGCGTCCGCGGAGAAGAGAGCCGGAGCCACCCTTTCGATATCAATTGTAGCCGAGCTGCTGCCATCCACTGTGGTTACGGTGATCGTGGCCGGCCCTAGCGGTACCGGGGGCATGAGGAAGTTGATCTGACCGGGAGAAGCGAAGAAAAGCCGAGCAAGAGCGCTGCCGAAGATTCCTTGGGGGGGCGTTTGTTTTAACACGGGTTGCGCCGCCACCCTGACCGTTGTCCCCGCCAGCAAGGTCGGAAGCGGAACCTCACTGGCGACCTCGGTGGCTCGTGCCAGATTTACGCCATCGGGGTATGCACTTGACTCCCGACGACCCCACACCTTGTGGTCGGCGACTGCGGCGACCGCACCCTCGAGGGGCCATCGGGCAGCGGTCGTGGGTCCTATAGCCGCCGCTCATTGCGCCCCGCGGGGGGACGGCAGCGGTTGACTTTGAAACCTGAAGGCGAAGCGCTCTTGAAACTCCCCAGCGTGCGCGAATAGTCCTCCAGAGCCCGGATACTAGACCTTGGGGCTTCGGGAGTCAAGTGCATACCCCAGTTACGCCAAAGAGAGACATGATCGCCGCGGGGGCAGCGCCTGGCAAGAAACTGGCGGCGTTCACGATCCCTTCCCGAGAGAATTGAATTGGCCCCGCGTTCGCCGCGCCATAGAGCACGTTGACCGCGCCGGCATTTTCTATCCCCCCGATGTCCTCAACAGGGACCCCAATTGCCAGGTCTTCAAAGCCATCGCGGTTGAAGTTGCCGGCGGCCAGAGCGGAACCAAAGTTGTCGCCCTGTTCCCTCTGCTCGGCAATGCCGAAGCTGTCCTGATGCCAAAACTGGTTGCCGGGGGCCGCCAAGCCACCGGGACCGCCATAGATCACGTTGACCGCGCCGACATCTGTGTTCTCCCCAGGGACCCCAATGGCCAGGTCTTCAAAGCCATCGTTGTTGAAGTGACCGGCGGCCAGCGCTTGACCAAAGTTGTCGCCCGCTCCGGCCTGCCCAGCAATGCTGACGCTGTTCTGGTTCCAAGTCCGGTTGCCGGGGGCCGCCAAGCCGCCGCTGGGGCCGCCATAAATCACGTTGACCGCGCCTCCCCCCCCGATGTTCTCCGCCGGGACCCCAATGGCCAGGTCTGCAAAGCGATCGTTGTTGAAGTCACCGGCCGCCAGCGCATGACCAAAGTTGCCGCCCCCTTCGGCCTGCCCGGCAATGCCGTCGCTGTCCTGGGCCCAAATCTGGTCGTTGAAGTCCGACAGGCCGAAGGGACCGCCATAGATCACGTTGACCGCGCCGACATCTGTGTTCTCCCCAGGGACCCCAATGGCCAGGTCTTCAAAGCCATCGTTGTTGAAGTCACCGGTGGCCAGCGCTTCACCAAAGCTGTCGTCCGCTTCGGCCTCCCCGTCAATGCTGAAGCGGTCCTGGTGCCAAATCTGGTTGCCGGGGGCCGCCAGGCCGCCGGGGCCGCCATAAATCACGTTGACCGCTCCGGCATCTTCTACCCCCCCGATGTCCTCCCAGGGCTGGCCAGGTCTGCAAAGCCATCGTTGTTGAAGTCAGCGGCCGCCAGCGCGTTACCAAAGAAGTCGCCCGCTTCGGCCCCCCCCCGCAATACCGGGGCGGTCCTGGTGCCAAATCTGGTTGCCGGGGGCCGCCAGGCCGGCGGGACCGCCATAGATCACGTTGACCGCGCCGGCACTTCTATCCCTGATTATCCCGGCTCTCTCCAGGGACCCCAATTGCCAGGTCTTCAAAGCCATCGTTGTTGAAGTCACCGGCGGCCAGCGCATGTCCAAGAAGTCAGCCACGCCGGCAATGCCGTCGCTGTCCTGGTGCCAAATCTGGTTGCCGGGAGCCGCCAGGCCGGGGGGACCGCCATAAATCACGTTGACTACACCGGCAAAATCACTGTCTATTAATTGGCAATTGTCGAAAGAGAGAAGACCGCAAGCATTAAGACAGGTGGCACTCGAACCTTCAAGGGAACCCCCCCCTGGATTGCGCCGGGGGAGTTCGCGATGGGACCCCAATGGATCCAGGTGCTTTGACAAAGCCATCGTGATGTTACGAAGGGTTGCAGACGGAGGTCACCGTCAGCCTACCGCGGGCAAAACGCCGCGGCGAGCCTAGATCGGAACCGTGGAGGGACCAGCAGCAACCGATTGTTAAGGTGACCTGGCGACGCAAAGACGTATTGCGAAGGTTGGGCGAAAGGGCGCCTGCCGACCGAGGCGGAGTGGGAGTCGGAACAAGACCCTCGCCACGACATCGCACGCGGATACCGGCCCACGGCGTTTGGACTCCGTGGAATGTTGACCAAAGTATCGCTCAATCCTCGAAGAGAACGGAAACCTCACCGTGTTGCCATGTTGGGTAATGTTTTTGAGGGGGCCGACTGGTACCAGCATGACTACTATCCGACGCGGGTTGACCGCCACCTCCGAAAGTCATCGTGGGATATCGTCCGTGGACGTCCGCGCCGCGGCCAGGTTCCAGCACGGGTATGACTTCATCCCGGTGTCGGGAAGTTATCCCTTAACTCTTTCCCCCTTTCCCTTTACATCGGGACGATGACCCGGCGGAAAATTTTTGTATCCCGATTTCCAGCTCACAGTATCTCCGCTCCAGCACGTCCTTTCACGCTGACCCCAATGGTGCCAGAGTCTTCAAGTCGTTGATTGAGCCATCGTTGTTGAAGTCACAGCGGCGGCCAGCGCATGTCACCAAAGCCGAAGTCCAATAAGAGCCAGAATACCGCGCGTGCTTGACCAGCCGACCGCCGGCATCAACCTGTGTTGCAAGTCTCGTGACCAATTCGCTGCGGAAGCCCCAGCCGCCGCCAAAGATCAGGTTGTAGGCCAGCACGCTCAGTTGCAACCGCACTTCGTTGGGTTGGCCGGGAGCCGCCAGGCCGTTGGGGGACCGCCATAAATCACGTTGACCTACATCCGCCCGGCAAAATCACTGTCTATTAATATCCCCGAATGGCCGATGTCCTCATAAAGGAACCCTCGCCCCAATGGCCAGGCTTCAAAGCCATCGTTGTTGAAGTCACCGGCGGCCAGCGCATCACCAAAGAAGTCGAACTCTTCGGCCTTCCCGGCGGATCGATGCCGTCGCTGTCTTGGCTCCAAAACTGGTTGCCCTCACTCGTGAGTTGTGCCATGGCCTGGCCTTGCCGGGGCGGTCAGAAGCAGAACGGCCACGAGAGCACCGATCATGGTGCGCTGTACTCTCTCGGGTTCCTATGGCCTTCAAAGCCATCGTTGTTAGTCACCGGCGGACAGCCATTCCCGGAGACCCGCTGTCTTCTCCAAAACTGCTGCTCACTCGTGAGTTGTGCCATGGCCTGGCCGGCGGTCAGAAGCGAACGGCCACGAGAGCACCGATCAGGCGGTACTCTCTCGGGTTTAGTTGTTTCCGCCCACCTGCCGGCGGTGGACTGCGCGTGTACCCTGGGGACGCGGTATTGGCCGAGTATCCTAAGGCCACAACGGGTCGTTCGACTACGGTACCAGAATCCAACGCTTCGCCCGCCATCGACAGTTGTTGGTTCCCGGGTTCGCCGGTTCGCAAGGTGACCGCGGTTGTGGTTGGTTGAGACGCTGCCGGCCGGCTCACTAGGATCGTGATTGGTGTGGCGTGACTCGCTTGACGGGGTGGGAGACCGTGATTCGATGGGCCGCGCGACGGCTTGTCGTGTCCGTTTTCGGGAGGCCGGGTGCGGGAACACGACGTGGTGCCAAGATTCCTGCCGCCCCTTTCAGGGCTCTGGTCCGCGAGGTTGGAATGGACCCAGGGTTGCGCCGCCCAAAAACTGGACGGCTTCACCCTGGGCTACGATCCCTCGTCCGCTTCGCGGACTGGATATCGCGAGCCCTCAGCCGGCAGGCTCTGGCTCCAAGGCGACCGGGCCGGGCATCGGGCCGGGCCTCGGTGGAAGGAGAGGGTTTGGCTTCAAGAGGACAAAGACCGGGTTGGTCTGCCGGCCGTCCACGGTGAGGACAAGGACCAATTCTACGCCCCTTTGGAGGCTCCCAGGCAAAGGTCCGAGGTTGACCTGATCGACTCCTTCAAACTCGCCTTGGGGAACAGCGCCCAGCACAGGCAACGCGACTTGACGGGCCACCGCGCCAGGTCCTATGACCGTCGCGGTGACCTCGGAGGTAAAGCCACGAATCCCCGTGCCAAAGAGTAGAAGAAAAACCTGGTCCTGTGCCGAGCCGAGGTCGATGGGAACGGCAGCGAGCGTATTGGGGTCAAAAATCAAGCCCTCAGTTCGTGTACCATCGGCGGCTACCTTGAGGAAGAGAGCCGCTGCCACACCGCTGCCGGTTGCGTCCGCGGAGAAGAGAGCCGGAGCCACCCTTTCGATATCAATTGTAGCCGAGCTGCTGCCATCCACTGTGGTTACGGTGATCGTGGCCGGCCCTAGCGGTACCGGGGGCATGAGGAAGTTGATCTGACCGGGAGAAGCGAAGAAAAGCCGAGCAAGAGCGCTGCCGAAGATTCCTTGGGGGGGCGTTTGTTTTAACACGGGTTGCGCCGCCACCCTGACCGTTGTCCCCGCCAGCAAGGTCGGAAGCGGAACCTCACTGGCGACCTCGGTGGCTCGTGCCAGATTTACGCCATCTGGGTATGCACTTCACTCCCTACTACCCCACATCTTGTGGTTGGCCGGTCCGCCTGCCGCGTAGGTGTTGGACCATCTCTGAATAGGTCGTGGGCCCAACGGTCGCGGCCTGTTGTACAAGCCGGTAGAAGAGCTTTCCCCGGTGACGAGAGCGTCGTCGATTGAATCGAAACGTATACTCATCCAGGTAATAGTCCAGGTGTTCACGGCTCACAGCGCCTTGGTGCGTCCCGATCAACCAGCGCTTCAACAGGGCAGCCACCCGGTGAACGTGGGGCAACAGCTCGGAGGCCGACTGGCTCGAACCGGCCAGAAAGTCGTACTCGTGCCGATAGCCAAGCGCCTCCAGGCCGACGTACCCTTCCCAGCCGTCGGTGTGGATCGTGCTGTCGGGCTCGACAGCCTCTTGGATGAAGCCGTGCAGCTGTTGCTTGGACGCTCCGCGGATGCGCTTCATACGGATCCTTCCTATCCCCGCGCCGTCTTCCTCGGCGGCGATGGCTACCAGTGCTTTTTTCTGCGTCTGCCGTCCGCGCAGTCCCTCTTCTGCGCCCCCCACATAGGTCTCGTCGACCTCCACGCGACCGCTGAGCCGTTCTCGGCCGGGCCGCACCATCGCGCGCCGCAGCTTGTGCAGCAACGCCCAGGCGGTACGGTAGCTTCCCAGACCCAAGATGCTTTGCAGTCCCAGTGCGCTCGCCCCGTTTTTCTGGCTGGTCACCCACCACATGGTCCGAAACCAGGTGCGCAGCGGCAGGCGCGTGTCCTGGAAAATCGTGCCCGCCGTCACCGAAGCCTGATAATCGCATTGCCCACACCGCAGCAGGCCCCGCCGGCTGGGCCGAGCTCTCCGCCCTCCACAGCGGGGACACACAAAACCCTGTGGCCAGAGCAGTTGCATCAGATACTCGCGACACGCCTGCTCAGTGGCAAAACGCCCCTCAAACTCCTCCAGCGTCCGCGGGTAGTCCTCCACAGCCCCGCATGCTATATGTTGGGGTCTCGGGAGTCAAGTGCATACCCCGATTACGCCAAAGAGAGACATGATCGCCGCGGGGGCAGCGCCTGGCAAGAAACTGGCGGCGTTCACGATCCCTTCCCGAGAGAATTGAATTGGCCCCGCGTTCGCCGCGCCATAGAGCACGTTGACCGCGCCGGCATTTTCTATCCCCCCGATGTCCTCAACAGGGACCCCAATTGCCAGGTCTTCAAAGCCATCGCGGTTGAAGTTGCCGGCGGCCAAGGCTTCACCAAAGCCCCCCCTTCCACAACGGCAATACCGTCGCTGTCCCGGTTCCAGATCTGGTTACCGGGGGCCGCTAGGCCGTCGCGGCCGCCATAGATCACGTTGACCGCGCCAAAGACCCCAATGGCCAGGTCTGCAAAGCCATCGCGGTTGAAGTGACCGGCCGCCAACGCTCCACCAAAGTTGTCGCCCTCTTCGCCCTCCCCGGCAATCCCGTCGCTGTTCTGGCTCCAAATCTGGTTGCCGGGGGCCGCCAGGCCATCGGAACCGCCATAGATCACGTTGACCGCGCCGGTACCTGAGCCCTCCCCAGGGACCCCAATGGCTAGGTCTTCGAAGAGATCGCTGTTGAAGTCACCGGCGGTAAGCGTTCTACCAAAGTTGTCGCCCTCTCTGGCCCCCCCCGACAATGTCGTCGCTGTGCTGGGCCCAAATCTGGTTGCCGGGGGGCGCCAGGCCCTCGGGACCGCCATAGATCACGTTGACCGCGCCGGCATCTGTATCCTCCCCAGGGACCCCAATGGCCAGGTCGGCAAAGCCATCGTTGTCAAAGTCACCGGCGGCCAGAGCGCTACCAAAGCGGTCAGCGTCACCAAAGAAGTCGGTCCCTTCGGCCTGCCCGGCAATGCCGTCGCTGTCCTGGTGCCAAATCTGGTTGCCCGAGGCCACCAGACCGCCGGAACCACCATAAATTACGTTGACTGCGCCTGCGTTTTGTATCCCCCCGACGTCTTCCCCAGAGACCCCGATGGCCAGGTCGTCAACGCCGTTGTTGTCGAAGTCACCAGCGGCCAGAGCTGTACCAAAGAAGTCGCGCGCTTCGCCCCCGCCTTCAATGCCGTTCCTGCCTTGGCGCCAAAGCTGGTTGCCGGGGGCCGCCAGGCCGGCGGGACCGCCATAAATCACGTTGACTACACCGACAGCGTTCTCATCGCCTAGTATGCGCTCGATGTCCTCCCCAGAGACCCCAATCGCCAGGTCGTCAAAGCCATCGTTGTTGAAGTCACCGGCGGCCAGAGCGGAACCAAAGTTGTCACCAAAGGGGTCAAACTCCAAAACGCCATCACCGCGCCGTTCCGCCTCGCCGAGAATGCCCGGAATGTCCTGGTGCCAGAACTGGTTGCCGGGGGTCGCCAGGCCGGCGGGACCGCCATAAATCACGTTGACCGCGCCAGCACCGTCGTCCTCCCCATGGACCCCAATGGCCAGGTCTTCAAAGCCATCGTTGTTGAAGTCACCCGTGGCCAGTGCTCCACCAAAGTCGTCGCCCCGTTCGGCCTGCCCGGCAATGCCGTCGCTGTCTTGGCTCCAAAACCGGTTTCCCTCACTCGTGAGTTGTGCCATGGCCTGGCCGGCGGTCAGAAGCAGAACGGCTACGAGGGCACCGATCATGGTGCGCTGTCCGCCTTCACCGAGCTTCTGCGTAATGCGGTAGTGCGAGATCGTCTGGCCGACCATACCGGTCCGATTCTACCTCTTCGCGGATAGGTGGCGGTAACAACCGATCCGTCCAACAGCCAAATTTTCCCGTCCAGGACCTCCGACCCGGCTCGGCTTCGGGTTGGTCGCAGAGGCTCGAGTGGCTAGGAAACCCGGTAGCGAACCACACCAACCGTCCAATTCTTTCCACTCCAGGCCTGCGCGGTAGAGTGCAACCTCGCAACCAGAGAGTCGTCACGGCTCGGCGAAAAAACGTGTCTGCGCTAAACCTCCTACGCACCGAAGAAGGGTCGTCTATCCTAGTCCGATGAACTCGCGGGAACTCTCGCGGCGGCTGGGCTTGTGGGACTCGGTGGCGATCGTCGTCGGAACGATTATCGGCTCGGGCGTCTTCATCGTCCCTGGATCGATCGCTCGCGAGCTGCCGTCGGGGGAGTGGATGTTGGGCATCTGGCTGGCGGCCGGCGCGCTTTCGCTTTGCGGCGCCCTGGCCTTCGCCGAACTGGGGGCGATGCTGCCGCACTCGGGCGGACAGTACGTCTATCTGCGCGAGGCCTACTCCCCTCTGTGGGGCTTTCTGTTCAGTTGGGTGTTGCTGCTGGTCGTGCGGTCGGGCTCGACGGCGACGTTGGCCGTGGGTTTTTCCATCTACGTTGGCTACTTCGTACCGCTATCACCCCTGCTCGAGCGGCTGAGTGCCGCCGGGGTCATTCTGCTGTTGACGGCTTTGAATTACCGGACTCTGATCGGCGGTGCGCTTGTACAGAACGCCACGACGGTCCTCAAAGTCGCAGGCCTCGTGCTGGTCGCAGGGGCGGCGCTTGGCGATTGGGCGCGGCCGGCGGTGGAAACGGCTACGGCTCCCTCCAGCTTTGGCTTGAGCGAGATTGGCGTCGCGATGATCGCTTGCCTGTGGGCTTACAACGGCTGGTTTCAAGCCGGATTCGTCGGGGGAGAGATCAAGGACCCCCAGCGCAATCTGCCGATTAGTCTCGGAGCCGGTGTCGCCGCGGTGGTTGTTCTCTACATGCTGGCCAACGTTGCCTACCTGAACGTGCTGACGGTGGAAGAGATCGCGGCAACGGACCGCGTGGCGGCGGTGGTGGCGGAGCGGGTCTTTGGGTCCGCCGGAGGGACGATTATCTCCGTGACGATCCTCATCTCGATTTTCGGCGCGCTCAACGCAGGCATTCTGACCGGCCCGCGGGTTTACTTTGCACAGGCGCGGGACGGGCTGTTCTTCCGCCAGTTTGCCGAGGTGCATCCGCGTTTCAAGACCCCGGCTCTGGCGGTTCTGTTGCAGGGTGTCTGGGCGGCGATTCTCTCGCTGAGCGGCTCGTATGTCGGCCTACTATCGTTCGCGATGTTCGCGGCCTGGATCTTCTATGGCCTTGCCGTGCTGGGGGTGATCGTTCTTCGCATCAAGCGCCCGGACTGGGAGCGGCCGTATCGCATGTGGGGCTATCCGGTGACACCTCTTCTCTTCGCTGTTGCTTCGGTTTGGCTGGTTGCCAATACTCTCGTCACCAAGCCCCTTCCGTCGCTTGCCGGACTGGCGCTGATCGCGAGTGGCCTGCCGGTCTATTTCTGGTGGCGGCGCGGCTTGGCAGAGCGGGTCTAGCATGCTATCTCCCGGCGTCGAGATGAGTTTCGGCGCGGCAAGCTGAGGCTCCCGCCACCGCGGGTCAAGGAACCGCGAGGGTTTCAGTTAGCCGGTTATCTTGTGGGAATGCAGAGAATTGTATCGGAAGCGCCCGGCGGGCGGAGGAGCCGCGGAGAACGGAAGTGAGGGCGTTTGCCATGTTCATCAGCCTGCCGCCTCGGTACCCTTAACTTGACAACGCCCTGCGATGGTTTGCTTGTTGTATTCTGCTGGTATGTGGAGGCGGGCTGTGCTGACTCTGGCCCTGGTTTTCGCGGCCCTGCTGGCCGGGACAGGCGTTCCGGCTTGGGGGGGCAACGGGTGGATCGCGATTGAGTTGGAGCCGCCAGAGATTGTTCTCCAGGGCGCGGGAGCCTCGCAAATATTCGTCGTCAGCGCCCGCGACCGCTCCGAGCACCAGGCCGACATAACGGCATCCTGCCGTATTCGCTCGTCGGACCCGGCAGTGGTGAGCGTTGATCCGGACGGGCCAATCCTAACCGGGCGTTCGCCCGGGCGGGCGACGATCACGGCTTGGTTCGGGGATTTGAAAACGTCCGTTGAGGTCAAGGTGCGGGATCAATCCGGCGAGATGAACGTGAGTTTCTCGCGGGACGTGATGTCGATTCTGACAACCAAGGGCTGCAACGGTTCGGCCTGCCACGGTTCGCCGGCGGGACAGAACGGCTTCAAGCTTTCTCTTTTCGGCTACGACGTCGCAGCCGATCACAAAATGGTCGTGTCTGAGAGCGGTGGTCGACGCGTGGACGCCAACAGCCCTGAAAACTCTCTCCTTCTGCGAAAGCCTTCGTTCCAAGTCGCCCACGGCGGCGGGCAGTTGATGACCCCCGAGTCGGACGCGTACCGAACCTTGCTGAGTTGGCTCCGTCATGGAGCGCCGCTCGACTCGGATGGACCGCGGCTGGAGCGGCTCGAAATGTACCCTCGCGAGCGAATACTCCTGGGTCCCGGCCGCCGTCAGCCATTGGTTGCGATCGGACGGTTCTCTGACGGCACCTCCAGGGACATGAGCCGCGAGGTGAGCTACTCGGTCGCTGACCAGACAGTAGTCTCCTCGCCCGATGCGGCTGCGGTCGTGACAGCCAAGGGCCGGGGCCTGACGACCGTCATGGCGCGCGCGGTGGGCAAAGTAGCTACGGCACAGATGATCGTGATCGACTCCTCGTCTGGTATGGACCACGTCAAAGCGCCCGAGAACAATTTCATCGACCAACATATCTTCAAAAAACTGCGCAGGTCAATATCGCCCCCTATCCACTGGCTTCCGACCGGATGTTCATCCGGCGGGTTTTCTTGGATGCGGTCGGGAAACTACCCACGCCCGGCCAGGTCCAGGAGTTTCTCGCCGATCCGCGAACCGACAAGCGCAGGCGGTTGATCGACAGCCTACTCGAGGGCCCGGACTACGCCCGCCATTGGCTGGTCAAGTTCGAAGACTGGTTCCGCAACGCGCAATACAACTCACAAGGGCGCACCAACGCCAGCTTCAAGAAGTGGATCCGGCAAATGGTGGCTGAGGACTGGCCCTACGACGAGACCGTCCGCCAGTTGTTGACGAGCAAAGGGGATACGACGGTTCGCCCGGCGGGCAACTTCTGGCATCCCGCGATGGACTTCATGCTGCGGACCTTTGAGCCGCGCAAGATCACGCCCACGGTCACTCGGCTCTTTCTCGGCGTTCGGCTGGACTGCGCTGAGTGCCACAACCATCCGCTCGAAAACCTTACCCAGGACGACTTCTACGGAATGGCCGCGTTCTTCGCTCGGCTGAAGGTCAAGCACGGTTACGGAGAGTATCGGCGGATATGGTACAGCGAGCGCAAGGGTGACTTACTGCACCCGGTGACCAAGGAGCCCGTCGCGCCGAGGTTTCTCGATGGCACGATCCCGGCGATCCCCGAAGGCAGCGACCGTCGCGATGCATTGGCCGATTGGATCACGCGGACGCGGAAGCTGCAGTTTGCCCGAGCGACCGTGAACCGCATCTGGGCGGAGTACTTCGGCCGTGGGCTGGTCGATCCACCGGATGACTTCCGTTCCACGAACGTGCCGACCCATCCGGCGCTGCTCGATGCGCTGGCGCGGCACTTCATCGAGAGCGGCTTTCGGTTCAAAGAGCTGCACCGCGTCATCCTGAATTCCCGGACGTACCAGTTGAGCAGCCGCGACCCCTCGCGTAGCCGCGAGCCCGACCGTATGGGTGAGATTCTGTACGTGCGCTACCTGCCGCGCAAGTTGGCCGCCGAGGTTTTGCTGGACTCGATTATGCAAGTGACCGGCGTACCTCACAACTTTGGCAACTACCCCGTGGGAACCTCACCCAAGGACGTCGTCGCTACCAATGGGCCGGATTACTTCTTGACGGTGTTTGGCTTCCCCCGCCGCGACATCCTGGCCCCGCGCGACAAGAGTCCGTCGCTGAGCCAGGCGCTGCATATGATGAACAGCGAGACGATTCGTGACAAAGTGGAGGCCGAGGGGAACATCCTGACGGAATTGCTCGACCAGGACCTCGACGATCAGGCCATTGTGAGCCGGATCTTCGAGCGGGCTTACGCGCGTCGGCCGACCGACGGCCAGTGGAACTCCGTTTCGCAGTTCATTGCGCTCGAGAAACAGGCAGGACGTAGCCGACGCCGCGCACTCGAGAACACGTTCTGGGCCGTGCTGAACTCGAAGGAGTTTCAGCTAAACCAATGATGGGAGCTCACCGTGCGTAGCAGACCGGGGTTTGACGGACGTGGCTTCAGCCGCAGAGATTTTCTCAAGGTTGGGACGTTGGCCTTTGGCCTCGATCTGCCAACGCTGCTGGCCTCGTCGGCGGACAACGACGTCTCGTGCATCATCTTTTTCCAGAGCGGCGGCATGAGCCAGTTGGATGGTTTCGATCCGAAGCCCGCTGCGCCTCTTGAGATTCGCGGCAACTTCAGCACGATCCCGACCGCAGTCCCGGGCGTACACTTTAGCGAACTGCTTCCCCGCTGCGCGAAAGCGTTGAACAAGTTCGCACTGATTCGCTCCGTCTACTCTGATCAGGCGATCCACGAAAAGGCGAAGCAGTACATCTATAGCGGTACCAAGCCGGGGACCGACTTGAAGCACCCTGTCTACGGGTCGGTTGTGGCGAAGGAACAAGGCGCGCGCAACGGCATGCCGCCGTTCGTGGTGATTCCTCGCAAAGACATCTCGGCCGAAGCGGGGTTTCTGGGCTCGGCCTACGATCCGTTCATTACCGGCGATCCCAACCAACAGAAGTTTTCCGTGAAGGACCTGACGCTGCCGACGGGCGTCGGCCTGGAAGAAGCGCAAGGACGGGCGAGGCTGCTGGCGGCGCTCGACGCGGAGCTGGAAGCGGTGGAAAAGTCGCCGCTGGTCCACAGTATGGATTATTTCTACCAAAAGGCGATCGATCTGGTGTCGTCACCCGTTGCCAAACAGGCGTTCGACATCAGTCAGGAGCCCGCGAAGCTCCGCGACGACTACGGACGGAACACGGCGGGCCAGGGGGCATTGCTGGCGCGCCGGTTGATCGAGTCGGGCGTGCGGTTAGTCACGGTCTTCCACGGCGGTTACGATACGCACGTCGAAAATGAGAAGACCAACAAGAAACTCTATCCCACCTTCGACCAAGCCTTCACCACACTGTTAGTCGATTTAGAGCAGAGGGGTCTACTCAACACGACGCTGGTGATCGCGATGGGAGAGTTCGGCAGAACGCCCAAGATCAATTACTCGGCGGGCCGTGACCACTGGCCGGGTGTGTTCCCGGTTGTCATGGCAGGGACGGGGATCCCCGGGGGGCAGGTGATCGGCAGCTCCGACGCGCGCGCCGGCGAGCCTAAAGACCGGCCCGTCTCGGTCGAAGACCTCGGCGCGACCATCTTCAAAAAGCTCCGCATCGATTTCACCAAGGACTATCACGCGAACGGGCGGCCGATCAGGATCAACAAAGACGGCACGCCTATCAAGGAGCTGTTTGTTTGAACGGGAAGGTTCGTTGCACCGCCGCCGCCGTCCTGCTCTGCGCGGTGCTGCCGCTCCTCGCCTCAGACCTTCCTCAACCCTGGATTGATCGCGTTGTTCCTCTTGGTGGGCTGCGAGGCACGACCGTCACCGTTGAGTTGCACGGGCAGTTTCTTTCGAACGTGACCGGCGTGGTGTTCGATAGTACGGACCTGCTCTGGGTAGAGACGAAAGAAGCTAGCTCGGGCCGAGTGGTGGGGTCGATCAAAGTCTCCACCGACGCCGCGTTGGGCCCGCACCGTTTGCAGCTTCTCTCCCAAGACGGGCCGTCCAACTCGCGGTTGTTCAACGTCACGCAGTTCCCCGCGGTCGCCGAGACCGAGCCGAATGACCGGCTCGAGCAAGCACAGCCGATCGAACTCACTTCGCAGATTCTTGACGGCTACATGAAGGGGCGGGTGGACATTGACACCTACGCGTTTGAAGCGCGCGCGGGCGAGCGTTGGACGTTCGATGTGCGCTCGATGGAGTATGGCTCCTACCTCGAGTGCGAAATGATTCTGTTCGACGCGGCAGGTGAGCGCGTCGCCTTCAACGACGACCGTAGCGACGTGGATGAGACACCTTTCCTCGAGTACGCCTTTGCCGAGAGCGGCCGCTACTACTTGCAGCTTGACCAGTATCGCGGGCCCCAGAACGTTGCGTGCGAACAAAACTGCGGTTACATGCTGCGTGTTTCACAGTTGCCGCTGATTCAGGCGGCATCGCCGCTGGGTGCGCCGCGAGGAACGAATACTCGAATCACCCTCGTGGGAACCGCGCTTGATTCCATTGAGTCGGTCCGTCTGACCCGGGTCCGCGGCGCGGAATACTACCGCATGACCTACCCCTTTACGATGCCCATTCGTATGGGGCCGGATCCAAAACGGGCCGCGGACTCTCCGAGAATTGACGGGGAAGTGGTACGTCGATCTTCCGAGCGTCTGGAGGCGCAGTTCGCGATCCCCCGGGACGCCCCGACCGGCCTGTGGCGGGTTTGGGCGACGGGGTCGAAGGGAGCTGCTGATGGCCTCAGTATCGAGATCAGCGACCTGCGAGAGTTCGAGGAGGCGAACAGCGATCAAGCGGATTGGCGGCAGGAGCCGGTCGTCATCAACGGATCGCTGGACTCGGAAGGCGAAGAAGACACCTACCAAATTAAGGCCGAAGCCGGCAAGCCACTCCGCATTTGGACCCTCGCCTCGCAGCTTGGTCTCCCCTACATCGATACGGTCCTCGAGCTCTTCGATAGCGAGAACAACCTCGTGGCCGAGCACGACGACGTGATAACCGGTCAAGGCACGGTGATTGGCAACCCCGACAGCAGTTTGGTGTACGTTCCGAAGCAAGATGGGCCGTTGAAACTCGTCGTGCGCGATCGCATCGGGCGGGGCGGGCCCACGTTTCAGTACCGGCTCAAGATCGAGAGAGCGCGCCCGGGCTTTCAATTGCTGGCCCAGCCGGAAAACTTCACCGTTCCGCGTGGAGAGTCGGCCAAGCTCAGCGTCCTGTTGATCCGCGAGCCGGGATTCGAAGATGGTGTCGAGGTTTGGGTTGAGGGTCTACCTTCCGGGGTGGATGCGCCGTCAGGCAAGTTTCGCGCCGATCAGTATTTTGGCCCCTCGGCTGACGGCGACAACATCATCATCCCGCAGTTGACCTTTCCCATCGAAGCGCCCGCATCCTTGAGGCCAGGCGTGTACCCATTTCAGGTCTACGGCCGTGCGGAGCCCGGCGGCCGCGTCGTCCGGGCCCACACGTCACTCTGGATCGGCCCGGAGATCAAGCGGAATGACCATCGCCGGCCGATTCCCAGAATCGCCATGAACGTTGTAGAGCCCTTCCAGGCAAGGCTTTCGACCGAGGCGAAGACCGTCCGACTCGATCAGGGTGGGATGAAGGAACTCAACGTTACGGCCAAGCAGATACCCGACGACGCGCAACTCCGCATTGCCAACGCGCCGAAGAGTATCGACTACCGCGTTGTGGCCCGCGAGGCGGATCAACTCGTCCTGAAGCTCGTGGCCGCTGAGAACGCGAAACCAGGTGCGACAAAGATCAGTGTTGAAGCTCAGGTCACCGGCCGCTGGGCTGCCACGGCACCGATCGAATTGGTCATCTCGGCCACGAAAGAACCGCAAACAGCGTCTCGCTAGCAGTCAGCTCTGGACGCCCATACCCTCGATCACGTGCACGTAGCGGTCGATTGGCACAGCGGACAGTCTTTCCACCTCGCCGCTGGGCGGCGGCCAGGTAATCTCGATCCATTCAACCTTTGTTGCGGTGCCGAGACCCAGCACCTCGCGAGGGTCGTGGGATGACAGATAGCTGCCGGCCCCGGTGCGTAGCCGTGACCGCACCCTGGAAAGCATCCGGTGTCGCACCAGACGAACAGGGCGGCCTGCCGTAGTAGCACGGGGGATACCCACGCTCGAAAGTAGGGGCACGGCACCGTGCCCGTGTGCCGCAACATGTTGCTACATCGGTCCGCCGGCCCACACAAGATGCGAGTCCGCGTAACAGACGGATGCGCAACACCGCCTGATCGCGGAACCCGGTTATCATCCATATAGATGGGTTCCGTCATCGGGACCTCCCCGATGCGGCCTACACGGGGCCCCGCAGAGCAGCACCAGTAGAACCCAATGATTTCTAAAGAGCTGGCCAAGAAGATCCGCTTCATCCAGATCTACACCAGCAAGGCCGTCAACGATGTCCTCGCCGGGGAGTACCACAGCGTATTCAAAGGCCGCGGGATGGAGTTCGACGAGGTGCGCGAGTATACGCCGGGCGACGAGATCCGCACCATCGACTGGAACGTCACCGCCCGCGTCGGACACCCCTACGTCAAGCGCTACGTCGAAGAGCGCGAGCTGACGGTCATGTTCGTGGTTGACCTCTCCGCCTCGGGTACGTTCGGCAGCACGGAAAAGCGCAAGAACGAAGTCGCGGCGGAATTGTGCGCGCTGCTCGCTTTCTCGGCCATCAAGAACAATGACAAGGTCGGGCTGATCGTCTTCACAGACGTGATCGAGCTGTACATCCCGCCGAAGAAGGGGCTCTCGCACGTGCTGCGGCTGATTCGCGATCTGCTCGACTTCAAGCCACGGCAGGCACGCACCGACATCGGCCAGGCGCTCGACTACCTGGGGCGGGTGAGCCATCGGCGGGCGGTCGTGTTCCTGGTGTCAGACTTCCAGGCGGAGGGGTATCAGAAGCGGCTACGCGTGGTGGCGCGGCGACATGACCTGATTGCGGTGTCGATTACCGATCCGCGCGAGGCTCGGTTGCCCAACGTGGGCCTGGTCGAGTTGGAGGACGCCGAGACGGGCAAGCGCGTGTTGATCGATACAGGCAGCGAGAGGGTACGGCGTGAATACGAAAAGGCGGGCCGTGAGCGGGCCGATGGGCTGGCCGAGATGTTTCGCTCGGACGGCATCGATCACATCCGTTTGGAGTCGGGGCGGGACTACGTGAGGGATTTGGTGGGGTTCTTCCGGATGAGGGAGAGGCGGCTGTGACGAGGGGGCGGAAGATTGGGCCGCGGGCTAACGGCCCGTGGTGAAAGCCAAGTTTCTTGTGACGCCCGTGAGACACGTCTACATGTTGCTGTCGGTCGAGCAGGCGGGCACGGCATGCCGTGCCCCTATATTGCGATTCGTGCCGTTCTCGGTCTTGTCGCGGGCTGTCAGGGTTGCGATAGCCGTCCTGCTCCTTGCGGGATTGTGGTCGTTCGTTTCGTGTTCGGGCGATGGGCCGAATGGTGAAGGCCCCGAGGCTTACGAGATCCAGCAAGCCTACGAAGACGATGCGGTTTCGCTGACGCTCAAGGTCAGCCGTCGTGAGATCACTGCGGCCGACCGCGTCGAGCTGGTCCTCGAAGCCCTCGCCCCCGAGGAGCAGCAGGTCGAGTTCCCATCGTTCGACGACAAGCTCGGCGAGTTCGCGGTCGTCGATAGCCGGACCTCGGCGCCGCGGCTGGTCGAGGGCGGCCGGGTGCTGACTGCCAAGTCGTTCGAGTTGGAACCGTTCTTGCCGGGGCAGTACACTCTTCCGGCGTTAACCGTGCGGCATGGGCCGAAGGGCGCCGACGAGGATGCAATCCGGTCGATCGAGACAACCGAGCAGACGATTGACGTCAAGTCCGTTCTGCCCGATTCGGCCGAGCAGCCCGACATCAAAGAGATCGCGCCCCCCGTGGATCTGCCAAGCGAGCACCGCTGGTGGCTCTACGCAGGTTTGGCGCTAATCGTACTCGCGCTGGCGGGCGGCTACTACTTCTGGAGACGGCGCCGGAGGGACCAGGCCGAGGCGGCCCCCGCGCCGCCCGCGCACCAAGTCGCGTACCGTGCGCTGGAGGCGCTACTCGCCGAAGACCTGCTGATGAAAGGCGAAGCGAAGCTCTTCTACCTGCGTCTTTCAAACATCCTGCGGCACTACATCGAGGATCGCTTCGGCCTGCGCGCGCCGGAGCGAACCACCGAAGAGTTCATGGACGAGTTGCGATCCACCGACGCGCTGGAGCCTTCTCACAAGGGTTTACTGAAGGACTTCCTGCGGCATTGCGACATGGTGAAGTTCGCCGAGCATCAGCCATCAAAGGAGGAGGTCGACGACACCATCGCCTCGTGCCGGCGGTTTATTGATGAGACGAAGGTTGAGGCGGAGGTGAGTAGCCCCGTGACCGGGGTCGGGGCTGCGAGTCGAAGCGCCGCGGGGTAGCACCGTTCCGGAGGTTGCGGCTTTTCCATCGCCCCTTTCAGGGCTCCCGACACGAGAGGTTCGATACCTGGGGTTCCGCCTGACGGCGTCACCCCAGGCTAACATCCAACGCCGCTTCGCGGCTGCATGCAGAGGCGGCTGTGTACGTTTCCAGTGAAGTCCGGTGGGTGCCCTTCACCCCCGGCCGACGAGCGGCATCTTCGTCGCCATGACGGTCATGGTCAGCACGTTCGCATCGAGCGGCAAGCTCGCCATATAGACGACGGCGCGCGCGATGTCTTCCACGGCCATGCGCGCTTCGACCCCGAGCGAACCATCCGCCTGCGGCACGCCCTGAGCCATGCGGGCCGTCATCGGCGTGACCGCGTTGCCGATGTCGATCTGCCCGCAAGCGATGTCGAACGCGCGGCCATCGAGCGCCGTCGACTTCGTCAGCCCCGTGACCGCGTGCTTGGTGGCCGTGTAAGGGGCGGAGTTCGGGCGCGGCGTTTGGGCCGAGACGGAGCCGTTATTGATAATGCGTCCGCCTCGCGGTTCCTGACTCTTCATCAACCGGAGCGCCCCCTGCGTGCAAAGGAACGCGCCAGTCAGGTTGACGTCCACCACCGCCTTCCACTGCTCGTAGCTCAACTCCTCCATCGGAACGCCGGGCGCGCCGATGCCGGCGTTGTTGAACAGCAGGTCGAGCCGTCCGAACCGATCTTTGGTTTTCGCGAATACCTCGTTCACAGCCGCCGGGTCGCCCACGTCGGCGGACACGACCAACGACGGTGGCTTGCCTGATCCGGACTCGGATCCGGCCGCGATCTCCGCCGCGGTCTGATCCAGAGCCTCCACTCGCCGCCCGACCAACGCCAGCGCATACCCCTCGCGAGCGAGCGCCAACGCCGACGCCCTCCCGACGCCACTGCCCGCACCCGTAACCATCGCGACCTTCTGCACCGAACCCGTCTCCCTTCTGCTCCTGCTAAGAAAAACGCTCGAGCCGTATTGTTTCTGACCTTGCCCCTGTCGCTAGATAGGGTCACTCGTGCCGAGCGGGGCGGAAACGTCGGCCCGGAGGCCGACGCTGCAGGCCGGGAGGCCCGCGCCACGTTCCTTCCAGCGACGCCTGTGATGGGCTCCGCTACCGATGCCAACAGCTCTGGACGGGATTGCGACCCCTCAAACCGGTTGCCGAATATTGACCCAAGTGTGAACGTGCGGCGAACCGCGGAAGTACCAGACCATCGACGGACTCTCGAGTTGCCACACGTCCCAAACGCCGTCGTCGCCGATGTCATGATTTTTGTAGAACGACATCGATAGAGCCTCGATGTCTCCACCTGAGCGAATCAGCTTCATCGCCTCGTCGCGGTCAGCCTCGCGGAACGGCAGCAGCAGGTCGGCCAACACGTGATCGACCAGCTTGCGCTGGTCCACCGACATGTCCGACACCGGCAGGCCCTGTAACTCTTCTGGCGAAACCTTCAACTCCACCGTCGCCGTTTTCCGTTCGGCACGGGCCTCCCCGAGCAAAGCCGCCGCGCGCTGCTTCCCATCGAGCGCCTGGAACACCTCGTTGGCACGTACCGCCTGGTACCAGTACACGTTGTTCGGGTGGTCGGCGCTCTCGTTGAAGCTTCCCGCCGCGTGCCCGTAGAAGATCGGCCCGCCAAATGCCGCGCCCTCCACCGAGTCGCCGTCACACCGGACCGTGCAATGCCGGCCCGTGAGCACGAACTCGAACGCGCCCGTACCCGGTTGGCCGAACAGCGCCACCGAGTAGTTGCCGAGCCCGTCCCCGTCGTCGCGGATGTGATGCATCACGTTATCCACGAACTCGGGGTTGTGCAGTCCTCGGAAGATCTCGGTGATCATCGCCTGCTGGTCCGCCGAGAAAAAGTCCTTGATGCTTACCGGCGTGATGTGCCAGTTGGCGTCGACTTTCGAACGCAACGGGTCGTCGAAGGCAAAAGCCACCTTGCTCTTCTGCTCGGCCGACAGCGTCTGATAGAGCTGGGCCACCAGCGTCTCCGACGCCGTGTGCCTAGCGCCCGGGGCAATCCCGACGCCGATCGCCGCGGTCCCCCATGCCGCCGTCTTCAGAAACTGCCGGCGGCCAAGGGAGTGACGATCCTGAAGCGATTGATCGTGAAGCACCCCATCTTGCAGTAACCCAACTTGCCGTGATCCATCTCGCAGTGACATAGTCAACGCCTCCCGTGCTAGAGGCGTTATCGCACGTCCGCCCGCGCAGGTCAAGCCTCGACAACCATTCCTTTCGAGAGCGCCATTTCAGTACCATCCGTACCCGGATCAAAGGTCATATGACATCATGTCCGGAAGTCATATGCCTATGGTCGAATTGTGGGTTGCGCAAACCGGGGGTACGATCGTCATGTTACCAACGCGGAGTAGTTTCAAACGGCGCCCCCCGGCACGGGACACATATGGATCCTACGCAAGCCAAACTGCTTCCGGCAACGTTCACGGGAACCTAAGCCACTCGCGCCCGGCGCGGGTGTGGCGGTTACGATGGCGCCGATAACTCAACCGACAGAGCCCGGACCGGGAAAGAGCGGCCTTCCTCCGACCGGCGTACCGGTACCCCGCCCCGCAGCGGACACCGCTACCGCGCCACCGACCGAGCACAAGCTTTCGTCCCTACACGCGACGAAACTCCCGCGCAACGCACTGCGGCCCGCACCGTTGTTTGGCGAAAAATCCGGCCGAGAACCGTCCCCCCCCCAAGACGCCGAACGCTGCTACTTTGACGCCTGCGCCAGCGACCTTGACCCCCGCGCCGGCGACCTTGGCCGCCAAGCCGGCGGGTACCGCCCGCCCTGTGGGACCGCGACGGCAACTACCCCTTTCCGAGACACCGGCTCCTCCGAGCGCGCCGCATCCGTGGGCCGTGACCCCGGACCCACCGGCCAGCCGGGCGTCGGCACAAGCTCCGCCGGGGGCCGCTGCCGCTCCGACGCCGAAACCTTGGGACGCGCCCAGTTCCGGACCGCCCCCGGCGCCGCAGCCGGCGCCGGCAGCGCCCGCGAGGCCCTCGACCGATACGCCAACCGAGGCACCGACCGACCGCGTGCCGGTGCGTCGGCCGGGAGGGCATGCTGCCCCAAGACGGCAGCACTGGGTCGAGCCGCCCGTCGACGGTGGCCCGCTGCAAACCCAGCGCACTCGAGCCGTCTTCTCTCCGCCGCCGCCGCCCTGGGCGGCTCACGAGTCCCGGGCGCCCGCCGAGACGGTCCGGCCGTCGCCGGCCGCCGCCGAGCCCGGCACAGACACCAACACCGCGGCTCCTCGCGCGCCCGAGCCCTTGCCGGAACCCGTATCCGCCCCCCTGTCGCAGTCCGTGAGCGAGAAGGACGAAGGCGACTGGAATCTCCGCGAGATCGCCAAACGTCGCGAGCAAGATCTCGCGAACGTGGCAGCCGTCGATGAGCAGCCGAGCCGGCTCGGGGGCGCCGTCACCCGGCAATGGGCAGCCTGTCAGGACGGGCTCCGCCGCGCGCTCGGCCTCGACCGTTGGCGTCCCCATCTCGACCGGCTCCGCCGAAACCTCAAGTTCGTCCGGCCCCTGGTGAAGATCGCCGCCCCCCTGCTGCTGCTGTTCACGCCGCTGGGCGACTCGTTCCGGCAGATCGCCGGCGGCGGTCTCGCGTCCTTGCACGAGCAGATGAGTAGGCGCGCCGCCTTCCAGGTCGTCGAAGAGTTTCCTGACCAAGAGGGCCCAGAGTGGCTCCAGGCTGCCGCGCTCAACCCCGCTTCCTTTGGGGCCGGCTCACTGAGTCTGCACCGCTCGACGATGGACTTCGTCGACTACCACCTCGATTTCGTCTGCCGGCTCGAAGACGGCTCCATTTCCTGGGTCGTCCGCGCCACTGACCACGACACCTACCTCGCTTTCCGGCTGTCGCGTTCCGGCCGCACGGGGAAACCGAAATACGTGCTGACCCGCTTCCCCGTGGTCACCGGCCAGGTCGACGAGTCCGAGCGAATCGAGGTCGACGTAACCCAAATCATCAACCCGGCCTCGAACCGAGTCTCGATACGTCTGCGTGGTGAAACCGTCGGCACCTTCATCGAGGGCCGCGGCGTGGACTTCTGGAAGGACAATCTTTTCCACAAGGGCGGCGTGGGCCTGTGGTTCAAGGCCGGCGACCCGCAGCGTGTGCAGCGCCTGGCGGTGTACGGCAACGAGGACTTCTGGGGCCTCACCCTCTACGCGGCCCTACAGACCGCCGACAGGCTCCGCGCCGCCTTCGACTCCCCTCTCGCCGATCCCGACGCCGACCAGCGCGCCTCCCTCGAAACGCCACTCGAAGCCGCGGCGGATTGACTCCGTTGAGCGGTTGAACCGTTGCTCGGCCCGGCGGCTTCGCGGCCCATCCGTGTTCACTCGTTCTCATCTGTGATCTCGTCGGTTTCGGTTCACGAAACATGATTCAACGGCTCAGGGTCAACGAGTGTCACAGATTTTCAGAATTTTTTTGCCTTTTCTTTTCAACCACTTACGGCCCGCAACTGCGCGGATCTCGCGGTCTGCGAGCTACCATGGAGGCGACGAAACGGGCTGTGCGCCAAATCGGGCACGGTCTGACTCAGCACGACGGTTCGGCCGAACCTTTTTCGTCATCGTCAATCCGGTGTTCTCGCGTTCCGGGGACCCCGGCCGACGCGTAACGTTTTCTCCGCGTGTCGGCTGGAAGAAACGGAACTCGGCGCTCCGAAAAAGCCTCGGATAACCATCTCACGGGGCAAGGAGGGGGCGTGACAGAGAGTATTGCTTGTTCGCGAGACCTGTAGGGATCGTGCTGGTGGAAGGGCCTTCGGCGTTCCGCCGCTCGTGGCTCGGCAGACGGTTGGGCGGACCGTTCCTGCTAGGCTGCGGCGGAGGACCCCTCCAGCCGCCACCCGTAACACGGACCGCGGGTCCGCACACCCCGCTGGGGTTGGACTTGTTCCAACCCCAGCGGTGACGATCTTGCCCGCTCCCGATGTCGCCGGCCTGAGCGTTCACGACTCCAGAGGGCCACCCAAACACCCCACTGTTACAATGACCGACGACTCCGCCCGACACTCCGTCCGTGCCCACCTTCTCGCGTAATCGCCCCTTGATCCGGGCCTCCCTGCTTCTTGCAGCCGCCTTAGCGGCGGCAGCCGCCGCCAAATGGCTTTTTGACAGCGGACAACTCCTCGCCAGCCTCGCGAGCGTGGTCCTGGCGCTGGTGCTGTGCTTCGGTGTGATCTACTTGTGCGCGCCGATGGTCGCCCGCTGGGGCCGTCTGCGCGGCGTCCGTCTGCCTTGGAGCTACGGCCTCACCAAAGAGGGTTTCTTCTTTGTCACGACGGTGCTCGTGGTGGCCTTCGCCGCCCTGACCTCGGGCAACAATCTGATCTACCTCGTGCTGAGCTGCATGCTGGCCACGATGGTGCTCTCCGGACTCGTGTCAAGGCTTGGCCTCGCCGGCTTGCAGTTGGAGCTCTCGTTCCCGACTCATCTGTTCGCGCGCCAACGGTCGCTCGCTCGCGTCAAGCTCAAAAACCTGAAACGTGGTCTCCCGTCGTTCTCGATCTGGGTCGGCCTAGCCCCGACAGCCAACGACCACCGCGACGTTGTGATGGACGAAGTCTACTGTCCAATGATCAGCGGCGGCGGCGCGGCAGTGGTATCGGTTCCGATTACGTTCGGGCGTCGCGGACGGTTCGGCCGCGGCCATTTCCGCCTGCGGTCCCGGTTTCCGTTCAGCTTTGTCGAACGCCGCGTGCGCCTGCCGCTGACGCAGGAGGTGCTGGTCTATCCATCGGTCGAATGGTCACACGCGACGGCATCGATCATCGAACAGTTCGAGCAGCAGTGGGCGGCCCCGGCGCGCGGCGACAGTCACGACCTCTACCGCATTCGCCCCGCCGTGTCCGGCGACGGCGCGCGCTTCGTCGACTGGAAAGCCACGGCCCGCTCGCGGGATGTGATGGTGCGCGAGTTCACCCGGGAAGACCATCGCCGCCTCGACATCGTCTTCGACCGCACGCTGCCGGAGGGCCCGGAGTGGCGAGCGCGTTTTGAAACGGCCGTCGATCTCTGCGCGGCCGTGGTGTGGCGGCTGCATTCAATGCAGGCGGAAATCCGGTTCAGCTCCGACGATTCGTTGATCCTGTCGTCGCCGAACTCAGCGGCGATCTACGAGATCCTGCGGTATTTGGCTATGGCCGAGCCGGCCTCCGGGCCCGGGCGGACGCCCCAACATCTAGCCGGCCCGGCGGGTGAGCGCTATCGGCTCATCTTCACCGCCGCAAAAGAGAGCGCTCTGCCCGCGCTACAATCGACCGAGGGGCGCTATGTCCTGCTTGGACAGCTATGAATCGTTGCACTGCCGCTTTGTTCTTCGCCCTCCCCGCTCTCGCTCTGGGGCAGACCCCACCCCCGCCGACGGCGGCCAATGACCTTGAAGTCGAGCCGCTGAAGACCTCGATCACGGTTCACGGCAAGGTCGACTCTCCCGCTGCCGCGTATATCTCGGCTCTGACCGAGGACTCGATCCAGAGCCGTCCCGGCGTCAACATCGACGACCGGTTGCGCGACGTGCCGGGCTTCACGCTCTTCCGGCGCTCCTCGAGTCTCGTGTCCCATCCCACGACGCAGGGGATCTCGTTGCGCGGCATCGGCAGCAGCGCCGCGGGACGCACGCTAGTGCTGTTTGACGGCCTTCCAGCCAACGATCCCTTCGGCGGGTGGGTGTATTGGTCGCGATTCAATCCCGATACCATCGACTCGGTGGAGGTCTCGCGAGGCGCTTCGACCAGCGTCTACGGCGACCGCGCCATGGGCGGCGCCGTCTCGCTGTTTACGTCCACGCCCGACCGGCGGCACTTCCAGGGTGCCTTCGAGGCCGGCGATGCTGGAATCGCCGAGGCCCGCGGCGGCTATAGCGACCTGTTCGGGGCGTGGGGCCTGTCGGGCCAGGTGCGCGGCTTCCGCTCGAACGGCTACTTCGTCGTCCCCGAGGAGTTTCGCGGACCGGTCGACACCAAGGCCGACGTCGACTTCGTGGTCACTGATTTCCGGCTCGATCACTTCCGCGATCGTGATCGCTTCAACCTGCGCGCCAACATCCTGGCCGAGCAGCGGCAGAACGGTACTAAGCTACGCGAGAACTCGAGCTCCCTCGGCACCATCGGCGGGCGTTATGAGCGGGAGGGCCTCTCGATCGGTGCGTACCACTCGCGCGGCGCACTGCGCAGCACCTTCTCGTTCGTCAACGGCCCGCGGGACTTCGAGCGCTTGACCTTGTTGCAGAGAGTCACATCAGAGGATACCGGCGGGTCGATCGTTTGGAGCCTGCCCCGCCAGGACTGGCACCTTATTGTCGGTGCCGACACTCATCGCGCCAGCGGCACGAGCCGCGATACCGTGGTGGCGACAGGCTTTCAACGAACCCCCGGTGGACGTCTCTGGCAGCAGGGGTTGTTCGCCCAATCCGACGTGGCGGTCGGTTCGCGCACGCGGCTCTACGGCGGCCTGCGCCACGACTTCACCGACCGCGGCAACAACTTCTGGAGCCCACGCGGCGGCATCGCCATCTCCGACGGCCCGCGGCGCTGGCGTGCGTCCGGATACCGTAGCTTCCGCTCCCCGACGTTGAACGAGTTTTTCCGGCAGTTTCGCGTCGGCAACATCACGACGTTCGGCAACCCCAACCTGCGGCCCGAGATCCTGGTGGGCGTCGAAGCCGGCATGGACTGGCGTCACCGCACGATGCTGTTCCGGACGACGCTATTCCGGCACGCCATCGACGACCTGATCGGCAACGCCACCATTCAGACCGACCCCATCCTGCGCGAGAGGCGAAACTTCGTCGCCGCCACTAGCCGCGGCGTAGAGTTGGAAGCGCAGAAGAGTTTCGGCCGCATACGCGTCGAGGCGGCGTATCTTTACGTGGACTCGCAGCTCGATTCAAACGTCCGCATGCCGCAGGTGCCGCGGCACCAAGGGTCGTTTCAGTTCCTCTACTTCACCGGGAAGACGCTGTTCACGGCCGGCGTACGTTCCTACGACAAGCAGTTCGAAGACGACCTGAACGTTTTCCTCTTGCCCGGCTTCGCCTCCGTACAAGTGCTGGTGAAACGCCGCCTAGTCCGCGGCTTGTCCGCCCTGGTGGCCGTCGAGAACCTGCTCGACCGCTCATTCCTGGTGGGATTCACGCCTACGCCCACGACAGGCGCGCCCCGGCTGTTGCGCGTGGGGCTGAAGTGGGAAAGCGGCACCTAGTAGACGCGGGTCTCTTGGCGTTCTTTGCCCTTCGCGCCTTTGCAAGAAACGCGCCTACTGCACCGCGTTCTCGTACCACACCACGTTCTTGCTCTCCTGACCGGCGATCAGGACGTCGAGGTCTCTGTCGTTGTCCATGTCGACGAGGCGGATGTCATAGGCGGCTTGGTCTTCGTGGATGTGGTGGGTGGTGAAGTTGCCGTGGCCGTCGTTTTCAAACCAGGCGGCGATGAAGCTGTCTTTGGCGCAGGTGGCGGCATCGATATCGCCGTCTTGGTCGATGTCACCGACGGCAAGGCTGTGGGGCCCCTCCAGCGTTGGGTTGATCTCCTTCAACGTGAACTCGGGCGCCTCGAACCAGAGAACGCCCTTGCCGTGGCCGCGGCTGGCGATGAAGTCGGTCTTACCGTCGCCGCTGAGCTCGGCGATGAGGATGTTGGTCGCGCCCTCTTGCTCGGTAGCGAGGACGTGCTTGGTCCACGGTAGGCTGCCGTCGGCCGGTTGCTCCCACCAGGCGAACCAGTTGCCGCCTTCGGGGATCTTGGCGGCGGCGGAGATGTCGGTCTTGCCGTCGCCGTTGACGTCGCCGACGCCCATGTAGTGACTGAGTCCGGGGGCGTCGTTTTGCGAGAAAACATGGCGGATCCAGCGCTCGGCCTGCCGCGGATTCTCGGGCACCTTATACCAGGCGATCGACTCCGGGTGCGGCCCCTTGGCTTGCGCGCTGTTAGCGACAAGGTCGGGGCTGCCGTCGCCATCGATGTCGCCGAGGATCAGGCCGTGCGTGCCGTCGATCTCATCATCGACCAGGTGATAAGGCCACGGATCCGTGAGCGGATTGTCGGGCCGCTCGAGCCAGAAGACCGGCCCGGGGCTGTAAACGGCTCCAATGTAGTCGGGGTCGCCGTCGCCATCCACGTCCATCAATTCACTGTGAATAGCTGTATTGGCGGGCTCTTCGCTGATGACCGTGAGCTTCCAGTCGGGAGCGGTGTAGAGGCGCGCCTGATTCTCGGCATGGACGATGACGTCGGGCTGACCGTCTCCGGTGAAGTCGGCGGCCACGGCGGTTTGGTTCCCAAAGCCTTCGGTGACGACGTGGCGCGGCCAGTTGGTTTTCCAGGAGTCGCCGCTGATCTTGGCCTCGGCAGTTTCGGACTCGGTGGAGCAGCCGCTGAGGAGAAGAAGGGATGCGGGGACTAGAAACGTGCAAGCGGTTGTCGGCTTCATGGTGGTCCTCCCTGGGTTTTGATAGATAAGACAGTAACACGGAGGAGGGGCCGGTGTAGGGCGTTGCTGCTTCGAACTACCACTCAGAGCCGCGGGCGTTAGCCCGCGTTGAGGAAGCCCTGCTTATTGATTCCGTATCGAAGCCATCGCGCGGGCCGCGGTCCGGCGACTGAGCGAGATCCGAGGTCGTCGGGGCACCTCAACGCAGGCTCACGCCTGCGGCTCTGAGTGGCGGGTCGAACCGCGGCGGCGTTTACTCCTTCGTTCCGATGCCGAGTGCTTTCATCTTGCGGTACAGATGGCTGCGCTCGAGTCCAAGGGCGGCGGCGGTGCGGGTCATGTTACCGTCCATGCCGTCAAGGGTCTTGAGGACGTAGTCGCGCTCATAGGCCTTGCGCGCTTCTTCGAGCGTTTGGAAGCGGCCGGGCCGGGCTTGGTGGTTGGAGCCGGCGCGGCGTAGCGCCGGCAGCGGCAGCTCGTTGGCCTCGACGCGCTCGCGTCCGTGCATGATGACGATGCGCTCCATCAGGTTACGCAGCTCGCGCACGTTGCCCGGCCAGGGATAGCGCGCCAGGGCTTCGCGGGCCGCCGGCGTCAGCTCTTTCGGTTTGCGCCCGTAAGTCGAGGCGAACTCTTTCAAGAAGTAGTCCGACAGCACGGGGATGTCTTCGGCGCGCTCCCGCAACGGCGGGACGTAGAACGGAATCACGTTGAGGCGGTAGAACAGGTCGTCGCGGAAGTTTCCGTCGGCAATCTCATCTTCGAGGCTCTTGTTGGTGGCGGCGATGACGCGCACGTCGACTTGAACGGTCTTGCCGGAGCCGACCGGCTCGAAGCGCTGCTCCTCGAGCACGCGCAGCACTTTGGCCTGCGTATTGAGGCTCATGTCGCCGACTTCGTCGAGAAACAACGTGCCGCCGTCGGCCTTCTGGAACTTGCCGACCTTGTCCTCGTGCGCGCCCGTGAACGAGCCCTTGATGTGCCCGAACAGTTCGCTCTCGATCAGCTCTTCGGGAATCGCGGCGCAGTTGACTTCGACAAATGCGGCCCGGGCCCGCTCGCTCTGGGCATGGATGGCGCTGGCGATCAACTCCTTGCCCGTGCCGCTCTCGCCGTAGATCAGCACCCGGCCGTTGGTCGGCGCCATCAGCCGCAACTGCTGGCGCAGGGCTTTCATCGGCACGCTGTTGCCGATGATGTTGTACTTCGTGCCGACCTGTTGGCGCAGGTTTTCGTTCTCGAGCAGCAGGCGGCGGTGATCGAGCGCGTTCTTGACGCACACCGTCACCTTCTCGATCGAGAGCGGCTTTTCGAGAAAGTCGAGCGCCCCGAGTTTGGTGGCCCTCACGGCGGTCTCGATCGTGCCGTGCCCGGAGATGACGATCACCACGGGGCGGCGCGAGGGGTCGAGCTGTTGAATGCGCTCAAGTACCTCGAGCCCGTCGATGCCCGGCAGCCAGATATCGAGCAGCGCCACGTGATAGGTGCTCTCCTCGATCCGCGCGAGACAGTCTTCGCCCGATGCCACCGCCTCGACGCCATAGCTCTCGTCTTCGAGAATGTCAGTCAGCGAATCTCGAATGCCAGGCTCGTCATCCACGACCAGGATGCGGCTCAGCTTCACGTGCCGACTCCAACTTCAACAGGCACCCGGCTCTCAGCCGTCGGCACCTCGATCAGAAAACGGGAGCCGGACGGCCGGTTGTTTTCGACGCGTATCGTGGCGTTGTGCTCACCGAGAATGCGGTTGACGATGGCGAGCCCTAGGCCGGTGCCTCGCTTCTTCGTCGAGAAATACGGCAGGAAGAGCTTCTCTTTGTCCTCGGCGGAAATACCCGGGCCCGAGTCGGCGACAGCCAGCTCGACCGTGTCGGGCAACGTGCCCGGGGCCGTGGAGAGTACGATCTCTCGCACCCAGGCGTCTTCGAGCGCCTCTGCGGCGTTGTCGATCAAGTTCACGATGACGCGCTTGAACAGCTCGGGGTCGACCCAGACGTCGGGCAGATGTGGTGCGAGGTCGGTGCGGATGGCGACGCCGGGCAGACGGCCCTGGAAGACGTCGAGAGCGGCTTCGATCACGCCGTTGAGATCAGCGCGCTCAGGCTTGGCGGAGGGGAAGCGGGCCAGGCGGGCGAACTCATCGACAAGCGCCCGCAACGTCTCGACCTCGCGAACGATCGTGTCGGTGCACTTCTCGAAATGCTCGCGGAGCTTCCGGCGCTCGGGCGTATCCTCGACGGTCGAATAGCGCTTCAGCAGCCGGCTCATGCGCTCGGCCGAAAGCGCGATAGGGGTGAGCGGGTTCTTGATCTCGTGCGCCACGCGGCGCGCCACTTCTTTCCATGCGGCGGACTTCTGCGCCCGCAGCAACTCGGTGGTGTCTTCGAGTACGATCACGAACCTGGCGGGTTCGGACGTGGCGGGCTCCTCGCGCTCCAGCGCCGAAACGGTCACGCCCAGGTGCAAGATCTGGCCCTCGCTCTCGATCTCAAACTCGCGCGTTGCCAGCCCGGTGCGGCGGGCGCGGTGCATCATGCGGAGCAGGTCGGTGCGGTCATCCTCGGAGAACAGATCGTTGAGGTGCCGCGGAGAGGAAGCAGCCGGCGGGGGGAAAATCTTCGCCAGCGAGGAGTTCACTTTGAGAATCTCGCCCTCGGCCGAGACGGAGATCACCGCGGGCGTAATGCTGCCGAGGATAGCGTCGATGAACTGCCGCCGCGCTTCCAGCTCGACGTTAGCTTGGGCGAGGTCTTGGTTACTTTGCTTCAGCTCTTGCGTCTTGGTTTCGAGCTGCTGCGTCATGCGGTTGAACGACGTGACCAACGCTCCCAGCTCGTCGCTCGCGGGGGCGCGGATACGATGGTCGAGATGGCCGCTCGACAGCTCGCCCGTGGCCTCGACCAGCGCCTCGATCGGAACCACAATCTGCTTTGAGAGGAACAGCGCCAGCCACGTCGCTACGAACAGCACAAAGATCGCGATCAGCGACAGCATGCCCAGGTAGAAGTAGCGGAAGTGGCGGCGGTCGCTGTGGAGCGCGGCGTAGGCGGCGTTTTGGTCTTCGATCACCGCGAGGCGGTCGAGTACCTGTTTGGGGAACTGCCATGCAAGGATGACGCGGCCCAACTCGCCGGGCTCCCCGGACTGGTCGTGGACGACGGCGGCGGCGAACACATGGTCGGGGTTGAGGCGCGAGGTGACCTCCTCGGTGTACATGGCGTCAGGGTCGGAATCGAGGCGCCAGGCGGCCTGTGCGCGGAAGCGGTCGTCCACGTGGAACTCCACGAGCGGCTCGCGTGTGCCGGCGGGGACCAACGCGATGTAGTGTGCGGTTTCGCCGTCGGCCAGGCTTTCGAGGCGCTCGCGAAGGGCCTCGGAGACGTCGCCGGTCTCCAGCGCCGCCGCCACATCCGGCAGCGAGGCAATACGGCGGGCATCGGCTTCGGACTTGTTGCTGATCAGTCCGTCAGAGAGCGCCGTGGCCTGCTCGACAATTTCCCGCGTCGGCTGCGTGAACCACTTGTCGAGCGTGCGGTTCAAGAAGTTGAACGAGAAAGCGACGAAGCAAACGAGCGGCAGAATTGACAACGCCAGCGCGCCGACCACCAGCTTGGTCTTGATCTTCGCGCCCAGCCGGTTCTGTTGCCGCTCGATGTAAAGCTTCAGCAGGCTTCTGAGGACGATGAAGCCGAGCGCGAGAACACCGATAACGACGAGGGTCGAGACGCCCCACAGAACGACGGTTTCCGTGGAGCTTCCGGGACGGAAGTCGCCGAAATCAAGCGACGTCTGCCAGAAGGTGAGCACCGCCAGCGCGAGCAGAAGCACGCTGGAGGCGATCAGTGAGACTTTTTGGTTCTTGCGTTCCACCGCGGGGTCAGCGCTGCAGGGGACTCGAACTGCACGTGGAACTGATTATATCAGCGGCATTTAACGAGGGAGAAACGCCCGAACGCCGTGGCAGCTTCGCCCAATGGATCCGAGACTTGGAGAAAGGTCTCCAGCACCTGCACGTCGCGCTGCCCCGTCTCTGTGTTGTACAAGAGCGACTGCCCAGATCCGTCCGTAAGGCTGTGGGACTCACCCGCCGGGCGTTGTGTCGTGCGTCGATCCGCCGACCCTGATGACTCAGGTGGGTGGAACCGGATGAATAACCCAAGCACAAGAGAGCGGACGTACCCGTGTTTGCGTTTGAGCGTGCCGTCGCGAAACTTCAGTTTCGAGACACTCGACCCGCCGGGCGTTGAGGTGTGTGCGGACTCGGGTGATGCTTCAACTTTCCTCACTTGCGAACGCATCGTGTGGATCCGAGACCGAAGGAGTCCAGCACCTGCCACCGCCCCAGCGTTGCGCTTGGCGCTTTGGCTCAGGCTCCGCAAGCGTGACTCCGTGCCGTAGCTTTCCCGCCGGGCCGTTGTACAAGGCAACCGTGTTGCTGCGCTTCCGGCTCGACTCGCCGCAGCGCCCAGCCGCAAGAACCACACGCTCAGCGCGGCTGATGCGTCCGTGCGAAAGGTCGCTTCGATGCCCGCCGTACCCTGCAAGGGTCGAACAATCCTAGCCCATGGATTCATCCATGGGTTCCGAACGCCCTGCATCGAGGTGTTTCGCCCGAGGCTGCTTCTTGTTGCGCGGGCTCGCCCCAGGCCGTTGCGCTCGCCGGGCCTGTCGTGAGGGTGGCGCGGGGCGCGGGAGCAGTTGACCACGCGCAACAAGATCGGTGACTTGGACTTCCCTCACGAAACACTCTTTCGTCTCGGGGCGGGTCGGAGGGATCGCTGTGGACCGACACCCATGGATGAATCCATGGGCTAGGATTGTGACGCCCTTCCGGGCTCGGGCGTGTGGTTGGACGCGTCCGTTCGCGCCAAGACGTACCCGCGGATTCCCATCCGCGGCTCGGTTGTGCCGCGGCGTGCAGTTGCGGCGGACCGGAGCTTCAAGCGATCGTTAGAATCCTTACGTACGGATTTGGAGACGGACCTGTGCTGCGGAATCCCGAGCAGGTAGAATAGTTGGAGCTTCGCCGTCGCACTGCGGGAAGCCCACGGAGATTGCCATGATCAAAACTCTTGCCGTCCTGGTGACGCTCTTTACCCTAAGCGTGCCGGCCTTCGCTCAGGAACAGCCGGCGGCACCCACGGGTCCACAGGCGAAATCGCAAGAAGAGCTGAACCAGATGCTGCTGTGCCAGCAGGCGCCGGAAGCGGACCTGCGGATCGAGAGCTGCAACAAGCTGTTGACCGACTTTCAGGACACCGAGTTCAAAGAGATCGCCTACTACCTGTTGATGCTCTCCTACCAGGAGAAGAACGACTTCGAAAACATGCTCGTCTTCGGCGAGCGAACGCTCGAGGAGAACCCCGAGAATATCGGTACCTTGATCTCGCTCTCCTACGCCCTTCCGCTTCGGACCCGCGAGCACGATCTCGATAAGGAAGAGAAGCTGGCCAGGGCCGAGGATTACGCCAAGAGAGGCATGGTGCTACTGCCGGCGATGCCGAAGCTGAATGCGCAGACGACGGACGACGACTGGCTGATGATGAAGAAGAGTTTCATGTCGCAGTTGCACGAGTCGATGGGCATCATCGCCTCGAAGCGGCAAGACTCCCCGGCCGCGGAGGACTCATACCGAAAGATGCTGCAGGTGGCCGATAAGCAGACCGGCACCATGTTCTATCGTCTTGCCGAGGCGCTTAAGCAGCAGGAGAAGTATGAGGAGGCGTTGAACCTGCTCGACCAGTCCATCGCGCGCGGCGGCCATAAAATGGCAGGCGGACGGGACGCGGCGGCGATCATGAAGGCCGAGATCAAGAACAAAATGGCGCCGCCGGCCGCGCCCGCGGCGGCGGCGGGCGCCGCGGCCCCGGCAGCCCCCGCTCCCGCGGCTCCTGCACAACCGGCGCCTCAGCCGTAGCGGCACGCCTGTTTGAGGCTTCGAGTCCTGAGGATCGAAGTCCCCGCGCGCTTCCGACGGCACCCGCCGCGGAAGCGCGCTCGTGTTTCTGACGCCGTAACGCCATGGTCACCGAACACCCGAGCCAAGCTACCCCCAGCCAAAGAACGCCGGCGCTCGAAGAGCGGATCGGCTACCGGTTCGGTGATCCCGGCTTACTGGAACACGCTCTCTCCCACCGTTCCCATGCCCAAGAAGCTTCCGGAGACCGCCCTCACAATGAGCGACTCGAATTCTTCGGAGACGCGGTGTTGGGCTTTATCGTCAGTAAGAGCCTGATGGACCGCTTCCCCTCCTACACCGAGGGGCAACTGACGAAGCTAAAAGCCTTTCTTGTCAGCGCCGCCCATCTGGTGGAGGTTGCGCGGCGGCTCAGCCTGGGGGAATCACTGCTACTCGGCATAGGCGAGGAGCGATCGGGCGGACGCGACAAGAAGGCGCTGCTGGTCGACACCTTGGAGGCAGTGATCGCGGCGATCTACCTCGACGGCGGTCTGGAAGCCGCCCGAGAGTTTGTAGAGCGCCAGGTCCTCACGGACGGGGCGCTCCGCGAGGCCGATGAAAACCTCGAGATTGACAACTTCAAGTCGGCGTTGCAGGAGCTTCTCCAGGGGCGGAAACTGCCGACACCCTGCTATCAGATCGTGAGCCAGAGTGGTCCTCCGCACCGCCGGACGTTCACGGTCGAGTTGCGGGTCGGCAAGCTGTTCTCCGCGGCGGCCCAGGGCTCGACGAGGAAGGCCGCCGAGCAGGAGACGGCCAGACAAGGGCTGGAGTTCTTCGGCGGAGACAGGGAACCCGAACGAAACGAACCACCGGCGACGCCCGTAGAATAGAACACACAGCCATGCGGAACACGGCGACACTATCTGGCATAAGACGCTACGGGGCTTCACTGCTGGTGACTCTTCTACTGGCGGCAACAGCCATGCCGTCTCCTCCCGCGGCCTCGCCCGACTTAGCCCAGTCGGCCCGCCGCAAGGTCGAGCGCATTGAGAACGAGCAACTGCGTTCCGGCGAAGCGGTCGTGTTGAGCGAGGACGAGATCAACTCGTTGCTCCAGTACGAGTACGCCGCACAAATCCCGAACGGCGTCCGAGACCCGAGGGTACAACTGCTCGACCAGCAGGCCATTGTCCATAGCTACATCGACGTGGCGAAGCTGCAGAGTTCCTCGGACGGTTCGGTGGGCCTTTGGGGCATGCTCTTCGGCGGGGAGCGCGAGCTGAAAGCGGTTTGTCGGCCGATCTTATCGGGCGGACGCGCCAAGGTCGAGGTCGAATCGATCGAACTCGGCGGGTCGGGCATCTCGGGCTCGGCGCTGGCGTGGCTTCTTTCTGTTACCGTGGGCCAATCGGACTCGGGGCCCGCGAATCACCTTCCGCTGCCCAAGAATCTTCGCGAACTCCGGCTCGAGGAGGGCCGCGCGATCGTAGTCGCCTACTGAGCGGCGTCCATCCCCCACGCGTGCTGCGACAACCAAGCAAACCTCTGGCCAGGAACAGGGTTCCCGCCACCGGGCTCCGACCCAGCGTTCGAACAACAGCCGTGGCTCCCCGACTTCGGCTTGGAGTGTCACGACATCCCGCTGTGCCAAGTCGCCCAAGTGTTGTAAGATGGACACACTCGAAATAGAACTGTCATCATATTATCAACGTCTTACGTCTGGCATCTGACGTGCACATCGACTAGTATCGCAAGACCCCGGCAATCCAGCGACCCCACCTTGATCACCGAAACCACGATACAGAACGCCGTACAAGTCAGCGGCGTCGGCCTTCATAGCGGCGTCGAAGTTACCCTACGCATCGCCCCGGCTCGCGCGGGAGCAGGCATCTTGTTTTTCCGCACCGATTTGGATGGCTTCACGATCCCGGCCCGCGGAAAGTACATTGCACGGGTCAGCTACGCGACCAGCCTGATGCGCCAGGGCGTGCTGCTCTCGACCACCGAGCATCTGCTGAGCACGCTGTACAGCCTCGGCATCGACAATGCCCGCATCGACATCGACAACCTGGAAGTGCCGATTCTCGACGGCAGCGCACTGCCGTTCGTAGAGCTGCTTGACGAGGCGGGCGTCAGGCAACTTAGTAAGCCTCGCAGCTACCTTCACATTCGTAGGCCGGTGGAGGTCGTCGAAGGAGCCAAGAGGATCTCGATCGAGCCGGCGGACGCGTTCGAGATTGTCTGCGAGACTCACTATCCGCACCCGCGGGTGGGCAACGAACGCCTGGAGCTGACGGTCACCCCCGAGCGCTATGCGCGGGAGATCGCGCCTGCGCGCACGTTTGGCTTCGAGCAGGATCTGGACCGCATGCGCGACATGGGGTTGATTCGAGGCGCGTCGCTCGACAACGCGGTGTGCTTCGGCCAGGACGGCGTCTTGAACCCTGGCGGCCTTCGCTTTCCCGACGAGTGTTGCCGGCACAAGGTGCTGGACTTGATCGGCGACCTGGCTCTGCTGGGCCGTCCGCTGCTCGGGCGCGTCGTCGCCGAACGCGCAGGACACGCCATGCACACGGCACTGGTCAACAAGGTCTTGAGCGATGCCGACTGCTACGAGCTGGTCACCTTGAATAAGTTGGAAACCCCTGTAGCCGCACAGGTCGCGATCGGCTAGAGCACCTGCCTGTACCCAAGGAGCCCAAGCCAAAGACCCCCAGCAGAAGACTCTATGGGCTGGCGTCGATGGCTGTCCGATCGCGCGATGGCTTACTGCTCGCGGATGTCTTCCACCAGCGTGCCGGTCGGGCGTAGGCGGCCGTTGAAGCCTTCTTCGTAGGAATGTGTTTCGATTCGCGCGCCGTCCGCGGTTGGACGCGTGACGCTGCGGACGACCTCGCGGCCACCCATGCGGCTGGGATCGGCGATGCTACGGCTGCGTGTCGTTGTGTTTTCGATGGTTTCGCCGCCGGCACCCAGGCGCGTTTCGCGGCGGGTCGTCTGCTGCAACGCGAAACTGCCGCCCGCATTGAGGTTGCCGGCCCCGCCGCTGGAAGACGAACCGTACATCTCCACCGTTTCGGCCGTCGATCCGTCGGAGTTTTCGACCAGCTTGCCGACGGTGCGACTTGAGGACTCGAAGCGGTCCTGATTGGCGACGCTGCGTTTCGAGACCGTGGTCTCGGTGGTCGCGACGTTGCCCGAACGTGTCAGTGTCGACTCTTCCCGCTCCGACTCGATCAGACGTCCGGCGCCGTTGTCGACGTGGCGGGTGGTCTTGATTTGGGCCGACCCTTCACCTTGCTCGGTACGAACGGACTCCTCGCGGCGATACGGCTGAAACCGCTGATCGAGAGCGGGCCGTTCGGCAGTTGTGACGGTGCGTGTGGTATTGCCCGCCTTCCGCTCAACGGTCGTGGTTCGCTCGGTGGGCCGCATGCGCCCATTGACATCGGATTCGTAGACCGTGGCGATGCGTTGCACCGATCCGTCGGGCATCAACCGCTCTTCATTGCGCACGAGCTGCTGGCTGACGGCGTTACCCGCCGTGTCGTAGCGGTGAGTGCGCCGCTCGGTGACGCGGCCGGCGGTCGTGCGGCTGAGCACTTGCTCGGACTCGGTGAGGTAGGGAACGTCGCGTCCGCTGCTGTTACGAAGACGCCGAGTGGTGCTCCGGGTCGTGTCAGTACCGTGGCCCGAGATCGTAATGGCGCCCAGCGTGGCACGTCCGCCGAGGTCGTAGCCGCGTTTCGTGACCGTGCTCGACTTGGGCGGCGTAGGCGTATCGGGCTCCGCCCCGGCACCGGCTTCCTCGGGAGCTTTCTCGACCGGGGAACCTTCGTCGGCTTTGGCCTCGGCTTCGGGCTTGTCGCCTTCGTCCGCTGCTTCGGGTGCAGGCTCTTCTTTGCTCGCACCGGAAATCACCACGATCCCCACGGGAGAAACCGTGACGGTCGGCGGCGGTGGGGGCTCTTCGCTATGCGAGGGCTCCTCGGGAGGGGGCGTTTCCTGTCCGGCGGCCCAGGGACCGATAACGAGGGCGAAGACAAGCAGAACAAATCGCACGGGCTACCTCACGCAGAACTCTCTTTCAGTGTAACGAGGCTCTACGGCCGCGCAACGGGAAAAACCGGTACCCACGCTAGGGATTTCACCCTAACCTTGCGCCTGGGTGTTCCGAGTTGTGGGATGGAGTCCCATGGGAACGGGAGTGACGGCGAGCTTCATGATGAGCTTCTGAACTCCTCGCGCCCAGGCGTAGCACGCTAATGCCTGGACGATTCTACGCTGATTTCTTCTTCAAGCGCTTGCGGAGCACCTTAGCGAGAATGCGGCCCGTGTAGCTCTTGCGCGAACGCATGACCTGCTCCGGTGTGCCGTAGGCGACGACCTCACCTCCCTGGTCACCCCCTTCCGGGCCCAGGTCGATGATCCAATCGGCGGCCTTGATCACGTCGGGGTTGTGCTCGATGACGACGATGGTGTTGCCGAGGTCGGTGAGGCGGTGCAACACCTCGAGCAGTTTCGAAACGTCCTCGAAGTGCAGGCCGGTCGTAGGCTCGTCGAGCAGGTAGAGCGTCTTGCCGGTCTGGCGCTTGCTTAACTCGCGGGCCAGCTTGATGCGTTGCGCCTCACCGCCGGAGAGCGTGGTCGATGACTGCCCCAAGTGGATGTAGCCCAGGCCCACGTCAACCAGCGTTTTCAGCTTGACGTGGATTTGCGGGATCTTCTCCATGACGGGAAGCGCTTCTTCCACCGTTGATTCCAGCAGGTCCGCGATCGACACACCCTTGTACTCCACCTGCAGCGTTTCCTGGTTGTAGCGGCGTCCGCGGCAGGCGTCGCACGTCACGTAGACGTCGGGCAGAAAGTTCATTTCGATGCGCGACTGCCCGTCGCCCTGGCAGACCTCACACCGACCACCCTTGACGTTGAAGCTGAACCGCCCCTGTTGATATCCTCGGGCGCGCGATTCCGGAAGCATGGCGTAGAGCGCGCGGATCGGCGTAAACACTCCGGTGTACGTGGCAGGGTTAGAACGCGGTGTGCGGCCGATCGGCGACTGGTCGATGCGGATCACCTTGTCGACCAAGTCGGCGCCGTCGATGCTGTCGTGGCGTCCCGGCGCGGCGTTCGAGCGGTAGATCTTGCGCGCCAGCGCAGGGTAGAGAATGTCGTTCACCAGCGTCGACTTTCCGCTGCCCGAAACGCCGGTCACCACAATGAACATTCCCAGCGGGAATCCCACGTCGATCCGTTTGAGGTTGTGCTCGCTTGCACCGCGCACCGTCAGCACCTTGCCGTTCGGCGAGCGCCGCTGTTCGGGTACGGGAACTTGCTTCTTGCCGGCAAGGTATTGACCCGTGAGCGAAGCGGCGGATTCCGCCACTTGCTTCGGCGTGCCGCTGGCCACCAGGTTGCCGCCGAGCCTGCCCGCGCCGATGCCCAGATCGACGACGTAGTCGGCGCGCTGGATCGTGTCAAAGTCGTGCTCGACGACGATGATCGTGTTGCCCAGATCACGCAATTGCCCAAGCGTGTTCAATAGGCGGTCGTTGTCGCGCGCATGGAGACCGATGGAAGGCTCGTCCAACACGTAGAGCACGCCGCGCAGCTCGGAGCCGATTTGCGTCGCCAGCCGTACACGCTGTGCCTCGCCGCCCGATAGCGTGGCAGCCGAACGAGACAGACTCAAGTAGTCCAACCCAACGGCGGTGAGGAAGCGTAGCCGCCGGCGGACTTCGTCGACGATGCGGCCCGCGACCTGTTTCTGACGTTCGGTGAGTTCGAGATCATCCATCGTCTCGACGGCGCGGGTGATCGAAAGCCCGGCTAACTCCGAGATCGAAAGGTCAGCCAGCTTGACAGCAAGGCTTTCGGGCCGCAAGCGCCGCCCCCCGCACTCCGGGCACGGGCTCGGCGACATAAAGCTGGTCATCCATGAACGGTAGGTGTCGGTGGCGTAGGTCTGCTGCCACCCCTCGAGCAGATGCAGCAGGCCGGAGAACGGCCGGCCGGCGCGCGCCCCGTTCGAGCCGGTCTCGCCGTAGAGAAGACGCTGCCGTTGGGATTCGGTGAGCTGCTCGAGGCTCTTGTCGAGAGGAATCCGGGCTGACTTTGCTCCCGCGGTCAGCGATCGCTCGACGCGCGGTGCAAGCAGGCCCTGCGCGATGCCGCCGTCGAGCAGTGGCTTCGAACTGTCGGCGACCACCTTCGCGGGATCGAACTCCCAGCGGCTGCCGAGACCGCTGCACGCTTGGCATGCCCCATAAGGACTGTTGAACGAAAACGACCGCGGCTCGAAGGCCGGGACGCTGGCGCCGCAGTCGGTGCAGGCCAGCTTCTCGGAGTACAGGCGCTCGCCGGCCCCTTCTTCCAGTACGGCCACAAGTCCGCCGGCAAGGCGGGTGGCTGTCTTGATCGAGTTTTCGAGGCGTTTGCCCAGCCCCTTGCGCACCGTGAGCCGGTCGACGACCACTTCGATGGTGTGGCTACGCCGGCGGTCCAAATCGATGTGCTCGTCGAGCGAGTGCAGCTCCCCGTCCACGCGTACCTTGACGAAGCCGGAGCGCGAAAGGTCTTCGAGTTCCTTGCGGTAGATTCCCTTGCGCCCCCGAATGATCGGCGCGAGGATCATCACCTTCTTGCCGAGCTGCTGCTCGAGCACGCGTCCGACGATCTGCTCGCTCGACTGGCGGCTAATGGGGACGCCGCAGTTCGGACAATGGGGCGTGCCGATCGACGCATAGAGCAGTCGCAAGTAGTCGTAGATCTCGGTGATGGTGCCGACGGTGGAGCGCGGGCTGCGGTTGGTGGTCTTCTGCTCGATCGAGAGCGCCGGGCTCAGACCGTCGATCGAGTCCACGTCGGGACGCTCCATCTGGTCGAGAAACTGACGGGCGTAGGGCGACAGCGTCTCGACATAGCGCCGCTGGCCTTCGGCGTAGATGGTGTCGAAAGCGAGCGAAGACTTGCCGGAGCCGCTCAAGCCGGTGATGACGGTGAGGCTGTTGCGCGGAATCTCGACGTGGACGTTCTTGAGGTTGTGCTGTCGTGCGCCGCGGACAGTAATTCGATCGATCATTCAGGCGGAAAATCGGGAAAGCGGACCGGGGGGGCCGCACTCATTGTAGTGAGCGGCCAAAACGAGGGTCAAACCGAACGGTAGTGTCTCAGTTTCAATTTCACCCGTTCCATGTGCTTGCTGCGGCACCGAAGCAGCCGGGTTCAGGCGAGGGTTGCGGCGGATCGTTAGGCCGCCCCACAAAAAAACGGCCCCTCTGCGTCCCGGCCCTTTGGGGGTAAGCAAGTTGGTTTGCCGGGCGGGCAGAGGGGCCAATATGGTGTCAACCAAACTCTAGTGACAGAAATCCGGCGCTACACTCGAAACTGCCGGTGGCCTAGTTCGTCGCGCGAACGTCGACTCTTTGAGCAAGTAGGTGGCCTTTCTCGTCGAACTTTCCGATGCAGATGACACGCCACTCCGCCTGGACACCCTCGAAAGAAGAGGGTTCGTTCCGATAGGTGAAGATTGTGGCATCGTTGTAAAACACAGGCCGGACCACGTTCGGCCGGATCCGTAGGCTGATCTTCGACTGCTCGGTGTCGACCATCTGCACCCAGCCCTCGACGCGGTCAAACTCCGGTTTGTTGGGTGCCGCTCCAGCTTGCATGACTAGGCTCAGACTGAGCGCAAACGCAACCGTGGCGGCCATAAACATCGATCGTGTCGTAAGCATTGTTTCCCTCCTTGAACGTTTTTCAGCGGTTAAGCTCCGCAACCGTAGGAAGTGCACGGACTCTGCCAAACGGAGTCCGGACGAACGCACCAAGTCACCCACCCGAGTCCAAATTACTGAACCCTAAGGACTTCTCTCCTATACTGGGCCGAGCCTTGGCACTCGCCGAGGCGCTAGCTCTGGTGACGCAGGTTGACAGTTCGATCTATCTCGGCTCTCGGAGGTGTACACCCGTTCTGGAAGCCGGGAAACGCCGCGGCCGTAACCGGGCCGCCACGATCCGCCAGGAATGGAGGGCGCGATTCGCAGGTGGGAGCCGCTCGGTGAGATCGTGGAGTCCAAGCCTGTCAGGCGAACGGTTGAGCGGGCTCTGTTGACCGGTTGCCGGCGCGACCGCGGTATCCCGTCACGATCCGCGGGCGGGCGCTATGTAGTTCGTTTCGTGGGGCTGGGTCCTACTCGGGGTCGCGGAACTCTTCGTACGAGCTCTGGACGAAGCGGGTGGTATTTGCTGTAGCCGGCTTGTTAGACAAGATGGCCGCTGGGTGAGTAAACAGGTTGAGAGCCGGCATTCAGAGCTTCCCTTTCACCTGATTCGAGGTCTTGAACAAACAAGTGGGGCAGGCTGGTTTGCCTGCCCATTATCGGCTAGCGAACTGTCAACGGTCAGGTAAGGACACCTGCACCACCTAGCGCGTTTCCCTAGTGCCACGCCTTCGCGAGACCGCTGCCGCCATGGTTGTGAATGCACAGGGGCTTCGCTTCGACCTTGGTGAACTCTTCGGCGTCGTCGCCGGACGGCAGGATCATGGGCTCGGGCTCGGCCGGAAGCTCGAAGCGAGTTCCGTCCGGCGTGATGATGTGGGAAAGCTGAAAGCTCGATCCATCCTGCCGGAAGACGATGCGTGCCTGGACTTCTTTGCCCGGCCGCACAAACGCGGCCTGAACCGTCTGGCAGTACACGCCGTCCTCACAGATGTCCAACCGGCCGCTCGTGCTGTCGGCACGAATGATGTAGCCGCCCGCCTGCATGGTCTTGCCGTTCACGGCGAACGAGAAACGTACGTCAGACGAGAGGTCGCCTTCCTGCGCCGGGAAGAGGCCGGCGAAGGAAAAGGTGCTGAAGAAAAACCCGACGAGGCAAGTGCGAGTCAGGGTTGTCATGATCGATCCGTCCTTTGTCTGTCCTGTGCTTGTCATTTGCCTGGAAGTAAAGCAGGTACCGCGCCAAACTCGCCAGTCATCCGGCGCGAGCCGCCAAGTGTTTGATTCCAAGAAGGTTGACTCAGCGGCCAGCGAGGTGGACCGCTGCCAGGTTTATCGAGATGTACACGGGCGGGAACGCCGGCGGGAGGGGGTGTCTACGGCTGTCAACGGCCCTTGGCTTGCCTGTGGACTTGCAGGCAGACAGACCCAACCGCACTGGAGGGCCGGATCACCCGGCCGCTCCACGAATCACGCAGGGGACAAAGGGACTACCCGGAAGCTAGCGGTTCCAGGGGCGGGACGACGCCGTTGACGCGGGCGTAGGCGATCGTCTGGCCCAGGTGCTCGCTGAGATGGCCGGTCAACAGCAACAGGACGCTGCGGTAGTTGCTGTCGCGCCCGAACATCTTCGTCTCCTTTTCGAGGTCGTCGCCGGACACCTTTTCGACCGCTTGCCGCAGGTGCGCAAACGACGCCTTGACTGTGCTGACGGTCTTGGCTTGGTCGGTGGTGGACTTCTCCAGGCCCCGGGCGTCAATGCCGTCCGGCGTCGGCGTGCCGATCATCCCCGGCAGTCGATAGTTCGCCGAGGCAACGTGGAGAAGCACCTCGCTGACCGACCGCACGCCTTCGCCGGGCCGCCAAGTGTATTTGTCCTGTGGGATGGACTCCGCCAAGCCAACAAACTTGGTTTCGAGAGTATTCAGGCGCGCAAGGACGTCTTTGCGCACATCACCGTGCTCGGCCGCGGCACCGACGGCCACTACGCTGTGTAGAACCACTGCTACGACCGCCAATCGAATCCATCTCATTGGAATCTCTCCTTTTGTCCAGCTCAGGCCGGGCGCGCTGGCTGTCTTTGATGTCTTACTTATGCCTTCCAGGCGACCGGGCCACGCAACTCGCCCCAGTCCTTACTGCCGGCCAACTGTTTCCCTTTGGTCCTGATCTCGCTGAGCTCGCGTTCGTCGAAGGGACGGTAAGCTCGCACAGTGGCTAGAGCCTTCTTCAACTCGGCGGTGCTCTTGACACCCATGATCGCGACTGACAAACCGGGGATCCCCAGCGCGTAGCGCACGGCATTCTCATAGTGCTCGGCGGCGGATAGCTTCGCCCCGTCGCCGTCCCGGCCGCCGAGGATCTTCATCGCCACGACACCCAAGCCGCGCTTGGCGGCCGCGGCAAAAACGGTGCCTTCGAAGTCATAGGTGTGGACGTCGACGAAATTCGCCGCACACATCACCAACTCGATATCCCCGGTCTCGATGATAGGCAGAGCGCGCGTCGGACGCAGGTGGCACGTCAGGCCGATGTGGCGGATCAAACCCTCTTTCTTGGCATCGCGCAGGGCCTGCAACGCGCCATCTTCCCCGGTGAGCACATCGAGGTCGGGGAAACGGTCGGTCCGCCCGACGTTGTGCAAGTGCGCGACATCGAGGTAGTCGGTCTTCATCTTCAGCAGGCTTTCTTTGAGCTGCCAGGTAGCATCCTGCTTGGATGTCGCTTCGACTTTCGATACCAGGATGAACTTGTCCCGCCGGCCCTTGAGCGCCGGGCCGAGACGCCGCTCGGCCATGCGATAAATCGGCGCGGCGTCGAGGTAGTTGACTCCCTCGTCGGCCGCCATGGCGATCACCCGGTCGACTTGCTGCTGGGTTATCCCGGGGGCACCCAATGGGGACGTGCCGATCCCCAGCACCCCCACCGTCAAACCGGTCTTGCCCAGAGGACGCTGGGGCAATTCACCGGCCGCAGCCGCGGAGCTGGCCACCGCGGAACCGGCCGACGAAACAGCCGCCAGCGCTCCACCGGCCACCGCCGCCTTCCTGCCCAACTCCCGCCTCGTATACTTCTCTGATCTATTCGCCATGGCTTTCGCTCCCTGGGGCTCGCATTCGAGCCGGCGCGGCACCAACCGGTAGTGTATATCATCAACACCGATATTGCCGCCCGAAATCCGGATTGAACCCACACTTCAGGAAATGTCGCAGGCGACTGATACCATAGGGAATCGCTCATGAACGGGGAACCCACCCACGACCCCGGCGGCGGCCCCTACGGCCGCGCCTCGGAGACCCCGCCCGAGCAGGACGCCACGGGTTACTCTCCGGGCGAGGCGCTCCCGCAAGCGCCCGCGGCCCCTACTCGTCCGCCCGGCTCCGGCTGGTGGACGTATTGGGATCTGTTATACCTGCTGTTGTTCTCCGTGCCGGCATTGCTGCTGATCACCGTCGTCTGCACCGCGGCTCTGTTCGGTTTGAGTTTCCTATCCGGGTGGGAGGTTGACATCGAAGCGCCGCAAGTCAAGGCGCCTCTGGCAATCGCAATCCAGCTTCTCTTGTGGGTAGCCGTTTTCGCGTTCATTTACGCGGTCGTCACCATCAAGTACGGCTTGGCCTTCGGCCCCGCGATCGGTTGGACATCCTACTCCGGTCGGGGACCCTACTATCTCTATAGCGGCGTGGCGTTGGCCATCGCCGTAGCGTTGATCTCGACCCTGCTGCCGAAACCGGAAGGCGAAGTTCCCTTCGAGGCACTGCTCAAAGACCCCGTGAGCATTGCCTTGCTGGCGATCTTCGGGGTTCTGGTGGCCCCGGTTGTCGAGGAGATGCTCTTTCGGGGCTTCATTTTTTCAGTGGTGGACCGCTCGTTGGGTGCCGCCGCCGCCGTCGTCTCAACCAGCCTGCTGTTTTCGTTGCCGCACGGCGTTCAGTACGGCTGGCGTTGGCAAAACCTCCTCCTGCTAACCGCCGTGGGAGTTGCGTTCGGTACCGTACGGGCGTGGACCGGGTCGGTGAGGCCTTCCGCTCTCATGCACGCCTCCTACAACGCGACGTTGTTCGCAGGACTGCTGTTCGCCGGCGAGCATGTCGAGAAGCTCTAGCGGCAACGAAAGCCGATGCGAGAGTAAGAGTAGTCCGTAGCGCGAACCTCGGTCCGCGGCCTTCCCTTCGCTGCTGGTCTGGCTAGACTGAACTTCAGAGGTAGTGAGATGAAATACACGGTCGTGTTGCAGCGGACCGATGAAGGCTTCAGCGTCGGCTGTCCGGGGTTGCCCGGCTGCTGGTCGCAGGGGGCCACGGAACACGAGGCTCTCGAGAACATCCAAGTGGCCATCCAAGAGTATCTGGCGGCAGTCCGCGAGTCAGTCGTGGGCGCGGAGGTTAGGGAAGTCGACGTTGCGGTCTGACCTGCCCAAGATCCCTGGAGGCTTCGAGTTCGCGGCACGCGCGATCGTATACTGCAAGTGCGATGCGATTCGCCAGAGCGCTCCTGTTGTGTTGCATCACTCTCTGTCGCCCCGCCGCGGCCCAGCCCATTCCCACGGACGCCGCCGTCAAGAACCTCATCCGCAACCATCTGGCAAAGATCGCGTCGCCAAGCATCTATTCCTTCGCATTCGAGATTGCCCCCACCTACGCTCCCGGACGGCAAGCTGAAGTCTTCGTCCTTCGGTGGGAGAACGAAGTGGCGGCCTGCATTGATGAGATGCAAAGCGGTTGGGAGTGGCTCATTCGTGCCGGGCCTCGTCTCGACCTGATTGATGGGGTGGGATGGGATTCGTCGTCGCAACCCAAGGGCTGCGCGTCGTTTCTTGATGGCGTGCGAAGCGCCCGCTACCGGCAAACACACGAAGAGCAAGACAAGCGCATGCGAGAAAAGCAAGGGCGCCCCGAAACCCAACGTGGAACCCACCTCATGTCCGAACCCAAAACGTTCCGCAGCCTCAACTTTTACTGGGAATTGCCTCGACGAGCGGCTCCCGGCGTCACGCCGAGCGATCAACCCCCGTCAACGCTTCCCGAGGTGAAGCGGGAGATTCGGCGCGTCGCCGCAAAACGCCGTGCAGATGGCTGCGGCCCCGGCGAGGCCCTCGTACCCCGCTTCGAAGACGATGATCCTGCGTTACCGGTCTACGTTCGTGCCGGGCAGGGCTGCGACGACTTCGTCATCGATATCATCCAAGACCCGCAAGGCCTTCTCACCCTGGGTGGCATCGATTCCGATTGGAATCTTCCCACCGTTCGGGCCCTTTTCGAATCCATGCTTCTTGAACGCATGCCGCTTCCCTGAGAGATTCGTGATTCGTGAACCGTGAAAACCCGAAGCCCAGGCGGCCGTCGCCGCGACGGCTGCAACATCCCCTGTTCCGGAACCTAGTCACAGAGTCTTCATCCCACAGAATCAACGACATACAGCGGAAAAGGCCAATTACCCCAGGCCTGTGCGCTACCCTAAGACCGGGAGTGCGGGAGCTTGACAACCATGAATGACGGCTTGCCCAAAACCTAGCCAAACTGTGCCAAAAGGCCGACCAGCCCGCGCAGCGCCCGGGCTTCAGGTTTTCACGGTTCACGAATCACGATTCACAGATCACAAATCACTAGAAACCTCATGGTCAAGACAATCGAATGGACCGGCGACGCCGCCGTCATGATCGACCAGCGCAAGTTGCCGGCCGAGGAAGTCTACGTCACCTGCCGCGGCTACGAGGACGTGGCCGAGGCGATTCGCTCGATGGTGATTCGGGGTGCGCCCGCCATCGGCGTGGCCGCCGCGATGGGCGTCGCCTTGGGTGTCAAGCAAGCCCTTGCCAGAGCACCGGACGGAGCAGCCTCGTTGAGTGCACCCGAGGGCGAGGCGCTCGACAGCCGGATGGAAACGATCTGCTCGACGCTCGCCGGCACGCGTCCCACGGCCGTCAATCTGTTTTGGGCGATCGACCGCATGAAGAAACGCTACGGCGAGCTTCGGTCGGACGGCGCCGGGGCCCAGGCGCTCGAAGACGCGCTCGAAGAGGAGGCGAAGCGGGTCCTCGATGAAGATATCGCCATCAATCGGGCGATGGGACAACATGGCGCGGCACTTCTCCCCGAGGGTGCGAAGGTCATGACCCACTGCAACGCCGGCGCGCTCGCCACTGGCGGCTACGGTACCGCGCTTGGGGTGATTCGGGCGGCGGTCGAGGGCGGCAACCCGGTCGCGGTGTTTGCCAACGAGACGCGGCCATTCTTGCAGGGCGCGCGGCTGACGGTGTGGGAGTTGCAGCAGGACCGCATCCCCGTCACGCTGCTGACCGACAACATGGCGGGCCACTTCCTGCGGTCGGGCGAGGTGGGCGCGGTAGTGGTGGGCGCCGACCGCATCGCTGCCAACGGTGACGTTGCCAACAAGATCGGCACCTACTCGGTGGCCGTACTGGCAAAGGAAAACGGCGTGCCGTTCTACGTCGCCGCTCCAATCTCGACACTCGACCTGTCGCTTGCTTCAGGCGACGCGATCCCGATCGAGGAGCGTAGCCCGGACGAGGTCACCCACCTTCAAGGCGTCCCCGTGGCGCCGCCGGAGACCGCCGTTCGCAACCCGGCCTTCGACGTCACGCCCAACCGGTACGTCGGGGCCATCATCACCGAGCGCGGCGTGGCCCGCGCGCCCTTTGCCGAGTCCCTCACGCGGCTGGCGGCCGAGGACGCAGGATTATCCGGGGCGGGCGCCTAACGGTCCGTGGCAAAGTGGGAGGCGGCGCGGCTCGCAATGTAGGTGCACGGCATGCTGTGCCCGCTTGGCTGGACCGCCGCAACGGGGTAGAAAACCTCGGAGGAGATTGGCGACAAACCTGACTTCCGGTAGATCGCTGATTCGAGCCGGGCCGTCCTTGGTATGCTCGTAGCGGCGAAAAGGAGCGATGGCCATCGAATCGCAAATCCAGCCGCAAACCGCGGCGCCCTGCCCGGTGAATCGCGCGCCGATCGCGGACCAAGCGGAACTGCCGCACGCGTCCGCGGCTCCCTCGCCCCTCCGGCTCTCGGTCATCATCCCCGCCCGCAACGAGGAAGCGCAGATCGCAGCGACCATCGAACAAGTTGTGAACGCCGGCGTTGCCGAAGTCATCGTCGTGGACGGGGAAAGCACCGACCGGACCCGCGAACTCGCCCGAGCAAGTGGGGCGATGGTGCTTACGTCCGCGCCGGGACGTGGTCAACAACAGAACCTCGGCGCACAAGCCGCGAGTGGCGACATGCTGCTGTTTCTGCACGCCGACACACGCCTGCCGTTCGACTTCGCCGAGCACATTGCCTCCACGCTACGAAGAGACGGGGCCTCGGCAGGCGCCTTCCGTCTCCGCATCGCCGCCCCTGGGCGAGCCTTGCGGCTGGTGGAGAAAATGGCCGACTGGCGCTCGCGGATCTTCCAGCTGCCCTACGGCGACCAGGCGATCTTCGTGAAGGCCGAAACGTTCCGCCGCTCCGGTGGATTCGCCGACGTCCCGCTGATGGAGGACTTCGACCTGATGCGCCGTCTGCGGCGGCAGGGACGGGTCGAGCTGGCGTCTGCCTCGGTCACCACATCGGCGCGCCGCTGGCGGAAGCTGGGTGTGTGGCGCGCCACCTGGACCAACCAGCTTTGCATCGTGGCGCACTTGCTCGGCATTTCCTGTCATCGCATCGCACGCTGGCGCGAGCGATTCGACCGGTCGTTCTGAGCGAGTTTTCTATTCTTCGATCAACTCGATTAAGACTCCGCCGGTGGACTTCGGGTGTACGAAGACGTAACGGTATCCTTCGGCGCCGGTTTGGATCTCGTCGGTGACCAGACGCCGCCCGGCCGCCTTCATCGTCTTGACCGCGGCGCTCAGATCCGGCACCTTCAGCGCAATATGGTGGATGCCGCCTCCGCGCTTCTCGAGGAAGCGGGCGATCGGCGAATCAGGAGATGTCGCTTCGAGCAACTCGATCCTAGGCCCACCGGCCGGCAACATCGCCACGCGCACCTGCTCGTGCGGCACCTCGACGATCGCGGAGGGCTGTAGCCCCAAGTTGTCTTGGTAGAACGCCAGCGCCTCGTCCAGCGAAACGACGGCGATGCCGATGTGGTCGATCCGCGGTCCGGTCATCGCGCTCCGGAGAGAAACTCTTCAACAGCCCTCTCCGCGAAGTCGTATGGGTTGAGGGTCTTGCGAACGACGTCCCGCGCCGCTTGGGTAAACTGGTGTTCTGGAAGCTTTTCTGAAAACAAGCTCGCCGTCAGCCGCTCGCGGATCATCGCGGCCAACCGGGCTTTCCAGTAATTCACCTCATGCTGCTCGGCCACCGGACATTCTTCTAAAGCGGAAAGCAGCTCCGTGATCCCTTTGTCTTCGGTTGCCACGGTGCGCACAATAGCAGGTCGAGGCGGCCCGTCCGCGGGACTGAGTGACAGAAGAGCCTCCAACTCGGACTCGACGCGGTCCGCGCCAGGCTGGTCGGCTTTGTTGATCACGAAGACGCCGGCAATTTCCATAATGCCGGCCTTGAGCGCCTGAACATCGTCGCCCATCGACGGCGTCAGGACCACCGCTACCACCGGCGCCAGTTGCACGATGTCAACCTCGGCCTGCCCCACGCCAACCGTCTCGATCAGCACGGCGTCGTATCCGGCCGCTTCGAGAACCAGTAGGAGGTCCGCCGTTTGCGGCGCCAGTCCCCCCAACGTGCCACGTGACGCCATCGAGCGGATGAAGACGCCGGGGTCCGCGTAATGAGCTTGCATGCGCACGCGGTCGCCAAGGACGGAGCCACCACTGAACGGGCTGGTTGGGTCGACCGCAACGACCGCGACGCGCTTGCCTTCGCCGCGTAGACGGGTGGTCATCCGGTCGACCAGCGTGCTCTTGCCCGCGCCCGGCGCACCGGTCACTCCGATGCGCCGCCGCTTGCCCGAATGGGCAAACAACAGAGGAAGCAGCCGCTCACTGTCGGGGCCGCGGTTTTCGACTTCCGAAAGCGCCCGCGCCAGTGCCCGTGCATCCCCCTGGCGAACCTTTTCCGCCCAATCGTTGACGTTCATCTTTGTCAGAGCCGAGTCCCGCCACGAACGGATCGTGTCACGGTAGACCGTTAGCTTAGCGGATGGCCTCGGCAACCGAGCCGTAGCAGCCTAGAGCCGTACCGGAGCAGCCGCCGGAAGTTGTAGGATGCGCCCTACGTCGCGGCGGTGCGCCGGTAGTGATGAAACGTCGGGGAGCCTCGCGTGCTACTCTCGGCAACGTCGTTTGTGCGCCGGCGGCGATTGTTGATGCGCTCCGGGCCTACGGTTCGCAAACCACAACGACAAACACACTAAGGAGAAACCTTGCCTGCATTCCGAACACTCGCCGGCTGGATAGCGTTTTTGTTGACGACTTTCTGCATCGGGCCGATGGGGCTTCTCGAGGCCGCGCCGGCATCAGGCCGTACCCTGACCGAAACCACGGCAGCCAACGCCTATGGGAAGCTGCCTCTGAGCTTCGAAGCCAACCACGGCCAGACCGACCGGCGCGTCCGGTTCCTCTCCCGCGGACGCGGCTACACCCTGTTTCTCACTCCAAGCGAAGCCGTGCTGACCCTGCGGCGCGAGCACAGTGACTTGGCCGCCGAGGGTTCGGATGACCACCTGGGCGTTGCAGCCGGAAGCCTACGAATGCGCCTCGAGGGCGCGGCCCCCGCGCCACGAGTGTTCGGGCAAGAGCCACGCCCCGGCAAGGTCAACTACTTCATCGGCCGCGACCCCGAGGGCTGGCGTACCGACATCCCTACGTACGCGCGGGTCCGCTACGCGACTGTTTATCCCGGCGTCGACCTCGTCTACTACGGCAATCGGGGTCGGCTCGAATATGATTTCATCGTTGCGCCCGGTGCGGACCCCTCGCAGATCCGCTTGCGTTTCGAAGGGGCCGACAAGCTTGAACTCGACGACGACCGCAACCTGATCCTGCATCTCGGAGACGCGCAGGTCATGCAGGCGGCGCCGGTCGTCTATCAGCAATCCGACGGGCCTGGGGCAGCCCGGCAGTTCATCGACGGCCGCTATGTGCTAGGCGAGGCCGGTGAAGTCAGCTTCGACCTCGAGGCGTACGACGACGCCCGGCCCTTGATCATCGATCCGGTTCTGGTCTATTCGAGCTACCTCGGCGGCACGAACCAGGACCGGGGAGACGGAATCACGGTCGACTCCACGGGCAGCGCCTACGTCACCGGCTTCACTCTGTCCAACGACTTTCCGACCCAGAATCCCTTTCAGGCCGCGATCGGCGGCACCCAAAGCGATGCGTTCGTGACGAAGATCAGTCCCGATGGCTCGACGATGATCTACTCGACCTACCTGGGCGGGGCAGCCAGCGGTGACTTGGGCTACGACATTGCCGTCGATTCGGATGGCAACGCCTACGTCACCGGCGCGGCGGCAGGCGGCTTTCCCACAACCGCCGGAGCTTTCCAAACCGTGCTCAACGGAAATGGGGATAAGTGGGGTATCCATTTGACTCAGGTGACCACAACATACTGTGGTTGGCCATTGGCGGCCCCCGGAAAGGCTTGCCGATAGCACCACGTTTCCAAGCCTGCGATGGCCATGGCGCGTGCGTAATCCTTGATCGGCCCGAAACGCAGCCTCGTGGCCCAATTGCCTGCAGACCGGCGTCTGGCGCCCCAGGGTGCATTCTGGGTGCAGTGTGCTGGCGTCCATGGATCGACCAAACCACAACGCCTAGGGGCTACCTGAGTCAAGTGGATACCCCATTTGGGGATATTTTTGTTGCTAAGCTCAACGCCGCCGGCAACGCACTTGTTTACTCGACCTACATCGGGGGCGAGCGCCTGGAGCGTGGTTTCGGAATCGCCCTGGACGAGACGGGCGCTGCCTATGTCACCGGTCAAACCTCGTCTAACGAGTTCCCGGTTCCGAATAATGCCTTCCAGCCGTCGCACACCGTGACCAACGCGGGCGTTGACTGTTTCGTCGCAAAGGTAAACCCGGCAGGCAGCGCGTTGCCTTATTCCACTTATCTCGGCGGGCAGGGAGAGGACCGTTGCTTTGGCATCGTCGTCGACCACGAGCATCACGCCTACGTCACAGGCTTGACGCAGTCGGGGGACTACCCAACCACCCCGGGCAGCCTGCAGCCGGTCTTCGGCGGCGCGCTCGACGCCGTCGTCACCAAGTTGAATGCGGACGGTACCGACGTCATCTACTCGACTTTTCTGGGTGGCGGCAGCATCGAGCAAGGCCACGCAATCGCCCTCGACTTCGCTCACAACGCTTATGTCACCGGTGAGGTCCAGTCGCGAGACTTTCCCACAACACCCGGCGCATTCCAGACCGAGTTCGGCGGCAACCGGGACGCTTTCGTCACCAAGATCAACGCGGCGGGCTCCGAGCTGGTTTACTCCACCTACTTGGGCGGCGCCGCACGCGACCACGGCCACGGGATCGCCGTCGACCGGGCGACCAACGCGTACGTCGACGGTTGGACGGTATCGAGGAACTTCCCCCTCGCGAGCCCACTCGAGGACAGCGGGGATGGCTCAGACGGCGATGCGTTCTTTACCAAGCTCAACTACATGGGCTCGGCGCTCCTCTTTTCGACGTACTTGGGCGGTGTCGAGCAGGAACGTGTCGGCGGTGATTCGGGCGACGGCGGCGGCAACCACATCGCCATCGACGATGCGTGCAAGATGTACGGTGCCGGCTCGACCCAGTCCGATGATTTCCCGACCATGGGTCCCTTCCAGGCCGCTCGCGGTGGCAATTCCGATGGGTTCGTCGCCAAGATCGACCCCGAAAACAACGATGGGGATCCCACGATTGGCTGCGAGGCCACGGTGCTGGCGAACCTGAGCCCATTGCTGAAGATGATCTCGCGCAACGGCATCATCACCATCTTCGGGCGTGACTTCGCCGCGCCGGGTGTTGACATACGTAGCCCCGAGCTCGACAGCCAGGGCAACATCACGACCATGCTGGGCGACACTTGCGTCGACGCCGACGGAGTGCGTTTGCCAATGTTTTCAGTCAGAGGGACTCAAATCAACGCGCAGGCTTCCCACCTGCTGGCTTTGGGCTACGCAGAGATCCGCGTGATTCGTAATTGCGGAACGAATCCCCAGCCCAGTGCTCCCGACTACGTGCAAGTCAAGGAACAAACGCCTGCCTTCCTGGTGTTCTTCGTTGGCAGCGTCGACGGCAACTTCCCGATCGCGGCGCTCCACCTGGACTTCAGCGTGGTGGCGGCAGCGGGCCTATTCCCCGGGGCGACCCCGGCCGATCAAGGCGAGATCGTCAGCCTGTTCGGGACGGGCATACCGTTGACCGACCCGGTCTTCCCGGCCGGCGTGCTCCCCCCGGTGGCCCGCCAGATCACCGGCGACATCAGCCTCACGGTCGGCGGCATTGAAGTCCCGCGCGAAAACATCGCCTATATCGGCGTCGCACCGTTCTTGGCTGGAGTGTTCCAGCTTGTCTTCACCGTCCCTGCCAACTTGCCTCCGGGAAACCATCAGGTCGTGCTGACGATCAACGGCGTCTCGACGCCACTGGGCCCGTTCATCACCGTGGTGTAGCCGTCTCAGCTAAACTCAGCATGGGGATCCGGCAAGGCACAGCGGCCTTGCTCTTCCATTGCCCTTTCGGGGCTCGCGGCGCAAGGGTGGGGGGCCGGGCCTGCGTTGCGAGCGGGGGTGGATTTACCCGTCACTTGCGTTCCGGCGCGGTTACTTGGCGCGACTTGATTCGCACTCGGGAGGGTCTTGGGTGGTCGTCGCCAGCCACGTCGGTGACCCACGCCGGCTGGCCGGCTTTTGGCACAGTTTGGCACAGTTCTCGACAAAGCATGGGTTGCTACATTCCCCCTCTCCGGTCTCAGGCAAAGCACCGGGTCCGTGGGAAAGGGCCGTTTTCGCCGCAAGCTGTTGATTCTGCGGAATGACGATTTAGTGACTTAGCCCGCATTTTCAATTTGATGTTTGACATCCCGACCTTCCAGCGGCCTTGAGCGTCTTTATTCATAGGGGCTAGAGCCCGATGAGGACGCCATGGAGGCCAACACCCAATGGGTGAAAAACAAACCAAGCCATTCCAGCTAAGTTTCAATGGACTTCTCAAAGTCGATTTCCAGGGATCGCACGTCACTTCCGACGGTGGCCTGATTTTGGTTCGCGAACTGGACGAACGGCTCGGTCTCGGAGAACTGATTGACGAGCATCTCAGCGACTCCCGGCAAGGCACAAACAAGCAGTTCACGCTCGCTGATCTGTTGCGGCAGTCGGTTTACAGCCGACTCGCCGGCTACGAGGACCTCAACGACGCCGAGCGGGTTTCGATCGATCCGACGTTTCGGCTGATCGGTTCGCAGAAGATCTGGGATCGCGGTGCGGCCTTGACCTCGACGCTGCACGGCTTCGAGACGGAGATGCTGGCGAGCGAAGAGAACCTGCTGGGGCTGATGGCGCTGAACCGAGAGCTGGTCGGGCAAGCGGAAGCGTTCGACGACGCCGAGCGGGTCGTTCTGGACCTGGACTCCACCGAGAGTCCGGTCCATGGCCAACAGGAAGGCAGTGCCTACAACGGACACTTCGAGTCGGTCTGCTACCACCCGTTGCTTTTGTTCAACGGTCATGGTGATTGCCTCGCTGCCAAGCTGCGTCCAGGCAACGTGCACAGCGCCGAGGACTGGGATGAGCTCTTGTTGCCGGAGATCGAGCGCCAACAGGCTGCGGGCAAGCAGGTCGCCTTCCGGGGCGATGCGGCCTTTGCGAAGCCGGAAGTTTATGAGGCTTCGGAGGAACGCGGAGTACAGTACGCCATTCGCATTCCGGCCAACAAGAGCTTGGAGCTGGAGATCGAAGACATCCTGTTTCGCCCGCCGGGAAGGCCTTCCCGCAAGCCCTTGGTGCGCTACAAGAGTTTTCGCTATCAGGCGGAGAGTTGGTCGCAGGCGAGGCGGATCGTCGCTAAGGTCGAGCATCACCAGGGCGAGCTGTTCCCGCGCGTCGGATTCATCGTGACGAGCATGAGCTTGCCGAGCCGCTCGGTGGTGCGCTTCTACAACAAGCGCGGCACGGCGGAACAGTGGATCAAGGAAGGCAAGCAGGCGACGCACTGGACGCGATTGTCGTGCCATCGATTTCGAGCCAACGAAGTGCGGTTGCAACTGAGCGTGCTGGCCTACAACCTGGGCAATCTTTGGCGGCGGCTGGGGCTTCCGCAGCGAATCAAGAGTTGGTCGCTGACGAGCTTGCAACACAGGTTGATGAAGACCGGCGGTCGGCTGGTCAAGCACGCGCGGTATTACTGGCTCTTATTGGCGGAGGGACATCTGAACCGGCGGCTGTTCGGCGACATGCTGCACAAGATCTGGGCGCTGCCGCTGCCGAGTGGGTAGCATTGCCGGAGTGAGGATCAACAGCTTTTGGCTCCAAAAGGTTTCGCAAGGAGCAGTGTCGGCCGGAGCGCCGTTCAAGCCGCTCAATCAACGACTGTGAGCGGTCGAACCAGCTCTGGCGACTACCAGCAGAGGTGATGTGCAGGGTTCAGCGTGAAAGGACGTGCTGTTCGGAGCGGAGCGGGTGTATACTGTGGCCGTGCCAGGGCCAAAATGGAAATCCTGGCTTAGAGTCCGCGCCAACCGGTGCGGCGGGTGCGTTTTGGGGTTTAGTTGCGGGGTTTAGGTGCCTGTCCCCCCGAGATCCCCCGAGATCACGGTACAATTGGACCGACGTGATCGGCCAGACCATCTCGCACTACCGCATCACTGAGAAGCTCGGTGAGGGCGGGATGGGGGTGGTCTACAGGGCCGAGGACACAAAGCTGGAACCGGAAAGCGATACGGAAAGCGTTGCCGCGCAGTCGGGGGACGTTGCTACGCTTGTCCACGCCAGGATGGCCAACCGGCAATCCTGGACTAGGGACGATGGAAAAGGATCTCGATGGGAACAGACAGGGACTCAATCTTGAAACACGACCGTGTACGAACCGCATTGCTGCTCGCAGCCGGAACCGGCAGTCGACTTTGCCCTCTAACGGACACCAGCCACAAGTGCCTCACGGAAGTCAACGGCGTCCCCATCCTCAAGCAACAAATAGCCTGTCTGGAGCACTGGGGGTTTGAGGATTTGATCGTCGTTGTCGGTTACCAGGCCGATCAGATTCGAGAGTTCCTGGGTAGCTGCGTGTCCGATCTGAAAGTCAGCTACATCCACAACCCACAGTATCGAACGACGAACAACCTGTACTCGCTATGGTTGGCCCGGAAGGCAATCAAGAGGTCGTTTCTCCTCCTGGAGTGTGACCTTTTCTTCGAGGCCGGCCTGCTGTCAGGGATGCTGCACCCGGACCGGATCGCTCTCGCGACCCAACAGCCGTGGATGAACGGTACGACCGTCACCCTGGACGGCTCGGGACGGGTCGTTGCGTTCCAGTTGGGAGGTGGCGACACACGAAATCCCCTCGCCTACAAGACCGTGAACATCCACAGCCTCTCGCTGTCTACTTGGCGCCGCATGAGCAGATGTCTCGATGCGTACGTTTCCTCGGGCAGGGTGAACGACTACTACGAGGCCGTTTTCAGCGACATGACCGTCGACGGAGCCTTCGACGCGCGAGCGGTATCCTTTGACGACGGGAACTGGTACGAAATCGATACGCTCGAGGATCTGCACGCCGCCGAGAGGTTGTTCGCGAACCCGCATCGCGAAGCGAAAAAAATGCACATCGCGGCTGAAACCCGCAGTTTCACGAGAGTCGGCTAAACCGAGCACGACGATGCGCCGCCGGTCCCCAACCTCGTGAGGCAGCTTGATCAGCGTCTGAAGTCCAGCAGGCCTGAGCTGGACTACGCAACGGTCCACCAATACTGGAACGCCGCGGAGCCCTCGATCCTGGCGCCCTACATGATGGACGGATTTGGCTTCCCCGCGGGGGCGGGCCGGTTTCGATTCCAGGCCGAATCGAGAATTGTCCAACGCCTCATCGCCGGCGCCAACACCAGCGGAACCGTGTTGGACCTTGGCAGTGGCATGGGCTACTGGGCCGAGTTCTTCTCCCGCCGGTTCGCCAACGTTGTTGCCATCGAGGCCAGCTTGCCGCTGTTTGAGGATCTGAAGCGCCGCTGCGCTCCGTACGCCAATGTCAAGACTCTCCACGGCAAGGTGTCCGAGTTCGAGCCGGAAGTCGTCTACTCCTTGATGTTCTTCGGCGGCCTGCTGATGTACCTCAAGACCGAAGACGTGATTTCGCTTCTCCGGAAGCTCATCCCGTTCCTCGAGGCCGGCGGCATGATCCTGTGCAGGGAGACCACCGTGCGTGAGGGGACCGTTACGCGCCAAGGAGAGTATCAGGCAGTGTACCGCTCCGTCGCGTCGTACTCGCGGATCTTCGAAGAAGGTGGACTCACTGTTTCGACGGCCGAGTTGAACGTGCCCTATACACTGCTTCAGATCGGCTGTGAGTCCGTTCGCAAGTGGAAGGAGATGATGCCGAAGCCCTTGCGGTTGACCCCCCTCGTCGGCCGTCTCGCCTACTGGGCCCTACGCCTGAGCGACCCGTTGGCTGTTCGGGCGCCCGAGGCGCTGGGGCTGCGGATCCCGCTCCTAACGAATCACTTCTTCGTGCTGCGAGCAGCGGGCTGATCTGGTCCAGCGATGCCGGCACAAGCGCACTTTTCGACGGGGGGAAGAAATCGGATCGTCAGAAACCTGGCGAACGTCCTCTCACTCCTGGGCGTGCTGCCTGTCTGTGTGCTCTTTCTCGACGATGGCTATCGGTACATCTTGCCGCTCATCGTTTTCAACAACATCATGGACGACCTGGACGGCATCGTCGCGGTCAAGCTCAACATCAAGAGCGAATTTGGGGCGGTTCTAGATAACGTCTGCGATGCCGTGGCGCACACGGCATTCGTATTGATGGTCGGCATGCACTACGGCTGGATCTGCGGCGTCCTAGCCGTGGCGGCGGTGACCGCGATGCTGATCCGCGTCGTTTCACGGATCGTTCCTGGAGCAACCGTGGGAGCCGGCTCACCAACCAATGAGATGATTCGCCACCTGTTCTTCGTCTTACTTCTGGCAAGAGTCTTCCGTTTCGATGTCGTGATCGCCCTCGCGGCCGTATTCACGCTGCATGCCGTGTCGATGCTGCTGCCCTACCGCATGCCGGGGCTCATCAGGAGTGTCACGAAGTCGGCTTTCTCCATCGGCCTGATCAATGTGGCTCTGGTTGTGGCGTGGCTGGCGCCCTACGCTGCCCCCGTCGTCGCGGCAGCGTTTGGCTCCACGTACTTGTACGGATTCGTGTTTGGAGGTCTCAAATGGTTCAAGGCCGCTAAGTGAATCAAACGAACTACATAGCGCCTGATCACCCCGGCCCTCCTGAGCCTTCTGCTGACCTCATCGTGAGATGAGAGCGGAAGTCCGGCCATGAAGAAGCCACCACAGCCTCGCCGGTCTACCCGCTTAGAAACCGCGCAGCAGACTTGAATCCCTTCGCCGATGGCTGAGCGAGCGGGCCGGACAACGGACGAATTGCGGGAACTGCTTGTCGTTTGAGGAGATCCTTGGTACTCATAAGTGATGGTGTACAGTGGTGTCAAGTGTCGAACGGGTGCGCGACATGAAAGTGCCAAGTGGTTGGGGTACGGTCTGGGGTGCGGTGTCCTAGCGTATATAATACGCTAGGATAAGAAGGAGGTGTCCCATGCCCGATTCCCTGCCCGCCTTGGAGTACCGTCGCCACGCGATCTTCCAGCAGATGCTTGCCTTGGGTGATTTTCGCCAAGGCTCCGTCACCACCACTCAAGGCCCTTGCGGCAAACCCACCTGCCGCTGTCGTCAGCGCGGTCATCCCGGCCATGGCCCGCACTGGCGGTTGACCTACAAATCCCGCGGCAAGACCGTCACCCAGAGCCTCTCCGACCCGGCGGCTCGCCGTAAGACTCAGCGGGAGATCACCGCCTTTCGGCGCTTCCAGCAGCTAAGCCGAGAACTCATCGAAGTCAACGAGAAGATCTGCCGCTTGCGGCCCGTTGAGCAAGAGTCCGAGTCGGCAGCGTCTGTGACGCCGCAGGAAAAAAAACGGCCGCGGCGATCCAACAAGAAGTCGCCCAAGAAGTCGAACAGTTGCTGACTCTGATCTTCGCCGCCCGGCGCAAGCAGCAGCACTGGGACCTGGAAGCGCTGGAGACGGCCACCCGTGCGGCACTGCACCGAGCCGGCGCGAAGTTGCTCGAGCAACTGTTGGAGGCGCCCGCCGACGCCGCGCCTGAGCCATCCTGTCGCTGCGGCCGTCGCACCCGTCACCGCGGTCGGCGGCCCAAGACCGTGGTGAGTGTGCTCGGCGCGGTCGCGATCGAACGGCCCTACTACCTCTGCCCGGCGTGCCATCAGGGACAGTTCCCCTTTGACCGCGAACTCGATGTCGACAACACGCACTACTCTCCCGGCGTGCGCTGCATGATGGCGCTGGTGGGCAGCGAGTCGTCGTTTGAAAGCAGTCGCGAGCAACTGCGGGTGTTAGCCGGTTTGGACGTTACCACCAAAGCCATCGAGCGCGGCGCCGAGGCGATCGGGGCCGACCTCGCCGCCCGCGAACAACAACAGATCCAACGGGCGGTGCAACTGCCGCTGCCCGCGGTGGCCGGGGCCGACATTCCGGTTCTCTACATCGAGATGGACGGCACCGGGGTGCCGATGGTGGCGGCCGAGACGGCGGGACGAGCCGGCAAAAAGGACCGCGAGCGCGCCCGCACGCGGGAGGTCAAGCTCGGCTGTGTGTTCACGCAAGCCGAGGGCAAGCCAGGCGACCGACCCGTGCGTGAGGAAGGGTCGACGAGCTATACGGGAGCGATCGAGGGCGCCGAGGCGTTTGGGCGACGCCTCTGGCAGCAGGCGTGGGAGCGCGGCTGGGGGCGGGCGAACAAGAAGGTGGTAATCGGCGACGGAGCCGCCTGGATCTGGAACCTCTCGCATCAATACTTCGCGGGCGCGATCGAAATCGTGGACCTCTATCATGCGCGCCAGCACTTGTGGGAGTTGGCGGCGCAACTGGGGCTCGACGACGAGCCCAGCCGGCGGCGCTGGACCCAGCAACGGCTCCGCCAACTCGATCAGGGTCAGATCAAGAAGTTGGTGGCGGCCCTACGAGGTGTGGTGGCCCCGCAGCCGGATCTGGCTCGTCGACTGGCGAGCGAAGCGGAGTACTTCGAACACAACGCCGAGCGGATGCGCTATCCGCACTTTCGCAAGCAGGGATTGTTCATCGGTTCAGGGGTGATCGAGGCGGGATGCAAGACGGTAGTGGCGCAACGTCTGAAGCGCTCGGGCATGTTCTGGACGGTACGCGGCGCGAACGCCATCCTGGCGCTACGCTGCGCCCGCCTCAGCGGCCGCTTCGAAGACTACTGGGAATCCCGCACCCAGGCCGGATGAGCGGCACTTTTATGTCGCGCACCCGTGTCGAACCTGCCACGAAGTCTTTGCCATTGACGAGATCCAGGAAGGTCCCACGAAGGCCGGTGTTCGGGAACCCTCCTTCAAGGGTTCGTTCACCTGCCCCCACTGCTTCGCCCGTCACGAATACACCAGCAGCGACATTACGTTCTATGAGGGCAACGTGCAAGGCAACCCACCGACATCTGGCTAAAACGTGACCGCGTCGGTTGTTGGACAAGACCGTTCGTGACTACTGATATCAAAGGTCCCGCTGGCAGCCATTAGCGCACGCAATCGCTCGGCGCGCTGCGGCGTCCGAAGCTTGGCAAGGGCTTTCGCCTCGATCTGAAGAAGTCAGGAAGAAGTCAAGAAGTCAAGAAGTCAGAAGAAGTCAGGGACAGGCTACGGGGAAGTCGGGGGAAGTCGGGGGAAGGCGGGGAAGGCGGGACGGGGGTCGTCAAACCGAGCCGTGACCGTGAGGGAGCGGTCCGAGTCGATTGCCCGACCTAGCAAGTAACAGAAGACATAATGATCGGCCGAACCATTTCGCACTACAAGATCACCGAGAAACTCGGTGAGGGTGGGATGGGTGTGGTGTACAAGGCCGAAGACACCAACCTCAAGCGTCCCGTCGCCCTAAAGTTCCTAGCCGCTCACCTGCTCGGGGATGAGGAAATCAAAGCTCGCTTCCGGCGCGAGGCCGAGGCCTCCGCCGCCCTCAATCACCCGAACGTCTGCCACGTCTACGAGATCAGCGAGGTGGAGGGCAAGACCTTCATCGCGATGGCCTTCATCGAAGGAGAGCCGCTGGACAAGAAGATCGAAGCCGGGCCGCTGAAGTTGGAGCAGGCCCTCGATGTCGCGATTCAAACCGCCAAGGGTCTACAGGCCGCCCACGGCAAGCAGGTTGTTCACCGTGACATCAAGCCTGGGAATCTGATGGTGGGCGGCGACGGCCTTGTCACGATCATGGATTTCGGGCTGGCGCTACTGACGGACCGCTCGAAGCTGACGCGTCTGGACGAGACCATGGGCACGGTGACGTACATGTCGCCCGAGCAGACCTACGGCATGGAGCTGGACCACCGCACCGACATCTGGTCGCTGGGCGTCGTCATCTACGAAATGGTCACGGGACAGAAACCGTTCAAGGGCCACTACGACAAGGCGGTGATGTACTCGATCACGAACGAGGAGTACGAACCGATTACGGCGCTCCGAGCCGGTGTGCCGATGGAGCTGGAATTACTGGTCAACAAGTGTCTGGCGAAAGAGCGTGATGAGCGCTACCAACATACGGACGAGCTGATTCTCGACCTGCGGAGTCTGCAGAAGAAACTCGAATCGGGGAAGTCGACGATCTTGCACACTGCCCCAGGCGGATCTGTAGGCGCACGGCATGCCGTGCCCGCCGCGCCTGAGGAGATAACAGGAACGCGGGGACAGCATACTGTGCCCCTACATTCCCCAACGGAAGCGTCCGAACACCCCCTCGTCAAGTACCGCGTGATCGAAAACCTAGAAGGGCAGGACGAAGCTGTCGCCTACCGGGCTGAGGACACTGAACTCCATCGCGCCGTCTCCATCCGTGTGGTCCCCGAATCGGCTGCGCAGAAACTCGAACGGCGGCGGCGTCTCAAGCGGGTGACGCTCACCGCAGTGGTAGCGATGATTGCGTTGGTGGTGGGCGCGGTCGCGACCGTGCAGGTTCGAGGGCCATCCGCCCCACAGGAAATGCCCGTGCGAAGGTTTTCTTTCACGCCTGAGCATCTTACTTACTTTTCTAGGCGGGTTGCCCACGCGGTGATCTCACCCAACGGCAAGCACATTGCTTACGTCGCGGGTGTTGGTGATCCAATGCTTTGGATCCGAGATTTGGATCGCGAGGAGCCAAGGGAAATCGAGGGGACCGAGGGGGCCCGGTTCCCTTCCTGGTCGCCCGACAGCGAGTTCATCCTTTTCGCGGCGCGCGGAGAGGTCAAGAGAATCTCCGCCCAGGGAGGCGCCGCGACCACTATTTGCGAGTTGCCGCAGCCTACTTACTTTGGCGGCTCGTTGAGTCCAGATGGCAACTCCATTGTCTTTGCCGCGGGGGGTACCTTCAGGCTGTACGAGGTTCCAGCACGAGGGGGAAATCCACGCCTGCTTGCCGAGGTTGATTGGTCCGGCAAGGGCCCCAGTATGGTCCTGCCTCACTTCCTGCCATCGTCATCCGGCGGGCGGACGCTCATCTACGGGAAGGGTAGCGCGGGCGGGACCGATATAGTCGTCTGGAGTCTAGAAACGGGAGAGCCGCGGGTACTGGGTGACGGCCGCCGACCGGTCTATTCTCCAACGGGACACATCGTCTATGTAGTGGAGCCCGACCTCTGGGCTTTGCCCTTCTCTTTGGAGACACTTTCGCCGACAGGGGAAGCGTTTCCGATTGCGCAGGATGGCACAGAGCCAAGCATTTCGGATGACGGGACCCTGATCTACACCGATGTGGCGCGAGGCCGGCAGGGCCTCGTCTGGCTGGATCGCCAGGGGAAGAAGCTCGGCGCAATCGGTCAGCCGCAGCGGGAGATTCGCGGGCTTGACTTGTCTCCCAATGGTCGCCGCGTGGTTGTTCACGGTATGGAGGACGCCAATATCGACGTCTGGGTGCACGAGGTCGATCGGCCTCTCAGGCAGCGCGTGACCTTTCACACTGGGCTTGACGGCAGTGCGATCTGGGGGCCCTCAGAAAACGAAGTCACGTTTCATTCCACCCGAGAGGGGTACTACGACATCTACACCCGGCCCCTGGGGGGCACGGGCGAGCCGACACTCCTGGTGGATTCGCCCTTATCTCAGGGCCCCCATGACTGGTCCGCCGACGGCAGGTATCTGCTCTATAGGGTCAGCGATCTAGAAAACGGTCCGGATCTGTGGTACCTCGAGCGGAAACGAGACGGCAGCGGATTTGATGCGCTGCCGTTTCTACAAACGCTGTTCATCGAGAGAACGCCCCGGTTTTCTCCTGATGGTCGTTTTGTCGTGTACCAGTCGGACAAGTCGGGACGAAACGAGATCTATGTGCGAACGTTCCCCGACGCTGAGAATGAGTGGCAAGTCTCGACCAACGGGGGTGTGCGGCCCCGCTGGAGCCACAACGGTGAGGAGCTTTTCCATGTGGAGGGTGACACGCTGGTGACGACAGCCGTCAGCACAGAACCGACATTCACGACTGGCACAACGACGCCCTTGTTCCAGCACGAGAGTCTCGGCGGGCCGGGCTATGACGTCAGCGCCGACGGGCAGCGGTTCGTCGTGGTGGAGAATCTGGAACCTGTGGAAGCCGAACCGCCCTCCATCCGCGTCGTCCAAAACTGGTTCGCCGAATTCAAAGACCGCAAATCGCAGCCGTGATCGTCAGGAAGCTGCGGGCCACCAGTGCTGGCTTCCAGAAGTTCGAGTGCCTCAGAGGAGCGCTAGATCAGGTGTGGCGCGCGCCTCTGGCGGGCAGGACCGGCGTCCTCGCCGGTCTTCTCCCGTACCTGGGAACGGGTGTGGGGATCGGAAACGTCGACCCGGAGGTCGACGCTGCCGGCCAGGAGGCCCGCGCCACAAGGCATGCTAGTCCTTCAGGATCTGGCGGGCGATGACCATGCGCTGGATCTCGCTGGTCCCCTCGCCGATGGTCAGCAGTTTCACGTCGCGATAGAACTTCTCAACCGGGTAGTCTTTCGTGAAACCGTAGCCGCCGTGGACTTGTACGGCCTCGTTCGCAACGCGTACCGCCGTCTCGCTGGAGAAGAGCTTCGCCATCGAAGACTCCTTCGTGACCCTGCGACCTTGGTCAAGCATCCAAGCGGCCCGAAACGTGAGCAGGCGCGAGGCGTCGATCTCGGTCGCCATGTCGGTTAGCTTGTGCTGGATGGCCTGGAACTCGGAGATCCTCTTGCCGAACTGGCGGCGTTCCTTGGAGTAGCTCAAGGCGGCCTCGTATGCCCCCTGCGCCAGGCCGACCCCCAGTGCGGCGATCGAGATGCGTCCGCCGTCGAGGATCCTCATCGCATCGACGAAGCCGTGCCCTCGCTTGCCGATCATGTGCTCGGAGGAAAGGCGACAGTCGGAGAAGATCACCTCGCTCGTGTCGCTGGCGCGCATGCCGAGCTTGTTCTCCTTGCGGCCCAGGCTGAAGCCGGGCGTGCCCTTCTCGATGACGAACGCGGAGATGCCATGCGTTCCTGACCCCGGGTCGGTCAGGGCCGTAGCCACGCATAAATCCGCGCGTTGGGCGTTGGTCGTGAACGTCTTCGAGCCGTCCAAGACCCAGGCGTCGCCGTCGAGCACCGCGGCGGTGCGGGTGCCGGCGGCGTCGGAACCGGCTTCGGGCTCGGTCAGAGACCAGCACCCGATCCACTCGCCCGAGGCGAGCTTGGGAACATACTTGCTCTTCTGCTCGGGGCTACCGTGCATGTAGATGTGTCCGGTCGCCAGTGAGATGTGCGCCCCCACACTGAGCGCGATCGACGGGTCGACGCGGGCTAACTCCTCCATGATGAGCGCGTATTCGATATAGCCCATCCCGGTGCCGCCGGCCTGCTCGGGGAAGACGACCCCGAGCACACCGAGCCGGCCGAGCTCCTTGAGCACCTCGGTTGGGAAGTCCTGCTGCTCGTCCCACTCCATGACGTGCGGACGGATCTCGGCCTCGGCAAACTCGCGAACCATGGCCCGGAGGTCGCGTTGCTCTTCGGTGAGATCGAAGTCCATCATCCGTATTGCACGCTTACTAGGTTAAGATGCTGCTCGGACCCCTTGGGCCCCGATTTCGTAGGTGATTGATTTCGCGGGCTTTAGGGATGTATTAACGCCCGTCCAGCGCTGCCATATGCTTGAGTTCCTCTCCCTATAGTCGGAGGCTGCCTCAATTGACAAAAGGGTCTATTTCTATCAAGATAGTAGAGATAGCAATCGCCCATCCCTACCAGCATAGTAGAGATCGCGCGATCGCCAGGGGAGGTGCATCCATGGCTACCGCGACAACCGCGCCCAATACCGCCGGCGACGACCGCTGGGCCCACCTTCCGCCGGCCGCCAAGGAAGAGATCGACGTCTTCGAAACCGAGCTGCGGCGGGTCCAGTCGGGCCAGATGGCGGAGAAGGTCTTCCTGGAGTTTCGTCTGCGGCACGGGGTATACGGCCAGCGGCAAGACGGTGTTCAGATGCAGCGCATCAAGATCCCCATGGGGATCGTCGACACCGCCAAGATGGTCCAACTGGCCGACCTGTGTGAAGAGTACGCCGTGGGCGTGGCCCACATCACCACCCGCCAAGACTTCCAGTATCACTACATCGACATCAACGATACGCCCAACCTGATGCGGCGGCTGGCCGAAGTCGGCATCACGACTCGCGAGGCCTGCGGCAATGCGGTCCGTAACGTGACGGCGTGCCCACAGGCGGGTGTTTGCACCGACGAGACGTTCGACATCACGCCGTATTCGAAGGCGATGGCGTACTTCCTGCTGCGGCATCCCGACGCGCAGAACTTCGGCCGTAAGTTCAAGATCGCCTACTCGGGCTGCGACGACCATGCCTGCGGGCTGGCGCGGATGCACGACATCGGGGCGATCGCCAAGGTCCGGGACGCGAACGGCGCGAAGGTCGAGGGATTCAAGGTCTTCGTCGGCGGCGGCCTCGGCGCGCTGCCGTTCCAAGCGGAACTCTACAGCGAATTCGTGCCGGCGGACGAGATGCTGCCTCTGGCTCAGGCCATCGCGCGGGTCTTCGCCCGTCTTGGGGAGAAGCAGAACCGCGCCAAGGCCCGCATGAAGTTCCTGATCGCCAAGCTGGGGCTCGAGGAGTTCAAGCGGCAAGTCGCCGAAGAGCGCGGCAAGCTACGCGAAGACCCCCGCTGGGCGAGCGAACTCGATCAGGCGATGGCTGACTATAGCGACCAGCCGCTTAAGCCCCCGTCGGAGCTCCAGGCGCCGGAAGGGGCTGACCCCGCTCTACGGCGCTGGCTCGACGTCAACGTCCGGCCACAGAACCAGCAGGGTTACTCGATGGTCGAGGTGTTCCTGCCGCTCGGCGACATCTCGGCCGATCAGTTGCGGGGGTTCGCCAACCTTTGCCGGCGCTACATCAACGATACGATCCGTACGACGGTCGATCAGAACTTCCTGGTGCGCTGGGTGTCGAACGGCGATCTGGTCGCCTTCTACGAAGGGCTCAAGGAACTGCACTTGGCCGATGCCGGGGCTGGCCGGCTGGCCGACGTGACCGCCTGCCCGGGGACGGATTCGTGCAAGTTGGGAATTGCCTCGTCGAGAGGACTGGCCGCCGTGCTGCATGAGGGCTTCGGAAACGGCATGGCGCGGCTGGCCGACCGCGACGACGTCACGGTGAAGATCAGCGGCTGCTTCAATTCCTGCGGCCAGCACCACATTGCTGACATCGGGTTGTTCGGCTCCGTGCAGCGTAAGGGAAACCACTCGGCACCGGTGTTCCAGATCCTCACCGGCGGGACGGCGAAGAACAACGCGGCTTCCTACGGCCTCACCGTCGGCAAGGTAGCCGCCAAACACGCGCCGGCGGCGATTGCCAAGCTCAGCGATCTCTATGGCAAGGAGAAGCGGGAAGGCGAGAGCTTCGCCGAGTTCTCCGACCGCCTGGGCCGGGTTCGGTTGAAGGAAGAGTTGAGCGAATTCACCGTCACGACGGGCTTCGACGAGACGCCCGATCTCTACGAGGACAACCGGCAGCCGTGGGAGTACAAGAAGTCCTTGGGCGTGGGTGAATGCGCCGGCGAGGTGGTCGACCAGGCCGAGTTTATGCTGGAGGACGCCGACCGGCTGAACTTCGAAGCCACCTTGGCACTCGACGATGGCCTGTGGGAAGACGCTGCCCGCAAGTCGTTCGAGGCATCCGTTAAGGCCTCCGACGGCCTGCTCTCGACGCGCGGCCTGCTTCTCTCAGACCGGTACGACACCATCGCCGAGTTCCGCAAGCACTTCTATGACGAAGGGATGTTCTTGAAGCCCTTCGCCGAGAACTTCTTCCGCGCCTCCGAGGAGCCCATCGACGGAATCAGCGCCGAGCGGGCCCGCAAGCGCGTGGAGGAGACGACTTTGTTCATCGAGCAGGCGCAGACGGTATACACCCAAACCTAGCGCCGCGATGCCACGCCAAGGCGGGATTGGACCAGGACGGGCCAATAGCTGAGTGACTATACCCCCAACTCACCAACTACTGGCCCGATCCTTCGAAAGGGAGGGTTGAAGCCGCCTAGACAGGACGGCTTCAATCGCAAAGGCGGAAGGCGGCACCACCAGGTTACAGCCGGACCGGAATTTTACTGGAACGACCTCGGCCAGCCAACTTTCGCTCGCGTCCCGCGGGCTCCGCGAGACACGAAACACGACATTCGAAACACGATCTTCCCATGTCCCCCGACCTCGAACGCATCCACGTAAAGCTTCTCGCCGACGCGCCGCCGGACCTCCGCCTCGACCCCTTTCTAGCGATCTTCGGGCGCTGGCGGCAGGACAAGACGCATCCGGCCCAGTGGATCGATCTAGCCGACTACGCGCACATGGCCAAGGGGCCGGGGATTCTGCTCGTCGGCAAGCAGGGCAATTATTCGATCAACCGCGATGATCCCGGGCTCGGATTGCTCTACAGCGGCAAGACGGGCTTTGAGGGCTCCGAGGAGGAGCGTGTGATCGAGGCCTTCCGGCGCTGCCTCGAGTTGACGCTGGCCATCCGCGAGGAGCCGGAGTACCCGGCTGATCTCAAACTCGAGCCTGGGTCGTGGGAGCTGTTCATCAACGATCGGCTGAACTTCCCGAATAACGAGGCGACCGACACGGCGCTGAAACCCTCGATCGAGTCGGCGCTGGATGTTTTGTTCGGCTCGGGCGGCTACACGCTGACGCGCGACACTGATCCGCAACGCCGCTACGCCTTTTCGATTCGGGCGTCGGCGCCCGCCGAGCTCCCGGCCTTGCTGGATAAGGTCAAGACGACCGCCTGAGTCGGGCTTACGCGCGTAGATGAAGAACCCAAACAGGCTAGCCATTCGTCTGGATGAGGCAGTGTTGGCTCGTCGGGGAGTTAGTTAGTGCGCGAACCATGGGCCCTCGCAACGACGGCTCCGAAGATCTTTGTGTTGAGGAAGCGCGGCTGAAGCCGGGTGGAAAAGGCAATGAGCTTGTGAAGCAAGCCCGGCGTCACAACGCGTTTCTTCCCTAGACTCGCCAACGCGACCTGGGCCAAGGTTTCCGGCTCCAGCGACATGATCCTGCCAAAGGGCGACAGCTTGATCAGCTCCGTCCGAATAAACGACGGCGCCACTGCCAGAACGTCTACGCCTGTGCGTTTCAATTCCTCGGCCAAGCCTTCAGCGAACAGGAGATTATGACCCTTCGTCGCGGCGTAGTTGCTCCACGACGCGACGCCCGTCAAGGCAACGACCGAAGCGAGGAAGATGATGCCTCCGCGTCCGCGGCGCTGCATGAGTCTGCCGTAGTGGTGGGTGAGGATAAGAGGCGCCCGGGAGTTGAGATGGAACATCCCAAGCTCGGAGTCAAGTGCATTGGCGAGGAAATCAGCGCTAAGCGCACTTCCGGCGTTGTTGACTAGAAGGTTGATCTCAATGCCTTCGGTTGCTTCGGTGATGTGCGGAAGGAAGTCGTCTCGCGAAAGGTCCGCCGAGACGACGCGCGTTTCGATGGAAGCGGTTCGCTCCAGGTCCGCCGCCAGGGCGCGCAGGCGGTCTTCACGCCGCGCAACGAGCACCAGGTTGACGCCGTCCGCGGCCAGCCGCTTGGCGAAAGCCGCGCCGAGCCCCGACGAAGCTCCGGTGATCAAGGCCCAGGGGCCGTACTTCTGCTTCAAGTTAGTCATGCCACCGCCTCCCGCGGTTCGGCGGTGAACTCCGCCCTGTTGGCTCGAATGAAATCTTGAAGCGACTGCGGGGGCCTGCCACCGATCTTCTCGACCACGTCGGTCTGGGCGCTGAAGACGCCGTTTTGATGGTCCCTGGCCACGGCGGCCAGGTGAGCTGCGAGGAACTCGGGAAACTCAGGCTGCTTGACGAGGACTTCTTTCCAGTGCTCGACGGATAGGTCCACGTACGTAACCGGCCTGCCGAGTTCGGTGGAGAAAACCTCGGCCACCTCGCCCATTTTCATGTTGCTCGGCCCGGTAACGGCAAAGCGCTGTCCGACGTGAGGCCCTGGATTTTCGAGGATGCCCACGACCACGCGTGCGATGTCCTCGGCGGCCACGGGCGCGTGCCGGCCCTCGCCGAAGGGCAGGTACATCTTCCCCTCCTCCGCGATGCTGCGGCCCGTGAAGAGGTACAGGTCTTCGGCAAAGAAGGTCGGATTGACGTGCGACGCGCCGACGCCCGCCCAATCGAGAACGCGCTCGGCAAGCCAGTGCTGCCGGGAGAGTGGGCTCGGCGCGTGCTCACGCGCGCTGATCTGCGACATGTTGACGACTGCCTCGACGCCTTCGTCGCGGGCCGCAACGGCAACGTTGCTCGTCGCTTCGAGCAAGCGATCGTAGGGCGGGTAGACGAAATAGACGCGCTTAACGCCCTTCATGGCAGCGCGGACGGAAGCGAGATCGAGCAAGTCGCCTTGAACGACCTCGGCGCCGATCGACTCCAGCCTTTGCGACCGCTCGTCGATCTTGTGAACAAGGGCCCTTACGGGGTACCCGCGTTCGAGTAGCTGTTCGACGACGGGCATACCCGTCTTGCCGGTGGATCCTGTAACCAGGATCAGCGGCTTATTCGTGGCATTCTTCGTCTGGGACATGATTGGCTCCTTGTTTCTCTCTTCTATGAGTCTTAAAGTGTATGTACACCTATTGGGCGTAAGAAAAACCTAGCCTGCTCCTTTGACCACCGATACTGTGGAGGAAAGCTCGTCAAGCAGGCCTTCAAAACCTCGTCGGCCGAGGCCTTCGATCACCTTTTGCTGGGTCCGCCGCCATCTGGGCAGCGCATCCCCTAACACTCGTCGGCCCTCGGCCGTCAACTCGACGGCGCGGGTGCGGCGGTCCTTGCCGGGCTGGATCTTCACCCAATCCCGTTTCTCCAGCGGGCCGAGGTCGCGGCTCAACGTGGTGCGGTCCATGACCAGCCGATCCGCCAGATTGCTGATATTGATCGGACCCCGATGGGCAACGAGCGTTAGGATGGTGAACTGCGTGGCGCGAAGTCCAAGAGGCTGAAGGGTCCCGTCGAACAACTGCGTCACGGCTCGCGCCGCCTTGCGGAGGTTGAAGCACGCGCACTGCCCGCATCCGCTCAGATCCAGTGGCTTACTGTCGGCCTTCATTTATTAGGAGTATATACACGTATCTGATCCATGTCAAGACTTTTTTTCGCAGGTGGCAGCCGCGTTCGGTCGCGAGCACCGAGAACGAGGATACGTCGCAGGCGCGGATCACTTCGCTCGGCTCTGCGATAGAATCAGAACAGCGTGAGTGCACCGACCAAACCGAGGACCGACTCGGGCCAGGCCGCGGGCGAGCAGCGGGTATTGCGTCGCCGTCCCGAGCCCGAGGTCGTCGCTGAAGTCCTCGACTCGTGGGTGAAAATGGACGCCGACGAACAGCGAGAGACCTTCGCCTACCTGCGCCAAGCCCTCGACGAAGAGCGCCCTTCGGGCGCGAAGCTCTTCTCTTCCTCGTGATCATTCTGCTCGACGCCGGCCCCCTTGGCATGGTCACCAATCCGAGGGGTTCCCCCGAAACGGAGGCATGTAAGAACTGGTTTCAGGATCTCGTTTATCGGGGTCGGGAGTTTATCATTCCTGAGATCGCCGACTATGAAGTCCGTCGTGAACTCATACGTGCAAACAAATGGCTCGGGTTCGCCCGCCTGGAAACTTTGAGGGAGCTTGTGGGATACGCGCCGATTACCACCGCGGCGATGCAGAAGGCCGCCGAGTTCTGGGCGAGCGCTCGGCGAGAAGGACGCCCTACGGCCGCCGATGCCTCTCTGGACGCGGATGTGATTCTGGCAGCCCAAGCCTTTGTGCTCTCGGAGCAGACCGAAGATACGGTCGTCGCGACGACTAACACCCGTCACCTCGAGAGATTCACTCCCACCAAGACCTGGCGAGAGATCAGGTAACCGGTCAGCAACGCAGAAACCACTTTTCTTCAAGCCCTCCCTCGCTTGTCCCCACTGGCCCACCGTGCTACTCTCACGTTTACGCTGGAGGGCGAGAATCGAGCCGTGGAAGCACTGGGAATGATTGAAACCAAGGGACTCACCGGCGCCATCGAGGCGGCGGACGCGATGGTCAAGTCCGCCAACGTGGTCCTCGAAGGGAAGGAATACATCGGCGCCGGCTACGTACTGATCACCGTGCGCGGGGACGTCGGCGCGGTGAAAGCGGCCACCGACGCCGGGGCCGCGGCCGCGCGTCGTGTCGGCGAGTTGGTCGGCGTCCACGTCATCCCGCAACCTCACGAGGAAGCCGACGAGAAGATCCTGCCCAAGAACGCCTCCGGCAAAGCGAAGAAGTAGCTCGCTAGGCCGATGCTCGAAGACAAAGACCTGCGCTCGGTTCAAGAAGTGCGCACCAAGATCGAACGTGCGCACGAAGCCTCTCTCCGTTATCGCAGCTACAGCCAGGAGCAGGTCGATCAAATCATCGACCGCGTGGCGGCCGTCGCCCGAGCGAACAGCGAATCCCTCGCGCGCCTTGCCGTGGAAGAGACCGGCTACGGCAACGCGCACGACAAGACGCTTAAGAACCTGCTCAACTCCGACATCCTTCACCGCGCTATCCGGCCGCTCAAGACCGTAGGCATCATCCGCGAAGACCGCGAACGTGGCATCCTCGAGATCGCCGAGCCCGTCGGCGTTGTGGCGGCAATCCTGCCGACGACGAACCCCACCTCGACGGCATTTTTCAAAACGCTTATCGCGCTCAAGGGACGCAACTCGATCGTCCTCAGCCCCCACCCGCGCGCAACCCGCTGCACTTGCGAGGCGGCCCGGCTGCTGGCCGAGGCGGCCGTAGCGGCCGGCGCGCCCGAAGGTGCAGTGGAGTGTCTTGGCGAAGCGACGATCCAGGGCACCAACGAACTGATGCGCCACCGCCTGACGGGCATGATCCTCTCGACGGGCGGGACCGGCATCGTCCGCGCGGCGTATTCAAGCGGTAAGCCTGCTCTCGGTGTCGGCCCGGGCAACGTCGCGGTGCTGCTCGAAGCGTCGGCGGACGTCGATTCGGCGATCGGCTCGATCGTCGACGGCAAATCGTTCGACTACGGCACGGTTTGTTCCAGCGAGCAGTGCGTCATCGCCGAGGAGGCAAGCCGCGAGGCCGTGATGGCGGCGCTCGCGAAGCACGGCGGCCACGTCTGCGACCAGCCACAAACAGAGGCCTTGGCGAAGCTGCTCATCACGCCCGACTTCAGGGTTAACGCCGATTGCGTCGGCCAGTCGCCGCAGAAGATCGCCGAGATGGCAGGCTTCCAAGTCGCCCCGGAAGTGCGCGCCCTCGTCGTTGAGCTGCACGGTGTCGGGCGGGACCATCCACTCTCGGCCGAAAAGCTCTCGCCGGTGCTGAGCGCCTATTTCGTAAAGGATTTCGCGGCCGCCCTGAAGGAGTCAGCCGCGATTCTCAATTTTGGCGGGCGGGGCCACACCTGTGTCATCTACTCGAAAGACGACGAGCGCATTCGCGAGTTCGCGCTGGCGATGCCGGCGTTCCGCGTGTTGGTGAACACCCCGGCGCCACAAGGGTCCACCGGCATCACCACCAACGTGTTCCCGTCGATGACGCTCGGTTGCGGCGCGATGGCGGGCAACATTACCAGCGACAACGTCGGGCCGATGCACTTGATCAACATTAAGCGCGTCGCCTACCACGTGCGCGACGCCGACTCTGCGTTTGAAAGCGAGGAGGCCCGGAGCTTTCTCGCGGGGGGATCGTCGCCCGCGGTTGCGGGCACGGCGGGCTCCGACATTGCCCTGAAGGTGGACCGGTACTTGGCCCAGCGCGGTGTCGGCGCGCCGGTACGCTCGTCGAGCCCCGCGACGGTTTCGCAAACTGCGACCGCCGTCCTCGCGAAGCCGTCGGCGACGGTCGTCGACCGCTTCCTGTCGTCTCGGCCGGGTGCGGCTTCGTCCACACCGGCGAAGGGTCATCCCGCGCCGAGCACCCGCGCAAATCCCGCCGCCAACCCGGCGCCGCCCGCTCCGCCGGTCGACGTCGTTCCCTTCGTCTGCGAGGACGACGTTCGCCGCGCCATGGTCAAGCAATCGAAGATCTACGTCGGCAAGAAGACCATCATCACACCGGCCGCCCGCGATCTCGACTACGAACTGAAGGTTCTCGTCCCAACCGAATGAGCGCGCCGGCCGCCTCGCCCACGACACCTTCGCCCAGGACCCCTTCGCCCACCCCGGGGCGCGACCCGTCTCCTCTTGCGAAGCGCTGGGTCTACCGCGACTACGACGCGCAGGTCGCCACGCGCCTCGAATCGGAACTGAGCCTGCCGCGCTTGATGGCTGTGCTTTTGGCGCAGCGCAAAATCACCGAGCCGGAGCAAGCGGCGCGGTTCCTCTCGCCCGACCTGTCGCAACTTGACGACCCCTTCCGCATGCTCGGCATGCGGGCGGCGGTCGACCGCCTACGTCTCGCCATCACCAATGGCGAGCGCATTCTCATCTACGGCGACTATGACGTGGACGGTACCATCTCGGTCGTCCTGCTCAAGACCCTCATCAGCCTCGCCGGAGGCCAAGCTGACTTCCACGTACCGCATCGTGTGCGCGAGGGCTACGGCATGCGTCGCGATGTCATTGAGCGGGCGGCCGCGGACGGCGTCCAACTCGTCATCACCGCCGACAACGGCATCCGCGAAACGGACGTGATCGAGCGGGCAGGCGAACTCGGCCTCGACGCCATCATCACCGACCACCACTTGCCGAGCGCGGGCGTTCCAAACGCTGCGGCCGTGATCAATCCCAACCAGCCCGGCTGCGACTACCCCGACAAAAACCTCTGCGGGGCGGGCGTCGTTTTGAAGCTGACGCAAGCCGTGCTGACCGACCTTGATTGGCCCGCGGCCAAGCGCGACCGCGTGCTGGGATCGATGCTCAAGATGGTGGCCATCGCCACCGTCGCCGACCTCGTGCCGCTGACCGGCGAGAACCGTGTCTTCACCAAGCTCGGCCTCGAAGGTTTGCGGCAGCCCAAGAGTCTCGGCTTGCGGGCGCTGATCGGCGTCTCCGGCCTCGTGATGAACCGTAAGCTCACCGCGGGCGACGTCGGGTTTCGTCTGGGCCCTCGCCTGAACGCTGCGGGCCGCATGGACGACGCCCGCGCCGTCATCGACCTCTTCAGCTCGACCGACTCGGCCGAAGCCTCCAGCATCGCGGAGAAGCTGGATCGCCTCAACAGCGAGCGCCAGCGCACCGAAGACTCGATCGTCAACGACATCCTAGAACGGCTCGAAGACCTGCCGCCTCCCGAGGAGACGCCGATGATCGTCGCCGAAGGAGAGGGCTGGCACCAGGGAGTCGTCGGCATCGTCGCCAGCCGCGTCATCGAGCGATTGCATCGCCCGACCCTGGTGCTCAGTTGCAACCCGGAAACCGGCAAGGCCACGGGGTCCGCCCGCAGCATCCCGGGGTTTCACCTGCTCGAGTCACTCGAATCCTGCGCGGACATTCTCGACCGTTTCGGCGGCCATCGCCAAGCCGCCGGGTGCACGCTGGCGATCGAACGTATCCCCGAATTGCGCCGCCGTTTGAACGAGCACGCCCGCGGCGTCCTCACCCCCGAGGACTTCGTTCCATCGCTGCGGCTTGATGCCGAGCTGCCTTTCGCGGAGATCAACCAGCGCACGATGGAGCAACTCGCGCGCCTGGCTCCGCACGGCATCGGCAATCCGCAGCCGAGCTTCTCGACGAAGGGGGTCGAGGTCGCCGCGCCTCCGCGAATTCTCAAAGTGAAGCACGTCAAGCTGCAACTCCGGCACGGCGGCGTGACGATGTCGGCCGTCGGTTGGCGCATGGCCGAACGGGCGCGCGGCTTGGCCCGCGGCTCAACGATCGATGCCGCCTTCACGGTCGACGTCGACCACTTCAACGGGGGCTGGCAGTTGACGCTCAAGGATTTCCGGCATGCCTCCGATAAAGCCGCGGGCTGACCCCTGCAAGAGGCCAAGACCCTGACCAGCCCATCCCGCCGAGCATTCCGGACGCCAACAGGCCCGTTTGCGGGCCTTGGTTTTGACTAGGCCAGGCGTTGTACGCCTGTCAGAATGACCCCGAGTCAATGAATCTGGCCCCTTTGAGGGGCCTTACCCAAAACCGGCTTGAGCCATGAACCGGCAATGCCCAACAACGTCTATTCCGAGATCAACCTCCACCTTGCGTGGCACACGAAGGGGCGCACACCTCTGATCCATGATGCCGTCGAGCATCACCTCTACGAATTTCTCGAACAACGCGTAAAGCAAACGCCCAGGGTGATCTTTCACGCTGTCGGTGGAACCGACGACCACGTCCACCTGGCCGTGTCGATCCCACCGACGGTCCAGCTCAGCGACTGGGTCGGCCAACTCAAAGGCGCCAGCGCCCACTACCTCAACCAACGCATCATGAACCGCAACCGCTTCGCCTGGCAGGCCGGGTATGGCGTCGTGAGCTTCGGCTCCAAGGACTGCCATGGGTGACCGACTACATCCGCAACCAAAGGGTGCACCACGCGGCGGGTAAGACCCACGACCGTCTCGAACGTATCGAAGCGATGGGGCAATCGCGAACGGCTCAAGCCGGCTAACGTAAGGCCGCTGAACCGGCCTAGGGTTGCTGCAAGGCTATCGCTGAACCAGCCGTACAACGGCTGGCCTAATCGACACCAAGCCGCGTAAACGCGACTGACTGCTCACAACAGGCCACGATCTCCGTTTTCGAGACGATCCGCAACAACTCGCAGGGCCAAGGCCTGGACCTTGGCTTTTGCGTCGGCGGGTGACGAACCGTACGTCATCACCCCCGGCAATTCAGGGACTTCGGCGATCCAGCGACCGTCCTCCTCCTGCTCGATCTCGATCTGGAGTGTGAGGTTTGGCTGAACCATTAAACGAATTCTACACTGTCTTGTTCGGTCTGGTCGGCTGGGGATGCCGCAGCGGTCAGCCCCGACCAGTCCGAGTTGACTAGGACGTGACTCTAGAGCCCTCGGCACCGCACGATGGAGCAGCTCGCGCGCCTCGCCCTGCACGGCATCGGGAATCCGCAGCCGAGTTTCTCGACGATGGGCGTCGAGTTGGCCCGCGGCTCAACGATCGACGCCGCTTCTACGGTCGACATCGACCACTTCAACGGCGGCTGGCAGTTGACCCGCAAAGATTTCAGGGATGCCTCCGACAAAGCCGCGGAGTGACCACCGCAGGACATATCGACGGGGGTTTATGGGCCTTCCGAGCAAGACGGGCAAAGGGTAACGGCATGAGATGATCTGATCCGTCCACGAGCGCCGTCTCAGAGCAGTGCGGGCCCGCCGACCTGTCCGGTTTGCCGACAATGCGGACAGTTGACACCTCAGCGAACACTAAGCCCTCAGGGCGAATCTACTTGGGATAATGGAGTATCTGGCGTGCCCACCGCGGCCAGGTGCTTGTAAATGCCGCCAACGCAAGCCGACGTCGCCAGGAGATTTCGATGGATGCGAAGGAACAGACAGCATACGATCGCGTGATCCGATGGTCCAAGGAAAAGCCCGCTGTCGTAGTAATCCTGATACTGTTTGCGGTCGTGGTTGGATTAGGCTCCTTCACCAGCGCTCTGGACAGGATCATCTCATTCGTCCGGAACCAATCTTCCCCTGCATCCTCGGAAGGTATTCGGTCTTCAGGCAGCGATCGAAGATTCGTGGACCTTAGCCTCGAAGAAATCGGCGCGATCTACGAAGGCCGCACCACGCTTCAGGCGGAAGCACTCGCACGCGAAATGTATCTAGAGAACTGGGTACGATTTCGTGTGGTACTTCGCGATGTTGAGTACGTGAGCGCTCGCGTCATGGTCGAAGGTGAAAGCCCTGATCGTGAACTCGGTGGTCCAGCGTTGCGAGCATTTTTCGATCAGCGCTGGAGTCCGCAGCTATCGCATCTCGGCAATGGAACCGCTCTGACAATTCAAGGGCGCATCACGGCGATCAACCGAAGCAACGTTGTCATTGTCATACTCGAGGACTCTGAACCACTCCTGAACGAGGATGAGGCGCATCGAGGCGCTAGGAAGGCGGTTACTCCCCGTACTAACGCGACATCGAAATCGCTTGACAAAGGATTGGGGAAACCGAGCACAGCCTTGAGTCACGAGGAAGCGGGAATAGCAGCAGAAGCGGAATCATTCTCGCCGGTTACGATGCCAGAGTTTTTTGAGGAGTGGTATGACGAGGCGACAACGGACCTGCAGAGCGACGAGCTTGAGCAGCTGCTGCTAGGCAAACGCGTGGTATGGTCTGGTGAGATCGCAGCCATTGAGCCCGGTCGCGACCATGGAGTGAGGGTTGTGGTTCGGCCTACTGGTGACATATACGGAAGGGCTTACCTAGACTTCGGTGAGTCGTGGCGGGCCGATCTGCTAGGTCGTGAACAAGGCCAAGTCATGCGATTCACCTGCGTGGTCCGGAGCTTTGTTGCAAATCCGTTTCTCGACGGATGCCGGATTCTCGCGTTGGCGCCTAGCAATTAGGCAGGAGAGGTGGTTTCCTCCCACCGCGACCCATCACCAGGACTGCTCCGATCGACCTTCAGTCGGTCCGGTGGGTCCTTACGGGGCGGCCGGATGCTGGCACGCGCTCACTCATTTGGCCGTAAAACGGCCTAGTCGTAGAAGTGCCCTTATGTCCGTTCAGCGAGGTAGGCCTCCTCATCGGGCTGTGGATCCACCCTGACGGCGCCGCGTTCACCTATCCGCTACCCAACTACGAGGGGGGCTGCGGCGTACGGTCTGCGTCCTCCTGCTCTTGCTATCGCGTTTTGCGATCTGCAACCAGCTCGCCCCACTCATTCGTCCACACCGGGCCGGACTCGGTGAGCCTCCAGACACGTTCGAACTCGCGGTCGCCCTCGGCATCCCAGGTGTCGGTGACGACGCGTGCGCGGTAACCGTCACCGGAGCCGGGGATGTGGTTCTGCAAGTGGCGAGTCGAGAAGCCGGCCATCGAGCCGGCGGCGCCCGGCGCATCCGGGTTGAAGCGTGCGTAGACAATCCGGCCGCTCTGGTACCGCATCCGCCACAGGAAGCGCGTTTGCTTCGGACGCGGTGCCCGTGCGTATTTCTCGAGCTTGCGCCGGTCGATCGTCACGCCGAGGTCCGGCCCTTTGGGCACCTCGACGCTGCTTCCGACCACCGGCATCTGCTCCACGGTCACGTCGTCCTTCCACAGGTGGCACAGGTTGACGTGGTCGAGCGTGGCCATCTTGTAGGCCGCCGCTTCGTGCGCCAGGAAGGCCTGGTTGATGGTCCCGCCGGCTTGTTGCAGCATGAACGGGACGTATTCATCTCCGCCAGGCCGGCGACTTTGTTGACGCCCCCGATGGCCATGTGTCCCGTCATGAGCCCGTCCACGAGCTTGCGCATCATGAAATCGACCGGCCCGTGGTGGATCAGGATCGGCAACGAGATCTTCTCTCGCAGCACACGATAGCCCTCATAATCCGGCGGCGGATAGCCGCGGATCGGGTCCTCCACGCGTCCGGCGATGGGGGGCCTAAAGGGGACGGAGCCCTTTCGGGTCCGGTCGTGACCTCCTGAGTCCCGAAGAATCGAGACTCGGCAAGGCTGGAGCCTTACGCTACAACGCGCACCCAGCTTGCTTGGGCCGCCTAGCGTATCGGGGAGAAGGGCAGTGGGCGCAGGAAGGTGTTGGTGATGTTCGACACGACTTCCTCGTTCGTCCAGCCCTGCTTGCCGCGGATGCGCATCCAGTCGGGGTCTTTGAGAAACTTGGTCCACGCCGCCTCGCGGGCTCTCATGTCGTCGTACCAAACCATGTAGGTCAGGTTCGGTTGTTTGCCGCCGTAAACCGACTGGCCGAAGAACACCGGATAGATGCCCGAGCGCCGGAAGATCTTGATCTCCTCTTGGTTGAACATGTCGATTTTCGCCGCCACGTCGCGGGAGGTTTCCGCCTCATAGGTGCGCAGGTCGAACAGACGCGGCTTCTTGCCCGGCTCGAGCGCGGGGGTTTCCAACCGCGGCATACCGTCGAAGGCACGCAGAAGCCAGGTCTCGGCCCTCACGTACGCCGGCTCGCTCGCGCCAAAGGCATCGAGCGCCTTCGTCCAGTGCTCGTCGGATTGCTGCTTGGCGTGTTTTTCGGCGACCTCAGCCCAGGAGCGGTGGGCCGTCACCGTGACCAGCGTCGGCATGTCGGGGCCGAGATAGACCTGGAAATATCCCACCGCGCCGAACTCGTTGCGCTTGGCCATCGGCAGGTGCCGGCCCTCGAGGAATTCCTGGAGCCGTTTGCCCTGCGCCGACTTGTTGGTGCGGAGACGGTGGAAGGTCAGCTCGAAGTATTGATTGGCGTCCGGACGCGCGCCGGCGGCGGAACTCGTTGCCAAGCCCGCCGCCGAGGCTCCCAGGAAGGCACGTCGTTGCATGCCCCCTCTTATATCACGTCATGGCCGGTTTTGACCGTCGTGCTTTTGATGCGCGATGGCACGGCTCTGCCGGTTTAGCCTGTGTTGCGCCTTGACCCTTTCGCGCGGGGTGAAAACGCCGCCATCCGCCCGATCGCGAACGACCGAGCGATGGATGCGCGCCTGATTGACCGATAGCCGCCGCGCCTCGGGCCGCGTGAGGGAACCGTTCGCCGCGCCGTGGCGGAGCCGCGTGACTTGCGTGCCCTGCCGGTTCTTGACCGTGGGCTTCTTCGCCCAAATCGTGCCGGCGCTCAGTGTCAACGCACAAACTGCGATCGCCATGGAACGAATGACTCGTGACCTCATTGCCTGATCCTCCTTGTGGTGTAGGTTGTTCGGCGCCGGCCGGCTTGCCTTATATGGGATACAAACTCGGGTGCGGGGGAAAAGTTTCGGTCGGTGGTCGGGTATACTAGCTACCCAAGGGCCGCGCCCTTGATATCCCGAAGTGTTGAGGATGCAGCTTGTAGGGGCGGACGGCTGTGTCGGTCTCGCAGCACAGCCCTTGGTACGCGGCGTCGCTTTCGCACAGAAACCGAGAGCAACTGCGCCGCGCCGGGGTGGACGCAGCGGTCCACCCCTACACCATTGAACTGAACCGGCAAGACGACTGTAGGTACGCCTCGCCTAACCTAACGGGGACAGAGTCCTCGTCACGCTTTGGATAAGCAGCTAACTCTCATGCGCAAGGCCCTCTCGGGATTCCTCATCGCCCTGGCGGCCTTCCTGCTTCTGTGGCGTCTCGACGCGATTCCCCTGTGGCGCGACGAAACCACCACCGCCAACTGGGGACGCCTCATGGCCGAGAGCGGCGTGTGGGTCCCCCGCATCTTCGACGGCGAGCAACTCATCACCCAAGCTGCCGATGGGCATGACTTCAACTCGAAGCTGTTGCCGGCGATGCACAGTTGGCTGCAGTTCTACGTGGCCGGCATCGGCTTCAAGCTGCTGGGCGTCGGGACCTTCACGGCCCGGCTCCCGTTCGTATTGGTTGGCGCGGCTTGCCTGTTCGTGCTCTATCGCATCGGGCAGACGCTCTTCGACGGCGGCTTGTCGGCCTTCCTGCCACCGTCGCTCGCGTTGCTCTCTATCCACTTTCTGAGCCCCGCGCGCCAGTCCCGGTACTACATTCTGGTTGTGCTGTTCGCGTCGCTGCTGTTGCTGGAGTTCTGCCGCTACTTGCGGGACCCCGACCGCGCGGCGCAACGCTCGTTCTACGTGCGGCTAGGTGTCTACGGAACGCTACTGTACCTGTCGAACTACGTGAGCTTTGCCGGCACCTGGGCGTCGCTGGGGATCTTCGTCCTTTGTGTCGGCGACCGGCGGCTGCTGCGAGGCTTCGTGGCGGTGTCGGGCGTTCTGGTGGTCGTGCTGGGCTTCGAGTTCTGGATGTTGCACTCGGAGTTTGCCTCCAGTTGGCCACCTCCGGGGACACGATCGTCCTGGGATCTATGGCGCTCGGGTTTGATCTCGCGCATCCGGGACTATTGGCGGATGATTCCCTTTGTCCTGCTGCTGCCCGCGGCGAGCTACTTGTTTTTCCGGCGTGCGCGTGTTTCGTCACCGGTAACGACCGGGGCGTTGTTGCTTGCCGCATTGATTGCTCTCTCGCCTCTGTTGCTGAACTACGGCACCTCGGAATTAGGCCAGTTCACCGCTGGCGGCTTCTGGTCGTTTGCGGTGTTATGCATCGCGCTCTCCGCGTTCTTGCTGTGGCGTTGGGGACAGTTGAATTTCTCGGGAGTGTGGCCGCGCGCGGCTCTGATGGCGGCTCTGATTCTGGTCGTCTCGCCGCTGCTGACGATTGCCGCCGTCAAGAACCAGGCGAACACGCGGCATTTTCTGCAAGTGTTGCCGGCGGCGTTCATCCTCGGCGCGGTTGCGATTGCGGCGATCGACCGCACCGCCGGACGCAAAGCCACGGTGGTCTTCTTTGCCGGGCTACTGATCTGGCCCAATCTCAACTGGCGCCGGTCGGGCGCCGAGCAGGTGCTCGAACGCCAGTATCTCGCGGACGATTCTTACAACGGACCCGTCTTGCGCTACCTCGAAGAGCATCTCGAACCCGGCGACCGCGTCGCCTTTCTTCGCAACGTCAAGGGCATGGCGTTCTACTTCTACCTGCCGGAGATGCGTTGGGTGGGGCTGCTCGACAGCGACGCTCCGCACAATCAACAGTTTCGCGGCCGCATTCCCGACGATCAGTTTGACGACAGCGCCGATGCCGACTGGTACGTCATCTGGGATCCCAAGCGCGAACAAGCCAAGGGGCTCGACGAGAGTTACGAGAAAGTGTGGGAGCACGCCTACAAGGTCCAGGTTCCCTGGTGGGATCGCCACCGGCCACCGGGCGATCGCAAGTATGAGGTTTACCGCCGCAAGCCCGGTGCTGTGCAAACCCGACCGTGACAACAAGAACCGAGCCGTGACCGTGAGGGAGCGGTCCGGCACGGAACTTCGAGCCCACCGCTTTGCGCGAGGGCAATAGACGCCCCGCTCCGTGCGCTGACCGCTCTGCAAGAAATGAATGTGATCGATGCAGGTGGAGAACCGATGCCGCCGAGCCAAGCCGTTCCAGCCTTGCAGCTTCCTCTTGAAGTGCCTCGAATCCGTGCCCGAGACCGGTGAGGAGTGAGCCGGCGGGGGCTTCCCCAACCCGGATCGACACTCGGCTTGGCCAGGATACCCTGGCTCGCCAGCTCGTAAGCACCGATTAGGAATAATGTCCAGAAACGAAGAAGCCTACGTTGAGGTTCACGTAGTCTGAGTAGATGTACGGTGCCCCTTCATGGGTTTTGAACTTGATTGCGAGCTGATTACCGTGACTCGTTTCGTCAGGCATGGTATCCCCTAACTAGGGGCCCAAGGTGTGAGATGTTGATACCCAGCCCGTCGAACCCGTTATGAGCAAACCTCTCCCCCGCCTCCGTCGAGAGCTCGACATTATGCCCTCGCCCGTGGCCGAGCAGCCGGGACTGTTCATCCGCGACCCGTTTCGCTACACCGAATCGATGATCATCGTGCCCCCGATTCTGGCGCAGGCACTGGCCCTGTTCGACGGGCAGAGAACCGACCTCGACCTTCAAGCGCTTCTGGTCCAAGCGACGGGCGATCTTGGCGCCGGGGAAGCCGGCCGCGACCTGACCAAGACCCTACGAGAGTGCGGCTTCGTCGAGACCGAAGAGTTTCACGTGATGCGTGACCGCAAGCATCGCGAGTTCGCCGAAGCAGACCACCGCCCCGCGTCGCATGCCGGCGCCGCCTATCCGGACGAGCCCGAGCCGCTACGCCAGCAGCTTCGCGAGTACGGCGCCGACGCCTCAGCAGCGAAGACCGACTCGTTGGTCGCCTTGGCCGCACCCCACGTGAGCCCACACGGCGGATTCAAGAGCTACGCCGCGGCCTACAGCCGGTTGCACCCGGGCTACGCCGACAAGACCTTCGTGATTCTGGGAACGTCGCACTACGGCGAACCCGAGAAGTTCGGGCTGACGCGCAAGAGTTACGTTACCCCGCTCGGACGCCTCGAGACCGACCGCGGTCTGGTCGATTGGCTTGAGCAGCGCGCGCCGGACTCCGTTGTCATGGAGGACTACTGTCACGCCACAGAGCACTCCATCGAGTTTCAGTGCGTCTTCCTACAGCACGCGCTCAGCAAGCCGGATGTGAAGCCAAATGTGAAGATCCTGCCGATCCTCTGCGGCCCCCTTGCCGAGAGCCTTTTCAGCCACAAGGCGCCCGAGAAGAATGACAGCATCCGGCGGTTCTTCGACGCCCTCGGCGAGATGGCCGAGCAGCATCGCGACCGCTTGGTCTGGATCCTCGGCATTGACCTGGCGCATATCGGACGCCGCTACGGAGACGACTTCATCGCGAAATCCGAGCAGGGCCCGCTAGAAGAGGTCCGTGCGCGGGACGAAGCCCGGCTACAGGAGGTCTGTGCCGGGAATGCCGAAGGTTTCTACGAACTGGTGCATCCCAACCTAGACGATCTGCGCTGGTGTGGCTATTCGCCGGTCTACACTTTTCTTGCGTCGGTGAAGGGCGTGCGAGGGCGCGTATTGAGCTACGAGCAGTGGAACATCGACGAGCAATCGGTGGTGAGCTTCACGGGCATGGACTTCACGCAGGCGTGATTCAAACGGGGCACTGACCACAAACGCGTTTCTCTTGTCCCAACGAGCCGAGGGCTGCGCGCTCGGTCTTCCAACGGAACCGGCGGCCGGAGAGTAGGGGCACGGCATGCTGTGCCGGCGTTCGGGTCGAGTTGTACTCTCGAGACCGCAGGGGACGGCTTGCCCTACATATTCGGATGTGGTTATCACGGTCTAACCACACACCTCGTGAACCGGTCCGTAGATGTCCTTGTCGGCTTCGGGCACGTAGTAGAATCCGCGTCCCAAGGGATCGTCCGTCAGCACCGTGGTCCAATCAATGCCGAGCAGCGAATATACCGTGGCCTCCATGTCCTCGGGCCGAATGTCCCGGAACCGCGACCAGCCGGGATCGATCGTGAATGAGCCGGTCGGGTCCGTCTCGCCGATCACCGTGCCGCCTTTGACGCCCCCGCCCGCCATCACGTAGAACATCTGCAAATAGTGATCACGGCCATTGCGATCGTTCGTGAGCACGCCGGTGGTACGGCCGAACTCACCACAAACGAGAACCAGAGTATCGTCCAGCAAACCGTCGGCCTCCAGGTCGGTGACGAGCTTCGAGAGAGCCGGATCGAGCTCACCGCAACGGGCGTAGAGATTGTTGCCCACGTCGCGGCCGTTGACCTCGTTGCGGTCGTAGATGCCCTGGTGATGGTCCCAACCGCCATGCGTCACCTGAACGACCTTGGTGCCCTGGTCAGCCGCAACGATTTTCTTGGCAAGCAAACAGGCGTTGCCGAGTTCCGTCCCGCCGTATGCGGCGCTCTCTTCGTCGGTAAAGCTAAAGGCGTCGCCCACGACCGGGTTGAACATCAAGTCCCGCGCGCTGTCGTAGAACTCGCTCATGCCCGCGACCGAGCTGCCCAGAGGAGAATCGGCGCCGCGCAGCGGAGCATCGATCGTCTGCAATAGGTCCCAACGCTTTTCAAAGCGTGCCTGACCGTCGGCATGGTCCGTGTTGGCAAGCCCGTCGGCGCTCGGCACCGTCTTGAAGGGGCTGAACTCGGCCGGGAAGTAGCCGGCCCCAGGGGCATTCTGCGCATTCAGTGCGATAAACGAAGGGAAGATCTGGTCGGGACGGCGCTCCGAGTCCGTATGACGGGCAATCACGCTCCCGAAGTGCGGAGACACGCCGCCGAGCGCCGAAGTCGGGTTGCGGCCGATCTGGAACCAAGTCTGCGCCAGATTGTGAGCCAACGCCCACGACAGCCCGGAGCGGATGATCGCCAGCTTGTCGAGAATCTGAGCGGTGTTGGGCAAGAGCCCCGTTGGGAATTCAATCCCGTTGATCGTCTCCGGAGCGAAGTCCGTGGGCGTCACACCATCGAGAAACTTCAAATCGAAGGTGTCGACGCCGCTGGGAGCGCCTGATAGGAAGATGAAAATCATCTGCTTCGCGGTGTTCTTCGGCTCGACGCTCCCCATCGCTCGGGCTTCGGAAGGCATCCATGGCCCGCCCAGGAAGTACCCCGACAGGCCTCCACCGACCATGCGAAAGAACTGCCGCCGCGTCGCGTGCGGCCGCTGATGAAAGCTGACGTGCGGATGCGGATGCTTCTCGATCAGTTTATGAAAACGGTCTCGCTCGTTCATGAGATGGCCCCTTGTTGGCTTGAAACTAGTAGTTAAAGATGGATTCAACGCTGTTGTAGAGACTCCACATCAAGTCCTCGGCCTGCTGGGTGCGGTCGCCGCTTACAAGCAGGGCCAGGCCGGCGGCTAGTTCGTCGGGCGTGGGATAGCGGCTCAGAACCTGCAGATAGAGAATGGTTACCACGGCGGCATCCGATTCGTTCAATACCGTCGCCAGTATGCCGTCTTGCCGGGACGCCTTGACGCGTTCCAGCACCAACGGGCTGTTCATCTGGTGCAACGCCTGAATAATCGTCGCTTCGCTGCTGCGCGGGGTCTGTTCCCGGTCGCCTCGCAGGTAAGCTTCAAGCAGACCGAAAGCGGCAAAGGTGAAGTTCGCTTCGTCCGACGGACGATCGCGCTGGCGCCGTGGTGCACGGGGGAGAAACTGTACGTCCGGGAACTGCTTGGCAAAGATGATCGGCCCCAGAGAGCGCGAAACGAAATAGGGCTGAAAGATGCCGCTGGAGGTAACCAAGGCATCGTGGAGCGCCTCGGCGTCCAGCCGCCTCACCTGATGGCGGGCAAACAGTGGCTCGTAGCCGGCATTCCACTCGCCGTCGTAACGGGAGGAAAGCTGATAGGCGCGGGAGTTTGTGATATCGCGCATGAGCCATTGGAGGTCATAGACGTTCGCCACGAATGACTCGGCCAGGTTTTGCAGCAGGCGCGGGTGAGAGGGTTGGATCTCCCACGGGTCAGGGGGAGGATTGTCGGGGTCGAGGCGACCCAGGTCAAACTGGTCCGGCGGCTCGACGATGCCTCGGCCGAAGAACTCCTTCCAGATGTAGTTGACGATAGCGCGGGAAAACTGAATGTCCTCGGTCAACGCACGTCCCACCGCCTCGCGCCGCGACTCGCCCCCTTTGGGAGTGGCGCCACCAAAGGGATAAACCGGGGCGACTGTGGTGGCGCCGCCGGCGTCGTCGGGCTGCCGGGAGGGCCGGTTACCGGTTGTGGTGTTGAGCGTGTACTGCAACTCGAGCGGCTGGCCCCGGCGGTCGAGGATTTCACTCGAGTCACGAACGACCCACCAGCGCGCCCGAGCGCGTCTCTCACCGTCAGGCGGCTGTGGAATTCGGCGCGGCCGGGTGAGCACGGTCTGGGCGAAAAAGGACGCCAACTGCCAGGCTTCGAGCCGCTTCGCCTGTCCCCCCCCCAAACGCTGATCGAGTCGAGGTGCCCATCGCCGTCGTGACACAGGATGCAATCCATTTGGCTGATGCCCAGGAAGTCCCGCGCGACGTTGTTGGCCATGGCGTCCCAGGTGTCATGCAGCGGCCCTCCCCGGGTCAGCCCGCCCACGATGTAGCTCGACGGGGTGGGCGTGACCGGATTGCCTTCGTAGTCCTCGGTGAGATCCACGAACTGCTGGTAGCTATCGAACTCCTCGGGGTAGTAGCGCCCGTCATTGGCCCCGCTCGAGACCAGAATCTCGCGCGCCATCTGGTCGTAGGGCATGTTGGCCCGCATCGAATCCCGCAGGTACAGGTGGAAGGCGTCACGTCCGTCGGCGTAGCGGTTCACCTGCGCGGTCACCACCGTGTTACGGAGCAGGTCGCCGAAGAACATCGCCCAGCGATCCGCCCACTGCGGGGTCGCAGCAGCCGATCGATCGCCCGCGCCCGTTTGTCGGCCGAGGGGTCGGCGACGAACTGGATCACTTCCTGGGCGGTAGGAATGCGGCCGGTCAGGTCCACAGTGACCCGTCTCAGAAACGCCGTGTCGGTCGCCGGCGGCGCCGGGGACACGCCTTCAGCATTCAGCCGGCTGAAAACGCGGTCGTCAATCGACCCACTCGCGTACGCGCTGTTCACCGCCGCGCGGCTACGGAACGGCAGCCTCTTGGGCAAGGCTGCCACGACGCCCGCGGTCAACTCCGAGCGCTGCGACATGGCCAACAGGTCGGCGTCGAGGCCGACCTTGAGAATCTGCTCCCGTTTTGCGGTGAAGAAAGAGCACTCCGCGTGAGGTACGCCGATATCGGCGTACTCATCGTCGATCGTCTCCTGTGCCCGCAAGGGACCCACAAACGGCGCCAAGGCCAACGCGAGCCCGATCAGCCCGGCGGCGCCAATGATCTGATGAATGATGATTTGATGAGTCCGTTTCATGTGATCCGCTCCACCAAAAAGCCCAGGGTGATGATTTGCGTCTTCCATCGTTCGTCGCTTGCCGTCCGGGAGCTCGGTATCTATCAGATCGGCTCGGTGAGGCGCCTTTCGGCGAGTTACCTTTCGTCAGTTACCTATCGGTCCGTACTCAGCGGCGCTCCTTCTCCCATGAAACCCAGCGTACATCCAAAAGTTGCGCGCCCGGCAGCGATTCGGTACGGTGAAGAGCTACAAGCGTGCCGGGCTCGGTTGCGCCTCTCTCGGGTTGACCCGCGCGGCTGACCGTCATAGAGAGGATGTCGTCTCCGACCGAAACTTACCGCTCCATCGGGGGGTTTAGGAACTTCGGTACGTTGAAACCTGCATTGCAATTTGGACTTCGATTCGGGCAGGATTAACCATAGCTGCTTAACAACTGTGAATAGCGCTTCTCCGGCGCACTCCCGTCGGTGCACTTGTGCCTCGGCTCGACCGTCCCCGTCTAAAGGGAATCAATAGCATGAAACTGCTCCTACGGCTTTCCTCTCTGGCTCTTGTCCCGTTGCTGCTCACGGCGCAGGATCTCGACAACTCGTCGCTCAGCGGTGACTATTACTTCGTTCACTTGTTGGCCGAGATCACACCGGCGGGGACCGTCTCGGACGCGACAAACCTCGGCGGGACGATCACCTTCGACGGGGCGGGCGCCTACACCTTCGCGGGCAGGCAAGGCTCGGGGGGGGATGCCGTGAGCGCCGCCGCCGGCATTGGGACCTACGAAGTCATGTCAAACGCCTTCGTGACTCTGACGAATCCCATTGCCGATACGCTCGAGATCGATGCGCGCCTCGGTGTCGATTCCGAGGTCTTGATCGGCTCGTCGACAAGCGCGCTCGATGGCTCCTACGACCTGTTCGTCGCCATCAAGGCGGGGGCTGCTAAGGACAACAGCCTGCTCACAGGCAGCTACACGGGCTCCACGCTGGCGTTCCCCGGGGGCGTCGGCGATGCCATTACCACCGCGCTGCTGTCGATCGAAGCAGATGGTGCCGGTTCGTTCACCTCGATTAACGCCCGCGGCCACGCGGTCGACGCGATCGGGGACGTGAACTTTCAGGAAGACACGGTGGCGACCTATGCTCTCGCCGCGGATGGAAGCGGTACCGCGACCCTAGGCCCGGAGCTTACTTTGTTCAACGGCGCGCACGACATTTTCGTCTCGGCCGACGGCAACTATCTGATCGGCTTTGGCACCGAGGCCGGCGCGCGGGAGATTTTTGTCGGTGTGCGCAACTTCAGTGACGACGCCGGCGATGCGGATTGGGATGGTACCTACTGGTTCGCGGAGATGATTGCCGATCCCGCCTTTGGAAGTTAGACCTCCGCGGTGGGTGGAGTGTCGACCACCGGTGTGGGCGTAGCGACAATCTCCGAGCGACTCCTGGCCAATCTCACCACGTCCGATTTCAGCACGGTAAATGTCTACAGCATAGACCCCGACAGCCGAGGCCAACTCGGCGCCGTGCTCGAACTCGGCGGCCTCAACATGGCGATCGGGGCGCCCGGCTTAACAGGCGCGGCCCTCACAGCCGACAACGCCGCCAAAGGCGCCGCGCCGCTGGTTCCCAGAGCCGTCGTTGGCGCCCAGGTGAGCCCGCTGGGCGCGCCTGGCTTTTTTCATGGCAAATGGGGTATCCACTTGACTCAGGTAGCCCCTAGGCGTTGTGGTTTGGTCGATCCATGGACGCCAGCACACTGCACCCAGAATGCACCCTGGGGCGCCAGACGCCGGTCTGCAGGCAATTGGGCCACGAGGCTGCGTTTCGGGCCGATCAAGGATTACGCACGCGCCATGGCCATCGCAGGCTTGGAAACGTGGTGCTATCGGCAAGCCTTTCCGGGGGCCGCCAATGGCCAACCACAGTATGTTGTGGTCACCTGAGTCAAATGGATACCCCACTTCATGGCATTTTCATTGGGATACGCGTACCAGCCTTCGCGGGCGGGGCGGTATTCCTCAACCCAGTGGGAGTGATCAATGGGGCCTCATTCGCACCGCCGACTTTCCCGATTGCCGCCGGTACCATCGTGTCTCTGTTCGGGAGTGGGATGGCGGCCGGCACGGTCCTGGCGGCAACGACCCCGCTGCCGACCACGCTGGGTGGCGTCGTCGTCACGATCAACGGCGTGCCGGCCCCGCTGTTTTTCGTCTCAGCGCTCCAGATCAACCTGCAGGTGCCGTTCGCGACAGCAGGCACGCTGGCAACGATCGTCGTGGCAAACGGCGGCGTGCCGTCGAACACCGTGCTCGTTCCTCTGGCGGCCACAAGTCCCGGGGTGTTCTCGACTACCCTAAACGGGCTCGGACCAGGCATCATCGTTCACTCACTGACCTTCTTGCCCGTGACCGAGGCCGACCCGACCTCGCCGGGAGAGTTCGTCAGCATCCTGCTCACCGGCCTGGGTGCGGTGCAGCCTCCTGTGGGCGACGGCGTCGCCGGCCCCGCAGCCCCACTGAGTCTCACGACCGACCCCAACATTGCAGTTCTGTTCGGGTTCGAGGCGCTACAGGGTGTAATCACCTTCAGTGGCGCCGCGCCGGGCTTCGTCGGGCTCTACCAGATCAACGTCATCGTGCCCCAATTGCAAACCGTCGGCGCGGCGGTGCCGGTCGCGATCCTCACCAGCAACGCCATTTCGGACTTCGTGACCGTTGCTGTGGCGTTTTAGGCAATCTGTTTCGCAAACGCAGTTGCGGTTCGGCCTGCAAAGTAGGGGCACGGCATGCCGTGCCCGCCAGCCACTCGCATCTCAGGCTACTAGCCGGGCGCGAACGTCGACCCTACACAACAGAGGCGCGGGTGTGAACCCGCGCGCCACCCCCTCGTACCGAGCAGCCTCTGGTTGGGTAGACCTTGTAGGGGCGGGCCCCTGCGCCCGCCCATCAGCACCAACGGGCACGCCGGCTCTCACACTCGAACCTGCAGCCCAGTAGTATCCTGGTTCACGAGCCGCCTTCTTCAAATGCAGCTAGCCAGCCAACGCGGAGTCCCCCGGCTTTGACCACTACACACCCTCTCTGGACTCCAACCTCCGGCCAGGTTGAGCAATCGAACCTTACCGCCTTCATGCGGTCCGCCGAGAAGGAGTGGGGCTTACCTCCCTTCCCTGACTTTCAAGCCCTCTACCAATGGTCGATTACCCAGCCGGACCGTTTCTGGCGGTCGGTGTGGCGGTTCTGTGGCGTCGTTGCCGAGCACGAAGGCGACGAAACCGTTCGCGGCTTCGATCGCATGCCGGGGGCTGAGTGGTTCCCCGAGGCCCGGCTCAACTTCGCCCGCAACCTCCTCCGTTATCGCGACGACCAGGAGGCCCTGGTTTTTTGGAACGAGTCGGGCGCTCAGCGCAGGCTGACTTACGCCGAACTCTACGATGAAGTCGGACGTGTCGCCGCGGGCTTGCGCCGGGCGGGCATCGGCACAGGTGATCGCGTCGCGGGCTTTATGCCGAACATGCCCGAAACCGTGGTGGCCCTGCTGGCCGCGACGAGCCGTGGGGCGATCTGGTCATCCTGCTCCCCGGACTTCGGCCTCGATGGCGTTCTCGACCGCTTTGGACAGATCGAACCCAAGATCTTGTTTGCCGCCGACGGCTACCTCTTCAAGGGCCGTACCTTCGATTGCATGGAGCGCACGGCCGAGATTGCCCGGCGTGTCCCGTCGATCGAAACCGTCGTCGTCGTACCCTACACAAGCGAGCACCCGGAGATGTCCTCGATACGCTCGGCTCAGAGTTACCGGGACTTCCAATCCGAGCCTGCCAACGATATCGAGTTCCGGTCGCTTCCGTTCGACCATCCGGTCTACATCCTCTACTCCTCCGGCACCACCGGGCCGCCGAAGTGCATCGTGCACAAGGCGGGAGGGGTCTTGCTGCAACACCTCAAGGAGCTTGTGCTCCACAACGACCTCCGCCGTGACGACCGCATCTTCTACTTCACGACTTGCGGTTGGATGATGTGGAACTGGATGATCAGCAGTCTGGCCGTCGGGGCGACGGTCGTGCTTTACGACGGCTCACCGTTCGACCCTACGCCCAACGGCTTGTTCGACATGGCCGCCGAGGAGCACATCACGGTCTTCGGTACCAGCGCCAAGTATCTCGCCGCGGCGGAGAAGGCCGGTGTCGAGCCGGTCAAGACACACGACCTCGGTGCGCTCAAGGCCATCCTCTCGACGGGGTCTCCGCTGGCGGCGGAGGGTTTTGACTACGTCTACGGCAGCGTCAAGCAGGACGTGCGGCTCTCGTCGATCGCCGGGGGCACCGACCTGGTCTCCTGCTTCGCGTTGGGCAATCCGATCGGCCCCGTCTATCGCGGCGAGATCCAGACGCGGGGCCTGGGGATGAAGGTTGAAGTGTACGACGAAGACGGCCGCTCGCTGCCGAGCGGAAAGGGCGAGTTGGTGTGCACCGCACCGTTCCCGCCGATGCCGGTCGGCTTCTGGAACGACCCCGGCGACGCCAAGTATCGAGCCGCCTACTTCGAAACGTTTCCCGGGGTCTGGCATCACGGCGACTACTGCGAGCTGACCGAGCACCACGGGATGATCATTTGGGGACGGTCGGATACCGTGCTCAATCCGGGGGGCGTGCGCATCGGCACGGCGGAAATCTACCGTCCCGTCGAGCAGCTACCGGAAGTACTCGAGGCGGTTGTGGTGGGCCAGAGTTGGGACAACGATGTGCGGGTGTTGTTGTTCGTCAAGTTGCGGGAGGGGCTGACCCTCGATGAGACTCTGGCGGCCCACATTCGGCAACAGATCCGCACCCACGCCAGCCCCCGCCACGTGCCCGCCAAGATCCTGCAGGTGGCCGACATCCCACGCACTCTCAACGGCAAGATCGCGGAGTTGGCCGTGCGGAACGTAATCGACAACCGGCCGGTCAAGAACCGCGACGCGCTGGCCAACCCCGAGGCGTTGGCACTGTTTCAGGACCTGGTGGAACTGCGGACGTGATTGGGAGTGGCGGTCAACCGGCCATCTTGGCGACACTCGCTTCGACGACGCCGTTGACGGCTTTGCCGTTCTTCGTTGCTAGCGCCGCACCGCTTTTCTTGGTGGGTGCCGCGTCGCCTAGCAATTGGGGCGTAAATACCGTCAACGTCTTCGCGACATCCTCGATGTTGGCGCCCTCTTCGACCGTGACTTCGTGCTCGACCCAGTTGCAGAGCGGGATGTTGCGGAAGAAAAGCCGCTCTTGAACTACCAGAGACTTGCGGTTGGCGAACAGCATCTTCTCCTGGCGAAGAAAGCGTCGTTGCTCGGTTCGAAGTTCCGTCAGGAAGTCGTCGAGCGACTGCTTTCGCGCAGCCTCTGCACGCAGCCGGTCGAGTTCTTCCAAGGTTTGCTGTTGCGCTTCGATGGCCACCCGCGCTTCCGTCAGTGCCTGTCGCTCGCGCGCGAGTTGCACTTCGAGTCGCCGCTGCCAGATCCACACCGCTAGCAGCGCCGAGCCGACAGAAACCAAGATTGGTAGTAGCACCCAGAAGACGGCCGTCATAAGCTTTGTCCCGAATCGCTGTCATTATACACTGCGACCTGGGTAATCCTGGGGGCTAGAACGAAGGTACGGAGTCGCTAAGTAGAGAAACAGGAGGTACTTAGGGAATAACCCCTACCCTTCGCGCACCTTCGCCGATCGGGATTGAGGCTACACCCGACGTTGGGATCGGCGGTGTGCGGAACTGAGGGCCCCCGTGACCCGGCCCGCCAACTATACGACGGGCTCCGTCCAGTTCTCGATGACGCCCTTGAGATGCGTTATGAACTGGTCGGCCAGCGCCCCGTCGAGCAGCCGGTGGTCAAACGTCAGCGTGGCGTAGCAGATCGACCGGATCGCGATCGCGTCGTTCACGACCACCGGAGCTTTGTGAATCGCTCCCAACCCTAGGATCGCCGAGTTCGGTTGGTTGATCGCCGGTGTCGCGAAGAGGCTCCCGAAGCTGCCGTAGTTCGAAATCGAAAACGTCGATTGCGTCACTTCGTCGGGCTTAAGCTGCTTGCTGCGCGCGCGCGACGCCAGATCGTTCACCGAGCGCTGGAGCCCCAAGATGCTCTTCTCATCAACGGCCCGGATCACCGGCACGATCAAGCCGCCGTCGAGCGCGACCGCTACGGCGATATTGACATCACGGTGATAGACGACCTGGTCGGCGTCGAGCGACGCGTTGACCGCCGGAAACTCCTTGAGCGCCGCCGCGGCCGCCCGCAGGAAGAACGGCATGTAGGTCAGCTTGAGGGCGTTGTGCTCGTAGAACTTCTGTTTCTGCTCGTCGCGCTGCTTGGCCACCGCCGTGCAGTCGATCTGATGGACCGTCGAGACATGAGGCGCGAGCCCCATGGTGAGTGACATGTGCTCGGCGATCTTGCGGCGCATCGTCGAAAGCGGTTCGACGGTGTGATCTCCGAAACGGGCCTCGGGCGCCGGCCGGAAGGTGCCGATCGCTCCTCCCATGACCGCTCCGGAAGCCGTAGCGGGCGCGCCGGCCGGGGCCGCCTCACGCGTCTTGAGATAAGCTTCGATATCCTTCTTCGAGATCCGTCCACCCTGGCCGGTGCCCGGCACCTGGGTGAGATCAATCCCGTGCTCTTTGGCAAGACGCCGCACCAATGGCGATGAGCGAACACGGCCGTCGCCGTTCACGCCTGCTTTGCCCGCTTTGGTTGTGGTCGTGGCCGGAGCGTCGGCTGCCGGGGCAGTCTCTTTCGCCGGCGGCGGTTCAGAGTCGGCCGGCGCCGACTCCGCCTTCGCGGGCAACGCTGCCTCCTCGCCTCCTCCCACGCCCTCTCCGATACGGGCCACCAGCGTGTTGATCTCGACCGTCTGGCCTTCTTCGACGAAGATCTTCTGCAGCACGCCCGTCACGGGAGAAGGCACCTCCGTGTCGACCTTGTCGGTCGAGATCTCGAACAAAGGTTCGTCGCGCTCGACCTTCTCGCCGACTTGCTTCATCCATTTGGTGATCGTGCCTTCGACGATGCTTTCGCCCATCTGGGGCATGACGACGTCACTCATATTGTCCTCACAGAGTCGTACCGGCTCAGGTCAATGGTGTAGGGGTGGACCGCTGTGTCCACCCCCGCCGCTACGTTGCTTTCCGTTTCAAACCTAAAGACAAGCCGTTGCCAAGCGCCGAGCGGCGGGGCGGACACAGCGGTCCGCCCCTACAAGCTGTCTCCTCGACACTTCGGGATATCAAGGGCAAAGCCCGCGGGCGGCCCTTGGCTAGCTATGTGTCGGCTGGCCACGGCTCCATCATTCGACCAAACACCCGCCCGAAACTCCGCACCAGCGCCGCGATCACGTCCGCGCCCGCCGGCGCACCGCCCAGCAAGAGCTCCATCGACGTGACCGGCTTGTGCAGCCCACAGGGCACGATGTAGCCGAAGTAGCGCATGTCGGGTGAGACATTCAAAGCGAATCCGTGCGAAGTGACCCAGCGGCTGATGTGCACGCCGATCGCACCCAGTTTGGCCGCGCCCGTCCGCGCCCGCCGGCGCACCGCCCAGCAAGAGCTCCATCGACGTGACCGGCTTGTGCAGCCCACAGGGCACGATGTAGCCGAAGTAGCGCATGTCGGGTGAGACATTCAAAGCGAATCCGTGCGAAGTGACCCAGCGGCTGATGTGCACGCCGATCGCACCCAGTTTGGCCTCGCCGGCCCACGCGCCCGTCGCGCCCTCGACTCTCCCGGCTCCGACGCCGAACTCCGCCACGGCATCAATCATGACCTGCTCCAGAGCGCGTACGTAGGCCCCGACGTCGCGCTTCCATTCACGCAGATCCAAGATCGGATAGGCGACGATCTGGCCCGGCCCGTGGTAGGTCACATCGCCGCCACGGTTCGTCTCCTCGAAGTCGATGCCAAGGCGCTCGAGACTTTCCCGCGGCAACAATAGGTTCTGTTGTTGCGCGTTGCGGCCCAGGGTGATCACGTGGGGGTGCTCGACAAAGAGCAGCCGGTCGCTGATTCGACCCTCCTTGCGCTGAGCGGCGACCTCGCGTTGCAGATCCCAAGCCGCGGCGAATGGCACACGTCCGAGGTCCTCATAGCGGCAGACGAGCATGTCTGTGCCCACAGTATTCCCAGCCAGGCCAACCGCTTCGAGGCCGGCTCCTGATTCCACTGCCGCGGTCGTGAGGCTCATCGTCTTACGCGTTGATCGTCAGGCCGTAAACGTTGTTGAAGGCTTCCTGCACGGCCTCCGACAGCGTCGGGTGAGAGTGGATCGTCGTCATGATCGACTCGACGGTGGCTTCGGTCGTCATCGCAACGACGGCCTCGCTGATCAACTCGGTCGCGGAGGGTCCGATGATGTGCACGCCGAGAATCTCACCGTGTTGCTCATCGGCGACCACCTTCACGAAGCCGCCGTGCTGTCCGAGAATCGACGCCTTGCTGTTGGCGCCGAAGCCGAACTTCCCGACCTTGACCTTGTAACCCTTCTCGCGCGCCTGAGCCTCCGTAAGCCCGACAGCGCCGATCGGCGGTTCGCAGTAAGTAGCCGAGGGGCTGTGGAGATAGTTGATCGGCTCGACTTCCTTGCCGGCGATCCGTCCCACGGCGACGAGGCCTTCCATTGACGCAACGTGAGCCAACTGGGGCGTCCCGGCGACGATGTCGCCAATGGCGTAGACGTTCGGCTCGGCGGTCTGCATCCACTGATCCACGAAGACGAACCCACGCTCGCTCTTGATCTTGGTGTTCTCGAGCCCCACGTTCTCGGTGTTGGGCTTGCGGCCGACCGCAACCAGCAACTTTTCGACCGAGAGCTTCTGCTTCTTGCCGTCCGCGTCGGCGAACTCGACGCTGACCCCGCCGCGAGCGTTCTTCACAGACTCGACCTTCGCCCCAACCTCCAGGCGGATGCCCTTCTTGCGGAACGCCCGCGCCAACTCGGCCGAGACTTCCTCGTCCTCAATCGGCACCAGCCGCGGCAACATCTCGAGAATCGTCACCTCCGAACCGAAGCTGCGATAGATCGAGGCGAACTCGACGCCCACCGCGCCCGCCCCGATGATCGCCAGCGACTTGGGGACTTCCTTGAGATCCAGAATCTCGATATTGGTCAGGATGCGCTCAGGGTCGGCGTCGAACCCGGGGAGCATGCGAGCTTCCGAGCCGGTGGCGAGGATGACGTTCTTCGCTGTCAGGGTCCGCTCGCCCTTCGCTGCCGCGACTTCGATCTTGCCCCCGCCAAGCAGCTTTCCGTAACCTTTGATCCACTCGATCTTGTTCTTCTTGAGCAGGAATTCAACGCCCTTGGCGTGCTTGGTGACGACCTGATTTTTTCGCTCACCAACCCGTGCGAAATCCAGCTCGAGACCCTTTTGCGTAAGGCCCCACTCCTCGCTGTGCAGCGCGTTTTCGTACAGGTCGGCGTAGTGCAGCAGCGCTTTGGTCGGGATGCAGCCCACATGCAGACAGGTGCCGCCAAGCTTGGGGTCTTTCTCGACGACGCCGACCTTCAGGCCGTACTGCGCCGCCCGAATAGCCGCTACATAGCCGCCGGGGCCACTACCGATGATCAACAGATCGTAGTCCATGAGCGAAGTCTAAGTGTATCAAGAGAGGTTGATTCGGCCCGAAAACGGAGCCGGGGGCGGCGTAGAATAAGACTGCGGAATCGAGACCACCGGCACGCCATCCCCCCACGGATCGAGCCTGGATCGAGGTCTTCGCGGCGGCACTCGGTGGCGGCCCGGTCGAGGCTGCGCACTGATGGCCGGTTCGCGGATGAACAATAAAGTGCAGCGCTTCGAACAAGCCATCCAGCAATTCGATCGGGCGAACAGCGAGGATCCCAACCGAGAAGTCCACGAGGGGCGCGAGCACCCCAAGGAGCTTCTCTATGCCCGACGGATGAGCCGGTGGCTAGACCAGCTCGAGCCCGAGGCATCCGAAGTGGTGCGGCTCGCGGTACGCTCCCAGCACATCCGCCGCTGGGAGATTCCGCGCGAGGACTACCCCGGGGGCCGCGACGGCTACCGCCGCTGGCGGACCGACCTCGGCCGGTTTCACGCCGAGACGGCAGGGAAGATTCTTCAGGAGGTCGGCTACGACGAGACGACGATCTCTCGGGTCCAGTCTCTTCTGCGCAAGGAGCGCCTCAAGGCCGACCCCGACTGTCAGTTGCTCGAGGACGTGATCTGCCTGGTGTTTCTCGAATTCTACCTGGGGGATTTCGCGGAAGAGCACGAGGAGGACAAGCTCGTCAACATCCTCCGCCGCACCTGGAAGAAGATGTCGCCGCGAGGTCACCAGGCAGCCCTTCAACTCGATCTGGCGGACTCATTGCGGCCTCTCGTGCAAAAGGCGGTCGCCGACTGAAGGGTCTTCACAAGTGCGACGAACAAGACGGACAACCGTAGTCCACGCCTCAGCGGTTCTGAGTGCCGACCTATACTGGGAGAGGACATGAATAATGAGTTCACCGCTGTCTACGAGCGGGATGGCGATTGGATCATCGGTTACTGCCCCGAGGTTCCCGGTGCAAACGGGCAGGGCCGGACCAAGGAAGAGTGCCGAAGAAGCCTGGCCAAGGCCATTGCACTCGTTCTGTAAGATCGCCGCGAGGACGCCTTGCGCGCTGTCCCCGATGACGCTGAAACCGAGACCATCCTAGTCGGATGAAGCGCTCGGCGCTGCTCCGTCACCTTCGCGGAGCCCAAGATATACGGTGAGGCTACGGCCGCGGCCGCACGGCGATGGTCACGCCGGCGCGGCTGCGGAACACGTTCCCGTCACCGCAGTCGACTTCGATCACGATAGGCACCGCGTCGCCCGGAGTGACTCCGTCGGGCACAATGGCGTTGATCTGATTCAGGCCTATCGAACCGCCATGCAGAACACTTCCGAGCACCGCCGCCTGCACCCCGCCGACCAGTACCCGTATCGTCTTCTCCACGAAGAGCGCGGCGCCTGGAGCGGCGCCTGTCGGAGGAGGCGCCGGCATCACCGGCCCGAGGCCGTTGCTCCACAAAGTGATGACCCCGCCGATGGCCGCGGGCTGCTCCACCACACCTGGAACCGAGCCTGCCGGCTGCGCCCACGAGCCCTGAATGACATCGTCACCAGCGAGGCTGAAGTTCGTGACAATGGCTTGGCCGAAGGGGAACTCGAAGATTCCGGGCGAGGCCGGGGCGGCGGGAACCGCAAAAGACTGGCTCTCGATGGTTCCGCCTGCGTCGGTCCAGCGCACTCGTACGTTGACCGTGCCGGCGCTCACGTCGAGGCCCCAAGGCATTTGGACGTTGGCCTGGTCAAAGGGGCCGTCGAAGACGCCGAACATGGCGCCTGGGATGCCGTTGAAAGTGACCGAGAAGCCATCGAGGTTGGTCGGGAGAGGAACCGCTGTGGCGGTCGCCGTCACGTCTGTGAAGAGGCCGCCCACTGCAACGATCGACCCCGGAGAGATCAGAGCTTGGAACCCGGCCGCGTCGAAGACGCCGGTGACTTCGTGCGTGGGCTCGTCGTCGGTCCCTTCAATCACCAACCCACCGGTGTAGAGCGCCGTGTCGGGGCCCTTCGTCACGACGATCGAGGCCAACTGAACTCCCACCACCGCAGCCGCAACATCGATCGTCATTCTCAGCAATCCGAACTGGTCGAAGAAGACCGTTCCCGGCCGGATCGTAATGTTCGAGTTGAGGATGCGCACATTGGCATCCCCAAGAGTTTGATCCAATCCGGGGCCCCCCAGCAGCAGATCCAACGCTTCTCCCGGGTTCAGGAGGAGGGCGCCGGCGCCACGATTGCTGAATTGGTTGGGGTCGCCCGCAGGAGCCCGGGCAATCTCAACGATGCTGACCGCGGGAGGGCCGGCACCGACGGCGAAATCGACGCCTGCGTTCCCGCCCGCCGTCACGTTCACCGGCGTGGGCGAGGCGCTGCCGCCGAAGAAGGCGTCCTGTACATTCGGATTGATCAAGTTCCGGTTCGCTCCGGAATAGTCAAAGAAAAACGCCGGGCCGTCAGCAGGCTCGGCCGAGACCAGATAGCTGCCGGGCCTCAGCCGGCCGATCCGGTACGTTCCATTGGTCACGTTAGAGAGGGCTGTCACGACCGCACCCGTGTCGGGATTGACCGCCGTCACGAAGACACCGTTGGCGGTCCCTCCCCCTCCCTTCGAAAGTGTCGCTCCAACAGAGATCGTGCCCGTGATGCTTCCAAAGTTGCCCTGTGTCCCGGCCGCCGGATAGACATCCCTTACGAAAGCCAGCTCGTCTTGCCCGTGATGCTTCCAAAGTTGCCCTGTGTCCCGGCCGCCGGATAGACATCCCTTACGAAAGCCAGCTCGTCTTCCTTCAAGGCGCGGTTGGCCGCGGTGGCTGGCCCCGTGCGCGGGAACATTGTGGCGCCGATGGCACCGGAGTGAGCCAGCCCCAGCGAATGGCCAATCTCATGCGCCGCCACGGACTCAATGTCGAACGTCAGGGTTTGGAGGGTGGTCGCGAATGGAGCGTCCCGAGGGGGATTAAAAGCAACGCCGGTGGGATTGAAAACGATGTCTGTGTCAACATGCACCCCATCGGCAAAGAAGAACGACCGAGCGACCGCAAGCGCAGTCATCACAATCGTTCGCGCCTCGTCTGTATCGACGAAATGAATCACGTGCATATTGTCTCCCCCATCGATGCCGCGAGTGGTTGTCGCGAGCGGGGAAAAGCTCAAGTTGCCGTCCGGCGCGTTGTCCCATTGGGCGGCCGCCCTTTACAGCGCCCCCATCGGGTCGCTGTCGGCTGTGATGATGAACTTGTCGTCCCGATTTTTCAAGCCGGCGACAGTCTGGTCGTTGACCAGAAAGACAATGTTGGCGTTATCCGCACGGCTGCGCGCAGTGCCGGTTTGGATCCCCTCGGTGGTTGCTCGGACGTAGGCCTCGGCGCTACCGGCAACCAGAAACAGGAGTGGAGTCAGAAAGAGAATGCGGCGCATGTCAGCGGCCCTCCCTTCCGGCGCGGGCGCGAATCAGATCGCCGAGCTGGGCCTTGAACTCGTTCAGCGGAAGACCGTGCAAGGCCTTGCGAGAAGTCGCGCCACTCAAGTCCGCGGATCGCGTGGCTACCGAGTCCACGAGTTCCACACCCAGCCTGGGCGACAGCACAACTTTCTCCGAAGATCCCTCCGCGGTGACCACGGCGAACTGCCCCTGGCCCCAACCGCAGGTCCGCATCAAGCCGATCGGCGTTCGCACCGCGAACACGACCACCTCCTCGCCGACTTGATAGGTGGGCGTGCCGGCGATCGCCATCGAAAGCTCGCCGACCGTCCCGCCCGGCTCGCTGACGACGAACTTGCCGTCCACCGAGCCTTTCAAAACGTCGGCGACCAGGATCTCGTAGTGGGTCCAGATGTTCTGGTGGGCGTCGTCCCATGCGGCCCACGTTCGCCAGACTTTCCCGTGGACGACGACTTCAGAGTCGTCGATCATCTGTTCCACGCTCATCGTAGGCACCAGAGTGGCCCCGGCGGGTAGCGCCAGCACCAAAGCCAGCAACGCAAGTTTTCGGAGCCGGCCACCGATCAGGCCCAGAGCTTTCCTCCGGACCACGGGAGCAGAACGAACGGGACATCTCATGATGGTTCCACCTCAAAGGGGTTAAGTTTCGCCTATTCTACCGTATGCGTGCTGACCGCCATCGGGGATCGGAGTACAATCGTTCACAGTCAGACGATCGTCGCCACACTGCTAGTGACGAGGGGAGCGAGCATGCGGTTCATCTTTTTCCTGTTTTCGCTGATTGTCGTTTCATCGATCGCCTCAGCCGCACCGCCAGCACTCCGTCAGTCCGGGTTCGAGCCCAACGCGAAGGGTGAACCCATCCGCTGGACAACCTGGGCGGCCCGGCCTGAGATCGCACCCCGCACGTTCGTGGCGCATGACTCGAGCCGCAATCGTGGCGACGCCGGCTCGCTCGCGGTGGCGGCCGAGGGCAACCCGGCTGCCTACGGCGGCTGGGAAGGGCTCGTCGCCGACATCCAACCCGAAAAGTGGTACCGCTTCACCGCCTGCTATCAGGCCGAAGGCCTAACCGACGAGTCACTACAGATCGTCGCGCGGCTCGATTGGTCGGAAGCTTCCGGCAAGCGCGCGGGCAGGCCCGACTATGCCTACACCGTCACCGACGAGGGCGGCTGGAAGCGTGTGCGCCTCGAAGCCCCCGCTCCCGCCGAAGCTGCGGCGGTCAAGATCCAGCTCTTCCTGTCTCACTCCGCCAACGGGCGGTCTGGTGGGATGACGTTTCGCTCTCCCCCATCGAGACTCCGTCGGCCCGGCTAGTTCGCGTCGCCTCGGACGTTTCGCTCTCCCCCATCGAGACTCCGTCGGCCCGGCTAGTTCGCGTCGCCTCGGTCAACTTGCAGCCTCGCAAGACCGGTTCGCGAGAAATCAGCGTAGGGCGGTTTCTTGACGTGGTTGAAAGCCGGGTTCCCGAAGAGGCTGACATCATTCTTCTACCCGAAGGCATTACGGTCGTTGGGACCGGAAAGAGTTACTCCGAGGTAGCCGAGCCGATCCCCGGACCAACCACCCAGGCTCTCGCCGAGGCGGCCCGCGCCAAGAAGGCCTACCTCGCCGCGGGCATCTACGAGCGCGACGGACAGACCATCTACAACACCGCCGTCCTTCTCGACCGCCAGGGCGAAGTCGTGGGGAAGTACCGCAAGGTCTACCTTCCTCGCGAAGAAATCGAGGGCGGCCTAACCCCTGGCGACGCCTATCCGGTCTTCACGACGGACTTCGGCAAGGTCGGCCTGATGATCTGTTGGGACATCCAGTACGCCGACCCGGCCCGCGCTCTGGCCTTGGCCGGCGCGGAACTGTTGTTGACACCGATCTGGGGCGGCAACGAGGCCCTGGGCAAGGCGCGCGCCATCGAGAACCACGTCTTCGTGGCGACGTCCGGCTACAACTACCCCACCCTGGTGATGGACCCCGATGGAGAAATCCTCGCGCAAGCCGAGGACGAGGGCACGGTTGCCTTAACAACTATCGACCTCAACAAGCGCTACGTTGACCCCTGGCTGGGCCACATGCGAGGGCGCTTCATGAACGAGCTGAGGCTCGATGTGCCGGTGCGGCCTAGCGCTCACTAATCAGGGCGCTCGGCTCGCGGTCACTCTTCAAAGCAGCTTCCGTAAGCTGATACCGGCTGACGCGAGCCGTCGCTTGCCTTAGCCTGTGCGCCGTAGGGATCCTCTTGAGGCCCGCAGTTCGGCGATCGCCGCCGCGTGTTGGCGAACCAGTTTGATGGAGGCCGCATCGGCGTTGCGGAAGAAGCCGAGCATCTCCTCGATGAACTTCGTCTCGGCAGCCGTGAGTGACGCAAACGGCCCCGCCGCGCGGCTTACAGCGCCTTCTCCCCCGGGGGCGTCGGCTTCCAGGTATGCGTCCACAGCCGCGTCGATCAACCCTTGAACCTTCATTCCCCGCTCGATCGCCGCGATCTGTAGCCGCCGGCGAAACTCCTCGGACGCACGGTAGGCGATCTTCTTGTCCTTTGTCTCTTCCGGCATGTCGATGCCCCAGTCTTGTCCTAAATTATCACTTGACATCATGACCCCATGGCGTCATAATGACTGTATGTTTGACCCCGATGAGGCATGGCCCAAAGACACTATGACACAAATCGACAGGATCTGCCTCACTCAATACAACAAGGAGGAAAGACTCATGAATTGTGACATCGAATACCAGGCATGGTGCGTGCTCGACGCGCTGCCGCCGCTTCGAGAGATCGAGGAACGTAAGCAGCGGATCATCCATTGCACGCTCGCGCGTATCGAGCGGGCCACCCGCGAGAGCCACGCCGGCGAGATCGCCGAACTCCACCGGCTCGAGACCGAATACGGGCCCTTGCTCCCGTGGCTCGAGGAGCCCCCCGGCGCGCCTGCCGCGCCCGCCACGCCGTCCGGTTGTGCGGGGGAGAGCAATGAAGCGGCAAGATGACCGAACGATGCGGGAGGCCTCGCGGCGGCTCCTCACGGCGGCGCAGGTGCAGTTGGCGTCGTCGTTGATCTCCAACTCAACCGCGGCAATGCTTGCGGAGAACCGCGTCCGCGAGCTAAGCGGTGGTATTCCCGCCTTCTCGGCCGACGCGTTCTGGTCCGAGATCCGCAGCATTTACGATCAACTCGGCCTCCCCCACGACGAGGGCGTCATCCTACCGTGGAGGCTGTTCGACCAGTAACCGCGCCGCAGTGTAACGCTGGGGTCAACTGTACTCGTATGCTCTCACCAGCCGACAGCATAGGCAACTCGCCGCGGATCAGCCCCGGCGGCCATCGTCCCGGTCTTCTGGTTGACCAAGATGCCTTGCATGCTGCCCAGGCTGTACCCGGAGATCGCCTCGACCTTGTGTCCCAGCGCTCCGAGTCGCCCAAGCACTTGCCTGGAGATCCTGTCCTCGGCGCGGACGCTGATCTCGGCGCCGGGCTTGTAAAAGTTGGGCTCGGCGACCAGCGCAACCCTCGGCGCGGCGATAGCTTCTTGGATCGTCATGCCGAAATCGATCACGTTGAGCAGTACCTGGAACTGCGTTTGCCCGATCGTTTCCCCACCGGGCGTTCCAACCGCCATGACGAACTTGCCGTCCTTCAACACGATGATGGGCGAGTTGTTGAGGATCGCGATCTGCCCGCCCTTGACGTAGTTGACGCTGTCGGAATAAGGCGATGTCGAGCCGTGGCGGGTGCCGTTGTTGAAAGTGAGGCCGGTATTGCCCACCACCACCCCGGTGCCGAAAGCGCTGCCGTGCGTCGGCGTGCAAGCGACCGCGTTGCCGAACTTGTCGACCACGGAGAAGCTATCGGTGCTGCCGTCTTGCGAACGGTCCGACAGCGTCGGCCGCTGGGACTCACGCAGCGCCTTCTCGGTGGCCGTCGCCTGGGCCGCTCCCGGCGGCGCGCCCGGCTTGAGGTATTCGCTCGCCTCGCGCTGGTGCATGATCGCCCGTCGCCGCGCTGCGTAGTCCTTCGAGACCATCCCTTCGGTCGGCATCTGGGTGAACTTGGGATCCGCCACATAGTGATAGATGTCGGCTTTGGCGAGCTTGATCGACTCCGCGATCAGATGCAGCGTCTCCGGCGAGTTGTGGCCGAGCTGCTTCACGTCGAACCCCTCGATCAGGTTCAACTGCATGATCACTTCAAGCCCGCCCCGCGACGTCGACGGACTGCTGTAGACGTCGTAGCCGCGGTAGTTCGTGTGTACGGGCTCGGCCCAGATCGGCTCATAGGACCGGAAGTCCTTCATGGTGAACAGGCCTTTGTTTTTCTTGTAAAAGCGGGCCATCTCCTGCGCGATGTCGCCCTTGTAGAAGCGATCGAACGCCGCCTGCAGGGCGTCGGACCGTGACTTGCCCTGCCCCAGCGCCTTCTGCTCGGCTTCGACGAGCTTGCGGAACGTCGCGGCCAGGTCGGGCATGGTGAAGCGCTCGTCCGGCTCGGGCACGCGGCCACCCGGCCGGAACATCTTCTGGCTCGAAGGGAACTTGTCGAAGACGTTTTTGAGGCTCCGAATGCCGGCGGCGACGGACGCCTCGATCGGATGCCCGTCGGCGGCGTAGCCTATGGCCGGTTCGAGCAACTCGCCGAGGCTCATCGTGCCAAAGCGGTCGAGCGCGGCGACCCAGCCGCCGAATAAGCCGGGTACCTTGCCGGCCAGGATGCCGCGAGAGAGATCGTCCGCCGTGACCTTTTCCGGATCAAGTTTCAACGGCGCGGCACCGGTCGCGCCGAGCGAATGGACCTCGCCCGAAGCCTTGTCGTAGATCGTGAAGAACCCATTGCCGCCCGCCCCCGACATCTGCGGCCTCACGACGTTCAACGTGGCGAGCACCGCGACCGAGGCGTCGATCGCATTCCCGCCTTTGAGCAGCACCTGCATCCCCGCCATCGACGCCAGCGGATGGCCCGACGTGACCAACCCATGAACGCCCGGCACCGACGGCCGGCGCGCATACTTTTCGGCCTGTTGCTGTCCGGCCAGCGGCAGGCTTGCCAGGGCCACCAGCGCAACAACCGCGACACAAACTCTCTTCCGCAGGTTCATCGAAGCCACCTCCTCGATCACGCGTGCATTCTAGCAGCCGCCGCGCCCGCCCCCGCCAACCGAGCCGCGACCGTCAGGGAGCGGTCCGGCACGAACCCCCGAGCCACTCGGAAGCAGTTAGAGCCGAGACAGCCTGTGGCGCGGATCTCGGCGTTGAGATCCGCGGCTCTTGACCTCCCCAGCCGTGAGACGCCAACCGGCCATCCCGCCCAGCAATCCGGACACAAAAACAGGCCCGTTTACGGGCCTTGGTTTCAACTAAATTAGGCCAGGCGTTCTACGCCTGGTAGCACGACCCGAAGTGAATGAATCAGGCCCCTTCCAGGGGCCTTACCCAAACCGGCTTGAGCCATGAACCGGCAACGCCTAACAACGTCTATTCCGAGATGGGATCACTCCACCAACCGGCAACACCCACGGCCCGTCTGGACGAATCGAGGTCGTCGCCCCAACTACCCTTAACCCGACGCCTTCTTCGCCGGCGCCGCCGACACACCCGACAACCCCCCATTCACCTGCAGCACCTCGCCGGTGATCCACGAAGCCGCCGGACTCAAAAGAAACGACACAGCCTGCGCGATGTCCTCGGCCTCGCCCCAACGCCCCAAGGGGATCGCCTTGCGGACGCGCTCGACCATGTCGTCCTCGCCGAGACCCAGCGTCACCGACCGCTGCGCCATCACCTTCCTGTTGAACGCAGTGTAGACCGGCCCCGGACTCACTGCATTCACGCGGACGCCGTAGGGCGCCAACTCCATCGCCAACGTCTTGGTCAGACTCAACACCGCCGCTTTCGCCGCGTTGTATGAGGCGACCAGCGCCGCCGGGCTATGGGCGTTGATCGAGGCCAGGTTGACGATCGCGCCCGACTCCTGCCGCTCCATCACGCGTCCCGCGGCCCGGCAGGTGCGGAACGTCCCGGTGAGGTTGATGTCGATCACGCGCGCCCACTCTTCATCGCTGACCTCGATCGTCGGTTGGACGTCTTGGCCCATCCCGGCGTTGTTCACTAGCAGGTCGACCCGCCCGTGTTCGGCAACCAGCGACTCGAAGAAGGCATCGACCGCCGCACTGTCGGTCACGTCGAGCAGCCCGGCATGCGTTCGCAGCCCTTGCGCGACGAGACGCTCGGAGGCCGCTTGGGCCTTGTCGAGCTGAACGTCGGTGAGGAAGACCTCGGCGCCATCGGTCGCCAGTTGCTCGGCGATGCCCAGCCCGAGCCCTTGCGCCGCACCGGTGACGACGGCAATCTGCCCCGCCAAGCTCCGCGCTTCATGGCCGCTCTTCACGGTTGTGCTCTTTCCGGGACTCGCTTCCTGGGATTCCCTTTCTAGGATTGCTCTTGCGGGATTCCTTGCTCGGGCGATCGCTTCTTGCGAACGCGGCCGGCGAAGACCCAGCCTAGCAGACCATTTCGTCCTAGGCCGGCCTAGTCGACGATCTTTGTCCGCACATCTCGTTGTTGCACCACTGGGTTGGCAGCCCGTAGCGCGGATCTCGGTTTTGAGATCCGCGGCTTGTCCCACGGCGCCGCCGGTCCGCTACGCTGACTAGGCAACGACCAATATTCTCACACCATGTCGAGGCTACGCCGTGCGGACATCCATTCGCGATTCTTTTTCGTGACGACGAATTTACTGCGAGGCCGGCGGTCGTTCAACGAGCGTGAATTCACCGTTCTCGCAACGATCCTCGACCGAACGCGTAAGCGGCTCCCATTCGCGCTGTGCGGCTATTGCTTTATGCCCGACCATGTCCACGCGATCATCTTCCCAGAGGAGACGACAACCATCTCGAACGTGATGAAAAGCTTCAAACTCGCGACCTTCCAATCGCTCAAACGATCCGGTGATCGCGCGACGGCTTTTTTGCAAAGCAGGTTCTATGACCACGCGCTGAGGAGCCGCCGCGAGTACGACGACGTGCTGGATTACATGCACATGAATCCTGTTCGCCGCGGATTGGTCGGCGAGCCACGCGAATGGCGGTGGTCGAGTGCACGCTGGTTCGAGGAGCGGGTGGGGCCCATGGAGATCGATTTCCTGCGACTGCCATCGGACCCCTCGGCACGGTTGTAGGCGTCGTAAGATGGAAGAGCCCGTGTCGATTCCTGACAGTGACAGCCGGCCTTCTTCCAACGTTGAGCTGCTTGAGCGCCGGCTTGAAACGAGTTGGCCTGCCATCCAAAAAGCTAGGGCCAACACGGAGGACATGCGTCGCAATCTGGATGACCAGAAACGTTGTTCCCCTGATACCAGCCTAGTCGTCTTCGGGTCAGTAGCGAGGCAAGAGGTGACGTCGAGCAGCGATCTAGACTGGATTCTGCTGATCGACGGACAGTCCGCGCCAGAACACAAGGAGCAAGAGAGGGACGTCGAGCGCACCCTGGCCTCGAAAGACTTCATCGAACCGGGGAAGAGCGGTGTCTTCGGGGGTATGGTGGGCAGCCACGATCTGATACACAACATCGGTGGTGAGGACGACCTGAACTCAAACACCACGCGCCGAGTGCTGCTCCTATTGGAATCGCTCCCGGTTGGCAATCGCGAAACCTACGATCGGGTACGAAGACAGGTCCTACGCCGATACTTGGAGGATGATCTCGGGCTGCGCTACAGCAGCGGCGACATTCGCATCCCACGCTTTCTCATTAACGATCTGACACGGTACTGGCGCACCGTGACCGTCGATTTCGTGTACAAGCAACGCGCGGAGAACGACAGGAAATGGGCTTTGCGGAACGCAAAGTTGAGAATGTCCCGCAAGTTGATCTTCGCCGCTGGTCTGCTGCAGTGCTTCTTTTGTCATTTGGACCCGGCCGCTGCTGGGGCCAGGAAAGAGCTGAAGGGGCGACAAAGGGATGTCTCCATTCTCACGCAGTATATGGAGCAATAACTCTCGTTCACTCCTCTTGAGCTTGTGGCCAAGACGTGCCTGGAACTCGACATCAAGCCAGAAACGGCACGATTCGTTTTTGACAACTACGACCGATTCCTTGCGATCTTGGATGATTCGCGGAAGCGCGCCGAACTCGAGAGAGCTAGCACACATCAAGAGTTGCGCGCCTCTGAGGCTTGGAATGAGATCCGAGAGGTGAGTCGTCCTTTCCACGATGGCCTGGTCGCGCTTTTTCTTCGCGACGACAACAGACTGAAAGAACTGACCATGAACTACGGGGTGTTTTAGTGCGACCTATCGGATTCTCTACAGGTGCCGTCGCACGGGGAGACTTTCGGCATGCCATGGAGCAGTTGCGCGAGCATGACATCCGGGTCGTGGAGCTTTCCGCGCTACGAATCGATGAACTTGAGCCGCTGGCGGCTGCTATATCTGACCTGGATCTGCAATCGTTCTCGTTCGTTTCCATCCATGCCCCTAGCTGGTTTGCGGCTGAACTCGAACAATCGGTGGTAGACCAGCTAGGCTTGTTCGCCGAGCTTGGCTATCCAGTGGTCGTCCATCCGGATGTGATGTTAACTTCCGCGACTTGGCGCGTGCTTGGAGATAAGCTACTCGTCGAGAACATGGACAAGCGAAAGCCGGTCGGAAGGAATGTGTCTGAGCTAAAACCGTTTTTCGAGTCACTTCCAGACGCTCGATTCTGTTTCGATATTGGCCACGCGAGACAGGTCGATCCGAGCATGACGGAAGCATCTCTCCTGCTTCAAGCTTTCAGCGATCGCCTAGCCGAAGTGCACATCAGCGAGGTGAACACAGCGAGTCGTCATGATCCGATCTCGCGAAACGCTGTCCTGGCGTTTCAGTCAGTTGAGGCGTACATACCGGACGACGTCCCGATCGTACTTGAGACGCTCATAGCCGACGGGCAAAGTGACATTCTTACTGAAATACGACGTGCTCGTGAGGCTCTGACCAATCTCTCTGTGGCGGCCGTGTAGCTCCTGTGTGCAAGCTGCCGTGCAGGCTGGCTTCGCCACCGGCGAACCCGGCCTCTAGCTCACGACCTCAACAGCCTCCAAAGGGAACGTCGAGGAAAGTCTACTACTTTTTGTTGACCGGGGAGATCAGGGACTGCTCTGGTCCCCCGATCTGCGGCGGCAACGGGTTCCATGGGAAAAGTCGGCTCAGTGTGAGAACACTAGCCAAAGCCCTGCCGCACCCGGCGGTCACCGGTTCTCGGAGTCACAGATTTTCCAAAACTTTATTCCCAGCGTTTTCAACCACTTGCCTCTCCGCAAACCCTGGACCCCATATAGGTGCGTGCTAGCCTGATAACGGAAACGACCGGTGCGGACAGATCGCCGGACCAACAACGACCGTTTCCTGGCCAGGCAGTTTCGATGTTGCTCTCCGAAAATATGTAAGCGATCCTCCCCCGCGGGCGGCAGTTCCTGACGCAATCCGTCAGGTGAGGACCGTCCGTTCAAGCCCGCTCTTTCGCTCCTATCTTGGGCGGGCCGCTGAGGTCGACAGAGACTGGAGCCAGAGGGCCCTCTTTTTTTTGAAGAAGTTTGGTGTAAACCGAGCCGTGACCGTGAGGGAGCGGTCCGGCACTGCAGCAACACACGTCTCCCCCGGGCTGCTAGAGCCGAAGTGCGCCCGGCCGGCCCGAACCGAGCCCCGACCGCAAGGGAGTGGGTGCGCTGCCCCGGACCCGTCAAGCCGCCGCAATCCCGTCCAGCAGGCTGGACACTGCTACGAGAATCCGCTCATTTCCGCTCATTTCCGCTCACTCAGGCCGCCACTGGGTCCTGCCCACCGTGGCGCGGGTCCCCAGACCTGCCGTGTCGGTCCTCATACCGATCACTCGGGTTCACCTGCTCGCGGCAGGCCGGCCGCGGCTCACCGGCCGCCAAAAAGCCCGAAATCATCTCATTTCGCTCCATTTCGTTCCATTTCGTCTCACCGGGGCCGCTGCGGGGCCCCCAGGAGAAAGCGGGCAAAACTGGGCATGCCCACCAAGCTTCATCCCCCAATAGGCATTTCGGACCACGGTTTCTCGGGCAGCCGCCGTTTGCTTTGCTGGAGACTGCGATGATTCCCGCCAAGCGAAGTTGGGCCGAGCCGCTTCGCATCAACGTGGTCGAACCGGTCCGCTTCGAGCCACGGTATGGGCTATGTTCGGTACTCGGCGTTGATGCGGATGTAGTCCTCGGTCATATCGCAGGTCCAGAAGCGCGCTGTGCCTGGTCCGCGGCCGCGGATGCGGAAGTGGAGCGTGGACTCGTCGGCCTCCATGGTTTTCTGCACTTCGGCTTCATCGAAGTCCGCGCGATAGCCATGCCGGCAAACCAGGTGACCGTTGATCGAGACGTCAACTTTGGCGGGGTCGAACACGACGCCGCTGGCGCCGGCCGACGACAGGATGCGGCCCCAGTTCGGGTCGGCCCCGGCCACGGCGGTCTTGACGAGCGGCGAGTTGGCAATGGCGCGCGCGAGGGTGTCTGCGGCGCGGTCGTTGGCAGCGCCCTCGACGTCGATCGTCAGCAGCTTGCGCGCGCCCTCGCCGTCACGGGCGATGGCGATGGCGAGCTGTTCCGCGACGTCGGTCAGCGCCTGCTCGAAGGCCGCTTGATTCGACTTCGAAAGGGTCACCCCGGAGGCCCCGTTGGCGAGCAGGAAGACCGAGTCGTTGGTCGAGGTGTCGGAATCGACCGAGATGCGGTTGAAGCTCTGTCCCACGGCTTTCTTGAGCATGCGGCGCAGCAAAGTTGGGCTCGCGGCGGCGTCGGTGAAGAGGAAGCTGAGCATGGTCGCCATCTTCGGCTGAATCATGCCCGCCCCCTTGGCCATACCGGCCAGCCGGATGGGCCCGGCGGCAGTGGGGACCTCGGCGTAGGCGATCTTTGGCACCGTGTCGGTGGTCATGATCGCCCGGGCCGCATCGTCGAAGCCTTGCGGCGAAAGCGCCTGTTGCAGTTTCGGCAGCGCCTTCAGAATCAAGCCGTCATCGAGCGGTTCGCCGATGACGCCGGTCGAGGCGGCCAGCACTTCCTGGGACGGCACCCCGACCGTCTTCGCCACGCCTTGCGCGGTGTTGCGCGCGACCTTGGCCATCGTGGGCGTTGCGCAGTTGGCGTTGCCGGCGTTGGCGATGATTGCCCGGCAACGTCCGCCGGACTTCTCGAGATTCCGGGCCGACAGGGTCACCGGCGCGGCGCGCACCATGTTCTGCGTGAAGACGGCAGCGGCCGAGGCGGGGGTTTCCGACACCATCAGAGCCAGGTCGAGTTTCGGCTGCTTGCGGATGCCGGCATAGGTGGCAGCGAATTGATAGCCGCGAGGCAATGTCACGATTCCTCTCCCGATGTCTCTTCGCCCAATGTGTCGTCTCGCAATCGCTCGTGCTCTCGCGGCTGGTGCCCACGTAGAAAGTCGGCGGCGGCCATGCGCTTCTTCCCTTCCATCTGTACTTCCTCGATCCGCAGCACGGTCCACTTACCGCAGCCAACCCTTACTTCGTCAGGCAAGGCCTGGATCACACCCGGCCCCGGCGAATCCGCAGTGGGTGGGGCGACAAGGGGTTTGGCGCGATGAATGTGCAGGCGCTTGCCCCGAAACCAGGTGTAAGACCCCGGCCACGGCACGAAGCCCCGGACGCGATTGAAGATCTTGATGGCCGGGAGGCTCCAGTCGATTCTACCGTCCTCGCGCTTGAGAATCGGGGCGAAGGTGGCGTCGGCGTCGTTCTGCTTGCGGGGCGTGATGAGCCCGTGTTCGAGCCCGGCGAGTGTCTCGACAGCCAAGTCGGCGCCCATCGGAGCGAGCCGTTCGGCCAACTCGACGGCCGTTTCGTCCGGGCCGATCGGGGTCTCGCGCTCGAGCAGCATGTCGCCGGCGTCGAGCCGCTCTTCGATCAGCATGGTGGTGACGCCGGTGGTGGTTTCGCCGCGGACGATGGCCCAGTTGATCGGCGCCGCGCCGCGATACTTCGGCAGCAGCGAGGCATGCACGTTGACGCAGCCGAGCAGCGGCAGGTCGATGACGGCGCGAGGAATGAGCTGGCCGTAGCCGACGACCACGAATACGTCGGCGCGGGCCGCTTCGAGGTGTCCGAAGGCCTGGGGGTCCTTGACCCGATGCGGTTGGAACACGTCCAGGCCCAACTCCAGCGCCGCAACCTTGACCGGTGGGGCGGTCAAGCGCCGGCCGCGGCCGACGGGACGGTCGGGTTGCGAGAGCACCGAGACCACCTCGTGTCCCGCCTCGACCAACGCCCGTAACGAGGGCACAGCGAAGGCGGGCGTGCCCATGAAGACCACGCGCATCGCTGGCTAGTCCCACTCGCCCTTGCGCCGGAGCTTGCGGATTTTGCGCTTGATGAGTTGCCGCTTGAGCGTGCTGATGTGTTGCAGGAAAAGGATGCCGTTCAAATGGTCGTTCTCGTGCAGAATGGCGCGGGCCAGCAGCTCATCGCCCTCGACCTCGAACCACGCCCCTTTCACGTTCTGGGCGCGGGCAGTGACCTCGAAGGCGCGCTTGACGTCCTCGCGGAAGCCGGGGATGCTCAGGCAGCCTTCCTCGCCGACCTGCTCGCCTTCGGTGGCCACGATCTCGGGATTGATGAGCACAAGTTTCTCGTCGGGCTTCTCTCCGCAGGAGCAGTCGATGATGGTCAAGCGCCGCGGGATCGCCACTTGGGGGGCGGCGAGGCCCACGCCACCGGCTTCGTACATGGTTTCGAACATGTCGTCGACGAGGCGATGTAGCTCGGAGGTGTCGAACTCCGTCACCGGGTCGCAGACCGTTTCGAGCACCGGATTTCCATACTTGACGATCTTCCGTACCATGGCTCCTTCCGATCTTATTTTAGCGGCGTTGGGAAGCCCCAAGCCTTCGAACTGAAGAACAGGCGATGGAAGGATCGTAAGGGATCGGGTCGCGCCGGGTAGACTTGCTCACACGGTCTCGGGGGCTGTGGGCGAGGTACCCTCTAGGCCACTCCCCTCCAAGCAGCTAGTGTTTCCGTCTGATTGTTTGACCCAGTCCGCGCGGGCATACTCTGTGTATATGCGCATGTCCTGGTCGAAGCTGTGGCAGCGCGGTGGCCGCAAACAAGAGAGCGGCAACGAGAAGAGGGGGGCTCCCGCGGCGGCCTCCGGACCCGAGGCGGTAACGCTGGCCTGGCTTGCGGCGGACGGAGTGGCCCGGTGCGAGGTGGCAACGGTCCACAGCCACACCCACGATCAGATTGGCGTCCAACTAAGCCAAGCCATCGAGCCGGACACGCCCGTGTGGCTTATCTCGGACGGCTTTGAGCGGGCTGGCGTCGTATTGGCCTGCAACGTTCAACAGGACCACCTGATCGGCCACATCACTCTCCGAGAAGAGACCCTGGCCAAGGTGTCGGCAGAAGGCCCAGCGAGCTGTCTCCACTGGATTGAGCACCGCGGTGGCGCCACAAGTTGTATCGTCTCGCTAGCCGGCGCCGGTGAAGGGCGCGTGAGCGCATCACTCCCCCGCAACATTCCCTCGTCCACTATGGTCCGTATCGTGGGGCGCGAGTATCAGTGTCTCGGCGCCAGTACTTCCTGTGAGAGACAGGGCCAACGCTGGATCGCCAACATAGATGTCATCAGCCACACTTTCAAGACGCGGCCCCACTAGCTACACCGCTTGCCAACCGCTCGGCAGGGCAAGAGAGTCCTAGTCCGGATTTCTCCCCTGCAACGAACCCGCTTCACCGGACTTGTCCGCCTCAGGGGTTTGTGATCGTGCCGCTACCGGTGTACTCGGCCATCGCCCACAACCGTTGTTGTCGCTGAGCCAATCGGACAGCACCGGAAACCGCTGCCGCCTGTCCGCGTCGTTCCTTGCCTGCGGCATGGGCAGATATCGGCGTCTCCGTTCCAACGAACAGACTGCGTCTGATGAGACAGGTTATATGACGACATATGTCTATGTAATACTTTCTGGTACTCTTTGTCCATTGATTAAAGTACTCTTTGTCCGCTGATTAGAGTACTTTTTGTCCGCTGATTAAAGTACTCCTTGTCCATTGATTACAGTTCAACATCGCGGTAAGGTCCTCTTAGAAGGCCACTCCGGTGGAAGAGCTTCTCGATTGGAACGTAATGGAACTTGGACATGCAAGTACTGGATCAACTCATGCATAACCTCCGAAAGATATCCGTCTCGAGCCAAGGCTCGTCGGGCCAGGCGCGACGGGGCAGCGCGATCGTGGAGTTTGCCCTTGTGTTCATGACGTGCCTTGTCGTGATGCTGACCATCTTCCAGTTGGCGTTCACGTTGTTCGTTCACGGTGTCCTGACCCACGCGGTTCGCGAGGGTGTCCGCTTTGCGATTACAGGCACGTTGCAGACGGGCCTGGGGCACGACGACTCGATCAAGCGGGTGGTCAAGGACTACTCGCTCGGTCTCCTCAATGGCCAAGACGACAAGATCAATATTCAGTACTACGCCGCGGACGGATCCGCGACCTCCCAAAACAGTGCCCGCAATACGGTCGTGTTGTCCGTACAGGACTATGAGATGCCCCTGTTCGCGGGATACTTCCTGGGGCCGTCGACACCAGATCACCTGAATCTGACCGTGCGGGCGGTCGATAAACTTGAGCCTTTCCCCAACCGGCCTCCGAGGACCCTTTCCCCATGAGGTACTCCCTGAAAGCGGTGACGAAGATGACGCACATACACGACGGCCGGGGTTTGAAACCAGGCCCACAGGACGCACGGCGAGGAACCGCCGTTATGGAGTTCGCGCTCGTGATGCCGATCATGCTGATTGTCAGCTTTTTGGCTCTCAGTAGCGGCCTCATGATGACGCGCTACCTGAGCGTGATTCAACTGGCCCGCAATGCAGGTAACATGTTGTCCCGTGACACCGACTTTGCGGCGGTCCAGAACAAACAATTGCTGCTGATGGCTGCCAACAACTTGAACATAAGCGTCTCCGGCGGGCAGGGCGTCGCGTATCTTTCTACTGTCGTCAAAGCACCCTCCGGCACCGCGAACGCCGGCCAACTGGTGGTCGCACAGCGCTTCGTGATAGGGAATGAATCGTTGGCCTCGAGCCGAGTTGGAACGCCTTCGAGCGCTATCTGGCCGGATCCCTCGAACTCGCAGCCCAATGGCGACGTCGCGGATTACGACGACGAAGCTTCAGCAGTGGCTGCTTTACCCAATCCTCTTGGATCCTTGCCCGAGGGAGAGACTGTCTTTGTAGCGGAAGTTTTCTACGTTCCCAACGACATGAATTTCCTTTCGGTGTGGGGACTAGTGCCATCACGGTTGGCTTCGACCACCTACTTCTAGTCAGGAGCAATGAGCATGACAATCAAACGGCGTATGCGCACCCGGGGGCAGGTCGTTCTGCTGTTCGCAGTGTTGACCCCTGTTCTGTTTGGTTTTTTGGGCTTGGCCTTGGACGTACTTTGGGCCTACAGCGCGAAGACTCTTCTTGTACGAGCGCTGGATGCGTCCGCGCTCTCGGCGCTGCGAGCCGTTCACGGCGGGACCAATGCGATGGATGCAGCGTTACAGCGGACGTTGGAAGCCAACTTCCCGGCGGGGACCCTGCTCACGGAATCCCTTTCCCACACCAGGCTGATTGAGAACCTGCAGGGGTCGCAAAGAATCACTGTCACCGCTCGCGCGACCTCGCCGACTTTCTTCTTGAGATGGTTTGGCCACGATCACTTCGACATCTCGGCAACGGCCACCTCATTTCGGCGTGACGTCAACCTCGTCCTCGTACTGGACTACTCGGGTTCGCTCTCGGGTGAGCTACCCGAGGTGAAAGCCGCGGCCAAGAACTTCGTTGACACGTTTGACGATGTAAGGGATCAGGTTGGACTGGTGAGCTTCAGTACGGCGGGCCGGCTCGACTACGTACCTCAGACGAGTTTCAAGACCGATCTGCGCACCATCATCGATTCCTTGGAGACGAACTGGAGCACCAATTCTTCGCTCGGGCTGTGGCTGGCCTATGAAGCGCTCCTCGATCTGCCCGATCCGGACAAGGCAGAGAAGCTGAACGCGATCATCTTCTTCACCGATGGCGAGGCAAACACCTTCGCAAGCGAGTTCAACGTGAGTACGACAGGTTCTAACCGCTGCGACACGACGCCCAAGGTGGGAGTTCTCACCAGCCTCGGACCGAGGGGACTGTTCGACAAAGACGCTCCGCCGCCGCCAGTCACTTCCCAAACGCTTGCGCCCGGGTGTGTGGGATCTCCTAGCTCCGTCGAAGACCTGGTCTCGTCCATCCCCCTGTTCTGGGAGCCCCAAGGCCCGGGCGGCCCTCAGATCTACATCGACAGCAGCGGTCCGAACACGGAATTCCCCCTAGTAGGCGTCTCCACTTCGCTCGGCGAGTCGAATATTCGCAAGGTCGCGCAGAACATGCAGCTCAACGCGGCTCGGCTAGCGCGGACCGATCCGTTGGCGATTTTGGTCTCCTCAATCGGCCTGGGCTCCGTGGACGCGCTGGCGCTGAAACGGGTTGCCAACGACCCTTCCACTGGATTCTACGATCCCAACCAGCCAACAGGCGTCTACGCCTACGCCCCCACCGCGGCCGATATCGAGGACGCCTTTAGTGAGGTAAAAAGCTCGGTATCGCGCCTCGTCCAGTGACAGCTCACCGCGCTCCCACGTGAGGCGGCGGGGGCGTCGTCGAAATGGCGACCTAGGACGAGTCTTTAGTAAATCCGCTCCCGGCGTCGTGGCCTCTTGAAGGGTTGTTCCAGATACTTGCGCGCTTCTTCGAGGGCGCCTTGGGTGTCATCACGGGTGCGGATGGCCAGTTGATACTCGTTGACCGCCCTCTCGCGTTGATCGGTGATGTCGAAGATCTGGCCCAGGCTGATGTGCGACCAAACCTCGGTCCACTTGGGCTCTTGGTCGCCATTGAGTGATTCACGGAACTCGTTGGCCGCGGTCTGATAGTTGTTCTGCCGGAACATGGCCTCGCCAATGCGGTAGTGCGCCAGCGAGCTGAATCGATTGATATCGAGCGCTTTCTGATACTCCTGCAAGGCGTCGGCGTAGTATCCCAAGTGGACCAACTGCTCGCCGCGCCGGATCGCGACCTGCACGTGGGTCTTCTCGTCGTAGCGCAGGATGCGATGGTTCGGGTCGAGCAGGACCTTGCGGGGTTTGCCGAAGGTGTCGATGATGTAGTCCGACGACGTTCCTTGCACCTCAATCACTTTCGATTCGGGCTCGCCTTCGGTCTCGATCTGCAGCTCAACCGGCATGCTGAATGTGTCGAGGTCCTGTGTGACCTTACCCATCACGCGGAAACCCTTGCCGCCGCCGAGACGGAAGATGGTGTACTCTTGCCGGAACTCGGGCGTGCCCGTGTTCTCGAGCCACTGGATGAAGAAGGCCTGCAGGCTCTTGCCACTCACAGACGCCGCGGTCTCCTCGAGATCGGCGGATACGGTTGACTTCCAGACGTTCTTCTCAAGGAACTGCCGTAGCGCGGCGAAGAACGCGTCGTGTCCAATGGTCCAGCGCAGCATGTGCGCGACCATGGCACCCTTGGCGCCGGCCAGCGAGTAGTACTCGTTCGAGAAGTCCGGTAGGCGCCCCGCTTGGGTCAGGGGAATCTCGTCGTAGGTCAGCGCGTCGACGTGCAGGTCTTGCACCATCGCGTTGAATTGGGTCTCGCCTTCGTTCTCCTCGACCTCGAGCATGGCCGAGTAGCGCGCCAGCCCGATATCCATCCAGCTATGGTTGCGGTTGCCCGGCGAGACGAGCACGCGCCACCATTGATGCGCCACCTCTTTGCCCAGCAAGGAACGGTTCACCTCCTCGCCGATCCCGAACGAACTGAGGAAGATGATTCCCGGCGCTGAATAGCCGACCGGCGCGAGGTCCCCGGTTTCAACGACGGTCAAGTTCGTCGTGTAGGGCGAGCCAAAGGTCTCGGAGTAATAACCCATCATGAGGCTGAGGGCTTCGCCGTACTCCTCGGCCAACCCCTCGGAGGCGGTCTTGAAATAGAACTGCGCGGTCACGCCGTCGTAGTCGGTCGCGACTGCGTCTTCGGCGACGACGGCGACGCTGCCGGGAAAGGAGTTCTGCGAGAACGAGTAGCTGTGCTTGATGCGGCCCTCGACCTCTTCCCGCGTGCCGACGCCGCTGGCGATCACCTGATAACCCTCGTCCACGGTGATGTTGATCTCCGCGGAAAAGCGGTCGGCGGCGTAGCCGTTCACCGGGAACCAGCGGCCCGGGTAGAGCAGGTAGGCACGGTCGGGTTCAATGGCCGCCAGGCTCACGCCCTCGACCGGCGAATTCTCGGTTCCGGTCAGTTGCCCTTCATAGTGGAAGGTCAGCGTGACGGCGTTGTCGATCGGCAGCGTGTCGGGAAACGTCAGCCGCACGGTGTTGTTCTGGCGATAGCGGTCGACAGGGATGCTGTCGCCCGCTTCGTTGAGAACGCCGTTGACGTTGAGGCTGTTGTGCAACTCGAAGACCACGTTGTTGGTCGATTCGCGCGGGACGAAGCGCACCTCAGCGAGCGACTCCAGTGACTGGCCGAGCAGATCGATATCCGCGCTGATGCGGTAGAACTCGACGTCGATGAGCGGAGCCTCGTAAGAGTCGAACTGCGCCTCGAGAGCCGGGAGAGCCAGAACGAGCAGCGACAAGGCGAGCAGCGCTAGGGCGAGCCGGGGAATGCCGGCAGGCCTTGCGTGCCTCGCGCAGGCCTCGGCGGCCCGCCTTCCCTCTACGACACCGCCAATGAGTTTCTCGGCTCGGGTGCTGAGTCTCGACTCCATTTGATTTGCTCGCATATGACCTCCGCTGCTCGCTGCGCCGCCGGTATCTTGCCCGTAAGTGTCTGGTCGACGGCTAGCAGGTCCTCTTTCATGCGCTGCCGGGCGCTCTCGTCGTCGAGCAGCCGCTCGGCCTCGGTCGCCAACCGTTCCGGCGTGCAATCGCCTTGGATAAGCTCGGGAACGATCCGGCGGCCGGCGAGCAGGTTAACCATGCTGTAGAACGGCACATCGGCAATCAGCTTTCCCACCCACCAAGTCGGTGCAGTGACTCGATAGAAGACCACCATGGGCGTGCCAAGCAACGCCGTCTCGACGGTGGCCGTGCCACTCGCGACCAGTGCCAAATCCGCGTGTCCGACAACGTTGTGAAGGTCATCTTCAACTACTTGGACGGCTGAATCGCCGACGCGTTGCGAGAAAAACGCCTTCCCTGTTGTATGCGAGGCCGGCAGGACGAAATTCAATGGGCGGCGGCGCTCGAGCCGCGCCATGGTTTCGAGCAGCACCGGCAGATGCCGGGCCGCCTCCGCCCGCCGACTCCCGGGCAGGACCGCCACCAGTGGACGGTCGGGCTGAAGCCCGTAACGCTCGAACAGGGCCTGGCGCGAGATCGTGGTATGCGTTGCCTCACTGAGTGGGTGCCCGACGTACGTCGCCGGCATCCGGTGATCGGCGAAGAACTTCTCCTCGAACGGGAAGATGCACAAGAGATGATCGACATACTTACGCAAGGGACGCACACGGCTCTTGCGCCAGGCCCACACTTGAGGAGCCACGTAGTAGAACACAGGGATACCGGCGCGGTACAGGTGCTTCGATAGATCGATGTGAAAACCGGGCGCGTCGGTGACGATCGCGAACGCCGGCCGCTCCTCGCGCGCCGCCCGCGCCATGCGCCACAGCTCCCGATAGATGCGGGGTGCGTGGGCCAGCACCTCGAACACCCCCACGACCGACAGGTGTTCGGACGGCGTCACCGTCCGCACGCCCGCTGCCCGCAAACGCGGGCCGGCGCAGCCGAAGAATTCCGCTCCCGGAAGCCGTGCACGCAACGCCTCGACGAGTTCCGCGGCATAGCGGTCGCTCGATGCTTCGCCGGCTGAGACCAGGATTTTCATGCCGAAAGCCCAGTGTATCGAAGACCGGTTGCAGGGCTGAGGTCCGTAATCAGCCGATAGGGCGCCGGGAGTTTGCGCCGTACGGCCCCGTCGCCTACGGCTCCAAGGAATCCGGGAAAGAAGATGTCTGCGTCAGCGCATTCCCGGCGAGCGGGCCGGGTGTGATGGTGTCGCCCGATGGCGGCACCCAGCCGCGGTAGGGCCGGGATGGCGAGTTGTTCATATGTGCAAGGCGATTCTACCGCCTACGGGTCGGCGAATACCGGGTTTTGTATTCGCTGGATCGTCGCCGGCGGTTCATTCGAATCGAAGGTGTGCGGCATCGCCGCGAGGCGTACCGCTGAAGCGAGTTCCAGCGATAGCCACGTTGGTGACCCCCGCCGGCTGGTCGGCCTTTGGCACGTCGCTAAACCCGCTAAACCGGCCTAGAGGGGTTGTGGGGCGTTTCCGAGATACCAGCCGTACAACGACTGGCCTAGTACAACCCAAGCCGCGTAAACGCGACTCGCTTCGATCCTATCCCCATCCCGCTCACTATTCGCGAAGCAAACAGGCCCGCTCGCGGGCCTTGGTTTTGACTAGGCCAGGCGTTTTACGCCTGGTAGAATGACCCGAGTGAAATGAATCAGGCCCCTTTGAGGGGCCTTACCCAAATCGGCTTGAGCCATGTACCGGCAATGCCCAATAACGTCTACTCGGAGATCAACCTCCACCTTGCGTGGCACACGAAGGGGAGCGCTCCTCTGATCCACGATGCCGTCGAGCATCACCTCTACGAATTTCTCGAACAACGCGTAAAGCAAACGCCCGGGGCGATCTTTCACGCTGTCGGTGGAACCGACGACCACGTCCACCTGGCTGTCTCGATCCCGCCGACTCTCCAGGTCAGCGACTGGGTCGGCCAACTCAAAGGCGCCAGCGCCCACTACCTCAACCAACGCATCCTGAACCGCAACCGCTTCGCCTGGCAGGCGGGCTATGGGGTAGTCAGTTTCGGGTCCAAGGACCTTCCCTGGGTGACCGACTACATCCGCAATCAAAGGGAACACCACGCCGCGGGTAAGACCCACGACCGTCTCGAACGCATCGAGGCGATCGCCAAAATAGGAGCGGCTCAAGCCCGCTATCGTAAGGCCGCTGAACCGGCCTAGGGTCATTGTGGGGGGGCATCAGGGCAACCAGCCGTACAACGGCTGGCCTAGTCGACACCAAGCCGCGTAAACGCGACTGACTGCTCACAACAGGCCACGATCGCCGTCCTCGAGACGATCCGCAACAACTCGCAGGGCCAAGGCCTGGACTTTGGCTTTTGCTTCGGCGGGTGACGAACCGTATGTCATCACCCCCGGCAATTCAGGGACTTCGGCGATCCAGCGGCCGTCCTCCTCCTGCTCGATCTCGATTTGGAGCGTGAGGGTCGACTGAATCATAGGAAGGATTCTACACGGTTCCATTCGCCTGTTAGGCGCCGCCTAGCACTCGTCGGAATAGAGCGTTTCCCTCAACCCAATACTCCGTGCCAGTACGGAGCCACCCACGCTGCATTGGGGCACCAGCGTTGGGGTTGTGGAGGAACGCGAGGCTCTCTCGACGAATGTCTCGAACATACAGCGGATGAACATCCGAGAACAGGATGCCGCTGACAGTCGAATAGGTCTGATCTAAGAACGTGCCTGTTCCGATCTGCGTACCGGATCTCTTCGAGATATTCCATCGTGTCTCGAAGCCCTCACCGACGATGCCGCCGCTCTGAACGTCCACTGTAGCGGTAGGAACACCCAACGGCAGCACGCTCTGAACGGCATAAGGCACTTCGTCAGCGGATGCATTGAGAAGGGGCCGAATCTGAAAACCGTTGATGGCCACTACGAATGGCTCAGTGGTCGCAGTCAAATTCTTCTCGATGTATCCTTCCCGCTTGCACGACTTCTCTTTGACCGCCGCGCAGTAGCGGAGGACGATCCGCGACTCGGGCACCCAACCGTCAGCTTCGCCAACGGCGGGAACCCTGTCGGGACCCGTTCCTTGCTGAGGCGCTATGGCTTCGATCCAAATCCGTCGGACTTCTGAACGGATGCAGAGGTCCGGCCCGGCTTCGGGCCGTTCCTTACGTGGTACCAGTGGAAACTGCGAGTCGAGCAGCGCGCACCCCAGATACATCTCCCAGAACCTCGCACCGAATTGATGCCGAAGTTCGCCCTCGAAGTTAGAGTCCGCGAATGGACGATAACGTTCCAGACAATCTGCGACAAAGTCTCTCTGCTCCCGCAATTCCGGCAGTGTTTGCAACAGTGTCCAAAGGTCAGTGCTGGGCTGATCTTTCATCGTCTCTTCGTCATGCGCCTAAAGGCCTGTCGCTCAGATCAGGGCTTCTACCACACGGTCGTAGCGCTTGGGCTTGGGTTGCCGAGGGAACCACCACAATCGCTATTGACGGTCAGCGCAGGCGGTGTTCACGACTCCTGGTCTTCAAAGACCAACCGTTTCTGTCACGGGCACGTCAATCATGCCACATAGATCCTCCCGAGGACGTGGCGTTTACCTATTGGCCTACCCGACGACAAAGGGGTGCGGCTTGCGGCTAAGGTCGGCCCGTTCTTACTATCGCGTTTTGCGAGTCGCGACCAGTTCGCCTTGCTCGTTCGTCCACACCGGGCCGGAGTCGGTGAGTTTCCAGATGCGCTCGAAGTCGCGGTCGCCCTCGGCGTCCCAGGTGTCGGTGACGACGCGTGCGCGGTAGCCGTCGCCGGAGCCCGGGATGTGGTTCTGCAAGTGGCGAGTCGAGAACCCTGCCATGGAGCCGGCGGCTCCCGGCGCATCGGGGTCGAAGCGCGCATAGACAATCCGGCCGCTGTGGTATCGCATCCGCCAGAGGAAACGTGTTTGCTTCGGACGCGGTACCCGCGCATACTTCTCGAGCTTGCGCCGGTCGATCGTCACCCCGAGACCGGGCCCCTTCGGCACTTCGACGCTGCTGCCGATCACCGGCATCGTCTCCACGGTCACGTCGTCCTTCCACAGGTGGCACAGGTTGACGTGGTCGAGCGTGGCCATCTTGTAGGCCGCCGCCTCGTGCGCCAGGAAGGCTTGGTTGATCGTCCCGCCGGCTTGTTGCAACATGAACGGAACGTTGTTCATCTCGGCCAGGCCGGCGACGCGGTTGACGCCTCCAATGGCCATGTGACCCGTCATCAGCCCGTCCACCAGCTTGCGCATCATGAAATCGACCGGCCCGTGGTGGATCAGGATCGGCAGCGAGATCTTCTCCCGCAAGACACGGTAGCCGTCATAATCCGGCGGCGGGTAGCCGCGGATCGGGTCCTCTACGCGTCCGGCGATGGGGAATCGCTCAAGCTCGGTGAGAACCGGCAGCATCGAGTTGAGGTTCGAATCTCCGTTGAAGTCGTAGTGGATCTTGAACCCTGGCGGCGCGACCTTCTGCATCGCCTCGGTCTGATCGATCACGTTCTGCATGGTGTCGACGTGGAACTTCATCCAGCGGTAGCCGCGTTTGGCAACGCTGATGACTTCCTCGGCCATGGCCTCGGGAGGTTGCGACACCGTCCACGCCGCGACGGGAACCCACGAGCGCACCTGCGGTCCGATCAGCTTCCAGGCCGGCACGCCCAGGTGCTTCCCCATCAGGTCGTAGACCGCCATGTTGATGGGCAGGTTCACGGGATCGTTGACCCAATCGAACGGGCTGGTCCCGATGTACTTGTCGTACCGGCCCTGCTCGGGCTTGGGGCCCCAGCTCTCGCCGTAGCCCTCGAGGCCGTTGTTGGTTTTGAGGATGAAGATCGTGCGGAGCTGGTTGCCCGTGCCGTTGTAGCGGAACAGTGCCGTCGCGTTGTAGTCGTGAAACGGAGGGAGGATCTCGTGGACTTCGATCTCGGTGATCTTCAACGAGTGCTTGTTCGCGGAACGCTCAGCCGCTTGCAAGGCATTTATCCCTTGCCCGATTGTCAACGCCCCAGTAGATGCAACCCCCGTCAGAAACCTACGCCGATTGAGTGTTTTCATGATCCCTCCGTAGCCGGTCCACCGTGATTGTATGCGAAGAGCCGTCGCAATCGGATAGGTAGTGTCGCGGTTCGCTGTGACAGGCGACCCAGAACTCGCCTAGTGGACTGTCGCAAAGAAGACTCCCTGGCAAACGAGCAGCCGGGCGGGCGCAGGGGCCCGCCCCTACAGTCTCGCCGGATACTCCCATGCCTGAGGAATCCAAGGATTCCACTGTGGAGGTACCGACTGGTTGGGATGCAGTTCCGCTACTGAGGCTCGCGGATTTCGAGAACCTGATCGACGGCTACGTTCTCGAGAACCTGGCGCGCGCCACTTGGCCATTGAATTTCAACCCGCGGAATCGCCGTACTCGCCCCGAGGCCAAAGTGAACGCCCGCGTGACTCGACGACACGTACCCGACCGCGGTGGTCATCTGGTTGTGCTGTTTGCCGATTCGTACCATCGCGCCCATGCCGTCGCGATTGCTGCGCCAGCCCCGCAGCACGAGACGAATCCAGTGGTGCTCGCCGGGGCTGACGTTGCGCCAGAGTTCGACCGGCTCGCCTAGCGCCGTCACCACCACGTCGATCTTGCCGTCATTGTCGAAGTCGGCGAACGCTGCACCGCGGTGCGCGCGAGGCACCCGAAACGCATCTCCCGAGGACGCCGATTCATCACGGAACGTGCCGTCGCCCGCGTTCGCCCAGACGGCATTCGGCTGGCGGTACTTCTCGGTTGTGAACTCCTCGATGTTGTCGGTCACGTGAGCGTTTGCGGTGAAGACGTCCTTCCAGCCATCGTTGTTGAAGTCGGCCAGCCCGACGCCCCATCCGCCGAGACGTGCGCTCAAGACCCCAATCTTGCTGGCATAGGTTGAGTCGCGAAACAGCCCGCCCTCGTTGCGAAAGACCGGGAAGGTTTCACCGGGCAGCGCTGTGAAAAGGATGTCGGGCCGCCCGTCGTTGTCGTAGTCGCGAAAATCGGCCCTCATGCTCGAGACCGCGACCCCGTCGTCCTTCAGCGCCACGCCGGCCTCCAGGCCGGTTTCCGCGAAACGTCCCTTGCCGAGGTTGCGAAACAGGAAGTTGGGCGCCGCGTCGTTCGTAACGAACACATCGGTGCGGCCGTCGGCGTCGTAGTCGGCGAATGCCAGGCTCATTCCCTTGCCGACGTGTGAGCCGATTTCGCTGGTCGCGGAGACATCCTCGAACGTCCCGTCTCCCCGGTTGCGGTAGAGCTGATTGGGGAGCCCGTCGTAGTACTTGGGATGGCAGTAGGTGCGGATCTCGGTCGACTCGTCTTTGCAACTGACGTCGGTGTCGGGTGACCAGTCGAGATAGTTCACGACGAACAGGTCGAGAAGGCCGTCGCGATCGTAGTCGAACCACCCCGCTGCGATTGACCATTTCGCGCTCTCGATCCCGGCCTCGGCCGTGACGTCCTCGAAGCCGCCCTCGCCGGTGTTGCGGTAGAGAAGGTTGCCACCGGCACCCGCGACGAACAGGTCGACGTTGCCGTCATTGTCGTAGTCCCCGGCGGCCGCCCCGATCGCGTAACCCCGTCCCTCGACGCCCGCTTTCTCGGTCACGTCCACGAACTTCATCCCGCCCTGGTTGCGGTAGAGGCGGTTATGGAACTTGGCCGCGCTTTTCTCGAGAGACGAACTCTCGGCGCCGTTGGTGAAGAAGATGTCGGTCAACCCGTCGTTGTCGTAGTCGAGCGCGGCGACGCCGCCCGCCATCGTCTCGACCAGGTACTTCCGGTCCGTGGGATGGTGCTCGAGGACGAAGTTGAGTCCGGCATCGGCGGCCACGTTGCGGAATCGAATCGGCGCGATCAATCCGGCTTTCTTTGCCGCTTCCTTTCTGGGCTCGGGCTTCTTGGACTCGGGCGTCATCGAACGCACCCGCTCGAGCAGACTCTTCGCCTGCCGATGGCCCCCGAGGCGCACGGCCGTCTCCAGACTCTTGATGGCCTCGGGCTGTTGGCCCGCTTCCAGATAGGCGCGGCCGCGATGGTAGTGCGCTTCAGGCCGCTTCAGGCAGCTTCGGGTTGAGCTGGACGGCGGCGTCAAAATGCTTGACCGCTTCGGAGGCGCGCCCAAGCTTGAGAAGGACCTGGCCGGTGCTGAGCTGCATGTCGGGCGAGCCGCCGCCACCCGCCTTGAGCGCAGACTGGTAAGACGCGAGTGCTTTCTCTAGCTGGTTTTGCTCCTCGAGGACCATCCCGAGCAAGTGATGGGCGGGGGGCGCGTCGCCGCCGAGGTCGAGGGAGGCGCGGGCGTCCGCCGCGGCCTCGGCGAACTTTCCCATCGACATTCGCACCAAGGCGAGGTAGAAGCGCGGCTGCGGGTCCTGCGGCGCCAGGCGGACCACCTCCGCGAAGGCCATCTCGGCCCGATGATTATCGCCAAGCTGCTGCCGGCAGATGCCTAGCAGCATGCGGGCAGGCACGTCCGCCGGCTGGGTGGCCAGATACTTTTCAACAGCCGCCGCGGCGCCGTTGAAATCCCGTTGCTGGTAGAGCTGCGAAGCCGTCTGTCGAAGGTCTTCAGCCGCGAAAGCAGCGACAGTGATCAACAGCAGCGGGGCGAAAACCCGCCGGGCGTGAATAAGTGACACGAACCTCACTTACCTGCCATTATCGCCTCTCGATTCCCGCGAGTGAGTCACGGACGGTGCCCCCGTCACGCCTTAGCAGTGTGTTTCAAGGGTTCGGTCGGGCGTCTGAGCGAAGCGTCCGCCATCGTGGGAGCCTCGGGCACGGCACGACCGTGCCCCTGCATTTTGACCCGCGCCGTTCTCGATTTCGCCACCGGCTGATAGCCATGCGGCGGAAGGGGCAGGGTCCCGCGATGGTGAGAAGCATGTAGGGGCGCGCTACGCGTGGCACGCAAGATGCGTTCTCGGCACGCAAGATGCGCTTGGTGCCGGGCCTCGCGACTACTTGGCGTTCTTCTTCTCGCCCAGATCGTCCTCTTCCAGATCTTTGTCCTCTAGATCCTCGTCCTCCAGATCTTCCTCATCCAGATCGTCCTCTTCTTCTTCGTCGCGCGACGGTCCGAAGGGTTTGTCTAGCCCCTGTTGCGCCAACTCACGGATGCGTGTCGAGGGGTCCTCGGTGCCGAGGGCGAGCTGGTAGTGTTGGACGGCCTGCTCGCGGTTGCCCATCACGTCTTCGATGCGACCGATGTAGATATGCGACATCGCCGCGACGTAGGGGTCGGGCGCGGTAGTGAGCGCTTGCGTAAACTGGTCGCGGGCCAAGTCGGGGTCAGCCTCGTGGAGGGCCAAGCGGCCGAGGCCGTAAAGCGCCTGAGCGCTCTTGCGCCCGGACTTCTCATACGCCGCCAGGAACGTCTTGCGGGCCTCGCCCAGCTTCTTGGCCAAGAGCAGACGCTCAGCCTGCTGCAGCATCTGGTCGAGTTCCGAGAGCCTCGGCCGAATCGGCTGCGCGGGCTGCGGCGCTTCGGCCTCAGAGAACTTCGTGTTCTGCAGGCGCGCCCCTTCCCGCTTCAGGTCGATCCCTCGGATCATCTCGGGATAGAAATGGCGGAAGTCCTCGACCTGCTTCTCATACTCGGCCAGCTTCTCGTAGAAGTACGGCGTGAGGACAAAGCCCTCGCGCAGACTCTTATCCACCATCGCCGCCCGTTTTGCGTCGCCTCCACGATGGAGCCGCGCTTCGACCGCGTTGGCGAGCGATTTCGAGACCAGAAGCTGGAAGTTCTCTTTGTACACCGCGCCTAGTGCGGGTGCAAAGAGCGCGAACCGGCCCATCTCGCTTTTCTTGACAATTTCCTGCCCATAGCGAATGGAGAGAGGGTCCAGTAGATGCATCAAGTAGGCGTCACGGACTTCCTCGATTCGCGGCTCCGCCGAAGCCTGCACCACCACGTTGACGACTCCCTCATAGCTGCGGCTATAGACATGGTTCGGCGAGCCCATCAACTCGAACAGCACTCTGAAGCTCCCAACCTGCCGGCTCGTCGGAGAAAATCGAAGGTACCCGGTCACCTCAAAAACCGTTTGAATCAGGGGTTCTTGGTACTCGACGATGACGTTCTCGTAGGCGGCTTGGTAGCGGTTCCATAGCGTTTCGATGTCGGCTTCGCGGTAGAACTCCGCGAGAATGGGGCTGAGCGTTCGAATCCTGCGGACATCGGGTGGCAGGTCGGTTGGCAGTCTGGCTACAATCTCGAACGACGGCGGCGGCCCGCACATCAGCGCGAACGAGATGTACTGCGACAGATTCGCGCCGGGATCGTCGAGCCTGAACTGCTCATAGAAGTTCTTGAGCCGCGTCAGGCTCGCGCCATCGAAGCCGTCGAGGTCGCCCCTCACCACTCGCCGCACGGCGCTGTCGGACGGGGAGCCGAAACCGGTGTCGTAGCCGGCCACGTTGATGGCCGTCAAGGCGGTGAACAGCCGGATGTCGTTATCGAGCTGATTGACCTCAGGCTCTTGGCCATGGACCGGCTGGAGCAGCACCAGACCCAATATCAGCCAACGATGAACGAACTTGCGCGGGATCATGCTGAGGACTCGGGCCGAGGTGAGGCGGCAAGACGCCCAGGCTCAGTTTACTGCACCCCTTGGAATACAGTCCACGAACACTGGTGCTCTGAGCGGTAATGCTGGGAACCGTTCGCGCCGCTCTGCTCACACCCAATTCGCGAGGGCGTCGCGGCCGGCGTAGTGGGCCTTGTCGCCCAATTCGGCTTCGATTTCGAGCAAACGGTTGTACTTGGCGATGCGCTCGCTGCGGCAGGTGGAGCCCGTCTTGATCTGACCGCTGGTGGTCGCGACGGCCAGGTCGGCAATCGTCGTATCGGCGGTCTCGCCCGAGCGGTGGGAAATGATGTAGGTGTAGCTGCTCTTTTTGGCGATCTCGATGCAATCGAGTGTCTCGGTGAGAGTCCCGATCTGGTTGAGCTTGATCAGGATGGAGTTCGCCAACCCGTCGGCGATGCCTTGTTTGAAGATGGCGGGATTGGTTACGAACAGGTCGTCACCGACGAGCTGCACTTTCTTGCCGAGCTTGGCCGTGCCCTTCTGCCAGCCCGAGTGATCATCCTCTGAGAACCCGTCTTCGATCGAAATCAGAGGATACTTCTTGATCCACTCCGACCACATCTTGCGCATCTGTCCGGCCGACTTCTTGCTGCCGTCCGACTGCAGGAAGACGTACTCTTCTTTCTTGTAAAACTCACTCGCGGCGGCATCGATGGCGATCGCGATGTCTTCCCCTGCCTTGTAGCCGGCCTTCTTGATGGCTCGGACCAATAGATCCATCGGCTCTTCATTCGACTTGAGCCGCGGAGCAAACCCGCCCTCGTCACCCACCGACGTCGAATAGCCTTTGCGACTGAGGATGGCCTTGAGCGTATGGAACGTCTCGGCCACCGCCCGCAACGCCTCGCTGAAGCTCGGCAAGCCCAAAGGGACGAGCATGAACTCCTGGATGTCGACGTTGTTGTCGGCGTGCTCGCCGCCGTTGAGGACGTTGACCATCGGCACCGGCAGTGTGTACGACTGCTGATCGGCGAGATAGCGATAGAGCGGCAAGCCCTTCTCCGCCGCCGCCGCCCGCGCCACAGCCAGCGATACCCCGAGGATCGCGTTCGCCCCCAGACGCCCCTTGTTCGACGTGCCATCGAGCCGGATTAACTCCTGGTCGAGCGCGTCCTGGTCCTCCGCCCGCATCTCCATGACGGCGTTCAAGATCTCGCCATTGACATTCGCCACAGCCTGGGTCACGCCCTTGCCGAGGTAGCGGGCTTTGTCGCCGTCCCGCAGTTCCACGGCCTCGTTCATGCCCGTCGAAGCTCCCGACGGCACGCGCGCTACGCCACGGTGGCCGCCGGTGAGCACGGCGGCCACCTGCACGGTCGGATTCCCTCGCGAGTCGAGAATCTCAAGGGCTTCAAGGTGTGTAATCTTCGACATGAAAGCCTCAAACAGTTGCCCGTCACAACCAGAGGGACAGGTTAGCACGGCGGCCGGCAGACCTCGCTCCGCCCGAGCGTCAGCCTCTGGGGGAAGGGCAGCCGTATCCGAAGCTGTTGAGGAGACGCCGCACTAGGGAGTGCCGCGGTGGGTTTGGACCTGCTCGAAGAACTCGTCGATCCCCATCGGTTTGGGGCCGCCGTCCTCGCCGGTGAGAGCGGATTTCTCTCCGGTCCGACGGACACCTCGCAGGAGTTGCTTTTCGCGCACGCCCAGAACGGGTTGGCGCTGGTGGTCGGTGACGGTCTCGACCCCGGTTCCGTCCGACTCGACGAAGAAGACGCCCTGCCAGAGTCCGACGGTGGGGCCGAAGACGCTCGAAGGCTCGTCGTTGAGGAACAGCACGACCGAGTCGTCCACTTGCATGCGAGGAAAATCGGCGATGTGGAGACTCTTGCCGTCAAGCTCGCCGCCGATCATGCGGAAGGTGTATTCGCGGCCCACCCACTCGCCGGGGTTCGAGCGTGAGACCAGCACCTTCACGTTCGAATAGATATAGCCATCATTAGCGTCGCGCGAAGCCGTGACTTCCGTGATGCGTCCCCCGATGACACGATGGGCAAGCTGGCTCAGGCGGGCGAAGTCGACCGGGATGACGGATGACGCCCCCAGCGGTAGCGCCGCTAGCAGCGTCGCTCCCAGGACAAAGAGGCTATGTCTTATCGCGGTCATTGCTTACTCCACGTAGAGAAAACCGACGTTGCCCCAGATGTCTCCAATCCTCAGGCGGATACTCAAGCGCCCCGAGCCCCCGGTCGGGACCCCAATGTTGCCTTGCGACAGCGCCACGTAGCCCGGGGCCAGCCCGAGGAACAGCACGGTCGCCTCCTGGCCGCCGATCTCCGCCCTCGGCATGGACACCACCTGGGATAGCGGTCGCACCGGCGCCGGACGGCCGCTTTCGACCGGCGGGCTCACGGCGCCCTGGCCGGTCAGGAAGACGCTGATGATGCTGTTTTGCGGCGCCGGGTTGGCGGCGGAATTAACCGTGCCGTCCTGATTGAGAATCAAGGCCTGCTGGTCGCCGGTGAGGAACAACTCCGGTGCCGCCGGGTCGATCCGGATCGGGATCGGGATGGTTTGGCCGAAGCCCGTGCGGACAACGATCCCGCCGGGCCCAATCACCACACCGGTCGGAATCTGCCCGTTGATTTGGTCTTTCGAGACGTACAGCAGGGGCGCTGGAACTGTGTTCACCAGGACCTCGGCGCCGCCCAAACGCGTCGGCAGCGGCACGGCCGCGGCCTGGGCCGTCGCAGTGGCTAAGAAGCTCCCGAACAGGGTGAAAAGGGCGCCCGGGGCGAGCGCGCTTGACCCTAGATTGGCGCCGTTCCGCACACCGACTTGCGTGAGGAACGGGGGCTCGCCCGCGGGAGGACCCGCTTCCACGCGAAGATCCACATGAATCGTTACGGGCGGTCCGGGGTGGCCCTCGATGCTGACTTCGATCCGGGCGGTATAGTCCCCCGAAGACAGGCCGGCCGTATCGACCGTAACGTCGACGGTCCCATCACCCGGGAAGTTGCCGATTTCGGGATTGAGGTGTGCCCACGCTCCCCCGGCTGAGGTCGTCACCTCGGCAATCCAGCGCCCTCCTCGAGGTCCGAAGACCGAGACCGCCTGCGAAAAGGGGTTCGGGCCGCCCTCGACAGAGTCGAATCGCAGGTGTTTGTCGCGATCGAAGACCCGCACGGCGGGGAAATCGTCGGCCGGATAGAGGAATCGCAGGCCTTCAATCTCCGACGGGAAAAGCTCCCTCTTGATCTCGCCGGTATCGATCAGCGACTCCATGATGGTCGGCCCTACGACGCAGTTATCGCTGTGGTCGAGGCCCAGCGCGTGGCCCAACTCGTGCACTAACACCGACTCGAAGTCAATCTGGTCGGGGCCTGGGTTGGTTTGCAGAGGAAGGGCCGGGTTGAAGAAAATGTCCGAGTTGCCAATCGCCTTGTGTGGACCGCCGTCGCTGAAGACCAGCGTCACCGCGATGATGGTCATACTCGCAGTCGTCGGCAGGAATTCGGGCGGCTCGGGTCCAGGGGGCAGAGTGGGCGGCGGACCGTCCGGGCATGCAAAAAGGACACCGCAACTCGAGATCGTCAACTCATTGTCAAACGGGCTGGCGAATTCGTCGGTGAAACCACGGTTCTCGAACGTCCAATTCGCGCCGGCAATGCCGTTCCATCGGTCGATGGCGCTCTCAATCGACGGCAACCAGATGGGGTCCGTGGTTAGGAAATTGCCGTCGAACCCGCGATCGATATGGACGACGAACTTGCCGTCTGCTTTCGGCCCGAATTCGTCCGAGCGGCCGATGACTGTAAAGTCGCCCGGTTTGCAGGCGGCGGCCGGTGGTTGCCCCGGCGACTGTGCCCACGCGGCCGAGCCCAGTAGCAGGATTGCCGTGGCAATGGGGGGAGATCTTCTCATGGAATCGCGGTCTTGCTTGGCGGCCCTGGCGGGTAGACGCACATCCGGGCCAAACTGGTTCGTCCGTTGTGATACTACCGGGTTCGCCAGGTGTATGACCCTCCGGCGTTCCCTCCAGAACTAGGGGGAATTTGCCCTAGGGCAGGGCTTCACCCGTTGAGACACCGGAGCCGGGAGTGCAGCCCGGCCGTCTAGGCGCCCCAGACCAAGTAGGCCGGCACCGAACTTGCACCGACCTGCAGCGATGGCGCGAACTCCCCGCAGTCGCCAAGGTGGCAGGCCAGGTACTGCGCGAGCTTCGGCCGTTGGCGGCTGCGACGCTGCTAGACCGCGCCCAGCAACTGATTGACATGACCCTTCACCTTGACCTTCTCGTGGACTTTGGCAATCTTGCCCTTCTCGTCGATTACGAACGTCGAGCGAACGATGCCCATGTACTTCCTGCCGTACATGGACTTCTCTTGCCACACGCCATAGGCCTCGGCGATCGCGTGGTCTTCGTCGGCCAGCAGGGGGAACGGTAGGTCGAACTTGGCTTTGAATTTCTCGTGCGACTTCACGCTGTCGGGACTGACGCCCAGGACGACGACGCCCCTGCGGCGGAAAGTGGTGATCGAGTCACGGAAGTCGCAGGCCTCCTGCGTGCAGCCAGGCGTGTCGTCCTTGGGATAGAAGTACAGCACCACCCTCTTGCCCCGAAGGTCTTTCAGTTTGATGGTTTCACCTCCGTCGGTCGTGGCCGTGAATTCAGGCGCTTTGTCTCCGTGCTTAGGCATCGTTCTCCTCTTTGGATCAAGCCTGCGGCGGGGCGCGGAAACCCAACATTGGGCGGCCGATACCTCAGACTGCATGGCCCGCTTCGGGCCGTAGCTCACCCGGCCGGGCCGCCGCGAACAACAACTCCATCTGGCGGTGACGGTATTGAAAGATCTTAGCCACCTCGCGCCCCACCAACAACCGGTTGACGAGTGCTCCCCCTGGGACGGCATAGCGAACGTGGTCTTCGGCCAACGTGCCGCCGTCTTGCTCACGAAAACGGTGTTCGTGAATCCACCGCCGGTAGGGTCCGCGCCGCTGCTCGTCAATGAAGCGATGCGGCGGTTCCCAGGTTGTGATTTCGCTCTGCCAGCGAATCGGCAACCCCCACAACCGGAGACGGTAGTCGATCATCGTGCCGGCCGCCAAGGCGATCGGCGCCGGCGTCAACACCTCGAAGTGCAGCCAAGGTGGCGTCAGCTCCTCGAGGTTGCGCGCGTCGGCGAAGAAGGGGAACACCTGGCTCAGAGGCTGGGGCAACCAGAGGCTTGTCTTGAACTGGAACGTCTTCATCTCACCGCCCCCGAAACCGTCCGCGTGGCCGATCCGGGCGCCTCCGCCGCAGGCTCGGCTACGATCGCCCTCAACGTACCCCTCAGCTCAGGATAGAGAAAGCGGCAACCCCGCTGTTGGGCGGTCCCGCGGCGCCGGGCCGGCGCACCACGCCAGCGAGGATCCGCGTGAAGTCGTTGTTGGTCGCCCGAATGGGTGCGATTCTGGCAGACGGCGAGTCGGTTGCATGGTTCTCGCCTGGCAATCTTTCACGGTAGAATCGGACCTGCATGATCGGCCGTACCATCTCGCATTACAAGATCATCGAGAAGCTCGGCGAGGGCGGAATGGGTGTGGTCTACAAGGCGGAAGACACGCACCTTGGACGGCCCGTTGCGCTGAAGTTTCTCGCGCCACACCTGGTCTCGAACGAGGAAGTCCGCAAGAGGTTCCTGCGGGAGGCCAGGACAGCGGCGGCGTTGAATCATCCGAACATCTGTACGGTGTACGAGATCGGCGAGGCCGAGGGGCGCACGTTCATCTCGATGGCGTATCTGGAAGGCCGGGGAGTTGGCGGAGGAGATCGCAGACGGGCCGATGGAAGTCGAGCGCGTGCTCGCTCTCGCGCCTCAGTTTGCCGATGGGCTGGCCGAGGCGCATGCGAAGGGGATTGTCCACCGCGACATCAAGCCGGCGAATCTCTTTGTCACCTCGAATGGGCGAGGCGTGATTCTGGACTTCGGCCTGGCGCAACTGGCTTCCGCCAACTCCAAGCTTACGCGCGAAGGAACCACGCTCGGAACCTGCGCCTACATGTCGCCCGAGCAGACTGCCGGCGAGGAGGTTGACGCCCAAACCGACGTCTGGGCATTGGGCTCCGTGCTGTACGAGATGCTCGCCGGCCAGGCGCCCTTCCGAGGCCACTACGAACAGGCGATTGTCTACTCCATCTTGAACGAAGACCCCGAGCCGTTAGAGGCCGCTCCCGAAGTGGAGGCCGTCATCCGGCGCTGTCTGGCCAAGGATCCAGGCGAGCGCTATCAGGATGGCGAGTCGCTGCACCGGGCGCTTCGCGAGCTTCAACCGTCGCCGCAAACTTCGGGCGCCGAGACACCCGCTACGCCCTCCGAGGTTCCACGGGTGGCCGTGCTGCCGCTCAAAACACGCGCCGGCGACGCTGAGCTTGAGTCCTTTGCCGAGGGCCTGACGGAAGAGATCACGGCCGGTCTGTCGCAGTTCCGCCATCTCGTTGTGGTGTCGGCGAGCGCGGCGGCACGCTTACAGGGACCGCTTGACATGCGGGACGTCGCTAAGGATCTCCGCGCCCGGTTCGTGGTCGAAGGAAGTATCCGAAAAGCCGGATCGAGCATCCGGGTCAGCGTGCAGTTGCTCGACGCGGCGACTGGTGCGCACTTGTGGGCCGAGCGCTTCGACCGCGACCTCAGCACCGCCGATATCTTCGCGGCGCAGGACGAGCTGACCGGCCGCATCGTGGCCACTGTCGCCGACCCCTTCGGCGTGCTGACGAGATCATTGTGCGCATTGGCGAGGGCGAAGCCGAGCGACAAGCTAACCGCCCACGAGTGCGTGCTGCGTTGGTTTTCCTACTGGGACCAGGCGCGCCCGGATGAACATGCCGAGATGCGGACGGCTGTCGAGCGAGCCCTCGAACGTGAACCCAACCACGCGGATGCTCGGGCGTGTCTTTCCCTCCTGTATCTCGACGAGTTTCGGTTAGATTTCAATGCGCAACCCGATGCGCTGGACCGAGCCCTGCACACGGCACAGCGAGCGGTCGAGCTGGCCGCGACGAGCCAGCTCGCCTACCGGTCGCTGGCGGAAGCTCACTACTACCGGCGGGAGCTGAGTGCTTTCCGTCCGGCCGCCGATCGAGTGTTGTCGCTCAATCCGCGAGACACAAGCAATGTCGGCATGATCGGCATTCTGATCGCCTTTGCCGGCGATTGGCCTAGCGGATGCTCGGCGGTTCAGAAGGTCATGCAACTGAACCCGCACCACGCGGGTTGGCTGCACTTCGTCTTCGTGGCGGATCACTACCGGAAGCGGGAGTACGAACAAGCCCTCGAAGCCGCCGAGAAGATCAACATGCCCGGCCATCTGTGGGTGAGCGCCGAACTAGCCGCGATCCATGCTCAGCTTGGACGGACCGAGGCGGCGCGGAAACATCTGAAGACATTTCTCGAGCTCGCGCCGGATGTTGCAAGAAATGTACGTGCGGAGATTTCGAAATGGCACGTCTCCGAGGAGCTCGTAGAGCATTTCGTCGACGGCTGGCGGAAAGCGGGCCTCGACGTCGATGGCGACAGCGAGACGACGGCGCCCGCGTCCGCGGAGACATGGCAGCCTTTCGTTGGACGGCAAGCCGAACAGGACAAGCTGGCTGCGCGCTTGGATGACGTCTCCCAGGGCCGGGGCGCCCTCGCCCTGATCGGCGGAGAGCCCGGCGTCGGCAAAACACGCCTGTCCGAAGAGCTTCTGGCGGATGCTCGCGAGCGGGGCATGCTCACCTTCACGGGTCATTGCTATGAGGAGGGCACGGCGCCGTTCACTCCCTTCGTCGAAATCCTCGAGCAAATGGTGCGCGAGATCCCCGCGGACGTCCTGCGGGAGGCGCTGGGTGACGCCGCCCCCGACCTGGTCCGGCTCGCTCCAGAAATCCATCGGGTGGTCGACGACATCCCCCCGCCCGCCGAACTGACGCCGGAGCAACAGCGCCGCGTCTTGTTCAACGCCGTCTTGGACCTCTTCCGGAGATTGGGCGCTCGGCAGCCGGTGGTGTTGCTGCTGGATGATCTCCACTGGGCCGACGAGGCGACGCTGGGGTTGCTTCAGCACGTGGCGCCCCACCTCGCCGGCATACGCCTGCTGGCGGTCGGGACCTATCGCGACGTGGAGCTCGACGTCGGCAAGCCGTTTGAAAAGGCGATGGCCGTGCTCGTGCGGCAGAAGCAAGCGGAACGATTGCGTCTGCGGCGCTTGCCGCGGGAGGCGGTCGCCGAGCTGCTGACCGCCCTCGGCGGCAGCGAGCCGCCGCGGACGCTGGTTCAGGTCGTTTTCCACGAGACGGAGGGAAATCCATTCTTCGTCGGCGAGGTCTTCCAGCACTTGTCTGAAGAGGGCAAGCTCTTCGACGAGGCTGGCGACTGGCAGACGGACGTGAACGTTGACGAGTTGGAGGTGCCCGAAGGGGTGCGGCTCGTGATTGGCAGGAGACTCGAAAGGCTGAGCGAGGCCACGCCAAAGCTGCTCACCGCGGCCGCGGTCGTCGGCCGCCGCTTCGATCTGAAACTCGCCGAAGCTCTGAGCGACCTCGATAGCGATCGATTTCTCGACGCGATCGAGGAAGCGGAGACGGCGAAGTTGATTTCGTCGGAGCGTGAAGGACGCGAGACAAGTTGCGTGTTTACCCACGAGCTCATTCGCAACACCTTGTTGGGAGCTCTTTCGCTTCCCCGCCGCCAGCGTCTTCACGCGCGAGTCGCGGAGACGATGGAGCGTGTCTACGAGTCCGACCTCACCAGGCGCGCGTCGGCGCTTGCGCACCACCTCTACGAGGCTGGATCGGTCGCCGACGAGGCGAAGACCATCCATTTTCTGATCCTCGCAGGCGAGCAGTCGCTGGAGACAGGCGCATTCGAGGAGGCGCGACGAGACTTCGACCTGGCCCTTTCGCTCCTGCCGGCTGGTGAGCGAGAGAACCGAGCGTCGCTGCTGTGGAAGCGCGGGCTGGCGCATCGCAGCCTGGGGCTCTGGAAGGAGGCGATCGACGACTGGGAAGCGGCCCTGCCGATCCATGAAGCGCTAGCAGACCTTCAAGGGATCGCCATGATCTGCGAGGAGCTGGCCCGTCTTTATATCTGGACTGCGCAGCCTCTCCGGGGTGTAGAGGCGGCCCGGCGGGGCTTGCGGGCCCTCCCTCCCGAGCCAAGCGCCGATCGCTGCCGGCTGCTCGGCCATTGCGCTTGGGCCCTTGGACTGGGGTGCGAGTTGGAATCGGCGGACGCGATGATGCAGCAAGCGCTCGCGATGGCCGAAGAACTCTCGGACCCGCGTCTGCGGGGCGAGGTCTTCCGCTTAAGCTCCTATCATCACTACCTCTGCAACCGCCGCCGCGAGCAAATGGAAGCGGCCGGACGAGCGGTGGAGCTTCTCAGACCCGCCAGAGTTCTGGATAAACTGGCCGATGCCCTGGCAAATCGGCAATGGTCATCCGTCCTGGTCGGCCGGCCCGATGAAGTCGCCCGCACCCAGGAGGAGACGCGGGCTCTGGCTGAACGACTAGGCCTGCTGGACGCTGAGGTTCACGCGCGGATTTCAGAAGGACAGCGAGATTGGCTGGTGAGTGCGGATCTCGAGGCGCACGAATCATTTCTTCAGCAACTAGCGACCCTCTTCACCTCGATAGGCGGGCAGTGGTCATTCATAGGCGAGGCCTGGCAGTCCCAGTCAAGCCTGTGGCGCGGCCGCCCTGAAGAGGCGCTCGCTAGCGCCCAGAGCTCGTTCGACCATGAACCGCGGGCCAACGTGCACACCGGCCACGGCTGGGGCCAGCTCTTCCTGTGCGAATGCTCTTTGGGTCACAACAACAACGCGCTTGCCTTGCTGGACGAACACGGTCACGGTCTCCCTCGCGCCGGCACGCTCAACGGCCCTGGCGCCTGGCAAGCGCTTTTCAAAGCGGTCGAGGGACTCGCGCTGCTCGGCGAGCGGGATCGGGCCGCCGAGCTTTACCCGCTCACGGTGGAAGCGATCGCGACGGACACCGTTGTGACAATGGACGCCAGCCACCTCCTGCAGACCATCGCCGGCATCGCCGCGGCCGCCGGTCGGCGCTGGGACGAAGCCCAGAACCATTTCGAGACCGCCCTTGGCCTCGCCGATAAGATCCCCTTCCGAAGCGAACAGGCCGAGGCGCGGTACTGGTATGCGTGCATGCTCGTTGACCGCAACTCCGCCGGCGATAGGAAGAAAGCAAGAGATCTCCTCGATACGGCTCTAGCAGTTTATCGAGAGATCGGCATGCCCACACACGTGGAGATGACAGAAAAACTTCTCGCGGCATCGTCGCCGTGATCAGCCGAACCCGGCTGGCTCGAACGCCGCGTGGCCGCGATGAGACGAATCAACCTTGGTTGGCAATCGTGACGACCGCGTGCGCCTCGGCGGCTTCGCCACGGCCCACCGGGCCCAGGCCCTCGGCGGTCTTGGCCTTCACGCTGACCCGGTCCACATCGATTCCTAGCGACTCGGCGACCTTGCGGCAGATCTGCTCGCGGTGCGGGCCGATCTTCGGGCGCTCGATGATCAACGCCACATCGACGTTGACGATCCGGTAGCCGCGCTCCTCGACCAAGCTACGCGCGTGGTTCAGGAAAACGAGGCTGTCGGCATCCTTCCATTGGGGGTCGGAAGGTGGGAAGTGCGAGCCGATGTCACCCAGCCCGGCCGCGCCAAGCAGTGCGTCCGTGACCGCGTGAAGGAGAATGTCGGCGTCGGAGTGTCCCGATAAGCCCTTTTCGAAGGGAATCTCGATTCCGCCGAGAATCAGCTTGCGCCCCGCGGCCAGGCGGTGGGAATCGTATCCGATGCCGGTGCGGTACTCCACGCTCATCGGCTCTCCGCTGGAGACCCATCGGAACCGCCCTGCTGCTCTTCTTCGTAGAAGAGGTTTGCCAACGCCATGTCGCTCGGCCGCGTGATCTTGATGTTGCGGTCGCTGCCCAGCACGACATGAACCGATTCGCCCAAGTGCTCCACGAGGCTGGCTTCGTCCGTGCCGATAAAACCGTCGCTCTGGGCCTGCTCGAAAGCCTCCTTGAGCAACGACAAGCGAAAGACTTGGGGCGTTTGAGCAAGGACGATGCGCTCGCGCAGCAGGGTCGACTGAATGATCGTTCGATCGACCTGCTTGATCGTGTCGACGGGCGGAATGCCGAGGATAGCGGCACCGGTCTCGGCAGCCTTCTCGACGGCCTGCTCGATCTGCTCGATCGTCACAAAGGGCCGCACCGCGTCATGCACAGCAACCACGTCGGCGTCCGCCGGCGCGTGCGCCAGGCAGTTGCCCACTGACTCCTGCCGGTTGCGCCCGCCTTCGATGAGCCGTACCGGCTTGCCGTAGTTCTCACTTTCGAGTTGCTCGCCGAACGCAGCCATGTCCTCCTGCCGAACCGCGACGAGAATCTCGGAGACGGGCCCCGCTGCCACAAACTTGCGGATGGTGTGGATAAGAATGGGCGCGCCATCGAGCAGCATGAACTGCTTTCGGCTGGTGCCGGAGAACTCCGGCGAAGCCTTGCCCATGCGAGTGCCCAGCCCGGCGGCTGGAATGATCGCAACGACTTTCATCCCGCTCTTTACCGATCACCCGCGCGCGCCGGGGACCTAGTGCCCGCCCTTCGCCACCGGAACGGGCCGGGCGGGAGCGGCGTGTGCCGCCTGGGAGGCTTGAGCCTTTTCCTCGAAGCGCCCGAAGATCATCTTCCCGGCGGTGGTCTGCAGCACGCTGGTCACGGTGATCTCGACAGTCCTCGAGATCTGCCGCCGCGCGTTGTCCACGACGACCATCGTGCCATCATCGAGGTACGCCACGCCCTGGTTGTATTCCTTGCCCTCTTTGAGGATGAAGACCCGCATGGTCTCCCCTGGCAGGACGACGGGCCTGAGCGCGTTGGCCAACTCGTTGATGTTGAGTACGGATACGCCCTGGAGTTGGGCGAGCTTGTTGAGATTGAAGTCGTTCGTGACGATTTTGGCGTCGAACTCCTTGGCCATTTCGATCAGCTTGAGATCGACTTCTTTGAGTTTGGGGTAATCCGTTTCGAAGATCTGCACGTCGATGCCGGCAATCTTCTGTACTCGCTGCAGTATGTCGAGCCCGCGCCGTCCCCGGTTCCGCTTCAGAGCGTCGGCGGAGTCAGCGACGAGTTGCAACTCCCAAAGGACGAACTGCGGCACGACAATCGTACCGTCCATGAAGCCCACTTCGGCCACGTCGGCGATACGGCCGTCGATGATCACGCTTGTGTCGAGGAGCTTGTAGGATTTCTTCTCAATCTTTTCGCCGCCGAACAGCCCCCCTAGCGCACCCAGGTTGAGCAGGTCCCCCTTGGCGGCCCCAACCACCAAGCCGACGTAGGTCATCAGCAGCATCACGCCGAGTTGGAAGAACGCGACGCTGTCGGACTCGAGACTCGAGCCCAGTACAAGACTCATCAGGAAGGCGCCCAAAATGCCGAGAATCGAGCCGATCGCGGCTCCGATCAGGCGCTTGAGGCTAGCCCTCCGAAGGCGGATCTCGAAGACGATGATGGCGGCCCCGGAGACGAAACCGAACCCCGCCGCGGGAATCGACTCAAGACCGAAGGGTTGAACGTGGTATGAGAGCAGGCTGAAAACCGCCAGGAAAACGCCGCGTACGATCCAGAGGTCGAGCAAAACAGCACCTCCTTCCGGCTTGCAATAGGAACATTATCAATCACATAGGATTCGCAGGCCATGAAGCCGCCATGAGTATATCACCGGCCGCTACACCGCACAAACGGCAAAGCCTACAGGCCAAGCCCGAGTCGAAAACTCCGATGGTTCGGATGTTGGATTCGAACGGCGTAGCCGCTGACTTCTGATAGGATGGCCTCGGGAGTCGACCCGCCATGCCGAGATCGCCGAGCCGAATGGTCCGCGCCACCTTGATCAGCACCGCCCTTGGATTCACTGTTGGATTGGGGGTATGTTTCGCCGCCGAGAGGCCGGTCGATCCCACGTTCCTCTATCGTCGGGTCTCGGACATTCAGCCACAGCCTTCGGATCTCACCACCGCGAGTTGCCGCTACCAGCCTCTGTTCGGCGACGGTGATTCGCAGGGCGGAATCGCGAAAGGGGTTGCCCGGTACGGGGTGTTGACGATTGATCCCGGCGGGGCCAGCGCGCCAGTGAATCGTCCCTCCGAAGAGCAGGTCTACTTTGTGCTCGATGGCGAGGGCCGAGTCAACTATGGCGGGGTGGAGACCGCGGTCAAGAAGAACGACTTCATGTACCTGGCGCCCGGAGTCGAACACGCGGCGGCCAACCCTTCCGACCAGCCGCTGCGGATCGTGGTGATGGGTTACCATATTCCGCCGGCAAGCAAGACCACGCGGCCCGCCAAGCTTCCGCTAGCCAACGTCAACCAAGCCAAGAAACAAGTGCTCTCTGGACATCCTCCGTCGACTCGTTATCAGCTACTGATGGGCGACGTCAACAGCAAGCGCGACCTGCTCGCGACGGCGCAGGTGCTAACCAGCCTGTTTGTGATGGAGTTCGACGCCGGGGGAACAAACCATCCGCATCACCACGTCAAGGAAGAGGAGATCTACCTGTTGCTCGACGGGGAGGGAGATATGGTGGCGGGCGGCGGGATTGACGGCGTCGAAGGCCGCCATCCCGCGAAGCCCGGCGACGCCTACTTCGTTCGGCTCAACGCCACGGTCGGATTCTACGCTTCTCCCAAACTGGGGGTGCGCAAAGCCCACATCCTTGCTGCCCGCTCGCTTTACCCCGGCATGAAGAAGTAGTGCCGGCCCGAGAAGGTTCACGGTTGCCCGGCACATAAAGATTGTGGTATCCAAGAGATGCCCGCCTTTGAACCGCGTCTGTTAATCTGCCCGAAAGGGTCAGGTGACGGTCTCAGTTATTATTCCGAACTGGAACCGCCGCGATCTGCTTGAGCGCCTGTTGGCGTCGCTACGAGAGCAGATTCTGCCGGCGGGGATCCAGATGGAGGTGTTGGTCGTGGATAACGGCTCGACCGACAGTTCCGTCCAAATGGCTCGTCAGTCCGGAGCCAACGTCCTGTGTCTTGCCCGAAACGAGGGTGTTAGCCGTGCGCTCAACCGTGGCATTCAGGCGTCCGCCGGTGAATACGTTGTGTTGCTCAATAACGATGTTGAGCTGACGCCGAACTGGCTCTCCGAGTTGCTATCCACAATGAGTGACCCCCAGGTTTGGTTCGCCACAGGCAAAATGCTGCAGCACGACAACCGAGGGCAAGTCGATGGCGCCGGGGATGCCGTTTGCCGCGGCGGTACGTCCTGGCGGTTGGGTCATGGCAAAGCCGACGGGGCCGCCTTCACGGAATCGCGGCCGACTTACTTCCCGTCGGCCACGGCCACATTGATCCGCCGGGGGTTCTTCGACCGGGTGGGGCTGCTCGATGAATCCCTCTTTGCGTACCTCGAGGATGTCGATCTCGGTTTTCGAGCCGCCATCGAGGACCTGCCGGGGCGGTACGTACCTGAGGCTGTGGCGTATCACCGCGGCAGCGACACCGCCGGCGCGTGGAGCCCGCGGATGGTTGAATGGCTCACCTGTCACCAGTTGCTTCTACTCGGCAAGTTCTATCCGGGAAGGCTCTTGTTGCGATTCGGGTGGCCCATCTTGGTGGCGCAACTACTGTGGGCTCTGCTGGCGTTGTCACGTGGTCGCGCGGTCGGCTGGGCTCGCGGCTTCGCGCGGGGAGTGGCTCGTTGGCGCGGGACTCGCCGAGGTTCGCAAGCCTTGCGCAAACAGCCGCAACGATTGGGTGCCGTCCTCGAGTCCACCGAGGCCGAGATCCTGCGGGTGCAACGCGCCACGGGTTGGGACACATATTGGAAGTGGTACTTTCGGCTGGCCCAGGGCGCGAGTGGCGCTGCGGCGTGGGGTACGGCGGGAACACGGTCATGACCTCCGATATCGCGGCGGTGATCGTGACGCACAACTCCGCTTCGGTGATCAGCCGCTGCCTGTGCGCCGCTGCCGGCTGTAGCGAGGTGGTCGTCGTCGATAACTCGTCGGCCGACGGCACGTGTGAGGTTGTTCGCAACGAGTTCCCCGCCGTGAAGCTGATACGCAATCCGGACAATCGGGGATTCGCGGCAGCGGCCAACCAGGGTATTCACGCCACGCGCTGTCCCTTTGTGCTACTGCTCAATCCCGATGCGGTGCTCAAGACGAGCGTCGAGCCACTCGTGGAAGCATGCGTTCAATCCGGCGTCGGCGCCGCCGCGGGCAGGCTGCTGGATGAGCACGGCCAGCACCAAGGCGGGTTCAACGTCCGTGGGTTTCCCACGGCCACAACTTTGGCCTTCGAGGTGCTAGGAATGAATCGTATGTGGCGGTCGAACCCGGTCAACCGGCGCTACCGTTGCGTGGAGTTCGACCCAGAGCAGGCGCAGGAAGTCGAGCAGCCCGCCGGCGCTTTGTTGATGCTGAGGCGGGACGTACTTGACCAAGTCGGCTATCTCGACGAACGGTTCCACCCGCTCTGGTTCGAAGACGTCGATCTCTGCGTGCGCATCCGTCAGGCCGGACATGTTATCCGTTACGTACCCGCCTCGATCGCCGAGCACAGCGGGGCGCATTCAGTACCTTCGCTCGACGTGCGGCAGCGGCACCTCGCTTGGTATGGTAATCTCTTACGGTTCAATTACAAGCACTTTCCCACGTGGACCTGTCGCCGGCTTCACGCCGCCGTCATGGCAGGTGTCGTGTGCCGGTGGTTGTACTGTGTCTTAGGGTCGAGAACAAGCCAGGAGCGTGACGCCTTCCGAGACGTCATCAAGCTGATCGCGGACACCCGTCCTTTCCAGGGCGCAAGCACCGCCATTCAAATGGAAAGTACGTCCCCCGCTGCTTACAAATCAAGTTGAAGTCCATGATCCCCAAAGAACTGGTCTCGGTTACCATCGTCACCTACAACAGCGGACGGTTCATCCGCTCTTGTCTCGACTCCGTCCTCGATCAACGCTATCCGAACACCGAGTTGATCGTCATCGACAACGCCTCGACTGATGGCACGCCGGACATCCTGGAGCGCTTCGAAGACCGCTGCACCATCGTCTACAACGAAGAGAACATTGGTTTTGCCGCGGCGCAGAACCAAGCGATCGGGCTATCGAGCGGTGATTGGGTGTTGACGCTCAACCCCGACGTCATGCTGCTGCCGACGTTCGTTTCGAACCTGATGGAGCAAGCTTCGGTCGATCCGCGCGTGGGAACGATGTGCGGCAAGCTGATGATGATGGATGCTTCGTTCGAGATCCCCGACCAAGGGGTCGTTGACTCCACCGGCATCTACTTTACGCCGATGCAGCGACACTTCGACCGCGGCTGCCTCGAAACCGACAACGGCCACTACTTGAACTACGAGTACGTGTTCGGCGCCACGGCAGCGGCCGCCTGCTACCGCCGCGAGATGATCGAAGACATCTCGGTCGAGAATGAGTTCTTCGACTCCGATTTCTTCACCTATCGTGAAGACGCGGATGTCGCCTGGCGGGCGCAACTGCTCGGTTGGAAATGTATCTATGCTCCGACCGCCTGCGGGTATCACGTACGCAAGCTGCGTCCGGGGATGAGGCGGTATTTGCCCCCCGAGATCAACATGCACTCGGTCAAGAACCGCTTCCTGATGCGCGTGAAGAACATGACGGCCGGCGTTTACCTCCGCAACCTGCTTCCCATCACGTTTCGGGACGCCGGCATCATCGCCTATTGCTTGTTGGTCGAGCACTCGTCTCTCAAAGCTTTCTACCTTCTCGGCAAGCAGTTCGAGGCGACGATGAAAAAGCGCCGCATCATTCAGCAACGGCGGCGCGTCGACGACGCCTACATGTCGCAGTGGTTCCGCTTCTCGCCGGTCAGCCTGCCCCTGACGCAGGCAGAGACCGAAACCGTTGAGCCGGTTCGCGTTCGCGAAGTTTGATTCCCGATGAGAATCGCCCTCTTGGGCACGCGCGGCATTCCAGCGAACTACGGCGGGTTTGAGACCTTCGCCGAAGAGTTGTCGGTGAGACTCGCCCGACGCGGGCACGCCGTCACCGTCTACGGCCGGACCAACAACGTCGGCACGCGCGACCGCAGCTACCGGGGCGTGCGGCTGGCGCTGCTGCCGACCATCCCTCACAAGTACCTCGACACGATCTTCCACACCTTTCTGTCGACCCTCCAGTTGTCGTTCCGCCGCTTCGACGTCGTCCTTTACTGCAACGGGGCGAATGCCGTCTTCACTTGGTTGCCCCGCCTGCTCCGGATGCCGGCCGTGCTGAACGTCGACGGGCTCGAGCGACAACGGCGCAAGTGGAATGCGCTGGCGCGAGGCTGGTATCGCCTCTCGGAACGGCTAGCGACCTGGCTTCCTAACGAGGTCGTCGCCGACGCTCAGGTGATTCAGGACTACTACGCGCGGCGTTACCACCGCAAGACGCATCTCATCGCCTACGGTGCCGAAACAGGCAAGGTGCGAACGACCGAGGCGCTCGACCGGCTGGAGCTGCGTGCGAATGAGTATTTTCTCTACGTCAGCCGGATGGAGCCCGAGAACAACGCCCTCTCGGTCGTGCAGGCCTTCGAGAAGACATCGCTCGATAAGAAGCTCGTCATGGTGGGAGATGCTCCCTACGCCGAGGAGTATATTCGCCAAGTCAGGGCGACCCACGATTCCCGAATCCTGTTCCCCGGTGCGATCTACGGCCGGGGTTATCAGGAACTGCAGTCGCACTGCCTGGCCTATGTGCACGCCACGGAGGTCGGGGGCACTCATCCCGCGTTGCTTGAAGCGATGGGGCGCGGCTCACCGGTCCTCTATCTCGACACGCCCGAAAACCGCGAGGTGGCCGGGGAGGTCGGCGTCGCCTTCAGTAAGGATGAAGCTGAACTCGCAGGCGCGTTGGAATCGATCGCGCGGATGCCACGGGAAGAACGCCAGTCGATGGGACGATCGGCGCTGGAATGGGTGCGGCGGCGTTACGACTGGGAGGCCGTGACCGATCGGTACGAAGCGCTTTTTTACAGTCTCGCCGGCCGGGCGGACGCCCAAAAACCAACCGCGGATGTGCGCACCGTCGCGTGAAGCCCGGGACGGCTGTCGCACGGAACGCCGGTTCCTCACGTCCTTTTCGATACCCTAATGGTTTAGATGGCTGAAGTGCCGAAAAAGTTAGGTTCGGTATATCTCGTCGGTGCGGGACCAGGTGATCCGGAGTTGATCACGGCCCGAGGGCTGCGTCTGATCGAGGCGGCCGACGTCATACTCTACGACCACTTGGCCCCGGTTAGCCTGCTCGATGACGCGCCTGAGACAGCCAAGACCATCTACGTCGGCAAGAAGCGCGCCGTTCACGCGCGAACGCAACAAGAGATCAACGAGATCTTGATCACCGAAGCCCGCGCGGGCCGGCAGGTGGTGCGCCTCAAGGGCGGCGACGCATACATCTTCGGCCGCGGTGGTGAGGAAGCCGAGGCGCTGCATGAGGCCGGCATCCCTTTTGCGGTCGTCCCCGGTGTTACTTCGGCGGTCGGCGTCGCCGCCTACGCAGGTATTCCGCTCACGCACCGCAGCGAGACGTCGAGCCTTACCTTCGTAACCGGCCACGATGTGGACGCGATCGACTGGGTTCGGCTGGGCACGCGCGGAACGCTCGTAATCTTCATGGGCCTGACAACATTCCCCGAGATTGCGCGCCGACTTATCGCGGCCGGCCGGTCCCCGGCAACACCAGCCGCGGCCGTCCGCTGGGGGACGCGCGGGGATCAAGTTACAGTGGAGGGCACGGTTGAGAACCTGCCCGGCAAGATTGAAGCCAGCGATCTCAAGCCGCCGGCGCTGCTTGTGGTCGGCGAGGTCGTCGCCCTGCGTCCGAAGCTGAACTGGTTCGAGCACCTCCCCCTCTTCGGGCAACGAATCGTCGTGACACGCCCGCGTGAGCAAGCCGCGTCCCTTTGCGCCAAGCTACGCGACTTGGGCGCGGATGTGGTCTCATTCCCCACTATTAAGACCCGCCCGCCCGAGGACTGGGCGCCGCTCGATCGGGCCATCGAGCAGCTCGAAGGCTACGACTGGCTGATCTTTACCAGCGCCAACGGCGTGCGCTACTTCATCGAAAGGCTCGATGCGGGCCCCGGGGACCTTCGAAGCCTGAACGCGAAGATCTGTGCGATTGGTCCGGCAACGGCCGAGTACTTGCAACGCTTACACCTCAAAGTCGACCGCGTGCCGGAGGAGTACGTCGCCGAAAGCCTGCTCGAAGCATTGGGCGAGGAGGCTCTTGACGGTAAGCGCATCCTGTTGCCACGGGCCACGATCGCGCGAGATCTGATCCCGGCGGAGTTGACCAAGCGGGGAGCGCGCGTGGATGTGGTGGCGGCGTATGAGACCGTGATCCCCCCGGAGTCGGAGGCGCGCGCGCGCGACCTATTCGGCGGCGAGCGGAAGCCGGCGTGGGTGACGTTTACCAGTTCATCGACGGTCAAGAACTTCGTGCAGTTGTGCTCGGCCGGCGCGCTCGACGGCGTCCGCGTGGCGTCGATCGGCCCGGTGACGACACGGACCGCAGCGGAGCTGGGGGTCAAGGTGGATGTGGAAGCCAAGCAGTACACCGTGGAAGGGCTGGTCCGCGGAATCGTCGAGGCTCGCGCCCCGGTTCTGGCCTGACCGTACTTGCCTGACTGCGCCTGCCGGAAGAACGCATTGAGCGGAAAGGAATCATTCCGATGGCCGAGAAGTATCGAACCGAGAAAGACAGCATGGGCGAGGTGCAAGTCCCCGCCGACGCCCTGTACGCGGCGCAAACACAACGCGCCGTCGACAACTTTCCGATTAGCGGACTGCGTTTCCCACGCACGTTTCTGCGCGCGCTGGGCATGGTCAAAGGCGCGGCCGCGGCGGTCAACGAAGAGTTGGGCTTGATGCAGCCCGACATGTCGACGGCAATCCAAGCGGCCGCCAAAGAGGTCGAGGACGGTCTTCACGACGACCACTTCCCGCTCGACATCTTCCAGACCGGCTCCGGTACGAGCACCAACATGAACGCCAACGAGGTGATCGCGACCCTGGCGACCGCGAAGCTCGGTAGCAAGGTGCACCCCAATGATCACGTCAACATGGGGCAAAGCAGCAACGACGTCATCCCGACGGCCATTCACGTCAGCGCCTACCTCGAGACGGCCGAGACCCTGTTGCCCGGCCTCGAACACCTGCGGGACACCCTCGACGCCAAGGCCGAGACCCTCGACGACGTCGTCAAGACCGGCCGTACCCATCTCATGGACGCGCTACCGATTCGCTTCAGCCAGGAGCTGGGCGGCTGGAGCGGCCAGATCGGCCAGGGCATGGCCCGCGTTCGCTCGACGCTGCCCCGCGTGTCGCCGCTGGCGTTGGGTGGCACCGCCATCGGTACCGGCGTGAATGCCCACCCGGAGTTCGGCGCGCGCGTGGCGAAGCGGCTGTCAGCGGTGACCGGCCTGCCCTTCCTCTCGAGCCGCAACTACTTCGTGAGCCTGTCAAGCCAGGACGCCATCGTCGAGTTGAGCGGGCAGATCAAGACGGTGGCCGTCTCGGTGATGAAAATCGCCAACGATCTGCGCTGGATGAACAGCGGGCCTCAAGCCGGTATCGGCGACCTGGCCCTGCCCTCGCTCCAGCCCGGCAGCAGCATCATGCCGGGCAAGGTGAATCCGGTGATCCCCGAAACGGCCACGATGGTATGCGCTCAGGTGATTGGCAACGACGCGACCATCACCATCGGCGGCCAGTCCGGCAACTTTCAATTGAACGTGATGCTGCCCGTGATCGCCTACAACATCCTCGAAAGCGCCCGCCTGCTCGGCAATGTCGCCCGCGTACTGGCCGACAAGGCGATCAAGGACTTCAAGGTCAACGAGGAGCGCGTGGCTGATCTGGTCGAGAAGAACCCGATCCTCGTCACCGCCCTCAACCCCGTGATCGGGTACGAGAAAGGCGCCGCCCTCGCCAAGAAAGCCTACGCCGAAGGCCGCAAGCTGAAAGAGGTAGCCCTAGAGGAAACCGACCTGACCCCGGAAGACCTCGACCGCCTGCTCGACCCGAGCAAGATGACCGAAGGCGGTATCGCCGAGTAGCGGGAGTAGTGCCGCTCGCTCTCCGCAATGTTAAAATTGGGTCAGTTGTCGCCGCATGCAGCTTTCGGCTTTGCTGGCTCGACCAACATGAAATCCTACGTTTTCAAGGTCGTCGTGGAGCCCGATGAAGGCGCGTGGTCGGCGCATTGTCCGGCGCTGGCGAAGCTAGGTGCAGCCACTTGGGGCCGAACCAGAGAAGAGGCTCTGAAGCACATCGACGAGGTTGTCCGGATGATCGTCGAAGAGTTGATCGAAGACGGCGAACCAATCCCTGAGGATGTACAGGTTTCCGAACAGCCCCTAGTCGCCGTGACCGTGTAGGACGACGCTTTACGTCAACAGACCCAGCCGCTTCAAGTCGCCTTCATTCCATCGAGCTTGGTCGGCTAGTATCCGCCGCAATGTCTTCGGCGGAAACGTGTCTCCGCTACGGTGGTACGAAACGGTAACCCGACGGCCGTCGGCGTGTCGGTAGCGCTGGTGACTTCCCGATTGAGAGCGCAAATAGAAGCCGTCTCGAACGAGAGCGTTAACCACTTCCCGCGCCTTGAGGGAACGTAGCCGAGACCAATCCATAACCCCAGACTACTTCCGCGGCCAAACCCAGTCACTACGGCAATAAGCAACTCAGTGCCGTACTGACTTCCCGCCGCCTTGCCCAACCACGCCCAATGTTGGGGAGGTCAAGCTCTCTCCGAAGGCGGCCCACATAGGTTTCGACTGTCCTGCGTGAAACAGCGCGCTCCCCTCCGGCGGCGATCTGGTCGTATGTTCGCTGCTCAATCTGGTGCTCGACCAACCAGTCGAAGTGCTCGAGTTCACGCTTTTCCTTCATCCTCTCGTGTCCGGCACCATGCTCTGACGATGCGAACCAGCTTGCTCCTGGGTACTGAAGGCACGGTGGGTGCCAACTACCACGGCGTTGTGAGTCCGCTTGGGAGTGGATGAGTTCTTTCAGTTTGCGAACGCAAGCAAGAGCCTTGGTAGGGTTCTTCTCGGCTTCGGCCGAAACTTGGTCTGCTTCCCACCTGATTTCTTCAGGCGTCCGGCAGGCTGGATTCAGCCAGGCGGCAAAGCCGTTGCGTTCAGCGAATTGCCAAGCTCCTATGGTTTCGAAGGCAGTTTTGATCACCCAAGTGCCCTCAGATCCGCGGCACATGTTAGAGTCATTGGCCCACCGTCCCAAGGATTCATGCAGCTCAGGGCAGTCGCGCAGGTCGAAGCAAAGAAAATGCGGGTACAACGCAGTCTCCGGCCACGTCGGGGATTGCTGGGACTCCCACGGACGAAGTCGCTGGTAAACCTCCCACGGGCCGCAGCGCAGCGTGTCGATGACTTTGGCACGGGCGATCGGGCGGTCCTCGATCGTTGCCAAGAAGTAACCTCGAAGCTCAGCGAGGTAGGGATTCTTCGGATCAGTTGGTTGGTAGGATTTGGGCCACCCGGGACGATCCTTGCGGAAGAGTTCGAGTTTGTCTCTGCTGGAGAGCCTTTTCATGATCAATACGCTGAAGCAGCCCAAAGGATAGGGCAACCCGTTTAGTTCGTTCAGTTACCCATTCACCATCTGCCGCAGGACGTACTGCAGGATGCCGCCATTCTGGTAATACAAGACTTCCTGCGGGGTGTCGATCCGAACCGTGGCTCTGAACTCAACCGGAGCCCCGCCGTCATCAGATGTTGCGATGACGGACACCTCTTTGGCCGAGCCATCTCCCATGCCATCGATGTTGTACGTCTCGCGGCCCGTCAAGCCGAGGGACTCGACGGTCTCCCCCGGCTTGAACTCCAGCGGCAGCACGCCCATGCCGATCAGGTTCGAGCGGTGGATGCGCTCGTAGCTCTCGGCGATCGCCGCGCGCACACCCAGCAGCCTCGGTCCCTTGGCGGCCCAATCGCGCGAGGAGCCCGAGCCGTATTCTTTCCCAGCCAGCACGAGCGTCGGGACGCCTGCGTCTTTGTACTTCATCGCCGCGTCGAAGATCGACATCTGCTCGCCGTCCGGCAGATGCTCGGTCCAACCGCCTTCGGTGCCCGGCGCGAGCTTGTTACGCAGTCGAATGTTGGCGAACGTGCCGCGCATCATCACTTCGTGGTTGCCGCGCCGCGAGCCGTAGGAGTTGAAGTCTTTGGGCTCGACGCCGTGGCCGACGAGGTAATGTCCCGCCGGACTGTCGGCCTTGATGGCGCCGGCGGGCGAGATATGATCGGTCGTCACGCTGTCGCCGAGCAGCGCCAGCACCCGCGCCGCGCGGATGTCGGTAACCGGTCCGGGTTCGGGCGCCATGTCTTCGAAGTACGGCGGGTGCTTGACGTACGTGGACTCGGGATCCCAGGCGAACAGGTCCGTGGCCGTCGCGTCGAGCGCGCTCCAGTGAGCGTCGCCGGTGAACACTTCTCCGTAGCTGCTTCGGAACATCTCCGAATCGACCGCCGACGCGATGGTGTCGTGAATCTCTTTCTGGGACGGCCAAAGGTCGCGCAAATAGACCGGCTTGCCTTCCAGGTCGTCGCCAATCGGTTCATTGACAATATCGATGTCGGTGCGGCCGGCCAGGGCATAGGCGACGACCAACGGGGGCGATGCCAGATAGTTCATGCGCACTTCCGGATGCACCCGGCCTTCGAAGTTGCGATTGCCCGAGAGCACCGAGGCGACAACGAGATCGCCTTCCTCGATCGCCGCCGACACCTCGGGCGGCAACGGGCCGGAATTGCCGATGCACGTCGTGCACCCGTAGCCGACAAGGTTGAATCCGATCAAATCGAGGTAGTGGTCGAGACCGGACTTCTTCAGATACTCCGTGACCACCTTCGATCCCGGCGCCAAGCTGGTCTTGACCCAAGGCTTCGCCTGCAGGCCGCGCTCGACCGCCCTCTTGGCCACCAATCCAGCGCCGAGCATCACCGCCGGGTTCGACGTGTTGGTGCAACTCGTGATCGCGGCAATCACCACCGCCCCATGACGCAGTTCGTGTTCGCCTCCCCTGATCGCGACCATGGGCCAGGCTTCGACGGCCACCGCCCCACCACTCGCGTCCGCGCCGGAACCGCCGCTTCCCCGAGCCGCGAGAATGTCGTCCACCGCCTTGTCGCAGGCTTGCTTGGCCGCCGCGAGCGGAATGCGATCCTGCGGACGCTTGGGGCCGGCGAGACTGGGCTCGACGTCGCCCATGTCGAGTGCGAGCGTATCGGTGTAGACGGCCTCGGGCTCACCCGCCAAACGAAACATGCCCTGCTCCTTGGCATAGGCCTCGACCAAGGCGACTTGCTCGTCGTCGCGTCCCGTGAGGCGCAAGTAGGTGAGCGTCTCCTCGTCGACGGGAAAGATCCCGCAGGTGGCGCCGTACTCAGGCGCCATGTTGGCGATTGTGGCCCGGTCGGCCAGCGGCAGCCCCTCCAGTCCGTCGCCGAAGAACTCGACGAACTTGCCGACGACGCCCTTGGCGCGCAGCATCTGCGTGACGGTCAAGACCAGGTCGGTGGCGGTCGAGCCCTCGGCCAGGCGTCCGGTCAGCTTGAAGCCGACCACCTGCGGGATCAGCATCGATACAGGCTGGCCCAGCATGGCCGCCTCGGCCTCGATGCCGCCAACACCCCAGCCGAGCACGCCGAGCCCGTTGATCATCGTCGTGTGTGAATCGGTGCCGACCAGCGTGTCGGGGAAAGCCTGTGTTCCGCCATTCGACGCCTGTGAGAACACGACCCGCGCCAGGTACTCCAGGTTGACCTGGTGCACGATCCCCGTCTCCGGCGGCACGACCTTGAAGTTGTCGAACGCCTTCTGGCCCCACTTGAGAAACTGGTAACGCTCCTTGTTGCGCAGGTACTCGAGTTCGCTGTTGAAATGGAGCGCCTCGCCGCTGCCGAACTTGTCCACTTGCACCGAGTGATCGATCACCAGCTCGGCCGGCTGCAGCGGGTTGATGCGCGAGGGGTCGCCGCCCATCGCCTTCATGGCGTCGCGCATCGCCGCAAGATCAACGACCGCCGGAACGCCGGTGAAATCCTGCATCAACACACGCGCGGGACGGTAGGCGATCTCTTGGCTCGGCGTGGCGGCCGGGTCCCACGCAGCCACCGCCCTGATGTCGTCGGCCGTGACGGTCGTGCCGTCTTCGTGACGCAGCAGGTTCTCGAGCAGGATCTTGAGCGAATAAGGCAGACGGCCGAGCTTGTCCTGCCCGACGGCGTCGAGCCGGAAGATCTCATATTCGCGGCCGGAGGCCTTAATCGTGGCGCGCGCGCCAAAGCTGTTCATGATGCTGACTCCCTGATCCAGGGGCGGATCGAAGCGAGGAAGGTGACCGAGCCGGCCGGACTATCCGGCTGGAGCTTCCTGCCCGGCTCAAACCTTCATCATCCCAAGCCGCTTCGGCCGGCACAAGCCGAATCCAACGTGGGCCCAAAACCGTCCGTACGCCTTGAGCACCGCTCGGCGCCCCAACCTCGGCGCAACACTATTCGACCCGCCACTCAGAGCGACTGACCAGGGCTAGCGCCTCGGCATGGCGCAAAACTTCCGCCAGACCTCGGCGCGGCGCTTACCGGTCGTCAAGGATGGGAAGCTGCTGGGTCAGGTCAGCCGTCGCGACTTGCTACAGTCCATCCACGACCTCATGGAGGTCTCCTCGGGCCGGCACGAGAACTCGCTGCTGTACCTCAGTTCACTCGACCGCGACGACACCTCGGTACGTTAAGGCGAAGTGCGCAGCAACCGAGCCGTGACCATCTGGGAGCTGTCCGGCGCGAACTCTGACGTCACCCGAGGGCCTCTAGGCTCAACCCACAACCACCAGCACGGCCACTTGGCTACGGCGACCGCCGATTTCGACGAACACCTCATACGCCCCCGGGGGCAGGTCGGGTGGGATCAGGACATTGATCTGCAACAGGCCCACGAAGCCCGGGGCCATGACCGGCAAGCTGACAGCTTCGCGGCCGTCGATTGTGACCGACACCGGCAGGTTCGGCCGGGGGAGGGGCTCCACGAAAGGGGCCGCCTCGCCCGACATGAGTGCCGGATCGATCAAGCCCTGGCCTGTCACGAACAGCACAATGAAGTTGCCCGCGGCCTCGGGGTTGGTGTCGGTGTTCAGCGATAGATTCTGGTTGAGAATTGCGTTGAAGATGCCCGGGTGCGAGTCGAGGATGCGCACCGTCACTGTGTTGCTGCTCACGCCGTTGACTTCGACCCGCACCTCCACGGTTTCGAGGCCCGCCATCTCGTACGGGACCTGACAGTTGATCTGCCCGTCAAGGACGAAGAAGATCGCCGCCAACACGTCGTTAAAGAAGACCTGAACGCCCGCCAACTCGGTCGGTAGCTTGCCCGTCTTGGGGTCGAAGTCCGCTAACACGCCGACCTCGGGGCCGACGTTCAAGGCAAAGAATGTGACGATCTCGCCTGCCGACACACCGCCACCTTGGAAGTCGGGAGAGCCGACGATGCCCGCCGCCGTCAGCACCGGATCGGTGGTGACGAAGCTGCGGGTCGGCGTCCACTGGGCGCCCCCATCCTCGGTCTTGAAGACGCCGCCGCCCGCCGTGCCGGCGTAGAGAACGCCCGCCTTCCATTGGTCCGCCACCAGCTTATTCGTGGCCAGACCTTGAAGACCTTCATTGGCGGCGGCCCAGGAATCTCCGCGGTTTGTGCTCTTGAACACTCCCGCGCTGGTGGCCGTGTAGACGGCGCCTGCCTCGTTCGGATCGAAGGCGATCCGGGCGGCCAACACCGCACCGCCGTCGGGAAGTCCATTGTTGATCCGCTCGAAACCACCGTTCCCGATCTTGCGGAAGACGCCACCGTTACTCCCCACGATGACGCGGCTCGAATCAAACGGATCGACCTCGGAGTCGACCAGCGTGAAGATCTGCGTCACGCCTGTCCCCGTCCAGTCCACGCCCGCGTTCGTGGTCTTGAAGACTTGACTGAATTGGCCGGCGAAGAAGTCCACCGTAGAGCCCGTGGCATAGAGCGTGTTGCGCGTATTGGGATCGATCTCGACGTCGAGCAAGGTCCACGCCCCGAGCGTTCCGGATCCCAGACCACCTTGAACATCGTTGATGGGAGCAAAGCTAAGTCCGCCGTCGACACTCTTGAAAGCGCCGCTCGAAGTTCCCAGATACACGAGCTGCGGATCGACGGGGTCGACCGCGATCGAGAAGATCGAGATGCCCGTCACAGTGGCGGCCCAGTCCATGCCGCCATTGGTGCTCTTGAAGAGCGACCCGTCTCCAGATGCAAAAGGGTTGACCGAGCCGGCAAACACGATGTTGGGATCGCTGGGGGCGAAGGCAACGTCGCGAAGCTGGACCGTAGCGAGACCGGCCCGGGCTTCCTGCCAGCGACCGCCGGAGTCGGTGGAGCGGAACGCACCGCCTCCGAAGACTCCGGCAATCACGTTGGCCGAGTCAACGGGGTCGACCGCCAGTGCCCGCACGTCGCTCGTCCCCATGCCGTCGGAGCGCAGATGCCAGTTTTCGCCGCGGTCCATCGTGTGGAAAACACCGCCGCCGTTCGATCCTGTGTACACGTTCGAGGGCTCCTGTGGATCGATCGCCACCGTCAATAGCGTGCCCTGCGCCAGCCCGTTGAACACTTGCGCCCAGATGTCACCGCCATCGGTGCTGCGGAAGACGAAGAAGCGTCCGCTGGCGGCGTAGATGGTCTGTGGATCCACGGGGTCGATCGCCAGCGCATTCGCGGAAACACCCGCGGGAAACGAGGCAAGAACCTGCACCGTCTCCCCGCCGTCCTGGGAGCGAGCCATCCCGTTGGCGGTGCCGGCATAGATGTTATTGGAGTCGATTGGATCGACCGCGACGCTCAGACCCGATGCCCCGACCGCGATCCCGAACCACTGCTGCCCTCCGTTGGTCGATCGAAACCAGATGCCGTTGCCGGGCAGCGCGTTGCTCGAGTGCATGGCGAAAACGGTCTGGGGGTTGTTGGGGTCGACGGCGATCTGGTTGTAGTCGCCTTCGAATACAGTCGTCCCGTTCGTTGCGAACTCGAGCAGCCCATTGTTGACCGCCACCCACGAGTCGCCGCCGTCGGTGGTCTTGAAGATGCCCTCGTTGCGCGTACCCGCGTAGACGACTTGCGGATCGCTGGGGTCGACGCCGAGCGAGAGGGTGTCGGCGTTGGGCAGGCCGGTGGTGGCGGGGGCCCAGTTGTTGCCACCGTCGTCGGAGCGGAAGACGCCCGCGCCGAGCGTGGCGGTGTAGAGCCGGCCGCCCGCGCCGGTGATCCATGAGGTGTCGGGACTGGTGAGTCCGCCACTGGCCGGGCCCCAGGAAAGGCCGCCGTTGTCGGTACGGAAGATGCCGCGCGCGGTGGCCGCGTAGACCATGCCTTGTGATTCCGGGTCAGCGAACAGATTGAACACGCGCGCTCCCGGCGGGCCGCCCTGGGCCCCTACGTCCGCGGCGGAAAACACCAACAAGGCCCCTAGGGCGACAAGACATCTGATCTGCATGCCTTTTCAGTGTATCGGCGAGCGGGGAGCCGACAGCCTTTGGCAGGTGTAAAAACATACCTTGCCTCGGCAGCCCTGTCGAGGCGCGAAACTAACTGCCCTGTAGCGGGTTCCATACGCTTGGATGTCCGGGCGTGGACGAATTGGACCGCCGGGTGGCCGAGATCCACCAGCCAATCGTGATGCTGGCGAATCGTGACTCTGCGTGACAGTGTATGGCGGGGCGGCCTCGACAAACCGTCCGAAGCGCCACGCCACTGTCAGCAAAAGCTTCCAGACCTTGTCAGGCCAGGCCGACGGTTCGAGGACCGAACCCACGCCACCCAGGCACGGGGGTGGGTAAAAACTACACACCCGGCACGGGAGGCCATGTAAATTCTATGCACCTTTTGGCTCCGAATAACGTATCTACTATTGAAACCGCAGCGAATCAAGTAGGTAGAGAGCCCGGGCCACCTTTGGCTATCGGATTGCTCCTCTCTGCGTCAAGTAAGACATGAAACTCTTCGCCATCACCAATCGGGGACTTGCCGTCATCAGCTTGCTCGTGATGCTGCTCTGGGGCGTGATCCTGGCCGAGCGTTCAATCATCCGACAAGCGCAACAGGATCACTACGAGTTTCTACGCTCCCAACCGGCCGCGCCGGTCACACCTGGGCCCCGACCCACCGAACATCCCACACCAGAGCAGGTGCCGGGTGACAGCGTCGTCTTCGGGTAAGAGCTAACCTCATCGGGCAATGCGCCCGAGTCTTTCGCCACAGAAGGAATCGCTAGGAACCGTTAGACCGTTGCGCCCGGCGTTACGAGAATTCTGATCTTGTTTTTTAGGACGCTTCGAACCTATGACCTCACTCGACGAAACGAACCCAGCCGAACCAGTCTGGCGAGTGAAAAGAGCGGCGCACGTCAGGTGGCAGCGGCGACCAGAGACTGAGGCCTGTACGCTGACCTCGCTGAGGTGGTTGGGTATTCGGTAGGCCTTCGAGGCGGTTCAAGTTGAGGCGCCAGCGATCGCCGTTGCGGGGCGGCATGTGGACGGCGTCCTTCGCAAAGTTGCGGAACGGGATGGCCAGCTCCAGAATCCAGTGGTCGTCGTCGGGCGAGGGATCTTTCTTCGGTTGGCCTTGCCACGTGGCTCGATAGCGCACGCCTTCTGGTTCCCAAGTCGGTGGACCCGTCCACCAGTCGGTCCTGCAGCGGTTGAGCATCGTGCCGATGGCGTTGATTTCGAAGGTGTAGTAGTTGCGCACGTTGGCGGGGTTGGGACTGAGGAAGATCTCGACGCAGTCGTCGCGGGAGACCGGACCGTGGCGCTCGGTGATGTAGGCCGAGATGCGGTTGTCGATGCAATGGTAACCGACGTAGAGGTTCTCGTCGTCCCAGACCATCTTGGCGACCGTCTGTTGCCTGTCGGCGGGCACGGGCGGCAGGAAGTGGAAGTCGCCAACGGAACGAGCTTTCTGCCAAGCCTCTTCATCGAGCTTGCCGTCGATGACGACGGCTGATGCGGCGCGGTGAAGGTCGTAGTTGGAGTGCTGTTGCGCGAAAAGAGCCGCGCCGGTGGTCATTAGGATTCCGAGTCGCAGCCACATGTGTTTGCTTCCCCTCTCTTTGCTCGCAGAGCGTGGGCGGACGCAGCGGTCCGCCCCTACAAACTGACGCAGACCCAGCGATTTTCAGCACGAGGCCCGCGCGCGCGTCAGCCGTCCGAGAGCGCGCGGTCGAGCGCCTCGACGTAGAAGTACTCGCCCCACATGACCGACTCGTTGACGCCGAGACCCTTGTGCAGATGATACACACCTTCGGTGAGAATACCCTCCCACTCGGGCTGGCCGGCGGCGAGGAAGGGTTCCTGCGAGAGCGTCAATAGCATGTGCCGCGCGGTCTCGGCGTAAAGCACAGCCTTGCCCGTGTCGGCGGTCAGCTTAGCCAGGCGCAGCAGGCCGGCCGCCGTGATCGCCGCGGTCGAGCTGTCGAGGTGCTGAGGGTGGTCGGCCGGAGTGTCGTAGTCGAAAAGCGGCACGCCGTTGGCGGGCGTCTTGCGGATGTAGAAGTCGGCGCAGGCTTCAGCGGTTCGCAGGAAGCGCGCGTCGCGAACCAGCTTGTACGACGACGTGAAGCCATAGATCGCCCAAGCCAATCCGCGCGCCCAGCAGGAGTCGCCACGGAAGCCTTGCTGTGTCGTCTGGCGCAGAAACTCGCCCGTTTCGGGATCGAACATGCCTTCGTGTGAGGAACTGCCGTCGCCGCGGATGAGAACGCGGCGGGTCGTCAGGCAGTGCTGCATGGCCACGTCCATCAGTTGCGGATTACTGGTTTCGAGCGCAGCGTAGAAGATGATCCCGACGTTGGCCATGATGTCGATGAACAGAGAGTCGGGCCCCATGAAGGAGCACAGGTATTGGCCTCTCTCCTTGAAACGCAGGGCGAGGGTGCGGCCCGCCTGGACGACGATATCATTCAGCTCTTTCTCTCCGGTGAGCTTGTACCAACGGTGATAGGTCGAGAGGAAGATAAACCCGAGGTCGTGGACCTCACGGTCCATCTTGCGGGGTTCGAGCGGCGTGGTGTAGCGTTCAGCCTGCGTCTTCCATTCGGCATCACCGGTGCGGGCATGGAAGATCCACATCATGCCGGGTAGGAAGCCGTCGCACCAATGCGTCCAGGCCTCGCCGGTGTGCCGCCAGCGGCCTTGCTGGGTGTACATCGGGTAGAAATCGGGGTCGCGTTCGATCAGGGCCTTGACTTGTTTTTGGGCGAAGTCGAAAGCGCGCTCGAGCGTGAGACGCCAGGCGGAAGAGGGGCAGATCTCGATCATGAGAGGGCTAGTGTAGCAGGGAGGCGTTCCCTTGCCGGTCGGCGGCCACGGGCTTCGAGGGGGCCTCAGCCGGTACCGGACTTCTTGAGGTAAGTGTCGCGGTTCTCTCGCGACTCAAAGTAGATTGTCTCGCCGTCGACGTCCGCCTTCACAGCGAGGCGTTCGTCGATGTAAGTGCCTGACACCGGGTCGCGCACCAAACGGCCGGATTCGGCTTGAGAGGTTTCCGGGGCCTGGCGCCCTCCCGAGTTGCTTGCCGCGTCGCTTCCTTCCGACGGTCCTATCGCGCGTTTGACGGCGCTAATGACATCGACGATCAGCCACCGTGCCAACGCCAGCGCGATGACGATGAGAATTACGTAGATGAGCTTAAGACCCAAGGTTCCACTCGCGGACGCGTCGCACCCGCAGATGACAAAGGGCGCCAGCCTTGCGGCCGACGCCCATAAGCGATTTGTAGCGACGAGCTGTCTACTTTTTCCGACGCTTCCGTTTCTTGGCGTCGGGGTTCTCGTAGCTGGTACTGACGCTGCCTTTCAAACTCTGAATCATCGCCTGAGCCTGAGCGGCGTACGGCCCACTCGGGTTGGACTTCACGCAAGCCTCGAAAGCCTCAATCGTCCCGGGGACCGGCTCAATCGAGCCGTCGGCGCCCATTTTCGCCTGCGCCATCATCGTGACGCCGAGCTGGTAATGTGCAGGGCTGTAGGCCGGGTTGATTTCAACGGCCTTGCGGAAGGCGTCGACCGCACCGTCGGTGTTCTGATTGTTGATCATGACAGCACCCAGATTGAAGTAGTACTTACCCGCATTGTCCGGATCGAGGGTCGCTGCCTTTTCCAGTTCGGCGAATCCTTCCTCGCTGTTACCGTTCTTGATCATCTCGAGAGCCAAATTGTTCCGGAAGCCGGCATTGTCTGGCTGGACCTCGAGGGCCTTGAGGTAGGCCTCGATCGACCCGGCCCGCGCGCTCTTGGCCTCATCGCCTCGCAAGGTTTCGGCGTACTTGGACTTGGCTTCGCCAAGTTTAGCCCATGGCGCAACCTGTTTAGGGTCGATCTCGCCGGCTTTCTCGAAGCCGGCGATCGCCGCCTTGTAGTTCCTGGCGTCCATCGCATCCATGCCGGCGTTGAACGCATCGTTCAACTCCTTGTTCCTGCTGATTTGTTGGCGGCGTTTCTTGAGAGATCCCTCATAAGCTTTGCGCTGATCGGGCGACATGGAGCGCAGCTGTTCATCGGTCATCCGGCCGGCGTTCGCGGCCCTACGGTCCCGAGCGAGCTTAGCCAAGTCGAAATCCAACGTGGTCGCGTCGCCCGCGCTGGATGGCTTCAGGTTGTTGACCTTCCCGCGCTCGGTGCCATTCACCAGCAGGGTGACGTTGTAGACCCCCATCGGCAGGAAGCCAAACAAGTACTCGCCCCGCTTGTTGCTCTTGACCTTCTGCTGCCCGGGCATTCCCTGGCGCTCGGCGACGATCACCGCATCCTTGAGGGGCTGCCCGTCTTCCCCCAGGACCTTGCCGCCAAGGCGGCCCATCTGTCCGTAGGAGAGGGTGCTTGACAGTACCAACACAACCGCGATCAGGACAGCTCTGTACGCTATGGAAAACATTCTCGGCTCCTTCGGGTGGAAGACCCGATTCTTCTTGCTCAGAATACAACATCCATGCCGCCGAGGCCAACGGTAGGATGGGTTCGGATTCCAGGCCGAACTGATTGAAAAGACGGCAGGGACTCGGGTTGCGTTACGCCCGGAGAGGCAAGGTGTGGCTGCAAACGCGCCGCTTTGCCTGATTCAGGCCTTGCACGCAACCACGGCTGCCTCATACGGTATCGGATCGACGAGCCCAGCCTGCTGGAAAGCGCGCCAGCGGAGCGCGCAACTGTCGCATCGCCCGCACGCTTTCCCGGCCGATTGGTAGCACGACCAGGTCAGATGCAGCGGTGCGCCCAGGTTGATGGCGCGCCGGACGATCTCGGCTTTCGAGAGGCCGATCAAGGGTGTCTCGATACGGACGTGGGTGTCGGGCTTGGTACCGGCATCGATGGCCTTGTTGAACGCTTGGTAATAGGCCGGGCGGCAGTCCGGATAGCCGGAGCTATCCTGCTCGACGGCCCCGATGAAAACGACGTCGGCGCCCAATACCTCGGCCCACGAGACGGCCGCGGACAGGAAATGGGCGTTACGGAAGGGGACGTAGGTGATGGGAATCTCGCCCTGTGCCACCGCGGCCAAGTCGGCGTCGGGGACAGCGAGGGCCTGGTCGGTTAAGGCCGAGCCTCCAATGGCGGCCATGTAGCCCTGGTCGATGTGCAGGCGGAATTCAGCCCCTACGTGGCCGGCGATCTCGTCGAACGCTCGCTTCTCGCGTCCCGCGGTTCGTTGCCCGTAAGAGGAGTGGAGAACCGCCAATCGGTGAGTCTGTGCGGCGATTACGGCCGTGACACAACTGTCCATGCCGCCGCTCAGCAGGACGACCGCAATGGGCTGCCGGGACGGCATGGGTTCATCATAGCGTGGGGTTGGCAGAGCAAACCCGCGGATCTCAAAACCGAGATCCGCGCTACGCGCTTGAGGGTGGGTGCTGAGGGCTAGCCCGGGCTAGCGAATACCGAAGGCACCGCCCGTGGGGGAGGGTTTCTCGATGAAGGCTTGCAACTCTTTGAGCTGGGCGTCGGCGTTCGGCGCGATGTTGCTATGGGGATACTTCTGCACGACCGCGCGAAACTCGCCGGCAGCTTCGTTCAGCCGGTTGAGCTTCATCAGCGACATCCCCTTCTTGTACTGCGCGTCGGGGGTAATGGTTCCCTCCGGATAGCGTTCGATGACGAGGTCGTAGTTGCGAATGGCCCCCTCAAAGTCCCCCTGCTGATACGCCAGCGCGCCGAGGTGATACTGCGCGTCAACCGCCCTGACCGACTGTCCGTGGTCACGAAGATAGTCTTGGAACTCCTGACGGGCCAGTTCGTAGTTGCCGCGATTGAAGTCCATCAAGGCGGCGTTGAAGAGGGTCTCGGAAGCTCCCACGTTCAGCGGCGGCGGAGCCTCGCCCGCGCCTGAGGTAAGGGCACCCTCGTCGAAACCGGCTCCCGGGGGCGGCAGCGTCGTCAGGTGGTTCTTAATGTCGGCGACCGCCTGCTGCATTTTTGCCAGGCGGCTGATCAGCGCTTCCATCTGGTCGCGGAGGCCGCCGACCTCGCCCGCCATGGTGTCGACCTGAGTGCTCATCGAGGTCACCGGCTTGACCATCACCTCACCTTGCTGAGCGATGCTGCGATCGATCACCGCCATGCGCTGCGTCATGCGCTTGGTCTCTTCGAGGCTTTGCTTCATCAGCTCTTCGAGCACCGCCATGCGCTCGAAGTACTGGCCCTTGAGTTGGCGCATCTCGTTTGTAAGCTGAGACATATCCCGTTGGAGCTGCAGGATCTCTCGGTCAACCGGAAAAGCCGGACCGGCCCAGGCCAACCCCAGCACTACCATCGGCAGAAGGCTCCGCAGGGGGCGCTGTACGTTCGAATAGAATCTACCTTCCCCGCTCACGACACTTGGCTCCACTGGAACAGACGTTTTGGGCTCCAACGCGGTTGCAGCCCAGATGACTCAAACAGCCTTTCCCGACTACCTTACCAGAAAATGAACGCCAAAAAACAACAGGGATGCGCCCCTGGGGGCCGGTCAGGCACCCAGAGGAACGCACCCCTGTGATCTGGCTCGCCGATTGGCTACCGAGCCGCCGAGAAATGCGCCCGGCGGTTACGCTGCCAGCAGCTCTCGTCCGACGCGGTACACTGCGGCCGCTCTTCGCCGTAGCTGATTGTCGTCAGCTTGCCGGCGGGAACACCCTGGCCTACCAGGAAGTCCCGTGCGGCAGTGGCCCGGCGATCACCCAACGCCAAGTTGTACTCATTGGTACCCCGCTCGTCGCAGTGGCCCTCGATGACAACCCTTCCGCTGGGGTAGTCGCTGAACAGCTTCTTCAGCGCGGTTGCATTCGACCGCAACGTAGCCTCGGCGTCAGAGCGAAGATCGCTCTGGTCGTAGTCGAAGTAAGCGTCGCGCACCGCGCTGCTCAGAGCCCGATCGAAATCGACCTTTGGTGGGGGCGGGGGCGGCGGCGGCGGCGGCACTCGCACAGTGACGGTAGACGTCGCGCTGGCTTCCCCTCCTTGTCCCTTCACCGTTAGCGTGTAGGTGGTCGTCTGGGTCGGGAAGACCTCACGACTGCCGTTGACGCGCACCGAGCCGATGCCCTGATTGAGCGAAGCGCTCGTCGCGTTGCTGGACGACCACTTCAGCGTCGCCGACTTGCCGCGCTCGATGGAACTGGGCTCGGCAGTCAAACTGGCCGTTGGCTTCGGCAGCGGCGCCGGCTTGGGCGGTGGCGGCGGTGGTGGTACTGGCGGCGGCGTCTCTTTCTTACAACCCACCGCGAATAGAGCTAAGAACACGCTGAGGATGATCAGCGCTATTTGACGCTTCCGTTGCATTTGAGTCCTACGCCTCCTCCGAGTATCTCTGCGGCACAGATGATGGCGATCGTGCGCAGAAGAAAATGATAGCAGGTTTACGGCTTTTGCAAGTACCCCGTTTTCAACGGCGGCGAACCCCGTCGGGGCGCCGCCCTACTTTACGCCCCACACGGGCTCCTGGTTGCGTCCCGCCGAGGTGAGCCGCTTCAGTTGTGTTCCATCGGCCCGCATGGTCCAGATTTGCGTGGTGCCCGCGCGGTCGGACGAGAAAACGAGGTGCGTGCCGCTCGGCGACCAGTACGGATTCTCGTTCCTTCCCGCTCCATAAGTCAACTGCACCATATCGCGCGTGGCGACGTTCAAGACGAAAATGTTGTAGTTGCCCGGTTCAAACCCACGAGTCCAAGCGAAGGCGATGTGCTCCCCCTGGGGATCCCAGGCAGCCTGCACAGCGTCGCCTCCGCCCAAAGACAACTTCTGAACGTTCGCTCCCTCGATGTCCATCAGGTAAAGCTGGGGGAGCCCGGACCGTCCCGAGGTGAACGCGATTTGCGCGCCGGTCCTCGGGTTGACGGCAGGGTCCACGGCGATGGATCGTGAATAAGATATCCGGCGGAAGTTCCTGCCGTCAAGGTCTGCAATATAAATCTGCGAGACATCCGAAGCCGTCGAGGCGTAGACGATCGACTGTCCGTCGGGTGTGAAGTTGGGCGTCGCGTTCATCGAGGCGCGCTGGTTGTAGAACGTCAGGCGGCGGTTGGTCTCGAGTGAGTGGACGAAAATTTCGGGGTTGCCGTTGGCGTAGCTCGTGAAAGCGATCTTGGTGGCATCGTGCGAGACGGCCGGGGTGAGGCAGAGATTCTTGTAGTTGGTGACCGGCTTCTGGTTGCTGCCGTCGTAGTCCATCGACCAGATCTCGTCATGGCGGGTGCGGGTGGAGCGGAAATAGATCCGCGTGCCGGCCAAACCCAGTCCTAGGCCAAGGTTCGTGAGGATGTCTCGCGCGAACTCGTGTGCCAGTTGACGTGCGCCTTCGGTGTCGGGCGAAGAAAAGTAGCGCTTGCCGAAGATGTGAGCGTTCGGCAGGCTCTCCTGCAGGGCGTCGTACAGATACCCCGACAGCACCAGCCGGTCGCCCGAGAGCGCGAGAAAACCGAAAGTCAGATAGCGCGCCGTGACCGGCGGCTGCGACCAGCCCATCAGCCACAAGCCACGCGCGCCGGGATCGCCCGGCAGATCCGTCTCCCCGGCCTTCAGCTCCTCGGGCCGCCGAGGCGGCGTTCGCGGATAGAAGCTCTTCGAGACCATCTGGAATTGGGCCGAACTATCGAGGTCATTCCAGAGCGTGTTGTTGAACGCGCGCACCTCCTCGACGGCGTCGACTGGGCCCTCTATGTCGGGCACGGCGATGCGGGGCGCTTGCGCGCCCTCGGTGATGTTGATCTCCAAATCCGGACGCTGGGCCGGAGCGGAGCCGGCCACGAGCAGGACGAGAAGGAAGACCAGGGTGGATGACGAGAGGGATGACGAGAGTTGTTTGATCATTGCAGTTGGAACCACATTTCGACTCGGATAGAACTCTTGCGCAACTGCGGCGGCAGGGGCTGCAAGGGGTTCGAGTTGATTACCGCGCGATGGGCCGAGTAATCGAGCGACCGGTTGCCACTCGACTGCACGACCCGCGTGTTGCGAATTGCTCCGTTGCGCAGGATCACGAACGAGACCGCGACCTTGCGGTTGCCGCCCCCGGGCGATTGGCCCAGCGTCTTGCGCCACTCTCCGGCAACACGGCGTTGCAGCGCTTCCGCGTACCAGCCGAAGCGTGCCCCGAACGGACTGCTGCTGCCGAAACCGACGCCTCCGCCACCGGCTTTGCGCTGGCCGGTGTAGATCGGCGAGCTGACTGCGGCGCCCGTGGAAGACGAGACTTGATTCTTGGGCGCCGGCTTCTGGGTCTTCCGCGCGTTTGACGGCGGCTTGCGGCGACGGCGCTGCTTCTCGACCGGGACCGCATCCGGTTCCTCCACCGGCTCGGGCTGCGGCGCCGGGCGAGGCGGCTCGGGGATAGAAGGAACGTCGTGCTCGACTGGGTTCGCGACGGGCCTCTCGACCTTGGCGCGCGATCGGGTCAAGGGCACCCCGTCGGTAATCTTGACCGCGACGGCGGTTCCCGGCCGGGCGTTCGGATCGCCCAACGAGACCGTGGTGTCGAACATTCCCCAAGCGACCGTCGTCGTAAACAGCGTGACGTGCAAGCCGATTGACCACCACAACGGCCGCTTGAGCCGCTCGGTCTGCTCCAGGGGATCGAACCGATGAGTCATCGTCTGCGCCGTGGCAGCCGCTCGAGCGGCTTGGTCACGATGTTCACTTCCACCTTGCCGGCGCCGCACTCGGCGACGACCTGCGCAATGACTTCCCAGGGAGTCGTGCGATGCGCCCGCAGATAGACGCCGGGCTGCGCCGCGCCCTTCTCCTTGACGCGGGGCACGATGTCGTAAATGCTGATCGGCTCGGTGTTCAAGTACAACTCGCCCTTCGAAGTGATGTTGATGAAGTCAAAGTCCTGGCTGCTCGCCGCGACTTCACGCGTCTTGGGCACGTCGATCTCGAGCCCGAACTCAACCACGCCCGCCGTGATCATGAAGATGATCAGCAGGACCAGCACCACGTCGACAAACGGCGTGATGTTGATTTCAGCGATCGAGTCCTGTGGTTGCCCGCTCCGGTTCGAAAACGCCATCGGTCTCTCCGTAGCTGCGTTCGGCCAGGTTGAAGAACTCCAGGCCGAAGTCGTCCATGCGCGCGCCGATCTCTCGAATGCGCTGCGAGAAAACGTTGTAGAAGATCAGCGCGGGAATCGCGGCGAACAGCCCAAATGCAGTGGCGATGAGCGCCTCGGCGATGCCGGGGGCGACCGCGCGCAGCGTCGCGCCGCCCGCCTCGCCAAGGCCCTGGAAGGCGTCGAGCACGCCCCAGACCGTCCCGAACAGCCCGATGAACGGCGTGGCCGAAGCCGTCGTCGCCAGCCAACCCATATTGCGCTGCAAGTGAGTGAGCTCTTCGTTGATGCCCAGCTGCAGGCAACGTTCCAGCGAAGCCGCGTTGCGTAGCCGGCCCAGATTGTTCACCTGCCGGGCTACCTCTTCGTACCCGAACTCGAAGACGGTCACCAGGGGCGCCGGCCGGTACTGCTCGCTGGCGGCGTTCATTTCCGAGAGTTGATTGATGCGCCGGAACGCGCTCAGGAACTTGGTGTCGTTACGCCGCGCGGTCTTGAGCAGGCTATACTTCGACAGCGCAATCGCCCACGAGAGAATCGAAAAGACCAGCAAAACCGCCAGTACCACGCCCGCCAGCGGCGACGAATCGAGGATCAGGTCGAAAAAGCCGGTCTGGTCGAGCGCGCCCGAGGCAATCGCGGTCTCGGTAGCCTCGATCGCCGCCTCGCCGTTTTCGCTTGTGTTGGAGGGGTCCGCCGCCTGCAGCAGCAGGGCAAACAAGCCTGAAACAGTCAAAACGTCTCCTTGGATGTTGCGAACCCTTTCTCAAGGGCCCAAGCGGCAGACTCTTACTCCGCTCGCCTGTCACCGCGCACAAAACCGACAGTCGCAAAGCCGGCTCTCCTCAGTGCCGACGGCCAACCAGGGAACGCCTCGATGGTTCGTCTTTCGACGAGCCAGTACCCATGAATTTAACACATATAATGGGTTACGTGGAATCTAAGACGTAGCCGCGCCGCCGAAAGGTTTCACAATTTTTGCTCTCCCGATCCCGCCGCCGAGCGGCTCCTCGAGCCGGTTCGGATCCAATCCGTATGCTGCAAGAGCTGAATGTCGAAGGCTATGCCGTCGTGGCCAAGCTGCGCGTGCGGTTTCAGCCGGGCCTGAATCTGCTGACCGGGGAGACGGGCAGCGGCAAGTCGATCGTGGTCGACGCGTTGTCGCTGCTGCTGGGTGCGCGAGCGGCGACGGACGTGATTCGCCCGGGCTGCCGGCGGGCGCGTGTCGCCGGGGTGTTCGAGGTAACAGAGACGCCGGCGCTGCGGATGCTGCTGTCGGAAAGCGGTGTGGAGTTGGAGCAAGGAGAGCTGATTGTCGAGCGCGAGGTGCTCGACAACGGCAAGTCGCGGGCCTACGTCAACGGTCGGTCGCTGACGCTGGCTTTCTTGCGATCGCTGGCGCCGTTGCTGGGTGATATCCACGGCCAGCACGAGCAGCAGAGTCTGTTCTCGACGCGCACACAGCTCGAGATGCTTGATGCCTTTGCGGGGACGGCCGAGGACTGCGCCGGCATCGGCGAGATCTACCGCACTTGGCGCCGCGCGGACGAACGGCTGCGCGAGTTGCGCGGAAACGAGCAGGAGCGCTTGAGGCTCTCGGACCTCTATCGCTTCCAGCATCGTGAGATCAACGAGGCGAAGCTCGACCCGGCGGAAGTGGAACGGTTGACGCAACGCCGCGACGTATTGGGCAACTTGGCGCGGGTGGAGGAGAATGCCCAGCGAGCCTACGACTTACTCTATGATTCATCCGTCTCGGCCACCACTCAACTGGCGGCGGCGCAGAAAGCTTTGGAAGACTTGATCGCGCTGGACCCCTCGCTCCGTTCACTGAAGGAACGTCTGGAAAGCGCGCGGGCCGACATCGAGGACGCGGCATTCGAGATCCGAAGCTACGTCGATCGTTTGGAACCCGATCCCGGTGCGTTGGCGGCGATCGAAGACCGCTTGGCGTTGATCGAAAACCTGAAGCGCAAGTACGGGGCGACGGTCGAAGAAGTGCTGACGTACGGCAGCGAAGTCGAGAGCCGGTTGGCGGAGCTGGAGTCGAGCGACACGGCGATTGCTGAAACGGAGCAGCAACGCCACGAGGCGGCGGAGCGATACGAAGCCTTGGCGAAGAGCCTGTCGGAGCGCCGGCGCAAGGCGGCCGCGAAGCTCCAGTCACAGGTCGAGAAAGAGTTGGCCGCGCTGGCCATGGAAAAGGCCCGGTTTGAGATCGCGTTCGAAGAGCCCGACGAAGGGGTCACCCGGTGGGGCGGTTCAGGCTGGGATCGGGTGCGGTTCCTGGTCTCGGCGAATCCCGGACAGCCTCCACGCCCGATGGCACAGGTGGCGTCAGGGGGTGAGTTGTCGCGCATCACCCTGGCTCTGAAAAGCTGTTTGATCTCGACCTTCGGCAAGCCGCGCAAGAACGAAGCGCCGCGCACGCTGGTGTTCGACGAAATCGACAGCGGCGTCGGAGGGCGGGTCGCCGAAACCCTGGGACGCCGGCTCAAGAAGCTTTCCGACAGTCACCAGTTGCTGTGCGTGACGCACCTGCCGCAGATTGCCGGGTTTGCCGACGCGCACTACTTCGTCGAGAAGGTAGAGCGCGAGAGCGAGACGTTTGCCTCCGTGGCGGAGTTGTCGGAGTCGGAGCGGGTCGATGAATTGGCCCGGATGCTCTCGGGCGCCGAGGTGACTTCGACCGCCGTGAAGCATGCCCACCAGATGCTGAAAGCCAATCGGCAGAAGGTGGGGTAGAGGCACCACCACCCGCCAGTCAGAGCCGCAGCCGTTCGCCTGCGTTGAGTGGCTTCGAGGCAGAAATGGGTTGACTTCAGCGTCCTTGCCGGGCTGACCTTGCTCAATGCGGGCTTACGCCGGCGGCTCTGAGTTTTGTCAGCGGCGACGTCTCGATTTCCAATGAGCTTACTCAGCGAACTTGATCTTCCCTTTCTTTGCCTCATCGCCCGTGAAGCCGGCGCGGCCATCCTCGAGGTTTACCGAACCGATTTCGACGTTGACAGGAAGAGCGACTCCTCGCCGGTGACCCAAGCCGACCTGCGCGCACACAGAGTCATCAAGGCGCGTCTGGCCGAGCGTTATCCCGACGTGCCGATCTTGTCGGAAGAGAGCCGCGAGCACGCGCCCTATGAGGTCCGGCGCGAGTGGCCGAGCTATTGGCTGGTCGATCCTCTCGATGGCACAAAGGAATTCATCAAGCGCAACGGGCAGTTCACGGTCAACATTGCGCTGATTGAAAACTCGCGCCCCGTGGCAGGGGTGGTTTATGCCCCTGCGCGAGAATCGCTCTACTACGGCTCACTTTCCGATGGTGCCGCCGGCGCGTTCAAGGTGGAGGGTGATGCCGCACCGGTGGCGCTTGACCCCTCGCCTCGCGGCTCTCCCCGCAAGGATGGCCGGTGGGTCATTGCCGGCAGCCTCTCGCACTCCACACCCGAGATGGAGGCGTTCGTCGCCGAACAGCGGCGCGAGTACCCGCACATCGAGTTCATCGCCATGGGCAGCTCGCTGAAGATCTGCATGGTGGCCGACGGCACGGCGGACGTTTATCCGCGCTTGGGCCCAACGATGGAGTGGGATACGGCCGCTGCGCACGCCGTCGCGAGTGCTGCCGGTTGCCAGGTCGTGCGCTACGGCAGCGATGAAGAGCTGCGCTACAACAAGGAAAACCTGCTCAACGACTGGTTCGTCGTCAGGCGTACGGCTCCAGCCTGACCGCCTCACGATTCCGCGTAAGACGGGGGACGGAGGCTCCCCATTTCATCTCGGTTTCTTACTCTCGTAGGGCCGTGGTCAGCTCGCGCGTAACTTCTTTGCCGTCCCCGAAGAGCATCAGGGTGTTGTCGGCGGCGAATAGCTCGTTGGGGATGCCGGCGAAGCCCGCACTGAGGCTGCGCTTGATGACGAACACGGTCTGGGCCCTGTCGACATCGAGGATGGGCATTCCGTAGATGGGACTTGCCGGGTCTTCGCGCGCGGCCGGGTTCACGACGTCGTTGGCACCGAGCACGATGGCGACATCGGTCTCTCGGAAGGTAGGGTTGATCGCATCCATGTCGAAGAGTTGGTCGTAGGGGACTTTAGCCTCGGCGAGCAGGACGTTCATGTGTCCCGGCATGCGACCGGCGACCGGATGGATGGCGTAGCGGACTTCCACGCCGCGTTTCTGCAACAAGTCGGCGAAATCGCGCACGGCGTGTTGGGCCTGCGCCACCGCCATGCCGTAGCCGGGCACGATCGTCACGGTACGGGCGGCGTCGAGAATCATGGCGGCTTCTTCGGCATTTGCGCTCTTGACGCGGCCTTGATAGACGTCGGCGCCCTCTTCCTGAGTCGGCGCCGCCGCACCGAGGTCGCCCGACAAGACGTTAAAGAGCGACCGATTCATGGCCTTGCACATGATGTCGGTCAGGATGAAGCCCGACGCGCCGACCAGAGAACCGCTAATGATCAACACGTTGTTGCTCAGCACGAATCCGGTGGCCGCCGCTGCCAGCCCCGAAGCTGAGTTTAGTAGGGCAATGACGACGGGCATGTCCGCGCCGCCGACGGGGACGGTGAACAGGATGCCGTACAGGGCCGAGGCTGCCATCAGGACCCAGAAGACCTCGATCTGAGTCGGGTCGTAGGTGAAGTACACGGCACAACCGAGTCCGGCGACGATACACAGCGAACTCAGGATTTTCCAGATGCCTCCGCCGGGTTGCCAGTAAAGCACTTCCTGCAGCTTGGCCCAGGCGATGAGGCTGCCGGTGAACGTGGCGGCGCCAATCAAAGCGCTGGCGGCGCTAGCTCCATACATCTGGATCGGCGGTACACCCGTGAGCATCTCGGGCGCAAGCACCGCGGTGGCCGCGACCAGCGCGGACGCCGCTCCTCCAAAGCCATTGAAGGCGGCGACCAATTGTGGTATCGCCGTGATCGGCACTCTGAGCGCAAGAACCGCGCCGATCAAGCCGCCGATGACGATACCGGCCAAGATCAGCTCGAAGCTGATGATGTGACGATCGAGAAGGGTCGCCACGACGGCCAACAACATGCCGAGTGCGCCCAAGAGGTTTCCTCGGCGGGCTGTCTTGGGTGACGTCAGTCCCTTGAGTCCAAGGATGAACAGGACCGAGGAAACGAGGTAGGCGACGTTGATAAGGTTCTGCTGCACGGTTCTATAACTGCTTCTGCTTACGGCCTTAGTCTTTGCGCTTGAACATCGACAGCATGCGGTGCGTCACAAGGAACCCGCCCACAACGTTGATGCTCGCCAGGATCACCGCACCCATTCCCAGATAGGTAGCCAGCGCGCTGTGGCCCGCCCCGGTCGCTACGAGAGCGCCGACCAGACTAATGCCCGAGATTGCGTTCGAACCCGACATCAGCGGCGTGTGAAGGGTCGGCGGAATCTTCGTGATGACCTCAAAGCCGACGAAAACAGCCAGGGTGAAAATTGTCAGAGAGATGATGAACGATTCCAAGGGACTAGCCTCCTTCTTCTTCGAGCGTCTTCAGGACGGCCGTGTGAACGACGCGGCCCTCATGCGCTACCAGCGTTCCCTGTACGATCTCGTCGTCGAGGTCGATGCGCAACTCACCCTCATGGATCAGCGAGAGCAGGAACGTCGAGACGTTTTTCGAGTACATCTGACTGGCGTGGTAGGGCGTCTCGGCGGGCAGGTTGATCGGGCCAAGCACGATCACGCCGCCGCGCTCCACGCGTTGGCCAGGCTCGGTGATAGCACAGTTGCCGCCCTTCTCCGCCGCGAGATCGACGACCACCGTTCCCGGTGTAAGCCGCGCCGCCATCTCTTCGGAAATCAGGACGGGCGCCTTTTTGCCGGGCACGAGCGCCGTTGTGATAATCACGTCAGCCGCGGCCAGGTGCTCGGTGAGCAACTCCTGCTGGTGGCGGTAGAACTCCTCTGACTGCGCCGCCGCGTAGCCGCCCGCGGCTTGTGCGGACTCGGTTTCGACTCCCAGCTCCACGAACCGCGCGCCGAGGCTTTCGACCTGCTCCTTGACGACCGGACGCACATCATACGCCTCAACGACCGCACCCAATCGCTGGGCCGTGGCGATCGCTTGCAAACCAGCCACGCCCGCTCCCAACACGAACACCCGTGCGGGGGTGATGGTTCCGGCGGCGGTTATCAGCATTGGGAACATCTTCGGCGAAGCATTCGCCGCCAGCAGCACGGCCTGGTAGCCTGCGATGTTGGCCATAGAACTAAGCACGTCCATGCTCTGCGCGCGTGTGATGCGGGGCATCAGCTCCATGGCGAAGGCGCTCAGGCGCCGGGTCGCTAAATCCGTGCCTGCGGCCGGTTCGGCCAGCGGCTCGAGCAAGCCGATGACGGCGGCGCCGGGCTTGAGCGCGTCGAGGGCGGCTGGGGGAAACTCACGATAGGCACCGGGGCCGCGCACCATCACCACCACGTCCGCTTCCGACAACAGCCGCGCGCGGTCGGGCTCGATGCGGGCTCCCCGGCTCTCGTACTCTTGGTCGGAGTGAAGCGATGCTTCCCCGGCGCCCGCTTCGACCGTGACGTCGACACCGGCCTGCGTGAGATCGTTCACGCCGGAGGGGATCAGCGCGACGCGCGTCTCCCCAGGAAAACTCTCCTTGATGACCGCTACGTTCATTGTTGGCAGCTAGACTCGGGCACTATCGGCGGCAAAAGCGGAAACACGTTTCCTAAGACTGGCCCGATGGCCGATCCCGCTCCGCCACAACGTTCTGGGAATTGGAAGACTTGAGCCGACGCGCGAACCCTTACCCCGGCCCCCCCGGTTACCGAAAGCTTGCTGTTCTAACGCCGTGACCGTAAGATTGTGCTTGTCCCGATCCGGAGACCGGAGAACGAACCCCCATGAAACGCCTGCTTCTCACCACCATCACGCTCGTCCCGTTAGTCCTCTCAGGCCAGGACAAGGTTGACCTCGCCTCGGTTCACCGCATCAAGCAAGAAGCCTTCGAGAACTCGCAAGTGATGGAACACTTATTCTACCTTGTCGATGTGCACGGTCCGCGGCTGACGGGATCGCCCGGTTTTCAGGGGGCTGCCGACTTCGCCGTCGAGCGGATGACGGAGTGGGGCCTCGCGAACGTGAAGCAGGAGAAGTGGGGACCGTTTGGGCAAGGCTGGTCGTACAGCCGCTTCTCGGCGCATCTGATCGTGCCGCAGTATGAAGCGTTGATCGGCGTGCCGATGGCGTGGAGCCCGGGGACCGACGGGGTGATCGCGGGCCGGCCAGTATTGGCCCCGCTCAAGACCCCGGGAATCTTGAAGCGTCGCGAGACCGAAGTCGACAGGTTTATTGAGAAGCATCGCGGCAAGTTGGGTGGGAAGATCGTAATGATCACAGCTCTCAAGGACGTCAAAGTCAGTGCGAAGCCGCTGCATCACCGCTTCTCAGGTGAGGAACTAAGCCGGCGGTCGAAGGCGCCTGTGCCGGTGCCGCCCATCGACTTCGACGATCCCGAGCTTGAGATACCCGACTTCGGAGAGAAGCGGCGCGACTTCTTCGTGCAAGCGCCCGTGTGGTTTCAGGAAAAGTACCGCAACGAGCGCCGCCGCGTGAAGAACAAACTCAACCAGTTCCTCTCCGACGAAGGCGTGCGGCTGGTGATCCATCCTGCCGCGCGGGGGACTGGCGGTACGGTCTTTCCACCGCGCGCGGGCACGCGACATGTGGAAGATTCGGTTCCCCCGCCGTCAATCGCCTTGACGCCGGAGCACTACAACCGCATTTTCCGTCTTGTCGACAAAGGCGTAAAGGTTCGCATCGAGGTCGAGACGGCGACGGCCTTTCATCGCGAAAAGCTTGATTCAATCAACGTCATCGGCGAGTTGCCGGGCGGCACCAAGAAGGAGGAGCTGGTGATGATTGGGGCGCATCTCGATTCCGTCGCCCCTGGGCTGGGCGCGACCGACAACGCCGCGGGCTGTGCGGTGATGATGGAGGTGATGCGCATCCTCAAGGCGCTCGATCTCAAGCTCGACCGCACCGTTCGCGTAGCGCTGTGGGGCGGCGAAGAGCAGAGCTTGTTGGGCTCGAAGGCCTATGTCAAGGAGCACTTCGGCGATCCCGAAACGATGACGTTGACCGGCCAACACGTACGGCTGGCCAGCTATTTCAACTACGACAACGGCACCGGTAAGATCCGCGGCGTCTATCTACAGGGCAACGATATGGTGCGGCCGATCTTCCGGGGTTGGCTCGCTCCCTTCGCCGATGGTGCGGCCGATCTTCCGGGGTTGGCTCGCTCCCTTCGCCGATATGGGGGCATCGCTCTCGATTCGGAATACGGGAGGGACAGATCATCTGTCGTTCGATGCCGTCGGTCTGCCGGGGTTCCAGTTTATTCAGGACCCGGTGGAGTATTCCACGCGTTCGCATCATTCGAACATGGACGTGTACGACCGTATTCAGCCGGGGGATCTGATGCAGGCCTCGGCAGTGATTGCATCGTTTGTGTATCACGCGGCGAATCGGGCGGAGAAGTTGCCGCGGAAGCCGTTGCCGAAGAAGCAACCGAAGGTGAAGCCGGGGAGTGAGTAAAGCACTGCGGCCTAGGGCGCCGAGCACGGTTCGGCTCGAAGGGCTATGCCGTCGTGCGGCTGGCGGCTACGCGCTTGCGGCGGCGTTCCCGCTGGCGGGCGTTGCGCTGCTTCTTCTTGTCGCTCTCGGCGGCCACCCAGACGGCGAAGGCGTCGTCCGATTCAAAGTACAGGTCGTACTTGAGGTCATCGGTGAAGAATTCGCACGGCCCCTCCTCGTCCTCGGTGCCGTAGTCGCGGCAGATTTGCGGGCGGGTTTCGTAGATGCCGCAGCTATTGTCCGGCTGCAGATGCTTGCAGACAGTCCGGATCTCGATGTACCAGTCGCCGTCATCCATCCAAACGGCGACCCCTTCGTGCATGAGGTACCAGCGGATGTGCTCGTAATCCTCGTGAGCGGTCGGAGTGTCGATCGGCAGGGCGAAGTATTTGCAGCAGCGCGCCGTGCACAGATGGCACGGGGGCCCGTCCTTGGGGTTGGGCATCTTGCTGGGATCCGGACGGAGCAGCAACGAAAGGGCGACGAAGCCCGAGGGTGGCCCGGTTTTGTCACCGGCGCCGTTGTTACTACTCACGGACAACTTGGAAGCTCTCTTTTGCCTCGGCAATCGCAGTCTCCTCGTCGGTTGGCCCCGTGGCTGAATGATGCCGCACCGGGGAGTCTCACAAGTAGCGACCTATAATAAGAAAGTCTAGCGGCCCTGTCGATCGAATAGTAGAGTTGTTCCGGGGAAGCATCCGCGTTCGGCATACGTAGTGGCGATCCGCAAGGTGGAGGCTGCACGCCGGGCGCTTCGACGACCGGACCTCACTTCCTCACGCGACGGTAGTCAGTTCCCGTTTCTGCCGTTAGACGCATTCGTTAGGCGCCCCCGTCGGACACCCGAGCCCCATGCCTCAGGACGATCGTAGCAAGCTCCTCGATCAACTGCTCGACGAGCGCATCGTCGTGCTCGACGGAGCGATGGGCACGGCCATTCAGGATTGCGAGTTGACCGCGGAGGATTTCGGCGGGGCTGACTTCGAAGGCTGCAACGAGAACCTCGTGCTCACGCGCCCGGATGTGATTCGCCACATCCATGCCCGGAACTTGGACGCGGGCGCGGACATCGTTGAAACGAACACGTTCGGCGGGACCGAGGTCGTGCTCACCGAGTACGGCCTCGAAGACCGCGCTCACGAAATCAATCGCGAAGCGGCGAAGCTGGCTCGTGACGTCGCCGCCGAGCGCTCGACGGCCGCGCGCCCGCGTTTCGTGGCCGGCTCGTTGGGCCCGACGACGAAGGCGATTACGGTCACGGGCGGCATCACCTTCGATGAACTGATTCGCAACTTCCACGAGCAAGCGCGCGGGTTGCTGGAAGGCGGGGTTGACCTGCTGCTGCTCGAAACCTGCCAGGACACGCGCAACGTCAAGGCGGCTCTGATCGGCATTCACGCGGCTTTCGACGAACTCGCCTTCAAGCGGCCGGTGATGGTGTCGGGGACGATCGAGCCGATGGGGACGATGCTGGCCGGGCAAGCTTCCGACGCGCTGGTCGCATCCCTCGAGCATGTCGACTTGCTCTCGATCGGCCTCAACTGCGCCACGGGGCCCGAGTTTATGACCGACCACATTCGCACCATCCACGAGATGGCGCGAACGCGGGTGTCCTGCTATCCCAACGCGGGCCTGCCCAACGAGGACGGGCTCTATCTGGAAACGCCGACGTCGCTGGCCTCCTCGCTCGAGCGCTTTGTTCGCAACGGTTGGCTCAATTTCATCGGCGGCTGCTGCGGGACCACGCCCGAGCACATCCGCGCCATCGCGCAAATGGTCGAGGGCAAGGAGCCGCGGCGGCATCGCGGCCTGCGGAGAACGTACTACACCGGCATCGAGTTGATCGAAGCGAACAACGACAACCGTCCGCTGCTGGTTGGCGAGCGCACGAACGAGGTCGGCTCGCGTGCCTTCAAGCGGCTGATTACGAACGAGCAGTACGAAGAGGCTTCGGAGATCGGCCGCAGGCAGGTGAAGAACGGTGCGCAGGTCATCGACATCAACCTCGAGAATCCCGACCGCGAAGAGATGGACGATATCGACCGCTTCTACGAGAAGGTGATCCACAAGGTCAAAGCGCCGTTGATGATCGATACGACCAGCGCCGCCGCGGTCGAGCGGGCGCTGACCTACTGCCAGGGTAAGAGCATCATCAACTCGATCAACTTCGAGGACGGCGAAGAGCGCTTCAACCTCGTCCTGCCGTTGGCGAAGAAGTTTGGCGCGGCCGTGATTGTGGGCTCGATCGATGAAGACAAGCAACAGGCGCAGGCCATCACACGCGAACGAAAGCTCGCCATCGCCGAGCGGGCTCGCAAGCTTTGTACCGAGCAGTGGGACTTCGCCGAGGAGAGCCTCGTTTTCGATCCGCTGGTCTTCCCCTGTGCGACCGGCGACAAGAACTACATCGGCAGTGCAGTGGAGACTATCGAGGCCGTGCGGCTGATCAAGCAGGCGCTGCCACGCTCGAAGACCGTGCTCGGCGTAAGCAACGTTAGCTTCGGGCTGCCCGCGACCGCACGCGAGGTGGTCAATTCGGTGTTCCTCTATCACGCCACCAAGGCGGGGCTTGATCTGGCGATTGTGAATACCGAGAAGCTGGAGCGTTACGCGGCCATCCCCGAGGAGGAGAAGAAACTCACCGAGGATCTGCTGGCGAACTATCCGCCGGAGGGCTTTGACGCGCCGCGCGACCACCGCGAGCAGAGCGCCGAACAGAGGGCGCAAATCAACCAGCACCATATTGCCCGCATCACCGAGCACTTCCGTGGCGCCTCGTCGCGGACCAAGAAAGTCATCGCCGACTTGCCGCTCGATGAAAGGCTGGCCAACTACATCATCGAGGGCACCAAAGAGGGGCTGATCGACGACCTCGAACGCAAGCGCGCCGAAGGCCTGGCAGCCCTCGACATCATTAACGGTCCGCTGATGGACGGCATGAAAGAGGTGGGCCGCCTGTTCAACAACAACGAGTTGATCGTCGCCGAGGTGTTGCAGTCGGCCGAGGCAATGAAAACGGCCGTGAACCACTTGGAACAGTTCATGGACAAAGCGGAGGACGCGGCCAGGGGTAAAGTCGTCCTCGCGACGGTAAAGGGTGACGTCCACGACATCGGCAAAAACCTGGTTGACATCATCCTCAGCAACAACGGCTACACGGTGATCAACTTGGGTATCAAGGTTCCGCCCGAAGATCTGATCGCGGCCTATCGCGAGCACCGTCCCGATGCCATTGGGCTTTCGGGGCTGCTGGTCAAGAGCGCGCAGCAGATGGTGGTTACCGCCACCGATCTGTGCGAAGCCGGCGTGAGCGTTCCGCTTCTGGTCGGCGGCGCGGCGCTGAGCGACAGCTTCACCCGCCGCAAGATCGCTTCGCAGTACGAGTCGGCCGTCTGCTACGCCAAGGACGCCATGACCGGGCTGAGCTTGATGAACTGCCTGATGGACCCCGCCGAGCGGCAAGGTGTGTTCGACGCGCATCGCGCCGCAACCGCAGCCACGCACGTAGAGCGGCCGGAGCGGCCCGCGGAGTCTACCCGGCGCAGCTCTCGAGTGAGTATCGAGGCCGCGCCCTTGCCGCCGCCATACACCGGCCGCATGAAGCGCCACGTGCCGCAGCTTGACGAAATCTGGGGTTACATCAACCCGCAGATGCTCTACGTGCGGCATTTGGGCTTCAAGGGTAATTTCGAGAAGAAGCTGGCCGAACGTGACCCGAAGGCGCTGGAACTGCTGCACGTCGTCGATGAGGTGAAGGCCGAGGCCAAACAGTTCATGAGGGTCGGCGCCGTGTGGCAGTTTTTCGAGGCCGATAGCACGGGTAACACGCTGCGTGTGTACGAGGCGGGAGCCGTGCGTCCGGCGGCGGAATTCACTTTCCCGAGGCAGCGCCGTGACGATGGATTGTCGCTAGCCGATTTCATGATTCCCGCGCGTAACGGCACGCGGGATTCTCTCGCGGCATTCATCGTTGGGGCGGGTGAGTGTATTCGACAGCATGCCGAGGAGTACAAGCAACGCGGCGAGCTGCTGAAGTCACACGTGATCCAGGCATTGGCGCTCGAGACGGCCGAGGCTTGTGCGGAGTGGTTGCATCGGCGCATCCGAGAGGACTGGGGTTTTCCCGACCCGCCCGAGACAACGATGCTCGATCGTTTCAAGGCGAAGCACTGCGGGCGGCGCTACAGTTTTGGCTATCCAGCCTGCCCGGAGCTGGAGGATCAGCGGGGCCTGTTCGAGCTTCTGCGCCCGGAGGACATCGGGGTTAGCTTGACCGAGGGCTGCATGATGGAGCCCGAGGCGAGTGTCAGCGCGCTGGTCTTTCACCACCCCGACTGCATTTACTTTGATGTGAACAGTTGATAATGAGAAGCCGGTTCCGCTGTTTGCGGTCCGGTGATATGCTGAATCTGCGATGGCAACAAAGACGCTAGTTTCCGTTGATGAGTACCTTGAGATGGCGTTCGAGGGTACGGATGCTGAATATGTCGACGGCGAGATTCTGGAGCGTGGCATGCCGGAGGTTCTGCACAGCAAAGTACAGACGCGTCTCATCCAACTCTTTACTCCGTTCTGCCGTCAGGCGTCGTTGCACCTCCTTCCTGAGCTTCGACTGCGAGTCTCGGCGACTCGTGTCCGCGTGGCCGACTTCGTTGTAGTCCAAGGGGACGAGCCGTCCGAACAGGTGCCGACCACTCCCCCTTTGGTGGTTGCTGAAATCGTCTCCCGGCACGACAGTCACACCGAGATCACGCGCAAGCTCGAAGAGTACCGTGATTGGGGCGTGGCTCACGTCTGGCTGATCGATCCCTGGGTGAAGAGGCTCTACGTGTTCAAAGACGGCGACTTTTCGACCGTCCAGAAGTTTCGGCTGCCGGATCTCGGGATCGAACTCTCCAGCGAAGAAATATTTCAGTAGTTGCCGAGACCGACCCTGGCGGCACCCTCGGCGGAGCGCTCCGACCAGTCCCCCGAGCCTATGAAAGCTTGGCAAGTCCACCAGTTTTGTGAACCCTCCGAGATGTCGTTCGACGAGGTGCCGACACCGACGCCGGGCGAGGGGGAAGTGCTTATCCGCAACCGCGCGGTCGGCGTGAACTTCTTCGACATTCTGTTCATCCAGGGCAAGTATCAGGCCAAACCGGGGTTCCCGTTCACGCCGGGCGGTGAGACGGCCGGGACCGTCGAAGCGCTGGGGCCGGGGGTGTCGCGTCATGCCGTGGGTGACCATGTCCTGGGCCGCAAGACGCTCGGGGGCTACGCCGAGTATTCGGTCGTGCCGGCCAAGCAGGTGTTTCGGATTCCTGGACAGATGAGTTATCCGGAAGCGTCCGGCTACCTGGTGGTTTACCAGACGTCGTACTTCGCGCTGCACAGGCGCGCGCAGTTGCGTCCGGAGGAGTGGCTGCTGGTGCACGCGGGTGCGAGCGGGGTGGGTGTGTCAGCGATCCAACTCGGCAAAGCAGCAGGAGCGCGCGTCATTGCAACGGCCGGTAGCGCGCCCAAAAGGGACTTTTGTAAAGAGCAGGGCGCCGATCACGTGATCGACTATCGAGCCAGCGGCTGGGTGGACCAAGTCAAGGAACTCACTAGCGGCGCCGGGGCGAACGTGATCTATGATCCGGTCGGCGGAGATATTTTCGATCTGTCAACGAAGTGCATCGCGTCCGGGGGGCGGCTGCTGGTGGTGGGGTTCGCCGGCGGGCGCATCTCGACTATCGCCGCGAATCGCATTCTTCTGAAGAACATGTCGATCGTGGGTATTTTTTGGGGCAGGGAGTCGGAGGAGAACCCGGATGGCTTGCACCAGACGCAGCGCGAGTTAGACGGGCTCTTTGAGGCCGGGAAGATCCGTCCTGTCGTCTCGGCCACGTATCCTCTCGCCGAGGCTCCCCAGGCGCTCGCTGACTTGGCGGAGCGGCGCGTCAGCGGCAAAGTTGCCTTGACGATCGATGCTGCGCCGTAGGGCCGGTTAGGTTGGCCTAGAGGTGGCCTAGAGGCCCTCGCGTCGCGTCAGGGTTCGTGCCGGACCGCTCCCTTGCGGTCACGGCTCGGTTGCTAAAGTCCCGCTGCGAGGCCGTCGATTTCCTTCCTGAATCCGCTACCCGTGTAGCCAGACGCCGGTCGGGTTGACTCTTGCCGGTCCGGTGGTTGGGCGGCGCACGTTGATGTCCCATGGCGATGTCCTCGGGCCTCACGAAAAAACTCCAGAGTTGGACCCGGATCGTCGCAGTGCTAGTCGCGGCCACGTTCGTGGCGGCGGGCATCGCGGAGATCCTATTGCGCGTGGCCGGGATCGGCTACGCCATCTTCGACCGTCCCGACCCGGTCTTCGGAAGCGTGCTCATTGCGGGAGCCAAAGGTTGGCAGCAGAGTGAAGGGCACGTCTACATCCGCGTCAACAGCGACGGTTTCCGCGACCGCGAACGCAGCACCGCCAAGCCGCCGGGCACGGTGCGCATTGCGGTGTTGGGTGATTCATTCACCGAAGCTCGCCAGGTCGACCTCGAAGCGACGTTCTGTGAGGTGCTCGAGCGGGAGTTGCGCGAGCGCGCGCCGGCGGGAGACCGGACGATCGAGGTCTTGAACTTCGGCATCTCCGGCTACGGCACGACGCAGCAACTGCTCACCCTGCAGCGTCGTGTGTGGGCGTATGAGCCCGATGTCGTTCTACTGGCTTTCTACACCGGAAACGATATCTCCGATAACTCGCGCGTGCTTAGCAGCGCGGTCACGGGCCCCTATCACGACTACACCGACAAGGGGCTCGTCTTCGACGGCAGCTTCGTCGAGACCGAAGTGTTCCAGGCTCGCCAGGGCTTGGCGATGCGGTCAGTGTATTTCGCGTTGCAGTACTCTCGATTGCTGCAGTTGCTCAATCACGCGCGTTTGATGTGGGAGCTCTCCGCGCGGGCGGGCGGCTCCGGTTTCGCCGGCCCGAGCGAGCCGGGCATGACGAAAGCTCTATACCGGGAGACTCTCGACCCGGCGTGGGCTGATGCTTGGCGCGTGACGGAGGCGCTGCTGGCCCGCATGAACTGCGAGGTGGCCGGCCGTGGCTTGCGGTTCCTGGTGGTGTCGCTGAGCAGTGGTATTCAAGTCCACCCACACGCCACCTACCGCCGGGCGTTCATGGACGAGGGGGCGATCGACGACCTGTTCTACCCGGACCGCCGGATCGAGGCGCTCGGTGAGACGGAGGGTTTTCCCGTGTTGTTGCTCGGTCCGACCTTTCAACAGCACGCCGAGCGCGACGGAGTCTTCTTTCATGGATTCGAGCCCATGCTGGGTTGGGGCCATTGGAACGAAGAGGGCCATGCGCTGGCCGGGCGCCTCATCGCCGAGTGGGTGGGCCGCGAGTTGGGCGAGCCTTGGCAGGGTACACCTGCCCGGGCGGCGATGGTCGAGTCTGAACCGGCTGGTGACGGCGGGTCGGACTGAAGCCTCTTACCACCCTGGAACGGCGGATCGCCAATCGAGAACGGCCGCGAGTCGGCGGCAGGTTGCGTCGTGCCCGCGCGGTTGTCGACTGGCGGGGTAGCGAGCGCCGGGATCCGCGGTTTCTCAACTCCCTGACGGAAATCTATACTGAGAGTCGAAATCCTCGCCGTGGGGGCGCGGGGCTCTGGCTCGAAATGTTCTCTCGCAGTTGGATCGGTATCTGGCTGGTGACGTGCGGCCTGCTCGGCGTCGCTTGTGACGGTTCGCAGGTCGCTGCACCGGGGACGCTCACCTTCAGCCGCGACATCGCCCCGATCATTTTCGAGAACTGCTCGGGCTGCCACCGCCCGGGCGAGGCAGGCCCCTTTAGCTTGCTAACCTACGAAGACATCGCCAAGCGCGGGGAGTTGATCAGCACGGTGATCGCAAGCCGCTACATGCCGCCATGGCTACCCGCGCCGACCGGCGAACCACTCTCCGACGAGCGCCGGCTGAGCGATCGCGAAATCGGCATGATTACGCAGTGGGTTGCGGAGGGCGTGCCAGAGGGTGACGCGCCTGATTTACCGCCCACCCCGGAGTGGACCGAAGGCTGGCAGTTGGGCGAGCCCGATCTGGTGATCCAGATGACCGAGCCCTTCAGCCTGCCCGCCGAGGGCGGTGACGTGTTCCGTAATTTCGCCGTCCCGATCCCCCTCACCGAGACGAAGTACGTGCGGGCCTTTGAGTTTCGACCGGGCAACGCGCGCCTGGTGCATCACGCGCGCATGCTTTTTGACACTACACCCGCCTCGCGCGAGCGCGACGACGCCGACCCTCTGCCCGGTTTCAAGAGCAGCATGCTGCTCGATGACATCTTCGATCCCAATGGCCACTGGATCGGTTGGACGCCCGGCAAGCAGCCCGCCATGCGTGGCGAAGACATGGCGTGGCGTCTCGACCCGGGGACCGACATGGTTATCGAGATGCACCTGGTGCCCACGGGCAAGCCCGAGGTCATCCAGTCGTCGATGGGACTGTTCTTCACCGATCAAGCACCCAAGCGCATCCCGGCGATCCTCCGTCTCGGGTCGAAGTCGATGGATATTGCGCCGGGGGACGATAGCTACGCCGTCACCGACAGCTACAAGCTTCCGGTCGATGTCGAGGTTCTCAACGTATACGCCCATGCGCACTACCTCGGCAAGCGGATGGAAGGCTGGGCCGTATTGCCGGACGGAACGAGGAAGGATCTGCTGCTGATCAAGGAGTGGGACTTCGATTGGCAGGATGAGTACCGCTACGTCAAGCCGGTTGCCTTGCCGGCGGGCTCGACGTTGTCGATGAAATTCACTTTCGATAATTCGGCCGCGAACGTCCGCAACCCCTTCAATCCTCCGGTCCGCGTCACGTACGGCTGGGAGACCTCGCGCGAGATGGCCGACCTTTGGTTCCAGGTCTTGCCCGCCACGCTTCTTGACCTGGGAAAGCTCACCGACGACTTCGGCGAGAAAGAGCGCCGGGCCCAGATGGATGGCTACGAGAAGCAGCTCGATGTCGAACCCGGCGACTACGAAAAGCGGAATCGGCTGGGGAACTACTACATGAACCTCGACCGCTATGACGAGGCGATCAAGCAGTTCGAGATCATCACCAAACAACAGCCCGACTACGAGTTCGCCCACTACAACCTGGGACTGGTCGCGGAAGCTTTGGGCAGGCCGGTCGAGGCCGAGACTCACTATCGCAACGCCTTGCGCGCCCGGCCCGGTTACACCGAAGCAAACAACAACCTCGGGATCTTGTTGAGCACGCGGGGTGATGCTGACGGGGCTGTGCGGCATTTTCGCCAAGCGTTGAAGAGCGACCCCGGCCATGGCGAAGCGCACAACAACCTTGGGATCGCGCTCGGCTCGCAAGGGGAGTTCGACAGCGCCGTGCGGCACTTCCGGGAAGCGCTGAAGGCCAATCCGTACTACGCCGAGGCGTACAACAACCTCGGCATTACCCTTGGCAATCAGGGTCACCTTGACCAAGGGATCAACCAGTTTCGCGAAGCGCTTCGCATCGACTCGGACTACGCCGATGCTCACAACAACCTGGGAAGCGCGCTGGGTACGCAAGGTAAGATCGATGAAGCGATCAATCACTTCCGCAAGGCGGTGGAAGCCGATGGCAGCCACACCAGCGCGCGAAATAACCTCGAAATGGCGTTGAGGATACAGCAGCAGGAGCAGCCGTAGAGGGAGTTCGGTGGGGGTGGTACAAGAGCCGAGCGCGGCTCGGCTCGGCACGGGCGTACGCCACCACCAGAGGCGGAAAACGCATGGAGCGAACATACGGCAACGTGTTTCTCGGCGGCTCCGTCAAGCAATCATGGAGGAATCGATGGGCAACATCACCCGAGCAGCGGTGGGAGCGCTAGCGTTGGCTGCTCTCGTCTGGAGCCAGGAGGGCTCGCTTGAGTACCCCGACACCCGCCGCGTCGATCACGTCGACATCTACCACGGCGTCGAAGTCGCCGATCCCTATCGCTGGCTCGAAAAAGACGTTCGCGAAGCCGAGGATGTGGCGGCCTGGGTCACCGAGCAGAATAAGGTCACGTTCGCGCACCTCGAATCCATTCCCGAGCGCGGAGCGATTCGCAAACGTTTGACCGAGCTTTGGAACTTCGAGCGGTTCACCTACTACGCCAAAGCGGGTGGACGCTACTACTTCTCGAAGAACGACGGACTGCAGAACCAGTATGTCCTCTATCGGATGGATTCACTCGAGGACGAGCCACAGGTGCTGATCGACCCGAACGCGTGGTCGAAGGACGGCACGGTGGCACTCACGGGGTCGGTCTTCAGCGACGACGGGCGGTACGTCGCCTATGGCAGAGCCGAGTCGGGTTCGGACTGGCAGACGATCCGCGTCATCGAGATTGAATCGGGCGAGGTGCTCGAAGACGAGATCAAGTGGGTCAAGTTCAGCACGCCGTCATGGACCGAGGACGCTGACGGCTTCTTCTACAGCCGCTTTGACGAGCCGAAGGAAGGGGCTGCATTTCAGGGGCTTAACCTCAACCAAAAGGTCTACTACCACCGGGTCGGCACCCAGCAAGCCGAGGACGTTCTGGCCTACGAGCGGCCCGACCACCCGGATTGGATGCTCGGCGCCGAGGCCACCGAGGATGGCCGCTACGTCATCATCACTGCCCAGGTGGGCACCGACGCCCGCCACCGCATCTTCTACAAGGACCTGAGCGAGCCCTACGGGATTCCGGTCGAGTTGATTGACAACTTCGACCACGAGTACACCATCGTCGCCAACGACGGGCCGGTGCTCTATTTTCAGTCGAACCTCGACGCGCCCCGGCGCCGATTGATCGCTATCGATCTCCGCGAGCCCGAGCGCGAGCATTGGAAGGAAATCATCCCGCAGGCCAAAGAGACGCTCGAGTCCGTGAGCCTGATCGGCAACCTCTTCGTAGCCTCGTATCTCAAGGACGCCAGCACGCAGGTGAAGATTCACACCATGGACGGCGAGTTCGTGCGCGCGGTGGACTTCGGCATGATCGCCTCCGCGGATGGCTTCACAGGTAGGCGCGGCGACACTGAGACGTTCTATCTGCTCAGCAGCTTCACTCTGCCTCCCTCGATCTATCGCTACGACTTGATTACAGGTAAGAGCACGCTGATGCGCCGCACGACGGTGGATTTCGATCCTGACGAGTACGAGGTCAAGCAGGTTTTCTACAAGAGCAAGGACGGCACCCGCGTACCGATGTTCCTCTCCCACAAGAAGGGTGTGAAGCTCGATGGTTCGAATTCCACGCTGCTCTATGGCTATGGCGGATTCGACATTTCGCTCAGTCCCTACTTCTCAATCACGCGCCTGGCTTGGATGGAGATGGGGGGCGTGCTGGCCATCGCCAACTTGCGCGGCGGTGGCGAGTACGGCGAAGCCTGGCACAAGGCGGGCACCAAGCTTCAGAAGCAGAACGTCTTTGACGACTTCATCGCCGCCGCCGAATGGCTGATCGAGAAGGAATACACACAGCCGTCGAAGCTCGCCATTCAGGGACGCAGTAACGGGGGTTTGCTGGTCGGCGCCGCGATAACCCAGAAGCCGGAGCTGTTCGGGGCCGCCCTGGCCGGCGTCGGCGTGATGGACATGCTGCGCTTTCACAAGTTCACCGCCGGCCGCTACTGGACCGACGACTACGGCTCCTCCGACAACTCCGAGGAGTTCAAAGCGCTCTACGCCTACTCGCCGTATCACAACCTCGACAAGGGTGTGAGCTATCCCGCTACGCTCGTGACCACGGCGGATACCGACGACCGGGTTGTGCCGGGACACAGCTTCAAGTTCATTGCGCAGTTGCAGTATGCGCAGGCCGGCAAGACACCCGTCCTAGCGCGCATCGAGACACGCGCGGGCCACGGGGCCGGCAAGCCCACGTCGAAGTTGATCGAAGAGGCGGCTGATGAATGGGCGTTTCTCGTGAAGAATTTGGGGATGAGGCTCAAGTAGAGCTACAGGCGCAGGCTCGGGTTTTCAAAACGAAGACGCGACTGGCCCTAGCGTTTACGCGACTGGCTACGACAGGAATCTCGATATGTAGGTACTGCTATGTAGGTACTGATGGCTGGGTTGGTTCGCTCAAGCGCGGCTAAGCGGCTTGGCGTCGGGGTTGCCGGGGCCGAAGTGCTTGAGCATGACCAGCGCCTCGGTGTCGCTCTTGTTGGTGATCTCGACGCCTTCACCGGCCGCCTTGGCCGTAACGAATAGCTCGTCTTTGGTCATCTCCCCGTAACGGATCAGCGAGGGCGTCTCGACCTCCAGCGCGCCGATCTGCCCCCAGCCCTGCGTGACGACTAGGCCATAGGCGGCGGCATCGCGGATGGTAACGGTGCGCTTGGGCAGTACGGTGAGTTCCTTGGCCGAAAAATCATCGGTACTGTAGGAGACCCAGTTCTCCCGGTAGCCCTCCATCTCGGCCGCGTCGCGCACCGGGTGCGGCTCGAAGTAGTGGTCGTTCATAAACTCGGGATCGACATTGGCATCCCAGTCGAGCATGCCGATGATGTAGTCGAGGTCCTGGTGATTCTCCGGCGGGACGTCTTTGACCAGCAGGTCCCAGGGCACGGCGCGGCCTTCGACCATGGACTGAAACATCCCGAAGACGTCCGAGTTGACCTGTGGCTCGTAGGTCACGAGCGAACCGGGCGCGTGCAGCACCCCGGCCGGGACATGCCAGCCGGTTCCGGGCTTGAGCTTGTAGGCCTTCGAGTGGTAGAGGATGCCGTTGTCGCCCTCGTTCCAGCGTTCGAGGCACCGGCGTACGTCGTCGGTCGTCGTGCCGGGCTCAAGGCCCATGAAGGTGTAGGGGAAGTTGTTGCCCTTGAAGTTGTATTGCGGCGGGAAATAGTAGGCTTCGGGTTTGCCCTTGCGCCCGACTTTGGCGGCGTGCTCTTCCATCTGATGCATGTGATGCGGGATGGGACCGAGGTTGTCAAAGAACTTGCAGAGCACGTTCCAGCCGCCGTAGCGCGACATCACGTCCGCGCCCAGGAACTCGTCGCCGAGGGTCTCGATCGCCTCGCGAAGCAGGATCTTCCGCCCGCCCGAGCCGTGGGAGTCGAACGCGATGTAGCTGAGGCCTTCGTCCTCGGGGGTGCCGGGGCCGTTGTCGGCCGGCGTGGTGGAAGAGAACCAGCGCTCATCAATGCCGCCGCGATGGGCGCCGAGAGCATAGAGGTCGCGCGGATCGAGTTTTAGGCGTCCGCCAGGCATGAGGAACGAGCGAGGCACCCAGCACGGCGCCAGGTGTACAATCCCGCGGCCGGCCAAGAGGGCCTCGCGGAGGGCTTGGGTGTTTGCGGACATAACTTTCCAGCTTTCGAGCGAGCGACGCTCCCCGGGGCCCGGGCTGTATCAACGGGGTGCGGGCGAATTACGCCGCGGGGCGCAGGTCCCTTACGAAACCCGACTCGATCAGGAACTCACGAACCGGCACTGCCTCGGGGCCCTCGACGCTGATCGTGAGAGCCACGTCCACCGCAGGACCCAGCAGTCGAATGTCGATACGGTCGGATTCATCATAAACCCGGATGTAGGAGATTGCCGTCAAGTTGATGATGCGGTGGCGAATCTGGATAAACTGTGGCGCCATTGGATGTCTGCCTCTCGGTGATAGATTGCCTGAGTCCTGCTTGCGAAACCAGGATGGGGAAACCCTACTTTATCGTCTTGTCTGTGGGGGCTGCTACTGATGCTGCTACTGATAAGGTACGCTCACGGGAAGGGACGCGTTACGAGGACAGGTTTTCCAAAACGGGGGGAGTGAGCCCAATGGAGTCGAAGAGACAACCAAGCAGAGAGTGGAGCGTCCTGGGGAGGAAGCTCGTCGCCGGGTCATGTCTCGTGTTGGCGATGCTCCTGCCGGCTCGCGCCCAGCCGTCGAAAGAGATCGTATTTCGCAAACACACGCTCGACCTCGGGCGCAACGAGACCTGCTCGGCGGCGGACTTAAATGGCGACGGCCGGCTCGACATCGTTGCGGGTGAAAACTGGTACGAGGCGCCGGAATGGACCAAGCATCGCTTTCGGTCGTTCCCGACATGGAGCAACTACATCGACAACTTCACCGATCTGGCGCTCGACGTTGATGGCGACGGCGCGGTCGACATTGTCAGCTCCGCCTGGTCGGCCCGGCGCATCGCTTGGTTCAAGAACCCCGGCAAGAGCAGCGGCCCCTGGAAAGAGACCGTCATTGATTCCGGCGCGCCGGTCGAATTCTCGTTCCTGGTGGACCTTGACAACGACGGCGAGGCGAAAGAGTTGCTTCCACAGTTCGGAGGAGGCAAGAACAACGGCACGGCCTGGTATGAAGTGCACGGGCAGGGCCACGAAGCCCGCTGGGTCAAGCACGCCGTGAGCGCGGAAAGCTATGGTCACGGCATCGGAGCGGGGGACGTGAACGGCGACGGGCGCGCGGACATCCTCACGCCCCAAGGATGGCTTGAAGCTCCGTCAGACCCTCGCCGGACGCCGTGGCCGTGGCGAGGCGAGTATACGGCCGGGAAGGCGACCGGCTTTCTCTACGTGCAAGACGTGGATGGTGACGGCAAGAACGATATCGTCAGCAGCATGGCGCACGACTACGGCGTCTTTTGGCTGCGGCAAGAGACCGACGCCTCAGGGAAACGCAGTTGGGCGAGGCAAACGATCGACGACGCCTGGTCACAAGCACATGCCATGACGATGGTCGATCTCACCGGCAACGGCCGGCTCGATCTCGTCACTGGTAAACGGTTGTTCGCTCACAACGGGCATGACCCCGGCGGGCATGAGACACTGGGGCTGTATTGGTACGAGTATGTCCGGACGGGCGGTAAATGGGAGTGGGTCCGACACATTGTCCACTACGGAGGGCGCGTGGGCGGCGGCATGCAAATCCCCGTCGTCGACATCGATCGTGACGGCGACCTAGACATCGCTGTCGCCGGCAAGGGCGGGGTGTTTCTATTCGAGAACCAAACGAAGCCGCCTCCCGGGCGCTGATCGAGCCCTAAACGCCTGTAATCATTGGCTTTTCGCGCCCACCCTTACCTCGACTTCGGCGGATGTAGTACTGAAGTCCATCCTGTGTACGGGAGTACCCCTAGGAAAAAGTTAGTACCAACGCTACATTGCGTGCAGGTGAAATACGATATTACAATTGAACTGTGAAGGGCGAAGAGCCCTTCGGGCGGTCCCTATTCTCAAGCTGTTTCGCATGTGAGCGACCAGGGTGGACGGAACCAACAAAAAGCGACGCGGCCGGGCACGGAAAGACCGCGACCTGCCTTTTGGTGGCGGCTCCCGAGGGAGTCCGCCCGAGAGGCCCGCGACGGAGCCGGAAGCCAGGGCCGACGACTTGACCGAATCCTCCGGCATCAGCGAGAACCGGTTGGACACCAGGGTGCCCCTGGGCAGTACCAAGAAGCGGCCCGGCGATCCCGGCACCCATCCCTTTGACTACCCCATGGGCCACCGGCTGTTCCGGCCCAAGGAGTTCACCAGCCACAATGTGATTCTCCCGAACCCACAGCTCGCTTCCGCCAAGCTGCTGGCGACGGCCCGCTTCAAACAGCAAGAGATGGCTAACAGCGCTGCCGCGGGTGGAGCGACGGGTGAGTGGACTGTGCCCTCAGCCAACCTTTTGGCTGAAGAGAATCCAGGTTGGGCCGAGATCGTCGGGCGTGAGATTTCGAAGGTGAGAGGGCACGCAGCTCGTGCCGGCGTGAGGAACGAGTCGAAGTCGGACTCCTGGGGACTCGATCAAGAAGATATCCGGGCCAAGCCGTCGAAGCGGAAAGCCAAGCGGGCTGTGCCCGACGATTGGAGTTTTGACAGCCCCCTGCCCTACGGGCGGTTCAATCAGAAATCCCGGACGGGCCCGATCCAGTGGATGCGCGGTGCGTTTCAGCACCGGCGCGTTTCACAGGCCGTCGCGGCGGTGGTGCTGATCTTATTCGTCAGCAACCTGAATGTGCCGTGGAACTCGTTGTTCGAAGAGCAGGTCGACACATTGAAAGACGGTATCGTCGCGGCGATCAACAGCGTGAGTCAGCCGATTGAAGAGCGCGCAGCCTTCTTCATCGTCGACGACTTCAGCAACGGCATCGAAAAGTGGCTGTCACGCAGTGGCCGTTCCATAAACAGGAACGCCGAGGGGCTGATGGCGTCCGGCGACATGTTCCTGCGCGACGACACGTTGCGCTTCTCCAGCTACCGCATGGACTTCAAGGCCAAGATCCAATCCGGTGCTGTCGGCTGGGCGGTTCGTGCTTCGGACTTTGACAACTACTACGGCTTCAGGTTGGTCGAATCGACAAGAAACCGTAAGAGTTCGTTCCACTTGGAGAGATTCGCCATGGTCGACGGCGCGCGCACAACGGCGATCAGCTCGGGCCGCATCCCGCTGCCGGAGGACTTGGCCCGCTCGGGCGCGTTCAACAAGATCTCCGTTCGAGTCCGTGACGAACAGATCACCACGATGGTTAACGGGTGGGGCGTCGATTTCTGGCGCGACTCGCGGTTGCCGCGTGGAGGCGTCGGCCTGTTTGCCAACAGCGGCGAGGTTGCCCTGGTCGAGCAGTTCACGGTTACGGGCAACGACGACCCTTGGGGCCTGATTCTGTACGGTACGGTCGAGACGTTGCGCTCGGTGCGTGACCGCATTTCTTCCCCGGCTGTGCTCGTGTTCACCCCCGTGCCGTTGCAATACCTGGCTGCTCGCTAGTTGTTCCACACGCGAGTGCAAGGGTCCACCACAACATGCGTTGAGCTGTCCAAGACAGCGCCTGCCGGGCGATGTTGGACAAGGTGAGTACTTTCGTTGCCAACAGCCAAGGCGGCTCGGGCAGGGTGGACCCTGCTTGTTCGCTCGTTGGTGTGCAGCGTGTGGCCGCTCGGTGCGTGCCGGCTTTTCCATCGCCCCTTTCGGCTGGGGGCGTTCGCGGAACGTAGCGGCAGGCGAGCAAGGCATGCCGTGCGCCCACATTCTGAATCAGGCGGGCCTTCCGTCGATCCCAAAACGGCGGGGGTCCCAGACGGCCGTTCTCATCTCGTAGTGGAAGTCTTCTGAAACCTGCGTGTAGTAGGCGGTGACGACGCGGCCGTCGGGAAGCTGAACGCTGCTCGGGTAACCGCAGTCGGGCCGCGGGCAATCGGCGATGCGGATGGGCGGGCTCCAGGTCTCTCCCCGATCGTCGCTGAGCCGGACGTCGACGCCGAAGTTGTTCCAGCAGCGGTTGCCGTAGCTGAGCAGGACGCGCCCATCCGCCAGCAGAGAAAGATTGCTGGTAACCTGCATCGGCAGACTGAGCGGCATCTTGCGCTTCCAGGTGCGCGCGTCGTCTTCGGATGTGACTAACTCGATGTGCACGTCGCGCTTTTCCCGAAACTGGCGTGACGCCGCGAGCCAACTGCCGCCGCCAAGATGCAGGATGTCGGTCTCGTTGCCCTGGAGGTTGAGAGGGACGCGGTCGCCCCAGGTTCGTCCGTCGTCGCTGCTGCGGAGCAAGTAACACTCACGCATATTGTCCTTTCTGAGGTACGCGGTGGAGCAGAGCGCGCCATCGTCCGCCGCGCGAATGTTGCCAAAGGGGATGAGCTCGTTGTCTTTCCCCGCGGCGGTGTTGGGCGGCCCTGGAAACTCTTTGCGGAAGGACCAGGTTCGGCCGCCATCTGAGGAACGGCACACCCAGGAGCGAAGCACCCGCCGGTGCGGCCCGCTGAGTTGACCTTTGGGGCTGCGATCGGCCCAACCGCTGCAGAGAACGACGAGGTCCCCGTTGTTGGCGATGCCCCCGGAGCAGTTCATGCGGTTGGTGGTGGGTTCGTGTTCGGCGGCTCGTCCCCGGAAGCGCCAGATCTTGCCTTCGTCCTCGCTGGCCCAGCATTCGAGGTCGCCTTCCCAGAGGCCGTGGCAGGGCTGGTTGAAAATTAGCGCGACGAGGGAGCCGTCGCTCAGACGTTGGAGATTGGGCCAGGCGCAAACGCCCTGGACGGCCGCGCGATCGACGACCCCGGGCAGGGAAGGGCTTTGTGCGTTGGCTGCCGGGGGAATCGTTAAGGCCGGCGCGGCCGCGGCTGCCGCTCCCAGATGGATGGACTTTAACCAGTCACGCCGTCGCATGAAAGTACCTCCCGAATGCCAAGTCGCTGTTGGCGTGGCGTAAGGCTCCATGAACGGCCCGACACTCGCTGCCGGACTTGACACTGCTGCTCAGATGATTAGCCCTCCAAGGGCAACGGAACTACTTCGCCCGTCGCCGCCGACTTGTAGGCGGCCAGCATCGCCTCGGAAGCTTGTGCCGCGTCGGACAGCGTGACCTCAGGCTCTTTGTCGTGCTCGAGGCAGTCGAGGAACATCGCCTGGTCAGAGCGCGCGGGGATCATGGGTGCCACGAACCAGGCCGCCTTGGGACGCGCCTTCGTTCTCTCCATCGTGCTCGACCAGAAACCCATCGGGTCGGCGGGATCCTCCGGGGGCGGGGCCCAGACATCCACGTCCGCTGCAATCTCCGCGCGTGGCGTATTGGCGTCGATCAGGACGCTCCCCTTCGTGCCGATGAGCCGCGTGAAGTTCGGTCCCGAGCCCGGATGGCTGCGCCAGCCGATGCGGCCGGCGCTCATGGTTGCGGTGATGCCGCCATCGAGGGTCACCGCCAGCGCGCCGAAGTCCTCGACGTCGCGCCCGTGGTGCTCTTCGAAAAAGTAGTTCGCGCTCGTCGCGTACACCGATTCGAAGCGCGGGCCTCCGAGCAGCCAGCGAATCAACGTCAGCGAATAGACGGCCGTCGTCCAGATCTCGCGTTTCGCGTCTGTGAAAGTGAACTGGCGGGGCGGGTAGTGCTCCTTGCGGGGCTGGCCGACGGGGACGCCGCCGGTGTAACCCTTCGAGAACATCAGGTCGCAGTGAATCGCGCGGATGTCGCCGAGCACGCCCGATTCGACGATGCGCTTGAGCCGCTGCGCGTAGGGCGCGCCGACTTGCGTGAACATCTGCCCGCGGAGGCTCTTGCGACGCGCGGTCTCGACCAGCTCGTTTGCGTCCGCCATCAGTGTGGCCATGGGCTTGTCGACGTAGATGTGCTTGCCGGCGTTGGCGCAGAGCGTACTCACGCGGGTCCGCCGCTCGAACTCCGAGCAGACCGAAACGAGGTGAACGTCCGAACGGGCCAGCGCCTCGTTCAAATCCGGCAAGAGCGGAATGCCCATGGCGTCGGCCAACTCGCGGTTGAGCCGCGCGCGGCGCTCGTCGACGTTGCTTTCGTCCGTGAGCCCGACGACCTTGGCCCGGGGATCGTCCTGAAAGCCGCGTCCGTAGTTCTCCTGGTGCGTCATCCCGCCGGTGACGAGTAGAACGCCGAAGGGTGGGGTCGGTGGCATGGGGCGTTGAGAGGACCGGGACAGGGAGATTGTAGCGCGTCAGCGCTCGAGCACGAGCCGCGCGTTGTCGGCAAAGATCGCCTTCTGCTGCGATTCGCTGAGGCCGGCCTCCGTCACCTTCAGCAAGGCGGATTCGAAATAGAAGAACGGAAAGTAGGACCCGAAGAGCACTCGATCTTCCGGTACTCCCTCGAGCAGGCCGCTGATACCACCGACCCCTTCGAGCATCGCGAAGTCAAAATAGGCTTCGCCGCTATAGGTGAGCCTACCGAGCAACTTGCCCGAGGGCTCCCGCTTCCGGTTCTGAATAACGAGCCTAAGGCCTGGCGTCTTTCTCATCACGGCGAGCAGCGGCGCGGTGTCAACTTCAGCAACACGCACCAACGGATGCTGCGTGCGAATGTCCTCCATGTTGAGCGCGATCTGGACGATGAGTCCACGCTTGGCCGCGAGGCCGGCAAGCTCGGCAAACCGCGGGTCGTCGAGTTGATAGCCGTGATAGTTCGGATGCAGCCGGATGCCGCGCATCTTGTGGTCTTCATGGCATCGGCGCAGGTCCTCTTGCCAATCCGGGAGCGCGGGGTTGACCGAACCGAAGGGCAATAGGCGGCCCTCGCCGTGGGCGGCGCAATCCTCGGCGAGGCGTGTGTTGGTGGCTGCGAGGTCTTCGTGAAGGAGGGCGTCGAAACTGCCCGCCCATGCCTGCTTGACGTTGTGTTCCTCGAGCTTGGCGACGAGGTCGCGTGGTTCGTCGCCGGGCAGGCGGCGGAACGGCCAGTGGGACAGGTAGACGTTGGTGTCGACAATCATGGATGACGAGGTTGCCGGCCGCCGGATGCCGGGGACTTCTGAACAAGGATGACGCGCCCGGTTGGCTCAAGGGGCAGCGCACCCGTCACTGGCGTTCCGGGCTCGGTTTCTCCCATTGCCGCCGGTCGGATGGAGGTCGCGACCTGCCTAAGCCGACCGGAAGGAACGTGCATAGCGTCGATCGGGTGATGCAGTACTCGGTGGGTCGGTCTCGACCGGAACGCCGTTTCGCAAGCGTACCACTTCGGTAGCCGAGCTACTGATTCGCCGTCCCGGCAGCACGGCGCCGATCAGATTGAGCGGATCGGCGGCGCCGAGCACGACGTCTTCGTCTTTGGGCGGGCTGCGGCGGACCGAGCGCAGCAGATCCACCGCTTCGGGCAGCGCGAACTGCTCGCCGACGAACGCGGAGGCAAAGCGTCCGCCGCGAATCTCACCGCGCGCCTCCATGCGGCGCAGGACCACCAATAGATCCCGCCAACTCGGCGCCAGCGACTCACGCTGAACCATGTCGCGGAACACGACGCCCCAGCGTGCCAGTAGCTGGCGCGCGAAAGCCTCGGTGGGGTCGGTGTCCGCGGGCGGGCTAGGGTCAGGTGCGGTTGTTTCTTTCAGAAGCGCCCAGCGCCCAGCGGCATGCCGCGGACGGGCGTTGCGGCCCCGGCCCTCGCCGCGCCGCCGTTTCGGGTCGGTCAACGCCCGCAGGTTCTCGAATCCATCGGCACTCACCAATCCGGCGGCCACCAATTCCCAGAGGCCGTCTTCGACCTCGCTTGGCAGGCGTCCGGTGGCACGCACGAGATCGGTGAAAAACGAAGCGCCGCGGCCCTTGAGTGCGCCGAGCACCTCACGCGCCGGATGTGACAGAGCCTCCCGCGTTTCGGAATCCGCCGTGGCCTTGCTCTCGCGGAGCAACCACCCGGTGTCCTCGCGCAGGAAAACGGTGATCGGTGCAGCGCGGGTAGGCCGCACTCGGCGGTTGCGTGGCTGCTCTGTCGCGGCGTCGCCGGCGGCGTTCGCGGACTCCTCACCGGATGGCGCGGTAGCTAACGACGGAGCTGTGAAGGCCGGATGAGGCGACAAGCGGCCCCACGTGACTTCGCCCGCCAGGCACAACCTATCCAGTAGCTCCGGTTTGTAGTCGACGATACGCCGGGGCAGAATCTGCGACTCCCACGCGGCGGCGGGAATTTCGTAGCCCTGAAGCTGCTTGACGACTTGCAGCACGCCGTCCACGCCGTGTAGCCGCGCGCCGAGCGTGGCGTGCTGCCAGCGCAGCAAGAAGCGCATGAAGTCGGCTGAGCTGACGGGCTCGATTTCTCGGCGCAGCCGGCCTAGGGTCAGGCGGTGGATGCGCGCCAGCAGCCGCCGGTTGGCCCATTGGGGCTCTTTGCTGTCCGACTCGTTGTCACCGTCGCTCGCGAAGCGACCGCGGAGGATTTGCCCTTCGGCTTCGAGGCGCGCCAGTCCGGCCTCGACCAAAGTGCGCGGCAGCGATAACCGTTCGGCCAGCCCCGTGGCCGCCGCCGGGACGGTCGAGTCAAGCCAGCCGCGCAGGACCTCCGCGGCTGCCGACTCGCGCGAGTCCGGCGTAGCACGGCCCGAATCGACGGCTTGGATTTCAGGTGATCGCTCGGCGCCGGGATGAAGCATGCCAACCCAGCCGAGCCGCTCGGCGGCAACCCACATCGGTGCGCTTTCCACCCACAGGGTCGTCGCGCGGCGGTCGCGGCAAAGCGCTTCGTGGAACTCCTCCCACTCCGGGACCGGCGGCAAAGTCACCAGCGTCAGCAGTGCGTCGTGCAGCTCGTCGGCGTCACGTACCACGGGCCAGGCTTCGTCGGCGACCTGGGCGACCGCGTCGGCGTCGAGCGCGGCCGGTCCGTCGAGCATGTCGGGGCTGAGCGAGCGCCGCATCTGTACGGCCCGCGCGCGGCGTTCTTCGAGCGGGGCGTCGTCGAGATAAGCGTAGGGGTTGGCGTTGAGAATCTCGTGCGAGAACGGCGACGGCTCCGCGGTCTCGATTGCGACGGTTCTGATCTCGCCCGCCTCCAGCCGCGCCACGAGCGCGCGCAGGCCGTTGAGGTCCATGGCCTCGTAGAGACAGTTGTCGATCGTCTCCCGCACATAGGGGTGGTCGGGTATGCGGATCTCGCCCGTCAGGTTCTCCGCGCACGCCGCCTGGTCAGGGAAGACAGCCGCCATCAGATCGTCGGCTCGCATGCGCTGGATCGGTGGCGGTACCTTGCGGCCGCCGCTGAAACGAGGCACGGCCAAGGCGCGCGAGACGTTCCAGCGCCAACGCGAGTTGAACATCGGCGAATCCAATAGCGCCTGCGTGAGCACGTGATCAAGCGTGGCGACGCGCACGAACTCGAAGACCAACTCGAGCGGAAACGCGTGCTGCTCGGTTAGCGAGATCACCAGGCCGTTGTCGGTGGCGGCCGCTTGCAACTCGAGGTTGAAGGTGCGGCAGAACTTTTTTCGCAGCGCCAGGCCCCAAGCGCGATTGATACGCGACCCGAACGGAGCATGCACGACGAGCTGCATCCCGCCGGCTTCATCGAAGAAGCGCTCGGCGACGACCGTGTCTTGCGAGGGAAGTGCTCCGAGAGCGCCGCCGCCGGCGCGAACGTAATCGACGATCTGATCGGCGCCGCGGGCTTCGAGGGAGCTTGCTTCGATCAGGAAGTCCCGGGCGTCCGTACCGTTGCCCGTACTGTTGGATTCCGGACGCAGGCGTTGCCATACCCCTTCACGAACCGCCGAGACCTCGCGCGACAGCTCGACCGTGCGTGCCGGCGCTTCACCAAGCCAGAACGGGATCGTGGGTGCCGCGCCATGAGCATCCTCAACGCGCACTCGGCCCGGCTCGACCCGCCGGATGCGCCAGGAGGTGGTTCCCAGCAAGAAGATGTCGCCGACGGAGCTTTCGATGGCGAAGTCTTCGTCGAGCGAACCGATCTTCGTGCCCTCCGGTTCGGCGACGACAAGGTATTGCGCGTTGTCCGGGATCGCGCCGCCCGAGGTGATCGCTGCCAGCCGCGCGCCACGCCGGGCTCGCACGCGACCGTTCACGCGGTCGCGGTGGAGGTAGGCGCCGCTTCGTCCGCGTGACGTAGCTATGCCCTCCGAGAGGATGTCTACAACAGCGTCGAAGTCTGCCTGTGAGAGGTCTCGATAGGGGTAAGCGGCACGAACGAGGGCGAGCAGATCTTCTTCGCGGTAGTCATTGCAGGCGACCTCGGCGACGATCTGTTGCGCCAGGATGTCGAGCGGCGCGGCAGGAATCTCCAGGCGGTCTAGCTCACCCTTGCGGATCGCCCGCACCAGCGCGGCACATTCGACGAGCTCATCGCGCGTGGTCGGGAAGAAATGCCCTTTGGGCGTGGCGCCGACCCAGTGTCCCGACCGCCCGACCCGCTGCAACGAGACGGCGATCGAACGGGGAGAGCCGATCTGGCAAACCAGATCGACCGTGCCGATGTCGATGCCCAACTCCAGCGAGGCGGTTGCGACGACTGCGCGCAATTGCCCTTCTTTCAAGCGCTGCTCGGCGTTCAGGCGAAGCTGCCGCGAGAGACTGCCGTGGTGAGGCAGCACGACGTCTTCGCCAAGCCGTTCTTGAAGTTGATGGGTCACGCGCTCGGCCAGCCGCCGAGTGTTAACGAAGATCAGTGTGGTGCGGTGGGCACGAACTAGCTCCGCGAGGCGGTCGTAGACCTCGCCCCACATCTCCGTACTCGCCACGGCGGCGAGTGCATCCTTGGGGACCTCGACGGCCATCTCGAGCTTGCGGCGATGGCCCACGGAGATGATGCGTCCTTCGCCGTTGGCGAAATCGCGGCTCAAGAAACGGGCCACCTCGTCGATGGGATTGACGGTCGCGGAGAGCCCGATCCGCTGGAGCCGGCAGGAGGCGCTCCCGTTTTCGCCCGGCTCGTTTTCGCCGGCGCCGCTTTGGCTATTGATGAGCGCTTCCAACCGTTCGAGCGAAAGCGCCAGGTGCGACCCGCGCTTATCGTCCGCCACGGCGTGGATCTCATCGACGATCACCGTGCGGACCGTTTTGAGCATCTTGCGGCTCTTCTCGGCGGTTAGCAGGATGAAGAGCGACTCGGGCGTGGTAACCAGGATGTGCGGCGGCTTGGTGAGCATCTTCTGCCGCTCCCACGCCTTGGTGTCGCCGGTGCGGACGGCGGTTCGGATCGCTGCTGGCTCGACGCCTCGCCGGGCTGCCAACTCGTAGATCTCGCGCAGCGGGCGCTCGAGGTTTTTCTGGATGTCGTTGCTGAGTGCCTTGAGCGGCGAGACATAGAGGACGGTGGTCTCGTCCGGCAACGAGGCAGATCGGGCGCGTCGCACGAGGTCATCGAGACAGAGCAAGAATGCCGCCAGCGTCTTGCCCGACCCCGTCGGCGCCGAGATGAGAACGTCGCGCCCGGAGCGGATCTCGGGCCAGCCCTCGACCTGCGGCTCGGTGGGAGAGCCGAGCTGGGAGGTGAACCATTCGCGGACCAGAGGGTCGAAGTATGTCAGTGGCATGGTCGGCGGACCGTGTTACCACCCTAGCGCGAACAATCCGCGAAGGCCACCGTCCGCCGGAAGGCTCCCTGGCCGGCACCCCTGGGGGGCCGCAAGTTATGGTCGTCCGAATCGCTCCTGGTTCGGACGGGAGGCTGAAGAGCGGCTGAAGCCGGGCGGAGGAAGGACGTTCAAGGATGCCTATCATCGTCCCCAACAGCCCCTCATCACCGCCGATGCCAAGGCCTGGGTGGTGCATTTGGCCTGTAGCAAACCCAAGCAACTCGGTTACGCCGCCGAACTCTGGAGCCGCAGTGCGCTCGCTCTACACGTGCGCCGGCATGCCGTGGAAGCAGGCTATCCGGCGTTGGCCCAAGCGGCTAAGGCGACCGTCCACCGGATCCTGGCCGAGCAACCTCTGCATCCAGAGAAGGTGAAGTACTACCTGGAGCGTCGCGATCCCGATTTTGAGTCCAAGATGCGGCAGGTGTTGCTGGTCTACCGCGAAGTGGCTTTGCAGAATGAAAGCCCTCGCGACGGCCTATCCCCGGGGGTGATCACGGTTTCGGTAGACGAGAAGCCCGGCGTGCAAGCGATCGCCAACGTCGCGCCGGACCTGCCGCCGAAGCCTGGGCGGCATCCCAGCGTGGCTCGCGATTACGAGTACAAACGTCTAGGAACTTGCTCGATTCTGGCGGCGCTGGACTTGCATAGCGGCCGGGTAACGGCGCGGGTGGAGCGGCGTCACCGCAGTCGGGAATTCATCTTGCTGCTCCAGGATCTGGACCAATTTTACCCGGATGAGTGCACGATCCGATTGATCTTGGACAATCATTCCTCGCACCTATCGAAGGAGACGAAAGCCTACTTGGCGACGCGTCCGAACCGCTTCAAATATGTGTATACGCCCACCCACGGGTCCTGGCTCAACATAGTCGAGACGCTGTTTGGCAAGATGGCGCGCACATTTTTAAAGCGAATACGAGTCGAGTCCTGGGCGGAGCTTCGGGAACGAATCCTGAAAGGAATCGCGGAGATCAACGCCGCTCCGGTCGTTCACCGCTGGAGGAAGTTCGAGTCGCTTGAGGTCGCCTAGAGTGGATATGTTTTAGTGAAACTACATACTAGCCCACGATCTTCCGCATGAGATCTTCGACACGGTCGAGCGCCTCTTTGATTTGATCCAGCGCCGTCGCGTAGCTGAATCGCAGGTACCCTTCGCCATACGCGCCGAAGCTGGTGCCGGTCAGGCAAGCCACGCCCGCTTCGCTGAGAAGACGGTCGGCCAACTCGTCCGACGGGACGCCGCACTTCGACACGTTCGGGAAGGCGTAGAAGGCTCCGCCCGGCGTGGCGCAGCTCATGCCGGGGATGCGGTTGAAGCCCTTCACAATCACGTCGCGGCGGCGCTTGAACTCCGCCACCATGTCGGTGACGCAATCCTGCGGGCCGGTCAGAGCTTCGATGCCGGCGCGTTGCGAAAAGCTCGCCGTGTGCGAGACGCAGTTGACCATCAGCAGGCAGACGGCGTCGACGAGTTCCTTGCTGGGCATCACGCCGTAGCCCATGCGCCAGCCGGTCATCGAATACGTCTTCGAGAACCCGTCGAGGATGATCGTTTTCTCCGCCATGCCGTCGATCGACGCGATCGAGAACGGCTTCTCGTCGAAGTAGATCTTGCTGTAGACCTCGTCCGACAGCACCACGATGTCGCGGTCGCGCACCATCTCGGCGATGTCGCGAACGTCCTCTTCCGGAATCAGGCCGCCCGTCGGGTTCTGGGGCGAGTTCAGCAGCAGCAGCTTGGTCTTGGGCGAGAGCTTCTCCCGCAGCGTGTCGAGGTCGAGCGAGAATCCGCGGCTCTCAACCAGCGGCAACGGGACGGGCGTTGCCCCGCAGTAGCGAATCACCGACTCGTAGATCGGGAACGACGGGTTCTGATAGAGCACCTCGTCGCCCGGCTCGAGCAGCGCCAGCATCGGGAAGAACAGGATCGGTTTCGCGCCCGGCGTCACGACGACGCGCGCCGGGTCAATCGGAATGCCGCGCGTCTCGGAGACGCGCTTGGCGATCACCTCCCGCAACCCGGGGTCGCCTTGCGTGGGCCCGTACTTGGTCCAGCCTTCGTCGAGCGCGCGCCGGCCGGCCTCGACGATGTGGCGTGCGGTGGGGAAGTCGGGCTCGCCGATCTCCATGTGAATGATCGAGCGGCCCTGGGCCTCGAGAGCACGGGCTTTGACGAGAACGTCGAAGGCGCCCTCGCCCCGGACGCCCTCCATGCGGCTGGAGATCCTCATTCGCTTAGACCTGGATTACTTGATGGACAACCAATGCCGGTTGGCATTGGAAACCGATGATAGCATCCCCGGCCGGAAACCTAGCGGCCCGTGGTGAAAGCGAGGGTTTTTGTCAGGCCCGGCTCGACGCGCCTGCATTCGTGCAGCGGGCCGAGCAGCCGGGCACGGCATGCCGTGCCCCTGCATGACAAACTGAAACGCAACAGTATTTGGGGAACACATTACCTAGGCACGAAAACCAGCGCGGAAGAGTTGATGCAGTAGCGGCGATAGGTGGGTGGCGGGCCATCGGGAAAAACGTGGCCCACGTGGGCGTCGCATCGACTGCAGAGCAATTCGGTTCGCTTCATGCCGAGGTCCGTGTCGACGGCGGTGGCGATGTTCTCCTCGGCTACAGCCGAGTGGAAGCTGGGCCATCCTGTTCTGGAGTTGTACTTCGTATCGGAATGGAACAGTGCCGTATTGCACCCGACGCAGCGGTAAACGCCGTCGTCGTACAGCTTGTCGAACTTCCCCGTGAACGCGACCTCGGTACCCTTCTGGCGGGTCACGTAATACTGCTTGGGCGTGAGAATCAGCTTCCACTCTTCGGGCGTCTTGACGAGCTTTCCTATTTCGATGGGCCCGATGCGTTCCCCGGATTCGGAAAACTTCACCAGCGTAATGGGCGGCCCCTGGTAGTGGTTGGCTTGTTGCGCGCGCTCGACCGCCGCTGGGTCCGGCGGCTCGGTCGGGATCTCGCACGCCGCCAGAGCCGCTGCCACCGCCAACAGAATGATCCGTGTATTCGGCATTCTACTGTCAAAGATGGTTCAGGCGACCGTCAGGTTGCAAGGCCGCCATAGAACCTTTCGAAGCGTCTCGAGGGATCGTGGCGGACCGCTCCCTCACGGTCACGGCTCGGTTCTCGCGCTCGCGGCGGCGGTGGTCCTAGAGGGAGCAGTCGCCGGGCCGGGGCGTCCAAACTGAGCTACCTCGTATGGGCGCGGTAGGATGGACCTTCCAGCGCCATGGACCTCGCCTCCCTGCACAAGCTCCACGACCCGCTGCCGCGAGGGGCTCCGGGCAGCGATGCGACGACTACTCGCGCCATCAACGCGCTGCCCAGCCTTCCACCCTCCGCGCGCATTCTCGACGTCGGCTGCGGCAAGGGCAAGCAAACGTTGGTGCTCGCTCGCGCATACCGGCAACCAGTTGTCGCGATCGACACCCATCAACCTTACCTCGACCATCTCACCCAAACGGCCGCCGCCGCGGGCCTCGGCCATCTCATCGAGACACGCAACCTTTCGATGGACGCGCTCGACGACCACCCCGAATCCGCCGACCTGATCTGGTCCGAAGGGTCCGTCTACATCCTGGGAGTCCCAGCGGCTCTCAAACTCTGGCGGCCCATGCTCAAACCGGGCGCCCTGATTGCATTCAGCGAACTCACCTGGCTCATCCCCGACCCGCCTGCCGAGGCTCTTGCGTTCTGGCGCACCGGCTATCCCGGCATGGAGACCCTGGCCGGCAATCTAGCCAGAATCGAATCCGAAGGCTACGATACTCTTGAGACTTTCACCGTTCCGAACGACGACTGGTGGACGGACTACTACAAGCCTCTCCGCGATCGGATCGGTTCGCTTCGCGCGAATGGCGCAGTAAGTCCCGACCTGGCAGAGGTCCTTGACGCGACCGAGCAGGAGATCGATCTCTTAACCCGGCACGGCGACAGCTACGGCTACGTCTTCTACCTACTTCGCAAGAACCGAAACCGCCCGGAGCCTCGGCTTGTCGAGCCTGGGCGATGATACTCAATACCACTATGTTTGAAAACAAAGCAGCCCTCATCAACGGAGCCTCCCGGGGCATGGGCCTCGCCATCGCCGAAGCCATCCTCGGGCGCGGTGGCAAGGTTTGCATCACGAGCCGCAAGCAGCCCAACCTCGATGGAGCGCTGGCACGCTTGGACGCCGGCGCGAGCGCCATCGCGGTCGCGGGTTCTGCCGCCGACCCTGAACACCGCCGGGAAGCCATCCAGAAGACAATCGACGCGTTTGGCTCGCTCGACCTGTTGGTCAACAGCGCCGCGACCAACCCGCAGTACGGCCCGCTGGTTGAAGCTGACATGGGCGCGGTCGCGAAGATCCTCGACGTCAACGTGATGGGCCCGCTCGGTTGGATTCAAGAAGCTTGGAAGGCGTGGATGGCCGAGCACGGGGGCGCCATCCTCAACATTGCGTCGGTCAACGGCATCCGCAGCGTCGCGAAACTCGGCGCTTACAACGTGAGCAAGGCGGCGCTGATCCACCTGACGCGGCAGATGGCGCTCGAGCTGGCCCCGAAGGTGCGCGTCAACGGCATCGCCCCCGGGCTGGTCAAGACTCGCCTGGCCCGCTCGCTTTGGGAAGGCCGGGAGGAAGAAGCCGGCCGCGTTTACCCGCTGGGACGCATCGGCGAGCCCGAGGACGTCACTGGCATGGCTTGCCTGCTGCTGAGCGACGAAGCCTCGTGGATCACTGGCGAGACGGTCACCGTTGATGGCGGAGTGCTGTTAGTCGCGCCCGAGTGATGATCCACAAATAGCGAATCTGGTTCGGGGACCCGAGTCCTGGGGCTAGGATCCGTGGTTGGATGCGCCAGGTTGTACCGAGAGGGAACCGCGGATTTCCATCCGCGGCTCGGTTGGGGCGCGCTGAACACCCTCTGAAAGCCGATGGTTTTTCGGCCGATAGAGGCCCGCGCGGCGGGGCCGGGGACTACGCCTGCGTCGCAACCTCGTCCCAGCGCACAACCCGCTGCTCCTCGATCGACGTGCGGCCCATGATGGCCCCCAGCGTCGCCATCCGGCCCCACTCGGCGTTGTTGAGCGGTTCCTTGTTGTCGCGCACTGACCGGAAGAATGCGTCGATCGCGCGCTGGTTCATGTTCTCGCCATCGCCCTCGACTTCAAGCGGCTCGGCCATGGCTCGCTCACGCCCTTGCCCACCGAACTTGTAGACCGTGGCCGAGGGTAAATCGATCGCGTACTCCGAGCCCCATACTCTCTCTTTGACGCCGCTGAAGCCCCGTGGGTCGAAAAAGAGGTGAGTGAACGAGAGCCGAACGTCGTTCGGATATTCGTAGATCACGGCGTAGTGGTCGTAGGCTGTCCGCCCGGGAGGCTCGTCACGATACAGGTTGATGCCACCCGACCCGTACGCCTTCACCGGGTGCCCGTCGACGGCCCAGTTCATCAGATCGAGGATGTGGACCGCCTGCTCGACGATCATGTTGCCCGAGATCGAGGCATCGAAGTACCACAGTTTCTGGCGCGGGTAGTCGCCTCCGTGTCGGTCCGCCTGCATGTAGACGATCTTGCCGATGCCGCCAAAGCGGATGTGGCGGATCGCCGCACTGCGCTTGGGATCGAAGCGAAGCTGAAATCCAAGCTGCAGCAGGCCGCGCGAGGTCTTCGAGGCGCGATAGACGGCCTCCACGTCCTCCGCCGTGCGGCCCATCGGTTTTTCGAGATAGAGGTGCTTGTGCACCTCCAACGCCGCCATCGCCATTTCTTTGTGCAGCTTGACGGGCGTGGCGACGAACACGGCATCGATGTCTTTGCGGTCGAGCAGCTTGCGGAATTCCGTTAAGGTCTCCGGCTCGTGCGCCGCGGCCAGTTTGGTGGCGCGCCCCAGGGCCCCGGGGTCGGTATCGCAAATCGCCACCAGCTTGATGCCCTGGGCTTTGAGGATGTGGGTCAGCAGCCGCGTACCGCGGCCCCCGACGCCAATAATGCCCACGCGGATCTCGCTGTTCGGCGACTGCGACGATAGTACGGCGGGCGCTCCCAGGGCCGCAGCGGGCGTCTTCATGAAGGTGCGGCGTGTGAACGGAGTGCTTTTTTTCATCGATTTCCTCATCCGCTGGACCGATTCTCGATCCAGCCTGCCTCGGCTATCATGCTACAGCCTGCGTTGGAGCGATGCCGGGCCGACCTGCTACGCTGGTAGCTCCCACCGCCGAACGCGCTCGCTCCGCCAGCGACAAATCGAGGGTGGTAACAGGGTGGTAACGTTACCCCCGCGGGTGCGGGTCTTTCTTGCTCCGCATAGCCCTACGGTCTTCCGTCTGTCATGTCTCAGCCAGGACTAGAGCGCCGGCTCGGGGTCGTGAGCGCGACCTCGATCGTCGTCTCCAACATGATCGGCACCGGGATCTTCACGATCCCTGCATACTTGGCGGACGACCTCGGCTCGCCTTCGCTGGTGATCGGCATCTGGGTCGCCGGCGCCATCTTGGCGCTCATCGGGGCGCTTTGCTACTCCGAGTTGAGTATCAACTTCCCGCGCTCCGGCGGCGAGTACGTCTACCTTTCCGAAGCCTGGGGGCCGGCCTGGGGTTTCGTCGACGGGTGGGTCACTTTCTTCGCCGGATTCTCCGCACCGATCGCGGCCGCGGCGCTGGCCATCGCCGCATACGTCGGGTATTTCTGGCCCGCTGTGGGCCCTGAGCAGGCGGCCGAGCCTCTATTCTCGCTCGGCTTTGTGTCACTTCAGCTTGGAGGCGCGCAACTGCTTGCCTGCGGGGTGGTCGTCCTGTTCACCCTGCTCAACGTGTTTAACGTCTCCCGCGTGGCCGAACTGCAGAATGTGCTGACGGGGGGGAAGCTGCTGGTTCTACTGGCTTTCCTCGTGCTCGGGTTCGCTTTCGGTGACGGGAGTTGGGAGCACTTCTCCCAAGTGGCCGAGCGAACGTCCTCTAACTCACTCCCGGCCCAATTCGCGATCAGCCTGGTCTTCATCTACGTCGGCTACAGCGGCTGGAATGCGGCGGTCTATGTCGCGGAAGAGATTCGCGACCCCCAGCGGACCCTGCCCAAAGCCCTGCTGTTCGGCACCGTGCTCGTGGCCGCGCTCTTCCTCGCCCTCAACTGCCTTTACATCTACGCCAATCCGCTGGCGGACATGGCCGGCAAGTTGGCGGTCGGCGCAACCGCTGCGGGTGCTTTGTTTGGGCCCAGGGCGGCTGGATTTTTTGCGGCGGCGATGGCTGCCTCGCTGCTGGCAACGGTCAACGCCATGTCTATGATCGGCCCTCGCGTTTACTACGCCATGGCCCAGAACCGCGCCTTTCTGCCGGCCGCCGCCAAAGTCCACCCGATCTGGCACAGCCCCTGGATCGCGGTGCTCGCGCAAGGCATTTGCTGCTGCGCGTTGATCATCACCGGAACGTTCGAGAGCCTGCTGTATTACATCGGCTTCCTGCTCAACCTGTTCTCGGCGCTCTCGGTGCTCGCGCTCATCAAGTTTCGGAAGCGCGCCGGATGGAACCCGGTTCGCGCGGTCAGCTTCGCCTTTCCTCTCGTGCCGGCAGTCTATGTCGGAGTCAACGTGGTGATCTTCGGCTACTTCGCCTACCTGAGAAACTGGGAGGCCGCCTGGGCCCTGGCAACCATCGCCGCGGGCGCGCTGATCTATCGCTTCTACATCGCCAAGCTGTAGCCCGGATCTCGGCGATAAGCTAGAGGCTCGAGATGCCGCGGTCACGGGGCGCAACGTGAGCGAACCTTTCGAGATTCTGGAGCACACGGCCGACATCGGGTTTCGTGCCTGGGGGGCGAGGCCCGCCGAGCTTTTCCAGAACGCCGCGCGGGCGATGATGGCGATTGCCGCCGAGACAGACTCCATCGACGAGCGCGAGGCACTGCCCGTCGAGCTGGCCGCCGAGGACTACGAATCACTGATGGTCGATTGGTTGAGCGAGGTACTCTACCTGTTCGACACCTCGCGGTTCGCGGCGCGGCGGTTCGTGGTCGACGAGATCAGCCCGAAGGGCCTGCGCGCGCGTCTGTTCGGCGAGCCACGCGACCCGCGCCGGCATCCTTGGGAGTTAATCGTGAAGGCCGTCACCTATCATCAGTTGCAGGTAGTCGAAAAAAACGGCCGTTGGGAAACTGAAGTCTATCTGGATATATGAGCCTCGCGCATCGATTGGAACAGATTGACGATTGGCGTTGGCGTATTCCGCGCGACGAACGGCTGGGCATGCGTACGGACGTGATGGTCTATGCCAGCAAGTCGATCATCGAGAAGGTCGTCAAAGACCGCTCGTTGGAGCAGGCGGCGAATGTCGCATCGCTACCGGGCATCGTCGGGCCGAGCCTGGCGATGCCGGACATCCACCAGGGCTACGGGTTCCCGATCGGGGGCGTGGCGGCAACCGATCTCGGAGAAGGGGTGGTGTCGCCCGGAGGAGTCGGCTTCGACATCAACTGCGGCGTGCGCCTGGTGCGCTCGACCCTCAACCGCGGTGACGTGCGCGACCGCCTGCGGGAGTTGGTGAATCAGATCTTCCGCGACGTGCCCTGCGGTATCGGCGGCTCGGGCTTCGTCAAGATCAACCTCAACGAGCTCGACGACGTCCTCACGCAAGGGTCGGGCTGGATGGTTCGCCACGGCTATGGCGAGCCGCGCGACGCCGAGTTCGCCGAGGCCGCCGGGGCTCTCCCGGATGCCGACCCCGGCACAGTTTCGGACCGCGCCAAAGAGCGGGGACGGCCGCAGCTTGGCACTCTCGGTAGCGGTAACCACTTCCTCGAGATCCAGTTCGTACAGCAGATCCACGACGAAGAGGCGGCGCGGGCGTTCGGGCTGCACACCGGCCAGGTGGTCGTGTTGATCCACTCGGGCTCGCGCGGGCTGGGCCATCAAGTGTGCACCGACTCACTGAGAGACATGGGCGCCGGCATGAAGAAGTACGGCATCGAGATGCGCGATCGCCAACTTGCATGCGTGCCCATCCAATCACCGGAAGGGCAGAACTATCTCTCCGCCATGCGCGCGGCGGCCAACTATGCCTGGGCCAACCGCCAAGGCATCACGCATTTTCTCCGGCAGGCGTTCCAGAAAACGTTCGGTCCCGATGTACGGCTCGACCTTATCTATGACGTCTGCCACAACATCGCGAAGCAAGAGCGCTATACGGTCGACGGCACAACCCGCGATGTATTGGTTCACCGCAAGGGGGCGACGCGGGCCTTTCCGCCCGGGCACAGAGAGGTGACCGAAGCGTATCGCCGCGTGGGGCAGCCGGTATTCATCCCAGGGAGCATGGGAACGGCGTCGTGGGTGCTTGCGGGGCAGCCGGGGTCGGTCGCGGAGACCTTCGGCACGGTGTGCCACGGGGCGGGACGATTGTTGAGCCGGACGGCGGCGAAGAAGGGCCGCGACGTGAACCGTGTCGTCAAGGACCTCGAGAAGGCCGGTATCGTTGTGCGCAGCGAGTCGAAGAAGGGGATTCTCGAAGAGGTGCCCGAGGCTTACAAAGACGTTGATGAGGTCATCGCGGTGGTCCACAACGCCGGACTGGCCAAGAAGGTGGCTCGGCTGCGTCCGATGGGCGTGATCAAGGGTTAGGCCAGTCTGGCCCGGATTAGTAAACCTTGGGGATGAACGTCTGGTCCTCGACCGGCGGGCGAACGTAGCTGCCGTCCTTCTGGCGCTTGGGCAGCTTGACCGACTCGGGGGTGAGATCCTCGTAGGGAATCATGCTCAGTAGATGGGAAATGCAGTTGAGGCGTGCGCGGCCCTTGTCTTCGGCGTCCACGACGTACCAGGGCGCCTGCTTGATGTCGGTGTAGGCGAACATCTTATCCTTCGCCTTGGAGTACTCAACCCAGCGGGCGCGGGACTCGAGATCCATGGCGCTCAGTTTCCAGCGCTTAGTCGGCTGCTCGATGCGGGCCTGAAAGCGGCGCTCCTGCTCCTCGTCGCTGACCGAGAACCAGTACTTGATGAGGATGATGCCTGAGCGGATCAGGGTGCGCTCGAACTCGGGGCAGGAGCGCATGAACTCGTCATACTCGTCGTCGGTGCAGTAGCCCATCACCCGTTCGACGCCGGCGCGGTTGTACCAACTGCGGTCGAACAGGACCATCTCGCCGGCAGCCGGCAGGTGCGGCACGTAACGCTGGAAGTACCACTGGGTCCGCTCGCGCTCGGTCGGTTTGCCGAGCGCCACGACACGGCAAATACGGGGGTTAAGGCATTCGGTGATGCGCTTGATGGTGCCACCTTTGCCGGCGGCATCGCGGCCCTCAAAGATCACGACAACCTTCAGACCCTTGGCTTTGATGAATTCCTGCTGCTTGACCAGCTCGACTTGCAGCTTGGCCAGCTCTTTTTCGTAGGCCCTTTTCTTGAGTTTCTTGGGCTTGTCGTGGCTGGAGGTCATCGACGCGGCGATTCTAACATGGCGCGGGGGGAAGGCCGGGTTTCGTGTCCTGAGAAACGTGTTTCGACGGCGTAGCGCGGTGCGCCTTACGTTTCGGGAGTCGTGCTACTTCGCGCTGACGAGGTTGGCGAACAGGCGATAGGCGCCGGGGACTCCGGCAGGTAGTTGGCGGAACCAGGAGTACCCCGTGAAGATGTAGACCCCTTTGCCGTGCCGCGCGTAGAGCAGGCCGCCGCGGCGGGGAGGCTCGCCCGGGTCGTGGGATTCGAGCAAGGCGTCGTAGCGCTTGTCCCACTCGCCCATGAAGTAGAGCCCGCGCTCCTGAACCCAGCCCTCGAAGTCAGCGGCCGTGATGCGGTTCGGCCCGGCGAGCAGGGTATGGTCGGGCTCGAGCATCCGCAGCGGCGCGTCCTCAACGCTTACCCGATCGCGAGCGGGGGTCAGAGCGTAAGGGGCGAGGACGGAGGGCGAACCACGGCGGCGCGAGACCGTGTTGTACTGCACGACGAGCGTGCCTCCATCGTGCACATAACCCAGCAAGCGCTCGCGCGCAGCCGGCACGTCGGGCCGGGTGCTCACAGCCCGAATGCCCAGGATTACGGTGTCGAAGCGGCCGAGATCGCCCGAGGCAAGATCGTCCTTCGTGAGAAGCGTGACCGTGGCGCCGAGCTGTTCGAGGGCCTCGGGAATGCGGTCGCCTGAGCCCATGACGTAGCCGACTTGCTGCGAGAGCAGCCGCACGTCGGTGCGTTCAACCCGCATCTCCGCCTTGGGGAAGACAACCTGCGTGGGGATGTGTGGGTACTCGATGATCCTCATCCCGCGCGACAGCACGCGGTCCCCTATGGTGAGCCGCGCGGCAACACGGCCGCTTGACGTCGTTGCCGGCGGTTGGAGGTTGAAGCGAAGGCTGAGCTCCTGCCCGCGCCGCTCTACTTCGAAAGGGATGGTGTCCGGAATGGCCTTCCACCCCGTTGGCACGTCAAGCGAGGCTTGGCCGGCCGCATGGTCCGTGTTCGAGACGATTCTCACCGCAACGTCTCGCGGCTCGGTGTCGGGGAAGATCAGGGTACTGCGTGAGAAACGGACCGCCACGGCGGGTACCACTTCCAGCGGCCGGGTCCGCTCTCCAAACGCACGGTCGACCCATCGGTAGAGGACGGGTTTTGTAATTGACAGCTCCGTGCCGTGTGCGTCTCGAAGCGAAAAAGTGACCGCCAGCGCCGGGGGCGGCTCAGGCAGGCCGATGAGCCCGGGGTCGTCGAGGTCGTAGTAGGCGTTCTGTCCGGAGCGGCGCAGCCACGAAGGGTGTGAGTACGGTGCGTCGCTCGGGATCTTGAGTGTCAGCCGTTCTTGAGAGACCCTGTTGTAGACGAGTGGTCCCGAATCCGGGTCAACACCCGCTTTCGCTGCGCCGCGCACCTCGGCCCGCGACCATGTAAGTGGGTAGCGCGAACGGTTGAGCACCGAGAGGCTCAGCTCGAGCGGAAAGCCGGGTGTCGCGTTCCAGACGTTCGCCGCCGCGTCGATCCAAAGGCCCGCGGCCAGTTCGATGGCGCGGACCAGTTCCTTTCGCTTGACGTCGATCCACGGGTCGTCGAGCTTCTCCATCGCGGCATGGGCCCGAAACAGCAGCGGCAGGATCATCTCCGGCTTGTCGACGCGATACTCGTCGCGGGCCTGCCTCAGGAGACGGCCGGCTTCCCCGGCGCCGCCGATGCGCTGCCAGGAGGTGTCGATGCCTTCGAAGAGATCCTGCTCGACGGGATCCCCGGCGACATGGCCGAAGAATGCCGGGGCGTCGCCTTTACGCTGGGACGAGCCCATGCCCTGGCTGCGGTGCATGCTGCGCGCCAGCCCGCCCAACTCGGCGTAGGAGCGGCCCAGCACCGGATCGTACAGGCCGGTGTTGACGCGGATGCGGTCGGTGCGTTGGGCCTGCTCTTGTTCGTGCCGGGGCGAGAACAGCGGTGGGCTCCAGTAAAGCCTTTTCGCCCGCCAGGGCTTGAGGCCTTGGCGAATCTGCTCGGGAAAGCGATTGGGATCGGCGGCGGCCTGGAAGACCTCGGGAGCGAGCTGCCCCACAGCCGTGTGATGACCGTGGCCGCTGGAGGCGTCGGGGGCGAAGCGCGAGATGATGACGTCGGGCTGAAAGCGGCGGATGATGCGAACCATGTCGCTCAGGACGCGCTCCCGCCCCCATTTTGCGAGCGTCTCCTCGGGAGATTTGCTGTAGCCGAAGTCGATGGCGCGCGTGAAGAATTGCTCGCCGCCGTCGAAGCGTCGGGCTGCCAGCAGTTCTTGCGTGCGAATGACGCCCAGGTATTCCGATTGCTCGGGCCCGATCAGGTTCTGGCCGCCCTCGCCGCGCGTGGCCGAGAGGTAGGCCGCGCGCAAACGCCGTCCGCGGGCAAAGTAGGCGATCATTGTTTCGCGTTCGTCGTCGGGGTGCGCTCCGAGCATGAGGAGGCTGCCGAGAGTGTTGAGACGATCGAGGGTTTGTTTCAACTCGGCCGATCCGGAAACGACACCCTCTTGCGCGGGCACGGGCAGGGCGAGAGCCACAGCGAGGACCGTCAGCAACGAGAGACAGAGATGCAGGGCGGAAAACCAATGTACGGTGGGCAGGTATTGCTTGCTTACCATCTTTGCTCCCATCCCATCTTCCTTCTGACCATCGTATCGTAGGGAAGAGGAACCGAAGGTTGACGGCGATGCAACGACGCGCGAGGCAATGTCGAAGCGCCTGGCTCTGGGTGTACGTTCTGTGCATCTCCGGCTGGGTCTTGCCGCAAGCGTCGTTAGGGCAGACCGCAGCCAAAGCGCCGGACGCCGCCCAAGCCCAGAAACCGGCACTGGTCTATCGAGGGGAACCAATCGTCGTCCCTCTGGAGTGCGATTACGAGGACCTGCTCAACGCCGGCGTGGTGTGCAACGAGGACTCGCCCTGCCGGCTGTTCCTGGATCTAGTCGCTGTTGGGGGGGGTGGGCCAGTCGGTCTTCGCTCTCGGGAACATTCACTCCTCGGGCGGCACGGTCAGTTCGATCTTGCTGGCGAGTGACGACGAAGGTGCCACTTGGAGGGAAGCAGCCGAGCGCATGCGGGGAGCCAGCCTCGAGCAAATCCTTTTCGCCGACGGCGCCCATGGCTGGATCGCCGGACAGCGATGGGAGCTGACCACCGAGGCCTATCCCTTCTTGCTGATCACGGAGAATGGCGGTGGCCGTTGGCGGAAGCACGAGTTGTGGGCAGAGGACAGCGACCGTTCGGGCGTTGTAGCCGCGTTCGATTTCGACGATGACGAGCACGGCTTTCTGGTGATCGAGCGGTTGAATTCCGAGGGCGACCCGTTCGAGCTGTACGAGACGCTGAACGGCGGCCGCTCGTGGAGCATCCGCGGAATCACCAGCGACCCGCCCGCGATCCCGAGTAAGCGCTTGATCTCCCGCGAACCCTTGTGGCGTCTGCGGGCCGACCGTGAACGTGACGCCCACACGATCGAAAGGCTGGCCGAAGGCGCATGGACGCGCGCGGCCGCCTTCTCGTCGTCGGTCGGCGCTTGCCACAGCATGGATCGCGAGGACGAACGACCGCGGGCCGAAGGCCTTGATGCCGAGGGGTGGATTGAGCGCTACCGGCTGAAACAAGCGCAGTGACGGGCGACTTCCGCGGCTAGTACGCCCACATGCGATTGAGGATCTCGGCCAGGCGGATGCCGGCTTTGGCGAGCTGTTCCTCGATGAGGGCTCGCGCTTTGCTGATGTAGGTGTCGTCGAGTTCCTTGGGATCATCGGCGGGGAGCCCGGCGTACACGGTTTCCACCGCCAAGCGGTGTGAGTCCCGGACCCAGATCCTGAGGTCGTCGCGGCTCCAGTCTTCCTTTTGCTGGGCGCTGATGCGCTGGTTGAGGCGGTCGGCGTATGCGGCTTCGTCGTCGATCATCGTCGCGAGTAGATCCCCGTCCCAGAAGGCGTGGAGGGTCGACTGCTGTCCGCGAAAGACCACCGGGATGTCGTTGCCGCCCCGGTCGCGGCGGTAGCCCGCGTGCAGCGGCTGGTGAAGGTCGCCGGCGAGATGAATCAGGAACCGCAGAGCGTCCAGCCGCTCCTTCTCGTCCCGCATTCCGAGGCGCACGATGCCGATGGACTTACGCAGTTGAACCGGCAGGCAGTTGTCGTCGGGACAGTCGCGGTGTAGGTCCAACGAAGCCGCCTTGGGCGGGATGTTGATGTAGTGCCAGGGCTTGGTCTCGGGCCGTTCGTCCGCGATGGTATCGGCCCAGGCGGCCAGGTCGGCAAGGGTGGCCTTTTTTCCGGCGAGTATATGGAAACGTCTCAGGGTCATCGGCTTGAGATGTTGCTGCGCGATGCGCGCGACCACGCGATGGCCCGCCTCATTCCACGACAGCCCCGCCGTTGGGAAACACAGACCCGCCAAGACGGCGAGACCCATCACCGGCCTCGCTCTTCGGAGAAGGACACCAACCATACCTGTACGATACTAGGAAAGGCTTGGCGGGCGTCCGCGGGCGGGCATAGCAGATGGGGGCATGGTGATCAGCAGGCAAGCGCCACGGGCGGGCCTCGGACCTGCCACTACAAGCGCGGATGGTGGCACCCAGCCCGGCGCGATGGAGGCGTTTGAATGACCGCACGGCAGATCGCGGAGCTGGTCGGGGGCAGTCTGGAAGGCGACGGCGATGTGGAAATCACCGGCGGGAACTCGCTCGACCGGGCCGGCGGGCACGACCTCTCGTTCGCCGAGGGTGACAGCGGGGAGCAAGCAGCAATGAAGTCTCAGGCGGGCGCCCTGCTGATTCGCCCTGATGTGCCGGCGGCCGACTCCGGCGCGATCATCCGGGTGGCGCAGCCGCGGCGAGCGTTCGCGCAGGCGCTGCGGGCGATCTGTCCAACCCGTCGGCCTGAGCCAGGTGTCAATCCCACGGCCATCGTGGCCGAATCCGCGCGGATCGACCCGAGTGCCACGATCGGCCCCGGCGTCGTCATTGGCGGGGAGGCCCGGGTCGGTGAAGGCACGGTGGTCCATGCCGGGTCGATCGTCGGCGACGGGTCGGTCCTCGGCAACAACTGCTTGGTCCACGCGGGCGTGGTCCTCTACCCAAAGGTCACCGTCGGTGACCGGGTGATTCTGCACTCCGGCGCCGTGCTCGGCGCGGACGGGTTCGGGTTCGCGCTCGAAGAAGATCACTACGAGAAGTTTCCGCAGCTCGGCACAGTCGAGATCGGCAACGATGTCGAGATCGGCGCCAACGCCTGCGTCGACCGCGGCGCTCTGGGGCCCACCGTCATCGGCGACGGAACCAAGCTCGATAATATGGTTCACATAGGGCACAGTTGCCGCCTCGGCCGGCATGTTGTCATCGCCGCGCAGACCGGGCTCTCCGGAGGCGTAATCGTCGAAGACTACGTCGTCATGGGTGGCCAGGTCGGCAGCGGCGAGGGGGTGCATGTGGGCGCGCGCGCCAAGGTCGGCGGACAGGCGGGGCTGCTTCCCTCGAAACGATACGAGGGCGGACAGAATTACTGGGGCACCCCCGCGCGGCGGCACCGCGAACATCTCGGACGGCTAGCTCTGGTGAATCGCATTCCGAAGCTGATCGAGAAGCTGGACGCGCTGGCCCGCCGGGTCGAGGAACTGGAGTCGAAATGAAGCTGGTCGTCGTCGGGGGCCACAGCCGCAACATCGGGAAAACGTCGTTGGCGGCGTCGCTCATTTCAGCCACCAGCGAGCTGGGTTGGACCGCCCTCAAGATCACCCAGTTCGGCCACGGCATCTGTTCGTCCAACGGCCACGCGTGCGGCTGCTCGATCGACGACCCTGACCATCCCTTTTCGGTCGATCGCGAGACGGACCGCGAGGGTGGCTCTGACACATCGAGGTTTCTACGTGCGGGCGCCCAGGAAGTCTATTGGGTCCGCACGCGTGTGGGCGACTTGGACAGCGCCATGCCCTGCATCCGCAAAGTGATCGAGGGACGTCCCTACGTCTTGATGGAGTCGAACAGCGTCCTAGGCTTTGTGAAGCCGGATGTTTACCTGCCGGTACTGCAATACGACGTGGACGACTTCAAGATGAGCAGCCGCCTTTACCTGAACCGCGCCGACGCGTTCGTGCTGCCGGCCTCCCAGCGAGAACGAGCGGAATGGCCTGGGATTGATCGCGAGGCCATCGAGCAGCATCCGACATTCCGGGTGAACGAACCCACCTTCTGCTCACCCGACTTGGTGGAGTTTGTTCGGACGCGACTGGCCGCACAAACCCGCTAACTAAACCGAGCCGTGACCGTCAGGGAGCGGTCCGGCACGAACACCCCCGCCCCTTGGAAGGCCCTAGAACCGTGACCCGTTCGATCGCCTTCCCCCTACAAGTACGGGAACCACAGCCGACGCGCTGTCTCGCCGAGGATGTGGGCTTTCGCCTCATCGCTTAAAGGCAAGGCCTCGGTGAAGATGCGCAGGTGCTCGGCGTAGGTAAGCTTCGGGGTCCACAGCGCGTTCGGGAAATTGCTGCCCCACACGCACCGTTCCGGGCCGTAGGTGTCAATGATCTTCAGCACCGCCTCGTGAAGGTCGCTGCCCGGATAGCCGATCTCGGTTCCGGTGCTGATGAAGTCGACCTTGGCGTAGAGGTTCTTGTACTTCGATAGGCGCAGGACTTCACGGAGCGTCTTGTCGTAGAGCGGTCCGGGCTTGAGGTCCATGCAGTGATCGAAGCCGATGGTCAGATCGGGGAACTCGCTGAGAAGTTTCTCGGCGCTCTCGACCCAGCCCAGGTTCATCAGGAAAATGTCGACGGTCGCGCCGCTGTCGGCCGCGGTCTTCCATAGCTTGCGTACGCCGTCGTGGTCGAACGTAGTCCGCGAATTGCCCGGCGTGCTGCGGAGCGTCTTGACCCCGTACTCGCGCACGAACTGTTCGAGCAGTCCAGGGCTGTGCGGATCGTCGGGCTCGAGCGTGCACACCCCCGATACCCAATCGGGATTTAGCTTCGTCGCATCGCACAGATAGCGGTTGTCGTAGCCGTAGAAAGAGACGGTGTGCACAGCGCGCACGGCGCTGACACCGTTCTCTAGGCTTACTTTGCGTAGATCGTCGAGCGAGCCCTTGCCGCCGGGAACGCGATACGGATCGTTTTTCGGCGGATAGCGTTCTTCGTCCGACGAGGTGATGTGGGCGTGGCAGTCGATGATCAGCATTACGGCTCCCTCCAGAGCGCGATGCCACCGAGCAGGCCGGCGATGTTGGGCACAACCTTGACGTTGTCGGGCAGCTCAAAGTCGATTTTCCTGGCGTTGCCGCCGCCGAGGTAGAGCGTGCGGAAATTGAAGACCCGCTGCAGAATCCGGACCGCCCTTTGCAGACGCTGGTTCCACTTCTTCTTACCGATTTCCTTGAGGACCGCGTCGCCCAAGCGTTCTTCGTAGGTCTTGTCTTTTTGGAACGGGTGATGCCCGAACTCAAGGTTCGAAACCGTGTGGCCGTTCACGTAGAGGGCCGTGCCGATGCCGGTGCCGAGCGTGATCACCAGCTCAACGCCCCTGCCCTCAATCACGCCGAGACCCTGCATGTCGGCGTCGTTGGTGACACGGGTCGGCTTGCCGGCGATCTTCTCCAACGCTTCGACGAGGTTGAAGCCGTCCCAGTCCTTATGCAGGTTGACCGCGGTGTGAGTAACGCCCTCGTCGATCACGCCGGGAAAGCCGACGGAAACGCGATCGAACTCCCCATGCTTGCCCATCATCGATCGCAGGACGTCGAGCACCGCTGTAGGGGTCGCTATCTTGGGAGTTGGGCGGCGTGTCCTTTCGGTAATTGGCTCACCGGCTTCATCGAGCACGATCATTTTTAGACCGGTTCCGCCGATGTCGATGGCGAGGGTGCGAAGCCCTTGTCTGTGGTCTGCCATGGTCGAAGTCTAGCCTAGGGCCTCGGGGCCGGACAAGGAACCCAAAGAGCGGCACGAGTTGAAGCAGTCCGACTCTCCTTTACAATAGTGAACTATTCCGTCCGCCCCGACGGCTCCCCCCGGATAGCTCCCGGGGTCCGGCCATGTCGGGGCCGGCCGTTTCGGGGTCTGATCGGCAGCAAATGAAATGGAATCGTTTGGTTGCGTCTAGCGGCCCAGCGCCGATGTGCATTGTGCCGTTGTGCGTCGCGGCGCTGTGTATGGCATTCGGGGTCGGCCCCGCCGCCTTTGCGCAAGAGCCGGGCGACCGAAACCTGCGTGCCGGCAGACTCAGCGAGCCTCCGAAGTTCGACGGTCTCGTGATCGAGCCTCTCTGGCAAGAGTTGGACGTCACGACCGATTTCACCCAGCAGAACCCGGATGAGGGTGAGGTTTCGGCCGAGAAGACCGAAGTCCGCATCGGCTTCGACGACCGTCACTTGTATATCGGCATCATTTGCTTCGACTCACAGCCTGAGAACATCGTCGTCACGCAAAACCGGCGGGACGCGGAGCTTGACGACACCGACTCCGTGCTGATTCTGCTCGACACCTTCAACGACGACCAGAACGCGGTGATCTTCGGCACCAGTCCCACTGGCATCGAGTTTGACGGACAGGTCTCGAAGGCCGGCCAGAGGCGCGGTGGAAGCGGTGGACCGGCCCGCGCGGGAGGCAGCGGCGGCGCGCAACGGGGCGGGGCCGCGGCGTTCAACCTCAACTGGGACGCTGTCTGGGAGGTCCGTTCGCAGATTACGAAGCGTGGCTGGGAGAGTGAACTGATCATTCCGTTCCGGACGTTGCGTTACAACCCCGGCACGGATCAAGTCTGGGGTCTGAACATTCAGCGCAATCTGCGGCGGCGCAACGAGCTGTCGTTCTGGGCGCCGATCTCACGAGCCTTCGAGTTTGCGCAGGTCAGCATGGCGGGCAGCCTTTCGGGGTTGGAAACCAGAACGCATCGCAACTTGAAGCTCTTACCGTACGTGCTCGGCGGGTTTTCGCAGGACTACCAGCGCGTCGAAGGCCAGTCTAAGCTCGAGCGCGACGCGGGGCTCGATGTCAAGTACAGCCTGACCCCGAGCCTGACACTTGACGCGACTGTCAACACCGACTTCGCCCAAGTCGAGGTCGATGACGAGCAGGTGAACCTTACGCGGTTCGACCTGTTCTTCCCGGAGAAGCGACGGTTCTTCCTGGAGAACTCAGGGTTCTTCGAGTTCGGTTCTCCCCAGGAGGTGGAAATCTTTTTCTCGCGGCGCATCGGCCTGGACGAGGATCGCAATCCGGTTCCGATCAACGCCGGTGTTCGACTGAGCGGCAAGGCCGGTCCGTATCAAATCGGTCTGCTGAACATGCAGACTCGGGCCGTCGACTTTGCGGCGCCCGCGAACAATTACTCGGTAGCACGATTCAGCCGCGAGCTGCCCAATCGATCGTCGATCGGCGTCATCGGCGTCAACCGTCAATCGACGACGACTTTCACCGATTCCAGGCCGTACAACCGCAGCTACGGTGCAGACGCCAATTTCGGGTTCGGCGAGTTCGCCAACTGGTTCAACTTTGTCGCCAAGACGGATACTCCCGGCCTCAGCGACAGCGATCATACCTTTTCGTCGCGATTCGAGTATGACGACTCACGCCACCAGTTCACCCTCGGGTTCCTGGAAGTGGGAGATAACTTCAACCCCGAGGTGGGTTTCGTGCGCCGGGTGGGATTTCGCAAAGGGAACTATTTCTACCGCTACACGCACTACCTGCAAGACAGCCCCATCCGCAGCGTCGAGCCGCACGTCTTCATTCAGAACTGGTACACGCTGGGTACGAACGAGAAGGAATCAGGCTTCGAGCACTTTCATGTCGATTCCCGCTGGCAGGACGGGGGGCGGCTGGGCCTCGCCTGGAACCGCAACTTCGAGCGGTTGGACGTACCCTTTGAAGTCCATCCGGGAATCTTTGTCCCGGTCGGCCGCTACCCCTTCGACGAGTTGATCGCCAACTATCAGACCGACCCCAGTGCACCGCTGTTCCTGCGCGGCAACGCGGCGGTCGGCGACTTCTACAACGGGACCATCCGCACGCTCAACTTTGAGGGCGGCTACCGACGCGGCAAGAACTTGACGTGGACGGGCAGTTACATCCGCAACTTCATCCGTTTGCCGGTGGGCGACTTTAACACCGACCTGATCGGCCTGCGCTTCAACTGGACGTTTACACCGAAGAGTTTCCTGCAAACCTTCAGCCAGTACAACAGCACCACGAATCAGATCGGGCACAACATCCGGTTTGCGCTGCTCTCGACCTCGAGTACGGGGTTGTTCGTGGTCTACAATACCGCCACGTCAACAACCGACTTTCGCGACCCGCACGACATCGAGCGCCGCACGCTCTCGCGGGCGTTGTTCCTCAAATTCAGCCATTTGTTGGATTACTGAGCGTCCGAAAATTTCCTATCCGTAAGCAGGGGCGGGCCGAGAAGCCAGACGCGCTGGGTTTCAACCGCAAACTCTTCCGATAGCCAGCGAATGAGTTTGGGGGACAACTGCTCGTCAAGCCACACTTCCATCGGCGGGGCCGCAGGGCTTTATCGGCTTGCTAGAACCGGGTGGTCCACAGACCGCGAGGCGTACCCCAGAGCGGCCTTCAGGTCTTCTTTTTCGAGGTATGGCAGCTCGTCTAGAATCTCGTCCGAGCGTAGACCGGCGGCAAACAAGTCAAGAACATCGGAAACGCGAACCCTGGTGTCACGGATACACGGCCGGCCGCTGCAGCGTTCCGGGTCGCTCGTAATTCGGTCTGTCAGGTCTGCCATGACGGTCCGTCTAATGTTACCATCGGATCCTGGGGATCGAGATCAGCTCGTCACGACGCTGATGCGCCGATTCTGTGCTGCGCATAGGTCACAACCGGCGCGTGCGGCGGTACTCTTCCGGCGGGATCACGCGACCATGACGGATGTCTTCTAGGCCCTCTTGGACCGCTGCCTCAGTCGCGGGAGACAGATCCTCTTCGGAGCTTTCGCGAAGATCTTCCAGGTACTCCCGCAGATCCTGCAACTGCTCATCCGGGAGCGTGTCCACTAGTCGATGCAGTTCTTGGCGGGCTGCCATGGCGTGATTCCTTCCTGATCATAGCGTGCGCTCCCCGCATGCTACACTCATCCCGAATCGCGCCGCGAACAACCGGCCCCGGAGGAGTGTTATGCACCGTCACCCTCATCGACACCACAGTCGGCGACAGTTTCTCCGGCAGACCACGATCGGCTCCTCGCTCGTCTGTGGCCTGGTCCCCGGCGCGCAGGACCTGCTCAAAGCGCAACCGGCCCGCTCACACAAGTATGACCTGCTCATCAAGGGCGGCAAGCTGGTCGATCCGACCCAGGAAATCTCGGAGAACCGCGACATCGCCATCTCAGGTACGAAGGTCGTCAAGCTGGCGCAGAACATCCCTGAATCAGAAGCCCTGCACGTCCTCAAGGCCCACGGTAAGATCGTCACGCCGGGCCTGATCGACATGCACGTGCATGTCTATGACGGCGTGGCGCCGCTCGCCATTCCAGCCGACCCCAACCATATCGCGCGCGGCGTCACGACGGTGGTCGATGCGGGTTCGGCCGGCGCGAATACCTTTCCGGGCTTTCGTAAGTACGTCATCAACCAGGTCGATACGCGTGTCTACGCGATGCTCAACATCTCGGTCATTGGGCAGTCGACGCTGTCGCGGGACAACGCCTGGGGCGAGCTCCTCGAGCTGCGGTACGCCAACCCGGGGCTGACAGCCGCGACGATTGAAAGGCATCGCGATGTGATCCTGGGAGTCAAGATCCGCCTGTCACAAAGTATCGCCGGCGAGCACGACCTGAAAGCCTTGGGCATGGCCCGGGAGGCTGCGGACGCCGTCAAGCTGCCGCTGATGGTACACATTGGCGCATCGTTCTCGCCGATCAAAGACATCATGGCGATGCTCAAGAAGGGCGACGTCGTTACGCACAGCTTCCGCGGCAGCGACGGGGGCATCCTCGACGACAACGGTCGCGTACTGCCGTCGGTGCATCAGGCACTGGCGCGCGGCGTGCACCTCGATATCGGCCATGGCGCGGGCAGCTTCTCGTTCGATACCGCCGAGAAGGCCTTAGAGCAGGACGTGTTGCCCGGGACGATCTCGAGCGACGTCCATCAATGGAACGTCAACGGCCCGGTGTTTGACCTCGCGACGACACTTTCGAAGTTCATGCATCTGGGTCTGACGCTCGATCAAGTGGTCGAGCGCGCCACCAAGAACCCCTCGATGATCCACGGCCAGTTGAACGGGCTGGGGACGCTGAAGGTCGGGGCCGAGGCGGATGCCGCCGTGTTTTCACTAGACGAAGGGGACTTCGTTTTCACCGACGCGCTGAGCGCCACGCGGATCGGCCATCAGCTCCTGCGGCCCGTCGCAACGGTAAAGGGCGGACATCTGTACGGTATGGCGTCGATCCCGGTGACGCGGCTGTAGGGGCTTTCGAAGTCTCTGCGATATGGGCCTTTACAGTCATCCACGCACTGGGCGGATTGGCAGGCGGCTGTTGCTCCGCCTGGGTATGGCGGCGGCCGGCCTGCTGTGTCTGGCGGCTTGTCAAGCAGCCGAGCCGGATGTACGCTCCCTCACGATCCTCCACACCAGCGATTTGCACGCCCGCTTGCTGCCTGACTCGCAAGGCCGCGGCGGCTTCGCGTACTTGGCCGCTGCCATCAAGCAAGAGAGAGCAAAGGCCCCCGACTCGACCCTGGTGCTACACGCAGGCGACTTCGTCCAAGGGACGCCTGTCTCAACGATCTTCGAGGGAGTCCCGATCTGGGAGGTGGCCAATCACCTGGGTTTCGACGCCAACACGATCGGCAATCACGAGTTCGATTACGGCTGGCGAAAGATCCTCGAGTTCCTCGACAAAGCTCGCTTCCCGACCGTCACCGCCAACCTGGTCAACGGGGAGGGACAGCTTCTCACCGACCAGCCGCATGTCATACGCGAGGTCGGCGGCATGCGCGTGGCTATCATCGGCGCCGTGACGGCCGACCTGCCGAAGCTCACTCGAACGGACTTCCGCGGCCCCTGGCGCGCTTTGCCCGTCGCCGAGACGGTGCGGCGCTATGCCCGCGAGCTGCGGAATGAGGCCGACCTGGTCGTCGTGCTCTCGCACACCTTCGACTACGAGGACGACGAAGTTCTTGGCCGTGCGCCCGAGGTCAACGTCGTCATCGCCGGCCATAACCACGGCGGGCAGGAGGAGGCCAAGGAAGTCGACGGCCGCGTCTGCGTCAAGGTGCGCGCGTACGGCCGCGAGCTGGGGCGCCTCGATCTGCGCGTCGATGTTCCGAACAAACGCGTCATCTCTTACGAATGGAAGCGCTTGCCGATTAACACCGACCGCTACGATCCCGATGAGACCGTGGCGAAGCTCGTGGACCGCTGGGAGGCAAAGGTTTCCGAGGTGGTCGATGTGCCGATCGGCGAGTCGAAGCACCGGCTCGGCTCCCGCCAGCTCAGGCCCCTCATCGAAGACCTGATAGCCAGGGAAGTGGGAGCCGACCTCGCCTACATGAACCGCGGCGGCATCCGCGACGGGCTGCCCGAGGGCCAGATCCTCGCGCGCCACATCTGGAACATCCTCCCGTTCGGGAACACCATCTTCTATGGACAGGTGCGGGGCAAGGACCTTCCCGAAGTCGTCACCGAGGGCCGCCGACTCGACCCGCAGCGGATGTACACCGTCGCGACCAACAGCTTTATCGGCGAGCAATGGCGCGAGCAAGGTATCGGCCTTCCCAACGAGGGCCGGCGCGTCCGAGACGTGCTGATCGATTGGATCAAGAAACAGCGTGTGGTCCAAGTCACTCCCACCAGGGGCAACTAGCCCGACTTTCGCGATTCGACCCGCGAACAAACTTTTTTTGAGGGTGCCCGAGACGTAGGTTCTTCGCGAAGCCGTTCAGAGTAAAACTATGTTCCTGCGCGCCAGAACTCGCCGCAAGGACGGCAAACAACATCGCTACTGGAGCGTCGTCGAAAAACCGTCGCGTGCGCGGCGGACGCGTCGTCCAACACCAGCTGTTGCACCTCGGCGAACTCAACGATCACCAACGCGCCGGTTGGGTCCGCACCATCGGAACGCTGGCCGAGATGCGCGCGCGGGGCGTCGATTATCTGGTGGGTACACCGAAGGGACGGCTGACGAAACTGGAGCAGGAGTTGTTGCAGCGGCCCTGGGTGCAAGCGCGGGAAACGGTGGCGGTGAAGCTGCTGGAGCAGGAGGATGAGTTCTACGTGTACGTCGAGAGTCAGGACCGAGTGGGGCCTTCACCCCTCAATCGCGTTCGGGGAATAGTCGTCTATGACGGCCGCTTGCGCCGGGCGTAGCTGTGTCGAAACTCTCGCGTCGTTTCAAACACCGGCGGTAGGGGCCGGCCATTGGGGATGGTGAGCCATAGGCGGAGCATGTGGCGACGCCGTTCGGGTTCCGAGTGGTCTTCAAAAGCAGTTCGCGAATGGACGATCTCGTAATTGTTCGCGACCAGGATGTCTCCCGGTAACGTCTCAAAGTCCAGGCTGACTCCCGGCTCTTCACAGACATCGTCCATGAGGTCAAGCGCCTCGACCTGCTCGCTGGTCAGGGGGGGCACCTCGGGGAAGCGTTGCGCGAGATCGATGTAGAAGCGCTTGTGCAAAACACTCAAGAAACCGGCGTGGTAGTGGAAGACCGGCAGCTTCTGGTAGCGCGGTTCACCCGGAGCCTGCTGGCCGCGGGCGTCAAAGTAGAAGGGCTGCTGTAGAACCACGGCCAAGTCCGGCCGGCGGCGCACGATCTCGTTGAAAACGGTGGTAGCGCTTACGAGCCGGCTGCGGCCGCCCTGTCTCGCATTGCGCAGGCACAGCAGCATGAAAATATCGCTGCCGTCGTTGTGAAACGGGATCTCCTGGTTGGTCTGGTATTTACGGACGTCGTCCGCTCTCAAGTCCTGCCCGGTGTCGCGCACATGATGCAAGAGGTTGCCCGCGCGGTCCTGCTCCTCGGGGGTGCCGAGGTGGACGCCGAGACCCCAGAAGAGGAGCGCCGCATCGTCTTCGGAGCAGTCTTCGGCCGGCAATCCGCGGATCAACGCGAAGCCGCGGCCGCCCTCGATTTGATCCTGTAGCTCGCGGCGGAGCGGGCCGAACGAGGGCAGGGGGAAGTCCTCCGCGCGGACCTCGAACAGGGTCTTGCCCGAGCGAGGGACCGCTTCCCGATTCGCCTCCAGCTCGGTGATGCCCCTTTTGTCCAACTCGTAGATCCAGGCGGGGTCCGCCGCGAAGTCGGAACCTCGCCAAGCCGCCGGGGTTTCAAGGGGTTGCTGGAGGATCTCAGCCATCACTTCGTTGCGGCTAGGCGGGGTCGCCAGGAAGTACTGCTAGGGTAGCGGCCGGGGCTGACGCGGCTCGGCCCGCGGCGTGATTCCTAGCTCCCGACTTCGAGCGTGACGCGGGCATTGTAGTCGGGCACGCCTCCCAGAGGGTCCACGCGGCCGTTGGGGATCAAGTCGAGGACTTCCGGCCAATGGCCTTGCAGCGTGCCCGGAGCTACCTCGGCTACGAAGGCCCGGCCGCGGAACCGGCCGTGGTCGTTGCGCAGTACCAGGCGGTCGCCGGTCGCGAGCGACAGCCGCTGCGCGTCGGCCGGCGCGATGAAGATGTGGTCGCGGTCGGCGCCGGTGATGGGATCGCGTTGCTGCTGAATCATCGAGTTGAACTGCTTGCCCCGCCGCGTGGCCAGCAAGAATGACTGACCGTTCGCCGGCTCCGCGCCCAGATCGGCGGGCAGCACCGGTTGAAAGCGAGCCTTGCCATCGGGCGTTCCGAACTTGCGGTCGGCACACAGCATCGGTCCGCCCCACTGGAACTGATCACCCTGCTTGCTCAGCTTTTCGATCCCGGCGTAGGCGGGGATCACCCGTCCAATCTCCTCGCGGATGGCGGCGGCGTTTTCGAAGTGAACCTTCTCATAGCCCTCCGGCCTGACCGCCTTGGCGAACTCGAGCAGCATCTCCCATTCCGAGCGCGCATCGCCCACGTCGTGTCCGGGGATGTGGGGCGAGAAGATGACGCGCCGCTCGGTGGTGGTCTCGGTACCGCCACCCCGCTGTTCGTAGCGGGTACGCGCCGGCAGCAGGTAGACGATATCGGCCGGCTCGATCAACATCTGCGACGTGACCACAATATCGCTGTGAATCCGCAGGGAGATGTTCTCAAGCCCCGCGCGAATGCGCTCGGGCTGTGGCATCGTCTCGAGGAAGTTGCCTCCGATGCAGTAGAGCGCATCCAACTCGCGCCGGTAGGCGGCCTCGAGCGCGTCCACGGTCGACCAGCCCGGCCGCGAGGGAGCGTCGAAGCCCCAAAGGTCAGTGAACCGGGCCGCGCTTTCTTCGTTGATCGGTACGCCGCCGGGGAAGACTGTGGCATAGGCGCCCATCTCAGCGCCGCCCTGAACGCCGGAATGGCCGCGAATCGGCATCATGCCGGAACCCGGCCGTCCCACGAACTCGCGCATGAGGCCGAGGTTGATGATGCCCTTGATCGTGTCGGCGCCTTGGGAGTGCTGCGTGATGCCCATCGACCAGACGAAAACGCCTCGGTCCGCTTCGGCCATTTCCCGCGCGAAGGTCTCGACTTCCTCGGCGGAGAGGCCGCAGGCCGCCAGCAGGGCGTCCATCGGCTGCGCGTCGAGGCCTGCCTTCAACTCGTCGAAGCCGGTCGAGGCGTTTTCAATGAACTCCTGCTTGACCCAGCCGCGGTCGATCATCACCTTTTGGACGGCGTTGACGAACGCCATGTCTCCGCCCACCTTGACCAGGAAGGTGCCGTCGCTCATCTTCGTGCCGAACAGCGCCGAATCGACGTTCGAGGGCACCCAGTAACGCTGCATGCCCGGCTCGCGATAGGCGTTGACCAGCAGCACCCGCGTGCCTCGCTTGCGCGCCTCGGCCAGATACTTCATCGAGACCGGCTGGTCGTTGGCCGGGTTCGAACCGAAGAAGACGATCACATCGGCGTCGTACCAATCGCGGTAGGAGCAGGTCGTGGCGGCGGCGCCCAACGTCGCCTTCAGGGCGGCGGTACTGGGCGAATGGCAAAGGCGCGCCGAGTTGTCGACGTTCGACGAGCCGAGATAGCGAGCCACCTTCTGCGCTACGTAGTAGACCTCGTTGGTGATGCCGCGGCTCGTGAGATAGATGTACGTGCGCCAGGGATCGAATTCCCGCCAGCGCTCGCCCACGTCCTGCCACAGCTCGCTCCAGCCGACGAGCTTGAAGCCCTTCTCCCTTCGGCGGCGGCGCATCGGGTAGCCCAAGCGGCCCAATTCGCGCAGCTCTTTCGAGGTCTTGCCTTCGAGCTGCGAAACGTCGCTCAACCGCGTCGGATGGAAGGCCGACATGGTGTTGAGCTTCATCAGCTCGAGCCGCACCATGCAGAGGTGGGTCCCGTCGATGGTCCAGTCTTTCAGGCCGCTGGTTCCGAGAGCGCAGCCGTCACAGACACCCCGCGTGAGGACTTTCCAGGCGTAGCCGAGCTTGCCGCGGTTGTCCCAGACGATCCGCAGCATGTCGAGGTAGTGGTGGGGCTTGGTTTGACCGATGCCGAACGGCACGGGGCTGTATGCCAGATCACCAAAGGAGCGAGCTTTTCGCGGCATGTCGGTATCGTATCGCAAGGGGACCGGTCAAGGGAGGTGTAAGCCGTGCCTGGCCGGCGCCCTACATTACGCGACGGACAGGCACGTCAAGCGCCCGTTTGCGCGGGCAAGGCTAGTCGTAGTTCACGATCAAGACCCACGCGGGTCCATCGCCGACCGGATAGGTCGCCAAGCGACGGAGTTGCCCGTCCTCATCAAGCCGATAGGTGGCCAGGCGGCCTGACGCCTGTCCGGCGGCAACGACATAGCGTCCCGACGGATCGATGTTGAACGAACGCGGCGTCTGCTCGGTCGGGAATCGGCCGATCGGCGTCAGTGTTCCCTCGGCAGCATCAACACGAAACCCAGCCAACGAATCGTGGCCGCGATTCGAGACATAGACGAACCGGCCGTCCGGAGTCACTTCGACATCGGCGCAGCTATTGCGTTTCTCAAACCCCTCCGGCAGCGTGGAGAGCGTTTGCAGCGGATCGAGCGTTCCACTCGCGCGGTCGAAGCGATACGCCGTCACGCTGCTGCCTTGCTCGTTGGCCACGTAGGCGAAAGGTGCCGTCGGATGAAAGAAGATGTGGCGGGGCCCCGTGTCCGGCGGCGTTTGGACCTTCGGCGGAGTGTTCGCGACCAATTGGCCCGCGTCAGCGTCGAGCCGGAACTGAAAGACAGCGTTCGGGGCGGTGTGAGGCACGAAGACAAACTTCTCCGAAGGGTCCGGCCGAATACAATGGGCCCGAGGTGCGGTGTCGATCGTTTGCAAGGGCGCCGCCGAGAGAGCACCATCGTCCCCGATCGAATGGACCATCACCTTGCCGGCCCGATAGTAGGCCGACAGCAAGTAGCGCCCGCCCGCCGCCGTAATCACATAGGGTGAGGATTCGCCAACCGTGGTCTCGTGTGCCACCGTCAACTCGCCTGTCCGCGGGTTAGCGCGCAAGGCTGCCAGCTTGCCCGTCGATCGCAAGGCGACGTAGAGACGCCGGCCCGATGGATCGAGCGCAATCGATCCCGGTGACCCATCGACGGCCAGCGATCCGGCAGCCTCGAGCGAACCGTTACTCTGATTCAGCCGAAACACGGCGATGCGGTTCTCCCCGCTCACCGAGACGTAGACAAACGCCCCGGCCCAGACCGGCACTGAAGGCAGCAGTAGCAGGACGAGCAGGAGCGCGAGACACGATCGGCGCATGGCCTGCCATTCTAGCATTCGTGGGCGCGTCCCCTTACAACGAAACGACCACGTCTGGCGCGGCACGTCGGCCTATCGCCGCAGAGCGGCACGACAGAGCACGACACCGACAAAATCACCGCAATGAACCGACTCCACGATGGAGCAAAACATTGGGAATAACGTTCTTCCCACACAAGAAACCTGCCACAGACCGGGCCGGACCGTAGAGGGAAGACCTGATTCTCGTAGTACGAAGGTGACCGTCGAGAATGTGACCAATGAGCCATAGACGGACGCCTCCAATCGGAGCATGCTTGCACTAGATGTTAGGCTTTGCTCGACTGCCGCCTCCGAAGTGCCTGACTGCCAACGAGCGCCGACTCGTTTCGTTGGTGGGACGGGGCTTCAAGGATCGCGACTTGGCGGCGAGGCTTTCCATACCGACGGATCGTGTCGCTGTTGAAATCCGGGGCGTGAACTCCAAGCTGGGACTCAGGAACCTCCACGCCCTGGCGATCTACGCAAAACACTCCGACCTGTAGGGGGCAGATCGTGAAATACGCAGTTAGTACCGCATCCGGAAGCAAACCAACGATAGACCGTGGTCTACGGCGTCTCGCGGCCGCGGTTCTCGTGCAGGCCGTCGAGGACTTTTGCTACGGGACTCCTCGCGCTTACCGCGAGACAGCCGCCTGGGTCACCGAAGGAACCACGGGCGCGCTCACTTTCGACATGTGCTGCCGGTGTCTGGATCGAGATCCCGCTACGATCCGACGGCGACTCTTGGCCAAGCGCGAGTTGTCGACCGCACGCCTGCTCAGTTGGGAGGTCTCGCAGGAAACATTCGTTACCTGAAGATGGGAGCACTTACGCGACTGGGCCGTCGCCAAGCGATCAACAGATTTGGTCGGGCCGCCGAGATTTGAACTCGGGACCTCTTCCACCCCAAGGAAGCGCGCTACCAGGCTGCGCTACGGCCCGACCGAAGACGAACTCGCGTTCCAGCGGAACTGGGTTCGCAGGGAAGTTACTCCATTGTATCTTGACCGGGCCGGGTGCCGAGGCAATCGCGGCCGATCGACCGCTCGTAGGGGCGGAGCGCTGTCTCCGCCCCAGCTCTTACCACTACCGGTATCCCTCTGTGTCGCAGGCTGTGTTTATAGCGGGATGTTGCCGTGCTTCTTCCGCGGCATAGAGTCGGTTTTGTTCTCGAGCATCCGCAGCGCCGCGATCAGCTTGCGGCGCGTGTCGCGCGGATGGATCACTTCGTCGACCCAACCTTTCTCGGCCGCCGTGTACGGGTTGGCGAAGCGGGTGCGGAACTCGTCCACTTTCTGCTTGCGAAAGTCCTCGGCCTGGTCTTTGGCCGCCGCCAGCTCGCGGCGATACAGAATGTTGACCGCGCCCTCGGGGCCCATCACGGCGATCTCGGCGGTCGGGTAGGCGTAGTTGATGTCGGTGCGCAGGTGCTTCGAGCCCATCACGCAGTACGCCCCGCCGTAGGCCTTCCGCGTGATAACGGTGACCTTCGGCACCGTCGCCTCGGCGTACGCATAGAGCAGCTTAGCGCCGTGCTTGATGATGCCGCCGTACTCTTGCTCGGTACCGGGCAGGAATCCCGGCACGTCTTCGAAGGTCACGATCGGGATGCCGAAGGCGTCGCAGAAGCGCACGAAGCGGGCGCCTTTCACCGACGCATTGATGTCAAGACACCCGGCCAGTACGTCGGGCTGATTGGCGACGATGCCCACCGAACGCCCGTCGAACCTAGCGAAGCCCACGACGATGTTCTTGGCAAAGTGTTCGTGCACCTCGAACCAGTAGCCATCATCGACGGTCAGCCGGATGACCTGTTTGATGTCATAAGGAACATTCGACTCGGCGGGCACGATCGTGTCGAGTTCCGGCTCGACCCGATCCGCGGGGTCTTTAGTCGGTTCGATCGGCCCATTGTCGAGGTGATTCGGCGGCAGGAATCCGAGTAGCTCGCGGATCATCCGCAGGCACTCGGCGTCGTCGGGCGCGATGAACTGCGCCACGCCGCTGACCTCGTTGTGCGTGTGTGCGCCGCCAAGCTGCTCTTTGGTAACGTCTTCGTGCGTGACGGTCTTGATCACATCCGGACCGGTGACGAACATGTAGCTTGTGCTATCGACCATGAACACGAAGTCGGTGATCGCGGGCGAGTAGACCGCGCCGCCGGCGCAGGGGCCCATGATGGCCGAGATCTGCGGCACGACGCCGCTCGCCAGCGTGTTGCGCAGGAAGATGTCGGCGTATCCGGCCAGCGACGCAACGCCCTCCTGAATGCGCGCGCCGCCAGAGTCGTTGAGGCCGATGATCGGGGCGCCGGTCTTCATGGCAAGGTCCATCACCTTGCAAATCTTGGCTGCGTTTTCCAGCGACAGTGACCCGCCAAACACCGTGAAGTCGTGCGAGAACACGTAGACCAACTGGCCGTCGATGCGCCCGTAGCCGGTGACGAACCCGTCGCCCGGGATGACCTTGTCGTCCATCCCGAAGTCGTGGCAGGAGTGAACGACAAGCCGGTCTAACTCCTCGAAGGTGCCCTCGTCGAGCAGGAACTCGACACGCTCACGGGCCGACATTTTGCCGTCCCGATGCTGGCGCTCGGTACGCTCGGGTCCGCCGCCGGCGCGCGCGGCTTCGTTTCGCCGTTCGAGTTCTGTGAGCTTTTCGTCCAGAGTCATGGGTGATCTCTATGATGAACCCCGCGACGAGAAGAGACAAGCGGCCGTGGCGTACCAGCCCGTAGTGAGGTGCCTTGTCGAGATCGTTCGACACCTCAACGCGTTGTGGCAGGCCGAGCAGGCGGGCGCCCCTAGTGTGCCCAACATGGGCTGTTTACTTGTGAATTGCAACGTACTCACCGGAACCGATGGAGCTAACCGTAGGGAACCGCACGGTGGATCTCATACGAAACACAGTATTAAGTCCCCATCCGCCTAGGCGATGCAGGACTAAGGTCCCAGGGGGCCTCAGACAAGCGGGGGAGGGCAGCCGCCGTCTGCGCTACAATGCACGCCGGGTTCGGCGCCCGGTTCGCACGGCGCTGCTCTTCCCGGAGTTTTCCCGGAGGTACACGATATGAAAATGATCCCTGGGCTACTGTTGGTCTTGACCTTGGCGTGGCCCGCATCCCCACAGACCGACACGTTGGACCCGGTCGAGCAGCTACTCGCGGAACTCACCAGCGCGCACGGCCCCAGTGGTTTCGAAGGGCCGGTGCGCAAGATCGTTCGCCGGGAGTTCGAGCCGCTGGCCGACCATCTGCAAACGGACGGGCTGGGGTCGCTGATCGCGCGGCTTGATGGCGAAGCCGACGGCCCTCGGGTCATGATGGCCGCGCACATGGATGAGGTCGGCATGATCGTGCGGCGAATCCGGCCCGATGGGTACCTGACCTTCCAGACGGTCGGCGGCTGGCTCGACCAGGCGCTGATCAACCAGCGCTACGTGATCTTGACTCGCAAGGGGCCCGTGCGCGGTATTACCGGACTCAAGACGCCTCACGTGACTCCCAGCGACGAGCGGCCCCATCTCCACGACCGCGACCGCATCTTCATCGACGTGGGCGCTGTCGACAAAAACGACGCCGAGCAGCGGCTGGGCATCCGCCCGGGCGACCCCGTCGCACCGGACAGCCAGTTCATGAAGCTCAACGACCCGAAGCTCTACGTGGGCAAGGCCTGGGACGATCGCATTGGCCTAGCCGTCGAGATCGAAGTCCTCAAGCGCCTCAAGCGGCGCCGTCCGCCGAATACCGTTTTTGCCGTCGCGACCGTGCAAGAGGAGATCGGGCTGCGCGGCGCCCATACGAGCAGCCACATCGTCAAACCCGACATCGGCCTGAGCATCGAGGTCGGTGTGGCGGCCGACTACCCCGGCATCAGCCTCGACCAGGCCCAGGAGCGGTTGCGGGCCGGTCCGGGCATCTTTCTGCATGACAGCTCCATGCTGCCCAACCTCAAGCTGCGCGACTTCGTCGCCGATGTAGCCAACGACATAGGCATACCCCTACAGTTCGAGGTTCTCTCGGGCTACGGGGAGGACGGCGCCGAGATGCAGCGCGTCTACGGAGGCGCCCCGTCGATCAACATCACCGTGCCGACGCGCTATCTGCATAACCATAATGGCGTACTCCACCGTGACGATTTCGACCGCGCGGTCGAGTTGGTCACCGAAGTGATCCGGCGACTGGACCGAGCGACGGTGGAGCGGCTTAAGAGCTTCGATTAAGGGGAACTTCGGAGGAGACCGATCGTGTCTGCGCAACACCCGCAACCCACGCCCGCCGAGATGCTGATGCAGTTGGGCTTCGCTCACACCGGCACGCGTGTGCTGATGACCTCGCTCGAGTTAGACGTCTATTCGCCCCTGGCGGACGGGCCCCGCACGGCGGCTGCCGTAGCCAGCGCCGTCGGAGCCAGTGAGCGCGGCGTCCGTATGATCTTGGACGTCTTGGCCACCTTCCAACTGTTGAGCAAGACCGGCGACCGCTATGAACTCACGCCGCCCGCGCGTGAGCTGCTACTTCCTTCGAGCCCCGACTTCATGGGGCAAACGCTCGGAAGCGCGCAAGCGGCTGCGAGCTGGGACCGGTTGACCGAGGTGGTCCGCTCCGGCATCGGCGTGCAGCAGGTTGAAACCGAGTCTTTAGCGGAGGAGTTCTTCCCGGGCCTCGTCCGGGGGCTGCACGTTGTCCACTACCCGAGGGCCCAGGCCGCTGCCAAGGTCTTGGGGGCGGGAACCAGTCACAAGGGGATGCGCGTCGTCGACGTGGGTTGTGGTACCAGCGTATGGGGCATCGCTGTCGCCGAGGCGGACCTCGAAGCGCACGTCACCGCCCAGGATTTCCCAGCCCTGTTTGACCTCACCCGCAAGTACGCCGAACGGCACGGCGTCGCGGACCGCTACGACTATCTGCCGGGAGACCTGAAGACCGTCGACTTCGGCGAGGAACGGTTCGACCTGGCCTTGCTCGGCAACATCGTCCACTCGGAAGGAGTCGAGTCGTCCCGCGGCTTGTTCCGGCGGCTGCACGCGGCGCTCAAGCCGGCGGGCCGCCTTGTCGTCGTCGACATGATTCCCGACGATCAACGCACCGGCCCGCCGTTCCCGCTGCTCTTCGCCCTGACCATGCTCTTGATGACCGAAAAAGGTGGCACCTACACTTTCGCCGAGTATCGGGGCTGGCTCGAGGAAGCGGGCTTCACGAATGTCGAGACGGCCGAGATCGGGCTGCACTCGCCGATCGTGATCGCGACGAAGCCGTAGCAGCCGTCCTCGCATGGGCGGGGTCGGTAGTCCCCCGCACAAAACCTAACCATTACGCTTGTTAGACTGGAGTGATTCAGGGGTTGGTCGCCCGTGAGGCGGACGAAGCATGTACCGTAACGGGCCTGGTATTCGCGTTCTGACTCGACTATGGTTCAGGTCCGGTTTGCCGGTGGTCGTTACGTGTGCGGCGCTTGGGATGTTGTGCGTCTTCGCGGCCACGGCGAACGAGGAGCAGTGGGCAGCCGCCATTGCGGGCGGGGACCAGGCTCTCGCCGCGGGCGATGTCGAGTCAGCGATCGAGCGCTTCCAGCAAGCGCGTGAGTTGGCGCGGGCACTGCCGCCGGGTGACGCACGCCAGACGGAAACGCTGCTGCGTCTAGCGAGGGCCTATCGGTCGCAGGGCGACTTTGCCAAGCCAGAGGGTCTCTATGCGGACGCGCTCAAGATTGCGGAGGCGACCTATGGTTCCACGTCGGGCGAATTCGCCGAGTATGTGAACGAAGTGGGCCGTTATTTTCATGCCCGGCGAAAGTACCGGCTCGCCGAAGAGCGCTACAAGGATGCTTTTGCGATTCGCGTCAAGGTCTTTGGGCGCGAGCACGCCGCAGTCGCCGAGAGCATCAACAACCTGGCGATCCTCTATGAGAACGAGTCGCGCTACGACAAGGCCGAGGTCTACTACACCCATGCCCTCGATATCCGCGAGAAGACGCTAGGGCGAGACCATCCGGACACCGTTGTGACACTGGAGCATTTTTCGAGGCTCCTCTTCAAAATGAATCGCGCCGAAGAAGCTAGGCCGATGCAGGACCGTGCGCGGATCGTTCGCTCGCAATGGGTTGCCGAGGCATACAACGATCAGCCGCCGGCGGAAGTGTATCGCTTGGGCGACGGGGTCATTCCGCCGAGGCTGAAGGAGCGTACCGAGCCCGAGTACAGCGAGGAGGCCCGCATTGCGCGGCACGAGGGCTCGGTCGTCCTGCAGGCCGTGATCACGCCCGAGGGTAGCGCGGGCAACTTCAAGCTCGTTCGCAGTCTCGGGCTGGGGCTTGATGAAAAGGCGGTCAAGGCTGTCCGAAGCTGGCGTTTCGAGCCTGGACGTAGGGGCAACGGGGCCGTCGCCGTACAGGCCAACCTCGAGATCACCTTCCGCATTCTCTAGCTCCCGCGAACAGGCGATCCAGTCAGCCGTCGCCCGCACTCACGGCGCGGAGACCGGCATAGAAAGCTCTCAGTTTCTCGACGTATCGCCCACCTCCCACCTCAACGATGTTGTTGTGGCCGGACCCTTCAAGCGTCCAGAACTCCTTGGGGTCGTTGGCCGCGTCGAACACTTCACGGCCAAGATCATAGGCGATCACCTTGTCTCGATCACCATGAACGATCAGGACGGGCGCCTTGACCTGTTTGATCTTGCGCCCGGTCTCGAGCCCCGAGACCAACAACGGACCGATCACGGGCAGCACCGTTCGAGCCACGGCCCGGGCGGAAGGAAAGGGCGCCTCCAGCACGACGCCGGCGCAAGCCTTTCGTGAGGCCAGGTCGACCGCCGCCGCCGTCCCCAGCGACTCGCCGTGGACGACAATCCGGTTGGCCTCGTAGCGCTGATCGAGCAGATACTGGTAAGCGGCGTCGGCATCCCGGTACATGCCGGCTTCCGTCGGGCTTCCGTCACTCTTGCCGTAGCCGCGGTAGTCGATGATGAAGACCTCGGACCCGGCCTCGCGAATCGCTACTAGATGGTCGGCACGGTGAGTAATGTTGCCGGCGTTGCCGTGAAGATACAGGGTGACCCACTCGGATTCGCCGTGCACGCGGACGTGCCAGCCGTGGATTTGCAGGTCATCGGAGGTCTGAAGCCAAACGTCCTGCGCCCCGAGGGACTCGCGGAGGTCCCACAGCCCCTCGGGATAGGGCATCGGATGGAAGGTGGACTGTCGGGCAAGGTACGAAAGCACGAAGAACACCCACAGGCCGAGCAACGGCCAACCGACCCAGCGGGGAACCTTTCTATTGAACATGCGGGACTAGCCGAGGCTAGGGGACAGCCACTCGACACCTCGCGACTCTTCCATCGCCTCTTCAGGGCTCCCGGCTCGAAGGGGGCACGTTACCCGGGGTTACGCCTGACGGCTTCACCGCCGGGCTAACATCCAACGCCGCTTCGCGGCTGGTACAACGTCGAGTTAAGGTGCCTGTCCCCCGACGCTCCCCGACGCTCCCGACCCTAGCGCGGCACGAACTTCTGGACGCGCCAGTTGGTGATCTCGGCCACATAGAGGCTCTGGGTGATGGGGCCGACCGCCAAGTGATGGCACAATTCGAACTGGCCGGGCAGCTTGCCGTGCTCGCCCAGCCTGCCGAGAATTTGTCCGTCGAGGTTCAGCTTCAGCACGCGGTTGTTGTAGCCGTCGGTCATGTAGAGCGCCTGATCCGGGGTGATGTAGAGGCCCCAGGGCGATCCCACGTGCTTCCATTGCTGGAGGAATTTGCCGTCGCCATCAAAGATTTGAATGCGGAAATTCTCGCGGTCGGCGACATAGACGCGGCCCTGTTTGTCGAGAACGATGCCGTGCGGCGCGTTGAACTCACCCTCGCCCACGCCGCGCTTGCCCCAGGCGCGGATGAAGGTTCCGTCTTTAGCGAGCTTGACGACGCGGGAGTTTCCGTAGCCGTCGGTTACGTAGATGTCACCGTTGGGCGCGATGGCGACGTCGGTCGGGCTGTTGAAACGGTCCTCGGCTTCGCCGGCTTGGCCTTTGCGGCCGAGCACCATGCGGATGCGCCCGTTCGAATCCATCTTCAAGACCACGTGGTGGTCGATGTCGGTGGTCCAGATGTTGCCCTCGTGATCGATGCGCAGGCCATGGGTCGCGGAGTAGACACTGTCGCCGAACGAGCGCAGGAATTTGCCGTCTTTGTTGAAGACCATGATGGGGTGGGGTCCACGGTGAAAGACGTACACGTTCTCTTCCTTGTCGACCGACACGGCGGTTGTCTCGGCCAGGTTCCAACCGGCGGGCAACGCGGGCCAGCTAGGAGCCACCTCGTAGGAGAGCGCCGGGTAGTTGGGCTCAGAGAGAGCTGCAATGGCGGCCACGAACGAAACGAGTAACAGGCGACGAAGCATGGTGGTCCTCCAAACGACGGTAATATCCTAGCATCCGCGATGGGCGCGCTCACTCAACTGGTGCAGGCACAACAGTCGCTGCAGTATGAGCAATGTTCGCAGATGTGGTTATCGCAGGTATCGCGGGTGCAATGCGGACAGATCTCGGTCGAGGGCTCATCGCAGATGTAGCATTGGAAGACGCCCTGGGCGCCCGGTGAGGTCGCGCGGGTCTGTGTGCTTGACGGTGTCGTAGTCTCGGTGGGCTCGATGGCCGCCCCGGCGGTTTCCGGCGCGTCCTCGAATGGCGGTTGCAGGGGCTGGTCCGTCAACACGTTGGCGTCCTTCGTTCCCAGGCGTTTCAGTCACGCCCGCGGGGGCGGGAGGCCAGATCGCCACGGCAGCGCTGGGCTTCGCTGTGAGCGATTTCCATCTCCGCCTCGCTGGCCATGACAAGCTGTCGCAGATAGGTCTTCAGACCTTCGCTCTGACCCATGTTCCGATCCTTCGCCGCGATCAGCAAATCCGCGACCGCCGGATTCTGATACTTGCGCGCCCCCTTGGCGATGGAAGCGATCATCGAATCGAGCCGGTCAAGCCACAAGTAAGTATCGACAACGGCGGAGAGTTTCTCCGGGTTCCGATGCACGTTCTGGGCCGAGAGCGAGAGGTTGGCGATGTCTTGTATGAGTTCTTCATGCTGCGTGACGAAGGCTTGCGGGGCCCCATCTTGGATCCATTCCTTGGGGCGGACTCGCAGCAGCAAGTCTTCTATCTGCTTGGAGTGCTCGACCAGCCCCTCAGCCAGGGCTGTCACCTCCCAGCGGGGAAGAAGATCCTGAGCGGCAGCGGGCATGTTCATGATGACGCCCAGAGCAACCGCAATATGAAAGTGCCTCATAAAGGTCATGGTAGGTGCTCCCGGGGGCCGTGACAACCGGGGCGCGGCTGTTGCTGGCTCCATTGCTTGCGTTCTGGACCCTAGTCCGGCTCCGGCACGACTTGTCCATCGAGCAGCTTGAAGCCGGTTCCGTGCATCACGTCGGCGGAGCAAACCAGCCGCGGCTGCTTGTATTCTCCACGGAGGTCGGGCGGGGTGCCGCTGAAGTCGGGGTTGCCGGCATCGAGCGTCCAGATGACCTTGCCGTTGAACCCGACCTGCACCTCAATGGCTGCGCCGCACGCGCGGCAAAGGTATGTAGGCGGCTCGGAGAGATCAGCCGGCATCGCCGCTTATTTTAGCTCGCGAGCCTCCAGCTAGGGCCGGCTGGGGCCTACAGCCTCTCTACGATCTCGAGGGGCTCTATTAGGCGGAACTGCAGCCGCGACTCGACGGGAATGCGAACAGGCTTGCCGCGAGTGGCGGCCGCTACGCCCCCGCCGGCGCCGGCCCCAGCGCCGGCCCCGATCGCAGCTCCCTTGCCGCCGCCGGCAATCGCGCCGATGATAGCTCCGATCCCGGCTCCGATCCCGACCTTCTTCATGTCGTCTTTGGTGGATTTCTCCGTCTGGCGGTGGATACGGTTGGTGACGATTTCGACCCTCTGCCCATCAGCCGTGTCGAGCCGAACGAGTTCGATCGACAGCTTGGCAAGTCCTTTGACGCGCCCGGCCCGAACGGCATCCACCACCACGCCTTCGACCGGCGCGCCTTTTTCGGCAATGACCATGTCATCGACGACGATCGCTTTGTCCAAGGTCGCGGTGAAAGTATCCCCGCCATAGTTGCGGTCGCTGGCTAGGGCGAAATCCAGTCGCACAGCCACGTCGGTTCCGGCGGGCAAGGTGACCCGGCGTGGCTCTCGGGGGGGCTCTGGAGGCGGTGGCTCCGGTCTCTCCGTTTCGACAAAGGGTGGCTTGGGTTCGGCGGGCCGCACCGCCGCCACCGGTGGAGAGGGAGGCTCCAGTAGCGGAGCGGCTCGTGAATCCGGCTGAGGGTCCGGCTGGGGAGGGGCCGCCGGCTCGGTGGGCGTTCGCCTAACGGGTTTCGGCCGTTGAGGATTTGGTTTCTCCGGGGGCGCCGGCGGCGCATCCGAAATGGCGGGAGAGGGCTCGCTGAGGGCCTTCGGCTCGGCCACAAAAGCCACGCTCTCGACGGGTGAAGACATCGCCTGCTCAGCGTCAGGCTGCCCGCGCTGCCCGACATAGATACCGGCCAGCAACGCCGCAATCGCCGCCAGACATACCAAAATGCCAAAGTGGGGTATCCATTTGACTCAGGTGACCACAACATACTGTGGTTGGCCATTGGCGGCCCCCGGAAAGGCTTGCCGATAGCACCACGTTTCCAAGCCTGCGATGGCCATGGCGCGTGCGTAATCCTTGATCGGCCCGAAACGCAGCCTCGTGGCCCAATTGCCTGCAGACCGGCGTCTGGCGCCCCAGGGTGCATTCTGGGTGCAGTGTGCTGGCGTCCATGGATCGACCAAACCACAACGCCTAGGGGCTACCTGAGTCAAGTGGATACCCCATTAATGCCAATTTGAACGTACTTCATGGTGATTGCCTCCTCTTCCGTGCTCTCTCCCCCTTCCCGCGTCATTGGGACGGGCCGGGTCTTCCCGCCGTTACAGGTGTAGGAGAATATCAGCGACGTGCACGAGATCCTGACGCACCTTGACGGCGGCTACGTGCTGGACCTGGGCAGCCGTTTCGGCAGCTTTGAACCCCGGGGACGCCTGTTCGTTACGGTCCGCGTGGATCTCGATCCGCCAGCGGAGGGCGGCGGAGCGCGCGTGGTCAAGGCGGACTCCGCCCGGCTGCCGTTTCGAGACGGCTGCTTCGCGGCGGTGATCTCAAACCACAGCCTCGAACACTTTGAACAGCTCGAGGAAGCGCTGGGTGAAGTTGGGCGCGTGACGGGCCCGGGGGCGGCCTTCTACGCGGCCGTTCCTGATGCCACTACGGTTACCGATCGGCTGTATCGGTGGCTGGCCCGAGGCGGCGGACATGTCAATGCGTTTCGCTCGGCCGATGCTCTGGCAAACCTGATCGAGCGCAAGGTGGGTCTACGCCACGCAGGCTCGCGGCTGCTCTACACATCGCTCTCGTTCTTGAACTCGAAGAACCGGCGGTCCCGCGCGCCGCGTAAGCTGATCCTGCTCGGCGGCGGACGCGAATGGACGCTGGTGCTTTTCAACGGTCTGTTCCGAATTGTCGACCGTCTGTTGGGAACACGCACCGCGGTATACGGCTGGGCGCTCTACTTCGGCAAGGTGTCTGTTCCGGTCGAGACCGTGGGATGGGTGAACGCCTGCGCCCGATGTGGCTCAGGTCACAGCTTGCAACGTTTGGCGGAGGAGGGCAGGATACGGCGGGTGCTGAGCCTTGTGCCGACGTATCGCTGTCCCGATTGCGGCGCGCGCAATTTGTTTTTCCGCGGCGACGGCTTCAGCCGGAAGTGACAGCCCCGAACCGCGAGTGCGTGCTCTACTCGGCGGTCAAGGACACGACCGTTTCCAAGTGAAAAGTCTGCGGAAACAAGTCCACCAACGTCATCGACTGTATCCGGTACCCGCTCTCCAGCAACGGCGACAAGTCACGCGCCAACATCGGCGGGTCACACGACACGAGCACGAGCCGCGCAGGCCGCAGCCTTACAAGCTCGGCCGTCACTTCCGGTCCCAGGCCCGCACGCGGCGGGTCGACCACCACAAAGTCCACGGGATCGATGAGGCTCGGCAGGAATTCGGCGACGTTGAGATTGACGACCTGCGCGTCGGCCTGGGCGCGTTCGAGGTTGAATCGCAGATCACGCATCGCCCGCCGGCTTGCGTCCACGGCCACCACGCGCTCAAACTGCCGGGCGAGAGGCAACGTGAACAGCCCCACGCCGGCATAGAGATCCAGTGCGAAACGGCCGGACGCATCACCCGCCACAACTTTCGCGAGCTCGTTGACGAGGAACCGATTCACTTGGAAGAACGATCGGCTGCCGACGCGAAAGAGATCGTCCCCCACCGGGTAGTCGATGGTGTCGGTTGGCTCGAAACCCTCGATTGTCTGCGCGCACCATTCGAAGAATGACTTGGCCAGGGGCCGATCGCTGGACAAGACGTTCAACTGCACGTCGGTCTCGTTGGTGAAGAACTCCACCTCGCGCAGGAAGTTGGGAAAGCGCCTCTCTTGGGCCATCTCCCGCAAAGTCTGGTGGGCGCGATTGAGAAGGGGCGAGTTCACCGGGCACGACTCGGCCGCGACCAGACGATGCGAGCCCGCTTCGAAGAAGCCGACCTGGGCGATTCGGTCTCGCTTGGCGACCCGAAGTTGCGTGCGGTTGCGGTAGCCCCACGGCTCGCCTGCAAGGGTCTCCAGCGGCCCATCCCACGTGATCTTGCCCACGCGCGCCAGCGTCTCGAGCAGAATCTGACGTTTCGCTTCAAGCTGCTCGTCGTAAGGAATATGCTGATAGTGGCAACCGCCGCAGGATCCGAAAACGGGGCAGCGCGCTTCGATGCGGCTAGAGCTCTTCGAGACCCAGTCGACAGCGCGCCCATCGATCAGGCCCTTCTTTTCCCGGACGACTTCGACTTCAACGGTCTCGCCCGGTGCCACGAAGGGGACCAAAACAACCCGGCCGTCGACACGGCCGAGGCCGCATCCTCCGTAGACGAGCTTTTCTATCTGAACTTCCACATCATCAAGCGGCACAACGGTTCCTGCCGGCCGGTGGAAGTAGCATCACGGTTTCTCGATATCAGTAAGGTGGAGGAGGAGGCGCCTCCGGGTGGGTCTCGGCGGGGGCGGGCGTCGGTACCGCGACGAGTTCGATCTCAAGCCCTCCAATGGCTCTGGCGACAAGATTGTAGATGGCTGCGGTGAAAGCACCCATCACGAAGCCCATCGCACCGTAAACCAGTGGCAGCAGCACGATGGCTCCCAAGCCGAACATTGCACCGACAATTGGCTCGACACCGTTGCCCTGATCGATCGCCCGACCAAAGGCAAGTCCAAAGAGGGAGACAAAGCTCATGAAGAAACCAAGGATGAGCCCCATGCCCGCGTACAAGAACCCGGAAACCTTCGCAGAAGACATCACTCCGATTCGCTTGACAATCATTCCACGCCTCACAGGCAAATCCTGATCGCTCGTCGCTCCGGTAGTACTATTGAGCTGGAGCAGCCGCTCCCGTTCAACCTATACGTTTTTCACCGGCCGGACCCGCCTGCGCGGGCGGCCGTACTCGTGGCGTTTCGCCGACCACTTGACCGGCCCATACGGGCTGTACTCGCCGAGGTCGACTTCGCCGTGCATCGTGTCGCCCCGGACCGTGCCTTCGAACGAGTATCCGAACCCGGACCCTTCGTAGCGGTGCCGGCTGCGGAAGTGAACCTCGTTGCCCTGGACCCAGCCCCTGAGCTCGCCGTCGGTCATTTCGGCGGTGTGGGTGCCGACCAAGTTGTCGTCCTTCTGCTCGAGGAAGACACTGTGGTCGACGCCGCCGAGCACGAAGTCCATTTGCAGGTCCCACTGGCCGGCTATTTCGGCACGCGGGCCACTGGGCTTGGGGGACCGGCTGACCTTGGGATTCGAGAGCACGCGGTGCAGCTCGGCCGCGACCACCTTGGCGCTGCCCGGCTTCATTTGCCAAGGCATGACGCTAACCGAGCTCTCCTTGGGATTACGAGGGCTTCCGCTACCACCCGCCAAGACGATGCGCGGATCACCGTTGTAGAGCTGCTTGTTGACCTCTTCGCCGGTGATGCCGATCTTCTCGCCGTCCCAGCGGATGGAGAGGCGCGGCGAGCGGTTTGAAAGCCCGCGCGGCTGCGAGACTTCGGTCGTCACACCGGACACGCGCTCGACGCTCTGGGCGATGTCGGCCAGCCAACTCTCCCAGGCCTTCCACTCGGCCTCGTGGTCACGCTTGACCCACATCTCGACGGCGGCCAGCAGACCCATAGCGTCTTCCTTGCCGACCTTCATCGGACGGCCGAAGGCGTGGTGCGGCGCGCTGTTGAGCCACGCAGCTTGGATCAAGTCCTTGCGGCCGATCAACAGGCCGGAACTCTGCGGGCCCCGCAGCGCCTTGCCCCCGCTATAGGCCACCAGGTCGGCGCCACGTTCGAGATGGACGTTGGGGATCGTCAAGTCCTCGGCCGCCGCGTCCACAAGGACGGGCACGTTGTGCTCGTGCGCGATGGCCGCCACTTCTTTCAGGCCGAACGGTCCGCGGTCGCGCCGCGTGGCAAGTACCATCACCATGGCCGTCTTCGGGCCTATCGCCGCGCGCATCTGCTGCTCGTTGTCCACATTGATGAACTTGACGCCCAGCATGCGGATGGCGTGGTCGTAGGTGTTGCGCGAGTAGCTGGGCGCGATGATTTCGTTCTTGAGCCCTGTGAGGTTCGGCAGCCGCGCTATACGCTCGGGATTGCCCTCGGTGATGCAACCCGCCGCGGAATGCGTCAGCGCCGCCGCGCAGCCGCTGCTGACCATCCCGGACTCGGCGCCGGTGATCTCGGCCAAGCGCTCGCCGACGGCCGCCATCAGTTCGTCCATCTGAACGAAGTTCTGCGAGGCCTGCTGCATCGCCTGGCTGCATTCGGGCAGCATGAGCGATCCGCTCATCACTGTGAAAGTCCCCTTACAGTTGATGACCGGACGGACGCCGATCGACTGGTACATGTCGGTACCGACGGAGAGCCTCGGAGCGGCCGCGGCGCTTGACGCGAAGCCCGGCGGCGGCCATCAGCCCCCCGTTTCGGAACAGGGCGCGGCGACTCAGCCCGGATGGTTTGGTGCGGCGTACTGTACTTAACAGAGACATTCTTGACTCCCTGGAAACACGTAAGTGGTGGGTGGCTATCAGCCTAACTCTTGCCGCGTGATGAAAGCAAACCAACGAACCTTGCGGACACCCAGGGAGCGTCTCGCCTGCAACCCGCGGGTAAACCTGCGGCGGGTCAGATATGCTTTACGCCTCGGATGGGCTGGCCGGCTTCGTCGTAGGAATGGCGCTGAGCGGACCATTGAGCGGTGCCGTATTCACCCAGATCGACTTCGCCCACCATCTTCTCGCCGCTGACCCTTCCGACAAATTCGAAGTGAAAGCCCGCCCCTTCGAGCGGATGGGCGCTCCGGAACTGGATTTCGTTGCCTTCGATCCAACCCTTCAGGTCGCCGCCGGTGGTTGCGCCCATGTGCGTGCCGAGTAGGTTTTCTCCGTCCTGATCGAAGATGAAGCGGTGTTTCACCGTGATGCGGACGTAGCGCATTTCAACATCCCACTGACCGCTGACATCAACGGGACGGCCTACCGGCTTGGCGCTGTTCGGCAGGCTCGGCGGGTGGGCCAGAGCGCGGTGAATCTCAGTCCCCACCACTCGCGCCTCACCGGGTTGCAGTTGCCAGGGCATGACGGTAATGGAGCTGTCCCCGGGGTGTCGGCGATCGCCCGTACTGGCGGCCAGAACGATTCGGGGGTCGCCGTTGTAAAGGTGCTTGTACAGCTCGTCGCCGCTGATTCCGAGTTGCTCACCGTCCCAGCGAATGGCAAGTTGCGGAGAGCGGTTGGAGAGGCCTCGTGGCTGAAGGGCTTCCGTGGTGATGCCGGGCAGCCGCCGCACAGCGGCACCAATCTCTTCCAGCCAACTCTCCCAGGTCCGCCACTCGGCCTCGTGGTCGCGACGAACCCACATCTCGACGGCGGCGAGCAGGCCCATGGCGTCTTCCTTCGCTACCTTCATCGGGCGTCCGAAGGCATGGTGTGGTGCGCTGTTGAGCCACGCAGCCTTGATGAGGTCCTTGCGGCCAATCAGCAGACCGGAACTCTGGGGGCCCAGCAACGCTTTGCCGCCGCTGTAAGCGACCAGATCGGCGCCCCGTTCCAGATGGACGTTCGGGATCGTGAGAGCCTCCGCGGCGGCATCTACGAGCACGGGAAGGTCGTGCTCATGTGCGATCGATGCCACCTCCTTCAAACCCAGCGGACCCTGATCTCTAGGTGAGCCCACGATCATGGCCATCGCGGTCCGGTCGTTGATCGCGGTTCGCATCTCGTCTTCGCTGTCGACACTGATGATCTTGGGTCCCACCATGCGAATGGATTGGTCGTAGATGTTGCGGGAATAGCTGGGTATGATCACTTCATTCTTAAGGCCCGTAAGGTCGGGCAGACGATGGATCTTCTCCGGGTCGCCCCCTGCAAGACAGGCAGCGGTGGCGTGGGCCAATCCGGCTGCACAGCCGCAGGTGACGATTGCCGATTCAGCGCCGGTGATCTCGGCAAGCGCTTGCCGACCGCCTCCATCAGTTCGTCGATGTGAACGAAGTTCCGGGAAGCTTGCTGCATCGCTCGACGGCATTCCGGCAGCATCAGCGATCCACTCAGCATCGTGAAGACGCCCTTCGCGTTGATCACAGGCCGAACGCCGATCGATTCGTACATATCGGTACCGACGGAAAGCTTCGGAGCGGCCGAGGCGCTCGACGCCAAGCCAGGTGCGAGCCCGGCGGCGGCCATCAGACCTCCTTTTCGGAACAGGGCACGACGGCTGAGCCCGGATGGTCTTGAATGCAGCGCAGTTAACAACGACATGGATGGTACCCCCCTAACCGAGCAGCTCTCGGTGGCTATCAGCCTAGCGTCTGTGGTGCGCCAACGCCAAGTGGTGACTGACAACGGGTCAGCAGTGCCGGCACGGCACGTTCTGGTCAGCGGGAATCAACGTGCCGTTCCGCGCCTCGAGCGTCTTGGCTTGTGGGTGTGTGGCGCGACAGGATGAGGGCAACGCAGCGGCACGCCTCTCCGATTCGCCACTGCAACTGCCGTCCGGGAGAGCACGGGAGCCTACGCCGCGACTGCCACCGGCGCCTGCCAGACCTTCTTGCCGGCTACGATCGTCGCGACGGGTCCGCCCTGGAAGGTGTGGCGATCGAATGGGGAGTTCTTGCTCTTGGAGAGCGACTCGTTGACGTCGAACGTCCACTGGCGGTCGAGGCTGAATACGCTCACATCGCCTGGAGCGCCGGAGGCGAGCGTGCCGCGGTCGAGCCCGATCACCCGGGACGGCCCTGTGGTGAACAGTTCTACCATGCGCATCAGGCTGATCTTGCCAGGATGGACCAGATGCTCCAGAGCCAGGCCGAGGGCCGTCTCGAGGCCCGTCACGCCAAAAGGACAGCGCTCGAACTCCTGCATCTTCATGTTACCCGTGTGCGGCGCATGGTCGGTTGCGATGGCGTCGACCGTGCCGTCGACGATGCCCTCGATTGCCGCCTCAACATCCACATGCGCGCGCAGCGGGGGCCGCATCTTGTAATTGCTGTCGTAGCTGGTGATATCGCTATCTGTGAGCACGAAATGATGCGGCGTAACTTCACACGTGGTTGGAACGCCCAGCGAGCGAGCGTGCCTCACCATGGCGATCGAGTTGCGCGTCGAGATGTGTGCGATGTGTGCTCTGGCGCCGGTGGATTCGCTCAAAATGATGTCGCGCGCTACCATCACGTCTTCCGAGCTTGCGGGAATGCCCCGCAAACCGAGCCGCGCCGCCTGCACGCCCTCGTGAATATCGCCGCCCAGGCTGAGGTTCAAGTCCTCGCAATGGTCGATGACGGTCAGGCCGAATGACGACGCGTACTGCATGGCTCGGCGCATCACTCGCGAGTTCATGACGGGCAAACCGTCGTCGGAGATGGCGACGACGCCGGCCGCCTGCATGGCCCCAATTTCGGCCAACTGCTCGCCCTTGCTGTCTTTCGTGATGGCCCCGATCGGGAAAACGTTGACGGGAGCGTAACGCCGCGCGCGCTCGACGATAAAGCTGGTTACGGTCGGACTGTCGTTGACCGGGATGGTGTTGGGCATGCAACAGACCGAGGTAAAACCGCCCGCCGCCGCCGCCCGCGCCCCGGTCTCGATCGTCTCGGCATGCTCGATGCCCGGTTCCCGCAAGTGGACGTGGATATCGAGCAAGCCCGGTGTGACGACGCAGCCCGAGGCGTCGAGGACTTCGGCGTCGCCCGCCTCGATGCGCTCGCTGACGGTGGCGATGCGTCCATCCTCAAGCAACACATCGTGCTGTGCATCCGTGTTGGAAGCCGGATCGACGACCCGCCCGTTCTTGATCAGCAATCTGCTCATGCGTTTACGACCGGGCCAGGCATCGTCATCCGCACACCCGCTCCAACACAGCCATGCGGACAGCGACTCCGTTTTGCACCTGGTTCAAGATCACCGACCGAGGAAAATCAGCCACTTCCGACGAGATCTCCCGGCCGCGGTTGATCGGCCCCGGATGCATGACGATTGCATCGGGCTTCGCCAATTGAAGATGCTCCAGGCGCAACCCGTAGAACTGGAAGTACTCGTTCTTGGGAAAGTTGACGACGTTCTGCCGCTCGAGCTGAACCCGCAGCATCATGATTACGTCGGCTCCCCTGACGGCCTCGTCGATGTTGTAGGTCAAGCTGATGCCTTCGGCGAGCTTCGTCAGCGTGGGTGACAGCATCGTCGCCGGACCGCACAAGACGATCTCCGCACCGAACTTTGACAGCAAATGGATGTTCGACCGCGCGACGCGGCTGTGCGAGATGTCGCCGATGATCGCCACCCGCAGCCCTTCCAGTGCGGGCCGTGTATCGAGAATCGTCATCGCGTCGAGCAGCGCCTGGGTAGGGTGCTCGTGCTGTCCGTCGCCGGCGTTGATGATCGGCGTCGGCAGAAAGCGCGACAGAAACTGTGGAGCCCCGGACGCCGAGTGCCGCATGACGATCGTGTCCGGCTGCATCGCCGAGAGCGTGTTGAGCGTGTCGACCAGGGATTCGCCCTTCGACAAGCTAGAACCTTCGCCCGAGATCGAGATCGTATCCGCGCCCAAGCGCTTGGCGGCCAACTCGAAGCTGGCGCGGGTGCGCGTCGAGGGCTCGAAGAACAGGTTGACGATCGACTGGCCGCGCAGCGTATCGAGCTTTTTGACCGGCTGGTCCGGCCGGCGCTTGTACTGCCGCCCGCGGTCAAGCAACCACTGGATCTCGTCGCGGCTCAGGCCCTCGATCCCCAGCAGGCTGCGTTGCATGGCGTTCTGCGGTGCGGACGTTGGCGCCGTGACTGCGCCGGAAGCCGGTGGCTGGCCTGTCATCGGCGTGCTCACGCGGAACTCACAATCTCAGCCACCAGCACCCGCTCCTCGCCGTCGATGGGCTCGACCTTCACTTCGATGACTTCCCGCGCGGTCGTCTCGACGAACTTACCCACGAACCGCGCCTCAATCGGCAGCGTGCGGTGCCCGCGGTCGATGAGCACGCAAAGCTGCACGCTCGCCAGCCGGCCGTGCTCGTAGAGCGTCCCCAGGGCGGAGAGCGTCGTCCGCCCAGTGTAGAGCACGTCGTCGACAAGGATGACGTCCTTGTCGTCGATTGGGAAGGGGATGTCGGAGCCGCGAACAACGGGATCGGCCCCAAGAGTAGAGAGGTCGTCGCGATACAGTGCGATGCCCAGAGTGCCGACCGGCACCGGATGCCCGGCCACCGATTCCATCTTGGCAGCTAGGCGCTCGCCCAAAACGGCTCCGCGCCGCTCGATCCCGATCACCGCCAACTTCTCGGTGTTCGCGGCCTTCTCGACGATCTCGTGAGCCAACCGGACCAGGATGCGATCGATCTCCGAGCCGCTAATGAGCTGTGATTTAGTCTCGGTTAGGCTCATCGAAGGCGAACAAATCCTACGATAACACAGGGTGCTAAACCCTACGGCATCGGAGGTGTCCCTCGGACGTTGTAGCCCTTGTAAGGCCGGACCGCTGTGTCCGCACCACCGGGGCCCTTGGCAATGGCGGTTGTCGCTGCGTTGAAGGCCAATCGGCGACCGAGGATTGCTGAAGTCCGGCTAGGAAAGGGCGCTCTCAGCGTCATTACGAACCGGCTTCAGCCATCTCGACCGCCGATCCACCGTCCCACGACAGCAAGACCCCCAACCCGGTCGCCACCAAATCTTGACACAAAGGTACAGTATTCGTTAGCCTGAGATTCGGGAATCAGCACCAACTGGTATAGATTGCCCTGGCTGGCAACTCGACCGCCGTTCAGCACCATCCGCTCAAAGGGAACCTTTCATGAGTACACCATCTAGTGATCTCGATGTCCTGACCAGTCAGGAGTACAAATACGGTTTCGTCACTGACATCGAAGCGGAGTCGGCTCCTCCAGGCCTCAACGAAGATATCGTCCGTTGGATCTCGGCCAAGAAGAAAGAGCCGAAGTTCCTGCTCGAATGGCGCCTGAAGGCCTACCGCCACTGGACGACGATGACCGAGCCTACTTGGCACAACGTCCACTACTCCCCAATCGACTACCAAAATGCCGTCTACTACTCGGCGCCCAAGTCCAAGAAGGACGGGCCCAAGAGCCTTGACGAAGTCGATCCCGAACTGCTCGAAACCTATGAGAAGCTGGGCATCCCTTTGAGTGAGCGCGCGGCGTTGGCCGGCGTCGCCGTGGACGCCGTGTTCGACAGCGTCTCGGTAGCGACAACGTTCAAAGACAAGCTGTCGGACCTCGGTATCATCTTCGGCTCGTTCTCCGAGGCCGTTCTGGAGCACCCCGATCTGATCGAAAAATACCTCGGGTCGGTGGTCCCCTACACCGACAACTTCTTCGCGACACTCAACTCGGCGGTCTTCAGTGATGGGTCGTTCTGCTACATCCCCAAGGGCGTGCGCTGCCCCATGGAGCTTTCGACCTACTTCCGCATCAACGCGGCCAACACAGGGCAGTTCGAGCGCACGCTGATCGTCGCGGACGAAGGCAGTCACGTGAGCTACCTGGAAGGTTGCACCGCTCCGATGCGCGACGAGAACCAGTTGCACGCCGCCGTGGTCGAACTGGTCGCGCTCGACGACGCCCAGATCAAGTATTCGACCGTGCAGAACTGGTATCCGGGCGACAAAGACGGCAAAGGCGGCATCTACAACTTCGTGACCAAGCGCGGCGCCTGCCGGGGCAAAAACTCGAAGATCTCGTGGACGCAGGTCGAAACCGGCTCGGCCATCACCTGGAAGTACCCGAGCTGCATTCTGATCGGCGACAACTCGATCGGTGAGTTCTACTCCGTGGCGGTGACCAACAACCACCAGCAGGCCGACACCGGCACGAAGATGATCCACATCGGCAAGAACACCAAGAGCAACATCGTCTCGAAAGGCATCTCGGCGGGCTACAGCTCCAACACCTACCGCGGGCTGGTGAAGATCCAGAAAGGGGCCGCGGGAGCGCGCAACTTCTCGCAATGCGACTCGATGCTGATGGGCGACAAGTGCGGCGCGCACACATTCCCCTACCTCGAGGTGAAGAACCCGACCGCCCAGGTCGAGCACGAGGCTACGACGTCGAAGATCGGCGAAGACCAGATGTTCTATTGCCAACAGCGCGGCATCTCGACCGAAGACGCCGTCTCGATGATCGTCAACGGCTTCTGCAAAGAGGTCTTCAAGGAACTGCCGATGGAATTCGCCGTCGAAGCACAGAAGCTGCTCGGCGTGAGCCTGGAAGGCAGCGTCGGGTAACGGTCTAAGGAGTGTTCATGATGATCTATAGGAAGTGGTGTCCCCCGCCTATCCAAATGAACGAGGTGGCCGACTTACTCAGGGAAAGTGGCCGCCAACTAGGAACCTCGGCAGCCATTTGCGGCGAGCCCATGTTCCAAGTCGATGGCGTTTTTCTTGATCCGTGGGCTACCTACCGACTCGCCGTTCAGCAAATCACCTTTGAAGAAGCCCTGAACGGGCCATCAACGGTGATACCGGGGGTGAAGGCTTATCGCCAACCGAGGGTGGAAGGCGCGTAGCCGGCCACGAAGAAGGAACGTAATGCTGGAAATCAAGAACCTAACCGTCAACGTCGAAGACCAGGAAATCCTCAAAGGCATCAGCCTCTCCGTCAACAAGGGCGAAGTACACGCCATCATGGGCCCGAACGGCTCGGGCAAGAGCACGCTGGCCCAAGTCGTCGCCGGCCGCGACACCTATGAAGTCACCGGCGGCTCGATCACCTATCAGGGCAACGACCTGCTTGAGCTGGCCCCCGAAGAGCGCGCCCGCGAGGGCATCTTCCTGGCGTTTCAGTACCCGGTCGAGATCCCGGGCGTCACCAACCTCTACTTCCTGCGCGCCGCGGTCAACGAGGCGCGCAAGCACCGCGGCGAGAGCGAGCTCGACGCCGTCGACTTCCTCGAGTTCGCGAAAGAGAAGATGGCGGCGCTCGGCATGGACGACGCCATGGTGTCGCGTTCGGTCAACGTCGGCTTCTCGGGCGGCGAGAAGAAGCGCAACGAGATCTTTCAGATGTCGATGCTCGAGCCCAAGCTGGCGATTCTCGACGAGACGGACTCGGGTCTCGACATCGACGCGCTCAAGACCGTCGCCGAAGGCGTCAACGCTCTGCGCGACCCCGAGCGGGCCATCGTCGTCGTGACGCACTACCAGCGTCTTTTGAACTACATCGTGCCGGACTTCGTCCATGTGCTCGCCGGCGGCCGCGTCGTCAAGTCGGGTGATAAACACCTGGCGCTACACCTCGAAGAGCAAGGCTACGGCTGGATCGGGGACGAAAAAGCGGCGGAACTGGCACATACATAGCCAGTCGAGCCGCAACCGTCAACACAGATAAGAACCATGATCGCCGTCGCAGAACACCTAAGCACCTACCTCGACGAATTCGAGCAGATCTCCAAAGCGCGCGCCGATGAACCCACGTGGCTCGGCGAACGGCGCCGCCAGGGGATGCAGCGTTTCTCCGAGGCAGGCTTCCCCACAACGCGCCACGAGGAGTACAAATACACCAACCTCTCGCCCTTGACGAAGACGCCTTTCCGTACAGCGGTCGCGGCGCCGGGGAGCGTCAGCCACGGCCAAATCGCCCCCCATTTGTTCGAGGGTCTTGGCGGAGACCGACTCGTATTCGTCAACGGCCGCTACGCGCCGAGCCTCTCTCAGATCAACTCGGGTTCCGGGGTCGAAGTCGGGCCCCTCGCCGAGCGGCTAGCAGCCTCAACCCACGGACTCGAGAGCCACCTGGGCCGCTACAGCGGTACTCGCGACAACCCCCTCGCCGCCCTCAACAGCGCGTTCCTGGTGGATGGCGCGGTCGTCAACATCCCGGCCCGCCAGGTCGTCGAAGCGCCCATCCATCTGGTCTTCGTTTCGACAGCCGATGCGCCCGACACGGTCACCCATCCGCGGGTGTTGATCCTCGCCGGCCTCGACAGCCAGGCCTCGGTGGTTGAAGCATACTTCGCCCTGCCTAACAACCAGGGCGCTGAAACCTACTGGACCAACGCCGTCACCGAAATCGTCGCCGAGCCCAACGCGCGCCTTGACCACTACAAGCTGCAGCAGGAGGCCCCGCAAGCCTTCCACACCAGCTTCCTCGAAGTCCAGCAGGCACGCGACAGCCGCGTGGCGACGCACTCGCTCTCGCTCGGCAGCCTGCTCGCGCGCAACGACGTCGAGGTTGTGCTCAACGGCGAAGGTTGCGACGCGGTGCTCGACGGCCTCTACGCCGTCGGCGGACGCCAGCACGTCGACAACCGCACCTCGATAGACCACGCCCAGCCGCACTGCACCAGTCACCAGCTCTATAAGGGCGTGCTCGACGGTCACTCCACCGGCGTGTTCAACGGCATGATCATCGTCCGTCCCGACGCGCAGAAGACCGACGCCATCCAGAGCAACAAGAACCTGCTGCTGTCAGAGGATGCGAACATCAACACCAAGCCGCAGCTTCGAATCGACGCCAACGACGTCCGCTGCACCCACGGCGCAACCGTGGGCCAGATCGACGAGGAGGCGATCTTCTACCTCCGGTCGCGCGGCATCGGCCTCGCGCAGGCGCGCAGCTTGCTGACCTACGCCTTTGCGGCCGACGTGCTCGAGCGCGTCAATATCACCCCCATCCGCGAGCGCTTCGAGGGTTTGCTGATGGGGTGGCTGGTCGAAGGCACGGAGGTCAATGGCACGGAGAAAGTCGAGTAGCAGGAGGGCCACACTATGTCAGCTCACACCACAGCCTCGGCTCTTCCGGCGACGAACGAGACGGCCCTGTCGCCCCTCGACGTAGCCGCGCTGCGCCAGGATTTCCCGGCCTTGCACCAAACTGTCCACGGCAAGCCGCTGGTGTATCTCGACAACGCCGCCTCGGCCCAAACGCCTCACTCCGTCATCGAGGCCATCCGCAAGTTCTACCTGGAGGACCGATCCAACATCCACCGCGGCGTCCACGAGTTGAGCCAGCGCGCCACCAACGACTACGAGAACGCACGTCACGAAGTGCAGAAGTTTCTCGGGGCCGCCGACACCGGCGAGATCATCTACACGCGCGGCACCACCGAATCGATCAACCTTGTGGCGCATAGCTTCGGGCGCTCGAAGGTCGGCGCAGGGGACGAGGTGGTCATCTCCGCCATGGAGCACCACTCGAACATCGTTCCCTGGCAGTTGCTGTGCGAGGAGCAAGGCGCCAAGCTGCGGGTCGTCCCTATCAACGACGCTGGCGAGTTCCTCTTCGAGGAGTACGAGAAGGTCCTCAACGATCGCACGCGCCTGGTCGCCGTCAACCATGTCTCGAACGCCTTAGGCAGCGTCAACCCGGTCAAAGAAATCATCGAAGCGGCCCGCGCCCGCGGCATTTCCGTTCTCATCGACGGCGCGCAGGCAGTACCGCACATGAGGGTCGACGTCCGCGAGCTCGACTGCGAGTTCTACGCGCTATCAGGACACAAGATGTTCGGCCCCACCGGCATCGGCATCCTTTACGGCAAGCGCGCGCTGCTCGAAGAGATGCCCCCGTACCAGAGCGGCGGCGACATGATCAAGTCGGTCAGCTTCGACAAGACCGTCTACAACGACCTGCCCTACAAGTTCGAGGCCGGCACGCCCAACATCGCCGACTCGATCGGCCTGGGCGCGGCCGTGCGCTATCTCCAAGACATCGGGATGGAGCGCATCGAGGCCCATGAGCGAAGCCTGCTCGACTACGCCACCGATCGCGTCTCGGCGATCGACGGCGTCCGCTTGATCGGTACCGCCAGCGACAAGGCAGGCGTGCTTTCCTTCGTCATCGACGGCGTCCACCCGCACGACGTCGGCACGATTCTCGACCGCGAAGGCGTGGCCGTTCGCGCCGGCCATCACTGCGCGCAACCCGTCATGGACCGCTTCGGCGTCGCCGCGACGACGCGCGCGTCGTTCGCGTTCTACAACACCCCTGAAGAGATCGACGTCCTGGCGGCGTCCGTTGCCAAGGTGAAGGAGATCTTCGCCTGATGTCTGATCTGCGAGAGCTGTATCAGGAGCTGATCGTCGACCACAGCAAGCATCCGCGCAATTTCGGCAAGCTCGACGACGCCAATCACAAGGCCGAGGGCTTCAATCCTCTGTGCGGCGACAAGCTGAAGCTCTATCTCAAGATCGACGACGGGGTCGTGACGGACGCGGGCTTCGAAGGCCACGGCTGCGCCATCTCGACGGCGTCGGCCTCGCTGATGACCGAGGCCTTGAAAGGCCGCACACGCGAGCAAGCCGAGGCACTGTTTGAGACGTTCCACTACATGCTGACCGGCCCCAAGGACCCCGCGCATGCAGGCAAAGGAATGGGCAAGCTGGCGGTCTTTTCCGGCGTGAGCGAGTTCCCGGCCCGCGTCAAGTGCGCCACCCTGGCTTGGCACACGATGCACAACGCCCTGCACGGCAAAGAGGATTTGACCACGACGGAGTGACACGTGATGCGGCGTGCATAGGCCCCCACTGGGTCCCATCGAGAACGCTATGATCCAACTCAACCTCAACCCGCCGAGCCAAACAGCAAAGACCCCGAAGCCACCTCCGGAGCGGCCACCGCAACCGCTCCTTATGCCGAAGCAGCACGTCGAGGAGACGCCAACACCACCCTCGGCAACGAGCGAAGCAGCAAAGCCGCCATCCCAAGCCCCTGCATCCCCGGCGCCTGGGCCCCAAGCCGCCGAAGCCAAAACCGCAGGGCAGGAAGCCACGGTCCCCGGGAGCCTCGAAGAACAAGTCGTGGCCGTCCTCAAAGACATCTATGACCCGGAGATCCCCGTCAACATCTACGAACTGGGGCTCATCTACGGAGTCGACGCACCGCCCGACGGTAACGTGAAAATCAAGATGACCCTCACTGCACCCAACTGTCCGGCGGCACAGAGCCTGCCGGCAGAGGTGAAGGACAAGAGCGAGGCAGTCGATGGGGTGAACTCGGCTGACGTCGAGGTGACGTTCGATCCGCCTTGGAAGCCCGAACTGATGAGCGACGCGGCCAAGCTGGCGCTGAACATCTTGTGAGAAATCGTGAGTAACGAGGGGTGACCCATGCACTTTAGCGCGCAAGAAGAGTACGGCCTGCGATGTCTGCTGCGGCTGGCGATGGCCGGCCCGGACGAGAGCCTGACGCTGTCGGCGATCGGCCAGGCCGAGGGCATGTCGGTACCGTACACCGCGAAGATGATGCGCATTCTGCGCGACGGCGACTTAGTCAAGAGCGTGCGAGGCCAGTCAGGCGGATACAGCCTGGCGCGGCCCGCCGGTGACATCGCCGTCAGCGAGGTGCTGGCGGTGCTCGGCAGCCGGTTGTTCGAAGGCGAGTTCTGCAACCGCCACGCCGGCGTCAAAGACACTTGCACGCACTCGATCAACTGCTCGATACGGTCGCTCTGGCGCGGCGTGCAAAGCGTGGTCGACCGCATCCTCAGCCACACCACCATCCAGGACCTGGTCTGCGACGAGAAGAAGATGGACGTGTTCGTTAACGATCTCGTCGTTCTCACCGCCGGCTCACCGGCACGGTCCAGCCTTCCGGGCGCACATCCCGGTTCGTAGCGTTCGTGACAGACCCATCTCAGAGAACGGACTAAGGACGGAGCATGGTCAATCAGGAGCAAGTTCTCGACGCCCTGCGCGTCGTCGTCGACCCGGACCTTCACCGCGACATCGTCAGCCTGGGCTTCGTCCAAGACCTCAAGGTCGCCGACAGCCGCGTGGCCTTCACGCTGAAGCTGACAACGCCCGCTTGCCCGGTGAAAGACCAGCTCAAGCAGCAGGCCGAGGACGCCGTCAAGCAGCTTGAGGGCGTCGACGCCGTCAGCGTCGAGATGACGGCCGAGGTGCGTCCCAACGCCGGCGCGACCGGTAAGGGCATGATCCCGGGCGTCAAGAACGTCATCCCCATTGCGTCGGGCAAGGGCGGCGTCGGCAAGTCGACAGTCGCCGCCAACCTGGCCGTAGCTCTTCGGCAAACCGGCGCCAAGGTCGGCCTGCTCGACGCCGACGTCTACGGCCCGAGCATCCCGACCATCATGGGCATCACCGAGCTGCCCAAGGGTGTGGGACAGAAGATTCAGCCGGTCGAGGCCTATGGAGTGCCGGTGATCTCGTCGGGCTTCTTCATCCGGCCCGATCAAGCCGTCGTTTGGCGCGGGCCGATGCTCGCCAAGATGGTCGAGCAGTTGCTCGGCGGCGTCGAGTGGGGCGAGTTGGACTACCTCATCATCGACCTGCCCCCCGGTACCGGCGACGTGCAGTTGACGCTGTGCCAACGCATCCCGCTGACCGGCGCGGTGATCGTGACGACACCACAGCCCGTGGCGGTTAACATCGCCGAGAAGGCCATCATCATGTTCCAGCAGCTCAAGACGCCCCTGCTTGGCGTGATCGAGAACATGAGCTACTTCGAGTCGCGCAAGACCGGCGAGCGCGAGTACATCTTCGGCAGCGGCGGCGCCGACCGCATTTCGGAGAAGTGGCGGTTCCCGGTGCTGGGCAAGGTCCCGCTGGCGACGACGGTTCGCGAAACGTCCGACGGCGGCCGGCCGATCGTGCTCGAAGACCCCGACGCGCCCGCGGCGGTTGCGTTCACCGACATCGCCAAGAGCTTGGCGGCGCAAATCAGCATCCATAACATACAGGCCGAGGCAGAGGAACTGGTCAAGATCACGTTCTAGTGCTGAGCGACACGCGCTGCTGCCCGCCGGTCGGGCGGGCGGGGGGTGTGCGCCAAGCCAACCGAGCCCCCACGACTATCGCTCCATGAACGCACTACAAAAAGACGCCCCGCGCCCCCTCGAAATCGGCCGTGCCAATAAGCACGACGTCAAGATCCGCTGGAACGACGGGACGGAAGCCGTCTACCCGGCGCGCCTTCTGCGGCTCGAATGCCCGTGTGCTGTGTGCGTCGACGAGCTGACGGGCCGGCGCGTCCTGCAACCCGCCACCATCCCCGACGACGTCCATCCCGAGGGCATCGAGCCCGTCGGCCGCTACGCCATCCAAATCTACTGGAGCGACGGCCACAGCACCGGCCTCTACACCTGGGAGCGCCTCCGCGCCCTGAGCGCGCAGATCCCCAAGGCAGACTGAGGCAACGGGCGGGAGGATCTATCAAGGAGTCCGGAAGGTCGAGGAGTTCGCGATCGCTCGGCGAGGCCCCCTTCGCCAACAAGGAGCAAAGATGAAGCGCAGACAGTTCGTGCAAATGTGCGGTGCAGCGGCCTGCATGGGGCCCCTAGCAACGCAGAATCTCGTTGGCCAGCAAGCAGCCGGTGACAAGTACGACTTGATCGTGAAAGGCGGCCGGGTCATCGACCCTTCCCAGTCTCTAGACCAGGTCGCCGACATTGCGATTGCCGATGGAAAAATCGCGGCCATCACTCCCGACCTTGATCCTAAACGAGCCAAACGGGTCATCAGCATCCCGGGCAGCTTGGTCACTCCCGGCCTGATCGACATTCACGTACACGGATTCCAAGGTATTTCGCATTGGGGCGTCGACCTGGACCGATTCTGTCTCGGACACGGAGTCACCACGGCTGTCGATGCCGGCACGTCCGGCGCCGACAGTTTCGAAGGATTCCGCCGGTACATCATCAATCCCGCCAAGACCCGGGTCCTCGCCTTTCTCAACATCTCGCGGATCGGATTGATCGCGAGACCCGGTGAACTCACCGACATGCGCATGGTCGACGTAGCGGCCGCGCAAGAGGCGGCGATCGAGCATGCCGATGTCATTGTCGGCGTCAAAGTGCGCTGCAGCGGTGCGCTCGCCGGCCCCAACGAACTGGAGGCCGTTCGCAGAACGCGTGCCGTCGCGGAGAAGATCGGCAAACCGATCATGATGCATGTGGGCCGGCATGAAACGCCTCTGGAAACCCTCATGGAAGAGTTGCGGCCCGGCGACATGATGACGCACTCCTTCCGAACGTCGGGAGGCGTGATCGGTCCGGACGGTCGCGTGCCCGATTACATCAAGCGCGCGGCCCAACGGGGCGTTCGATTCGACATTGGTCATGGAAGCGGGGGGTTCTCGTTTGCCGCCATGGAGCAGGCCCTGAGCGAAGGCCTCCCGCCCTCCTCGATCAGCAGCGACATCCACACCTACAGCGCGATGGGGCCTGTGTTTGATCTCCCTACGACGATGTCGAAGATGCTTCTTCTCGGGCTTTCCTTGCAGAAGGTGATTGAGCTTTCAACGATCGAGCCCGCCCGAGCGATTCGGCGTGAGGACAGCCTCGGGTCCATCAAACCGGGACGGACCGCCGATATCGCGGTGATGAACCTGGTCCAGGGCAAGTTCCCTCTGATTGATTCGCCCAAAGAGGTTCGAGAGGCGTCAGAAAAACTCGTCCCGGTGCTGGCGCTTCGAAACGGCAGGCTGACCCCAGGGGCTTGAGGGCCGGCGCCGCTGAAAGAGGATGTGATCGGGGCACTGCCATACCGCCAATCATGCGCCGGCGGGTCCCCTTTCTTTCGCGGCTGTGTTTGTGCACCGTGGACCTACGCGCGAATCGCTTCGATCCGCTGCATCTCGCGGTCGGCGGGGCCGAGGCGGTCGGACGCGCCCATGGCTTCGATCATCGTGTTGTAGACGTCGAGGCCTTCGGCGCCGATGTCGAGGATCTGGCCCGTCTTGAAGCGGCCATTGGCGCCGGAGATGGCGTGGAATATACCCGATAGCTCGCGCTTGGGATCGGAATGGCGTCCATCGCCGGATTCGGTCGACACCGTGACCATCGAGTTCTCGAGAGCGGTCTTGCCGTTGGCGTCGGTGATCTGGTCGAGTCGCTTCAGGAAATGCGCCACTTCTTGAAGGTGCATGTGCGCATGGGCGCGCAAGTGCTCGTTGCTCTTTTCGGGCTTGAAGTCGTGCCACCACTCGTGGCTGCACGCCTTGGCGCCGGCGGCGTCGCGATGACCTGCGTCGTCGAACTCGAAGACCTTGCGGCCGTTGTGAAGGTAGTCGCCGGTGAGACGGATGCGCTCGCCAGCGGCCAGGAACGTGAGCCCGCCGAAACGAACCCGATCGAGCTCGACCGCCAGGGCGCAGAGGTCCGCCATCAGCCGCCATTCGTCGGTGAGGTCGCGGAGCTTCATGTCGATGCCCTCGCCCCCCGGATCAGCGTAGCCGCCGTGTTCGATCCGGGACCGCGGAGGTAGCTGCGGTTCGTCCGGATGTCGCTCCTTGATGGCGAAGGCGCGCTCTTCGAGTTCGCGAATGCGGTCGAGGTGGTCGGCGAGACGGGCCCGCGACTGCGCGCCGAGGGGAGAGTTAACGGCCGTGTAGTACTGGTATTGACCGACCACCGAATCGAGCACGCTCCGACGAAGCCGAGTGCGCTGCTCATCGGGTTCGGCGTCCGACAGCGAGATCCGTCCGAAGATGCGGTCGAACAGGTCGCGGGGCTTCTCCTGCATGGCCGCGGCGACCGTGCCGTCGTAGTTGAAGCTGTGGACGTACCGGCACACGCGGCTGCGACGAAAGTACGTGCCGCCGCTCAGTGTCGGCGTCACGCCGCGCGGCAGCCCGTCGGGATAGTGGGTCCTGCGGACGACTTGATCGATCGAGGGGCCGCCGGCGCGGGCTTCGCCGTTGGGCGGCTCGGCGGTGAACGCCCCGCTAGCGCCGTCGAAGTGGGCGTTGATGCCTGATTCGTCGCAACGGACTTGGTCGACGTTGCGCAGGATCAGCAGCTTGTCCGCTAGCGGTTTCAGTGGCTCGAGGACACCGTCGTAGCCTTCGGTCTGCAGCGGCGCCGGAATTCCAAGGCCGAAGAAAACGTTGAACGCCCGGACTGGCACTTCACTCGGGGCCCCCGAGGCGATCATCTCCTCAAACAGCGGTAGGCCAACGGCGAGGCCAACGGCTCCTCGTAAGACGGCTCGTCGACTGATCTTTGGAACTGACATCGCTTGTTGGAATTATAGCCTCAGAAGGTGCCGCTCACGGATCCTTCTTGCGGCCGCGCAGTCTCAGAATTCGGTTTTGGTCGTCTGTACGAGATCGCTCATCACGATTGCTTTGATCAGCGTCTCGTAGGTCCCTCCGCCTTCCAGCGAGGATTGGTGGATCCTCTCAATCGTCGGCTCATCGACCGCAACGAGTGGGCGTCCGATGGCAAACTGTGTCAGTTTACGAGCGATGTTCCGCCGAACGCGGTCGCTGCCAGCCAGCAGATCCATCATCTCGGCCGAGGAGCCATAGGAGACCGGCACGGCCTCGCCGGGAAACAGGATCTCGCCGTCCTCGCGCAGCTTGTTGCCGTGCTCGTCGACCTCATGATAGCTTCCGAGGCCGTCGAACTTTTCGAGACCGAAGGCGAGCGGCTCGAATCGCCCGTGACAGCCTCCGCAGGCCGGGCTTTCGACGCGTCCTATTGCGATCGTGCGATGCGACTGGCCGGGACCGGTCGGCACGGGACTCGTGTCGAGCCCCGGCGGGGGGTCGCCCACCTCGCCGAAGAGAAGGTCTTGCAGGATGAAGAGCCCGCGGGTGACCATCGACGCCTCGTCGCCGCCCACGGTTAACACGCTGCCCTGGGTGAGCAGGCCGCCGCGGCCGGGCGTCGACGCGAGGTCGTAGCGCTCGAAGCCCGGCCCCCGCGGCTCGATGCCGTAGTGTTTGGCCAGGCGCGGGGTGAGATAGCTGAAGCGGGCGTTGAGCAGATTCGCCAGCGGACCCTTCTGCTTCCAGACGACCTCTTCGAAGAATGCCAACGTCTCCCGGCGCATGTCGGCCGCTACGGCCGGGTCCCAGTCAGGGAACTTCGCTGGGTTGGGTTGGAGGTTCGAAAGCCGGTCGAGGTCTAGCCACTGATCGATGAACTCGGCTGACCTCGCGACGGCGCGCGGGTTGTCGAGCATACGCTGGACGTGACGTTCGACCTCGATGCGGTCGTAGAGTTCGCCGGCGTCGGCCGCTGCCATCAAGGCTTCGTCCGGCGGCGAGCCCCACAGGATGTAGCTGAGCCGCGAGGCCAGCTCGTGAGCGTCGACCGGCCAAGCCGTACCGTCGCCGCGTTGCTGCTCGATGCGGTAGAGGAAGTGCGGCGATTGCAGCATGGCTTCGGTGACGTAGCCGGCCGCGTCTTCGATGCTGCCGCCTGCTTCGGTCACCGCGTCGGCCAGTCGGCGATACAAGCCAAGCTCATGCTCGCTGATCGGCCCGCGCAGGATCCGCTTGGCGATCTTCGTGATTTGCTCGTCGGTCAGCGTAGCGCCATCGCCAGTGAACGCCGCGACGTCGATGCGCGCCACCACGGCTTCGGCAAGCCTGGCATAGGCCTCGACGTGCCCCAGGTCGACGTTGAGGTTGTACGCAGTGTTCTTGAAGCCGTCCGCGCGCAGGTCGGGCGGGAGGATCTCGCGAGCCTCCTTCGAAACGTCGACTCCAAGTGTCCCTCGGACGGTCTCGATGTATTCGGACACGGTCAGTCGCTGCACCCAGTTGCCCAAGGCGCGATCGCCGTGGCGGTAGACGGCGCGGTCGAGCATCTCGTATGACCAGACGGCGCCGGCGTCGATCCACTTACCGAGCAGCCGTTTCTCCTCGGGCGAAAGCGGCGAGCGGCCCTTCGGCATCGACTCGGCCTCGGCCATCAGCCACAGCAGGCTTTCGCTCGCGTTGCCGGGCTTGATGGCTTTGCCGTTGGCGCCACCCGCGAAGGCCGCTGCTTTCTTCGAAAGGTCCAAGCCGCCCTGTTTCGAGACCGAGTCGTGGCACTCGAGGCAGCGTGTCGCCAGCAGCGGCGCGACCTTGGTTTCGAAATGATTCGTTTTTTCGTTGGCAGCCGACAACTCGCTCAAGGGGGGGTGGGGCCGGCGCGAAAGTTGCGGGCGACTTCGCCGGGCATCAGGTCGCGCCCGTAGACGGCGACCAAATAGTAGGTGCCCAGCCAGGGCTCATTGATCTTCGGCTCGTTGCCCAGAAAGAAGCTGGTCTTTTCCCAGTCTGACGTGTCGCCGGGGACCATTCGCTCGGCCGCCTGCTTGCCGTTGAGGAACACTCGGGCGCGTCCGGTGCGATCGCGGGTGTAAACGACGTGGGTCAGCTCCGGCTGCGGGCTCGCCAACGCCGGCGGCGGTGAGGGCCAGGCATCGACTCCGCCCTGGATAATCCGAAACTGTGTGCCGAAACGGTCGCCCTCTTGGGCAAGGGTGAAGTTGCGCTGGTCCTTACCGTTCGACATCGAGAGAATGCGCCCCGGGCGAGTTCGACCCATGCCGTGTTGATCTCTCGCGGACGGCTTGACCCACACTTCCACGGTCAGCTCGCCTGACATGCGCACCATGTCGGAGATCTTTTCGACGCGATCAAGCGAGCGGATCGTCGTGGGTCTCAGCAGTTCGACCGAGCCGTCGGAGACGCGAGCCGCTTCGAGGGCCCTGATCTTGAGATCCGCCGGCTCGCCAAGTCCCGAGAGGTCCTTGACGATATCGCCTTCGACCGACTGGAAGTCGTATAGGGCTAGCAGACCGTTGCGCACGCGGGTCGTGCTTCCGCCTCACGTGTCGCTTGCGGCGGCGCCAATCGCCCACGATGCCACGAAACCCGCGGCAAGCAGATAACAGCGAAGCCTCATCCCTGGATATGCCCGTAACGCAGCTTCAGAATACCAGGGAGGGGGGCGATTTCACAGACCTTACGGTCTAGGCCGAGCTACCAAGACCGGAAACACTCCTCGCGAGGCCCGACTCTGCTGGCCTCGCCGGTAACGTGTTGTTCTGTCCTATAGGATCCCGCCGGGGAACGACCAAACCAGTGAGAATAGCGGTGGAACGCCGCGCGGGATGAGGGAGCTTGAAGTACGAGATGAGCTCGAGGAGCACCACAAGTCGGCCTATGGGTGGGCTTTGCATTGCTGTGGACGAGATCGTGAACAGGCGCTTGATGTTCTGCAAACGGCCTACCTCAAGGTCCTTGGCGGCAAGGCTCGGTTCAACGGTAGGTCGTCGTTTCGAACCTGGCTGTTCGCGCTGGTGCGCAACACGGCCGCCGACCAGCGGCGCTCGTGGTTGCGGCGGCTCTGGCGCGAGGCGCAGCCGATGCCGCTGGTCGAGGCAGCCGCGCCCGGGACATCCGCTGCCGAAAGGGAGAGGGCGCTCGTGATCGAGCAGGCGCTCACGCGGGTGAGCGGGCGGCAGCGGGAGGTGCTTCACTTGGCGTTCTATCAAGGCATGACGATCGAGGAAGCCGCCGAGGTGATGGGCATCACCGTCGGCTCGGCGCGAACGCACTACGCGCGGGGCAAGGCGAAGTTGCGAGAGGTATTGGGCGGAAGGCGGTAGTGCAGGCGCAGGGAGGTTCTTGCCGTTGGCCGCGGGGTCGGAACGGAGGCGATGTCGAGCCGCTGCAAGAGCATGCCAATCGGTTGGGTCGAAAGAGCGGGCACGGCATGCCGTGCCCCTACAGAGCGAACGGAAACGTAACCGTGCTTGCGAGACGCGCTACTCACGCGTCCCGCTACAGGCATCCGGTAGGCGGAGTCGGAAGATGAGAGACGACGTGAAAGACGGGGAATCGCTGCGAGAGATGTTTCAGCAGGCGCGGGCGGCGGATGCGGCCGCGGCACCGCCGCTCGACTCGGTGCTCGCGAGGCGGCCTCCGGGGCCGGCGAGACGGCAGTGGCCGCGCGGGCTGGTGCCGGCTTTGGCGGCTTCGGTGGCGGGTCTCGCGCTGGCAGGCTTGTTGGTGACGTTTTGTCCATCCTCGCCCCCAGCGGTCGAGATCTCAATCAGCGAGTGGCGCTCGCCGACGGCTTTTTTGCTCGAACCACCTGGGGAGCTGGTGCTTTACGGCGTCCCTGCGCTGGGGCGTTTTGATACGGAGGTGTTTTCATGCGATGGATGTTTCTAGTGTTGGGCTTGATGGGGTTGCTCTTGTTCGTCGCGGGTCCGGCCTGGGCGCAGGAGGATCCACTGGAGCAGCACTTCGTGACGCCCGAGGTGATCATGCAGCACCAAAAGGAGCTGGGCATCACCGGCAGCCAGCGAGAACAGATCAAGCGGCGTGTCTCTGAGGCGCAAGTCCGCTTCACCGAGCTGCAGTGGGACATGCAGGCCCACGTCGGGGATCTGTCAGAGCTTCTCGCCGACACCGGCGCGGAAGAGAGCAAGGTGCTGCGGCGGCTCGACAAGGTGTTGGCAACGGAGGCACGGATCAAGCGTGCGCAGGTGTCGATGCTGGTCGGGTTGCGCAAGATCCTCACGCCCGAGCAGTTGGAGGAAGCGCGGCGGCTACGGGGAGGCATGACGGGACTTCAGCAGCATCTGGGCAAGCTGGAGAAGGAAATGCGCCGCGTGCAAGAAGAGATGGTGAGCGTCGAGAAACGGATGCAAAGGCAAGCACGCGAGGAGGCACTAAGGCAAGTGCGCGGGCGGGAGGCCGAGGCGCGGGAGGAGCAACAGAAGGCGCAAGAGCGGCGCGAAGAACGCTGAGGTGACTGGCCGGCGCCGGCGCACGTCAGCGGTAGGGGAAACGCGGCACACCCGATGTGGATGCAGTTCGCGACGCGGGCACGGCATGCCGTGCCCCTACTTTTCATCGAGATGAGAGGTGGGCGGGTAAAGGCTCCCGTCCCTACGGGCTCTAGTCGCCTGCTACCGGCTGGTCGACGGCCGCAGGCTTCGCGTCGGCGACTTGGCCGTTCGTGGCGGCCTGGCCGTTGGTGGCTCCGGCGGCGTTCGACAGAACGGTCAGCGATGACGCCTTACCGTTGGTCGCCGGCTCCTCGCGGCTCGTCCCGTAGATGCTGAACGGTTGGTCGACGTTCATGCTGCGCAACTCTTCGGGCGTCTGCTTGCGGTGTTTGGCAATCAGGCGGGGCTCGGTGATGGGCGTGGTGTTCTCCTCGTCCCAGTTGAGGAAAAGGTGGTCTTTGAGCTTCTTTTCCGGGACGCCGGCGAAGCGCATGGAGGGCCACTTGAACTGCTCGCCGTGCACCCAGCGGCCCCGGGCGTGGTAGAAGACCTTCGTTCCCCAGCGGAAGTAGACGCGCGACCGGTTGCTTATTTCGGCGAAGTCACGGCTCTGCGTCCAGGCCGTCATGATGAACTCCCACTGAAGCTTAGTGAGTTGCTTGGCCTTGAGGGCTTTGTCCTTCGACATGCGAGTGTCTTCGAGCGGAGTAAAGATCGAAGGCACATAGAGAATCTTGTTCTTCTTGAGGCGGTGGAGAAGCTGCAGCGTTTGGTGCAGGTCTTCCTCGGTCTCGTCGGGCAGGCCAATGATGAAGGTGCAGACGGGGAACCAGTTGTTTTCGTTAAGGATGCGGATACCTTCGACCACGATCTCCGGCCAGTCACGGATGTCGTACGGCAGTGACTTGCCCGACATCGTGAGGGCGGCGAGACGAGACGAGCCGGTCTCGATGCCGATCAACGGCGCGAGGAACCGCTTGTCAGGATGGGTCGAATTGCGATTCTGCAGGGCGCTTCTATCGAGCAGAATCTTCGACATGTCCTTGATGAGACCTGGGTTGACGACCGCCGGGGCGATCGTCGCGTGCGACAAGGGAAGGTACTCGACCCCGGGCTCGCGCGCGATCGAATCGTAGAAGCTCAGGATGGCGTCGGCGTTCGGGATGTAGAAGGGGGCCGCCGCACCGTAGATGAAGACATCTTCGGAAACGGGGAAGATGATCTTGCCGCCGTTGCTGGTGTTCGCGCGGACCGACTCGAGGCACTGCTCGGGCGGTACGGAAATGCGCGTCTCAAGCGTGGGCGAGCAGAAAGCGCACTGGCGGCCGCAACCACGGTTCATCTCGACGATGCCGTAGGTAGAGCGCTTCTTGGGGATGATGAGCTGCTCGACGGTGGGTTCGGCAGAGTTGACGACCGGGGGCAGTTCCTCGCCGGCTTCCGCTTTCTGAAACAGGTCGAGCGCCACTCCCTCGGCGCGGCCGTTGATGATGCAGTCAACGCCGAGCCTTTCCATGGAGTTGGTCTTGTGGATTTGCCAGGCGCCGGCGCCGCCGACGATGATCTTAGGGCGGTACTTCTTGATGACCGGATGCAGGTAGATCCGTTCGCTCTCGGCGGCGTTCACGGGACGAGCGGTGCTGCCGAACATGTTGCTGTACACCCCGGTTGAGAAGGCGGTCCCAATGGGGTTATGCGCGCCCACACCAACGGCCACGGTTCGGGGACCGACGAAGTGCTCCAAGTCGTCGGGGTGGCAGACGGCGACGTCTTCGGGGGGGTAATGTGCGAGGAGGATGGCCTCGATCACGCGGACGCCATACGGCATGACAATAGCTGTACCGTCGGGGTACTTGGGCTGCTCGAATTTGTTCTTGTACATGAACCGAGGCATGTAGCGAGCCGGCGCGGAAGCATACACCATCTGCTTCCACGGGCTGAAGGCCTGCTCGGTGCTCTCGGTGTCGGGGGCCGTTAGAACAAACTTCACCCCTCTAGGGTCGTACGACATCGCACTCCTCCCTACGAAAACCTTGATTGTACCCCAGTTGGAGGTTGGATTGGCGTGGTTTCTCAACGACTTCGATAGGAACCCGGGCGACGGAGGAGCTCGTGGTCAGGATCCCTGTCAGTGCCTGATCCCTGTCAGGCCGGGGGAACGTGAGGAATTGGAGCCGGCTCGGGCAGGGCCAAGTCAACGAGCCGAACCGGCACAGTACACGACTGTGAAGAGCGGGCGCGGGATCTCCGCGGACCCATTGCCGCGGTGCGCTGGCAACGCGCTTTGGGAAGGCCCAGCGGCCACGGTCGGCGCGAAAACCGCCACAGCTCCATTTCGTTCACGGAAGTTAGAGATTTATTTTTCGCCTTGTGCTGCGGGCCTTTGACGCACACAGGAGGCCTGACGGAGACCGGATTAGCCGGGGTCCGCGTTCTAAGGTGGATAGCAGAAGGGGTTCTATAGCCCCACAGGTGAAGTAACAAATTCCAAGGGGAAACAAGATGCGAGGACTGGTCTTCCTTTTCTGCTCACTCAGCTTGACGGCGTGGAGCTGGGCACAAACAACGGTGAGCCTGGAGCAACAGGTGCAGGGCGAACTTCCTGTTGCCACTTCCTGTTGCCAACGGCGGGACCGGCGGCGACAATGCCTCTGACGCGCGCGACAACCTGGGCCTAACGACGGATTATCTCGACGAAGATCACGTATGGCGCGGACGCCAGGATGTTCTCAATTTGAACGGGCTCCGTTACGCCCATCTGTTCGCGAATGGAGGCGATGGGTCGTCGGGCAATCCGTGGACGTTCGCCGCCGGGCATCCTTGGGCTGATGCGGTGGCTGACGGTGGCGAGACGATCATTCTGACCGCCGGGACGTATTTGATCACGTCGTGCCCGGCCATCGTTCCGGGTGGTGTGACGATCTGGGGTTTCAACCGAAACCAGGTGGACTTCAAAGTGAATTGCCACGGCATCCGGGACCGGCTTGCGATCACGGGCGCGACCAACGTCGCGCCGATCGAGATCACCACGTCGATATCACACGGACTAACGACCGGAGACTGGGTCAACATCACCGGTGTACCGGGCAACAACGCGGCGAATGGGGACTGGCAAGTGACCCTGGTGAACTCCACGAGCTTCACGCTCGATGGGTCGGTCGGGAACGGCGACTATGTCGCTGCGCAGACAGGGTATTGGGCGGCGAAGATCTTCAAGATCACGAACATTTCGATGGACAGCCCGGTCGAGTTGACCACTTCCATGCCACACAATCTCGCTTCCGGGTCACTGGCTTTGACCAAGGATATCAGCGGACCCTTCGGGGATACGATCAGGGGAAAGGTTTACATCGACTCAACCGGAACGAACACCATGACGGTGCAGCTATCCGCGAGACGGGAGCACTTCCTCAGCGGCGGCACCGTGCGCGGTCTCGTGCCGGTCGACGCGATCTCGACGCAGACTGGCGGGAAGAACATCATCATCCGCGGCCTGTCGATGAGTGCCATTGGGAGCGAGGAGAATCTGCTGAAGAACCTCATCGGGTTCCTCGCCAGCGAGTCGGTCGTTGAAGAAGTGTCGGCCGCGTTCATGGACATCGACGATTTCGATGTTGGCGTCTCGAATCTCTTGAATGCCAGGAGCGCCGCCATCACTGTGACTGGAGATGCAACTCCCGGGCAGACGATTGACCTCGAAATGACCGGAGGAGGCTCAAGGGCGGCGGGGCCTTATGCGACTTACACCGTGACAGCAGCGACGCTGCCGGCGATTGATTCGATCCTGTCTCCTGCCGGCGGTCTGATCCGGTTGGCCTTCGTGGCCGCACACGGGTTGAGCGGCGACGGCGAGATCGTGACCATTAGCTCCACAGCCGAGACGACGGCAGCCGGGGCGGCTGGAACGTGGAAGGTGTTCAAGTTCAGCGGGACAGACCTTCTTCTCGTTAACTCTTCGGGAACGGGAACCGATTGCACCGCCGGCTGTGGCGGGGCCACCGCGACCGAGACCACCATTCGGGCGGCGGTGGTCGCGCGGGAACTCGCCTCGCACCTGAACAGCGAAGCGATTTTCTTTCAGGACTATACGGCGATCGCGGAAGGCGAATTCGTCCGGTTGCAGGAGCGACGTTTCGGCGGGTCGCCGAGTACGTTCGTGGTCACCTCCGCCATACCCCATACGACGAGCGCCTGGGCATCGACCGGGCGTGGAGGCAACGCCTTGCTAGCGCTCTATTCCAACGCTTTCAGTTCGAAGTTCTCGCGAATCGGGTGCGGCGGGACTCACTTCCAGTTCCACTGCGTCACGGTCCAGGGTATCAACAACCAGCACAGCTTTCGCGATATCCGTCTCTCAGGCGGAAATCGGGCCGGTTGGGGCATGCGCTTTACGCCGACATCGAACATCCAGAACATGAGCGTCGACACCATGACGGTCGAAGCTTCCTACGGGGGCATCGAAATCGGCAGCCTTACCGGATCGAAGATCGCAGCGCTGTACATGGAGGGAGCCGACGAATATGGAGTGCTGATCAACGACCTGGGCGGCTCCGCGCAAGGATCTCGAGCGGGTTCCTGTTGGGAGACAGTGGACTCATCATGGAGAAAGGCCGCGATCTCGCTGTGGAAAATACGATCATTTCGGGTGAGTGCAAGATCGGCATGCAGTGCGAAAACTGTACGATCCGTAGTTCCTTTTCCGGCCGCTGCACCAACGAGTCCCCGTCGGGGTATCTCCTCAACCACTCGGCTAGCGGAAAGCCGCCGCGCCCGGTGGATCGTTACGGGAAGAGTCTCGCGACGGGCACCGCGTCGCTGTTGTCCAAACCGATCACGAACTATGTGCTCCAGTCCGAAGACCTCTCCGCTTCCCCGTGGTTCGGCAACGGCGGCACGTTCCTGACGAGCACGACAGGTCCCTTCGGCGTAACTCAGCAGGTCAGCAGGAATACCGTCGCATCGCCCCCGTTTGGCCAGTCGCTCACGATGGGGCAGCAGACCTTGACCGGGCTTGTCCCCGACACCGTCTACCTCCTCTCCTACTGGCTGCGCGTGGTCACCGCCGCGGCGACCTGCAATTTGCCCGATGAGGCAGGTAGCGTTAATCGGGCACTGTCAATCGGCACTGCCGACGGATGGATCCGGATCGCTGGCGCTGTCCGTTCTAACGGCTCGGGTAATCATACCTTCCCGGTCCGCTGCGCAGTTGGGCAGGGCGGACTGCCGGAGTTTACCTACGACGTGTTCGGCGTGATGGTGTCGGACCTTCAGACGGATGGCGCGCTGCCGGCCTACGTGTCAACGACGACCGCTGTAGTGACCATTCCGCCCGGCATGTATGCCGAGTCGGGAGAACTTTCCGGAATTCTGTCTCACTTGCCCCGCTGCAAGACCTATCAGGTGGTCGAGAGCGAGCTGACCGCGGCGGCAGCGACCGAAGATATAACCTTGTTCCAGCTTCCCGCCCGCGGAGTGATGAGCGGCGTCACCATCAAGCACGAAACGCCGTTTACCGGTGGGACTCTCACCGGAATGACGGTTAGCGTCGGCGATTCCTCGGGCGCGACGGCCTACGCACCGGCGTTCGACATCTTCCAGGCTGCGTCCGATACGGCATTCTCGGACTCGGCAGTCTTCAAGTCCACGACCTTCGCTGCGCGCGACGTGCTGGCACGGTTCTTCGCGACGGGAGACACTGTGCAAAACGCGGCAGCCGGGGCTGTTGATATTACGGCGTGCTTCGCGGTGCGTCCCTAAACAACGGACTCTGCTGCCGTTGCAGGTTTGGCTCAGGCGGGCTGGAAGGGTGGGGCCGGGCTTCTCTCCGGAAACGGACTCACCCTTCCGACCGGAAGTAGCGACGCCGAACCTAGCCAGCGACGTCAATCCCTGATCCACTGCTTCGCCACGGAAGGTGATGAAAACACGGGGCGAAAAGTAGGACGTGACAAGGAAGCCACAATATCGTTTGCGTGAGCGCCTCGCAGCGCAGGCGTGGCTCGGAGCCGAACCCTGTTGTATACTGTGACAATTGCCGGGAACAATATGGGGATCCTGGTTCATACGTCGTCTGGCCCGTGGTATTCCACTTCATGTTAGCGACCAAGACCCTACTATGACGGTCTTCCGAGTGCAGAGCGTAGTCTACCGAGTCTTCTTTTTCGGCTCCTTGATCGTTTTACCGTTCATCCAGTTTTTGGTGAAGCAGCGATATTTTCTTATGAGGGCCGAGAATGTTGTCTATATGGCCTTTCTCGTCGCCGCTTGCCTGATTCTCGGGTGGATTACTCACAAGCATATGGTTTTTCATGTGGTAGCGATTCTCGGCCTGAGCGTGATGCAAGTGCCCTATACGCAGTCGATTCATGATGCTCTCTTGGTCTTCAAGCCCATCTATTTAGTCTTCGCAGCGATCTTCCTGTTCTCAGCTCTCGCTCGACTCATGGGCGACAAGTTCTATGCCGTCGTCCTGGTGGCCGTCACGGCCGCCAACATTTCCGGGATGGTGGAAGCCGCTGTCGGCCCGGGCGTTTTGAGCATTACCGACAATCCATCGTTGAGCGAGAACAGCAATTCAGCGACGAATACGAAGCCGTCGCGGGTGATCTACTTAGTCCTCGATGGATATATGGGGCCCGCAGGTTTCGCAGAAGACACCCCGCACTCGAAAAGTGTTCGGCGATCGATCGAGAATACGTTTCTCAAATACGGTTTCACTCTGTATCCAAACGCTTTCAGTAATTACGCTTGGACGGCCGCTTCGGTTCGAAGTCTGCTGAACATGACGCTTCTGGATCGAGCCCCGGTAGAAGACCCCGGCGAGCGTTACCGCCTGTTTTCTCATTTCAGGGAACTGGGCTGGGCTCTATCGATCTACCGTTTCCGGAATGCAAAGGTGTTCTGGACGCCGCCAAGCGCTGAAAGAGAAGTTCTCTACAATCAATTCCTGCTCGGCGCAATCCGAGACCTGCCGATGCCGTGGACCGACCGCCTGACGGTACTCTCTAGAACCTACATGTACGAGAGCCGGTGGATACTTCTTGTGATGAAGAACCTGGACGCGGGTTGGGTAAACATCCACGGCCTTCACTGGTCCCAAGCCGTGTCTCTCAAAGTGCTTGATGTGTTGCGCCGAGATGTGATCGCGGCAAGCAGGGATTCCTTGTTCTTTGCTCACTTGCTCGCACCGCATCACCCCTACATCTATCGATCGGATGGGAGCGTATGGCCTGTGGCGACAATGGCCATGGGGAGATGGGGAAGGTCATTGGATGATCGGGCCTACGAGGCTTGGCGCAGGCAGTACGAGGAACAAGTGTTGCATCTTAACAAACGCCTCGACGAGTTTCTGGGTCAACTTCAATCTGCGGGTGTGCTGGCTTCCGCGATGGTCATTGTGCACGGCGATCACGGTTCTCGAATGAGGAGCAGCGCAGGCATCGGCGAACCTTTTCAACAGATGTTGGACCGCTACTCGGCGTTGCTGGCGGTGAAGAGACCCGGAATGCTGAAGGGTCGGATGGTCCACCGTAAGGCAAGTTTGATGGAACTCCTTCACAAGGAGCTCTACCCGGATGCGAAATGGCAGCTCCCACGAGAGATTGACTCTGTCTACCTGCACGACGACAACGGTGCGGTCGCGAAGTCACCCTTTCTCTCCTTGTGGAGAAAGTCGGAACTGTCCTCTCAATAAGGATGTTGGGCGGTGGGTTCGGCTCACAGGGTATGAACCGATTGGCGGTACGGGCGGCGGCATTGGCTGCTTTAGCGGCTCATGCGGCGGACTCCGCTGCTGGAGGGATAGGAGCGGTCTTCTGCCCGGAGAGGGCTGATCCTTCGAAGCCGCAAGACCTACCACCGAGAGCCGTGCCGAGGTTGCCTGGCCGATCTACGAACAGGTCCACAACCGTGCTTACCGGAAGGATTCGGTGGTCATACGTCTTGGCGACATCGTGCTTGACGTCGGTTCCCATCTGGGCACCTTTACCCGGCGGGCACTGCAGGTGGGTGCGGCGCAGGTGATCGCGTTCGAGATCGATCCGGGTAGTATTGCTTGCTTCAGCAAGACGTTCGAAGAAGAGATCGCGGCCGGAAGGGTTCGCCTGGTACCGGCGGCGGCGTGGGAAGACGTGGGCCGCCTCGTGCTTCGAGGATCGGGGATGACGAGACGGTCATGCCGACCACCAGCGGCGAGCACACCACTCGAGGCACCGCGGCCACAACGATCGATCTCCAGGTTCGTGAACTCGAGGTGGATTTCATCAAGATGGATATCGAAGGGTCCGAACGTCAGCGCTGAAGGGTGCGCGGGAGACGATATCGCGATTCCGGCCCCGTCTCGCGATTTGTAACGGGAATCCCTGCAACGGGATCTCCCGGTTGGGTTTTCCCGAGCACTATCCCGGCCACCCTCAGGTTCTTCCTTATCGGGGTATGCACTTCACTCCCGACTACCCCACATCTTGTGGTTGGCCGGTCCGCCTGCCGCGTAGGTGTTGGACCATCTCTGAATAGGTCGTGGGCCCAACGGTCGCGGCCTGTTGTACAAGCCGGTAGAAGAGCTTTCCCCGGTGACGAGAGCGTCGTCGATTGAATCGAAACGTATACTCATCCAGGTAATAGTCCAGGTGTTCACGGCTCACAGCGCCTTGGTGCGTCCCGATCAACCAGCGCTTCAACAGGGCAGCCACCCGGTGAACGTGGGGCAACAGCTCGGAGGCCGACTGGCTCGAACCGGCCAGAAAGTCGTACTCGTGCCGATAGCCAAGCGCCTCCAGGCCGACGTACCCTTCCCAGCCGTCGGTGTGGATCGTGCTGTCGGGCTCGACAGCCTCTTGGATGAAGCCGTGCAGCTGTGCTTGGACGCTCCGCGGATGCGCTTCATACGGATCCTTCCTGTCTCCGCGCCGTCTTCCTCGGCGGCGATGGCTAGCAGTGCTTTTTTCTGCGTCTGCCGTCCGCGCAGTCCCTCTTCTGCGCCCCCCACATAGGTCTCGTCGACCTCCACGCGACCGCTGAGCCGTTCTCGGCCGGGCCGCACCATCGCGCGCCGCAGCTTGTGCAGCAACGCCCAGGCGGTACGGTAGCTTCCCAGACCCAAGATGCTTTGCAGTCCCAGTGCGCTCGCCCCGTTTTTCTGGCTGGTCACCCACCACATGGTCCGAAACCAGGTGCGCAGCGGCAGGCGCGTGTCCTGGAAAATCGTGCCCGCCGTCACCGAAGCCTGATAATCGCATTACCCACACCGCAGCAGGCCCCGCCGGCTGGGCCGAGCTCTCTGCCCTCCACAGCGGGGACACACAAAACCCTGTGGCCAGCGCAGTTGCATCAGATACTCGCGACACGCCTGCTCAGTGGCAAAACGCCCCTCAAACTCCTCCAGCGTCCGCGGGTAGTCCTCCACAGCCCCGCATGCTATATGTTGGGGTCTCGGGAGTCAAGTGCATACCCCGACTTCCTTATTCCGGTATGGATGCGGTCGGTATTGAGCACCGAATCGCTGTCGCGGGTCGGGCCCTACTCTGGCCTCAGCTGAGCCGGATCTCGATCCGCTTGTTCATCATCGATCGATCGACTTCAACAGAAGTCTTAAAGGTCCTGTAGCCGTTCAGTTGAACCTCAACTGTGTGCGTACCTGGCCACAACAACAACAGCTGGCCTGGTCCGTTCATTTCGTCGCAATGACCGATGAATCGACCGTTGACGATCACCGCGGCATGAGCCGTCGGCTTGCACCGAAGCTTCGCTTTCGCAAACGGCGGGTTGGGGCGCTTTTCGTCGGAGGGACGCAACTGTTGCTTGATGACGGCCGTCTTGTTGCTTTCGATCGTCACCGTCGTCTTGTGGTCCTGGTAGTAGACGAGGCTGATCTTCACTTCATGCTCACCGGCCGGCAACGCCAGCGTCTGACCAGGGCCGTTGAATTCGTCGGCGTGCCCCATGTACTTCCCGTCAACCCACACGGCTGCCTCCGGTGGTTGGATCTTGGTCTTGAGCTTGCCGGTTTGCCCCGAAACGACCGGGGGTAATAGTACGAGTGTTGAGAACAAGGCGATGTAACAGACGAACGAGGCTGCGTACTTCATTCACTTCTCCCTTGGAGTGTTCGTATCTTGGCAAGGCGCACTGCGGTGCCAAGGATCAGACCACGGTGCTTGCCGGGATCTCGAATTCATCTTTGCAAATTTGGACCTCAGGCCGCACGGGCGCCTGTAGTCCTCGCTTCGGAACCAAGGAACCGGAGACAAGGTTACTCACCCAAGATTGCTTGGGGCGACCGGTCGAGTGCACCGACGTAGAAGATTTGCACCGGCTCACGCAAGCGGCCGGATGACACGGGCTGGATTCCCGCCGATGAGGACGTTCGGCTCCACGTCTTGGGAGACCACGGCTCCGGCCGCGAGCAGCGACCTCCGGCCGACTCGGACGCCGGCTAGAATTGTCACGCCGGCGCCGGCCCAGACACCGTCTTCGATGGTGATGTCGTGCGCCTCGCCGGGCCCAGCGCGATGCTCGGGGCCGCCGATGGCGTGAGTACCGGTCACGAGGGTACAGCGGGGCCCTAGATCGACGTGGTTGCCAATCTGAATGCGCGAGCCGTGGGCTGCAATCAGAAGACACTCATGGCCAATGAAGCTGTTGTCGCCAATCTCCAAGTGGGGAGTGATGATCCGCGCCGAGCTTACGATCTCGACATTCTTTCCCACCGTTGCCCCCGCCATACGCAGAAGCTGCCTCTTGATCGCATGGCATCGCGTTAGAGGGAAGAGTCGAACCGCAGACAGGCAGCAGCGGGCAAGAATGCGGCGGAGCAGACCGCCCGGGCGGCGAGCTTGGCTCAAAGGTTCACCGACTCTGGTTCAGGGCTGCACCGAACGTTGTCGTTCACGACCAGCATGATCTCACCCTCAGACGCGTTGATGCTTGCACTGCGAGCGAGATCGACATGAAGCGGCGCAGATGGACTAGGCTCCGGATTCGCCGCAACCAAGAATCGTTGCTGACGAAAACGGCGCGAATCGTGCCATCTAGCTGCCCTGCACATCGCCGGGTGCGAGCGGATCCACCCACTGGGGTTCGGGTACCGCCTCCAGAAACCTGCCGGCGACATCGCTTCGGCGGGCAAGGGCCACGCCTTCACGAACGCCTCTGCCAAAAACCCCGACCGGCGTTCGACCGCCCGACAAACGATTCACGGTCCACCAAAGCTTGAAGATCCACACCCCAAAAAGGAGCTGTTGAAACCACGGCTTCGTCCTACGGAAGAGCAGGACGAAGTTCACTGTGTAGGACTGCCAATACCGCTCCGGGTCTCGGGCCCGCTGGCCTCCCGAAGGGGAGAGATCATGAAACACCAGTGCCTTCGGGGCGGTCACGATGCGGTATCCGGCGTGCCGAACGCGGTGCGCCAAGTCGTTCTCCTCGCCATAGGCGGGTACGGAATGGAAGTAGGGATTGAACCCGCCAGCCTCCTCGAGAGCCGTCCTGCGGAACGACATGTTGCAGCCGATGGGTGCTGCGACGAAACGTTCGTCAGGCTGCCAGGTGAACTTCCGGGTGCGGGCGTCAATCCATCCGCCGACTCCGCCCACCTCCGCGTCCTGATAGGGGGCGACGTGCTCGGCCACGAAGGTCGGCCCGCAGCGGATGTCGTCGTCAACGTAGAGGACGATCTCGCCCCTCGTCGCACGAAGACCGAGATTTCGCGCGACGCAGACGTTGGGTGGGCGCAAGTGGGCGATGCGGACCCTCTCGCCGGCGGAAACGGCGAACGCCAGCAGCGACGCGTAGGGTCGTTCGTTCTGGTCGACGACCGTCACGTCATAGGCGGAGTAGGTTTGGTTCAAAAGATCCTCGAGCGTTTTGAGCAGGCACGCCTCCCTCTCAAACGTGACGACCACAACGCTGACGTGAGGTTGGTTTTGCACGGTCTCCGAGGTCAACCTTTGCTTAACGCCTATACCCTTGATTGAAATGGATACCCTTGAAAACCGCGATCGGCCGCACCCAAATGAAGAGCAGTTCCGCGGGCGTTCGGATTCGGCCGCGCAATAGACCCCATACCAACTTGCCGTACGAGGAGGGGCGGAGCAGATCTAGCAACATAGCAAGCAGCGAGTAGTTCTCGCCGACCCACCGCCAACCCAGCCCTTCGTTCTCGCAGCGCCGGAAGAGGGATCGAAGCGAGTACTGGTGTCCATGAAACCCTGTCGCCTCGGGTGCCTGGACGAAGTTGCGTATCCCTTTGTCGAAGGCTTGTTTCTGAAAGTAAAGATCCTCCGACATCGGGGTCGTATCCCCAAAACCCGCTTGCAACCAGACTTCCTTCCTCGTAGCAAGGTTGACACAGGATAGGCAGAACCGGTGGCGCTGTTTGAAGCGGCGGCTCTCACTTGTGAACCAAAAACGCCGCGTTTCCCAATAAAACGGCCGCGTCTCGGGTGGCGGGACGGCTTGACCCTGCACCACGTCTGCGCCGGAGCGCAGCGGCCGGGTCAGGCGGTCGAGCCAGTGACGATCCGACGGCACCAAGTCTTGCGAAATAGTCGCGATGTAATGGCCGCGGGCCGCTTCGAAGCCGAGGTTGCGAGCGTAACCAAAGACAAACCGGCCCGTGGGAATGCTGAGCATTCTGACCGGGAAATCCTGTTCGATCTTCTCTGTACCGTCCGTTGAGCCGGAGTCGACAAGGACAACATCCAGCTCGGCGTCGATTTCCTGCGAGAAGATTTTCGTCAGGCACTCTCGGAGACGCACCCCACCGTCGTAGGTGAGGATCACCACAGAGACAACCGGCCGTTCCGAAGCCTCGGCACTGCCGAACGCGCGCTGCTGCTCGCCGCTGACCGTGGTGGCCGCTGCGTCCCCAAGTGGTTTCGGAGGAGCAGGCAAGCCACGTAACGACACCTCGGCCTCCTTCGCGGCTTCCCGAAAGCCCTCCCAGAAGGCCTCGCTATTGAGCAGATAGTAACAAAGGCCCATTAGCTGTGGATCACCGACGTGTTGTGCGAACCGAGCGATTCGCCGGTAAGGCTGCCCGGCGACCACAATTCGAAGAGGCCACGGAAGCCGGCGAATCCACTTGAACCGAGCCACCGCCGGATGCTTCTGCCGGAACAAGAAGCCGGCCCGCCCGACTCGCCGCCGATGCCGGCAGGAGTCCTCCAGTGTGTAGAAGTGGTGGTGTTCGGCTTGGGAGGTAGGTTCAAAGTACAGGCGAAAGCCGGCCCGTTCCAGTCGCAGGCCCAGGTCGGTGTCTTCGTGCGTGGCGTCGGTGAACTCTTCGTCGAAGCAGTGTTCCAAAAGAAGGGACCGCTTTAGCGACAGGTTCGACGTGTAGAAGTAGTGGTGGGGCAACGGCCGTCCCGGCTGCAGTCCTGCGTGCCCGAATTGCAGCCCGGAGGTGTCGAGCCACCGCATGTAATCGTCCTGCAAGTAGTCGGCAGGCCAATCGACGTGACCTAGCATGCCGTCACGGTCGGACGGATGCTGACGGTGCCAATCGGCATGGACCCGCAGAAAGCCGGGTGGCGCCAAGATGTCGTCTCCGATAAACACGACGACCTCCCCCGAGGCGGCGGCCACGCCGCGGTTTCGGGCGGCGGCAGGGCCGGCCGCGGGCTGCGTCAGATAGCGGATTCTCGCTCGGGAACCAGCAGGAGGCGGGCTGTCAGGCGAGGAATCGGACCCGTCGTCCACCACCACGATCTCGTAGCCATCCGGCGCGAGGGTCTGGTTCTCCAGATGGGAGAGGCACTGTCGCAACTGTTCGGGGCGATTCCGAGTGGGGATCACGACCGAAAGAAAGGCCACAATGGTATTGTAATTGGACCCTCGGCCCGGAGCTCCCTCCCTTCCGCAAAGAGCCGGCGCCCTCGCACAATCCACCCGTATGGACAACCCGGAAACGCTGCGTCTTGGCTCCTTCTTTCGTTACCGGGACTTGACGGACGACGAGGTCCAAGCGCTGCGGACCGAGTTCAGCGAGGCCGAGCCCTTTCCTCACCTGGCCATCGCTGATTTCGTCAAGATTTCGCCGCAGGCCGTCTGCGAGGCCTTTCCGAAGCCCGAGTGGGATGGTTGGAGCCGCTTCGAAGACTCCTACCAAGCCTCCAAAAGGTTCTGCCAGGATATCGACCGCATTCCCGCGTTAGCCGCGGCGATGATCCACGATCTGTCATCGCCGGCGTTCCTCGAGTTCCTCGAGACGGTGACGGGCATTCCGCGTCTACTGCCGGACCCCTACCTCGAAGGGGCCGGCCTGCACATGAGCGGCCCTGGGGGAGTCCTCTTGCCCCATACGGACTTTCACTCGTACCTGAAACTGAACCTCTACCGGCGAATCAACGTGCTGGTTTACCTGACTCCGGAATGGAGGCCGAAATACGGTGGCTGTCTGGAACTCTACGAGAAGGGGAGCCAAATCGCTGCCCGGACGATCGTCCCGACTTGGGGCACTTTCGTCGTCTTTCGAACCGACGACAGCTCGGTCCACGGCTTCTCGAAGCCGATCGCCGAAGGCCGTTGGCGGCGCTCCATCGCACTCTACTACTACACGAGCGACGAGGCGGAGGACTTCAGTGGAGACGAAACCACCCATTGGCAAGCACACGGACGGCACACCCCGACGGGCCGAGCGCGGTTGTGGCTTTACAAGTTCTTTCTGCGCGGCTCGCGAGCTTGCTCTCGACTCGCCCATCAGGTCAACCCGAATCTCGGCGAGGCCCTGCGGCCGAAGGTAGGACTCGTGCTCGGCGCCGCGATCGGGTTTCTGGTTGGGCTGGGGGCGGGTGGGGCCGGTGCGTTCGTGGCGGGCACGTCCGAAGGAGTTAGTCCCACGGTCGTGCTCCTGGGAGTGACACTCGTGGGTATGTTGGTGGGGGCGTGTGCCGGTTATTCGAGAGCGCGTAGCGACGGTCGCCAGCGCTCGGAGAATTGACCGGGCCCGAGAGCGCCGACCACGAACCAGCTCGCCTACGGTTGCGCCGGTCGGCGCGTCGGCACCGGCTTCGTGGCGGACGGAAGAAGCATCTCTGCTAGCATGGAAGCACTCACCGCGGGCGTGTAGCTCAGTTGGATAGAGCGTCTGGCTTCGAACCAGTAGGTCGGGGGTTCGAGTCCCTCCACGCCCGCCACTATTCCCTTTTGAATCCGTCCCTCTGTCGTCCCCAACGCCGGTGGTAGCGCCTGATTACAAGAAGGGCAAACTGTGTCGGACCCATTCGCGGGTCACCCCATGTTAGGCACCGATGTTTTCTGTAGAAGACAAGATGTGGGATAAACTGGAACCAGTCCACGGACCGTCCCTCTCTTGGCGCAGATGCGCACGAACCAACTACTGATAGTGCTGCTGACCGCTCTGGCATCGTTCGGTGCCGGAGCGGCTCAGCCGCGGCCCAACATCGTCTGGATCTGGGCAGACAACCTCGCTTACGGCGACGTTGGCGTCTACGGCAGCGACCGTGTTGCGACTCCCGTCATCGATCGCCTTGCCGGGGAGGGTGCACGTTTCAGTCAGTACTACGTCGCGCACACGGTCTGCAGCCCGTCCCGTGCAGCGCTGCTCACGGGACGCCAGCCTTTCCGGGTGGGTATCGTCGACGTGCTCCGGCCCGACGGCCCAAGCGGTCTCCCCGCCGACGAAATCACGCTGGCCGAGGCCCTTCGGGACCAAGGCTACGCCACGCAAGCGATCGGCAAGTGGCATCTCGGCGATCGCCGTGAATTCTTGCCCACGCAGAACGGTTTCGATCATTACTTCGGGCTGCCGTACAGCATGGACATGCTGCCCACGGTCCTCTACCGGAATAATGAAATCGTCGACCGCCTCGACGGTGACAAAGTCGAGGACGTTACGATCCGCCTCACCGACCAAGCGATCCGCTTCATCGAATCCAACCGGGAAGGGCCGTTCTTTCTATATTTTTCACACACCATCCCGCACCCGCCCCTCAATCTACCCAAGTCGGCGCTCACTCCCGGCCGGCCGATCTACGACGACGCGATCGAACACATGGACCAGCAAATCGGCCGCGTGATCGATACTCTTGATCGGCTTGGACTGCGCGACAACACGCTCGTCGTCTTCACCAGCGACAACGGACCCATGAATCGCGGCGGCAACACGGGTGGCCTTCGCGGTCGTATTCGAGACTCGTACGAAGGGGGAGTCCGCGTTCCCTTCATAGCCCGCTGGCCCGGAAGAATCCCTACCGAACAGGTGATCGACACGCCCGCCATCGCCTATGACATGTTCCCGACGCTGCTGAAGTTGGCCGGCGGCCGGCTGCCGAGTGATCGTGTATATGATGGTCAGGACATTTGGCCCTTGCTTGCGGGGAAAGGCCGTTTCCGGCGCGAGAAACCCTTCGTGTGGGTCTATGCCGACAACGTGACGGCGATCCGCGACGGTCGCTGGAAACTGCACGTCGCCAATCGCGATCGACCACTCGATCCGCCGGAACTGTACGACATCGAACGGGATCCGACCGAAACCCGCAATCTCCACGAGCAGCACCCTGAGGTCGTCGCGCGGTTGCGGACCGCTCTCAACGAAATGCAGAAGCAAGTTCCCAAGGTCTGGAGTCTACGCTACCCCGTACGTGACGCCGCCAAACGGCCGGGTGGCGTAAGGCGAGAGTAGTCCGAACCCCGGGGCCATGGAACTAGCAGAGCCGGCAGGTTGCGAGGCCGTGACTCTCACACCGTACAATGGACGGGCATGAAAAAAGTCAGATTCGGTGTTGTCGGCGTGGGAGGTTGGGGTCGAGTCCATACCGAGGTCTATTCGACTCACCATCTGGCTTCGTTGACAGCGGTTTGCGACTTGGTTGAGGAGCGGGCCAAACAGGTCGCCGCACACCACGGTGGGTGCAAGGTCTACACGGATGCCGCCGCGATGGTGCGCGATCCGGAGATCGATGCGGTAGCGGTCGCCACGCCGGACTTTGCCCACGCAGGTCCCGTTGTGGCGGCAGCGGAGGCCGGCAAGCATATCATCGTCGAGAAGCCTCTGGCGACAACGCACGAAGATCTGGACCGGATTGGCACGGCGGTGAGATCGGCCGGCGTCGTCTTCATGGTGGATTTCCACTGCCGTTGGTGTCCACCGATTGTGATCGCTAGGGACGACATCGCGCAGGGGAAACTCGGTTCGATCATTTCCGGGTACCTGCGCCTGAACGACACGATCCACGTCCCGACGCAAATGCTGCCATGGGCCGGGAAGAGTTCTGTCCTTTGGTTTCTCGGCAGTCACGCCGTGGATACCCTGCGGTACCTGTTCGACGACGAGGTGGAGCGGGTGTACGCGGTTACCCGGTCGGAAGTACTGAAGGCGAAGGGCATCGATGTGCCTGACATCTATCAGGCGATCTTGGAATTTCAGTCGGGCATCATCGTGACGCTCGAGAACAACTGGATTGTGCCTAATACCAATCCGTCCGTGAACGACTTCAAGGTCAACATTCTCGGCAGCAAGGGGATGATCAACATGGACTTGACCCACAACCAGTTGATCGAACGGTACCTCGAAGACTCCAGCGATCATCCGGATATCCTGGATGGTCCACTGATTCGAGACCGCCGGGTCGGCCTGGCGTACGAGAGCGTGAGGGATTTCGTCGAGTGCGTGGCGACGGGCAGACAGGTGCAGTCAACGCTCGAGGACGGGTGTAAGGTCACGAAGGTCTTGCTGGCGATTATCGAGTCGGCCGAACGCAGGGCCCCGGTTGCGGTCAGTTACTAGCGCAGACGAATCGACATGGATCCCAGCCTTGCTTCGATGTTCGACTTGACGGGCCGTGTAGCGGTCGTTACCGGTGCTTCGCGCGGGCTTGGCGTGAGTTTTGCCCGGGGGTTGGCGAAGGCGGGTTGTGATGTGGCAATCGCGGCGCGCGATTTGGCACAGCTAAGAGAGGTAGCCGGTGAGTTGGAGCAGCACGGGCGGTGCGTCTTGCCGATCGAGACCGACATTTGCCGGCATCAGGACGTGGAAGCCATGGTGGCCCGAACGGTGGACGAATTCGGGAAGATCGACATCCTCGTGAACAACGCGGGCATCTCGGCGGTCGCGGATGCGGAGACGATGACCGAGGCACAGTGGCGGAGCGTGATCGATACGAATCTGACGGGCCTGTTTACCTGCGCGCAGCAGGCTGCCCGGCACATGTTGCAGCAGGGTCACGGCAAGATCATCAACATCGCGTCGATGTACGGGATCAGCGCATCGAGCTACGTATCGCAGGCCTCCTATGTAACAAGTAAGGCGGGGGTGCTCGGGCTCACCCGCGAGCTCGCAGTGGAATGGGCTCCGCGGGGGCTACACGTCGTTGCCCTTGCGCCGGGTTTCTTTCGCTCCGATCAGACGGTTTGGGCGTTTGAAGAGAATAAGGAGCTCGGCGAGAAACTACTCGCGAAAGTTCCTATGGGACGCATGGGGAAGCTGGAAGAGCTGGAAGGGACAATCGTGTATCTCGCATCCGAGGCGTCAGGATACATGAATGGTCAGGCTCTGGTTTTGGACGGCGGATTCCTCTCCTGGTAGGGGCCTGAGGAATCAATCCCCCATGAAATCGACCAAAGCCGGCTTGACCCGGAAACCTCGTGTTTTCACAGCGAGGTAGGCGATCCCGAACGCGAACCAGACGCCCCCGGACACGCGCGCGAGTGTCGGAAGGTTCCACCAAATTCCGAGGCAGAAGAGGAAGCCCAGAGCCGGAGCGATGAGGTCACGTGCCAGGTTCCGTCGCCCTTGCGGGGCGGGGCGGAAGACGAATTCGCGGATCGCCGCCAGGTTAACGCCCATGAAGGAGAGGAAGGCCCCGAAGTTGAGCAGCGCCACCGCCCGCTCGTAGGGCAACAGCAGCGCGGCGACGAATGTAAGCAAGCCGATCAATAGGACATTGAAGACGGGGATGCCGTGTTTGGCATCCAGCCGGCCGAAGAACCTGCGCGGCAACATGTTGTCGCGGCCCATCCCATAGAGAAGACGGGCGGCGCCCGCTTGTCCGCTGAGACCGGCGCCGAGGCAGGCGACAACCACAATCGCGCCGACGGCCTGAAATAGCAGCACGCCGCCCACACGTTGCGTGACGTCCATGAACGCGGTTTCGATGTTGGGGAAGGTTTCGTAGTCAGGCCAAACGCGCTGCCCCAAGTACACCTCGACTCCACTGAAAATGCCGGTGAACAGGCAAACGAGCACCGTGGCGAGAGGCACGTTGCGCCGCGGGTTCTTCACTTCCTCGGCTAGCGTTGTGACTCCGTCAAAGCCGATGTAGGTAAGCGCGGCAAGCGAGGTTGCTGAGAGAACAGCACGGGCGTCGAAAGTCTGTGGGTTGTAGATCGTCTGGAAGGAAAACACACCACCCAGACCTTGCGACTGGAATAGATAGCGGATGGCCAAGAGCACGAACCCACCAATCACGGCAGTCATCACTGCGAGCATGAGTGTGTTCGCGCGGGCCATCGAGCGAACGCCGCGCAGGTTCAAGAGCGTAAGCAAACCGACAATCAGGGCCGCCCAAACCGAATATGGTATTGCCGGCACAAGGCGTTGCATGGTGAGCGCGCCATAGACGGTGTTGATGGCCGGAATGATCAAGTAGTCGAGAAACATCGCCCAGCCCGTCAAGAAGCCGGCATAAGTCCCAAAGGTACGGCCCACATAGGTGTACGCTGAACCGGCCGAGGGGTATCGGGCAGCCATGCGCCCGTAACTGAAGGCGGTCAGCATCATGGCCACCATCGCGATGACGATGGTTGCCACGACATGTCCTCGCGATTTGACGAGGACGATTCCGAAGATACCTACCGGGGCGATGGGCTGAATAAGCACGACGCCGAAGATGATCAGGTCCCAAACAGACAGGACGCGCCCGCGGTGTCCGCCCGGCGCGGAGCCCTCGTTGGATGGATTGGCTGGCGAAGAGGACGTCACTCGTTCGGACCGGTTTCCTTGCCCGTCGGCAAGCCCCGGCCTCGGTGGAACGTTTCCGAGCGTCTGTTTTCGACGCGGAACGTTTCTTTTTGACCGGACGGCCATCGAACTACTACCTGACTCGCTTTGGATTCGCCCAGTCCAAAGTGGAGACGGGCGTCACTGGAGCTGACGTAGCTGCCATCCCGGCGGACAATCCGAATCAAGGGCGGCAATCCGGGCCGGACGACAGCTACCTCGGCGCCGATGCCCTCGCGGTTGCCACCGCCGGACTGGAGGCGGAGCTGCAGCCAAGAATCCTGGTGTGGCGTTTCGTTGAGTAGCAGATGGGCGGGTCCGTTGTTGTTCGTGACGACGATATCAATATCGCCATCGTTGTCGATGTCGCCGAACGCCGCGCCGCGACTCACTTCAGGCTGGGCGAAGGCGTCGCCGGCCGTGCCGCTCACCTCATGGAAACGCCGTCCCGCCTCGTTCCGGAAAAGCTGGTTGGTCTGGCGAAACGGGTAGGGACTGCCCCGTTGGCTTTCGATCATCGTGACGGCGCCGTTGGCGATGAAGAGATCGAGAAAGCCGTCGCTGTCGTAGTCAAACCAAGCCGCGCCGAACCCTGTGAAAGGAAAACTCTGCATGCCAAGGCCGTATCGAGGCGTGGCGTCTTCGAAACGACCTTGGCCGTCGTTGAGGTAGAGCGTGTTGGTCTCGCGTGCCAGGTGGGTCATGAAGAGGTCCTGGTCGCCGTCCTGATCGAAGTCCGCCGCCGTGACGCCCATGCCGGCTTCGGAGCGGCCGTCGGCGTTGAGAGCCGCGCCGGAGACCAGCGCCACGTCTTGGAAGCGGCCCCCGCCCTGATTCATCCAGAGTTGGTTGGGATTACCGTCATTGGCGACGTAGATATCGACGAGATGGTCGCCGTTGAAGTCAGTGCAGGTCACGCCGAGTCCGCTGCCAAAGGCTTGATCGATGCCTGCGCTCGCTGTAGCATCGCTGAAGCGGCCGTCGCCGTCGTTGCGAAGCAACCGGTCGGGAACGGCCGCATAGAACGCTGGGTCGCAATAGTCGCGCGCACCCGCGGGTTCGTAGCATTCGCGATTGTCCTCGATCGAGAACTCGACGTAGTTCGTGTAGAACAGGTCCAGGTCATCATCGCCGTCGTAGTCAAGGAAGGCTGCGCTGGTGCTCCAGCGGTTGTCGGCGGCGCCACTTTGGCTGGTGACATCAGTGAAGGTCCCGTCGCTGCTACCGCGGTAGAGAACGTTCGGGCCGAAGTTGGTGACATACAGATCGAGGTTGCCATCGGCGTCGTAATCACCCACCGCGACGCCCATTCCATAGCCCTCGTGGCCCACGCCGGCGGCTTCGATGACATCCGTAAATTGCAGGCGGCCCGATGGAACAAGATCGTTGCGAAACAGGCGGTTGCCGGGCCAGTGCTCTTTGGGCGGCGGGAACGAGGGCGATTCGTTTTCGTCCGAGCCGAGGCTGGAGCCTTGCAGAAGATAGACATCAAGATCTCCGTCGTTGTCGTAGTCGAAGACCGCGACCCCCGCGCCTGTGATCTCCGGCAAGTAGTAGTCACCGGAGGCTCCGGTGAAATGCTGGAAATGCAGTCCCGTTTCGCGGGCGACTTCGCGAAACAAGGGACGACTCGGGCCTCTCGCAGTCTCGAGAGTCCCGGTTCCGCACGACGGGATCAGGGAGAGCACGGAGAGGAGGACGAGCAGAGCCCGAACAACCCTTCTCGTGGCGAGGGGTGGTGCGTCGGAGGTCAGTGACCCTGGCCTCCCAACTTCTCGAGAACCTTGGTGCTCATCAAGGCAACCTCGGTTTGTTCGAGCAGGGTGGAACGCTCTCGAGCTCGCAGCGCGTAGCGGCGAGCGCTTGCGGTGTCGCCGCTGCGGGCGTAGGCGACCGCAACATCGAGCATGTACTTTGGTGTTTCTTCATCCTCGGGGGTCAGGGTTTTCACGAAATGTTGGAGACCTTCGTCGGTCTTGCCCTGGGCGAAGAGGTTACGACCGAGGTGGAAATGCGCGAGACGGTAGGCCGGTTTGTGGCGCACCGCGAGGCGGTAGTGCTTTTCGGCTTCGGCTATGCGGCCCTGGGCCTCTAGCGTCTGTCCAAGGTTGCCGTGGGCTTCCGCGAAAGCGGGATCGGTCTTCACCGCTTGGCGAAAGGCTTTCTCGGCCTCCACATAACGGGTTTGGTCTGCTTGGAATACGCCGTAGTTGTAGTGAAGGTCAGCTTGACGGGGATACTTTCCGGCGGCCGCCTCGTAGTGCCGCTCAACATCTTCCACCCGACCGAGGCTTCCGTAGAGGGAAACGAGATTGACCTGTGCCTGGATGAGATCCGGATCCGCCCCAAGGGCCTTTTCGAATTCCTGGATGGCTCCCTCGACATTGCCCGCGTCGGCCAGGGTGAGTCCCTCCTGATAGTGATTGTTGGCGGGACTTCGCTCCAGCGAAGAGATTTCGTAGAGGAGTGGGTCTTCCAGAGGCTCGTCGCCGGATCGATTCTGCTCAAACATCGCCAAGTGGGCATCCGCCTTCTCGTTGTCGCCCGCAGCTCGATAAGCTTGCGAGAGGGCGTAGTGGGCGGCTCCAAAGGTCGGTGAGAGTTCGCAGGCGCGGCGAAAGTGTTTGATAGCCGCCGCCCCGTCACCTGCGGCGATGACGCGGCCGAGACCATAGTGCCCGAGCGCCGAGGTTGGTTCTTGTGAGAGCGCGGCGCGATATTCCTGCTCGCTCGCTTCGTAGTCTTGGCGTGAAAAAAGAACTTGCGCGAGTTTGATATGGGCGGGAAGATATTTGGCGTCGAGCTCCAGGGCGTGGCGAAGCGGCGCTGTGGCGGCTTCATCGCGGCCGAGCAGGAAACGGACGGTTCCGAGGTAGTATGCCCAACGGAATTCGCTGGGGGCGATAGCATGGGCGCGCTCGTAACAAGACGCTGCGGATTCGTATTGTTTGTAAGCGTGGAGAATCATCCCGAGCCGTCCCGACGGGCCAGCATCGGCGGAATGCTGTTGTGCCTCAGAGAGTGCTTCCTCGATGTCGGCGCGGGCCGCCGCAGGGATAACGTCTAGCTGAAACTGGGGCAGGTCAGGAGGCTCGGCGGAAACGACCGTCGGTTGATCCGAGCACCCCGCCCACGTCAGGGCCGCTGCGATGAAGACGCTGAATAGCGGTCGCCGGGTGGGGGACATCAACACCTCCCCATCGTAGGTTTCACTCTCAGGCAAGTCAACGAAACGAGTGCGGGCGTGGCGGCAGGTTATCCTCGGGGGGGATCCCGCAGTGCAGGGTGTATGAAAACAACTCGATCCACGGGGGGGACTAAGGGTACGAAGCTGCCTCAGTCCAGCGGCGCACGGCTGTGGCTGTTTCGAGTCGTTGCGTTGGTGGCCGCGCCGGCGGTGTTCCTGTTGTTGCTCGAAGGGGGATTGCGGCTGGGTGGGTTCGGGCGGCCCACAACGTTCTTCGTCGAAACCGCCGAGCCGGGAACCGTTGTCACGAACCAGTTCTTCGGCCGCCGTTTCTTTCCCGCGTCCATTGCGCGCACGCCCGAAATCGAGCGGTTCCGGCGAGCGAAACCGGAGGGAACTTATCGCATCTTCGTTGTGGGCGGTTCCGCGGCGATGGGGTTTCCGGAGCCTGCGCTCGGCGTGGGACGGGTGCTGGAGGCCCTGCTGGGCAAAGAGTATGAGGGCCTCAACGTCGAGGTGATCAATGTAGCGATGACAGCAGTGAACTCGCACGTCGCGCTGCCGATCGCGCGGGAGTGCGCCCGGTACGAGCCGGACGCGATGGTGATCTATTTGGGAAACAACGAGGTCGTAGGGCCCTACGGGCCGTCATCGGTTTTTGGGGATTCCGGCTCGCGTCTGCCAATGCTGAGGGCGGCTATCCGGCTTCGGGCGACTCGGACGGGTCAGATGCTGCATCAGGCGGTCGCGGGCTGCGGTAGCCCCGATGGCCCCCCGAAAGAGTGGAAGGGGATGGCGATGTTTCTCGAGAACCAAGTCCCCTGGGGTGACCCGCGATTGGAGACGGTTTACGACAACTTTCGCGCCAATCTGCTCGACATCAGTCGGGCGGGAATCGACGCCGGCGCCCGCGTGGTTCTCTCGACTGTGGCGGTCAATTTGGCGGACAGTGCCCCTTTCGCGGCGCAGCATCTGGAACTCGAAGGCGAGCGGTTGCGGCAGTGGGAGAAAGCCTATCAAGCAGGCGTGGCACATCAGGCAAACGAACGTTGCACCGAGGCAGTCAAGGATTTCGCCGTTGCGAATAGTTTCGACCATCGGAACGCGGATCTCGCTTTTCGTTTAGCCCAATGTCTGCGAGTGCTAGGACGGGACAGCGAAGCGCGGGAGCATTTCGAAAGGGCTCGGGATTTGGACACCTTGCGCTTCCGTGCGGATTCCCGACTGAATGCCGTGATACGGGAGACAGCGGCGCAACTGGGCGAAGAAGGGCTCAACATTGTCGATGCTGAAAAACTCTTCGAGGATGCGAGCGCGCATGGACTTGCGGGCGCGGAGTGGTTCTACGAGCATGTCCACTTGAACTTCGCGGGGAACTACCTCCTGGCGAGATCCATCGCCGGTTCGCTCCGAGACGATTTGGAGCAAAACGGCGCTCGCAAGACCGGTCGAACCGCGACGGAGGAGAGTATCGCTAGCCAGATTGTGTTGACACGCTGGGACCGCTATCGAATGTGGCGAGACATCGCCGCTCTGATGGAGCAGCCACCTTTTCCGAATCAACTGAACTATGGCGACGTGAAAGCGGCGCCGGCCGCCCGACTTGCGGATTTGTTGGGGCATCGGACGCTGCGTGAGTGGAGGGAGGAAGCAACAGACGCGTACGCGTCTGCTGTCGCACAAACTCCGGAAAACCTTCATCTTCGGCGGCGATACGCTGAACTGCTCGATGCCGGTGGCTCTTCGCGGGAGGCCGCGAAGCAGTGGCGGATCCTACTGAAGTCGGTTCCCGGCAACGTTTATTGGCTCACGTCGCTGGGGGCGTCATTGCGAGAGGCAGGCGAGTACGAAGGGGCGTCGGAAGCTTTTCGGGACGTTCTGAGCGCCGATAGTGAGAATGCCGCGGGGCATTTTGGACTAGGTTCTGTCCTGCAGAAACAGGGACTGCCCCATGAGGCAGTTGAAGCGTACGAAGAGGCGCTGCGGTTGCGGCCCGCCTACCCCGAGGCCGAGAACAACCTCGGGCTTATTGCGATGGACCGGCAGGAGAATTTCGCGGCGGTGACGCACTTTCAACGTGCGATCGAAATGCGGCCGTCCTTCGCACAGGCGCGTGAGAACCTCGGAGTGATGCTGCTGAAGCTCGGCCGGGGCGACGCGGCGCACACCGAGTTTCGGCGGGCCATCGAAATCGATCAGGAGTCGCCGTCGGCCCACTATCACCTCGGGGCATCGTTGGTGGCGGCGGGCCGATTCGGCGAGGCGCTGCCCGTGCTCGACCAGGCTGTCCGTCTAGATCCGACTTCGGCGGAGCCCCGCTATGCGCTCGGGGGCGCTCTCGCAGCCATGGGGCAGGTGGAGGAGGCGTTGCGTCACATCGAGGCGGCGATCCGGCTGAAGCCGTTATTCGCGGAGGCTCTTTACAACAGGGGTCTGCTCCTGGCTCGGCTGGGCCGTCTGAATGAAGCGGTCCCATCCTACCGCAAGGCGATTGTAGCCCTTCCGAACTATCCGGAGGCCTGGAACAACATGGGAACCGCCTTCGCCCGGCAGGGCAAGCTGCGAAACGCCGCGCAGTGTTTCGAGGAAGCGCTCAGGTTGCGGCCGGACTTCGACGATGCGCGGCGGAACCTGGAGCGCGTCCGAGCTTCTCGATCACAGTAATAGCTCACCATCACGCGTCATCTATTTCATTTGGTCGAGCATCTCCCGCGCGGCTTTGCGCAGAGCCGCATCGCTGCTTTGCCTCGCGCGTTCCAGGTGGACCCTTGCCTTCTCGGCACTGCCGATCCTGATCGTCAAGACTCCCAGTTCGAAATGGAATTGTAGATTCTCGGGTTCAAGCCGGACCGCTTCTTCGAGGTGCCCAACAGCGCGCTCCGGGTCGTCGTTCGCAAGCAGGCTCGCGAGGTTGCGGTGGGCGGCGGCATAGTCCGGCCTTCGTCGAACGGATTCCAGAAACATCGCTTTGGCCGCTGCAGTTTTGCGTTGAGCCGAATACACAACACCCAAGTTGTTGTAGGGTTCGGCCAAATCGGGATGAAGTTCACGGGCCTTCTGCAAAGTGGCTACGGCTTGCGCCAGTTGCCCCGCTCGATAGTAGGCGTCGCCAAGAGCGTTAAGGACGGACGGTTCTTCCGGACCGAGCACAGCCGCGTGTTCAAGGGCCTTGACCGACTTTGAGGCTTCTCCAGTCTCGATCAAGGTCAGTCCGAGCCCGCGCGACGCGGGCCAAAAGGCTGCGTCACTCTCCAATGACCTCTCGTACCACTCCATCGCCGCGTCCCAGCGGCCTGCCGCTCGGTACGCCTCACCGAGCTCGAACGGGAACTCGGGACGGGTCGGCTTGTGCTTTTCGAGGAGAGACTTCAGTCGGCCCAGGCCTTGTTTCAGATTTACTCGGTCTTTGACCTGGGCCACGGCGAGATAGAGCTGGTCCTCGACGGTCCCGGGTTCGCCGGGAGGATAGTAGAGGACCACTTTGCCGAGATAGGGTTTCCGTTCAGGGATTGCGTCCGACGCGAGCCGCCGCGAAATCAGATGATCCGTCAGGCGTACGTGGACCGCATCCTCGGCACGCCGCTTCGGCATGTGGCAAGTGACGCATTCGGCTGCGGCGGGGTGGCTGCCTCGTTCGACGGCCATCTGGATTCGCTGGTCGTGGCACCCGAGGCAGATGCTGGAAAAGCGCTGGACCGCTTCGTCCCCGCGCGGCGCGTCATGGGGATCGTGGCAGGTCGTGCAGGTGAGCGAGCCCTTGCTCTTGATGAAGCAGGAGGATTTCCGAAGCCGGTAGACGGCGTTGACGACCTCGAACTTGTCAGCCCAGCCACCCTCGGGCACGTGATCGAAGTGCAGCACCGATGCGCTCAGTGGCGCGCCCGGCCGGTAGGAGAAGGGCCCCTGGCCGTACCGCCAGAGGGAGTGCGGAAGTTCCCGGCTGGTGGTTTCGAGATGGCATTGCATGCAGACCTCGATTTGGCGGTCCGCGGACAAGCGTGCCGGGTTCACTATCGAGGTTCGAATCTCCACCGACCCCGCCTCTCTTTGGGCTTCCGCTGCATGCTCGCGGCCGGGTCCGTGACAGCGTTGACAGTCGATCCCCTCCGGGATTCGGCCCGGGTAGACGGGTGACCTCCAGTTCGCATCCGCGCCGGCAGGGACCTCCGGGTAGCCGTTGTGACAACTCATGCATTCGTAGTCGACTTCGCGGCGAAAGTCCGGATGAGCCGGCTGGTCGTACCCAGGCGCCATCTCCCAAAAACCACCGCTTTCTGAGTACCAGGTAAGAGGGAGCTGGAGTAACCGATTCTTCGCTGTACGGTGGATGTACCCACGGGCGTGATTGCCGGAGCCCATCACGTAGTGGATCTCCTTCTCCAGCACGTTGAGGTGTTCACCGTCCGGTCCTTCCTGGTAGCGTCGGATAAAGTAGCGGCCGCCCTTCTCGTAGGGAAGGTAGTAGCGCCGTGACGCGACGTGATAGAAGGGCTTTTGCCCGTCGAAGTCGGCGACGGCGCTCAGGGGCGTCAGTTTGAAGAAGGAGCGCCCCATGCCCGTCCGGCCAAACCGAGCCGCTATGTCTGGGTGACAGGAGGCGCACGTCGCAGGTGATACGTAGCCTGCGTCGCGGCCGGCTGTGTAAAGGGGTAGTTTCTCGTCAGCGGCGATCGCCGTATTCACCAGGATGCTTGCGAGGAGAACACCCTGCAACGCCAGGGACCCAACACGAAGGATGCGCCCGAGCTGAGTTTTGGGATTCCAAATGGGAACGAGCTTGATCCCCAGCGCAGTTAGCCGCGATCGACGGGCTGACTCGCCGGAAGCAATTCCTCGTCCGCGCGGCGGTAAGGCCCCTGGGGCCCGCTTGGTTGCTGTCCCGTCAGGACCGGTGCGCACATCTTCTCCAACAGATCGGGGTTCCGTAGACTCGTGCGGAACGCCATCGACACAGCGCCGCGGAGTCGTATGTCAAGGCCCAAGCTGCTGAGGGTGATCTTAACGCCACTCAGGACTTCCGGCAATGTGCAGCGAATGATCTCTTCCTTGACAATGGGCAGCAGCACGTCTTCGCCCGCTATGATGTCGCCCCCCAAGATAACAATCTCGGGGTCGGGGTATGCACTTGACTCCCGACGACCCCACACCTTGTGGTCGGCGACTGCGGCGACCGTACCCTCGAGGGGCCATCGGGCAGCGGTCGTGGGTCCTATAGCCGCCGCTCATTGCGCCCCGCGGGGGGACGGCAGCGGTTGACTTTGAAACCTGAAGGCGAAGCGCTCTTGAAACTCCCCAGCGTGCGCGAATAGTCCTCCAGAGCCCGGATACTAGACCTTGGGGCTTCGGGAGTCAAGTGCATACCCCAGTCTCGGGGTTCAGGAACTGAATGGCATACGAGAGCGCGCGGCCCAACGCTTTTCCGGCTCGGTCGAGCACCGCCTGGGCGGTTTCGTCGCCGCAACGAGCTTGCTCGAACACATCCGTCACTCGCCGGTAGCCGCTGCCGGCCTCCCCGACCCGTTCGCGGTACTGCCGAACGATGTTGCCGCTCGACGCTATGGATTCGACGCAACCTCTTCGCCCGCAGCCGCACAAATCATCTGCGTCAGGCTCAACGATGCAGTGGCCGAGTTCGCCGACCGTACCACGCCAGCCGTCCACCGGCTTGCCGTCAAGAAATACGCCTAGGCCGATTCCACGCTCGACAATGACAAAGAGACCGTTCCGGTAGTCTTGGGCGCAACCCAGCCAGCGTTCCGCCATCACGCAGCTATGCTTGTCGTGCTCCGCGAAAACCGGCAGATGCAGCGCCTGGCGCAGTTCGGTTAGAAAAGGGAACTTTCGCCAGCCTAGGTTGAACGCCGTCAGTCGACCTTCCGGGTCGAGCAGCCCGGGATAGCTCACGCCTGCCGCTACGACGCGAGATCTTTGCTGTTCATCGAGATCCTGCAGTATCCGCGAGACCCCCGCTGTGAGCTTGTCGAGCCGTAGTGGCTTGCCCTGCTCGAAATCCTCTTCCCAGCGGCATCGGATGTCGCCGACAAAGTTCGATAGTGCAAATCGGATGCTGGGCCCCTCGAGGTCGAGGGCGGCGAAGTATCCCGCTTCCGAGTTCAACGCGAGCACATCGCTCGGCCGGCCGCCATTCGATTGCCTTTCGCCGACCTTGAGCACCGTGCCGCGATTCAGAAGCAGGCGAAGGGCATGGCTCACGCTGGCCGGATTGAGGCCTGTTCTCTGGATAATGTCAGTTCGCGTTGCCGTCCTCCGCTTGTAAAGCAGCCGGAGGATCTCCTGTAACCACTGGTTGGCAACCTTTGGCATGATCTCGGGGCGCCCCGCCATGCTGGGCGTCGGGGCACGGTCTTGTTGGGGGGGAAGCTGTCATCTTCGCACGTCGCTGAAGGTCGTATCAACCCTGGGTTCCAACCGGGGTGCCAACCCTGGGTCTTTTGGCTCCCAATGGTTTGCTTGCCGGCAGACGAGGCCGGCATGAATCCCAAGTGCTAAGTAATCTGGCCGCTGGGGACTTGATATTCGTTTACTTGACAACGAAAGACTAAATCAACTAGAGTTTTTGGAGCGGCTGAACAGGTCGGCGGCGAGGATCTGAGGGTCTCTTCGCCAAACAGGCCGCAATCAAGAGGTCGGTCGAGAGACCGCTTCCCCTCGGAGACGAACTCAGGAGAAAAGGATGATTGCCTCTACTGAAGCGACGAAAAATCATGGCTTGAACAGGACCGCACTGTGCGGGCTCCTGTTCGCGCTCATGGTCTTCTGCCCGGCTGTCTTGGCGCAGACGGACCTCTCAACGATACGCGGGACGGCGACGGATCCGTCAGGCGCCGTGATCCCCGGCCGTGACGATCACTCTGTTAAACACTGAAACCAACGCCGCGCGAACTTTGGAAACGGGGGCGCGGCTGGGAACTTCGAGATCCCGCTCGTGGGCCCGGGAATCTACCGGCTCACAGCCGAAGCCGCTGGGTTCCAGACTTTCGTCGCGGACAACATCGTCATCACGTCCCGCGAGACGCGGCGCATCGACACGCCGATGCAGTTGGGAACGGTCGGCACGGAGATCACGGTCACGGCGGGCGCCGCGCTGATTACCACCGAAGGAAGCAAGATCTCCGGCAACTTCAACTCCGATAAATTCGTCGACAGCCCACTCAGCTACAGCTTCTTTCCGCAAGCTCACATGACCACCCAGCCGGGCGTCCAGACCCCCGCGGGAGGCTGGTCCATTCGCATCGGAGGCCAAAACACGAGTCAGGCCCAAGAGCAGATGGATGGGATTGCCAATGATGGCGTGGTGAATCTGGTTCAGAACATGAACGATTTCGAGGAACTGCAGGTCGTCACGTCAAACCAGTCCGCCGAATACGCCCGCGCCGTAGGCTTCGGGCTGACCGGCAAGAGCGGCACAAACCAGTTGCACGGCCGCCTCTACTACGACCACATCAACTCGGCGTTGAACGCCCGTGACTTTTATGAGCAGAAAAAAACGCCCTTCAAACAGCACCGTGGCGGTTTCAACGTGAGCGGTCCGATCTTCAAGGACAAGACGTTCTTCTTCTTTGGCTACAGCGTGATTCGAATCCCCGCCGGTAGCTTTTTCAACGCCAGCGTGGCTCCGACGGCGTTTCGCACGGGCGACTTCTCTTCGGTGTCCACGCCGGTGATGGACCGGACCATCGATCAGCAGTTCCCTAACAACATGATTCCAAGCAGCCGCTTCAGCGATGTGTCGCTGAAGGTTCAACAGGAGTTTCAGCCGGCTCCGAACCGCGGTGCGCCCGGCGCCCAGTCGAACAACTTCGAGTTCGTCCATCCCTACCCGCAAGACATCCTGACGTGGGACTCCATTACCCCTCGTGTGGACCATCGTTTCGGCGACAAGAATCATCTCTACGCCCGCTTCATCAATCGCATAACACCCTACATCCTGGCGCGCAACCTGCCCTGGGCCACGTGGACGCGCGAACGGGACCACCACTCGGTCGTCATCGCCGACACACACATCTTCTCGCCCAACCTCATCAACGAGTTCCGTTGGGGTTGGATCAAGGACTATGTTGAGGACGGCACCACGATCCAGGGTGTCTCACCGGTCTTCGGAGACGATGTGGTACAACGCATCGGTCTGCAGGGCGTAAATCCGCAGGGCCTCAGCGCCATGGGATTTCCGCGGATGGATGTTACCGGTCTCACTAATATGCAGGTGCGGCCGGGCGGAGTCGTTCAGGACGAGCGCCACTTCCAGTACTCGAACTCGACCACCTGGACCAAGGGCCGCCACACCATCAAGTTTGGGCCGCAGTTGCGGACTTTCAACGACTTCGACTCACAAGTGTTCGAAGGAACGTACGGCAGCTTCCGGTTCGACGGAAGGGTATCCGGAGTGCCCTACGCCGACTTCCTCCTGGGACTCCCAGGCCGGAGCCAGCGCCTGGATCCCTTCACGAACCGGACCCGAAAGTCCCATGAACTCGGCTTCTTTGTCACCGATACATTCAAGGTCAGCCAGCGAGTCACGCTCGACGTTGGCGTGCGCTGGGACTACTTCGGTGCAACGACGTTCGACGACGGCTTGCAGTACAACTGGGACCCCGTTTCAGGCAACGTGATTGTCCCGGACGCGGCTCTGAGCAGCGTCAGCACGCTCTACCCCGACACGATCAACGTCGTCACCGGGGACGTGACCCCGAGCCCGAAATCCGGGAACCTCCGGCCCAGGATCGGCCTCGCGTATCGCGTGCGCGACGACCTGGTGGTCCGGGGTGGATACGGGCAGTACAGCGAGGGGCTGGGCCGCTTCCACCGGGCGCTTTCAACGGGCCCCTTCCAGATCACCGAGACGTATTTCAACTCCGTGAACAACGGGGTTCCCCTACTTTCGTTCCCGAACCCGTTCCCCGATCTGAGTCTTGCGAGCGTACCCTCGCAGAGCATCGAGGGCTATCCGAACACGACGGAGAACGGCTTGATTCACCAGTACAACGTGAGTGTCGAAAAGCAAGTCGGCGACCTCGGGCTTCGCTTGTCGTACATGGGGTCGACCAACAAGAACATGAACTACCGGCTCAACATCAACAAGCCCGTACCGAGCGGGGAGCCGTTCGATGCGAGCCGGCGGCCACATCCCCAGTTCGTCAACACCAACTTCTGGCGAAACGACGGTGAGAACAACTACAACGCTCTCCAGTTCCAGGTCAGTCGCAAGATGGGGGCGCTGACGTTCGACGGTCACTACACGATGTCGCACAACATGTCGAACTTCCTGAACGTGGAGAACCCCTACGCGGCACTGACGTTTAACCGCGAACAGTACAACTCGCGCCACCGGGGTGTCATCAACACGACGTGGATTCTGCCTATCGGCCGGGGCAAGTCGTTGTTGAGCGACGCGCCCGCGGCTCTGGATGCGGCTCTGGGCGGCTGGCAATTAGGCTGGATCGCCTATCTTCAGAGCGGCCAGTTCTTCTCGCCGTCTTTCAGTGGAGCGGATCCGTCCAACACGAACAGTTTTGGCGGCAGGCCCGATCGCATCGCGGACGGCAATCTGGCTGCCGGCAGCCGGGAGATCGGCCGCTGGTTCGACCCGTCGGCATTTGCGGCCCCTCCGCCGGGCCGGTTCGGCAACTCAGGGACGAATGTTTTGGAGGGCCCGGGCTGGAACCTGCATCATTTGAGCCTACTCAAGAGGTTCAACATCACCGAGCGGGTCGGATTCGTGTTGCAGGGCTTGTTCCAGAATGTCTTCAATCACCCGCACTTCCGTTTCCCAAACGCCAACATCACCCAGACGGCTCAGGTGGCCGAGATCACACGGACTCGCAGCAGCAGGGAAAAGGACGCCAAACGGGAGATCTTTATCAGGGCTCGTATTGAGTTCTGAACCAACAGCGGCAGCCGGTTTCAACCGGCTGTCGCTCTATGACCCCTTGTCTTCGGGCGGGCGGCGTTGTAAGCGGCCCGCCTTTTTTTCGAACGAAGAACGTTGACACGGTCGTTTTCCAGGCAGGTAGCCCCGTGAATCGCAGAGACCTGTTTCGAGCCGCCCTCTGTGTTCCACTCGCGAGAACAGCCTTCGCCCTACCTTCACCACCCAACGCCAACAGCCCACCTCTCAAAGTCGGATTCGCCGAGGAAGACATCACCCCTGAGGTTGGCAGTGAGCAGCCGGGTGGATACGGCAAGTCGTACCACGCGACGATCCATGACCCGTGTAAAGTCCGAGTCGCCGTCTTCGACGACGGCTCAAACGCAGTCGCATTGGTGGGCCTCGATGCGCTGCTGGTGCCTCGGTACATCGTCGATCGGGCTCGCGCGGACATCGAAGACCGCTGCGGTGTGCCCGGTCGGGCCGTCATGATCGGGGCTTCGCATTCTCACTCTTCAGGCCCAATCGGCATGATCAAGAAGGGCGACTACGATCACGCCTCCGAGTTCGTTCAACGCCTGGCTTACGAACACTCGACGTTGGACGATGCTGACTATTCCCGTACAGTCGAACAAAAGATTGTTGCGGCTGTGTGCCGGGCTTTCGATCAGCGCGCTCCCATGAGTTGCAGCATCGGCGCCGGGAGCGAGGACCAGGTCGCTTTTAACCGCCGCTTTCGGATGCGCAACGGCCTCTCCTACTCGCATCCCGGGCAGGGGAATCCTGATATTTTGGAGCCGGCGGGCCCTACCGATCCGGTCGTGACCGTCCTGGGTGCTTGGGGCGAAGACCGCAAGCTCCGAGGTTGTGTCGTCAACTATTCCTGCCACGCAACGACGAACCCCGGCGGCATCTCAGCCAACTGGATCTACTACCTCGAGAAGACCATTCGAGGCGTCATGGGGCCCGAGGTCACCGTAGTCTTTCTGCAAGGCTTCTGCGGAGATGTGACGCAGGTCGACAATCTCAGTCCCTACAAGAGGAAATCCGGAGAAGAGGAAGCGATTCTGGTCGGGGGCCGCGTCGGCGCAGAAGCCGTCAAGGTCCTGCTCGCGTCCCACGGCGGCTCGTTGGGTCCTGTTGCGGCTCGCTCAGAAACCATCCGTCTTGCCCGGCGCAAACCGGACTCGCAGCGCGTCCGGGATAGCCTGCAGACTGCCAAAAAGGATCCCGAGGCGGTGGGGCCCACAGAGTGGACTTTCGCAAAAGAGATCGTCTTGCTGGATGCCCTGGTTCAAAAAGCGCCTGAGCTGGATGTCGAGATCCAGGCGATCCAGGTCGGACCGGCAGTCTTTCTCTCCACTCCCGGCGAGATGTTCGTCGACTTCGGGCTGCGGCTGCGGGAGCGAAGCGGTTTTCGTTTTACGGTCCCCGTCGAACTCGCCAATGGCACGGCGGGCTACATACCCACCGAGGAGGCGCTGGGGCCTCACGGCGGGGGCTACGAGACCCGTCTGACGAGTTACAGTAACCTCGTTCCGTCCGCGGGCCGGCAGATGGTGGAAACCGCGGTTAGGCTGGCGCGGGCGCTCAAGCCCGGCGTGGTCTCTCACCCGCCGAAGGCTTCGCCCTTTAGCAAGGGCGGTAGCGGGATAGGTTCGAAGCCGTGGTCCTACGGTAACGTGCCGCCTGAACTGAAATAGGATACGGCGATCGGATCACATCCGGTCTTTCTCCGGAGCAGTCGTTGACGAGCGAGTTCCAAAAGCGTGCAATCGGCCGGATGCACACCGAACGGAGTGCTATTCCTCGCGCCAAATGACTACTGTTGTGACGAGCGGTATGATCTAGGCCGCCGAGCACAGAGCCGGCCGTGCCCCGGTCACGATCGGCCCGGGGCCAGGCGTGTGGATGGCCGACTGCTACCATGTGGGTCTCAACGAAGGAAAGCACGATGACTTGTGATCGAAAGCCAACGTCCCTGTGTCCCATGAATCGACGGCAACTGCTACTGGGAGCTCTCACCTCCTCCGCCACAGCGTTTGGTTTTCCGCAGATCGTCCGCGCACGCGTTGGCAAGCTGCGGGCGGGTGCAGCCGCGTACAACATCACTCCCTCGCTGGGCTGCTCGCTGGCCGGCTCGATGCGCGATCGCATCGCTGACGAAGTGCACGACGAACTGCAGGTGCGCAGCCTGGTGCTGGATAACGGCAGTGCTCGGCTAGCCTTGGCGGTTGTTGACTCTTGCGTTGTCCCACGAAAAATCATCGACCGCGCCAAGGAGTCGATCAGCGAACAAACCGGGATCCCGGCAAGTCATGTGCTCGTGTCGGCGACGCACACTCACAGTGCTCCGCCGGCGGATCATCTTTTCCAGAGCGAGCCGGACCCCGCCTACCAGGACTGGCTGAGCGTTCGGATCGCTGATGCCGTGCGTCTGGCGGTCAATCGACTACAGCCGGCCCGAATCGGCTGGGGTGTTGGCCGCGAAGACCGCTTGGTTTTCAATCGCCGGTTCTTCATGAAGCCGGGGACGATCCCGCCCGACCCCCTCGGCGGCACGACCGACAAGGTCAGAATGAATCCACCCCGGGCAAGCTCGGACATCCTACGTGCGGCGGGTCCGACCGACCCGGAGGTGGGCATTCTGGCCGTCGAGTCACTCGACGGGCGGCCTATCTCTGTCTTGGGCAGCTATGCGTTGCACTACGTAGGCCCCGGCGCCTCCACGCACATCACCGCAGACTACTTCGGCGAATGGTCGAACACCATGACGCGGATCGCGGGCGTGAGGCCGTCCCAACGCTTCCCGCCCTTTGTCCCCATCTTGACGAACGCTTGCTCGGGTAACATCAACGGCATCAATTTCTCGAAGCCGGCCGTCAGTCACCCGCCCTATGCGGAAATGAGGCGCTATGCCGATATTCTGGCGGCCGAGAGTTACCGGACTTGGCGCTCGCTCGACTATCACGACTCGGTCGACCTCGACGCCTATGTGGAAGAGATAGAACTGGGTGTCCGCTTGCCCACAGCAGCTGATGTGGCGCAGGCGCGAAAGACGCTGGCGGGTGCGCCTAAGGAAGGCAACTACAGCGACCGAGCGCAGATCTACGCTCGCGAAACTTTCATCATGAGTGAGACCTTCGCGCCAACGGTCAAGACCTTTGTGCAAACGATGCGGATTGGAGACCTGGGAATCGCGACCTTCCCCGGGGAGGCGTTTGTCGAGTTGGGCTTGGAAGTCAAGCAGAAAAGCCCGTTCAAGACACAATTCCTGATCGAGCTGGCGAACGACTATCGAGGCTACATCCCGACCGTGGAAGGCCACGAGCACGGCGGCTACGAAACCTGGCGTGCCAAATCGAGCTTCTTGGAGCCGCACGCCGCTCCCAAGATGGTCGCTTCCGCGCTCCGCCAGTTGGAGAAGCTGGTCTGACGTCGGTGTAGGAAAAAGTCTTCTCCTGTTCGAAAGCGCTACAATCTTTTCCGCAACGTGGAGCTTGGCCTGCCCCAGGAGTAAGGAATCGTGCAAAAAGCAAAGGGCTTCAGGATTGCTTTCTCCGTGTTTGGCTGCTTGCTGGCTGTTGGCTGTAGCCACCAGGGGCCGCCCTACCCGCTCGAACGGGCTCTGGAGTCATTCGAACTGCCCGCCGGCTTCCGCATCGAGCTAGTGGCGGCGGAGCCGGACGTTGTTGACCCGGTGGCCATCACATTCGACGAACAGGGGCGCATGTACGTGGTCGAGATGCTCGACTATCCCCTCGATCTGCGCCCGCTGGGACAAATCAAGCGGCTCGAAGATCTCGACGGCGACGGCTACTACGAGAAGAGCACGGTTTTCGCCGACGAACTCAACTTTCCCAACGGCATCATGCGCTGGCGCGACGGCGTGTTGGTTACCTCGGCGCCCGACATTCTCTACTTGGCAGACAGCGACGGAGACGGCCGGGCCGACGTACGCCGGGTCGTGCTCACCGGGTTTTCGGCCACGAATCCGCAACTGCGCGTCAACGGCTTGCGCTATGGCGTCGACAACTGGATCTACGCCAACTACCCGCGGGTGATCCGGCCGCGGAAATATGTGGACGAGTTCGGTCATCCCGGCGACGCCCTGCGATTCCCTGATTACCCCGATGCTCCTCCGCGCGACATCCGTGCGGAAGACGTCCGCTTCCGGCCTGCCGAAGCTCGCGTCGAAGCACTTGGCGGCGGCTCGCAGTACGGGAACTCTTTCGACGACTGGGGCAACCGCTTTACGGCGTGGAATAACGACTACGTCCGTCACCTGGTGATCGAAAGCCGCTACCTGAAGCGAAACCCATATCTCGCGGTTGAGAAGGCTTACCACTCGCCGTCGGGACTCGATCATTCAGCGCCCGTGTACCCTGTCACTGAAAACCCGCAGCCCATTCACGATTCCCAGATCGGCCACTTCACGTCGGCCAGCGGCCTGTCGGTATATACAGGCGGCGTTCTTCCAAAGGACTTCACCAACAACACCTTCAACTGCGAACCGGTTCACAACCTGGTACGACGCAGTATCGTCAAACCGGACGGTCCGACCTTCGCGGCAACGCCAGCCTACGACGGCCGCGAATTCCTGGCGTCCAAGGACAGTTGGTTCCGGCCGGTGTTTACCACGACCGGGCCGGACGGCGCCCTCTACATCGTGGACTACCACCGATTCACGGTGGAGCATCCTGAGTTCGTGCCGCCGGAGTTGTCTAAAGAGATCGAGTTTGAATCACGGCATCAGCTCGGACGGATCTACCGCGTGGTCCACGAGTCGTCCAAACTGTGGCCGCGGCCCAATCTCTCTGAAGCTTCCACCGGTGAGCTGGTTGAGAATCTGCGGCATCAGAATCAATGGTGGCGGATGGAGTCGCAACGGCTGCTGATGGACCGGCAGGACCGGAGCGCCGTCGACCCTTTGCTGACACTCGCCCGGCAAGAGAAAGCACCTATAGCACGCATCCATGCACTGTGGTCGTTGGACGGGTTGAAAGCGCTTGACAACGACCTCGTGATCGAAGCGCTTTCGGACCCGCACCCTGCAGTACGGCGTCATGCGATCCGGCTGGCGGAGAACCGCTTACCCGACGCCGTTCTCCAACAAGAGCTCAAGCGGCTGGTCGATGATCCCGATGCGGCCGTGCAATTTCAGTTGGCACTGACGCTGGCTCTCCGGCAAGACGACTTACCCGCGGGACAGACGTTTCGTACGTTGCAACAGATCGCTCTCGGCCATCTCGAAGACCCGTGGTTTCGCATTGCCGTGCTGACGTCGGCAGCGGACAACGCCGTCCGGTGGTTCCGGACCATGTTGCGGAGTCCGGGCTTCGACGACGCTCCTTCGGAAGGTAAGAAGGACTTTCTGGGGCGGGCGGCGGCGATCGTCGGCGCGCGGCATCGCGACGCGGAGATCACCGATGTATTGGCGGCGGTACGGAGCAAAAGTGGGACCGGCTCGGCATGGTGGCGGGCCGCTGGTCTTGAAGGGCTTGGCAACGGCTTGAGTCAGGGATCGGGCGGGAGAGTCCGGCTGCCGCGCGGCCAATCAGCCCTGGTGAGTCTGTTGTCAGAGAGCGGCCCCGAGATTGGGACCGCAGCACTCGAGTTGGCCTCGCGGGTCGAGCTGACCGAGTCGGCCGCACTTCGGCGGCTCATCAAGCAGAAGACGCAGGTAGCGCAAGACAATCAGGCGGACCTGGCTGAGCGCGAGTACGCCGCCGGCGTTCTCGGGCTCGACCCTTCGGGAGCTGCCGGCGAGCCGCTAGCCTCGCTGATCGCACCCCAGCAGCCCGCGGAGGTGCGGCGGTCCGCCGCTCGGGCGCTGACCTACCTGCCCGGCGCCGACGTTGCGAACCTCTTTACCGAACGCTGGCGCACTTTCTCTGGGCCGGTCCGCGAAGTCGCGCTGGGATGGTTTTTTGGGGACCGCACACGGCTCCACACGCTCCTCGATGCCGTGGAAGCGGGTAAGATCCAGCCGTGGGCTTTGGGGCCGGCGCGGAGCCGCCAGTTGCGCCGTTACCCCGCGGCCGAGATCAAAGAGCGAGCCCTGGCGCTTCTCGAACAAGCCCAAGGCGAGGACCGCCAGGCGGTCTATGAAAGCTATCTACCAGCCTTGCGCCTAGCAAGCGACACGGGCCGGGGCCGCGAGATCTTTCGCGAGTCGTGCGCGGAGTGCCACAAAGTCGGTGACATGGGCCACGAGGTGGGCCCCGATCTACTGCCCCTCACCACGCGCTACAAGGAGGTCTTCCTTGCCGATATCCTGATGCCGAATCAGTCGGTCGAGACCGGCTTTGAGGAGTATCTGGTCGAGACTGTCGACGGGCGATCGATTTCCGGCGTCATCGCCAAAGAGACCCCGACGACGGTCACAATTCGTCGGGCGAAGGGCGAGGAAGACACGATCCTGCGGGGCAACGTCAAGAGCATGTATTCGCTCAGCGTGTCACCCATGCCCGAGGATCTGGAGCAAACGATCGACGTGCAGGGCATGGCTGACCTGATCGCCTATCTCAAAGGCCTGGGGACCTGACGGCCCGCAAACGGGTAAGTCGAATGATGCAAGAAAGGCCGTGTCGCCGGGGTCTCATCATCTCGTGGCGAACCTGCGGGCTGTTGTTTACCCTCGCCGTCCTCGTGCCGTTGCAAGCGGCCGATCTGCGAATCGGAAGGGCCTCGGTCGTCATCACACCGCCTGTCGGCATGCCCATGGCGGGCTCCTATTCGTTGCGCGTGTCGGAAGGAGTGCTCGACGACCTTCATGCCAAGGCACTAGTTCTCGAAAAAGACGGCGTCCGTGCCGCGCTGGTGGCTTGCGACCTGATCGCTGTCAGCGACGAGGTCGTGGGCGAAGCTCGACAGTTGATCGAGCAGAAGACGGGCATCCCCGGAAGCCACGTCATGATCAGCGCCACCCACACCCACTCGGGCCCTTTCATGCCGGGACGCGCAAGCTTCGACAAATACTTTGGCGGAGAGATGGGGGTCTCTCGGCAGTTTCGCCGGGTCCTGCCCGGCCAGATCGCTGAAAGTGTCCGCAAGGCGACAGATAACTTGGCAGCAGCGGTTGTAGCGGCGAGCGTCGGCTCGGAGACCGCGGTCAGTTTCAATCGGCGTTATCTAATGAAGGACGGGTCGGTTCGCACAAACCCGGGACGCGGGAATCCGGACATCGTGCGTGCGGTAGGCCCGATCGACCCCGACATTGCCGTCGTGCACTTCAAGAGCCCGGCCGAGAAGGAGTCTGAACCCCTGGCCACCTATGTCAATCATGCGCTCCACGTCGCCGTGACCGGCGGCCGCAGGTTTTCTGCGGATTTTCCAGGCGTCATGGCCAGGCTCTTGGCTGAGGTCAAGGGTCCGGACATGCTCACGCTGTTCACCGCCGGTCCCTGCGGCAACGTCAACCACTTCAATGTCGCGATCAAGGAACGCCGTAGCGGCCCGCGGGGAGCTAACCGCATCGGCACGATTCTGGCGGCCGAAGTTCTGAAGACGTACGACCGGCTGGAGGCCATCGACCCCGGCCCGCTCCAGATCACGCACGAGATCGTAAAGCTGCCGCTTCCCGAAGTAACGGAAGAAGACGTCCGACAGGCGCGAGCGGTCGTGGCTGAGTTCGGCAAGCCCGGCGGCCCAAGAACCCGCCCGCTGGCAGACGCCTTCAAGATCCTGGACGTGGCGGAACACAACGGAGAACCAATCGAAAAGGAAGTACAAGTCATCACGCTGGGCAACCGCCTCGCTTGGGTCTCGCTTCCAGGGGAGATGTTCGTCGAGCTAGGCCTGCTCATCAAGAACGCCTCCCCATTTCGCTACACCATCGTGGCCGAGTTGGCCAACGGTTGGGTGAGTTACGTACCCGATCGCAAAGCCTACCCCGAGGGCAGTTACGAGGTGATGAGCGCCCGCTGTGCGCCCGGCTGCGGCGAAGAGATGGTCGAGGCGGCGGTACGAATGCTTGTCGAGCTCCACGACAAAACCGAGCCCAACCAAGGTATCAGTCTGACACGATGACCGCCGCACTTCGGTCCGTGGACTTCGGAAGAGCCGTGAAAAAGATAATCGCCCTACTCGCCGTTCTGTCGTGGCTGCCGAGCACAGGTAGCCTCCGGGCAACGGAGCTTCGAGTCGGCCGAGCCGCCGTGAAGATCACCCCCGGAGCCGGAATGCCCATGGCCGGCTACTACCGCGTGCGGTTGAACCAGGGCGTCCACGATGATCTCTGGTCGAAAGCGATCGTGCTCGAGCACCAAGGAACTCGGGCAGCGCTGGTCGCGCTCGACCTCGTGTCGATCCCTGAGCGTTTCGTTGCGGAGGCGCGCCGCCGCATCGAGTCACACACGGGCATTCCAGGCGACTTCGTCATGATCAGCGCGACTCATACGCACACGGGTCCTGAGATGGGCTCCCGGCTTAAGGGTGTGGATGCCGCCACGAAAAAGATCGCCACCGACTACCACAAGGCCTTGCCGGGCTGGATCGCCAAGAGCGTCGAGAAAGCCGTTGCGGACCTTCAGCCCGCGCAGCTCTCCACGGCCGTGGGGCACGAGGACTCCATCAGCTTCATTCGCCGGTTTCGGATGAAGGACGGCCGAGTGGGTTGGAATCCCGGCAAGCTCAACCCGGACATCGTCCATCCGATTGGCACGATCGATCCCGGCATTCCCGTCGTCTATGTCTCAACGCCCAATCGCGAACCACTGGCGACGTACGTGAACTTCGCCAATCACCTCGATACGGTCGGCGGCATGGAGTTTTCCGCCGACTACCCCTACACCCTTGCCAAGCAGCTCCGCGAGGCGAAGGGTCCCGACATGCTGACGGTGTTTACGATCGGGACCGCCGGAAACATCAACCATATTGATGTCAAAAGCCCGGATCGTCAGAAAGGTCATAACGAAGCGGCCCGGATCGGCACGATCCTGGCTGGGGAGGTGTTACGTACCTTCCGAAAGCTGGAGAGCATCCAGCCGGGCGCCATCCAGGGTTCGCGGGAGATCGTGCCTCTTGAGACCGCACCCATCAAGCCTCAGGATCCGGCGTGGGCACGGGGTGTAGTGTCGCGTTATGGAACTCCGGAGGCGGCGCCCTTCTACGAGCAAGTACATGCCTTCAAGGTTCTTGACATCGAGAAGCGCAACGGCAAGCCCATCGAGGCCGAGGTTCAGGTCATCACATTGGGAGATCAGATCGCCTGGGTGGGATTGCCGGGAGAGATCTTTGTCGAATTGGGGAAGGCCATCAAGATCGCCTCACCCTTCCCATTGACGATCATTGCGGAGCTGGCCAACGGCTCGATCGGCTATGTGGCGGATCGCCGTGCCTATCCGCAGGGCGCTTACGAAGTGATCAGTACCAGGGTGGCGGCAGGCAGCGGCGAAAAATTGGTTGAGAGTGCCACCCAGCAGTTGGTTGCGCACCGGAATCGATTTCTTCCCTGATAAGAAAACCAGCGGCGTAGGCCGTCCAGCGAACTTTCGACTCTGTCTGGCATGACACGACGGGACTTACTCGCAGGGATCCCTCCATCGATCGGGGCAGCCTTGAGCGGCACAGCGCAGGGCCGCTCCGCTACGTCCTCACCGAAGCGCTTGCGCGCTGGCGCCGCCACCAGTAATATCACTCCGCCCCTTGGCATCTCGCTCGACGGACCGATCTCACAGAACGGCCCGACCCTCCACGTGCACGATGAGCTGCACGCGCGCTGCCTCGCACTAGACGACGGCTCGACAAAGATGGCGATCGTCATTGCCGATAGCACGATGATCTGGCAAGACGTAATGGACGAGGCCAAGGAACTCGCATCGGAAGCTACGGGTATGCCTACAAAGCACATGTTGATGGCGGCGACCCACACCCACAGCACTCCACGGCTGGGCGTGACGGACGGAGAGCTGGAGCGGTGGTACCGAGAGTTTCTTCCTCGCCGCATGGCCGACAGCATCACACGGGCTTTCAACAATCTCGCTCCTGCCCACATTGCCTGGGGAGCGGTGCAGCGGCCCGAGTTTCTCTTCAACCGGCGCTGGTTCATGAAACCTGGGTCCATTGCTCCGAATCCCTTCGGGGAGCAAGGTGATCGTGTTCGGATGAACCCCCCTCGAGGCAGCCCGGATATTGTTCGGCCCGCGGGACCGATCGATCCTGAGCTGTTCGTCGTCTCGCTGCGGCACGACGACGGGCGAGCCCTCGCGCTGCTGGCCAACTACGGCCTGCACTACGTCGGTAGAGCGAGACGAGGAGATATCAGCGCCGACTACTTCGGAATGTTCGCCGATCGCGTCAGTGAACTGCTGGCTTCCGAGCATCCCGACATGCCGTTCGTCGCCATGATGTCGAACGGTACGAGTGGCGACGTCAATGCCATAGACTTTCGCAGGAAGCCAGAGCGGTCGCCGCCATACTCGCGCATGCGAGAGGTTGCCCACGACTTGGCCGACGCGGCGGTCCGCATTTCAAAAAAGGCCGGCTACGAAAGCCATGTTTCTCTGGCGACGGCTCAGAGTCGGCTCGAACTGGGAGTGCGCCAGCCGGACGAGGAGCGTCTCACCTGGGCCCATAACGTTTGGTCCCGAGCTAAGGGAGCGACGCGGCTCACCCGGCCTCAGGTCTATGCCCGCGAGACGCTGGCTCTGGCGGACTACCCATCGACCCTCAGCGTGCCAATGCAGGCTTTCCGCGTCGGCGGCTTGGGAGTGGCCGCGATTCCCTGCGAGGTTTTCGCCGAAACCGGCTTGGCCATCAAGCAGCAGAGCGCCCTGAAGCCAACTTTCACTATCGAGTTGGCCAACGGCTACTTCGGATACCTGCCCACTGCCCAACAGCACGAATGGGGTGGTTATGAAACCTGGGCGGCGCGCTCAAGCTGCCTCGAACAACAGGCGGAGACGAAGATTCGGGCAGAAGCTCTGCGGCACTTGAGTAGGCTCTCGAGACCGGAGAAGTGAGCCGACAACTCGTTAGTGCAGCGATGAGGCTTACCTGATTGTTGTGGCGCTTCCAAGCACTGCCAAGAGGTAGGCTCGTCACTTAGATCACAGACCGGATCGCTGCTTGGAAGGTCCGCGGTACTGTTGTCAGAGGCTATGAGCCGCCGGTTTCGGCGATCACGATCTCTACGCGGCGGTTCCTGCTGCGTCCGGCGGCGGCGCGATTGTCGGCGATCGGCTGTGACTCGCCGAGTCCCAGGGTCGTCATCTTCGCGGGGGCAATGCCGGCTTCCTCAAGGTACGCACGGACGGCGTCCGCGCGCCGTTCCGAGAGCCGTTGGTTGATCGCCGTGCCACCGGTGCTGTCGGTGTGGCCTTCGATGCTGAGCTCGAAGTCGGGCATGACCAGGAGGATGCCCGCGAGCCGGCTGAGCACTTCTTTTGCCTTCGGACGAAGCGTCGCCCTGCCCGAGGCGAACAGGATGTCCGGCAGGTTGACCACGACGCCGCGAGCCGTTTCGTGCGTTTCGACCACCTGGTTCAGCGCATTCTGGAGCCGGGATCGTGCCGCGGCGGCGTATCGCTCCGCTTCTTCCTTGAGGCCGGTCAGGCGCTCGGCCTCCGTTTCCGCCCGCCGCATCATCTGCTGTGCTTGCTGCTGTTCGATCTTCGCCTGCCGCACCGCCTCTTGCGCTTCGGCTTTGGCTTCGAGCGCCTCTGCGCGCTCCCGCTGTGCCGCAGCCGCCTCCTGTTGTGCCTGGGCCTGAGCGGCTTCGGCTTCGGCCTTGGCGACCCTCAAGTCCGCGATTTCGCGGGTCCGGGCGTCTCGTGCCGCCTGGTCGGCGCGCTCTTCGGCGCGCGTCTGCGCCTCGACCGCCGCGCGCACGGCGGCGCGGGCCGGCAGCGCGAGGTCTCGCTCTTTGACGCCGTTGCCGAATGCCTCCAGCATCCGATCGACCGCCTTTTGCGCCTTGTTGAGCTCCTCGGGCGCGTAGCGGCGTGCTTGCGCCTTCTCGGCCAGACTCATCGCGGTCATCGCCTGCTGGCGCTCAACGCGGTACTCCCCCTGGCTCTGGGGAATCTCGGCCAAGGTCTCGCGCTCGAACGCGTACTCGCCCGCAAAGCCCTGGTAGCTGACGATGGAGGTGTCGAGGCGCTTGCCCGCCAACAGCGAAGCACTGACGTTCTGCAGCACCGCGAACGAACTGGGCCGGTTCACCAAAAAGTGCGGCTCCGCCGTCACGAACATGCCGAAGGTCGACAGGGGCGTGGACGTGTTCAGCCGGCTCTTGGCGCCTCGCAGAATCAGCTCGCCCGTATTGACGACCACACCCTCGGGTGAGACCGTCCACAGAACGTAGATGTTGTACTCGCCGCCGAACAGGGCTGGCTTCATGCGCTCGATGCGGATATCGATCTCCGCCGCCCCCCGCCGCCGCCGAACCGTCGCCTTGCCCCGTGCTTCCGGCAAGCGGCGCGTGCCCCTGAACTGCACCTCGACCGTGGTCCGCTCCGGATACGTGACGGCCAGGCTCTTGCGGGAACCGTCGGAGTCCGCGTCCTGCGCTTCTTGTGCGCGGAGCGCCGGCGCTGATGCCGCCAGCCACAAGATGGCGAGCACCGCTCCATATCCAGACACCCTGCGCCCAAGCAACCCGTACCCAATCAAACGCTGTCGCATGCTATTAAGCATCTAGGATAAACCTATCGGCGCTTCGCGGCGAAGCCTGTCAGAGCACGCGCACCAACTCGTAGCGCCGCACAGTTTCGCGAAAGCCCACCCCGAGCAAGGCGTCCAGTAGTGGATTGTCGGCCGGCTCGTTGTAGCAGACGATGTTTGCAAGTCGCCGCTGTAGCGTGGACAAGACCGCGTGCAGAGACCGGTGGGAGGCGGCGTCGCCGACCCGCGCGCCCAGATCCACGATCTCCGCCACTTCCGATCCGCCCTGAAATAGAACGTACGTGGTCGGAGCCCCTTTCGAAAAGACCGCCACCCCTTGCAGGTCGTCGATCTCATGCAGTGAGAGCAGGTCGCGGTTCCAAATCGGCCTAACAGCGTGCAAGCCGTCGAAGTGCGCTAGCAGCTCCGCAGGGTCGGCGGTCGTGACCGCGTCCGGCGGGCTCTCGGCGGAAGGGAGGTTCGGGCCGTCCGCCCGCCATTCGAGCGACACCAACTCCCGCAGAGGTTGAAAGCCGGCCCGCTGATACGTGCTGACGGCGCGCTTGTTCGCTTTGATGACACCAAGGCCCATCCGCCGCGCGCCGGCCTCCCGCGCCCACTGGACCATCTCCTCACAGAGGGGGTGAGACAGCCCCTTGCCCCGGAACGGAACAATCACCCCGAAACCCTTGCAGTAGGATTCCACGCCGCGGATTCCCACCGTTGCGAAGCCGACGGGCGTCTCTCCTACCAGCATCACCGGACAGCGGTCGAGGTCGAGTTGCTCGATCCGAATATACCCGGCGAGATCTTGGGGGGTCACCAGACATGGGACGAAGTAGTCGGCGAAGGTTCGCGTGTAGAGGTCGGCCAGAAAATCGACTCCGAAAGAGGAGGCCGGCAGAAAACGTACATCCTGGTGACCGTCGACCATACATCAGACAAGGTAGCAGGGCGGCCGATCCGTTCGAAACAGCGATCAGCGCCAACCACTCATTCGACGCCGTAGAAACTCTTCCAGTCCTCGCCGGCGAGGCCGTTGAGGTCCCACACCACGTGGCCCTCGCGCAGCGTGAGTTCGCATCGCAGCCTCTTCGTGCCGTCGAGCCGCGCGTTCCTCACGTCGAGAAAACCGAAGCGCCCTTCCTCCATGCGTAGCACGGCGATGTCGGCTACCGCTCCGACGGTGAGATGGCCCAACTCGGGCCTCTTGATCTGCATGGCCGGGTGGATTGTCGACCGCTTCACCACCTCGTAGAGCGGGACGCCGAGGTTCAAGAACTTCGACATCACGTTCGTCATGTCTTTCATGCCCTGGTTCATGCTGATGACGTGCAGGTCGGTCGAGATGGAGTCGGGCAAGAAGCCTTGCTTGACGGCCGGAACCGCCTGCCGCCACCAGAAGCTGCCCGCACCGTGCCCGACGTCGAACTTTACGCCCCGCTTGCGTGCCTGGAACAGGTACTGGCGGAGCTTGCCGTTGTCATCGAGCATCGGCACCGAGCCGTGGTAGGTGTGCGTGTACATGTCGCCGGGGCGCAGCTTGTCGAGCACCATCTCTTCAAACGGGCGCTCGGGACGAAACGACCCGAAGTCAACCATCACCGGGATGTCGGCGAGCTTGCCCGCCTCGACGGCGCGCTCGACCGCCACCCATTCGGGGCCGCGGTAGTGCGCCGTCTTGATGCCGACGACGTAGTTCTTGTACTTTTTCGCCGCCGCCGCGGTCGCCTCGGGATCCATGTCGTCGACGTCCTGCTCGTAGGGCTCGCCGGCCTCGCCGTGTCCGACGATGTTGAGCAGAGCCAACACGCGCGTTTGCACGTAGCCGCGCTTGGTGCTGACGAAGTCGATGATGTTCTTCTTGAAGTCGGGAAAGTCGCGCCAGCCGCTCGTACCCGCGTCGACCGCGGTTGTCACCCCGCTGCGCAGCGTGTGGCTGTCGACGTAGACGTTCTGCTCGACGGGCAACGTGCCCTTGAGGCCACTGCCGATGACGATGTGCGTGTGGAGGTCGACGAAGCCGGGGGTGACATAGAGTCCCGAGACGTCGATGGTCTTCTTCGCTCTAGACGCGGCAAGGTCCTCGTCCACCCGGGCGACCTTGCCGTCGGCAATCGCAACGTCCATCGGTGCGTTGATCTCGTTCTTGGGGTCAATCAGATGACCCCCTTTGAGGAGCAGGTCGTAGGGCTGCGCGCCGAGGGTCAGGGAACACGAAAGCAACAAGAACGCCGCGCAGATACCTCTACTCATAGTTACCCTCCCGCCCGGCAGGATACTGCACTGGATTCGGAAAGGGAAGCCGCGGGCGCCAGTGGGGCCCTACGGTAGGGGGGCGGGCTCGGCTGAGAGTTCAGCGGGCTGCGCCAGCACTTGGCCTGCAGGCTTCATGCGGGGGACGGAGTTGACGCCAGGCTCGGCACCCTTGGGCTTATCTCCGACGTCGCGGCGTGACAGCGCGATCTTCTTGTCGAACTCGTCAAGCTTGATGATGCGGAAGGGGTACTGTCGGCCGACCTCCAAGCCCTCCTTGCCCTTCTTCTTCGCCGCTCGTTTCATTTCCGACTGGTGGCAGAGCCCCTCGACACCAGGAACCAGTTCGACAAACACGCCGAACTTCGTGCGCCGGCAAACCAGTCCGGAGAGGACATCGCCCGGGGCGTATTGGCTGAGGAAAGTCTCCCAAACGTCGGGCTCAAGCTGCTTGAGACCCAGGGCGATCCGGTGCTTCTCCGAATCGACCTGCAACACGACCGCACGGACCCGGTCGCCTTTTTTGAGAACTTCCTTGGGATGATTGATGCGCTTGGTCCATGAAAGATCGCTCACGTGGATCAACCCGTCCACTCCCTCTTCCACTTCGACAAAGGCTCCGTAGGAGGTCAGGTTGCCGACGCGGCCTTCGACGACGGTACCGGTCTGGTATCGTTCGCTCGGGTTCGACCAGGGATTCGGCCGCAGTCTCTTGGCGCTGAGCGAGATGCGCCGCTCCTTGCGCTTCACTTTCAGAACGACAGCCTCGATCTCGTCGCCAATCGAATACACCTTCGACGGATGCGGACGGTGCCGCGACCACGTCAGCTCGGTCAGGTGGATCAGGCCCTCCACGCCCGGTTCGAACTCCACGAACACGCCGTAGTCACTGAGGCTGGTCACCCGTCCGGTCACCTTTTTGCCCGCCAGGAAATGTTCTTCCACGTGGGCCCAAGGGTCGGGGTGCATGTGCTTCAAGCTGAGCGAAACCCGGTCTTTCGCCGAGTCGAACTTCAGTACCTTAGCGGTGACTTCCTGGCCGGGCCGCAAGACGTCTGAGGGGCTCCTGATGCGTCCGTAAGAGATGTCGGTGATGTGGATCAAGCCATCGAGGCCGCCCAGGTCGACGAATGCCCCGTAGTCAGTCACATTCTTGACGGTACCGGTGATCTCGCCGCCCTCGGTCAACTTGCTCAAGGTTTCTTGCTTCAAGCGCTCGCGCGCTTCTTCGAGCAGCGCCCGCCGAGAGACCACGACGTTGCCACGTTTCCGGTTGATCTTGACAATGCGGACCGGTAGATCCTCGCCGATGAGCGAGTCGAGATCGGCCACCGGACGCAAGTCGACCTGCGAGCCGGGCAGGAAAGCTAGGACACCCACGTCGGCTGAAAGTCCGCCCTTGACCTTGGAGACGATCTTCGCCTGCACGGGTTGTTGGTTCCGCGAAGCTTGCTCGAGACCTTCCCATATCTTCGACTGCTTCGCGCGGCGATGAGAAAGGGAAGCGTATTCGCCGGCTCCCACGGCTTCGACCAGAACATCGATCTCATCGCCGACTTTCACCCGCGGCTCACCGGCTTCGTCGCGAAAGTCGTGGAGTGGCGCGGCGCCCTCCGTCTTGCTACCGATGTCGACGATCACCTCCGTGTCGGTTATGCTGACCACCTGGCCGCGGCGAATCTCTCCCGTGCGCAGCCAGCTGCGGTCGACCGTCTCGTCCATATGAGCATCGTAGTCAGGGACCTCAGGGACATCCGCGTCTGCTTCGGCCTCGGCGCCCTCGGGAAGCGCGGGAGGCATGCCTGGCACTAATCCCTCCGCGGGCGCCGTCCCGGCAGCGGTTGCGACCGGAGGAGGCGCGGGAGGAGCAGGAGGTTCGGCGATCGGCTCGGTAGTAGCCGGCTTTCTCGTGGCCGGCTCCGGAGTCGCGCTCTCAGTGGCGACTGCCGCAACGGCAGCGGATGGATCTTGGTTCCCCGCCGGACCCGAAGGGAGATCTTCGATGGCTGGGGCCGAGGCTGCCGGTGTGTCGGAGTCGGCGGCCGGTGGAGTGTCGGGAACTTCTTGCGGCTCCGCTACCTCCTGATATACCGCAGGGCCCTCATCGGGCTCGGACACGGCCGTGTCGGAGGGGTTCGCGGCCAAGCCTTCGGTGATAGCACGGGAGCCGTCTGCTTCGGCTTGCCCGGCAGGAATCGGATCAGCGGGCATCGGGTCGGTGGACTCGGACCGGCGGGCGTCGGCCACCGGCGGTTCCGAATGACCCGTATCCAACTCAGATGCGGCGCTTACAAAGGAGGGATCCTCATCCGGGTCGGCCGGCGGGCTCTCGGAGCCCGCGTCTACTGCGTCGCCGGACGTGTGCGGCGCCAAGAAGGGGTGCGGCGCCGGGGGCATTTCGTCTTCAAGGGCGGCTTTCGATCGAGCTACGTCCGATTCGCCAGGCATGTCACCCTTCGATGTTCGTCGTCCCTGACACTTGCTCAGGGCCAACGCAGACACCCCCAGCTTCGCTGAGGATGGAAAACGATCCGAGAAACCTGAACCTGCTACTCAGGATACCGGCTTCGGAATCTACCACTCTTATCGCACCGAAACCGCCGGTCGATCCTAACCTCTGGCGATACCCCCGTTCCGCCAGTGCGTTCAATATAGCCAACACCCTGGATGTTGTCAACGCGAAGTGTGTGCTTTGACACACGTTACAACGATCAACGCGAATTGCAGTTCGGTGCGCGCGAAAAAGGGCCGGAAGCGCTGGAGGAGAGGAGCAGAGGCTCCCCCGCTAGTGCCCGTGGGCCAGGCGTTCGGCAAGGGCAGGAGGTAGTCCGGCGGCGCGGATCTTTTTCTGTGCGGTAGCGATGTCGTACGGGCAGCGGCGGAACTCGATGAGTTTCTCGTCCGAATCATAGATCGCGTAACCGGCCTGCCATTGGGCGTCGCGCGGCTGTCCCACTGATCCCGGATTGAGCAGGTGGCCCTTGCCCTCGACGTAGCGTAGGCGCTTGCCCTCGGGCGGTGACTGCGGCGTCTCGAACTGCTGGTCGGCATCCCAGTGCAGAAACCCGCCCTGGATATGGGTGTGCCCGAAGAAGACCAGGCGGCCACCGGCGGGTTCAAACTGCGGCAACGCGTCGTCGGGTTCAATCAGGTACTCGTCCTCATCAAGAACCGAGCCGTGAACCATGAGGAACCCGTTGACATCCATCGGCCCTTGGGCGAGGCCGCCTAGGTAGGCTTGGTTCTCGGGCGTGAGCACGCGGAGTGTCCACTCGGCCGCGGCGCGAGCGATGGGGTTGAACAGGCTCAGGTCGTCGAGGCCGCAGCAGGCCTTATCGTGATTGCCCCGGATCACCTGTGGGACGTTTTCGCGCACCCACTCGGTGACCGAATTCGGGTCCGCCCCGTAGCCCACGACATCACCGAGACAGCAGATCTCGTCATAGAGTCCTTCGGTGTCGCCGAGTACGGCCTGCAGGGCCTCCCAATTGGCGTGGATGTCACTGAGGACGAGGTAGCGCATGTCTAGAAAAGCGGCGGCAGGTCAAGCGCGACGCAGGGTCAGTAACGTAACCTCAGGGGTGGCACCGATGCGCATCGGCAGATTGACAGTGCCGATCCCCCGATTGACGTAGAGCATGGACTTCCCCAGCCGATACTCGCCCGCCACGAAGGGCGTAAAGAAATGGCCGGCGTTGGCCCACTGCTCAAGGATCTCGACGGTCACTTGGCCGCCGTGCGTGTGTCCGGCCAAAACCAAATCGTAGCCCATCTCCGCCGCGACAGGGAAGACGTCAGGATTGTGCGTGAGCAACACGTTGAGCGAGCCGGGTTTGACCATGCGTTCCGCGCCCTGCAAGTAAGGATACGCTTTGCGCTGATAGTCGACACCGCAAAGGTTAAGCCTCGTCTTGCCGAACTCCAGGACTTCCGACCGTTGCCGCAGGAACTCGAGACCGGTGGCGCGGCCGTAGTCTTCCGCACGCGTCTCGGAGAGCGCGTAGCTCTCGTGGTTCCCCATGCAACCAAAAACTCCGGCGGCGGCCTTGATCTCCGAGAGAACGTCGATGCAGTCACCAAGCGGGTCGCCCGGGAGCGTGATCAGATCGCCGGTGACGAAAGCCAGGTCAGGGTGGGTTTCGTTGACCAGATGGACGACCCGTCTCACGTCGGAGGGCGTTAGATACGAACTGCAATGTAGGTCGCTAATCTGCGTAAGGCGCAGGCCGTCGAGCGATTCGGCGAGGCCGGTGATGGGAACGTCAACCTCGCGAAGCTCGAGATCCTTGCGGCCGACGAAAACGCCGTAGCCGCCCATGACGAAGGGCGCCGCCACCGCGACCTGTGTGAGGTTCGAAACGAGCCGGCGGCGGGAAAGGTCGGGGGGCGTAAGCCTGGCTGCATCACCCGGAACACCGGTCGCCTGCGGGCGAGCCTGGTAGCGCCGCCACGTGCGCAGGGTCAAAACGACGAAGTACGCTCCGACACAACCCGCGACCCACGCAGACCCCACGAGGCGCAAAGCCACCGGCGCTCGAGCAGACCCAATCAGCAATTGGTCCCAATCGAGAAGCTCGGAGCAACCCGCCAGCACCAGGCTCGCGGGCAGGGCGAGCCACAGGAGCGCAGCGGCCCAGGTGTTGTTCGATGCGGGATCGCTCGATGCGGCAAAACGCTCTCGCAGCAACAAGAAGAGGTGGACCTGCGCCGCGATGGCGGCCAGTTGGACGGCGAGGGTCGCTAGTTCAAAGCTGAGGGGCGGGTGGTACACAACGGTACTTGGCTGAGGCTGCGAGGCGAGGGACTCGGGTTCGACCGCGACCCAGTTCTCTTATCGTCTGATAAACCGAGCGGCTGCGTCCACGAAGCGGCGGCAGGCCACTGCCGTCCTATGTGCTCTTGGACACGACCACTGGGCTACTGGTACGAAGTAGCCCGATACCCGCGAGAACGGAGCGCACCCAGCGGAGGGGCCGAAGCGGCTCCCGCACCGGCCGCATGAGCAACCAACTGTAGGGGATCTCTTCACCGCACTCCAGGCACACCATGTAGGTCGAGGAGCCTCGCCTGGAGTTTTCGCCATGCGCCCGCAAGGTGATTGGCATCGTCGTTCGCGAATGCCGGCAGCCCCAGAGAGTCCTCAATGCGTTAGCCATCGCGTCCCTGCGTGTAGACGTAGCAACCCTCAAGCCATATATCGGCTGCCGCGCGGGAATCCTGAGTAGGGAGCAGATATTGGAGCGGGGAGCTGCGCGCGAGATGGTTTGTGCGGCTCTCGGCCTAGTTAACTTGTTACAGGGCACCAAGCTAGGGGCCCACCGGGAGACCCACCAGGAAGGTGAAGCTGTGACGGGTCACTGGCGCGTGCCTCGGTCCCCCAGTCACCGTCAAGCGTGCCCGGTGTGTCGATACGCGACGGGCGTGTCAGTCATGGCTTCGGTGGTGGCGCGGGTTGGAGCAGGTGAGTGATGACGGCAAAGGCAGAGAGGGCGGCGGTTTCCGCCCGCAAGATGGAGGGTCCTATCGAAACGGGTACATAGCCTTTGGCTTGGGCGGCCGACAGTTCGCTTTCGGTCCAGCCGCCTTCGGGGCCGACTAGTAGAGAAGCCTCGACGGCAGAGTCCGAGCGGACCCACCACGCCAGCTCGTCCTTGAGCTGCCGGCCGCCCGGATCAAGTATCAGCCGCAAGGCCGGTTTCGCCTCGGTTGCCGGCACACCTGAGATAAGCTTGTCGAACGCAACGGCCGGCTCGATCGCGGGCGGCGCCATCCGTCTCGACTGCAGGGCGGCCTCTTCCGCAATTCGGCGCCAGCGCTCGCTACGCTTGGGCGCGGCCTCGACCAAGTTCTTTCCGCTGCGCTCCGCGGCAATGGGTACGATCGCAGCGACCCCTATCTCGGTGACCTTTTCGATGAGCCACTCCAGACGCGCGAACTTGAAGACTGCCATCTCGAGTCGAATGCTCGGGCCCGGGCGGGGCACGGGCAGTTGCCGCGTGATTTCGAACTCAAGACTCGTTCGGGCGGCGCGGGACACGGTCGCGAGGAACAAGCGCTCTCCGTCAGAGGCCTCGACTTCTTCCCCCTTCTGGAGGCGTGCCACGCGGGAGAGATGATGGGCGCGGTCGCCGTTGAGGACGGCTCGACCCGCATCGACACGGTCGACGAATACTCTTCTTAAAGCCATAGAGCGCAGAGCGTGACGGGGGTTCGGTCGCTGAGCGGGCAGCGGTTAGCCAACCTAACCTGGGCCGCTATCATCATAAACCGCTTGAGCTTGACACCCTTTGGGGCGGTTGCCATAATTTGGCTCTGATGGCAGCCAAGTTACGCTGGCCTTGAATGATCGCTCGCCTCCGTGGGAAGCTTCTGGAAAAGCAACCGAACTTCGCCCTGATCGACGTTGGCGGGGTAGGCTACAGCGTCACGATACCGGTTTCTACGTTTTCGCGGCTCGGGCAACCGGGTGGCGACGTCTCGCTTCACACCTACACGCACGTCCGCGAAGACGCTCTGGCGCTGTTTGGATTCGCCAGCGCCGGCGAGAAGGACCTTTTCGAAAAACTGATCAGCGTCAGCGGTATCGGGCCGCGCTTGGCGGTGACGATTCTCTCCGGCGTACCGATCGATGAGTTGACGACCGCGATCCGGGCCGGTGACGCGAAACGGCTGACGCGCATTCCCGGCGTGGGGCGCAAGACCGGCGAGCGCATGGTCCTCGAGCTGCGTGAGAAGCTCGGGGCTCTCGACGAGGCGGCGACCGAGGGAACCGAGGACGGCCTCGCTGGGCGCACCCAACAGGACGTTATCTCCGCCATGCTCAACCTCGGCTGCACCCGTGACGCCGCCCAGAAAGCCGTGCGCAAAGCCGTGGAGGAGGGTATTGCGAACGAGTTCGAGCCGCTCTTCCGCCGGTCGCTGGATCTGGTGGGCCGGTAAGCTCAAGGTATGGCGGACACGCGCATCGTCTCGGCCGACGTTCAGGAGGAGGATCGCCAGTTCGATCTCACCCTGCGGCCGCGGCTGCTGTCGGATTTCGTCGGGCAGGCGAAGCTCAAAGAGAACCTGTCGATCGCGATCGAGGCCGCCCGCGGCCGCGACGAGGCGATGGACCATGTGCTGCTCTACGGACCCCCCGGTCTTGGCAAGACGACGCTCGCCAACATCATCGCCCTCGAGCTTGGCGTCAAGGTCGATTTGACCTCGGGGCCCGTGCTTCAGAAGAAGCTGGACCTAACCGGGGCACTGACGGCGATCGAAGCGAAGCAAGTGTTTTTCGTGGATGAAGTGCATCGCCTGTTGCCCGATGTCGAAGAGATGCTCTACGCCGCGCTCGAAGATTTCCGGGTCGATCTGATGATCGGCAGCGGCCCCGGTGCACGCACCCATTCAATTCCCCTACCCCCCTTCACCGCCATCGGCGCGACCACGCGAGCCGGGCTGCTGTCCGCCCCGTTGCGCGCACGATTCGGCTTGACGCTGCGGTTGAACCCGTATGAAGCGTCGGAGTTGACGGCGATCGTGTTCCGCTCGGCTCGCATGCTTGGGCTAGAGATCGATAAAGGGGGTGCCGAAGAAATCGCCCAGCGTAGCCGAGGGACGCCGCGCATTGCCAATCGGCTGCTGCGCCGGGTGCGCGACTATTCGCAGGTCCGCGGGGACGGTACAATCAACCGATTGGTCGGGCAGACGGCGCTCGATCTGTTGGAGGTCGATCCGCATGGTTTGGACGAGATCGACCAGAAAGTTATGCGCACGATTCTGGGAAAGTACTCGGGCGGCCCCGTAGGGCTCAACACAATCGCCGCATCGGTGGGTGAGGACGCCAACACGATCGAAGAAGTGTACGAACCCTACCTGATGCAGTTGGGTTTTCTCGACCGCACTCCCCGCGGCCGCGTGGGGACGAGGCTGGCGTTCGAGTATTTTCAAGTGGAACGGCCCGAGGGACCGCAAGTACATTTGCGATTCTGAAGCAGCGATTCCGAGGCCGGGAGCAAGACCTTCGACCATGAATCAACCGAGACAGATGCCCACATGAGCCCGGCCCGCTACATCGCTATCGAAGGACCGTTGCGCGTCGGCAAGTCAAGCCTGGCGCAGGCATTGGCGGATCGCATCCACGCCCAGACCATTCTCGATTCGGAAGATAACCCGTTTCTCACCGATTTCTACCGTGGGCGCCCCGGCTCGTCGTTCAGTGCCCAGATGTATTTCTTGATTCAACGGTTTCAACAGTTGCAGGGCATTGCCGGCGACCGTTCGCTCACCCCCATCGTCGCCGACTATCTCTTCGAGAAGGACAAGCTGTTCGCGTACATCAACCTCAATGACGAAGAGGTAAAAGTCTACAACGGCTACTACGAACACTTCAAAGAGCAGTTACCGCCGCCGGACCTTGTCGTCTACCTGAAAGCGACGCCGCAAGTGTTGCGGGAACGGATTGCTCGCAAGAACGTCGCTTCAGAGGCAAATATTTCTGACGAGTATCTGGAAGAAGTCGTCCGCGCCTACGAACACTTCTTCTCGCACTACAAGGGATCGGACGTGCTGGTCGTGGATACCAGCCGAGTGGATTTCGTACAGCGAGAAAGTGATTTGGAGGAGCTGCTTCAGGAGTTGAGCCGGCCGGTCCGGGGCACTCAGTACTTCTTACCGCTGGGGACATGAGCGGCATCCGCTCGCCCACCTCGAGCGTGGTCTGTGTAGTCACTGCGCTTCGCCGAAGGGGGCGGCCGTGGGCGAGTTGATCGACGCCGTAGCGGGTGGCGCTCGGGGAAGGGTTCGTTTTAGAGTAGGGGGTCCGAAGCGCAAGTGATTCGGGTAGTGAGGGAGGAAAACACATGGACAAGAAAGCGTTGGTCGCGGAATTTATCGGGACGTTCACGCTCATCTTCATCGGCGCCGGCGCGGGCGTCATCAGCGGCAGTCTCGTCGCGGTCGCGTTCGCCCACGGCCTGGTCGTGTTGGCGTTCGCTTTCTCGTACGGGTCGATTTCGGGTACGCACATCAACCCGGCCGTGACGATCGGCCTGCTGGTGGGCAAGCAGATCGAGTTCGGCAAGGCGGTGGGGTACATCGTCGTGCAGTTGCTCGGCGGCATCGCCGGTGCAGCGGTGCTGAACTATGTTCTCGGCGCCAAGGCGGGCACGTTAGGGGCCACTGTTCCCGCGGACGGTATCGGGACGGCGCAGGCCTTTGTCCTGGAAGTGATCCTGACGTTCCTGCTGGTGAACTCGATCTATTTCACGGCGGTGAGCGGCAAGGCGGGCAACCTGGCTCCGATCGCGATCGGTCTGACACTGGTGTTCTGCATCCTGATGGGCGGACCGCTGACGGGTGCGTCGCTGAACCCGGCGCGGTCTCTCGGGCCGGCGCTTTTTAGCAGCGCGCCGAACGCCCTGTCGACGCTGTGGATTTATTTGGTCGCGTGTCCGCTGGGTGGTGTGCTGGCGGCGCTCGTACACGGCGCGTTGAAAGACGACTAGCAGATCCTGTCTTCGGAGGCGGTCTGCCGGGTTTGGCACGCTGCCCACGACACGTCGCTGCGAGAACGGGCGCAAGGGGGGGAGTTGGCCTGATGCGGAGATCCTTCTTGAAGAAGGTCCTGGCCTCTCTGGCGACCGCGGCCGGAGCGGGGCGCGGCGTGGCTACCGCACAAACAACGGGTGACGGTGTGAAACCTGTCGAAGTCTTTGCCCTCTCGGAGCTCTTGGGCAAGCAAGCCCAATCGGGCAAGCCGTGGCTGCCTTTCCTCAAGGTGCCCTCTACACGTCGACGAATCTCGGCACGATGCGCCAGTACATCGATCAAAACGAGTAGGCCACCGCGGAACGCCGACATAACTCACGTCGTCGACAAGTCGTAGCAGACCATTTCGGTCTGGTTGCGGACGATCAACTTTCCATCGGCAATCGCGGGCGTGTTCCAGGTCTTACCGCTGACGGCGGAGAAGCGCGCGAGTTCCTGATGGCCGTCGGATGTGGCCTTGACGAGCACGACGTCGCCTCTCTCGGTCGTCACGATCAGGTGGCCATCGGCTAGCAGTACCTGACCGAACCCGTACCGGCCGCCCTTCCACCTGCGCTCGCCGGTGCGCACATCGACGCAGGCCAGAATGGCCTCATCCAGCCCGTAAACGTGGCCTTCGTAAAGAACAGAGCTGTTGAACTTGTTCTTCATCGTGTTCTTGTTCCAGACTTCAACCGCCTTGAAACCTCCTCCGCCGGGGACAATTTTCAGCAACGCCGCTCCATGGCCATAACCGGATGAAACGAAGATATGGTCCTCGTCGACGACCAGCGGCTGTGCGCAATTAGCGTCGTACGAAGTGCTCCAAGGGTAGTCCCACAATAGAGACCCATCGGCTGGGTCGACGGCCAGAAGGCGCTTGGCGCTGACCATCACGACCTGAGGCTTGCCGGCAAGGGTTACCAGCATCGGGGATGTATAGGCTTGTCTGTCGTCCAAAGCTCGCCAGATGGGCTCACCCGTCTCTTTGTGATAGGCGACGATCGACTTGCCCCCCGGTCCACCAGGAAGCACGATCACTTTCTCTTCCCACACCAGCGGGGCTCCCGACATCGCCCAGGTAAGGTTCGCGGCTCCGTTTTCGGACAGGATGTTGCGGCGCCAGATGGCCTTCCCCGTTTGAGCGTCCAGCGCGCGCAACTCACCCTCGGCCCCGAGGGCGTAGACTTTGCCTTCGTGCCAAGTGGGGGTCGCCCGCGGCCCCGGCCCGCCCATCGACTCTTGAAAGCCGGCGGACCAGGAGTTGACCCAGACCTGCTTGCCCGTGGCGAAGTCATACGCGGCGACGGCCTCTTCTTTGCGCCGCTGCTCGATCGTGAAGACGCGCCCCTCCGCAACCACAACCGAGGCGTACCCGCCGCCTACCTTCTGCCGCCAAAGCTCCGGCAGTCCGTCGTTGGGCCAATCGGTGCGGATAGGGGCTTGCTGGTAGTGTCCGTCGCGGTCGGGTCCGCGGTAGTCGGTCCAGTAGGTGCTGCTCGAGACGGCCGCCGCGTGGCTGGCGGCTTGGACCGTTCCATCCTCCAGAGTGCCATCCTCCTGGGTGTCCCGCGCTTCGAGCGCCTCGAGGTGCGCCTTCTCGTCGTGGAAGGTGAACATGGGTCGCATGCCGCTGCCGGTCAGCTCGACCCGCAAGCCGTAGAACGAAACCAAGTGCACCACGAAGAGCGCCGCCAGGCCGAGCGAGAGGGCAGCCTTTCCGGCGAGACCCCGCCCCGGCCGCATCCACAGCAACACGAGTCCGGCGGGCGGAAACAGCAAGCAGGTCAGAATGAAGACGGCTTTGGATCGATACCACGGGGTCAAGCCTGGGGTTGGGGTCGAGGTGGGGTCCATATGGTCATTCTGCCTGATCGGCATGCGGCGGGCAACGGAGATCTGTCGGGTGTGCGGGCTTGTGATACGTACCCTCCACGGGTAGAAGCCGGCTCGGATAGAATGGCTGTGACTAGCCCTTATGGATTTCACGGTTAACCGCGCCAAACTGTCACTCGTCGAGGGCGATATCACGAAAGTTCCCGCCGACGCGATCGTCAACGCGGCCAACTCCGGTCTGGTGGGCGGCGGCGGCGTGGACGGAGCGATCCACCGCGCCGGGGGCCCCTCGATCATGGCGGAGTTAGACGAGGTCCGGCCGCGCATCGGCAAGTGCGCTACCGGCTGCGCCGTGGTTACATGGGCCGGGCGGCTGCCCGCCCAGTACGTGATCCACGCCGTGGGGCCGGTTTATCGCGACGGCAAGCGAGGCGAGCCGGAGCAACTCGCCTCGTGCTACCGCACGTCCCTGCGGCTTGCGGAAGAGAAGGGCGCCAAGAGCGTCACTTTCCCTTCGATCAGCACCGGTGTCTACGGCTACCCCTTGGCCGAGGCCGCGACGGTGGCCCTGATGGCTGTGTCCGACTATCTCAAACAGGCCGATTGTGGAATTGAGCATGCCACGTTCGTCTTGTTCGGTGCGGCGGCTTATGAAGCCCACGTCGAGGCGGCGCGGCGTTTGCTGGGGCCGTAATAAGGCCCTGACAGGCGTATGTTATTCTCGGACCAATGGAGTTGACCGATGTCTTCCTGGCGCTTGAGCGGCCGGCGTTTGAGGAACTCGCCAAGAGCATCTCGATGGGTGGCCTGCGTACCTATCAAGTGTTCGAGCCACTGAAGGTACATGCAGGCCTCCACAAGCTCAATCGCGAGCGGTTGCGCAAGGCCGTGCCACGCTTGTGGGGGCAGTTGGAAAGCGCGAACCAAGATCTGGCGCGCGATCTGGCGCAGGGTATTCTCGTCTCCAACCTGACGATGGTCGCCGACGTGCTGGATTTTCTCGACATCCCCCACGATGGCAACGGGTTTTTCGATAAGGACGGCACGGCAAGAGGCCAACTCACCGAGGGTTGGCAGCAACGTGTTTTGGACCATTTCCGCGACAAGTATTCGAAATCTCTCATTCTGCTCTACATCAATCACCTGGACTGGGAACTCGGCGAGCCGAGCGCTCCCTTTCTCGGGTAACTCTGAAGGGCTCTGATCATATGGCCAAGAAAAGGATCGGTGTGTTGACGGGCGGCGGCGACGTCCCTGGTTTGAACGCCGTGATCAAGTCAGTGGTGTACGGAGGCACCGCTTGTGATTTCGAGTTGATCGGTATCCGACGCGGCTGGAAGGGCCTCACCCACGCCCAACTCAACAAGCACCACGACGACGAGTACATTCTGCAGTTGAACCGCGATAACACCCGGACTGTGGATCGTTTCGGTGGTACGTTTCTTCACACCTCCCGGACCAAGCCGTCGAAGATGCCGGTCGATCAGGTGCCGGAGCACGTCAAGCCCCGGCTAGGCTCTCTCAAGGAAGTCGAGCCCGGCAAGGTGGACATGACGCCGGTCGTGCTGGAAAACCTGCAAAGGCTCGGGCTCGACTATCTGCTACCCATCGGGGGTGACGACACGCTGAGTTACGCCTCGGTGCTCGACGCAGAGGGGTTCCCGGTCGTGGCTGTTCCCAAGACGATGGACAACGACGTGCAGAATACCGAATACTGCGTCGGTTTCTCGACCGCGCTGACGCGCGCCGTGGACGCAGTGCGGCGGCAGCGAACTACGGTTGGGTCACACGAGCGCATCGGGATCTTCCGCGTTTTCGGGCGCGACGCCGGCTATACGGCTTTCTACACGGCCTATGTGACATCGATCCGTTGCTGCATTCCGGAAGCGCCGTTCGACCTCGACAAGTTGATCGAGGTTCTCGTCAACGACAAGAACAACAACCCCAGCCGCTACTCGTTGGTCATCATGTCGGAAGGAGCGACGTGGAAGGGACGCGAGGTGCAAGAGTACGGTCCGCCGGACGACTACGGGCACCGCAAGAAGATGAGCATCGCCGAGGCGTTCAGTGACCAGGTGAAGGCCAGATCCAGCGAGGACACCGTGGTGAGCGACCTGACCTACGACCTCCGTAGCGGCAGCCCCGACTTTCTCGACAAGATGATTGCCTACACCTTCGCAACGATGGCCGTAGAGTGCATCGCCGACGGCGGACACGGCCGCATGATGGCGATTCAGAACGGCTGCTACACCGACGCCGATATCCCCGATCCCGCACTAGGCGCGCGTCAGGTGGACGTGGACACGATGTACAACCTCGACCGCTTCCGCCCGAACTATTCGAACAAAGCCGGACTTCCGGTCTTCCTGACGAAGGCCTAGCTGCCCGAGGGCCGGGCCCTTGATATCCCGAAGCGTCGAGGCTACAGCTTGTAGGGGCGGACCGCTGTGTTCGCCCCGCCGCCGGATATTGCCGGTCTCCCGGTCAGCACAGCCGGGTGCGCGGCTTCTCCTTCACGCAGAAACCGAGCGCAGCTCTGACACGCCGGGGTGAACGCAGCGGTTCACCCCTACAGCGTGACCTGAGCCGGCAAGACTACAGTAGGTACGCCTCGCTTGGCGAGGACCAAACCTCTCTTGCGGCCAGCGGCTAGTTGTCGGCTAGTTGCCAGGGCTCAGCAGGGAGACTCAGCGGCGAATCTAGCGGGGGCGCTTGCGTCTCTCGAGCGCTTTGTTGAGCATCGAGAGTCCCAAGGCGATCAACACGACGGGCCACAACTGCCAAATCGGGATGTTCGCCCAACCCAGTTGCTGAACCTGGAACACGATGCCGAGGGCCAGCACGATTACGCCGCCCACCCATCCGCCGCGGGCCCGGTGCCGGATCAAGATGTTCAGACCGACGGCCACAAGAAGCAGCGGCCAGTAGCGCCTGAGATCGTGGACGCTGATGTCGAGAATGCCGAGCTTTGATAACTCGAAGACGGAGCCGATGATGATCGCAGCCACGCCCAGCCCACGGCTGCCCGGATCGATCACCCACAGCATCCCCACGCCAACCAAGAGCAGCGGCCAATATTCGTGGGCCCAGCTCCATGCGTCGATGACTCCGAAGTTGCTCAAAATCAATAGGATTCCCAAGACGACGAGCAAGATACCGGGGATGAGTCTGCGATCGACGGTTGGCATGAAGGTGGCCTGGGTGCGCCCGTAAAGTTATCAGACTTTGGCTTGCCGTGCACGCCCTGCGGGCCTTGCTGGGACTCGCTAAGATGGGGATTGAACTAGACTCCCCGCACGATCACCGGACATTTACGCCGAATCGGGCTTCGCCACGCATCCGCGCGGGTGCTTGGGGATTCAAAGGAAGACTATGGCCAATCTGGTTATCCTCGGCACGCAATGGGGCGACGAGGGAAAGGGGAAAATCGTCGATCTCGTGGCGGATCGCTTCGATGTCGTGGCGCGCGCGCAAGGCGGCCACAATGCCGGGCACACCGTCCGGATCGACGACAGTAAATTCATTCTGAAACTCGTACCGAGCGGCATTCTGCGGCCGGGCAAAAAGGTCGTGGTCGGCAACGGAGTCGTGATCGATCCGGCGGCCTTGCTCACCGAGATCGATACCCTCGAGGAGGCGGGTGTCGCGGTCCGTGGAAACCTCTTCGTCAGCAACCGCGCGCATGTGATCTTCCCCTATCACCGCATGATGGAGCGGGCGAGCGAAGACACCCCGGGGAAGGTTCGCATCGGGACCACCTCGCGAGGGATCGGACCCAGCTACGAGGATAAAGTCGGGCGGCGCGGTATTCGGCTGGCCGAGCTGATCGACGAGCCAACGTTTCGCAGCCGCTTCAAGGCCATCGCCGAGGAGAAGAACATCATCGCCCAGGCGCTACGCATCCATGAACCGTGGGACATCGAGGCGATCGTAGAGCAGTACTTAGGCTACGCCGACCGGCTGCGACCCTTTGTCCGCGATACGTCAGCCTATCTGCGGCGAGCCATCGGCGAAGGCAAGCGCGTGTTGTTCGAAGGCGCGCAGGGGACGATGCTCGACATCGACCACGGCACGTACCCGTTCGTTACGTCGTCGAACGCAACTGCGGGGGGCATTGCCACAGGCCTCGGGGTATCGCCCGTGCACATCGACGCGGTGGTGGGGATCGCCAAGGCGTATGCGACCCGCGTGGGCAGCGGCCCGTTCCAGACCGAAGCTCATGACGAGAAAGCCGACCTGCTGCGCGAGGAAGGCGCCGAGTTCGGGTCCGTCACCGGCCGGCCGCGGCGTTGCGGCTGGTTCGACGTTCCGTTGCTCAAGTACGCGCACATGGTCAATGGCTTCGCCTCGCTGATCATCACGAAGCTCGACGTGCTCGACCGCCTCGACGTGATTCCGGTGTGCACGGCCTACCGCTACCAGGGAGAAGTACTTTCGGAGATGCCTGCGCTGACGGGAGTCCTCGAGGCCGTGGAGCCGGTGTATGACGAGCGTCCGGGGTGGAGTGGAAAGACGCAGGGGATCACCGACTACGACGCGCTGCCCCAGGGCGCGAAAGATTACCTGACCTATCTTTCAGACCAGACGGGCATCGAAGTGGGTGCGATCTCCACCGGCCCGGAGCGGGACGAGACGATCTTGGTGCCGGGTTCGAAGCTGGAGTCGCTGCTTGCGACGGGCGCGCGGTAGACAGCACACTCTCGAGCCGGGATGTTAACGCTATGCCGCTGCTGAGCTGTGAAGAGGCCCGGGCGCTCATCGCCGAGAAGATGGACGGTTTGGCGTCCGCTGCTTCGACGGATGTCGTTCCCCTCGATGATGCCGCCGGACGGGTTCTGGCTGAATCGGTCGAGGCCGATCGCGACTATCCTCCCTTCAACCGGTCGACTCGGGACGGCTACGCGGTGCTGGCGAGCGACGTGGCCGACCCGCCGGCACGGCTGACGTTGCTTGGGGAAACGCGGGCTGGCGAGCCGTCGAAGTTTCGCATCCAATCCGGCGAGGCGATCCACATCATGACGGGCGCGCCGGGCCCCGAGGGCGCCGACGCGGTTGTGATGCAGGAATACTCCCAGCAGGAGGGCGGCGACGTCATTCTCGAAAGCGGCGTGCCGAGCGGCAAGAACCTGATCTTCAAGGGTGCCGAGGTGCAAGCGGGGGACATCGTTCTCGAACCCGGCGCCGCGTTGGGTTATCCGGAAGTCGCTCTGCTGGGCTCGGTCGGCAAGAGTGAAGTTCGCGTATATCAACGGCCCCGTGTAGCCATTCTTTCGACGGGAGACGAGGTCCTCGAGATCGGAGCCGAGCCTGAGCCTTTCCAGATACGCAATTCGAACGCCTACTCGCTCGCCGCACAGGTCCGGCGCCAGGGTGGAGAGCCAGAAATTCTACCGATTGCCCCCGATCAACTCGACCGCACGCGCGAGTTGGTGGAGCAAGGTCTAGACGCTGACCTGCTGTTGATGTCAGGCGGCGCGTCGGCGGGCAAGTACGACTACGTCGAGCGGGTACTGCAGGAGTTGGGCGCGGAGTTCTTCTTCACCCGCGTGGCGATTCAGCCCGGCAAGCCGCTCGTCTTCGGATGCGTCCGCGGGAAGCCGGTCTTCGGGCTGCCGGGCAACCCGATCTCGACGATGGTCACCTTCGAGGTGTTCGCACGGGTCGCCCTGCACCGCCTCGCGGGACGCCGCTCTTCCCCTCTGCCGTTCACGCACGCACGTCTTGGTGAAGACTTCAAACACAAGCCCGTGCTGACCCGGTTCTTGCCGGCAACCATCGAAGGCGATTACGGCGACATCACTGTCAATCCGCTAAAATGGCAGGGGTCGGGAGATCTGGCCGCGTTCGCCCGCGCTGACTGCTTCTTGGTCGCAACGCCGGATCGATCGTCCTGGAAGGCCGGTGAATGGATCTCGGTGCTGCCGCGGTGAACAAGCTTTCTCATTTCGACGAAAGCGGCGCGGTGCGGATGGTCGATGTCAGCGAGAAGAAGCACACGCTGCGGACCGCGCGCGCCCATGCATTCGTCAAGATGTCGCCCGAGGTTCTCGGGAAGCTGCCCGAAAACCCCAAGGGCAACCCGCTGGAAATAGCCCGCATCGCGGGCATCGGGGCGGCCAAGCGCACGTCGGACCTGATCCCGCTGTGTCACCCCTTGTTGCTGACCCGGGTGGATGTCGAGGTCGCGCTGAAGGATGACGGAGTGGAGATCGTCTCGCAGGTCAGCTCCGAGGGCCCGACCGGCGTCGAAATGGAGGCGCTCACGGCCGCATCCGTGGCGGCCTTGACGGTGTATGACATGACCAAGGCGCTCGACAAGTCGATCGAGATCAGCAGCGTGTACCTGCTGGAAAAATCCGGCGGCAAGAGCGGCCTGTACCGGCACGGGGATTGAAAGCATGCCGCCCCGCGTGGATGGAAACCCGTACGTGGAAACTCAAACCTCCCGTGAAACGTACACCGAAACAGCGGTGAGAGCCGGAAGGCTAGAATCGAAGCGGGAGCGGCCATGCATTTGTTGATGCATTCTGTGATGAAGCATTCTATGGCGCGGCGAAGAACGAGCGGGCTTGGCGCGAGAGCGGTTCTGCTGGGCCTGCTTGCCCTGCTGGCTTTGGCTCCAGGCCTCCGGGCGCAACGCTCCGAAGGGGGCGCCGACGATGAAGTGCTTAGCGTGGCGGACGATGTCACCTTCCGGTCCGGTGTCACGGAAGTCACGGTTCCGGTCACGGTCACCGACGGCAACGGGGTGTACGTCAACGGGCTCGAGGGCGTTGATTTTTCGATTTACGACAACGACCAACTCCAGGCGATCGATAGCTTCGAGATTGCGTTCCTTCCCATTTCGATGGTCATCTGCGTACAGTCGAGCGCGCGCGTCGAGGGCATCTTACCGGATGTGCGCAAGACCGCCGTGTTGTTCACCGATTTGGTCTTGGGCGAGTTCGGTCAGGCCGCGATCATAGCCTTCGACAACCGTGTCCGGCTGATGCAGGATTTCACCGCCGATCACAAAGAGATCGACCGGGCGCTCAAGAAGATCACGCTCGGCAGCGACGCGGTTCGTCTGAGCGACGGCGTCTTCGAAGCAATTCGGATGCTGGTGCGCCGGCCGCAAACGCACCGCAAGGTGATAGTGGTCATCTCAGAGTCTCAGGAGACGGCGAGCGAAGTGGGCCTAGGCGAGACGCTTCGGACCGCTCAGATTCACGAGATCATGGTGTACCCGGTCCGGCTCTCGAGTTTGTCGGCGCGCCTGACACGTGAACCCAAGCGGATGCGCAATCCGATCCCGCCGGGCGTGCAGGCGCGGCCGAGCGTCCCCGGAACGGCGATGACCCCCACCGTGCAGATGCAACACAATGTCGACATCACGACGAACGTCATTCCGATCATCATCGACATGGTGCGCGGGGCGAAGAACCTGGTCTTCAACAACCCTCTTGAATTACTGGCCAAGGGGACGGGCGGCAAGGACTACAGCCCACGTACCCGCACCGGCTTGGAGGAGTCGATCCAGGGTATTGGAGAGGACCTGCGCAGCCAGTACCTTCTGAGCTACCGGCCCACGAATCTCAACGACAGCGGCATCTTTCACCGCATCAAGGTCGAGGTGAACTACGAGGCCTTCAAGGTCCGTTACCGGCCTGGCTATTGGCAGGGCCCCGAACCCGTCCCCGGCGGCGAGCCGGCGGATGATCCCACAGAACCGTAGTCGCGCTACCTGCCGTGGGCGAACGTGAACTCCTCGACCAGGCACGGGCGGAATTTCTTGCGCTCGATGTCTCCGAGGCCGTGAAGGGGGCCGCGCTCAAGCACCTCGAAGACTGGCTAATCCACGATAAGTTCGAGGGCCTGAGTAGCGAGGCCCTAGCCGGCGAGGGTTTGGGGAGCGCCACGCCGGGCGGCTACTGGCCGCTGCTCGAGTGGATCATCACCAACGGACAGTTCGCTCTGCTACTCGACAGCTTCTATCAGGTGATGCCCTTTGGCACGGGTGGCCGCCGCGGGCCCGTGGGCATCGGACCAAATCGTATCAACCCTTACACCATGGCCTCCTCGGTGCAGGGCCATGTCGCCTATCTCAGGCAGCGCTTCGGCGAAGAGACCGGCCTGAAAGTGGTCGTGGCGTATGACGTTCGGTGCTACAACGACCTGTGGCGGCTGTATCCGACGGACGTTCCGAATCCACTGGTGGGCCTTTCGTCAAAAGACTTCGCTCACCTAGCAACGGCCGTCTACTGTGCCGCGGGCGTCCAAGTCTATCTACTCGCGGACGAATTGGAAGACTACATCTCGACACCTGAGTTGTCGTTCCTCATCCGGCACTACGGCGCCCACGGGGGCTTGAACGTCAGCGCGTCCCACAACCACCCCGATGACAACGGGGGCAAGTTCTACAACGACCGGGGCGGCCAGGAAATCCCTCCTTACGATGAGCAGATGGTCAAGATCGTCGAGACCATCAGCGACATCGAGAGCATGTCCTACGAGGGTGCCTTGGCGTCAGGGTTGGTTCACCCGGTCACCGAGGCCGAGCGTAAGGCTTACCTCGACCTGAACCTTGGACTCTGCCTGCGAAGCGAGGCGGGCCCGGCCAAGATTGTCTTCACTCCTCTGCACGGGACCGGAGGTAACACGGTCGGGGCCTGCCTCAACGCCATGGGGTTTGCGGAAGGTGAACAGTTCTTCACGGTGGAGTCGCAACGCGAGTGCCGTGGGGATTTCGCCAACGTCAAGTTCCGTACGCCCAACCCGGAGGTGCCGGAGTCGTTGGAGGCCGGGATCAAACTAGCGAAAGAGCTGGCGGCGGATCTGGTGCTGGCGACCGATCCCGATGCGGATCGCCTTGGCGGCGCCGTCCCATGGCAGGGCGAGTATGCGTTTGTGAACGGCAATGAATTCGCCGTCCTCGTGACTCGCTACCGGCTGGAGTCGCTGCAACGCGCGGGTAAGCTGCCGAAGAACCCCGTGGTGCTCAAGACCCAGGTCACGACGGAATTGATGGCCCGCATTGCCAAGTCGTTCGGGGCCCAAGTCGTCGGCGACTTGTTAGTCGGCTTCAAGTACGTCGGCGACATCATCGATCACTTGGAGCGGGAGGGACGATTCCGGGACGTCGAGGCCGGGCTCGACGATTTCGTCGTGGCGGCCGAAGAGAGCCACGGACTGCTTGTCACGCCCCACATCCGTGATAAGGACGCTGCGGGGGCGGCAGTGGTTCTGGCGGAGTTGACTTCAGAGCTTCGCGAGAAGGGCAGCAGCGTCTACGAGTACTTGATCGACACCTACAAGCGCTACGGCTACCACCGCAACTACCTGCGCTCGACGATCATGCAGGGGGCGGCGGGCACGGCGTCGATTGCGCAGATCCAGCAAGAGTTACGAGAGAATCCGCCGGCTGAGATCGCCGGACTCAAGGTCGCCACGCTCAACGACTACTGGGACACCCGCCAGTATGGGGAGTTCAAATCCGAGACCGACCGCAGTGCACGAAACTTCCTGACGTTCCACTTCGAGGGCGGCCTCAAAGCCTGCATCCGGCCTTCGGGTACCGAACCGAAGAACAAGGTGTACATCGAGAAGCCTTCGGACCCGCTCGGGCCGGACGCCTCCGATGACGAGTTCCTCGCGCTGCGGAAGCAGATCGATCGCGAGGTCGAGGAGTTCTCTAACACTTTCATGAAGTACATGTTGGCGATCGTCGACGTGGAGCTTCCCGACTATGCCTACCGCATTTCCGACTTGGTTTCGCTCGAGAGAAAGCGTCACTTCGGGGAGCGCTTTATTCCCGAGTTCGAGTCACGGGTACAGGCGATTTTGGGCTCGGAGGCTAGCGAGGAGGCCATCGACGACTGGATCGACAGCGAACTGAGCAGCTACGGGCCCGACGCTCGCTTGCTGGTCGCTGACGCCTTTCGTTCCTACCTGGAGCAGGAGCGGAAGCGGTCGCCGGACAAGGCTGAGATTCTGGCCGCGGAGGAGCGGCTCTTCTTCCCGGGCGCGGCCACCTAGCCCTGATCCGCCGAACTTCTGCAACCGACGTGTTAGCTGGTTATTATTACGCACAGCGTAACGGGGATTTGTCCTCGTTAGGCGACGCGTACCGACAGTAGTCTTACTGGCTTGGTTCATGGTGGAGGGGTGGACCGCAGCGTCCACCCCGGTGCCACTCGCTTGCCTTCAGTGCCTACATACAGACAACCGATGGCCAAGCGCAACGAGAGAGACTGCGCGGTGAGTTGCCAACTCCGGGGTGGACGCTGCGGTCCACCCCTACAAACGAGGGGCTACGCGGTGCCAAGGCAGGCACAACGGTCCGCCCCTACAAAACACCTCTACAACGTCACTGCGTTCTCCTGCACGTAACGGTCCGCATAGGGCTGCGACGGCGCGATGTAGTGGAAGTACTCGCCGTACTCGATGCCGTGGCGCTGTCCGCGTTCGCGGTCGCGGCGTAGCGCGATGTGCTTGGTGTATTCCAAGTTGGCGGTGTCATCGTCATCCCCCAGCAACGGCAGGCGCTTGCCCTCGGCGGCTAGCCGCGCGCCGTTGTCGCCGGCCGGGCCCTGGGTGACGTTGGCGACATTGACCCACGCTTTCTTGTCCATGTAGTCGCCGACATCGACGACGCGGTTGGTGAGCTGCGGACCACGCGAGAAGTAGTAGCGGTCCTTGACGGCGTAGGGCTCGAGCCCGGCTTTGAAGTGCTCGGGATAGTCCCACTTCGACCCGCACATCCAGGCGGCGGCCTCCACGGCTTTGGCGGTCGTGTAGTGGTCGGGGTTGCGCTCGTAGAGGCCCGAGGGGTCGTAGACGAGAATCGTATCGATCTTGTAAACGCGGAACAGGAAGATCAGCCGCGCGCGCATTTCGAGCATCTGTGCGCCATCCATGATGTGGTTGCGGTAGTTGAGGAAGACCGTTTCCTTCAGGCCCATGCGCCGCGCGACCTCGCGCGTGTCGAGTTCGTTGTTGCGAATGACCTCCCCGAAGGTGGCGCCGCGGCCGGCCATCTCATCGTTTGACATGTTGATGAGGATGCCCTCGTAGCCCTCGTCGATGAGCTTGAGCACCGTGCCACCGGCGTAGATCGGGATGTCGTCGGTGTGCGGCTGGATGGCGGCCAGCATCTTGCCCTTGTGGGGCTTGCCCGACTGTTTGCGCTCGACGTGGATTTCGTCAGCGTGCCAGTCGGTCGAGCCGCCTCCGCCGGATTCGGAGAACTGCTGCTTCGGTTGCTGGGCTTGTGCGGCAGCGCCGGCGGCGAGGCCGCCCGCCAGCGAGCGCCCAAGGAAATTCCTTCGTTCCATGAGATCCTCCTGATGAGAGTTGGATGGCTTCGGGCCACGAGGGATTGTGGCCGGACTAAGAAGCTAGCACGTTGGCGAAAACGTGGGCGCGCGCCGCGCAAACCATTCCGAATCTTGCCGCTTGCTCGAAATCGCGTGGTTCAAGTCGCTTGGTTCAAGTCGGGGCGGGCACAGTATGCTGTGCCCCTACATCAAGGCTTGAACGGCTGCCCCGTGCGCCGCAGCGATTTAGGAATGCCGATCTGAAGCGTGACGTAAGCACGCTCGTTCGGGAAGCCGCGGCTGTTGAGCTTGCCGGCGGCGTAGCCCGGCAGTGCATCGCCGATCGTGCCGACGATGCGGTTGGCGTGTTCGGCGGTCGTGCCGTGGAGGTGCTGGACCAACGCCACGGCCTCGGTCCAGCCGACCTTGAGCGCGGTTTCCCAGTCAGCGGCGACACCGGTCGCGTACCACTTATCCGCCGTCTCGACGACAACTCCGCCGTTGGGGAAATCGGGTCCACGCTCGACCTTGATCGTCACGGTCGTGTCGATCTCGACACCCGTGCCGGTCAGCTCGCCGTCGCCCTGGTAGGCATGGGTGTCGCCGATGGTCAGCAAGCCTTTGTAACGCTGTGCCCGAATATAGACCGTGCTGCCCGGTTGCACCGAGTTCAGGTCGAGGTTGCCGCCATGGTTCCAGGCGCCGCCGGGATGGTTGAGGCGCGGCTCGAGCTGCACGATACCCACCATGGGTCGCGCCGGGACGACGAAGTCCGGCGGGAAGTGCAGCATGCCGTCTTTGACCGGCGCCACACGACGAAGGCTGCCGCGAAACGGGCCGCCGTTGTTGTAGTAGCCATAGGGGCCAGGCTCGACGTCAATGATGTGGATCGCCACCCAGTCGCCGGGCTTGATGCCCTCGATCTCAAACGGTCCACCACGGCGAGAGTGGCGGCGCTCGCTCAACTCGGGAACGACTCCCGGTTCGAGGATGCTGTCAAAACCGCCGGGTATCTCGATGATGACGGTTTCCCCGAGTTGGATTGTGCCTCGGACTTTGCCGCGTTCGGGATCGTCCGGTCCGGAGAGGTGCGGTGCGCGTGTGAACCGGCGAGGCTCTTGCGCAGGTGCCAGAGGGGAGAGCAGGCCGAGAGCGATTGCCGCGGCAAGAAAGATCGAGCGTATCGAGTTCATAGGACCTCCGGTGGTCCGTGCCGCGGCTCTCGTGGTTCAAGCCAAGGGACGGCCACAGTCTACCCCTGACGGCCATGAGTTACAACCTCGGCCCCCGGGCACAAGCGGGGACGAACAAGCACGAGTAGGGACGGGCTCGTCTCGCAACACGAAGCGCTCGCCTCGAAAAGCAGCCTTTGTTGACACCCAAATTTCGACTGTGATACGACTTAGGGTCGCTCGAAATTCGGTTGCGCGGCATCGGGCCTCTCTTCAGGCTTCGAAGTCTATACTGAAACATGGCAGACGAGAACAGGCCTGAGGGTAACGCTCCACCCGACCCCACACTACGTGCATCCGACAAGCCCACCGAGCCCCAGGTAAGCCCACCCTCGGTAAGCTCCGAGGTGGCACCGGAGGCGAAACCGGCTGCCGAGGCTGCGCCTGCCGCGGAAAAACCCGCGGCGCCCTCGGGCGATGCTGCCACCGCCAAGCCGGCGGCGGCTGAGAAACCAGCGGCGGCGGCGAAGCCTCCGCCCAAGAAGGCGCCGACCGTGATGGAGGCCGAGCCTTGGGAGGGCCCGATCGCGGACGGGCTCAAACAGCGCTTCGGCGACTCGATCAAAGAGTGCTCGACGTACCGCGGGCAGGACTTCGTCGTCGCCGACCTGCCGTCGGTGATTGCTATCATCAACCATCTCAAGGACGAGGAAGACTTCGACTACCTGGTCGATATCACCTGCGCCGATTACCCCAAGCGAGAAGAAGGCAAGCGCTTCGACCTGTTTTGGATACTCTACTCGTTCCGCCAGAACGTCCGCGTTCGCGTCAAAGCCCAGGCCGACGAGGGAGAGAAGGCGCCCACGGCCTCTGAGGCGTACCCCACGGCCAACTGGTTGGAGCGCGAGGTGTTCGACATGTTCGGGATCGAGTTCGAAGGCCATCCCAATATGACCCGAATCCTGATGCCCGACGAGTGGGAGGGACATCCGCTTCGCAAGGACTACTCCATCATTCAGCAGGATGAGGCCTGGGTGCGGGAAAACCTCCAGATCGAGAGCGGGCAATAGATGGCCACGCAAACCACGTTTCTCGACAGCAATGAGATCGTCCTCAACATGGGGCCGCAGCACCCGTCGACCCACGGTGTGCTGCGGGTGATCTTGAAGCTCGACGGCGAGAAGGTGCTGGGGACCGAGTGCGTCATCGGCTATCTGCACCGCGGCGTTGAGAAGATCGCCGAAAACCGCACCTATCAGCAGTTCGCTCCCTATGTGGACCGCATGGATTATGTTGCTGCTGTCTCGAACGGGCTGGGCTACTGTCTGGCGTCCGAGGAGCTGGGCGGCGTGGAGGTCCCCGAGCGGGCCCAGTGCGTGCGGGTGATTCTCACCGAGCTGAACCGCATCGCCAGCCACCTGCTGTGGTTGGGTACACACGCGCTCGACATCGGCGCCATCACGCCGGTGTTCTACTGCTTCCGGGAGCGCGAAGAGGTCCTCAAGATCTTCGAAAAGTACTGCGGTGCGCGGTTGACCACGCACGCGTTCCGGATCGGCGGGTTGCAGTACGAGACGTACGACACGTTCGAGAAAGATTGCCACGCCTTCTGCGACTGGTTTGAGAAGAAAGTCGACGAGTACGAAGAGCTGCTGACGACCAACCGCATTTGGGTGGCGCGCACGAAGGGCGTAGGTATCCTCAAAGCCGATGCTTGCAAGGCCTACGGCGTGACCGGCCCGGTGCTGCGGGCAGCGGGGATCGAGTGGGACATTCGCAAGGCCATGCCCTACTCCGGCTATGAGAAGTACGATTTCGAGATACCGACGGGCCAGAACGGCGACACCTACGACCGCTACTTGGTGCGAATGAGGGAGTTTCGGCAGTCGGTTCGCATCATTCGCCAGGCAGTCGACAGCCTGCCCAGCGGTCCGATCAAGGGCAAGGTCTCGAAGGTCTTCAAGCCGCCGATCGGAGAGGTCTATGTGTCGATCGAGGCCCCCAAGGGTGAGTTGGGTTACTTCATGGTCAGCGATGGATCAACCCAGCCCTATAGAGTCAGGGTGCGGCCGCCGTCATTCGTCAACTTGCAGGCGCTCGATCAGATGTGCCGCGGGTCGTTGGTAGCGGACGTGGTGGCGATCATCGGCACGCTGGATATTGTTCTGGGCGAGGTAGACCGTTAGCGGTGCTGTGATCGTCACCTTGTGAGATAGAAGCTCCGAAAGAGCCCGAAGAGATCGTACCGTGGAAGAGCTGCTCAGCAATCCCTACCTTCAGTCGCTCATCGCGACCGTCCTGATCATTCTGCTATTCCCTCTGGTCGCGGGCTACATCGTGCTGGCCGAACGTAAAGTCTTGGCGGATTTGCAAGTCCGGCTGGGCCCGATGCGCGTAGGACCCTACGGGTTTCTCCAACCGTTGGCGGACGCCTTCAAGTTGCTGCTCAAGGAAGACATCATCCCCGCCGCGGCGGATAAGTGGATTTTTTGGGGCGCGCCGGTGCTCTCGACTTTCACCGCGTTGACAGCGTTCGCCGTGCTCCCGTTGAGTGACAGGTTCTACGTGGCCGACGTCAACATCGGCATTCTGTTCGTCCTGGCGATGTCGTCCATCGGGGCTTTGGGCCTGATCTTGGGCGGCTGGTCGGCCAACAGCAAGTATTCGCTACTGGGCTCGTTGCGGTCGGCGGCACAGATGGTGAGCTATGAAGTGCCCCTAGGTTTTGCGGTGGTCACTGCTCTGATGGTGGCCGAGACCCTGAGCATGCAGGGCATCATTCAGACCCAACTCGACAAGGGCGTCTGGATCGCTTTTGCGAACTACGGGCTGATGCTCGTACCGACGGTTTTGTTCTTGATCGCCGGGGTCGCGGAAACGAACCGTGCACCATTTGATTTGCCCGAGGCCGAGTCGGAGATCGTCGCCGGCTTCCACACCGAGTACAGTGGATTTCGCTTTGCTCTGTACTTCCTGGCCGAATACGCCAGCATCTTTGTGATCTGCAGCATCGCCGTCACAGTGTTCTTCGGTGGATGGCTGCGGCCGTTCCCGAACGTGGCGGCTCTTGAGATGCCGCTGAACGTTGTGTTCCCGATTCTGCTGTTCGTTCTCATTGGCGGCGGTTGTGCGATCGGAATCAAGCGTTTGTTGCTGCCCGAGCAGAAGGCCGTGATTGGCGTCGTGGCGTTGGGGATGTTCTTGGTCGCCGGCCTCTTCGCCTTCCCGGCGGTCAACGAGCTGATCATCGGCTTCTTTTGGTTCTTGTTCAAGGTGTTGATACTGATCTACACGTTCATTTGGTATCGGGGAACTTTCCCCCGGTTCCGTTACGACCAGTTGATGGATGTGGGTTGGAAGTACCTCATCCCGATCAGCATCGGGTCCTTGATCGTCAACGGAGTCGTGATGCTGGTGACGTCGTGAGGGGTTGGAGGATAATGGGGCTATGAAGGAGTTTCTGAAAACTGTCTTTCTGGTCGACCTGTTGCAGGGTCTGTGGGTTACCTTCCGCAATCAGAAACCCTCGCTGGTCTACACCGAGCAGTACCCCGAAGAGAGACCTTCGGTGGCGGAACGCTACCGCGGGGCGCCGCGTCTGAACGTCCACCCCGAAACGAACGAGACGCTTTGCATCGCCTGCAACCTGTGCGCGCTAGCCTGCCCGGAAACCTTGATCGTCGTCGGCGCCGAGCGCAACAAGGAAACCCGGCGCAAGGAACTGACCACGTTCATCTACGACACGTCGCGTTGCATGTTCTGCGGGCTGTGCGAAGACGCCTGTCCGGTAGACGCCTTGGAGCTGACACAGGACTTCGAGCTGGCCTCCTATACGCGCGAAGGCGCGATCTGGGACCGCCAAATATTGGAAGAAGGTCCCCTGCCCACACAGTACAAGTTCTAGCTTTCATCCGCATTCGGCACCGCTCTCGACCAAGGCCGCGGAAAGGCTTCTTTCGAAGGTAACGGGGCGCTACATGGCCCGGTGACCCCCTCTCCTTTGCTATACAATTGCGTGTGCCGGCTCTTTCTATACGAACCATAGGAAGAACTCGCTAGCATCTGGACATCCTTCGTTGGTGGCGGACTCCCGTAGGACGCGAACGAGCTTCCGAAGCGATCGAGGCCTCGAGGCAACCACTCCCTTACGGTCACGGCTCGGTTTTGAGGGTGCCCTCCAAGCGTTGAGTCCTCCCAACCTCATGACGCAGCGACGGAAGAGACAGCGCGGTGTCGGTCGGCAGTCCGCCGGCGTGCAGAGATCCGGCAAGGCTCGGGGTCTCGCACCCGGAACGAAGTCGTCGGCGATGCCGGCGAAGCCTCCTGCCGGCGACTCCACGTCCTTCTCTCTCAGAGAGTGGGCGCTTTCGGCGGGCGCCCTGTTACTCATTTTTTCGGTTGTCGGAACCTGGGGTCAGTTCGACTTCAGCAACCTCATGGGTTACTACGACCTGCTGGCCGACGCTTTCCTCAAGGGGCAGCTACACATCGACATTCGTCCTGACCAAACGTACTTGCACGACATGATTCCTTACGGGGGCCGCTACTACCTGCAGTGGGGGCCGTTCCCCGCGTTGGTTCACCTCCTTGCGGAGTTGATCGGCTTGCCGTTGTCCGACCGCGTCGCGTGCATCTTGGCCGGCTGGCTGACCAGCTTGGTCTTTCTACAGATCATGCTGGTGCTGCGGAGGCGTTTCTTTCCAGGCTTACCGAAACCTGCTTGTCTCTGTTTCTTTTTCGCATTTGCGCTGGGCACCCCGACGGCCCTGGTGTCGCTTCGTGGGACGGTCTATCACGAAAGTATTGTCTTCGGCGTGCTCGGCGTAATGGGTGCGTTTCTCGCGCTGCTTCACTACCAGGAACAGGGTTCGTGGAAGTGGGCGTTGGCCGCTGGGCTGGGGATCGGTGTGGCCACGGCGTCCCGCGTGTCCCTCGCTGTGTCAGGGATCGTGCTGGGCCTTGTCTTACTGATCATTCAGTACCTTCGCCAACGCCCGCTTTCGACCGCGGCGTCTCACGTTGGCGCCTACAGCCTACCCATCCTCGTTTCGGGAACGCTGTTGATGGCCTACAACCAGGCACGTTTCGGCTCGCCCTGGGAGTACGGCAACCGATACTTGCCCTCTATCACAGCGGGCCTCGCGCCTTTTGACCCCGGCCGAGTACCGGAAAACCTGCGGCACTATCTGCTGGCGCCCATCCAGCTCACTGGAGACTTCCCTTGGCTCGTGCACGAAGGCTGGCTGCCGCTGGTCGACACGACCCGGGCCGAGGACATGTCTTCCCTGCTGATCGGGTCGCCGTTTCTTCTGCTCGCCGTTTTGTGTTGGCCGCTGTGGCGTGAAGACCGGCCGCGCGACCTTAGGCTATTTGTTGGCGCCGCGGCGATCTCCTCCAGCCTGGCTTTTGGGGTGATGCTCTGTTTCGCATCCGCGGGCCGCCGCTATGCCCATGATTTTGTTCCCCTTTGGATGATTCTCGCGGTCGTCGGTCTGGCTCTCCAGCTCGAAAAACGATTCCCGTGGCGTCGTTGGCGGTTGGCGGCCTGGGGCATGGTGATCCTCTCAGCCCTTCTACATATGCACCTGTCGTTTACCCAGTCTTTCACGTGGGACCCGCCCGACCTGAACGTGATGAAGACCTTCGTTGCCGTCAGCCCGACGGCTCGCTCCGTGATGCCGGCGGGACCGAAATGGAACGAGGAAGAAGCGATCATCCGCAATGACATGGGAAGCCACCTGTTCAATCAAGGGCAGGTCATCGAGGCACTGGGACACTTTGAACGGGCGGCTGAACTCAAGCCTAACGATCGGCGCATTCAGAAAAACCTCGCGCTCGCGAGAGAGAGGGCTCGGGCCAGGCAACTGCCGGGCCGTCGGTGACAATCGGGCCTCGCGGTCCAGTTTGGCTTCCGGTACCCGGCGGTGGGGCTAGCCGAGTGATCTCAAGCGGTGGACTCGACCCCTTGCATCTTGATGGCTTGCCCGTCCAAGTGCTGAGGGGGCTGCACACCGGCGCCTTCGAGCACAGTGGGGGCGATGTCATAGGTAGAGCAGCCCTCGAGTTCAACACCGACCGGGACCCCAGGCCCGGTGGCAAGTAAGAAGCTCTGCGGTGTGTGGGAACCGCTGCGGGAATCCTGCCGCCGGATGCGAAGGGTTCCGAACCGAGGCGATTCCAGCGAATCCCATGGGAAGGTCGAGTCCCAAAGGATCGAAAGGTCCGGCAAGCTCTCGACGAAGGGTCCGTGACAAAGGTCGTGTAGAAAAGTGACCTTTTTCACCACAGGACGTCCCGTAACGGGATCGGATAGTTCGAAGAGGGCGTTCTTAATGTCGTTACAGATCGTTCGGTATTCGCGTCCCGGCTCGACCAGCCCACCGCGGTCTCGCCCTCGCACGCTGATGCGGACGGCGCCGGTTACTTCATTGTTCGGAACAGCGAAGGCTTTTCTGCCACTATACTTGCGGCCCGCGGCGTACCAGCGGAACACGAGTTCGTCCTGAAGCCTCTTGGGAAGGCGATCTTTGATCGCGTATTGTAGCCGCGATGGCACGACCATTTTCACGATACGCCAAGGATTGAGCTTTGCGCGGCGTGACGGACGCTCTGGCGCGCGGCGTCCGGCGCCCTCACCGAATCCCAGCAGATCCAGGATCTCATTCAGGTTCCAAGAAGCGTGGGAAAGCGGTCCCATCCCATGAGGTGCAAAGACGAATGACCGCGTCTGCCCTCCAGCAACTTCCAACATCTCCCCGATTTCGCGGTCAATGGCGCGGTAGGTCTGCTCAATCGTGTCCGCGAGTCCCTCGGCGTCGGATTCCTCGTGGAGCGGATGCGAGGGATCCATATAGCTCCAAAAATGGTGTCCTGCACAATGAGCCGCTGGGAACTCACACAGGAACACGTCCCAGGGCTTCGTCTTCATGAGCCACCGGAAAAGCTCTCCGTGCGTGGCGACCCCACGCAGAATGTCCCCGCGGAGCTTGCGAAGGGATTTGACATCCTTGTTGTATCTTTCGCAATCTCCGACCGGATGGCTGCCGAAGCGCTTCTGAACCTCGGCCAGCAAGGAGGGCGGGCTCGTGATTGCACCACCCTTGTTGTCGTGGGCCCCCCAGTTCATCAGGTGGAAACCGTGAGGCACTTCCTTGAACGGTAGGTGTGGAATGTCGACAACTCCGACCCGCCTTCCCGCCTCGCTGAGATAGTGCCAGAAGGGTTGGCCCCGCATTTCGAGGTCCGCCGCGTAACGAAGTGACCCTGTGGCTGGGTCATACTGCACATAGAAGTACTTCTCGAGCTTGCCCGGATTGACACCGTAGCAGAGCGTTGTCCAGACCGAGTCTGGAAGGTACTGGCCGGTCGTCGATAGTTCAGCCCGAGCACCTTCCTCCAGGAGCCGTCGGAAGGTGGGCAGTTTTCCCTCCGCCGCCCAACGCTGGACCAACGTCCACTCCATCGCGTCCACGCCGATGAGCAATTGGCGGAGAGGCTCATCGCCGGCTGGTCTCTGCTCTTTCGTGGACAAGAGATCGTTCACTCGGCGGTTTCCTTTAGAGGCCTCGTTTTGATCAACGGAATCAGGCCTTTAACCCGAAGTTCCTGACCCATTATTGAAGCTACGTGTAGACAGATCAGGGAGTCGACCTTAACAGTGTACACACAGACGTGACTTTGTTTGGTCGCACCTACCCGGTCGGTGCTGTGTCAGGTTGGCGAGAAAAGTAGGGGCACAGCATGCTGTGCCCACCTCGACCGCCCAGCTCACACCTTTGGTCTGTGCGAAGCCACCGGCGGGGTCGCGCCATCGGTCCCGCGGGAGCGAACTGAGACGCTACCTGCAATCCTTGCCGGAACTGACAGCAAGTTCCACCCGACGCCCTGCAAGGCCTCGGCAGCCGCCTGCTGAGCCTTGGCCTTTTGGTGTATCCTGATTAACTTCGTTCGGGAACGACTTTTGCGAACTCGCGGACCCGCCCGGCAATGTCGCTAGATCACCTAGACAGCATTCTGTTCTACCTGTTCGCTGTGCAGATTCTGTTCAGCGCCGTGATGACGATCACGCGTCGCAACGTCGTCCACTCGGCGGTGTGGCTCGTGAACGCCTTGGTGGGCGTGGCCGGGCTCTACCTGCTGCAGGGCGCTGAGTTCATCGCCGGCGTCCAGGTGATCGTCTACATCGGCGGCATCGTGGTGCTGTATCTGTTCGTGATCATGCTGGTGCCGGTCAACGAAGAGGCGAAACAGCGCCGCTTCTCTTCGCAGTTGTGGGCCGCCCTCCTCTGTGTCGGGTTGCTGACGGCGGAGTTGATGTACTTCCTGTCGAAGGGATTCGAGGAGTTCAAGTTCGCCGATCGTCCCCCGCCCGCGGAGATCGGTTCGTTGACGACGAACACAGAGGAAGTCGGGCAGGTGCTGTTCTCCGAATATCTGCTGCCCTTCGAGTTGGCGTCGATCCTGCTGCTGGTGGCGATCATCGGCGCGGTGGTGATGGCGAAGGCGCAGACCGACAACGAGTCGCCGACAGCGTAGGTGAAAACGTAACCACATCATGTTTCCCGTATCGACGCCTCACTATCTGGTTCTCAGCCTGGCCCTCCTGATCATCGGGACCGTGGGCGTGCTGACCCGACGCAACATCATCGTGATTCTGATGTCGATCGAGTTGATCCTCAACGCGGTCAACATCAACCTGGTGGCTTTCTCGAACTACCTGCAAAACGTGAACGGACAGGTCTTCACCATCTTTATGATCACCGATGCGGCGGCCGAGGCGGCGGTGGGGCTGGGGATCCTGATCGCGCTGTTCAAGAACAAGGAGACGGTGCACGCCGACGAAGTCGATATCCTCCGCTGGTAGCCGGCCCGCACTGGAGACGAACGAGCTTCCAACATGTTTTTCCTCGATAGCATCTGGCTGATCCCGATGTTCCCGCTCGTCGGGGCGCTATTGATGCTGCTGTTCGGGCGGCGGCTCGATCCGCAGACCACTGGCGGCCACGACGATCACGGCCACGGCGAACACCACGAGCCGCCGGGCAAGAAGCTGATCAGTTTACTCTGCCCGGGCATGGTGCTGCTCTCGTTCGTTTTTTCCCTGGGGGCCGTGTTTCAGTTACAGGGCGTCGAGGGCCATTCTCATGAGGTGATCAAGTTCACGTGGCTGGCGGGCCTGAAGTCGGCGACATCGTCGGGGGCGCTGGCCAACTTCACCGCGGACTGGGGTTTCCTGCTCGACCCGCTAAGCAGCGTGATGATTCTGGTCGTCAGCGGCGTGGGCTTTCTGATTCACGTCTACTCGATCGGCTACATGGCGCACGACGGGGGGTATTACCGTTTCTTCGGATACCTCAACCTGTTCCTCTTCTTCATGCTGACCTTGGTGCTGGCGAACAACTATGTGTTGTTGTTCGTCGGTTGGGAGGGCGTGGGCCTGTGCAGCTATTTACTGATCGGATTCTACTTCCACCGCAAGTCGGCCTCGGACGCGGCCAACAAGGCGTTCCTGGTGAACCGTATCGGTGACGCGGCGTTTGTGCTGGGCATGCTGCTGACCTTCACCGCGCTGGGCACGCTGACCTTCACCGAGATCGGACCGGCGCTCGAGGCGAGTGGCCTGGCGGCGGAGACCGCGACCTTCGGCGTGCTAAGCATGATCACGCTACTATTTTTCGTTGGCGCCGCCGGTAAATCGGCGCAGCTTCCGCTCTATGTTTGGCTGCCCGACGCCATGGAGGGCCCGACGCCGGTGTCGGCGCTGATCCACGCGGCGACGATGGTGACGGCCGGCGTCTACTTGGTGGCGCGGTCGAGCGCGATCTACGTGCTGGCGCCGCAAACGATGGCGATCGTGGCTGTGGTCGGGGCCCTAACGGCGATCTTCGCCGCGACGATTGGGCTCGTCCAGCACGACATCAAACGCGTGCTCGCGTACTCGACGGTGAGCCAGCTCGGCTACATGTTCCTGGCTTTAGGCGTCGGGGCGTTTTGGGTTGCCATCTTCCACCTCTATACTCACGCCTTCTTCAAAGCGCTTCTGTTCCTCGGGTCGGGCTCCGTGATTCACGCGGTCGGCGGCGAGCAAGACAGGTGGACCCGAAAGTCCACGTCCACGAATCGCCAAGGACCATGACGATACCGCTCATCGTGCTTGCCCTCGGCAGCCTCTTCGGGGGCTGGGTCGCAACGCCGGTGGCGTTCAACGACATCGGCCTGCACGTCACTTTTCTCGAGCATCAGCTTGCGCCCGTCACCGCCGGTCCTGAGATGCATGAGGCAGCAGAGGCCCATCACGAGACCACCATGGAATGGCTTCTGATGGGGCTCTCGGTAGGGCTGGCCTTCGCGGGAATCTTCCTGGCGTGGAAGATGTTCAACCGTAAGCGCGAAGGCGACGCCATGGAACGAGCGCTCGGCGGCGGGCTGCACCGCCTGCTCTACAACAAGTATTTCGTGGATGAGATCTACGGCGCCCTGTTCGTGGACGGCTTCGCCAAAGGCGGAGGCACAGCCTTGGCCGGTTTCGACAAAACCGTGATCGACGGCGGGGTCAACGGCGCGGGGTGGCTGACGCGTTTCACCTCCAGCGTGAGCATTTGGTGGGACACCTGGATCGTGGACGGCACGGTGCGGCTGACGGCGTTCATGGTCAAGTTCGCTTCCTACCCGCTGCGCATGTTGCAGACGGGCTTGGTACAGAACTACGCCTTGTTCATCGTCCTGGGCGCATTAGGGATTGTGAGTTATTTCCTGTT